>NZ_CP071053.1:0-1939862 GCF_018417615.1 Burkholderia sp. LAS2
GCAGGCCCGCGGCCCGCGCGGCACGATGAGCGAATGTGCGTTTCATTGCGCTTCCTTCACGAGTCCCGGCGTCGTCAGCACCACGTCCTTGACGGCTTCGTAGTAGCGGACATAGCCCGTGCAGCGACAGAGGTGTGCGTCGAGCGCGTCGGTGATCGTGCGTTCCACGTCGGCCTTCGCGATCGGCTCGCGCTTCAGGCGCTCGATCAGCACGGTCGCCGCGTTGACGAAGCCCGGCGTGCAATAGCCGCACTGGAAGCTGAAGTGTTCGAGGAACTTCTGCTGGATCGGCGACAGCTCGACCACCTCGCCGGCTTCATTGCGCTTCGCGTGGCCTTCGATCGTGCGGATCGAACGGCCGTGGAAGAAGTGCGCGCCGGTGATGCACGTGCGCATTTCGTCGCTCGTGCCGTCCGGCTTGTCGACGATCACGACGCACGCGTGGCAGATGCCCTGCCCGCAGCCGAGCCGCGAACCGGTGAGGCCCAGGTACTCGTGCAGGAACTCGATCATCATCAGCCCTTCCGGCACCTGCATCGGGCCGACCGACTTGCCGTTGATGTTGAGCGACAGCGGCTTCTGCTGGAACCGGACGAGCGGACGCTCGACGGGCGCCGCAGCGAGTGCAGCCGGTGCGACGGGCACGGATGCCGAAGCGGCCGAAGCCGCGCCGGCGCTCGCGGCCGAAGCCGCGGTTTGGGCGGTCGTCATGCGAGCACCTCCTGAATCTTTTGCGGGGTCACCGGCAGGTCGGTGAAACGATGGCCGATCGCGTGCGCGATGCCGTTCACGATCGCGCCGACGACGGGAATCATCACCACTTCGGCGACGCCCTTCGGCGGATCGGTCTCGGACAGCGGCGGCAGCACGTCGCCCGTCTGCGTCCATACGGCGACGTCGGACGCGCGCGGCAGCCGGTAACGGTTGAAGTTCCACGTGCCGTTGCCGGGGCCGTCCTCGTAGAGCGGCAGATACTCGTGCAGCGCATGGCCGATGCCCATCGCGAGACCGCCCTGCAAC
Source organism: Burkholderia sp. LAS2 (assembly GCF_018417615.1). NCBI lineage: Bacteria > Pseudomonadati > Pseudomonadota > Betaproteobacteria > Burkholderiales > Burkholderiaceae > Burkholderia > Burkholderia sp. LAS2. The sequence continues at coordinate 1,021 of NZ_CP071053.1, forward strand.
TGGCCCGATACGAGTTGCGGCGAAATCTGGTTCCCGCATTCCATGATCGAGTGATGCGTGAGCAGCTCGACCTTGCCGGTCGCTTCGTGCACGGCCAGCTCGACGAGCGTGCCCACCGCCGTGTAGTACGTGACGGCCGCGTTGTTGCGGCTCGTCGGCGGGATGAACACGCGCTTGCGATCGAGCACGCGATAGCCGTTCGCGGTCGGCGGCAGCGTGCCGCGCAGCGCGGTCGCGCCGGCTGGTGCGGCGGTGCCCGGCAGCGGGCCGTCGTCGCCGGTCTTCGGCGCGCCGACGCGCAGCGACAGCCCGTCGATCGGCAGACGCTCGACCGCGCCGCCCACTTCGAATTCGGCGTCGGTCCACTGCCAGCGGTTGAACACGTGCACGACGGCGCCGGTCGGCAGGCCGAGCGCATGCGCCTGCTTCGCGAGCTGCTCGAACGTCAGCGGCTCGAGGCCGTCGGCGGTCAGCTTGCCGTCGACCCAGCGCGCGTCCTCGATGCGGATCGTGTACGGCGCGGCCTGGCCGCCGCCGAGGCCGCGTGTCCAGATCGACATCGCGGCCGGCCACAGCCCGTAGCGGAACGCGGCGCGCGCGGCTTCGCGCGTGCTGTGCGTGAAGTAGTACGCGGAGTTCGTCGCGCTCGACGGCGACGCATAGCCGGGCGACCAGCGCGGGTTCGCGCTCAGGCGGTCCTGATCGGCCTGCGACATCAGGTACGGGTCGCCGCTCGTCTCGACCGGCAGGTCCGGCCATTCGGTCAGCGCGACGCGCACGTCGGTCGCCGGACGGCCGAGCCATTTCGCGACCGCGACGGCCTGAGACGTCGACATCCCGGTGCCGATCTCGGCCGCCGTGTGTTGCAGCGACACCTTGCCGTGCGCGTCGAATTCGACCTTCGCGAACGACGCTTCCGCACCCGTGCCGAAATCCTTCTGCACGCACGCGAAGCCGACGCCGTAGCGCTTGCCCGGATGCGCCGCCTCGAATTCGGCCTTGCGCGCGGCACGGCGCGTCCACAGCGGATGCTGCTTCGCGCGCTCGAGCACTTCGTCGACGCGCAGCGCGCCGGCGGGAATCGCCCCCTGTGTGTTCTTCATTCCCGAACGCAGCGCGTTGCGCAGCCGGAAGTCGATCGGGTCGATGTTCAATTGCGCGGCGATCTCGTCGACCGCCATCTCGGTCGCGGCCATGCTCTGCAGCGTGCCGTAGCCGCGCGCGGAACCGGCGTCGATCGCGCGCGACGCGATCGCGACGGCCGCGAGGTCGCTCTTCGGGAAGTAGTAGATCGATTGCGCGGCCGTGGCGCCGACCATCGCGACCGACGGCGAGAAGTTCGAGCGCCCCCCGCCGTTCGCCTCGAAGTCGCCCTTGAACGACTGCAGCAGGCCCGTGTTGCGGTCGACCGCGATCCGGTAATGCATCTTGAATGCGTGTCGCTTCAGCGACGTCTGGAACTGCTCGTAGCGATCGTTCGCGAAACGCACCGGGCGGCCGTCCGCGTACAGCGCGCAGACGAGGCCGTAGAACGGCACGTTGAAGTGATCCTTCGAGCCGTAGCCGACCGTGTAGCACGGATGCACGAACAGCTTCTTCACCGGGAAGCGGCATTTCGCGACCATCGCGGCCGCGTTCTCCGACACTTCCAGCGGCGACTGGGTCGGCACGACGAGATGCAGCGATTGCGTCGCGGCGTCGTACCAGCAGTTCGCGTTGTCGGGCTCGAGCGCGGCCGTGTCGACCGACTGCGTGTTGTATTCGCGGTCGAACACGAGCCAGTCGGCCGACGGCTGGTCGAGTTCGGCGGTGATCTGCCCGGCGAGGAACATGCCCTGCTCGTCTAGCTTGCCGTGCTCCTTGCCGTCCGGCCAGACCGGCAGATGCTTGCGCATCATGCTCGGGAAGATCGGCGCGTCCTTCAGGCTCGAATAGACGTCGTCGTCATAAGCCGTCTTGCCGCCCACGCGCACGTAGCGGAAGGTGCCCCACGGATCGCGCTCGAGCGGGCCCGTGACCGCGCCGTAGCGGATCACGTCGTCGCGGAACTTCAGCGCGTTCTTCGCGAAGCGAAAGCGCGCGAAGTCGTGATAGATCAGGATCGCGACCGCATGGCCGAGATACGCGGGCGTCTTGCCGGCCGGCAACAGCATGTCGTCGCCGTAGAACGCCGGGAACGCGACGCCGTCGCGCGCGAGATCGTCGGCCGTGACCACGCGGTCCGGTTTCAGCTCGTCGCCGAGCAGCGACAGGTCGAAGCCCTCGTACGTGCGGTCGGCCTGCGTGACGCGCAGGATCAGCGCGTGCGACTGCTGCTGCGGCCAGTGCGGCATGTCGGCCGCGCGCACGTCGCGGGCGAACACTTTCGAGCCCGTGACCTTCGCGATGCCGTCGATGCGGAATTGGGGGATGCCGGTGACGCTATCCCATTTGACGGGCGTGAGGAGTTTTTCTTCGAAGAGCGCCGCGAACGCGCGGCTGCCGATGGGCGCGACATACACCGCGACGCCCGCCAGCACGCTGGCTTTCAGAAAACCCCGCCGTGACAGGCCGTGGTTTTTCATTTGGGGGGAACCTCCTGAGGCGGCTCGGACGGCGATCGGGTGTCGCGGCGTCCGGAGCGGCGCGCATTCTGGCATTGTTTTGGATATATCGCCTATAGTATTTCCCGCATGAAATACTTATTGGAATTCTTATAACGGGTTTCAGCCGGGCTGCGGCGGGTGGTCGCAGCGGCGATTCGTTTGCGGTTTGCTTGCGGCGGAGGCAGTCGCGCCGGCTTCGGCGGCCGCCGCACATCGTTCCGTTCGCAACGAACGCTGCGTTCGCGCCGCCGCCTCCGCAAGCCCCCGCCGCCGGCGGCTGACAACCCGAGCACGAGACGATGCGCGGCGCCGCCAACCGGCCCGCGACGCCGGTTTTTCGTGGTAATGTCGTGCGCATCCGGCTCGGCCGGGCTTCCGCCACGTGCCGTGCGGAGCCGCCAGCCATCGCAACATCGTGTCGAGGTCGACAATCATGGCAGTCAGGGCGTCTCTCCTGAACTCCGTTCTCGCCACTCCCCCCTCCGGCAACCACCGCGTGACGGCCGCGCTGCGTCCGTCGATGCTCGTGACGCTGTTCGAGGACATCCGCCCGATGGCACTGTCCGGGCTCGGGAGCGGTTTCGTCGCGGCCGTCGCACTGATGCGGCTGCAGCAGCTGTGGTGCCTCGCGTGGCTCGTCCTGGACGTCGGCCTGCTCATTGCGCGCCTGTCGATCGTACGAGCCTACACGGTGCGGCGCGACGCAGGCGACGATCGCATCGAGTACTGGGCGATGCGCTATGCGCCGGTGTCGCTCGTCGCGTGCTTCGTGCTCGGCCTGGGCGTGATGGGCTGCGTGCAGGCCGCCGACGTCGAGCTCGGCACGCTGTCCGTGATGGTCGCGGGCGGCGTGTTCGGCGGAATCGCGTCGCGCAATTCGGCGCTGCCGCGGCTCGCGATGACGCAGGTCGTGCTCGGCGTGCTGCCGATCGGCGTCGGCGCGCTGCTGGCGCCGCGAACCGGCGCGTGGCTGCTCGTGCCGCCGCTCGCGATCTATCTGGCGGCGATGCGTACGGTCGTGCAGCGTCACTACCGCGTGCTCGTCGCGCTGATCGCCGCGCGCCAGCGCAACGCCGAACTCGTCGCGCGCTTCGACGCCGCCCTCACCTACATGCCGCACGGCCTGTGCATGATCGACGGCGACAGCCGCGTGATCGTCGCGAACCGGCGCACCGCACAACTGTTCGGCTCGCCGCGCGAGATCATGCTCGATACGCCGCTGCCGGCCGTGGTCGCCGCGCTCGGCACGCATGCCGTGACCGATCCCGGCGGCGCCGGCCTCGCCGCGCAGTGCGATGCATGGCTGAACCGCGCCGAGTCCGGGCCGCTCGACATCGTGCTCGCCGACGGCCGCCAGCTCGAACTGACGCGCCACCGCGTGCCGGACGGCAACGCGGTGATCATCGTCGAGGACGTCACCGCGCGCCGCCAGACCGAACAACAGATCCGGCACCTCGCGCGGCACGACGCGCTGACGGGGTTGCCGAACCGCCACGAACTGCATGCGGCGCTCAAGCGGATGCTCGCGCGCCGGCCGCGGCTGCCGAGCCCCGCGCTCGCCGTCATGTATCTCGACCTCGACGGCTTCAAGTCGATCAACGATCGCTTCGGCCACCAGGCCGGCGACGAAGTGCTCACCCAGGTCGCCGAGCGGCTCGGCAAGACGCTGCCGCCGGGCGAGCTCGCCGCACGCATCGGCGGCGACGAATTCGTCGTCGCGATCGACGACACGACGATGCAGGCGTGCTCGATCCTCGCCGCGCGGATCATCCGGCAGATTTCCGCGCCGTACGCGCTGTCGATCGGCGAGACCGTCTGCATCGGCATCAGCATCGGCATCGCGCTCGACGACGGGCACGGCTCGCCCGACGAGCTGATCCAGCACGCCGACAGCGCGCTGTACGACGCGAAGTCGGCCGGCAAGGGCATCTACTGCTTTTACTCGAGCGGCAGCGGCAGCCGCCGCATGGCGCCGGCCGCCACGACCTGAGCCGCCGACGCGCGCCGCGCCTCCGCCCTTTCCCGGCCTGCCGCCGCCTCCCGACGATTCAATTCCGAAACGCTTTGCGGGTTCGCACGTGACGCCGCGCGTTCGCATGTCACGTGACGTGTTCCGTAACATCGCCGTCCGGCGCCCCGCACGATGACGGCAGAAGCCCGCACGATCGAGGCCGAGCGCGGTATTTACCGGCTGGCATTCTTATTGCTCCTTGATGGGGAAAGAACGTTTCAGGGAGCTCGCCATGAATACCGTCGACGTCCTCGCGCGAACCGAAATCATCGACGAACAGGCGGTGATCGACGGCGCATCGCTGATCCGCCGGCTCGTGTCCGACCGCCGGATGCCGGCCGCGTACGATGCCGCATGCATCGACAATCCGCCGCTCACGCTGTACGGCGCGTTTCGCCAGGGCGTCGCCGATCACGCCGCGCGGCGTGCGAATCCGTATCGCGCCGGCAGCCGTTTCTGGGCACTGTGGGAAGAAGGACGTCTCGAAGCTGAAACATCCGGCCGGTAAGCCGGTCGTACGCGCCGGCCCTGTCGCGACAAGGGATCGGCGCGAAACGCGACGCGCGAATGCAGCCGGCTGGCGCACCGGCATGCGTTCATCGCTGCAACATCGCGCGGCCGCGCGTGGAGGGCCGCCAACGCACGGCAACGCGCCCGGCCGCGGCCGCGCGTCTCGCGGTCGATCCCGCCCCGCCCGCCGCGCGCGGCCGGTTTCCCCTATAAGATGGCAGATTCCGTTCATCGAACGATACCGCCATGACCGCCTCTTCCTCTCCGCGAAATCCCATCCACTGCGAAATCGATCTCGACGCGCAAGGCAAGCACGCGGGCTACCTGCGGCTACCGCACTCCGTGCACCGCTCCGCCTACGGCTGGCTGCCGATTCCGATCGCGTCGATCCGCAACGGCGACGGCCCGGTCGCGCTCGTGATGGCCGGCAACCACGGCGACGAGTACGAAGGCCAGATCATCGTGTCGCAGCTGATGCGCGAGATCGAACCCGACATGGTCAGCGGCCAGTTGATCCTGCTGCCGATGGCGAATTTCCCGGCGGCGGATGCGGGCCTGCGCGTGTCGCCGCTCGACGAAGGCAACCTGAACCGCAGTTTTCCCGGCGACCCGACCGGCACGCCGACGCAGATGATCGCCCACTACATCGAGCACGCGCTGCTGTCGCGCGCGCAGTATCTGGTCGATCTGCATTCGGGCGGCAGCTCGCTGCTGTACCAGGGCGGCAACATGCTCGCGATCGATCCGCTCGATGCCGACGAAGCCGAGAAGCTCAACGGGCTGCTGGTCGCGTTCGGGTTGCAGAACGCGCTGCTGCACGCGCCGAATCCCGTGCATTCGGCATCGGCCGCGCGTCGGCAAGGCGCGATCTCGATCGTCACCGAACTCGGCGGCGCCGGCATGGCCGATCCGTCGCTGATCCGGCTCGGCCGCCACGGGCTGCTGCATTACCTCGGCTATATCGGCCTGCTGCATGGCGCGCTCGTGCCCGACGCGCCGCCGACCGTCACGCGTTTCATGCGCGTCGACGGCGATCGTCATTTCCTCTATGCGTACGAGCGCGGGCTGTACGAGCCGCTCGTCGAACTCGGCGACCAGGTGAAAGCCGGCCAGCCGGCCGCGTGGGTGCATTTCCCCGATACGCCGTTACGCGAACCGGTGCTGCACCGGTTCAACGGCGATGGCGAAGTGGTGTGCAAGCGGGTGCCCGCGCAGGTCCAGCGCGGGGATTGTCTGTTTCAGTTGGCGGAATTGTCGACGCCGCCGCGCGTCATCGAGTGAGGAACGCGACTCGCGTGTTCGGGACCGTCGTACGCCAACGCCGGTGCGTACACGCGGACCGTCAGTCGGATGACACCGGCGACTCATTGCCCTGCGCAACGCCGCATTGATGGCAATGCGGGAAAAAGAAGAAATTCCGGCCACCGCATTCGCATACGTTGAAAAGCCTCAATCCGCAATGCACGCAGAACGTGGAATCGTCGCCGCCGAGATTCCATTGTTTGTCGCACGACGGGCAGCGCTTTTTCTCGAGCGACCGGACGGCTTTTTCGTATCCGATCGTCCGCGCGCGTTCGCCTCGATCCTGCTGCAATTCGAGCCGTTTGCGCTCGGCATAGCGCTGAAAGGCCTTCATCATGTAAAGGCCGGCGAATACCGTCAGCACGATACCGACCACGACCCGCACATAGCCGCCGAAATTCGGCAGGTACGGCACCAGTTCAATGAAAAACGCGCTCAATGCAAACAGGCCGAAACCGTACACGAACGGCCAGTAGCGCGCCTTGCGGTAGCGGATGAACAGCCAGGTCGCAACCAGCAGGATCGGCAGCGTCAGCGCCAGTCGCAGCCCGAACACCTGCATCTCGTAGCGCCGCGTTGCGTCGTCGAAGCGCCGTTCGGCGGCTGCGTCCGCTTCGGCGATTTGCGTGTCGACTTGAGCCTGCTGCGATGCCAGTGCCCGTTGCTGGTCGCCGATCGCATCGATCTGATGCTGCCAGTTGACCACCACGGCCTGGAGCGTATCGAGCGTGCGCGTTCTCGCCAGAATGTCCGGGTCCCTCGTCCCGTCACCTGTCACCGCGCGGGTGGCCAGCCAGTTGCGGAAGCTTTCCTTCTCGGCCGCGTATTCCTTCGCGGCGCGGCCGCGCGCCACTTCCATCGTGTCGGCCTTCTCGGCAAGCGCGTCGCGCTGCGCCCGCAACTGGCGCCGCGCCGCGTCCAGCCGCGCTTTCACCGGCGCATCGGCGAATTGCTCGATGACCGGCGGCCCGCCCCTCGGGGCGAACGCCATGTCGCGGATCACGAGACTGCCGAGCATGTTCAGAAAGACGGCGAAGATGATCGCAATCGCCCATGACGCGAGTCGCAGCAGCCGCGCCGGGCCGGTCAGGCCGTCGCCGGAAGTCATCATTGTTTTTTCCCCGTTGTTCGACTGGTTTCCATTGTCATCAATCTTGATGCAACCGTCGATTGCCTCGTGCTCGACGCCGCCACGATTCTGTGCAGCAGCATCACGGTTTCGCGCCGACGAGCACAACGCGCGCCTCGATACCAACGAAACGCGGCTCACCTCTATGCGGCGTAGGCATCCAACGCGTCCATAGGCACATGCAGTTTGCTATCTGCCGTGAGTGCGTCCAGCAGATGTTTCACGGTGACTTGCACCCGTGGCGCCACGAGTGCCCGGTGCGGGTACTGCATCACCATCTCGTATGTTCCGGGATGGTGAAACTGCTGGAGGACTGTCTTCAACGAACCGGAACGCAACCGATCCCACGCAAGATGAACGCCGACCTCGGCAATGCCAACGCCGTCGCATGCCGCCTGGACCAGGGATTCCGGTGCGGACAGCGTCAGCGTCGCTTTGCCGGACGGATCGAGCGTCGTGATGCTTTTGTCGTCACCGTTGAAATTCCACGACGCGACCTGACCGCTCAGGAATCGCCGTGCAATAAGTCGGTGCACGCGCAACGAATCCGGTGTCTCGGGCACGCCATGGCGCGCCAGATAGTCGGGAGACGCAACCAGCACGGTATTCAAGCGACAAACCGGGCGGGTCACCAGCGCGGAGTCCGGGATGTTGCCGCCTCTGACCGCAATGTCGTAACCGTCCCGGACAAGATCGACGACCCGATCGTCAAAGTCGACTTCGACCGACAGGCCGGGATAACGCGCGAGCAACGCAGGCAACGCCGGCAGTACATGGTCGCGCCCGAAGGCCGCGCTTGTCGAAATACGAACGCGCCCGGTCGGCACCGCGCGCTGCGCGGCAACCGAATCGATCGCTGCATCCAGCGTTTCGAGCGCGATGCGCGCGTGGCGGAGAAACGCCTCCCCTTCTTCAGTCAGCTTGAGCGAACGGGTCGTGCGATTCATCAACCGCACGCCCAATGCTTTTTCGAGGCCCGCCACATTCTTGCTCACGGCGGCTGACGTGACGCCCAATTGCCGGCCCGCCGCCGCAAAACTTCCCGCATCCACGGCCTGGACCAGGGAAATGATGGCTCGAACACGCTGCGAAGAATCCACATTTTCTCCATGACGGTCATCGCGCTCGTCGTTGCTGCGCAGGAGGATTCTAAACTTCCAGTTGAGGGTGGTTCAACCCTGTCGGAACTTCTCGTAACGATTGACGGTGGCGACAATGCCGAGCATCGCCACTGCCGCGAACCTTGCGAGACCTGAATGCTCATTACCGTCCTCTATGACAGTGGCTATGGCCACACCGCGAAGCAGCCGCAGGAGAAGAATCGTGTCGGCGGTTGGCTCGGCGCCATGGCGCAATCGGATGACGCGTCGCCGGACATCACGCCCATCCAGAGCGATATGGAAACGGCTGCCCATCTTGGCGAGCGCGTCGCCGAAGTGACCGGCCAGTTCAAGTCAGGAGCCGCACGATGAAATTACTTTGCCTCGATGTCCCGCTGCCCGGCGCCAGCCCGCAAGCCTATCAACCTCACCTCGTCGAAGAAGCGCGCCATGCGTGGCATCTCTATAAAAACGGCTTCGTGCGCGAAATCTCGTTCCGTCAGGATCGCCCGGGCGTCGCCATCATTGCCGAGAGCGATTCGGTGGACGCTGCAAGGCAGGCGCTCGCCGAGTTTCCGCTTGCCAAGGTCGGCCTGATCGACTGGGAGATCATTCCGCTCGGCCCGTTCGTCGGCTGGGAATCGCTGTTTGCGTCGCGCGACGCTTGACGATTCGGCAGCGTCTACCCCGAAGTCGATCCGTGTTTTTCGTGTGGTGATTGCGCAAGGTCGACCGCGAGCCACAGGCTTTGCGCGGTATGTCCAGTGGTGCCGTGTCGTCCCAAACCCTTCAAGGTGAATATGGAATATGTCAATCTGGGCCGAACGGGCCTGAAAGTCTCTCGTCTCTGCCTTGGATGCATGAGCTATGGCGAGCCGACTCGCCTGCCCCAGCCTTGGTCACTGGATGAAGCGGCCTCTCGTCCGTTTTTTCGGCAGGCCCTCGAAGCGGGCATCAATTTCTTCGACACTGCCAACATTTATTCGGGCGGAAGTTCCGAAGAGATCACGGGCCGGGCGCTCAACGACATGGCACGGCGCGAAGAGATCGTCGTCGCGACCAAGGCCTTCTTTCCGTGGCGTAACGCGCCCAATACCGGGTTTCTGTCGCGCAAGGCGCTGCTTCAGTCGATCGACGACAGCCTCGGCCGGCTCGGGATGGATTACGTCGACCTCTACCAGATCCACCGCTTCGACCACGGCACGCCCATAGAAGAAACGATGGAGGCGCTGCACGACATCGTGAAGTCGGGCAAGGCCCGCTACATCGGTGCATCGTCCATGGAAGCATGGCGCTTCGCCAAGATGCAGCACATCGCGGAGCGCAACGGATGGACACGCTTCATCTCCATGCAGCCGCAGTACAACCTCCTTTATCGGGAGGAGGAGCGCGAAATGTTGCCGCTTTGCGCCGACCAGGGCGTCGGGGTCATTCCATGGAGCCCGATGGCGCGTGGCAGGCTGACGCGCGATTGGAGCGAAACCACGCACCGCACGCAGAACGATGCCTTTGCACTGGCAATGTATCGGAACGCTGAAATCCAGGACCGGAAGGTGGTCGACGTCGTGGCGCGCATCGCCGAGGCTCGCGGCGTTCCGCGGGCGCACGTTGCGCTGGCGTGGCTACTGGCGAAGCCCGGGATCACGGCGCCGATCGTCGGCGCGACGAAGCCCGAGCATCTGGCCACCGCAATCGGCGCGCTCGACTTCGCACTAACGCAGGACGAAATCGCTGCGCTCGAAGCGCCGTATGTCCCGCATCTGGTTGATGGCATCGTGCCGCCGCTTCCGGACCATCCGCCGACGATCTCGTCGCCTCGGCACTGAATGTCCCGACCGGCGAAGCAAACGGATGGCGGTACGTCGCGCACGCGCCCCCGCCATCCGAAGTGCCGTCCGTGGACGAACGTCGAACGCAGATCGATCTATGAACCGCCCGTTCATCGAATATCGCCGCCCTGTCATCTTCGTGCTCGTGATGATGTGTGTGCTGCTGTGGTTGGGCAAGCACGGTAACGTCCACGCGCAGGAGCCGAAAATGTTGGTCCGAATCTCGGAAATCGAAATATTCAATCAGCATCTCGACGAATATCAGCGCGTTCTGAACGAGGAGGCTGAGGTGTCGGTACGCGCGGAACCGGGAGTGCTGTGCATTTTCCCGACCGCTCAAAAGGACAGTCCGACGCACATCAGGATTCTGGAAATTTATGCCAGCCGCGACGCTTACGATGCGCATATCAAATCGCCGCATTTCCAGAAGTACAAGCGCTCGACGCTGGAGATGGTGAAGTCGCTGCGACTCGTGGACATGGCCGCGCTCGATGCGGACGCAATGCCGCTGATCTTCAAGAAAATGAGCGGTCGGCCGTAACGAATGCTTTGCCAGACCGGAAGCAAGGATTGCAATTCGAGTAAGGCCGGCGTCAAGCTCAAAAACGAACGAGCGGTCCTGCAGTGCGTGGCCGTCCGCTTTCGGAGGTCGAGTGGCCCGCCAGGCGGCTTGTCGCTGCAGGCTCACGACCGTTCATGGCCGGCAACCCTCCCCGTCATATAGAATGACGCGCTTTGCCCGTACGCCTATGTGGTTCAAGAACCTTCAGCTTCACCGTCTTCCCGCACCCTGGGCCGTTACCGCCGACCAGATGGAAAAATGGCTGGCGCCCCACGCGTTCCAGCCGGGCAGCAGCGTCGAAATGCAGCGCGCCGGATGGGCGTCGCCGCGTGACGACGGCGCGCTCGTGTATTCGAACAACCGGCAGATGCTGCTGCTGTTTCGTGCCGAAAAGAAGCTGCTGCCGGCGTCGGTCGTCAATCAAGTGACCAAAGCGCGTGCGCTCGAAATCGAGGAGCAGCAGGGCTTCAAGGTCGGCCGCAAGCAAATGCGCGAACTCAAGGAACAGGTGACCGACGAACTGCTGCCGCGCGCGTTCAGCATTCGCCGCGATACCCGCGTGTGGATCGACACGGCGAACGGCTGGCTCGTCATCGATGCGGCTGCGCAGGCGCTTGCCGACGACGTTCGCAGCCTGCTCGTCAAATCGATCGACCAACTGCCGCTCGCCGGCGTTCAGGTGGCGCGTTCGCCGGTCGCCGCGATGACGGACTGGCTGCTGTCCGGCGACGCGCCGGGCGGATTCACCGTCGATCAGGACGCCGAGTTGCGTTCGACCGGTGAAGGCGGCGCCACGGTGCGATACGTGGGCCACGCGCTGGAAGCGAACGACATGCGCCGGCACATCGAAGCCGGCAAACAGTGCATGCGCCTCGCGATGACCTGGGATGACCGGATCTCGTTCGTGCTGACACCGTCGCTGACGATCAAGCGCGTCACGCCGCTCGACGTGATCAAGGAGGCGGCGGACCCGACCGCGCAGAATGACGATGAACGCTTCGATTCGGACTTCACGCTGATGACGGGTGAATTGGCGCGGATGCTGACCAGTCTTGTCGATATCCTGGGGGGCGATCGGCAGGACGCGATTCCTCAGGCGGCGGCAGCCTGAACGCCGTCGTCGTCGTCGATCGTCGCCCCGCGCTGACCCGACAATTCGGGGAGAACCCGTCGCCACGCTGGCGGCGGGCCTCGGCCGAGCGCTCGCGATCCTGACGAGCCAGCCTCGAATCGGCCTCACCAGTCGGCCGTCGAAACGACGACACCGCGCCAATCCTCGGCGATCATCCACGTCTTACACACCTCGAACGGGCATGGCCGCCACCCCGCCCGTTCGCCCCACCCCACTTCTCCTGCAAGCCTTCTTCCACCTTCGTCGAAATCCTTATCGAAATTGCTTCGTTCGTCTTTGCCGGCCGCGCCGCTAACGTGTTCAAAACGGCGGCGGCGCGCCCGATGCATCGCACGAAGCACGACAGCCGCCGCCATCACGACAACTGCGTCGCGATAACGGAACAGACCGGACGGGCCGCGTGCCCGCACCCCGCCAGGAACGTCCGCATCGCGCGCCCTTCGCGATGCCCATGGCCACGAACGACCGCATCATCGACACGACGCCGCTCGACGTCCGCGCGCAGCCGCTGATCGACGCGCTGATCGACGAGTATTCGACCCGTTACGACGCATACCGCCCCGACAGCCGCGCGTCGGCCCGCGACGAACTCGCGCGCTACCCGGCCGAACTGTTCGCGCCGCCCGAAGGCGCGTTCGTGCTGTTGCTGCGCGACGGCGAGACGATCGGCGGCGGCGCGTTCAAGCGCTACGACGCGCAGACCGCCGAACTGAAACGCATCTGGACGCGCATCGACCTGCGCCGCCAGGGCCTCGCGCGGCGCATCGTCGAAGCGCTCGAACTGCGCGCCGCACAGCAGGGTTATCGCCGTCTCTACCTGACGACCGGCTTTCGCCAGCCCGAAGCGTGGGCGCTGTACGACCGCACCGGCTACACGCGGCTGTTCGATGCGTCGATCGATCCCGAAGCGTATTTCCACCTGCGTTTCGGCAAGGATCTCGTCGATCCGTCGCGCACGTCGACGCTGGCCGACCTGTGGGCGCCCGTGCCCGAAGCGGCACTGCCGCGCTGATCGCACGGCACCCGTTCCGCTTTCAACGATTCCCCGCTTCCACGACAGGACGTTTTCATGCATCGAGCCGTACCGCTTTCATCCCGTGCCGTGCGCACGCTGGCCGCCGCGCTGATCGGCCTGAGCGCCTTCGCCGCCGCGATGGCCGCGGCCGCCGCGACCTTCGACCTGAGCCCCGAGCAGCGCGGCCGCCCGCGTGGCGCGGCCGATGCGGCGGTCGAGCGCGCGGTACCCGCGTCGTTCAAGTTCGCCGAGCCCGGCACGCTGACGATCGGCATCGCGCCGAGCCTGCCGCCGATCAGTTCGTATGCGACCGACGCACGCACGGTGATCGGCTTCGATGCCGACGTCGGCCAGCTCGTGTCCGACAGCCTCGGCCGCAAGCTGAAGATCGTCGCGCTCGCGTGGGCCGACTGGCCGCTCGCGCTCGAATCCGGGAAAGTCGACGCGGTGATCTCGAACGTGACCGTCACCGAGGAACGCAAGCAGAAGTTCGATTTCTCGACCTACCGCAAGGATCAGGTCGGCTTCTACGTGCGCAACGACAGCAAGATCCAGTCGATCCGCGAGCCGAAGGACGTCGCGGGGCTGCGCGTCGTGACCGACGCCGGCACCAACCAGGAAAAGATCCTGCTCGCGTGGGACCGCGACAACGTCGCGCACGGGCTGAAACCCGTGCAGATCCAGTACTACGACGACCAGGCGATGCGCATCGTCGCCGTGCAGTCGGGCCGGGCCGACGTGGTGTTCAGCGTGAACTCGGTGCTCGCGTATCAAAGCGCGCAGCAAGGCAAGACGCGGCTCGTCGGCGCGATCAGCGGCGGCTGGCCGCGCACGGCCGACATCGCGATCGCGACGCGTCGCGGCAGCGGCCTCGCCGATCCGCTGACCGTCGCGCTGAACGGGCTGATCAAGAATGGCCGCTATCAGCAGGTGCTCGACCGCTGGAACCTCGCGTCCGAAGCGATCGACCAGTCGCGCACGAATCCGCCCGGGCTGCCGAAAAGCTGAGCGCCCGCAACCGTCCATCCACGCTCACGCAGGAACGCCGCTCACCATGTCTTATTCGCTTTCGTTGCTGGACAAGAGTCCGATCGCCGACGGCGCGAACGCCGCCGATGCGCTGCGCTTCACCACGACGCTCGCGCAACGCGCCGAACAGCTCGGCTACGAACGCTTCTGGGTCGCCGAGCATCACGGCACGCCGGGGTTCGCGAGCTCGGCGCCGGAGATCGTCGTCGCGCACCTGCTCGCGCACACGTCGCGCATCCGCATCGGCTCGGGCGGCGTGATGCTGCAGCACTACAGCCCGTTCAAGGTCGCCGAGACGTTCAAGCTGCTGGCCGCGCTCGCGCCGGGCCGCGTCGATCTCGGCATCGGCAAGGCGCCCGGGGGGCTGCCGCTGACCACACGCGCGCTGCAGTGGTTCCACGACAAGACGCGCAAGCCCGATTTCGCGGGGCAGCTCGCGGAGCTCGACGCGTTTCTCGGCTGGGGCGTGGCAGAAGATCATCCGCTCGCTGGCGCGGTCGCGATGCCGGTGCCGCCGCAGTTGCCCGAACGCCTCCTGCTCGGCGGCTCGCCGGATAGCGGCGCGCTCGCCGCGCGCAACGGCTGGCGCTTCTGCTACGCGGGCCATTTCAACGGCGACGACGCGAATCTCGAACGCTCGCTCGACGCGTACCGCAGCGCGGGCGGCGAGAAGCCGCTCGTCGCGCTGTACGCGATCGCCGCGCCGACGCGCGACGAGGCCGAGCGGCTGATCGGGCCGCTGAAGATCTTCAAGCTGCAGTTCGCGGGCGGCCAGAGCTTCAATCTCGGCAGCGCGCAGGCCGCCGCGGAATTCGCGCGGCAAAGCGGCGCGTCCGACTACCGGATCGACGAGTTGCGCCCGACGGTGCTGGCCGATACGCCCGAGCGCGTGCATCGTGCGCTCGACGCACTGAGCCGGCGGCTCGACGTCGACGCGTTCGTGATCGATTCGCCGGTATCCGACTATGCGGCGCGGCTCGCGTCGGCCGAATGGCTCGGCGGCGCGTTGTCCACCACGCCGTTGCAGGCGGCCTTCGCGGCCGACCGCTCCCTCTCCCCTGACCAGAACGCGTGACGCTCTCATCATGACGACCCGACGATCGATCCCTTTCGGCCTGATGCTGCAAGGCGCAGGCAGCCACATGAATGCGTGGCGGCATCCGAGCAATCCGCCCGACGCAAGCATCAACCTCGACTTCGCGATCGGCGTCGCGCGCAAGGCGGAAGCCGCCGGCGTCGCGTTCGCGTTCGTCGCGGACGGCCTCTACATCAACGAGAAATCGATCCCGCACTTCCTGAACCGCTTCGAGCCGCTGACCGTGCTGTCGGCGCTCGCGGTCGCGACGAAGAAGATCGGGCTCGCGGGCACGATTTCGACGTCGTACAGCGAACCGTTCACGGTCGCGCGCCAGCTCGCGTCGCTCGACGCGATCAGCGGCGGGCGCGCGGGCTGGAACGTCGTGACGACGCCGCTCGAAGGCACTGCGAAGAATTACGGCAAGGCGCACCCGGATCACGAACTGCGCTACGAGATCGCCGACGAATATCTCGACGTCGTGCAGGGTCTGTGGGACAGCTGGGACGACGATGCATTCGTGCGCGATCGCGCGACCGGCCGCTTCTTCGACCGCGACAAGCTGCATACGCTCGATCACCACGGCCGCTTCTTCCAGGTCGCGGGCCCGCTGAACATCCAGCGCTCGCCGCAGGGGCAGCCGGTGATCTTCCAGGCCGGCTCGTCCGATACCGGCATCGGCCTCGCGGGCAAATACGCGGATGCCGTGTTCACGCATTCGCCGTCGATCGACGAAACGGCCGCGTTCACGCGGCGCGTGAAACAGAGCGCCATCGAGCACGGGCGGCAGGCCGGCGACGTGAAGATCTTCCCGGGCGTCGGGCCGATCGTCGGCCGCACGGCCGCCGAAGCGGAGGACAAGTACCAGGCGATCCGCGACCTGCTGACCATCGACGAAGCGCTCGCGTACCTCGGCCGCTATTTCGATCACCACGATTTCACGCAGTACGCGCTCGACGCGCCGTTCCCGGAACTCGGCGAGCTCGGCCGCAACAGCTTCCGCTCGACCACCGACCGCATCAAGGCCGATGCGAAACAGAAAGGCCTGACGCTGCGCGAGACGGCGCTCGCGGTCGCGACGCCGCGCCCGAACTTCATCGGCACGGCCGAGCACGTCGCCGACGAACTGATCCGCTGGCACGACGCGGGCGCCGGCGACGGCTTCATCCTCGGTTTTCCAGTGCAGGCGCAGGGCGTCGACGATTTCATCGAGCTCGTGATTCCGGTGCTCGAGGCGCGCGGCCGCTACAGCCGCGACCTGCCCGGCGCCACGCTGCGCGACCACCTCGGTCTGCCGCGCAAGGCGAGCCGCTACGCGACGCCTGGCGCCGCACAGGAAGCGGCCGCCGAAGCGCACGCTTGACGCCGCCGCGCCGCCCGTGCGCGGCGCGGCGCACCTGCCCGATCGATCGATTCGAGGATTCCCACGACATGAGCGACACGACCCACCTCGGCGGCGCGCTGCCGCCGCTCTCTTCCCCCGGCACACGCGAGCCCGGCACGCATGTGCGGATCGTGCCCGCGCGCCACCGGTCGCGCACGGCCGGCACCGTGCTCGCGCTCGTGCTGATCGCGATCACGCTGCATTCGATCCTCGGCAATCCGCAATGGGGCTGGCCTGTGTTCGCCGAATGGTTCCTGTCGCCGCCCGTGCTGTCGGGGCTCGCGCGCACGCTGGTGCTGACGCTGCTCGGCGCGGTGTTCGGCTTCGTGCTCGGCGCGTTCGTCGCGCTGGCCCGGCTGTCGCGTTCGCGCCTGCTGTCCGCCAGCGCCTGGACCTTCGTGTGGCTGTTCCGCTCGATTCCGCTGATCGTGCTGCTGCTGATCCTGAACAACCTCGGCTACCTGTACGAGCATGTGCGGCTCGGCGTGCCGTTCACCGACATCGTGTGGTTCGACACGCCGACCACCGATCTGATCAGCCCGTTCCTCGCGGCCGTGCTCGGCCTCACGCTGAACCACGCGGCGTTTTCCGCGGAAGTGATCCGCGGCGGCATTCTCGCGGTCGACCAGGGGCAGCTCGAAGCCGCCGCCGCGCTCGGGCTGCCGCGCGGCCGGCAGACGTCGCGGATCGTGCTGCCGCAGGCGATGCGCGCGATCCTGCCGACTGCGTTCAACGATCTGATCTCGCTCGCGAAAGGCACGTCGATGGTGTACGTGCTCGCGATGCCGGAGCTGTTCTACACGGTGCAGGTGATCTACCGCCGCAACCTCGAAGTGATTCCGCTGCTGATGGTCGCGACCGTCTGGTACCTGATCATCCTGACCGCGCTGTCCGCGATCCAGGTGCAGGTCGAGCGGCACTATGCGCGCGGCGCGCTGCGCAATCCGCCGCCGTCCGTGGTCACGTTCGCGCTCGCGCGGATCGGCGGGCTGTGGCGGCGTGTCGCGTCGCGTCGTGCGGTATCGAGCGCGCATGTCGACGAGCGCCGCGCCGATACCGCGGCGGCGGTGTCGCGCACCGGCGGCGAAGTGGCCGTGCATGGCGTGTCGAAGCAGTTCGGCATGCAGCGCGTGCTCGACAACGTATCGTTCGTCGCGCCGCGCGGCAGCGTGACCGTGATCGTCGGGCCGTCGGGCTCCGGCAAGTCGACGCTGCTGCGCACGATCAACCATCTCGAACGCGTCGACGACGGTTTCATCGACATCGACGGCGAACTGATCGGCTATCGCCGCGACGGCGACGTGCTGCACGAATTGAACGAACGCGACGTACTGAAGCGGCGCACGGCCGTCGGCATGGTGTTTCAGAACTTCAACCTGTTCCCGCACCTGACGGTGCTCGAGAACCTGGTCGAAGCGCCGGTCGCCGTCGCGGGCGTGACGCACGACGCAGCCGAGCACACGGCGCGCACGCTGCTCGCGCGGGTCGGCCTCGCGGATAAGGCCGATGCGTACCCGCGCCAGTTGTCCGGCGGCCAGCAGCAACGCGTCGCGATCGCGCGGGCGCTCGCGTTGCGACCGAAGGTGCTGCTGTTCGACGAACCGACGTCGGCGCTCGATCCCGAACTCGTCAACGAAGTGCTCGACGTGATCAAGGAACTCGCGCGCTCGGGCACGACGCTCGTGATCGTCACGCACGAGATCGGCTTCGCACGCGAAGTCGCGGACAACGTGCTGTTCATGGAACGCGGGCGCATCGTCGAGGCCGGGCCACCCGCCGTCGTGCTCGACGCGCCGTCGCATTCGCGCACCCGTGCGTTCCTGTCGCGGGTGCTGTGATGCGCGCCGCTTCCCACCTGCGAGGTGCCGCGCGATGACCGATCGACGCCGATTCATCACGGCCGCGCTGGTCGCGGCATCGGGCCTGCCGCGGCATGCGGCGCGCGCGGCGGCCACTACCGCCGATCTTGATCCGCGCCAGGCCGGCCGCCCACGCGCCGGCCCCGACGACGCGGCCATCCGCGCGGCAAGCGGCTATCGCTGGGTACGCGACGGTGCGTTCACGGTCGCGATCTCGCCGCATGCACCGCCGGTGTCGACCTATGCGACCGACGCGCGCACCGTGGTCGGCGCCGATCCCGACTATGCGCAGCTCGTCGCCGACGCGCTCGGCCGCACGCTCGTGCTGGTGCCGATCGCGTGGGCCGACTGGCCGCTCGGGCTGACGTCCGGCAAGTACGACGCGGTGATCTCGAACGTCGGCGTGACCGAGAAGCGCAAGGAGAAATACGATTTCACGACCTACCGGCTCGGGCTGCACGGCTTCTACGTGCGCACCGCCAGCCCGATCGCGAAGATCGCGGAGCCGAAGGACGTCGCGGGTTTGAGGATCATCACCGGCGCCGGCACGAGCCAGGAGCGCATCCTGTTCGAATGGAGCAAGCGCAACGTCGCGCAGGGGCTGAAGCCGGCCGAGCTGCTCTATTTCGACGACGATGCGACCGCGCGCGTCGCGCTGCTGTCGGGCCGCGCGGATGCGGAGCTGAACCCGAACGCGTCGCTCGCGTACGAGGCCGCGCGCAGCGGCAAAATTCGCCGTGTCGGCGTCGTCAATGCCGGCTGGCCGGCGAATGCGGATGTGGCGATCGCGACGCGTCGCGGCAGCGGGCTCGCGCCCGCGCTGACGCTCGCGACCAATGCGCTGATCGGCAACGGCCGCTACGGACAGGCGCTCGCGCGCTGGGGGTTGCAGAGCGAGGCGATCGCGCGGGCGGAGACCAATCCGCCGGGGTTGCCGTCGTTTTGAGCGTTCAATGCACTCGCCCCGGCATGCCGTGACGGCGATGCCGGGGCGATTCGACTCACTGCTTGTTCGCCTACGCCGACACCGCGTCCCGATACCGGTCCAGTTCCGCGACATGCGCATGAATCGCCGGAATCAGCTCGCGCCCGTAAGCCAGCGCATCGTCGAGCGGATCGAAACCGCGAATCAGGAACGTCGATACGCCGAGCCGATAATACGCGCCCAGCGCCCGCGCGACCTGCTCGGGCGTGCCGACCAGCGCGGTCGAATTCCAGCGCGCGCCGGTCAGGTTCGCGACGCCCATCCACAGCCGCTCGTCGACCACGTCGCCCTGCGCGGCGGCCGCCATCAGCCGCTGCGAGCCCGCATTCTGCGGCGCGTGACCCGCGATCGGCTGGCCGTTCGCGATCCGCGCCGCGCGCACGCGCTCGCGGATCGCCTCGGCCTTTTCCCACGCGGCTGCCTCGGTATCGGCGATGATCGGCCGAAACGACACGCTGATGCGCGGCGCCCGCCCGAACGGCGCGGCAGCGGCACGCACGCGCGCGATCTGCTCGCGCACCGCGTCGAGCGGCTCGCCCCACGTCATGTAGACGTCCGCATGCTCACCGGCGACCGCGAGCGCGGCCGGCGACGAGCCGCCGAAATAGATCGGCACGTGCGGCCGCTGCGCGCCCTTCACGACCGGCGACGCGCCGCGCAGCCGATAGAACGCGCCGTCGTGATCGACCGGCGCATCGGCCCGCCAGATCCGTTTCAGCACGTCGAGATATTCGCCGGTGCGGCGATAGCGCGCGTCGTGCGGCACGAAATCGCCGTCGCGCTGCAGATCCGCATCGTCGCCGCCGGACACCACGTTCAGCGCGAGCCTGCCACCGCTGAACACGTCGAGCGTCGCGATCTGCCGCGCGGCGGCCGACGGCACGATCACGCCCGGCCGGTGCGCGAGCAGCAGCCGGATGCGTTCGGTCGCGGCGGCCGCGAACGACGCGACGATGAAGCCGTCCGCCGCGTTGCTGAAATGGCCGACCAGGATCTGGTCGAAGCCGGCCGCCTCGTGCGCCTGCGCGAAGCGGCGCACGTAGTCGGGCTGGACGGCCGCGCCGCCCGGTACGTCGACCTCCGCGCCGGGTGTCGCGGTGATCATGCCGATGATGTCGACTGGCATGTCGGGGTGTCCTTGGGTATGTCGATCGGGAATCGCGGAAATCGCGGGAATCGTGAAGCGGGCCGCACGGTCACTGCGCGGCTGCCGTCTTCTGCGCGAACGCACCCGCATACGAGCGGTCGAGCAGCTTCGACGTGTCGTACGCGGCCGGAATCACGCCGGACTTGTGCAGGAAGTCGGCCGTGTTCTGCGCATCCTTCGCGGCCGTTTCGTCGACCGGGCCGACGCGCTGTTTGGCATTGTTGAGCCAGCGATACGCGACGTCGGGTTCGAGATTCGCGCGTTTCGCCCACAGGTCCGCGTACTCGCGCGGATGACTGTCGACCCACTGGCGCGCGGCCACCACGCGCCGCAGGAAATCGGTGATCTCGGCGCGCTTGCCCGACGCGGCCTGCTCGTTCGCGGCGACGAAGCTCAGCGCGGGCATCAGCCCCTGCGCGGTCGTCACGGGCCGCGCGCCCTGCCGCAACGCGAGCGTGCTGACGAACGGTTCCCACAGCGATACCGCATCGACCGAACCGTTCGCGAGCGCGTTGGTCGCGTCGATCGGCATCAGGTACGCGTACTTCACCGAATCGGCGCGCAGGCCCGCATGTTCGAGCGCGCGCAGCACGAGCTGCTGGCTCCAGGCGCCGCGCCAAACCGCGATGGTCTTGCCCTGCAGGTCGGCCACGGTGCGCACCGGCGAGTTCTTCGGCACGAGGATCGCGACGCCGTCGAGGCTCTGCCGCGACACCGCGACGACCTTGACCGGCGCGCCGCGCGCGGCCAGCGTGAGCAGCGCGGAATCGCCGAGGAAGCCGATGTCGATCGCGTTGCCGTTCAGGCTTTCGGCCACCGGCGCGGCGGCCTGGAAGTGCTTCCACTCGATCGTGTAAGGCAGGTCCTTCAGCACGCCGGACGCTTCCATCGACGCCTGGATGTTGAAGTAGTTCTGTTCACCGACGCGCAGCGTGACGGTGTCTTTGGCGATGCCCGGCTGCGCGGCGAGCGCCAGCAAGAGCGCCGTGACGATTCGGCTCAACAACATGATCTCCCGGAAGGTTGGCGGGCAGCCGCGCGACCGCGGCGCCCTTTTGTCCGTTTCGTCCGCCGTGCGAAACCGCCGGCGAGACGGATGGAACCGGTGAAGATACGTCGATCCACTTCATGACACAAACGCAATATTCTTCTATGTAAAGATGCGAATGTTTTATGAAGCATTCGTCCATGAGCGGGGCTCGCCGCCGGCCGCCGCTTCGTGAATTTCGAACGATTCCTCGATATATATTTCGCACACGAAATAAATCATGAACTATATTTCGCATACGAAATAACTGCCCGATCGAGGATGGCCATGACCTCCCAACCCATCGAGTTTTCCGCGGCCGACGGCTATGTGCTGCACGGCACGCTGTGGTCGCCGGACGCGACGCCGCGCGCGCTGGTCCTGATCCATCCGGCAACGGCCGTGCCCGAGCGGCTGTATGCGGGCTTCGCACGCTTCCTGACCGAGCGCGGTTTCGCGGCGCTGACCTACGACTATCGCGGCATCGGCGCATCGCGGCCCGCGCGGCTGGGCGCGCTGCGGGCCCGCATGCGCGACTGGATGGAGCTGGACGTGGGCGCCGCGACCGCATGGGCCCGGCACGCCTACGAAGGGCTGCCGCTGCTGGCGGTCGGCCATAGCGTCGGCGGACATGCGATCGGGCTGTCCGGCGCGACGCCGCATCTGCGCGCGGCCGTGCTGGTCGCCGCGCATGCGGGCAGCACGCGGCTGATCGCGCAGGCGGCCGAACGCGTGAAGGTCCGGCTCATCCTGCGCGTGCTCGGCCCGCTGATGTCCGCGCTGCTCGGCTACGTACCCGGCAAGCGGCTCGGGCTCGGCGAGGATCTACCGGCCGGCGTGTTCCGCGAATGGAGCCGCTGGACGACGCTGCCGCGCTACTTCTTCGACGATCCGACGCTCGGCGCGGCCGAGCGCTTCTCGAAGCAGCAGTTGCCGATCCTCGCGCTCGGCTTCGACGACGATCCGTGGGCGAACCCGGCCGCGATCGGCCTGCTGGTAAGCTATCTGGCCCGCGCGAAGGTCGAACGCCGTCAGATCGATCCGCGCGCGGCGGGCAGCGGCCCGGTCGGGCACATGGGCTTCTTTCGCAGCCGGCCCGGCGCCGTGCTGTGGCCCGACGTCGCCGACTGGCTCGCGCAGGCAATCGACACGCCGCGCAGCGCGAGCCGTCCGTCCCTTTCCATTGCAGCCGGGAACCCAGCTTGAGCGAAGACCGACGACTGTTTTTCATGTTGAACATCGGCCAGCGGCGCGTGCAGCGCTGGATCGACCGCAACGCCGAAACCGACACGCGCGCGAGCGCCGCGCAGGCCGGCGCGCTGTTCTGCCTCGCGAAGCAGGACGGCGCACTGATCGGCGAAGTTGGCGCCGCGCTGCAGCTCGCGCCGTCCGCGATGACGGGGCTCGCCGACCGGATGGCGAAGGCCGGCCTCATCACGCGTCACGCCGATTCGGACGACGGCCGCGCAACGCGGCTCTATCTGACCGACGCAGGCCACG
Source organism: Burkholderia sp. LAS2 (assembly GCF_018417615.1). NCBI lineage: Bacteria > Pseudomonadati > Pseudomonadota > Betaproteobacteria > Burkholderiales > Burkholderiaceae > Burkholderia > Burkholderia sp. LAS2. The sequence continues at coordinate 24,202 of NZ_CP071053.1, forward strand.
CGGCGCTCAAGCGTGCGCGCGTGCTGCTGCGCGAACTCAACGGCAAGCTGTGCGACGGGTTCTCCGACGACGAACTCGACGTCGTCGCGCGCTGGCTGCACGCGTTGCAGGAACGGTTTCCGGCAGAGCGCTGAGCAGCGCATCGCGCTGGCGACCGGCTCGCGCCGGCATCCATCGCAAGCGATTGCGATTCGCGTTTTCGATTCGATTTTCATGCCGCCGCAACGGCAAATCTTGCATGCCGGCCACCCGCTTCCGGCAACGCTTTCCGGCTACGTCCTGTTACAAAAAACCGCCTGTCGCGCGACATTCGAATCGCCTACATTGCAATCCACTTCGACACATTCGTCGCATGCCCTGACTGGCGTTCCCGTCGGGTCGACATCGCAGACACACCCGACAAGCATTGAAAACGAAGAGGAGTCTTAACCGAAGCGCTGGCGGCATCCAGCGCACGCGGATTGCGATGACTGAAGCGGCACGCTGAACCGGACGTCACGACGTGCGCGGCACGATCGGCCGCGCTTCGGTTCGCATTGCCTCGTCGTGCCCCGCCATCGCCCCCGCACCTCACCGAGGAGTCGTCCATGCGACGCATGATCGTGTCCCATCCGCTTGTCACCCGCCTGTCCGCCGCGATGGCGCTGGCCGCCGCTGCCGCCGCGCACGCCGACCCCGTCGTCGTGTCCGGCCCGAGCCCGTTCGCCGCGTGCACCATCGGCGGCCCGGGCACCAACTACGTGAATGCAGAAGTCGAACCGTGGCTCGCGGTCAACCCGGCGAACCCGAACAACATGATCGGCGTGTGGCAGCAGGACCGCTGGTCGAACGGCGGCGCCCACGGGCTCGTCGCCGGCTACACGTTCGATGCGGGCGCAACGTGGGCGCGCACGCCGCAGCCGTTCAGCGCCTGCGCGCCGGGCGGGCTCAAGTACGAGCGCGCGTCCGATCCGTGGGTCTCGTTCGGGCCGGACGGCACCGCGTATTCGGTATCGATCTCGTTCAACCAGTCGAACAACGCCAACGCGGTCGGCGCGTCGGTGTCGACCGACGGCGGCCAGACATGGAGCAGCCCGGCCGTGCTGATCGCGAACGACGAACCGACGACGCAGTTCTTCAACGACAAGGAATCGGTGACCGCCAACCCGGTGAAGGCCGGCACCGCGTATGCGGTATGGGACCGCCTCGAGCTGCCGAACGGCAATCCGTACGCGAACCTGCACACGGCGGCGTACCGCGGGCCGACGCTGTTCTCGAAGACGACCGACGGCGGCAAGACGTGGAGCGCCGCGAAGGTCATCGTCGACGTGCCGTCGCGCCAGCAGACGATCGGCAACCAGATCGTCGTCGATCCGAAGAGCGGCACGCTCTACGATTTCTTCGACCTGATCCAGCCGCCGTTCAACAAGGCGGCCGGCAAGGTCGCGTTCGTCAAGTCGACCGACGACGGCGCGACGTGGACCAAGCCGCGGATCATCGCGGGGCTGCAGACGGTCGGCGTCACGGATCCGAACACCGGCGAACCCGTGCGCACCGGCGACATCATTCCGGAGCCGGCGATCGACCCGGCATCGGGCCAGCTCTACGTCGCGTGGCAGGACAGCCGCTTCAACGGCGGCACGTACGACGAGATCGCGCTATCGACCTCGAAGGACGGCGGCGCGACCTGGAGCGCGCCGCAACAGGTGAACACGCCGACCGGGCGCCCCGCGTTCAATCCGTCGGTGCGCGTCGACAACACGGGGGCGGTGATGGTCACGTACTACGACTTCCGCGACCTGCAGGCCGGCAACACGACGACGCTGCCGACCGGCTTCTGGCGCAAGATCTCGCACGACGCCGGCGCCACGTTCGCCGACGAGCGGCGCGTCGGCGGCCCGTTCGACATGAAGCTCGCGCCCAACGCCGAAGGGTTCTTCATCGGCGACTATCAGGGGCTCGACGTTCGCCCGTCGTCGTCGTTCCATCCGTTCTTCGTCCAGACCAATGCAGGCAACCTGACGAACCGCACCGACGTATTCTTCGCGCCGTGATACGAGGATGACCGTCACGCCGCCGCCGCGACGCCATCCGTCGCGCGGCGGCGTGCGCCTGTTCACCGCATCAATGCATGTCCGTCAGCACGATGCGGCCGTCGACCTTCCCTTCCCGCAGCTTCGCGAAGATGTCGTTGATGTTGGCGAGCCGGTCGCGATGGATGTGCGCGCGCACCAGGCCGTCCGCCGCGAAATCGAGCGACTCCTGCAGATCGCGCCGCGTGCCGACGATCGACCCGCGCACGGTGATGCCGTTCAGCACGGTCGAGAAGATCGGCAACGGGAAATCGCCCGGCGGCAAGCCGTTGAGCGCGACCGTGCCGCCGCGACGGACCATCCCGAGCGCCTGCGCGAACGCGCTGCGCGACACGGCCGTGACGAGCACGCCGTGCGCGCCGCCGATTTCCTTCTGGATCACTTTCGCGGGGTCGTCGACCGACGCATCGATCGTCAGGTGCGCGCCCAGTTGCCGCGCCAGCGCGAGCTTGTCGGGCGAGATGTCGATGGCCGCGACGTGCAGGCCCATCGCACGCGCATATTGGACGGCCACGTGCCCGAGACCGCCGATGCCGGAGATCGCGAGCCACTGGCCCGGCCGCGTGTCGGTGACGCGAATGCCCTTGTAGACCGTGACGCCCGCGCACAGGATCGGCGCGATCTCGTCGAACGCGACCTGCGCGGGCAACTGGCCGACGTAATCGGGATCGGCCAGCACGTATTCCGCGTAGCTGCCGTTCACCGAATAGCCGGTGTTCTGCTGGCCATGGCACAGCGTTTCCCAGCCCGTGCTGCAGTACTCGCAATGGCCGCAGGCCGTGTAGAGCCACGGCACGCCGACGCGATCGCCCTCGCGCACGTGCGTGACGCCCGCGCCGACCGCCGCGACGATCCCGACGCCTTCGTGGCCCGGGATGAACGGCAGCGACGGCTTGACGGGCCAGTCGCCGTCGGCCGCGTGCAGATCGGTATGGCAGACGCCCGACGCCTTGATGTTGACGAGAATCTGGCCCGGCCCCGGTGCGGGAATCGGAACTTCCTCGATGCGCAACGGCTCGCCGAACGCGTGTACCACGGCCGCTTTCATGGTCTGGGTCATGCGTTGCTCCTGTCTGGTCGATGAGCAAACCAGTATCCGGTTTCGGTATCGGAGCACGTTGATACGCGTCAACGCATCGGAACGATGCGACGGTCGACGCGACAGCCCGAGCCGGCGGCCGCACGCTGCCCCGCCGCTCACGCGACCATTTCACCGATCCGACAGAAACCCGACGGAGTCCCGCCATTCAGCTTGGAATTTGAAATGATATAACATATCATTTTGCGTGCTCGTCCGCCTGACGCCGTTTCAACCCAGGTGGCCGGGCCTCGCCGAGCCATGTTCCAGCGGGTCATTGCGCGTCAATGACGCAACAATATATCGTATCCAGCGGTGACCCGCATCGCTCGTTATCCGATCCGATTCCAACCGATTCACCGACCATGCGCGACCTTCCTCGCTTACCGCTTCGCCCGCTCTCGTCCCTGTCGTTGATCCTGTTCGCCGCCGCTGCTCACGCGCAGACCGACGTGCCCGCCGCGGCCGGCACCCATACGCCTGCCGCCGCGCCGCTCGCGCCGATCTTCGTGACCGCGAACCCGCTCGGCGACACCGAACTGATCGCGCCGACCGTCCAGCTTTCCGGCGAGGCGCTGACGCGCCGCCAGGCCGATTCGCTCGGCGAAACGCTCAACGGGCTGCCCGGCGTGTCGACCACCACCTACGGGCCGATGGTCGGCCGTCCGATCATCCGCGGGATGGACGGCGACCGGATCCGGCTGCTGCAGAACGGCGTCGCGGCGTATGACGCGTCGTCGCTGTCGTACGACCATGCGGTGCCCGAGGATCCGCTGTCGATCGAGCGCGTCGAGATCGTGCGCGGCCCGGCCGCGCTGCTGTACGGCGGCAACGCGGTGGGCGGCGTGGTCAACACGATCGACAACCGGATTCCGCGCGAAGCGATCGAAGGCGTGACCGGCGCGCTCGACGCGCGCTACGGCGGCGCGAATTCGGTGCGCGCGGGCGCCGCGCAAGTCGAAGGCGGCAACGGCCGCTTCGCGTTCCACGTCGACGCGTTCGACCGCGAAACGAGCAAGCTGCGGATTCCCGGCTACGCGCGCAGCAGCCAGCAACGCGCGATCGACGGCCCCGACACGCCGCAGCCGGAAGGCAACGTACCGAACAGCGACGGGCGCGTGCACGGCGGCGCGGTCGGCGCGTCGTACACGTGGGCGGACGGCTTCGCCGGTCTCTCGTACAGCGGCTACGAATCGAACTACGGCTCCGTCGCGGAAAGCGACGTGCGGCTGCGGATGCGCCAGGAACGCCTCGCGTTCGCGTCCGAGGTGCGCAACCTGAGCGGGCCGTTCACGAAGCTGAAATTCGATTTCGCGTACACCGACTATCGCCACAAGGAAGTCGACAACGGCGAGACGGCGACCACCTTCCGCAACCGCGGCTACGAGGCGCGCATCGAGGCGCGCCATCGCAAGATCGGCCCGTTCGAAGGCGCGATCGGCGTGCAGTTCGGCCAGAACACGTTCTCGGCGCTCGGCGACGAAATGCTCGTGCCGTCCACGCGCACCAACAGCGTCGCGCTGTTCGGCCTCGAGGAATGGCAGGTCGTCCCCGCGCTGAAACTGAGCCTAGGCGGCCGCTTCGAGCACGTGAAGGTCGATCCCGATCCGGCCGGCATCGAGAAATTCGCGGGCGCGCAGCCGCGCGACTTCAATGCGGGCAGCCTGTCGGCCGGCGCGCTGTTCTCGCTGACGCCGGTTTGGTCCGTCGCCGCGAACGTCGCGTACACCGAACGCGCGCCGACCTTCTACGAGCTGTATTCGAATGGCCCGCACGATGCGACCGGCCAGTTCCTGATCGGCAACCCGAACGCGTCGAAGGAAAAAGCCGTGTCGACCGACCTGTCGCTGCGCTATGCGAGCGGGCCGAACCGCGGCAGCGTCGGCGTGTTCTACAACCGCTTCTCGAACTACCTGACCGAGTACAACACCGGCCGCGTGGTGGACGACGACGGCGCGCCCGTCGCGCCGGGCACCGACGGCTCGCTCAACGAGGCGATCTATCGCGGCGTGCGCGCCGAGTTCTACGGCATCGAGCTGGACGGCAAATGGCGCGCGTTCGCGCGGCGCGGCCACACAGTCGATCTCGAACTGACGGCCGACTACACGCACGCGCGCAACGTCGACACGGGCCAGCCGCTGCCGCGCATCGCACCGCTGCGCGCGACGCTCGCGGCCGACTACGGTTACGGCCCGTTCGGTGCGCGTGCGCAGGTCACGCACGCGTGGTCGCAGCATCGGGTGCCCGACGACGACTTCTCGACGGACGGCTACACGTCGCTCGGCGTGATGCTGACGTATAAGTTCCGCGTCGGCCCGACGCACTGGCTCGCGTACCTGCGCGGCGACAACCTGACGAATCAGGAAATCCGCTACTCGACGTCGGTCGTGCGCGGCTTCGCACCGCAAGGCGGCCGCAGCGTGATGGCCGGATTGCGCACGACGTTCTAACCGCGGTACGGCTCGCGGCGCCCGCCGCGGGCCGCTTACCGATGCGAATCCGAACTGGCTGCACGCGCACGAAGCCGACATGCGCCACTGGCGACCGGCGACCGGCTTCCGCGTGACGGCATACGCGACGGAGACGACGATGCGCATGCCGTCATGCACGCATGCGCATGCGTCGGTACGATCGCGCGTCATTCGCGCCGCTCGCCGCACAGCCTTGCGCCCACTGCGTCACAGCGTGCAGCAAATTTCGGTCCCGCTCGGGCATCGCCCGTTGCCGCACCGCCGTCATGGGATACCGCGCGACAGGTTCGCGCGCGCCGTTCGTCGACCCGGACTTTTAAAACGCACGAATGACGAGTATCCTAAAAAAGCACTTTTCGACCGGACGGCGAATCGCGTGCCCCTGGCTCCCGTCCGATCGCCATGCGGCCCCGTCGTATCGCGCGCCGCGCGCCGATGGCGGCGTATGCCTGTCGCGCCCTGGCCGCACGAACCTTTCCCCAACAATCGTCAGGAGAGCTGGTGAGCCGACTCGTCGTCGTATCCAATCGCATTGCAGATCCCCGTAAAGCCGCGGCCGGCGGGCTCGCCGTCGCCGTGAAGGACAGCCTGCAGGAAACCGGCGGCGTCTGGTTCGGCTGGAGCGGCAAGCTACGCGGCGGCGACGATCGCCCCACGCATGGCGACGACGTGCAGATCCAGAACGTCGGCGGCATTCAGCTCGCGACGGTCGATCTCGATCCGCAGGACTACGACGCTTACTATCTCGGCTACTCGAACAACGTGCTGTGGCCGGTATTTCACTACCGGCTCGATCTCGCGCAGTTCGACCGGCGCTTCGCCGACGGCTACCGGCGCGTGAACCAGCTGTTCGCGCGCAAGCTGCGCACGCTGCTGCGGCCCGACGACGTCATCTGGGTCCACGACTATCAGCTGATTCCGCTCGCGGCCGAGCTGCGCGCGATGGGCTGCACGAATCCGATCGGCTTCTTCCTGCACATTCCGATGCCGCCGCCGCCGATCATGGCCGCGATCCCGGAACACGAATGGCTGATGCGCTCGCTGTTCGCGTACGACCTCGTCGGCTTCCAGACCGAATCGGATCTGCTCCACTTCGAGCATTACGTCGAAGCGGAAGCCGGTGCGGCGCGGCTGCCGGACGGCCGGCTGCGCGCGTTCGGCCGTACGTTGTCGGCCGGCGCGTTCCCGATCGGCATCAACGTCGACGAGTTCGAATCGCTCGCGCGCGATCGCGACGGCCTCGACATGTTCGAACGCATGCGCGACGAGTATTCGCGCCGTCAGTTGCTGGTCGGCGTCGACCGGCTCGATTACACGAAAGGGCTGCCGCAGCGCGTGCATGCGTTCCGCGAGCTGCTCGAACAGTATCCGGAGAACCGCGACCGTGCGACGCTGATCCAGATCGCCGCGCCGAGCCGCGAGGATCTCGGCGCGTACGACGACCTGCGGCGCGAGATGGACAGCCTGTGCGGCGCGATCAACGGCGACTACGGCGAGCTCGAATGGATGCCGATGCGCTACATTCACCGCACCGTCGCGCGCAAGCGCCTGCCGGGCCTCTACCGCGCGAGCCGGGTCGCCCTCGTCACGCCGCTGCGCGACGGGATGAACCTCGTCGCGAAAGAGTTCCTCGCCGCGCAGGACGCGGCCGATCCGGGCGTGCTCGTGCTGTCGCGCTTCGCGGGCGCGGCCGAGCAATTGAAGGCCGCGCTGCTCGTCAATCCGTACGACACGCAAGGCACCGCGCAGGCAATCCAGCGCGCGCTCACGATGCCGCTCGAAGAGCGCCGCCAGCGTCACGCGGCGCTGATGGCGATCATGCGCAAGACCGACGTGCACTGGTGGCGCACGCGCTTTCTCGAAGCGCTCACCGAAGCGGCCGAAGTCGCGGCCGCGACCGAATCCTGACGCGCTGACGCGCGCCTACGCCCCGTCGTCATGCATTCGAGCGCGCCGCCGTTCGACTGATACGTGCGCGTCGCTCAGCGCGACGTCGTGGTGGGAAAGACCATAAAGAAAGCGTGCGACGTCGGAATATCGGCGCGCGCCGGTCCACGCAGCGGCTTCAGCGATCGGATTCGTGCGACCGTCCGTACGCGACGAAATCGCGCTCGACGGTGGACGCCTGCTCCGTTTCGATCGCGCCGCCGCGCGCACCGGCGTCGTCGCCCGACGAGGCCGACGCGGCCAACGACGGTTCGATGCGCGCGTCGATCAGCGCCTGCAGCGCGTCGCGTTCGAGCACCTCGCATTGCAGCAGCCGTCGCGCGATGCGTTCGAGCGCGTCGCGACGTTCGCCGAGCGTCGCCGCGACGCGTGCATGTGCATCGGCCAGCAGCGTGCGCACCTCGTCGTCGATCATCCGCGCGGTGTGCTCGCTGCAGCGGCCGTCGCCCGCATGCCATGCGCCGGGCAGGCCCTGGCGCGCATCACCGTCGTCGAACGTCGCGAGCCCGATTTTCTCGCTCATCCCGTACTGCATGACCATGTGGCGCGCCATCGCGGTCGCGCGTTCGAGGTCGTTCTGCGCACCGGTCGACACGTCGCCGAACACGAGTTCTTCCGCCACGCGCCCGCCGAGCAGCGCATCGATCCGGTCGAGCAGCTCGCTGCGGCGCAGGACGTAACGATCCTCGGTCGGCACCTGCTGCGTGTAGCCGAGTGCGGCGACGCCGCGCGGAATGATCGACACCTTCTTCACCGGATCGCAATGCGCGCGGCTTTCCGCGACGAGCGCATGGCCGGCTTCGTGATACGCGATGGTCAGCTTCTCCTGCTCGTTCATTACGCGGCTCTTGCGCTCGAGGCCCGTCAGCGCGCGGTCGATCGCCTCGTCGAAGTCCGCCATCGCGACCGCCGGCTTGCCGAGTTCGGCCGCATGCAGCGCGGCCTCGTTGACGACGTTCGCGAGATCGGCGCCGACGAAGCCTGGCGTGCGCGACGCGAGCTCGCCGAGATCGACGTCGGCGGCGAGCTTCACGCGCTTCACGTGCACGTCGAGGATCTGGCGGCGGCCGTTTACGTCGGGCCGGTCGATCGCGATGTGACGATCGAAACGGCCCGGGCGCAGCAACGCGGGATCGAGGATCTCGGGCCGGTTCGTCGCGGCCATGATGATCACCCCGGAGCCGGCCTGGAAGCCATCCATCTCGACCAGCAACTGGTTGAGCGTCTGTTCGCGCTCGTCGTTGCCCGACATCGGGCCGACGCCGCGCACCTTGCCGAGCGCATCGAGCTCGTCGACGAACACGATGCACGGCGCCTTCTGCTGCGCCTGCTCGAACAGGTCCCGCACGCGCGCGGCGCCCACGCCGACGAACATCTCGACGAACGCCGAGCCGCTGATCGAGAAGAACGGCACGGCCGCCTCGCCGGCCACCGCGCGCGCGAGCAGCGTCTTGCCCGTGCCCGGCGCGCCGACGACGAGCACGCCTTTCGGAATCTTGCCGCCGAGCCGCTGGTAGCGATCGGGGTTGCGCAGGAACGCGACGAGCTGCTGCAGTTCGGCCTTCGCTTCGTCGATGCCCGCGATGTCATCGAACGTGATGCCGGTCTCCTGCTGCACGTACACGCGCGCGCGGCTCTTGCCCATGCCGGTGAAGTCCTGCAGCCCGCCGCGCTTGCGCAGCATCATGTTCCACACGAACACGAGCAGCATCAGCGGCAGCAGCCACGACGCGAGCGACGCGATCCAGCCGGTGTCGGGCGTGCCGTGATAGCGGATGCCCGCGGCGGTCAGCGTGTCGATCAGGTGTTCGTCGGTCACGCGGCTGGTCGTGAAGCGCCACGGCGCGCCAACCTGCTGCACGACCGCCGCGTCGGACGCCGGCAGCATCGCGCCGGCCTGCGGCATCTTCAGCGCGCCCGAGATCGACGCCGGGCCGACCTCGAGATCGTCGACGAGCCGCGCGGCGACGAGCCGGTGGAAATCGCTGTACGCGATCGGCGTCGACGTCGGGTGCAGCATCAGCAACTGCGCGGCGAACAGCACGAAGAAGCCCGCCGCGATCAGCAATCCCGGGTAGTCGAATTTCCTGTCCATCGCATCGGGCCTGCCATCTCCGCTGCGCGGCGTGCGCTCACGCCGGCACGCGCGCAACCGGTACGCGGCCGCCATGCGAAAACGACTTGCATCCGCGCATCGTCGCCTCGCCGTCTCGCGTCGTTCGTCGCATCGATGCCGCCTCGACAACACCGTCGTCGGCATTGCCGGGCGATCCTCGCCCGGGCGGCACGCCGTGACGCACCGCCCTCGATTCCAGTCTAGTTCGTGCGCGGGCGTCGCGCCGCTCGCCGCGCAGCGTCGAATCGTCGGACGAACGGCTTTCATCCGCCCCCTTGCCGCGTTATAGTCGCGTGCATGACATTTTTGTGACAGTCGCCTCGCGCCGCCGCGCGCGAGGCCGGCCGTCTCATCCCGTCCCGCGTCGCGGCAGCCCGTGCGGCGCCGGCGCGCATCGAACGACAATGCCCACCCGCCCATCCGAGGAGCCCACGACGTGAACGACACCCCCGATCGCCCCGACGACCTACCCGCCGATCCCGACCGCCGCCGTGTGCTCGGCGGCCTCGCCGCACTCGGCGCCGGTGTCGCGCTCAGCGGCTGCGAAACCACCGCGGGCAACGCGCCGCGTTCGGCCGCCGACCTGCGCATCGACGAAGCGCTGCGCCAGCGCGTGCGCCACATCGTCGTGATCTATGCGGAAAACCGCAGCTTCGCGAACCTGTACGGCGATTTCCCGGGCGTGCGGTATCCACTGAGCGAAGTGCGGCCCGAACACGCGCAGCAGCTCGATCGCGACGGCAAGACGCCGCTGCCGGCGCTGCCGAAGATCTGGGGCGGGCTCGTGCCGCAAGCGCAGGAAGTGGACGGCAAGCGCTACGCGATCGCCGAGCGCGACATCGACAAGCTGCCGAATGCGCCGTTCCGGATTTCGGACGCGCAAGGCAAGCCGCTGCCGAACGGCGTGATCACGCGCGACCTGTGGCATCGCTTCTACCAGAACCAGATGCAGATCGCGGGCGGCCGCAACAACCAGTTCGCCGCGTGGGCCGATTCGGGCGGCCTCGTGATGGGCCATTACCGCAATTCGGCCGACACGCTGCGACTGTGGAATCTCGCGCGGCAATACACGCTGTGCGACAACTTCTTCATGGCGGCCTTCGGCGGTTCGTGGATGAACCACATGTTCCTGATTTCCGCGCAGCCGCCGCTGTATCCGGACGCGCACAAGCATCCGCATGCGGCGAAACTGCTGTCGAAGGTCGAAGGCGACGACCCGGCCGGCACGCGCCTGAAGCTCGCCGACGATTCGCCCGCGTCCGCGCTCGACGGTCCGCCGAAATTCGCGGTCGACGGCCCGCTGACGCCGGACGGCTACGGTGTGAACACGATGGCGCCGCCGTACCAGCCGAGCTACGTGCCGCCGCCCGATCCGGGCAACGCCGCGTATGCGGATCCGGCCGACCATCGCGTGATGCCGCCGCAGGGCTACGCGACGATCGGCGACCGCCTGTCGGAAAAGAATGTCGACTGGGCGTGGTACAGCGGTGCATGGCAGTATGCGCTCGAGCATCGCGACACGGGCATGGTGCCCGACTTCCAGTACCACCACCAGCCGTTCAACTACTTCGTGAACTACGCGCCGGGCACCGAAGCGCGCCGCAAGCATCTGCGCGACGCGGGGCTCGGCGACGAGCCGTCGACCAACCACTTCATCGCCGACATCGACGCGGGCCGCCTGCCGGCCGTCACGTTCTACAAGCCGCAAGGCAACCTGAACATGCATGCGGGCTATGCGGACATCGAATCGGGCGACCGCCACATCGCGGCCGTGATCGACCATATCCGGCGCGGCCCGCAATGGGAAAACACCGTGATCGTGATGACGCACGACGAGAACGGCGGCTGGTGGGATCACGTCGCGCCGCCGGTCGGCGATCGCTGGGGCCCCGGCTCGCGGATTCCCGCACTCGTGATCTCGCCGTTCGCGAAAAAGGGCTTCGTCGATCACACGCTGTACGACACGAACTCGATCCTGCGCTTCATCAGCCGCGTGCACGGCCTCGCGCCGCTCGACGGCGTGGTCCTGCGCAACAACGCGTTCGCCGCGCGCGGCGCGACGCCGCCGGGCGATTTGACGAACGCGCTCGATCTCGGCTGACACCCGGCCGAGCGCCAGAAACCACGACGCCCCGGGCCATGCGATGGATGGCCCGGGGCGTTCATGCCGCTTTCAGGTGGTGAGGTCGATGCCGCTCGTCAGCCGCCGATACGCCGCTCGATCTTCTTCATCGTCTCGGTCATTTCAGCCGGCAAGCGCAGCTTCAACGTATCGAACAGCGCCGCGTGCAGCTTCAGTTCCTCGCGCCATTCGTCGGCGTTCATCGACGTCACCGCATCGAACTGATCGCGCGTGAAATCGAGGCCGTCCCAGTGCAGATCTTCATACGCGGGCGACACGCCGAACGCATGCTCGCCGCCACCGCCCGTGCCTTCGAGACGATCGAGCATCCACTTCAGCACGCGCATGTTCTCGCCGAAGCCCGGCCACACGAACTTGCCGTTCGCGTCCTTGCGGAACCAGTTGACGCAATAGAACTTCGGCAGCTTCGCGCCGGCGGCTTCGAGCTGCTTGCCGAGTGTGAGCCAGTGCGCGAAATAATCGCTGACGTTGTAGCCGCAGAACGGCAGCATCGCGAACGGATCGCGGCGCACGACGCCCTGCTGGCCGACCGCGGCCGCGGTCGTCTCGGAGCCCATCGTCGCGGCCATGTACACGCCTTCGACCCAGTCGCGCGCTTCGGTCACGAGCGGCACGGTCGTCGAGCGGCGGCCGCCGAAGATGAACGCGTCGATCGGCACGCCGGCCGGGTTTTCCCAGTCGTCGTCGATCGACGGGCACTGCGCGGCCGGCGCGGTAAAGCGCGAGTTCGGATGCGCGGCCTTGCGGCCGGTTTCCTTGCCAATCTCGGGCGTCCACGGATTGCCCTGCCAGTCGGTCAGCTTCGCGGGCGGCGTGTCGGTCAGCCCTTCCCACCACACGTCGCCGTCTTCCGTCAGCGCGACGTTCGTGAAGATCACGTTTTCCTTCAGCGTGGCGATCGCGTTCGGGTTGGTCTTCACGCCCGTGCCCGGCGCCACGCCGAAGAAACCGGCTTCCGGATTGATCGCATACAGGCGGCCGTCGCGGCCGGGCTTCAGCCACGCGATGTCGTCGCCGATCGTCGTGACCTTCCAGCCGTCGAAGCCCTGCGGCGGGATCAGCATCGCGAAGTTGGTCTTGCCGCACGCGGACGGGAACGCGGCCGCGACGTGATACTTCTTGCCGGCCGGCGACGTCACGCCGAGGATCAGCATGTGTTCCGCGAGCCAGCCCTGATCGCGCCCCATCGTCGACGCGATGCGCAGTGCGAAACACTTCTTGCCGAGCAGCGCGTTGCCGCCGTAGCCCGAGCCGAAGCTCCAGATCTCGCGCGTTTCCGGAAAGTGCACGATGTACTTGACCGGATTGCACGGCCACGGCACGTCCTGCTGGCCGGCTTCGAGCGGATGACCGACGCTGTGCACGCACGGCACGAAATCGCCGTCCTCGCCGAGCACGTCGTACACGTCGCGCCCCATGCGCGTCATGATCCGCATGTTCACCGCGACGTACGGGCTGTCGGACAACTCGACGCCGACGTGCGCGATCGGCGAGCCGAGCGGGCCCATCGAGAACGGCACGACGTACAGCGTGCGGCCGCGCATCGCGCCGCGGAACAGCCCGTTGAGCGTCTCGCGCATTTCGGCCGGCTCGATCCAGTTGTTGGTCGGGCCGACGTCGTCGCGCGACGCCGCGCAGATGAACGTGCGATCCTCGACGCGCGCGACGTCCGACGGATCGGATTGCGCGAGATACGAGTTCGGGCGCTTCGCCGGGTTCAGGCGCGTGAGCGTGCCCTGGTCGACCATCGCCTGGCACAGCGCGTCGTATTCTTCCTGCGATCCGTCACACCACACGACACGCTCGGGCTCCGTGAGCGCCGCGATGCGCGAGACCCAGTCGATCAGCTTGCGATGCTTGACGAAGGCCGGCGGAGCGATCAGCGGGCCGTGTGTCGCTTCGGCCAAAGTGTTTTGCGACATGAAGATGTCTCCAGATTATTGGGCGGGGATGGGGATGCGGGGCGAGCCCGCGAGATGGGGAATGCGTGCGGAGCGCAGGAAGATGCGGCGCGCAGGACGGGACGCGCGAGCGGAGCGCGCGTCGATGCCGCGATGCGGGCGAGAGAAGATGAAGTCTCGTTAGAAAGTGCGAACACGAGTTTCGCCATGCAAGCAACCTGCCATACAACTCCATGCCGGCCAGCATACCATCGCCGTTATTGACGAGGCGTTGCGTTGCAACAAGAAACAATTGTGACGACGTGCCGGCATGCGCGTTGCAGACGGGCGCTTTTTACGGCGTCGTCCCGCGCGCTTTGGGGACGAAACGAGCGCGACGACCGCCCCGCAAGGGTTTCGCACGAACGGCAATTTCAACCTGCCGGCCGTGCGCACGAACCACGCGAACCCGCGCCGTGCGAGTTAGCGTTTTCGCTACTCAGGCAAACCCTGAATTAGGTTGTGTACACAAACATCCCGTTCGAATACCCGATGCACGCCCCTGCTTAAAACGGTGCGCGCGGCAATCCGGGGTAATACGTGCACACGCTGTTCGACCGCGTTCGCAATGACGAGAAATTCCAGCGCAATGTGCGCCGAGATGATGAACCGCCGCGGGCGTTTCATCGATTTCGAAGCGATCGACGTGGTGTCGACGAGCCAGTACGCAGTACGTCGTAAAGGCCATGTACGGGTAACGCACGGCGATCGCGCAGACAAAAAAACGCCAGCCCCGAGGAGCTGGCGTCGTGCTGCGGATCTGACGATGATCAGAACTGGTTCATCGTGTTGTCCTTGCCCGCTGCCTTCAGCGCCGCGTCGCCGCTGAAGTATTCCTTGTGATCGTCGCCGATGTCCGAACCGGACATGTTCTGGTGCTTCACGCACGCGATGCCCTGACGGATTTCCTTGCGCTGCACGCCCGCCACGTAGCCGAGCATGCCCTGGTCGCCGAAGTATTCCTTGGCCAGGTTATCGGTCGACAGCGCAGCCGTGTGGTACGTCGGCAGCGTGATCAGGTGGTGGAAGATGCCTGCTTCACGCGATGCATCGGCCTGGAACGTGCGGATCTTCTCGTCGGCGAGCTTGGCCAGTTCGGTTTCGTCGTATTCGACGCTCATCAACTGCGCACGGTCGTAAGCCGACACGTCCTTGCCCTCGGCCTTCATCGCATCGTAGGCCTGCTGGCGGAAGTTCAGCGTCCAGTTGAACGACGGGCTGTTGTTGTACACCAGCTTCGCGTTCGGGATCACCTTGCGGATCTCGCTGACCATGCCGCCGATCTGCGCGATATGCGGTTTTTCGGTTTCGATCCACAGCAGGTCGGCGCCGTTCTGCAGCGACGTGATGCAGTCGAGCACGCAGCGCGCCTCGCCCGTGCCGGCGCGGAACTGGAACAGGTTGCTCGGCAGGCGCTTCGGACGCAGCAGCTTGCCGTCGCGCTTGATGACGACGTCACCGTTGCCCAGCTGGTCGGCCGACAGTTCTTCGCAATCGAGGAACGCGTTGTATTGATCGCCCAGGTCGCCCGGCGTGTTCGTCACGGCGATCTGCTTGGTCAGGCCCGCGCCCAGCGAATCGGTCCGCGCGACGATGATGCCGTCGTCCACGCCCAGTTCCAGGAACGCGTAGCGGATCGCGCGGATCTTCGCGAGGAAATCCTCGTGCGGCACCGTGACCTTGCCGTCCTGGTGGCCGCACTGCTTCTCGTCCGACACCTGGTTTTCGATCTGGATGCAGCACGCGCCCGCTTCGATGAACTGCTTGGCCAGAAGGTAGGTCGCTTCCGCGTTGCCGAAGCCGGCGTCGATGTCGGCGATGATCGGCACGACGTGCGTGACGTGGTTGTCGATCTTTTGCTGGATCGCGGCCTTCGCAGTCGCGTCCTTCGCGGCATCCAGCTCGCGGAACAGGCCGCCCAGCTCGCGGGCGTCGGCCTGGCGCAGGAACGTGTAAAGCTCGCGGATCAGCGCGCTGACCGAGGTCTTTTCGTGCATCGACTGGTCAGGCAGCGGGCCGAACTCCGAGCGCAGCGCGGCGACCATCCAGCCCGACAGGTACAGGTAGCGGCGTTCGGTGCTGTTGAAGTGCTTCTTGATGGAGATCATCTTCTGCTGGCCGATGAAGCCGTGCCAGCAACCCAGCGACTGCGTGTACTTGGACGGATCGGCATCGTACGCGGCCATGTCGGCGCGCATGATCTTCGCGGTGTACTTCGCGATGTCCAGGCCGGTCTTGAACTTGTTCTGGGCACGCATGCGGGCCGCATACTCGGGGCTAATGGCATTCCACGCGCTGCCGTGGTTTTCCTTCAAGCCAGCCACTGCCTTGATGTCGTCTTGATATTGGGACATGTCTATCTCCTGGGAACGAAGCGCATTTGAGTAAAGGGGTTCAGCGTGCCCGCCGCGTGTGACGAAGCGAACTGCATGGACTCAATAGTAATCCTGTCTCACGCGTTTTCGGCCAAGTCTTATATAAGACATAAGATATAAATTTCTCTTGTTTTTCAATTAGATAGCCAGTCGTTTTTGCGATGCAAAACACGGTTTCAAGCGGCGGTAAAACGCGGCGGCAGGAATTCGGCCTGCATCCCGCAATATGAAATTCCCTTTCGGCTGCTGAAGAATCGGCGCGCTTCGCGCACACTGGCGCCCCGACGCCCGCCGCCCTTTGTCATATCAATGACAAAACGTCTATACTTGGACGATTATTTGACCCGTGCGCCTCGACGCGTGGGCCTGCCTGGAGCGACATGAACGACTCTCCCGTTTTCGACACGCTTTGCGAACTGCTGACGACATCCGGCGCGCGTTTTCGCGTGCTCGAGCATCCGGCGGAAGGCAAATCCGACGCGATCGCCGCGCTGCGCGGCACCCGCCCCGAACAGGGCGCGAAGGCGATGCTCTGTACGTTCAAGGATGGCGGCGACGGCGCCGCGCTCGCGGTGATTCCCGGCCATCTGAAAATCGACTTTCGCAAGGTCGCCGATGCGGTCGGCCGGCGCAAGGCGACGCTCGCGTCGCCCGACGTCGCGGCCGCCGTCACGCGCTGCGTGATGGGCGCCGTACCGCCGTTCGTGTTCGATACGAACGTGGCGCTCGTCGTCGATCCCGCGCTGGTCGAGCGCAACGCCGAGATCGCGTTCAACGCGGGCCGCCTCGATCGCTCGGTCGTGCTCGACGCGACCGACTACGTCCGGATCGCGCGCCCGCTGCTGGCCGACATCACGCGGCCGGAAACGACGGACACCCCGACACACCAGGATCACGCATGAGTACAACCCGCAAACCGCTGCTGTCGGAGCAGGCATCGCTGATCGAACAGGTGCAGCGCATCGCCGAAGGACTCGGCGAGATGTTCGCGCCGTTCACCGAGGTCGTCGTGCACGACCTGCGCACGCCGGAGCACGCGATCCTCGCGATCCACAACAACCTGTCCGGACGCGCGGTCGGCGATCCCGCGACCGAACTCGGCCTCGCGCGCATCGCGGACGACGATTTCCCGCAGGTGCTCGCGAACTACCCGAACCGCTTCGCCGACGGCCGCACCGCGAAAAGCACGTCGATCGGCATCAAGGATTCGACCGGGCGCTATGTGGCCGCGCTGTGCCTGAATGCCGACGTCACGTTGTTCCGCGGCTTCCAGGGCATGCTGAACCAGTTCTGCCGCACGGACGGCGAAGCCGTCGTCGACACGCTCGACCCGGCCGGCGCGGACGCGATCCGGCAGCGCATCGACGCCTTCGCGACGCGCCTTGCGACGACGCCGCGCGAGTTGAAGACCGACCAGCGCCGCGAGCTGATGCAGACGCTGAAGGCCGACGGCTTCCTCGAGGTGCGCCGCGCGATGGAGATCGTGTCGCAGCATCTCGGCGTGTCTCGCGCCACCGTCTACAACGATGCGAAGTGACCCGGTGCGCCCCCGCATTCCAGTCGACTGACTTTTCAATCCTCCAGCAACCATGAACTCTCCCGCTCTCCCCACGTATGACGACGTCGCCGCCGCCGCGACCCGGCTCGAAGGCCACGCGCACCGCACGCCGGTGATGACGTCGCGGACGATCGACGACGCGCTCGGCGCGCAGGTGTTCTTCAAGTGCGAGAACCTGCAGCGCATGGGCGCCTTCAAGTTCCGCGGCGCGTTCAACGCGCTGTCGCGCTTCAACGCGGAACAGCGGCGCCACGGCGTCGTCGCGTTCTCGTCGGGCAACCATGCGCAGGCGATCGCGCTGTCGGCGCGCATGCTCGGCATTCCCGCGACGATCGTGATGCCGCAGGACGCGCCGGCCGCGAAGATGGCCGCGACGCGCGGCTACGGCGGCAACGTCGTGACCTACGATCGCTACACCGAGGATCGCGAGCAGATCGGGCGCGATCTCGCCGAGAAGCACGGGCTCACGCTGGTGCCGCCCTACGATCACCCGGACGTGATCGCCGGCCAGGGCACCGCGGCCAAGGAACTGTTCGACGAAGTCGGCCCGCTCGACGCGGTGTTCACGCCGCTCGGCGGCGGCGGGCTGCTGTCGGGCACCGCGCTCGCCACCCGTGCGCTGTCGCCGCACGCGAAGCTGTACGGCGTCGAGCCCGAAGCCGGCAACGATGCACAGCAATCGTTCCGGTCCGGCACGATCGTGCACATCGACACCCCGCGCACGATCGCCGACGGTGCGCAGACGCAGCACCTCGGCAACCTCACGTTCCCGATCCTGCGTCGCGACGTCGACGACATCCTCACCGCGACGGACGCGGAACTCGTCGACTGCATGCGCTTCTTCGCCACGCGTATGAAGCTCGTCGTCGAGCCGACCGGCTGCCTGTCGTTCGCCGCCGTGCGCCGAATGAAGGATGCGCTGCAGGGCAAGCGCGTCGGCGTGGTGATCAGCGGCGGCAACGTCGATCTCGAGAACTTCTGCGCGCTGGTGTCGGCACCGGCCTGAGCGTCGCGGCACGCATCGATAACGACACGCGCCGGCCGTCGGCCTTCGGAACGACGGCCGCCGGTTCCGGCGCGACCGGACGCGTTCGAATCCGGCCGTTTCTTCAGACCTGAAACACGGCCCGCGCCCCTCGAACGAAAGGATTCGGAAAGCCGCCGCCGGGCAATGACGTTTTTTCGCACCCGCGCGCGGCCGGACGATTGACGTCCCTGACCGCCCGCCATTACCCTTGCGCGCTGATGGTTCCCGGAGACGGGATCAAAAGGGAACGCAGCAGGGGCAACGCCCCGAATCTGCGGCTGCCCCCGCAACTGTGAGCGGCGAATCCGTGCCACCGCATGCCACTGGGAAACCGGGAAGGCCTGCACGGATGAGGACCCGCGAGCCAGGAGACCTGCCATCGACCCGAGGTCCACGCAGCCGCACCGGGCGGGGTGTCCCGATGCGCGCGGCACCGCCCCCGGCGGTCGCCCGTTGCATGGACGACCCGACCTCAGGATCCGTCAGATGTCCATCGTTCCCGAATCCGCTTCCCGACCCGAAGCGTCGCACCGACGCGCCGTCGGCATGCGCCACCTGCCCGCCCTCCGCCCGCGATCGCCGTACACGTCACACGCCTCGTCCCGCCGCCTCATGAACATTCGTCACCTGCTCGCCACGTCCGCCGCCACCGCGCTGCTTTCCCCGCTCGCCCACGCGGCCGGCGAAACGGCGCTCGCGCAGCCCGCCGCGCCCGCGCCCGGCGCGGACCTGCCGACGATCAGCGTGACCGACACGCGGCACCTGCCCGAATCGTTCGACCGACGCTATGCGTCGACCCAGGTGCTCACGCGCGAGGACCTCGACCGGCTGTCGCCCGCCGACCCGAGCATCACGCAGGCGCTCGCGACGCTGCCGGGCGTGACCGTCGCGCAGAACGGCGGGCCCGGCTCGTCCGCGTCGGTCAGCATCCGCGGCTCGTCGGCGAGTCAGGTCGCCGTGTTCATCGACGGCATCCGGATCGGCTCGCCGACCACCGGAATCGCGCCGTGGGCCGACCTGCCGACCGAAGCGTTCGAGCGCGTCGAGGTGATCTCCGGCCCGGCCGCCGCGTCGTTCGGCAACAACGCGATGGGCGGCGTCGTGCAACTCATCACGCGCCGCGCCGCCAACCAGCCGAACCGGACCACCGTGTCGGCCGGCGGCGGCTCGAACAAGACGTTCGACACGCAGTTCCGCACGTCGGGAACGGTGCCGTCGACCGGGCCGCTGGCCGCGCTCGGCGGCCTCACCTATTCGCTCGGGCTGCACGACTACAACACGGCCGGCATCGATGCGACGCGGCCGTTCTTCTACGGCCACGAAGACGGCCGCAATCCGTATCACGCGCAGGATCTCGACGCGCGGCTCGGCTATGCGCGCGACAACTGGTCGATCTCGACGTTCGCGCTGTATCACCGCTCCGATCTGTCCTACGACAACAGCGGCTACGCGAATCGCGAGCTCGACCACCAGTTGACGACGGGCGTTGCGTTCCATCTCGACATCACGCCCGATACGCAGTTCGACCAGTCGTTCGGCTATGCGAACGACCGCCAGTTCATCTACGCGGACGACCCGGCCCTCGCGACCGACCAGATCAATTCGCAGCGGATCAGCACGTCGACGTCGCTGACTCATCAGGAGCACGGATTCCACCTGTTCGGCCTGCCGTTGTCGGGCGAATCGAAGCTCGCGTACGACTTCACGCGCGAACAGGCGTTCCTGCCGGTCGACATTCCCGGCGGCGTGCCGACGCGCAACGATTCCGCGTTCTCGCTGCACCAATCGGCGACGCTCGGCAGCGTAACGATGTTCGTCGCCGGCCGTCACGAGATCATCGCCGGGCAAGCGGTGAACACCGGCAACGCCGCACTGTCGTGGGCGATCACGCCGGTCTACACGGCGCGCATGTCGTACGGCAACGCGTTCCGGCTGCCGACGTTCAACGACCTGTACTACCCCGGCTACGGCAACCCGAACCTCAGCCCGGAACGCAGCACGTCGGTCGAGGCCGCGCTCGACGCGAACACCGCGTACGGCACGTTCACCGCAGCGATCTACGACACGCGCGTCAACAACCTGATCGCGTACAACCCGGCGACGTTCTCGCCGATGAACATCGGCCGCTCGCATATTCGCGGCATCGACCTGTCGTACAAGGGCACGATCGGCCGCTCGACGCCGATCAGCGTCGCGGTCGGTATCCTGAATCCGCAGGACGAAACGAACCGGACGTGGCTGAGCCGCCGGCCGCGGCAAACGGTCAGCCTGAACGTCGATCACACGTGGGACGAACTGAAGCTGCATGCGCTGAGCACGGGCGCGTCGCTGCTGTACGGCGGCTCGACGTTCGACGATCCGGCCAACCGGCAGTATCTGGCGTCGTACCTGACGGTAAACCTGCGCGCGTCGTACCGGATCAATTCGCACCTGACGGTGTCGGCATCGCTGTCGAACCTGTTCGACCGGCAGTACATGACCGCGTACGGTTACAACACGCTCGGGCGTACCGCGTTCGGCAAGGTCAGTTATACGTTCTGACGGCCCCACGCATCGGCGCAACGCGCCACGCCGGCACGCGCATGAAATTGACATCGCGACGAAAGCTAATAGAATTAGGTTTTTGACTAATCTTCATAGCATTCGTCATGGCGCGTGCCGGCCTTACCGTGGACAAACTCGTCGAAGCCGGCGCGCAACTCGCCGATGAAGCCGGTTTCGAGCAGATCACCGGCGCGGCGCTCGCGCGGCATTTCGACGTGAAGCTGGCGAGCCTGTATTCCCATATCCCGAGCTTCGACGATCTCAAGAGCCGCATCGCGCTGTTCGCGCTGCAGGAACTAGCCGATCGCGCCGCCGACGCGCTGGCCGGCCGCACCGGCAAAGATGCGCTGGCCGCGCTCGCGAACGTCTATCGCGACTACGCACGGGCGCATCCGGGCCGCTTCGCCGCCGCGCGCCATCCGGTGAGCGCCGAGCGCGCCGCCGCGAGCGCGGGCGGGCAGCTCGTCAGGATGACGTCGGCGGTGCTGCGCAGCTACGACCTGCCGGATGCCGAGCACGCGCATGCGATCCGCCTGCTCGGCGGCTTCTTCATGGGCTACGTGACGCTCGAAAACGCCGGCGGCTTCTCGCACAGCGCACCGGATGCCGACGCGTCGTGGTCGCGCAGCCTCGATGCGCTCGACGCGACGCTGCGCCACTGGCCTTCGCCCGCATGACGCCCCGCACGGAACCCAAGCGATGAAAGACAAACCCGACGGCGTCGTGCTGCCGAGCCGTGTCGTTCCCTTCCCGACCTCGATCAGCGATGAAGCGCGCGCCGCGCTGCAACGCCTGACCGGCGACGACGGCGTGCCGCTGAACGCGCTGCACGCGATGCCGGCCGTCGACGACATCGACGCATGGATGCGCGTGAAGGTCAGCGCCGACGCGCATTACGCGACCGCTGTCGCGCAGTTCGCCGGCTCGTTGCGTTCGGGCGTCGAGACGATCCGGGTCGGCGCTGCGGACGTGCACGTCGCGACACCCGAAGCGGCGCTGTCCGGCGCATGCGCAATCATCGACCTGCACGGCGGTGCGCTGATCGTCGGCGGCGGCGCCGCGTGCCGTGCCGGCGCGCAAATGCAGGCCGACCGGCTCGGCATTCGATGCTACGGCGTCGACTACCGGATGCCGCCCGAGCATCCGTATCCCGCCGCGCTCGACGACTGCGTCGCGACCTATGCCTACGTGCTGAAGCACTACGCACCGGAAAACGTCGTCATCGGCGGCCGTTCGGCCGGCGGCAATCTCGCGGCCGCGATGGTGCTGCGCGCCCGCGACGAGGGCCTGCCGCTGCCGGCCGCGCTGGTGCTGCTGTCGCCGGAAGCCGACCTGACCGAATCCGGCGACAGCTTCGAAACCAACCGGCTCGTCGATGTCGTGCTGCCGGCGCCGCTGATGGCGAACAACCTGCTCTACGCGAACGGCGCCGATCTCGCCCATCCGTATCTGTCGCCGCTGTTCGGCGATTTCGCGGCCGGCTTCCCGCCGACCTTCATCCAGAGCGGCACGCGCGACCTGTTCCTGTCGAACGCCGTGCGGCTGCATCGCGCGTTGCGCCGCGCACAGGTGCCGACCGAACTGCACATATTCGAAGGGATGCCGCACGGCGGGTTCATGGGCGCGCCGGAGGATATCGAGCTGAGCCAGGAAATCGCGCGCTTCGTGCATGCGCACTTGCATTTGCACGCATCGAATTGAGCGAAGATGAACGGCAACGCACACAAGAACGACATCGGCATCGGCCCGGATCGCTGGATCGCCTGCGGCGATCTTGCCGGCGGCCACGCGCAGGCGATCGACGTCGATCCGCATCTGGCGGCCGTCATGCCGTTGATCGACGCGCTGGAGATCCACTGTGTCGCCGGATGCTGCGGCATCGATGCGCTCGGCCTCTGGCCGGACGACATCGCCGTTGCGCTCGACACATGGGAACCCGACGCATTGACACGGCTCGTCGACGATCTGCTGTCGGTTCGGCACGCGATCGAGGCGCTGCCGTCCGATATCGTCGTCAGCATGCGATCAACCAGTACTTCCGAAAAACGGTGATGCTCGAGCTGCTCGCCCATATCCGGACGACGGTCGACGCGATCCGCTCGACCCGCGCTGCCCCGCGCGCCTAGATCAAGCCACGTACGCCCGCGACCAGCTGGATCGCGCCGAATACCGCGACGACCGCTGCCGACATGCGCGACAGCCCGTGCATGAACGCGAACGACAGCTTCGCGCGCAGCGCGGCGGTCGCGCTGCTCAGGCACAGCCACCACGTGGCCGAGCCGACGAACACCCCGGCCACCATCCACGCGACGGTCGCCCACATCGCGCCTTCCCGCGCCCCCGGCAACGGGCCGAGCGCCGCGAAGATCCCGACGAACGACACGATCGTCATCGGGTTCGACAGCGTGAGTCCGAACGTCGTCAGGAAATCGCGCAGAACGGTCGTACGCGGCAACTCGCGCTGCCCCACCGGTGCGGCCGGCGGCTGGCGCGCGATGGTCCATGCGAGCCACACGAGAAACGCGCCGCCGCCGATCTTCAGGCCGACGGTCAGCATCGGGAACGCGGTGACGATGCCCGCGACGCCCAGCGCGCCGAGCAGCCCGTAAATCGCATCGGCGCACGCGGCACCGATGCCGGTCGCGAATCCGGCCCGGAAGCCGCGGCTCAGGCTGCGCTGAATGCACAGCATGCCGATCGGGCCGACCGGCACCGCGATCGACAGCCCCATCACGACGGATTTGATGAACAACATCGCCTGCTCCTTTCCCACATCCAGTGGCTCGAACAGGCATCGTAGGGAAAATCCGCGCCCCGCTGAATACGGTTTTTGAGGAAAAATGGCGGCTCTACCTTAAAAACTCCCGCCGCGATGGACGATCTGGACTGGAAGATACTGGCGCTGTTGCAGGACAACGGACGCCTCAGCTATACGGAGCTCGCGCGCCAGGTCCACCTGTCGGTGCCGGCCGTGACGGAACGCGTGAAGCGGCTCGAAGCAGCCGGCGTGGTCGAAGGCTACACCGCGCGGATCAATCCGTCCGCGGCCGGCTATCCGGTGAGCGCGCTGATCGGCATCACGGTGCAGCAACCGGCGAAAGCGAAGTTCCTCAAGCTGCTGGAGACGATTCCCGAAGTCGTCGAATGCCATCACGTGACGGGCGCGGATTCGTACGTGATGCGGTTGGTCGCCGTCAGCATGGCCCATCTCGAACAGCTGATCGAACGCATCAACCTGTACGGCGAAACGCGCACGTCGATCGTGATGTCGACGCCGCTGCCGGCGCGCGGGCTCGCGCGGCCGGCGTCGAAGCCCGGCGACACGCGCAGGTAGCGGGCCACGGTTTCGGGATTGTCCGATGGTCCCGGGCGGGACCCGTGAGCGCCGATGGCGGTCCTTCCCTGGTCATTCGGCCGGGTTCCCGTATGACGCGGTACGGGCCGGCTATTTTCCGGCCACGCCGCCGAGCAGGCCGCCCACCAGCGACGTCACTGGCGCGAGCGGATTGGAGAGACCGCCCAGCGACGAGCCGCCGCCGCTCGTACTGGTCGCGGAGCCGTTGTGCACGGTCGCCGGGATGCCGCCGACCACGCTCGTCACCAGACCGGCAATCGGCGCCGCGCCATTCGCGCCGCTCGGGTTCACGAGGCCGCCCGCATTGGTCACCGTGTTGCCGACCGCCCGGACGAGACTGCCGGCAGCGCCGACGATCGGCTGAGGCGACGTGGACGTCACCTGCCATCCGGCCGACGTGATCGCCCCGCCGACCTGTCCGAGCAGGCCCGCGACCGGCTGCCCGAGGCCGGTTGCGGTGCCGACCTGCTGCGTGAGTTGGCCCGCCGTCGTCACGACCGGCGTGATCGCGGTGCTGATCGCTTGCGTCGCCTGCTGGACCGGGCCCGACGACAGCGCCGAGCCGAGCATGGCGCCGCCCGACTTCAGGCCGCCGGCCACCGTGTCGAGCAGGCCGCCGACGGGCGTCGCGAACGGCGCGAGCGGCGACAGCGGGCCGGCGCCGAGCGCCTTCACCGTTTCGCTGAGGCCGTTGACCGGGTTGCCGGTCGAGCCGACGAGGGTGCCGAGGCCCGCGACCGTCCCGCCGACAGGGTTCGGCGTGAAGCCGATCTGGCCGATACCGTTGCTCACGGCATTCGTCGTATCGCGGATGATCGTGCCGACGCCGGTGACCGTGTCGGCCGGCCCGGCCGTCGCGGCCTTGCCGACCCCGGGCAACGTCACATCGCCGAGCGTCGCCCCTGCGGCCAGCACGACTGCGCCGGCGGAACTGATGATGCCGTTCGTGCCGGGTGTGCCGCTGGTTCCGCTGGTTCCGCTGGTTCCGCTGGTTCCGCTCGTTCCGCTAGTCCCACTAGTCCCGCTAGTCCCGCTAGTCCCGCTGGTTCCGCTCGTACTCGTCCCGATAGTGTTACCTGCCGGCGTCGGTGCCGTAACGTCCCCACCGCCGCAGCCCGCTAGTGCACACGCAGCGGCAACGGCGGCGAGTTCAACATTCGCCGTGATGAAGTGATCTTGCATGGAAGCCCCCGTTCGCTATTCAGCCGATCACTCCACCAAGCATCTACCGTGCCATTTCCATCGGCCTCCTTCACAGTTTCACAGTCGCCTTGCAATGGACGTCCACGCCGCGCGGCGGGGAAGCGCGCATCGGATGCGGATCGTGCTGCCCGGCTCAGCCCGGGCAGGCATTCCGATAACACTGACGTAACACCGGCCCTGCGTTACGTAGCACAAGAAGGGAAAAACCGACGGTGCCCACCCGTGCGCACGCCGGATCGTCGTCACGGTCGCTTCACCAGCTTCACGATCGTCAGTGTGCCGTTGACGTTTTCCACCCGAACCCGAACCTTGTCGCCTACATGCAGCGACGGGATCATCGCCGCGTCGCCGGCCCTGAATGCCATCGTCATCGGCGGCATCCCGATGTTGTCGAGCGCGCCATGCTTCAGCGTCACGCGCCTGCGCCCGGCGTCGATTTCCTTGACTTCGGCATCGGTCATTTTCGAATCCTGCGCCAACATGCTCGCATCGCCTGAATTCATGCCCGACATGTCGCCGCCCGCGAGCGCCGGCATTGCAATGACCGCCATCGCAAACGACATGGCGACAGTGTGAAAGCGGATCTTCATCGAGCGTCTCCCGTCGCACCCGGCGTGTTTCTGCCGCCAGCCGGTGCCGCGCATCACACGATCAACGTCACACCGGCCCACGCAATCAGCACGACACCCAGCACGCGGCCGATACGATCGCCGCCGGGCACGACCTTTTCCACGAACACGAACAGCGACAACGCGACGATCCACACGACATTCATTACGCCGCCGACGAACAGCAGCGCCATCAGCAACCAGCAGCAGCCCACGCAAACCACACCGTGCCGCGCGCCCAGCAGGAAACTGCCGGCAACGCCCGGACGCCAGTGCGCAACCAGGAACGCCGCCGGCGCACGGCATTGCCGCAGACACGCGCGTTTCAGCGGCGAGAATTGATAGAGCCCGGCCAGCGCCAGCACGATGGCGGAAAGGAGTGCGCTCTTCGACCACAGCATCATCGCGGAGATCAGCCCGGCCGGCTGCAGCAGCGCCTGAAGCAACGCCGCGCCGATCGAGAACGCGAGCCATGTCGTCAGATAGCCGGCCAGCAGCGCCACCGACGTGAACGCCGATCCCGCCGCTCCGTTGCCGTGCTGCCGCAGCACGCGCCGGTACAGCATCACGAGCGGCGCGGCGCCAGGCGTCATCATCGCGATCATCATCACCCACCACATCGCGATCACGGTCGGCAGAGACGGATCCATGCTGCCCATGCCATCCGCCAGCCGATGCGGAAACAGCGCGACGGTCGTCATCTCCCGTGCCGACATGCCGGTTCCCGCGCCGGTCCACAGGTAAAACCAGCACAGGCCGACGAGCGCGGCCATGCCGAGCAGCGTGACGGCGCGCTCGCGCGCGAGCCATGTATCGACCGGCGTCATGCCGCGACGCGATGCCGGATCAGCCCGTGGTTGTTCAGATGCAGCCGAGCGAATTGCGCATAGGTTCCGTCGAGATTCAGCTCGATGTTGCCCTGCGAGCGCCCCGTTCCCGAACCGATCTCGGCCAGCTCGTATTCGAAACCGTGCGGCAGGTCGATCCGCACACGGTGCTCGTCTCCCGTCACCGGATTGCGGATCGGTTCGCCGGCGGCATCGAACACACCGTCCACGTGAATCCGGCCCCGCCGCGCGTCGACATCAACGTCGAAATCGATCGTCGTGAAGATCGGATCGAACGCGTGCTCGAGCGTCGACGCATACACCGAGAACATCGTCGCGAATGGATCGGTATCCTGACCGGTCATGATTTTCAGCACGGCGTCGCGCTGCGCCGGACTCGCGCGCTCGTCGACGATCGGCTGGCACTTGCCTTTCCCTTCGTGAACCGCACCCGGCCATTGAAATACCACCGCGATCCTGACGCCGTCGAGCACCACGTCGCCGTAGTGGCCGCGGTCGATCGAAATCGCGCCCATCGCTTCGCAGCTGCCGTTGGTCGGCAACGCATTGAACTGGCAAGGGCAACCGTATGAGCAATTGCAACTGATCATTTCGGTGCCCTGAATCTCCCACGGCGTCATGGCTTCACCTCGCGCTCGGAAACGGACGAACGCTTCGAATCTAGTGCACGCGACCGGGGAAAGCAAAGCGATAACGACAGCATGAAAACCGCGGGTTTCGGCCTCACGTAAGACGTTTCGGGATGGGTTCGCGCGGTTGTGCCGGCAACCGTCCGGTCACCCCGTTCTCACACGAACAGCGACACGACGATTGCACACCACACCGCGCCCGCGCCGCACAGAAACACGCGTCGCGCGACGAACATTCGCGACTCGTCGTCGGGCATTTTCATCGGCGACGTCGCGAGAAACGGCACGCTGGCGAGGCACGCGAACCCGGCCAGCGCGGGAACGATCACGACGTAGTCGCCGAACCGCCAGGGCAATGCTTCGTGCCATCCCCAGTAGCCGAGAAACAGCATGCCGATCGAGAACATCGTCGCCGCGGCCGAGCTGAGCGCGACCACCGATCCTGCTGGAAATTGCACGGGAACCTCCCCTCGCGCAGCGCGCGATGCAACGCCTGTCGCCGGAGATCAGCATGATCTCGTCCGCCGGCAGCGGAATCAGCGTTCGTTTGGGGCGCGAATGCATCGAGCGCACCGTCTCCACTCGTCAGCGAATGCGCGTTGTCACGGATTGACGGATTCGATCCGGCCGAGCGGTATTTCGTGCCCGTTCAATCGGGCAGCACCTGCATGACGTGGCTAACCCGGTTTCTTCGTGCCCTGCGCAACGGAAATCCACCCGACCACCGCCGCGGCGACCCAGCAACAAGTGATCATCAGGTCCAGATCCATCCAGCCCTGGAAATTCGTGCTGTTTTCGAAGCTGCAGCGCTGATGGCCCCTGACCCACATGCAGCCGCTGATCAACTGCTGGACGTGCATGTAGATGCTGTACACGGCAACCGCCGACGCGATGACGGCGACCCGCAGGCTTAGGCTCTTTTTCATTGACGCTGAAGGCGTGGGATGGTCGTGGGATGGTCTCCCGACGATCTTAAGCCAATGGCGATGCGTGACGCAATCGATCCGGTGTCGACCGCTGGTGTACGCGGCATCGCGCATGCAGCCGGTCGCGCCGCACGGCGGAATCGTCGCAACGGTGTCGTCGCGCTCGATCGACCCGGTCGCGCTCAAGAACGTCGAGGAATTCGCTGAAGAACCGGCCGTGTGCTCGACGGCAAGTGCGCATCGGTATTCGTGGCAGTCGATGGGCTCCGCGACGCCCTGCCGCAGTACGCGGACAACAATGCCACTGGAACGGTTCGACGTGGCATGCAACCGGGTGAGGATCGACACAGACGTTGACGTGCTCGCGATTCCGAACGCCGCCGGCGATCTCGTCGGGCCGATCATTGGACGCGCCGACCCGCCTCGACCGCGATGCGCTACCGCCCGGCCATGCGGGCGCCCGCTCGTCGTTCCTGCTGTTCGTGACGCGCGCGGAACCGAAGTGCGGATGCCGGCATGCGACATTCCCGTCGAACAGGACCCGTCAGCGGCTCGCCGGCAGCCCGTAGGACATGAACGCCGACGTGCTGCTCAAGCTGCCGCGGGCGCGGGACGTGCCGGCCCGCGCATGCATGCGGGCATGACGTTTGCGTCGCCCGATGCCCTTGCCTGATGCTCACGCCTGCTGACATCACGCTGGCAGCAGGCCACGCTTAAGGTCACACGATCGCCTGCCGAGGAACGTCGCCATGGCCCATACCGGAGAACTCGCCGACCATGCCCTCGAACGCCGCGGCGTGACCCTGCTCACGCTGTGCCTCGCCGTGCTCGTCGCCCAGATCGACACGGCCGTCGTCAATCTCGCCACACGCGCGATCGGCGCCTATTTCCATGCCGGTGTCGGCGCATTGCAATGGGTGGTCGACAGCTACAACCTCACGTACGCGGTGCTGTTGCTGACCGGCGGACTGCTCGCCGACCTGTACGGCCGCCGCCGCGTCTTCCTGGCGGGCACGGCCGTCTTCACCATCGCGTCGCTGCTGTGCGCACTCGCGCCGTCGGTGTCGGTGCTGATCGCCGCACGCGCGCTGGCCGGCGTCGGCGCGGCGTTGTTGCTGCCGGCGTCGCTCGCGATCGTGCGGGTCGTGTGGCGCGACCCGGTGGAACGCGGCCGCGCGCTCGGCATCTGGGCCGCGTGCAACGGCGTGGCGATGGCGATCGGGCCGACGCTCGGCGGCGTGCTGATCCGGCACTTCGGCTGGCGCAGCATCTTTTTCGTCGTCGTGCCGCTGAGCATCGCCGCGATGCTGCTCGCGATCCCGGCCGTGCCCGAGTCGTCCGATCCGCACGGCCGGCATTTCGACGGCGCGGCGCAAGTCACGGGCGCACTCGCGCTCGGCGCGCTCGCGTATGCGGCGATCGTGTTCCGCGAGGCGCCGGTCGCATGTTCGATCGCCGGTTGCGTCGCGGTTGCGTCGTTCGTTGCGTTCGTCGCGATCGAGCGCCGCCACGGCGAATCCGCGCTGGTGCCGCTCGACATTTTCCGGATCAGCGCGTTTCGCGGCGCGATCGCGGCGACCACCGGCATGACGTTCGGGATGTATGGCGTGCTGTTCCTGCTGCCGCTGACGTGGCAGAGCACCGGCCGCCTCGATTCGACCGGCGCGGGCCTCGCATTGCTGCCGATGGCGCTCCTGTTCGTCGCCGTGTCGCCGTGCTCCGGGCGGTTGTCGGAGCGCGTCGGCACGCGGGCGGCGACGGCCGGCGGCGTCGCGGTGATCGCGAGCGGACTCGTCGCGATCGGCGCATCGGCCGGTTCGTCGAGTCTGCTCGGCGCGGAGATCGGGCTCGCATTGACGGGGCTCGGGATGGGGGTCGCGACGGGTCCTTTGATGACCGTCGCGGTGGGCGCGGTCGACGCCGCGCGCTCGGGCACCGCGAGCGCACTCGTCAACGTCGCACGCATGACCGGCGCGACGCTCGGGATCGCGGTGCTCGGCACGGCGTTCGCAGCCGCGCACGGCGGCGCGGCCAGCCTGCGCGTGGCGATGTTCGCCGGCGCGGTGGTTCAACTGACGGGCGCAATGGTATCGGCAGTCAGCGTGCAGCGGGCCGCATGACGCGTCAACTGCATGCTCGCCCTTCGCTCGACGATGCTTCCCGCCACACTTGCGCGTCCGGTGCTCGGCGCGTCTCTGCAGCAGCGCCGGCATCAGTTCCTCGATGTACTGCCACGCCAGCCCGCGCGTAAAGCCGCGGGCGAACGGCGTCGCAGCGTGCACGGTCGGTCGTCGGCCCGTGCGGTTTCAGCGATGCAGGCGACGTTTGTCGCATGCGATCCGAACGCGCGGCTCGTGACGATACCGAATGGCGGGCAGTAACCGATGCCGGAATGTTCGCTGTATTTCGCGATGGCGATCGAGGATTGCCTGCGGGACGCGGCCGCCTGAGCGAGGAACACGCGCGGCGCCGGCAAAGGCGGGAGAGGTAGAAGTAGCCGCCGCGGCGCGATGGCGCCGCTGGCGACCGACGAACGGCGCACCGTGCGCCGTTCATCCGGTTCGTCCGGCCACGGGGCCGGACAGTTGGCGATCGGTGCGCGTTGCTGCGCACCGGTCCTGGCCGCTTAGCGGCGCGGCTGCCCGCTTCGCGGCGGACGCGGGGAATTCGCGTCCTTGTGCCGGAAGTTGATGCGGCCCTTGGTGAGGTCGTACACCGACAGTTCCAGCGTCACGCGATCGCCCGCGAGAATGCGGATGTGGTTCTTGCGCATGCGGCCCGACGCGTACGCGCCGACCACGACGCCGTTTTCCAGCGTGACACGGTATTTGCTGTCCGGCAGCACTTCGTCGACGATTCCGTCCAGTTCCAGCAGTTCTTCTTTTGCCAAACCAATTCCTCCAGACAAGGTGATTGACCGCGGCCGCGGCAACTGCCCGGCGCCGCTCCCGCAAACGGGACGGCGGCCGGCAGGCAGCCGGGATCGGTTCGTTCAGACGGGCCTCGGGCCTGTCTTGCGATCGGAGCCCGGCGCGTTGCGACGTTCGGGCGGTCGGTGGCTGCGGCGCCAGCAGCGCCGCGCAAGTCGGGACCGCGCCAGCTACGGCATGGCGGCGGTCTGCTCGGGTTGATGCGTTGAAGCGGTGATGCGCTCGCGAAACGACGTGCGCTTCGCGAGGGCGTTGCGTCGCATGCGGTTCACGCATGCGATGAGGGAGGCGTCACGACCGATGCATCGTGAATGTCGCGATGCATCGGTCGTGCGCATCGGAACGCACAGGCCGCCGTCATGCGGCGCCCGCGCGATACTCCATTCGGCATCGGCCGCCGCTTGGCGACCGCTGCCGATGCGGCTTACTGCGGCGTGATGTTCGACGCTTGCAGACCCTTCGGGCCGCGCTTCACTTCGAAGCTGACCTTCTGGCCTTCGGCCAGGGTCTTGAAGCCCGTGCCGCGAATTTCGGAGAAATGGGCGAACAGATCGTCGCCGCCGTTGTCCGGGGAAATGAAACCAAAGCCCTTGGTTTCGTTGAACCACTTGACGGTACCGGTATCCACAAATACTTCCTTAATACAAATAATTGAACATGCGCCCGCGACGGGCACAGAAAGAATCAAAGAGGGAGAGACCAACGACTGCCGCACGGTGTACGGCCAATGATGAGCAATCGGACTTCTTGATGACTTCGGTCTCGGACACTACGCGGTACCGGACGTTTCGTCAAGTTATTTTGATGCGGCGCACAAGCACGAGCGCTTCGGACGCGTTCCATGACGGAGGTTTTGAGTCGACACAGCCCGTTTGAATGCATCCCTCGTTCTTTGCTGACCGCCCGCTTTTACTGCGGCTCCGATTCGTGTCACCACCACAAACCCAGCATGTCGGTCTACAGCGCCATGGTGCCCGGCGCGAACAGCGAATGCGTCGCACGCGGCATCGAGCCCGCCCCCGGCGCTAGTCGAACGGATTCAACAACCGAACGCCGGTGCGAGCGAAATCGTCGACGTTACGCGTGACGACCGTCAGATCATTGATCAGTGCGGTGGCCGCGATCAGCTTGTCGAGTTCGTGCGTCGGATCGGGCACGCGCAAATGCCCCCACATCTGGCTGATCTCGATATCGACCGGTAGGATGTTCGGCGCATAGCCGGACACGATCATCGCCATCCAGGCCTCGAGCGCCGACGCCTGCGGGTGATCGCCGCGATGACGGATCAGGTCGACGCCGCGCCGCAGCTCGGCCACCGTCACGACGGACAGGTAAAGCGGGCTCGCTTCGGCTTCGGCCTGCCTGAAGAACGCCCGCACGCCGCGGTTGGTTCGCCTGCCCTTCCTGATTTCGCTGATGACGTTCGTATCAATCAAAAACACGCGTGACCTCGCCTGAATCCTGAACACGTTGGAAATCCGCGTCTTCGCCCACCTCCGGCATGCTCATCAGCACTTGCGCGAATGTGCGCCGCTTCGGTCGGCCGAGCGCTTCGGCCAGAATGGCTCGATGTTCGGCCTCGGCGCTCCTGCCATTAGCCGCGGCCTGCTCGCGCAGGCTTTGAACGATAGTGTCATCCACGTTACGCACCAGAAGATTTGCCATGAGTACCTCCATCCAGATTTGCTATCAATGATAGCACCATGAAGGTAAATTGCAAGCATTGCTATCACCTTCAGGACCGGACGGATCCCGGGTCGGCGTAGACCAGCGGCAACGGACGGCAGGAATCCGCCCTTCTTCCGCCGCTGGCCCGACGCATCGAACTGCTGTCGCTCAAGGTAAGCCCGCGCCGGACGACGGGGAAGCCGGCCGAATGGCCAGTCGCGTGCCATTGACGACGACGAATGTCCGACCGGCGAGGAACAGGATTTGCGAGGCGAGCCCCGCAGGCGACCAGCACGACGAGTACGCGCCCGCATCGATTCGCCCTGAAACATCGTGTTGCACAACGGGCCGCCACATCGCCCGCGACGCTCGCAATCGTTTGATACCATCGGATCACAAGACCGGTGATCGAAAGCCGTGCGAAGCGCGCAGAAGACCTTGCATCGACGCGGACCATCCGACCATCCGTGCCTGACATCCCGATCCAAGACACGAGACGCTCTTCAGTGGACTTTGTTACGCCCTCTCTGGAAACCCTGTTCTCCCCGACACCCGACAAACTCTACTTCCCGGCATGCGTTGCGGCCGTGGCGATCATCGCGTGGCTCGTCGCGCGACACGTGCCGTTCTACCGGTCGGCCGTCGACAAGTCGCTGTCGATGCGCTATCGCAATCTCGACGGTTTCCGCGGCCTGCTGGCCGTCTCCGTGGTCTTCCATCATTTCGCGTGCAACCAGGCGTTGCTGTCGACCGGCGTCTGGGGTGCCGGCACCGATTTCCTGCGCAATCTCGGCACGATTCCCGTCGCGATGTTCTTCATGGTCACCGGGCTATTGTTCTGGGAACGCGCATGCCGAGGCGCGCTCGACGTGCGGACCTTCTTCGTCGGACGCGTGCGACGCGTCGCGCCGCTCTATCTGTTTTACGCGGCCGTCATCGTCGTCTGCACGCTTTACTGGTTTCCCCGCAACGCCGTCGGCGCACCGACGCAGTTGCTGGCCGACCTGCTCAAGACCGTTTCGCTCGGCTGGTTCGGCGCGTTCCCGATCAACGGAGCGGAGCGGACGCCGTATCTGAGCGGCGTCTGGTGGACGCTCGCCTACGAATGGCGGTTCTACGTCGCCGTTCCGTTTCTCGCCTGGTTCGTCGCCACACGTGCGTGGCGCAAGCTGCTCGCGCTCGCGATCGTCACGGCGTGCGCGGCGCTGTTCGGGCCGCCCGGCGGCATGGCGCTGCTGTTCGCGCTCGGCGCGGTGGCCTACGAGGTGTCGCGGCACCCCGCGATCCGCGCACGGCTCGCGACGAAACCGGCGGCAACCGTCGCGGTGCTGATCCTCGCGATGTCGCCGTCCCCGGCCGAACGCTATTCGATCGAAGGCGCGCTGCCGCTGCTCCCGGTGTTTCTCTGCATCGCCAGCGGGAACACGTTCTACGGCCTGCTCGACACCCGGCCGCTCGCGCTGCTCGGCACCGCCAGTTTCAGTATCTACATGATCCACATGGTGATCGTGTACATGATCATTCATGCGTTCAACAAGTTCGTTTTCCCGATCAATTCGGCTGGCGATTCCGGCATCTGGGCGCTCGCGCTCGCATGCGCGCTGGTTGCCGTCCTGTGTTCGCTGCTGACTTACCGCTATGTCGAGCATCCGTTCATCGCCAAGCGCCACGACGCACGCGCGGCACGCCGCGCGACCGCGCAAACGCGCCTGCGCCACGTCGAGCAGCGTCCCGCCGACGACGAACATGCCCTCGATGCGGTCGGCGAGACCGCTTCCCGATGACCGGCGGAATCGGTACCATCGAGCGCTTGAGGCCCGGCGGCCGCCGCGCGACCCCGCGCCGGCGCCCGTCTTCCGTACCACCGATTTCACCATGTCCCGCGAACCCACACATTCCGCGCTGCTCTGGATCGTCGCCGCGGCGTTCTTCATGCAGTCGCTCGATACGACGATCGTCAACACCGCACTACCGTCGATCGCCCAAAGCCTGCATGCGTCGCCGCTCGCGATGCAGCCCGTCGTGGTCGTCTACACGCTGACGATGGCGATGCTCACGCCGGCCTCCGGCTGGCTCGCCGACCGGTTCGGCACGCGCCGCGTGTTCTCGGTCGCGATCCTCGTGTTCGTGGTCGCGTCGATCGGCTGCGCGGCGTCGCACACGCTCGGCCAGCTCGTCGTCGCGCGCGCCGTGCAGGGCATCGGCGGCTCGATGCTGCTGCCGATCGGGCGGCTCGCCGTGCTGCGCCGCGTGCCGGGCGAGCAGTACGTCGCGGCGATCGCGTTCGTGTCGATCGCCGGCCAACTCGGCCCGATCGTCGGGCCGACGCTCGGCGGCTGGCTCACGCAGGCGATTTCGTGGCACTGGGTGTTCATCGTCAACGTGCCGGTCGGCGTGATCGGCTTCATCGCGGTGCAACGCTACCTGCCGCACGACCAGGCGACGCAGCCGCCGCCGTTCGACTTCGTCGGCTGTGCGCTGCTGTCGGCCGCGATGATCGCGCTGTCGCTCGCGATCGACCCGCCGATGTCCGCGCACCGCACCGCGTGGGCGACCGGGCTCGCCGGGCTCGGGCTGGCGAGCGCGCTGGCGTACCTGCCCCACGCGCGGCGCCGCACTCAGCCGCTGTTCCGGCTGGGGCTGTTCCGCGAGCCGAACTTCGGCTCGGGGCTGCTCGGCAACCTGCTGTGCCGGATCGGCACGAGTTCGGTGCCGTTCCTGCTGCCGCTGCTGATGCAGGTGCAGCTCGGCTATACGCCGCTGCAATCCGGGCTGATGATGCTGCCGGCCGCGATCGCGGGCGTCGTCGCGAAACGCTGGATCGCGCCGCTCGTGAAGCGCTTCGGCTATGCGGCGTTTCTGGTCGTGAATACGGGGATCGTCGGCTTCGCGATCGCCGGGTTCGCGCTGGTGTCGGCGCGGCCCGCGCCTGTTCTGGAAGGCGTGCTGCTGATGGTGTTCGGCGCGGCGAATTCGATGCAGTTCGCCGCGATGAACGGCGTGACGCTCAAGGGGCTGTCGCATGCCGATGCCGGCAGCGGCAACAGCCTGTTCACGATGATGCAGATGCTCGCGATGGGGCTGGGCGTGTCGATCGGCGGCGGGCTCGTCAACCTGTTCGCTGCCTATCGGGGCTCGATGGCGCACGGGTTCATGCTGTCGTTCGCGTGCATGGGCGCGGTGACGCTGCTGTCGTCGGTCGTGTTCCGGCGGATCGATACGGCCGCGCCGCCGGCCGGTGCGGCGGCGCGCCCTTCCGCGTGATCGCGGCCGTCAGTTCACCTGGCTGCGCTCGACGACGCGCTTGAGCACCCAGCGGATCGACGAACCGTCGGCCGGCGGCCGCGCGACGCGGTATTCGTCGACTTCGAGCGTGTACAGGTAGCCGGGCTGGTACGCGAACCCTTCGATTCCCGCATACCACAGGCTCCACGGCTCGCTCGGGCTGCTGCGCACCTGCAGGCACTCCATCGGCGCGACGCCCGTGCAGCGCGCGGACTGCGGCGCGACATAGACCGTCTTCGTCACGGGCGTGCCGTCGGCCGGGCGCGCCGCGCTCGGCGCGATGGCAGCGGCGTCGGTCTGGCATCCGGCGACGAGCGTGCTGCCGGCAATGACGGCCGCGCCGAGCAGCGTTCGAATCTTGTGAATCATCTGGTATGCCTCTGCGAGCGTTGGAGGGCCAATTAGACGAACCGCCCGGTGAGAAGGTTCACAAACACCTTACTGAACGTGCTCGACTGCCGTCGTTTATCGGATGTCGCGTGCGAGCCGATACGTTACCGTGTTCCGGTTCCGCCGCGCGCTTCGTCACCGGCCGGGCGATCGCCGTCGACGGCGGCTTCACCGTATGGTGATCGTGTACCATCGGCGCTTCCCGATACGCTTTCGTGCGCTGCGGTCGTGCGCCCGGCCACGCCCGTGCGATTCGCGCAGCGCGTTTCCTTCGCATGACCGCATCCGCTTCGCCCGACACTGCACTCCGCCCGCTGCCGATCGATACGCTGACCGTGCCGGCCGCGCTCGACGGACGCTCAGGCACCAATCGGTCGGGCAGCGCGCATCCGCAGATCGCCGCGACCAACGACCTCGACGCCGTGCGTGCGTGGCTCGCGCGCTTCGTCGATACGCCGACCACGTTCCAGAACTACCGCAAGGAAGCCGAACGCCTGCTGCTGTGGGCCGTGATCGCATGCGGCAAGCCGCTGTCGTCGCTCACGCACGAGGATCTCGTCGTGTACCGGCAGTTCCTGCTCGCGCCCGCGCCGGCCGAGCTATGGTGCGCGAACGGCGGCCGCAAGCATCCGCGCGACGATCCGCGCTGGCGGCCGTTCTACGGGCCGCTGTCGGCAGCGAGCCAGCGGCAGGCGCTGGTGATCCTGAACGTGATGTTCTCGTGGCTCGTGCAGGCCGGCTATCTGGCCGGCAACCCGCTCGCGTTGTCGCGTCAGCGGCAGCGCCGGCCCGCGCCGCGCGTCACGCGCCATCTCGGGCAGCCGTTGTGGCAATCGGTGAAGGATGCAATCGCCGCGATGCCGCGCGACGATGCACGCGCATGCTTCCATGCGGATCGCGCGCGGTGGCTCTTCACGCTGCTGTATCTCGGCGGGCTGCGCATCACCGAAGCGGCCGATACGACGATGGGGCAATTTTTCTGCCGGCGCGACGCGAACGGGCACGCGCGCTGGTGGCTCGACGTGACGGGCAAAGGCGGCCGGCGGCGGCTCGTGCCGGCCACCGACGAGATGATGGCCGAGCTGTCGCGCTACCGGCGTGCGCACGGCCTGCCCGCGCTGCCGCTCGACGGCGAACCGACGCCGCTCGTGCTGCCGGTCGGCCAGACGCGCAAGCCGCTCACGCGTGCGGCGCTGCACCGGATCGTGAAGCAGGTGTTCCGGCACGCGGCCGACCGGCTACGTGCGAATGGCGAGGCCGGCGAGCAGGCGGCGCGCGTGCTCGAACAGGCATCCGCGCACTGGTTGCGTCACAGCGCGGGCTCGCACATGGCCGACGGCCGCGTCGACCTGCGGCTCGTGCGCGACAACCTCGGCCATGTATCGCTCACGACGACGAGCCAGTATCTTCACGCGGACGACGACTGGCGCCATCGCGAGACGGAGGAGAAGCACCGGATCGGGTGGGACTAGGCTGCGTTGCGCCGCTCAGCGTACGAGGTCGAGCCCGCCGAGACCGCCGTTGCTGCGGCACTTCGCACGATCGCTTGTGGCCGGCACGTCGATCTCGCCGCACAGCAGCACGTCGATGCGCTTGCCGTGTCAGTACACGGCCACCCAATGCCCCGGCACCCACGCCCAGTGATTGCCGGCCCACCGGTAATGCCCCTTCGCCCAGCGATAGCCGGGTGCGGGCGACGGCGGCGCCACCTCGACGACGGGCGCGGGCTGCGGCGGCCGCACGGGCTCGACTACGCAGGCGGACATCAGCATGGCGCTCGCACTCACCAGCACGGCCAGCGAAACGGATTGGATCTTCAATGTCGATTCTCCCTGTTGGGTAATAGGTTGATCGGGCCGCGCGCGGCATGCGCCACGTTACGCGACCCCACGAATCAGGCCGCTCATCGGCCGTGTCGCGCCGCTTTCCGCAAATAACGCGGACGCGGTGCGGCGCGGATCGAGCCGCAGGCTGTCGGCGGCCGCGCCCGCGATCAGCGCGTCGAGCGACGCGGTCGGCTTCAGGTCACGCCCTTCGTACAGGTCGCCCGGCCGCAGCCCCGGCCAGTCCGCGATCACGCGCCCGCCGGCAACCGCGCCGCCCGCGAGCATCGCGACCGACGCCTGCCCGTGGTCGGTGCCCCCCGTGCCGTTCACCGCGGCCGTGCGGCCGAACTCGGTCGCGACCAGCACCGTGGTCTGCTGCCACGCAGGTCCAAGGCCGTCGCGCAGCGCGGCGAGCATCGTGTCGAGCGCCTTCAACTGATTCGCGAGCCGCGCGTTCTGCGCGCTATGGGTATCCCAGCCGCCCGTCTCGATCATCGCGATCCGCGGCCCGTCGTCGCGCGCGAGAAACGTCGCGGCGAGCTTGCCGACGCCGGCCGGGTCCTGCCGTGCATGCGCGTCGCCGGCGAGGCCGCGTGCTTCCATCGCGGATTGCCACAACGGGCCGAGCTGCGCGTCGGCTTCGTAGAGCGCCGACACGCGGGTGAGCAGATCGTCCGGCGCGGCCGGCAAACCGGACGGCGCATACGACGCGGCCTGCACCGTGCCGCGCAGCGCGAGCGGCACGGTGGGCGCGAATGCGATCGCGTTGTCGCGCGTCGCCGGCAGCAGCGCGGCGAGCCGGTTCAGCCAGCCGTCCTTCACCTGGTACGGTGCGCGGCCGCCCGTTTCGAGCACGTTCTGGCCGTCGAAATGCGAGCGGTCGCGATACGGCGACGCAATCGCATGGACGAACAGCGCCTGCCCGTCTCGGTACAACTGCGCGGTCCGCGCGAGCGACGGATGCAGCGCGAACGTGCCGTCGAGTCGCGTCGCGGCCGCCGCGTCGATCGCGAGCGGGCCGCGCAGCGACGCATACGCGGGCTCCGCATACGGGACGACGATGTTCAGGCCGTCGGCTGCGCCGCGCTGGATCACGAACACGAAGCGCCGGTCGGTCTCGACGTTCGCGAACACGATCCGCGGCGCGACGAGGATCGCGCCCGCGCCGGCGGCGGCCACGCGGAGGAATTGTCGGCGGGACAGTGTCATGGTCATCTCCGTTGGAAATCGGGCGACACGAGCAGCAGCGCGAGCGAGGTCGTCGCGCTTTCGGCGCGCGCGACCGCGGTCGCGGTCGGCGCGCTCATCGAACCGGCGAGCAGCGTGTTGCCCAGCGTGCGCGGATCGAGCCGGTCGCCCGTACGCGCGGCCAGACGCTGCGCGATCTCGACGCGGCGCACGAGCGCGTCGGGCGCCGCCCAGCTCGCGGCGACGTCGTCGTAGCCGGCCGGCGAGCCCGGGCGCCACACCGGCTGGCCGAGCTGCGCGAGCAGCGGCGCGGCCTTGAGATCAGCGGTGTCGCGCCAGCCGAGCCCGCGCAGCGTCGATACGGCCCATTCCCACGGCGTCTTGAACTTGCGGTTGACCGGCGACCACGCGTCGGGCGCGTCGACCAGCGCGCGATAGACGGTCGGCAGGTCGCCGCCGCTCGCGTCGAATGCGCGCGCGAGCCGGTCGGTCAGCGCGGGCGGCGGCGTGTCGGCGACGAAATGACGGGCGAGCTGGAACGCGATGTGCCGGCCCGTCGCCTCCGATCGCGCGAGGTCGTGCAGGACCGCGCGCCCCTGCGCTTCGCCCGGTTGATCGTAGGTGCGGCCCATCACCGTGCGTGAACCCGGTTCGTGCAGATTCGCGCGAAACACGAATGCGCCGGGCGCCGCATCGCCCGGTTGCGGCCCGCGGCCGCCGGCGATGCTCCAGCCGGTCAGCGCACGCGCGAATTCCGTCACGTCGGCTTGCGTGTAACCGGTGCGCACGCCGAGCGTATGCAGTTCCATGATCTCGCGGGCGAGGTTTTCGTTGAGCCCGCGCTTCGCCGACGGATTGCGTGCCTGCGCGCGCAGCGCGGCCGGGCTGTCGGGGCCGACCGAGCGCGCCTGATCGAGGAACACCTGCATCGCGGGATGCTGCTCGACGGCGACGAGCATGTCCTCGAAACGGCCGAGCACGTGCGGGCGGATCGCGTCGCGCTCGAACGCGCCCGCGTACGCGGCCACCTGCCCCTTGTCGACCGATACCGCGAAATGGTTCGCCCAGAAATGCACGAGACGCTCGACAAAAGGCGCGGACGTAGTCAGCGCGCTGTTCATGCGCGCGGCGACGGCGCTGCGATACGCGTCGTAGCCGTCGCGGCGAATCGATTGCTCGGTTGCGCGCTTGGCGGCCGGGTCGTCGCTCGTCATCGCGTTGCGGGTGTTCGCGAAGCGCGTGGCGAGCATGATCGCGTCCGGCTCGCTCGCCCATGGGGCGGGCCCTGCGTCGTAGCGGTCGAACTGGGCGAGCAATGCGGCCTTCGGGTCGGCGGGCGGGGCTTCGTCGGCGCGCGCGCCGAGACCGAAGCGGTTCAGCGCGATCGCGGCCGGTGTGGCGTCGTTCGGGTGGTCCATGACGGGCTCTCTTGCGGTGCATACTCACGTTCAACGCAAGCACACCAAGAAATCCGTCGCGGGAAGGGAAATATTTTTTGTGATCGGGGAAACGCCGGGCGAAAGTCTCGCAGCGCGGCGGCGTGCGTCGTCGATGGATAACGACCGCGCGATTCATCGGAAGCGGCACACGCATGACGCGCGAGCAACACGCAGATTGCATGCCGCCCGCGCGCGCGGTGTTTATTCGGCTTACTCGCTCGCCGATGCGTCCGGCTTCTTCTGCAGCCTCGGCGGCAGACGCCAGTTTCCGCTGTGCTGCAAGCCGTCGACGAACTTCACGCGCTCGTCGGGCGTCAGCGTCGCCGCGAAATCGACGACGCTGCG
Organism: Burkholderia sp. LAS2; assembly: GCF_018417615.1. Taxonomy (NCBI): domain Bacteria; kingdom Pseudomonadati; phylum Pseudomonadota; class Betaproteobacteria; order Burkholderiales; family Burkholderiaceae; genus Burkholderia; species Burkholderia sp. LAS2. The sequence goes on from NZ_CP071053.1 coordinate 66,113, forward strand.
CTCGATCTGCGCCCGCATCGCGGTGTCGGCCGCGCGCGTGCGGTCGAGCGCCGCATCGATCGCCGCCCGATCGAGTTGCGGCGCCGCGAGCAGGTCGAGCACGGTGATCCGGCCGTCGCGCCCTTCCCGCGCGAAATCGCGGCCGCTCTTGCGCGCCGCCTTCAGCGCGGCGGCGAACTCGCGCTGCCGCGCATCGGGCAATTCATCCGCGGCGAAACGCAACGCGGTGCGCGATGCGGGCGTGCCGGCCGCGTGCAGGTCGCGATGGGTCGAGAACCACTGATACGCGCCGCCGCCGATCGCACCGAGCATGAACACGTTCAGCACGACCGAGCCGATGAGGGTGAATTTCCAGCCGCGTTCGGTCATTCGTCGGCTCCGTCGATGCTCGGGCCGCCGAACGTCGTCGTCAGGTAGCCCGGTTCGTGTTGCGCGATCGGCGCGCTGCCGAGCATCAGCATCGACACGGCCACCGCACCGGCCAGCGCGCCGGCCAGCCCGACGCCTGCGAACGCGGCGCCCGACCACCACACGCGGCCGCGGCGGCGCGCGTTGCGGCGGCGGCGCCGTCGCGACGATACGTTCGACCAGCGCCGGCGCGGGCGGCGCCACCGTATCCTGCATCAGCCACGCGTCGAGCTCGGCGGCCTCGTCGAGCGCGTTCAGTGCGTCGCGCGGATGCGCGTGCGCCCACGCTTCGGCCGCCGCGCGTTCGGCTTGCGGCCAGCGCCGCGCGTCCGAGCCATACGCGGCGACGATGGTACGAAATCGTTCGGGTGTCATCGCTTGTCCTCGCTAGGTGGGTCGCCGGCCAGTTGCGCGCGCAGGTTGCGCCGCGCACGGGCGAGCAGGCTTTCCAGCGCATCGACGGTGATGCCCATCAGGTTGGCCGCTTCCCCATTCGACATTTCCTGATAGTACTGGAGCACCAGCGCTTCCCGCTGCCTCGGCGGCAACGCGGCCAGCGCCTGCCGCACGCGCGCGTCGCGCGAACGCAGTTCCGCATGCACGGCCGGCTCCGGCTGCGTGTCGGGCACGTCGGGCAGCGTGTCGCCGGGCTCCTCGCGCCGGCTGCGCAACCGGTCGTAGCACAGGTTCAGCACGACGCGATGCAGCCACGTGTCGAAGCGGGCTTCGCCTTCACGCCAGCGCGGCGCCTGGTTCCAGATTCGCAAGAACGTCTCCTGCGCGACGTCCTCGGCTTCGTTCCGGTCGCCGAGCATGCGCGTCGCCAATGCGAGCAGCCGCGGCAGCTTGCGTGCGACAAGCACGCGCACCGCCGATGCATCGCGTGCGCCGACGCGCGCGACGAGTTCCGCGTCCGGATCGCGGTCGCCGCGATCGTTCAACGCCGCCTGCTCCGTTGCGCGGCGCGCGGGCGCCGCATTGTCACGGCAGAAGGACCCGCCGCCCGGCTGAAGCTCATCGTCGTGCTCTCCTTGCATGCGTCGGGCCATCGCCGGACGGCGCCATGCCGACGGTTCCGATGGTTCGGGATCTCCGCGCGCGTCGCGCCAGGCGTCGCACACGGCATCGGCCGTGCCGGTTTCATCGACATCCGGTTCGCGCCGCATGTCGATCCTGTCTGCCGGCCGCGCGACCGTCGGCCGGCGCGCTCAATATACGACGACCGGCGCGGGCCGGTAATACACCGGACGGGCCGGCACCACGACGCAGCCGGCCAGCACGAGGGCCGCGGCCGCCAGTATCACGATGGTTCGAAAAAGCATCGCTTCGACTCATGAGGTTGCATGAAGAATCCGCCGCGCGCGCATCGCTTCGACGCGCGGCGGCGTGCACGTCAGGGCCCGTCAGGCCCAGTGGCCCGGCACCCAGCGCCAGGCCGGGCCGCGCGCCGCCCAATGCCCGGGCACCCAGTGGTAACCGACCCGCACGATCTGCCAGTGGCCCGGAATCCACACGTAACGGCCCTGCCGCCAGTGCCAGTGCCCTTGGTCCCAGACGTAGCCCGCCCGGGGCGCCGGCATCACTTCGACGCGCGGCGGCGGCGGCGCAAAAGGCGCGACGATGACGGCCTGCGCGAATACGGCGGACGTCGCGAACGCAGCCATGCAGCCGGCAGCCCATCGCAATGGAACAGAAAGTTTCATGAAAGACTCCGAAGTAATGGCATTGACCGGAAGCGGTCGTTCATGCGTTAAACGGAGCAGGCGGGAGAAATCCGTCGCGACATCGGCGAATAATTTTCACGGAGGCCGCGCGGCGCGGGGCCCTATGTATCGGCCAGCGCACACGCCGGGTTGCGAACTGTCACAACGCGGCAAAACTGCCCTTCGACAATGCATGCGACCGGGATCCCGCTCGTTTCCGGCCCACGCCCCGGCCGCGCTCGCGCATGGCCGTGCGGCTCCCCTCTCGCGTCCCATCAACGAACACACCGACCATGTCGAACCAGGACACCTCCCCTGATCAGCCGAACGAGCCGGCCGCTTCCGTGTCGCGTCGCGGCTTCCTGAAACTCGCGGGCGTCTCCGGCCTCGCCACCGCCGCCGGCGGGCTCGCGGCCGCCCGCGCTGCCGCGTCGAATCCGGACGGCACGCCCGAACAGGTTCACCTGACGTGGGGCAACGACCCGACGTCCGAAGTCGTGATCTCGTGGGCATCGCTCGCCGCGGCCGTCAATCCGCGCGCGCGCATCGTCGCCGACGGCGAGCCGCCGCGCACCGTGCACGGCGTCCAGCGCCTGTACACCGACGGCCTGAACGGCGAGACCGTGTTTGCGTATCACGCGCGCGTGCACGGGCTGAAGCCCGACACACGCTACCGCTACGAAATCACGGCCGACAACGACAGCAACGCCGCACAGCCGTTCTCCGCGAATTTTTCGACCGCGCCGCGCGGCCGGGCGCCGTTCCGTTTCACGAGCTACGGCGATCTCGCGACGCCGAACGGTGCGTGGGTCCTGTCGTCGCCGCAGAGCCGCTTCGCGGTGCAGGCCGTCGAGCAGTTCCAGCCGCTGTTTCACCTGCTGAACGGCGACCTCTGCTACGCGAACCTGAACCCGGCGCACCAGCCCGACGTGTGGCGCGATTTCGGCAACAACAACCAGACGTCGGCCGCGAATCGCCCGTGGATGCCTTGCCCCGGCAATCACGAGATCGAGTTCAACAATGGACCGCAAGGGCTCGACTCGTACCTCGCGCGCTATACGCTGCCGGAAAACGGCACGCACTTTCCGGGCCGCTGGTACAGCTTCCGCGTGAGCTCCGTGCTGTTCGTGTCGCTCGACGCAGACGACGTCGTGTACCAGGATGCCGCCGCGTTCGTCGGCGGCCCCGCGCCGCTCGTGCCGGCCGCGAGCACCGGCCGACCGCCGATCGAGCCCGGCACGTCGTTCTACGTGCGCGGCTACAGCAACGGCGAGCAGACGCGCTGGCTCGAACGCACGCTGCGCCATGCCGCGCATGACGACGACATCGACTGGATCGTCGTGCAGATGCACCAGGACGCGCTCAGTTCGTCGAAGACGGGCAACGGGTCCGACAAGGGCATTCGCGAAGCGTGGCTGCCACTGTTCGACCGTTACGGCGTCGATCTCGTGCTGTGCGGCCACGATCACGACTACGAGCGCAGCTACCCGGTGCGCGGCTGCAATCACCGCGCGGGCGTCGACGCGAAGACCGGCGAAGTGGTCGAGACGCTGCAGCCGCGCCCGGTCGGCTCGAACGATCCCGACCGCACGAAGTTCGACACGAGCCACGGCACGATCCACCTGATCCTCGGCGGCGGCGGCACCAGCGCGCCGCTCGACGTGTACGGCGAAAACCCGTCGACCGGCTTTGCGCAGGCGAAGGTATTCACGAAGCCGAACCGGCCGGTGCCGGGCACCGCGCCGAACACGTTCGTGCGCCAGCCGGCCGATGCGCTCGAGGATGCGATCTGGTCCGCACGCCGCGATACGGGCACCGGCTACGGGATCGCGGTGTTCGATCACGATCCGGGCAAGCCGGGCGGCCACACGACGATCACGATGCGCTACTACCACGCGCCGGGCGCCGACCAGCACCCGACCGCACAATACGAGCTGTTCGAGACGATCGAGCTGAGCAAGAAGCGGCGCGAGCGGTGATCGACGCATCGGGCGCCCGCTGCGGTGGGCGCCCGATGCGTTACAGTCGACGGACGGGAGGCACGGCGCGGGTTAGACTGCCCGCCTCGCACACCGGTCCACGCAGATGAGTTTCGAATACCGCATTCACACGCCCCCTTCGGCCGACGCATTCGACGCCATCGCCAATGTGCTGCGACAAGCGCATGGCGACGTCGACGTCGACATCGACGTCGATCCACACGAACGACGACTTGAAATTCGCGATGCGGCCAACGGCTGGCCGCTCATCGATCTGTCGATCGAAGCAGCCGGTTTCCTCCTTGTCACGACGCTGGGCCCGACGCGAAACGCGATGCTCGATTCGATCGGACGTGCGCTGTCGGAAATCGGTGCACCGTGGCGTATCGACGACGCGTGATCGGCTCGCACGACCGAATCGACCGGACACGCCGGTCCGGCTGAATCGCCGCGACGGCTGCGCCCCCGTAAAATGTGCGCTTCCGGCGAAATCTCCGTTTTGTATCGCTGCTCGCGATGACGGCATGCGCGAGCCGACCCGAATCATCCGAAATCGAATCAGCATGTTGAAACAGGCAGCAAACATCAAACGCAAGAACAACGCAACGCTCGCCGGGCTCGGCGCGGTGCTGTTATGGGCGTCGGTGGTCGCGCTCGTGCGCGGGGTCAGCGAAAACCTCGGCGCGACCGGCGGCGCGGCGATGATCTATACGGTGGCGTCCGTGCTTCTGCTGTTTTCGATCGGCTTCCCCGACCTGAGCCGGTTCCCGAAAAACTATCTGCTGTGGGGCGGGCTGCTGTTCGTGTCGTACGAGGTGTGCCTGTCGTTGTCGATCGGCTATGCGAGCAACGCTCGACAAGCGATCGAAGTCGCGATGGTCAACTATCTGTGGCCGAGCCTCACGCTCGTCGCCGCCATCGTGTTCAACAAGCAGCGCGCGAACCTGCTGGTCGTGCCCGGCGTCCTGCTGTCGATGCTCGGCATCTGCTGGGTGCTCGGCGGCGACCAGGGGCTCGATCCGGCCGGCATGCTGCGCAATGTCGCGGACAATCCGCTGAGCTACGGGCTGGCGTTCTTCGGCGCGCTGATCTGGGCCGCCTATTGCACGGTGACCGCGCGCATCGCCGACGGCAAGAACGGCGTGACGCCGTTCTTCATGCTGGTCGCCGCGGTGCTCTGGATCAAGTTCGCAATCGAAGGCGGTGGCGGCATGACGTTCAGTTTGCGTGCGGTCGCGTATCTCGTGCTGGCGGCGTCGGCACTCGGCTTCGGCTATGCGGCCTGGAACACCGGCATCATGCACGGCAACGTGACGGTCATCGTCGGCGCATCGTACTTCACGCCGGTGCTCGCCGCCGCCCTCGCCGCGACGCTGCTGCACGCGCCGCTGTCGGCGGAATTCTGGCAAGGCGCGTCGATGGTGTGCGGCGGCTCGATCCTGTGCTGGCTCGCGACGCGCGGACGGCGTCGTGACACGACCGAGCCCGTGCCGATCGCCAAGGAAGCGAAGAGCAATTGCCAAGGGTGACGATGCCGGGTGCCGTCGACACAACGCCGGATCGCTGCCGGCGATTCCCGGAACCATTGATCGACACGCGCTAGCTTCACGATTCCAGCGCGATCCGCACGGCCAGCCCGGCCAGCACCGTGCCCATCAGCCAGCGCTGAACCGCCGCCCAGCGCGGCCGTCCCGCGAGAAAACCCGCGATCGAACCGGCCGCGCACGCGATCAGCGCGTTGACGCTGACGCTCACCGCGATCTGCACGCAGCCGAGCGCCAGCGATTGCGCGAGCACGCTGCCGTGCCCCCGCACGATGAACTGCGGCAGCAACGACAGATACATCACCGCGATCTTCGGGTTCGCGAGGTTCGTGACGAAGCCCATGATGAACAGCCTGACGCGACTGTCGTGCGGCAACTGCCGGACCTGGAACGCGGAGCGCCCGCCCGGCTTCAGCGCCTGCCATGCGAGGTAGGCCAGATACAGCGCGCCGGCCGCGCGCAGCGCATCGTACGCATACGGCACGGTCATCAGCAGCGCGGTGATGCCCACTGCCGCGCACACCATGTAGAACACGAATCCCAGCGCGACACCGCCGAGCGAGACCAGCCCGGCGCGGCGGCCCTGGCAGATCGAGCGCGACACCAGATAGATCATGTTCGGTCCGGGCGTCAGCGCCATGCCGAGCGACACGAGTCCGAACGCAAACAGGATGGGCGGGGCCGGCACGGCACACTCCTTCGGGATCGATGACGAGGTAGGAACAATGTATTGCATCCCGGCCATCGTCAGCATGAATAAACTGCACGTCGCCCATGAGCGCCGTTCATCGCGTTCGCCGCTCGCTATTTGCCCTTTTTCGCGCGCGTCCGGATCGTCTTTTCGGCCTTCGGACGCTGCGCGTCGACGAGCCGCACGAACTCATCGGCAACCGCATTGCCGGCGGTATTCCACGCCAGTCGCACGGAGCGATGCAGCCGTGGCGACAGCGCCAGCACGCGGCCGCCGAACGGCGTGTACGTGAGCGTGATGCGCGGCACGATCGACACGCCCATGCCGGCCTCCGCCATCGACAGGATCGTGCGCATCTCGACGACGTTGAACGCGGCCCGAAGCGGCACGCCGCCGCGCGCGAAGTAATCCGCGATCACCGGCCCGCACCCCGCCTTCGAGAAAATGAACGGCGCCGCGGCCAGTTGCCTGGCCGACACGCTCTTGCGGCTCGCGAACAGATCGTCTGCCGCGACCGCGACGAAATCCTCGTCGAGCAGCGGCAGGTGGTGCGCGAACGTCTTCGTGCCGGCCACCACGCCGACGTCGGCCGTCCCGTCGTCGATCCACCCTTCGACTTCGCTGTCCGTCCCTTCGAGCAGCACCGCCGATACACCCGGGTGCATGTCCTTCAACGCCTCGAGCGCGGGCACGACGAACGCCAGCGACACGCTGGGCAGCGATGCGACCACCAGTTTCCCTTCGAGCTTGCCGCGCGACAGGCTGAACTGCTGGCGCAGCAGTTGCGCTTCCCGCACCACGCTCTGGACATACGGCCACAGGCGTTCGCCGGCCGCCGTCAGGACGACCGGTTGCCGGTCGCGCCAGAGCAGCTTGACCTGCGTGATGTCCTCCAGCTCCGTCAGCGCGTGGCTGATCGCGGATTGACTGCGGCTGAGCCGGTCTGCCGCGGCCGTCAGCGAGCCGAGTTCGACCACGGCGGCCAGGGCCTGCAACTGGGCAAGCGTCATCGGATTTCCTTTCGTTCGGGGATATGCACGCCGCGCATGAGGCGGCCAGTTCTGTTGAATTATATTGAACCGGTTCGATGGTCATACGTCGGGCGCGAGCGGGATCGCACACGGGTTCCGAAAGCTGCGACGCGCCTGTACCGCGGGCCGTCGACCGCCCAGCGCGTCATCCGGCCGGCGCCACGCCCTGCTCCATTCCCGAAGACGCGTTAGACTATTCGGATGGAACAATGTCGTTATTGCCAGAGAATCCGCGATGAATGGGATTGCCACGGCGACGAATGCCGCCGCGCGATCGCCAAGGCGCTGCGCCGACAGCGCGCGGGCCTGCCGATGGTGCCCGATCGCATCCGCAACGAGTTGCCGTCCGGCGCGCCGACCCAGCAGGTAATCGCCGTCCTGTCGCGCCAGCGCCTGCGCGCGCGCCGCGGTAACGAGGAACGTCGCGAGCGCAAGGAAATCGACGACGACGGGGTCTGATCCGGCAGCGCTGTCGCCCTGCGGTTCCAGCGTGAGCTCTTCGCCCCGTCGTTTACCGTCCGGCGCGGGCCCCAGCCCCCACTTCTCCCGCGATTGCTTGCCATTCTCGCAATACAGCATGGGGACGGATCGCGTTTGCGTCGAATTATTACCCGTAAAGCAACGATCTTTCGCTGAAAGTCAGGTTTACCCTAGGTGAGCCGACGCCTACGATGTAATCAACCGCTGACGACATGGTGTCGAACGCGGAAAGCCAATAAACATCGGAGGTCATCATGAAATCGCTCGTTTCCGCAGTCGTTGCCGCCGTCGCCCTGTCCGCCTCGTTCGGCGCATTCGCGCAAAGCACCGTGACCCGCGCCCAAGTGCGCAACGAACTGGTCCAGCTCGAAAAGGCCGGCTACAAGCCCAGCCAGGCGAGCCCGCACTACCCGGCCGACCTCGAGGCCGCGCAAGCCCGCGTGCAGGGCATCGACAACAGCGGCTACGGTGCGCAACCGGCCGCGACCGTCGAAGGCGGCGCACCGGTCGGCCGGGCACACAGCCCGCGCGACTCGGTCTACTTCGGCCACTAAGCGTGCCGCTGCGCGCCTTGCGCGTGCAGCCCGCGCCCGTGACGAGCCCGTCCCGCGACGGGCTCGTCGCGTTTCGCCCCGCCGTCAGCCGCTGCTGCTCGATGCGGCACGGTCGGTCCCGTCGGGCACGCCGCCGCGGACCAGATCCTGATAGCGCACGCACACGCACTGCGTGGAGGCCTTCGCCGCGTACATCGCCGCGTCGGCCTTGACGAGCAGCTCCTCGGCCGATGCGCCGTCCGCGGGAAACTCGCTGACGCCGATGCTCGCGCCGACGGCCATGCGCCCTTCGTCGAACTCCAGCTCCTCGGCCATCACGATCTGGATGCGCGTCGCGACATCGCCGATCACCGCCGGTGAATGCACGTCCGAAATCAGCACGATGAATTCGTCGCCGCCGAGCCGTGCAGCCATGTCGTCGCCGCGCAGCACCTGGCTCAACCGCTTCGCGACCGCGACGAGCGTGCGATCGCCGGCCGAGTGGCCGTGCTGGTCGTTGATCTGCTTGAAGCGATCGAGATCGACGAACATCACCGCCAGCCCCTCGCGCGCCGCGGCCGCATGCCGGATCGCCGCATCGAGATGCTCCATGAACAGCAGGCGGTTCGGCAGGCCGGTCAGCGGGTCGTGACCGGCGAGATGCGTGAGCTCCTGCTGCTTCGCGCGCAGCATCGCCATTTGCGTGCGGATCTCGACGCGCATGCTGTCGAAACAACGCGCGAGCACGCCGATCTCGTCGGCCCGCGCGACCGGCAGCCGTTCGGCAGCCGAATCGTCGAACACGTGCGTCGCCGCGCGCGCGAGCGCCTGCAGCGGCCGCGTGATCGCACGCGCGAACAGGATCGCGAGAATCACCGCCAGCACGCTCGACACGAGCACCATCCTGACGATCCGTTCGCCCAGCATGCCGTCCGGCGCGAGCACGTCGGCCAGCGGGCGCGCCATCCCGAGCACGACGAAGCGGCTGCCCTCGTCGTGCCCGAACGGCGTGCGCACGAACGCGAACATCTGGCCCGGCGCCTGATCGGGCTGCGCGAGTCCATTGAGCGTCACGTTCGTGCGCCCGCCGTCGAACAGCACGCGCGTGACGGCAAAACGGTCCTGCATCAGCACGCGCCGGCCGCGATCGAAACCGAACGCCTGTTCCGGATCGGGATGCACGAGAAAATCGCCCCACTCGTTCGCGAGATAGACCGCATAGTCGTCCGGCAGATCGCGTTCGATCCGGTCGAACACCCGGGAAAGTTCGACATCGACGACGAGCGCGCCGACCGTCTGGCCCGACGCGTCGACCACCGGCGTCCCGACGCGCAGGATCGGCAGCCCTTGCGCCGCATGAGATCCCGTCTCGTGATTGATCACGATCGGCGACAGGTAGATATGGCCGGGCGCCGTCGCGAGCGTATCGAATACGTAGGAGAACTGCCCTTTCTCCTGAAACGCGCTTTCGGGCAGCACGACGATGCCGCGCGCATCGCGATCCACGTGAATGCGTTCGATCCCGAAATGCCCGCTTGCGATCAGGCGGATCTGCAAGTATTCCGCATGATTTCTCATGAAGCTGTAATACACCTGCTCGAGCCGCATGCGTCGCGCGTTGTCCGCATTGTCGCCGCCCGCGACGGCCGCGGACGACGGCAACTGCGCGAGCACGAGCGCGTCGTCCGCAACGTCGGCGAGCGCGGTCGTGAAGCGCTGCCCGAGCAGTTGCGTCGACATCAGCAGACTGTGCTGCGCTTCCTGCACGAGCATCGCGCGGTTGGCGCGATACGCGTAGTAGCCGGTCGTGCCCGACGCGATCACGCCGATGCACGCGAACAGCACCGACAGCTTCGACGTGAGCCCGAGCCGGATCATTTTGCGAACCGCTCCGGCCGATCGCCCGACACGATGCGGCTCCACAGCGACTCGCGGCGCGCGATGTCCTCCACGGGCTGAAGCCACACGAGATGCTGGCGCCCGGTATCCAGGCCGCGCGGCTCGAGCGTGTTCGCGAGCCCCTGACGCTCGGTCAGCAGCGTGCCGATCGCCGGTTCGAGCATGTAGTTGATCCACGCGAAGGCAAGCTCCGGCCGTCGCGCGCCTCGCGTGACGGCCCAGCAATCGAGCCACGCGAGCGCACCTTCGTCCGGGATCACGTAGCCGACGTCCGCGCCGGCGCGACGCAACTGCTCGACCTGCTGCGTGCCGTAGTTGCCGAACATCAGCGCCGCGCGATGCTGGATGAACAGCGCGGTCGCTTCCTCGGGAAGCGTGTAGTACGTCAGCAGGTTGCGGCGCAAGTCGATCAGCTTGCGGGCCACGGCAAGCGTCTGCGCGGGCGACAGGCGGAACGGATCGGGATAGCCGAGCGCCAGCGCCGTGAACGAGAAATTGTGCTGCGCGCTGTTGAAGTCGAGCACCTTGCCGCGATAGCGCGGGTTCCACAACTCGCGCATCGAGCGCGGCGCGGCCGGCACCTGCTTGCGGTCGTAGATCAGTCCCATCGACGAATACGTGAACGGGATCGCGTAGGACGCGCCGTCCTGCACGAGGCCGCCGATCGTCGCGAGCTGCTGGAAATTCGGCAATTGCCGCCGCCGGTTCGGGATATGCGTCAGGTCGATCGGCGCGAGCAGGCGTTCATGCGCATAGCGCTGGATCTCGGCCGTGTTCGCGGCCAGCACGTCGTATGGCGGCGGCGACGCGCTGTGCATCCGCGTCCACAGCGCTTCGTCGGAATCGACCAGCGTCACTTCGACACGCACATGAAACTGCGTCTCGAATGCGCTGACGATATCGCTATCCGCGTAACCGGGCCAGGCCAGCACGCGCAGCACGTTGTCGTTGACGGTTTCGGGAGAGACGGCGAAGGCCGGCAGAGCGGGCGCGAGCCAGCCCAGCATCGATATGACGAGCAGCATGCGCACGGCGCCGCGGGCGCGCGCGCATGCGCCGATTCCCCTGATCAATCGGACCCCGCGTGAATCGCCCGCCTGCATCCGACTGTCCTTTTTTGAGTCGATGCGATATCCCGCAACGAGACCATAAAACGCAGGGTCACGCAATCGGAACAAGCCGCACATCGCGCATATTCGCGGGCCTCACGGCCGAACGTCCCCCAATTACAGGGGCCCGTGTGGGGGTCGCGCCGACGCCCGCGCACGTCGCATCGCGCGGCGGCATCCGGAACTGCGCGGGCAATTTCGCGGGCATCTTCATCACGACCTTCACCGACGTGATGCTGTCGATCGCGACAGGCTCGTTCGTGGCGCCGCTCGCGGTGGCCGGCGGGCTGTGCGTCGTCGTGGTCGGCAAGGTCGAGCCGGTGCCGCCGCCGCCGCGCGGCAGCGGCGGGCCGATTGCCGAGCCGAACGCGGCCTGACGCAGCGGGACGGCGCGGCCGACACACCCGCGCCTTTCCTTTTCAGGCCGCGCATCGGACAATGTGCCGCGCCCGCCGGCGCGGCGCCGCTCCGGCCCGCGCACGGCGACGACGCGCTCCGCCCACGCCGATGAAACGCTACGAAACCCTCGCCCATACGATCGCCGACGACATCCGCAACGGCAACCTTGCAGTCGGCACGCGCCTGCCGTCGCTGCGGCAGATCATCGCGCAGCATGGCGTCAGCCAGTCGACGGTGTTTCGCGCGTACTACCTGCTCGAACAGTGGGGACTGATCCGCGCGCGCGAACGCTCGGGCTACTACGTCGCGCCGGGCGCCCAGCCGGCCGCGAGCCCGACGACGAAACGCCGCGCGAGCCGCGCCGGCGTCACGCGCAAGGTCGACATCAGCTGCCTCGTGTTCTCCGTGCTCGATGCGGCCACGCAGCCCGGCATCGTGCCGCTCGGCTCCGCATTCCCGGCGCCGCAGCTGTTTCCGCTGCCGCGCCTGGCGAAGTCGCTCGCGCAGGCCACGCGGCTCGTGAGCCCGTGGAGCACGGTCGTCGACCTGCCGCCCGGCAACGAGGCGCTGCGCCAGCAGATCGCGCGGCGCTATCTCGCGACCGGCATCTCGCAGCCGATCGACGAAATCGTCGTCACGAACGGCGCGCTCGAAGCACTGAACCTGTGCCTGATGGCGGTGACGCGCCCCGGCGACGTCGTCGCCGTCGAAGCACCGGGCTTCTATGCGGCGTTGCAGGCAATCGAGCGGCTCGACCTGCGCGCGGTCGAGATTCCCGTCGATCCGCGCACGGGCCTCGATCTCGATGCGCTCGCGAACGCGCTCGACCGGCACGACATCCGCGCGTGCTGGTTCATGACCAATTTCCAGAACCCGACCGGCGTCACGCTGACCGCCGAAAAAAAGCGCGCGCTCGTCGAATTGCTCGCGGCGCGCAACGTGCCGCTGATCGAGGACGACGTGTACGGCGAACTGCATTTCGGCCCGGACTATCCGCTGCCCGCCCGCGCGTTCGACCGTCATGGCCTCGTGATGCACTGCAGTTCGTTCTCGAAAACGCTCGCGCCCGGCTACCGGATCGGCTGGGCCGCCGCGGGCCGGTTCGCGGAGAAGGTGCAGCGGCTCAAGCTGATGACGACGCTGTCGGCCAGCATTCCCGCGCAGGCCGGCATCGCGAACTATCTGGAGCACGGCGGCTACGACCGGCACCTGCGCAAGCTGCGCGGCGCGCTGCACACGCAGCTCGACCGGATGGACGACGCGCTGCGGCGCTGGCTGCCGGCCGGCGTCGAATGGGTGCGGCCCGACGGCGGGTATTTCCTGTGGCTCGCGTTTCCCGACGCGATCGACGCGATGGAGCTGCATCGCCAGGCGATCGCACGCGGTATCAGCTTCGCACCGGGCCCGCTGTTTTCGGCCGCGCACGGCTTCGAGCGCTGCGTACGCGTGAACTTCGGCCATCCGTGGAGCCGCGACATCGAGCGCGCGATCCGCGTGCTCGGCGAACTGGTCGCGCAGCCGTCGGTCCGCAAGGCAGGCTGATCGCGCAACGCGCGCTGCGCCGGCCGCGTCACGGCCATGCAGACGATCCGTACGCGGGTTACATTGCAGGTCCCGCCGCCCTTTCCCGATTGCCCATGAGCCAATTGCCTTACCTCGATCACGACGCGCTGCTGAAACTGACGGCCGAAGCGGCGCACGTCACGCTGCCGTGCACGTGCACGAAGACCTCGCTCGCCGGCTGGACGACCCTGCCGCTGTCGCTGCCGGACACCCAACTGATCGAAGTGGCCACGCTCATCCCGCCGGGCGAACCCGAGCCGACCTACGCGGAATATCATCCGGCCGGCACGCGCTACGCGTCGGACGACGCGCCGATCGCGCCGCGCCATTTCCCGTACAACCGCTGCGCCGTCAGCCGCTGTCGCGCGTGCGGCCGCCTGTTCCTGCGCTACCAGGAAGGCGGCGGCTACTTCATCGACCAGCGCATTCGCGCGCTCGATCCGGCGCTCGTCGTCGACGCATGACCTCGGCCACGGGCATGCGCGCATGCCCGGCCCACGCCGGCGCCCCGCCGGCCATCTGCTGCGCCTTTTTTGTTCCGATCTGCTGCTTGTCGCGCCGCATCGCGTTCCCTACGCTGTCTTCCGTTGCCTGACATCCGTCGCAACGCCTTCCCGCGCCGCGCGCCATTCGCCGTGGCGCCTCTCGCGTATCACGTCATGTATCGATATACCGATTTCGACCGGGCGCTCGTGCACAGCCGCGCCGCCCAGTTCCGCGACCAGCTCGAACGCTGGCAGCAAGGCACGCTCGGCGAGGACGCGTTCCGGCCGCTGCGCCTGCAGAACGGCTGGTACGTGCAGCGCCACGCGCCGATGCTGCGCGTCGCGGTGCCGTACGGCGAGTTGTCGAGCGCGCAGCTTCGCATGCTCGCGCGGATCGCGCGCGACTACGACGTACCCGACGACGCCACCTACCGCGCCGCGTGCGACGCCCAGGCGTTGCTCGGCACGTTGCGCCTGCCGACCCGCAGCGCGCACTTCACGACGCGCACCAACGTGCAGTTCAACTGGATTCCGCTTGCGAAGGCGGCCGACGTGATGGACCTGCTCGCGACCGTCGACATGCACGGCATCCAGACGAGCGGCAATTGCATCCGCAACATTTCGTGCGACGAACGCGCGGGCGTCGCGCCGGACGAGATCGCCGATCCGCGCCCGTTCGCCGAAGTGATGCGCCAGTGGACGACGCTGCATCCGGAATTCGCGTTCCTGCCGCGCAAGTTCAAGATCGCGATCACGGGCGCGACCGAAGACCGCGCGGCGACCGACTGGCACGACGTCGGGCTGAAGCTCGTGCGCGACGACGCGGGCGCGCTCGGCTTTCGCGTGAGCGTGGGCGGCGGGATGGGCCGCACGCCGACGATCGCGATGCTGCTGCGCGCGTTCCTGCCGTGGGAGCACGTGATGAACTACATCGAGGCGATCGTCCGCGTGTACAACCGCTACGGGCGGCGCGACAACAAGTACAAGGCGCGGATCAAGATCCTCGTGAAGACCGAAGGGCAACGCTACATCGACGACGTCGAGGAAGAGTTCCGCCAGATCGTCGTCCACGACGGCGGCCCGCACACGATCCCGCAGGCCGAATTCGATCGCGTCGCCGCGTCGTTCGTCCCGCCGCGGTTGAAGCCGCGCACGCTCGACCTCGCGGACGCCAACGCGCGCGTGTCCGCGCAGGCGAGCCGTCATCCGGCGTTCGCGCGCTGGCTCGCCCGCAATGTCGCCGATCATCGCGACCCGGCACTGCGCATCGTCACGCTGTCGTTCAAGCGCCGCCTGCAGGCGCCCGGCGACGCGTCGCCGGACCAGCTCGATGCGCTCGCCGATCTCGCCGACCGCTTCTCGGCCGGCGAGGCGCGCGTCACGCACACGCAGAACGTCGTGCTGCCGTGGGTACACGTCGACGACCTGTTCCTGCTGTGGGAAAACGCCCGCGCGATCGGGCTCGCGAGCGCGAATGTCGGGCTGCTGACCGACATGATCGCGTGTCCGGGCGGCGATTTCTGCGCGCTCGCGAACGCCCGCTCGATTCCGGTCGCCGACGCGATCGCCGAGCGCTTCGACGATCTCGACCTGCTGCACGACATCGGCGACATCGACCTGCACATCAGCGGCTGCATCAACTCGTGCGGCCATCATCACAGCGGCCACCTCGGCATCCTCGGCGTCGACAAGGACGGCGCGGAGTGGTACCAGGTCACGCTCGGCGGGTCGGACGGCTCGATCGCAAGCGGCCCCGCGCGGCCGGGCAAGGTGATCGGCCCGTCGTTTTCGGCGGACGAGATCGTCGACGTCGTCGACGCGATCGTCAACGCGTATCTCGACGCGCGCGTCGACGCGAACGGCCGCTGCGAACGATTCATCGACACGGTGCGCCGCGTCGGAACGGAGCCGTTCAAGGCCGCCGCGAACGCCGCGCGTCATCAGGAAGAAC
The DNA here is from genome assembly GCF_018417615.1 of Burkholderia sp. LAS2. NCBI lineage: Bacteria > Pseudomonadati > Pseudomonadota > Betaproteobacteria > Burkholderiales > Burkholderiaceae > Burkholderia > Burkholderia sp. LAS2. The sequence goes on from NZ_CP071053.1 coordinate 81,888, forward strand.
CCGTATGAACCACGAGATCGCGAACGCAAACGAACGCATCCGGCTGCTGACGCCGGCCGACCATGCCGACGATACAGAGCAGCACGGCGCGACGACGCTGACGATCGGCAACGACGAGGCACTGCCGCCGCTCGCCGCGCGCATCGCGCAGGCCGAGCGCATCGACCTGCAGTTTCCGTCGTTCACCGACGGCCGCGCATACAGCCAGGCCTACCTGCTGCGCAAGCGCTACGGCTTCGCCGGCGACCTGCGCGCAACCGGCGACGTCCTGGTCGACCAGTTGCTGCTGATGGAACGCACGGGGTTTTCGAGCGCGGTGCTCGGCGACGACACCGACCTCACGGCCGCACGGCGGCAGCTCGACCGGTTTCCGGGCTTCTATCAGCGCGATGCGAGAACGACGATGCCGCCGCAGGACGCGGCAGCGCAGCCCGGAAAATGAAACGGGCGGCTCGCTGGCCGCCCGTACGATGAACCGGAAGCAAAACCGGCCGGCGCCCGCCGTCACGCGGGCGCCGCCGGCGTTCAGCGCGCCGCCGCCGGCTTGCCGAACCCGCCGAGGATCTTCTTCTCGAGCGCGATGTAATCGCGGCCGAAGTGGTGATCGCCCTGCGTCTTGATCACGTCGGCACCCGTGTTCGCGAGCGCCGGGCACATCGTGTCCGTCTCTTCCGCGCCATAGAAGCACTGCACGAGCGCCGGCGGCACCTTCGCGATTTCCGGCGCAACCTTCAGCGCCTTGTCGCTCGCGGGCATGCCGAGCCAGCCGGTCACGCGGATCTGGAAATCGGCCGACGGCGCGAAGCCGAGCAGCGACATCACCGCGACCTTGTCGCGCAGGTCGGCGGGCAGCCGGTTGTACGCGAACGGCATCACGTCGGCACCGAACGAGTAGCCGACCAGCGCCACGCGGTTCGCATGCCAGCGCGCCGTGTACGTGCGCATCACGCGGGCCAGATCGCGGCTCACCTGCGCGGGCGGCTTCTCGCTCCAGAAGTAACGCAGCGCGTCGATGCCGACCACCGACACGCCGTCGCGCTGCAGCGCCTCGGCGATCGTCTTGTCGAGATCGCGCCAGCCGCCGTCGCCCGAGATCACGATCGCGAGCCGGTCGCTGCCGCCCTTGGCGGGCAGTTCGACGAGCGGCAGGTCCGACACGTCGAGTTCGTCGCTGCTGCTGGTGTCGCGCAGGTGCGACGTGACGAGCGATACGAGCTTCGCGGTGTCGCCCGCGGCAGCCGTTTCGACGAAACCCGGCATCGCGCGGCGCACGATCGTCGAATCGGGCGGGCACGGCTTGAAGCGCGGATCGAGCTTCGCGGCCGGACCGACCGCGACGACGCCGGCGATCGTGTTCTCCGGCGCCATCGACAGGATCTGCTTCGCGATCGCGCCGCCCTGGCCCATGCCCGCGACGATCGGCGTGAAATAGCGCGACGACTGCGCAAGCCGTTCGAGTTGATGGCTGACCGCCTCGGCGTCGCCGTCGAGGTGGTGGCAGGCCTCCTGCTTCGCGGCGAGATTCGCCGCGTAACGCCCGGAATCGACGCCGACCGTCATCGCGCCGGCTTTCGCGAGCGCGTCGGCCGCCTGCTGATCGGCGGCATGCCAGCCGGCCTCACGCGAGAACAGCACGACGAAACCGCGCAGCGGCCCGCTCGGCCGGGTCACGGTCACGGGCCCGTAGCGGCCGCCGGAGACGGTTTCTGCTTTCACTGCGGCCGGCTGCGCGGCGCACGCGGCGCCGGCCAGCATCATTCCCGCGCAGGCGGCTGCCGCCCGCGCGATTAACTTCTTCGACATCATGAACGCCGACCTCCAGCCAGCAATGACAGATCCGCGAGCGTGACGAACACGCCGACCGAGCCCGAGGCCGCGAGATAACGCGGCTCCCAGTGCGGTTCGAACTTGCTCTTGAAAGCGCGCAAGCCGCGGAAGTTGTAGAAGCGGCCGCCGAAGCGCCAGACCATCAGGCCGAGCCGGTGGAACGGCGACGGCATCTTCGCCGCCCCCATCCCCGAGAACGGCGCGATGCCCAGGCTCAGCTTGCGGAACCCCGCTTCCTTCAGATGCAGCGCGAGCTGCGTAAACAGATACTCCATCGCGTACGGCGATGCGTCGGGCAGATGGCGCATCACGCCGACCGTCGCCTCGGTGTTGAGGTCGGTCGTCATGAACGTGACGAACGCGATCGGCTTGTCGGCCTGACGCACCAGCATCACCGACTGCGTCGACAGATAGCCGTCGTGGAACGCGGCCACCGAGAAGCTCTTCTCGCGCGCATCGCGGCTGTCGAGCCAGCCGTCGGAGATGTCGCGCAGCGCCGGCAGCGCGGCCGGCACGTCGCCCGGCGCGATCACCTCGACCGTCAGCGCATCCTTGTCGCCGCGGCGCAGCGCGTAGCGCAGGTGCGACCGGTTCGATCCCTTCAGGTCGAACTGGTCGAGCGCGATATGCGCTTCCTCGCCGAGCTTCATCAGCGTGAGCCCCGCGTCGAGATACAGCGGCAACGCGTTCGCGCGCACCTGGTAGAACGCCGCGCGGCCGCTGTGCGCGTGTGCGAGCGCGATGAACTTGCTGATCAGCGCCGGCCACTCTTCACGCGGGCCGACCGGGTCGTGCAGCGCGGCCCACGTGCGGCCGTTCTTCGCGTACATCAGGAACGCGCGACGCGATTCGGAAAACAGGAACGACTTGTCGCCCATCAGCGCGAGGCCCGCGTCGCTGCACTCCTGCGCGCGAATGATCTGCTCCGCGTCGATCAGGTCCTGCTCCGCGGGTTTCACGAAACGCCCGGGCGCCGGGCGCAGCAGTTGCCACAGCGCGAACAGCGCGACGAACACGCCGGACGCGAGCGTCGCGCGCAGCGCCCGCGGCGCGCGCGCATCGAACGAGAAATGCGACCACAGATCGCGCGTGTACGGCACGTCGCGAAACGCGAAGAACAGCACCCACACGGCCAGCATCAGCACCATCGCCACCGACACGAACCAGCTCACCGTGAAGCGCTCGGCGAGCAGCGACGAATGACGGTTGAACCGGCGACGGCTGACGAGCAGCAGCACGAGCAGCGTGCCGAGGACGCCGGCCTCGACGAACGCGAGGCCCTTGGCCAGCGACAGCGCGAGGCTCGCGAGCGTCAACGCGAAGGTCATCCACCATGCGCCGTCGAGCCGGCGCAGCAGCCCGCGCGCGACGAACAGCAGCGCGACGCCGAGCACGCTGCAGATCACCTGCGAGCCTTCGAGCACCCACAGCGGCACGATGTGGCGCAGGATCGCGATCCGGTGCCAGAACGCGGGCGTCGCGCTCGAGATCACCAGCATCCCGCCGACCGCGAACGTCACGAGGCTCAGGAACACCGGCGCGAGCTGCGACACGCGCACGGCCTGCCGCGTCACGAGCCGGCGCCGCAGCGCGCGGCCCTCGAAACCGGCCAGCAGGCCGGCCGATAGCACGAGCGGCACGCCGAAGTAGATCGCGCGATACGCGATCAACGCGGCGACCATCGCGTGCGCGGGCACTTCGCGACCGAGCGTGAAAACCATCGCCGCCTCGAACACGCCGATCCCGCCCGGCGTATGGCCGATCATCCCGAGCAGCAACGCGGCCGCGTAAACGGTAATGAAGGTCGGGAAGCCGACGGGCGCCGCCGGCAGCAGCACCCACAGCGTGAGGCCTGCGGCAACGACGTCGAGCACCGCGTAGACGACCTGCGCGACGAGATCGCGCCGCGCCGGCACGTCGAACGACAGCCATTTGAAGCGCGTGACGACCGGGCGTGCGGTGTTGCCGCACAGCACGACCAGCGCGGCGAGCGCGACGAGCAACGCGGCGCCCGTCCACGTGAGCACGCCGGGCGCGACGTGCAGCATCGCGGCGAGCGCCTCCGGCACGCAGACCATGCCGACCGCCGTCATCAGCACCATCGCGAGCGCCAGCGTGCCGCTCGTGAACACCGTCATCCGGCCGATCTGGGCGGGCGTGACGCCCGACACGCCGTACACGCGGGCGCGCACCGCACCGCCCGTCAGCGCGCCGAAGCCGGTCGCGTTGCCGAGCGCGGAACCGGCGATCGCGCCGATCCACAACGCGACGCGCGGCACCTTGGCCGCGACATAGCGCAGGCCAACGGCATCGCGGGCGACGAGCGCGAGGTAGCTGAGGGCCGTCGCGGCGAGCGACGCGCCCCACTCGCCGACGGACATGTGACGCAACTGGCGGATCACCGAGCGGTAGTCGACGGATTCCGACAGATGCTGGAAAACCACGATCAGCAGCAGGCCGATGCCGAGCGCGAGCAGCGGCGACAGCACGCGCTCGTGGCGGATCAGCGCCCGGGCACGGGCGATCACCGCCTCGGCACGACCGGGCGAACCAGGGTGGCGGGAAGACATAACGTGTTCAGTGGTGGTGCATAGCGTGTCGCGGCGCGGGTTGGCCGGGCGGCGACCTGTCTGGTTGTTCTGCATGGGCGGCCGGCCGAAGACGGGCGTGGCGCCTGGATCAGAACTTACGAGTATACGGAACTTATATTACAGAATCTTTCACGTCGCCTTTGTGCGGATTTGTGGTTTCTCGCGCATCGAAACGCATAAAGAAACCGTGCGTCCCACGAACGCAAGGTGCGCATCATACCGGCAACGGAGGTCGTTTTTTCATCGGATGAATGACTTGTGATGCATTTCGGTGGAATTTACCGCGCCGAGCCCGCCGGGTGAGGACGAAAACGCGAGGGCGCGGCGCGGTGCGGAATGGCGGCGGGCCGATTCGCTGCGCCCCTCCGCGGCGCACCGCCGGTACGGACATACGCCACCGCGCGTTACTTCGCCCGCTCATGCTCCCCCATCCCGATCGCCTTGTAGTCGTATGTCGGGTAGAACTCCGTGCGGTATGCGCCCCAGGCCGTATCCTCGAGCACACGATTGACCTCGCGCACCCGCGACGCCGGCAGCCGCAGCACGACGATCTGCCCGATTCCCATCGTCACCGTCCAGCTCACCACCTCGACGCCCGGCGGCGGAAACGCCTTGTAGAACCCCTGCTTCGCAAGCTGCGCATTCAACTCGGCAAGCGGGCGCGACTGGTCGTGTTTCAGGAACACGGTCAGCAGCACCGCGTTGTCGGGCGTTGCGACAGCCGTGCCGGCCGGCACCGTCGACGTCTGGCCGATGGCCGCTGCGCTGCACACCGCGGCGGCCGCCAGCGCGGCGGCAATCACGAACGTTCGAATCGGAAAATGCGGGAATACGGTCATCACGCGACTCCATGGCTTCGTGGGGGGAGCCGCCATCATGCGCCGCCGGACCCATTGCTGCAGCGAGCGGCCGACGTGCTTACGCCGCACCCGCGCCTTCGCGCTCGCGCAGCACGTCGATGAACGCGCGCAGCTTGGCCGGCATGTGCTTGCGATTCACGTAGTACAGCCACATCGGCGGCAGCGTGCGGCACGCGCCCGGCAGCACCTCGACGAGCGTGCCGTCGCGCAGGTCCTGCTCGATCCGCTCGCGCACGAACGCGAACGCGATGCCGACACCGGCGCGCGCCGCGTCGATCACCGCATCGTCGTCGTTCGTCACGAACACGCCGTCCGGATCAAGATCGACGTCGCGTCGCCCGTCGCGCAGCAGCCATTTATGCAGGCGTCCGCTTTCCGAGAACCGGAAACGGACGCACGCATGATGCTCGAGCTGCGCAATCGATTCCGGCGCACCGTACCGCGCCAGATAGCCGGGCGACGCGACCAGTGCACACGTCAGCGCAGGCGCGATCCGCACGCCGATCATGCCCGGCTGCAATCGATCGGCCAGGCGAATCCCCGCGTCGAAGCCGTCCTTCGCGATGTCGACGAGTTCGTTCTCGTAGCGAATTTCGAGCCGGACTTTCGGATAGCGCTCGCGGAACGTGGCGAGCACCGGCGCGATCACGAGCAAGCGCGCGAGCGGCAGCGCGGTCACGCGCAACAGCCCGTTCGGCTCGCTGCGCGCATCCTTCAGTTCGTCCCGTGCCTGCATGACCTGCCGGTATGCCGGCTCGGTCTGCCGCCGGTAGCGTTGGCCGGCTTCGGTGAGGCTCACGCCGCGCGTGCTGCGGTTGAACAGCTTCACGTTCAGCTCGCCCTCGAGCTGCCCGATCGCCAGGCTGACGGCCGCCGGCGTCAGGCCGAGCGCGGCGGCGGCCCGCGTGAAGTTGCCGGCCGTCGCGACGGTCATGAACACGTGCAGGCCGGCCATCGGATCGCGTCTGCTCATCGTCTGTTCATCATTAGAAAAACTTGAAACTGCTTCGAGCGGAATACGGATTCTCCCATATACCGCAACTGCCTACACTGGCGCTGTCGTCCCTCGGAGCCTCGCATGAACCCGCTCACTGCCTCACTTCCGCTGCCGCTCGCCGTCGCCCGCCGCACGATTGACGCTGCGCTCGCTCATGCCGCGTCGCTGCAGGCGGCCGGCGTCGCGATCGCCGTCGTCGATGCCGGCGCGAACCTGCTCGCGTTCGTGCGCACCGACGACTGTTTTCTCGGCGCGATCGACCTCGCGCAGCGCAAGGCGCTGACGTCCGTCCGCTTTCGCACGTCGACCGGTGCGCTGGGTGCGATGTCGGGCGACGGTCCGCTGCGCGGCATCGAACACAGTCACGGCGGCCTGGTCACGTTCGGCGGCGGCGAGCCGCTCGTCGACGGCGACGGGCGCTGCGTCGGCGCGATCGGCATCTCGGGCGGCAGCGTCGACGAAGACGCCGCGATCGCGCAGCACTGCCGCGACCTTTTTCAGGCAACCCTTCACTCCACGAGGTAAGCACATGACACGGAAACGCATCTTCATCACCGGCGCGGGCACCGGCTTCGGCCGCGAAGTCGCGCTGCGGCTCGCCGAACGCGGCCACGACGTGACGGCCGGCGTGCGCACGGCCGTCGAGATCGACGCCCTGACGGACGCCGCCGCGCAGCGCGACACCGCGTTGCGCGCGGTGAAGCTCGACGTCACGTCGGCCTACGATCGCGCGCGCGCCGCCGAACTCGACATCGACGTGCTCGTGAACAACGCGGGCGTCGGCGAAGCCGGCGCGCTCGTCGACCTGCCGATCGAGATCGTGCGCGAGCTGTTCGACGTGAACGTGTTCGGGCCGCTCGAACTCACGCAGCAGATCGCACGCGGGATGCTCGCGCGCAAACGCGGCAAGATCGTGTTCGTGTCGTCGATCGCGGGGTTGATCACGGGGCCGTTCACCGGCGCGTACTGCGCGTCGAAGCACGCGGTCGAATCGGTGGCCGAGGCGATGCACGCGGAGCTGGCGCCGCACGGCATCCGCGTCGCGGTCGTGAACCCGGGCCCGTATCGCACCGGCTTCAACGACCGGATGATGGAAACGACGCGGCGCTGGCACGATCCGGCCGTGCATACCGTGACGCCCGAGCGGTTGACGTTCCCGCTCGAACAGCACGACCCGGAAGAAATGATCGCGAAGATGGTCGACGTGATCGACAGCGACGGCGGCGCGTTCCGCAACCTGCTGCCGGCCTCGTCGGAAGCGTTCGTGCGCGCCGAGCAGGCGCGTGCGTGGGAACGGCAGCAATAAGAAACGCCAATGAGATGAAAGGCCGGGGGCTGTTTGAATGTGTCAGGATCCTCAAACAGCTCCCACTACATGAGCCCCTGACTTCTCCTCCCTCGGCGAGAAGGTAGTCGGTGACCGGGCCCGCGAACACGGCTGTGCCCGTGATCTTGCTGGACATGCACTCGTCGCCTGCTCACGGCTGAAATTGTCGCTCGCAATCGAACGTCAATTGCGGATTCAACCGGTCGATGCAACACACTAGAATCTGCGCAAGCAGTGGAGGTGTTGCAAATGAAGCAGAGGCCGAGGATCTACTATTCTGAGAGTCAGAAAGCACTCATGTGGGACCGCTGGCGCAAAGGTGAAACGATTCATCAAATTGCCAAACTGTTCGATCGGGGCCACTCTTCGATACAGCGGATCCTGTCAGAGGCCGGCGGCATCGAGCCACCGCAAAGACATCGCGCACCGCAGACATTGACGCTCGCGGAACGCGAGGAAATCTCTCGCTGCCTGGTAAGCGGATTATCGATTCGGTCTATCGCGGCCAAGCTGGGACGTGCTCCTTCCACGATCAGCCGCGAGCTGCAGCGCAACGGAGGCAGCCAAGGTTATCGAGCGAGCCGGGCGGATGAGCTCGCCTGGGATCGGGCACGTCGCCCGAAGATTTGCAAATTAGTGAGCAATCAGACGCTGGCGCGAGTTGTCGCTGCAAAGCTGAAGCTGCAGTGGTCCCCTGAGCAGATTTCTGGTTGGCTCAAGCATACGTATGCCGTCAACAAGGACCATCTGGTGTCACACGAGACGATCTATCGGAGCCTCTATATTCAAGCTCGCGGTGCCCTGAAAAAGGAATTGCTTGAACACTTGCGACGCTCTCGAGCGATGCGCCGGTCTCGCCATCACACATTGAAAACCGAAGACCGCACGAACATTCGCGACGCTGTATCGATCAGTGAACGCCCCGCGACGGCGGAGGATCGCGCGATACCCGGGCACTGGGAAGGTGACTTGCTGTTTGGCAACGCGACCAGCCAGATTGCGACTCTTGTCGAACGTCAGAGTCGATACGTGATGCTGGTAAAAGTAGCCGGTAAGGATTCCGAGGCTGTGGTCAACGCGCTGATACGACACGCCAGCAAGTTACCTCGAGAACTATATAAATCGCTGACCTGGGACAGGGGCACGGAAATGGCTGATCACAAACGCTTTACCGTGGCGACCAAGATCCAGGTCTATTTCTGCGATCCGCAGAATCCGTGGCAACGCGGCTCGAATGAAAACATGAACGGACTGCTGAGGCAGTACTTCCCGAAAGGCACCGACGTCTCTGCCTATTCCCAAGCCCAACTCGACGCTGTAGCGAGGCGTCTCAACGAGCGTCCGCGTAAGACGCTAAACTTTGACACACCCGCCCAGCGGTTCCATCAATCTGTTGCATCGACCGGTTGAATCCGCAATCCGTAATGGTCACTTCGACACGACGATTTCTCGCCCTTCCGGACGCGGTAACGTTGTCCGCCAGCGAATCGGCATCGCCATTTCCCTCGACGATGATGCGCGGCGCCGGCACGCCTGCCGCAGCGAGAATCTGGGCGACGTGCCGGGCACGTGCTTCGGAAAGCGCGTAGTTGGATGCTTGACGTGCCGAACTGATCGGTGTGCTGTCCGCATATCCTGCCACTCGGACGGTCGCGTCCTTGGTCACGGTCGCGATTTCCCGGCCTGCCGAAGCCGCGACCGAAGCGCCCCACGGCGCGACCGTTGCGTCGCCGGGCCCAAACATTCCGCTGAATCGGAGCGTCACCGCATGGCGCCCGGCGTCGCGAATCAGTTCGACATTCCCTGCCGCGACTTCATCGCGCAGCCGCAGTTCCAGATTGCGAACCAGTGCATCGAGCGTCGACGCCGGTCGCCTCGATTTCGCGTGAACCCACCGGTCCACCGCGGCGTAGCCCCCGGCCCCCAGCAATAACGCGACGGCGAGACCTCCGGCGAACCTCGCTCGCGATCGACGCACCGAAACGGGACGTACCCACGGATCGACCGTCTGTCGCTGACGTTTCGGCGGCTTGCTGACGCGATTCACGCCGTGTCCCCCCGTCGTGACCACGTCGTGTACGTGTTCGCGAATGACCTGCAGGCGCTTTTGCCCCCCGGCTTCAAACCGGTAGCGCCCACGAAAGCCGAGATCGAGTACGTTCTGGTATAGCTCGATCAGATCGAGGTTCGCACGCGGATCGCGCATTGTCTCGTCGATCAGTCGGAAAACACGGTCGCCGCCCTGACGATCATGTCCGAACGCACTCGCCAGGCAGTTGTCCTGCCATTCGACGCCGGTTGCTTCGCCCTTTCCCCAAGACGTCTGCATCGCCGCCTCGTCGAGCGCGGAGCACAGACAATAGCTTGCGGAACGGACATGCTCGGGTCGGACCGGGAGCGCATTGCAGATCCAGGTAAAGAGGCGAACTTCGTGCCCCAGCCATCGACGCCGCGGTGCGATCGCATCGGCATCGAGCGTTTCCGGCGTATCGGCCAACGCCTGCAACAGGATGCGCGACGCTTCGAGTAGCGGGTTGATCGCTTGCCGGGCAGCCTCGAGACGTGCGGCAACAGGCAGCGACGCCACAGCCCTTGCGTCACCCTGCGGGCAAGATGTCGAAAGAGTCATCGATCGATTCCTTCCGATTCAGCGGGAGGCGCTTTCCGTGCTCGCCGGCAACATGCCTCGCGGCAACCCCGGCGGCGGGCCGCTGTCCGGCAGGTTGAACGTCGACATCGTGCTGGGACACCGGAAGGTCTTCAGCACGTCGCTCGTGAGCGGATTCGCGACGCTCCCGGCGCTTACGACGTCGAGCGCCGCTTGTCGACCGTCGAAACTGAACGCGATGCGCGTACGGCCCGGCGTCGCCGTGTCCACCACGCGACCTTTCTGGAGCAGGCGCATCAACGCCCACGGTCCGTCCGCTGCGATCGTCGACGTGTCCGGCCGAATCCGCGGGCTGGCCGTGATTTCCGTGTGGACGCCACCGCGCGGCCCCGGCCACGTGACCGTGAAAGGCGCGACCGGACCGTGTTGATAGAGCGCAGTCTGTCCGTCGATGTCGAGCGACAGACTCATGATCGTCGGGTCAAGCTCGGGAATCCGGATGTCGGCCTTCCATGTCAGTTGCTTGTGGCCGGGATCGTTGAAAAAGACATCGCGAATGGCCTTCGCATGCTCGAACGGCTCCAGGTCCGGCCCCCGCATGGGTTCGGCTGCGCCAGGCAGCGTCCGGTAGCGCCACGGCTTCGCGGCCGTGTCGACGAACGGGGCAAGCGTTTTCGTGAAGAAGTCGTCGATCAAGCCGCCCTGCGCAAATACCCGCGTGAAATCGTCGATGCCGACGTCCCGCGTGCTGTCCGGTGAAAACGGATAGTTGCCCTCGACGATCAGCCGGCACGTATCGCCGACCACCGCCTGCATCTGGCGCGACAGCAGGTGGCCAATCCCCTGATTGACTTCGCGCGAGCCGTCGGCCGAGAGCTGCAGCAATACCGCGCGGAACGGCGCGGGCATCGTGTCGGCCGTCATTTTCAATTTCGCGGCGACGTCGCTCGCCGGTGGCATGCTGTTGTTCGACAACGCATTGTCGGCGACGGTGAGCGCCGTGTAATAGTCGTTCAGCAGGTTGGTGACGCCATCCAGCCCCGTCTTGTCCGCCCGCGCGGCGACAGGCTGCGTATCGGACTGCGCATCCACGCTCCCCGTCACGACCTCGCGCAGCGCCGCGAAGTGATTGTCGACGAGTTCCCGTTCAACGCGCTCCGACGCCCGAATACCCGACGCCTTGTCCGCCTTCTGATTGAGCTGGTCGGCGGCCCGCTGCAGCAGCGAACCGTCCGACGCAGCGAGCGGCTGCGTGAGCGTCGTCTCGCGCACGGCCGCGCGGGCCAGCCGCACGAGCGGCGAATCGGGCGCCGCGAAGCTGCGCAGCACCTTCAGATTGAACGCAAGGCTCGTACCGCTCACGGTGCGGATGTCGTCGAGAAACGCGTCCCATTGCTGCGCATATTCCATCAGGTATTCGCGGCGGACCGCGTCGGTCAACGCATCGTCCGCGCCAGTCGCGCTGCTCACGATCTCAGCCGTTTTTTTTTGAGCCGAATCCGACGAACCCGCCAGATACGAGCGCCCCATCACCCACGCATCGTCGTCTCGCGCGATTTGCACGAATTCCGGCAATCGCTTGTCGAACAGATTCCGATAGCCTTCGAACGTGAAGAGCCCCGACACGCCGCGCGACAACGGTGCATCGCTCGCTCGCGTGAACACCGTGCCGGCCTGCGGGCCGATCGCGCGCAGCAACGTAAATTCGTCGGGCGCCTCCTTGAGCATGGCTGCCTTCGCGCGCTGGTAAAGGCGATCGGTTGCGTTGCTGCCATCGAGAAACGCGCGCGCCTGCTGCACCAGCGCATCGTTGCGGATGAGCGGCGACTGCACCACGCGCGCTCCGGAGAAAAGCTGCTGCACGTGGTCGATCATCGACACACGTCCACCGAAAGCAGCCGCGCTGTCGGTCTTCGCCCAGTCGTCGAGCACCCAGGCCTTGACGTCATCCGCGTTGAACTTCGCCTTGTCGTACAGCATCAGGTAGACGCGCAGCGCATCGTAGGCGGCCTTCGGGTCCTTGCTGGCGATCGCCCGGGACATGACGTCTTCCAGGCGGTGCACGATCTGCGGCAGCAACAGGTTGTCCTCCAGCACGTCATACGCATGGCGGCTTTCGGTGGCGATGTCCGCCGACGTGTAGAGACCGTAGCGCCACGTGCTGTCCGGATTCGACAGGTCCAGACCGGGGAAGGTCGGCAAATCGCGCGCGTCGGTCAGCGTGTCCGGCACGGCCTCCGGTTTGGGTGCCTTGTAGAGCTGGGTGACGCGCGCCGCAAGCGCCTGCACCTTGCGGTCAACCGCATCGAGATAGTCGCTGTTGTGGCCGAAGCTCGCGCGGAGTCCGATTGCCAACCACACGAACAACACCAGCGCCAATGTGTGGCCGATCAGGCGCGAGAGGCGGTAACGATATTCCCAGCGCAGGTTGGGGCTCACCAGATGCGCTTCAGGGAACACGACGCGAGTCAGGAGATCGTGCAAGAAGAAACCCTGATTGCCCTCGGCGCGCGCGGGTGAAACGGGCGCGTGTTTCTGAGTCGACAGAAGACGTTGAACGACTGTGTTGCGCTTCGCAACGAGCTCGCCATCCCGTTGCCGCGCACTCGTGAAATACACGCCGCGCAACGTCGAATGGAGCTGGGTGTCGTCGTAACGCGAATCGAGGAACACGCGGTCGATCATCTCGAGCAGCGGTCCGAGCAGCGCGGCGAACTCCTCGGGCAACGCGGCAAGCGATCGGCGCTTGTGCGATTCGTATTCGTCCTGCAAATGCGTATCGATCGAAGCGCTGAGCCGTTGCGCAAGTTCGGCGAGTTCCGTATGGCAGCGCGCGCGCAGCCCTTGCTTCGCAACGGTTTCCTTGCCATACGGAAGCGCGAAGCCCCATGCCTGCGCCCGCCCCTCGGCTGTCAGCGCGCCGAAATACTCGGCGAAGCCTGTCAGACGATCCATCTTCGTGACGACCACATAAACAGGAAAACGAATACCCAGCTCCTGCCTCAGTTCCGCCAGCCGCGCGCGCAACGCGGCAGCCTCCGCCACGCGCGCCTGTTCGTCGGCGCTTGCCAACGTCGCAAGATCGATCGTCAGCAACGCGCCGTTAATCGGTGCGCGAGGACGATGCCGGCGCAGCATGCCCAGAAATCCGAGCCACTCCGCACGATCCACCTTCTGTCGGCGTTCGCCCGTACCCGGGCCAGGCGAAACGACATGGCCGCTGGCCATCGACGTTGCAGCGGCTTTCGAGTGCGACGCCTCGTTCTGCTTCTCATCTTCTCCAGCACCATCCGCAGCCGGCTCGGCATCGGCGCCGGCCTTGCCCGGAACGCGGGTTGCGGGCTTTCCCGTTTCCTCAGTGGGCGCGCCGACGTCATCAGCCGTCGACGTGCCATGACGCGTGTAGTAGCCGGCCGTGTCGATCAATACAGCTTCGTTGGTCAACCACCAGTCCACCGCGGCAGCGTCGCCGACAGGCGTCCCGGCCGCGCGCTGCATCTGCTCGGCAACGGGAAACGCCAACCCACCGCTCATCAGTACGCTCGTCTTGCCGGACGCGTGCGAACCGAGCGTGATGTACCAAGGCAGTTCGTACAAATAGCGCTTGCCCTGGAATAGCTTGCCAAGACCACGCGCGCCGGTACGCATCGATTGCAGGCGCACGAGCGCGCTCGTCACGATCCCTTCGATTTTCCGCAGGCGGGCTGCAGCGGGCGACTCATTCTTGCGGCGATCCATGCGCAGCATCTTCTTCATGAACGCATCGTCTTCGCGCATTTTTTGCCACACGCGGACGATCCAGAAGAGGACAAAAGCCGCCACGATCAGTGCGATCGCGGTGAGTCGGGCCGACACGGGCTCGAACGGCGTTGTATGGCCAAGCGACAGCAGCGGCGCCGCATACCAGATCAGCAGGCACAGCAACGCGATGAACACGATGCTCGTCGACACGCCCACGAGCCAGAGCAGCACACCGGCGAGCAACAGCGCGATCAGCAGCACGCGGATGCCGGCGCCGGCGAGCGGCTTGAGCCCGCCGAACGCGAAAAACGGGCCGACGAACCAGATCACGAGCGAAACGACGATCAGTGCGAGGAACGCGAGGAACTGGCGCGAGGCCAGAAACGACAGGAACTGGAACTTCTTCATGTGTTATTCCGGAAACGGATCTGGCTTAGCGTGCGACGTCGATCTCGACGCGCCGGTTTTGCGCGCGCCCCTGCGCGGTGCGGTTGTCGCCGACCGGATCGGCATCGCCCTTGCCGACGGCTTCGAGCCGGTTCGCCGGCACGCCGGCGGTTTGCAGCATCTGCATGACCTGGGTGGCGCGTTCTTCCGACAGCATCTGATTCGATGCGAAATGTCGGCTGCGAATCGGCACGTTGTCCGTGTAGCCGATGATCGTGACCTTGCCCGGCACCTTGGCGATCTCTGTGGCGATCTTCGAAATCAGCGGATTCATCGATGCCTGAACCGAAGCGCCACCGGGCTTGAACATGGCGTCGCCGCGGAACGTGACGGCGCTGTGGCGGGCATCCTCGACGACGCTTACCGTGCCTGCCGCGATTTCGTCCTCGAGCAACTGTTTGAGATGCAGTTGTGGAGGCGGTGCAGGCGGTGGCGTCATGCGGGCGATGTCGGCAATCTGCTTCTGGACGTCCGCGCTGCGGCTGAACAGTTCGTACTTGAACCATCCGAACAGGCCGAGCAGGATGACCGACAGGATCGTGACGGTGATCCATACCGGAAAATCGGTGAACGACAAGCGTTTGCCTGTCGCGGGCGATTGCCAGTGGGGCGATAGCGTCAGCGGCACGGGTTCGCGCTGAGACGTGATCACGTTGTAGAGCCGTTGACGAATCGCATCGTGCTTGCGCTTGCCGTCAGTCATGTCCCGGTATCGGCCTTGGAAACCGAGGCTGAGAATGCGGTAGATCACTTGAAGGAGGTCCCGGTGCTCATCCGGATCTTCCAGCAAGCGCCCAATCAGAAGATAGACCTTGTCGCCGCCCTTGAGATCTCCGTGGAAAGTGGTTGCAAGCCCATCGTGGATCCATTCGATTGCCGCCGAACCCTCCTGGCCCCATGCGGTTTGTGTTGCGGCTTCGTCCAGTGCCGTGCACAGACAGTAGCTCGCGCCGATCATGTGATCTCGCCGGATGTTTGCCTGTTCGCAGAGTTTCTCGAATACGCGCACTTCCTGATCGAGGAGCATGTGTAGTGCAAGTATCTGCTCAGGTTCAAGATGTTCCGGCATATCCGCCTGCGCACGCAGGAGTGCACTTGCTGCTTCAAGCAACGGGTTTTTTGCGCTCTGGACGGCCAACAGCCTTTTCGGCAACGGGATGGCCATGGCTCCCGGAGCTTCTTGCCGATTATCCGGTGATGGCTTTTGATCGACGAGGGGCGCCACGGCCTCGCTTGATTGGTTAGTCATAAAGAAACATCGATTTTTAATAACGCTTACATAACAATACGAATTTATTTAATTCAAGATACCGATATGGTTTTCAATCGACTCACCAGCACACATCCGCAACCAGCATGATGTGCTTCGAGAGCAACCGGCACTCCATCGACCAGGAAAGTTTCGTCCCCTTCCTCGATTCGATTCACGCCGTGCTCTGCGCAACGGACGAGGTCGAATTTACGAACAATGGCTTTTCCTTCAATACTATCCGTACTACTTCCCGTTAATATCTCGCCGCCGTGAGGTGCCAGCGTGTCACTGACCACAATGATCTGTCGGGACATGTTTTTCTCAATTGAAGTCAATTAGAAACAAGAAGTCGATCGACTGTGGAAAGTTCAAAATTCGTTGATACGGTATAAGGACCGTGATCGACCGGTAATGTGTCGACGTCCCGCGATATATGCCCTCGACCGTCAAGAGGCGGCACCGCATTCTTCTTGAACGATGGTGTCGTCGCCTTGGCCGCATCGATCAGTGTCTTGGCGTCACCATCCCATTTCGGCAACGGCGCCGGCGGGAGCGGAAGGACCTTGTCTAGGTTCGGGAGCTTAAGACGACCCCGGTAATGCTCCAAGACTCGGGCAATCTTGCTATACCGCTGGGCGCGGGCTTGATCGATGTAACCGACAAGATTGCTACCGTCGGTCAAATCAAATCCATCGAATTCGGTAAAGATATTGCTAGCACATTTGGAACTTCCAAGCCTCACCCCCTCGTGCAGCACCTCTAGTGCACGTCGCTTCGCCGCTGGCGTCACCGGTCGGGCATAAATGTAGCTGAGTTTATTGGCGGCATCCCCATGCCCTTGCGCCAAAGCACACTCAAGCATCTGCGTCGCAATGGGTTCATTCCCCCAGAACTCGCCCCCCGGATCGTCATATGTCCCGGCTAGCTTGCTGGCTAGGAACGTCATGGCCGACGGGCTTCCCATATCAGCTGCTCTTTGGAAGAACGCATAAGCACTGGTCGCGTTTCCGCCTTTGACCAGCCCCCTCTGGTGGTACACACCCATCTGATCGTACGCATCCGGCACACCTAGCGTCATCGCCTTCTCCACCCAACGAATCGCTACTTCCGGATTACGCTCAGGCACGCCCGGATAGCTGCTCAAAATCAATCCCGCGAGATTCAGCATTGCCTTCCAGTGATCGTGTTCGGCCGCCTGCTCGTATAGTCGATAAATCTTCGCGTAGTCGCGCCGCTTGTAGTACACGTCCGGATCGTCGAGCGCCAACGCCTGCTGGAACCACTGCTCTGCCTGTGGATCGATCGGCGGCACGTGCTGATCCTGATATACGCACTTGAATTCCTTGCGGTGCGGATTAAACAACGGAAGTTTCTCGTAGCGGGGCTGGTCAGACATCGCGGCAGTCAATTTGTTGGTCACGGTAGTTAGCGGCCCCGCCTGCACGCTGACCGCGAACAAGCAAAGGCTCATGACCACAACGCACAAGCGCCGCCCGACCACACTCGTTCCGGATTTGCTCACAGCGCAATCCTTTCGAAACCGTCGTCCGTCCGTGCATTGGGGCTGCCCATGAAGACCCACCGCACATGCACTGGGTCAATCTCCAAGTGACGATCAACTGGTTTCGGAAACGGCTGCCCCTCCGGCACGAATGCTTGCTGATCCCAGCGGTTGTACAAGGCCGCGAGCGGATGATCCACTCCGACGCTTGCCTCCCAAATACCCGTTTGCGGGCATCGCTCCGATCCGTGGCACGACAACTTCTCAGGCTGCGTCTCAAGTTGACGCAAAAATCCGGTATCGCGCAGTTGCGCCAGAAATACCGATCGACTCGGCGGCACTGGTCGAGATTCGCCCAGGTAATGCCACTGCACCTGTTCGGCTTCCAGCCAGTTGACGTGCGGCGGGTCGAAACGCTCACCGGCCCGATAGCGCTCGGGGTGACCACCGCGGGCAAATTTCAGTTGGTCCTTACGCATGGTCGACAAGCCGTAGAGCGCCATCCAGTAGCCACTTTCCGGCACCACCTTGTCGCCGCTCACGGCATACGGACTTTGCGCTAGCGACATGACACCCTGCCCCTCAGGCATGCGGGTTCGACCTTCCAATTTGGATGCCGGGTCTTTTTTGGGATGAGGTGTCACCGCCTTGGCTGCATCGATCAGTGTCTTAACGTCGCCATCCCATTTCGGCAACGGTGCCGGGGGAAGCGGTAGAACTTTGTCGAGGTTTGGCAACTTCAAACGGCCTTGGTAGTGCTCCAGGGCATCGCCAATCTTGCTATAACGTTCCGCGCGGTCTCTGTCGACACGTTCTGCAAGACTTTTCCCATTTTTTAGGTACGTTCCATTGAACTCGACGGATAGTTTATTTGAACATTTCGCACTACCAAGCCTTACACCATTATGGAATATTTTCAGTGCGAGTTTTTTTGCCTCGTCAGAGTATCCACTCGATTGCAAAAATCCTAACTCATAGGCAGCATCACCATATCCCTGCGAAACCGCACACTGCAACATTTGCATAGCGATTGGCCGATTTCCCCAAAAATCGCCGTCTGGGGAATCATAGGTACCGCCCAGCTTGTCGCCAAGGAAAGTCATAGCCGATGGACTTCCCATATCTGCCGCTCTCTGGAAGAACGCATAGGCACTGGTCGCATTTCCCCCCTTGACCAGCCCCCTCTGGTGGTACACGCCCATCTGATCGTACGCATCCGGCACACCTAGCGTCATCGCCTTCTCCACCCAACGAATCGCTACTTCCGGATTACGCTCAGGCACCCCCGGATAGCTGCTCAAAATCAATCCCGCGAGATTGAGCATTGCCTTCCAGTGATCGTGTTCGGCCGCTTGCTCGTATAGTCGATAAATCTTCGCGTAGTCGCGCCGCTTGTAGTACACGTCCGGATCGTCGAGCGCCAACGCCTGCTGGAACCACTGCTCTGCCTGTGGATCGATCGGCGGCACGTGCTGATCCTGATATACGCACTTGAATTCCTTGCGGTGCGGATTAAACAACGGAAGTTTCTCGTAGCGGGGCTGGTCAGACATGACAGTGGTCAATTTGTTGGTCAAAGTAATCGATGGCCCAGCTTGAACATTAATACCGTTCAAGAATAGAGCAACGCAAATAAAGCGTATAAATATGGTCACACACACCTCCACTCACACCACCAACGTCCCGTCATATGACGGAACAGTTACCTGGGCGTGCATAGTTGCCGTCGCTCGGTAGTCCTCGAATTCAAGCAGAAAACCCTGCATACTCGCACCATCTTTTCTCGCTAATGCGTTTTGCTTCATGAGATCGCCCCATGCTTTATAAACTGTTGGAATCAAGGTTCGCTCCCCCGTCCCACTGATCCCTCCACCCGATTGCAACCCAAACACGCGCTCACGCAACTTCGCAGCCCACTCCTCCCCAGTCGCAGCAATATTGATTTCGCTATCCACCGACATACTTCGTTGATTCAGGTTGGCGCTCCCGAGTGTCACGAATACATCGTCGATCAGCATCAGCTTCGAGTGAATATAAATCTCGCGATACGCCATCTTCCCTCCCACCATCCCGCTTGTGCGCAGTCGCGCCACGCTCACTTTCAGGCCAAGCGTGCCCTCCAACGCCTCCACGCTCGGACGATTGAGCACCTTGTGCCTTGCCTTGACCTTGAGCGGATTTCCGTGTTCATCCTTGAGATTCAGGTCGTATTGAACATACTTTGCTCTTTTATAGTCCTGACTCATCTTTCCAGAATCCACCAAATCGGCCTGATTCGGCATCGCTTTTCCGTGACCGAGTTCCGTCAATGTGTCAAAGGTACGCGGCACCATTCCGTCGTCCTCCGGATGTGGAATGACGATGAACAGATGGAGCCTAGGAATTTCGGCAATCGGCTTCTTGGACAGACGATCCCAAGCATCACAGAACTTTTCTCGCTGATCCTTCAAATGACACGCGAATTCCGGGTAATAAAAGTACTGATTTTCGATATAGATGTAGTTACGTGCGTAGCTTGTCGCCTGGAAATACAGCTCCTTGATGCTTTTTTCCCGCTCGTGAGCCTGAGTCCGAACTATCTGTACAGCCTGCCGTGGGTTTTTCGGCAAGGTGGGGATCCGAGGTGGCAACGCTGCCAACTCCTTCGTCTTCCAGTCTTTGGGCGCGAACAAATTCCAGCCTTGCTCAAAATTCTGGTGCAGACGCTTGAGCGCCGGCCCGACTACCCGGCAAGCGTAATCTTGCAGTGGCCTCGCATGCTTGTATTGCCCCGTACCAGTTCGATTTCCGGGATTCTGCGTAGCTTTTGCTTGCGCGTGCTCGCCATCGACATTTGTTGCCGACCAGGTCTCGCGCAGCGAGTCGTCGATTCGATGGTTTTCGCTGTCCCAGTAGTCCGTCACGGAGTTGAGGCCCATGACATATCCAATGGCATGAAGGCCTCCTTCATGCTCGTAATCAATCAGTATCGGCTTCTGGTGATGCGTCGGAAAATTCCACAGAAGCCCGGCCTCGTCTACGGGGTTATACCATTCGAACGCGGGTGGATCTTGCTCCTTTGGAGCCTGATCGATTAAAGCCTTGACATCTGATCTGGAAATACTTCGCAAAACGATCTGTAGATTTGGGTTTCTTCCTTGCGCCCTTTGCGACGAAGGGAGATGATCCTGCCACCACTTCACGCAGTAATCGTGGCGAGCGTGATTTGCGTATGGCGATCCAAGTGGTCCGTGCTTCGCATCGGTGTAACCAGGCATGTTGTTCTGCTTGGTCGATGCGAGCAAGTCATACCAAATCAGCAAGCGAACGCGAACGGGATTCCGCGCTCGAGTAGTGATTTCATGCAGCAACTCACCGTATGTTTTTCCACGCTTCCATTCCGCCCCAGAGCGGACGAGTTCCATTGCCGGATCGAACCCCCAGCAGACAATATCCACGGTTGCCTTGGCGTCACGGATGTCCTTCTCGATTCTTTCGAAGCCTTCGCGGCCACATACAAAGAAATCCAATGCGTTGCCGTAAGTAATCGGATTCTTCTCGCGCTTTTCCAGCAGCCATTGCACGGTGCCTTGCGCCCTACGCCCAGCTTCGTCGATTGCAATATCAACTGGATTATGCGTCTTGATGTCGTCGGCCATATAGTTGTCCCGTAGCGTTTCGAGCACACGTCACACGCGTTCGCCACGATTCGAGCGCAGATCGACATGCTCGGGATCGTGATTAAGCGCATCGCGCACCTTAAGATTGAACTCACCGCCGTTGCTGAGTTTGACGCGATACGCGCTTGTTCCCGGCTGATGATTCATGACGATCACGCGCCCGAACTCGTCGGTCACGCCCTCTCCGATCTTTGCGGTTCCCTTGAACAATTCGTACGGCTCGTCCACGTACCGGTTCGCGGCCCCAGGTAGCGCGCCAAGCGTGAAGTGCAGGTTTTCCGGCAATTCCGGGGCGTCGAGCACGAGCGGGCTGCTCTTGTTGTCCGGACCGGTGAATATGCGCCCAGCCGAATGCACTTCGAAACTCCCGTTTGTACCGCTTGTGATCTCACCGGCACGCCAGCGCGTGTAGCTACCGCCTCCGCTTATTTCCACTTCCTGCTGAGCACTGATGCGAATCCGGTCGGCAACGACCGTGACATTGAGTTTCGCGAGCAGGTTAATACTGTCTTTCAGCGCCTTTAGATCGATGTCACCTGCCGCGGCCACCAAGCGCATACCGGCTTGATAGACAAACAACCGTAACGCCTTGCGCATGCTCGCGAACAAGCCACCGCCCGTGCTGACCGACATGTCGGTACCGACAGTCACCGCGGCAGCACGGCCACTGCTCAGATGAATCTGTTCCGGCGTACTCGCAACGATGCCGGCGGGACTGGCGAGTACAAGCTGAGGGTCCCGGAACTGATTCAGCTTGCCGCCGCCCCGAATAGCATTCGCCTGTGCTTTCAAAGACGTCACAATGGTGGTTTGTTCACCATCGTGCGCATGAACGGACTGAGCAGTGTGTGCAAGCCCTTCTGCAAGCTCCTGGGACTCGGAAAGCTGCGCATCGATCTC
Organism: Burkholderia sp. LAS2; assembly: GCF_018417615.1. Lineage (NCBI taxonomy): Bacteria > Pseudomonadati > Pseudomonadota > Betaproteobacteria > Burkholderiales > Burkholderiaceae > Burkholderia > Burkholderia sp. LAS2. Next base: position 103,598 of record NZ_CP071053.1, read on the forward strand.
GTCGACGCTGAATGCGTCGCCATTGGCGGCTGGTCGACTGAAGGTCGTGAGCAATAGCCCTTCGGCCCCCCGAACCGCAGCTTTGCCGTCCGTTCGCAATTCAGCCCCTCGACCACGCTCATCCTGCCGCCCAGCATTGCCGGCAATGCGCGTGATATACCCGAGATTCAACTGCGAAGTGCCTTCGTCGCTCGACAGGTGGGCCTGGATTTTTCCGTTCGTGTCGTCGAAGGCGAGCGTATTCGCCCGACGGCCGCCGACCTCCCGGCTGCGATAGCCGGCAAGCGTCTGGTTTTTCGGCAATGCGAACGGCGGCATGTTGAATGCATTGGCCGCACGCCCCACGATGATCGGTAAGTCCGGATCGCCGTTGACGAAAGCGACTTCGACCTCATGCCCCCGGCGCGGCAGAAAGATTCCGCCGAACTGATCGCCATGCCACGCACCGGCCACGCGCACCCAGCAACTTGAACGCTCGTCGTTGTTGCCGAGCCGGTCCCACAGAAACTGGAGCTTCACCCGACCGTACGCATCAGTCCAGATTTCCTGATTCTCCGGACACGTCACGACGGCATATTCGACGCCGTTCACACGTGGCTTTGCAATCGTACGCAGCAGCCTGAACGGTTCAATTGTCGGCTGCACCGTAAAATCCGCCTCGCAACGGTATCGCTGGCCGGATCCGGACGCTTCGCCAATCTCCTCGATCGTCAGCTTGCAGGCGATCACCGCATACTCGCGATTCGCCGCATCCTGCGGATAGTGCGACAGCACGAACGTCTGGCCTGCCACCATGCCGCGCAGGTTGCCTTTGCCGTAGGCCCTCAGCCCCTGACAACGCCGAGCCTCCATCTGCACCAGCGTCAGGTACTCCGCTTCCGTGCGCGGCTCGTTGTGATCGCCCGAGAGTCCAGCCGCACCAGCCTGCGGCTGTGCGTAATCACCCCACGTGTAGTGCTCCTGGTGGGCAAGCCCCGTATCGCGAGGATCCTCACGCGTCACCTTCAGGTCCGCACGCGGCAACGTATAGTCGTAGTCGACGCTCGTCACCGCACCTGCGGTCAGCGCGTGGGAGACCGAGAAGTCCTGAATGTGTTCCTCGTCAAGCCGTCGACCGGTCGGCGGTTCGTAGCGAAGCGCGGCATACGCGTCACCAAGCGGTTTGAGCGCGCCCATCGAGTCGCACAGCACAAGGCGATGCTTGCCTTCGCCATGCTCGAAGAAGTAGTAGATGCCCCACTCTTCCCACAGGCGCTGCAGGAACGTCCAGTCGCTTTCGAAGTGCTGGCGTTGAATGTCACGCTTGGGCCATGCGTTGTTCGGCCGCGGCGTGGTGAGCCGTTTTTCGACCGGGAACGGATACGACGAGAGCACCGCATCAGTGATCTCGACCACGGACATGTCCTGGAAGATACGACAGTCGCAATTCTTGGTTGCTTGCCAGAGCCATGGCCGCAGCGTGAGTGCATACACGATCGAACGACCATCCTCGCGCACGAGCGTCGCATGGCTCACGATACCGGTAATCTCGCGTGCGCCCGCGCCGAGATTGGCCATGCCAGCATTGCCGGCCAAGCCGGGGATGAAGCGGCCCTTGCCCTCGAGCTGAATCGATACGGTCACTTCCGTACCGATCAGCGTGTCGAGCTTGACGTTCGCCGCGATGCTCTGCGAAAACCCGAGCGCATCCGGAGTTTTCAGCTCAAGCGTGTACTCGAACAGTTCGCCAACGGTCTCGCCACCGGTGAGTTTCACCGGAGTGAGGATCGACTGTCCCGCATACAGCGGCAGGGCCGCGCCTGAGACTGATAGTGTCCGTGGTGCATCAAACAAAGCCATTCCGACATCTCCATTGAATCACTTGAGCTGCGGTTTACCTATAGTGCGTTCGGGTATCGACGCCTATCCGCCGATTCATTTCCAGCCGTTGACGAGCTGAGGCGGATTATTAATGAAATAGAAAAACAAAATACCCACCGAAACAATCAATACACAAAAAACATATACAAGACCAAGAAAGATTCCGCCGGCGATATCCGGTTCGCCGCGTACAAACAAGACAATCGCACAACCGACCGCTAGCAACGGTGGCACGATAAGGCCATAGCCCCCCCAAAACGACTGCGATCCCACACCTACAAATAAGACAAAGCAATAGCCTACGACCACAATCAACCAAGCCAGTCCGATACCGCGCCGTATGAGTTCTTTCTGAGTTGGGTTCGGAGACCGCTTGGTGATATTTTTCATTTTCCAGATTCGAGTTAGTTAAGAGCTTGGGCCAATTAGCTATCTAGCTCTCTCGCAACGGACGCGCTTATGCCCGTACGCCCCACAATTCGAGCTTGAGCGACGGAAACTCCCCCGCGACATGCAACGCAACGCCGCCATGCCGCACGACTTCCTCCCAAAGCGGCCCGCCCTGAGTCAATTCGTAATAGATGTAGCCCGCGTTGAATGGAATCTGCCGCGGGGGCACCGGCAACGCTTCGAGGCCAATACCCGGCAAGTGACTGCGCACGAGGCTCGGCAGCTTGTCCGACGGCCCCGCCTTCGCCTGCGCGAGAAACTGCTGCTTCAGCGCATCCGCAGGCATTGCCGCATGCACGGCCAGCACCAGCGCGGTGAACCCTTGCATGTCGACCGGATCGACCACCGCGTTGCGCATGCCGTGACCGCGATCCTCGAGCGCGATGCTCTGCGCGCTGCGCACCAGCACGGCGTTGAGCAGCCGATGCGTGTCGTCGACAACCGGCTTCAGGCACACATGCGGCGTCGTATGCTGATACATCGGATGCGTTTCGAGCGGACGGCGCGTATCGGTGCGCAGATGCGTCGACAACTCGCCAGCCATGCCGATCAGCAGCGCGTATACGTCCGATGGCGATGTCGCCGGCACCCGCAGCAGATGCTGAAGCAGCGGCTCGTAGCGGTTGAGAATCTGCAACAGCAGGTAATCGGTAACAGTCGCCGCGCTCGCGGTGGTGTCATCGGTTCCGGCCAGGCGCTGCGCCAGCGCATTCGCGCGCAAGCGCGCGAGATCATGAATCTTTGTCACCCAACTCGTGAGCAGGTCGCTCGCGCCGTAACCGGATACGGGCGGCACAAGCGTGTCGTCGAGCGCGATGCTGCCATCCGCGCGAATCGTCTTCACGCACGTGAGTGCGAGACCGATCCACGCATCGCCCAACTCCTTTTCAGGCAGCAGGCGTACTCGCAAGTTCGACAGTTGCACCGATTCGGGCGCAAGACCGATCGAGTTCGTGTCACGCAGCTCCGTGTCGAACACCTGATAGCGTGCGAGCGAATCGGGTGTGTTGTCGAAGGTGGTCTCCTCGCAATTCGGCAACCGGACAGGCACGGCCAGATAGATGACCTGATCCAGATGCTCCTGCCGAATCGTCAACGGCGGCGGCAACGGCGTGTTGCCCGGCGCATCGAACGGCGTGCCGTCGGCGAACACCCCGGCCGCCGACTTGACGACCACCTTGCCGAGCGCCAGCGCTTCATGGTCGAGCGCGTAGTGCGTGAAGCCGAAAAAGAACGGCGACAGCGGCGCCGCACGCTGATGCGCGTATTTCTCGAAATAGCGGTCCTGCTGCTGGAACAGCTGCGGGCGGAAGAACAGCCCTTCCTGCCAGGCGACCTTGGCGTACCAGCTCATGCGTGCCGTCCGTTTTGTTGCGCGACGTGTTTCATTTTTTCGCCTCCGTGATCTTGACGGCCTTGGCCTCGAGATCGATGGTCAGTTTCAGCTTCGGCGTGAACAGGCGGTACCACGCCTTGTCCGGTGCGGTCGGCATCACATAAACTGCTCGCCACACCGCATTCGGCAAGTCGCGATAAGCCGCGATCACGCCGATGGCCTTCGTGGCCGAATCGGGCCGGCGCACGAACGTCCGGTGCTCGCCAGGGCGCAACTGCAACTCGTCGCGTTTCACCACGTCGTCGGCCAGCACCGTTTTGTGCTGGGTCTGCAGCGTGAAAAAGTCGGATGCCTCGAAGGCACCGTCGTTCTTCAGTTCGTAAACGCGCACGACGATCGGCGCAGCCCTTCCCCGGTCGTCCGGATTGACATCGGGCAGCGCGTTCACGCGCATATCGAGCCGAATCGGCTCCTTCGGCTTCGGCTCGCCACTGCTTGCGCAAGCGGAAAGCGCGAGCGCGCAGACAAGTGTGGCGACGGTCGGTATCGAGCGCATGCAGCTATGAACCCTTATTCCCAATGTGGGACGCCCCACAACCGACGGAGACGATTCGCCTGCACCGGTTGCGAGGCATCGATGCGATTACGCTTCCTTGTTGCCCTTGATGTCGAAGCTCGCGGTCACGGCGCCACCGCTGCCGCCCTGCGCGTTCTGCACGACGTACTCCTGCTTGACCTTCGCGAACGACAGCGACACCGATTCACGGCTCTTTTCCGCGTCGTTCTTGCTGCCCGACGGCTTCACGCGCGTGACGATCACGTCGCTCATCGTGAGCTTCAGGTATTCGAGCGGGTTGCCGCCGGCCTTGCGCATCACCAGCGTTGCCTGGTCGATGTGCTTGCCCGTGAGCGCGTACTTCATCAGGTTCGGGCTGGCGCGGTCGATGTTGTGCTCGAACGTCAGGTCCTTGACGGTGGCCTTGCCGGCGCCGCCGCCGCTACCGGCGTGCATCGTCGATTCCTGCTGGATGTCCCACTCCCAGGTCAGAACTTCGATTTCGTCCTTGTGCTTGTCGTCGAGCGATTCACCGTTGATGCCGTCGATCTTCAGGAAAATGTCTTGCGCCATGCGTAGTACTCCTCTTATTAAATGATTTGAAACCGGTCGATCATCGTCCACCAAAGGCGTTCGATGTCCGTCCCTGCTGGACCTACCGGATGGTTAAGCCGCTTCCTTGATCGACGGCAGCTTCGTCACGAGCCGCAGCGAGACGGTCAGCCCTTCGAGCTGGAAGTGCGGACGCAGGAAGAATTTGGAGTTGTAGTAGCCGGGGTTGCCCTCGACCTCCTCGACCACCACTTCAGCGGCCGCAAGCGGCCGGCGCGCCTTCGTCTCCTGCGACGAGTTGGTCGGATCGGCGTCGACGTAATGCATGATCCATTCGTTCAGCCAACGCTGCATGTCCTCGCGCTCCTTGAACGCGCCGATCTTGTCGCGCACGATGCACTTCAGGTAGTGCGCGAACCGCGAGCACGCGAACAGGTACGGCAGGCGCGCGGACAGGTTCGCGTTGGCCGTCGCGTCCGCATCGTGATACTCGGCCGGCTTCTGCAGCGATTGGGCGCCGATGAACGTCGCGTGATCGGTGTTCTTGCGGTGCACGAGCGGAATGAAGCCGTTCTTCGACAGCTCGGCCTCGCGTCGGTCCGAGATCGCGATTTCGGTCGGGCACTTCATGTCGACGCCGCCATCGTCGGTCGGGAACGTGTGGGTCGGCAGGTTCTCGACCGTGCCGCCCGATTCGACACCGCGAATCAGCGAGCACCAGCCGTACTGCTTGAACGAGCGGTTGACGTTGACGCCCATCGCGTACGCCGCGTTCGCCCAGCCATAGCGCCCATGGTCCGAACCGTTCGTGTCTTCCTCGAAATCGAATTCGTCGACCGGGTTGGTCTTCGCGCCATACGGCAAGCGCGCGAGGAATCGCGGCATTGCAAGCCCCACATAGCGCGCATCTTCGGTGTTGCGCATCGAGTTCCACGCGGTGTATTCGAGGTTCTGCGTGAAAATCTTCGTCAGGTCACGCGGGTTCGCGAGCTCCTGCCACGACTCCATCTGCAAAACTGACGGTGCGGCACCGGTGATGAACGGCGTGTGTGCGGCAGCCGAGACCTTCGCAATCGAGCCGAGCAGGTCGACGTCCGGTGGCGTATGGTCGAAGTAGTAGTCTGCGACGAGACACCCGTACGGTTCGCCGCCGAGCTGACCATATTCCTCTTCGTAGATCTGTTTGAAAAGCGGGCTCTGATCCCAGGCCAAGCCCTTGTAGCGACGCATCGTGCGATGCAGCTCGGCTTTCGAGACATCCATGAAGCGAATTTTCAGATGCTCGTCGGTTTCGGTGTTCGACACGAGGTGATTCAGGCCACGCCACGCGGATTCGAGCGCCTGGTAATCGCCGTGGTGCAGAATCAGGTTGATCTGCTCGGAGAGCTTGTGATCGATCTGCGCGATGATCGCCGCGATGCTCTTGTACGCATCGTCGCTGATCGTTGCCGTTTGAGCCAGCGCCTGCTCGGCGAGCGTCTGAACGGCCAGTTCGACGGCTTCGCGCGCGTCGTCGGTCTTGGGTCGGAATTCGCGCTCCAGCAGCTGAGTGAAATCGGATTCGGTATTCGTCTGCGCCACTGCGCCCCGTGCTTCCTGTTTCGCCATGATGGTCATCCTTTATCGGTTCGTCGGTCAGTTCGCGCCGTCTTGTGCGGCGGTTTCGTCCGCATGGCGCTCGGGCTTCGGCGCCGCGGCCAGCGACTTGAGCAGCGCCGGGTCCTGAAGCAGCTGCGTGACGAGCGCCTCGGCACCCGACTTGCCGTCCATGTAGGTCTGCAGATTGGCGAGCTGCGTGCGCGCTTGAAGCAGTTGGCGCAGCGGCTCGACCTTGCGCGCGATCGCGGCAGGCGAAAAATCCTCCATGCTCTCGAAGGTCATGTCGACCATCATCTGCCCGTCGCCCGTCAGCGTATTCGGCACGGCGAACGCGACACGCGGCCGGATCGCCTTCATGCGCTCGTCGAAATTGTCGATGTCGATTTCGAGAAAGCGCCGGTCCGATACCGCCGGCAGCGGCTCGGCCGGATGCTTGCCCGACAGATCGACGAGCACGCCCATCACGAACGGCAGCTCGACCTTCTTCTCCGAGCCGTAGACCTCGACGTCGTACTCGATTTGCACACGCGGCGCACGGTTGCGCGCAATGAATTTCTGCGAACTGCTGGAAGCGGCCATGAATGAAACTCCTGAACAGTGGTGGTGGGACGGCGAGCTCAGCGAACCGGCTCGTCTGAATGAAGGGCGGTAGCGTCGAACGCGAGGGCCTGCCCCGGTGCGCCGGACGGATCGACCACGCCGATCGAAATACGCGACAGGGTCTGCTTCGCCTCGAAGGCCTCGAGCCACAGCGACGACAAGCGGGGCAGCACGTACTGCTCGATGAATCCGATCAACACGCGTGCGCCGGTTTCCTGCACGAGACAGCGGTCGACGATGTAATCGACGACCGCGTCGTCGTACGTCAGCGCGATTTCATGGCCGTCGGCCATACGCTTGACGACCCGGCCCAGATGCAGGCGGACGATGCTGGCGAGCGCACCGTCGGCAAGTGGCCGGTAGGGCACGACGGTCACGCGCCCGAGGAATGCCGCCGGGAATGTGTTCAGGAGTTCAGGCGTCAGTGCTGCCCGCAGGCCGTCCTGATCCGGCGCAAGCGACGGATCGGCGCAAAGACTCGTGCTCAGTTCGGAACCGACGTTGCTCGTGAGCAGGATCGTCGTATTGCGGAAATCGATATAGCGGCCGTCGCCGTCTTCCATGTAGCCCTTGTCGAATACCTGGAAGAACATCTCGTGCACGTCGTGGTGGGCCTTCTCGATCTCGTCGAGCAGTACCACCGAATACGGACGGCGGCGCACCGCCTCGGTCAGCACTCCGCCCTCGCCGTAGCCGACATAACCCGGGGGCGCGCCCTTCAGGCCCGAGACGGTGTGTGCCTCCTGATACTCGCTCATGTTGATCGTGATCAGATTCTGTTCACCACCGTACAGCGCTTCGGCGAGCGCCAGCGCGGTTTCCGTCTTGCCGACGCCAGAGGGGCCGGCGAGCAGAAACACCCCGAGTGGTTTCTTCGGATCCGTGAGACCTGCGCGTGCAGTCTGCACACGTTCGCCAATTTGACGCAGCGCATCGGCCTGGCCGATCACGCGTGCCTCGAGCGTGTCGGGCAACGTGCGCACCGCGGCGACCTCGTCGGTCAACATCCGGCCGACAGGGATGCCGGTCCAGTCGGACACGATTGCCGCGACGATCGCCTCGTCGACTTCGGGAAAGACGAGCGGCGCATCGTCTTGCAGCGCCGCGAGCGCGCGTTCGAGTTCGCGCAGCTTCGGAAGCGCTGCCGCATCGTCCTGCGGGGTTTCGCCGTCGTGGGGTTCAATGGCTTCGCGTGCGGCGAGCAGCGCCTGTGCGGCAGCCGCCTGAGCGCGCCAGCGATGTTCGATTGCCGACTCTTCGCTCGCCAACGTATCGATGCGCGCGCGCACGGCCGTCAGCGCCCTGTCGGTATCCAGGCCGATACGGGCTTCCTGCACCAGCAACGCTTCCTCGGCACGTGCGGCCGCGAAGCGCTGGCGCACATCGTCCAGTTCACGCGGCGCAGCATGCTGCGACAGCGACACACGCGCGCAGGCGGTGTCAAGCAGGCTGATGGCCTTGTCCGGCAGCTGACGCGACGGAATGTAACGGTGCGAGAGCGTCACCGCCGCGCGGATCGCTTCGTCGAGCACCACGACACCATGATGCCGCGAAAACGTTTGCACGAGCCCGCGTACCATATCGACCGCGGCAGCCTCGGACGGCTCCGCGACCTGCAGCACCTGGAAGCGTCGGGTAAGCGCCGGATCTTTCTCGATGTGGCGTTTGTACTCCGCCCAGGTCGTCGCGCCGATCGTACGGATCGTGCCACGCGCAAGCGCGGGCTTCAGCAGATTGGCGGCATCGCCCGTACCCGCCTGACCGCCCGCGCCGATCAGCGTGTGAATCTCGTCGATGAAGAGGATCACCGGCGCCGGGGATTTTGCAGCGGCTTCGAGCAGCCCTTTGAGGCGCGCTTCGAACTCCCCTTTCATGCTGGCGCCAGCGAGCAATGCGCCAACGTCGAGCGACAGCAGTCGCACGTCGGCCAGCTTCGGCGGCACATCGCCCGATGCAATTGCCCGGGCAAGCCCTTCCACGACGGCCGTCTTGCCGACGCCGGCCTCCCCCGTTATCAGCGGGTTGTTCTGCCGACGGCGCAACAGAACGTCGATCATCGTGCGAATCTCGAGTTCACGGCCGATGACCGGATCGATCTCGCCCGCGCGAGCGCGCGCTGTCAGGTCTGCGCAGTACTGGTCGAGCGAACCGCCCTTCGATACGACCGGAATTGCACCGGACGCTTCGCCCGGCGTTGCCGCCGAAAAGTCGCTGTGATCGTATGGCACATCGGCGGCTTCCGGCGAGCCGTCGATCCATGCGGGCAATTTGTCGCCCAGCCCGTCGACAGGAATCTTGCCGAACGCGGGGGAGACTGACAGCAGAACGCGCCTCAACTCGGGCGTCGAAACAAGCGCAGCGACGAGCCACGCACCGCGCACGCGGCGATCGCCATGACTCAGCGTCGCGAGCACCCACGCGCGTTCGATCGCCGTCTCGATGTGCCACGAGAAATCGCCGATCGAACTGGCACCGGCCGGCAGCGCGGCCAACGCGGTTGCGAAATCCCGATCCAGTGCGTCGCGATCGATGCCAGCATGCCGCACGATGCGATGCAGGTCACTATCGGGTTGCTGCAGGAGCTGATGCAACCAGTGGACGAGCTCCACGTACGGATTGCCGCGCAGCTTGCAGAACCGTGTCGCCGATTCGATGCTGCGGTAGAGCTGAACCCCGAGCTTGCCGAACAGCGCCTGGCGTGAAATCGTCATGCGAACCTTCTTGTTGTTGATTCGATATTTTCCCGGCTCTGGCCGGAACGATCAGGAATCCTGTTCATGCGGCATTGGTCTACTGACGCACTTCGCACACAAATAATGTGCAAGCCTCTCAGGCCGAACATTATTTCAATTAACTTTCTCCGCCGTCAATCCACTCAAACGGGCAAGCACCCAGCCAATCAAAGATATTCCGCGTTCGTCCCACGTACCGAACGAGAGAGGCAACCACCCACATGACAAACCCACTAACCAATTGATTAAATTGATAAAATACGAAATTAAACGTGAACGAAATTTTTTACAATCACCCGCCAACCCCAACCATCCCAATATTCGCCGTGCGCAATCCATGCATCACATGAATTTATTATTTGGAGATTTCATCTCGATAATATTTTCAAATCGATCGGCCCATTTAAAATCGTCCAATTACGTACATCCATGAGTAAAATGCGCAATCCGCCATCACTGACTCTTCCATGCGCTCATTCCGCTTGCCGTGGCACCGTCGACTCGACACCTCGCTTGCCGAGCCCGAGTTGCGTAACGCGCCGCGCGGTCCCGACAAGCAGGAGGACGGCGCAGCCGCACTCCCGTTCGAATCGTCGGGTCTCGCTGACCGCGGTCAGTCGATCCTTGATCTGATTGGCAGCCACGGTATCAGCGGAAACGGCGTCCGCGAGAAGCTCGGCGGCGGATCGCTTGCGACGCCGGCCCCTGAACGCACCGACGACCTCGTCGAAACGCTTCACGCGCAGTACTGGCGCGCGCTAACGGACCCGCACACCGCCCTGTCCGACTCATGGCGCGAACAGCTCGACTCCCCTGCGACGCCTGTCGCGTCAGTGATGCCCGATTTGCACGACGTACAGCTGACACCGGCAAATCCAGCCAGCGCTGGTTCCATTGAAGTGCTGCTATCTGGCAAACACAATCTCGAGGACGCGTTCGGACAGCTGGAGCAGAGTTTGATGCCCGATCTGGAAGTCGGATCCGTTCCGGAAGTGTTACGCCTCTTTGCGCCGGCCGAATTCCATGCGGCGCAAGCGCACCGCGCACCGCCTCTGCCGCCCGCGCTAACCCGGCGTGAGCATCACGCGCTGTCGGTCGACAGCCCGCTGTCCGCGCCTGTACGCGAGAGCGAAGCATGAAGATGCCATTTGCAGCCGCAGAGCCGTCCAGTCACGCCCCGAACAACGAATCGCGGGGATTTCGGTCTCTTCGAGCTGGCCCGCGCGTAATTTGGCTCGTGTGTGGCGACCACCACTACCGGAGAATCGGTCGATGACCGAGCGCAAACAGCGTCCAGTGCGGGGCAACTCGGCCGTTCCCCGCCCACCGAGGCAGGCAAACGCGCACCTGATGCCGACCCTGCTGGACCGGCTGCGGGACGACGCACCGCTTCGACTCGTCGAAGCGCCCGAAGAATACGCCGTCACGCGCAAGCAGATGCGCGATATCGTCCAGCGCGATCTCGCCTATCTGCTGAACACGACGAGCATCGAAGACCAGATCGAGCGCGCGCACTATCCGCAGGCGGCCGCGTCCACCGTCAATTTCGGCGTGCCGCCGCTCGCCGGCACTTTTCTCGCGTCGCGCCAATGGAACGACATCGAGCAGATGATCCGGCGGGCCATCACCGATTTCGAGCCGCGGCTGATCGCCGATTCGCTGGTGGTGTCGCCCCGTCAAGGTGACGACGCCAGCGGTCATCACAATGTGCTCGCGTTCGACGTGCGCGGCCTGGTTCACATGGACCCGTATCCGCTCGAATTCATGGTGCAGAGCTCGCTCGATCTCGAGACGAGCGAGATCCAGATCACCGGCATGCGCGCCGGGTAGGCACGGCACAACGACACAACGAGACCTTTCCTATGGACCCGCGGCTACTCGACTATTACAACCAGGAACTTGTCTACATGCGCGAACTCGCCACCGAGTTCGCACAGGCGCATCCGAAAATCGCGCGCCGGCTCGGCATGCAGGCCGGCGAAGTGGCAGACCCCTACGTCGAGCGCCTGATCGAGTCGTTCTGCTTCATGGCCGCGCGCATGCAGCTCAAGCTCGATGCGGAGTTTCCGCGCTTCACCGGGCGGCTACTGGAAGTGATCTACCCGAATTACGTCGCGCCCACGCCGTCGATCGCGGTCGCGCGCCTGTATCCCGGCCAGGCCGAAGGCAATCTGGCCGCAGGCTACCGTATCGCGCGCGGCACGTCGTTCAAGGCGCGGATTCCCGATGGCGAAAAAACCGCCTGCCAGTTTACGAGTGGCCAGGACGTCACGCTCTGGCCGCTCACGATCACCGATGCGCGCCTGACGGGCATTCCGCCCGACATCCCGGCGCTCGACCGCTATGTTCCACCCGACCGACAGGTGCGCGGCGCATTACGGCTGCGGCTGGCGACGACAAGCGACATGCTCATCGCCGATCTGAAGGGGCTCGATCGGCTGCCCGTGTATCTGGCCGGCGACGAACAGGTCGCCTCTCACCTGTTCGAGCTGCTGCACGTCGCCGGCGTCGCGTCCGTGATTGCCGCGCCGGGCAAGTTCGGCGCACCGGGGGGCGCTCCCGCCGCCGTGACGCACGGCGCGATCGAACACGAGGGCTTGCGCACCGATCAGAACTTGCTGCCACTGACCTGGACGAAGTTTCACGGCCATAACCTGCTGCACGAATACTTCGCGTGCCCCGCACGATTCTGGTTCTTCGCACTCAACGGTCTGGCGCAAGGGCTGTCTCGCGTGAACGGTCGCGAGGTCGAAATCGTCGTGCTGCTCGACCGAGCGCCGGGCCTGCTCACGAACCTCGTCGACGCGTCGCGCTTCGCGCTGTTCTGCACGCCAGTCATCAATCTCTTCAAACGGCATACCGACCGCATCGAGATTTCTCCCCGCGAGACCGAGTCTCATCTGGTGCCCGCCCGGCTCGCACCGCTCGATTACGAAGTGTTCTCGGTCGAGACCGTGCATGGACAGGTCGCTGCAACCTCGAACGAACTGGAATTCCGTCCGCTCTATCAGACGCTGAACAACGACGAAGGCAATCACGGCCGGTATTTCTCGACACGGCGCGAACGACGGATCGTGTCGGATTCAGCGCGCCGTTACGGCACACGGACGCCCTATGTCGGCACCGAAGTGTTTCTCTCGCTGGTCGATCAGAACGAGGCGCCTTATGGCGAGAACATTCGTTTTCTGTCGGTCGCCGCGCTGCTGACGAACCGCGATCTCGCCACGCTCGTGCCGCGCAATGGCGTGCGCGACCTCACAACCGACGCGTCCACGCCAGTCGAAAGTATTGGCCTCATTCGCCCGCCGAGTCCGCCGAAAGCGCCGTATGCGGAACGAGAAATGGCGTGGCGCCTGATCCGCCAGCTCAACTTCAACTACCTGCCGCTCGAAGGTCTCGATCATCGTGACGGGGGGCAGGGAATACGTGACCTGCTGCGCCTGACCGTGTCGAACGACAACGATGAACAACTGCGGCAGATCGAAAGCCTCGTCGGCGTCAATACTCGCGCGGTCACGCGCAAGCTTCCGGGCACCGGCCCAATGACGTTCGGGCGTGGCATCGAGTGTGCGGTAACGGTCGACGAGACCGGTTTCTCCGGTGTGAGCCCCTATCTGTTCGGTACGATTCTCGAGCACTGGCTGGCGCGGCATGTATCGATCAACAGCTTCACGCAGACCGAATTGCATTCGATGCAGCGCGGCCGTATCGCACGCTGGCCCGTGCGCACCGGGACCCGCGGAGTGCTGTGATGGAACGCGCTACCTTGCCGGCGCTCGTGCGCGACAGCACGCTCTCGCCCGACCTGCTGGAGAGTCTTCAAATGGAGCCGTGGCGCTTCGGGTTCCTGTCACTGCTGCGGCGCATCGGCGCGAATCCCGCGGTCGACCCCGTCGGCACTGCCCGCCGACCACGGTCGGAGCCGTTCCGGCTCGGACAACAACCGAGTCTCGCTTTCGCGCCGCGCGAAATCGCCAGCGTCCAGGAAGCGGCGGGACGGCTCAAGGTACGGCTCTTCGGTCTCGGCATGCTCGGTCCGAACGGGCCCCTGCCGATCCATGTGACCGAATGGGCGCGTGAACGCGAAGAGAGTCGTCGCGACACGACGACGGTCGACTTCTTCGACATCTTCCATCACCGGTTCCTGACGCTGTTCTATCGTGCGTGGGCATCGGCACAGTCGACAGCCGGCCTCGACCGGAAAGACGACGAGCGGTTTTCGTTCTACATTGCGAGCCTCACGGGCCACGACACCGCGGAAATTGCGCGGCGCCCCCTGCCCTCGCACGCGCGATTGGCGGCGTCCGCGCATCTCGTCCGCGAGTCGCGCGACGCGGACGGCCTGCGCGCCACACTCGAGCACTACTTCGGCGTGCCGGTCGCGATCGACGAGCACGTGTTCCACTGGATCGCAATCGATGCGGCCGATCAGGGACGCATGGGCCGGCCTGGCCCCGCCGCGACGATGGGGCAAGCCGCGATGCTCGGTCGCGTGGCACCGGACCGTCAGCACCGGTTCCGCGTCGTGATCGGCCCCATCGATCTCGACGCGTATTTGCGCTTCACACCGCAGGGCGAGGATCTGCCGCGCCTCGTCGAATGGGTGCGGGCATTCGTCGGCTACGAACTGGAATGGGAACTTGAACTGCGCATCAAGCCCGAAAGCGCGCCGCCGGCCGTGATGGGCGGCCGCCAACGCATCGGATGGTCCGGGTGGCTTGGCCGCCCGAACCCCGACCGGCCGATTACCGGCATGCGGTTCGAACCCGAGCGTTACGTACGGCATTTCGAACGGCGCACGGCTGAATCCGACAATCGACCATGAGCAAAAAGCAATCAACCCGACGGTCCGTATCCGGTCAAGGTACCGCGAAGGACACGCCGCATCACGACTGGCTCGCGCCCGTGAGCGATTCCATGCCCTGCGGCCCCGACCTCGAATACGACCACGATTTCGTCGTGCTGTTCGCGCGTGCGGCACCCAGGCAGGATGTGCAGTACGGCGCGTTCGTCGGCGCACCCGATCCCATCAACTGGAGCGAGCTCGAGCGCGACTGCCGACGGCTCATGGTGCGGACGAAAGACATTCGGGTCGCCGTGCTATATACGCGGTGTCGCACGCGGCTCGCCGGTGCCGCAGGTCTCGCGGATGGCACGAAACTGCTGGCCGCGTGGCTCGATGCATTTGCCGAACACGTCCATCCCCAGCCCGATATCGACGGTGGGCACGGCGCCGCAAGTGAAGTGCGGATGAATGCGATACAGGCCCTCGCCGATCCGGAAGGACTGCTCGCAGACGTGCGCGAGATCGTGCTTTCGAAGTCGACGCTGGCGCGACTGCAGGTGCGCGATGTCGAGCGTGCTTTTGCGCACCCTCGCCCCGCCGATGCGCTCGCGCCCGAGTCCGTTACGCAGCAGTTGCTGGATGTGCGCGCGGTGCAGCCAGAGGTGATGACGGGTTTCGATGATGCGATTGCGCATCTCGCTGCAGTCGATGCGTGGTGCGCCCGTCATCTCGAAGGATATCTGCCCGATCTGGCGTCACTCACTCGGCTGCTCGGCAAGCTGAGTGTCACGGTGTCGGCGAACACCCCCGAACAGATGGAAGAAGCCCCCGATCCTGCTCTAGTCCACGACGCATCCTCAGAGAGCGATGCGTCGGTGCAACTAGAACCGGCGAATGACAAAACGGTTGCTGCCAACGACCACATCACGGCCCGACCGACATCCTCACCCGCAGACCGCCAGGCCGCGCTCACTCTGATTCGTACGGCGCGAACATGGTTCGAGACCCACGAACCCAGCAGCCCGATTCCCGTATTGCTCAAGCGTGCGGAGCGGTTCGTCGGCAAGCCTTACGCTGAGGTCGTCACGGCAATTCCGGCCGAGCTTCTGGCGCAGTGGGAAGAAACCAGCGGTTCATGACCATGGCCTCCTCGTCAGCGAAACATCGTATAGGCTCATCGAGCGCGCGACGGATTAATCGCCCCGCCATTCATGTGGTTAGCGTTTCCAAGCTGACGGCGGAGCGGCAAGCGCCCCAAGACGCCCGTCGCTCGCCCGGTCAATACACGTCCCGCATATAGCGCCGTGCCTTCGAAAGCCGCGCGACGTAGTCGTTCGCGGCTTCGTCCGACATGCCGCCGTGCGTGGCGACGATCGCCTTCAGCGCCGTATCGACGTCCTTCGCCATCCGCGCGGCGTCGCCGCACACGTAGAAGTGCGCGCCTTCCTCCAGCCATGCGAACAGCTCGGCGCCCTGCTCGCGCATCCGGTCCTGCACGTAGACCTTGTCGGCCTGGTCGCGCGAGAACGCGAGATCGAGCCGCGTGAGGAACCCGCTGTCGCGCATCGCGCTCAGCTCGTCGCCGTAGTAGAAGTCGGTCTGCGCGTGCTGCTCGCCGAAGAACAGCCAGTTGCGCCCGCGCGCGCCGCGCGCCTGCCGCTCGTGCAGGAAGCCGCGGAACGGCGCGACGCCGGTGCCGGGACCAACCATCACGATCGGCACGTCGCCGTTCACCGGCGGCCGGAAATGCGCGGACTTCTGCACGAACACGGGCACGCGGCTGTCGTCCGCGCGATCGGCGAGGAACGTCGACGCGACGCCTTTGCGCGCGCGCCGGCCGTTGTGATAGCGCACGGCAGACACGGTCAGGTGAATCTCGCCCGCGTGCGCGCTCGGGCTCGACGCGATCGAATACAGGCGCGGCTGCATGCGCTTGAGCATGCCGACCAGCTCCGCGCCCGACAGCTCGACCGGGTATTCGTGCAGCACGTCCGCAAGCTGTTGCCCCCACAACCATTGCTTGAGGTCGGCCTTGCGATCGTCGCCGAGCAGCGACTTCAGCGCGCCGTTCGCGCTGCGCGACGCGATGAAGGCCAGCGTGTCCGGATGCGGGCGCGTGATGTCGAAGTGGCGCGCGAGCGCGTCGCCGAGCCGGATATCGCCGACGCCCGGCACCGACACGGGTGCATCGGCCTTCAGCGCGGTGACGGACAGCAGTTCGTCGACCAGCTCCGGGCAGTTGGTCGGCCACACGCCGAGCGCATCGCCGGTTTCGTATTCGAGGTTCGCGCCCTGGGTCGACAGCGACACGTAGCGCGTGTCCTTCGCGGCGCCCGGCCGGTTCAGCCGCAGGTTCGCGACGAGTTTCGACGGCGCCGGATGCGCTTTCGTCGGCAGCAGCCCCGACGGGCTCAATCCACCGGCCGGCACCGCGTGCAGCGCGGCATCGGCCTCCTTGATCCGCGCGACGACGCGCTCGAGCCATTGATCGGCATCGTGCTGGAATTCGACGTCGCAATCGACGCGCGCACACAGGCGCGCCGCGCCGAGTTCCGCGAGCCGCGCGTCGAGCCGGCGGCCGTGGCCGCAGAACTGGTCGTAGTTGCGGTCGCCGAACGCGAGCACCGCGAAATGCACGCCGTCGAGGCGCGCGGCGCTGCCGCCCTGCAACGCGTCCCAGAACTCGCTGCCGTTGTCGGGCGCATCGCCGTCGCCGAACGTGCTCGTCATCAGCAGCACGTATTGCGCGCCGGCCAGCGACGCGACCGGATAGTCGGACATGCACGCGGTGCGGATCTCGAAGCCCGCGTTCATCAGCTTGGTCGCGTAATCGTCGGTCAACGATTCGATGTTGCCGGTCTGCGACGCCCACAACAACGTGACCTTCGGGCGCGGGCGCACGATGCGCACGCCGCCGGCCGCCGCAGCGTCGGGCGGCAGCGCGGGCGCGGCACGCTCCGCGGCGTGCGCGGGTAGCGAGCGGCTGAACAGCCCCGCGAGCATGCCGTCGAGCCAGAACCGCACGGGCGGCGTCAACGGCGCGCCGGCCGGCAGCACGGGCACGCTGCCTTCGCGACGGCCGGCGCTCGCCTTCAACCCGCTGACGAGGCCGGCCACGTACAGCCGCTCGGTGTCGGTCAGCGGCGGCGGCGCGAAATCGGCGACGCCGAGCGCGGCCGCGAAAGTGTCGATGTCTGCCATGTCGGATTCCTGTGAGGCCGTGATCGGCGCTATCGCGGGCACGGACGCGGGCGGTGCATCGTCCTCGCGTGCGTCGGTGCGCGCCGTGTCGTCGGCGGTCGACGCGAACGCGTCCGTGTCGACGCGCGTCAGCGCGACCGCGCAGTATTTCAGTTCGGGTTGCTGCGATTCCGCGTCGATCGCGTCGTTCGTCACCGCGTTAATGCACAGGTCGTCGCCGTACACGTCGTTCCAGTGCATCGGCGCGAAGCAGTTGCCGCGCCGCACGCGGTCGGTCACGACGGCCGGCAGCACCGCGCGGCCGCGCGCCGAACGGATCTCGACGCTGTCCTTCGCGGCGATGCCGAGCGCGCTCGCATCGTCCGGGTGCAGTTCGACGAACGGGCGCGGGTTGAGCTTGTTCAGCATCGCGACCTTGCCCGTCTTCGTCATCGTGTGCCACTGATGCTGCAGCCGCCCGGTGTTCAGCACGATCGGGAACGTGTCGTCGGGCAGCTCGGCCGGATCGACGTGCGGCCGCGCGAAGAAGCGCGCCTTGCCCGACGGCGTCGGGAACGCGAGGCGCGGCGCGTCGTTGCCGCCGGCTGCCGGGCGCAGCGCCTGGTTCACGCCGTCGTTCAGGTAGCGGATCGGGTGCCGCTCGCGCGCGGCGCCCGGCGCGACCGGCCACTGTACGGGCCCGTCGCGCAGCGCCGCGTGGCTCGCGCCGCGCAGGTCGTAGCCGGTCGCCGGATTCGAGAAACGGACGATCTCGTCGAACACGTCGGCCGCCGACGCATAGTCGAACGCATCGCCGAAGCCCATCGCGCGCGCGACTTCCGCGATGATGCGCCAGTCGGGCAGCGCGTCGCCGGGCGGCGCGACCGCCGCGCGCATCAGCGTCATGTTGCGCTCCGAATTGATCATCACGCCGTCGCCCTCCGCCCACAGCGCGCCGGGCAGCAGGATGTCCGCGTAGCGGTTGGTCTCGGTGTCGAGGAACGCGTCCTGCGCGATCACGAGTTCCGCGGCTTGCAGCCCGGCGATCACGTTGCGCCGGTTCGGCACGGTCGCGACCGGGTTCGTGCAGACGATCCAGCATGCCTTGATGTCGCCGGCCGCCATCCGCTCGAACAGGTCGATCGTGCCGTTGCCGGTGTCCTTGCGCAGCGTGCCGGCCGGCACGTGCCACAGGTTCTCGACGAAGCGGCGGTCGTCATCGGATGCCACCGAGCGCTGGCCCGGCAGCCCCGGCCCCATGTAGCCCATCTCGCGTCCCCCCATCGCGTTCGGCTGGCCGGTCAGCGAGAACGGCCCGCTGCCCGGGCGGCAGATCGCGCCGGTCGCGAGATGCAGGTTGCAGATCGCGTTGGTGTTCCACACGCCGTGCGTGCTCTGGTTGAGCCCCATCGTCCAGCAGCTCATCCATTCCTGCGCGTCGCCGATCCATTGCGCGGCCGTGCGGATGTCGGCTTCCGCGAGCCCCGTGATCTCGGCGACGCGCTCGGGCGTGTAGTCGGCGAGGAACGCGGGCATCGCGTCCCAGCCTTCGGTGTACGTATCGATGAACTCGGCGTCGGTGCGCCCGTTCGCATGCAGCAGATGCAAGAGCCCGTTGGTCAGCGCGAGATCGGTGCCTGGCCGGATCTGCAGGAACAGGTCGGCCTTGTCGGCGGTGCCGGTGCGGCGCGGATCGACGACGATCAGCTTCGCGCCGGCCTTCACGCGATCCATCATCCGCAGGAACAGGATCGGATGACAGTCGGCCATGTTCGCGCCGATCACGAAGAACAGGTTCGCGCGATCGAAATCCTCGTACGACCCGGGCGGGCCGTCCGCGCCGAGCGACTGCTTGTAGCCGGTGCTCGCGCTCGCCATGCACAGCCGCGAATTCGACTCGATGTTGTTGGTGCCGACGAAGCCCTTCGCGAGCTTGTTGACGAGGTATTGCGCCTCGATCGACATCTGCCCCGACACGTAGAACGACAGCGCATCGGGCCCGTGCGTATCGAGCACCGCCCGCAGCCGCCGCGCGGTCTCGGCGATCGCGTCGCGCGCCGGCAGCGGCACGAGGTCGTCCTCGCGGGCGCGGCGCACGAACGCACGGTCGAGCCGCCCCGAGCGGCGCAGCGCGACGTGCGCGGACGAACCCTTCGTGCACAGCCGCCCGAAGTTGGTCGGATGGTCGGCGTCGCCGGACACCTTGACGACTTCGCCATCCTCGACGTGCAGCACCATCCCGCAGCCGACGCCGCAGTACGGGCACACGCTCTTGACGGGGGTGGCGGTCATGCGTGCTCCGGGGCGCTCAGGCCGCAATCCATACGAAGCCGTCCTCGACCCGCGACGGATACGCGCTCACCGATTTCTCGGGCGCTTCCAGGCATTCGCCGGTGCGCAGGTCGAAGTGCTGCTTGTACAACGGCGATGCAACGACGACGCGCTCGCCGAGGCTGCCGATCAGCCCGCGCGACATCACGGCGGCCTGCGACACGGGATCGACGTTGTCGATCGCGAACACGCCGCCTTCCTCGGCATGCGCGACGTGAAACACGGCGACCTGCTCGCCGTTGACGAGCGCGCATACGCCGGTGTTCGGCACGATGTCGTCGAGCGGGCACACGCGGGTCCAGGACAGCGGAAGACGATCGTTCATGATGAGCTCCTTGGAAAAGACGCTGGTGTCGGTCAGAGTCAAACGGTTGCGGGTTCGGCGACGACGGGAATCGACACGGGCTTGCCGCCCCCGCGCTCGCCGGGCGTCGCGGGCCGGATCTGGCCGCGCGTCTCGACGAACTCGATGGTCGTATCCGGCGCGTCGCTGTTCACGAAGTGGCGGAAGCGCTTGCGCGTGTCGGGATCGGTGACGGCGCGCTTCCATTCGCACTCGTAGGTGTCGACCACGTGCTGCATGTCGGCTTCGAGCTCGGCCGCGATCCCGAGCTTGTCGTGCACGACGACGTCGGCCAGATAATCGAGGCCGCCTTCGAGGTTGTCGCGCCACACGCTGGTGCGTTGCAGCCGGTCCGCCGTGCGCACGTAGAACATCAGGAAGCGGTCGATATAGCGGATCAGCGTGTCGCGATCGAGATCGGACGCGAGCAGTTCCGCGTGGCGCGGCTTCATCCCGCCGTTGCCGCACACGTACAGGTTCCAGCCCTTCTCGGTCGCGATGATGCCGACGTCCTTGCCCTGCGCTTCCGCGCACTCGCGCGTGCAGCCGGACACGCCGAACTTGATCTTGTGCGGCGCGCGCAGCCCCTTGTAGCGATTTTCCAGGTCGATCGCGAGGCCGACCGAATCGTCGACGCCGTAGCGGCACCACGTCGACCCGACGCACGACTTCACCGTGCGCAGCGCCTTGCCGTACGCGTGCCCCGATTCGAAGCCGGCCGCGATCAGTTCCTCCCAGATCGACGGCAGTTGCTCGACGCGCGCGCCGAACAGGTCGACGCGCTGGCCGCCGGTGATCTTCGTGTAGAGGCCATATTTTTTCGCGACCTGGCCGACCGCGATCAGCCCTTCCGGCGTGACTTCGCCGCCCGGCATGCGCGGCACGACCGAATACGTGCCGTCGCGCTGGATGTTCGCGAGGTAGTAGTCGTTCGAATCCTGCAGGCCTGCGTGCTCCTTCTTCAGCACGAACTCGTTGAAGCACGACGCGAGGATGCCCGCGACGGCCGGCTTGCACACGTCGCAGCCGAGCCCGCGGCCGTGCTTGTGCAGCAATGCGTCGAACGTCGTGATGCGCTCGACGCGGATCAGGTGGAACAGCTCCTGGCGCGAATACGGGAAGTGCTCGCACAGATGGTTGTTGACCGCGAGGCCCTGCTTCTTCATCTCGGCCTTCATGATCTGCGTGACGAGCGGCACGCAGCCGCCGCACGACGTGCCGGCGCCCGTGCACGTCTTCAGCGCGCCGAGGCTCGTCGCGCCGTCTGCGACGGCCGCGCAGATCTGCGACTTCGACACGTTGTTGCATGAGCAGATCTGCGCGCCTTCCGGCAGCGCATCGACGCCGATCGCCGGCTTCGCCGCGCCGTCCGACGACGGCAGGATCAGGAATTCCGGCGACTCGGGCAACTCGATGCGGTTCAGCATCATCTGCAGCAGCGTGCCGTACTCGGCCGCATCGCCGACCATCACCGCGCCGTGCAGGAACTTGCCGCAGTCGGACACCACGAGCTTCTTGTAGACCTGGCGGCGCTCGTCCGCGTACTGGTAGGTGCGGCTACCGGCCGTCGTGCCGTGCGCGTCGCCGATGCTCGCGACGTCGACGCCCATCAGCTTCAGCTTGGTGCTCATGTCGGCGCCGGCGAACGCGGCGTCCGCCGCTTCGTCCGCGTCGCCCGCGAGCTGCTTCGCGACCACGCGCGCCATGTCGTAGCCGGGCGCGACGAGGCCGTACACCATGCCGTTCCAGGCCGCGCATTCGCCGATCGCATAGATGTCGGCGTCGCTCGTGCGGCACGCGTCGTCGATCGCGATGCCGCCGCGCGGGCCGATCTCGAGCCCGCACGCGCGGGCCAGTTCGTCCCGGGGACGGATGCCGGCCGAGAACACGATCATGTCGGTGTCGAGATGCGAGCCGTCGGCGAACGCCATCCGGTGCGCGCCTTCGTCGCCGTCGACGATTTCGAGCGTGTTCTTGCCGGTATGCACGGTCACGCCGAGCGCCTCGATCTTTGCGCGCAGCATCCGGCCGCCGCCGTCGTCGACCTGCACGGCCATCAGGCGCGGCGCGAATTCGACGACGTGCGTTTCAAGCCCCATGTCGCGCAGCGCCTTCGCGCATTCGAGGCCGAGCAGCCCGCCGCCGATCACGACGCCGCGCTTCGCGTGCGCGCCGCACGCCTGCATCGCTTCGAGATCCTCGATCGTCCGGTACACGAAGCAGCCCGCGCGATCGCGGCCCGGCACCGGCGGCACGAACGGACGCGAGCCGGTGGCGAGCACCAGCTTGTCGTACGCGAGCGTTTCGCCCGACGCGAGCGTGACCGTATGCGCGGCGCGGTCGATCGATGCGACTTGCGCGTTCAGGCGCAGGTCGAATTGCGGATGGCGCGCGAAGAAGCCGGGTTCGACGAGCGACAGCTCGTCCGCCGACTTGCCGGCGAAGAATTCCGACAGATGCACGCGATCGTAGGCCGGGCGCGGCTCCTCGCCGAGCACGGTGGCCTGCAGCGCGCCGGCCACGCCGGCTTGCGCCGCGACGCATTCGAGGAGCTTGTGGCCGACCATGCCGTGGCCGATGACGATGAGTTTCATGATGGCGGTTCCTTCGGTCGATCAGTTCGCGGCGCTCGCGGCGGCCAGCGCGCGATCGCGCAGCTCGGCTTCGCGCGCCTTGTGTTCTTCGCTGAAGCGCACGGCCATCGCGCACAACGCGGTCGCTGTCACGGCAAGGCCGAGCAGGCTCAACGTGTGCTGCACGTCGCCGACGCCCTTCAGCAGGAAAGCCGCGGCGACCGCGCCGACGTTGCCGCCCGCGCCGACGATGCCCGCGACGCCGCCGAGCGCCTTGCGGTCGATGAACGGCACCAGCGCGTAGGTCGCGCCGCACGCCATGTGCGTGAAGAGGCCGAAGGTGAGCATCGCGACGAGCGCGATGCCGATGCCTTGGGCATGCGAGAACCAGATCAGCCCGAGCCCTTCGCCGATGATCAGCGCGCACAGCAGCGTCGCGCGCACGTCGAGACTGCGGCGTGCGGCGATCTTGTCGGACAGCCAGCCGCCGAGCGCGCGGGCGAACAGCGCGAGCAGCCCGAACATCCCGACCGCGAAGCCGGCGTCCTTCAGCGACAGCTTGAAGTGATCGACGTAGTACAGCGCGGCGATGTTGTGGATGAACACCTCGACGCCGAAGCACGCGCCGTACGTGACGAACAGCATCCACACGCGGTAGTTGCCGCAGGCCGCGAAGAAGCTCGCCCAGCCGCCCTTCTTGCCGCTGTCGATCGTTACGCCCTGCTTGCGCAGCGCGAC
Source organism: Burkholderia sp. LAS2 (assembly GCF_018417615.1). Taxonomy (NCBI): domain Bacteria; kingdom Pseudomonadati; phylum Pseudomonadota; class Betaproteobacteria; order Burkholderiales; family Burkholderiaceae; genus Burkholderia; species Burkholderia sp. LAS2. The sequence continues at coordinate 127,234 of NZ_CP071053.1, forward strand.
GAAATCGCCTTGCGGGCAGTCCTGCGTGAAGCGCCAGTACGCCCACGCCATCACGAGCATCGCCACGCCCGGCACGACCAGCGCGATGCGCCACGACGAATCCTCGCCGAAGCCGAGCATCAGGCCCGCGGCGACGAGCAGCGGCATCAGCGCCTGCGTCGCGCCCGCGCCGGCATTGCCCCAGCCGGCCGTCGTCGCGTTCGCGGTGCCGACCACGTTCGGCGCGAACATCACCGACGTGTGGTACTGCGTGATCACGAAGCCCGCGCCGATCGCGCCGATGCCGAGCCGGCAGATCAGGAACCACAGGTAGTCGTGCGTGAACGACACGGCGAACACGGGAATCGCGCCGAGCAGCAGCAGCCCGGCATACACGCGGCGCGGGCCGAAGCGGTCGCACATCGGGCCGACCAGCAGCCGCACGGCGATCGTCGCGGCGACCGCGGCGATGTTGATGTTCGCGACTTGCGCCGCCGTGAGATGGAATTCGCGCGCGATCAGCGGCATCAGCGGCGCGCACGCGAACCACGCGAAGAAGCATACGAAGAACGCCATCCACGTCAGATGGAACGCGCGCATCGGCGCGGTGCGGAGGCTGAAGAGATCGATACGGGTAGCTTTGTCGGTCATGTCGTCCGCCCAAACGAAAAACGGCGTCCTGCGCACCCGGTCTCGTCGAGACCCGATGCGTAGGACGCCGTTGCCCATGAAGCCCGTTGCCGGGCGCGTCAGTATTCGGTACTGCGGGCGAATCGCCGTTGATCCGCCCGAACCAGCTTACGCAAACGCCGTGCCATATCGGCACGAATCCGGCCGAAAGCCTCGTCGCACAAGGCTTGCCGGACAGCACGCGACGCGAGGCGACGCATCGCGCGCTCTCCGTCGCGATGCACCGAGGCACAGATGTGGTGCGCTGCAGCACTGTCGCCGTGCGACATCGCGGTGCGCGCGGACGGCGCACGATGCACACCGATGCGACATGGCGACGGCCTATGTGAGGCATGCGCATGCACGCGTGCGGCCATCGCGCAGTGCATCGCGGCATGCGCTGACCGCGCGTTGCGTCGGTTGGCCCGGATATTGCTGAACGCTATGCATCACCGGCAACGGCGCCGGTGGGCAGTCCCCGCAAAACCCTGCCCGCCCTTCACGGCGGGTCCGACAGGACAACGGCGTCCCCCCGTGCACGGCACGGCCGGATGCCGGTGCGTTTTGACCGCCCGCCGCCGCCGCGCAACAACGCGACATCAGACCGCCGCAGCGATGCGATGCGGCACAGGAATACGACAATGACGACAGGCAAAGTCACGCTGCTGGGCGCCGGCCCCGGCGACCCCGATCTCCTCACGCTGAAGGCGGTAAAGGCGCTGGCCGCCGCCGACGTGCTGCTGCTCGACGATCTCGTCGCGCCCGGCATTGTCGGACTCGCGCCGCAGGCGCGCGTGATCCGCGTCGGCAAGCGCGGCGGCTGCCGCTCCACGCCGCAGGCGTTCATCGAGAAGCTGATGCGTCGCTACGCGCTGCGCGGCGCGCACGTGGTGCGCGTGAAGGGCGGCGACGCGCTGCTGTTCGGGCGCGCCGGCGAAGAACTCGCGACGCTGCGCGCGGCCGCGATTCCGGTCGAGATCGTCAACGGCATCTCGTCGGGATTCGCCGCCGCCGCGAGCCTCGGCATCTCGCTCACGCACCGCGAGCACTGCCAGGGCGTCACGTTCGTCACCGCGCACCGCCAGGACCATGGCGAACCCGACTGGGCACGGCTCGCGGCGACCGGCACCACGCTCGCGATCTACATGGGGATGAGCCGCGTCGACAGCATCGCGGCCGGCCTGCTCGCCGCGCTCCCCGCGTCGACGCCGGCGGCAGCCGTGCAATGGGCCGGCACGCCCGACGAGCGCCGCTGGACCGGCACGCTGGGCACGCTCGCGCGCGGCGTCGAAGCCGCGCGGCTCGGCAGCCCGGCCGTGATCCTCGTCGGCGGCGCGATCGGCGAAGCGGCCGCGCAGGACGCGGACGCGGCAGCCGACGCGGCGCTTGCGCGGGCCGCCTGACATGCGCGGCATCGCGCGGCCTCAGCCGCTCCCCGTTTCCTTTCGCGCCGGCCGCGCGTGCGGCCTGCCTGCATCGCTCGCCGGTTGCACCGACGCATCACTGCTCCTGTTGCCCGCCTCATGAGTTCGTCCGCCCCCGCCCGCCTGCGCGTGCTGCTCGTCACCGATACCGACAAGCCGATCGGCGAACTCGGCGACGCGCTCGCGCGCCTCGGCTACGAGATGCTGAACGACGTCGCGACGCCCGCGCGCCTGCCGGCGGCCGTCGAGGAGCAACGCCCCGACGTCGTGATCATCGATACCGATTCGCCGTCGCGCGACACGCTCGAGCAACTCGCGGTCATGCATGCAACCGCGCCGCGCCCCGTGCTGATGTTCAGCCACGACGCCGACCAGGAACTGATCCGCGCGGCGGTCGGCGCGGGCGTCAGCGCATATCTCGTCGAAGGGTTGTCGGCCGAGCGCCTCGCGCCGATTCTCGAAGTCGCGCTCGCGCGCTTCTCGCACGACGACGCGCTGCGCCGCCGGCTGGCCGACGTCGAGCGCGAACTCGAGGAGCGCAAGCTGATCGACCGCGCGAAACGCGTGCTGATGGACCAGCGCAAGCTGTCCGAACACGACGCCTATGCGGCGCTGCGCAAGCGCGCGATGGATCAGGGCCTGCGCATCGTCGACGTCGCGCGACAATTGCTCGACGCGTCACCCCAGTCATGAGTCCAATGAATACCTCTCCTCCCGCCGCGCCGGAACGCGCGCATCTTCGCCTCGGGTTCGTCGCGCTCAGCGACGCGGCCCCGCTGATCGTCGCGCAACGCCTGAACCTCGGTGCGCGTCATGGCCTCACGCTCGAATTAAGCCGCCAGCCGTCGTGGGCGGCCGTGCGCGACAAGCTGCTCAGCGGCGAGCTCGACGCCGCGCATGCGCTGTATGGGCTCGTCTGCGGGCTGCAGCTCGGCATCGGCGGCCCGCAGGCCGACATGGCCGCGCTGATGGTGCTGAACCGCAACGGCCAGGCGATCACGTTGTCGCGCGGCCTCGCCGACGCTTACCGTGAGACCGGCAGCGTGCGCGCCGCGTTCGCGACGCTCGGCCGCAAGCCGCTGCTCGCGCAAACTTTCCCGACCGGCACGCACGCGATGTGGCTGAACGCATGGCTCGCGTCGCACGGCGTCGATCCGCTGCGCGACGTGCGCAGCGTCGTGATTCCGCCGCCCGAGATGGTCGCGGCACTCGCGGGCGGCGAGCTCGACGGCTTCTGCGCGGGCGAGCCGTGGCACGCGGTGGCCGAAGCGTGCGGCGCAGGCCGCACCGTCGCCGTCACGAGCGAGATCTGGCCCGATCACCCGGAGAAGGTGCTCGCGACCCGGCGCGATTTCGTCGCACTGTATCCGGCCGCCTCACGTGCGCTGGTCCGCACGCTCGTCGACGCATGCGCGTGGCTCGACAGCGCCGCGCACCGCCGCGAGGCGGCCGACTGGCTCGCGTCGCCCGACGCGCTGGGCGTGCCGGCCCGGCTGATCGCGCCGCGCCTGCTCGGCGACTACGGCGCGGGGCCGTTTGCGACGCCGCCGCTGCCGATCCGCTTTCACGACGGCGGCGCGGTGAACCGGCCCGACCCGCGCGAGGGCCAGTGGTTCCTGTCGCAATACCGGCGCTGGGGCATGCTCGACGGCTCGCACGACGACGCGGGCATCGCCGCGGCGATCGCGCAGACCGCGTTGTATGATGCTGCGGTCGCCGAAGGCGGCGCGGCGGGTCTGTCGCTGGCGTAGCGCGTAGCCGTAGCGCGCACCGCGCAGTGCAGCCGGTACCCGCCGGCGCCCCGGAGGGGGCCCGGCCGCCGACCGCCGGCCGCTCGTGCCGCTCGGGCGACACCGCGTTGCCACCTCATCCCCGCTCCGAATCAATGCCGAAACCAACGCGCGCGCCGCTCGACGTGCTGCTCACCGAAATCCGCGCGTGCCGTGCATGCGAAGCCGACCTGCCGCTCGGCCCGCGCCCGGTCGTGCGCGCGCATCGCGACGCACGCATCCTGATCGTCGGGCAGGCGCCGGGCGCGCGCGTCCATGCGAGCGGCATCCCGTGGGACGACGCGAGCGGCATGCGGCTGCGCGACTGGCTCGGCGTCGACGCCGACACCTTCTACGACGAGACGCGCTTCGCGATCGTGCCGATGGGCTTCTGCTACCCGGGCCGCGGCGCGAGCGGCGACAACCCGCCGCGCCCCGAATGCGCGCCGCTGTGGATCGACCGGCTGCTGGCCGAACTGCCGTCGATCCGGCTCACGCTGCTGATCGGCCAGTACGCGCAGCGGCATTTCCTGCGCGGCGCGCGCAAGGCGACGCTGACCGACACCGTGCATGCGTGGCGCGACTACGGCCCCGCGATCCTGCCGCTGCCGCATCCGTCGCCGCGCAACCAGGCATGGTTCAAGCGCCATCCGTGGTTCGACGCCGACGTCGTGCCCGAACTGCGGCGCCGGGTCGCGCCGCTCGCGACGGGCTGACCAGGTAGGCGCGGGGCCGCGCCCGTCCCCGTCGCGCCCGGTTCGCTGTACCATCGCGGCTCCACCGCGTCACGAACAGCACAATCCTTCATGCCCTCCACCGCCCCGCCGCGCCTGTACGGGATGCCCGAACGCAGCGACCGGCTCGATTTCTACATCCGCGACCAGGCGTCGCGCCAGGCGATCACCGAGCCGCACCGGCACGCGTATTTCCAGATCCAGTTCAATCTCGGCGGCGACACCGAGCAGCGCATCGGCGGCGTCACGCGACCGTTTCCGCGCGGCGCGCTCGCGTTCGTGCTGCCGCACCGCGAGCACCTGATTCCGCACCCGGAAGGCGCGCATTTCATCGTGATCAACTTCAGCCAGGCGTTCCTGCGCGCCGATCTCGACGTCGATCCGCTCGATCTCGAGGACGTGCCCGCGCACCGCTTCCCCGAGCTGACGCCGTTCCGCTTCCAGGAGCACGTCGATTTCATCCTGACCGGCGATACGTACGACGAAGCGCGCCGCCTCGCGCTGTGCATGCTCGACGCCGATCGCGTGCGCACGTTCGGCTCGACCACGTTGCTGCGCGGCTACCTGCTGCAACTGATCGGGCTCGTCTGCACGCAGTACGCGGGCGCGCTCGACAAGCTCGCGCAACGCGGCGCCCAGCGCGCCGGCCGGCGCGACGCACTGGCCCGCGTGCTGCGCCACGTGCGGGCGAACCTGACCCGGGAGGACCTGACGCTCGCCGCGACCGCCGAAGCCGCGTTTCTGTCGCCGAACTACCTCGCGCACCTGGTGCGCAAGGAAACCGGCAGCACCTTCACCGATCTCGTGACCGAGCGCCGGATCGCGCTCGCGCAGTCGCTGCTGGCCCATACCAGCCGGCGCATCGCGGACATCGCACGCTCGGTCGGCTTTCGCGACGAAGGCTATTTCGCACGGCGCTTTCGTGCGCGGGTCGGCGTGTCGCCGAAGGCGTACCGCGACGCGAACGCCGCGCTGCCCGCCGCCGACGACGCGCAGCCGGCCGCCGACGCGTAGTTTTGTCCCGGTAAAACGCAGTTGCGTCGCATCCGCGCGCACGCGCGTCGGGTATCGTTGCACGCATGCCGGCCGACGCGCCGGTCGTCCGTCTTCCTACCGAACGAGGCCAATCCGATGTCCGCCTATGTCATCGACGCCGCTGAGCGTCCTTCCGTCGAAGTCGAACAGTCGTCCGCGCGCTTTCCGGTGCGCCGCGTCTTCTGCGTCGGCCGCAACTACGCCGACCACGCCCGCGAAATGGGCGCCGACCCCGACCGCGAACCGCCGTTCTTCTTCACGAAGCCGGCCGACGCGATCGTCCCGGCCAGCGGCACGGTCGCCTATCCGCCGCTGACGAACGACCTCCACCATGAAATCGAGCTGGTCGTCGCGATCGGCAAGGACGGCCGGTCGATCGACCCGGCCGACGCGCTGTCGCACGTGTGGGGCTACGGCGTCGGCGTCGACCTCACGCGCCGCGACCTGCAGGCCGAAGCGAAGAAGCTGAGCCGGCCGTGGGACTGGGCGAAGGGTTTCGACGCATCGGGCCCGGTGACCGCGCTGCGCGCGGCGACGGCCACCGGCCACCCGGCGACCGGCCGCATCTGGCTCGCGGTCAACGGCGACACGCGCCAGCAAGGCGACCTCGCCGACATGATCTGGCCCGTGCCCGACGTCATCGCGTACGTGTCGCGCTCGGTCGAGCTGAAGGCCGGCGACCTGATCTTCACCGGCACGCCGGCCGGCGTCGGCGCGCTGCAGCCGGGCGATCGCGTGACGGGCGGCGTCGACGGCATCGCGACGTTCGAATTCGTGGTCGGCGCGAAGCCGTAACGCGACATGCGCGGCGGCCGCGTGCCCGGGCCGCCGTACGAGATTCTGATGCCGGTCAGTCGTAGCGGCGCAGGAACGCGTCGGCGACGGCGGGCGGATTCAGCGCTTTCGCCGATGCGTTTTCCAGCGCCTCGGCCGCGTCGTCGTCGCTGATCGACACGAACAGCGTGATGGCCGCCCTGTCGTCGCCCGTGCCGAACACGCCGTCGCGATCGAGCAGCCGCAATGCCGAGATCATGTCGACGTGCAGTTGCCGGGAAAATTCGCTGAAGCGCGATTGGACGAACTGCGGGCTCAGCACTTCGTCGGCGAGCCTGCCGCAGATCGCGTTGAACGGCGACGCCTCGGCCGCCGCGTACGCCCATTCGGACACGCCCCACACGAACCACGGATCGTCGTCCGCCACCGCCTGTTGCGCGCGGATTCGGCGCAGCCCTTCGACAGAATTGGCGGCCGGCACCACCGTCATCGCGCCGCTGTCGGTGTACAGCGCAAACGCATAGAAATGCTCGTCCGGGTGCAACGCCCGCAGCGCCCTGAAGGTCGCCCTCGCGGCGTCGGCAATGTCCCGCTGGAAATCAGAAAAGTCGCTCATCGCATCCTCGTCCAGTCGCCCTTTGCGCTCGCCGGGACACGCGGCGCGCGGATCATGCGTCGTCTCCCGGCATGCGGCGGATTGTCCGTCATTCGGCCGCGCGCCGGTACCGGGGCGCACCCGCGCTCACCGCCCGGCGTCCTGCCCGTCGAACGCCCGCACGCACACGGCGGCCGCCAGCGCGATCGCCGCCGACAGCAGCATCATCGCGAGCGGCAGGTAGCCGGCATTGCGCGGGGTCAGCAGCGCGCCTGTCAGCGACGACAGCGCGGCGCCGCCGCCGATCGTCATCGCGCCGGCCAGCCCCGACGCGCTGCCTGCCAGCTCCGGGCGCACCGACACCGCGCCCGCATGGGCGCCTGGATTGCTCAGCCCGTTGCCGATGCCGACCAGCACGCACGGACCGAACCATGCGAGCGCGTGCGTCGCGCCGCCGGACACGAGCGCGAGGCCGGTCAGCGGACCCGCACACGCCGCGACCCGCCCGCACAGGATCGTCGTGGCCAGCGCGTAGCGGCGCGCGACCCGCGCGGCCAGCAAGCTGCCACCCACGAAACCGGCCGTGATCGTCCCCATGTAGAAGCCGATCTCCGCCGGCGCGATGCCGAACAGCGTTTTCGCGGCGAGCGGCGCGCCGGCCAGGAATGCATAGAACGTGCCCGTCGAAAACGCCATGCACAGCGCATAGGCCCAGAAACGGCGCGCACGCAGCAGCGCCGGATACGCACGAAGCTGCTGCGCGAAGCTCGACGGCCGGCGCGTATGGGTTTCGACGAGATCGAACGCGCACCAGCCGAACAGCGCGCTGCCGACCGCGCCGAGCAGCCAGAAGCTCGCGCGCCACCCGACCGTCTGATCGAGCACGCCGCCGAGCGTCGGGCCGAGCATCGGCGCGAACGCGGCGGCCATCGCCGCATAGCCGATCCGGCTCGCCGCGCGCGCCCCGCCGCCGGTATCGCGGATCGCCGCCATCGACACCGGATAGACCGACGTGATCGCCGCCTGCATCAGCCGGCAGCCGAGAAACACGCGAATATCGGTCGCCATCGCGCAGCCGAGCGAACCGAGCGCGAATATCGCGACGCTCGTCAGCACGATCGGCCGCCGCCCGAACCGGTCGGACAGCGGCCCCGTCACGCATTCGAGCGACGCGGCCACCGCCGCATAACCACCGAGCGACAGCGCGACGAGCGCATAGTCGGTGTGCAGGTCGCGCACGATCGCCGGCAGCGACGGCAGGAACAGGCTCAGCGGCAGCACCGACAACGCGCACAACAGGATCAACGTTGCGTGTCGCGGCGACGCCGGATCGGAAGCGGTCGACAGGTTCGATGACAAGCGGATGCCCTCCCGCGCACGGGCCGCACGGCCGTGCGCAACACAAAAAAAGCCCCCGAACGAGTCGGGGGCGCATGGGTGCCGGCGCGGTGCCGCTACCGGACCCTGCGCCTGTGGACTACTACGATGAAGCAAGCCGTTTTCATGCCGAGTGGCTCCTGAATGCGTGGCGGACCGCCAGCGATACCGGACGATGTTAGGCGGACGCTAGCAGCCGCGTCAACGCCCTACCGCACGCGCACCGAGACGAACTTCCGCGCGTTGTTGCGCTGGATCAGCACGGCGATCACGCTGCCGCCGCTCGCTTCGAGCGTCTGCACGTCGTCCGGCGTCTCCAGCAGCGTGTCGTTGAGTTCCAGCACGACGTCGCCGGGCAGGATGCCTGCGCGCGCGGCCGGGCCGTGCACCGCGTCCACCATCATCCCGATCGCGAGCCCCGTCGACCGACGCTCGGCGTCGCTCAGCGCGTGCATCGTCAGCCCGAGGCGATCGCCGCGGTCACCGCTGGCACCGCCGTCGCCGGGCTCGCCGGCGGCCGGCCCCGGCCCCGGCCGTCCAGCGGACTTAGGTGCGGCCATGCCGACCGTTGCGGCCGCGCTCATGCCCGCGTCGTCGGCGCCGGTGATCGTCAGCTTCACCGGCGCACGGTTGCGGATCACGCGCAGCGGCGCCTTTGCGCCGGGCAACAGCGCGGCGGCCAGGTCGTCCAGTTCCGCCGAGCGACCGATGGTCTTGTCGCCCATCTTCACGATCACGTCGCCGGGCTTCAGGCCCGCCGCGGCGGCCGGCGAGCCGGGCGCGACGCCGTTGACGAGCGCGCCTGCCGGACGCGGCAGCCCGAACGCCGCGGCCAGCCCGACGCCGACGTCCTGCACGTCCGCGCCCAGCGCATTGCCCGACGGCGCAGGCGCCTGGGCCTGCTGCGCCTGCTGTTGCGTCTGCATCTGCGCCTGCTGTTGCGCGCGCAACTGGGCGCGCATCCTTGCCGCGAATGCGATCGGGATGGCGAACGTCGTGCTTGCGTAGCGATCGGTGCCCGTATAGACCTGCACCGCGATGCCGATCACGTCGCCCGCGCGATTGAACACGGGACCGCCCGAGTTGTCCGGGTTCGGTGCGATGTCGGTCTCGAAGAACGGAAACGCGCTGCCGTCCGGCAACCGGCGCGACGTCGCGCTGACGATGCCGGCCGTGACCGTGTTGCCCGATCCGTCCGGCGCGCCGATCGTCATCACCGGTTCTCCCGCGCGGACCTTCGACGAATCGCCGACGCGCACGAACGGCAGCTTCGTCGCGTCGACGCGCAGCACGGCGACGTCGCTTTGCGGATCGACGGCCAGCACCGTCCCCTTGAATTCGCGGCGGTCGGTGAGCCGCACCGTCACGTCGGTCACCTCGTCGACCACGTGGGCGGACGTGAGAATCAGGCCGTCGGCGCTGACGATGAAGCCCGAGCCGCTGCCGGACACCGCACGCGGCGTATCGGACGCCGGCGCCGCCTGTGCGGGCGGCGCCGCACCGTGCCGGAAGAACGCGGCGAGCGGATCGTCGGGATCGAGGGCGGCAAAGGCCGGCCCGCCGGTTTGCGGATCGGGTGTGGCGGCCACGATGGTCACGACCGCCGGGCCGTAGCGCTCGACGATCGCCGGGAAATCGACCGGCATCGCGTAAGGCGCGGCGGGCGGCCGCACCTTCATCGCCGGTGGTGCGGCGTGCGGTGCGAGGGTGCCGGCAACGGCGGCGGGCGGCGGCCAACATCCGGCAAACACGCCCCCGATCAACGCGGTGCGAAGCACGGCGCGAGCAAGCGTCTGGCAAACCACGGTGCCACCTCCCCCGGCAGCCGCGACGCTACCCTGCGCGAGACGCGCAGGCGCCCGACAAGCACCGGTACACCCAACCATTTATAGCGCACGCGCCGGTTGGAACACACGAATCGAAACCCGTATGCCGGGAGGCGCCGTGGCGGCGGAACCGCGACGGCGTTCGTTTCGAACAAAGCGCGCGGTTCGTCAATCCGAATATCCACCACGCAGCGGTGCGCGTGCCGGCGTCAGCGTGACGGTCTGCGGGCAATCATCAGCCTGTCGCGCATCACCGACAGACAGCATGCGAAGCGCGGATGGTCCGTCATCGGTCCGCATCCGTCGACGAGCCGGCACCCGCTCCGTTCAGTGGCACGACAATACCGCCACCCCGCCGACGCCTTGCGTGTTCGGCAACGCAGCCGTGTAACCGACGGCGACCAGCGGCTGGGCCGCGTCATGTCCGACAACGATCGATTGAATCGTTGCGGGCCCGGTGGTCTTCAACACACCGTTCAACGGCACCTGCGTATATGTCAGCCCGTGTTGCGCACTTCCGAGCTGGATCGACAGGTTCAGCGTGGTGAGCATGCGCGTGACCGGATCCAGCATGGCCGAAGCCGAAACGAGCGTCCCATCCGCGCCGCCGTTGTTGCTCGCCACCGTGTCGGAGATTACCTGCGTACACGAAAGCGGAGCGCCCGTGGCGGGCAACGACAGCGGCGTGCCGACCGCGTAGTGCACGCCCTGCGCATCGGTATAGGTATTGCCGTCGGTGTCCATCGCGCGATTCCACCGGCCGATCGCCACATCGGTGCCGACGCCCTGGATCTCGGTCACGGCCCCGTGGTCGAGCCCGAGGCAGTCGGTCGCCGCCGCCGACGACGCCAGCGTCGTAAACGCGCCGCTTCCCTGCTGAACCAGGCTCGTCGCCGGCACATTGTCCGCCGTCATGTTGCGGTTCTTCGCCCACTCGCTCGGCAAATTCGGCACTACGAGCACCGCCAGTTGGCCGTTGTTCGCCGCAACCGGCGACGCCGCGCCCGAATAGCTGAAGCGGCCGTTCGGTCGGCAGGCCGTGGGTGCGGACGGCTGGGCAGGCGCGCCCGGCGCCGGCGTGGCGGGCGGCGTGACCGTCGGCGTTCCCGCCGTATCGTTGTTCGATGCGTTGCTGCCCGTTTTGGCCGCGCCACCGTCATCGCCGCCGCCACACGCCGCCAGCATCAACACCGTACTCGCCAGACCCACCAGACAGACTTGCTTGCCCCGCATGCTTTACCTCGTTTTCTCGTTGTAGAAACCATCATGACGCGCGCTCAGTTCGCGCCGTTGTCGTTTGCCGTACGCGCGGGCGCCATTCGCAGCGCATCCACCGACTTGACCAGCCCCCATGCGCCGACGCCGCCCAACGCGAGCGCGCCGAACCACCAGGACGTCGGCCAGATCTCGAGCAGGCTCTCCCTGGTGAGGACGAACGGCGATTTCAGTGCGACGATGACCACCGCGGTGTTGTAGCAGGCGTGAATCAACATTCCCGGCAACAACGATCGGGTAGCCGCATAGAGCTTTCCGATCAACAAACCGAGTCCGAATGCGAGCGCGAATTGATACACATTCAAGTGTGCGAGACCGAACACGGCGGCCGAATGCGCGATAGCCGTTCCCTCCGGGTACTGTCGCAAGAAGCTGCGCAGCATCACGCCGCGAAACAACATCTCTTCGAGTAGCGGCGCAATCACGCAGGTCAATACGATCAGGCCGAGTCCGCCATTCGCATAAACCTCGTCGGCGTCCTCCCGGCTTCCGCTCCACGGGAAAAACTGCCCGACGCCGACTTCAAGCACGCTCATCGCCACGAGCAATGCCGGTGTGATCAGCAAAACGGGCACGAGAAATCGCCTGATCGTCGTTCGCCAGGAATCCACGCTGTCGTGCAGCAGGCTACGGTAGGTCAATTTGCTGTGATGAAGCAGCACCGTAAATAAGAGCCCGTTCGCGAGCACCCTTCCGATGCTGGCGATCGCCATCGTCTGAAGCCCTGCGTTGCGGCCGAGCGACCAGATAATCGAGTTCGTCAAATACTCGACCAGGTTCAGCACGACGACGATAAAAAACGCTTCCAGCAGATTCGGGAAGCAATAGTGGCTTGAATCGGGTTTCATCTGGCTCTGTACGATGTCGCAGACGGCACACGCGGTGATTGCGCGCTCGGATGCCTGCGGCCGATCTCATCGGATCGGCATTTTTATTTATAGGAGCACATGGCCGATGCGACGCATCGCGACTTGCGCCGGCCTTCGTCCTCCACTATCCATTCATCATGAAAAAGTAACCGCTTGTCACAGGGCAGAATCGTCGCTCATGGCATGTGTCGTGGCAAGCGCCATTGACCATTCCTTACGATCGAAAAAGCAAGACTTTCGATTCACGTCGCGCGTTCAGGAAACTTCAATATCGGGATATCGGCCGATTTTTTAAAATATTGAATGTTTTGCTGACGGCGCAGCCTTTCGGTGTTTTAAAGCACCGGTTACTTGACGCACCAGTAACGCGCGGCGAATTCCTTGTTGATTGTCACCGAGACCGTCCCGTAAGCGCCGCGCGGCGGTTTGCCGTCGGTGCAGGCGGCGCTGTCCGATACCTCGTACGTGATATTGCCGCGCTTGAACGACCAGTCGGTGCTCACGCACGGATTCGTTCCGCCCGTGGTTTCCGTGCCGCCGCGCACGTCGACGTCCGGCTTCCCGTCGACCGGATGCGGCTTGTTCCATGCGCGGTAGCGCAATGCGCGATCCGCCGCGTGGTCGATCACGATGTGATGCTTGTCGGTATCGCAGACGAAGCCGTCGCGCGTCGGTTGCGCGTGAGCGGCGACGGTCGCCCACGACGTGCAGGCAATGACAGCGAACAGCAGGGATGGGCGGAGCGTCATCACGATCGGGCAGCAAGCAGTTGAAATCGCGAAACCATACCATCACGCGCCACCCGCGCCCACCCGCTCCGCGATCGTCGACACCATCCGCAACATCGGCTCGAACGCGTCGGCCGACGTATTGCCGAAGCCGAGCACGAGCCCGTTGCCGGCCCGCGCCGCATCGATCGCGAAACCCGACAGCGGAAACGGCCCGATGCCATGCGCGCGCGCCGCTTCGACGATCGCGCGATCGCGATAACGCGCCGGCAGCCGCAACGCGAGATGCAGCCCGCACGGGCCGCCCTCGACCTGATGCGGCACGCTCAGGCTGCTGTCGAGCGCGGCGAGCAGCAAACGCCGCCGGTCGCGATACAGCCGGCGCATCCGCCCGAGATGCCGGCCGTACTCGCCCGTCTCGATGAAATCGGCCAGCGCGAGCTGCACGTGGCGCGTCCCGCCGCGCAGCATCTCCGGCAGCGCCGGCCGCACGGCGGCCAGCAACGTGTCGGGCAGCACGAGAAAGCCGATCCGCAGCGCCGGAAACATCGTCTTGCTGAACGAACCGAGATAGACGACCGGCGAATCGGACGCGAGCCCCTGCATCGCGCCGATCGGCTCGCCGGTGTGACGGAATTCGCTGTCGTAGTCGTCCTCGATGATCCACGCGCGATGGCGGCGCGCCGCATCGATCAGCGCGAGCCGGCGCGAGATCGACAGCACGGCGCCGGTCGGGAACTGGTTCGACGGCGTCGTGTAGACGAGGCGCGGCGGTCGCTCGCGCCAGTCGTCCGGTTCCGCGCGCAGCCCTTCCGCGTCGACCGGCATCGGCACGACGTCGAGGTCCGCCGCCTGCATCGCGGTGCGCGCGCCGCGATAGCCGGGCTCCTCGACCCACACCGTATCGCCCGGATTCGTCAGCAACTGCGCGCACAGCGCGATCGCGCCCTGCGCGCCCTCGGTGATCACGATTTGCTCCGGGTCGCAGCGCACGCCGCGCGTGACGGCCAGATGGCGCGCGATCGATTCGCGCAACGCGGGCTCGCCGAGCGGATCGCCGTACGCCAGCAGGTCGCGGCCCGCGCGGCGCAACGCGCGGTCGATCGCGTGCCGCCACGCGTCCACCGGGAAATGCGACAGCGCGGGCACGCCCGGCCGGAAACCCTCCGATTCGCCGGTGCCGACGAGGCTCGGGCGAATCCGGCCAAGCCGCTGCGCGACGGCCGGCGGCGCCGCACGCCGGCGCGGCGGCGTGGGCCGCGACAGCCCGACGACCCGCGTGCCGCGACGGTCCGACTGCAGGAAGCCTTCGGCGACGAGCTGCTCGTACACGGCGGCCGTCGTATTGCGCGACACGCCGAGCGTTTCGGCCAGCGCGCGCGTGCCGGGCAGCCGCGTGCCGGCCGGCATCGCGCCGCCGAGAATCGCGTCGCGCACGCGGCGCAGCAACTGGCGCTGCAGCGAAGGCGCGCCGGGCGCGCGCGCCAGCGGCGCATCGAGCGGTAGCAACGGCGCGTCGGCGGAAGGAAAGGCAGTCGTCATCGGAACATTGCAGCGTGAAAGGCGGGAACGGGACGGATGGGCGGTGGCGCACCGGTAAGCGCTCATACGCCTGACGGCCACCGCTCATGGCACCATAAATTTGCCATACTCTGGCGCTTCTCATGGTACCTCGCCGGGACTACGATCGTCTGCATGCCGGCATGTCGCCGGCCGACAACCGAAGCGAGATCGACCTTGCCCACGCTCACCAACGCTTTCCAGCAGCCCATCGGCCACCCCGTTCCCGACTGGTCCGCGCGTCCGCGCCCCGAGCGCATCGCGCTCGAAGGCCGTTACTGCCGACTCGAACCGCTCGACGCCGAGCGCCACGCGGCCGACCTGTACGCCGCCTACGCGCAAGCGCCCGACGGCAGCGACTGGACCTATCTCGCGCACGGCCCGTACGCCGACGCGTCCAGCTACCGCGACTACGCGCGCGGCGCGCAGGCGAGCGCCGATCCGCTCCACTACACGGTGATCGATCGCGCCACGGGCCGCGCGGTCGGCACGCTCGCGCTGATGCGCATCGATCCGGCCAACGGCGTGATCGAGGTCGGCTCCGTCACGTTCTCGCCACTGCTCAAGCGCACGCCGGTGTCGACGGAAGCGCAGTTCCTGCTGATGAAGTATGCGTTCGACACGCTCGGCTACCGGCGCTACGAATGGAAGTGCGACGACCTGAACGCGCCGTCGCGCAAGGCGGCTGCGCGCCTCGGCTTCCGCTACGAAGGCACGTTCCGGCAGGCGATCGTCTACCGCAGCCGCAATCGCGACACCGCGTGGTTCTCGATCATCGACGGCGAATGGCCGGACGTCCGCGCCGCGTTCGACGCGTGGCTCGCCCCGGATAACTTCGACGCCGAAGGCAACCAGCGCCAGTCGCTCACCGCGATCCGCCACGCGCAAGCCGCCGCGCGCGATGCGGCCAGCCGCGCAAACGACGCCACGCGCGTCACGGTGCGCCCGCTCGTCGCCGCCGACGAAGCCGCGTGGCGTCCGCTGTGGCAGGGTTACCAGACGTTCTATGACACCGCGCTGAGCGGCGCGGTGTTCGCGACGACCTGGGCGCGCCTGATGGACCCGGCCGAGCCGATGTTCGTGCTCGGCGCGTTCGACGCGTCCGGTGCGATGGTCGGGATCGTGCATGCGATCTACCACCGCTCGTGCTGGACGGAAGGGCCGTACTGCTACCTGCAGGACCTGTACACGGCGCCCGACGCGCGCGGGCAAGGCGCGGGCGGCGCGCTGATCGAGGCCGTGTACGAACGGGCCCGCGAAGCCGGCGCGAGCCGCGTGTACTGGCTCACGCACGAAACCAACACGACCGCACGTGCGCTGTACGACAAGCTCGCGAACAACGCCGGGTTCATCCAGTACCGGCACGATCTGAAGAAGTAACGTCGTCGCCCGGACGGCGTGCGTCGCCGTCCTCCGGCGCGCCATCACACGCCGAACCGTCCATACCCGACACCGCTGCCGGGTGGATCATCTCGTCGCCATTGGCCGGCACGGGCCGCCGCACCGGCCGGAACACCGGCTCGCCCGGCTCGATCGTCTGCCCCGAGAGCGCGCAGCGACCGGGCTGCAACGCGACGCGCAGGCGCCAGCGCTGCTCGCCGTAATGACAGCGGCCGCTCTCGACCCATCGCACCAGCAGTGCATCGTCGCCCGCCTCCAGTACCGTGACGAACAGTTGCGGGCGCAACGGCGACGCCGCGGCCGTCGCGTGCGCCGGAATCGGCGCGAGCGGATGCGCGACCACGCCGTCGCGCGACGGCGGCGCATCGTCTCCGTCGAGCGTGGACGCGAGCACATCGCACGATCGGTCTTCTTCGCAGATCAGGCTTTCCATGATGTCGAGCATGCTTGACGGATTTCCGTGCAGGTGGACCGACGCAGGCGCAGCACTCAGCGCCGCCCCATCGGTTCGCGCCGCAGGAACAGACCGATCGCCGCGCCGGCAGCCGCGCGACGGCGGCATGGCGGCATGGCGGCATCGGCCGCGACCGGCGCTTCGGTCATCGTCACCGCCATCGAAGCGGCAGCGTGCAACGGGATGCCTGACGCGAGCGCAATCGGACTGCCGCACATGATACAAATTGAAGTTAACTTCAAGTAAAGGGGTAGCGTGCGCAACGATCCGTTTCGGCGATGACGACAATGGCCGGCGCGACGCCCGACGGCGTCCTGATTTAAGCTGTTGGCCTCGCCCCCCGACAACGCTGCGCACCTACGCATGCCGACCGCCTCCCCCGCACCGGCCACGCTGTTTCCGCTCGACGAGGCCTGGTCCGCCTTCCCGCGCCGCAAGGCGGCCGTACGCGCGTTCATCGCCGGATACTGCGCCGCGCGCGACCGGCGCGATGCGCCGCTGCACGACGGCCCGGACGGCCATGTCGTGCAGTTCGACGACGCGATGGGCCGGCCGTTCGAGCATTTCATGATCGAGGGTGCGCCCGTCGCCGGCGCCGGCCCGTTTGCCGTCGGCGCGTGGATCACGCGCTACGGCGCGGCCCCGCTGCCGCCCGCACTGCACGGCAGGACGCGCCGGCTGACCGACGAGCACTTCATGGCCGCCGATATCGACGGGCTGTCCGGCGACGACGCGCTCGCGCGAGCACTCGCCTGCGACACGCCGGACGCCATCGCGGCGTTCAACGCCAGCGGCGTCTTCCCGCCGTTCCAGCCGAATCCGGCCGCGGTCCTGTTCGCGCACCGCATCGACGGCCAGATCGCGGCCACCGCGCGCTATGGTTTCGCGTCGCCGCGCGATATCGTCGTCGACCGCGTCGGGACGGCGGACGCATACCGGCGTCGCGGCCTGGCGACGCAGCTGCTCGCCGCGATCGTCGCGCACGCGCGGCACCGCGGTGCGCAGCGCGTATGGCTCATCTCGACCGAAGCCGGCCAGCCGCTGTACCGCGCTGCGGGATTCACGGCGCTCGCGACGGTTGCCGTCGACGAAGTGCTCGCCTGACTGCGGATCGAGCAACGCTGCCCGTGGCGGTTCGTCTCGCGATTCGTCTCATTGCGCTGAGACGAACGTCCCGGCGTCTCACTCGACTCGCCGCTCGCTATCGCAGCAAATTCGACCCACCATTTCTTCCGAACCTTTACCGGACGGCGAAAAGCGACATGGTGCAGTGCGCGTACCGGCATCTTCCGACCGCCACGCACAGCCCCGATTCACGCTGGCCCCGTTCCTGCATACCGGTCGATCGCGCAATCGCGCGACGGGCGCACCGGCAGCGTTGCCGCACGCCCGACGACAACCTGACGGAGACAGCAACGTGAGTACACCGGCATCGATCACCCCGCCCAGCATGAAAGCCGCCGTCTGGCATGGCCGCCACGACATCCGCGTCGAACAGGTTCCCGTTCCGGAGCGCCCGCCCACAGGCTGGGTCACGATCCGCGTGCACTGGTGCGGCATCTGCGGCTCCGACCTGCACGAATACGTCGCCGGGCCGGTGTTCATCCCGGTCGACGCGCCGCATCCGCTGACCGGCCTGAAAGGCCAGTGCATCCTCGGCCACGAGTTCAGCGGCGAGATCGCCGAACTCGGTGCGGGCGTGTCGGGCTTCGCGGTCGGCGACCGCGTGACGGCCGACGCGTGCCAGCATTGCGGCACCTGCTGGTACTGTCGGCACGGGCTGTACAACATCTGCGAGAACCTCGCGTTCACCGGGCTGATGAACAACGGCGCGTTCGCCGAATACGTGAACGTGCCGGCCGAACTGCTGTACAAGCTGCCCGATAATTTCCCGACCGAGGCCGGCGCGCTGATCGAACCGCTCGCGGTCGGGCTGCATGCGGTGAAGAAAGCCGGCAACATCGTCGGGCAGACCGTCGTCGTGGTCGGCGCGGGCACGATCGGCCTGTGCACGATCATGTGCGCGAAGGCCGCGGGCGCGGGGCGCGTGATCGCGCTGGAGATGTCGGCCGCGCGCAAGCAGAAGGCGCTGGAGGTCGGCGCGAGCGTCGTGATCGATCCGAAGACGTCCGACGCGATCGCGGAAGTCAGGGCACTGACGGGCGGCTACGGCGCCGACGTGTCGTTCGAGTGCATCGGCCACACGACCACCGCGAAGCTCGCGATCGACGTGATCCGCAAGGCCGGCAAGTCGGTGATGGTCGGCATCTTCGAGGAACCGGCGCCGTTCAACTTCTTCGACATCGTGTCGACCGAGAAGGAAGTGATCGGCTCGCTCGCGTACAACGGCGAATTCGCGGACGTGATCCGCTTCATCGCGGACGGCCGCATCGACGTGCAGCCGCTGATCACCGGACGCATCGCGCTCGGCGACATCGTCACGCGCGGCTTCGAGGAACTGGTCAACCACAAGGACCGCAACGTGAAGATCATCGTCCAGCCGGCCGTCTCCTGACCGCACGGCCTGCGCGGCCGCGGCATCGATTCACGCCGCGCCGCGCAGGCTCGCGTACCGCCAATGCATCCCGATCGACGACGTGCCGCGACACGACACGACACCACGCCACGGCGCGATCGTGCAGGACGCCCCCGGCCCTGCTGCCGCGTGCGCCGATCAATCCGCCGGCCGCCGCACGCGAGTCCGGCGGATCGCCGTCGCGGCAGGCGACACCGCAACCGCGCACGATTCTTCGATATACTGGGCCGAACCCTTTTCGGGGCAACAAGGGCAACGGCGCCTTTCGCGCGTCCGCCCCGACCTGCGTGGACAAGCGCACCGTGAAACCGCGAGCCGGACTGATTCTCGAACTCTTCGTCAACCTCGTGCTGCCCTGGGTGGCCTATCGGGTCGCGCATCCGTATTTCGGCGAAACCGGCGCGCTGTACGCGTCGGCGGTTCCGCCGATCGTCTGGTCGATCGTCGAATTCATCCGCTCGCGCCGTGTCGACGCGGTGGCGGCCATCGTGCTGCTCGGCATCACGCTGTCGATCGTCGGGATGGCGTTCGGCGGCAGCCCGCGCACGCTGCTGATGCGCGAATCGATCGGGTCGGGCACGATCGGCATCGTGTTCCTGCTGTCGCTGTTCCGCGAACGCCCGCTGATCTACTATCTGGCCCGCGCCACCGTGGCCCGCGAGATGGACGGCGGCGCCGCACACTTCGAAGCCGTCTGGGACGCGCAGCCGGGCCTGCGGCAGATGCTGCGGCTGATGACGTTCGTGTGGGGCGCCATCATGACGATCGAGATGCTGCTGCGCTGGTGGATGGTCGTCAACTGGCCGGTCGAGCGCGTGCTCGTCGTGTCGCCGGTCATGGGCTATACGGTGTTTGCCTGCCTGCTGCTGTGGACGTTCTGGTACCGACGGCGGATGCGCGTGCGCAACAGCGTCGACATCCCCGGCCGCAGCGGCGTCACCGAGACGGCCGGCCGCTGACACGCGGCTGGCCCGTTGCCCGGCGGCATGTCACGGCGCCTGCTGTATGATGCGCGGCGTCTCGTCCGCCGATTCGTTTCCCGTCATGTCCCTTTCGCTCCTTCCGTGTGCCACGATCTGGATCGCCCTGTTCGCGGCCGCCGCATTCGCATGGCATCGCCCGCTGCACGGCCTGAGCATCGGCCTCGCCGCGCTCGGCTATGCGGGCGCGCTGGCGTTCGGCCAGCTTGCGCCGATCACGCTGGCGCCGTTCGCGCTGCTGATCGCGGCCGGCTGGGGCGTGCTGCCCGGGCGCCCGCTCGCGGTGCGCATCGCCGCGCACGTCGTCTTTGCCGCGCTCGCGATCGCGCTGAGCCTGCACCTGATTCCCGGCTTCCATAATCCGCGCGTGATCGGGCCGATCCGCTTCACGCCGGACGCCGTGCCGTTCACGATGTACCTGAATTTCGACAAGCCGCTCGTCGGCCTGTGGCTGCTGTGGATGCTGCCGTGGGTCGCCCCCGACGTCGCGCTGTCGCGCGCGCTGCGCACCGGCGTCGTGGCGGCCGTCGCGACGGCTGCCGCGTGCCTGGTCGGCGCGCTCGCGTTCGGGATGGTCGGCTGGGCGCCCAAATGGCCGCCGTCCGGCTGGCTGTGGCTCGCGAACAACCTGTTGCTGGTGACGCTCGCCGAGGAAGCGCTGTTCCGCGGCTACGTGCAAGGCGGGCTGACCCGCGTGCTCCGCGCCTGGTCATGGGGCCCGTGGGTCGCGCTCGCGGCCGGCGCGGTGCTGTTCGGCGCCGCGCATGCGGCCGGCGGCTGGCCATGGATCGTGCTGGGCACGGTGGCCGGCGTCGGCTACGGGCTCGCGTGGCGGCGCGGCGGCCTGCTCGCCGCCGCGCTCGCGCATGCGGGGCTGAACGTCGTGCACTTCGGCCTGTTCACCTATCCAATGCTCGCTACCGCGCGGTGATCGCGCCGACGCCTGTGTCGCCCGCGCCGCCGCTCAGTTGAACCCGGCCACCGCGTGCGGCACGTACGGGCGTTCGAGCGTGGCGATCTCGTCGTCGGTCAGCTTCAGCGCGAGCGCGCCGAGCGCATCGTCCAGTTGCCGCGGCTTCGAAATGCCGACGATCGGCGCGGTCACGCCGCGCTTTTGCGCGACCCACGCGAGCGCGACCTGCGCCCGCGGCACGTTGCGCGCGGCGGCGATCGCCGCGACGGCCTCGACGACCGCCTTGTCGGCGTCGGCCGTCGCGTCGTACAGCCGCTGGCCAACGTCGTCCTTCTGCTGCCGTTCCGACGACTCGTCCCAGTTGCGCGTCAGGCGCCCGCGTGCGAGCGGGCTCCACGGGATCACCGCGATGCGTTCGTCCTCGCACAGCGGCAGCATTTCGCGCTCTTCCTCGCGATACAGCAGGTTCAGGTGGTTCTGCATGCTGACGAAGCGGGTCCAGCCGTTCTGCTTGGACGTGTGCAACGCCTTAGCGAACTGCCACGCGAACATCGACGACGCGCCGATATAGCGCGCCTTGCCGGCCTTCACGACGTCGTGCAGCGCCTCGAGCGTCTCCTCGATCGGCGTGCCGTAGTCCCAGCGGTGAATCTGGTAGAGGTCGACGTAGTCGGTGCCGAGCCGCTTCAGGCTCTGGTCGATGTCGGTCATGATCGCCTTGCGCGACAGGCCGGCGCCGTTCGGCCCCGGCCGCATCCGGTAGAACACCTTCGTCGCGATCACGACGTCGTCGCGCTTCGTGAAATCGCGCAGCGCGCGGCCGACGATCTCCTCGGACGTCCCGTCCGAATACATGTTCGCGGTGTCGAAGAAGTTGATGCCGGCCTCGACCGCGCGCTGGATGATCGGGCGGCTTTCCGCTTCCGGCAGCGTCCACGGGTGCGTGCCGCGCAACGGCTCGCCGAATGTCATGCAGCCCAGCACCAGCTTCGACACATCCAGCCCGGTCGACCCGAATTTCACGTATTCCATTGCACGCCTCGCCACTCAAGTTGGGGGTTGCGGCCGGATGCGCGCCGCGCATCCGCCAGACGTTGCATGGTATCCCGCATGCCGCGAACGCGTATGACCGCGCGCCGCATGCAGGCTGCGTGAAAGGACGGACCTCGAAGGACGAACCGGAAGGCCCCGGTTACTTGGCCTGGTCGGCGATCGGCTGCAGGAACGCGGAGAAGCCGGTCAGCATGATCTGCACGCCGATGCACAGCAGCAGGAACGCCGACACGCGCTTCGCGACCTTGGTCCCTTCGCTACCGAGGTAGCGCGCGAGCAGCGCGGAGCGGCTGTAGACCTGCCAGATCACGAGCGCGACGAGCACGGACACGGCGATCGACACGATGCTCGACAGCATGAATTCCGACAGCTTGTGCGTGCGGTTCGCGTTCAGCGCGATCGCGGTCGCGATCGAGCCGGGGCCGACCGTCAGCGGCACCGTCAACGGGAAGAACGCGCGCGTCATGATCGCGTTCGCGTCGATCGGCTTGACCGGCGTGTCGCCGCCACCCGGACCGTCCGGTTCGTTCAGCATCTGCCAGCCGGCGACGGCAACCGCGAAGCCGCCGCCGATCCGCAGCGCTTCCATCGAGATCCCGAAGAAATGCAGCACCGGCGTGCCGGCGAAGAACGCGACCATCAGCACGACGAACGCATTGAACGCGACCTTCCGCGCGAGCAGATCCCGTTCGTGCGCGGTAAGCGCCTCGGTTCGTTCGAGAAACAGGAACGCGATACCGATCGGATTGATGATGCCGATCAGGCCGGTAAAGCCGAACAGGATCTCGGAGACAAGGCGATTGACGATCATCGTGCGAAGCATCGGTCGGGACGGGGCCGGCAGCGCGCCGGGGGTCACGCATTGTAGTGCAAGCGCCCGCGCCCGAGATGCAAAATGCGGCCGGCCCGGTTCCGCCGTCGATCGTCGTGAAAGTTCGTCGCGCGGCCTTATTCGGTGCCCGTCTCCCACGCCGGCGGCCGCTTCGCGAAGAAGGCCGCGAAGCCTTCCTTCGCCTCCGGCGTCGCCCGCACGCGGGAGATCGTCTGCGCGGTGAATGCCGTGCGTTCGTCCGACGGCGGATACTCGCCGATCGCATCGAAAAAGCGCTTGATCTCCATCAGCGCGTGCGGGCCGTTGCGGCCGAGTTCCGAAAGCGTCCGCTCGAGTGCGTCGTCGAGCGCATCGAGCGGCACGGCCTGATGGATCAGGCCGATCGCGACGGCCTCGGCGGCCGCGAGCTGCGTCGCGGTCAACGCAAGCCGGCGCGCCTGACGCTGGCCGACCGCCTCGACCAGATACGGGCCGATCACGGCCGGCAGGATTCCGAAGCGCGCCTCACTGACCGAAAAACGCGCGTGGTCGCTCGCAATCACGATATCGCACGCCGCGCACAGGCCCACGCCGCCGCCGAACGCGTGGCCCTGCACGCGTGCGACCGTCGGTTTCGGGCACTGCCGGATCGCGCGCATCATCGCGGCGAACCGCTCGGCGTCACGCAGGTTCGCGGCGGCGTCGTTCGCGCTCGCGCGCTGCATCCACTGCAGGTCGGCGCCCGCGCAAAATGCGCGGCCATCCGAACGCAGCACGATCGCGCGTACGTCGTCGCGCCGGCCGAGCGTCGCGAACGCGTCGGTCAGCTCCGCGATCATCGTCTCGTCGAACGCGTTCAGCACGTCGCCGCGCTGCAGCGCGACGGTCGCGATGCCGCGCGCATCGACCGCGACGGCCAGGGTCTTCAATTCATCCATCGAACAGGTTTCCTCGGGTAGAACGGCACACATCGACATCAGGCGGCCTGGCGGCGATCGATCACGCGCCGCGCCTTGCCGGTCGCGGTCGCGGGGATACCACCGGCCGCCAGCACCGTCACGCCGGACGACACGCCGACCATCGTCTTGATCCGGTGCTGCAGCTCGCGCGCGAGCGCCGCGCGATCGCCATCGGTGACCGATGCCACCGCCTCGGAGCGCAATTCGACCGCGAGGTCGAGCCGGTCCATGTGACCGTCGCGCGACAGCGTGATCTGGAACTGGCCCGACAACTGCGGCAGCGCGACGACGATTTCCTCGATCTGGCTCGGGAACACGTTCACGCCGCGCACGATCAGCATGTCGTCGGAGCGGCCCGTGATCTTTGCGAGCCGGCGCATCGCGCGCGCGGTCGGCGGCAGCAGCGCGGTGAGATCGCGCGTGCGGTAGCGGATCACCGGCATCGCCTCCTTCGTCAGCGACGTGAACACGAGCTCGCCCTGGCTGCCGTCGGGCAGCACTTCGCCGGTGACGGGATCGATGATCTCCGGGTAGAAATGGTCTTCCCAGATCACCGGGCCATCCTTCGTCTCCACGCATTCGCACGCGACGCCCGGGCCCATCACTTCCGACAACCCGTAGATGTCGAGCGCGTCGATGCCCACGCGCGTCTCGACTTCATTGCGCAGCGCTTGCGTCCACGGCTCGGCGCCGAAGATGCCGATCTTCAGCGACGATTCGGCCGGGTCCATCCCCTGCCGCACCATCTCGTCGATCAGGTTCAGCATGTACGACGGCGTGACGAGGATGATCTTCGGCTCGAAATCGCGAATCAGCTGCACCTGCTTCTCGGTCTGCCCGCCGGACATCGGCACGACCATGCAGCCGAGCCGCTCCGCGCCGTAGTGAATCCCGAGGCCGCCGGTGAACAGGCCGTAGCCGAACGCGTTGTGCAGCGTATCGCCCGGGCGGCCGCCGGCCGCGCGGATCGAGCGCGCGGTCACGTTCGCCCACGTGTCGATGTCGCGCGCCGTGTAGCCGACCACGGTCGGCTTGCCCGTCGTGCCGCTCGATGCATGCACGCGCACGACCTGCTCGCGCGGCACCGCGAAGAGGCCGAACGGATAGTTGTCGCGCAGGTCGCTCTTGGTCGAGAACGGGAATTTCGCGAGATCGGCGAGCGACTTCAGGTCGTCCGGATGCACGCCCGCCGCATCGAACGTGCGCCGATAGTGCGGGACGTTGTCGTACGCGTGGCGCAGCGACCACTTGAGGCGCTCGAGCTGCAGCGCCTGCAGTTCGTCGCGGCTGGCGGTCTCGATCGGCTCGAGGGCGGCGGCGGGATGCGTCGGGTGAGTCATCGGGGTACTCCTCCAATGGAGTGATGTCGTTGTCGTGTTCGAGGTGACGCGGTGGTCACGATCGGAACGTGCGGCCGGCCGCGTGCAGCGCGGCA
This sequence comes from Burkholderia sp. LAS2, assembly GCF_018417615.1. NCBI lineage: Bacteria > Pseudomonadati > Pseudomonadota > Betaproteobacteria > Burkholderiales > Burkholderiaceae > Burkholderia > Burkholderia sp. LAS2. Next base: position 152,390 of record NZ_CP071053.1, read on the forward strand.
AGACGCGGCGACACGCGATAGCGGTCCTCGCCGTAGCTCGCCGCCAGGTTCGACAGCACGCGATGCACGCGGCCGATGCCGATCGCATCGGCCCATGCGAGCGGGCCGCACGGGTAGTTCACGCCCTTCTCCATCGCGAGATCGAGATCGGCCGGCGAGCACACGCCCTGGTTCACCGTGTCGGCCGCCTCGTTCGCGAGCATCGCGACGGTGCGCATCGCGACCATCCCCGGCACGTCCGCGATGCCGACGACGCGAAAGCCCGCGTGCTGGAACAGGCCGACCGCGTCCGCATACGCGGCGTCGCTGCACTGGAGCGCGCGCGTCAGCGCGACGAGCCCCGCCTGCGCGTAATCGCGCGCCAGGTCGACGAGCACGAGATCCGCCACGCCCGTCCGGGCGGCGCGCGCGGTCGCCGTACGGCCGTCGGTCAACGCGATCGACGCGCGGCCGGCCACGGCGAGCAGCGCGTCGGCATGCGCGTCGTGGCGCCGCGCGGTCGCGATGCGTTCGACGAAGCGCGCATGCAGCGCGGCGGCCGGGCCGTCCTGCGCGAACAGCGCGACGTCGGCCGGCGCGTCACGTGCAGGTTCGAGGTCGGGCGCGGGCGGCGTCGCGCCGTCCGCATACGAGTAGAAGCCGCGCCCGGACTTGCGCCCGAGAAAGCCCGCGTTCACGAGCTCCTGCTGGATCAGCGACGGCGTGTAGCGCGGATCGTTGAAGTACGCGCGGAACACCGACTCGGTCACCGCGAAGTTCACGTCGTGACCGATCAGGTCCATCAGCTCGAACGGCCCCATCCGGAAGCCGCCCGCTTCGCGCATCACCGCGTCGATCGTGGCCGGCGCGCCGCCCTGTTCGTTCAGCACGCGCAGCGCCTCCGCGTAATACGGCCGCGCGACGCGGTTCACGATGAAGCCCGGCGTCGATTTCGCCATCACCGGTTGCTTGCCCCACGCGGCGGCGGTCGCATGCAGCATCCGCGCGACCTCGGGCGCGGTCGCGAGCCCGCAGACCACCTCGACGAGCGCCATCAGCGGCGCCGGGTTGAAGAAATGCAGGCCGGCGACGCGTTGCGGCACGCGCAGCCCGGCCGCGATCGACGTGATCGAGATCGACGACGTGTTGGTCGCCAGCACGCAGGCGTCGTCGACATGACGCTCGAGCGTCGCGAAGATTTCGCGCTTCACGTCGAGCCGTTCGGCCGCCGCCTCGACGATCAGCGCGGCGCCCGCGAAATCGGCCAGCGTGCGCACCGCGCGAATTCGGTTGCCGGCCGCGTCGGCCTGCGCCGGTTCGAGCCTGCCCTTCTCCGCGAGCCGCGCGAACTGCGCGCGGATGCCCGCCAGCGCCTTGTCGCAGGCCGCTTCGTTCAGGTCGTACAGCAGCACCGGATGGCCGGCCGCGGCCGCGACCTGCGCAATGCCCGCCCCCATCGCGCCGGCGCCGATCACGCCGACGACGGCCGACGGCGCCAGCGCGCCCGAATTCACCGAATGTGCAGAGGAAACAGCCATCGCTTGCGATCCGTCATGAAGTGGAAGTGCGAGCGATTATAAACCGACCGGTCGGTAGATTTATGTCAGGGCGAGCCCGAATGTGTCGTGCAAGACACCGTTACGGAAGCTGCAACGACAAAAAATCGACAGGCCGGGGCACTTTTTGTAAACCGAAAGGTCAATGTAATGATTCGAATATGAGATAGTGCCCCCTGATCGCCTGATAAAATTCGACAAATCGCCGGATTCCAGGGGAAACGCGTGTCGCGACATCACCGCCGTCCGTCGCTCCCTTTCGGGGTCGAATCGCGGCTCCGGCCCGCGCGTCGCCACGTGATGTTCGTCGCGCTGTCAGCGGGCAACCGCATCGAATCGTTTCATCCCGCGACGGGCTTCGGCCCGCCCGCGCCGTCGCCGCCTCGCGGCAGCGAACCCAGGGCGGCACCGCTGCGTGCCGCCACCCATCGGTTTCATCGTCCTCGTTCGGCGGATAGTACGGCCGGGCTTCGTCAACCCGTGACGGCGCGTCGCGCGCCGCCACTCGCATAAGGAATCCCTCATGCCGCTCTCGTCCAACCAGCTCCCGCGCTGGACCCTCTGGGCCCCGCTTGCCGCGTGGCTGGTACTCGCGCTGTCGCGCGTCGTGCCGGCCGAAGGCCTCGTCATCGCCGTGTTCGCCGCCGCGCTGGCCGGCGCCGTGTTCGCCGCCGTCCATCATGCGGAAGTCGTCGCGCACCGCGTCGGCGAACCGTTCGGCACGCTGGTGCTCGCGGTCGCCGTGACCGTCATCGAGGTCGCGCTGATCGTGTCGGTGATGCTCGGCGCCGGCCCGGAAAAATCGGGCCTCGCCCGCGACACCGTGTACGCCGCCGTGATGATCATCTGTAACGGCATCGTCGGCATCTGCCTGCTGGTCGGCGCATGGAAGCACGGCGAACAGGACTTCCAGGGGCGCGGCGCGAGCAAGGCGCTCGCGGTGCTCGCGTCGCTGTCGGTGCTGTCGCTCGTGATGCCGAACTACCTGAGCGCCGCGCCCGGCCCGTTCTTCTCGAAATCGCAGCTCGCGTTCGCCGGCGTCGCGTCGCTCGTGCTGTATGGCGCGTTCGTGTTCGTGCAGACCGTGCGCCACCGCGACTACTTCCTCGCCGCGCACGACAGCGCGGACGAAGCGGTGCATGCCGCCGCACCGAGCAACCGCACCGCGATCATCAGCATGGTGCTGCTGTTCGCGAGCCTCGTCGCGGTCGTGCTGCTCGCGAAGCTGCTGTCGCCGGCCGTCGAGCATGCGGTGCTGAAGCTCGGCGCGCCCGAAGCCGCGGTCGGTATCGTGATCGCCGCGCTCGTGCTGCTGCCGGAAGGGCTCGCGGCCGTCACCGCCGCGCGTGCGAACCGCCTGCAGACCAGCATGAACCTCGCGCTCGGTTCGGCCCTCGCGAGCATCGGGCTCACGATCCCGACCGTCGCCGCCGTATTCATCTGGGTCGGCCAGCCGCTCACGCTCGGGATCGGCGCGATGGAAACGGTCCTGCTGGCGCTCACGCTGCTGGTCAGCACGCTCACGCTGAGCCAGGGACGCACGACGGTGCTGCACGGCGTCGTGCACGTCGCGCTGTTCGCCGCTTATCTGTTCCTGTCGTTCACGCACTGACGTCCCGATGCGCGCGGCCCGGCGAATCCTCTCCGCCGGGCCGCGTGCACGTCTTCCCGTCCCTTCCGCCCTCCTTCGCTTCACGCCGCCGTCACCGGGTCGCAATCGCACAATGCGTCCGGATCGACAGCGCGTTACGTCGCGTCATCGCGCCGCGTATCGGCGTGGAATCCGTAGAGCGCAGCCGCGTTGTCCACCAGGATTGCGCGAGCCGTCGCGTCGTCGGCCGCGCAATCGCGCAGCCAGCCGAGCAGGCGCGCATCGTCGGGCACCGGCGATGCGTTCGGGTGCGGCCAGTTGCTGCCCCACACGCAGCGCGCCGAATGGCCGCGCGCGAGCACGGCGGCAAGACGCGCGACGTCGTCGTAGCCCGGCGCGCCGGATCGCGACGTCTCGTACGGCGCGGACAGCTTCACCCATGCGTGGCCGCGATCGAGCAGGCGGCGCAGTGCGAGGAAGGACGGCGCATCCGGTGCGACGGGCGTCAGGAATTTGCCCGTGTGATCGATCACCACGCGCGCCGGCAGCCGCGATAGCGCGTGTTCGATATCGCACAGCGTGCGACCGTCGAACTGCAGATCGATATGCCAGTCGAGCGGCGCGATCCGTGCGGCCATCCGCTCCAGATCGCCCCATTGCGCGGTGCCGCCCGCCAGCATCATGAACCGCACGCCGCGCATGCCGGCGGCATGCAGACGTTCCAGCTCGGCGTCCGGCACGTCGACCGGCAACGTCGCGACGCCACGCGAGCGCGAACCGAACGCGGCCAATGCGTCGAGCGTGCAGCGGTTGTCGAAGCCATAGCCGGTCGGCTGCACGACGACCACACGCGTGAGGCCGAGCGCCCGCTGCATGCGCCGATATGCATCCACCGGCGCATGGGGCGGCCGAAACGTCGCCGTCGGCGCGAGCGGATACGCATCGTCGTAGATATGGATATGGCAATCGCACGCATCCGGGAACCGCATGCCGTCTGCCCCGTCGCGCGTCATTGCAGCCCCTGGCCGACGGATGCGCTCGACCTGCGCCAGCGCGCGAGCCGCGTTGCCTGCATGGCGTTGACCGCGCCGTTCGGCACCCGTCCATCGAGCAGCGCGGCAAGCTGGTCGACCGTCTCCAGCGCCTGGTGTTCGATCGCCGGCAGCGTCAGTCCGCCGATGTGCGGGGTCGCGATGACGCGCGGATGCGCGGCAAGCGCGGGAGGCGGCATCTGGTCCGCCGCGCGGCCGACGTCCAGCGCGCAGCCGGCGAGCCGGCCGCCGTCGAGCGCGTCCGCAAGCGCCTGCTCGTCGACGAGTTCGCCACGCGACGCATTGATGAAATACGCGCCCGGCTTCATCGCGGCGAATGCCGCCGCATCGATCAGGTTCGCGGTGGCCGGCGTGGCCGGCGCAAGGCAGACGACGTAATCCGCGTCGCGCAGCAACGTTGCGAAATCGACCTGTTCAAGCGGCGGCGAGTCGATCCGCACGTAAGGATCGCTGACGAGCACACGCATCCCGAGCGCCGTCGCGATCGGTGCGAGATGACGCGCGATCTGCCCGTAGCCGATCAGGCCAAGCGTGCTGGCGCGCAGTTCGCGCCCCATCCTCGGCACCGGCGGTGCACCACGATGGTAGGCATCCGCGTAACCGCCGATTCCGCGCGCGAGGTCGATCATCGCGCCGACGACCCACTCGGCGACGGCCGGCCCGAAGCCGGGGCTCGCCTGCGTGACCAGCACGCCGAACGCGCTCGCCGCGGCGACGTCGATCGTGCGGATGTCGACCGCGCAACGCAGGAACGCGGCGAGTGCGGGCAGCCCCGCGAACAGTCCGCGAGGCGCGGGGGTCTGCCGGTACGCGATGATCGCGTCGCATCCCTGCGCGGCGGCAATCAGTTCGTCCGTACCGAGTTCGCGATCGTGCGGGTTGCAGGTGACGTCCGCGAGCGCGCCCAGCGCGCGCAACGCCTTGGCGCCGAAGTAGTGGTCGATCATCCCGGTCGGATGCGTGACGTAGACGCGCGTCATGCTTGACCTCCGCTCGTACCGGCCGCATCCGGCGGCGGCGGCGCGACCGATGCGCGCTCGACGAGCGTCACGTCCGCGAACACGCATTGCCCCGGTGCGGACGGCGCGTCGCCCTCCTGCCGCATCACGCGCCGCACCATCTCGCCGGCCATTTCGGTGACCGGCAGTTGCACCGTGGTCAGCGCCGGCCACGAGATCGCCGACAGGAAATGACCGTCCATCCCGATGACGGACACGTCGTCCGGCACCCGCAGCCCGCCGTCGCGCAGCCCGGCCATCAGACCGAGCGCGAACAGGTCGTTGACCGCGACGATACCGGTCGGCCGCGCCGGATCGGCCGCGAGCTCGGCGCCGAGCGCACGCCCGACATCGACGATCACCGAGTCGCCGTATTCGTTCGCGGGGCCGCCGTCGAGCACGCGGGCCTGCATGGCGCCGCCCGCCTCGCTTGCCGCGGCGAAAAACCCGCGGATCTTGTCGCTGCGGCTCACGGTGATGCCGGCCACGGTCGCGAACGCGAGCCGCGTATGACCCGCGTCGACGAGGCGGCGCGTCGCGAGCCGCGCGGCCGCCTCGTTGTCGGCCGTCACGTGATCGACCTTCGATTGCTCGCCGGGCGTCGCGCGACGGTCGTAGCTGACGACCGTCATCCCGCGTTCGGCCGCGCGCTCGAGGTGGCTTTCGTCGGCGAGCGACGAGATCACGATCACGCGCCGCACGCCATGCGCGTAGAGATCGTCGAAGAACGACGCCTCCTTGCGCGCATCGCGGTACGTGTTGCCGATCAGCACGCGATGACCATACCGTTCCTGCGCGCAGGCCTCGACTTCGCGTGCGATGTAGCCGTACATCGGGTTCGCCATCGACGGCACCAGCAGCCCGACGAGCGGCGTCTGCCCCGTCTTGAGCTGGCGCGCGAGCGTGCTCGGCCGGTACTGCAGCGCATCCATCGCCGCCTTCACGCGCTCGAGCGTTGCCGGCTTCATCTGGTCGGTGCGTCCGTTGAGCACGTTCGAAACCGTGCTGACCGAAACGGCCGCATGACGGGCCACGTCCTGAATCGTACTCATGTCGTCTTGCATGGAACGGGCTACAGGCCGAAATGGGCCGGCAGCCACAACGAAAACGCCGGTGCGAAGATCAGCGCCACGAGGGCGGCGAACAGCACCAGCAGGTATTTCACCATCGGCCGGGCCACGCGGCCGACCTCGGTGCCCGTGATCGCGCACGTCGTGAACAGCCCGAGCCCGACCGGCGGCGCGAACAGCCCGAACCCCATCGCCACCACCACGACCGTGCCGAAATGCAGCGGATGGATGCCGAGCTGCAGCGCGATCGGCGCGAGCAGCGGCCCGAAGATGATCAGCGCGGGCGCGCCTTCGAGCACGGCGCCGAACACGATCATCAGCAGCGCCGACAGCAGCAGGAACATCGTCGCGCCGTACTGATGGGCAAACGCCGTCATTGTGCCCGAGACGAGGGCCGGAATCTGCTCGATCGACAGCGCGAACGACACGCTCGACGCCGCCGCGACGATGAACAGGATGCCGCTCGCCATCGACGCGGCGCGCACGAATACGCGGCCGACCGAGCGCCACGTCAGTTCGCGGAACGCGAGCCAGCCCACGACGAGCGCATAGACCACCGCGAACGCGGACACTTCGGTCGACGTCGCGATCCCCGACGTCACGCCCTTGCCGATCATCGCAACCATGACCAGCGCGACGAGCGCGCCGCCCGCGAGCGGCAGCCACGCGCGACGCTCGCCGAATACCTCGGCCACGTCGATCTTGCGTCCGGTGATCACCGTCACGACCGCGAGCGACGCGGCGAGCACGGCCGCCGGCACGATCCCCGCGACGAACAGCCCGGCGATCGAGATGTTCGCGACGAAGCCCATGATGATCATGTTCACGCACGGCGGAATCGTCTCGGCCATCACCGCGCTGCATGCGAGCAGCGCGGCGGTTTCGTTCGGGTCCTGCCGCGCGCGGCGCACGGCCGGCATCACGACGCCGCCCACCGCCGCGATATCGGCCAGCTTCGAGCCCGACACGCCGGAAAAGCAGGCCGTCGCGAAGATCACGATCAGGCCGAGCCCGCCCCGCACGCGTCCGAACATCCGCAGCAGCAATTCGACGAGCCGCGCCGACATCCCGTTGGACTCCATCAGCAGCCCCGCCAGCACGAAGAACGGCACCGCGAGCAGCACGAAGTGATCGGCCCCCGCCATCACCTGTTGCGAGTAGACGAGCAGCGGCAGCGTCGGATCCGCGAGGAAATACAGCAGCGCCGAAAACGCCAGCACGAATCCGATCGGCACGCCGAGCACCAGCCCGCCGACGAAGCCCGCGACGAGCAGCGTGCCGGGCGCGACCGCATGCGCGGGCCACAGCGCGTTCCAGCCGTAGATGGCGGCCGCGAGCGCCGCACAGCACGCGAACGTGCCGATCACCCGGCGGCGCGGCGCGTTCAGCGCATTGGCGAGCGCGAATACCGTCATGAACAGCGCGCCGAACATCATCGGATACCCGTTGATCCAGCCCGGCAAGCCGCCCGTCGTCATCTGGTCGTACGAATCCGCGAGCAACTGGCACGACGACACCAGCAGGTTCAGCGCAACGGCCGCCACGATCCAGTGGCCGGCCTGGGTCAACGCGCCCTGCCAGCGTGCGGGCAGCAGGCCGCGAAACACGTCGATGCCGACATGCTGGCTGCGCCCGAGCACCGTCGCCGCGCCGAAGAACACCAGCACGATCATCAGCGCGCTCGCCACCTCCTCGGCCCAGTCGACCGGGTCGTGCAGGAAATAGCGGAACACGACCGACACGAACACGACGAGCACGTCGACGGCGAGCACCGCGGCCGACAGGATCTCGATCCAGCGCAGCACCGCATCCAGCACGCGGGCGGCGCGATGCGCCGGGCGGCCTGCGGCGGGCGCCGGCGCGGCGCCCGAGACGGAATGCATGTCCATCGCTCAACCCCGCGCGGCGGCGATCGCCGGAAAGAGCGGCGCAGTGGCCGGATACTGCTTCGCGAACGCCACATACAGGCGGTCTTGCATCGTCTGCCGCAGCGCCGCGTGCTCGCCCTCGGCCAGCGGATGAAACGCCATGCCGCGCTGCTTCAGCGCCTGCTCCGCCTGCGCGGCCTTCTGCGCGGCAATCGCGCGCTGCTGCACGGTCGCATCGGCCACCGCGCGGTCGAACGCCGGCCGCAGGTTGGCCGGAATCCGGTCGAGCGCACGTCGCCCCATCACGACGGTCATCGCCGCGAATACGTGGTGCGATTGCCAGCACGACTTCACGATCTCGTCGAAACGGCTCGCGAGCACCGTGGCGGGATCGTGTTCGAGGCCGTCGACGACGCCCGTCTGCACAGCCATGTACAGCTCGCCGAACGGGATCGGCGTCGGCACCGCGCCCATCGCCTTGAAGGTATCCATGAACGCGGGCGTCGGCAGCACGCGCAGCTTCGTCCCCTTCAGCCCGGGCAGCGCCGTCACCGGCTGCTTCGTGAATACGCAGCGTCCGCCGAAATGCGAGCCCCAGGTCAGCACCGAGCAACCCGCGCGCTTTTGCAGCAGCGCGTTCAGGCTCGTGCCGACCGGGCCGTCGAGCGCCTTCGCGACGTGCGCGTAGCTGTCGAACAGGTAGCCGAGATCGAGCATCCCGAGCTCCGGTGCGATCGTGGCCCAGATCGACGAACCCGCGATCATCATGTCGATCGCGCCGATCTTGACCTGCTGCACGACGTCGCTTTCCTTACCGAGCTGGCTGTTCGGAAAGTAGTCGACCCGAATCGCCTCGCCGACGCTCGCCTTCAGGTTGGCGGCGAGACGCTGGTACCACACGTAGTGCGCGGCGTTCTGGTCGGCCGGCATCGACGACGAGCAGCGCAGCGTGACCGCCGGCTGCTGCGCGCGCACGGTCTCCGGCAAGCTGCCCGCGGCCGCGAGCGTGGCGGCGGACACCGTCTGCAGAAAGCGCCGCCGGGTATAGGTACTCATGAGCCGTCTCCTTTGCGAGTGCGTCTCGCGACGCAACTGTATCGATTTAGTGTATCGATACAGTAATACGACGACCGATGAGAGAAAAATGAGGGTTTCCCCTGTCCGGGGTGAAATGATGGGTGGTATACGGGTGGGTTCCGGCGCAATTTTGGATGAAAGATCGCCGTTTCTCATGCGTTTCAGACGTCGCCGAAATAATTCGAACCTACGGACCGAATCATCAGACGACAGACTTTTGAGGGCGGAAGGACGCCCCGCTCATGCGAGCAAGCGCCGCTAAACGCCCGCGTCGTCCGGGCAGCCGGTCAGAAACCGCTCGACCATCGCGTTGAACAACGGCAGCGCCGGATTGTCGTTGTCCGTGCGCCATGCGAGATACAACTCGGCCGCCACGTTCGCGCCCGCCAGCGGCCGGAACACCACGCCGTCCACATGAAGCTCGCGCGCCGACGCCGGCACCAGCGCCGCGCCGAGCCCCGCGCGCACGAGGCCGAGGATCGTATGCGTCTGGCCGACGTAGTGCAGGTAGTTCGGCAACCGCCCGGCGCCTGCGAACATCCCCGAGATCATGTCGTGGAAATACTTGCCCTCGTTCGGCGAATACGCGATGAACGGCTGTCGGTCGAGCTCGTCGGGGCCGAGCTGCGCGTAGGCCGCGAGCGGCGCGCCTTCCGCGACCGCGACGAGCATCGGTTCGCGCTGCACGAGCCGGTATTCGAGCGGCTGGCGCGCGGCGCGCTGGCGGACGAAACCCGCGTCGAGCATCCGCGACGCGAGCGCGTCGATCTGCACGGTCGACACCATCTCGCGCAATTCGACGTCGACGTCCGGCAACGCATGCGCGGCATGCGCGAGCAGCACCGGGATCATCCGGTACGCACTGACGGCCGTGAAACCGAGCGTGATGCGCCCGGCCCCGCCGTGCGCGACGCGCTGCGCGGCCTGCTCGGCGCGCGCGGAGAATTCGAGGATGTGCCGCGCGTCGCGCAGGAAGCGCTCGCCGGCCGCGGTCAGGCTGACCTGCCGGCTGCTGCGCTCGAGCAGCGCGATGCCGAGCGCATGCTCGAGCAACTGGATTTGCCGACTGAGCGGCGGCTGGGTCATGAAGAGCCGCCTGGCCGCCCGGCCGAAATGCAGTTCCTCGGCAACCGCGACGAAGCAGCGAAGCTGGTGCAGTTCAATCATTCAAATCTTGAATCAATCGATAGTCTTTTGATGTTAGACCGATATCGATGCGATTTCTATACTCGGTTCCACCTGATGCGCGGCCTACGTCGCGCACGACGACCGAGACTTTCATGACCATCGACATCCTGCTGACGCAGCCGCTCCCCGACACCATCGACGCCGAACTGTCCGCCCGTTACACCGTGCATCGACTGTATGCGGCCGAGCAACCGGACGCGCTGCTCGATCGCGTGGCGCCGCGCATTCGCGGCGTCGTGACCGGCGGCGCGAACGGCCTGTCCGCCGCACTGATGGACCGGCTCGCCGCGCTCGAGATCGTCGCGATCAGCGGCATCGGCACCGACGCGGTCGATCTCGACCGCGCGCGGGCGCGCGGCATCCACGTGACGACCACCCCGGACGTGCTGACCGACGACGTCGCCGACATGGCGCTCGGGCTGATCCTGATGACGCTGCGCGACCTCGGCGCCGGCGAGCGGATCGTGCGCACCGGCCGCTGGGGCAAGACGGCCCAGCCGCTCGCGACGCAGGTCACGGGCAAGCGGCTCGGCATCGTCGGGCTCGGTCGCGTCGGGCGCGCGATCGCACAGCGCGCGCAGGCGTTCCGGATGCCCGTCAGTTACTTCGGCCCGCGCGAGCATCGCGACAGCGGCTATCGCTTCGTGCCCGACCTCGCCGCGCTCGCGCGCGACAGCGACGTGCTCGTGATCGCGGCGTCGGCCGATCACGGCAACGTGATCGTGACGGCCGACGTGCTCGCCGCGCTCGGCCCCAAAGGATTCCTGATCAATGTCGCGCGCGGCAAGCTGGTCGACGAGGCCGCGCTCGTGCGCGCGTTGGCCGACGGCACGATCGCCGGCGCCGGGCTGGACGTATTCGCGAACGAACCGCACGTGCCGGCCCCGCTGCTCGAACTCGATCGCGTGGTCGTGCAGCCGCACCGCGCGAGCGCCACGCACGAAACGCGCGAGGCAATGGGCCGCATCGTGCTCGCGAACCTCGCCGCGTGCTTCGCGGGCCAGCGCCCGCCGACCAGCGTCACGCGCTGAGCGCGGCACGCCCCTTCCCGTTACAACACCGATGCCTTCGCACGACGAAGGCCAGGAGACACGCATGTCCAATCGATCCAGCGGCGCTGCGCTCGCCGCATCGTCCGCCGCGTCGCGCACGATCGGCCGCGTCCGTTATGCGGTCCTCGCGCTGATTTTCGCGGTCACCGTCATCAATTATGCGGACCGCGCGACGATGTCGATCGCCGGCACCGGCGTCGCGCACGACCTCGGACTCACGCCCGTCCAGCTCGGCATCGTCTTTTCGGCGTTCGCGTGGGCCTATGCGATCGGCCAGATTCCGGGCGGCTGGCTGCTCGATCGCTTCGGCGCGCGGCGCGTGTACGGCCTGAGCCTGTTGCTGTGGTCGATATTCACGATGCTGCAGGGCACGGTCGGCGGGTTCGCCGTGCAGGGCGCGGCCGCGACGCTCGCGCTGTTCGTGATGCGCTTCATGCTCGGCCTGGTCGAATCGCCGGCGTTCCCGGCCAATTCGCGGATCGTCGCCTGCTGGTTCCCGACGGCCGAGCGCGGCACCGCGTCCGCGCTGTTCAATTCCGCGCAATACATGGCCGTCGTGCTGTTCACGCCGGCGATGGCGTGGCTCACGCATGCGCTCGGCTGGGAACACGTATTCCTGTGGATGGGGCTGCTCGGCATCGCGCTCGCCGCACTGTGGTTCGCGTGGTATCGCGAACCGCACGGCCACCCGCGCATGACCGACGCGGAGCGCGACTACCTGCGCGCCCACGGCGCGCTCGTCGATCTCGAGGCGAACCGCGTGCGCGAGCGGCCGCGCGCGTCGTGGCGCGACGTGTCGCAACTGTTCCGCCACCGGAACCTGTGGGCGATCTACATCGGCCAGTACTGCATCACGGCCCTCACCTACTTCTTCATCACGTGGTTCCCGATCTATCTGATCAAGGGGCGCGGGATGACGATCATGGAAGCCGGCTGGGTCGCCGCGCTGCCGGCGATCTGCGGGTTCACGGGCGGCGTGCTCGGCGGCCTGCTGTCGGACTGGCTGATCCGGCGCGGCATGCATCCGTCGCGGGCGCGCAAGACGCCGTTCGTCGCGGGGATGGCGATGGCGACGCTGCTCGTGCTCGCGAACGGCGCATCGTCGAACGCGGTCGTGATCGCGCTGATGACGATCGCGTTCTTCGGCAAGGGACTCGCGGCGGTCGGCTGGGCCGTGCTCGCCGACACGGCGCCGGAAGGCATGGTCGGGCTGAGCGGCGGTGTCTTCAATGGTCTCGGCAACATCGCCGGGATCGTCACGCCGCTCGTGATCGGCTACTTCGTCGCGAGCACGGGTTCGTTCGCCGGCGCGTTGTGGTTCGTCGCCGCGCACGGGCTGATCGGCATTGCCGCGTACACGTGGCTCGCGGGCCGCTTCGAGCGGATCCGCATCGCGCCGGCCGCATGAACGTCGCGGCCGTGCGACGGCGCACCGTTACGCGCGCTGACGGCCGGCTGGCGCGTGCTCGGTCGTCAGCCGGTCGAGTTCGCGCAGATCGTTCTCCAGCGCGGGCGTGAGCGTCGTGCGCAGGTGATCGAGGAAGGTGCGGATCTTCGCATCGAGATAACGGCGCGTCGCATAGACGGCATAGACGCTCACCGTCTGCAGCCGGTATTCGGGCAGCACGCGGATCAGGCGCCCTTCGCGGATATCGTCGAGCACCGTATACAGCGCCACGCACGCGATCCCGCGTCCGGCACGCACCGCGACGCACAGCGCATCCGGCACGTTGACCTGGAATGGCGCCGGCTGCAGCGCGTAGACGGTCTCCTCGCCGTCGCTGCGTTCGAGCCGCCATTCGCCGGCCGGCGACGCGGGCGTGTCGAGGCGCAGACATACGTGGTTCGGCAGCTCGTCGGGCGTCTGCGGCGTGCCGTGCCGCGCCAGGTATTCGCGCGACGCGACCAGCACGCTGCAGCTCGTGCCGCAGGTCTGCGCGACATAGCCGGAATCGGGCAACTGCGACGCGGTCACGATCGACACGTCATAGCCCTCCTCGACCAGATTCGGCATCCGCTGCGCGAGCGTCAGCTCGACCGACACGTCGGGGTTGTCCGCCTGGTAGCGCACGATCGACGACACGACATGACTCTGCCCGAGCCCCGTCATCGCATGGATGCGCATCTTGCCGCTCGGCCGCAGCAGCGCGTTGCGCGCCTCCGCGTTCGCGTAGTCGAGTTCCGCGAGGATCGATTTCGCGCGCTCGAAATAGCGTTCGCCGCTTTCGGTCAGGCCGAGGTGGCGGGTCGTGCGATGCAGCAGGCGCGTCTGTACGTGGGCTTCGAGGTTCGAGACCGCGCGCGACACCTGCGCGGTGGTCGCGTCGATTTCCTTCGCGACCGCAGTAAAACTGCCGGCTTCGACAACGCGCACGAACAGGCGCATGTTTTCGAGCATGTCCATTGAATTGGCTTGGGGAGAGTCGGTGGGGAGGCGTCGGCGGCGCTCGCGTCAGAGGGGCAACGGAACGCGGCCGCGAACCGCGTCGAATCGATCACCGTGCCGGGGAGAAGGCGGGAGAGCGGGCATCGAGGACAGGGTTCTGGCATGACGGGGGAATTGACTGCGCCGAATTGTACGCCGCTGCAGACAAATTTGCGCGGTGATGCGCGCGCAAGCTCTCATGCGATGAAAGGATTTTGCAAGACTTGTACGTCGTGCGCGTGCAACGGCGTGATGCGGCGCGGCAATTTGTATCACAACACGATATAATTCGACGCTTGTCACCGCGCCCCGGCGCCGTCCTTTTACCGCTCACCATCCATGTCGTCAGGCTCCTCCCCGTCGCGCCGCACGTTGCGGCAATGGCTGCACAGTTTCATTCCCCATCCGATGACCCTCGGCTGGCGCGAGCGCCTGCGCGCGTGCGCCGGCGCGCTCGTGGGCATTGCGACGGTCGGCGTCACGATGCGGCTGCTGCCCGGCGTGCCGGGCCTCGTGCCGATGCTCGTCGCGCCGATGGGTGCGTCGGCCGTGCTGCTGTTCGCGGTGCCGGCGAGCCCGCTCGCGCAGCCTTGGTCGATCGTCGGCGGCAATCTCGTCGCGGCGACCGTCGGCGTCGCGTGCGCGCAATGGATCGCCGATCCGATCACGGCCGCCGCGGTCGCCATTGCCTGCGCGATCGGCGGCATGTTCGCGCTGCGCTGCGTGCACCCGCCGTCGGGCGCCGTCGCGCTCACCGCGGTGGTCGGCGGCCCGGCGATTCATTCGCTCGGCTTCGGCTTCGTGCTGCAGCCGATCGCGCTGCAATCGGCGATCCTGCTGTCGGCCGCGCTCCTCTACCACGCGCTGACCGGGCACCGCTACCCGCACGGCGGCGTGCGCCCCGAAGCGAAACCGCAGGCGGGCGCCGCACCGGCGCGCGGCGGCTTCACGCGCGACGACCTCGATGCGGTACTGAAGCGCCGCAGCGAATGGCTCGACGTCGATCCGGACGATCTCGAAACGCTGCTGCGCGAAACGGAAATGCAGGCTTATACGCGCACGTTCGGCCAGTTGAAGTGCGCCGACCTGATGACGAAGCATGCGATCGAGGTCGCGCCGTCGACGTCGGTCATGGCCGCGCTCACGCTGCTCGACCGCCACCGCGTGAAGGCGCTGCCCGTGGTCGACGGCGAAGGCTGCCTCATCGGCATCGTCACGCGCGCCGACCTCACGCGCCAGTTGCGCCATCCGGCCCCGCTGTGGCAGCGCCTGTCCGCGCGGCTGCCGCAATCGTTCGGCGGCCAGCCCGCGAGCGTCGCGTCGGTAATGACGCGCGACGTCGCGTCGGTGCCGGAAACGATGCCGATCACCGCGCTCGTGCCGCTGTTCACGCATTCGGGCCACCACCATATTCCGGTCGTCGATGCATCGCGCCGGCTCGTCGGCATCATTACGCAGACGGATCTCGTCACGGGCCTTTATCAGCAGACCCAAATGCTCGAAGCCGCGTAGCGCGCACCACATGTAGCCGCCGGCGGAACGCGGAATGCAGCCAATCCGACCGATTTCGGCCATTTATATCACATTGTGATATATTAATCGTCACCGCAACCGACTGCCCGAATGACCTCGATGACCGATACCCGACGCGCACTGACGAAAAGCGATTTCCAGCAACTGTCCGAGTTCCGCTACCAGATGCGCCGCTTCGAGCGCTTCTCCGAACGCGCCGCGCAAAGCGAAGGCGTGACGCCGCTGCAATACCTGCTGCTGCTGCACATCAAGGGTTATCCGCATCGCGAATGGGCGACCATCGGCGAACTCGCGGAACGCCTGCAGGCGCAGCACCACGGCGTCGTCGCGCTGGTGACGCGCTGCGAAGCACTCGGGCTCGTGAAGCGCAAGCCGAGCGAAGCCGACCGCCGCCAGGTCGAAGTCCACCTCGAGCCGGCCGGCGAAACGCTGCTTGCCCGTCTCGCGGCCATGCATCGTGCCGAGCTGAAGTCGCTCAAGGGCACGTTCCTGGTTCCCCAGATCGATTACTGACCCTTGCCACTCCGATGAACGCACCACACAAACGCGATTTCTCGACCAACGAACGCCTGCCCAGGATCGCGTTGCTCGCCGCCGGGATCGGCCTGCTCAGCACGCTCGCCGCATTCGTGCTGTTGAGCCTGATCCGCCTGTTCACGAACCTGTTCTTCTTCCAGCAACTGTCGTTCGCCGACCATTCGCCCGCGAACAACACGCTCGGCGCCTGGGTGATCGCGGTCCCGGTGATCGGCGGGCTGATCGTCGGCTTGATGGCGCGTTTCGGTTCGGAGAAGATCCGCGGCCACGGCATTCCCGAAGCGATCGAGGCGATCCTGTTCGGCAAGAGCCGGATGTCGCCGAAGGTCGCGATCCTCAAGCCGCTGTCGTCCGGCGTCGTGATCGGCAGCGGCGGCCCGTTCGGCGCCGAAGGCCCGATCATCATGACGGGCGGCGCGCTCGGCTCGCTGATCGCGCAATGCGTGCACGTGACCGCCGCCGAGCGCAAGACGCTGCTCGTCGCCGGTGCGGCCGCCGGCATGACGGCCGTGTTCGGCACGCCGGTGGCCGCCGTGCTGCTCGCGGTCGAACTGCTGCTGTTCGAATGGCGTCCGCGCAGTTTCCTGCCGGTCGCGCTCGCATGCGCGGTGGCCGGCTTCGCACGCGCGGTGTTCTTCGGCGTCGATCCGCTGTTTCCGCTGACGACGGCCGCGCCGACGCCCGTCGCGCTGCTGTCGTGCATCGTCGCGGGCCTGCTGTCGGGCATGCTCGCGTGCGGCCTGTCGGCGGCGCTCTATCGCGTCGAAGACGCATTCGCGAAGCTGCCCGTGCACTGGATGTGGTGGCCGGCGCTCGGCGCGATCGTGATCGGCGTCGGCGGCTGGCTCGAGCCGCGCGCGCTCGGCGTCGGCTACGACGTGATCGGCGACCTGCTGCACCAGCACATCGCGCTGAAGATCGCGCTCGCGCTGCTGATCGTGAAGGCCGTGATGTGGGTGATCGCGCTCGGCTCGGGCACGTCGGGCGGTGTGCTTGCCCCGCTGCTGATGCTCGGCGCCGGTCTCGGCACCGTGCTGTCGCCGGTGTTGCCGGGCGGCGATCCGGCGTTGTGGCCGCTCGTGTGCATGGCCGCGACGCTCGGCGCGACGCTCGGCGCCCCGCTCACCGCGATCGTGTTCGCGTTCGGCCTCACGCACGACGCCAACGCGCTGCTGCCGCTGCTTGCGGCGACGCTCGTCGCGCACGGCTTCGCGACCATCGTGATGAAGCGCTCGATCATGACGGAGAAAATCGCACGTCGCGGCTATCACATCTATCGCGAATACGGCGTCGATCCGCTCGAACGGCATGACATCGGCGAAGTGATGACGTCGGCCGATCGGCTCGTCGCGATCGACGGCGCAACGACGCTCGATACCGTCGAAGCGCAATACTTCGGCGCGAGGCAGACGCACCGCGCGTATCCGGTCGTGCAGCACGGGCGACTGCTCGGCCTCGTCGATCGCGCGATGCTCGATGCGCAGCGCGCGCAAACCGGCGCCGACACGCCGATCTCGGACGCGTTCGCCAACCGCGCACCGGCCGTCGCGCTGGCGCACGAAACGTGCCGCGTCGTCGCGTCTCGCCTCGCGATGCTCGGCCTCGAACGCCTGCCGGTGGTCGCCGACGAACAATCGCTGCGCGTCACGGGCATCGTGTCGCGCAGCGACCTGATCAAGCCGGCGCTCCAGCACTTCGACGACGAACAGAAGCGCGAGCGCTTCCGTCCGGTCGTTCCGGTCAACCTGCGCGACGTCGGCTCGCGCAAGGCCAGCTGACACAAACCGCATGCGGGGCGTTCGCCCGGCCGCGCATCGCTTCCCCGCCGCCTTCCGGCGTTTAAAGTTGGTTAACAATTCGGCAGACGAAAGTTTGTCATCATGGTGCTCATGCGACGGGGCCATCCATCAGCCATTCCACTTCGTCATCAGATAAAGCGTCGCGGCGCGGGATGCACAGACATCCCGCCAGCCGCGGCCGTCACTTCACCACACCACGATCGGGCAGCGCGCGGACCGCGCCACGCATGACGTCGAACCGTACACGACGCATGCCGCGCCGCAGCAACATGCGCAGCATCCGAGCCGCCATTTGGCAAGCGCGTTAACAACTTGTTTCGGAATGGCCGGAACCGTGCTTGCAGGATGGAATCTCACTTGCACGCAGCATTGCTGCGCATCCCACTCAATCAATCACGACTCGAGGGAGATAACGTGAACGTGAAATACTTACCGCTCATCGCATTGACCGTGGCAATTTCTGCTCATGCCGCCGAACCTGCCGTGCAGAACGTGGGACAAAGCCAGAAAAACGCGCCCGAGGTGTCGGCGTGCATCGCCAAGACCTGGGCCGACAAGTCGCAACAACAGGTGATCTCGCAGAACGTGCTGGCCAATGGCCTCGCGACCGACGTGTATGCACCGGGCCAGCAGCCGCCGAACGGCGCCGCCGCGATGGTTCGTCCGTCGTGGAAGCCGGGTGCGAAAACGTGGGTCGGCGTGCGTGGCGACGCAGCGTCCGCCGGCGACATCAACGCCTGCCTGTAACGCAGTAACGAGAACAGGCGCTTCGGATGGCCTTGCGCCATCCGCTTGCGACCAGCCCCGCTTCGGCGGGGCTTTTTCTTTGCCGCGCGGGAAGCGCCTTACAGGTAGCTGCAGACGTAATCGAGCGTCTCGAGCACTTCGATGTCGAAGCGGCTCTTGCCCGGGACCGAGAACGATTCGCCGGCGCCGTAGGTCTGCCATTCGCTGCTGCCGTCGAGCTTCACGCGGCACTTGCCGGCCTGCACTTCCATCAATTCGGGTGCATCCGTGCCGAAGTTGAGCGCGCACGGCAGGATCACGCCGAGCGTCTTGCGCGTGCCGTCCGGGAAGAGCACGGTATGCGACACGCACTTGCCGTCGAAATAGACGTTCGCGCGCTTGACGACCGATACGTTGTCGAATTGGGTTGCACTGGTCATGGGATGCCTCTGATTGCTGGATGCCGGATGGCGGTGTGGTTGGCGGCCGGCCGGAGCGGCGGGCCGGCCGCTATGATACCGGCTCGCGCAAGGTGCGCCCGAACGGCGCGCGGCCGGCACATGCCGGGCCCATGATCGTCAGGATCACTACGCGATCCTTGCGGAGCCGCGCTCACCTTAATCCCTTGCGTCGCGCGGAATCGCGCAGGCAATCGAGCAGCATCGCCGCGGCCGGCGTCAGCGGGCTGTCGCGGCGCGTGACGACCTGCACCGATACGCCCGGCAAGCGCTCGCGGATCGGCAGCACCGCGAGCTGATCGCGTGCCCACTCGCCTTGCAGCAATTGCTCGGGCATCGACGCGATCAGGTCGCAACCGGTCATCAGGCTGTGCGCGAGACCGAAGCTCGGGCACTCGACGACACGCGCCGGCACCGGCAATCCGTACGCGACGAACGAGTTGAACAGTACCTGCGTGGAGCTTTCCGGCGACGGATTCATCAGCCAGTCGGCCTCGACGAGATCGGCGAGCGACGTGGCCGACGCGAGCGGATGCCCTTTGCGCGCGACGATCAGCGAGCGGCTCGCATAGAGCTCCGCATGATCGAACTCGGCCGCCAGCAGCTCCGGCACGACGACGGCCACTGCGAAATCGAGCGAACCGTCGTGCAGGCGCGGTAGCGCAACGCCGGGAAACCCTTCGACCAGATTGACGCGCGCCACCGGAAAGCGGCGCCGGAATGCACGGAATGCGTCGGGCAGGATCGTCACCGCCGCCGCCGGCGTGATCGCCGCCGCGACGGAGCCCGTCATCGCGCCCTGCGCCTGCTCGATGTCGTCGCGGGCGCGCTGCATTTCCGCGACGATCAGCCGCGCGCGCACCTGCAGTTGCTGGCCGAACGCGGTGAGCTGCACGCCGCGCGCGGTGCGCACGACGAGCGATACGCCGAGCGCGATCTCCAGCTCCTTGACCGCCTTCGTCAGCGCGGCCGGCGACACGTTCAGGCGCCGCGCGGCCGCACGAATGCTGCCTTCCTCCGCGGCGGTGACGAACGCTTTCAGCTGATGGTATTTCATGGGGCAATGCGTGATCCGTGGAAACCCTGTGCGCCGTGCCGCGCAGGAGTTCAGGGTATTCCCGAGCGACAACCGACGGTGTGCACCAAAGCAATTTAGCAGCTTCTGGTACGCAAAAGAAATTTATATGCTTGGTCGTCATATGCGCGTCAAACGCCCCACCCGCCCCACTGGAGAGACCATGCTGCCAGCCGTGAACCCCGTCATCCCCGGCATCGCCGCGATCGCCCCCGAACTCGTCGAGGTGCGCCGCCGCATCCACGCCCATCCCGAACTCGCATTCGAAGAAACGCTCACGAGCGATCTCGTCGCCGAGTTGCTCACCGGCTGGGGCTACGACGTACATCGCGGTATCGGCAAGACCGGCGTGGTGGGCGTGCTGCGCGAAGGGCAAGGCGCGCGCACGGTCGGCCTGCGCGCCGACATGGACGCGTTGCCGCTCGCGGAAACCACCGGCCTGCCGTACGCAAGCCGCCACGCGAACAAGATGCATGCATGCGGCCATGACGGCCACACCGCGATGCTGCTGTGCGCGGCGCGCCACCTCGCGGCCACGCGCCGGTTCTCCGGCACGCTGAACCTGATCTTCCAGCCCGCCGAGGAAAACTTCGGTGGCGCGAAGGCGATGATGGACGACGGCCTGTTCGACCGTTTCCCGTGCGACGCGATCTTCGCGATCCACAACATGCCGGGCCGCGCGGCCGGCAACATGGCGTTCCGCACCGGCGCCGCGATGGCGTCGGCCGACCGCGTGACGATCACGCTGCGCGGCGTCGGCGGCCACGGCGCGATGCCGCATTTCGCGCGCGATCCGATGTCGGCCGCGGGCAGCATCATGGTCGCGCTGCAGACGATCGTCGCGCGCGAGGTCGATGCGCAGCATGCGGCCGTGATCACCGTCGGCAGCGTGCAGGCCGGCGAGACCTTCAACATCATTCCCGAAACCGTCGTGATGAAACTGTCGGTGCGCGCGCTGAACGCCGACGTGCGCGCGCTGCTCGCGCGCCGTATCGAAGCGCTCGCGAAAGGCCAGGCGGAGAGCTTCGGCGTCACCGCGGAAGTCGACTACGACTACGGCTATCCGGTGCTCGTCAATCACGCGGAACCGACCGCGTTCGCGGCCGACATCGCGCGCCAGATGCTCGGCGCCGAACGCGTCGAAACCGACGCCGCGCCGCTGATGGGCAGCGAGGATTTCGCGTTCATGCTCGAAGCACGCCCCGGCTGCTACGCGTTCATCGGCAACGGGATCGGCAGCAAGGGCGGCTGCATGGTGCACAACCCCGGCTACGACTTCAACGACGACATCCTCGCGATCGGCGCGAGCTACTGGGTCCGCGTCGCCGAAGCCTGGCTCGCGGCCTGACGATCCTTCACCACGCAGTTTCGTGCCTACCCGGGGGAACCCCATGGAAACGTCCGCCCTTCCGTTCGCCGGCACGCCGGTCGACGCCCGCGCCGCCGCGAAGAAACGCCGGCTGATCGCGGCCGCCGCCGTCGGCAATGCGCTCGAGTTCTACGACTTCACGGTCTACAGCTTCTTCGCAATCCTGATCGGCAAGCTGTTCTTTCCCGTGCATTCGTCGTTCGGACAACTGATGCTCGCGGTCGCGAGCTTCGGCGTCGGCTTCGTCACGCGTCCGCTCGGCGGGCTCGTGATCGGCATGTACGCGGACCGCGCCGGCCGCAAGAAGGCGATGATCCTCACGCTGCTGCTGATGGCGCTCGGCACCGCGACGATCGCGGTCGCACCGACCTTCGCGCAGATCGGCATCGCCGCGCCGCTGCTGCTCGTGCTCGCGCGGCTGCTGCAAGGGTTCGCATCGGGCGGCGAAGTCGGCGCCTCGACGACATTGCTACTCGAACAGGCACCGCAGCATCGTCGCGGTTTCTATGCGTCGTTCCAGTTCTCGAGCCAGGGGCTCGCCGCGCTCGCGGGCGCGCTCACCGGCGTCGCGCTGACGTCGACGCTGAGCGCCGCGCAACTCGAAAGCTGGGGCTGGCGTGTGCCGTTCATCATCGGCACGCTGTTCGTGCCGCTCGGTTACTGGCTACGCCGCACCGTCGAGGAAGTGCCGGCGGCGGCACCCTCGCCCGCCGCCGCGCACGACGAACCCGTTGCGTCGCTGCCGCTCGCCGACGTGCTGCGCCATCACGGCAAAGCCGTGTTCGCGGGGCTCGGCGTAACGATCGGCGGCACGTCGATCCACTACATCATCGTGTTCTACATGGCGATCTACGGCGTGCAGGTGCTGCACCTGCCGACGTGGCTGTCGATGACGGCCGGCTGCGTCGCTGGCGCGATCCTGATGCTCGTGACGCCGATCGGCGGCCACCTGTCCGACGTGTATGGGCGCAACCGGATCGTCTGGTGGACGCGCATCGTGTTGATGGCCGCGATCTACCCGGCGTTCATCGCGCTGAACCGCTGGCCGGGCGCCGCGTCGCTGCTGTCGATCATCGCCGCGCTGTCGATCGTGCATGCGATCAACATCGGTGCGACGGGGGCCATGCTCGGCGAGTTGTTTCCGCGTGCGGTGCGTGCGACGGGCGGTGCGCTCGTGTATAGCGTCGGCGTCGCGATCTTCGGCGGCTTCGCGCAATTCTTCGTCACGTGGCTGATCGCGGCGACCGGGAATCCGAATGCGCCGGCGTGGTATGCGATCGGGTGTGGCGTGTTCACGCTGCTCGCGATTCGTTGCATGGACGAGAAGGCCGGGAAGGCGCTGGATTGAGCGGTGGCCGATGCGTGGGTGCGTGACGTACGTCATTGACGCCGCGCCCGCGCATCGGGCATGATCATTCAATGCACAACGCCACGATCACCCTTTCGACGACCACGCGCACGACCGCCTTCGGCGGGCCCGTGCGGCGAGTGCGCGCAAGATCGTAGCGTCACCGATTCCCACAGGCCCCGCCGGTTCCGGACGGGGTCTTTCCGTTTCTCCGTCTGCATCGGCCACTCAGGAGAAACGCAATGTCCGAAGTCCCTTTCCCGAAACGCGCACTGCTCGTCATCGACATGCAGGTCGGGTTGTTTCATGGTCCAGATCGTCCGTATGACGGTGAACGCGTGCTGGCCAACGTCAACCAGCTGATTCGTCGCGCGCATGAAGCCGGCGCGCCCGTGTTCGCCGTGCGTCACACCGGCCCGGCCGGCTCGCCGATTGCGCCCGACGCGCCGCTGGCCGCGTTGCTGCCGGAGCTTGCGATCGATACCGCACGCGACATCGTGTTCGACAAGACTCGCCCAAGTTGCTTCGCGGGCACGCGGCTCGCCGAGTGGTTGCATGCGGCCGGTATCGGCGAGATCGTGATCGCGGGGATGAAGACGCAGTACTGCGTCGACACCGCGTGCCGCGCGGCCGGCGATCTCGGCTTTCGCGCGGTGCTCGTTGCCGATGCGCATACCTGCATGGATACACCTGCGTTGCCGGCCGAGCGGATCGTCGCGCATCACAATGCGACGCTGGCGGGCCCGTTTGCGGTGCTGACGAAAACCGAGGCATGCGTGTTCTGATGCACGGCGCCGATCGGACTGCGGTGGATCAGCGCAGGCCTGCAATAGCGTCAGCAGAGACCCGCCATACGCATTGCTTCAATGCTCGATGATGTGTCGCGGACTGAAACAACCTTCGTCGAAAGCACTACGTCCGCGGACAGGAAATCGCTGAGCCGCTTATCGAAGCGGAACGAAAACTTGATCAATCCGATGGTGTTCCTGAAGGTCTCCCTAGGTAACTTTCCGGTCACCGTCGCCCCGATGAAGCGCTTGATCAGGCGTATCACTCGCACACGGAACCGGACTTCGACCTTCAGGATCAGCGAACACTCGGCGAGCAGCGGATACATCCGCGTGTCGTACGCGCCTTCGACGAACCAGCCGGCTTCGGCGATGATCGTCGCGATAGCGTCAGCCATCGCCTGATCCGAGTTCTTCACATACTCTTCACCGCTCTTGTCCCAATAGACGTTGTCGAATTCATACGCGTCAGTATCGAACCTCCGAGCCAACTCCCGAGCGATAGTCGTTTTCCCCGCACCCGACGGGCCTACGATGCAAACCTTCATGTTTCAGTCTCTGTTCAACCGCGCATGTTGATGCTCGCGCATGAAGTGTTTCAGCATGGGTAAGAAGAAATCGTGCCCACCGATCAGCGTGAATACCTCTCCAAAAAGGAGAAACCACTGGAAGCGGAATTCAATAGGCTCACCACCGGGACTTGAGTCGACCTCGAAATGCGCCCAATGCGCCTTCATTGCAATGGCGTCACTCACCATGACATGCACGACATGCCGATGCTGAATCTCACTTCTTCCGAATTTCTTCATCGAATAGAAGTAATCGCCGAGGACACGCACGACTTGAGCGTCGCTGATACCGCTCTCCTCGCGAAGCTCGCGTAGCGCGGCGGCTATTGGCACTTCGCCGTGGTTCATCGTGCCGGCAACCACTTGCCTCCCGGCTTCCGGGAACTTCGGTTGGGTAAACGTGAGCAGTCGGTCTCGCCACGTAACATAGACCAGTACCTTGTTCTTGATTTGCACGATAGTGTTTTCAGCCAAAACCACTTCCATCCTCCGGGACAGCCAAGCCGTCGCAGAATTTTCAGCCCATAAACGTCATAAAATGTGAATCCCTCCAGCGCACGTTATCGGTAGCACGACGCGTAAGGCCAGCTATAAGACTCGCGGCGAAAAGATGAACAAGCGATGCGCGGGAGCCATATAGCGGCCCGCAGGCAGGCCCGGCGCACCTCAATCTGCGCGCCGGCGCTGATGTGCACGTCACAATGATCCGGCAAAGCCGCAAACGCAACAAGGCACGGGCTGCCCTCGCCCGTGCCTTGCGTGCACTGCGCCTACACTCAGAACGTATGCATCATCCCCACGCCCGCCTGAGACTCTCCCGTCATCGGGCTCGTACTCGACGTCGCGCCACGCGGCCTCGGGAGCAGCGAGAAACTCGAATTGCAGCCGTTGCGCACGTACGCAATAGTCCCGTACAGAAACGTGCGCTCCGACAGGTTGCGCGTCGTGCCGAGCACTTACATCATCGCGTGCCCCGACGAATCGTACGACGCATCGCCGCCGTCGCCCACCTTCGCGTAGTACCCCGTCTGACCGCTCATCACCTGGAACGCGGTTTTTCCAGATTAAAGACCGTCGGCATCCCGCTGCCGACATCAACCCGCTGATCTTGTCCCGCGTCGGCGGCTGCCGTCACGGCTTTATCTCGACGAGCCGCCCCTCGAAGTTCACATTGCGAAACATATTCACGTCGAGATTCAAGGAACCACGGCTGATGCCAAAACCCGTCAATATCAGTTACTGAATATCAATCGCATGCGAACGCAGGCGGTTTGTCCCGCCGTCGTGCCGTTTCCGTAATCTCGTCAGACTCATATTTTGGCCTCGGACTATCGGACTGCAGAAACTCGGAGGATGAAGATTCGACTACGATGACCGTTGGACAATACGACGCACGTCGTGACCTGCAGAGGCCTGACGACGTTGGATATGCACGACAAGCTGCGCGGCTACTATGAACAGGAACTGACGAAACTGGAGGATCAGTTCGCAACCTTCTCCAACGAGTATCCACGAATTGCCGCCCGCCTGAGCTTTACAGGCGGACAGACGGAAGACCCACACATCCAGCGGATGATGCAGGCGTTCGCGTTGATTGCAGCCGAAATCCGGGCCAACCTGGACGACGGCGCACCGAAGTTCACCGAAGCGCTGCTCCATGTCTTGCACCCGCACTACTTGCGACCGTTCCCTGCATGTTCGATCGCTCGCTTCGATCCGATCAAGGAATTACCGGGCAAGCCGGTCGTCTTGCCGCGTGGCATGGAGCTCACGTCGCGCGGCGGGGAAGTTCGCTTTCGAACCGCTTATGACGTAACGCTTGCGCCGCTCCACATCGCAAACGCTCGATTCTCGCGCAGCACCGTCGCACCGGCACAAGTCGCATTGCCGCCGAACACAACCAGCTTCATTTCCATCACGATTGAGCCGACGGTCGCCGCCTCACCGCTCGGCGCGGTTTCGCCCAACACGCTGCGCGTCCATTTCGCTGGAGAACGCCAGACCGTCGTCGCGCTGCTGGATACGGTCCTGCTGCGCGTCCGGGGCGCATATGTGGAAGCGGACGACAGCGGACGATGGATACCAATTGCGGGGATACCGGTCACACCGGTCGGGTTCGGTCCGGACGATATGCTGCTGCCACCACCCCAAACCTCGCCGCTGATTCAACCGCTGCTCGAATACGTCGGATTTCCGGACAAGTTCGATTTTGTCGACATTCATTTGCGCCGATGTCTTGAACCCGTCCAAATAAACCGCGCGCGGCGCGTAACACTGCATCTGGCGATTGGAGGCATGCACGCCGATTCTCGCATCGCGCAAGCACTCACCCCGCTATCGGCGGACAATATCCGATTGTTCTGTACGCCAATCGTGAACCTGTTCAAGCATATGGGCATCAAGTCGTCGCGCGGCGAAATCGTCGCGGACTATCCCATCGTGCCGAAGCCGAGCCGACCAGACATACGCGGTATCTATTCGGTTGATGCGGTTCGCGATCCGTCAGACGGGACCACTATTCCGTCGCTGAATGCATGGGGCGTCGGGGCCGGCGAACGAGTCTGGATCACGCGCCACGATCCCTACGCGGCAATCCATCATCCCGGACGTGAAACGTCGCTCGTACTGCTACGCGCGGATGGGACGGCGGCGGCGAAGATGCCACTGCAATTGAACGCCGACCTCACGTGCACAAACCGCGACTGGCCGTCACGGATACGGATCGGTTCACCCAAGGGCGATTTAAAAAACGAAAACGATCAAGTGCCTTGCAGGATCACGCTGTTGAAACAGCCGACACCGACCTATAGCGCGTCCCGTGAGTCGGACGCGCAGTGGCGCGTGATTGCGCTGACGACCGCGAACCTGACGCAGTTGACCCGTGAGGGGTGGCCGGACTTCGTGAAACTCATGCGCCAGCTTGCGCCGAACGACCGACGCGCCGAACACGTCGGCGCGATTTCGTTCGTCAAGCGAAACGTCGTCGAACGATTGCTGGCGATCAAGCCGCATTCAGGCCTTGTGAGAGGCTTCGAAATCGTGATGACGGCGGACGAGAACGCGTTCATCGAAAACAGCATGGGCGCGCTGATCCTTCTGCTCGACCTCTACCTGTCGCGCTATGCGCCCGCCAACAGCTTTACGCAACTCGTCGTGCTGTCGAAGAACGACGGTTCCCTGATCGTGCGGTGCCCGATGCGGCCGGGCATCGCGCCTCTGTTGTAGCGTTACACGAGGCTCGAAATCAGGTGACAGCCGCATGTCGCGCGATGGCCGTGTCGCGCGATCGCAATGCCGTTGTCCTTCATCGATTCGTCGCCTTCCTCGATGATGTTCGGCGACACGTCGGGATGCTGTGGACACGATACGCGGTCGCCTTTGCGCGCGACGTAGCGGCCGTCGAATTTCATGGTCGATGAGCCCGTTTCGACTTTGCCGCCGTGATCAGTGGCGTCGCCAATTCTAATCACATTAATCACTTGAATTCCCCACACCCACATTACCCATCAAATTAAATTCCCAAAGTCACTTGCATATAATCAAATCTTCGCACTTGACCCATTTAAGTATGATGCCACGCCACTTCGAAATATATTTGACAAGATACCAAAGACCGTTTTCGCTATTAAACTCAACAAGCTGAACCTCATCTCCTTTCAGCAAATACATTTTTGTCGCTGAAGTATCAGAATGATCGTCGTACAACCTTGCCTTGTTCGCAGCCACCGTCGTAGTTACCGGCACACGTTGCGCATAATTCCGTTGATTGGTAACGATTATTCTTTCGGAAACCCTCCCGTCCACGTACACAGAACGGGAAATCTCATCGCACCCAACACACGCATCACTTATTGCAATTTGATATTTTCTATTTTTTATCTTATAAATATCTTCATATTGTTTCGCATCAAGCCGATACGAACTAATCAAACTATCCCCATCGATTCTAAAATTGCATATATCTCGATCCGAGAATTTCAAGGAAGTAAATCTGCGCGATGCACGATCATATAAAAAAAATTTCGAGCATCTATCGCCTCCACCACTCGTGGCAGCAATTTCCTTATTTCCGTCCTTATAAATATCAACAACAGCTAAATTCTCGTAACCGTCATCAATAGCCTTCTTAAGATCGCCACTCGGCTCAATTTCTTTGCAAGCTGAAGAACCGCCACAATCACGGATTTTTCCCGCCTTATCTATTGAAAGATCATTAGCATAAGTCGCAGCAGAAGCAACTGATACGGCGACCACCGTAATCGTAAAAGTCAATCCAAATTTAAGCAATGCATCTCTTTTAAAAATTCTCACGCCAACCCCCACTCTTTCTTGATTCGATCAAAAAGCTCCTGACGCTCAGGCAATCCATTATGCCCGCCATTGACAGCCAGCGTAATTAGTCTAACATTATTTTTCTCATGATCTATGAGAATATTTATATCGCCCTTGGCTTCATATTTTTCCGAAAGCGTTCCTTTGTGACGCCAATACCAGCAAGATGCATCGATAGCATTTTCCATATCAGCAGCAATAAGCTCAGGGTTGGTTACAAAATCGATCTTCCTGTGATCGGAATATGCAGCATAGTTATTTTTCCACGTTAACTGAATTAACCCCTTCCCTTTGTACTTGGGTCCATCTCCGACGACAGTATTTCCATTCTTAATAGCATCCGGATGCACGCCAGGATTATACCCCTCGCCGGAGGCAAACTCTATTGTTGTCTCGAACCTAGCCGATTCATGGAAACATTGCGCTAGAAATTGTGCTTTGTTATAACACCCGACAATGCCATATTCCTTCAATTTAGCATTGAGTAGCGAGACGAATTTATATTTATCGTATTTATATATGTTCGGGTATTTTTCCGGAAACTCCTGTACAAATGTCCTTGATCCGCCCTTCCCTGTGAACCAGTCTCCCGATTTTTTATACACCTTTTCCAATAGCTCAACCGTAATTTCACAGCATCCTGTGCCCGCGAAATTCCCGATCAATCCAATTGGATGGAAGTGCCAAGGCGAAAGGTCTGTGGGGAAGCCATCAACACCCTTGATTTGCTCCCACCACTGAAGCTTCGCGAGCCGGTCAAGTTCCGTCTTCCACATCTCGGCCTGCTTCTGCATGAGCGGGCTGAGTTCTTCCCACTTGCCGAGACCACCGCCCCATTCGGTTTCATTGCGCACCACAAGGTGCGACACCGCTTCGGCCATCCACGGCGTTTCCAGCGCGTGCTTCAGTTCCTGCGCCGTCACCTTCCCGTTGTGGTCCGTATCGATCGCCTTTTCAAGCTTTGTGATGAGTTCGCCAGCGTTGATCTTCGCCACTGTCTCCATGAACTCGGTGCCTTCTTCGTCCGCCATATACTGCTCGGTCGTATGGATATGGCGTTTGAACATGTCGGAAGGGCTCACGCTACCGTTGTCGACCAATTCGAAACCCGGCCATTCCCATGGACTCCGAAACTGTACGTTTGGATGGTCGGTGTCGCACACCCAGCCTTGTTGGTCGGAACCGTCCTTCGAACCAACCGTAATATTCCACCAATGATGGCCCTTGTCATCGATTGCGATGTTGTCCGCGCCAAGCTTGTCGAGCTGTGCACGACTAATCACATCCCGGAAGCCTGCCCCCGGTCCGCTTGCCTTGGAAACGTCCAGCGGGAAGTTCTGCCAGCCCGGAACGTTCGCCGTGCTGATCGTGTTCGCAAGACTGCTTTCTACCCATATCGGCTTCCCGACGTTTTCGAGCTTTTGCCCGGCCTTCTGCTTGCCTTTCGCGGGTACGTTTGTCACGCTCTTGGGCTGCACCTTGATCCAGCGCGAACCCTTCGCATCGCCGACCGGTACAAGCTTCAGCCCGGCTTGGGTCAATTTCTGATCCGGCGCGGGAACTTCGCTTACCAATTTCGCCCCCGGCTCGATTTCCAGAAGCGGTTTGTTTTTGTCGTTCAGTTCCTTGGCGCGATTGCGGCTTCGGTCCATGAAATCCTTGAAATCCGCTCCCGCGAACACTTCGAGATGCAGCATCGGGAAGTTCGACTTGGGCGGTATCGGACTGGCTTTCACGGCCCATTGATACTGGCCGACATGGGCGACGACTTCGCCTGCCTTGACGCGCTGCGGCTCCTTCAGGATAACGACGGTATCAAGCGGCTTCGGATCGACAACGGCATCCAGTTCCCCTTTGAACACATAGCCCCAAGGCGCTTGGGGGGACACCGGCTTACCCACTTCGGCAGGCAAAATCGTGCCCGATTTAACGGCCTTGATCTTGATCCAGTCTGGATGGGCCGGGTCGCCTTCGCCGGCAATAATTTCAGCCCCTTTCGGCAACACACCGGCAATCTTGCTCTTGCCATTCGGCAATTCTCTAATGCGCAACCCCGTCTGGGGAGCCGGTAGATCGGCATCTTGCTCGCTACTCGCGGGCGGCGGATCATTCTGGAGGGTGTTGTTAATAGGCAGATTGTCGGCCCCATCGGTACGCGGAGCGGCCGGCGCAGGCGCTTTCGGCTTCGGCATGGATTGCGGATCTTTCGCCTTATCGCCAACCCGATAGTAGCGCTCGCCCTCCCAATACGACATCGGCTTGGGAAGCGTCGGGTCCGGCTTCGCGTTAGATTGAGCCTGTTCGATCGCCTTCTGATAGGTCTTCCAGTCCATCGTGTGCATGTACAGGCTGAAGAACACGAGGGGCTTGTCGTTCGCCGGTTTGCTGCTCGGCGCAGGATTATCGGCCGGGGCGGGTGTTGGTGTAGCGGTAGTCGATGCTGGCGCGGGAGCCGATGCGGGGG
This sequence comes from Burkholderia sp. LAS2, assembly GCF_018417615.1. Lineage (NCBI taxonomy): Bacteria > Pseudomonadati > Pseudomonadota > Betaproteobacteria > Burkholderiales > Burkholderiaceae > Burkholderia > Burkholderia sp. LAS2. The sequence goes on from NZ_CP071053.1 coordinate 183,244, forward strand.
CCGCAGGTTTCGCGGGTTCTTTCGGTGCCGGTTTCGGCGGTACGGGAGGCAATTTCAGTTCATGCCGAACCAGTACAAAACCGGTCGAGTAGTGCGCAAGACCAAGGTTGTTCGGGTATGTCGTTTCCTCGTACTGCGTGTTCAGCCTGTACGCAACGATCTTGCCGTCCGCGATGGCGCGCACGCCGCTGTCCTGCTTCAACATTTCGGCGCTGCCTGCGGCGAAGTGCACCCCTCCGTGCCACATACCGCTCACGCCAATCGGATAAAAACCCGTATCGCACTTCGCCAGCGCCTTGAAATACGTCATCGGGTCGGTCGCGTCGCTCTTTCCCACGGGCGTGAAGGGATACGCCCAACTCAGCGGCGTATCGGTGGGTTCGGCGGGCTTCGGTGCCGATTGCGGCGCGGCCGCTGGATGATGTTTCTTTTTGTGCGTTGTCTTGCTCATGATTCCCGACTCGGATTCGGTTTTCAGAATTTCTTATGTCGACACTATGCCGATCGCGCGATTCAACCGGAGAACAGCGTGAAACGCCCGCCATCGACCGATACCGGTGACGAATGCAGCGGGTTTTTCAGCGTGCCGCTTGCGGCTCCCGTTTTCTCCCAATTCGCGCACTTTTCTACAATCTGGCCCGACGTTGCATTCTCGATCATGTTCGCCGTCAGCTTGATATACGAGCCATTCGCGCCGATCCAGATCTCATCGGCCGACAGATACATCTTCTTGCCCGCCGTAATCTTCACATCTTGCGAGGCGGCCAAACTCATCGAATCGTTCTGGGCCTGGAGATCTATCGGGCCGCTCGCCGCATAGATCTTGACACCGAGTTTTTCCGCAAACAGGCTGATTTGCTCCAACACACTGGCGAGCAACGCCCGACCGGCTGCAAGGTTGATGTCTTCCCCGGCAACCACGTTGGTTTGCTTGTTTGCCGTGATATGCGCCGACCCTTGCGTCGATGCAGCAATGCCTTCCGGACTGGACAACAGCATGATCGGCTTCGCAAAGCCGTTCGCGTTACCCGTGCCGCCGCCGGCCGTGCGACCGCCCTTGGTCGTGCCGGCCACCGGATGCTGCGTTGCGTCCGTGAAAGTTTTCAGTGCATCGTGGCCGTCTTGTTGACTCTGCGCGCGATTCGTCTGGCTCGCCTTCGACGTCGTCGCCAGCATCGCTTCGGCGCGGGTAAGCTGTTCGGACGCTGCCGTCACACTCAGCGGTTGGGTCGTGGCAGGTTGCGTCGAAACGTAGAGCCCTTGCTCGGCCCGCACCGCACCATAGCTCAATGACTTGAGGTCAAAACCCTGCCCGATGAACGCGCCGCGCGTGTTGCCCGAGTGCTGGATCAGATAGCCCAGGTGCAAATGCGAGCTATAGCTCGTCGAGTACAAATGCACGCGGTTCTGCCCACTGGCGTCGTCCATCATCAGTTGGTTATAACCTTCACCGCCGTACTCGCGCGACAGCAAGCCCGAAGTCAGCCCGTGCGTGTGCCATTCGGGCATGCTTTCGCCGCCGTGCATTCTGGACAGGATCACGGGACGATCGCAATTGCCGTTGATGAAGCCAATCAAGACTTCGTCGTTCTTGCGCAGCGGGAACATGCCGCCGCGCTTGTGGCCCGCATCGGGCATCGCCGCACGTATCCACGCCGACACGTTCTGGTCGCCGTCATTGAGTCGATTGGACGTCAGCCGCACCTTCGCTCGCAGCATCGCATCCGTATAAATCTCTTCGTCCTCGGGACCGCCGACGATGCCCGTCTGAAGCTGCATGATCGGCTTCTTGTGTTCGAACGGACTACGAAACGCGACGCGGCGCCGTTGCGCCTCGATTTCGACGTGGAAGAATCCCACGCCGCCGTCGTCATGGCGTACGGACGAACCCGCACCGCTCGCGCGCGCTTGCTCGACTTCAGCGCGCAGGCTCCTGCGAAAACGCATCAGGTTCTCGAGTCCCGGCACGTTATTCTGAATGAGCCAGTTCACCGAGAGAATTGCCATTTCGCGATCCTGATCCGGCTGCGCATCGTGCACCGGGTGCCCGTTCAGCACCCCATAGCGGCCAGGCCATGCGCAACGCAATGCGCCCACACCGTAGAAGCGTTGCGCGCGTGAGCGCCATTCCTCGGTGACAACGTTTGCCTGAGCCTCGCCCATGTCGCGATCGGACCACGTATGCGACCCGGTGTATTCGTACTGCTCACCCAGCCCCGGTACATCGTCAAGACCGAACGCAGGCATCGTGACGTGCTTCGAAAGATCCGGGCGCTTGTAGTCGAACGTGCCTGTGTCGAGTTCGGCCGACTGAATTTCCTGCGAATCGATCCACTCGCTCAGACCATCGAATTCTTCGTTCTGCACCGAGCGGCTGAACAAAATGGTCTTTTGCTTCAATTCGGGAACCGAGAAAAGATCGTCCATGATGACGACCTTGTGCGACTTGCCGTCCTGCGCGATATCGAAACGCGGAAAAAGACCAAGCTCTTCGAATGTACGATGGACGTAGTTCCAGTCGGATTCCCATTGCATCCGCTGAGAATACGAGCGCAACGATTGACGCAGTTGCCAAGTAAAGTTGCCGGCCGCCTGCGGATACTTCCCAAGCACATCGGACACGGTTTGTTGCGCAGGAGTCTCGATCCAATCGCGCCGGTCACTGCCGAGGCGCAGCAGCGCGAGGAACGAATTGAAGCGGAGCTGGTAGTAGGTATTGGCTCCGTCCCCGCCCAGGCGACTGAATGCAGTCACATAGCCGTGAATCGGCATTTCGCTGCCGTCCATTTGCCGAATCCACAGCGTCACGGATTGCCGGATCAGCGCCTTCGCCTGAATCGTTTCGAGTCGCGTCGACGTTGCGTCGATCGTGAATTCGAAGTCTCTCCCGAGACACGCGCGCCCACGGACATACAGCGGGACCAACCCGTCTTCGCCAAGCGGCGTATCGAGGCGGACAATGCGTCCGTGTTGCACGTATTGCGTGCGCAGCGCCTTGTTCAGGAGATCGGAAACCATCAAGCTACCCCGTACCGTGTAGTAACAAAAACGGCCGCCGGGCGGTGCCGGGCGGCCGATTGGTATCTCATCGATACGGGAGCTTACGTGATGCTTTCGAGTACAACGATATCGCGGGGCAGTATAGGCACGCGGCCCGTCGGGGGATGCATTCGACGTCTGCAGCGAAAGTGCCCGCCGTAGCTGGCATCAGTCAGACGGCGATAAATCGGGCAACCGACGTTTGCCTTGAAGTTTCCGGTCCACAAACGTTAGAAAGTGTGACGCAATCGCGCGTGTACTGCACCCGCAACGCGATACGTATGTAAGCCACGCCCGAGCCGGCGAACCGATGGCAGAGCGACATGTCGCGGCCACATAACCGATACGATGCCTCTGATTCCGCCGACCGACATCAGCACGCTTGCCAGAACGCTTCGCAAGCGCTGTAAACGCAAAAGGCACGGGTTCATCACCCGTGCCTTTTGCGTATCTGGCGTTGCCTACACTCAGAACGTATGCATCATCCCCACATACGCCCCCGTCTGCGACTCGCCCGTCATCGGGCTCGTCCCCGACGTCGCATCCCGCGGCGACGCGATCAGCGAGAAGTTCGAATTCCCGCCGTTGCGGGCATACGCGACCGTGCCATACAGGAACGTCCGTTTCGACAGGTTGTACGTCGTGCCGAGCACGTACATGATCGCGTGCCCCGACGGATCGTGCGACGCGTCTCCACCGCCATCACCCACCTTCACGTAATACCCGCCGCCTGTCACAGCCCACTGCGGCGTCGCCGAGTAGGTCGCACCAAGCCAGTAGTGATCCGCACGATCGGCGACACCAGCCGGGCTATCCGGCGCCTGATAGTGCGTATACGCGCCCTGGATCTTGAACTTCGACACCTTCACGTTCGCGCCGACGAAGTACTCGCGCGACGCCGTGAAGATGTTGCTGAACTTGCCGTTGTTGTCGCGCAGCTCGTCATAGATGCCGCGCACATCAAGCACCGGCGAGTGGTACGAGATCATGATCCCGTCCGAGCGGCCGAAATCGTCGGCCGCGCCGTAGTTGAAGCCGCGCGACTGGTTGCCGAACGCGTATTGCGCCTGCACGTCGAAGCCGCCGATCACCGGGCTGTGATATTCGATGTTGTTGCTGCTCTGCTGCCAGTTGCGGCCGCGCACAAGCGACGCCGACGAAAACGCCTGCTGCACGAACGGATCGAATTCCCACACGCCGTCGCTGTCGATGAACAGGTTGCGGCCGGCCTGCAGTTGACCCCACGTGTTGCTCTTCAACCCGACGTACGCGCGCCGCGACCACATGCGCCCGCCGCCCGTCTGGCCGTTCATCACCTGGAACGCGGTTTCCAGGTTGAAGACGGTCGACATCCCGCCGCCGAGATCCTCGACACCTTTCAGCCCGAACATGCTGGTGCCCCAGTCGCCGCTTTCCGCGCTCCAGCGCGTCCCGCTGCCGCCGTTCGGCTTCGCGATGTGGTTCAGGTATTCGATGCCGCCGTCGATCCGGCCGTACAGCGTGACGCTCGTCTGCGCAAACGCAGCCGCCGGCGTGGCGGCCGCAATCAGCCATGCGAAGTATTTGAGTCGCAAAATGATGCCCCCTCGAAGTCTCGACCGTCCGTCGCGCGCCCCATGCACGCGCCTCGGGTCGCTTATCCGCGATCGATCGAAAAACGTCCGGGGCCGGCCGCGCAGAGCGCAAGCAAGCCGCCCGAGATCGCGATGTTCTTGTAGAAATGAATCATGTTGTTGATCTGCTCGCCGCCCGTCATCGTCCAGTAGTGGTGGCCGATGATGCCGGTGCCGATCGTATACAGCGCAAGCAGCAGCGCGAGCGGCCGCGTCTGGAAGCCGACGAGGATCGCGATCCCGACGAACAGCTCCATCACGACGGAGATCGCCGCCGAGATGATCGGAGCCGGCGCGCCCTCGCTGCCCATGAACGCGATCGTACCGGAGAAGTCGATAATCTTCTTCCAGCCGAACATCACGAACAGGATCACGAGCAGGATTCGGGACAGCAGCAGCAGCACATCGCGCTGGGACGCGAGAAACGGTTGATTCGGTGTCATGGTGTGATCAACGAAAACGATGCGCGCGCAACCGCACGCACCGGATTGCCTGTGAACCGGAGCGAGCGGCCAATCGCGCCGCCCGCCCCGCTCTGCAACAACCGGCATCGGGGCCCGCCCGATGTGCTGTGCTCCTCCTCTTTTACGTTGTCGCCCTGCTTCGTCGCATGCCGCGTCAGCGCAGCTTCGCGACGTCCTGCTCGGTCACCTTCGCGGCCGGATTGCCGAACTGCCCGGTCACGTAGTTCGTCAGCGCTGCGATCTGCGCATCCGACAGCTCGTGGCGGAATGCCGGCATCCCGACGTCCTCGCTGCCGGCCTTGCGCTGCACGCCGTTCAGGATCACCTGCACGAGGTTGGTCGGATTCGGTGCGCCGACCGTCGAGTTGTGGAGCAGCGGCGGATAGTAACCGTCCGGCGTGCCCTTGCCTTGCATCTGGTGGCAGGTCGCGCAGTTGCCGAGATACAGCCGCGCCGGATCGATGCCAGACGATGCGAGCACGACGCCGCGCAGCTTCAGGCCGTCCTCGGCCGGCTTGCCCCACGACGAGCGCGACTGCTTCGCGTCGCCGTTGGCCACCGCCGGCACCGTCCGGATGTACGTCGCGATCGCGCCGATGTCGGCTTCGGTCATCTTCGAGAAGCTGTGCTCGACAGCCTCGGCCATCGGGCCGGCCGCCTGCGCAAGGCCCGGCACGCTGCCGGTGCGCAGGTACTGGACGAGCTGCTGCTGTGTCCAGCCGCCGATCCCCGCGTTCGGGTCGGACGTGATGTTGTAGCCGTCCCAGCCCGCGAGCACCGAGCCCGACAGGAAGCTGCCGCCCGTTTCGTCGAGCGACTTCTCCTGCATCGCGATGCCGCGCGGCGTGTGGCACGTGCTGCAATGCGCGAGGCCCTGCACGAGATACGCGCCGCGGTTCCACTCGGCGCTCTGCGCCGGCTTCGGCTGGTAGACGCCGTCCTTCAGGAACAGCCAGTTCCAGATCTTCAGCGGCCAGCGCATGCTCAGCAGCGCGGGGATCTCGTTCTTCGGCGGCGCCTGCTTGACCGGCTCGACGCCGTGCATGAAGTACGCGTACAGCGCCTGCACGTCGTCGTCGTTGATCTTCGCGTACGACACGTACGGCATCGCCGGATACAGGTTGGCGCCGTTCTTCGACACGCCGTGCCGCACCGCGCGCTCGAAGTCGTCGAACGTCCAGTTGCCGATGCCTGTGTCCGGGTCGGGCGTGATGTTGCTCGTATAGATCTTGCCGAGCATCGGCACCGGCATGCCGAGGCCGCCCGCGAACGGCTTGCCGCCCTTCGCGGTGTGGCACGCCATGCAGTCGCCCGCGACCGCGAGGTATTCGCCGCGCTTGACTTGCGCCGGATCGGCCGAATCGGCCGCGCGTGCGAGGCCCGGCAGCGCGAGGCAGCCGGCGAGGAGGAAGGTGAGAGTAGATTTCCGCACGGTCAGACTTCCTTCTTCAGCGTGTCCGACATCCGCAGCGCGAGCGCCGCGATCGTCAGCGTCACGTTCACCGTACCGACGGTCGGCATCGTCGAGCTGCTCGAGATGAACAGGTTCGGATGGTCGAACGTGCGGCAGTCCTTGTCGACGACCGAGTCGCGCGCATCCGCGCCCATGATCGTCGCGCCGGTGATGTGGTTGTTCGGCGCGAACTCGTCGTTGAAGACGACGTCGGTGCCGCCGAGCACCTTCGCGGCCGTCGCGTAGACCTCGCGCGTGTGCACGGCGCCGCGCTTCACGTAATCGTCGATCGCATACGTGATCTCGGGGCGCGGGATGCCGACCGCGTCGGTGGCCGTCTTGCTCGGCACGATGCGGTTCTCGGGCTGCGGCAGGATTTCGTGGAAGCAGTCGAACTGCACGTAGCGCGCGGAACGGTCGCGGATCTGCGCGTCGAGCTCCTCGTGCTTCATCAGCTTGCCGGCCTTGAAGATCTTCTGCGTCTCCTGGTTGATGCGCGACATGTTCGACAGGTGGATCTTCTTCGCGGCTTCGGTCGCACGGAACGGGCCGTCGCGGAAACCGATCAGCGACGTCATCTCCTGCGGGCCGCGGCCCGGCCACAGCTTCTCGTTCGCGTAGAACGACACGCCGGTGCCCGGATGGTCCATCAGGTTGCGGCCGACCATGTCGGAACTGTTCGCGACGCCGTTCGGGAAATCGCGGTTCGCGGACATCAGCAGGATCTTCGGCGTCTCGATGCCGTTGGCGGCGAGCACGAAATACTTGCCCTCGACGCGATGGTCAGCGCCCGTCTTGTCCTTGTATATCGCGGCGACGATGCGCTTGTCCGGCCCGGTCTCGAGCTTGTAGACGACCGCGCTGTCGATCAGCTTCGCGCCGGCCTGCTCGGCCTTCTCGACGTGGACGATGCCGTTGTACATCGCACCGATCGGGCAGATCGGCATGCAGTTGTTGTTCCCGCAACAAGTCGGCCGGCCGTCGTACGGGCGGCTGTTGCGCGCGACGGGCTCGGTCACCACGTGGAACTTCGGGTCATAGCCGTTCAGCGCGCTCTTGATGGTCTGCTCGTTGAACGACAACGGCAGCGGCGGCATCGGGTATGCCTGCTTGCGCGGCGAGTACAGATCTTCCTCGGGGCCCGGGCCCCACACGCCGAGCTCTTCCTCGGCGCGCTGGTAGTAATGCTCGAGGTCGTCGTACTGGATCGGCCAGTCGCGGCCGACGCCGTACACGGTCTTCATCTTGAAGTCGTTCGGGATGAAGCGCCACGCCGACGCGGCCCAGTGCCACGTCGTGCCGCCCACCGCGCGGATGTACTGCGAGTTGAACTTGTGCTCGCCCTTCAGGATCAGGTAGTCGTTCGGCGGGCCGTATTCCGGATGCGGCGCCCACGGGCTCGACGGGTACGGCGCCATGAAATCGGTCTTGTCGGGCTGGTTGCGAAAACGCTCGACGATTTCCCAGCGCGGCATGCGCGGGCCGGCTTCCAGCAGGATCACGGACTTGCCCGCCATCGCGAGCTGGTGTGCAACGATCGCGCCGGCGACACCCGATCCGACGACGACGATGTCGGCTTTTTGCGTATCGGTATCGGCCATCAGGCTTGCCTCTCGATCGGTTTTTCGGCCCAGAAGCCGGGTTTGTTGGGGCAATACGAAGGGATTACGAGGGTATCGGACACCACGCTGAACATTAATGCTTCTTCGTAAGTAATCACGACGTTGTCGACGATGCCGAGATACCACGCGCCGAGAATCGTCAATGCGAGCGATTCCTGGTCGGGATTCAGCGAGCCGGATGCGAGCGCACCGGCGAGTTGCGACAGGCTGTCGGCCGTCTTGAACGAGCCCTTCTGCAGCGCCTGCAGATAGCGCTCGCCGGTGACGCGGCTCAGCCCTTTCTTGCCGGTCAATGCTTCGGAAAGCGTCATGAACGTATCGAGCGGCGCGGTGGCCGGATCGTCGGCCAGGGCCCGCAACGCCAGCGAGCCGGTGAGGCCCGCCGCCGTCAGCGCCAGTGCGCCCTGCAGCCATTGACGCCGCGTGATGCCGGTTACGGCTGCGTCGTTGTCACGACGCGATTGGGGGGTGTTGTCGTTGTGCATGTTTCCTTCTCTCGAACACCGGATTCGGGAAAACCACGCTTGATATTTCTCAAACATTGGCGCGGCCCTGAAATGTACGCGCACAAATCGGATCGAACAATCTTTTTATAGTCCATTAAATGTTCCGCAATCCGCGACAATCGATATTTCGCTGCAATTTTGTGTCGTCGGCGCGACAAATCTGCCGCGGGCACGCCCGTGTCGCGCGCCGACCACACACTGCACCTGCACGCCGTGCTGCGCGCGCGCGGCGGTCGGTTAGAATCCCGTGCAATCAAACAGAAAGCTTCCCTCCGAGGGCAATCGAGCGATGAAGCAGCACGACAAGCACAACAAAGAAACGAACCACACCCACCACACGACCCGGCTGCTCTGGCGCATCGGCGCCGTCGCGGCGCTCGGCGGCGCCGCCGCGCTGTCGCTGCATGCGGGCGCGGCGCGCACGGTGAGCGTGTCGCCGCAAGGCACCGTCACCGAAGTCCGGCAGAGCGTCGTGAAGTTCGACGAACCGATGGTCGCGTTCGGCTCGGCCTCTGCGCCGAATCCGGCGCGCGTGACCTGCAACGATTCGACGGCCGCGCGCGGCTCGGGCCACTGGCTCGACGACAAGACCTGGGTTTACGATTTCGAAAGCGACCTGCCGCCCGGCGTACGCTGCTCGGTCGCGCTCAACGACACGCTGCGCTCGGTCGCCGGCAATGCGGTCAGCGGCCCGCGTCGCTTCACGTTCCAGACGGGCGGCCCGTTCCCGGTGTCGGTGCGCCCCGGCTCCCGCGAGATCGAGGAGCGGCAGGTCTTCGTGATGAAGCTGAACGGCCCGGCCGAGCCGCGTTCGGCGCTCGCGAACATCTGGTGCGAAGCGGCCGGCATCGGCAACCGCATTCCCGTCACGGCCGCCGACGACGAGACGCGCAACGCGCTACTCGATCATTTCGGGCTGAAGAAGGAGGCCGCGCGCGTGCTGACGCTGTCGTGCTCGCAGGCGCTGCCGGCGAGCGCGAAGATGCAGCTCGTGTACGGCAAGGGCGTCGCGAGCCCGAGCGGCATCGCGAACGAAACCGAACGACGCTTCGATTTCACCGTGCGCGCACCGTTCGCGGCGAGCTTCTCGTGCGAACGCGAGAACGCGAAGGCGCCCTGCACGCCGCTGCGCCCGCTCACGCTGTCGTTCAACGCGCCGATCGCGCGCAAGCAGGCCGAAGCGATCAAGCTGCGCGGCCCCGACGGTTCGCTGTCGCCGACCTTCGCGGCCGACGATCACAGCGAGGAAGTGACGACCGTCACGTTCAACCCGCCGCTGCCCGCGCAGGCGGCTCTCACCGTCGAGCTGCCGTCGGGCCTGCACGACGTGACCGACCGGCCGCTGTCCAACGCGGACCTGTTCCCGCTCGCGACGCGCACCGCGCCGATGCCGCCGCTCGCGAAATTCTCGTCGGGCACCTTCGGAATCGTCGAGCGCTTCGCCGAGCCCGGCACGCCCGCGCTGGTGCCCGTCACGCTGCGCAACGTCGAGGCCGACCTGCATATCGCGGGCCTCAACGCGGGCGGCGCGCAATTCGCGAACCTGAAGGTCGAGAACGACACCGCGATCCGCCAATGGATGCGCACCGTCGATCGCTTCGACAACTGGTCGATGACGGCCGGCTCGATCGACGACCAGATTCCCGGCCTGCTGGAGCGCAAGGGGCAACGCCCGGTCTACGTGCCGCTCGAGGCCGGCGAAAAGCAGCCCGCGCCGAAGAACCGCCGCATCGACGTGCGCTCGCTGTCGCTGCTCGCGGGCGAGCCCGGCGCGCAGGTGCTGACGCTGCCGAAGGCCGATCCGAAAGCGCTGCGCCCGTTCGAAGTGGTCGGCGTGCCGATCGAGAAGCCTGGCTTCTACGTGCTCGAACTCGCGTCGCCCGCGCTCGGCCGCTCGCTGCTCGCGAAGCCGTCGAGCATGTACGTGCGCACCGCCGTGCTCGTCACGAACCTCGGCGTGCACCTGAAACAGGGCCGCGAGAACAACCTCGTGTGGGTCACGACGCTCGACAAGGGCAAGCCGGTGCCGAATGCGCAGATCCGCGTGTCGGACTGCACCGGCGACGAAATCGCGGCCGGCAAGACCGACGCGCAGGGCCTGCTGAAGATCGACGGACCGTTCGAGCCGAAGCGCGAATGCAGCTCGTCGGAACAGCGCTTTAGCGACTACTTCGTGTCGGCGCGCGTCGACGATCCGAAGACGGGCCCCGACATGGCGTTCGTCAGCTCGGGCTGGAACCGCGGGATCGAATCGTGGCGCTTCAACGTGCCGACCGACACCGACAGCGCGCCGACCGTGCGCGCGCATACGGTGTTCGACCGCACGCTGCTGCGCGCCGGCGAAACCGTGTCGATGAAGCATTTCATCCGCACCGAGACGCTGCAGAGCCTCGCGTTCCCGTCGCAATACCCGACGCGCGTGACGATCCGCCATCTCGGCACCGGCCAGACGTACAAACTGCCGCTCACGTGGGCGGCCGACCACAGCGCGGATTCGCAGTTCACGCTGCCGGCCGCCGCGAAGCTCGGCGAATACAGCGTCGAGCTCGAAGGCGGCCCGGAGGACGCGCCGACCGCCACCTATTACAGCGGCAGCTTCCGCGTCGAGGCGTTCCGCCTGCCGGTGCTGAAAGGCTCGATCGGCGCGCGCGACGCGCAGAAGAGCCCGCTCGTCGCCGTGAAGGAAGCGCCGCTCGCGGTGCAGATCGACTACGTGTCGGGCGGCGGCGCATCGAACCTGCCCGTGCAGGTGTCGGCGCTGATGAAGTGGGCATCGCCGCCGTTCGCGGATCGTTTCGAGGATTTCAGCTTCACGCCGTATCGCCCCGACACGAGCGACGGCAATGCCGACGACGATGCGCAGGACGGCGACAACGCGTCGGCGGCGGCGTCGAGCAACGATCCCGACGCGACGAAGCTGATCGCCGACAAGCTGCCGCTGACGCTCGACCGCAACGGCGCGGGCTCGGTCACGCTCAAGGGCCTGCCCGACGTCGACGCACCGAAGCGTATCGCGCTGGAGGCGACGTTCGCGGACCCGAACGGCGAAGTGCAGACGATCCGCGGCGACACGATCCTGTGGCCGGCCGCGGTGGTGGCCGGCATCAAGGCCGGCCGCTGGGTGTCGGTCGGCCAGCGCGTGCCGGTGCAGGCGCTGGCGGTCGACCTGCAGGGCAAGCCGCGCGCGTCGGTGCCGATCGAGATCAAGGGCGTCGCGCGCATCACGACGTCGTCGCGCAAGCGGATGGTCGGCGGCTTCTATGCGTACGACAACAAGAGCGATACGCGCGACCTCGGCGTGCTGTGCTCGGGCAAGACCGACGACAAGGGCCGCATGGCCTGCGACGCGACGCTCGAGCAGGCCGGCAACGTGCAACTGATCGCGGTCGCGAAGGACGGCGACGGCCGAACGTCGAATGCGTCGACGTCGGTATGGGTCACGCGCGAGGACGAGCTCTGGTTCGGCGGCGACAACACCGACCGGATCGACGTGATCCCCGAGAAAACGTCGTACGAACCGGGCGAAACGGCCCGCTTCCAGGTGCGCATGCCGTTCCGCTACGCGACCGCGCTCGTCGCGGTCGAGCGCGGCGGCGTGATGGAAACGCACATCGTCGAGCTGAACGGCAAGAACCCGACCGTCGACCTGAAGGTCGGCGAATCGTGGGGGCCGAACGTCTACGTGTCGGTGCTCGCGCTGCGCGGGCGGATTCGCGAGGTGCCGTGGTACTCGTTCTTCACGTGGGGCTGGAAGGCGCCGGTCGAATGGGCGCGCGCGTTCTGGCGCGAAGGCCGCCACTATGAGGCGCCGACCGCGTTCGTCGACCTGTCGAAGCCCGCGTTCCGCTATGGCCTCGGCGAGATCAAGGTCGGCACGGGCGTTCATCGCCTCGGCGTGACCGTGACGACCGACGCGACCCGCTACACGGTACGCAGCAAGGCGCAGGCGCACGTGAAGGTCACGCTGCCGAACGGTCAGCCGGCACCGGCCGGCACGCAGATTGCGATCGCGGCCGTCGACGAGGCGCTGCTCGAACTGATGCCGAACAACAGCTGGGACCTGCTCGACGCGATGCTGCGCCGGCGCGCGTACGGCGTCGAGACGGCCACCGCGCAGATGGAAATCGTCGGCCGCCGCCACTTCGGCCGCAAAGCCGTGCCGGCCGGCGGCGGGGGCGGCAGCGCACCGACCCGCGAGCTGTTCGACACGCTGCTGCTGTGGAACCCGCGCGTGACGCTCGACGCGAACGGCAGCGCAACCGTCGAGGTGCCGCTGAACGACGCGCTCACGCGCTTCCGGATCGTCGCGATCGCGGCGGTCGGCCCCGACCGTTTCGGCACGGGCAGCACGTCGATCCGCAGCACGCAGGATCTGCAACTGATCTCCGGCCTGCCGCCGCTCGTGCGCGAAGGCGACGCGTTCCGTGCGCAGGTCACGCTGCGCAACACGACCGACCGCGCGATGCAGGTCGTCGTGACGCCGCGCGTGACAGGCCTCGACGTCGCACCGCAAACCGTGTCGCTGGCCGCGAATGCGGCGACCGAGGTCGCGTGGACGATCACCGTGCCCGAACAGGCGCTCGATGCGGCCGGTGCGCTGAACTGGCGCATCGAGGCGGCCGAGCAAGGCGGCAAGCGCGCGTCCGACGCGCTGGCCGTCGCGCAGAAGGTCGTGCCCGCGCTGCCGGTGACCGTGCAGCAGGCGACGCTCGCGCAGGTCGACGGCACGCTGACGGTGCCCGTCGCGGCCCCGGCCGGCGCTGTGAGCAACGCACAAGGCGTGCCGCGCGGCGGCATCGCCGTGTCGCTGCAGTCGAAGCTCGCCGACGGCCTGCCCGGCGTGCGGCGCTGGTTCGAACGCTATCCGTATCGCTGCCTCGAACAGCAGACGTCGCGTGCGATCGGGCTGCGCGACCCCGCGCAATGGCAGGCGCTGATCGCGCGCATGCCCGTCTATCTCGACAGCGACGGGCTGGCGAGCTACTTCCCGCCGTCGTCCGACGATTCGCATCATGGCAGCCCGACGCTGTCGTCGTATCTTCTCGTGGTGTCCGACGAAGCCAGCCGCCTCGATCCGCGCTTCGCGCTGCCGGAAGACCTGCGCACGCAGCTCGAGGCCGGGCTCGCGCGCTTCGTCGACGGCCGCCTCGAGCGCAACGCGTGGGCGCCGCGCCAGGATCGCGACCTGCGCAAGCTCGCCGCGATCGAGGCGCTGTCGCGCTACGGCGCCGCGCAGGGCCGCATGCTCGGTTCGATCGAGATCGCGCCGAACCAGTGGCCGACCTCGGCGGTGATCGACTATCACGCGATCCTCACGCGCGTGAAGGACATCCCGCAACGCGACGAGAAACGCGCGCAGGTCGACCAGATCCTGCGGGCGCGCCTGACTTACCAGGGCACGCAACTCGTGTTCTCGACCGCGCGCGACGACGACCTGTGGTGGCTGATGACCAGCAACGAGACCAACGCCGCGCGCCTCGCGCTGGAATTCGCGGGCGACCCGGCATGGAAGGACGAAATGCCGCGCGTGACCGCCGGCCTGCTCGCGCTGCAACGTCAAGGCGCATGGCAGACGACGACGTCGAACGCACTCGGCCTGCTCGCAGTCGAGCGCTTCTCGCGGACCTACGAGAGCACGCCGGTCGCCGGCGCGACGAAGGTGGCGCTGGGCGGCGACGAGCGTTCGATCTCGTGGTCGCAAGCGGCATCGGCCGCGCCCGCCGATGCGCCTGCGTCGGCCACGCCGGCGACCCGCGCGGCCGCCGCGCGCAGCGTGCTGATGCCGTGGCCGCGTGCGTCGCAGGGGCCGGCCACGCTGTCGGTCACGCAGGACGGCACGGGCCGCCCGTGGGCCACGGTCGAAAGCCTTGCGGCCGTGCCGCTGCGCGCGCCGTTCGCGGCCGGCTACCGGATCTCGAAGACCGTCACGCCCGTGTCGCCAGCCGTCAAGGGTGTGCTCACGCGCGGCGACGTCGTGCGCGTCCATCTCGACATCGACGCGCAGAGCGACATGACGTGGGTCGCCGTCAACGATCCGATTCCGGCCGGCGCGACGATCCTCGGGTCGGGCCTCGGCCGCGATTCCGAAGCCGCGACGCAGGGCGAGAAAACCCCCGACGGCGCGTGGCCGGCGTTCATCGAGCGCGACTTCGACGGCTATCGCGCGTACTACGACTATTTGCCGAAGGGCAAATTCTCGGTCGAGTACACGGTGCGGCTGAACAACGTCGGCACGTTCGGATTGCCGCCGACGCGCGTCGAGGCGCTGTATGCGCCGTCCGTGTACGGTTTGTGGCCGAACCCGCCGATGACCGTGAAGCCGGCCGACGCGGGCAAGTAACCGGGCAAGCGATGATCGATCTGGCTTTGCCGCGGCCGGCGCGTTTCGCCGGCCGCGTATTCGTCGCCGTCGTGCTGGCCGCGCCGCTCGTCGCGCATGCGCTGCCCGGCTACGACGACGTGCGCCGCAACTGGCGCAGCTCCGACTGGGTGCTGCTCGCGCGCGACGGCACGCCGCTGCAGCGTACGCGCATCGACCGCACCGAACGGCGCGGCGACTGGGTGTCGCTCGCCGACGTATCGCCCGCGTTCCGCGAGGCGATCGTCGTGTCCGAGGACAAGCGCTTCTACGAACACAGCGGCGTCGACTGGCGCGGGATTGCCGGCGCGGCATGGGGCAACCTGTGGAACGAGCGCACGCGCGGCGCGTCGACCGTGACGATGCAGCTCGCGGGCCTGCTCAGCGATTCGCCGCGCCGCTCGGGCCAGCGCTCGCTGCCGCAAAAGGCCACGCAGGCCGTGAACGCGCTGTGGCTCGAACGCAGTTGGCGCAAGGACCAGATCCTCGAGGCGTACCTGAACCTGGTGCCGTTTCGCGGCGAGACGATCGGGCTCGGCGCGCTGTCGCAGGTGCTGTTCGGCAAGGCGCCGTCGGGCCTCGACGCGCGCGAGGCCGCGATCGCCGCCGCACTCGTGCGTGCGCCCAACGCGGCGCCCGCGAAGATCGCCGAACGCGCGTGCCGGATCCTGCGCGACATGCAGGCCGCGCAGGCGTGCGCATCGCTCGACGGCTACGTGCAGCTCGTCACCGCGCGCCCGGCCAACGCCGTACGCGACGACGGCGCCGCCCTCGCCCCGCATTTCGCGCGACGCATCGCGGCCGAGGTCAAGCCGGCGGCCGGCGCGCAGATCCGCACGACGCTCGATGCGCCGCTGCAGCGCTTCGCGCGCGACACGCTGATGCGCGCGCTGACCGAACTGAACGCACCCGCGCATCGGCGCAACGTGCAGGACGGCGCGGTCGTCGTGATCGACAACGCGACCGGCGAGATCCGCGCGTGGGTTGGCTCGTCGGGGGCGCTGTCGAGCGCGCGCGACGTCGATGCCGTGCTCGCGCCGCGCCAGGCCGGCTCGACGCTCAAGCCGTTCCTCTATGCGCAGGCGATCGACGAGAAGCGGCTGACTGCCGCGTCGCTGCTCGACGACGCGCCGATCAACCTCGCCGCCGGCGGCGGCCTCTACATTCCGCAGAACTACGACAAGGATTTCAAGGGCTGGGTGAGCGTGCGCAGCGCGCTCGGCGGCTCGCTGAACGTGCCGGCCGTGCGCACGCTGGTGCTCGTCACGCCGCACCGCTTCGCGCGCACGCTGACCGCGCTCGGCCTGCCGCTCGCGCAGGAAGGCGATTACTACGGCTTCAGCCTGGCGCTCGGGAGTGCGGACGTCACGCTGCTGTCGCTGACCAATGCATACCGCGCGCTCGCGAACGGCGGCGTCGCGCGCAAGGTCGTCGACCTGCCCGCCACGGCGCCGACGCCGGCATCCGGCGCATCCGGCGCCTCGGCGCCCGCGCGGATGGACGCCGGCACGCGCGTGTTCAGCGACGCGGCCAGCTTCGTCGTCACCGACATCCTGTCCGACAACAACGCACGCGTGCGCACGTTCGGCTTCGACAACCCGCTCGCGACGCGCTTCTTCTCGGCGGTCAAGACCGGCACGAGCAAGGACATGCGCGACAACTGGACGATCGGTTTCACGTCGCGCTATACGGTCGGCGTGTGGGTCGGCAATGCGGACGGCTCGCCGATGTGGGACGTGTCGGGCGTCACGGGCGCGTCGCCCGTGTGGTCGGCCGTCGTCGGCTACCTGCATCGCGACCTGCCGAGCCGTGCGCCGCGCGCGCCGGCCGGCGTCGAGACGCGCCGCATCGCGTTCGAGCGCGACATCGAGCCGGCCCGCAACGAATGGTTCATCGCGGGCACGGCGGTCGACACGATCCGGCTCGCGGCGCCCGTCGCGCCAGGCAAGGACGGTGCGCGTGCGCCGCTGACGATCGGCGCGCCGACCGACGGCACGATCTTCGCGATCGACCCCGACATTCCGCCGAAGAACCAGCGGATCTGGTTCGAGCGATCGGCCGGGCACGCGACGAAGTTCGCGTGGCGGCTCGACGACAAGGTGATCGGCCATGCCGATCGCGTCGCGTGGCTGCCGTGGCCGGGCCGACACCGGCTCGAACTCGTCGATGCGCGCGGCAACGTCGCCGACGCGATCGGCTTCGAGGTGCGCGGCGCGTTCGCGAAGCCGGGTGCGCGCAAGCGCTAAGGCGGTGAGGCGGTCTTATCGGCCGGCCGTATTCGCTTTCCCCGGATCACGACATAGAATGACAACAGCGCCGCATTCCCCCACGCGCACCGGTTGCCTCATTCTCTCGGATTGCCCGCGACCATGAACATTCGCCTTACGCGCTTCACCCGCCCCGCGCTGGGCGTTTTGTGCGTCGCAACGCTCGCCGCCCTCTCCGCCTGCAACGGCGAGGCCTGCTTCGGCGTCGACGCGTGCTTCAACGACAACACGCAAACCGTCTCGCTGTCGGGCACGGCCGCGACGGGCGACGCGCTCGCGAGCGCGCAAGTCACGGTCAACTGCGCGGCGGGCTCGGCAACGACGCTGACGGACGGCGGCGGCAACTACCATGTGACGCTCAACGCGGCGCTGCCATGCGTGATCACCGTGGCGTCGGGCGGCGCGAGCCTGCATTCGCTCGCCTATGCGGGCGGCACCTTCAACACGACGCCCGAGACCGAGCTGATGCTCGTCTATCTCGCGGCGCAACTCGGGACGAACACGGCCGGGCTGATCGGCAATTTCCAGGGCACCCTGCGCTACCAGCGGGCGATGAACAGCCCGGACACCGTGCAGGCCGCGCAATCGGCCGTGGTGACGAACCTGCAGCAGCGCTATGCGGTCACGCTCGCCGCGCCGGCGTTCCTGACCACGTCGTTCGTGGTCGGGCAACCGGGCGTCGACAGCGATCTCGTCGCGCTGGGCAAAGCCGGGGCGATCGATTCGAACGGACTGCCGGATCCGGTGGCCGTGTCGCTGTTGCAGCAGGCCGGGGCCGCCCATCCGCTGTAAGCGATGCGAGGGGGACGAGAATCGGCCGTCAGGCGCCGGCTTCGTGCGCGTCGTCGGCCAGCAACGCCCAACGCTCGTGGTCGCGCCATTCGCCGCCGATGCGCAGATAGCGCGGCGAAAATCCCTCTTGCCGGAAACCGAGCCGTCGAACCAGCGCGATCGACGCATGGTTGCCGGGCTGGATGTTCGCTTCGAGCCGGTGCAGCCCAAGTTCGCCGAACGCGACGTCGATCGCCGCGCGCAACGCGTCCGTCATCAGCCCCTTGCGGCTGAAATCCGCCATTCCGTAGTACGCAAGATAAGCGCTCTGAAACACCCCGCCGACGATCTCGTTGAGATTCACCACGCCGACCACCGCGCCCGACGCCCGCTCGCGCGCGACCAATCCGACGTTCGGCCCCGTCAGGCAGCGGGCGAACCATTGATCGAACCCGGCCTGGTCGATGAACGAATCGACCCACGGCAGATGATGGCTCCGGTTCGCGCGGTTGCCGGCGATCAGATCGGCGGCGTCGGACCGGGCGACGCGATTCAGCAGGATCCGGTTCATGAGTCGATCACCATCCGCGCTTACGCCGCCTCCCCGCGCCCGCACACCACCGGCGCCGCCTGCTGCTGCGACAGATACCGCAGCAGCTTCGTCACCATCCACACGACGATGAACGACAACGCGACGAAGAACACCGCGAGCGGCGTCAGCACGTGAATCGACACGAAACCGGCCAGACCCATCATCGCGGACGACACGAGCAGCAGCGCACAGCCGAGAATCGCGCTCGTCAGGCCGGCGATGTGCGGAAACAGCGAATTGCCCTTGGCCATCAGCGTCGGATACATCGCGCCCGCGCAGAAGCCCATCACGAGCACCGGTGTCGCGAGCGTCCACACGCGCAGGCCGACGGTCAGCGCCAGCACCAGCATCGCGATCGACGCGCCCGCCATCACGCGCGCGCCGATACGCAGCCGTTGCTCGGCGCTCGGCAGCCCGCGGCCGTGAATCCGGTTCGACAGGCCGCCGAGGAAATACATGAGGCCGATGCCGAGCGCGAGATACCCGAAGAAGGTCGGCGGCTTGTGCAGCGTGGTCTGCACCATGAACGGCCCGACGATGTTGAACACCAGCAGGATGCTGTAGCACAGCCCCTGGGCGAGGAAACAGCTCTGGAACACCGGGCTCGTCAGCACCTTGCCCGTGTTCGCCATCAACGTGCGCGGCTCGAGATGCACGGGCCTCGGCAAGGTTTCGCGGTAGCGCCACAGCAGCGCCCACATCGCCAGCGAGTAGACCAGCAGGAACACAAGGCATGCGCGCCAGCCGAACCATTCCTGCAGGTGCGCGCCGATCACCGGCGCGATGATCGGCGCGAGCCCCCACGCGATCGACATGTAGGTGAACGCGTGCATCAACGCCTGGCCGGAGAACGAATCGGTGATGATCGCCTTCGCCAGCAGGTTGGTGGTCGCGATTCCGAAGCCCTGCAGGCAGCGCGCGAGTATGAACGTCTCGAGGTTCGACGCGCCCAGCGACAGCAGACAGCCGATCGTGTAGATCACGAGCCCGAACGCAAGCACGCGCTTGCGTCCGTAGGCGTCCGCGATCGGCCCGAAGATCAACTGGCCGAGCGCGTAGGCCGCCATGTAGCCGGACACGCTCGACTGGATCGCCTGCGGCGTGGTCGCGAACGAACGGGCCATGTCGGGCAGCGCGGGCACGTAGATATCGATCGCGAGCTGGCCGGCGGACGCGAACAGGCAGATCAGGAACAGCAGGAAGCGCGGCGAATTCGACTCGCGCGCGGGAGTGGGCGTGGCGTTCATGAGGACCGGGAAGGAGGTCGGGCAGCAGTGCCGCACCGCAGTGTTCGGATGTCGAACATGCGTGCGGTGGTGGCGAATTCCGTATTGTGCCCGTTGTTGCACCGGGCGACAGGATTACCCTGGCGCGGGCGAGGTTGAATGCCGATGGCGGCGCATCATGGAATGCGCGGATCGGGCCGACCGACGGCAGTTTTAATGTTGATTTAAGCCGACGGTCGCATTGTCTCGGATGGCTCATTCCGTGAGCCGTACGTCATTGTTGATTCAGTCTCGTTTGATGGAGATACGAAGATGCGATTCCGTTCGTATATGGCGGCGGGCGCGCTGGCGCTGGTGCCCGTGTTCGCGCTGGCCGGGCAGGCCGGCGCGGCGGCGGCCGCCCAACCGATGCTCGTCAATGTCGACGGGCAGGCCGTGCCCGTGAAAGCCGAAACGCGCGTCGTCCAGACGGCCGTCGGCCCGATGAAGGTCAGCACGTGGCGCTGGCGTAGCCCGCAAGGCGGCGCGAGCTTCGAGATGCAGACGTCGTCGTCGGGCGGCGTGCCGCCCGCGGCGGCGTTGCGGCAAATACAGGCCGCGCAGTACCGGATGCAGGCGGCGCAGGCGCAGATGGTCGCGATGCAGCAGCAGATGATGGCGCTGCAGCACATTGCGCTCGCCAACGCGTTCGCGATGCCGATGCCGCAGCCCGTCGGGTTCGCGATACCGGCGTGGGTCGCTCCCCAACCGGTGCTCGTCATCGCCCCGGCACGGCCGCCGATGCCGTCGGCGGCACCGGCCGCACCCGCCGCGCGCGGCCCGGAGATCAAGGCCTGACGCGCTTCGCGCCGCTCGGCGCTCTGCGCTCGAACCGCCGGCACCTGCCGGCGGTTTTTCGTTGCGACGGCCGAATCAGTACTGCGCCTGATCCGTCGGATTCCTGAACAGCTGCTTCATCTCCGCCGACAGCGGATAGTTGAGGCTCACGCCCTTCGGCGGAATCGGCTGCATGAACCACTGGTCGTACAGCTTCTCGGCCGCGCCCGAGGTTTGCATCTTCGCGATCACGCCGTCGACCACTTGCTTGAACGCCGGATCGTCCCTGCGCATCATGCACGCGTAATTTTCGTGGACGAGCGGCGTGCCCGCGACCGTATACGCACCCGGATTGCGGTCCTTCGCGATCTCGCCGTACAGCAGCGGTTCGTCCATCACGAACGCGACCGCGCGCCCGGTCGTGACGTTCATGAACGCTTCGGCATGATCCTTCGCGCTGATGATCGTCATGTTCATCGCCTTCTCTTCGTTGAGCTTGCGCAGCAGACGTTCGTCCGACGTGCCGGCCGTCGTCGCGACCGTCTTGCCGGCCAGGTCCGCGAAGTCCTTCACGCCCGAATCCTTGCGCGTGCTGAAACGGATGCCGTACAGAAAGATGCTGTTCGAGAACGCGGCCTGCCTTTGCCGTTCGAGCGTATTCGTCGTCGACCCGCATTCGAAGTCGATCGTCCCGTTCTGCAGCAGCGGAATCCGGTTCTGCGACGTGATCGGGATTTCCTTCACCGCGAGGTTCGGCAGGTTCAGATCGGTCTTCAACCGGTCGATGATGCGCGACGCGATGTCGCGCGAATAGCCGATGTTCTTCTGCTGGTTGTCCGAATACGAGAACGGCACCGACGATTCGCGGATACCCAGCGACACGACGCCCGTGTCCTTGATCTTCTTCAGCGTACCGGTGAGGGCCTGCGCGTGCGCGGTGCCCGCCAGCGCGCAGGCGAGCGCAACGGCCAGCCAACGAAAGCGGCGATCCATGCTTTTCTCCTGACGTAACGTTGATCGAATCGCGATCGTACGCCCAACAAAATTCGCGCCGCATCGGGGAAAGCGTCAAGCGGCCGCTGTCGCGGCCTCACCGAGAAAATCGTTTCCGCGGCGCGCAAAAGCGCCTGTGCCGAACGTTTCGCCGGGTCGACCGCCTGCAATCTTGCACCCGATGAACAGATCACTCGTTCCAAACGCGCGTTCATGCTGCAAGACAGCATCGCAATCGTTTGCGTCTCGCCCCTTTTTCACACAAAACATATTCAAGAAGCCGCCTCATCAGCCGTTACCCAATGCATGGCGCGTCGCAGCAGCGCTGCGTGCGCCGAACAAAAACAAGGTCCGGTGTGCGCCGGACCAGGCACCACCGCCGGCACGACGGTTATCTTCGAGGATCGACTTTCAACATGAAAGCCAAACGCTTCAATTTCGCGCTGGCGCGCCCCGCCCATGCGCGCATGCTCGCCGGTATGCTGTCCGCCGCCGCTCTCCTGCCCCTCGCCGGTTGCGGCGGAGGCGGCGGCGACGGCAGCAACCCTTCTTCGTCCAACGCGTCCCCCGCACCGACACCGGCCCCCGCTCCGACGCCCGCTCCCGCACCCACCCCGACCGCCCCGCCCACATCGTCCGGCGGCAATGCGTGCACGTCGCAGCAGGCCGCCGTACAGATGGCCGCGCAGACCGCACCGGTCGAGCCGCCGGTCGATCACCTCATCGTCAAGCTGAAAACGCTGACGGCCACGCGCGCGATGGCGACCATCGACAACGGCTCGCGACTCGATGCGGTGATCCAGCGTGCAATGACGCGCTGGACGGCGCCCGTGACCGGCAACGCACGCGCGTACGCGAGCACGGTCGGGCAAACGCCGGTGAACGTGCAGGTCGAACGAACGATCTCGAGCGGCGCGGCCGTGCTGTCGCTCGGTCAGCGCATGGCCGCCGCCGATGCCGCCGCGCTCGCCCAGGCGTTCGCGGCCGACAGCGATGTCGACTACGCGGAGCCGGATCACCCGATGCAGATCCGCGACACGCCGAGCGATCCGCTCTACAACCAGCAGTGGTACCTGTCCGACCCGGCCGCCGGCATCGACCTGCCACCGGCGTGGAACGTGACCAAGGGTTCGCCGACCGTCGTCACGGCCGTGCTCGATACCGGCTATCGGCCGCACGGCGATCTCGTCGGCAACCTGCTGTCCGGCTACAGCTTCATCAGCAACGTCAACACCAGCAACAACGGCTTGACGCGCGGCCCGGACGCAACCGATCCGGGCGACTGGGTCACGCAGCAGGAAATCGACAACGTCAACGGCCCGTACTATCACTGCGCAAGCCAGCCGAGCAACAGCAGCTGGCACGGCACGCGCGTGATGGGCGTGATCGGCGCGACCGCCAACAACGGCACCGGCGTCGCCGGCGTATCGTGGCTCGGCCAGATCCTGCCCGTGCGCGTACTCGGCAAGTGCGGCGGCGTGACGAGCGACATCGCGGACGGCATGCGCTGGGCAGCCGGCATCAACGTCGTCGGCGTACCGACGAACCCGCGGCCGGCGAAGATCATCAACCTGAGCCTCGGCGGGGTCGGCGCCTGCAGCACGACGTTCCAGCAGGCGATCGACGACGTGACCGCGAAGGGCGTGACCGTGGTCGTCGCGGCCGGCAACGACGGCCTGTCGACCGGGCTCGACCAGCCCGCCAACTGCCGCGGCGTGATCACCGTCGCCGCGACCGACGCGACGGGCCGCCGCGCGTCGTTCAGCAACTTCGGCGCCGACGTCGCGCTGAGCGCGCCGGGCGTCAACATCCTGTCGACGTCGAACACCGGCACGACGACGCCGGGCTCGGACACCTATGGCCCCGCGAACGGCACCAGCCTCGCGGCGCCGCAGGTGACGGGGGTCGCCGCGCTGATGCTGTCGGTGAACGGCAACCTCACGCCCGCGCAGATCCTGCAGAAGCTGCAAGGCGGCACGCGCGCGGCGAAGCTCGCGGCCGGCACGTCGTGCACCGCGCTGCCCGCAGGCTCGGGCATCCTCGATGCAGGGGCCGCCGTCGCGACTGCGAACCAGTAACCGGCGCCTCGTTCGACACGGCCGCGCGCATGCCGACATGGGATGCGCGCGGCTGTTTCGTGACGGGCTGTCGCACACGCCTGCGAACGCGCACTGGCGCGATCGATTATCTCGAAATAACGCCTGACAAAAGGGTTGACGCTTCGCACAGCGAGCCATTACCATCGCCCCCGTCTAGTTACATGGAGTGTTCTGTGAACACCGATGCGAGTTGTAGTTGGTGCATCACCAACTTGACTGCTGCCTGAGGAAAACGCGCAGAGCCTCGTCTTCTGCCGCATCCCGGGAAGCAGGATGCGGCGCCCTTCCGGCCTGACTATCGGCCAGATCTCCCGCCCGAATTTTCGATGTTGTCGAATGCACGCGACGCGCCGTCGTGCGCGTGCGTTCGCGTTGCGCGCGGCGCCAGCCGCGTGCGCCCGCCGTTCGCGTGCCGTCCGGCCGCGCGCCTCGTTGCGCGCGCCGCTGCCGATCGCCCGTGCCGACTATCCGCAACCGACAGGAGTGCAGATGAACTCAGACGACAGTAGTCGATTACCGCTCGCCGGTGCAACGCTGCGCATCGACACGCCGTCCGCATGCTGCGCGCCGGCGAGCGTTCCCGCCTTTACCGACCCACAGCCGATCGCGCCTGACGCGACGCGGCGGGGAGCGCTCGTGCGTCGATAACGTCACGGCCGCTCCCCGCCCGCCGCCTCGTGCGCAAGGAGCGACTCATGACGACACGACACAACACCTCGCACAAGAAACAGCGCGGCTTCATCAAGGCCGGCGCAGGCCAGCAGAACGACCCGCGCATCATGCGCGCCGCGCAGGAAGCGGCCCGCCCGCTCGAAGACACGCTGAAGTCGCTGCGCACCAGCACACGCGGCCTGACCTACGACCAGGCCGCCGACCGCCTGCAACGCTACGGCCCGAACGAAATCGCGCACGACAAACCGCCGCACTGGACCCGCCAGTTGCTGCTCTCGTTCCACAACCCGTTCGTCTACGTGCTGCTGGTGCTGGCCGCCATCAGCTTCTGCACCGACGTCTACTTTGCGGCGCCCGACGATCGCGATTACGTCGGCATGACCATCCTGCTGACGATGGTCACGATCAGCGCGCTGCTGCGCTTCGTGCAGGAATTCCGTTCGCTGCGCGCAGCCGAGAAGCTCAAGGCGATGGTCCGCACGACGGCGACCGTGCAGCGCGCGGTGACCGACACGTCGGAGCCGGCGCGCCGCGAGGTGCCGATGCGCGAAGTGGTGGTCGGCGACATCGTGCATCTTTCCGCCGGCGACATGATCCCCGCCGACGTGCGGCTGCTCGCGTCGCGCGACCTGTTCATCAGCCAGGCCGTGCTGACCGGCGAGGCGCTGCCCGTCGAGAAGTACGACACGCTCGGCGCGGTGGCCGGCAAATCCGCGAGCACGCAAGCGGCCGGCGCGGCGAACGACGCACCGGCATCGCTGCTCGATCTCGAGAACGTCTGCTTCATGGGCACCAACGTCGTCAGCGGCACGGCGACGGCCGTCGTCGTCGCGACCGGCGAAGATACGTACTTCGGCTCGCTCGCGCGCAACGTCGTGAGCCACAAGCGCATCGAGACGAGCTTCGACCGCGGCGTCGCGAGCGTGAGCTGGCTGCTGATCAAGTTCATGTTCGTGATGGTGCCGATCGTATTCATGATCAACGGCCTGACCAAGGGCGACTGGCTGAGCGCACTCACGTTCGCGCTCGCGGTGGCCGTGGGCCTCACGCCCGAGATGCTGCCGATGATCGTCAGCGCGAACCTCGCGCGCGGCGCGGTCGCGATGGCGCGCCGCAAGGTCGTCGTCAAACGGCTGAACTCGGTGCAGAACTTCGGCGCGATGGACGTGCTGTGCACCGACAAGACCGGCACGCTCACGCAGGACAAGATCATCCTCGAACACCACCTCGACCTGTCCGGCCACAAGAACGAGGACATCCTGCGGCTCGGCTGGCTGAACAGCTTCCACCAGAGCGGCCAGAAGAACCTGATCGACATCGCGGTCGTCGCGCGCGCCGACGAGATCGGCGACCGCGTGAAGCCGCGGGGTTACAAGAAAATCGACGAACTGCCGTTCGATTTCGTGCGGCGGCGCCTGTCGGTCGTCGTCGAGGATACGCACGGCACGCATCTGCTGATCTGCAAGGGCGCGGTCGAGGAAATGCTGGCGGTGTCCACGCACGTGCAGGATGAAGACGGCGTGCGCCCGCTCGACTTCGTCGCCCGCAAGCGGCTGCTCGAACAGGCCACCGCGTACAACGAGGACGGCTTCCGCGTGCTCGTGCTCGCGACGCGCACGATCCCGCGCGGCGACGAACGCGCGCAATACCGCACCGCCGACGAGCGCGACCTCGTCGTGCGCGGCTTCCTGACCTTCCTCGATCCGCCGAAGGAATCGGCCGCGCCGGCGCTCGCCGCGCTGCGCGAGAACGGCGTCGCGGTGAAGGTGCTGACGGGCGACAACCCGACCGTCACGATGAAGGTGTGCCGCCAGGTCGGCCTCGAGCCGGCCAAGCCGATGCTCGGCACCGAGATCGAAGCGCTCGACGATGCAACACTTGCGCAGGCGGTCGAACGCACGACCGTGTTCGCGAAGCTCACGCCGCTGCAGAAGGCGCGCATCGTCAAGGCGCTGCAGGCGAACGGCCACACGGTCGGCTTCCTCGGCGACGGCATCAACGACGCGCCCGCGCTGCGCGACGCGGACGTCGGCATCTCGGTCGACAGCGGCGCCGATATCGCAAAGGAAACCGCCGACATCATCCTGCTCGAAAAGAGCCTGATGGTGCTGGAGGAAGGCGTGATCAAGGGCCGCGAGACGTTCGGCAACATCCTGAAGTACCTGAACATGACCGCCAGCTCGAACTTCGGCAACGTGTTCTCGGTGCTCGTCGCCAGCGCGTTCCTGCCGTGGGAGCCGATGCTCGCGACGCAGCTGCTCGTGCTGAACCTGATCTACGACACGTCGCAGATGCTGCTGCCGTGGGACAAGATGGATCCCGAGTTCCTGAAGAAGCCGCGCAAGTGGGAAGCCGGCAACATCGGCCGCTTCATGCTGTGGGTCGGGCCGACGTCGTCGGTATTCGACATCACGACGTACATCCTGATGTGGACCGTGTTCGGGGCGGGCGCGCTGTATCACCTGAACGGCGGCGCGAGCGGCCAGATCGTGATGAATTCGGGCTGGTTCATCGAGAGCCTCGTATCGCAGACGCTCGTCGTGCACCTGCTGCGCACGCAGAAGATCCCGTTCCTGCAGAGCACCGCGTCGCTGCCGGTGCTGCTGTCGACCGTCACCGCGATCGCGATCGGCTGCTGGCTGCCGTTCTCGCCGTTCGCGGACGCGATCGGCTTCATGCACCTGCCGGGCACCTACTGGCTCTGGCTCGCCGCGACGATGGTCGGCTACATCGTGCTCGCGCAAATCGTCAAGACGATCTACGTGCGTCGCTACAAGCAGTGGTTCTGATGTCGCGCCGATGACGACGTGCCGGCCCGTGCTCGCGAGCAACGAACGGGCCGGCGCGACGTCCGCGTCGAGCCATCCGTATGCCTCGGGCCGTATCAGCGGCCCGTTTTTCAATCATTGCGCATCGTTCGCGCCGAACAATTGCGCGCACACCGCGCGCCCTTCGTCGGTCAGCGCAGCGCTGCCGGTACCGTCCTCGTTCAGCGTCGTCGCGCTCAGGCCGGCGGCGTCGAGCTGCGTCAGCACACGGCGCAGCGTGCTCATCGGCAGTTGCGCACGCTTTGCGATCTTCGGCAGCGACCACGGCTTGCCGGCCGGATCGCTCGCGACTTCGTTCAGCGTCGCGAGCGTGGCGACGAGTGCGGGATCGAGCGGGGATTCGTCGGATTCTGAAGTCATCGGTTCGGGTTGGTCGGCCGGCGTCGGGCCGGCATGCATGGAGACAACCATCGCGAGCACTATACGCCGCGTCACGCGCCCCTGAGCGCGGCGCGCATGAACGACACGAAACGCGTGGTGACGGGATCGTCGCGCTCGGCCCGCCACGCGAGCCCCACGCGCCACTTCGCGTCCCGGCCGTCGAGCGGCAGCACCGTCGCGTCGCGCAGCAGGTACTGCGCGCTCGACGGAATGAATGCGACGCCGACGCCGGCCGCGACCGACGTCAGCACCGACTGCACGTCCTCCGCCTGCTGCATCACGTGCGGCACGAAGCGGCGCTCGACGCACCACCGATCGATCTGCGCGGCCAGCCCCGGGCCGCGCGCGCGCTGCAGCGCGATGAAGCCGATCTCGTTGAGCACATCAAGATTGGCCGGCACGCGCTTGAAGCCGAGATGCGGCGGCACCGCGAGCGCGAGCGCTTCGTCGGTCACCTTGAACGACGACAAGCCTTCGTCGGCGGGCAGGCGCAGGAAACCGGCGTCGAGCTTGCCGGCGTGCAGCCGGCGCGTCTGTTCGGACGACGACAGGTCGCTCAGCGTCACCGCGACACCCGGATTGCGACGACGAAATTCGGCGATCAGTTTCGGCACGAGCGTGAGCACGGACAGGCAGATGCCGAGCCGCAAGTGCCCGCGCTGACCGCTCGTCGCTTCCCGCGCACGCGCCAGGATTTCGTCGGCATCTCGCACGAGCGCCTGCGCGTCGGGCAGGAAGCGTTCGCCGAACGGCGTCAGTTCCGCGCCATGCCGGCCGCGCTCGAACAGCTTGCCGCCAAGGCTCGCCTCCAGCGCGCCGATCTGCTTGCTGAGCGCGGGCTGGCTCATGTGCAGCGCGTCGGCCGCACGGCTGAAATGGCACAGCTCGGTCACCGTCAGGAACGTGCGTAGCAGTTTCAGTTCCATTCTTTAATGGAATCATAACGATCGAAAGATTCATTTTACCGATCGAATGCAATGGCGTTCAATACGGACATGCCCTTCCCGGAACTTACTTTCATGTCCGTCGATCCAGCGGCCGACTGCGTGGCCGAGCCGTCATCCGATGTCGCAGATGCAAGCGAATGCGCTGCTGCCGCCGCTGCGCGCGCACCGAAGCGTCGTGCTGAACGCACGGACGGGCGCAGCCGCCGCTTTCGCTTCGGCGATGCGCTGGAAGACGTGCCGCCGCGCGCGGTGACCGGTTCGATCGCGATCAGTTTCGCGGTCGTGTCGCGGCGGAACTGGCCGCGCTGAACCGTGCATCTGCCCGCCTTTCACGCGACGCGCACCGCTTGCCCGGCAGCGCAAAAAAGACCGAAATCATCCCGTATCACGCGTCATCCAATCGTCATCGTCCCGCGATCGACCGTATAATTTCCCGCACCCGCTGACCGCCCATGCATTCCGCGCAGCCGCATCGCGCGTGAAAAGGAGACTTTCGCTTGACCGGCCTCATCGCGCGCCTGCCTCGCGCCCGGACCACCCTGATCCTCGCCCTGTCGTTCCTGCTGCTCGCATTCGCCGCGCATGCGTCCGCGCAACGCGTGCAGCCGCATCGCGCCGCCCATGCGCAGCCGCATGCCCATACGAAGGCCGTCAAGAAGACACCCCATCGCAAGAAAAAGGCGGTCAAGCGTCGTCGCTCGCGCGTGACGCATCAAGCGGCCCAACGCCACGCGGCACCCGCATCGCAGCAGCGGCGCGCGAAACGCACGACCGCCGTGCGACCGCCCGCGCCCGCGAAACCGAAATTGCTCGCCAGTTGCGGCTATACGCCGCGCGCGGTCGCGTCGCTGCATTCGCGCGCGGCTTACGTGCTCGACGTCGATTCCGGCACCCCGCTGCTCGCGCGCAACGCGCGCACCGTACGGCCGATCGCATCGATTTCGAAACTGATGACGGCCGTCGTCGCGCGCGACGCCGATCGTCCGCTGAACGGCGTGCTGCGCGTGACCGCGCGCGACCGCGACACGATCAAGTTCACCGGCTCGCGCCTGCAGGTCGGCTCGGAACTGTCGCGCCGCGACATGTTCCATATCGCGTTGATGTCGTCGGAGAACCGCGCAGCCGCCGCGCTGAGCCGCGACTATCCGGGCGGGCGCGCGGCGTTCGTGAAGGCGATGAACCGCGAAGCGCGCCGGCTCGGCATGCGGCGTACGCACTTCCGCGAGCCGACCGGCCTGTCGCCGCACAACGTGTCGACGGCGGAAGATCTCGCACAGCTCGTCGGCGCGGCCGCGCAGGATCCGCTGATCCGCTATTTCTCGACCGACCTGTCGACCACCGTGCGCCCCGGCGACGGCGAACTCGTGTACGTGAATTCCGACCCGCTCGTGCGCTACCGCCGCCTGCCGATCCGGCTGCAGAAAACCGGCTTCATCAACGAATCGGGGCACGGCGTCGTGATGCGCATGCGCGTGAAAGGCCGCCGCGAAACGGTCGTGCTGCTCGGCGCGCCGACGCGTGCCGGCGTGTCGAGCGACGCAATCAAAATCCATCGCTGGCTGTCCTGCTCGATCCAGTAAACACACACGGGCAGCCGGCGCGTTCACGCTAACGGAGCGACGCGATGCAGCACGAATACCGCTTCAACGCCTTCGGCCGGCTGCTCGCCGTCGTGCGCACGGACGGCCGCTGGGCCGTGTTCGATCTCGGCGCCGAAGGCAAGCGGCGCCCGGCCAATCTGCAGATTCCATCGGCGCTCACCGCCGACGAACTCGGCCAGTACCTCGGCGATCTGCTGCACGAAAACGCAACCCCGCGATACAGCGAAGTCGTACCGGTCGCGCATCGACGCATGTAATCGCGCATCGGACAGTAACGCCGGCCAGCGATCAATTCGACAGTTAAACTTGCAAGTCTAACTGTCGTGCTCTATGATTCGCCGCATGAACCCGCCACGCAAATCCGGCGTTTCCGCCGAAACCGTCGCCGCCGACCTGACCCTCGCGGTCGGCCAGCTCATCCGCCGGCTGCGCTCCGAGATTGACTCCGAAGGGCTCGGCATGTCGCAGACGAGCGCGCTCGCGCGACTCGAACGGCACGGGCCGATGACGACCGCCGATCTCGCGCGCGCCGAGGCGATGAAGCCGCAGTCGATGAAGGCGATTCTCGCGAGCCTCGAGGAAGACGCGCTCGTCGAGCGCGAACCGCATCCGACCGACGGCCGCCAGATCCTGTTCAAACTCACCGCCGCCGGCCTCCACGCACGACGCAAGCGCAACGCCGCGAAACACAAGTGGCTCGGCGCCGCGATCGAGAAGCTCGACCCGCACGACATCGACACGCTTGCCGCGGCCATCCCGCTGATCCGCCGCATCGGCGACCAATAAACCCGGCCCGTGCGCCACGCAGCATTCGCGCACGGCTTTCCTCGCCCTTTCCCCGGAGCCCATCATGAGCGCAACCCGTCTCGACACGAACACGGCGCTGGTCGTCATCGACCTGCAGAAAGGCATCGTCGCCCTCCCCACCGCGCACCCGGTCGCACCGGTGATCGCCCACGCCCGCGAACTGCTCGACGCCTTCCGCGGTCGAGGGCTGCCGGTCGTGCTGGTCAACGTCGCGGGCGGCGCACCGGGCCGCACCGAGCAACCGCCGCGCACGGCGCAGCTTCCCGCCGACTGGACCGAACTCGTGCCCGAACTGAACCGCCAGCCAAGCGACCACGTCGTGACGAAGCGGACCTGGGGCGCGTTCACCGGCACCGGTCTCGACGCGCATCTGAAGGCAGCCGGCGTCACGCAGATCGTGCTGACCGGCGTCGCGACGAGCATCGGCGTCGAATCGACCGCGCGGCAGGCGCACGAACTCGGCTACAACGTGACGCTCGCCGTCGACGCGATGACCGACCTCAACGCGGACGCACACGCGAACAGCGTCGAGCGGCTGTTCCCGCGCCTCGGCGAGACGGGCACGACGCAGGACATCGTCGCGCTGCTCGACCGGCGCGGCGCGTGAGCGAGCCACGCAGACAGCCAACGCCGGGCCACGCGGCCGGCCGGCTCGATCCGTCGATCTGGAAAGTCAGCGCGGTCGCGACGCTCGGCTCGCTGCTGTCACAGCTCGATGCGACGATCGTCAACGTGTCGCTGTCGAGCCTCGCGACCGACCTGCATGCGAGCCTGTCGACGATCCAGTGGGTGACGAGCGGCTACCTGCTCGCGCTGACGCTGGTGCTGCCGCTGAGCGGCTGGCTCGTCGATCGCATCGGCGCGAAGGCGCTGTACCTGTGGTGCTTCTCGGCGTTCACGCTGACGTCGGCGCTGTGCGGGCTCGCATGGTCCGCGCCGTCGCTGATCGCGTTCCGCGTATTGCAAGGCGTCAGCGGCGGCTTGCTCGCGCCGATGGCGCAGATGATGATCGCGCGCGTCGCCGGCCAGCAGATGGCGCGCGTGATCGGCTACGCGGCGGTGCCGGTGCTGCTCGCGCCGATCCTCGGGCCGGTCGTCGCCGGCGCGATCCTGCAGCACACGTCATGGCGCTGGCTGTTTCTGGTGAACCTGCCCGTCGGCGCGCTCGCGCTCGCACTGGCCGCGCGGTTCCTGCCGGGCGACCGGGACGACGCGCCGCGGCGCGAACTCGACTGGATCGGCCTCGCGTTACTGTCGCCGGGCCTCGTGCTGTTCCTGTACGGCGTCGAGCGGATCGGCTCGATGCCCGGCATCGCGGCGGTCGCAGGTTCGGCGCTATTGCTCGTCGCGTTCCTGCGCTTCGAGCGCCGCCAGGGCGAGCGTGCGCTGATCGATCTCGCGCTGTTTCGCTCGCGCGTGTTCGGCGCCGCAGCCGGCACGCAGTTCCTGTCGAATGGCGCGCTGTATGCCGGCCAGATGCTGATTCCCGTGTTCCTGATCCAGGCGTGCGGGCGCTCGCCGGGCGAAATGGGCTGGCTGCTCGCGCCGCTCGGGCTCGGCATGCTCGTCACCTATCCGTCGATGGGCGCGCTGACGAGCCGGTTCGGCGTACGCCGGCTGGCCGCCGCCGGCGCGCTGCTCGCACTCGCCGCGACACTGCCGTTCGTGTTCGTCGCGCTGACCGGCTACGATCCGCTCGTGCTCGTCCCGGCGCTGTTTCTGCGCGGCATGGGCCAGAGCGCGATCGGCGCGCCGTCGATCGCCGCCGCGTATGCGTCGGTCGAGCGCCGCGACCTGCCGATGGCGACCACGTCGCTCAATATCGTGCAGCGGCTCGGCGGCCCGACGTTCACGACGCTCTGCACGCTGTTTCTCGCGTGGCGGCTGCACGCGGAAGCGACGTCGGCCGGCGGCACGCAGGCCGTCGCGTATGCGTGGGCGTTCGGCCTGCTGTGCGCGCTGCATGCGGCGAGCTTCGTGACGACGCTGCGGCTGCCGTTGCGATCGGCCGGTGCAGGCGGCGACCGACGGGCCGGCAACGCGCCGGCCGGTTCGCGCTGAACGGGCGCCGCGCCGCACCGCGTGCGCGGTTTCCTGTTACGGCAACCACATCGGCACGATCGACGCCACGAGCAACAGGCCGAGCCCCGCATTCAGGCAACGCCACTGCCGCTCCGTGCGCAACACGCGGGCAAACAGCAGCCCGGCGAAACACCACAGCGACAACGACGCCATCGCGGCCACGCCGAACGCCACCCCAAGCAGCACACCGAGCCGCGCCGGCCCCGACGCGAGCGCCGCGAACGACGCGGCCGCGCCGAGCGTCATCGCCCAGCCTTTCGGGTTGTGCCACAGCATCCACACGCCGCTGACGAACCCTTGCGGCCGGTGCACGTCGACATCGAGCCGCGGCTTGCCGCCACGTCCGATGCGCAACGCCAGCCACATCAGGTACGCCGAACCGACCGCCTTCATCGCGAGCTGCAACGCGGGCAGCGCGAGCAGCACACTGCCGAGCCCGGCGGCGGCCGCCGCCGCCATCGACGCGAGGCCCGCCGCGATGCCCGACATCAGCGGCAGCGAACGCCGATAGCCGAAATGGGCGCCCGAGGCGGTCGCGAGCGTCGTCGCGCCACCCGGCGTCGCGGTGGAGACGATCACGAACAGCACCAGCGGCAGATAGTCGTGAAGCGGCACGAGGGCTCC
This sequence comes from Burkholderia sp. LAS2, assembly GCF_018417615.1. Classification (NCBI taxonomy): domain Bacteria; kingdom Pseudomonadati; phylum Pseudomonadota; class Betaproteobacteria; order Burkholderiales; family Burkholderiaceae; genus Burkholderia; species Burkholderia sp. LAS2. Next base: position 217,005 of record NZ_CP071053.1, read on the forward strand.
CGGTTGTCGTCACTGAAGCCCCGTTTTTACCTGCGATTGCGCCATTACGACAGCGAAAGATTTTTATGCCTTCCATTAGCATCCATAATGCGAAGCATGGCTCGCAATCTCGATCTCGCGCTGCTGCGCGCATTCGTCTCCGTCGCCGATCATCGCAGCATGACGGCGGCCGGCCACGCGCTGCACCTCACTCAAGGCGCGATCAGCCAGCAGGTCGCGCGGCTCGAAATGCTGTCGGGCCCGCTGTTCGTCCGCCAGCATCGCAACCTGCTGCTGACGGCGGCCGGCGAGCGGCTGCTCGAACAGGCGCGCCGGCTGCTCGCCGTTCACGATGCGCTGCTCGCCGACCTGAGCGCCGGTGCGGTGGAAGGCCCGGTGCGTCTCGGCGCACCGCAGGATCTGGTCGGCACCTGTCTCGCGCCGATCCTGAAAAGCTATGCGCACGCACATCCGCACGTCGCGCTCACGCTCGTGTGCGCGGCATCGCCGGAGTTGCGGCGCGGGCTCAAGCAGGGTGATCTCGACGTCGCGCTGATCGAGGCGCCGGTCGGATCGTCGCGCGGCGAATGCATCGCCGTCGACCGGCTGGTGTGGGTCGGCGCGAAAGGCGGCACCGCGCACCGGCACTCGCCGCTGCCGGTATCGATGGTCGCGCAGACCTGCGCGTTCCGCCCGACGGTGCTCGACGCACTACGCGGCAGCGATCGCGCGTGGCGCACCGTGTTCGAGAACGGCAGCTTCGATGCCACGGCCGCGACCGTGCGCGCCGATCTGGCCGTAACCGTGTGGCTCGCGTCCACCGTGCCGGCCGACCTCGAGATCCTGCCGGCCGGCAGCGGCCTGCCCGCGCTGCCGAATTTCTCGATCAACCTGCATGTGCCGCGCGGCCAGCACACGGCGGCCGCGGCGGAACTGGCCCGTTGCCTGCGCAACGGTTTCGCACGCCTGCGCGCGGTCGCGTAGCGCTGCTGAGCAAGAGCGTGTTCACGCTAATAACGCACGTTCCCGTGTTTGGAAAAAATCGTTCGTGGGGCTGGCCCGTTATCGGCGTGTACAGGCCCTACACCGTGCCCGGCTCCTGCGGTGCGGGCGTCGCGCCCGCCGCCTCCAGCGCCTGATGCAGCGTGGCAAAGATGCACGACGCGCCGACCGCCTCGGTGATCCCGTGACGATCCATGTCCGCGCGCAGATAGCGGTTCACGCGCCCGAACAGCACGCCGATCCCACGCACATGCAGCGCCCTGACGAGATCGACCAAGGTCCGTGCGGCCGAATAGTCGACGTCGGTGATCGCGCCCGCATCGACGACGAACCAGCGCGGCGGCACCGGCGCCGCATCGACGAGTTCGATTACTTCGGCAGCGAACAGATGATCGTTCGCGAAGAACAGGTCGGCGCCGAACCGGTAGACGATCAGCCCGGGCGCCGTCATCGCGCCGCGCCGGGCGGGCACCGGCTGCCACCGTCCGTTGCCGGCGACGGGTTCGAGCACCATCGTGTGCGGCTGGTAGCTGTGGCGCACGTGCCGCATCAGCGACAGCGCGACGGCCAGCAGGATGCCCTGCTCGACGCCGACCGTCACGACGGCGGCGGCCGTGACCAGCGCGAGCGTGAATTCCCCGGGGCTCTCCCGACGGATCGCGGCGAGACTGCGCACGTTGATCAGCCCGAGCGCGATCGTGAACACGATGCCGGCCAGCACCGCATGCGGCAGATACTGCAGATACGGGCTGAAGAACAGCAGCACGATAGCGACGACCGCAGCGAACGCGAGATGCCCGATCTGGCTGCGCACGCCCGCGCCGTCGGCCATCGCCGTCTGCGTCGGGCTGCCGTTGACGACGAACGCGCCGCCGAGCGCCGCCGCCGCGTTCGCGGCCGCGAGGCCGAGGATGTCGGCATTGGTGTCGACGTCCTCGCCGTACTGCTGCGCGAACACCCGCGCGGCGGCCGCGCTCTGAGCGATGATCATCACGAAGCACGAAGCGGCGACCGGCACGAGATCGAGGAACTGCTGCCACGTGACGGACGGCCAGCGCAGCGGCGGCAGCCCGCCCGCCACGGGCCCGAGCACCGCGATGCCGTGCGCGGCGAAACCGAACGTTGCGCTCGCGGCGATGCTGCCCGCGACCGCGATCATCGGCATCGGCACGCGCGGCAGGAACCGCTTGCACGCGAGAATCGCGACGACGACGAGCGCCGCGAGCGCGAGCGTCGGCCGGTGCGCGTCAACCAGGTGCATGACGACGTAGTCGAGTTGCGCGAGGCTGCGCGACGCCGGGTACGGCACGGCCACGCCGAGCATGTCGCCGAGCATCGCGATCGACACCTGCACGCCGACGCCAGCGAGGAAACCGACCAGCACCGTGCGCGACAGGAAATCGGCGAGGAAACCCAGCTTGAAGATGCGCGCGAGCAGCAGCATCGCGGCGGTCAGCAACGCGACCATGCCGGCGAGCGCCGCATAGTCGGCGCTGCCGGCCGGCGCCATCGACGACAGCCGGCTCGCGAAAATCGTCGCGGTCGCGGAATCGGCGGCGACCACGAGATGGCGCGACGCGCCGAAGCATGCGAACGCAACGAGCGGCAGGAACACCGTGTAGAGCCCCGTGACGGCCGGCATGCCGGCGATGCGTGCGTAGCCGAGCACCTGCGGGATGTCCATCGACGCGAGCGACATGCCCGCGAAGATGTCGCGGATGGCACCCGCGCGACGGATCGGGAGGAGGCCTTTCAGCAGCCGCACGCGCGACGGACGGCTTTCATTGGAATCTTGCATGCGTGAAATGCGTGAAGTCGAAATGACGGGCCACGAACGGGTGCGCAACGGTGTCGCGTGTCGCTCACCGTTGCCGGAGGAGCCGCACGCCAACGCGCGCGGCACACCGACGACGCCTGCGACGTCCGCATGATTGCATGGATCGCCGACCGCGCGCATCGAAACGCGACGGCCTGCCGTCATGGCTTCGGGCCGATCGCGTTCCTGTAGACGCCGCATCCGGCAACCGGCTCGCACGCCGGCTTGCGGTGATGCGGGTTCACCGGCGACCTTCACCTCGATGCAGAGGATACCTTCACAAAGGTGAGCCGATTCGGGAGCCGATCGACCTGCGTTCACGGCACGCATTCCGCTCGAACTGCCCTGCTTCACCGATACGACGACGTGAGTCGACTACGAGGCCATCCAGGCCGACCTGTTCGATCACCTGATCGCCGTGCTGCCGGCGTTCCCGCTGCGCATGTACCCGCATCCGCCGGCCGGCAGCGCTCATCGCGCCGCGCACTCCGACGCGAGCCGCCCCAGCACCTTCAGCGCATCCTCGATCTGCCGCGACCACGGGTAGCTGTAGTTGAGCCGGATGAAATGCCGGTAATCGGTGCCGGCCGAGAACATATGCCCGGGCCCGAGCGTGATCCGCTGCGCGAGCGCGAGCGTATACAGCTTCATCGCATCGACCCGCGGCGGCAGCTCGACCCACAGCACATACCCGCCCTGCGGCTGCGACAGCCGCGTGCCTTCCGGGAAGAAACGCCGTACCATCGCACTCATCAGGCTCGCCTGCTGCGCATACAGCTTGCGCATGCGCCGCAGATGAAAATCGTAGCCGTCGTGTTTCAGGTATTCGGCGATCGCGAGTTGCTCGATCGCGGGCGTCGCGAGCGTGTTCAGGAATTTCAGCTTCTCGACCTGGTCGCGGTAACGGCCCGGCATCGCCCAGCCAATCCGGTAGCGCGGCGACAGGCTCTTCGTGAACGACGCGCAATGCAGCACCAGCCCGTCGCGATCGAACGACTTCAGCGCGCTCGGCGCCGTGTCGCCGAAGTGCAGCTCGTGATAAACGTCGCTCTCGATCGCCGGCACGCCGTGCTTCGAGAGCAGTTCGACCAGCGCGCGCTTGCGCGCATCGGGCATCTGGAAGCCGAGCGGATTCTGGAAATTCGGCATCACCATGCATGCGGCGATGCGCTCGCGCGCGAGGATCCGCTCGAGCGCGTCGAGATCGATGCCGTCGCCCGGGTGCGTCGCGACTTCCAGTGCACGCATGCCCATCCGCTCGATCGCGTGCAGCATCGCGTAAAACGTCGGCGACTCCACCGCGATCGTGTCGCCCGGTTTCGCGACGGCCTGCAGGCACAGGTTGATCGCCTCGGTCGCGCCGATCGTCATCACGATCTCGCCCGGCTCGACCGCGACCCCGCGCTCCGCATAGCGCCGCGCGATCTGGCGGATCAGCTCCTGGTTGCCGGGCGGCAGGTCGTCGATCACGCCCCAGCGCGTGCGCCGCCGCCCGATCGCCTGCGCATAGCGCGCAAGACGCTGCACCGGAAACTGCGACGCGTCGGGATACGGCGAGCCGAGCGGCACCGCGTCGTCGCGCGCGATCGAACGCAGCGTCGACAGCACGAGCCGGCTCACGTCCACGGCCGACGGCTCGGCGGCCGGCGCGGAAATATGCAGCTCGGCCTCGGCCGGCACTGCCGCACGCGCCCGCACGAAGTAGCCCGACTGCGGCCGGCTTTCGATCAGGCCGCGGCTTTCCAGCACGAGGTATGCGCGCAGCACGGTCGTGACGCTGAGCTGCTGTTGCCGGCTCGCGTGCCGCACCGACGGAATCCGCTCGCCGGGCCGGTACACGCCGCGCTCGATCTGCGCCTGGAGATCGTCGGCCAGTTGTTCGTAACGCTTCACGCGCTTCCCCTTTCAACTTCCCTTCAGCAACACAGTTGCGATCCGCACGGGATGAATGGCCGGAACTGTACTCTTTTTTGAAGTGAACAGGTGTACACACAGCCGCACGGGTGCCGCGCGTACTCTGCACGCATCGACCCCGACACCTGCATCATGAAAAAGAAATCCGCGACCGCGCGCATCGAACCGTACACCCACCCGGCCGCCGGCTGGGGCGCGCTGAAAGCCGTCACGATCAACCTGATCAAGGAAAAGGTCGCCGGCGGCAACTACCGTACGCTGCTGCGCCAGAACCAGCCGGACGGCTTCGACTGCCCGGGCTGTGCATGGCCGGACCGACAGCACGCGTCGACGTTCGAATTCTGCGAGAACGGCGTGAAGGCCGTGGCCGCGGAAGCGACGAGCAAGCGCGTGACGCCCGAATTCTTCGCCGCGCACACGGTGACCGAACTGCTCGAACAATCGGATTTCGAGCTCGAACAGCACGGCCGGCTCACCGACCCGATGGCGTACGACGCACAGACCGACCGCTACGTGCCGATCGCGTGGGACGATGCGTTCGCGCTGATCGCGCGCCACCTGCGCGCGCTGCCCGACCCGAACCAGGCCGCGTTCTACACGTCCGGCCGCGCGAGCAACGAAGCGGCGTTCCTCTATCAACTGTTCGTGCGCCTGTACGGCACCAACAACTTCCCCGATTGCTCGAACATGTGCCACGAGGCGACGAGCCGCGGGCTGCCGGCGTCGGTCGGCGTCGGCAAGGGCACGGTCACGCTCGACGATTTCGAGCATGCGGACATGCTGCTGATCTTCGGCCAGAACCCCGCGACCAATCACCCGCGGATGATGGGCGAGCTGCGCGAGTGCGCGAAGCGCGGCGCGACGATCGTGTCGATCAACCCGCTGAAGGAGCGCGGCCTCGAACGCTTCGCCGATCCGCAAAGCCCCATCGAAATGCTGACGATGTCCGGCACGAAGATCGCATCGACGTTCATCCAGCCGACCATCGGCGGCGATTTCGCGCTGATCAAGGGGATGGCCAAGCGCGTGCTCGAACTCGACGACGCCGCGCGCGCCGCCGGTGCGCCGCGTGTGCTCGACACTGCGTTCATCGACGAGCACACGGCCGGCTTCGATGCGTTCGCCGACGATCTGCGCGCCGAAAGCTGGTCCGCGCTGACGGCCGAAAGCGGCGTGCCGTACGAGCAGATCGACGCGCTTGCGCAGCGCTATGCGCGCAGCGAACGCGTGATCGCGACGTGGGGCATGGGCATCACGCAGCACAAGCATTCGGTCGCCACGGTGCAGATGCTGACCAACCTGATGCTGATGCGCGGCAACATCGGCCGCCCTGGCGCCGGCCTGTGCCCGGTGCGCGGCCATTCGAACGTGCAGGGCAACCGCACGGTCGGCATCGAGGAAAAGCCGTCGCAGGCGTTCCTCGACCGGCTCGGCCACGTGTTCGATTTCGAACCGCCGCGCGATCACGGCTACGACGTCGTCGAGACGATCGAAGGGATGCTCGACGGCCGCGTGAAGGTGCTGATCGGTCTCGGCGGCAACTTCGCGATGGCGACGCCGGACACGCCGCGCACGTGGGAAGGGATGCGCCGCTGCGCGCTTTCCGTGCACATCACGACGAAGCTGAACCGCAGCCACCTGATCCACGGCCGCGACGCGCTGATCCTGCCGACGCTCGGCCGCACCGAGATCGACCTGCAGGACAACGTCGCGCAAGGCGTGACGGTCGAGGATTCAATGAGCATGGTCCACGTGTCGTACGGGATGAACAAGCCGGCGTCGCCGAACCTGATGTCGGAGCCCGCGATCGTCGCGCACATGGCGCACGCGCTGTTCGGCAGCGGCAAGATCGACTGGCTCGCGTACAAGGACGACTACGCGAAGATCCGCGATGCGATCGAGGCGACGCTCGACGGCTTCTACGACTACAACACGCGCATCGCGCGGCCCGGCGGCTTCCACCTGCGCGTCGCGTCGCGCGACCGCGAATGGCTGACGCCGACGGGCAAGGCGAACTTCATCGCGCACGCGCTGCCGACCGACACGCCGATCCAGCGCGCCCGCGCGCTGCACGGCGAACGGCTGATGACGCTGATGACGACGCGCTCGCACGACCAGTACAACACGACCGTGTACGGGCTCGACGACCGCTATCGCGGCGTGTTCGGCCAGCGCCGCGTGGTGTTCGTCAACCGCGACGATCTCGCGATGCTCGGCCTCGCGGCCGGCGAATGGGTCGACATGGAAACGGTGTGGCACGACGGCATCGAGCGGCGCGCGAACGGCTTCCTGCTCGTCGAATACGACATCCCGCGCGGCTGCATCGGCGCGTACTACCCGGAAACCAACCCGCTCGTGCCGCTCGACAGCGTCGGCGACGTGTGCAACACGCCGACGTCGAAGTCGGTACCCGTGCTGCTGCATCGCGCGGCCGCGCCGGCGTCGATCGCTGCCTGACGGAGCACGACGATGATCGTTCGTCCGCGCGAGCACTGGCTGCGGATGCTCGATGCGCATCTCGACAAACTCGTCGCGATGGTGAGCGGCTGCGAGCGCATCGCGTCGACGCCGATTCCGTTTTCCTACGACGTGCTGCTGCCGTTCGGCCTCGTCGATTCGATCGGCGCGGCGACACCGTTCGTCACGGTATTCGTCGCCTATACGCTGATCGCGCTCGACGCGATCGCGCATGCGATCACCGAGCCGTTCGGCGACGGGCCGAACCATCTCGCGCTCGATGCGATGACGCGACAGATCGAGCGCACGCTGCTCGAACTGAACCGCGAGCCGCTGCCGGCCGAAGTGACGCCCGGCCCGTCGTACCGACTCACCTGACCCGCTTCGCCTGACTCGCGCCGCTCAATCGCGGCGGCCGCGCAGGAAGCCGCCATGTTCGGCGGCCGCGTCCGCGATCCGTCGCAGCAGGACAATGCCGCTCAGCAATGCATGCGCGGCGTCGCCGTCGCGCGCGGCCACGCGACGGCGCAACAGGCGGGCCGCCGCGGCACACGTCTGCTCGAGCCGCGCGAAATCGGCCTGCGCGATGCGCCCACGCACCACCGCTGCCGCGCGGCGCGCGGCCGGCTCGCGCGTGGCCAGTTCGGCAAGCGACAGCAGGCTGTCGCCGAGCCCCCAGATCGCGAGCAGGTCGCGCATGTCGCGCTCGATCAGCGTCTGCGGCAGGCTGCCCGCGAAACCGAGCTCGCGCCCGAGACGGTCGGCCGTGCGGCTCAGCCATGCGCTTGCGGACCATGCACGCGGATCGCGTGCGATGCCGGCCAGATCGCGACGCACCGCGCGGTGCAGACGCCGTCGGCTCGTGCCCGGATCGCCGGGAAACACCAGCGCGAATACCAGCGCGCCGAACGCGATGCCGAGCAGCGTCGCGAGCGCGCTGTTCAGGAACGCGGCGTCGCCGATGCGCGTCGTGTTGTCCGGCGACGTGAAATTCCAGAAGAAGATCGAGAACGCGCTGCCCATCGCGGCCGTGCGCGGATGACGCATCGCGAGGCCGGTGCCGATCAGGAACACGCCCAGGATGTAGGCGAGCATCTCGAAACCCGACACCGCCGGCAGCAGGATGAAGTTGCAGACGACGCCCGCGACCGCCGCGCATGCCGTGCCTTTCATGAAACCGACGATCGCACGCACCGAATTGGGGCGTGTCGAGAACAGTGCGCTCACCACGGCCGTGATCGCAACGAAGCCGCCGCCTGACGGCCACGCGGTGAAGATCCAGATCGCCGACGCGGCCAGCACCGCGATGAACGCGCGAATGCCGTTGTGGCACGCGAGCACCGGATCGCGGTGGAACGCGTAACGCACGCGTGCAGAGGAAGGCACCGGCCGGTCGAACAATGCCAGGCTCGCGAATGCGCGGTCGAACCCGCCGAGCAGTGCCGACAGCCGGTCGAGCGTGAGCAGGCGCGACGTGTCCGGGCCGGCCGGCACGGCGGCTTCGACACGCAGTGCATCGTTCACGCGTGCGCGCAGCGCCGCCATCTCGTGCGCCGCATCGCCCGACACGGCGACCCGGTCGAGCACGCTTGCCGCCTCGTCGACGAGCGGTTCCGGCGCATCGCCGCCGCGCGCCGCGTGTTCGCGAATCGCTTGCCCCGCGGCCTGCGCGGTGAGCACGCCGAGCGCCGCCGCGCGCAGATGGCCGATCATGTTGCGCACCGGCGGTGCGCCGGCGGCCGCATATTCGGCCGCCGTGTCGAGTTCGAGCGCCTCCGCGAACAGCCGGTGCACGGCCGCGCCGTTCGGCTCGCGGCGCAGCGCGCCGGCGCCGAGCGCCACCGCGCGCTCGAGATAGCGCGCGAGCCGCGTCCGGACATCCTCCAGCGGTGTGCCCGGCGCGAACACCGTTTCGAACAGCGCACCGCACAGGATGCCGACCACCACGTACAGGAACCGCGCGACCGCGATATCGAACGCGTGCAGCGGCGCCGACACCGCGTCCATCGCGATGATCGCGGCCGTATAGCCTGCGAGCACCGCCGCATACGCGCGGAAATTCCGCTGGAACGTCGCGATACCCGCGCACAAGCCGATCCACGCGGCGAGCGCGGGCAGGAACAATTCGGGTGTCTGCGCGAACGCGCCGGTCAGCGCGAGCGCGACGGCCGCACCGATCGCGGTGCCGAGAATCCGGTACTGGCTCTTCGACAGCCCCATCCCGCGGCTGCCCTGCGCGACGATCCAGACGGTCGACGCGGCCCACATCGGATCGTCGAGATTCATCCGGAACGCGATATAGAGCGCGAGCAGCGACGCGGCCGTATTGCGGAGTGCGAAGGCAAGCGCGCCGGGCGGCAGCGTCGGCCGCGCGTCGCGCAGCGCGGCCCGGACGGCCGCGAGCGGCGGCATGCTGGGGAATGCGAATTTCATGCGGCGAGCATACGGTCGCGCGCCGGCCGCCACTACGGGGCAGCGGCGGGATGCGTTATTGCGCCGGGCGGGATAATCGGCTCGACCCGCGGCGATCCGGCCCGCGACGGTAAGATGCGCGCATGTCGAACACTGAAACGAATCGCATGGACCTCGAGAGCATCCGGATATTCCTGCGCGTGGTGGAGCGCGGCAGCTTCACCGCCGCCGCCACGCAACTCGACATGCCGCTCAGCCGCGTGAGCCGCAAGATCCGGCAGCTCGAGGACGACCTCGGCGTCCAGCTGCTGTACCGCACGACGCGTCGCGTGTCCGTCACCGAAGCCGGACGCGACTATTACGAACGCTGCCTGCGCGCCGAGGAGATCCTGCTCGATGCGGACCGTCAGGTGCGCGCGCTGCGCACGGAGCCCGAAGGCACGCTGCGCGTGCTGGTGCCCTACGCGATCGGCCTGTTCGAACTGGAACCGGCGCTCGCCGAATTTCGCCGGCGCTACCCGCTGGTCCAGCTCGTGCTGATCTACGACAACAGCGCGCTCGATCTCGTCGAACACGGCTTCGACGTCGCGCTGCGCACCGGCGTGCTGACGGATTCAGGCTATGTCGCGCGCTCGCTCGGCTGGTCGCACGCGAAGTTCGCGGCCAGCCCGCACTATCTCGACCGCGCCGGCCGGCCGCAGACGCCGCAGGATCTCGCCGATCACGACATCCTGTTCGTCGGCCGCGACGCGCCCGGCCTGACGCTGCGCCTGACCAACGCGGCCGGCGACGTCGCCGACGTGCCGGTGCGGCCCGTGCTGATCTCGAACGAATCGGTCACGGTGCTGCGCCAAGCCGCGAGCGGCGGCGGCATCGCGCTGATTTCGACCCACTTCACCACACGGCGGCTCGCGAGCAACGAACTCGAAATCGTGCTGCCCGACTGGCACCGCACCGACGACGTCGAGCTGCACGCGCTGTACCCGAAGCGCGCGACGCTCGACAGCAAGGTGCGTGCGTTCGTCGAATTCCTGACGGAAGTCTTTACTGCGTGGCGGGCCGCGTCGTAGTCGACTCGGCACGACCGGCAATCGATGCACGTCCGCTGCATTATTGCAGCGCAGGAAAGGAATTAATGAGCGCGCGAGCGTTGATCGCCGTTCGCCGCATCGTTAGCCTGTGCCGATGAAAAATGACCACACACGCGACGGCAGCCACCTGAGCGCTGCCCGCCGACGCGTCACGCGCGTCGCGCCGTCCTGACCGGCCTGCCTGCTTGCCGAAGCCGTCACGGCTTCGCCGATCCGATCGAACGCCTGAACCGCACGCCGCGCGCGAGCGGCCCTCCGCTTGGCCGGCCGCGCGCACGTCGCGCGTGTCCGCACGCGCGGCCGCCGCACGCCCGTGCGCGGTCGCCATCGGCGCATGCGCCCCGCGGGCCACTTTCCATCACGCAGGAACACCATGTCATCTCCGTCACCCCAGGCGCCGCTGTCGGGCGGCAAGCTCGCGATCGGCACGATCGCGGTATCGCTCGCGATGTTCATGAACGTGCTCGATTCGTCGATCGCGAACGTCGCGATCCCGACGATCTCGGGCGACCTCGGCGTGTCGGTCGACGAAGGCACGTGGGTGATCACGATCTTCGCGGCCGCGAACGCGGTGTCGATTCCGCTGACCGGCTGGCTCACGCAGCGCTTCGGCCAGGTGCGCCTGTTCGTCACGTCGATCCTGCTGTTCGTGTTCGCGTCGTGGCTGTGCGGAATCGCGCCGAACCTGCCGACGCTGCTCGCCGCGCGAATTCTGCAAGGGGCCGTGGCGGGACCGCTCGCGCCGCTGTCGCAGGCGCTGCTGCTCGGCGCGTGGCCGCGGCAGAAGTCGTCGACGGCGCTCGCGCTGTGGTCGATGACCGCGCTCGTCGGTCCGATCGCGGGGCCGTCGCTCGGCGGCTGGATCACGTACGACTACAACTGGTCGTGGATCTTCTACATCAACATTCCGGTCGGCTTCTTCGCGGCGGCCGTCACGTGGTTCGTGTTCCGCGATCGCGAATCGGCCACGCGCCGCCTGCCGATCGATACGGTCGGACTGCTGCTGCTCGTGCTGTGGGTCGCCTCGCTACAGATCATGCTCGACAAGGGCAAGGATCTCGACTGGTTCAATTCGCCCGTGATCGTCGCGCTGGGCATCGTCGCGCTGATCGGCTTCGCATTCTTCCTCATCTGGGAGCTGAACGAGGCCAACCCGATCGTCGACCTGCGGCTCTTCACGCAACGCAACTTCGCGGGCGGTACGATCGCGATCTCCGTCGCGTACGGGATGTTCTTCGGCACGCTCGTGCTGCTGCCGCAATGGATGCAGGGCTATCTCGGCTACCGCGCGGTCGATTCGGGGCTCGCCACGGCGCCGCTCGGCGTGTTCGCGATCCTGCTCACGCCGGTCATGGGGCGCCTGCTGCCGCGCACCGATCCGCGTTATATCGCGACGCTCGCGTTCGTCGGCTTCGCGGTCGTGTTCATGATGCGCACGACGTTCTACACCGACGTGTCGCGCTGGGATCTCGTGCTGCCGACGCTGCTGCAAGGTATTCCGATGGCGATGTTCTTCGTGCCGCTGACGTCGATCATCCTGTCCGGGCTGCCGCCCGACAAGATCCCGGCCGCGGCCGGCCTGTCGAATTTCGGTCGCACGTTCTGCGGCGCGGTGGGGACGTCGCTGATCAGCAATGCGTGGAACGACCGCACGATCCTGCATCACGTGCGGCTCACCGAACAGGCGAGCGTCACCAATCCGGTCTTCACGCAACAGCTCGACACGTCCCGTTCGCTGCTGCACCTGAGCCCCGATTCGGCGCTCGCGTTCTTCAATGCGTCGGTCGATTCGCAAGCGGCCGTGATGGGATTGAACGACATCTTCTACGTGTCGGCGATCATCTTCGTCGCGATCATCCCGCTCATCTGGATCACGAAACCGGTGCGCTCGGGCGGCGGCGATGCCGATGCGGCGGCGGCCGGCGCGCATTGATCCGCATGCGCGGCAGCGGCGCGCCTCGCGCCGACAGCGCGACGACCGGGCGATCCGCCGGTCGCGACGACAACCGAAGCGAGCGCCCGTCCGACAGCGGGCGCCGGTTGTATCGAATCGTTTCAACGCGCCAACGGCGTCAAATGCTGCGGGTATACTCCGTCGTCAGCCGCCTGCCGTGTCGTCGTCCGTCAAAAAGGCCCGATTCCAGGCGGTTTCGTCGCGAAGCTTCGCGTTTCGCTCCCCCGCGCCCCAGCCTCGATACGAGACACCCGACGACCGATCATGAAACGATTCCTGCTGCTTCTTCCCGCCGCCCTGCTCGCCGCCTGCGGCTCCGCACCCTCGTCCGATTCGGCCGGCTCGGGCGCCGCGCCGATGATCTACGTGTCGTCGCAACGTCCAGCCTACGCGGTCGCGAACTGCCTCGACAGCCGCCTGTCGGGCACCGAACAATCGCAGCACAACGGCGTCACCGACATCGCGGTCGGCTCGAATTCGTACTTCGTCACGCTGACGCCGTCGGGCAACGGCTCGGTGATCAAGGTCGTGCGCGGCTCGGGCAACGAACCGGCCGAGGAAGCGATGCGCTTCGCGGTCGCGCGCTGCGCGATCTGACGCCCTCCGGCGCCGGGCGCCCGCCCGGCCCTCCCGTCTGCCTGCCGCTGCGCGCTACCCGGCGCGCCTGCCGAATATTTTCATCCGGCTGCCCGTCGATGAGAGAATCGCACCCACGATTCCCTTTCAACGGAGCCCGCATGAAGCACCTGCTGTCCCGGCTGTTCGTCAGCGCCGCGCTCGCCGCGCTTGTTCCGGCGCTGCCGGCGCAGGCTGCCACGCCGCCCGGCATCTTCGTCGTCGCCACGCAGCTCGGCGAATTCACGACCCTCGACCCGAGCGGGATCTACGAGCTGGTGCCGTCCGAATACGTCGCGAACACCTACGAACGGCTGGTGCGCGTCGACCTGAAGGACCCGACGCGCTTCGACGGACAGATCGCGCAATCGTGGACGGTCGGCGCCGACGGCGTGACCTACACGTTCAAGCTGCGCCCGGGCCTTACGTTCCATTCCGGCAACCCGGTCACCGCCGACGACGTCGCGTGGTCGTTGCAGCGGACTATCCTGCTCGACAAGGGGCCGGCCGGCGTGCTCGCCGATCTCGGCCTCACGAAGGCGAACGTGACGCAGAAGGTGCGCGTGGTCGACCCACAGACCGTCGTGCTCGAAACCGACCGCAAGTACGCGCCGAGCTTCGTGCTCAACGTGCTGAGCGCGTGCCCGGCCTCGGTCTTCGACAAGAAGCTGCTGCTGTCGCACCAGCAAGGCAACGATTTCGGCAGCGGCTGGCTGCGCACCAACGACGCGGGCTCGGGCCCGTACCAGCTCGTCAAGTGGACGCCGAACGAGAGCATCGTGCTGCAGCGCTTCGACAAATACCGCACGCCGTACCCGATGAAGCGCGTGGTGCTGCGCCACGTGCCCGAAGCGTCCGCGCAACGGCTGCTGCTGGAGAACGGCGACGCCGACGCCGCGCGCAACCTGAGCCCCGACAGCCTCGCCGCGCTGTCGAAGGCCGGCAAGATCAAGATCGCGTCGTGGCCGGTGTCGGCGCTGCTGTACCTGAGCCTGAACACGAAGAACCCGAACCTCGCGAAGCCCGAGGTGCAGCAGGCGATGAAGTGGCTCGTCGATTACGACGGCATCCAGCGCAACATCGTCAGCACGACCTACAAGGTGCATCAGACCTTCCTGCCCGAAGGCTTCCTCGGCGCGTCGAACGCGCGGCCGTACAAGCAGGACGTCGCGAAGGCGAAGGCGCTGCTCGCGAAGGCCGGCTTGCCGAACGGTTTCGACGTGACGATGGACATGCCGAACGACTATCCGTACCTCGAGATCGCGCAGGCGCTGCAGGCGAACTTCGCGCAGGGCGGCATCCGCGTGAAGCTGATTCCGGGCGACGCGAAGCAGGCGATCGGCAAGTACCGTGCGCGCCAGCACGACATCTTCGTCGGCGAATGGTCGCCCGACTACATGGACCCGAACAGCAACGCGCGCGGTTTCGCGTGGAATCCGGACAACTCGGACCAGTCGCCGACCAAGATGCTCGCGTGGCGCAACAGCTGGGACATTCCGCAACTGACGAAGGACACCGAGGCCGCGCTCGTCGAGCCGTCGCCCGCGAAGCGCGCGCAGCGTTACGAAGCGCTGCAGAAGGCCGTGCTCGCGAACTCGCCGTTCATCATCATGTTCGAGAAGGTCGTGCAGGTCGCCACGCGCCCCGGCGCGACCGGACCGGAAATCGGGCCGATCAACGACCTCGTGTCATACCGCACGCTCGCGAAGTAATCGCGGCTGCCCGCGCGTGCGGCCACGCCGCCGTGCGGGTAATCGCCGCGCGCCGCGGCGCTGGCGCCGGGCCGTGCGCGATCGACAATGACCGCCATCGGTCGGATACCGTGCCGCGCACACGTCACGGGACGAGAACGTGCATACCCGTTCAATTGAATGCCGCCCATACCAGGTACGCATTCAGCCCGACGATCACGACCGTCGCCGCGCCGGCGACGATCCGCAGCGGCATCCGCATCGCGTAAGCGCCCATCACGTCCTTGCGCGCCGACAGCATCAGCAGCGCGATCATCGGCATCGGCAGCACGAAGCTCAGCACGACCTGGCTGGCCACCATCGCCCGCGTGACGTCGCAGCCGAGCGCGACCACCACGAACGCGGGCGCGATCGTCACCGCGCGCCGCACCCAGATCGACATGCGGCGGCGGATGAAGCCCTGCATCACGACCTGCCCCGCCATCGTGCCGACCACCGAACTCGACACGCCGGAGGTCAGCAGCGCGACGAGAAACAGCGCGCCGGCCGCCGGCCCGAGCACCGGGATCAGCGTGTGATAGGCGTCGCCGATGTCGGTCATGCCGGGCGCGGCCGCGTGAAACGCCGACGACGCCATCATCACCATCGCGAGATTCACGAATCCGGCGAGCCCCAGCGCGATCACGACCTCGCGGTTCGAGAAACGCACGAGCCGCCGCCGCTCTCCGTCGTCGCGCGGCGCGGTGCGATCCTGCGTGAGGCCCGAATGCAGATACAGCGTATGCGGCATGATCGTCGCGCCGATGATGCCGACTGCGATCGTCAGCGCCGCATGATCCGGAATCTGCGGAACCACCAGATGGAACGCGGCCGCATGCCAGTCCTGCGGCGCGATCAGCAGTTCGCCGAGATAGCACGCGCCGATCACGCCGACCAGCGCCGCGATCGCCGCTTCCAGCGGCCGGAAGCCGCGTTTTTCGAGCGCGAGGATCGCGCAGGTCGCGAACGCGGTCGCGATCATCCCCGCGAGCAGCGACAGGTGGCACAACAACCCGAACGCAAGCGCGCCGCCGAGGAATTCGGCGAGATCGGTGGCCATCGCGGCGATCTCCGACGCGATCCACATGCCCCACACGACCGGCGCGGGGAAACGGTCGCGGCACAGCTCGGCGAGATTGCGGCCGGTCACGATGCCGAGCTTCGCCGACATCGCCTGGAACAGCATCGCGATCGCGTTCGCGGCCAGCACGACCCATAGCAGCCGGTACCCGTACGCGGCGCCGGCCTGGATGTTGGTCGCGAAGTTGCCGGGATCCATGTAGCCGATCGACGCGATCACGGCCGGGCCGACGAACGGCAGCAGCGCGGCGACGCCGGTGCGGCGCCCTTCCAGCGCGGCGCGCGCCGCGCCGTCGATAGGCTCGATGGACCGGCCCGGCAGCGCGAAGCCACCGGCAGGTTTGCTCGGGACGGGGATCATGTGAGTATTCCGTTCGAATAAGGACGGCTGATTGCGGATCGCGCCCGCCGTGGCCGGCATGCCGCGTGCCGGCCCCGGCAAGACGCCGGCGACATTACAGCGGCACGACGTCGGGACGATTGCGCGGAAACTGCGCGATCACGTCCGGCGCGATGTTCAGGTGCGCTTCGACGAGCTTCGGCGGCGTGTGCGCGAGCCAGTCGGACAACGACACCTCCGCATAGCGGTCGGTCTTGAAGATCTCGAGGAACACGAGGTCGGTCTGCCCGGTGTTCTGCACGTAGTGGCCGAGGCTCTTCTTCACATAGCCGACGTCGCCCGCGCGGAAGTCGGCCGTCTGCGCCTTCGGCCCCGTGTCGAACACGGTCATCCGCGCCTCGCCCTGCAGGTAGTACTGCCATTCGTCGGCGTTCGGATGCCAGTGCAGCTCGCGCATGCCGCCCGGGTGCACGGTGACGAGCGCCGCCGCGACGGTCGTCGACACGTTGAAGTTGGTGCTGTCGGCGATCCGCACCTCGCCGCCGCGCGTCTTCCTGACCGGCTTCATGTCGCCGAGCGAAAACACGAACGGATGCGGCGGCGCACCGGCCGACGCGGCCGACGCGCGCTGCGCGTCCGCGAGCGGGCCCGGTTCGTCGCCCTGGAAGATCCACAGGTTGTCGAGCGGCACGTTCCTGAACGCGTCGGCCGGCACGCCGAAGTTGAGCGCGAGCACGTCGGGCGGCGTATGCGCGATCCAGTCGGTCAGCAACAGCGTGTTGAATTCCGATGCGCGGCCGTTATCGAATGCGAGCAGGAATTCGGCGCCGTCGCTGCCGAGGCCCTGCAGCGAATGCGGCAGGCCGGGCGGGAAATACCAGAGATCGCCGGTCTTGACGTCCTGCACCGACGGCCGCCCGAGTTCGTCGAGCACCGTGATCCGGCAGCGGCCGTCGAGCATGATCGCCCACTCGGCCTGCTGGTGCCAGTGCATCTCGCGAATGCCGCCGCGCGTCAGCCGCATATTGACGCCGGAGATGGTTTCGGAAATCGCGAAATCATCCTGCGTGACTTCGCGCGCCCATCCGCCATTCTGAATGCGCTTATGCGCATTATTGAAAGACGCCCAGAATAACGGCATCCCGTTGATATCGGTAGCCGGCGGATCCTGAAAGGACGGGAATTGATTGGCGATGGCCGGATTTTTAGGCCCCGGGTCGGTCAGGCTCTGACGGTTGCGCGCATTCACCGCGCCTTCCGGCGGGCTGTCCGGGTTACCGAACGAAGCGGCCTTCGCCGTTACCGCAATACCCGCCGCGGCAATGGCGCCGGCCGTACTCGTCAACATCCTGCGTCGAGAAAGATTCGTCATGATTTCCTCTTCATTTCTGCAATCGAGAGAATTTCCACTACGGAACACTTGCCGTTTTTCGAATTACCGAAAATCGAACATCCCGTGACGCAAGTTAAATCCATATTCATCTAAAAATTAAATGAATTATTAACCTGAATTAATGACTAAAACTGATCGATTTTAATTTTTTGTAATTATTGCGATGCAGCAATGGATGAATGGCGACGAGAAGAGATCGATAGGCGCGCCGCACGATGGCGACTCAATGCGATCGACGGGAACAGGAAAATGCGGATGCGCGTGCTTTCACCTGCCCGGCCCGGACCTGGACCGGGTCACTCCCGCGGCATGTCGGCAAGCCGTTGCGCAGCGAAGCGCAATCCGCCGAGAATGCGTTCGGCGATCCTTGCCGGAAACCCGGCCGGCAGCGCCGCGCCGACCGATTCGATCACGTGCGGCGTCATCGCAATCAGTCGTTCGACAATCGGCGTAGCGATATCGCCAAGCAGGCAATACTCCGCCATCGCAGTGAAGTGCCGGCGCGTGATGTCGCGCATCGCGTAGTGCTTGCGCTTGCCGTGCACGGCCATCGCGAGCTTCGCCTTGTGCCACGACCACTGGTTCGCGCCATCTCCCTCGACCGGCCAGATCGACATCACGTCGTAGAGCGGCGTCAGGTGGAAGCGGCCGCCGGGCAGCAGGCGCAGGCTGAAGTTCTTCGCATGCCCGTCCGGTGCGGCGAGCATCCAGAACACCACCAATGCGGCGAACAGCGTGTCGAGGTCGGCCTGCGCCGTTTCCGACCGGCGCAGGATGCCGGCCAGATCGGGCACGCCGGGGCCGCCCTGCGATTCGTATTTCAGATGCGGCGGCACGCCGAGCGCCTGGCAAAAATCCTCTTGCGGCAAGCGCAACAGCCATCCGCCATCACGATGCAGCGCGCGATCGAAGCGCGCGACCGACAGCACCTTGTGTTCGCCGAAACGCAGGATGTCGGCATCCGCCGTCGGCAAGCCGAACGCGCGCAGGACCGCGAGGCACAGCCACTCGTTTTCGACGGATGTCGTCAGATCCGCACGCTTGTTGCCGACCAGCCCGAGCGGCAACTTGAGGATATGCGTGGTCGGCGTCGCGCCATGCGGACGCATCCATCGCCCGTCGTGAAACAGCAACGCGGTCTTTTCCTGCGCGCCGGCCAGCGACAGGCGGAAGTCGTCGTCGTCCTGCGCACCGCCCGCCGCCCCGCTCGCCAGATCGAGTACGCGCGCCACGTCGTCGTCGGACAACGGCGTACCGTCGATCCGGTCATGGCCGGTCGGGGCTTCATCCTCGCCGAGCAACTGCACCGCACCGACGCAGTCCCGGCCGAGCGCGGCGAGCAGATCGAACGGCTCGGTCGTCGCCGTGCCGAATCGCGACGCAAGCCGGCGCCGAATCGCGTCGCTGTCGGGCAGCAGATTGTCGAAGTAGTGGTTCACGCGCTCGCCGCGCAACGGCGCAGGGCCGATGCCGAACGGCAGCGACAGCGACAGCGGGCGGCCGGCATCCGACTGTTTCCAGCCGATGTCGTACAGCAACTCCATGTCGCCGCGCGCGGGAATCCGCCAGATGCCGACCCGCACGCCGTTGGCCCAGATCGATAGCGCGCGGCTGTGCGATTTGCGTCCCATCGATTACCACTCGACGTTGGCAGCGTCGCGCCCGTCCTTCGTGCGAATGCTGAGCTCGAGACCGTACAGCGCGGTCAGTTCGAGCAACTGCTTGAGCGACAGGCTTTCGGTGCGGATCGTTTCAAGCGACGACAGCCGCGATTGGCCGACGCCGATGCGTGCCGCCGCCTCGGCTTGCGTCAGCCCCTTGGCCTGACGCGCGGACGACAGGATTTCGCCCAGTTGAGCAGGGGTATTGACGATGAGATTCACGGCGCGGGTCCTCTATGCAATCCATGCAGTATATCTCTGACAGGCATAAACGCAAATTATCTCCGATACAAATAAACGCGAAATATCCCTGTCAGGAATATTTTCACACTACAGGGCGTGGCGGCCCAGTCGTTGCGCGCACGCACCGCCCTATCGCCTCCTACCACCCCATAGTTTTTATTCGCTGGCGCCGATGATTTTGGCTTTGTCAGATAGATGACATCGAATCATAAAATGACAACGATCTAACAGCCCGATGACCTGCGCATTCGCCCACACCGTCGAATCCCGCTTTGCCGAGCTGACGCCGACCGCGAAACGCATCGCCAGCTACATGCTCGCGAATCTCGATCGGCTCGGCCTCGAAACCGCCGACCAGATCGCGCAGCAGACCGGCACCAGCGGCATTTCGGTCGGGCGTTTCCTGCGCAGCGTCGGTTACCGGAATCTCGACGACCTGAAACGCGAACTGCGCGGCGGCGGCGACCGCCCGTGGATGATCACCGACCGCCTCGACGAGTACCGCCGCGCCGCCGCCATGCCAACGACCGCCGACGCGCGCGACAGCGAGCGCAGCGCCGGCACGCTCGCCGCATCGCTCGACCGCGAACTCGACGCGATCCGCCACGTGTACCGGCTCGCCGAGGAACCGGTGTTCGCGCAGGTCGCGGACCGGATCGCGCATGCCGATGCCGTCTTCATCCTCGGCATCCAGTCGACGCGCGGCATCAGCAATGCGTTCAGCAGCTACCTCGAATACCTGCGCCCGCGCGTGTTCTATTCCGACGGCCAGTCGGGCTCGTACGTCGATTCGCTGAATTCCGAGTTCGAACGGCCGTACTGCATCGTCACCGATACGCGCGCCTATTCGCGCAGCGCGCGCCGCTATTGCCAGGCCGCCGCCGAGCGCGGCCAGCCGTTCGCGCTGGTCACCGATCTGTATTGCCCATGGGCGCGCGAATGGCCAGCGGATCTGCTGCAGGTGAAGACCGACGTCGGCCAGTTCTGGGATTCGCTCGCGCCGCTCACCTGCCTGTTCAACCTGCTGATCACCGCCGTGGTCGACCGCCTCGGTCCCGCGATCGACCGGCGCGTCGCGCGCAACCGCGAACTGCAGCGCACGTTCGACCAATTCGAATCCTGAGCGAACCGGACCGCCGATGAACCCGCACCGCCTCGTCGAAATCACGCCCGCCACGCATCGCGTCGAGATCGATCTCGTCTACGCGACCGAGCGCAACCTGACCGGCAAGCCGATCTACCGCCACGCGCACTGTCTGCTGCTCGAGCCGGCCGAAGCCGCGCTGCGCCGCGCGGTCGACGTCGCCGCGCAAGCCGGCTTCACGCTGCGCCTCTACGACGCATACCGGCCGCCGCAGGCGCAGCAGGTGCTGTGGGATTTCCTGCCCGACCCGAACTTCGTCGCCGATCTCGGCCGCGGGTCGAACCACAGCCGCGGCACCGCCATCGACCTGACGCTCGTCGACCCGAGCGGCGCGCCGCTCGACATGGGCACCGGCTTCGACGAGATGGTGGCCGCATCGGGCCACTTTCACGCGGGGTTGCCCGAGCCCGTGCAACGCAACCGTCTGCTGCTGCTCGGCGTGATGCACGCGGCCGGCTTCGCGCACATCGACAGCGAATGGTGGCACTACGAGCTGCCGGGTTCGCACGCGCTGCCGCCGATCGACAATGCGGCGAGCGGCCCGTGGCGCCTGATGTGACGACGCCGCACGCCCCCTTTTTCATGCACGTTCACGTTCAACGACTCAAACGACAGATGGAGAAGCGCCCATGAAATTCCCGACCTCCCCGCTCGTCGCGGCGCTGGCCGCCGCGTCCCTGCTCGCCGCCGTTCCGTTTTCCGCCGCCCGCGCGGAAACGCCGAAAGACATGTTCGTGATGGCCACGCTGCTCGACGAATTCACGACGCTCGACCCCGGCGAGATCTACGAGCTGGTGCCGGAGGAATACGTCGCGAACACGTACGACCGGCTCGTGCGCGTCGACCTGCGCGATCCGTCGAAATTCAACGGCGACGTCGCGCAGTCGTGGACGGTGAGCCAGGACGGGCTGACCTATACGTTCAAGCTGCGCGCGGGCCTCAAGTTCCACTCGGGCAACCCGCTGACGGCCGACGACGTCGCGTGGTCGATCCAGCGCACGGTGCTGCTCGACAAGGGCCCGGCCGCGGTGCTGACCGGCATCGGGCTCACGAAGGCCAACGTCGCGGCGAACGTGAAGAAGCTGGACGACCAGACGGTGTCGATCACGACCGACCACAAATACGCGCCGACCTTCGTGCTCAACGTGCTCGGCTCGTGGCCCGCGTCGGTGCTCGACAAGAAGCTGCTGCTGTCGCACCAGCAGGGCAACGATTTCGGCAACGCGTGGCTGAAGACAAATGAGGCCGGCTCCGGCGGCTACAAGCTCGTCAAGTGGGCGGCCGGCGACAGCATCGTGCTGCAGCGCTTCGACGGCTACCGGCTGCCGCTCGCGATGAAGCGCATCGTGCTGCGTCACGTGCCCGAAGCCGCGAGCCAGCGCCTGCTGCTCGAAAACGGCGACGTCGACGCGGCGCGCGACCTGAGCCCCGACGATCTCGCGTCGGTCGTGAAATCCGGCAAGGCGAAAGTATCGGCCTCGCCGCAGGCGACGCTGCTGTATCTCGGCCTGAACACGAAGAACCCGACGCTCGCGAAGCCCGACGTGCAGGAAGCGCTGAAGTGGCTGGTCGACTATGCGGGCATCCAGTCCAACGTCGTGAAGACGACCTACAAGGTGCACCAGACCTTCCTGCCCGAAGGCTTCCTCGGCACGCTGAATTCGAACCCGTACAAGCTCGACGTCGCGAAGGCGAAGGCGCTGCTCGCGAAGGCCGGCGTGCCGAACGGTTTCTCGGTGACGATGGACGTGCGCAACGACTATCCGTACACCGAGATCGCGCAGGCCGTGCAGGCGAACTTCGCGCAGGCGGGCGTCAAGGTGCAGTTGATCCCCGGCGACAACAAGCAGACGCTCGCGAAATACCGCGCACGCCAGCACGACATCTACATCGGCGAATGGTCGGCCGACTACATCGATCCGCACAGCAACGCACAGGGTTTTGCATGGAATCCGGACAACGGCGACAAATCGAGCTATAAGATGCTGGCCTGGCGCAACAGCTGGGACATTCCGCAACTGACGAAGGAGACCGACGCCGCGCTCGCCGAGCCGACCGCCGCGCAACGCGCGCAGCGGTACCAGGCGATGCAGAAGGCGATGCTCGCGCGCTCGCCGTTCGTGATCATGTTCGAGAAAGTCGCGCAGGTCGCCACGCGGCCCGGCGTGAGCGGGCTCGAAGTCGGGCCGATCAACGATCTCGTGTCGTACCGCAACCTGAAGAAGCAATAAGAATCGCCGCATGTCGACTCCCGCCTCCTCCCTCGAAGCACTGCGCACGCTGCCCGCGCGGCGCCCGGCCGTACGCTGGGCGCTGCGCGTGGTGCGCTGGGCGCTCACGCTCGCCGTCACGTTCGCGGGGTTGCTCGCGCTGACGTTCGTGATCGGCCGCAAGGTGCCGATCGATCCCGTGCTCGCGATTCTCGGCGATCGCGCGTCCGCCGAAGCGTACGCGGCCGAGCGCATCGCACTCGGCCTCGACAAGCCGCTCGTCACGCAGTTCCTGATCTACGCGCGCGACGTGCTGCACGGCAATCTCGGCATGTCGCTGCTGACCGCGAACCCGGTGCTCGACGACATCAGGCGCGTGTTTCCGGCCACGCTCGAACTCGCGACGATCGCGACGTTGATCGGCATCGCGATCGGCGTGCCGCTCGGCGTCGCGGCCGCGGTGAAGCACAACCGCCCGATCGATCACATCGCGCGCTTCGTCGGGCTGATCGGCAATTCGGTGCCGGTGTTCTGGCTCGGGCTGATGGGGCTGCTGCTGTTCTATGCGCGGCTGCACTGGGTCGGCGGGCCCGGCCGGCTCGATCCCGTGTACGACGGAATGGTCGACCCGCGCACGGGCAGCCTGTTGCTCGACGCGGCGCTCGCCGGCGAGTGGGACGTGTTCCGCAACGCGGTGTCGCACATCGCGCTGCCGGCCGCGATCCTCGGCTACTACTCGGTCGCATACCTGAGCCGGATGACGCGCTCGTTCATGCTCGACCAGTTGAGCCAGGAATACATCGTCACCGCGCGCGCGAAGGGCCTCTCGGAGCGGCGCGTGATCTGGCGGCATGCGTTCGGCAACATCGCGGTGCCGCTGCTGACCGTGATCGCGCTCACGTACAGCAACCTGCTCGAAGGCTCGGTGCTGACCGAGATCGTGTTTGCGTGGCCGGGGCTCGGCTCATACCTGACCGGCGCGCTGCTGAACGCCGACATGAACGCGGTGCTCGGCGCGACGCTCGTGATCGGCGCGATGTTCATCACCGTCAACCTGCTGACCGATGCGCTGTACCGCGTGTTCGATCCGCGTGCACGCTAAAGGACCGCCCCGACATGACCGCTTTCACCCCGCTTTTTTCATCGCCGATGCCGAAGGTCGTCCAATCATGAATGCCGAGCGTCTCACATTGCGCGCGTGGCTGCTGTCCGATGCGCCCGCGTCGCGCTCGCAAGCCGCGTTCGGCCTCGCGTACCGCCGCTGGCGCCGGTTCGCCACGAATCCGCTCAACCTGTTCGGGCTCGCGATCCTGGTCGCGCTGATCGTCGTCGCTATCGTCGGCCCGCTGATCATGCCGCACGATCCGCTGCGCCAGGTGCTGTCCGACCGGCTGCTGCCGCCCGGCTCCGCATCGCACTGGCTCGGCACCGACCAGCTCGGCCGGGACATCCTGTCGCGGCTGATCGCCGGGTCGCGCCTGACGCTCGGCATCGCGCTGCTCGTCGTCGTGATCGTCGTGCCGATCGGCCTGTTGATCGGCACGACGGCCGGCTATTGCGGCGGCTTCGTCGACAGCGTGCTGATGCGCATCACCGACATCGCGCTCGCGTTCCCGAAGATCGTGCTCGCGCTCGCGTTCGCGGCCGCCCTCGGGCCCGGCGTGATCAACGCGGTCGTCGCGATCTCGATCACCGCGTGGCCGGCCTACGCGCGGCTCGCGCGCGCGGAGACGATCCGCATCGCGCAGGCCGACTACATCCACGCGGCGCGACTGCAAGGCGCGTCGGGCCCGCGCATCCTGCTGCGCTACATCATGCCGCTGTGCATGTCGTCGGTGATCGTGCGCGCGACGCTCGACATGGCCGGCATCATCCTGACCGTCGCGGGCCTCGGCTTTCTCGGCCTCGGCGCGCAGCCGCCGAGCCCCGAGTGGGGCTTCATGGTCGCGTCGGGCCGCAACGTGCTGCTCGACGCATGGTGGGTCGCGACGCTGCCCGGCATCGCGATCCTGCTCGTGAGCCTCGCGTTCAACCTGCTCGGCGACGGGCTGCGCGACGTCTTCGATCCGCGTCATGGAGCGTGACATGCCAATGAATTCCACCGCCGCGCCGGCCGCACCGCTCTGCGAGATCGACGGCCTGAAGATCGGCTTTCGCGGCCACGACGGCGTCGTCACCGACGCGGTGCGCGACCTGTCGCTGACGCTTGCGCCCGGCGAACGGCTCGGCATCGTCGGTGAATCGGGCTCCGGCAAGTCGCTGACCGGCCGCGCGCTGCTCGGCCTGCTGCCCGACGCCGCACGCTGCTCGGCCCGCACGATGCGCTTCGCGGGCCACGACCTGCTCGCGATGTCGCCGCGCGAACGCCGGCGCCTGTGCGGCAGCCAGATGGGGATGATCCTGCAGGATCCGAAGTATTCGCTGAACCCGGTGATGACGGTCGCGAAGCAGATGGGCGAAGCGTTCCGGCGGCACGAGCCGAACCTGCGCGGCCGCGCGCTGCGCGAGCGGATCGTCGACGCGCTCGCGGCCGTGCAGATCCGCGACCCGGCGCGCGTCGCCGATGCGTATCCGCACGAGCTGTCCGGCGGCATGGGCCAGCGCGTGATGATCGCGATGATGGTGTCGACCGGCCCGCGCCTGCTGATCGCCGACGAGCCGACCTCCGCACTCGACGTCGCGGTGTCGATGCAGGTGCTCGCGGTGCTCGACGCGATGATCGCGCGGCACGGCACGGGCCTGATGTTCATCAGCCACGACCTGCCGCTCGTGATGTCGTTCTGCGATCGCGTCGCGGTGATGTATGCCGGCCGCGTGGTCGAGACCTGCGCCGCGCGCGACCTGCGCGACGCATCTCATCCCTATACGCGCGGGCTGCTCGCGGCGAACCCGCCGCTCGCGAACCCGCCCGATGAATTGCCGGTGTTGCAGCGCGATCCGGCGTGGCTCGACGCCGCTGCGCCCGCGCCGACCGCTCATGTACCGCAAGAGGCCGCACGATGATCGACGTCGATCACGCATCGATCCGTTTTCCGACCCGCACGGGCCATGTCGACGCCGTGCGCGACGCGAGCTTCGCGGTGCGCGACGGCGAAGTGTTCGGGCTCGTCGGCGAATCGGGTTCCGGCAAGTCGACGCTGCTGCGCGCGCTGACGGGTCTCGCGCCGCTCGCGTCCGGCAGCCTGTCGATCGACGGACGGCCGGTGGGCGGCACGCCCGATCGTGCGTTTCGCCGTTACGTGCAGATGGTGTTCCAGGATCCGTACGCGTCGCTGCATCCGCGCTTCACGGTCGACCAGACGCTGCGCGAGCCGCTGTCGATCCACGGCATCGACGAACCCGACGCACGCATCGCCCGCGCATTGTCCGAAGTCGGGCTCGGCCCGGCGTTCCGCTTCCGCTATCCGCACCAGTTGTCGGGCGGCCAGCGCCAGCGTGTCGCGATCGCGCGCGCGCTGATCGTCGAGCCGCGCGTGCTGCTGCTCGACGAACCGACCTCCGCGCTCGACGTGTCGGTACAGGCCGAGATCCTGAACCTGCTGCGCCGCCTGCATCGCGAGCGCAACCTGACGATGATCCTCGTGAGCCACAACCTCGCGGTGATCGGCTTCCTGTGCCAGCGGGTCGCGGTGATGCAGCATGGCGAGATCGTCGAGCAGCTCCGGATCGAGGACGTGCGCGCCGGGCAGGTGGCGCGCGACTACACGCGCACGCTGCTGAACGCGACCGAAGGCTACCGCCGTCTGGACCCGGCGATCGACGCGCCGGCGGCCTGACGCGCGGCGCTCGGCGAAAGTACGACCCTGCGCGCGTCGCATGACATGACCCGAAC
The DNA here is from genome assembly GCF_018417615.1 of Burkholderia sp. LAS2. Classification (NCBI taxonomy): domain Bacteria; kingdom Pseudomonadati; phylum Pseudomonadota; class Betaproteobacteria; order Burkholderiales; family Burkholderiaceae; genus Burkholderia; species Burkholderia sp. LAS2. The sequence goes on from NZ_CP071053.1 coordinate 243,878, forward strand.
GCGACGCGATAGGCCGGCCGCCGTCATGCTCCGTCGGCCGGTCATTCCAGTTCCAGCCCGCTTCGAATAGCGCGACCACCGAAATCGGCCCCTCGACCGATTTCCGGCATCGGCATGCCCGCCCACGCGAGCGCCTCCTGCCGGCCCCCACGTCCCTCCGCCCGCCTGCCGGCTTCTTCAAAAATTAGTACGTGTACTAGAAGAAATCCTAATCCATTCGTACCAGTCAAATTACAAAATCCTTACGCAAATCGCATAATTTCATCCGAAACGCGCCATTCTGAGATTTAAATTCAACCCGCGCTTTCGAAAACCGACGTTTATTTGGAGATTTAAATATGCGAATCATCAAGCGCAGCGCAATCCCGTTCCTGCTCGCCGTCGCGAGCGCAGCCGGTTCGTCCGCGGCCTACGCGGCGGACGGCACCGTCAACTTCTACGGCAACGTCATCGCGTCGACATGCAGCGTCGAGGGCGGTTCGGATCTCTCCGTCCCGCTGCCGCCGGTCAGCACCACCGCGCTCGCCGATGTCGGCTCCGTCGCCGGTCGCAGCGCGTTCTCGCTGGCGCTCAAGGGCTGCGCGGTCGGCGATGGCAACCCGGTGAAGGTCGGCGTCATGTTCGAAAACGGCACGAACGTCGATCAGTCGAGCGGCCGACTGACGATCGACACGGGCGCCAAGGCCGCCGAAGGCGTCCAGATCAACGTGCTGGATTCGCAGCAGAAGCTGATTCCGGTCGGCGCGCAAACCGGCGCGAGCACCGAGATGGCCACCATCGATGCCGACGGCAAGGCGAAGCTGAACTACTTCGCCGAATACTACGCCTCGGGCGCCGTGAAGGCCGGCGACGTCAAGTCGCGTGTCGAGTACTCGCTGATCTACCAGTAAGGACGAGGCCTGGAGGTCGCCGCCCCGGCGATCTCCAAGCGTCACGCCGTGCGGCGCGGAAACCGCCGCATCCGTCTGCTCCCTGCCCCAACGATCCGAGTCCGCACGCCCATGAAACTGTTGAAGCTCCTCCGTACGCTGGCCCTCGCCGTCACCGCATTCGCGTCGCAAGCCGATGCGAGCGTCGTGATCGCCGGCACGCGCGTCATCTTCCCGTCCAGCGAACGCGAAGTCACGATCCAGCTCACGAACGACAGCAAGCGTCCGGCGCTGGTGCAGGCGTGGCTCGACGAAGGCGACAGCCGCGCGCTGCCCGAGAACATCGACGTGCCGTTCACGCTGACGCCGTCGGTCTTCCGGATGGAAGCCGGCAATGGCCAGGCGCTGCGTCTCGTGCATACCGGCGAACCGCTTCCTGCCGATCGGGAATCGCTGTTCTGGCTGAATGTGCTCGAAGTGCCGCCGAAGGCGTCCGCGGAAGAAGATCGCAACCGCATACAGTTGGCGTTCCGCTCACGCATCAAGATCATGTATCGCCCCGCCGGGCTGGCCGGCAATGTGGACGACGCACCGATGCAGCTCGACTGGCACGTGGTTCGCATCGACGGAGGCTATGCGCTCGAGGCAAGCAATCCGACGCCGTTCGTTGTCAATTTCGGCAACGTGCTGCTGAAGTCGGCCGGGCGCAAGCACGACGCAGGCATGGGTTACGTGCTGCCCCGAAGCACGCAACGGTTCCCGATCAAGGATCTCGCCAGCGCACCAGCCGCGGGCGCGACGGTCGAATTCGGCAGCATCAACGACTGGGGCCGGGCAACCGACATCGAACGTCCGGTCGGTATCGCACCGTAACTCGACCGAGGCCCTCGACGCGCACCAACGGCGCGTGCCGGCCGCTTCACCTCTTTTCGTCCATCGCCGTTTCGGCCGTCCCGACGACCGGCACGCCCCCCCGAACTTGCCACGCGCCGCCGCAGCGCTGCGTCGCGCAACGCGCACGCCGGTGCGCCTGCACCCCGCCGAACGCGCCCGCTCGATCCGAAACTTTGTGGAGTACTACGCATGACCCCGACTCGACCGCCGTGCCACGGCGCGGCCGACATGCCACGCGTCAAGCCGATCCATCTGCTGGTGGCGGCCTGCGTCGCCGCGTGGTCCGCCGATGGCCGCGCGACGACACCGGCTGCCGCGGAAGGCACGCTCGCGCAAGTCGAGTTCGACGGCGCGTTCATGCAGAATCGCCTGGGCAGGGATTTCGACGTGTCGCGCTTCGCCCGGCGCAACGTGACGGCCCCCGGGGTGTATACCGCCGACGTGCATGTCGGTCCCGACTGGATCGGCCGCTACGACGTGCGCTTCGTGGCCGCGCCGGATTCGGGCGACGCGCGTCCATGCTTCGACCGCGCGCTGCTCGAGCGCGTCGGCGTCGATTTCGGCAAGCTCGCGCCGGACGTCGTCGCGCGACTGGACGGCGACGACGCCTGCCTGCGACTCGACGAAGTCGTGCCGGGCGCCAGTACGGCATTCGACTTCACGCGACAGACGCTGCGGCTGTCGATCCCGCAGGCGTCGCTCGCGCGCAAGGCACGCGGCTACGTGAGCCCCGATCAATGGACCTCCGGCGAAACCGTCGGCCTGCTCGGCTACAACTTCAACCTCTACACGTCGAAGGCCAGCGGCCACACCGCGCAAACGCAAGGCTATCTCGGCCTGAACGGCGGCGTGAACCTCGGCAACTGGCGCTTTCGCCACGAAGGGTCCTATTCCTGGTCGTCGCGCGGCGAGAGCCGGTACCAGGACATCGCGACCTATCTGCAGCGCGACCTGCCGTCGCTGTCGTCGCAGCTCGTCATCGGCGAAAGCTACACGTCGGGCGAGCTGTTCGACTCGACGCAATTCCGCGGCGTGCGCCTGTCGACCGACGACCGGATGCTGCCCGACTCGCTGCGCGGCTACGCGCCGGTGGTGCGCGGCATTGCGAACAGCAACGCGAAGGTGACGATCCGCCAGAACGACGTGACGATCTACGAGACGACGGTCGCGCCCGGCAATTTCGAAATCGACGACCTGTACCCGACCGGATATGGCGGCGACCTGCAGGTATCGGTCGAGGAGGCCGACGGCTCCGTGCACGCGTTCTCGGTGCCCTACGCCGCCGTGCCGATGTCGCTGCGGCCGGGCGTCGGCCGCTACAGCTTCGTCGCCGGCACGCTGCGCAATCCTCGCGGGTCGAGCCAGCCGCTGTTCACGCAGGCCACGTACCAGCGCGGGCTGACCAACCTGCTGACGGCCTATGGCGGCGTCACGCTCGCGGGCGGTTACGCGTCGGCGATGCTGGGCGGTGCGTTCAACACGACGTTCGGCGCGTTCGGCGCGGACGTCACGCATGCGCTGACCTCGATCCCCGGCGCGAAGCGCTACAGCGGCTCGAGCGTGCGCGTCAGCTATGCGAAGTCGGTCGAGACGACCGGTACCGACATCGCGCTCGCCGCGTATCGCTATTCGACGGACGGATATTTCGGCCTCGACGACGCGATGCAGGCGCGCGACGCCGCGCGCGACGGCCGTTCGGCCCAGTCGGTCTGGCGTCAGCGCCATCGCGCATCGCTGGCGCTGACGCAGCGCCTCGGCGCGACCGGCGGGCGCATCAACGCCACGGCTTCGGCCGTGAACTACTGGAATCGCCCCGGCTCCGACGTCAACTACTCCGTCGGCTATACGAACCAGTTCCGCAACGTGTCCTACAGCCTGACGGCCACGCGGCAGCGCAATGCCGGCGGCGACATGAGCACGCTCTATTACGCCAGCGTCACGATCCCGCTCGGTCGCGAGCGCCCGATGACCGTCTCGGGCAACGTGTCGCGCGACACGCTCGGCCGCACCCGGCTGCAGTCGACGCTGTCCGGATCGCTCGGCGAAGATCATGCGCTGTCGTACAGCGTCAGCGCGAACCACGCGTCCGGAACGAATTCGACCACGGACGGCAGCGCCAACGTCACGTACCGCACGCGCCTGGCGGAAGTCAGCGCCAGCGCGGGCGCGAGCACGGAGTTCCAGCAAGGCTCGCTCGGCGTACGCGGCGCGCTCGTCGCGCACCGCGGCGGCATCACGTTCTCGCAGCCGGTATCCGAGACGTTCGCGATCGTCGAGGCGCCGGGTGCGGCCGGCGCGCGCATCACGAACGCGGCGGGCGTCAAGGTCGACGGCAACGGCTACGCGGTCGTGCCGTACCTGACGCCATACAGCCTCAATACGGTCGCGCTCGATCCGAAGGGCATCTCGATGGATGTCGAGTTGAAGGAAACCAGCCGGCAGATCGCACCGCGCGCCGGCGCGGTGCCGCTCATCCGGTTTGCAACCGACACCGGCCGCGCCGCGCTCGTTCAGGCGCGCCAGGCCGACGGCACGCCGCTACCGTTCGGCGCCGCCGTGCACGACGAGACCGGCAAGGAAGTCGGCGTCGTCGGCCAGGCGAGCAAGATCTTCGCGCGCGGACTCAACGACAGCGGCTCGCTGACCGTGCGGTGGGGCGCCGATTCCGGCTCGATCTGCCGGATCGCGTACGACCTGCCGGTCGCAAAACACCACCGGCAAGCGCCGGGCATCCAGACCGTGACGAGCATGTGCCGCCCCGATTCGACGACCGCCGACACTCAGTAAGGAATCCATATGTCCCACTTTTGCCAATCGTCCGTATTGACCCGACTCACGATCCCGGCAGTCATGGCGCGCACGCGCGACGCACGTGGCTGCGTTGCTCGCCACCCGTTTCGCCAGATTGCGGTCGCTTGGTCGCTTCTGCTCGCATGCGTCGCATTCTCGACCGACGCGGCCGCCCTCAATGCGTTCGGGCAGGCAACCCTTTCCAGCCCCGGGAACGCCACGCCCGGCACCGTCGTCGCCCGTCATTACTTCACACCGCAGGACGTTTGCGGCAAGAGCACCTGCGAGATCACGAGCATCGCGATGTATCCCAAAGGAAGCGTGTGGGTGTCCGACGGCCCCGACCTGGAAACCAACGTGTCCGGCCTGTCCACGCGCATGGTCGTCGACGGCAAGGTAGCCGTCTCGTCGACGAAGGCGACACTGCGCAACACGCTCGAAGTCGTCCTGTTTCGCGACAGCCGGCCGCCGCAGGACGGGTCGCTCAATTCGGGCTTGGCCAGCGCCTATTACACGATCTACTACAAGTCCGGCCTCCTCGGCGGGTCGAACCCGGTCAACCTGGCCGCCAAGGTCAGCTTCATCAACGGAACGTGCTCGATTCCCGACCAGACCGTCACGCTGCCGCCCGTGCAGCATCGCGAGTTCAACGGCGTCGGTTCGACCGCCGGCGCGACGGATTTTCAGGTGCAGTTGAACAACTGCCCGGCCGGCTACAACCGGATCGGCTACCAGTTGGCCCCGCTGGACGACGTGGTCGCCGGCACACCCGGCGGGATGCAGCTGCGCCCGGATGCCACGGCCAGCGGCGTCGGGATCCAGATCGCCGACGCCGCGACCGGCCAGCCGCTGGTGCTGCGAAAATCGCACACCGTGACGAACTACAACCAGGCCACCGGCGGATCGCCTTCGATTCGGCTCCGCGCGTCCTACCTGCAAACGGGTGCGAAAGTCGGCGGCGGTTCGGTTCATGCCGCGGCGCAGGTTCTGCTCGACTATCAATGAATGACGCACAATGAACGACGCGGCCGCGGCGGCCCTGACATCCGCGCGACGCGGCGACGTGCGATACTCGGCACGCCGCGCGCCGGTTCGCCGCCGCAGGGAACCCCGGCGCGCCGCGCGAGTCCATTTCCTTTCGTCAACAGCTCAACAGCAATAGGGAGGCGTTCATGCTGCAATTCATCGAAACCCTGGTCGTCGGGCTCATCGTCGGCCTCCTCGCCCGCGCACTGAAGCCCGGCGACGACAAGATGGGCATCCTGATGACGGTCGTGCTCGGCGTCGTCGGCTCGCTCGTCGCCGGCTACATCGGCCGCGCCGCGGGCTGGTATGCGCCGGGCCAGGGCGCAGGCTGGATCGCATCGATCATCGGCGCGATCGTGCTGCTCGTCGTCGTGGGTGCGGTGCGCAAACGCGCAAGCTGACCTCAGCGTCGTTCACTCCGACGCAAACGGCCGCTCGTCACACACGAGCGGCCGTTTTCCTTTGGCGAATCGTCATCCTGGGGATTGGACGAATCGTTGAGCCTTCAACGATTTATCTGCAAATCCCGCATCCATTGGCACGCTTCCCCCGAGCCTACGTCATCGGCAATACCCCGACTTGCGGCCGCTCAATTTTGAGATAAATTGATTGAAGGAACACGGCGTCGTTTGCTCGTCGTCGTTATTTCCGGTTTCTCACTCAAGAGGTTCGATGAAATTGCCGTTTACGCATACAGCACCGCAGCGTTGACGGACTGCCATTCGAGCGGCCTCGCTGCGACGCGCTTCCTCTCTGGAGCCTGTCATGAAGCATCGTTCGTTTGCCGCCTCGTTTGCCCTGGCTGCCTCGCTTCTGGCCTCGTCCTCGTCATTTGCCGCCGGCACGGGCGGCATCATCCACTTCACCGGCATGATCGTCGAGCCGCCCTGCTCGTTCGCGCTCGACACGGCCAACGCCGCGCATGCGCAGGTGCGGCCCGACTGCCCGCGCCCGGCGAGCGGACATGTCGCGTTCGTCGACGCGGCCAGCCTGCGCACGATCAAGACCACGACCTTTACGCAGGCCTCCCGCGCAATCGTTTTACCTGACCGTCCGGGCAACGCGCGCGCGCCGATGATCGCCGTCGTGACTTACCAGTAGAAGCCACCGCTGGAACCGCCGCGCGTCAGTCGCGGTGGCGCGCGATCCAGTCGCTGAACGCGCGGATCTTCTGCTGGCTGCCGAGGTTTTCGGGATAGACGAAGAAGTAGCGTGCGCCCGTCTCGAGCACGATGTCGAACGGCCGTTCGAGCCGGCGCGCGCTGACGTCGTCGTCGACGAGCGTCACGTCGCCGATCGCGACGCCGAAGCCCTGCATCGCCGCGTTCGTCGCGAGATCGAGCGTGTCGAACGTCGGCCCGCGCGCGGGATCGACGCCACGCTCGCCCGCATGGTCGAGCCAGGCTCGCCAGTCGCGGTGGTCGCGCGTCGGATGCAGCAGCGTATGGCGCGCGAGATCGCCGACCGCGGCGAGCGGCGACGCCTGCCGCAACTCGGGCGCGCAAACGGGCGTGAGCCGCTCGTCGAACAGCGGCAGCGCGACGACGCCCGGGCCCGGCGACGTCCCGTAGACGATCGCCGCATCGAACGGCTCGCTCGAGAAATCGACGACGTGCTGCCACGCGGTCGTGATCTGCACGTGGAGATCGGGATGTTCGCCCTGGAAGCGCATGATGCGCGGCAGCATCCAGCGCATCACGCAGGTCGGCACCTTCAGCGCGAGATCGGTGCGCTGCCGCGTGAGCTTCATCGAGATGTCCTCGATCCGCGCGAAGCTCTCGTCGACCACCGGCAACAACTGCTCGCCCTCGGCCGTCAGCGTGAGGCCCTTAGCATGCCGCCTGAACAGCGGAAAACCGTAATGCGCCTCGAGCGTCTGGATCTGCCGGCTCACCGCGCCCTGCGTGATGCACAGCTGCTCGGCCGCGCGCGTGAAGCTGCGGTGGCGAGCCACCGTCGAGAAGATCTGCAGCGCGTGCAGAGGCGGAAGTCGGCGCATGGCGAACGGGAAACGGGAACGGAAAACGACGCGGAAGGACCGCGCGCCGACGCCGGCGCGCGCTGACCGACACGATAAGCCAAACGCCGGCTTCGCGCGAGACGCCGGGGACTCAGGCCGTCGCGGCGAGCGCGCCCGCCGCGATGCGCGCCGCCGATGCAACGACGTCCGCGCGCGCCGCGGCATCGGCCTGCGGCTGCGTGAACGATACGGCCATCACGATCGGCGCGCGCGACGGCGGCCACAGCACCGCGATGTCGGTCGTCGTGCCGAAGCCGCCGGTACCGGCCTTGTCGGCGACACGCCAGCCGGGCGGCACGCCCGCCGCGATACCGGTCGCGCCGCGTGCGCCGCCGACCATCCATTCGGTCAGTTGCGCGCGCTGCGGTTCGCGCAGCGTGTCGCCGAGCAACAGCCGCTGCAGCGTGTCGACCATCGCGACCGGCGTCGACGTGTCGCGCTCGTCGCCGGGCGCCGCCTTGTTGAGTTCGGGTTCCCAATGATCGAGGCGGAAGGTGGTGTCGCCGCTTTCGCGCGCGAACGCCGTGACGGCCTGCGGGCCGCCGAGCACGCCCATCAGCAGGTTGCCCGCGCCTTTGTCGCCCGACTGCAGCATCGCCGCGCACAGCTGCGCGATCGTCATGCCGGTGTCGACGTGGCTCTCCGTCACCGGCGAGCCGGACACGATTTCATAGCGGCGGTACAGGATGCGGCGCGGCAGCAGCGATGCGTCGAGCGAGCCGCGCGCAAGCATCGCGGCGGCGGCCATGACCGCATACGTGCCGCACAGCGGGAAGCGTTCGCGCGCGTGGTGCGCGATGCGCACGCCGTTCGACGTATCGAGCGCGGCGACGCCGAGCCGCCCGTTCGAGGCTTTTTCGAGCGCGGCGAGTTCGGCGTGCGCGGTATGGGCGCGCCCCTGGTCGGCGACCGGCGCGGACGTGCACGCGGCAACGAACGGCGCGGCAACGGCGGCAAGCAACAGCGAGCGGCGTGTCGGAGAGTGTTCCATGAATGAGGTCTGTTCTGTCGGAAACGGTGGCGCGAAGCAACGCGGCCGCGCATCGGCGACGCGCGACCGTTCACGCCGACGGCCGGCCCGCGACGGCATTCGCCGCGCATCCCCGAAAGACGCCCGTCGGCCCCGCGATAGCGGGATTCGCATGAACAAACCTTAGCGTAGCAGCGACCGCCGCCGCGTTCCAGCGAAACGGCCCCGCTTCACCCTTGCGACGAAGGCAGGTACGGCATCGGATTCACCGGCTTGCCGTCGCGTCGCACCTCGAACAGCAGCGCGACGCGCGAGTTGTCGAGGTCGCCCATCTCGGCGATCGCATCGCCCTGATGCACGATGTCGCCCGTCTTCACGAGCAGCTTGCGGTTGTGCGCATAGGCGGTCAGGAAATCCGCGTTGTGCTGGACGATGATCAGGCTGCCGTAATCGTTCAGGCCGGTGCCCGCGTACATCACGCGCCCATCTGCCGCGGCGCGGACCGGGTCGCCCGGCCGGCCGGCAATCTGGATGCCGCGGTTCTGCCCGGGCCGGAACCCTTCGACGATCTTGCCGGTCGCCGGCCACTTGAGCGCGACGCCGCCCGCATGACGCTTCGTTTCCTTGACGACCTGACGGTCGTTCGCGGTCGACGCGCTGGCCGACGACGTGGCCGGCGCAGTTCCCTGATTACCCGCCGCGCCATTGCTCGCGACGACCTGCGTGCCGGCCGCGCCCGCGGGCGGCAGCGGCTGCTGCTTGACGATCCGCAGCACCTGCCCCATGCGCAGCCTGCCGTTCGCGGCCAGCTTGTTCCAGGTGCGCAAGTCGGCCACGCTGCAATCGTTCGCGGTGGCGATGCCCGTCAGCGTGTCGCCGCGTTTCACGATATATTTCCGCGCGACGAGAATCGGCGCGGCCGGCATCGGCGCGGCCGGCGGCGCCGCGGCGGACGAGCTCGAATCAGAGGGCTGCGCCGCCAGCGTGTCGCTCGGCGGAACGGACTGCGTATTTGCACAACCGGCCATGACGAGCACGGCGGCCAGGCCCGACAGCCACGCCGCCTTGCGGTGAATCTCGCGCGTTTTCATGGACGATCCGACTCCGGTTTGACAATCTTTCAAGCATCTCAAAAACGGAACGGCCGACGTGTAACCGGATGCAAACAATGATGACAAACGATCACGGACCGGATGCCGGCCGGCATTCGCTACCGGTAATACGGTCCGATCCGGAAAAACTTGATGGTCTGGGCGCAGAAAAACGGAAGAATTTTCGTCGCAAAAAACTATGGTTCATTTGTTTCGATAGTCGCGCGACGACATTCATCGCAACCATGCGACGAATTCGGCACCGGCCCACGCGACGCCGATGCACAGGAACAGCAGATGCAGCGCGATCTTGAACGACACGCCCCACGACGAATCGATCTGCATGACGGGCTCCCCGGTTGATGTGTGTCCATGATCGGGCGTCGATCGCGCCCCGAAAATACGGAAGCGGCGAACCGGGTCTCAGGCTGGCCCTGAGACCGCCGCCGCGGTTCCTGCTAACTTATCGGCCATTCCCCATCCATCCCTCCGCCCATCATGCGCTTCGACCTGACCGACCTGCGGCTCTTCCTGAACATCTGCGAAGCCGGCACGATCACGGGCGGCGCCGAGCGAACGCACATCACGCTGCAGGCCGCGAGCGAGCGCATTCGCGGGATGGAGGACGAGCTGGGCGTGCCGCTGCTGCACCGGACCAAGTCCGGCGCGCAGGCCACCGACGCGGGCCGCGCGCTCGAACACCACGCGCGCACCGTGCTGCAGCAGATCGATCACATGCGCGGCGAACTGCAGCAATACGGCCAGGGGCTGCGCGGCCATATCCGGTTGCTGTGCAACACCGCGTCGCTGAGCGAATACCTGCCCGATGCGCTGGCCGATTACCTGCCGCACCATCCGAAGCTGTCGATCAGCGTCGAGGAACGCTCGAGCCAGGAGATCGTGCATGCGATCCGCAACAAGACGGCCGAGGTCGGCATCGTCGCCGATTCGGTCGGGCTCGGCGGCCTCGAACAGAAGCCGTTCCGCGAAGACTGGCTGATCGTCGTCGTGCCGGCCACGCATCCGCTCGCGTCGTACGGCGCGGTCGCGTTCGACGACATCGCCGGCGAAGACTTCATCGGCCTCACCGACGGCAGCGCGCTGCAGGTGCATCTCGCCGACCAGGCGCGCGCGCTCGGCAAGCGGATCCGCTATCGCGTGCAGTTGAAGAGCTTCGACGCGATCTGCCGCATGATCGCGAGCGGCGTGGGCATCGGCATCGTGTCGCGGCATGCGGCCGAGCGCGCGATGCAGACGATGGACGTGCGGCTCGTCGAGTTGTCCGATCCGTGGAGCCATCGGAAACTGACGCTCTGCGCGCGGTCGTTCGACGCGCTGCCGAAGTACACGCGCGAGTTCGTCGCGTTCCTGTCGGGCGACGCGCCGCCGCCGTAACGCGCGCCGCATTCGATTCGTCCCATCGACCTACGGAGACATCGCCATGACCGATACCGATCTCGCCACCCGCTATCGCGCGTATATCGACTGCCTGAACCGGCAGGACTGGACGGCGCTCGGCGAATACGTGTCCGACGACGTGATCCACAACGACCGGCCGCTCGGCCTCGCCGGTTACCGCGCGATGCTGGAGCAGGACTTCCGCGACATTCCCGATCTGCGCTTCGACATCCGGCTGCTCGTGTGCGAGCCGCCGCGCGTCGCGTGCCGCCTTCGCTTCGCGTGTTCGCCGAAAGGAACGTTCATGGGGCTCGCCGTCGACGGCCGCAAGGTCACGTTCGCCGAAAACGTGTTCTACGAGTTTCACGACGGCAAGATCCGCCAGGTGTGGTCGGTGATCGACAAGGCGGCGATCGAGAAGCAGCTTTGAACGTCGTCGAAACGGCGGGTCGGCGCATGCGGCGGCGGGCGGCCGTGAGCGGTTTACTGCATTCCGATTCTTATAGATAACGTTTTCTCTCTTCATGCACCGAGAACCCGTTTCCCGCCCATGCTCGCCCTCACCGCTTCAAAGCTTTTCTTTCGCACGATGACCACGCGATCATCAAGATAAAAATCCCGACGATTTACACGTAATTCCGATTCCCCTCTCGCACGCCCCGGCTTCCTCCATTCGGGTTTCTACCGGCGCATCCGATGTGAAAGTTCATTGACATCGCGCCGATCGATGCCTAAATTTGGAAAACGTTTTCCAATGCTCGAGCGCGACGCCGATCACGGCCCGTGCAGGGGGAACGCTTGCCTGCTCGATTTGCGATTCAGGCCGTCCGTCTTCAGGGATCAGGGTTTGCAAGGCGGACGCCCGGTACGGGTACCGAGCGCGGCATCGGCGACACGTGCCCGTGCTTCATCACTATTCAAAATTGGAGACACCATGCATCCGCGCAGCAGATTCACGCTCGGCGCCGCGCTCAGCGCCCTTTCCGTCGTGCTCGTCAGCGCGTGCGGCGGCAACGACGTGACCGACACGCCGTCGTCGCCCCCTACGTCCACCCCGCCCGCGCTCGCAGCGAACTCGCTGCAGGCGCTCGTCTACGGCGCGCCCGACACCCGCGTGCCGGCCGGCACGAACATCCCGATCACGATGATGGGCCAGATGCGCGCGCTGTTCGACCTGATCCGGAAATCGCCCGATTTCACGCAGGTGGTGATGGATCTCGGCGACGGCACGCCCGTCCACGTGCTCGACACGAACACCGGCGACAAATTCCTGCCCGGCAAGCTCGCGCTCGGCCTGTCCTACATCCTGATCGACATGAAGGCGAAGAACGACCCGCAATACGCGAGCTACCTCTCGACGTACCAGACGATCACGACCGCGATGATGGCGCAGTCGGGCGGCAACTACGCGTATGCGAATACCTCGTGGGGCGAGTACTACTACCTCGTCGCGCTGAACAACCTGAAGGCGCACGGCATGCTCAACGAAGTCTTCAGCGATGCGATGCTGGCGACGCTGCAGCAGCGGCTCACGTTCTGCGACATGTTCGGCCCCGATGCGAGCGGCAAGACCACGACCTGCCCGGCCGCCGGCACGCCGATCGACATCGCGTCGCTCAACACCGCGCAGAACTACTATGCGGTGTCCTACGGCATTGCCGGGCTGCGCCAGAAGCTCGGCTGGAGCAGCCCGTCGTTCGCATCGAAGACCGATCCGGCGGTCGCGACGATGAGCGCACGCGACGCGCTGCTGTACACGCTGACGAACCACATCCGCAACGACTCGTCGGGCGGGTTCTCCGACGAAGCATCGAACACGCACACGACCTACTACGACCAGGCGCGCTTCGACCGCTACAGCACGCTGCTGATCGGCGAAGTGGTCGAGCGCACGTTCGAGATGGGCAACGAAGCGAATCTGACGCCGGAGCTGAAGGGCTATCTGCGCAAGTCGGTCGACCTGATCCTGCCGCAGCTGAACACCGACGGCCAGGGCTTCAACTATGGCCGCTCGATCGGGCCGTACGGCGATTCCGCGTTCATGGAGGTGCTGACGGCCGCGGCCAATGCCGGCGTGCTGACCGATCGCGAGAAACAGGTTGCGTATGCATTCATCTATCAGGCCGCGCGTCGTTTCGACACGTACTGGTACGACCCGTCGCTGCCGACGCCGTCGGTGAACATGTGGGTCAAGGGCCGCGGCACCGACACGTATCGCGGCAAGCCGCGCGTGATGGGCGAGAACTTCAGCCTGCTGCACCAGTACCTGTACGTGAACGCATGGTGGAACAAGCTCGGCTTCGGCGGCCAGGCGCCGATGGCCGATGCGGACTACCGCGCGTGGCTCGACGCGCTGCCGCGCTACACGCTCACCTGGTACAACCAGCCGGGCGATGCCGCGCATCCGTACAGCGCCGCGCTGCTCACCGTGCGCGACGGCCGGCGCGTGATCAACCTGAACCTCAGCCAGGCGCCCGACTACGACGCGTACACGCCGTATTACCCGGTGCCGTTCTCGGACAAGCTGATCTACGGCACGACCGACCTCGGCTATGCGCTGCTGGTGCCGCAGGTGACGTACAACGCGAAGACCTACATTCCCGTCACGTACTACAAGAACCTGAACGTGCAGCAAAGCAACGGCCAGGTGATCGTGTCGTTCGATACGACGAAGTTCCGCGTCGCGTCGAAGAACGCCGCGTACACGACGGATCTCGACCTGCAGGTGCACACGGTGCTGACGTTCGCGCACGGCACGATCTCGCGCAGCGATACGCTGAGTTCGGGCACGCTCGCGGGCAACCTCGCGGTCGAGACGGACTTCACGTCGTTCGCGGATTTCGCGTCGACGCAGGCCAACGGCGACGGCGTGTCGGTAACGTACGCAAACAGCGCGGCGACGCGCTATGCGGCATCCGGGTTCGACAACTGCGCGCTGTCCGCCTTCGACACCGCGAACGGCACGACGAATCCGCTGTCGACGACGCCGATCGGGCAGCTGCATTCGAACTTCGCATGCACGACGAAACCGTTCGCGCTCGGCGCAGGCGCGACCCGCACGGTCGGGTGGACGCTGAGGTACGCCGATCCGGCGTAAGCGACAAGACAGCGCTCCCGCGCCCCTTCCCGAAGCCGGTTGCCGAAGCCGGCTTCGGGATCATGCAGTGCCCGGGCCCGCGTTCACCACCAACGCGATCCCGCCATATACGCGCCCAGCGCGATCAGCCCGACGAAGAAGCAACGCTTGAACATCTTCTCGCTCATCACGCGCCGCGCATATTGCCCGCCGGCCATCCCCGCCAGCGCGGGCACGAGCGCGAGCACCGACACGCCGAGATCGACCGTCTGCAGCGCGCCCGTCACGCGCAATTGCAAGCCGAGCACGATCGTCGACGCGGTGAACGACAGCCCGAGCGCCTGGATCAGATCGTCCTTGGACAGCCGCAGCGCCTGCAGGTACGGCACGGCCGGTACGACGAACACGCCGGTCGCGGCCGTCACGACGCCCGTCAGGTAGCCGACCACGGCCGACAGCCATGTTTCATGGCGGCCCGGCGCGGGCAATCGCGCCGCCGCCAGCCCCCATACCCCGTAAAGCACGAGCACGACGCCGAGCGCCGCGTGCGTCCACGTGCTGCCGGCCGCGAGCGCCGGCAGCCCGCCCGTCAGCGTGCCGACCGTCAGGCCGGCGAGCAGCGGCCACAGCCGGCGCAGCAGCGCGCCGAACGACGGGCCGAGCCACAACTGCCACACGTTGGTGATGAACGACGGCACGAGCAGCAGGCTCGCCGCGGCCGACGGCGGCATCGCGAGCGTCAGCAGCCCCATCGCGATCGTCGGCAGCCCGAGCCCGATCATCCCCTTCACCGCGCCGGCCAGCAGGAAAACCAGCGCGATGATCGTCAGCGTATGAATTGACATGGCGGCATTCCGTCCGTTGAGTACGGCGCCGATGGTGCCTGCCCGCCATGCCGCCCGCCATCTGGCTTTGCCTGAGGCTGGCTCGGGGCCGCCGGCCGGGGCTGTCGGGGCCGTCGATCCGGCCCCATGCATCACCCCCGGCCCTGCTCGCTGTCGAGGTGCGCCATCTGCGCGGCCGGATAGCGCTCGCCGGCAGCCGCCCCGGCGGGAACCGCCGCTTCGATGCGGGCACGCTCTTCGACCGTTAGTTGCAATTCTGTCGCCAGCAAACCGTCCTGCAATTGCGTGCGCTTGCGCGCGCCGACCAGCGGCACGATGTCGGCGCCACGCGACAGCGCCCACGCAATCGCGACCTGCGCCGGATTGCTGCCCTTCTCGTCGGCGATCGCGCGCAGCGCGTCGACCAGCGCGAGGTTGTGCGCGAGGTTCTCGCCCTGGAAGCGCGGGCTCGCCGCGCGGAAATCGCGCTCGCCCTGCCGCGCCGCCGTCCAGCGCCCGCCCAGCAGCCCGCGCGACAGCACGCCGTAGGCCGTCACGCCAATGCCGAGCTCGCGGCAGACGGGCAGGATCTCGGCCTCGATCCCGCGCGACAGCAGCGAATATTCGATCTGCAGATCGGCGATCGGCGCGACGGCGGCCGCGCGGCGGATCGTGTCCGCGCCGACTTCCGACAGCCCGATATGGCGCACGTAGCCGGCCTTCACGAGATCGGCGATCGCGCCGACCGTCTCCTCGATCGGCACCGCCGGATCGACCCGCGCCGGCCGGTAGATGTCGAGGTAGTCGGTGCCGAGCCGCTTCAGCGAATAGGCGACGAAGTTCCGGATCGCCGCGGGCCGCGCGTCGTAGCCGGCAAACCCGCCGGCCGGATCGCGCAGCGCGCCGAACTTCACGCTGATCACCACCTGGTCGCGCGCCCGGCCACGCAGCGCGTCGCGGATCAGCATCTCGTTGTCGCCCATCCCGTAGAAGTCGCCGGTATCGAGCAGCGTGATGCCGTGGTCGAGCGCCGCGTGCAGCGTCGCGATGCTTTCGTCGCGATCGGCCGGCCCGTAGAGATCCGACATCCCCATGCAGCCGAGCCCGATCGCCGAAACCTGTGGGCCCGTGCGGCCCAGTTGACGCCTGTCCATGTCCGTTTCCTTCGAATGGTGAGTGGATGAAACGGATTCTGGCCGCACGACGCCGCGCGATAAACGCGAAACGCCCCACCAAACCATTCGACGGTGATTAACAATGGAGCCTTGTTCCCGTTCCCGCCAAGGTTCTCGCCCGCATGGACCATCTGCAAGCAATGCGCGTCTTCGCGCGCGTCGCCCATCTCGGCAGCTTCACGAAAGCGGCCGAGCAGCTCCAGCTGCCGCGCCCGACGGTCAGCAATGCCGTCCAGTATCTGGAAAAGCACCTGAAGATCCGCCTGCTGCAACGCACGACGCGGCGCGTCGCGCTGACGGCCGAGGGCGCGACCTACTACGAGCGCTGCGTGCAGTTGCTCGCCGACCTCGACGATGCGGAGACGCTGTTCGAGGATGCCGGCGCGTCGCCGCGTGGCGTGATCCGCGTCGATCTGCCCGAGCGGTTCGCGCTGAACCAGGTGATTCCGGCGCTGCCCGATTTCCACGCGCGCTATCCCGACCTGCGCATCGCGATCAGCACGACCGACCGCTTCGTCGATCTCGTCGCGGACGGCATCGACTGCGCGGTGCGGGTCGGCGTGCTGTCCGACACGTCGCTCGTCGCGCGGCGCGTCGGCGAAATGGCGCAGATCAACTGCGCGTCGCCCGCGTATCTCGCGCGACACGGCCTGCCCCGCTCGCCGGACGATCTGCCGGACCACGTCGCGGTCGGCTATTTCTCGAGCCGCACGGGCCGCGAGCTGGACTGGGAATATACGGACATGGATTCGGGCGAGATGCACACGGTGAAGATGCACAGCGTCGTGTCGGTCAACAGCTCGCAGGCGTATCTCGCGTGCTGCCTCGCGGGCCTCGGGCTGATCCAGGCGCCGCGCGACGGGCTCGCGCCGCTGCTCGCCGACGGCTCGCTGGTCGAGGTGCTGCCGGAATGGAATGCGGGGCCGCTGCCCGTGACGGTGGTGTTTCCGACCGGCCGGCATCTCGCGCCGCGCGTGCGGATCTTCGTCGACTGGCTCGCGGAAACGCTCGACGGCCCGCACCGGGCGGACTGACGACGGCCGTGCCGGGGCCGTTCGCCCCGGCGCCGGCGCCCTCAGAACTTGTGGCGGATCGCGGCGCGCACCGCGAACTGGTTCGACGACGCCGACGGGCCGTCGGTCCCGACGACATAGCCGCCGTCGGCTGCCGTGCCCGTCTTGTCGCCGCCCACCTTCTGCCACGCGCCCTGCAGGTACACGTCGGTGCGCTTCGACAGGCTGTAGTCGGCCATCAGGCCGACCGTGTGGTACTTCGGCTTGAACGAACCGGCCGCGGCGTCGTACTTGCCGTCCGTATACACGTACTGCGCGCCGAGGTAGAACTCGGGCGTGAGCTGGTACTTGCCGTTGATCTCGAAGTTCTGGAACTTCGTCGCGGTCAGCCCGAGGCCGGCGAACGTCGACGCCGGCAGGTAGACCGTCGATACCGGGTTCTTCACGTCGGTCTTCGTATAGACGACGCCGACCGTCGCCGGGCCGAACGTGTAGTTGACGCCGCCGCCGAAGATGCGCAGCCGATCGGCGACGAAGTTCGCGTCGTCGGCCGCGATCGCGCCCGCGTTGCCGATGCCCGGGTTGTTCGCCTGCAGGTACGCGGCCGCGACCTGCAGCCCGGCCAGCGAATACTGCGCGCCGATGCTGTACTGGCGGTTGTTCGAGAAGCCCGTGCTGTTGCTGAAGCTGTACGTGCCGCCGAACGTCAGGCCGTTCCAGTCGGCGCTCGCGTACTTGACCGTGTTGTTGACGCGGAACGAGTTGTCCGTGTTGTCGTTGTCGAACGGGTGCGAGAACAGCGTGCCGCCCCAGTTGCCGTTCGCGGTCAGCGGCGCGAGATAGTCGACGACGGCATCGTACTGACGGCCGAAGGTCAGCGTGCCGAAGCGCGACTCGGACAACCCGACGAACGCCTGACGGCCGAACATGCGGCCGCCCTGGCCGAGCCGGCCGTTGTTCACGTCGAAACCGTTTTCCAGCGTGAAGACCGCCTTCAGCCCGCCGCCGAGATCCTCGCTGCCCTTCAGGCCCCACCGGCTGCCCTGAGCATAGCCGCTTGCGAGCTGGTAATTGGTCTTTCCGACCCCATTGACGTTGACGTTGTTCGTGTAATTGAAGCCTTCGTCGATCACGCCGTACAGCGTCACGCTGGTCTCGGCAAAGGCCGGCGCGGCGAAGGCGGCGAGCGCGGCGACAAAAATGACGTGCTTCCTCATGACGAATCTCCGGAGCCGGGGGCCGGGCAGGCCATGCGCCCGGCGAATTGTTCGATCTGTTGTATGTGTGGCCCGCAGGGCGGACGACGCGGTGTGCGGCCGCGTGAGGACAAAATGGTGTCACGACGCAAACCGCCCGTCCATCGGGTACGGGTCGTCGCGCGCAAAGCGTTGCGCTCGTCCAACTGCCCCTTGCGCGGACGGCCTGACCGGGCTTGTCGGTAGCGGCCGGCCGGCCCGCCATTCGCGTAAACCCGGAAGGCTTCGCATCGATGGCACAATGCGCATCCGTTCGCCATTTCTTCACGAAGTCATGCTTGACCCCGATTCATGCGCGGCGCGTACCGGCCGCGCCCGCGGCCCGTGCCGAAAGGCGCCCCGATGACCGCGCCGGCCCGAGCCGGCCGCTACGCCGAGCTCGATTTCTTCCGCGGCCTCGTGCTGCTCGTCATCGTCGTCGACCACATCGGCGGCAGCATCCTGTCGCGCGTGACGCTGCACGCGTACGCGCTGTGCGACGCGGCCGAGGTGTTCGTGTTCCTCGGCGGCTTCGCGACCGCCATTGCGTACAACTCGCTCGCCGAGCGGCATGACGAGGCCGCCGCACGCCAGCGTTTCATCCGGCGCGCGTTCGAGATCTACCGCGCGTTCCTGGTGACGGCCGGCCTGATGCTGCTGATCACCGCCGTGCTGAACGCGTTCGCGATCGACGGCCCGAACATGCCGACCAACGATCTCGACGGGCTGCTGCACAAGCCGCTCGCCGCGCTGCGCGACATCCTGCTGTTCCGCCGCCAGCCCTACCTCGCGTCGGTGCTGCCGATGTACGCGTTCTTCGCGCTGCTCGTCCCGCTCGCGCTGCCGCTCGCGCGCACGCAGCCCTGGCTGATGCTCGCGTTCAGCGGATCGCTGTGGTACGCGGCGCCGCACGTCGCACGCTTCTTGCCGACCGTCGAAGGCGCGCCGTGGGATTTCAACCCGTTCGCGTGGCAATTCCTGTTCGTGCTCGGCGTGATCGCGCGCTGCCAGCCCGTCTACCAGACCCTCGCGCCGAAGCCGCAGGGCTGGCTGCTGACGGCCGCGGCGCTCGCGATCGTCGCGGCCGGCGCGTACTACCGGCTGCGCATCGAGCCGTTCCCGACCGATCCGTCGATCAAGCAGAACCTCGGCGCGCTACGGCTCGTGAACTTCCTCGCGATCGCGTGGCTCGCCGCCAAGCTCGTGCACCTCGGCTGGATGAAGAAGGTCGCGCACGCGATGCCGTGGATCGGCACGATCGGCCGGCAGGGATTGCTGTGCTTCGTCGCGGGCACCGGCATCTCGCTCGCGGTCGATTCGCTGCTCTACCAGGCGACCGAAGGCTATCTCGACGTGCCGCTCGGCCTGACCGCCGACGTGGTCGCGATCGGACTGCTGTATCTCGTCGCCAAACTCTACGGGCCGCTCGTCGCGCGGCTGCCGTTCGGTTCGCGGCCATGACGCGCCGCGCCGTCATGCGCCGCTGCTACGATAGCCGGCGCCACTCCTGAAACGATTCGCCATGCGCCGACTCGCCCTTCCATTCGCCCTCGCCCTGATCGCCGGCGCGATCGCCACCGCCCACGCCACGCCACCGTCGGCCGCGCCTGCCGCCGCGCCGGCCATATCGCCCGCGCCGCCGGCCGTCCAGACCGCGACGACGCCATCGACCGCGCAGGAGCCGCCCGTCAATCCGGGCAGCAGCGTCGTGCTGCGCACGTTCCGGTCGGCGTCGCTGAAGCGCGACTGGTCGTACACGGTCTACCTGCCGCCCGGCTACAACCCGGAAGGCGCGCGCTACCCGGTGATGTACCTGCTGCACGGCAACGCGGGCAACGCGAACGACTGGGTCACGCAAGGCCGGCTGCAGGCCACCGCCGACACGCTGATCGAGCGCCACGACATTCCGCCGGTCGTGATCGTGATGCCGCAGGGCGGCACCGACTGGTACGTCGACCGCAAGGAGAAGATGCAGAGCGCGTTCCTCAACGACCTGCTGCCCGAAGTCGAAGCGCACTTCGCGGTGTCGAACCAGCGCGCGGGCCGCGCGATCGGCGGCGTGTCGATGGGCGGCTTCGGCGCGCTGCGCTTCTCGCTGCTCGAACCGGGGCTGTTCTGCGGCGCGATGCTGCTGAGCCCCGCGATCTATGCGAACGAGCCGCCGCTCAATTCCGCCGCGCGCTACGTCGGCGTGTTCGGCGACCGGCAGTTCGATTCGCGCGTGTGGCACGAGCTGAACTACCCGGCACTGCTGCGCGGCTATTTCGCGCGCAATTGGCGCGTGCCGATGTTCATCGCGGCCGGCGACGACGACCTGACGATCCAGGCGGAATCGAGCGTGCTGTACACGCACCTGCGCCGCGCGCAGAACCCGGCCGAGCTGCGCATCGTCGACGGCGGGCATACGTGGGACGTCTGGCGCGGGTTGCTCGGGCAGGGGTTGAAGTATGCGCTGGAGTGCGTGAAGTGACGGCCGGCGGGCGTTGTCCCGCCGTCCCGCTCGCTCGGCTCCGCGTTCAGCGAAAACCATGGCATCCGATGCGCTTGACGGCGTCGCCTGAATCCGTACCCGCCGCATTTCGTCTACATTGCCGAAGTGGCGATGACATCGTTCGTCGCCTGCCTCCCCTACTCGACCCGCAGGAAATCACGCCATGTCCGTCTCGAAGAAATTCGCCGCCGTCACGGGCGCCGGCTCCGGCATCGGTCGCGCCGCGGCCCTCGCACTCGCCCAGGCCGGCTTCACCGTCGCGCTGCTCGGGCGCACGGAGGCGTCGCTGCGCGACACGCAGGACGCGATCCGCGCCGCCGGCAGCGACGCCGACGTGTTTCCCGTCGACGTCACCGACGAGGCCTCGGTCGACCACGCGTTCGCGCAGATCGCGCAACGGTTCGGCCGGCTCGACGTCCTGTTCAACAATGCCGGGCGCAACGCCCCGGTCGTGTCCCTCGACGAATACGAATTCGACGTGTGGAACAGCGTCGTCGCGACGAACCTGACCGGCGTCTTCCTGTGCGCGCGCGCCGCGTGGCGGCTGATGAAAACGCAAACGCCGCAGGGCGGCCGGATCATCAACAACGGCTCGATCTCGGCGCACGCACCGCGCCCCGATACGATCGCGTACACGGCCACCAAGCACGCGGTAACCGGAATCACGAAGTCGCTGGCGCTGGACGGCCGCCGGTACAACATCGCGTGCGGCCAGATCGACATCGGCAACGCCGCGACGTCGCTCACGGAACGGATGACGCAAGGCGTCCCGCAAGCGGACGGCAGCCTGGCGCCCGAGGCGCGGATGGACGTCGCGCATGTCGCTAACGCGGTCGTCCAGATGGCGAATCTGCCGCTCGATACCAACATCCTCAACATGACGATCATGGCGACCGCGATGCCGTTCGTCGGGCGCGGATAGCGCGCGCCGCGGCCCGTGCCGGGAGGCGGCGTTCACGCACTGGCGGCTACCGAATCACTCCGTCGCAACGACGCCGCATGCAAGCACGTTCGCGACGCAGATTCAGTGCGGCAGGCTGATCGCTCGCCGCTCGTCCTCGAGCAGTTGCGTCAGCGAAGCGTGCAACCGTTCGAGGCTGCACGGCGGTAGTGCGAAGCTTGCCCAACCGAGCCCGCCATGACGCAGTAACAGCACCGCGCCGCCCTGCACCGGATGGCGCTCGGCATACCAGCAGGGATCCATTTCCGTCACGAATTGCTGCCCGTGTGGCGGACGCTCCGGCACCGCCGGCTGCATCGACGCGCGCAGCAGACTCAAGTACTGGATGACTGCGTCCACGTCTTCCGGATCGAGCACGGCTGCACCCCGTTCGATCGACATCAGCACCACGAGCTTGCCGCGCTCCTCGATCATCTTGATGCTCAACGGTTGTGTCATTTTTGTCGTCCTTGCCGGAATTACGCGATCCAATTATCGACCTCGGTACACGTGAACCGGATGAAGATTCGTGAACCGCGCATGAATCTTTTTTTAGAAAGCGCTGGAAAAGTGCGCAGCTTCATCGGCTATGTGGTTGCCCACTATCGCACACCCGACCGCGCCGCCACGCAGCTTGCCGCCGCCTGATTCCCCCGGCATCGCGCACGCCGTGGCACACATCCCGACGTCGAAGACGATCCGCGGCTCGCGGCCACCTGCCCGGTTAAGCCCACCCGCTCCTTAAAACTTGTTTCATCTTTTTTGCGACCGGCTGTTAGTGGCCGCTCCGCAGAATGCGCTCATCGGTTGCGCCTCGGGTTTTTCCCGACGACGCGCACATCCGGCTCTTCTTCACGACGATATTGAACGGAGCAGCACCTCATGCTGAAAATTGTCCGGCTCGCGCTCGCCCGGCCCTATACGTTCGTCGTACTGGCGCTGCTGATCCTGATCGCGGGCCCGCTCGCGGCGGTCCGAACGCCGATCGACATCTTCCCGGACATCCGCATCCCGGTGATCAGCGTCGTCTGGAACTACGCGGGCCTGCAGCCGGACGACATGTCCGGACGCGTGATCACGTACTACGAGCGCACGCTCGGCACGACGGTCAACGATGTCCAGCATATCGAGTCGCAATCGTTCCGCGGCTACGGCATCGTGAAGATCTTCTTCCAGCCGACGGTCGATATCCGCACGGCGACCGCGCAGGTCACGTCGATCTCGCAGACCGTGCTCAAGCAGATGCCGCCCGGCACCACGCCGCCGCAGATCCTCAACTACAACGCGTCGACCGTGCCCGTGCTGCAGATCGCGCTGACCAGCAACACGCTCGACGAACAGAAGCTCGGCGATTACGCGGTCAACTTCATTCGACCGCAGTTGCTGTCGGTGCCGGGCGTTGCGATTCCGACGCCGTACGGCGGCAAGACACGTGAAGTGCAGATCGATCTCGACCCGCAGGCGCTGCAGTCGAAAGGGCTGTCGGCGCAGGACGTCGCGCACGCGCTCGCGCAGCAGAACCAGATCATCCCGGCCGGTACGCAGAAGATCGGCCGCTTCGAATACAACATCAAGCTCAACAACAGCCCGCTCTCGCTCGACGCGCTGAACGACCTGCCGATCAAGTCGGTCGACGGCACGACGATTTATGTCCGTGACGTCGCGCACGTGCGCGACGGCTTCCCGCCGCAGGGCAACATCGTGCGCGTGGACGGCCACCGCGCGGTGCTGATGAGCATCCTGAAGAACGGCTCGGCCTCGACGCTCGACATCATCGCCGGCGTGAAGGCGAAGCTGCCGCTGGTCGAACAGACGCTGCCGCCGGGCCTGAAGCTCGTCACGATGGGCGACCAGTCGACCTTCGTGAACGGCGCCGTCAGCGGCGTCGCGCGCGAAGGCATCATCGCCGCCGCGCTGACCTCGCTGATGATCCTGCTGTTCCTCGGCTCGTGGCGCTCGACGCTGATCATCGCCGCGTCGATCCCGCTGGCAGTGCTGTCGGCGATCGCGCTGCTCGCGGCCACCGGCGAAACGCTCAACGTGATGACGCTCGGCGGCCTCGCGCTCGCGGTCGGGATCCTGGTCGACGATGCGACCGTGACGATCGAGAACGTGAACTGGCACCTCGAACAGGGCAAGGACACGCGCACCGCGATCGTCGACGGCGCGAAACAGATCGTGATGCCGGCGCTCGTCTCGCTGCTGTGCATCTGCATCGTGTTCGTGCCGATGCTGATGCTCGACGGCATCTCGCGCTTCCTGTTCGTGCCGATGGCCAAGGCGGTGATCTTCTCGATGGGATCGTCGTTCGTGCTGTCGCGCACCTTCGTGCCGATGCTCGCGCAATACCTGCTCAAGCCGCACGCATCGGCCGGTCACGCGTCGGGCGAACTGGCCGCGGTCATGGATCCGCACGCGGGCCATGCCGGCGCGCACGACGTCCCGCCGTCGCGCAATCCGCTGGTGCGCTTCCAGCGTGCGTTCGAGCGCCGCTTCGAAGCCATGCGCGCGTCGTACCGAATCCTGCTCGGCCTCGCGCTCACGCGCCGCAAGCCGTTCGTCGTCGCCTTCCTCGGCATCGTGGCCGCGTCCTTCCTGCTCGCCCCGTCGCTCGGCCGCAATTTCTTCCCGACCATCGATTCCGGCGAGATCGCGCTACACGTGCGTGCGCCGGTCGGCACACGTGTCGAGGAAACCGCCGCCGAGCTCGACCGCATCGAGAACACGATTCGCGGCGTGATCCCGCCCGCGCAGTTGCGCGCAGTGATCGACAACATCGGCTTGCCGAACAGCGGGATCAACCTGACCTACAACAACAGCGGCACGCTCGGGCCGCAGGACGGCGACATCCTGATCTCGCTGTCGCACGATCACGCGCCGACCGCCGACTACGTGCACACGCTGCGCGAACGCCTGCCGCGCGCCTATCCGGGCACCACGTTCTCGTTCCTGCCCGCCGACATCGTCAGCCAGATCCTCAACTTCGGCGCGCCGGCGCCGGTCGACCTGCAGGTGGCCGGCCCGAACCAGCAGGCCAATCTCGCTTATGCGCGCGAGCTGTACCGCAAGCTGCGGCTGGTCGCCGGCGTCGCCGATCCGCGCATCCAGCAGGCCAGCACCTATCCGCAGTTCACGGTGACGGTCGATCGCACGCGCGCCGACCAGCTCGGCATCACCGAGCAGGACGTGACGAACTCGGTGGTCGCAACGCTGGCCGGCACCAGCCAGGTCGACCCGACCTACTGGCTCAACCCGCACAACGGCGTGTCCTATCCGATCGTCGCGCAAACGCCGCAGTACAGGATGACCACGCTGTCGGCGCTGCGGAACCTGCCGGTCACCGGCGCGAACGGCCAGTCCCAGTTGCTGGGCGGCCTGGCCACGATCACGCGCGGCGTCGGCAACGCAGTGGTGTCGCACTACAACATCGAACCGCTGTTCGACATCTACGCGACCACCCAGGGGCGCGACCTCGGTGCGGTCGCGGCCGACATCGACGACATCGTCAAAGCCACCGCGAAGGATCTGCCGAAGGGCTCGACCGTCACGCTGCGCGGCCAGGTGCAGACCATGAACGGCGCGTTCGCCGGCCTGCTGCTCGGCCTCGTGGGCGCGATCGTGCTGATCTACCTGCTGATCGTCGTGAACTTCCATTCGTGGGCCGACGCTTTCGTGATCGTCTCGGCGCTGCCGGCGGCGCTGGCCGGCATCGTCTGGATGCTGTTCACCACGCATACGCCGCTGTCGGTGCCGGCGCTGACCGGCGCGATCCTGTGCATGGGCGTGGCCACCGCCAACGCGATCCTCGTCGTCAGTTTCGCGCGCGAACGCCTGGCCGACACCGGCAACGCGCTGGCCGCCGCGCTCGAAGCCGGTTTCACGCGGTTCCGCCCGGTGCTGATGACCGCGCTCGCGATGATCATCGGCATGGCGCCGATGGCGCTCGGCCTCGGCGACGGCGGCGAGCAGAACGCACCGCTCGGCCGCGCGGTGATCGGCGGCCTTGCGTGCGCGACGATCGCGACGCTGTTCTTCGTTCCCGTCGTGTTCAGCCTCGTGCATCGGCGCGACGCGCCGAAGCACGACGCGTCCCGCGCTTCCTCCCTTTCCGCGTCCGGAGCCTCCCATGTCCACTGAGATCGATATCAAGTCGCCGAAACGGCTGCCCAACCTCAAGCTCGTCGCCACGCTCACCGCGCTGATCGCGGTCGGCATCGTGGCGACCGGCATCGTCGGCCGCGCGCACGCGAAACAGGAAATGACGACCTGGTCCGCCGAACAGGCGGTGCCGACCGTGGTCGCGTACACGCCGTCGGCCGGCGGCGACGGCGCGACGCTCGTGCTGCCCGGCCATCTGTCCGCATTCGAGAGCGCGCCGATCCACGCGCAGGTGTCGGGCTACCTGCATGCGTGGTACACCGATATCGGCGCGCACGTGAAGTCGGGGCAATTGCTCGGGCTGATCGATACGCCCGAACTCGACCAGCAATTGCAGCAGGCGCGTGCCGACCTGCAGAGCTCGCTCGCCAACGAGAAGCTGGCCGCGTCCACGGCCGCGCGCTGGACCAGAATGCTCGCGCAGGATTCGGTGTCGCAGCAGGAAACCGACGAGAAGACCAGCGACCTCGCGGCCAAGCAGGCGATCGTCGCCGCCAACGAAGCAAACGTGCGGCGCCTCGACGCGCTGGAGGCGTTCAAGCGCATCGTCGCGCCGTTCGACGGCGTCGTCACCGCGCGCAAGACCGACATCGGCCAGTTGATCTCGGCCGGCGGCGGTGCCGGCCCGGAGCTGTTTGCGGTGTCCGACGTCCACCGGATGCGCGTCTACGTGAGCGTGCCGCAGAACGAGGCCGCCGCGATCCGGCCCGGCATGACGGCCACGCTGACCGTGCCCGAGCATCCCGGCGAGACCTTCCGGGCGACGCTCGCCGATACCGACGACGCGATCGCCGATTCGACCGGCACGCTGCTCGTCCAGTTGATGGTCGACAACCGCGACGGCAAGCTGATCCCCGGCGAATACACCGAAGTGCATTTCGCGCTATCGGCCGGCAGCACCCACGTGCTGACGATTCCGGCCAGCTCGTTGATCTTCCGGCAGGCCGGCCTGCAGGTCGCCGTGGTCGGCAAGGACGATCGCGCGGTACTCAAGCCCGTGACGATCGCGACCGATCTCGGCACGCACGTGCAGATCGCGACCGGCCTCGCGCCGGACGATCGCGTGATCGACAATCCGCCCGATTCGCTGGCCGACGGCGACCCGGTCAGGCTCGCGGCGCCGGCCCCCACCGTTGCGTCTGCCACGCGCAACACGGAGCGTGCGCATGGCTAACCGGCTTCGGCTCTGCGCGATGCTCGCCGGCGTCGCGTTCCTCTGCGCGTGCTCGTTCGCGCCCGCCTATCACGCGCCGCAAACGGCGCTGCCGGCCAGCTTCAAGGAAGCGGGCGGCTGGCAGGCCGCGAAGCCGGCCGACCGCATCGCGCGCGACGGCTGGTGGACGGCGTTTCGCGACCCCGTGCTCGACCGGCTCGAGGCACGGGTGGCCGCGGCCAACCCCGACGTGGCCGCGGCCGTGGCGCGCCACGACGAAGCGGCCGCGCTGTTTGATCAGGCGCGCTCGGGGCTGTTCCCGACCATCGGCCTCGGCGCGCAGGTCTCGAGCAACCGCCAATCGGCCACGCGGCCGCTGCGCGGCTCGAACCAGCCGAACGTCTATGGCGACAACACCCTCGACGCCGGCTTCGACTACGACCTCGACTTGTGGGGGAAAGTCCGCAACGAAGTCGCGGCCGGGCGCGCCGACGCACGGGCCAGCGCCGACGATCTCGCGTCGGTCCAACTGAGCCTGCAGGCCAGCCTCGCCAGCGCGTACTTCAGCCTGCGCGGGCTCGATCAGCAGCAACGGTTGCTGACCGACACGATCGACACCTACCGGCGCGCGCTGCGCCTGACGATGAGCCGGCACGCGGGCGGCATCGCGTCCGATCTCGACGTGTCGCGCGCGCAGACGCAGCTCGATTCGGCCCGCGCGTCGGCCGAGGACATACGGGCGCGGCGCGCGCTCGACGAGCACGCGATCGCGACGCTCACGGGCGTACCGGCGTCGTCGTTCTCGCTGACGCCGAACCTGAACGCGGCGTACCTGCCGACGATCCCGGCCGGCATTCCCGCGACGCTGCTGCAGCGGCGACCCGACGTCGCGGCCGCCGAGCGGCGCATGGCCGCCGCCAACGCGAAGATCGGCGTGGTGCGCGCGGCGTTCTTCCCCGACGTCACGCTCGGGCTGGTCGGCGGCTACCAAAGCTCGGGCCTCGGCCACTGGCTCCGCGCGCCGAACGAGATCTGGTCGATCGGGCCCAGCCTCGCGCTGACGCTGTTCGACGGCGGCCGGCGCCAGGCGCTCACCGACCAGGCGCGCGCGCAGTTGGCCGAGAACGGCGCGAAATACCGCGCGGTGGTGCTCGACGCGTGCCAGCAGGTGGAAGACAACCTCGCACTCACGCATCACCTCGGCGACGAAGCCGATCGCGAGCAGGAAGCACTCGAGGCGGCCGAACGCACGTTGCAGTTGTCGATGTCGCGCTATCGGGACGGCGTCGTCAGCTATCTCGATGTGGTAACCGCGCAGACCACCGAACTCAATACGAAGGTTGCGATGCTGGCGCTGGACACGCGCCGGCAACTGGCGGCGGTGGGGTTGATCGCCGCGCTGGGCGGCGGGTGGTCGACCGATGAAGCCGCATCCGGTACGCAAGCACCGGCTGCGACGCCGGCCCGTGCAGCGAACTGATTCCCTTGCGACACGGACGAGGCGTGTCGTATTTCAAGGCACCCGTCGCGATGACGGGTGCCGTTTTTTACGTCTGCCCGACCGCGCGGAACGCTTCACGGCATGCCGGTTTGATGTCGCCGCGACTGCGCGCCGATGCATGAATTTCTTTTCACGTTGCGTATGCCGATCCGCTAATGTCCGCCGCCTATG
Organism: Burkholderia sp. LAS2; assembly: GCF_018417615.1. Lineage (NCBI taxonomy): Bacteria > Pseudomonadati > Pseudomonadota > Betaproteobacteria > Burkholderiales > Burkholderiaceae > Burkholderia > Burkholderia sp. LAS2. The sequence continues at coordinate 272,673 of NZ_CP071053.1, forward strand.
CTTGTCCTCAACCCGTGCGCGACACCGACACGCCGCGCCGGTGGATGATCCCGTTCAATCATCATGAGGACTCCCGACATGAAAACCGCCAACATCGTCGCCACTGCCCTGCTCGCCGCAATCGGCACGCTGTCCGTTCCCGCGTTTGCACTGACCGGCAGCCGGCCGGTGCAGATCTCCCCGGCCGCCACCAAGGACGGCGTGCCAGGCACTCAGGCTGCCGGCCAATGGGTGCCGCCCTACGGCCAGCCGATTCATGAAAAGACGCGCGCCGAGGTCCATGCCGAGCTCGTGCACGCCGAACAGGACGGACAACTCAAGTACCTGAACTCCACGCTCTATTCGCATTGATGCGCGCGACCGTGCCGCCGGGCGCGGTGCCCGGCTCACGCCGGCAGCGCCGCCAGCCGTCCACCGAATTGCTCAAACTTCATGAAACTTCGCCCGTTGCTCGCTCGTTGCGCCCGTATCGCACTCGTCGCGATGGCTGTCAGCGTCATGTTGTCCGGGTGCGCCTCCGCGCCGCCCGACGGCCCGGACGATTGTGTCGGCCCGCCCGACTTCTGCGTGCCGTTCTTCGGCTCGTAAACGAACATGACGGGCGCGCTGCCATCGGCAAGGCGCCCGTCATGTTCGTTGCTCGGCCGGAATCGCGCGTTCATGCGTCCGGCGGCGTCACCGGATAGCCGTAGCGGCTTGCGCTATCGATTCGAACGTCGGGCATCTCAGCCCTGGTGCGATTGCGTGCTCGATCTGTCCGCGCGATGCGACGCGAGATTGCGCTCGGCATCGATCGCACGATCTCCATGTTCGGCATTTGCGTGCGCGAGCGTCACATCGGCAATCGCGAGCCCGGTTCCCTGCACCTTCGCGAACGCCGGCAGCGACGAACACGCCAGCGCGATCAGTCCAGCCGTCATGACGGTCGATTTCATTGCATTACCCCCAGTGCGCACCGCGCGGTGCGCGGCATCGAATGATCCATCGCTCGACGATACGCCGCTGCGCCTGACCATCCGGGAACACAGGCATGAAGGATTCTTTAACTTTCAGTGCATGCGGCAGCCAATGCATGACCCGATGCGGATTTTCCTAAAACATGTTTCATCCTCGCGCTGCTGTTTGGATAGTCCGCTGTCCCTAATCTTCGTCTTGCGGCCGACGCAGGCATCCTGCCGTGCGGCCTCTATTCAACGCTATCCAGGAGCCGAAGATGAATCATCCCATCCGTTACCTCGTCTGCGCCGCCATGCTCGCATCGAGCGTCTCCGCGCATGCCGAGACGAAGCTCACGTCGGCGCAATGCCACGACTATCCGTTCGTGCACGCGAACGGCCCGATCTCCCACCGACAGCTCGTCAACGAACTGAACGAGTTGGAATCCGTCGGCTACGACCCGTCGTCCGGAGACGAGAGCAGCTATCCCGACGATATCGATTCGGCGCAGGCGCGCCTGATGCAGAAGTACCGGCGCGATTGTGCCGGGGTAGCCAATACCGTCGCGTCGAGCGGTAACTGAATTGTCCGCATGGGAACCATTCTCCGAGTTTGCGCGCGAGCCTTGTGACCGCGCGCGTTTTCTTGTGAAGTTGATAACCGATACGCCCCATCGATGCTTCACGACCGGCTCGCCAGTATCGCCTTTCGTCCGTCGACGGACTCGTACGTCATGGCGTCGTCGATCAGATCGAAGCTGAATTCCTGACCGACGCGCGTCCTGAACACGGGATCGCCGATCACGCTCTCGAGCGCATGCAGCGCAGCCACCAGCCTTTCATGCTCTCGCACCGTGCGGCTCTCGAAATTGCTGAAACGCTGCATCGACAGATCTTTCATCATGAAGAGCGGCGCCGACACGGGAAACGGAACGGGGCCAGCCATCGTGCCGTAGAAATATACGGACGAGCGCATCGGCAGACAGGTTGCCAGCTGGCCGGTCAGCGCACCGCCCACGCCATCGAATACGGCCGTCGTTCCAAGCTCCGATGACAGCTTTCCAAGTGTGTCGGTAAAGTCTTCATCGGCGCGCACGATATGCTCGACACCATCGCGTTGCAGAGCCTCTTGCGCAGCCTGGCTCCTCACCATGGAGATGACCGGCATATTTCTCTGACGAGCGAGGGCCGCGAGCGCCAGCCCGGTTGCCGAGTTCCCCGCCGTGGCAATCACGCCGCGATGCCCGGCCTCGGTAATCGTTTCGAGAAACGCATAGGCTGCGATCACGTTGACCAGCGACCCGCAATAGTCCCGTGCGCTGACGTGTTCGGGCAAGATCAGGCAACTCGTGTAAGGCACCTGCGCTTTTTCGCACCAAAACCCGAGGTTGTACGCGCTACGGTTCAGCGAGCGGTAGACAGCGACACGTCTCCCCATATAACGCTCTGGTACACCGGCACCCGTCGCCACTACCGTCCCGGCACCGGATGCGCCCCACACACCGTGCTGGCTCGCCGGCAGCGCTTTGCCATCGTCAGCACGCGCACGCAAAAATATCTTGTCGCCATGGTTGATTGCAGATGCCTCCATGTCGATCAGCACATGGCCTGCTTCCGGCCGGCTCGGCGGCCGGATATCACGAACTTCCAACGAGCGTTCAGCGGTAACGCAGATAGCTTTCATGACGCGTTTCTCCAGCGATAAACAGCGATGGCGGTAACTGCACAGGCCGTAACTTAAACAAGTAAGCCCGTTGCCGAAACGCAGCCTCCCGGCATACCATCGATTCCAATACAGAATGGATCGATACGAATACCCATGGATCGTCTGGATGCAATTCGCCTGTTTGTCCGACTAGTCGAATGCGGCAGTTTTTCCGCCGTAGGGCGAGAGGAAGGCATTGGACAACCAACCGTAAGCAAGCAGATTGCCGCGCTGGAGCAGTATCTCGGTGCTCAACTGGTGTTGCGAACGTCGCGTCAGGTGGTGATCACCGCGGCGGGCCAGGCGTTCTATGAATCGGCCAAGCCCTTGATGGAGGGCTTCGATTCGCTGGAGTCGTCGGTCGGGACGCGACAGCAATCTCCGCAAGGCTTGGTGAGATTGACGACCGCGCCTGCCTACGGCCGCCTGTGCGTGACGCCGCTCCTTCCCGGGTTCTTTCGGCAATATCCGCACGTTGCGCTCGAATTATCCGTATCCGAACGACAGGTCGACCTGGTCGGGGAAGGCGTGGATCTGGCAATCCGCCACGGGCCGCTGGTGGATTCCTCGCTGACAGCGAGAAAACTATCGGAAACGGAATCGCTGCTCGTGGCCAGTCCGGGCTATATCGCCGCTAAAGGCCGGCCTGCCCGGCTGGCCGATCTGGACGGACATACAGGCGTCGTCTTCGCTCGAAACCATGAGCGCCGCCCTTGGCGCTTCAAGGTCGGGCGGGAAACCGTTCATCGCGTTCCTCAGGGGTCTTTCTTTACGGGTGACGCAGAGCAGGTGCGCGCCGCGGTACTGCACGGGCTCGGCATTGCCCAGGCGCCACGATGGCTCTTCGGAGCGGAAATCGATACCGGGCAAATCGAAGTCCTCCTGCCCGAGTTTCAGCCGGAACGCATGGCGACCCATCTCGTCTATCCCGCCGGTCGACGCGTACCGACGCGAGTCAGGGTAGTGATCGATTACTTGATGTCGGCACTCGGAACCGCTTCTACCTGAACCGGGCTGGCCGATCGCGCGTAGCGGCTTGTCGCCATCCTACCTTTTCAAACTTCGATCCCAAGGCGGCTCATTGCCGCACGCTGCAGTCAGGTAGTCGACGAACCGTCGAACCTTGAGCGGGATGCGCCGAGCACTCGGGTAGACCGCCTGTATCGTCAACTCGGTTGCTCGGTAGCCTGGCAGTAGCGCGACGAGCTCGCCACGTCGCACATGCTCCCCGAAGACGAAAGTCGGGCCGTACGCGACGCCGGCGCCCGCCAACGCGGCAGACAGCAGCATCTGGGTATTGTTGGCAGCGATTCGACAGGGCCCTTCGATGACATGCGCGCGGTTCTTCGCATCGAATAATGTCCAATCCCCGGCCGAGACGGCCTCGCTGAAGACGAGCCGCCGTGCATGAAGCAGATCACTCGGCTTACGCGGCATTCCATGCCGCTCGATGTACGCGGGTGACGCGCATATGACCATTCGACATGGCGCGATGCGACTTGTAACGAGCGCGCTGTCCTGCAGCTTCCCAATTCGGATGGCGACGTCGATGCCGTCCTCCAGGAGATCGACATAGCGGTCGCCGAGCAGCACTTCCGCGTTGACCTCAGGGTGGTCCTCGAGATAGCGGGCCGTGACCTCGCCCAAGTGCATCGCACCGAACGTGACAGGCGCCGCAACGCGTAGAACGCCGCGCGCCGTGCGTTGCGAATCGTGTGCTTCCCGGTTGGCGTCTTCGAACGCTTCCAGGATTTGCTTGCTGCGAGCGTAGTACGTCTGGCCGATATCGGTCAGGCTCAAGCGCCGCGTGGTGCGTTGCAGAAGTCGCGCGTTCAGTTGAGCCTCGATCGCACTCACGTGCTTTCCGGCCATCGCCGGCGACAATCCAAAGCGCCGCGCGGCCGCGGCCAGACTGCCCTCTTCGACAGCAGCGACGAACACGCCAAGGCTGGTCAATCGGTCCATTTTCGCCCCCGCCTGATTCGATAACACCATTATCGACTGCCGCTATCCCGCGTGCAATTATCAAATTGCAGGCGCGACACTACGATTCATCCATCCAACCGAGAAGAGGCAGCGCAAATGGAAATCGAAGCGAATGGCACGCGAATCCACGTGACCCAAGCCGGCCAGGGCGACCCGGCCCTGGTGTTCCTGCATTACTACGGCGGCTCGTCGCGGACATGGCAACGCGTGACGGACCTGTTATCGAGCCGATATCGCACCGTCGCCACTGACCATCGGGGCTGGGGCAAGTCCGATGCGCCGGCGGATGGCTACGGTATCGCCGATCTCGCTGCCGACGCCGAGGGCGTCATCGAGACACTGGGTTTGCAACGCTACGTACTCGTCGGTCATTCGATGGGTGGCAAGGTCGCGCAGTTCATCGCGTCGCGACGGCCGAACGGGCTTCAAGGCCTTGTGCTGGTCGCGCCATCGCCACCATCGCCGATGCTGCTTTCCGCGGAAGAACGTGCGACGCTGACGGGCGCCTATCAATCGCGCGAGTCGGTCGAATTCGTTATCGACCACGTACTTACCGCCAAACCGCTCGACACCGCCTGCCGCGAAATGGTCATCGAGGATAGCCTGAAGGCTGGGCCGCAGGCTAAAGCTGCCTGGCCGGAGGTGGCGATGCGCGAAGATATCAGTGCGGCCGTAACTTCGATCGACGTACCGACGATCGTCCTCTCCGGGGAACTGGACCAGGTGGATCGCGTGGTCACATTGCGAACGGAACTGCTGCCGCGTATTCCGCAAGCGACCATGCATATTCTTCCTGGCGTCGGCCACTTGGCGCCGCTAGAGGCGCCGACCGAAGTTGCGCGACTCATCGAAGACTTCGTTGCTGCGGCAAAACCTGAATGGCGTGCCGCACCCACCGCACAATGAGCACCCGACGCCCACGGCGCGCATACTCACTCTTCGTGCGGAATTCCGTCGATCGGACATTCCGGCGTGCCGGGTGTTGCGCGCGTGAGCGCTTCGACACGGCGACGCGTGGCGTCGGGATCCGCAATCCAGTCGCGATAGAAGCCGAACGGACATTCGGCGACGCCATTCGCGCCATCGCCGGAATGGATCGTGCCGGTATAACCGCGATGCAGCAGCTTGTACAGATGGTTCTGCGACTGCATGTTGCGCCGCGCGTCGCGAATCATGCCCAGCGACAGCTCCGCATACTGCACGCCCATTTCCTCCTCGCCGCATTCGCCGAGCGTGCGCCCGTCAAACCCGACGATCGCCGAATGGCCGAAGTACGAATACACGCCGTCCCACCCCGTGGCGTTGGCCACGGCCACGTAGGTGTTGTTCATCCACGCCATCGCCTTCGCGACCATCACCTGCTGCTCTTTCGCCGGATACATATAGCCCTGGCAGCGCACGATCAGCTCCGCGCCATTCATCGCGCAGTCGCGCCAGATCTCCGGATAATTGCCGTCATCGCAGATGATCAGGCTGATCTTGAGGCCCTTCGGCCCATCCGTCACATAGGTGCGGTCGCCCGGATACCAGCCTTCGATCGGCGTCCACGGCATGATCTTCCGATACTTCTGCACGATCTCGCCGCGATTGTCGATCAGCACGAGCGTGTTGTACGGCACCTTGCGCGGATGTTCCTCGTGGCGCTCGCCCGTGATCGAGAACACGCCCCACACGTTGGCCTTGCGGCACGCCGCCGCGAAAATATCCGTCTCTTCGCCGGGAATCGCGGACGCCGTATCGAACATCTCCTGGCGGTCGTACATGATGCCGTGCGTGGAATACTCGGGAAACACCACGAGATCCATGCCCGGCAAACCCTGCTTCATGCCGACCACCATGTCGGCGATACGCCGCGCGTTGTCGAGCACCTCCGCCTTCGTGTGCAGACGCGGCATCTTGTAGTTGACCACTGCGACGCCCACACAGTCGCGGCTACTCGAAATATCACCCTGTCGCATGACGCTTCCTCCTCTAACACGTACACGTTGACGCCGCGCGCGATGGCCGCTGCTTCCGCGCATCGGCTCGCGCGCGGCACACCTTAGTGGCTGATCATCCACGGCCGTCCCGCCGGCCGCTTGAGGCCGTCCGACGCCGTGCCTGCGAGTTTCGACGCGCCGCCCGAGCAGCAACTGCAACCGGCGCGATGGCGTAGTGGCGGCCCGTCGCCGGACTGACGCGGCGCGTGCGCGGCACGTTCGTTGGTCGTGTGTGCGGCGCGGCGCGTACCTCCCATCAACGCCAGTGATGGCGCGCTGATGACGCGCCCGCCTTCGGCGCCGCAATCGGGACAGCGGCACGGTTTCTCGCGATCCGCGATGCGACGCATGACGGAGAACGGCCCGCAGCTCGCGCATTCGAAGTCGTAGATTGGCATGACGGCCTCCTATTCCTGCGTCATTTCAGTGTGTCGGTCACGCGTTCGCGAGATCCGGCGAACACGGCAGATCGACGCCGCCCTGGATGTGCCGGATCGGGCCGTCGGCATTCGGGCGAATGTCGAAGTCGAAGATCTGCGTGGGCAGCCACAAGGTCGCACACGCGTTCGGAATATCCACCACGCCGCTGATGTGCCCCTGCACCGGCGCACAGCCGAGCAACGAATAGGCTTGCGCGCCCGAATAGCCGAATTTCTTCAGGTACTCGATCGCGTTCAGGCACGCCTGGCGATACGCGGTGGTGACATCGAGATAATGCTGGCCACCCTGTTCGTCGACCGAAATGCCCTCGAAAATGAGGTAATCGTTATAGGTCGGCGTGATCGGGCTGGGCTGAAAGACGGGGTTGCGAATCCCGTATTTCGCCATGCCGCCCTTGATGAGATTCACGCGCATATGCACCCAGCCGGCCATTTCGATCGCGCCGCAGAACGTGATCTCGCCGTCGCCCTGGCTGAAGTGCAGGTCGCCGACCGACAGGCCCGCGCCATCCACGTACACGGGGAAAAACACCTTCGAGCCGCGCGACAGATCCTTGATGTCGCAATTGCCGCCGTGCTCGCGCGGCGGCACGGTGCGCGCGCCCTGCGCGGCGGCCCGGTCGCGCGCGTCGCCCGCGAGCTTGCCCATGTGCGCGGTGGCCGCGAATGGCGGATTCGCGAGCGGCGGCACACGATCGGGCGCGGTGGCGATCAGGCCGGTTTCGCGCGCGTTCCAGGTCTCGAGCAGCGCCGGGTCGGGCAGGCAGCCGATCAGGCCCGGGTGAATCAGGCCCGCGAAATTCACGCCCGGAATATGGCGCGAACTCGTGTACACCCCGTGAAAATCCCAGATCGATTTCTGCGCGCTGGGGAAATGATCGGTGAGAAAGCCGCCGCCGTTGGTCTTCGAAAAGAAGCCATTGAAGCCCCACTGACTATCGGCCTTCGCGCCGATGTCGAGCAGGTCGACCACCAGCAGGTCGCCGGGTTCCGCGCCATGCACGCCGACCGGGCCGGACAGAAAGTGCACGATCGACAGGTCGATGTCGCGCACGTCGTCGGCGCTGTCGTCGTTCTTGATGAAGCCGCCGGTCCAGTCGTAGGTTTCGAGGATGAAATCGTCGCCGGGCTTGACCCAGCAGGCCATCGGAATATCGGGGTGCCAGCGGTTGTGCACCTGTTCGTTTTCGTAAGCCGACTGGTTCAGATCGACCTTGATGAGAGTCTCGGGCATGGCGTTCGCTCCTGGGTTCGCGGATTGACATACGGCGCGGCGCGCGAACGCCGCGCCGCGCTCAGACGGACAGATATTCGCGGATGCGGTCGGTGTCGCCCGCATCGCGCGTGCTTTGGTGCACGAAGCGCCCGCCCTCGATGACGAACAGGCGGTCGGCCACGTCGAGCGCGAAGCTCAACACCTGCTCCGACACGACGATGGCGATATGGCGGCTCGTGCGAATCTGGTTGAGCGCCTTGGCGATGTCCTTGATGACGGACGGCTGGATGCCTTCGGTCGGCTCGTCCAGCAACAGCACTTTCGGGTCGGTCGCGAGCGCGCGCGCAATCGCGAGTTGCTGTTGCTGGCCGCCCGACAGATTGCCGCCCTTGCGCTTTCTCATGTCGAACAGCACGGGAAACAACGCGTAAAGTTCGTCGGGCACGCGCTGGCTCTGCGCGTTTTCGAGGCCCGTCTGGATGTTTTCCTCGACGGTCAGCGACGCGAAGATCTGCCGCCCTTGCGGCACGTAGCCGATGCCTTTCGACACGCGGCGGTAGCTCTCGTCCTTCGAGACGTCGGCGCCGGCCACGCGCACGGTGCCGCGATTGGCGGGCAGCATGCCGATCAGCGCCTTGAACAGCGTCGTCTTGCCCATGCCGTTGCGGCCCATCACGGCCACGCTTTCGCCTTGCGCAACGGCAAAGCCGACGCCGTGCAGCACCTCGCTCTGACCGTAGCTGACGACGAGATCGTCGACTTCCAGCATGATGTGTTCTCCGTGTTGTCGTTCGGTTGCCGGCTCAGTGGCCCAGGTACACGTCGATCACGCGCGGATCGGCCTGCACCTGCGCCATTGGTCCTTCCGCGAGAATCTTCCCCTGATGCATGACCGTGACCTTGTGCGCGATGCGCTCCACGAAGGCCATGTCGTGCTCGATCACGATCATCGAGCGGTTGCGGCAGATGCGGTCGAGCAGATCGGCGGTCAGTTCGCGCTCGCGCACGCTCATGCCCGCAATCGGCTCGTCGAGCATCAGCAGTTCGGGGTCCTGCATCAGCAGCATGCCGATTTCGAGCCACTGTTTCTGGCCGTGCGACAGCAGCCCCGCTTCCAGATCGAGCGTGCCGGCGAGGCCGATTTCATCGGCCACGTCGCGCACGCGATCGGCCACGTCGGCGTCCTCGCGATACGCGAGCGCGCCGAACACGCTGCGTCCGCGCGGAAACGACACTTCGAGGTTCTGCGCCACGCTCAGGTTTTCGTAAATCGACGGCGTCTGGAACTTGCGGCCGATCCCTTTACGCACGCGGCGGAATTCCGCGAGATGCGTGATTTCCTCGTTGCGGAACTTGATGCTGCCCGCCGTTTCCTTCGTCTTGCCGCAGATGAGATCGAGCAGCGTGGTCTTGCCTGCGCCGTTCGGGCCGATCACGACGCGCAGCTCGCCGCGTTCGAGATAGAGATTGAGCGAATCGATCGCCTTGAAGCCGTCGAACGACACGGTCAGGTCTTCGATCGCGAGCAGAAAGTCGGTATTGCTCATGCTTCATGCCTCCTCGTTCGCCGCGCCGAGCAGCCGCCGCACGCGCGGGCGCACATGCTCGTCGTACAGACCCGCCAGCCCGTTCGGAAACACCATCACCACGCCGATGAACATCGCCGCCATCAGATAGAGCCAGAGGTTCGGAAAACTCTCCGAAAACCAGCTCTTGCCGAGATTGACGAGAATCGCGCCGTATACCGCGCCGACCAGCGACATGCGCCCGCCGACGGCCGCATAGATCACCATTTCGATCGACGGCACGATGCCGACGAACGACGGCGACATGAAGCCCACCTGCAGCGTGAACATCGCACCGCCGATGGCCGCGAGCATCGCCGCGAAACAGAACGCGAACACCTTGAACATGGCGACGTCGTAGCCCGAGAAGCGCACGCGGTCTTCCTTGTCGCGCATCGCGAGCAGCAACGTGCCGAGCTTGCTGCGCTGAACCCAGCGGCACGCGAGCAGCGCGCCGATCAGCAACGCGGCGTTCACGAAATACAGCACAAGCTTCGCGTGATCCGTGCGGATGTCCCAGCCGAGCAGCGTGCGCAGGTCGGTGATGCCGTTCACGCCGCCCGTATAGCCCTGCTGGCCGATGATCAGCACCGACAGAATCAGCGCGACCGCCTGCGTGATGATCGCGAAGTACACGCCGCCCACGCGCCGCTTGAACATCGCATAGCCGATCACGAACGCGAGCGCCGTCGGCACGACGAGCACCGCGAGGATCGAGAACGGCAACGAGTGAAACGGCTTCCACCACGTGGGCAGTGCGGTGAGCTGGTTCCAGTCCATGAAGTCGGGAATGCCGGGCGTCGTCTGCGTGTGCGTGGCGGCCGGATCGGATGCCTCGAGCTTGAGAAACATCGCCATCGCGTAGCCGCCGAGGCCGAAGAACACGCCCTGGCCGAGACTGAGCACGCCGCCGTAGCCCCACGCGATCACGAGGCCGATCGCCACGAACGCGTAGGTCAGGTACTTGCCCATCAGGTTCAGGCGGAACGTGTCGAGCGCGAGCGGAAACACGACCACGATCAGCAGCGCGAGCAGCACGATGCCCGCGTAGCCCGACGCATCGAGTCGCGCCACGCGCACGCGCCAGCCGGCCGGCGGCGCGCCCGGGCCGGATCGCGGGGATACGCCGCTCGCCGCGGATTGGATGGGTTCCATGTCCCTCTCTCCAGTCGAATGAAGCTGTCAATGACGCTTGTGCATGAACGCACGCTCAAACTCGCCGCACCTTCGACGCAAACAGGCCTTGCGGACGCAGCATCAGAATCACGACGACGGTCAGCAGCGTGAGCACGCGCGCAATCGAGCCCGACAGAAAGAACTCGCTGATCGACTGCATCTGCGCGATGCCGAACGCCGACGCCACGGTACCGAGCAGGCTCGCCGCGCCGCCGAACGTCACGACGAGAAACGAATCGACGATATACAGCGAGCCGCTCGTCGGTCCCGTCGAGCCGATCGCCGTGAAGGCCGCGCCGGCCACGCCCGCGATCCCGCAGCCGATCGCGAACGTCATGCGGTCGGTGCGCCGCGTGTTGATGCCCGCCGCGTTCGCCATCGGCCGGTTCGCGACCGTGGCGCGCACGCGCAAGCCCCAGCGCGACCGATAGAGCGCGAGCAGCAGGCCGCCCGTCATCAGCAGCGCGAGGCCCATCACGAACATGCCGCTCACCGGAATGTCGAGGCCGGGCGTGGGCTCCCACGAACCCATCAGCCAGTCGGGCAGCGCCGGACTCACCTCCTTCGGCCCGAAGGTCGAGCGGAACACCTGCTGCATGCCGAGGCTCAGGCCCCAGGTGGCGAGCAGCGTGTCGAGCGGCCGCTTGTACAGATGGCGGATCAGCGCCCATTCGGCGAGCCAGCCGGCCGCGAAGGCCAGCGCGAACGCCGCGAGAATCGCGAAGAAGAAATACACGGGCGTGAGCGCGTGCCAGACGTTCTGCGAAAACCACGAAAACAGGTAGACCGTATACGCGCCGATCGTCATGAATTCGCCGTGCGCCATGTTGATCACGCCCATCTGGCCGAAGATCACGGCGAGCCCGAGCCCCATCAGGAGCAGGACGCTGAAGAGGCTCAGACCGGCGAAGCCCTGCATCAGCGTGATGTTGAAAATATCGGTAGCGGACATCGAACGCTCCTCGCGCGGCGGCGTCATCGGCCGCCGCGCCGCTGCGGTTGACGGATTACATGTAGCCCTTCGGGAACGGATTCGGCTGGATCGGCTGCTCGGACTGCGCGACGACCTTGAACTGGCCGTCCGCCTGGCCCTGCCCGATCAGCGAGCGGCTCCACAGGTGATGGTTCGCATCGACCTTCGCATAGCCTTGCGGCGCGTTCGCCACTTCGATGCCGGCCGAATGCGCGACCACCTTGTACACGTCGAAACTGCCCGCGCGCTCGCACGCGGCCTTCCAGATCCACGGGCCGAGATAGGCGGCCTGCGTCACGTCGCCGATCACCGACTTCTGGCCGTAGCGCGCCTTGAATGCCGCGACGAACCTCTTGTTGTTGTCGGTATCGAGCGACTGGAAGTACTTCATCGACGAATAGAAGCCCGCGAAGTTGTCGCCGCCGATGCCGAGCACTTCGTCCTCGGTCACCGACAGCGTCAGCAGAAACTGCTTCTGCGGCGTGATGCCCGCGGCCTTGAGCTGCTTGTAGAACGCCACGTTCGAGCCGCCCACCACGGTCGCGAAGATGCAGTCCGGGCGCGCGAGCTTGATCTTGTTCATCAGCGACGCGAACTCGGTCGTGCCGAGCGGGTAGTACTCCTCCCCCACCACCTTCGCATGCAGATGCTGTTCGATATGGCGCCGCGCGATCTTGTTCGACGTGCGCGGCCAGATGTAGTCGGAACCGATCAGGAAGAAGGTCTTGGCCTTCTTCGTGTTCGACGCCCAGTCGAGCGCCCAGACAATCTGCTGGGTCGCTTCCTGGCCCGTGTAGAACACGTTCTTCGACTGTTCGAGGCCTTCGTAGAAGGTCGGGTAATACAGCAGGCCGTTGTCCTTCTCGAACACCGGCAGCACAGCCTTGCGCGAGGCCGAAGTCCAGCAGCCGAACACGGCCGCGACGTGGTCGTTCTCCAGCAGCTTCTTCGACTTTTCGGCGAAGGTCGGCCAGTCGGACGCGCCGTCTTCCTGAATGATCCGCACCTTGCGGCCGAGCACGCCGCCCATCGCGTTGATCTGCTCGATCGCGAGGCGCTCGGCCTGGATCGAGCCGGTTTCGGAAATCGCCATCGTGCCCGTGGCCGAGTGGAGCTGGCCGACCGTCACGGTCGTATCCGTGACCGCGAGGCCCGTGGTGTTGACCTTCGCCGTGGGCGGCGTTTGCGCCAACGCGCCGCGCGGCAGGCCCAACGCCATCAGCGGCGCGGCGGCGAGACCGCCGAGCATTTTCCGGCGCAGCGGCGAAGGCATCCGGGCTTCGTCATCGAGTCGATCGTCTGCGGACATCACGTTCTCCTTATCGGGCGCCCGGCGCGGATCGCTGCGGGCTGGGTCGAGGTTGGACGCAATGTAGAAAGCCAATTTGACGATCGAAATACGTCAATCGACGTATTTCCGGCGCACGTACTGGAATGTAATTTGCATTGCAGGGCGATCCTGGGCGCCGTGGTCCGCCGTTGTGCCGTTCACGCCCCGCTCGTGCCGCTTTCGCACCAATTCGGATCATCGTCATGTCCCAGAGTCACCCGTCAATGGGCGCGCCCGGTACCCAACGCATCGTCAAGGTGCGCCGCGACTACAACGCGTGGGTCGGCGACGAAACCCTCGAGGACTACGCGCTGCGCTTCACGCCGCGCTCATTCCGGCGCTGGTCGGAGCTGCGCGTGGCCAATACGGCGATCGGCGCGGTGTCGTTTCTGGTGCTGGAGGCGATCGGCGGCAGTCTCGTCGTGAACTACGGCTTCACGAACGCGTTCTGGGCCATCGCGGCCGTCTCCGTGCTGATCTGGCTGACCAGTTTGCCCATCAGCTATTACGCGGCGCGCTACGGCGTCGACATGGACCTGCTCACGCGCGGCGCGGGCTTCGGCTATATCGGCTCGACGGTCACGTCGCTGCTGTACGCGGTGTTCACGTTCATTTTTTTCGCGCTCGAAGCGGCCATCATGTCGCTGGCGCTCCAGCTGTATTTCCATATTTCGCTGGCGATCGCCTACGTCGTAAGTTCGCTCGTGGTGATTCCGATCGTCATGTTCGGCATCACGCTGATCAACCGCCTGCAAAGCTGGACGCAGCCGCTGTGGCTCGTGTTGTTCGTACTGCCCTACGCCGCCGTGCTGTGGCGCCATCCCGACCTGATCGCGCAATGGACCACCTTCGCGGGCTTCGCGCCGCAAGGCCGCGCGTTCAGCCTGATCGCCTTCGGTCAGGCGTCGACGGTCGTGTTCGCGCTGATCGTGCAAGTGGGTGAACAGGTCGACTATCTGCGGTTCCTGCCGCCGCTCACCGCGAAGAACCGCACGCGCTGGTGGTTCGCGCTGCTCTCGACGGGGCCTGGCTGGATCGTGCCCGGCGCGCTCAAGATGCTGGGCGGCGCCCTGCTCGCCTTCATCGCGCTCCAGTATGAAGTCGATGCCAGCCACGCCACCGAGCCGACGCAGATGTACCTCGTCGCCTATCATCTGCTGCTCGATCCGCTGGGGCTCGCGAGCTGGGCGCTGCCCGCGATGACGCTGTTCGTGATCGTCTCGCAGTTGAAGATCAACGTGACCAACGCCTATGCGGGCTCGCTCGCGTGGTCCAATTTTTTCGCGCGGCTCACGCACAGCCATCCGGGCCGCGTGGTGTGGCTCGTGTTCAACGTCATGATCGCGTTGCTGCTCGTGGAAATGGGCGTGTTCGATGCGATCGCCAAGGTGCTGTCGCTCTACGCGAACATCGCGATCGCGTGGATCGGCGCGTTGTTCGCCGATCTCGTCATCAACAAGCCGCTCGGCTACAGCCCGCGACATATCGAGTTCAAGCGCGCGCACCTCTACGATGTGAACCCCGTGGGCGTCGGCGCGATGCTGATCGCGGCCGCCGTCGCGATGCTGGCGCATAGCGGCCTGTTCGGCGCGCTCGCCCAGGCGATGTCGTCGTTCATCGCGTTCGGCGCGGCGTTCGCGTGCGCGCCCGTGCTCGCGGTACTGACACGCGGTCGCTATTACATTGCCCGCGCCGCGCAACCGACCGGCGACGCCACCTCGCTGCGCTGCGCGATCTGCGAAAACACCTTCGAACCCGACGATACGGCGTACTGCCCGGCCTATGGCGGCACGATTTGCTCGCTGTGCTGCTCGCTCGACTCGCGCTGCCACGACCGCTGCAAGCCGCACGCGCGCTTCGCGTCGCAGGCCGGCCGCGCGCTGCATCGCGTGCTGCCCGGTGCGCGACTCGGCCCCGCCGCGCTACGCCTGATCCACTATGCGAGCCTCGTGTTCGCGATGCTCGCGGTGCTGGGGAGCGTGCTCTATCTGATCTGGTCGCAGAGCGCGACGTCGATGAGCGCCGCCGGACCGTCGATCGGCCATGCGCTCTCGGGCAGTTTTCTGAATATCTTTCTCGCGCTCTCGCTGGTGGGCTGCATCGCGGCCTGGTGGTTCGTGCTCGAGCGCGAAAACCGTCGTGTCACGCAGGAAGAATCGCAGCGGCAAAACGAATTGCTGATGCTGGAAATCGACGCGCATCAGAAAACCGACGCGGCGCTCAAGCGCGCGACCGCCGCCGCGGAATCGGCCAATCAGGCCAAGAGCCGTTACGTGTCCGGCTTGAGCCACGAGTTGCGCACGCCGCTGAACAGCATTCTCGGCTACACGCAGTTGCTGCTGCAGGCGAAGGAAGAACTCACGCCCACGCGCTACAACGCCGTGCGCACGATCCATCGCAGCGGCGAGCATTTGCTCGCGCTCGTCGACGGTCTGCTCGACATCGCGCGCATCGAGGCGGGCAAGCTTCAGTTGAACATCGCCAAGGTATCGCTCGCCGATTTCGTCGCGCATCTGACGTCGATGCTCCGTCCGCAGGCGCTCGAAAAGGCGCTCGCCTTCGATGTGCAGACGGCCGGCCGGCTGCCCGCCACCGTGCGCACCGACCAGAAGTGCATGAGCCAGATCCTCACGAACCTGATCGGCAATGCGATCCGCTTCACGTCGAGCGGCACGATCACGCTGCGCGTGAGTCACGGGCTCGATACGCTCAAGTTCGAGGTGATCGATACCGGCCCCGGCATCCCGCCCGCCGAAATGGAGCGCCTGTTCCTGCCGTTCGAACGCGGCGAAGCGGCCCATGCGTACGATCACGGCGCCGGCCTCGGACTCACGATCTGCCGCCTGCTCACGCACGCGCTCGGCGGCAGCCTCGAAGTGGACAGCGAAGTCGGCCACGGCACGCGCTTCGTGGTACGCCTGTTCGCCCCGGCCGTCGACGCGGCGGCCGAAACCCCGACCGAACTCGCGTCGATTCGCGGCTATACGGGTGCGCGCCGCACCATTCTCGTGGTCGACGACCTCGACGACCAGCGCGATATCGTCGTGCAATTGCTGACGCCGCTCGGCTTCGACGTCGCCGAAGCGGCCAGCGGCACCGATGCGCTGCGCTGGCTGGCGATGCACACGGCGGACGCGATCGTCATGGACATTTCGATGCCGTTGATGGACGGCTACGAAACCAGCCGCCTGATCTCCGAGAATCAGTTGTCGAGCGCACCCATCGTGCTGCTCTCCGCCAACGCGTTCGCCGACGACCGCGATCGCGCGAGCGCGACCGGATGCAAGGGTTATCTGGTGAAACCGCTGCAGGTGAATCTGCTGCTCGACAAGCTTGCGCAACTGCTTGCACTCGACTGGATCGCGTCCGATACCGGCGCGAGCGCGCCGGTCGCGACAGCGCCGCTCACGGCCGCCGTGTGGCCGCGGGGGCTCGTCGAGCATCTGCATGCGCATCTCGAAGTCGGCTACGTACAGGGCGTGATCGAACAGCTCGACGCCGCCCGTGAGGCCTGGCCCGCGTTGCGGGATCAAATCGACGCGTTGCGCTCGTTGGCGGAACGTTTTCAGCTAAGGGAACTCGAGCATGAACTTGACCGACTCGCGCGCGGCGCGGACGCATGACGCGCACACCCCGATCGCGGCCTCCCCGATCGTCGAGGCTCCGGCCGTGTGGCTGCGCGAACGGCCCATGATATTGATCGTCGACGATACGCCGGAGAACCTCGCCTTTCTCTCCGATACGCTGCAGGCGCACGGCTACGCGGTGATCGTCGCGCTGTCCGGCGACGACGCGCTCAAGCGCCTCGCGCGCGTGACGCCCGACGTGGTGTTGCTCGACGCAATGATGCCCGGCATGGACGGCTTCGAAACCTGTGTGCGCATCAAGCAGGACGGACGGCACGAGCATCTGCCCGTCATCTTCATGACTGCATTGACGGAAAGCGAGCACGTCGTACGCGGCTTTCGCGTGGGCGGCATCGATTACGTGACCAAGCCGGTGCAGCCCGAGGAGTTGTGCGCACGCATCGGCGCCCACGTGCGGCGTTCACGCGCACAGTTGTATGCGGAGGCCGCACTGTCGCTCGACACGCGCGCGGCGCTGATCGTCGGCGCGGACGGCACGATTCGGTGGCAGAGCCCTCAGGCTGCGCATCATATCGCTGCATACACGGCCGCGCATGACGACCGCTTCGATGCCGCGCAAACCACGAACGCGCGTGATACCGATGCGCCGCCGAAACTGCCTGCGCCGCTGCGCGCCTGGTTCATCGACTGGCTCGCGCGCGGCGCCCAGGACGACGCCGTGCATGAATTCGGCTCGGGCCAGATACGCCGCTCGGCCAGTGCGACGCTCGGTCCGGAGCCGGGTGAATGGATCGTGATCCTCAAGGAAAGAGACGACACGGTGCATTGCAATGCGCTCGCCGAACGCTTCGGCCTGACCATGCGGGAAGCCGAAGTGTTGCTGTGGGTGTCGCACGGCAAGACGAACCGCGATATCGGCGACATTCTGGGCATCGCCCCGCGCACGGTGAACAAGCATCTCGAACACCTGTTCCGGAAGTTGCATGTCGAGACCCGTGCGGGAGCCGCCGCAGCAGCGATCAAGATGCTCGAGCGCACGTGAAAAGCTACCGCTTTCCCGCATATCGGTGGCGCGAACGTTGCTGGCGGGGCGATGCGTTGAACGACCGTCCGAACGATCGGCGGATAGCGGGTGCCGCCAACGATAGCCAGTCGGCAGCCCGATGCGCGAGATCCGTCGATTCCTAGGGTCTGTTTACATATGGAACGCGCATGCGAATGCCCGAAATCGCTCGTCCCCCAAGGGGACTTCCTCCGGGGCGTATGGCAAGGAGTGAGGAGCGCCGTTTGGCCGAGCCAAACAAGCGACGAGCGACGCCGCCATACGGGCGATTTCGGGCATTCCCGTGGAATGATTTTTTAATTTGGGGTTGCCACGAGAACGGCCGTTCGCCACGTTGCGCTCCTTGCGAATACGTCAGTATTCGCGGCGTCGCGCGCCTCGCGAGCGGCCGTTCTCGTGGCAACGCATGCGCGTTCCATATGTAAACAGACCCTAGCGCACCAGAATGCGTGTCAGCGCTCAACGCGCGAACGATGCGAGCGCCGCCGTTATCTCCGCCACCGTTCCTCGCCCTCCACTTTTCCGAACAGCGCGTGCTCGAATGCCCGGTTGAGTTCGGTCAGCTTCGCGTCGAGCCGAGCCAGTTCCGGATGGGCCGGTAACGGACGATCACCGGATATCGCGAGCGTTCCGTGCCCCACGTTCGCGGCCGCGTCGAGTCGCATCGAGCGACTGTGATCCAGATCGTCCATCAACGCATCGATTCGCGTGACGATGGCTGCGCGTGAATGCCGTTCGAATCCGACAACCGAGCCGTCGGCTTCAGCAGGCAGGAGCGTCGCGACGATCCGGCCATGCAGCCAGCAAGACAGCAGCGTGTCCGACAACCGTCGCGCATCGCCGGATACGCGGAACATGCTCCACGCAGCCAGCGGCCTGATCGCCATACGCACGTCGTGAAAACGGCGATCGGCCGCGCGCATCTGCGCCGCCTCCGGCCGCGTGCCATCGTCGCGCTCGTGCATGAGTTCGCGCAGCGCCGCCAACAGGTTGTGCGAACGCATCGCGATGTGGCGCGACGCCGCCAGTGGCATCACCAGCATCGCCGCCGCGAGCGAAACCGCGCAGCCGATCAACACCTCGCCGATACGCAGTTCCGCAAGCGTTCCGATCTCGAAGCCCAGTTGCGCATAGACGACGCCGATCAGCACCGTCAAAAAGAATACGCCGCGCCCGTAGGCATGCAGGATGTGGTACGCCCAGGCAAACACGCACACGCCCATGACGATGACCACGACTGCATTCGCATGATGAACGGCACTGACGACGAGTACGCTCGCAAGCGCGCCGGCGAGCGTGCCGACGACACGTTGCGTGCCGCGATAGATCGTGTCCGCACACGAATACGTGCCGAAGAACACGACGAACGTGCTAAGCACCGCCCACATCCATCGCTCCGACGACAGCGTCTCGCCGATCAACATCGCGGCGCACGCAGCCGCCACGGCGCGGATCGCCGGCAACCATGCAAGCGTGCGCCAGCCGGCGCCCCACCGAACCGCACGCGCATGCGGCGGGGACGCGGGCGGACGTGTGGCGGTCCTGCGCGCCGCCACGTCGCCGGCGACGGCATCGAAGCGCGCAATCGCCGCGCGTAGCGCCGCGGCGGCGGCATCCGTCCGGTCGTGGTTCAGCACGCGCCGGGCGGCTGCGAGCTCCAATGCGACGAGCGCGGCGTGCAATGCACGCGCGTCGCGTTCACCGAATGTCGACGCATGATTCTCGAGTGCGATGGCGGCTTCGTTCAACGCGAGCAAATGCGCCATCGCATCGAACTCGCCCGCGTCCGACACGGCGCTTCGCGCAATGCATGCCGCGTGCAGCGATACCGAGCGCGCGATGAGCCGGGGCGTGTGCGCCGCATGCGTCGGCAACAGCATCCGGCAGACGAGCACGACGCCCGCCGGGCCCGCGATCGACATCGCCAGCATGTGGCCGACCTGTAGCGCGGCCGGATGCAGATAGAGGCCAAGGTAGTACATCGCGATCGCCAGGAACGCACATCCGATCGTGCGCGGCCCTTGAGTCTGGCACAGCATCGAACAGAACAGGACGATCACGAAACCCGCCTTGCCGACCGCTGGCCACGCACTCGCGACGGCGGCCGCGGCGAAACTCGCGCATGCGACGCCGTATTGCCACGCCAGCGATTCATACCAGTCCAGCCGGCGAGCATCGCGCAGGAAGAGCGGCGCGATCATCGCGAACAGTATGCCCACGGCGCCGGTGGTGATCGCGAGACCGAGATGCAGCGCCGATGCAATGCCGAGCGCGCCGACGAGCACGCTCGCGAGTGCGGCGCGCACACCGCCCAGCAGCCGGTGAAGACCGGGGTCGACAATGAACAAGCGGTCAATGGCGCGTGACAACGAAACAGCTGACATGATCAAAGCATTCCAGGAGGCGGCACGGCTGCTTCCGGCCGGCATGCCGGCCGCGGCTTTCAGGACGGCCGCCACGACACGCGATGGCCGCCGTGCCGAACTCAAAACACGCGGTCCACCCAGCCGTGGCGATCGGCTTCGCGCCCGTTCTGGATATCGAGCAGCGCCCCCTTCAGCCGCGACGTGACCGGCCCCGCGCCGCCTTCGCCGATCGTGAAGTCGTACGCGCGACCCTTCACCCGGCCGATCGCCGTCACGACCGCCGCCGTGCCGCAGGCGAACGCCTCGACCAGCCGACCGCTGCGCGCGTCCGCCTGCCACTGCTCGATCGTGTAGCCCTCCTCCCGCACCGTGTAATTCAGTTCCCGAGCCAGCGTGATCAACGACGCGCGCGTGATGCCAGGCAGAATCGTCCCGTTCAGCGGCGGCGTCTGGATCGATCCGTCGTCGAACACGAAGAACACGTTCATC
Source organism: Burkholderia sp. LAS2 (assembly GCF_018417615.1). Taxonomy (NCBI): domain Bacteria; kingdom Pseudomonadati; phylum Pseudomonadota; class Betaproteobacteria; order Burkholderiales; family Burkholderiaceae; genus Burkholderia; species Burkholderia sp. LAS2. The sequence goes on from NZ_CP071053.1 coordinate 293,483, forward strand.
CCGCCCAGTTCCTCGATCCAGCGGCGTTCGACCGCATCGAGAAACACCACCTGCTCGCAGCCTTCGCGAGTCGCCTCCGCCTGTGCGGCCAGGCTCGCCGCGTAGTTGCCGCCGCATTTCGCGTCGCCCGTGCCGCCCGGCGCCGCCCGCGTGTACTGCTCCGACACCCAGAGCGTCACGCCCGACGCGCCGCTCTTGAAGTACGCGCCGACCGGCGTCGCGATCACGCAATACAGATACTCCGGCGACGGCTTTACGCCGAGCACCGCCTCCGTCGCGATCATGAACGGCCGCAAATACAGCGCCGCGCCGTCGAACGCCGGAATCCAGTCGCGATCGGCGTGGACGAGCGCACGTACCGATTCGACGAACATCGCCTCCGGCAACGGCGCCATCGAGAGCCGCTCGGCCGAATGACGAAAGCGCCGCGCATTCGCATCGGGACGGAACAACGCCGCGCCGCCGTCCGGCAGCCGGAAGGCTTTCAAGCCCTCGAAGATTTCCTGCGCGTAGTGCAGCACGAGCGTCGCCGGATCGAACCGGAACGGTTCGCGCGGCCCGATTTTCGCGTGATGCCACCCTTCGTCCGCCGAGTACCGGATCGTCACCATGTGATCCGTGAAGACCCGGCCGAAACCGGGATTGGCGAGCAGCGCGGCGCGCTCGGCCGCCGCGACGGGGTGAGGATTTTGTTCGAATTCGAAGTGCTGGACGGAATCGGTGCTCATCGTTTGCCCCTTGATCGGCAGCGGGACCGTCCCGGCTGCTACGGGCAAAAATTTATCGTAGAAAAAATAATTTCAGGTTGCGTGTTCGCCTTAAGATGGGCGCGATTTAGCAATTCCATGCTTCAAAACCCGAAAACCCGGGCACCGCGTGCCTCAACCGAATAGGTCCGATCAATGGCCGTCATCGAACTGGACGAAATGGACCGTCGCATTCTGAACGTGCTTCAGGAAGACGGACGAATCCAGAACGTGGAACTCGCGCAGAAGGTGGGACTGTCGCCGTCACCGTGCCTGCGTCGGGTCAAGCAGCTGGAACAGGCTGGCGTCATCGAGCGCTACGCGGCGCTGCTCGACGCATCGAAGATCGGCGCGGGGTTGACCGTCTTCGTCCGCATCTGGCTGACGAGCCAGGACGCGAAAACCGTCGACCGTTTCACCGAAGCGGTTCAGCGTCTTCCACAGGTGCTCGAGTGCCACTTGATGGCGGGCGATTGCGATTGCCTGCTGCGTGTCGTGACCGCCGATATCGACGCCTATCGGCAACTCCAGATCGACCACCTGACCCGGATCGAAGGCGTGCAGAGCGTGAAGACCGAGATTCCGATGCAGAAGATCAAGCAGACTTCCGTGCTTCCGCTGTGATCGCGCACGGCGCCAGGAAACGCCGGCGCGTCGTGTCGAACGGGGCATGGGCATCAGAAGTGATGCAGCAGCGCGATACGTGCGACATATTGATTCGGGCCTGACGAGATATCGGCGGCGCCCGGAATGTACGCGTAATCGAAGTCGGTTCCCGTGTGCGCGTTCATCGCATGCTGATAGACGCCCTCTACGAATACCGACGTGCGTTTCGACAAGTCGTAATTCACCTTCGTGCTCAGCTGATGCCACTTCGGATTGAACGCGCCGACCGTCGACGCGACGCGGGCCTGCGTGTACGTGTATGCCGCGCCGACGTAAAACGCAGTCGTGAAGTGATAGAGGCCGTTCACCTCGAAGTTGTCGAATTTCCACGATTTCCATGCACCGCCCGCCGGCTGCGTCGTGCCGGTGAAATACGCGTTCGAAGTCGGGTCGTAGACGTCGACGTGCGAATACGTGAATCCCACGAGCGCATTCGAGAACGCATAATTCACGCCGATGCCGATGTTCTGCTGCGACGACGCATCGAACGTGTTGTCGCCGGTGATCGCCCCGGTCGAATCGGCATTGCGTGCGTTGTTGATCTTCAGATACGACGCGCCGACCGTCAGCCCGCCCCGCTGGTATTGCAGCGCGGCGCCATACAGGCGGTTGTTCGCGAAACCGCCCGCCTGATTGCTGAACCCGTACATCGCCTCCGCGGTCACGCCGTGCCACACCGGCGACACGTACTTGACCGCGTTATTCACGCGGAACGAGTAGTCGGTGTTGTCGTTGTCGTACGGATGCGAGAACAGGTAGCCCGTCCAGTTGCCGTTCGCGGTGAGCGGCGAGAAGAGATCGACGCTCGGGTCGTACTGGCGACCGAACGTCAGCGTGCCGTATCGATCCGACGCGATGCCGACGAAAGCCTGGCGGCCGAACTCCCGACCACCCTGGTTCATCTTGCCGGTGTTGACGTCGAAACCGCTCTCGAGCGTGAAAATCGCCTGGTAGCCCGCGCCAAGGTCTTCCGTGCCCTTGATGCCCCAGCGGCTCCCGTAGTCATAGCCGCTTTGCAGTTGCACGGTTCCGTGGCCGCGTGCGTTGCTCGTGTAGTTGATACCGTCCTCGATCTTGCCGTACAGGGTCACGCTGCTCTGCGCATGAGCGGCTGCAGCAAGCAACGCGGCGGGTGCGACGATCCCCCAACGCTTGTTCATGACGATTTACCCCCAAATCTTTCGTTTGCCGGTCGTAACGCTTGCGCGCTGCGTCTGTGCCGCGTCGAGACTGCTCGGCGATGCGACGGGCGCAGTGTAATGAGCCGATTTTTTACTGTTAGCCCCTCGCGGCAGGAAGGTGCTCTTCAAAATGGGGGATGTTTGTCAGCGAGGAAAACGGCTAGCGGGCGGTTGAACGGTGGACCGGCCGGCGCTCCATGGACAGTCGCGCGCCGTTTGGCGCGTAGCCCGGAGCCGGGATCCGGACGTGTCGATCGAAGGCTATTACAGGGTGCGAGGGGAATCGCCCATTCGCGCTAACGGCGATGTCGACCAGCCGTCAGCGTGATCGAGCCCGCCTGCCTCTTCCGCGGCCTTACCCGTGTCACGGCGCGGCGATCAACGCCTGGACCAGATTGGCGGCCATCGGGCGCCCGAGACCGGTTACGTAGTCGTATCCGGTTGCCGCCGTGCAAAGCGTGCCGCATGCGCCGTTCGAGCCGCTGACGATGTCGCGGAAGTTCGTCGCGTAGGCGCTCGACGCGAGCCCGTACAGCACACTCTGGATCGCGCTCACCGCGTTCAGCGTCGTCTTGCCGCGCGCGATGCGCACGCTGTTCGCGATCGCGATCAACGCGGACCATTGCGGTGCGCCGGCGCTCGTGCCGCCGACGACGAACCACCCGCCCTGCCCCGCATAGCCGTACGAATCGTAGACCGCGAAGCCGGACGCCGGGTCGGCGTCATAGGCGACGTCGGGCAGGCCGCGCAGCCCGAGGCTATTCGACGGCAGTCCGAAGTTCGACTGATACGTCGGCGCCGTCTCGACGGCGCTCTGCCCGCCGCCGCTGCCGACCCACGCCGTTTCGTCGACATAGGCGCCGCTCGCATCGGTTGCGATCGACGTGCCGCCGACGCTCAGCACATACGGCGACGCGGCCGGGTAGTCGACCCCGTTGCCGCCGTCGCCGGATGCCGCGACGAACGACACGCCGTTCGCGCTGGCGAGCTGCCCGTCGAATTGCGTTTCGGCCAGGAACTCGCCGCTCCCCCAACTGATCGACACGACCTTCGCGCCGACCCCGCCCGGTGCCGGACGCGTCGCGAGTGCGACCGCGCTCATCAGGTCATCGAGCGAACTCGATGCGGCTTCGACCAGCACGATCCGCGCATTCGGTGCGATCGCGTGCGCCCACTGCACGTCCAGCGAACTCTCGAGTGCCCACAGTGCGTCCGGCGGCGGCGGACGCTTGTCCGCCGTCGCGTACACCTTCGTGAAGCAGCGCGGCGACGCGCACGGCGGCAGGCCGAACGTGCGGCTGAACAAGCGCAGATCCGCCTCGACGTTCGGATTGTCGTACGCATCGACGATGGCGATGATCTGATCGTCGCCACCGTAGCCGCGCGCCGGCAACGCGTCGAACCCGTAGAAACGGCGAATCTGCTGCGGCGACAGGCCCACAGGATTCCGTTTCGCGGCGCCATGCAGATGGAGCGGCGGCCGTGCAAACCCGCGCGGCGCTCGATGCGCGGACTGTGCGAACGACACGCCGAACATCAGCGCGATGCTCGCCGATACGGCCAGCATGCGCAGCGCACGCGCAAACGAAGCTCGCTTCATGGTGTTCCCCGTTGGCAAAGGAGCCGGCGCGCGTCAGTGCACCTTCGCGCTCGTGAACGTCAGCGACTTGCCCGAGCCCGCGATGACCAGCCAGTTGACCGGATCGGTGCTCACGACCGTCGCGCTGCCGCTTTTCACGCTCGGCAACTGGTACGTGCTCTTCGGCAACAGCCACGTCATGTCCTGCAGACTGGTCGGCTGCGTCGCGCTGAACGTCCAGCCGGTGCCGGTATCGGTCGCCGTCCAGTTCACGAGCAGACGGCGCCGGTCGAACTGCGTGAGCTGATCCATCGTGAACCACTTGAACTGGCCGGTCGTCGCCAGCGACGCGGCGTAGCCGAGAATCGTCGTGACGACGTTCGGATACCACGACGCGCCCAGCGGGTGCATGTAGATCAACCGGCTCGTGCGGTTCGCGACGACGAAATCCATCAGCGACAGATACCAGTTCTGGACGTCCGTCGTCGGCACCGCGAACTCCTGGAACTCTTCGAACGTCGCATACTTGCCGAACGGCATCACCGGAAACGCCCAGATGCCCGGATTCAGCAGCGAACCGTTGCGATACGCACGCGTTTGCGCATTGCCGGTATGGCCGGTGAAGTAGTAGCCGGAGTAGCCGTTCGATTCGAGCCAGTTCACCGCCCACGTCGGCGTATTGCCTTCCGGGGCCGCCCACTCGACGTCCGGCTTGCCCGTCACCGACTGAACCGCATTGTGGTTCAGCACCAGATACTGCGTGAACGTGCTCGCATTGGTTTCGCTCGCGTTCGCCCCCCAGTAGTCGTGCGCCCAGCCGCCGTGGCTGCCGACCTTGTGCCCGCGCTTGAGCAGGAACGCGACCAGTTGTTTCGCCTGCGTATTGTTCGTCAGGTTGATGCCGAGACCGTCGCCGATCGTCACGTCGTCAGGGCCGGCCGTCATCACGATCGAATACGGGCCGCTGTTCCAGACGCCGTAATTCTTCAGGTACTGCGCCGGCTGAATCTGATCTCGCGCACAGAAGTGCCAGTTCAGGACCATCCCGGCCTGCGCCCGCGGCTGCAGCGACAGGTGCGGCATCGACAGGATGTTCGTCGTGAAGTAATGCAGGAAGCCGTGGATCGGCATGCTGTCGGTTTGCCCGTCGAGATACGCGAGCGGCAGGTTGACGAACATCACGCCGCCGTTTCCATACGCCTGATAGCCGGCGACGAGCCCGAAGTTCGGCGACGTCAGCAGCGTCGTGCCGGTATACGTGCCTTGCGTGACGTAGCTCGGATAGGTGAGGAAGCCGTATACGTAGCCGGAGATGCCTTCGAGCACGTCGGTCGTCGCGGCGGGCGACGCGGTCGCGAACGACGTCGCGCCCTTCACCGCCGTCGATACCGGCGACAGCATCGTCGAGGTCGGCGAGTACGATCCGGATCCGACCTTTGCGCCGGCCGACACGCGCCCGAGATTCAGCGGCACGCCGGTCATGCGCCCGTTGACCGTCTTGTACGTGAAATACGCCTGATGGTTGTAACCGGCAAGCCCGCCCGGGTTCGACGGGCTCGGCTGCAGGTAGAGCAACGGGTTCGTCGTCGAGCCGGTCGATGTAGTCGACGCGGTTGAGGCCAACGCGGTCGCCGCCGTCGTCGAGCCCGGCCATGCCATCGACTTCCCCGGAGGAATCTGTAGCGCGCGCAACGTGCTGCCCATGCCGGTCACGTTGCCGAGGCCGATCATGTTCCCGCCGAGCGTGTCGTAGAGCACGTAGTTGACGCCGGCCATCGAGCTGAAACGCGATTGCCCGGCCGGATAGAATCCCGTCGCGTTCAGTACGCCGAAATCATAGACGAGCATCACGCGCCCGCCGTTCAACGCATAGCTCTGGATGGCGGTCACGAGCGTATCGTCGGCGACCGTATGCACCTGGTCAGGCAGGATGAGTCCCTGGTACTGCTGCAGCGACGTGCCGCCCTGCTTGAATTGCGTGTCGCTGATCAGCGAGATCTGCAGTCCCTCCTCCGCCGCGGAATCGAGCCATGCGGACACACGCGGGTCCGGCAACGTGAAGTTGTCCGGCAGCAGCAACAGCAACTGGTTCGACAACGCGCTCGCCCGCCCGGGTGCCAACGTCATCAGGCAAACGGAAAAGACGATCAGAAACGCTCGTAGGGTCCGGATTGGCTTGGCCGACATTTTTTCTCTCCCCGTAGGAGGTGGGATGACAGCCGATGCTCGACTCGTCACTGCGTGCGCGTTGCGCTCGTCATGATCGAGCGGTCCGCGTCCGGATCGGGGTGCGCCATCGGCTGGCGGCGCAGAGCGAACGTGCCGTGTTTCGGACGCCCCGCGACGCATGCGCGTCGATTTGTCGGACGATCAGGAGTGCATGGCGACTATCGTTCCTACCGCCCCCCGGTGAAGCGAACAACGTGCCAGTCTCGCGACTGCGTTGTCGGGACGGCCCGCGGCGATGCCGGGCATCCGGCACGGGAAAATCGCGCCAAAAACGTTACAGCGCCGATACGGCGCACGTGGCGGGTAATGAAGCGGGGCCGGGGGAACCGTCGCGATGGACGACGTGAGGCTATTCGGCGCCGCGCCGGATGGGGCTTCCGATCGCTGCCTGCGTTGTCGGGCATCGGCAAGCGCGCGGGGATTCAACGGAAAATGATTCCGCCGTGCAACACCGGCTCGGCACGCATGTGGCCGTGCCGGGCTCGCCTGCACGGCGTGCGGTTCTACCTGCGAAGCATAGGAAATTGACGACGGTTCATCGATCGATTGAAGACGAGGGACAACCCGCCACATCGAAAGACCCGTTTCACCATCCCTGTTCCCACGCGGTCAGAACCTGGAATTGACGCGCACATATGCCGACTGCGCCGACACATGGCCCGTATTGATCGTCGCATCCAGCCCGAGCGATACCGTGGTCGTCTTGGCGGCCTGCAGCGTGACGCTGGCGCCCGTGGTGAGGAACGAGCGTGGCAGATCGGTACCCGGCGCCGCGAACACGGTCCCGTCCTGGCTCTGCACCTGGACGACGCGACTGTCGCGCAGCACCTCGTGCGCATAGCCGACGCGCAGCTGGACGTCGACCGGGCGCACGGCATCGCCGAACGCCTTGGCGAGCGACACACCCACGTACGGCTGCAGGCTCCTCGCGCTGTCGGGGCCGACGTGCAGGTTCTGGCCGTTGGCGCCGTCCTCGCTGAAGCCGCTGCCGCGCACGTATGCATACCGCAGCCCGACGTGCGGCGCGAACCGGAAGCCGCCGGCCGCCATCGGCAGGCTGGCCTGCGTAGCGGCGGTGAATTCGTGGCCGAGATGGTCGCCTTCGGCGGTACCCGCGCTGCCGAATGGCCGCTTCTGCGACAGGAAATCGAGACCGTAACCGAGCGTGGCCGACAGGTTGACCGCGCCGATCGGCTGCGCGCCGTACAGCGCGACGCGCAGCGTGTCGATGGCGCCCGATGCGCCTGTCGTGTCTTCGGACAGCGCGGTGTGCGTGTAGCCGCCGGCCGCACCGACGGTGGCGTCGCCGAGCCGTCCCTGCCCGCCCGCCAGGAACCCGTACGCGTGCGTGAGGAAGCCCGGCGCGCCGCTCGTGCCGCCCACCTTGGTGCTGGAACCGCTGGCAACGGCCCACACGTTGCGGGAGCCGGACGCATCGTCCTCCGGGGCCGCCAGACGCCCGAGCAGCGTCGAACTGGCGCTCTGCGCCTGCAGCAAGGCCATCGTGCCGAGCGCCGAGTAGATCGACGTCCTGGTCGGCGCGATGATCGTCGGGCCGGCCGGCGTACCGGGCCCCGTCGGCTCGGCGAGCAGCAGGTCGACCGCGTTGGCGCCGTAGTCCACCGACGATTGCAACGCGCCGAGATTCGCGCCGGCCGTGGTGGTGCCGACGGTCTCGAAATGGCCCGTCACGCCGTTGGCCGCGCTCAGCACGGTGTAGCGGCGGGCCGTATAGGTGCCGGGATCGAACAGAACGGCCAACGTGCCGCCGAGCGTCGCGGCGCCGCCTACGCGCAGTTGCGATGCTTCCGTCGGGCTGACCTCGATCGACAGCGTGCCGCCGGCCGCCTGCGTATAGTTGCCGCCCACCGACAGCGTTCCGATCGAGCCGCCCGGTGCGACCACGCCGCTGCTGCTGACGTCGCCCGATATCGTGCCGTGGCCGCGCAACGCGCCGAGCGAATTCACCACGACGTTGCCACCCAGCACCGCGGCGGGATTCGCCGCGTCGCCGATGGCCAAGGTGCCGCCCGCCACCGTCGTCGTGCCGGAGAACGCGTTGCTGACACCGTTCAGCGTCAGCATGCCCGCGCCCTGTTTGACCAGGCCGCCGGTGCCGACGAGACTGCCGCCGAAGGTTTGCGACGAGTCGTCGGACAGCGTGAGCGCACTGCCGCCCAGCACCACGCGGCTGCCTGCCACGCCGGACAGATGCGCGACCGTCTGGCTGCCGGCCGCGGACAGGTCGAGCGCGGCCACGGGGCCGGCGAGCGTGACCGCCGTGGACGATGCCAGCCGACCGGCGCCCGACAACGCGAGCGTGCCCGCGTTAACCGTCGTCGCGCCTGTATAGGTGTTCACGCCGGACAGCGTCTGCGTACCGCCCGCAACCGTCAGCCCGCCGCTGCCGCTGACGGTTCCGCCAAACGTGCCGGCCGCATTGGCGAGTGTCAGCGTGCGGCTGCCGAGCGCGACCGTGCCGCTGCCGGTGAGCGTGTTGATCGTGGCGCCGGAGGTGGTCGCCGAAATGTCCAGCGTGCCGTTGTCGACGACGCCGCTCGAGGCGGCAATGCTGCCGGCGCCGGTCAGCGCCAGCGTGCCGGCATTGACCGTGGTGGTGCCCGTGTAGGCATTCGCCGCCGACAGTGTTTGCGTACCGCCGCCGACGGTCACTCCACCGGTCCCGTTGATGGTCCCGCCGAACGTGCCGGCCGCATTGGCCAGCGTCAGCGTGCGGCTGCCCAGCGCGACCGTGCCGCTGCCGGTGAGCGCATTGATCGTCGCGCCGGTGGTGGTCCCCGAGATATCGAACGTGCCGTTATTGACGACACCGCTGGACGCGGCGACGCTGCCCGAACCGGTCAACGCCAGCGTGCCGGCGTTGATCGACGTTGCACCGGTAAAGCCGTTGGCGCCGGATAGCGTTTGCGTGCCGCCCGCCACGGTGAGCCCACCCGTGCCGCCAATGGCGCCGCTGAACGTGCCGGCTGCATTGGCCAGCGTCAGCGTGCGGTCGCCCAGCGCAACCGTGCCCGTCCCGGTCAGCGCATTGATCGTCGCCCCCGCGGTCGTCCCCGAGATATCGAACGTGCCGTTGTTGACGACGCCGCTGGACGCGGCGACGCTGCCCGAACCGGTCAACGCCAGCGTACCGGCGTTGATCGACGTTGCACCGGTAAAGCCGTTGGCGCCCGACAGCGTTTGCGTACCGCCCGCAACCGTCAGCCCGCCCGTGCCGCCAATCGCGCCGCTGAACGTACCGACCGCATTGGCCAGCGTCAGCGTGCGGCCGCCCAGCGCGACCATGCCCGTGCCGGTCAGCGCGTTGATCGTCGCCCCCGCGGTCGTCCCCGAGATATCGAACGTGCCGTTCGCGACGACTCCGCTGGAAGCAGCAATGCTGCCCGCGCCGATCAGCGCGAGCGTGCCGGCGTTGATGGTGGTGCTCCCCGCATAGCCGGCGACGCTGGATATCGCGAGCGTGCCGGTCCCCGCCTGCACGAGGCTGCCCGTCCCGCTGATCGTGCCGCCATACGACACCGTGTCGCTGCGGTTGAACGCCAACGTGCCGTTGTTGACGATGTCGCCGGCGACGGAGCCCGTGGTCCCGCCGCTGCCGATCTGCAGCGTGCCGGCGGTGATCGTGGTGCCGCCGGTATAGGTGTTGTCTCCCGTCAGCATGATCGTTCGGCCACCGCGCACCGCGACGTTGCCCGCCCCGGATATCACGCCTGACACCACGAGGTCGGTCGTGGTGGAATCGAAGGTCACGCGGGACGCGGCATCGCCGAGCGTGACCTGGTTGGACAACGAGAGCCCCGCGGAGCCCGCGGTGATGGTGGTCGTCGCCCCGGCCGTCACCTCGAGGTTACCGACGATGTTGGACCCGGTGACCAACTGCAGCGTATTGTTCGCGCCGTTGAACCGGATGGCTGATGCGCGCGTCACGCCGTCCGCGTACAAGCCGCCCGCGATCGTGCCGCCGTTGACGACGACATCGCGGCCATTGGCGATGACACCGGCACCGGCAGCCCCGCCGTTGCCGGCGCCGCCGGTGATCGTGCCGACGTTGGTCAGCACGGTGAAGTCGCTAGCCAGGTTGACGCCCGCGCCGCTGGCGCCGGCCGTGCTTGCGCCGCCGCCGCTGACGCCGCCCACGCCACCGACGACGGTCCCGAGATTGGTTACCTGCGAACCGGGGCCCAAGATCAGCAGCCCGTCGCCGCCCCCGCCTCCGCCGCCCGGGTTTCCGCCGCCGCCCCCGGTGCCGCCGTTTCCGCCGACGAGCGTCCCCTGGTTCATCACGTCGGCCGCCGGCGTCACCATGACCAGCCCACCGCCTCCGCCCCCGCCACCGCCGCCGTTCGACGCAGGCCCCGACGTACCGGCACCGCCATTCCCGCCGCTGCCGCCCTGCACGGTCACGCCGTTGCTGACGGTCACGCTGGTGCCGGTCGAATACACGCCCGCGCCACCGCCGCCCGCGCCACCGGCAAAATTGAATCCGTCGAAGGCCTGACCTGCGCCGCCTTGCGCGTTCGCGTTGACCACCGCATCGCCGGCAAGCACCACCGCGGGTGCACCGCCGACGCCGCCCTGCCCGCTGTCGTTCGTCGCGCCGGTGCCGCCGGTCCCGCCCGACGTGGGGCCGCCGGGAACCTGGACCGTGGCGGAGCCGCCGCCCAACGTGGAGGAACCCCCGCCACCGCCGTTACCGCTGCCGCCGTTGCCGCTTCGGTCCGGGATGCCGGCGCCGCCGGGGGCGCTGCAATTCGCGATGGTGCCGGAAGAGCACGTGACGGCCCAACCCGGGACGGCCGCGCCGGCCAGGCCGAGCGACACGCCGATCGAAACGACGGAAGCGATGGAAGCGCAGCGGCGCGCGGGCGTGGCGCCATGACCGGCGTCGACTCCGCCGTGTGATGCCCTCGTGTGTTCGGATACCACTTGCGGAGCACGCAAGCTACGGCTCCAGACCAGCCGATAGACCCGGTTCATGTCGATCCCCTCGGTGCATAGACCCATGGGCCTGGCGCTGGTCACGAAGAGGCTGTACCGGTGGCGCGACGGACCCGTCGTTGTTGTCTTTCTATGGCGCGCCGGTCCGCGGATACTGATTGTGTTGGCTCATCGGTCGGGGCGCATGCGCGCGCAATATAACACCTGCCGCGAACACACATCCAGCGCTGTCGCGGGGCCGCCACTGTCCAAGGGCGAGAGGAAGATAAAGCACGGCCGACTACCCGTCGCGATCGAGCCGGGCAACCATGCTTGACTTGCATCATCATCGCTTCGTCGCGGCCTTCGCGTCACGCTCGCGTCAAACGCGGCCGCGCTCGCTGCCCCCGTCGATATGCCGTCGGCGCAGGTCCGGACATGCGCTCGAACGCGTGACTGCATGCGCTTTCGGTCGATGTTCGATGCATCCGCGCGCATACGCGGCGGAGCAACGATCTCGCCACACGCTACGGCGATGAGGAATTCGTCGCCGTATTGCCCGATACCGGCGAACGAGGTGCCGCCAAGTTGGCGATCGCCTCCGAAAAGTCGCCACCGCGTCCCTACCGCGCCAGAACCCGCTCCACCAACTTCACGAAATAACTCGCGCCCACCGGCAACAACGCATCGTTGAAGTCGTAGCTGGCGTTATGCAGCAGGCAAGGCCCGCCGCCATGCCCATGCACGCGATGATCGCCCGCCCCGTTCCCGAGGAATGCATAGCAACCCGGCTTCTCGCGCAGCATGAACGAGAAATCCTCCGCCGCCATGGTCGGATCGACGGCTGCGTTCACATGCGCGTCGCCCACCAGCTCGCGCATCACCGTCACCGCCACCGCCGTCTGCCCGGCGTCGTTCACGGTGGCCGGATACTGGCGCTGGAAATCCACCTCGCTCTCGCAATCGAAGGCCGCGGCCGTCGCGGCCGCCACGGCGCGCATGCGCGTCTCGATCAGGTCGAGCGTCGCCTCGGAGAAGGTCCGCACCGTGCCGCCGAGCCACGCATCGGTCGGCACCACGTTCATCGCCTCGCCCGCATGCACCTGCGTGACCGACAGCACCGCGCCGTCGATCGGATTGCGGTTGCGCGTGACGATGCCCTGCAGGGCGCTCAGCACCTGTCCCGCCGCGAACACCGGATCGCGGCCCAGGTGCGGCATGGCCGCGTGGCAGCCGGCGCCGCGCAAGTCGATCCGGAACAGACTGGTCGACGCCATCAGCGGCCCCGGCCGCACCGCGAAATCGCCGGCCGCGATGCCGGGCCAGTTGTGCAGCCCGAACACGGCATCCACCGGAAAACGCTCGAACAGGCCGTCCTCGATCATCGCGCGCGCGCCGCCGCCCGCCTCCTCGGCCGGCTGGAAGAACAACTGCACGGTGCCGTCGAACTCGCCATGCCGCGCCAGATGGCGCGCGGCCCCCAGCAGCATCGCGGTATGCCCGTCGTGGCCGCACGCATGCATCGCGCCGGGCACCGTCGAACGATGCGCGAAGGTGTTGGCCTCGTGCACGGGCAGCGCATCCATGTCGGCGCGCAGGCCGATCGCGCGCGCGCTGCCGCCGCGCTTCAAGGTGCCGACCACGCCGGTGCGGCCGACGCCGCGCGTGACGGCGTAACCCCATTGCTCGAGCCGCTCGGCGACGAGTTCGGCGGTGCGGAACACGTCGTAGCCCACCTCGGGATGGGCATGGATATCGCGGCGAATCGCCGTCAGTTCGTCGGCGTACGCGACGATGGAATCGATCAGTGTCATGCGGAAGGAAGCGCTCTTGTCGGTCGTCGCGTCGCGGCACGGCGGCGGGCCGCGCCGCGACGCATCGGATCAGATATGGAACAGCTGCGCCACCAGGGTCGCGCCGATGAAGGTGCCGGCATTGGCCACGAAGGACACCAGCACGATGCGCCAGCCGAGCCGGCGGAAGGCCGGGATGTCCTTGGCGATCGACAGCCCCGCGAACACCAGCATCGGCGTGGTCACGCCGAGGAAATCGTTGTGCGAGCTGAGCGCGGCGATCTGCGATGCCCACGGGGACCACGGCGAGGTCAGGAACATCGCCACCACCGATACCCAGCAGACCGCCGGAATCCGCCGCCCCGTCACACGCGCCAGCGCATCGCCGACGATCGTCGCGCACACCATGATCGCGATGCCCGGCAGTCCCGCCAGCGGGGTGGTGCCGTGGGCAATCCAGTCGCACACCAGCGCCATCGCGGCCGTCACGATCCAGGCCAGCAGCTTGCCGCCGTAGCCGAGCGCGGGCGCCTCGGTCCGCACGTCGCCCAGCGACGGGCTGGCCGCCTCGGGCTGCGCCGATGCCTTGGTGGTGCGTCCGATCAGCGGCTCCAGCACGCGATAGCCCCAGACCGCGAGCGGCAGCGAGATGAACAGCGTGAAGTAGGTACCGATGGTGGTGGTGATCAGGTTGCTGGCCGCGGCGAACGCGAGCACCGATTTCGCCGTCTCCGGGTCCTGCTGCGCGGCGATCGCGCCCGACGCGGCCGCCATCATGCTGCCCGAGCCGACGCCCGAGCCCATCGCCAGCGCGAGTGGATCGAAGATGCCGAGGCTGCTCACGAAACCCGCGAATACGGCGATGAACACCGCACCGAACACTGTGCCGGTCAGGTACTCGGCCAGCACGCCGCGGCCTTCGGCCGAATCCATCCCGTACTTCTCGCCGATGATCGCGAGGCTCGGCTCGCGGCCCACCGAGAAGGTCGCGCCAATCGCTTCGCGCTTGATGCCGAGCAGCAACGCAAGCGGCAGGCCGAGCAGGATGGTGCCGACGAAGTGGCCGAATTCCTGGAAGGCCAGCGCCCAGCCCGCGGACGCCAGCTTGGGCAGCGCGCTGCCCACCATCAACCCGAGCTTGGAGACGAACAGCAACAGCGCCGGCTGCAGGATCGCGGCCGCGAAAAACTGGTCGGGCACGCTCAGGCGCGCGCTGCTGTTCCAGCGCGCGCTGGCCAGTCCGACCGCGGCGCCGAGCAGCAGCGCCCAGATCATCGGCAGCAGCACGACCTTGCCCGGTCCGAGCTTGAACGTGAACGAACCGATCCATTCGGCGACCAGCAGGATGCCGGCCGCGTAAAGCAGGACCTTGGCGGTGGCCGCGCCGCCCAGCTCGCGGCGCTCGATACCCAGTGCGTGTTCCATGACGAGTCTCCCCTTGAAGCCCGGCTGCCGTCGCATGCGGGCCGGTGATTACAAATAACCGAACGCGGTGGGCGGCGCTTCGGCCGTCTCGACCCACACGCTCTTGGTCTGCGTGTATTCGTACAGCGCCTCGACCCCGCTCGAGCGGCCGTAACCGCTCATGCCGTAGCCGCCGAACGGGGAAGCCACGTTGATGGTCTTGTAGCCGTTGACCCAGAAGGTGCCGGCATTCACCTGCGCGGCCACGCGATGCGCACGCGCCACGTCGGTAGTCCAGGCCGCGCCGGCCAGGCCGAAGTCGGTGTCGTTGGCGATCGCGATCGCCTCCTCCTCGGTGTCGAACGGGATGGCCGCCACCACCGGCCCGAAGATCTCGGTGCGCGCCACGTCCATCGCGTTCGACACGCCGGCCAGCACGGTGGGCGCCACGAAGTAGCCGCCGCGGCCTTCCCCGACCCGCTCGGCCGAGCCGCTGGCAAGCGTGGCGCCCGCCGCCACGCCGCGCGCGATCATCGACATCACGTGGTCGTACTGCTTGCGATTGTTGATCGGGCCCACCTCGGTCGCCTCGTCGAGCGGTGCGCCGACACGGATCTTCTTCGCGCCGGCCGCCACCATCGCGACGAATTCGTCGTAGACGGCGCGCTGCACCAGCAGACGCGAGCCGGCCACGCAGCTCTGGCCCGCGCCGGCGAAGATCGCCGCCTGGGCGGTCAGCGCGGCGCGCTTGAGGTCGGCATCGGCGAACACGATATTGGCCGACTTGCCGCCCAGCTCCAGCACACAGGGCAGCACGCGGCGCGCGGCGGCCTCGGCGATGCGCGCGCCGGTGGCCGGCGAACCGACGAACACCACCTTGCTGACCACGCGATGCGCGATCGCGGCCTGCCCGGCGGTGTGGCCGAAGCCGGCCAGCACGTTGACCAGGCCGCGCGGCAGCCCCGCACGCTCGCCGAGTCTGGCGACCGCCAGCGACGTGAAGGGCGTCAGCTCCGAGGGCTTGAGCAGCACGCCGTTGCCCATCGCCACCGCGGGCGCCACCTGCCAGCCGCAAGTGAACACCGGCGCATTCCACGGCGTGATCTGCAGCACCACGCCGGCCGGCTCGCGGCGCGTGTAGTTGAGGTGCGAGGTCGGCACCGGGATCACGCTGCCGTAGAACTTGTCGGTCCAGCCCGCGTAGTACTCGAACATCTCGGCGACCTTCGCCACCTCGCCCCGGCAGTCGCGGATCGGCTTGCCCGAGCCTAGCGCCTCCAGCCGCGCGATCGCCTCGGCCTCGGCGCGGATCGCGCGCGCCACCTCCTGCATCACGCGACCGCGTGCGGCATGCGTGAGCGCCCACCATTCGCGCTGCGCGCGGCGCGCGCTTTCGGCGGCATGGTCGACCACGGCTGCGCCGGCGTCGCGATAGGCGAGCGTGGCCTCGCCCGTCGCCGCATCGTCAAGCTGGATCGTGTCGCCCTGGCCGGCGACGAGTTCGCCGTCGATATACGAGCCGATCGTGGCGGCACCGGGGAAAAAATGGGCGAAGGCGGCAAGCAACTGGTCTGCGTGCTGGGTCATGTCGGGTTTCCGTATAGGTGGGTCGAGCGGAATCGTGGCGCGGGCTGCCCGGCCTCAGGCAGGATCGACGAAGTCGACGATGCGGTTGAAGTCCTCGCCGTCGGCGACGGAACCCTCGCTCGCGGCCCACACGCGCGCGGCCTCGCGCGCCACCGGCGCGACGCTGCCGAACTGGTCGAGCAGCCCCAGCGCGAGCCGCACGTCCTTGCGCATCAGCTTCATCGTGAAACCGGAATCGAACTTGCCGTTGAAGATCCAGGTCGGGTAGTTGGTCAGCGTCGCGCTGTTGCGGCCGGAGCCGCCGTTGAGCGCGTCGACCAGCTTTTCCGGATCGACGCCGGCCGCGCGCGCGGTGCGCACCGCCTCGCTGGCGACCAGCAAGTGCACGCCCGTCAGCAGATTGTTGAGCAGCTTGGTGACGTGGCCGGCGCCCACCGGGCCCACATGCACGCGCTTGGCGCTGATCGCCGCGAGGATCGGCTCGATGGCCGCGATATCGCTGTCCGAGCCGCCCAGCACCATCGTCATGGTGGCGGTGGCCGCGCCCTTCGGGCCGCCGCTCACCGGGCCGTCGACGAAGCCGATGCCGCGCTCGGCCAGGGCTGCCGCCACGCGCCGCGTGCTGTCCGGATCGGCCGTGGTGGTGTCGATCACGATGCTGCCCGGCTTTGCGTTCTCGAGCACGCCACCCGCGCCCAGCACCACCGCCTCGACCACCGCCGAGGTCGGCAGCGACAGCAGCAGCACGTCGGCGTCGCGCGCGATCCCGGCCACCGAATCGCGCGCCGACAGCACTTCCTGCCCGGCCAGCGCGAGCGCCACGCCGGGCGCCGCGTCGTAGCCGAGCACCGTGTAGCCGCCGCGCCGCAGCGAACCCGCCATGCCGCGCCCCATGTTGCCCAGACCGATCACGCCCACCGTTTTCATCCGACGACTCCCGATAGCTGTTGGTTCGAGGCCGGCGCATCAGCTTGCACCCGCCTTGCATGGCAACGATGTTCGGTCCGGCGACCCGTATAATCAATCAACGCCAATATTGATATTGTTCTCTTTTTTAGAACACCCGAATCATGAGCGATACCCTGACCGACAGCCGGATCGTCTATTTCTACGAGGCCGTGCGCTGCGGCACGATTCGCGCCGCGGCGGACTGGCTCGACGTGGCGCCGTCGGCCGTGAGCCGCCAGATCGGGCTGCTGGAGAAGGAGCTCGACGCCACCCTGGTGGAGCGCCACGCGCGCGGCGTGACGCCCACCGAGGCGGGACACTGCGTGATCGAGTATTTCCGCGAGCAGCTCGCGCACCGCGACGACCTGATCTCGCGCCTGCAGGAGCTGCGCGGGCTCAAGACCGGGCAGGTCAGCCTGGTGCTCGGCGAGGGCTTCGTGTCGGACCTGCTGGCCGGGCCGATGGAGCAGTTCTGCCGGCAGTTCCCCGGGATCCGCGTCAACCTCGACGTGGGCAGCACCAACGACGTGATCCGCAAAATCTCGAACGACGAGGGCGAGATCGGCTTGGTCTACAACCCGCCCGCCGAGCCCAAGCTGGTGTCGCGCGCGTCGAAGCGACAGCCGATGATGGCGATCGTCGGCCCCGACTTCCCGCGCCGCAGCCACAAGGTGCTGACGGTGCAGCAGCTCGCCACCTACCCGCTGGCGGCCACCCACCCGTCCTACGGCACGCGGCAGATGATGGAGGCCGTGGAATACGCGGAGCGCGTGCGGCTCACGCCGGTCGTCACCACCAATTCCTTCGCGATCCTGAAGGAGTTCGTGAAATCGGGGCTCGGCATCGCGGTGATGCCGGCGTTCGCGGTGACGGCCGAACTGCAGGCCAGGGAGTTGTTCGCGATCGACATCGCGCATCCGATCCTCGAGAACGCCGAGGCGCACATGGTCACGCGCGTGGGACGCAAGCTGTCGGTGGCCGCGAACAAGATGCTGCAGATGATGACGGGGCAGATGCGGGCGTTTCGTTAGCGGGGGGCTGGCCCGACTCCTCCTCGCGACGCCTGACCACCCCTGTCGGAAACGCGGGTTTTCGCCGCTGGCGATCCGGACCGGACTTTTTTCAAGAATTCGACGCGTCTGCCGTTATCTCGGTATTCCCTCAACCTTTCCTCGTCGTGGCGGGGACTCGCCTTGGCGTCGGCAATGACAGTCGATCTAGCTACCCTCTACCTGCTGGCGATCGGAACGTTGCTTGCCAGTTCCGCCATGACGTACTGGGAACATATTTCACATCCCAAGCGCGGCAACGAACTGCGAATGCTGGCGATTGGATATGCGGCACTCGGTGGCGGCTGCGCACTCGCGACATTTCGGCGCGAACTGCTGGGCGCCGCTGGCGCCGCCGTGAGCAACCTCGTGATTCTGGGTGGCTATCTGCTGGTTCTGCACGCCGTGGCAATGTTCAATGGCCGACGGTATGTCAAAAGCTCAACGGGTTTGCTTCTCTTGATGGGGCTGACATGGACAGCCTCTACAGCGTCCTCTCAGACGGTCATCTGGCTCTATGTCAGCGCAATCCCGATCGCGCTCGTCTCCGCCATGACGGCCTTCGAGCTCACGCGACGCGATGGCATTCCAGCGGTTCAATCCCGACGCGTCGCGGTGGCGGTGACGGGAATCCACGCCCTGTTCTATGCCACCAGAGCATTCGCCCTGCCATGGCTGATCTCGGTCTTTGGAGCCGGCGCACAATCGATTGCCAGCAAAATCACCATGTACGAAGGGGTCCTTTATTCCGTTATTTTGCCGATGACGTTGCTCCGCCTGACACGGGAAGAAATTCATGGCGAGCTCTTGCAGGAGTCCCGTACCGATTACTTGACTCGCCTGGGGAATCGCCGGCTGTTTTTCGAAGAGGGAGACCGGGTTATCCACGAGCACGGGATACGTCGGCTACCTGTCGCTCTCCTTGCATTTGATCTCGATCAATTCAAGAGAATTAACGATCGCTTCGGGCACCAAACCGGCGACGAGGTATTGAAGTCATTCGCGGATACGGTTCGATCCGTTGTCGACGCAGAGACGAGCGTGGTTCTCGCGCGCATCGGCGGCGAAGAATTCGCTGCGCTGCTGCCAGGTTACGACACCCACCGCGCAAGAACGGTGGCAGAGACCATCGCAAACCGGTTCGCGGCGATATCGCATGGCACTGACGGCAATCGCATTCGCGCTACCGTAAGCATTGGCCTGGCCGAGTCGGATCATGAGACGGCTTCGCTTACCCACTTGCTCTCGGTTGCCGACC
The DNA here is from genome assembly GCF_018417615.1 of Burkholderia sp. LAS2. Classification (NCBI taxonomy): domain Bacteria; kingdom Pseudomonadati; phylum Pseudomonadota; class Betaproteobacteria; order Burkholderiales; family Burkholderiaceae; genus Burkholderia; species Burkholderia sp. LAS2. The sequence goes on from NZ_CP071053.1 coordinate 312,861, forward strand.
AGGCACTGTATCGAGCAAAATCGCTCGGCGGAAATCGTCTCGTCCACGCAACGGGCGAACACACCGGACATGCAGCAGTGTTTTGAAAGAATGGAGCCCTTGCGGCCCGACTCCGGATATCGTTGCAGGCCAGGATGGCTATATCCGGCAATTCAGCTGAAATAAAAACAGTCAATCCATTGAGTTATCAAAACTCAAAACGCCCTCAAACATCCGGATCCGGAATCCGCGCCGACTGAATCACCACCAGCGTGTCGCCCGCCTCGATCCTGCACGGCGGATCCTCGTAAAACGAATAAATCTTCCCGCAGCGATCGAGCCCGATCACGATCGCGCCCGGCACGACGTTCGTCAGGCAGCCGATTTCATGCGGCAACGCCTCGCGCTCCAGCAGCGTCGCGCGCCCGCGCGTCGACAGCATGTCGTTGACGAACGGCACGATGTAGCGGCTATGGACCGCATCCGCCAGCAGCAGCGCGCCGATCTTCGTCGACGATACGATCACATCCGCGCCGGCCTGCCGCAGTTGCCGCTGGTACAGGTTCTCCTGGATCCGCACGACGATCTTCGTATCGGGCGCGATGCTGCGCACCGACAGCGTCAGCAGGATCGCGGTCGGATCGTCGGTCACCGAAATGATCACGGCCTTCGCCGCGCGCACCTGCGCCTGCTGCAGCAGATCCTCGTGCGCCGGATCGCCGAGCAATCCGGTCACGCCGAGCGACGTCGCCGCCTCGAGAGCTTGCTGCTGCGAATCGATCACGATCACCGTCGCCGGATCGACGCCGCTTTCCAGCAGCTCGCGCACCGCGATCGACCCCGACAGGCCATAACCGCACACGACGATGTGATCGGACAGTTGCTTCTGCAGGCGTTTCATGCGGAATTCCTCGATGACGCGCTGGATCACGAACTGATACGCCGTGCCCAGGAAAATGAACCAGATGCCGATGCGGATCGGCACGATGAAGAACGCATCGAGCAGGCGCGCCCGCGCCGTGACGGGCACGATATCGCCGTAGCCGACCGTCGCGACCGTGACCATCGTGAAGTACACGAGATCGGCGACCGTCATCGGCGTGCTCTTGGTCGAATCGCGCAGGCCGTCGCGATCGAGATACAGCACGAGGAACGCAAGCATGCACAACAGCACGACCGCGCCGAGACGGAACAGCAGCGTGCGCCGCGGCGACGTCGCGGGGCGTGTGAACAACGTGCGCGCACGCGGCGCCTGCCACGGATTGCGGGCGCGACGCAGGCGCATGCGCAACGAGCGGCGCTGATCGGATGGCGTGGCCAACGGGGAATCTCCTGAAGGATGCGGGCTCGATTCTACGACGGGAACGCATGCGCCCGGCCGTCACAGCATGCTGCGCGGCCGCACCATCGTCCCGTCGACGAAACGCCTTGCGCGAAACGCCGACAGGTCGAGCGACGGCGCGCCCGTGTCGATCCATTCGGCGAGCAGCCGGCCGACGATCGGCCCCATCGCGAAACCGTGCCCGCAGAACCCGGTCGCGATCGCGAGCCCCGATGGCGTGCCGGGTGCATCGATCACCGGGATGCCGTCGGGCAACACGTCGATCAGGCCGGCCCACGCCTCGACGATCTGCGCATCCTTCAGCGCGGGAAAGATCGCCTTGAGCTTCGCGAGCGCGTGCGGCGCATGCGTGCGATTCGGCTGCGGCTGAGGATCGCGCGGCTCGATCGGCCCGGTCGCGCCGTTGATGCGGGCGAGCACGTCGCGCCACGCGGACGCACCCAGTTGCAGCCGGAATTTGTCGCGCTGCGACCAGAATTGCGGCCAGAAGAGGCTCAATCCGCGCAAATGGCCGAGCGTCAGATCGACGTCGACCTGCATGTCGTCGGCGAGATTGATCGCGCCGCTCTTGCGCTGCCGGATGCCGAGGCCATGGCCCCACACCGTCGCCGCCGTCACCGGCGGGACCACGTTGGTGCGCATGCAGGTGCCGCGCACGGCCTGCTGCGGCAGCCGGATGCCGACGCCGTCGAGTAGCCGGAAACTGGTCGCGCCGGCCGCGCAGATTACGCGTCGCGTGCGGATCGTGCCGCGTTCGGTCGCGACGCCGACGACCGCGCCGCCGGCCGTCTCGATCGCGGTCACGCCGCAGCCTTCGAAGAAACGCGCGCCGGCCTCGGTCGCGCGCGCCGCGAAGGCGGCGGCCACGCGACGCGGCTCGGCCTGCCCGTCGGTCGCCGTATACAAGCCGCCGAGGGTACGCGCGTGCGTCGACAGCCCATTCACGCGTTCGTCGATCTGCGCGCGCGTCAGCGTGCGCGTGTCGAGCCCGTGCTCGCGCGCCACGGCGAGCCACGCCTGGAACGACGCCCAGTCGTCTTCGTTGTCCGCCATGTAGAGGCAACCGCCCTGCCGCCATTCGAGATCGAAACCGAGCGCCTGCTCCAGGCGTTCCCAGATCCGCATGCCGGCCATCATCAGCGGCACTTCGGCGGATTCGCGTCCCTGCTGTCGCACGAAGCCCCACGCGCGCGTCGATTGCTGGCCGGCGATGCGCGACTTGTCGAGCACGACGGCTTTCAGGCCGCGCAGGCCGAGGTAGTAAGCAGCCGCGCAGCCCATGATGCCGGCGCCGGCGATCACGACGTCGGCTTCGGGCGGAAACGCCGTATCGGCGTGGCTCAATGCGTCGTGCAGCGGATAGGTGGTGGTCATTGTTTTCTGTCGAGTGTCAATGCATGGCCGGCAAAGCTTATCGCGGCAACGTCGTCGCATGAAGCGATAAATGGCGGGAAACCGTCATTCGGCCATCCCGTCGAGGCCCACCATCGCATTGACGCCGACGGCGGTCGCGCGGGTCTGCCGAAGCCACGGCGCCGGAGCCGCGCATTGCATTGACGGTTGCCGTCGCTTGCGCATCGATACCGGTAGCGATGAAAACGTCGACCGACACCGGCGCGCCCACACCCAACGCCGTTGCGGAAATTCCATTCGACGATGCGAAGCCGCGGAGCGCAACGCGAACGGCTGCTTCGAATGGGCTCGACGCTCGATGCAATCGTCCTCTCAAACATTCGGCGTTTTTTATTCAATCAGGACTGCCAATGCAACGGCAAACCATGCCCGCTCCATGTCGGGCATCTAGCCATGTCATGCGCGGTCGGCGCCGGTCAACAAGCAATTGCGGCAATCGCTTCCGGCTACCCGAGCAGCGGCCGATCCGGCGCGATCGACCGGCCCTGTTTTTTCGGCTTGACGACCCCGGACCGCCGCGAGATAAACTGTATATCCATACAGTATCATCGCAGTAAAAATGATCCTCCCCCCATTCGATCCCCCGAAGCTGAACGACCTCACCGAATGGTGGACGAAGTGCACCTACGCGGACGTACAGCGCCTGATCCTCGAAGTGCAGCACCTTCGCCTGACGCTGTGGGAGTTGAAAGCCCACGTCGCGGACGCATCGCGCCGCATCCGCGTGCTCGATCCGGACATGCTCGCGCATGGGTCCGCGCTCCGGCGGCTCGGCTACCTGCTCGACAAGGAGATCGAGCGTGCCAACCCGATCGGGCGCACGCGCGACGTGTATGCGCCGTTTTCGGACGAATGGCGTGCGCGCGCGTCGCTGCGCTGCGCGTTGCGCGGGCAGCCCGAGCCGGCCGAGGCAGGCACGCTGCCGAGCACGATTCCGGAATTTCAGCGCATCACCTGGGCCGAGCTTCGCGATCGCTGGCGCCACCTGAGCGACAAGCAATCGAATCGGCAGAACGTCGAACAACGGATGGTGCTCGAGATCGCGCGTCAGCGCTCCGTGATCCTTGCGCGGGCGCGCAAGCTGGTCGACGCGGCGATCGCCGAAGCCGCGGCGGATGGAAAACGGCTGTTCGCGCTGGATCAGCTCCAGCGGCTGCTGTCCGTCGAGCGGGAGGACGGCGAGCCGTTCATGTATATGCCGGCGTAGCGCGAACGCGCAATCCATCCGTATCGGCGCCACGGCGACATGGCAGCGCTGGATCAACCACACGGCCATTGAGGCGGGCGTCTCGATCTCCACGGGCGCCGCCGCCATGCAAGCGCCGTCAGTGCGAATAGCGCGCTTGGGTGCCTGCCGTGCGGTCGAACGGCTGCAGCCTCGCAAGCTGCTCGATCGACATCGCGACGACCTCGAGAACATGCCGCGCGATTTCGTCGGCGGCCATGCCGGCATTGACGTACCGCTCGATGCTCATCGTGCGGGGCGGATAGCTGCCGGTTTCGTCATCGACGATGTCGATCCTGGCGGTACGCCGCTCGGGCGACAGCACGATCTGGACAGTTTTGCCGTGAACGACGGTCTGCATGCACAAAGTGGACATTCGCAGTCTCCAATTGCGTTGCCTTCGGACGATCGATACCTCACAACAGGAGTCGTCAATCTACAAATTTCCGAACGCATTCGCAATCTTCAGGCAGGAATGACGGCCGTTCGGGGCGCCGCACCGGTCAACCCGATGCCGTCTTTGCACGGGCACGGGCATGCGCACGCGCCGCGCTACGCATAGCGACTCAGCCACTCTTCGGAGAATTGTCTCGCGTACGCGACCGCTTCGGCTTCGGTCTCGAACTCACCCAGCTTACGGAACGCAGCCTCACGGCTGAAACCCACCTTCGTGACCTCGACCTGCGCGGCGTATTTGCCGGCCTCCGTCACGCGCGGCTCGCAGTTCATTTCGTATCCGCGCATCAAGAATTTCTTCTGCATCGGTTCAACACTTTTTTGAGACGGCAAAAATCGTAGCACGCAGTTGCGCTGACGCCCGAAAGTGTATCCACGTTGGTTTCACTAGAGGAAACAGTCAATCGCTCGTCCTGCAAAGGCGTCAGCGGCCGTCGCGCGATATCCTTCAAAAATGGGGCGAATACCTCGGTCAGGGCAAGGACGCGCCCCGCGTTGGTGCATGGCGCGGCGATTACCTGCCGCCTCGTGCGGAATCGCCTCCCGTCCGTAGCAATCCCGACGCGGAGCTGCCGAACGCACCTTTTCGCGCACGCGCCGCGGCAGGCCGAACGTAACTTCATGACACACCTTTCACACAAACGCACCTTTCACCACACTGAATGGCGACCATTTTGCGGTAAAGTTATCTTTTCCGTGCGTGGCCGGTCGGCTCGCCATTGGACGTCATGAAGACTGTCCGCCGAGACTGCCGCAAGGCGTCGTTCTGAACGTCACGATCCGTTCCCGTAGCATGACCACTGAAGCAATCACCACGGATTCCCTCGCGGTTGCCGAGCGCGTGCGCGAGCTGATGACCCGCAACGGCATCGGCAAGCGCCAGCAGACCACCGAGCTGTGCCGCATCCTCGATCTGAGTTTCTCGCAAGGCCACCGCAAACTGCGCGGCAGCAGCCCCTGGACGCTCGCGCAGATCAAGAAAGTCGCCGAAGCGTACGGCGAGCCCGCCGCCCAGCTGTTCGGCGCGCAAACGCTCGACCCCGGCATGGTCGGCGCCTATTCGCAGGAAGCCGTCCTGTATGCGGGCGTCGCAGAAATTCCGTGCACCGCCTGGATCGGCGCACCGCTCGAAGCCGGCGCGCGCCCCGAGTTCGTCGCGTACGAACAGAATGGCCGCTGGCGCGTGCTGCGCCATACCGGCGTGCTGTACCAGAACGCGTACGACGTGCACAAGATCGAGATCTACCCCCGCCGCGCGGAGAGCGACAAGCTCGTCGTCGCGGTGATCGATCCCGATCGCGTCAGCGCGACCGAGCTGTGCCGCTATCTCGAACGGCAAAGTTTCGCGACGGCCGCGTTCGACGGCCTCGCGGCGTTCGTCGACGCGCTGCAGGGCCAGGCCTTCGACGCGGTCCTGACCGAATGGCTGTTCGACGACGGCACGGCCGCCACCGCGATCAAGGCCGTGCGCACGTCCGACAACCCGGGCGCGCCGATTTTCGTGCTGACGGGCGACCTGCTCACCGGCCGCGCGAGCGAAGCCGACATCAGCGAAGTGATCCGCGCGTTCGACGTGGTGTGCTACGAAAAACCCGCGCGCATGGCGATCCTCAGCGCCGATCTCGCGAAGCGGCTCGCGCGCGGCTGACGTCCGCCGGGCCGGCCGCCCGTCGAAGGGCCAACGCACGCGCGGCGCCGCGGGCATGAACGGGTTCCTCAGTACAATAGCCGCACCCGTTCACGCCCACGCCGGCATCCGGCGCACGACTCCATGGCCCGCCTCATCCCCGACGACTGGAAAAGCCTCGCCGCGACCGGCGCGGCCGAACGCGAGCGCGAAACGCTCGCCGCGCTCGAACACGCGCTGCCCGACGGCTACACCGTGTATCACGGCGTCCACTGGACGCGCGCCGACCAGGCGTTCTCGGTGTTCGGCGAAGCCGCGTTCGTCGTCGTGAGCCCGGCCGGCCGCGTGCTGCTGATCGAACAGAAGGCCGGCTTCCTGCGCGAAACCCCGAAAGGGCTCGTGAAGGTCTACCTGCAGAAGGAGCGCAATGTCCCGATCCAGCTCGCGCGCACGCAGGAAACGCTGCATCGGCGCCTGACGGCCGCGCTCGGCGCGGGCGTCTACGGCGTCGAGGCGCTGCTGTACTGCCCCGACTACGCGATCCGCGACGCGTCGATCGCGGGCGTCGCGCCCGACCGCATCGTCGATGCGTCGCGCAAGGCGCAGCTGGCGCAGGTGATCCTGCAGATCCTGCCCGAGAACGACGAACCCTTTCCGAACGCGCCGAAGCTCCACCATTTCCTCGCGGACGAGCTCGCGCTCACGCCCGACACGAGCGCGCTCGTCGGGCAGGCCGGCACGCTCGTCACCCGGTTGTCGGGCGGGCTCGCCGCATGGGCACGCCAGCTCGACTTCACGCCGTTCCGGCTGCGCATCACGGGCACCGCCGGGTCGGGCAAGACACAGCTCGCGGTGCAGGTGATGCGCGACGCCGTCGCGGGCGGCCAGCGCGTGCTCTACGTCTGCTTCAACCGGCCGCTCGCCGACTACATCGCGCGCATCGCGCCGCCCGGCGCGAAGATCGCGAACTACCACCAGCTGTGCGACTGGGTCGCGCGCGACAGCGGCTATACGCCCGACTTCCAGGTACCCGGCGAATTCGAACGGCTCGAGGCGCGCTTCGCGCAAGCGCCGATTCCCGAACGCTGGCGCTTCGACGTGCTGATCGTCGACGAAGGGCAGGATTTCCATGCGCCGTGGGCGGCCGCGCTGGAGCGCCTGCTCGCGCCGAACGCCGCATGGTGGTGGCTGGAAGATCCGCTGCAGAACCTGTACATGCGCGAACCCGTCGCGCTGCCCGGCTGGGTCACGCTGAAGGCGCTCACGAATTACCGCAGCCCGCGCGACCTGCTCGACTTCGTGCGCGACGTCGTCGGCCGCGTCGAGCCGCTCGCGGCCGAACTGCGCTCGGGCAGCCCGTTCGACGGCTCCGATCCGTCGGTGTCGGCATACGGAGAAGACGGCGCGTCGGGCGACGCATTGGCGCAAGCCTGCATCGACGCGACCAAGCGCGCGATCACGCAGGCGCTGTCACTCGGCTTCCGCAAGCAGGACATCGCGGTGCTGTCGTACCGCGGCCGCGAAGGCTCGGTGCTCGCGCCGCTCGACCAGCTCGGCCCACACCGGATCAAGCGCTTCACCGGCAAGTACGACCTGTTCGGCAACCCTGAGTATCGCGAAGGCGACGTGCTGCTCGATTCGATCTACCGCTTCAAGGGCCAGTCGGCGCCGTGCGTGATCCTCACCGAAGTCGACTTCGACACGCTCGACGCGCGTGCCGCGCGCAAGCTGTTCGTCGGCGCGACGCGCGCGACGATGAAGCTGCTGATCGTCGCGTCGTCGCGCGCGGCCGCGCAACTCGCGGACGCCGCGGGTTGACGCGGCGGGCGGGCGAACGCCTGTCCGCTTCGGGGACACTCTTCGATATCGGGGCCGTTGACACAATCGGGCACATTTCTCGATGCTCCGGACCCTTGTCCACGCTCGTTTCGACCTGTTAAGGCCATCCTGACGGTTTGTCCGTTTGCAGCCGGCTTTTACGATGCCAGGCCATTCGTTGCAAACGGAATAGCCCATGGCCGACGTGAAAAAGCTGCCGTACTACAAACCGACAAAGGGATTGTTCGGATCGGAGTTGAGGGAATACAAGGGTTCCCAAGGGTGCGTTCCGCTTGATACGCAAAGGAGCGTATCGATCGACCGGCTTGCACCGGGCGAAAAGCCGCCGCCACCGCCTCCGAAAGCGATTTCCGGGCCTTCGAATGCCCCGAAGCCTCCTGCGCCACCTCGACCGCCGCCGCAAACCGATCAGGCAAGAACCAAAGAACCGCCGACGCAGGCGGAATCGGAAGTTTGCGAAAACCCGCCGCCTTTCGATCTCCAGGACGTGCCGATTGCGATGGACAATCTGGGCTGGAAGGTTTCAGCCAGGCTTGCGCGAATCTGGTTTGCGGGCGCGGCGCATACCTACAATGACGATCCAACGTCGGTCCAGCCGATGAATAACGATGACGTTACCCTTGATTGGGTGTTGAAATTCGGAAATGTCAGGGAAAAATACGAGAAACTTCTTGAGAGCGATATTTACAGCGATCGCTCCATACGCACAGCAACAGACATCACGAAGTCCTTTGTCAAAGAGCTATTTTTTGACAGAAATTCGACATTCAATTTCAACACCTCGTCGTTTATAGGAAATTTTCAAAAATTTCACAACAATTGGCAATTTCAACTATCTAAAATAGGTAATTTTGACACCCCGAAAAACCTTTCCCCGACGGATCTCACAGGGGCATTGGCCAATTTTAATATTTATGCGTCCATTGGAAACATCGAAATTTCCAGTGAAAAATACTTCAAATATGAAAAATCAAGCACCTTTTATTGCCTAAGCGCCACGGGGAAAATTACGCACATCTATGTTTACGTGAAAGACAACTACTCATTCAACGAAAAACAATATTTAGGCCACTGGAACAAACATGGAGTGATCATTGCGACAGGGTCGCTTCTCACCGGATCAGGATCGCCAAGGCGAGAATTCGACATTGATATTTGGTCAAAAAATATCAACAAACCAGTCGACACCCGAAGAAGCATGTTCGGAAAATTCAAAAGGCCCGACGTTTACTTTCCGATCTACAACGCAGATTACAGTCGCTGGAGAGAGAGGCATCACAGAGGCCGAGACTTCATGATATATTCAAAGCCAGTCTATTTTAAGCTGAATAATCCGATCGACCTTAATCTTGGTGAAATATGCCGAATAGAGCCATCAGATACATTGGCCTAACCATTGCCATTTACATATGCGCAGGTTTGATCATTCATTTCAGTCGCCCCGCCTACGGACGATGCGATTTCTATGATCGCGCGGATACATTGGATGGCGGCAAAAAAAACATGAATGGCGTTTGGTATCGATTCAAGCTGTGTGGCACTGGCGGGAATGATCAGGACGCGACCGACGACAACATCGAACTAAGCGTGTTTAGTGAAAATGGCGAGCTTCTTGCGAGACGATATTTCTCCGTCAACTGGTATCACGGAGATAGCTCTCACCCGCCCCTGCGCTACGAGGGCAACCTGGTTCGCTATATCGACTTGACCGATGAATCGAATATAAAAAAACATCTGATGATCCCTCCCTCCAAGTGGGATTGGCTTCGCGCCAGATTGCCTTTGTTTTAAGGGTTACAACCTAAGTTTTTGATTTATAAGAAACAAAGCCCCGCTAGCGGGGCTTTGTTTCTAGACAGACTGCGCGCTCGGATCACCGACGAGAGCATCGACCAACCCGCGAAACAGGTCGCATCAGCCCACAGGTCCGCGGCAATTCACCTCGTCACGCTCAAGCCACCCGAAACGCCCCCACCGCGCGACGCAGCCCATCCGCCTGCTCCTCGAGCGATGCGGCCGCCGCGGCCGCCTGCTCGACGAGCGCCGCGTTCTGCTGCGACACCTGATCCATCTGCGACACCGCGCGGTTCACCTGCTCGATCCCGTCGCGCTGCTCGCTCGATGCGGCCGCGATCTCCGTCATGATGCCCGTCACGCGCCCGATCGCCTGCTGAATGTCCTGCATCGTCGCGCCGGCCGTACCGACGAGCCGCGAGCCGGTCGCGACACGCTCGACCGATTCGCCGATCAGCGTGCGGATTTCCTTCGCCGCGGACGCCGAACGTTGTGCCAGCGTGCGCACCTCGCCCGCGACCACCGCGAAGCCGCGCCCCTGCTCGCCCGCGCGCGCGGCCTCGACCGCCGCATTCAGCGCGAGGATGTTGGTCTGGAACGCGATGCCTTCGATCGTGCCAATGATGTCGGCGACCTTCTGCGAACTGCGGTCGATCTCGTTCATCGTGCCGATCACCTCGCCGACGACCGTCGCGCCGCGCGTCGCGATCTCGCTCGCGCTGTCCGCGCAGGCCTGCGCCTCGAGCGCATGGTCCGCGTTCTGCTTCACGGTGGCCGTCAGCTGCTCCATGCTCGCGGCCGTCTCCTGCAGCGCCGACGCCTGCTCCTCGGTGCGCTGCGACAGGTCGGTGTTGCCGGCCGCGATCTGGTGCGTCGCCGTCGAGATCGCTTCGGAACCCTGGCTCACCTGACGCACCGTATCCGCGAGGCTGCGCTGCATGCCGGTCACGCCGTTGACCAGTTCGGCCATCTCGTCGCGCGACGACCAGTGCACTTCCGACGTGAGATCGCCGTCCGACAGCCGGCGGAAATGCGACAGCAGGCGATTCACCGGTTGCGTGATCGCGAAATGCAGGCCGATCGCGCAACCGAGGCACGCAGCAAGCCCAAATGCGATGCCCGCGATCGCGCCCATGCGCATCCAGCCGTAATAGGTTTGCGCAGTGTCGTACACGTCCTTGCCGCGCGCGGCCTGGTACGCATCGAGCGCGTCGGTCGCCTGCGTGAGCGCGACCGACAGCGGCGGCGCGACCGTCATCAGCAACCGGTCGGCTTCGTCGCGCCGCCCTTCGCGAATCGCATCGATCATCGGCTTCAGCGCCTGTCCGATCAGCGCCTGGCGCGCGGCATCGAGGCGACTCGCGAGCGGGCCTTCGTCGTCGCCGTGCGGCATCGCCGCGTAGTTGCGCCACGCCGTGTCGGCCTTCGACAAATAACCCTCGGCCTTCTTGACGAGCTCGGGCACCTCCGCCGCTTCCGGATGCAGCAGCGCGCGGTCGAGCGTGGTGCGCACGATCGTCAGGTTCAGGCTCGCCGCGGACAGCGCGGTCTTCGCGGCCAGTTGCCGCGTGTAAGCCTCGTCGAGGGCGCGGTTCGAGCTCTGCATGCCCGCGAGGCCGATCAGCCCCGACACGACGAGCAGCGCGGCGACGAGGCCGAGCGTGGAGAAAATCCGCGTACGGATCGAGAAACGGGAAAACAGGGCGTTCAGGTTCATGACGGCACGTGAGCGATGAAAAATGCCGCGGCAATCGGTCCGCGGCCCTCTGTATTACGGTTTGCCTGCAAAAAACTTGAGTCCGTTCCTGCATCGAGGCTGACCGTGGTCAATTTTTCGGGCGGGCAACCTCCTGTTACGACTGCAACATATAGAGGCTGGGCAGAAATTGACTAGTCAATCATCCATGGCTATATTTCGACCCAATTCCCTGCCATGGCAGATATCTCGATGACAACGGACACTTTCCTCACCCGGCCGGCCGCCGACGCGGCCCGCCGCGACGCGCCGACCGGGCTGATCGTCGCCGCACTGCTGCTCGTCATGCTGCTGTCCGCGCTCGACCAGACGATCGTGTCGACCGCACTGCCGACGATCGTCGGCGAACTCGGCGGGCTCGACCAGTTGTCCTGGGTCGTCACCGCATACCTGCTGTCGTCCACCGTCGTGCTGCCGCTGTACGGCAAGCTCGGCGACCTGTACGGCCGCAAGATCGTGCTGCAGGCCGCAATCGGGCTGTTCCTCGCCGGCTCCGCGCTGTGCGGCGTCGCGCAGGACATGACGCAGCTGATCGTGCTGCGCGCGCTGCAGGGGCTCGGCGGCGGCGGCCTGATGGTCGTCACGATGGCCGCGATCGGCGATCTGGTTCCGCCCGATCGCCGGGCGCGCTACCAGGGGATGTTCGGCGGCGTCTACGGCCTCGCGACGATTGTCGGCCCGCTGCTCGGCGGCTTCCTGGTCGAGCATCTTTCATGGCGCTGGATCTTCACGATCAACCTGCCGCTCGGCCTGCTCGCGCTCGCGGTGATCGGCACCGCGTTCCGGCCGCACACCGCGCACGTGAAGCACCGGATCGACTATATGGGCGCCGCGTTCCTCGCGACCGCCCTCACCTCCGTGATCCTGTTCACGAGCGAAGGCGGCTCGCTGCTGCCGTGGACGTCGCCGCAGCTGTGGATGACGCTCGTGCTCGGCCTCGTCGCGATCGGCGGCTTCATTTATGAGGAACGCATCGCGGCCGAACCGATCATGCCGCTCGAGCTGTTCCGTCATCGCACCTTCGTGCTGGTCAGCCTGATCGGCTTCGTGGTCGGCATCGCGCTGTTCGGCTCGGTGACGTTCATCCCGCTCTACCTGCAGGTCGTGAAAGGCTCGACGCCGTCGCAGGCCGGCATGCAGCTGCTGCCGATGATGGGCGGGATGCTCGTCACGTCGATCGTCAGCGGGCGGCTGATCTCGCGGCTCGGCTCGTACCGGCCGTTTCCGATCGCGGGGACGCTGACCGGCGGCATCGCGATGGCGTTGCTGTCGACGCTGACGCTCGATACGCCGCTGCATACGATGTACGCGTACATGGCGCTGCTCGGGATCGGGCTCGGAATGGTGATGCCCGTGCTGACGCTCGCCGTGCAGAACACCGTCGAATTCCGGCATATGGGCGTGGCGACGTCGGGCGCGACGCTGTTCCGGTCGATCGGCGGCTCGCTCGGCGTCGCCGGGTTCGGTGCGCTGTTCTCGCACGGGCTGCAGTCGCGAATGATGCACGCGCTGCCGGCCGGCACCGAGCTGCCGCCCGCGCTCGGCCCGGCCGCCGTGCGCCAGTTGCCGGATGCCGTGCGCGACGCGTACCTGCACGCGTTCGCCGGTTCGCTGCACGTCGTGTATCTGGTGGCTGCGGCGATCATCGCGATCGCGTTCGTGTTCGCATGGTTCGTCGAGGATGCGCCGCTGCGCAAGCATCACTGAGCGGCCGGCGGAGCGCGACGCGCTCCATCCGCACCCGCCGTCACGCCAGCAGCACGACCCCGCCCGTCGTCGCGCGCGACTCCAGCAACCGGTGCGCATCGGCCGCCTGTTCGAGCGGCAGCCGCGCGCCGATCTCGACGTGCATCCCGCCCGCCAGCCGGTCGAGCGTCGCACGCGCGGCGTCCCGATACGCGCCGACGTCGCGCGCGATGAAACCGAGCACGCTCGGCCGCGCCAGCGCGATCGAACGGGCCGGCCCGAGTTCGTCGAGATCGAACGTCTGCCGCGCGCCGATCGCCGCCACCTGCCCGATGCTCGCGACCATCCCGAACGGCCGCACCGCCCCGAGCGTGCGGGTCAGCACGTCGCCGCCGATTCCGTCGATCGCGTAGTCGACGCCCGCACCGCCGCCGAACGCACGCGCGGCCGCGACGAAATCCTCCTCGCGATAATCGACCACCGCTTCGGCGCCGTGCATGCGCACGAGCGCGGCTTTCGCGGCCGATCCGACGGTACCGATCACGCGCGCGCCGAGCGCACGCGCCCACTGCGTCGCCAGCAGCCCGACGCCGCCGGCCGCCGCATGCACGAGCACCGTATCGCCGGCGCCGACCCGCCGGACGCGATGCAGCAGCATGTAGACGGTGATCCCCTTCAGCAGCCCGGCCGCGGCGGCTTCGTCGCTCAGCCCGTCGGGAATCGGCAGCACGCGCTCGGCCGGCATCGTGCGCAGGCTCGCATAGCTGCCGGTCGGCATGCCGGCATACGCGACGCGCTGACCGGGCACGAGCGCCGTCACGCCCGGCCCGACCGCGTCGATCACGCCGGCCGCCTCGACGCCGAGCGCGTCCGGCAGCGCGGGCAACGCGTGCGCACCCGTCCTGAAATAGATGTCGACGAAGTTCACGCCGATCGTGGTCTGGCGAATCCGCACTTCGCCGGCGCCGGGCGGCGCGACGGGCGCATCGACGCGGCGCAGCACGCCGGCGTCGCCGTAACGGTCGATCCCGATCCGGATGGCGTTGGCTGTTTGGATCATGACGTTCCTCGCTATCGAATGAAGTGACACGATCATCCCATCGTGCATAATCGAACGGAATTCACGTTGAACGCCCACCTACTGTGCAAAATTCGACCGATTACGATTCTGCCGGGACGCCCGCGCTGCCGATGAGTTGGGACGACATCCGCTACTTCCTTGCGGTGATGCGCGGCGGCAGCCTGTCGGCCGCGGCGCGGGCGCTGCAGGTCCAGCACTCGACGGTCGCGCGGCGCATCGACGCGCTCGAGTCGGCGCTCGGGATCCGGCTGTTCGACCGGCTGCCGCGCGGCTGGCCGCCGACCGACGAAGGGCTGCACCTCGCCGAGCACGCCGCGCGCCTCGAAGCCGACGCGCATGCGTTCGCGCGTGCGGCACAGGGCGCGGCCGCGCTCGACGGCGTCGTGCGCGTATCGGCGTCGCCGGTGTTCGCCAGCCATTTCCTCGCGCCGCGCCTGGCCCGTGCGCAGCGCGCATGGCCGGCGCTGCGGATCGACCTGATGGGCGAGATGCACGCGGCGAACCTGTATGCACGCGAAGCCGATCTCGCGGTGCGGCTGTCGCGGCCGAGCGAGCCGGGGCTGACCGCGCGCCGGCTCGGCACGATGCGCTTCGCGCTGTGCGCGACGCCGGAATGGGCGAACACGACGCCCGACAGCTGGCCGTTCATCGGCTACGACGATGCGCTCGCGCAAACGCCGCAGCAGCAATGGCTCGAACGCTTCGCGGCCGGGCGTCGCTTTGCGTTCATCGCCAACGACCTCGCCGCGCAGCATCGCGCCTGCGCAGCCGGGGCCGGTGTCGCGCTGCTGCCGCGGTTTCTCGTCGACGATCCGGCCGCGCACGCCGGCGCGCCGCTCGTCGAACTCGCGAACGCGCCGCGCTGCGGCATCGAGCGCGAGATCTGGCTCGTCGTTCACCCGGACGTACGCCGGTCGCCGCGCGTGCAGCGCGTCGCCGACGCGATCGCCGATGCGGTTCATGCGGCGGACGGACGGCTGTAAGCCGCCGAAACCGCAAACGGGCTTTGCCACGCGCGTCGACGGCCGGCATAGTAGCGTTTTGACTTCAGGCCCTGCCGCCATGTCCACCGCCACCGCCTGCGTCGTGCGCGACGCGACCGACGCCGACCTCGACGCGATCCACGCGATCTATGCGCACCACGTTCACCACAGCGTCGCGTCGTTCGAGGAAACGCCGCCCGACGCCGCCGAACTGCGCGCACGCCGCGACGCGGTGCTGAACCACGGGCTGCCGTATCTCGTCGCCGAATGCGACGGCCGCGTGGCAGGCTACGCGTACGCGACGCCGTACCGCACGCGCAGCGCGTACCGCTTCACGATCGAGGATTCGATCTACATCGACGACACGCAGCGCGGGCGCGGCATCGGCCGCGCGCTGCTCGAGGCGCTGATCGCGCGCTGCGAAGGCGGCCCGTGGCGGCAGATGATCGCGGTGATCGCCGACGGCGGCACCGGCGGCTCGACGTCGCTGCATCGCGCGTTCGGCTTCGAACCGGCCGGCCTGCTGAAAGCGGTCGGTTTCAAGCATGGCCGCTGGATCGACACGGCGCTGATGCAGCGCCCGCTCGGCGACGGCGCGAACACGCGCCCCGCCTCGCCCGAGCCTGCCGCGGCGCGCTAAAATCACCGCATGTCAAAACAGACTCATTCCACGCCCGACGAGGCTGCGCCGGATTCCCGCAACGAGTACACGGTCGACGAACTCGCGCGCGTGTCCGACACCACCGTGCGCAACGTCCGCGCGTACCAGGATCGCGGGCTGCTTGCGCCGCCGGAGAAACGCGGACGCGTCGGCATCTACGACGACACGCACGTCGCGCGCCTGAAGCTGATCAACCATCTGCTCGCGCGCGGTTACACGCTGTCGAACATCCAGGACTTGATCAAGGCGATCGACGAAGGCCACGACCTGCGCTCGATCCTCGGCCTCGAAAACGCGATCGGCGGCCGCTGGTCGCACGAGCTGCCGAAAACCTATTCGCTCGCGCAACTCGCTCAGATGTTCGGCCCGCAAGCGACCACGCAACTGTCGCGCGTGACCGAGCTCGGGCTGCTCGAACGGCGCGGCCTGTCGTTCGTCGCGAAAAGCCCCGCGCTGCTCGAGGCGGCGGCCGCGATGACGAAGGAAGGGATTCCGCCGCGCGAGCTGCTCGACGTGATCAGCCTCGCGCGGCCGCATTTCGACGCGATCGCGCGGCTGCTCGTCGATCTCGTCGTGAAGCGGCTCGACCGCTACGACGCCGGCACGCTGCCGCCGGCCACCGACGTGCCCGAACTGGTCGACGCGATCTGGCGGCTGCGCCCGCTCGCGGCCGTGTTCGTCGAAGGCGAGACGAACCGCGCGCTCGAAACCGCGGCCGGCGCGTATCTCGGCGGCCGGGTCGCGACGATCCTCGACAAGAAGCTCAGCGACGAAGCGGCGCGGCAGTCCGGTACGAGCGATACGCAAGGCGACGGCGACAACGGATAGGCGCGCGGCCGTCATGCAGGCGTCGGCTTGTCGCCGCGACGCGTGCGTAGTCGGTTCGCGGCAGCGCCGACGGCCATTGCCGGTCGCAACCGCGGTCCGCATGGGTCGGCGAATGGCCAGGCGCGCCGCTCGGCGCGCATTCCAGCCGGACGGCGTCGCATCGCTCCCCGCACGGTAACCCCGCGTGCCGCGACACAGTTACAAGTTATCGGTTGACGCAAGCCCGCCCGGCGGTTAGTGTACGCATCGAAGTCCAAGAAGTCCGATTGCTGTTCATCAATTGCTCGCTCCTCCCCAGCGGTATTCGTTGTCCTCTCCCTCCTTGACGCTTCACGCGCTCTTCAACAGAGCAAATCTCTATTTTTTTCTCAAGGAATCTTCATGGATACCGGTATCGTCAAGTGGTTCAACGACAGCAAAGGCTTTGGTTTCATCACGCCGGACAACGGCGGCGACGACCTGTTCGCTCACTTCTCGGAAATTCGTGCCGACGGCTTCAAGACGCTGGCTGAAAACCAAAAAGTGAGCTTCGAAACGAAGCAGGGCCCGAAGGGTCTGCAAGCGGCCAACATCAAGCCGCTGTAAAGTTTGAAGGGCCCGGCGTCCGTCGACGGACGCCGGGTCGCAGCGACATCCCCACGGAGCTTCGTCTCCCAAAGTTGGCGCGATCGGCTTGAGCTGCCTTTGTTCAGTGAGCAGCTTGCCAGGCGCCACACGTCTCGTTGCACTTCATCCCCCCTCCGGCCGCAACGCCTTATTTTTCGCTTTCCGACTGCGTCAGATTCCGCTCGCAATGGCGTTGAATCGGCATACCCGTGCGCATTTCGCACGGCACGCGCGCACTCGATCATCATTAAAATTAAAATGCACAACCAACGAATTCAACAGTACAACGGCTATGCCGTCCAACCCTCGGCGCATCGCCTGCCCGACGGGAGCTTTTCATCCAACCTGCTGCTCGAACGCGCCGATAGCACGCGCGACGAAGGCCGCTACCAGTTCTATTCGCTCGACTACTTCGCGAGCGAAGCGCAGGCGATCGCGCATTCGGCACGCTGGGCACGCAACTGGGTCGATACGCGCGGTTAAAGGCCACGCTACTGTCGATATCAGCAGACGGTCATAAAAAGCCGGCGGGCAACGTGCCCACCGGCTTTTTGCATGACACGCCCGTTCACCTGTTTCGCCGCATTCCGGCACGACGGAGTCGTCCGATCCGGCAGGCCACGACGCCAAAGCATAGGGCGGCCGCCGTCATATCCATATCGGCAATGCTTCGTTTGCGGGCGCGATCGCCCATGCGACGATTCTTCCAACCGAGCGGCGCCCGCCGCTCCCCGAAGATGCCTCGCATGGAGTTCGTTCGATGATTCGTTTCACCCGCTGGATCACCCGCGCCGCCGCCGTCTCGCTCGTTGCGCTGTCCGCCGCGTCGGCATTCGCGCAAGGCGGCACCGACAAAATCGTGCGCATCGGTTATCAAAAGGCCGGCCTGCTGTCGATCGTCAAGGCGCAGGGCGCGCTCGAAGCGCGACTCAAGCCGCTCGGCTATGACGTTCAATGGTTCGAATTCCCGGCCGGCCCGCAACTGCTCGAAGCACTGAACGCGAACAGCATCGACTTCGGCTACACCGGCGCGCCGCCACCCGTGTTCGCGCAGGCGGCCGGCGTGCAGTTCGTCTATGTCGGCGCGGAACCGCCGGCGCCGCACAACGAAGCGGTATTCGTGAAGAGCGATTCGCCGATCCGGACGGTGGCCGGCCTGCGCGGCAAGAAGGTCGCGCTGCAGAAAGGCTCGAGTGCGAACTACCTGCTGCTCGAGGCGCTGAAGAAAGCCGGCGTGCGCTATGACGAAATCCATCCCGTGTATCTCGCGCCGGCCGACGCGCGCGCCGCGTTCGAAAGCGGCAATGTCGATGCGTGGGCCGTGTGGGATCCGTACTACGCGGCCGCGCAGAACGCGCTGAAGGTGCGCACGCTGTCCGATTACGCGGGGCTCGCGGCGACCAACAATTTCTACGAGGCGACGCGGCGTTTCGCGCAACAGCATCCCGACGTGGTCGGCGCGATCCTGAAACAGGCGCGCGAAACCGGCCAGTGGGTCAACGGGCATCCGGCCGACACGGCCGCGCTGCTTGCACCGAAGGTCGGGTTGCCCGAGGCACTCGTCGAAACATGGATCAAGCGGGTGCCGTTCGGTGCGGTGCCGATCGATGAGCGCATCGTCGCCGCGCAGCAGGGTGTCGCCGATGCGTTCTACGCGGCGAAGCTCATTCCGCAGAAGCTGAGCGTGGCCGACAACGCATGGGTCGACAAAACCGTGGCGAGTGCGCTGGCGGCGAAGTAACGCTCGCGGCCCCATCCATCAGCAGGCCGGCCGGGCGCGATGCCCCACCGGCCGCTTTCGTGTCCAGAGCGGCACGCGCTCAACGCAGCGCCCCCGCCACCTTCTTCTGCCGCCACAAACACAGCAGATCGCACGCCACATGCGCAGCCGCGATCGCCGTGATGTCCGCGTGATCGTACGCGGGCGCGACCTCCACCACATCCGCTCCGACCAGATTCACCGCGCCGAGCGAGCGCACGATCGCCAGCGCCTGTGCGGACGACAATCCGCCCGCGACCGGCGTCCCCGTCCCCGGCGCGAACGCCGGATCGAGGCAATCGATATCGAACGTCAGATACGCAGGCCGCGCGCCGACGATCTCGACGATCCGCTCGACCGCCGCTCGCGGACCATGGTCATGCACCCACGCGGCATCGAGCCGCTCGATCCCGAGAAAGTCGTCGTTCCACGTACGGATGCCGACCTGCACCGACGTCGCGGGATCGATCAGTCCTTCCTTTACCGCCTTGTAGAACATCGTCCCGTGATTGAGGCTGTCCGGATCGTCGTCGGCCCACGTATCGCAGTGCGCGTCGAAATGGATCAGCGACAGCGGCTTGCCGTAGCGCTCCGCGTGCGCGACCAGCAGCGGATACGTGATGTAGTGGTCGCCGCCGAGCGTCAGCATCTTCGCGCCCGAGCTCAGGATCGTGCGCGCATGCTCGACGATCGCCGGCTTGATCGACAGCGGGTTGTGCGCATCGAACCAGCAGTCGCCGTAGTCGACGGCCGCGAGATCGTCGAACGGATCGAAGCCCCACGGATACGGATTGAGCTCCGCGAGCTGCACGCTCGCCGCGCGGATCGCGGCCGGCCCGAGCCGCGCACCGGAGCGATAGGTCGTCGCGAGGTCGAGCGGCACGCCGGAGATCGCGACGTCGACGCCGTCGAGCGCGCGCGAGTAGTTGCGGCGCATGAACGACAGCACGCCCGCGTAGGTGTTTTCGATCGACGAGCCGTACGGCGTCGTGCGACGGATCGCGCCGTCGCCGTGGAAAAGTTCGGTCATGGTCGGACCTGTTTTCGTGATGGCCGGACCGCCCCGCTTCGACTGAGCGCGCGGGCCGGGCACGGCGGGGATTCATCGGGCATGTACCGGCTCGCGCATCCAGTCGCGAAGCAAGGCGGGACATCGACAACGACAACGACAACGGTAATACCGCGGCGATCGTAGCAAGCCGAATCGGAACCGTTGCCCCGGTTCAGCCGGGGCAACGCGCGAAAAAAGTCCGGTGGCGGCGTCGCCCGCGGTCGCCGTCGTTTCCTAGAAGGGTTCGCCGGTTTTCGCGCACCCGTTCTTCCGGATAATGGCCGGCAGCCACGCGGTGAACGGCCCATCGTCCACCGCGGACAACAACAAACCGGAGACACCCGCCTTGATCGCCACGCTTCCCGCCACCTACCGCCGGCTCTGGCCGCTCGCCATCGCGGCTGCGCTCCTGTACGGGCTGTCGCTCGCCGCCGCGCCCTATCCGGGCCAGGCCGCCGCGAAGGCCGCGATGGGCATCCTGCTGCTCGCGGCGGGCGGCACCTGCGGCGCGGCGCGCGAACGCGCGTGGCTGTGCGCGGCACTCGCGACGGCCGTGCTCGGCGACGTGCTGCTCGCGTTGCCCGACTGGCCACTGTCGTTCGTGTTCGGCCTCGGCGCGTTCCTGCTCACGCACCTGTGTTATTGCGCGATTTTCTTCCGGTGGCGCGCGCGGCCGCGTGGCTGGCGCATCGTTGCGCTCGTCGGGCTGTGGATCGCCGCGCCGGCGTTCTACGTGGCGTTCTTCCCGCACCTCGGCGAGCTGCTGGCGCCGGTCGCCGTCTATATGCTCGTGCTGTGCGCGATGGCGAGCTTCGCGCTCGCCGCCCGCACGCACGGCCCGCTGGTCGCGACCGGCAGCCTGATCTTCGTCGGCTCGGACACGCTGATCGGCGTCGGCCGGTTCCTCGGCGGTTTTCCGGGCATCGACTATCTGATCTGGGGCCTTTATGCGCTCGCGCAGGTCACGATCGTGGCCGGGGTTTTCCATGAGACGGCCGCTCGATCGATCCGTCCCTGATACCGTTTCAAACAGGCCGCCGCGCGCCGGCGGCTTGATCGCCAGCGCCTCCCGCCCTGCCGACGGCCTTTTCCGCGCATCCCGCATGGCGGAAACGGGACCGTTCCAAACCCCGCTCAGCCTTTCCCCGCTTGATTTCCTGCCCTTAGAGCGTCGCTTCTAGCCTCTTGCGGTTTCCGGGTTCACCCACTATCGTTACATCAACCAATGTAACATTAAAAAATGAGCCAGATCGGAGACACCCGGATGAATGCTCGCACGTTGCCTTTCGGTCCACCCGGCCCTGACGGCCGGGATGAAGCCATCGACATCGCCATCATCGGCACCGGCTTCGCCGGCCTCGGGATGGCGATCCGCCTGAAACAAACCGGCGTGACCGACTTCGTCGTCCTCGAGAAGGCCGCGTCGGTCGGCGGCACGTGGCGCGACAATCATTACCCCGGGTGCGCATGCGACGTGCAATCGCACGTCTATTCGTTCTCGTTCGCGCCGAACCCGCGCTGGACCCGCATGTTCGCGCCGCAGCCGGAGATCCGCACGTATCTGGAAGACTGCGTGCAGCGCTTCGGCGTCGGCCCGCACCTGCGGCTGAATCACGAGTTGCAGCGCGCCGAGTACGACGAAGCCGCGCAACGCTGGCGCCTCACGTTCGCGAACGGCAAGCGGCTGTCGGCGCGCGTGCTGGTGTCCGGGATGGGCGGGCTGTCGCGCGCCGCACTGCCGGCGATTCCCGGTGTCGAGACCTTCAAGGGCCGCGCATTCCATTCGCAACAGTGGGATCACGACTACCCGCTCGAAGGCAAGCGCGTCGCGGTGATCGGCACCGGCGCGAGCGCGATCCAGTTCGTGCCGCAGATCGCGCCGCGCGTGAAGTCGCTCGCGCTGTTCCAGCGCACGCCGCCGTGGATCATGCCGAAGCCCGACCGCAACCTGACCGGCGTCGAGAAATGGCTGTTCCGCACGCTGCCGTTCACGCAGAAGGTCGTGCGCAGCGGCATCTACTGGATGCTCGAATCGCGCGTGCTCGGCTTCGCGATCCATCCGTCGCTGATGAAGAACGTGCAGAAGCTCGCGCTGCGTCACATCCGCAAGCAGATTCCCGATCCGGCACTGCGCAAGGCCGTCACGCCGAACTACACGCTCGGCTGCAAGCGCGTGCTGATCTCGAACGACTACTACCCGGCGCTGTCGCGCAAGAACGTCGACGTGATCACGACCGGCATCGATCGCATCGAAGCCGACGCGGTCGTGACGACCGACGGCAAGCGTCATGAAGTCGACTGCCTGATCTACGGCACCGGCTTCCAGGTGGCCGACCCGTATCCGCGCGGCGCGATCATCGGCCGCGGCGGCCTCGACATCGTCGATGCGTGGCGCGACGGCGCGCACGCGTATCTCGGCACGACGCTGCCCGGCTACCCGAACTTCTTCATGATCGTCGGCCCGAACACGGGCCTCGGCCACAACTCGATGGTGTTCATGATCGAGTCGCAGATCGAATACATCCTCGGCGCGCTGCAGGCGATGCGCCGCGAGCGCGCGGAGGCGATCGAGGTACGCCCGCTCGTCGAGGCGCAGTACAACGACGACCTGCAGGGCAAGCTGAAGAAGGCGATCTGGTCGACGGGCGGCTGCAAGAGCTGGTACCTCGACCCGCGCACCGGCAAGAACACGACGCTGTGGCCGGGCTTCACGTGGCGCTTCCGCCAGGCCACCGCGCAGTTCTCGATCGCCGATTACCACGCGTATCGCGCACCGCACGACACGACCGCGCGGCCCGCCGCCGCGCCGGCCGCTTCCGCTTCCACGTCCGCCGAAGCGGCCTGAGCCAGACAAGGAGCCATCGACATGAGAGATTTCGCCAACAAGGTCGCCGCGATCACGGGTGCCGGCTCGGGCATGGGCCGCGCACTCGCGATCCAGCTCGCGCAGGCCGGCTGCCACGTGTCGCTCGCCGACAAGAACGGCGTCGGCCTCGCCGAAACCGAACGAATCGTCGGTGCGATCGCGCCGAACGTGCGCGTATCGACGCGCGTGCTCGACGTCGGCGATCGCGACGCGATGTTCGCGTGGGCCGACGACACCGCGAAGGCGCACGGCAAGGTCAACCTGATCTTCAACAACGCGGGCGTCGCGCTGTCGAGCACGATCGAAGGGATGGACTACAGCGATCTCGAGTGGATCGTCAACATCAACTTCTGGGGCGTCGTGCACGGCACGAAGGCGTTCCTGCCGCACCTGAAGGCATCGGGCGACGGCCACGTGATCAACACGTCGAGCATCTTCGGGATCTTCGCGCAGCCGGGCATGAGCGGCTACAACGCGACCAAGTTCGCGGTGCGCGGCTTCACCGAATCGCTGCGCCAGGAACTCGACATGATGAAGTGCGGCGTGTCGGCCACCTGCGTGCATCCGGGCGGCATCCGCACGAACATCGCGCAGTCGAGCCGCGTCGCGAAGAACATGGTCGGCTTCATCGTCGAGAGCGAACAGCAAGGCAAGGACAGCTTCGAGAAGTTCTTCATCACGACCGCCGACGACGCCGCGCGCACGATCCTCGCCGGCGTGCGCAAGAACAAGCGCCGCGTGCTGATCGGCCGCGACGCGAAGGGCGCGGACTGGATGGCGCGCCTCCTGCCGGCCGCGTACCAGGCGCTCGTCGTGCTCGCGACGCGCCGCGAGGCCGCGAAAGCCCGCCGTGCCGCACGCGGCACGCCGGCACCGGTGCACGCCACCTACAACAATGCAGGCAATCAGGGAGAACAATCATGACGACACCGAACATGATGCCCGTGCGGCGCGACATCCGTTTCGCGCTGCCGCCCGAACGCGCGAAGGACTGGCATGTGCAGGGCGTGCCGGTCACGCACTTCATGAATGCGCTGTCGCTGCTGTTCCCGGCCGGCGAACGCTTCTTCATGGATTCGGTGCGCCACTACCGCGACCGGATCGAGGATCCCGAGCTGAAGAAGCAGGTCATCGGCTTCATCGGGCAGGAAGCGATGCACACGCGCGAGCACATCGAATACAACGATCTGCTGCAGGCGTCAGGCCTGCCCGCGCACAAGCTCGACAAGCGTCTGTGGACGATCCTCGGCTGGTTCAAGAAAGTGCTGCCGCACTCGATGCAGCTGGCGATCACGATCGCGCTCGAACACTACACGGCGATCCTCGCGAACCAGTTGCTGTCGGGCCACGAGCACCGGATCGACGGCTCGGTCGAGGGCTACCAGCAGATGTGGATGTGGCACGCGATGGAGGAAACCGAGCACAAGGCGGTGTCCTACGACGTGTGGCGCACCGTGATGAAGCCGGGCCTCGGCAGCTACCTGCTGCGCACCGGCACGATGCTGACGACGACGGTATTCTTCTGGGCGATCGTGTTCGACTTCCACGTGCGGCTGATGCGCGCGCACCGTCGCGAACACGGCAAGTTCGACGGCATGTGGCGCCTCGTGAAGTATCTGTACAGCCCGAAGAACGGCGTGTTCCCGAGCATCGCGCGCGAATGGCTCGACTACTTCCGCCCGGGCTTCCACCCGTGGGATCACGACAACCATCAGTACCTGCAGGAGCTCGACACGCTGCTCGATAACATCGACGCGACCAACGCGCGCTATGCGGCGCAAGCCGCCCCGCGCCGCGTGCCGCTGCATTCGGTAGCGCAGGCATGACGCGATCGCGCGCTCACGAGATGCTGACCGTCCGGTCCGGCGACGTGAAACTCGCCGTCTACGTCAGCGGGTCGCGTCGCGCGCCGCCGCTGATCCTCGTGCATGGCTACCCGGACTCGGCGACCGTGTGGGCGCCGATCCGCGCGCGGCTCGCGAAGCGCTACCGCGTGATCGCGTACGACGTGCGCGGCGCCGGCGCATCCGATGCGCCGCGCCGCCGTGCCGACTACACGCTCGAACGGCTCGCCGGCGACCTGAAAGCGGTGGCCGACGCGACCTGCGGCGGCCGGCCGTTCCACCTGGTCGGCCACGACTGGGGCTCGATCCAGTGCTGGGAGGCCGTGACCGACCCCGCGTTCCGCGGCCGCATCGCGTCGTACACGTCGATCTCCGGCCCGTGTCTCGATCACGTGTTCCGCGCGAAGATGCGGCTCAAGCAGAGCCTGAAGTCGTGGTACATCGGGTTCTTCCATCTGCCGCTCGTGCCGTCGCTGGTATGGCGGCTCGGCGGCGCCGCGCTGTGGCCGCGCTGGCTGCAGCTCACCGAACGCGTGCGCGCCGAGCGCGATCCCGTGCAACTGAAGAACGCGCTGAACGGGATGCAGATGTACCGCGCGAACTTCCTTGCCCGGGCCCGCAAGCCGCGTGAGCGGTACGCGCAGGCGCCGGTGCAGATTCTCGTTCCGCTGCGCGACCGCTACGTGACGCCCGAGATGTCGGTCGACCTCGACCGCTGGCTCGGCGAGCACGTGCGCGAGGAAATCGACGGCACGCACTGGATCGTGCTGCGCCATCCGGACATGATCGCGTCGCGGATCGACCGGTTCGCGGCCGCGCATGAACGGCCCGCGGTTGCCGCCGCGTCGGCAGCGGCGCCGGCCACGAGAACGGGAGCCGCGGATCAGCGCAGCGGCGGCAGTCGCTCGAACAGCGTTTCGTAGTCGATCACGAGCCCGTCGTCGTCGATGTCCATCTCCGCGGTGAAATCCCGGAAGATCCCTTCGTAGCGGTAGCGGCGGCCCGGTTCGATGCACGCATAAGCCTGCTTGACCGGCATGACCTTCAGATCCGGCGTCGAGATGTACGCGACGTCGAGCGGCCGCCGCTCGCCGCGCGCGAGCCCGAGGCGGCCGATCGGCAGCGAATTCGTGAACGGCGTCGCGGCGATGTCGATATCGATGCAGCCGTCGAGCTCGTGCAGTTCGCGGCCTGAGCCGTCACGCCAGTGCCCAGCCCCGTCGCCACGCAGTTCGAGCGTGCCGCCGCCCATCACCTTGAGCACCGCGTAGGTCACGCGCCATTGCAGATCGCATTCGACGCGATACGCGAGCCCGTACGCGCGGCCATACCGCTGGCCGACCACCGCGCTTTCGACGACGATGCCGGATTCACTCCGGTCGAACGTCAGATGTTCGACTCCGTCGCCTTCGAGCGACGCCCAACGTACTTCGCGCATCGTTCCACCTCCTTGGTATCCCGCGTCGGGGCATCGTCACACAAATCGTCGCTATCCGGAATGCCGCCGTCGATTGAGTCCAGCTCGGCGGCCCGGTCGCTAGAGCGTTGAAACTGACGCGCATGGGTCCCCCCTCGGCAACCCCGCGTGCACGCGAAAGCAATAGCGATGGCGCAAATTTGATATCGAATCGCCAGAATCTCGCGAAAACGCTAACAACACATCCCGAGTACGCGCACCGCACCTCGCGATGCCCCGCTTCAGGGCATCGACCACAAATCCTGACTATCCGGAATTCCCTATTCCGGTGCATCGCAGCATGTCCTATGCTCGCGGCTCATCCTGTTCCGCCGCGATCATGCCTACTGCCCGCCCCGCTTCGCCGTCGATCGACCTGCGCATCCTGCTGCGCGGCATCGGGCAGATCGTGCTGCAGGCGAATGCGCTCACCGGGTCGCTGCTGCTCGCCGCGCTCGCGCTGAACGACCTGCGGCTCGCATGCGCGGCGCTGGTCGGCTCTGCCGCCGCCAGCATGACGGCCGTGCTGGCCGGCGCCGAACGCCGCGACGTCGAACAGGGGCTGCACGGCTTCAACGGCGCGCTCGCGGCGCTGATCGCCGTATTGTTCGCGCCCCATCAACTCGCCGCCGTCGCGCTGGTGCCGCTGGTCGCGATCGGCGCGGCGCTCGTGCAACGCGCGATGCGGGCGTCGCTCGCCCGCTGGCGCCAGTGCCCGTATTCGAGCCCGTGCCTGGTCGTCACCGCGCTGTGGCTGCCGTTTGTCGCGTTGCAGCATGCGGACGGCGCGACCGCCGCCCCGGTGCCGACACTCGCTTCCGCAACCGGCGCGCTGTTGTCGGGCGTTGCTCAGACCACCTTCGCGCAAGGCGCATGGGCCGGCGCGCTGGTCGTCGCCGCCCTCGCCGTCGCGTCACGCCGCGCGGCCGCGTTCGCGCTCGGCGGCGCGATCGCGTCGACCGTGCTGCTGATCGCGCTCGGCGCAAGCGACGCGTCGTTCGCCGGCGGCCTGCTCGGCTTCAACGGCGCGCTCGCCGCACTCGCGCTGATGTCGCGCGGGCCGCGTGCGGCGCTCGCGGCCGCCGCACTCGCCGCGCTGATCCAGTGGCTCGCGATGCGCGCGGGCATCTCGGTGTTTACAGCCCCGTTCGCGCTCGCGGCGTGGGTGACCGTAGTCGTCGCGCGCCGCCTCACCCTCGGAGCACCCGATGTCATTCGCACACCGTCCTGACGCCGTGAAGCCCGGCGGCCCGATCTCCGACGCCGAACGCAGGCTGCGCGTCGACCTCGCCGCCGCGTACCGGCTCGTCGCGCTGAACGGCTGGGACGACCTGATCTACACGCATCTATCCGCGACCGTGCCCGGCGAGCCCGGCCACTTCCTGATCAACCCGTTCGGCCTCACGTTCGACGAGGTACGCGCATCGAACCTCGTGAAGATCGACCTCGCCGGCAACCGGATCGGCGACAGCGAGCACGCGGTCAACGTGACCGGCTTTGCACTGCATGCGGCCGTGCACGCCGCGCGCGCCGATGCCGTCTGCGTGATGCACCTGCACAATACGGCCGGCATCGCCGTGTCGATCCAGCGCGACGGGCTGTTGCCGGCGTCGCAGCACGCGTTGCGCTTTCACGGCGATCTTGCGTACCACGACTACGAAGCGCTCGCGTTCTCGCCGGCCGAAGGCGCACGGCTGACCGCGAACCTCGGCGCGAAATCCGCGATGCTGCTGCGCAACCACGGCACGCTGACGGTCGGCCGGACCGTCGCCGAAGCGTACGTGCTGATGGATACGCTGATCAAGGCGTGCGACATCCAGGTGCGCGCGCAAGCTGGCGGCGGGCCGCTCGTGCTGCCGGAGCCGGCCATCGCCGAGCGCACCGCCGAACAGTTGCGCGACGGCGGCGCGATCGAAGGCGAACTGGAATGGCCGGCGCTGCTGCGCCGGCTCGACCGGATCGATCCGTCTTATCGCGACTGACCGCGCATCCGCACCCGACCGAATCGTCCATCGTCAATCGTTCAATCCCAACCGGAGCCTGTGTCATGCCGACTTTCAATATCCAGCTGTTCGAAGGCCGCACCGTCGAGCAGAAGCGCGCATTCGTCGAAGCAATCACGCGTGTCACGTGCGACACGCTCGGCTGCACGCCGGGCTCGGTCGACATCATCCTGACCGACGTGAAGAAGGAGAACTGGGCGACGGCAGGGAAGCTGTGGAGCGACGAGCGCTGAGCACCGACGGCGGCGTCGCGTCGGCGCCGTCCGCTCTGTGCTGAGCCCTGCACTGAGCCCTGCACCGCAGCGCCTGCGACGCGTGCCGCACGCCGGCGCCTCCACTCGCCTCCGTTGTGCGCCCGCACATCGCTTTGTCACGCAATCGGCGCATAATGCCGAACAGACGCAGCAGCCAATGGCCACCCGACGGAGACCGCCATGGAAGCGAAGAACGAGGAAGTCGTCGCACACCTGCTCTCCGATGTCGTCGAATTCGCGCGCGCTCGTCTGCCCGACGCCACGTTCCGGATCGTCGAACCCTTCCTGCGTCATTACTACGATTTCGTCGATGCCGACGATCTGCAGAGCCGCGGCATCGCCGACCTGTACGGCGCCGCGATGGCGCACTGGCAGACCGCCCAGAAATTCGTGCCCGGCAGCGAACGCCTGCGCGTGTACAACCCGATCCTCGAACAGCACGGCTGGCATTCCGACCACACGGTGATCGAGATCGTCAACGACGACATGCCGTTCCTGGTCGACTCGGTGACGATGGCCATCAACCGTCTCGGGCTCGCGCTGCACTCGGCGCTGCATCCGGTGTTCCGCATCTGGCGCGGCGCCGGCGGCGGCATCGAGCGCGTCGACGCGGGCGGTGCGACGTCCGGCGACGGCCAGTCGCAACTCGCGTCGTTCATCCATTTCGAAGTCGACCGCTGCGGCGACGCCGCGCTGCTCGACACGCTGCGCGAGGACATCGCGCGCGTGCTCGGCGACGTGCGCGCGTCGGTCGAGGACTGGCCGAAGATCGTCGACATCGCCCGCGCGACGATCAAGGAGATGAAGGCGCGCGAATCGACCGCGGAGGACATCGAGGCGCGCGCGTTCCTCGAATGGATGGCCGCCGATCACTTCACGTTCCTCGGTCAGCGCGACTACGCGCTCGTATCGGACGGCACGGGCTTCGGCCTGCGCGGCATCGAGGGCTCGGGCTTCGGGATCCTGCGCGAATCGCTGCGCACGTCCGGCGCCGCCGACGTGACGCCGCTGCCGCCGGCCGCCGCCGACATCATCACCGGCGCCTGGCCGATCTTCGTGACCAAGGCGAATTCGCGCGCGACGGTGCACCGGCCCGGCTACCTCGACTACGTCGGCGTGAAACTCGTCGGCGCCGACGGCAAGGTCACCGGCGAGCGCCGCTTCATCGGGCTCTACACATCGACCGCCTATTTCGGTTCGTACACCGAGATTCCGATCGTGCGCCGCAAGTGCGCGAACATCGTGCGGCGCGCGGGCTTTTTGCCGAAAGGGCATCTCGGCAAGTCGCTCGTGACGGTGCTCGAAACCTATCCGCGCGACGAACTGTTCCAGGCCGACGAAGACCGGCTCTACGACATCGCGCTCGGCATCCTGCGCCTGCAGGAACACCAGCGCACGCGACTGTTCGTGCGGCGCGACCGGTTCGACCGCTTCGTGTCGTGCCTCGTGTTCGTGCCGCGCGACAAGTACAACACCGACCTGCGCCGCCGCATCGCGAAGCTGCTGGTCGACGCGTACAACGGCGTGAACGTCGAATTCACGCCGCTGCTGTCGGAATCGGCGCTCGCCCGCATTCACTTCGTCGTGCATGCGGAACCGGGCACGATGCCCGACGTCGACACGCGCGAACTCGAAACGCGGCTCGTGCAGGTCACGCGCCGCTGGCAGGACGATCTCGCCGACGCGCTGCTCGACGCATTCGGCGAAGAACAAGGCAACCGCCTGCTGCAGCGCTATGCCGATTCATTCCCGGCAGGCTATCGCGACGACTATCCGGCGCGCACGGCCGTGCGCGACATCGAGCTGATCGAGCGCGTGAAGGACTCGGGCCAGCTCGCGATGAACCTGTACCGGCCGATCGAGGCCGAGCCGCGCGCGTTCCGCTTCAAGGTGTATCGCGCGGGCGACCCGATCGCGCTGTCGCGCAGCCTGCCGATGCTCGAACATCTCGGCGTGCGCGTCGACGAGGAGCGGCCATACCGGATCCAGACGCAGGACGCCGCGCACGCGTGGGTACACGATTTCGGGCTGGAACTCGCCGACGATACCGAGTTCGACATCGAGCGCGTGAAAGGCCTGTTCGAAGATGCGTTCGACCGGATCTGGAGCGGCCGGATCGAGAACGACGACTTCAACCGCCTCGTGCTGCGCGCGCACCTGAGCGCGCGCGAGGTCACGATCCTGCGCGCGTATGCGAAATATCTGCGGCAGGTCGGCTCGACCTTCAGCGACGCGTATATCGAACGCGCGCTGACCGGCAATCCGGCGATCGCGCGGCAACTCGTCGAGCTGTTCCTGCTGCGCTTCGATCCGCGCATCGGCGACACGCGCGACGTGCAGGCCGAACGGCTGCTGAAGGCGATCGAAGGCGCGCTCGACCAGGTGCCGAACCTCGACGAGGATCGCATCCTGCGCCAGTTCCTCGGCGTGATCAACGCGACCGAGCGCACGAACTACTTCCTCGCGGACGCGAACGGCGAATCGAAGCCGTACCTGTCGTTCAAGTTCAATCCGGCGAAGGTGCCCGGCCTGCCCGAACCGAAGCCGATGTTCGAGATCTGGGTGTATTCGCCGCGCGTCGAGGGCGTGCACCTTCGCGGCGGGCGCGTCGCGCGCGGCGGCCTGCGCTGGTCGGATCGCCGCGAGGATTTCCGCACCGAGGTGCTCGGGCTGATGAAGGCGCAGATGGTGAAGAACGTCGTGATCGTGCCGGTCGGCTCGAAAGGCGGCTTCGTCGTGAAGAACCCGCCGCCGCAGAGCGATCGCGAAGCGTGGATGCGCGAAGGCATCGCGTGCTACCAGACGTTCCTGCGCGGGCTGCTCGACCTCACCGACAACCTCGCCGGCAACGCGATCGTGCCGCCGCCCGACGTGGTGCGCCACGACGCCGACGATCCGTACCTGGTCGTCGCCGCCGACAAGGGCACGGCCACCTTCTCCGACTATGCGAACGCGATCTCGCACGAATACGGCTTCTGGCTCGACGACGCGTTCGCGTCCGGCGGCTCGGTCGGCTACGACCACAAGAAGATGGCGATCACCGCGCGCGGTGCGTGGGAATCGGTGAAGCGGCACTTCCGCGAGATGGGCATCGACACGCAGGCGACCGATTTCACCGTGGTCGGCGTCGGCGACATGTCGGGCGACGTGTTCGGCAACGGGATGCTGCTGTCGCCGCATATCCGGCTCGTCGCCGCGTTCGATCACCGGCACGTGTTCCTCGACCCGAACCCCGACCCGGCAACGAGCTTCGCGGAGCGCCAGCGGATGTTCGCGCTCGAACGCTCGAGCTGGGCCGACTACGATACGTCGGTGATTTCGCCGGGCGGCGGCGTGTATCCGCGCACCGCGAAGACGATCCCGCTGTCGCCGGCCGTGCAGTCCGCGCTCGGCATCGACGCGCACGCGCTGCCGCCCACCGAGCTGATCCGCGCGATCCTGCAGGCGCCGGTCGACCTGCTGTACAACGGCGGCATCGGCACCTACGTGAAGGCCGCGCGCGAAACGCACACGCAAGTCGGCGACCGCGCGAACGACGCGGTGCGCGTGAACGGCGCGGACCTGCGCTGCAAGGTCGTCGGCGAAGGCGGCAATCTCGGCTGCACGCAGTTCGGCCGCATCGAATTCGCGCAGCGCGGCGGCCGCATCAATACCGACGCGATCGACAACTCGGCCGGCGTCGATTGTTCGGATCACGAAGTCAACATCAAGATCCTGCTCGGACTCGTGGTGTCCGACGGCGAGATGACCGAGAAGCAGCGCAACGCGCTGCTCGCCGAGATGACCGACGAAGTCGGGCTGCTCGTGCTGCGCGACAACTACTACCAGACGCAGGCGCTGTCGATCGCCGGCCGCTATGCGGTCGAACTGCTCGACGCCGAGGCGCGCCTGATGCGCTGGCTCGAGCGCGCGGGCCGCCTGAACCGCGTGATCGAGTTCCTGCCGACCGACGACGAAGTCGCCGAGCGGCAGGCCGCGAAGCTCGGCCTCACGTCGCCGGAGCGCGCGGTGCTGCTCGCGTACAGCAAGATGTGGCTCTACGACGCGCTGCTCGAATCCGACGTGCCCGAGGATCCGCTGGTGGCCGCGATGCTCGTCGACTACTTCCCGAAGCCGCTGCAACAGCGCTTCAGCGAGCCGATGCGCCGCCATCCGCTGCGCCGCGAGATTCTCGCGACGCATCTGACGAACGCGCTCGTGAACCGCGTCGGCTGCGCGTTCGTGCACCGGCTGATGGAGGAAACCGACGCGCAGCCCGGCGACATCGTGCGCGCGTGCATCATGGCGCGCGACGTGTTCGACCTCGATGCGGTGTGGCGCGATATCGACGCGCTCGACAATCGCGTCGCCGACGACGTGCAGGCGCGCATGTTCGTCGACGTCGCGCGGCTGCTGGAGCGCGCGGCGCTGTGGTTCCTGCGGCATCTGCAGTCCGGCGCGGTGGCCGACGGCGGCGTCGCCGGATTGATCGCGCGCTGCCGCGACGCGGTGCAGCGCATCGCGCCGCAACTGCCGTCGCTGCTGCCGGCCGACGATCTGGAAGCGCTGTCCGAGCGGCAGCGCGTGCTGGTCGACGCCGGCGTCGACAGCGCGCTCGCGGTACGCGTCGCAAGCGGCGACATCTCGGCCGCGCTGCTCGACATCGCCGAAGTGGCGGCGACCTGCAATCGCAGCCTCGAACTCGTCGCGGGCGTCTATTTCTCGCTCGGCACGCTGCTCAATTACGGGTGGATCGGCGAACGCGCGGCGAACCTGCCGACGCCGACGCACTGGGACATGCTCGCGCGCGCCGCCGCGCTCGCGGAAGTCGCGCGGCTCAAGCGCACGCTCGCGACGAGCGCGCTCGCGGAATCGCCGGATTCGACCACGCCGGACACGATCGTCGGCGCGTGGCGCGTGCGCCGCGAGGCCGCGCTCGCGCGTTACGAGCACCTGCTCGCGGATCTACGCGCATCCGGCGGCACGAGCCTCGCGGTGCTGCTCGTGGTCGTGCGGGAAATGGCCGTGCTCGAACGCGCGTGACGAAGGCGACGGGTCAGACCGTCGCGACGAGCAATTCTTCCGCGCGGTTCGGCGGCCGCAGGCCGTCCATGCGATCGACGAAATAACGGCGCGTCAGCTCGGCGGCCGACACGTGTTCGGCCTTCGCAAAACCGGCCTCCCGTGCAAGCGCCTGGATCTGTTCCGGCATGAAGAAGCTGATGAACGGCGTGCCGCTCGCCCGCGCGCCCTTCGCGGCCATTTCCAGCCCGGGGCGCACGTCCGGATCCGCATTTTCCAGCGGCAGCAGGAACGTCATCGCGAACGTCGAACCGGGCGCGAGCGACGCGACTTCGCGCAGCGCGGCCGCATTCGCTTCGCGCGTCAGGTACATGCTGACGCCGGTGGACACCACGACCGCCGGCTGGCCCGCATCGAAGCCCGCGCCGACGAGCGCGTCGCGCCACGACTGCTCCGCCTCGAAATCGACCGGCACGAAACGCAGCCAGTCGGGCACGCCGAAGCCGAGTTCGGCCAGGCGGCGCTGCTTCCAGCGTTGCGGCGCCGGCGGGTCGACTTCGAACACGGTCACGCGCGATGCCATGTCCGGCCGGCGCTGCACGAAGCTGTCGAGCCCCGCGCCGAGGATCACGTACTGGCTCACGCCGCGCGCCGCCTGTTCGGCCACGAGATCCTCGATGAAGCGCGCCCGCGCGACGATCGACGCGCGAAACGGCCGCGTGAACTGCGGATCCATGTCGCCGCGCTGCTGCCAGCCGGGCGCCGGCGCGAGCAATTGCAACCCGATTGCGTCGGCGAGCACGTGCGGCGGCGCGTCGAGTTCGACGTGCAGCGCACGCCACAGCGCGACGCGCGCGGCCGTGCTGGCGGGCGCATCGTCTTCGCGGATAACCGTCATATCGACCTCACGCGAGCTGCTTGCCCGGCGCCTGCAGGCGCCACACGCGACCGTCCGGATCGCGCACGGTCATGTCGCGCGTCCCCCAGTGCGTATCCTCGAACGGCGCGACGACATCGACGATCGGCCGCGGCTGCACCGCCTGCTCGTCGGCGACCTTGATCACGACCTGCATGTCGGGCTTTTCGCTCGGCGGCGCTTCGGCGATGAACAGGAACGGGCCGTCGCCGCTGCGCAACTGGCCCGACTGGTGATCGGTTTCGAATTCCAGCGTGAAGCCCAGCGCCTGGAAGAACTTCGCCGACTTGCCCCGGTTGTGCGTGGTCAGATACACGGCTTCGATTCGCTCGGATGACATGTCACTCCTCCTGGTTGGACGGTCCCGCGCCGGGCGGCGGCGCGGCCAGGTACGCGCGCAACGCGTCGGCCACCAGCGCGGACAGCGATTGCTCCGTTTCGATGGCGCGATGCTTGACCTGCCGGATCAGGGAGAGCGGCAGGTACACGTTGAATTGCTTCACTTCTTCGTCGGTCATGGGACTAGTATGCTAGCAATCTAGCAAAAGTCAAATGCGGATGCGGTGAAACGACTGGAATGAATCGGCGCGCGGCCCGCGAGCAGGCCGCTTGCAGTGCCTCGTATGTCCGCGTTACCGCGCAACTCGCGCCGCGAGCCGCGCGAACAGCGCGTCGAGATCGAATCCCGCCGTATTGACGCCGATCGTGTCGCGCAGGCACGCGGCCCAGTCGGCTGCTGTGTCGAACGTGACCGTGCGCCCGGCGCCCGCCGCGTCGCGCAGCGTCAGCACGGTGTTGACCAGCGCCGCGCGGCCGTCCGGCAGCACGCGGCACGCGATCAGGTCGTTCACGAAGATCGATTCGGGATACGTCGACGTGAACCAGTTCGCGGCGTCGTAATCGATCCATTCGGCCGGCTTCAGCGAGAAGCGGTAGGTCGTGTGCCAGCCGTCGGGGATCTCGAACTGCATGTCGAATTCGCCGTGGACCGGCGCATCGACCACGCGAAACGCGCCATGCGGCGTCAATTGCCGCTCGCCCGGCGCGAAGCGCAGCGGCGCGGTCAGCGTCGCGCTGCCGAAGCCGATGTCCGCGAGCCACGCCGCGCCGTCGAGGTCGATGCGCAGCAGCATGTGCGTCTGCGCGGTGACGATCTCGGGCGGCCGCATCCAGCGCACGCGCGCGATCAGCGGCGTCACGCGGAAACCGATCGTCGTGAGCGCGGTGTAGAACAGCTTGTTGAGTTCGAAGCAGTAGCCGCCGCGGCGGCGCTTGATCACCTTGTCGACGATCGCGGGCAGGTCGAGCGCGACGCGCGTGCCGGTCAGCGGATTGAGGTTTTCGAACGGAATCGCCTGCGGGTGCAGCAGATGCAGCCGGCGCAGCACGTCGAGCGTCGGCTCGGCCGGGCCGTCGTAGCCGATGCGGGAAAAATAGCGCGAGAGGTCGAACGAGTCAGTCATGAACCGGCACCGATGAAAGGGACCCGCCACGATAGCATCGCGCGAAATCCCCATGTTGTGCGGGCCTATCGTTCGTGGCCGGCGTGCGCGATGATGGCCACGCATCGCCGCCGCACCCGCACGACGTTACGGCAGCAGCTTCAGTGCGGACGACGCGACCGACGGCACCGAAATGCCCTGGCTCGTCGCGAACTGCACGGCCTGGCTGAGCGTCGCGGCAAGCGACTGCAACTGGCCCGGCGCGCTTTGCGCGATATACGTCGCGGCCTGCATGTTCTGCGGATTCAGGCCCGACTGCAGCAGCGACGCCGCGCTCGTCGAACCGAGATTGCCGAGCCCCGACTGCAGTTGCGAATACTGCGTGAGCCCCTGCCCGAGCGAGGCGAGGCCGTTGCTGAACGCCTGCTTGTCGATCGGCCCGTGCGTGGCGCCGCCGCTCGCGAACGCCTGGCCGAGCGCCTGCGACACCGATTGCTGCGCGCCGCCCATCTGCGACAGCGTGGCCGGCGACAGCGCATCGCCGCCGGATAACTGGCTCGCGGCCTGCTGCGCCTGCCCGGCCGCCCCGGTCAGGCCCATCGCCGATGCGAGCGACGACTGGCCGCTCAGCACCTGCTGGTTCGCGCCGACATAGGCCTGCAGCAACTGCGCGACACCGCCCTGCGCCGGCGCTGCCGCCTGCTGCTGCCCGCCGCCGAGCAGCGACGCGCCGATCGACTGCAGGTCGAGCTGCGCGTGTGCGGCGCCGCTCGCCAGGATGCCGAACGCGATGCCTGCCGAGGCCAGATGCCGGCCCGTCGCGCGAATGTGCTTCATGTTTTTCCCTCGTGCCCGAATGGTCGAGGCGATATTGTCGAAGCGCGTCGCGCGCCGCCGCAACGACTGAAACACATCGAAACGAAATCACCGCGCGCCGCCGCTTGCAATTCCGCGGCCGGCGACCGTCGTCGCGCCGATTCGTCCATGTTTGCGGTGCGATGTGATGCGCGTACCGGCATTCTTTCTCCGGTTGCGTCAATGGACGCAGGCTCCGGCGTGCGCAGGCAGCGCGCCGAAACACCTCCACGGGCGCGTTTCGTGTCGAGCGATGCCAAGCAAAACGGGCAGCGCATCGCCGCCCGCTTCGTCATGCGGCCACTACCGCCCGCCACTGCCTGCCGGCGACGCCGTTACGCTGCCATCCACGCCGGCAACCGCTGGTTGACCCAGTCGGCCGCCTGCTCGTAGCCGTGCGCAAGCTGCAGCACGGCGAGATCGGCGCGCGGACGCCCGATCAGCTGCATCCCCATCGGCAATCCCGCGTCGTTGAAGCCGACCGGCACGTTGATCACCGGGCAGCCGGCCAGCGTCCACGGCACGACCGTTTCCATCCAGCGATGGTAGGTGTCCATCGCGCGGCCCGCGATCTCCTTCGGCCAGCGCTGGTCGACGTCGAACGGAAACACCTGCGCGGTCGGCGCCGCGATGAAGTCGTAACGGTCGAAGAAACTCAGCACCGCCTGATGCCACGCGGTCCGTTCGACGCTCGCGTCGAACATCGCCGCGCCCTGCATCGCGAGCAGCCCCTCGACCTCGTAGATCGCCTCGGGCTTCAGCAGCGCGCGCCGCGCCGGGTCGCGATAGTGCGCGAGCAGCCCGCCACCCGACAGCAAGTGCCGGTGCGTGAGCCACAGACGCCAGATCCGGTCGGGCGCGAACGCCGGCAGCGCCGCATCGACGTCGCAGCCGATCTCGCGCAGCGTCGCCAGCCCGCGCTCGCACTGCGCGAGCACGCCGGCCTCGGTCGCGAGATAGCCGTTCCAGTCGCCAACCCACGCGACGCGCTTGCCGCGCAGGTCCGCGTCGAGCGGCTGCGCGAACACGGCCGGATCTTCCGCGAGCGACAGCGGATCGTTGCGGTCGTAGCCGGCCTGGATCGCGAGCAGTTGCGCGACGTCGCCGACGGTGCGGCCCATCGGCCCTTCGATGCCGAGCTGCTGCATGAACACGTCGACGCCCGGCCAGCGCGGCACGCGGCCCTGCGACGGACGCAAGCCGACGATGTTGCAGAACGCGGCCGGATTGCGCAGCGACCCGCCGAAATCGCTGCCGTCCGCCACCGGCAGCATCCGCGACGCGAGCGCCGCCGCCGTGCCACCGCTGCTGCCGCCCGCGCTCTTCGTCAGGTCGTACGGGTTGCGCGTCGCGCCGTAGACCTCGTTGAACGTGTGCGAACCGAGCCCGAACTCGGGCGTATTGGTCTTGCCGATGAAGATCGCGCCGGCCGTGCGCATCCGCGCGACGCCGACGGAATCGGCCTGCGGCACGTTCTCGCGGAAAATCGGCGAGCCGTAGGTCGTCCGCAGCCCCTTCGTCATCGCCAGATCCTTCGGCGCCTGCGGGATCCCGTGCAGCCAGCCGCGATAGTCGCCGCGCGCCAGCTCCGCATCCTTTTCCGCGGCTTCCGCCAGCAGCGCGTCGCGGTCGCGCAGCGCGACGATCGCGTTGACCGCGCCGTTCACGCGCTCGATATGGTCGAGATACGCACGCATCGTCTCGACGCACGAAACCGCCTTGCTGCGGATCGCCGACGCAAGCTCGCCGGCCGACAGGCGCACGACCGGATCGACGGGAATGGAAGCGGGAGCGAGAAACTGCGGGGCGCCGTGCGGCATGCGGGGTCTCCTGGGAAGCGGTATCGGATGGCGCGCCGCCCGGCGGCGGCCGCCGCTCTACTCTACGCGACGCGATCCGGGCGACCTCCGATATTTTGCGGCGCAATTCATTGCGGATTCGACTGAATCGCGATGCTTCGGACAGCCGGCGACGACCGGGCGGGGCCGGCGTCGCCGCTCGCTGCCGTTTATGCGCATAAACTTAAATTTCTTATATTTTTAATCGGTGCGTCACAGGACCGCGCACGTTAACGACATTTTTATACGGCCGACCGATCTCTTTAGATCGCTTCGTCCGGCCGCCCGCTACGCTGGAAGCACTTCGTTTCCGGGTTCATCGTCCATGCTCAAGCTGCTGGTTCCGGTCGGCCATTCGCCCCGCTCGCTTCAGGCAGTTCGTCACGCGACGTTCCTGTATCGCGAGCGCTGCGCGTCGGAGGTCGTGCTGATCAATGTGCAGGCGCCGTTGGAATCGACGCGGCTCGAGGCCTATCACCCGCTGTCGCGGCTGCGCGCGATCGAGACACGATTCGCGACCGACGATCTCGCGATGGCCGAGCGGATCCTGCGCGATGCGGACGTGAAATTCAGCGTCGTAATGAAGGTCGGCCCGGTCGCCGATACGATCGCGGCCGTGGCGGCCGAGACCGGGTGCGACGAGATCGTCGTCGCCGCGCCGAGACGCGATCCGCTGCACGCGCTGATGTCGGTGTTCCGGCGCAGCGTGATGGCGCGGCTGGTGCGAATTTCGAACGTGCCGGTGACGGCGGTGCAATGACGGAAAGGCGCGTCACGCGTGCGCATCGTGCGCACGCTGTCGCGCAGCGCTTATTTGATGGCCTTGCGCCAGAACACGAAATAGGCGGCCGCCGAAGACGCCAGCAGCAGGATCGCCCACATCGGGGCAAGACTGATCAGGACGGAAGAGACGTTCAACATTTGGATTCCTCACTATTTCGACAGCGATATTCAACACCTGCGTGCTTGCCGGACCTGACGCGTTGACCCTGCGTCGCGTTTCGTCAAATCATGCATTCATGCTATCGCTTTGAACGGCCGCGCGACCGCCGCCGCCCGCCCGTACCCTGACATTCGTCAAACTACCGCGCATTGCCCGCCCGCCGGGCGGCGGCGACGGAAAAACAGGACAGGATCGTCCCGCCCCGCTACCGCTTTCAGCAGACGTTTACCGGGGGAAGCCCCAAGTGCTTCGTCGAACGTGTCCGCGTTACGCTTGAGCGACGAGGAGACGAACCATGAGACGCGCCGTACATATCGCTGTTTTTGCACTGCTGGCCTATCTCATCGGCGATCGCGCGATCCTGCATGCGCAGGGCCGCGACGCCAGCCCGCTCGCGTGCGAGCAAGGCGCCGCGCAGGTGAAGGCCGACGCGCTCGGTCGCGGCTTTGGCGAAGCCGCCGCCGGCAGCCAGAGCGAGGCCTTCATGTCGGGCTGCCTGGTGACGGGACGGAACGATCGGAACGTCGCGATGGCGGCCCGCTGACGCGTATCATCCGTGGGCGAGCCTGCGCGCCCGAAGTCGCAGGCTCGGGCGCCGGTTTGCGCTGCCGGCCGCTACTTTCCCGATCGACGTTTCGACGGACGTCATCGTCCGCCCCTCCCTGCCCCGTTACGCCCAACATGACCGATCCGAACACCGCGTTGATCCAGCGCTTCTACACGGCCTTCCAGCAGCGCGACATCGATGCGATGCTCGCGTGCTACGCCGACGACATCGTGTTCAGCGATCCCGCATTCGGCGAACTGCGCGGCGAACTTGCGCGCGACATGTGGCGGATGCTGGTCGCGCGAGCCCAGGAGTTCTCGCTGACGTTCGGCGAAGTCGCCGCGGACGACCAGGCCGGGCGCGCGACGTGGAGCGCGCGCTACCGGTTCGCCGCGAGCGGGCGGATGGTGGTCAACCGGATCGATGCGCGCTTCCGGTTTCGCGACGGACGCATCGTCGAGCATCGCGACCATTTCGACCTGTGGCGCTGGGCGCGTCAGGCGATCGGGATGAAAGGCGCGCTGCTCGGCTGGACGCCCTTCATGCAGCGCGCAATCCGTGCACAGGCACGGAAAAATCTCGACGCGTATCGCGCCAAGCGGAAATAAATGAACCCGCGCGCGCCGCGGCCCCTCCGCTAAGGCTTCATCGTCGCGTTGATCAGGTCGTACGCCATGTCCGGCACCACGCCGTCCGGGTTCGTGAGGCCGTTCTGGCGATACCAGCTTTCATCGGCCTCCGGATGCGGGCCGGCAAGGCCGACGCGCCCTTTGCCGTAGCGGTAAGTGGCAGCCGCGATGTCCTTGTTCGGGTAGATCGCCAGCACGATCCCGCCGGAGCCGATCGGCGCGACCGGCAGCCTCGCGCCGTCCTGATAGTAGATCCAGCGCTTTTTCCCGCGCCAGACGACCGGCGTCACCGTGTCGGCGATGCCGTGAAGCGTCGAGCCCGGCCGGTCGACCTCGGAGTCGATATCGCCGGCAACCAGCCCGAAACCCTGCGCGCCGGCCAGGTAGGCGCCCATGCACAGCCCGAGGTATCGGCCGCCGTTCGCGACGTATCGCCGCACGGCCCGCATTTCGTTTCGGCCGATGCTGGCTGCCGCGCCGGGAATGTCCTGCCCGCCGCCGGGCTGCACATAGAGCGCCGCACCGGCCAGCGCGGCGGGCGTGATCCTGAGCTTTTCCGCCGGCCCCACGTAGATCACCCGGAACCGCTGGTCCGATTCCCGCAGGCGTGTGGCGATGGTTTCGGCGCACCCGTCACACGCGGCAGGACCGCGATAGACCAGCGCGACCGGCCGACTCGCCGCATCCCCCGCTTCGTCGCCGGGCGTAGCCGCGTAAACGGCCGGCGACGCGACGAGCACCATCATCAGGAAAATCGCGTTTCTGGAGTGCATGTCGTGGATCGCCGGAGTCAAGGGAAGCGCTACCGCCCGGGCCGAATCGACGGGGCGCGCGACGACTTCCGCCTCCCGTTCCGCCACCCGATTGCAAGCTGCGTGACGGCAAGCGTAGCGGCCCGAACGCGCCCGGTGTGTACCGTTTCCTGCGGGATTGTGCAGATACGTGCGATACCGACGACCTGAACCGACACCCTCCATCCGCCCGCCGGCCCGCCCGACAAGGCCGGCTCTGCCATGCAGCCGCGCCTCCCGTCTTTCGCATTGCCAAGTCTTATATAAGACATAAGACATTTGACGTTCCAGACCATTGAGATTAGAATCCCGCTCAAAGCAGTGCCTGGAATAGCCCCGGAGTGCCGGCAAGGCCTTCCCCTCAAACGCAATATCAGCAGGTCTCCCCATGCTTGAAAACTTTCGTGCTCACGTGGCCGCCCGCGCCGCGCTCGGTATTCCTCCCCTGCCGCTGACGGCTCAGCAAACCGCCGAACTGGTCGAATTGCTGACGAACCCGCCCGCCGGCGAAGAGCAGACGCTGCTCGAGCTGATCACCCATCGCGTGCCCGCCGGCGTCGACGAAGCCGCTCGCGTGAAGGCCGGCTTCCTGGCCGCCGTCGCGAAGGGCGAGACCGCCTGCCCGCTGATCTCGCGTGCGCGCGCCACCGAGCTGCTCGGCACGATGCTCGGCGGCTACAACATCCAGCCGCTGATCGAGCTGCTGTCCGACGAAGCCGTGGCCGCGGTCGCCGCCGACGCGCTGAAGAAAACCCTGCTGATGTTCGACCAGTTCCATGACGTGAAGGAACTCGCCGACAACGGCAACGCGCACGCGAAGGCCGTGCTGCAGAGCTGGGCCGACGCCGAATGGTTCACGAGCCGTCCGGAAGTGCCGCAAAGCCTGACCATCACCGTGTTCAAGGTGACGGGGGAAACCAACACCGACGATCTGTCGCCGGCGCCGGACGCCACCACCCGCCCGGACATCCCGATGCACGCGCTGGCGATGCTGAAGAACGCGCGCCCGGGCATCACGCCGGAAGAAGACGGCAAGCGCGGCCCGGTCAAGTTCATCGAATCGCTGAAGGAAAAGGGTCACCTGGTCGCCTACGTCGGCGACGTGGTCGGCACCGGCTCCTCGCGCAAGTCGGCCACCAACTCGGTGCTGTGGTTCACCGGCGAAGACATCCCGTTCGTCCCGAACAAGCGCTTTGGCGGCGTGTGCCTCGGCGGCAAGATCGCCCCGATCTTCTACAACACGATGGAAGATGCCGGCGCGCTGCCGATCGAGCTCGACGTGTCGCAGATGGAAATGGGCGACGTGGTCGAACTGCGCCCGTACGAAGGCAAGGCGCTGAAGGACGGCAAGGTCATCGCCGAATTCCAGGTGAAGTCCGACGTGCTGTTCGACGAAGTGCGCGCCGGCGGCCGCATTCCGCTGATCATCGGCCGCGGCCTGACCGCGAAGGCGCGCGAAGCGCTCGGCCTCGCGCCGTCGACGCTGTTCCGCCTGCCGCACCAGCCGGCCGACAGCGGCAAGGGCTTCTCGCTCGCGCAGAAGATGGTCGGCCGCGCGTGCGGTCTGCCGGAAGGCCAGGGCGTGCGCCCGGGCACGTACTGCGAACCGAAGATGACCTCGGTCGGCTCGCAGGACACCACGGGCCCGATGACCCGCGACGAACTGAAGGATCTGGCCTGCCTCGGCTTCTCGGCCGACCTCGTGATGCAGTCGTTCTGCCACACCGCCGCGTATCCGAAGCCGGTCGACGTGAAGACGCACCAGACGCTGCCGAACTTCATCAGCACGCGCGGCGGCATCGCGCTGCGCCCGGGCGACGGCGTGATCCACTCGTGGCTG
This sequence comes from Burkholderia sp. LAS2, assembly GCF_018417615.1. Taxonomy (NCBI): domain Bacteria; kingdom Pseudomonadati; phylum Pseudomonadota; class Betaproteobacteria; order Burkholderiales; family Burkholderiaceae; genus Burkholderia; species Burkholderia sp. LAS2. The sequence goes on from NZ_CP071053.1 coordinate 356,172, forward strand.
AACCGCATGCTGCTGCCCGACACCGTCGGCACCGGCGGCGATTCGCACACGCGCTTCCCGATCGGCATCAGCTTCCCGGCGGGTTCGGGCCTGGTCGCGTTCGCGGCCGCCACCGGCACGATGCCGCTGGACATGCCGGAATCGGTGCTGGTCCGCTTCAAGGGCAAGATGCAGCCGGGCGTCACGCTGCGCGACCTCGTCAACGCGATTCCGCTGTATGCGATCAAGCAAGGCATGCTGACGGTCGCCAAGCAAGGCAAGAAGAACATCTTCTCGGGCCGCATCCTCGAAATCGAAGGCCTGCCCGACCTGAAGGTCGAGCAAGCGTTCGAGCTGTCGGATGCATCGGCCGAGCGTTCGGCCGCCGGTTGCACGGTGCACCTGAACAAGGAACCGATCATCGAGTACCTGAACAGCAACGTCACGCTGCTCAAGTGGATGATCGCGCAGGGCTACCAGGATCCGCGCAGCCTGCAGCGTCGTATCGCCGCGATGGAACAGTGGCTCGCCGACCCGCAGCTGCTGTCGCCGGATGCCGACGCCGAATACGCGGCGGTCATCGAGATCGACCTCGCCGACATCCACGAGCCGATCGTCGCCTGCCCGAACGACCCGGACGACGTGAAGACGCTGTCCGACGTCGCCGGTGCGAAGATCGACGAAGTATTCATCGGCTCGTGCATGACCAACATCGGTCACTTCCGTGCCGCGTCGAAGCTGCTCGAAGGCAAGCGCGACATCCCGGTCAAGCTGTGGGTCGCGCCGCCGACCAAGATGGACCAGAAGCAGCTGACGGAAGAAGGTCACTACGGCGTGTTCGGCACGGCCGGCGCACGGACCGAAATGCCGGGCTGCTCGCTGTGCATGGGTAACCAGGCACAGGTGCGCGAAGGCGCGACGGTGATGTCGACGTCGACCCGCAACTTCCCGAACCGCCTCGGCAAGAACACGAACGTGTACCTCGGCTCCGCTGAACTGGCGGCGATCTGCTCGCGTCTGGGCAAGATCCCGACCAAGGAAGAGTACATGGCCGACATGGGTGTGCTCACCGCGAACGGCGACAAGATCTACCAGTACATGAACTTCGACCAGATCGAGGACTTCAAGGAAGTCGCCGACACCGTGCAGGTGTAAGCACGCAGTCGGGCTGCGACGGGCGGTCGACGTCGCAGCGCACTGACAGGCGCCGCAAGCCGAAAGGCCGCGGCGCTTTTTTTCATGCGTCGGCGACCGGACGCGCCCGTTCGGTCAGTCGTACAGCGCGTGCAGCCGCTCGACCACGTCGAACGGCAAGCCTTCGTCATAGCCGTCCGCTTCGTCGAGATCGACGTACTCGCGTCCGTCGGTCGGTTGCAGCATCAGCGCCGGCACAGGCCGCGCGACCGGTACGTCCGGATAATCGTTCGGCCCCGCGCCATCGAAGTCGTGCGGATCGAACCAGATGCCGTGATGGGCGTAATAGCCGTCGGCATAACGTTGTTCGATGTCGCGAAGCAGCCGGAACGTATCGAGTTGATACGACGCGTCGCCCAGATCGCTTTCGTTCGCATACTGCACGAACCACGCGGCGCCGAGATTCCAGTAGATCAGCAGTGCGGTCGCGCGATCGACGTTGCGGTTGTCCAGCAGCCAGCGCAACGCGCGGCCGTTGCCATCGTAATTGGAGCGTGCGGCGAACCGGTGCCACTGCTCGGGCGTCGCGCGTTCGAGCCACGCCCGGACGATGTCCCACGCCTTCTGTTCGATTTCGGTGTCGTCCATGGATTGCGCGTTGCGGAATGAGCGGTAACGGGAAAGTCTTCGATGAGCGGCGATTCTAGCGCCGCTGCCATTCATGCAGCGTCGTCGCCCGACTCGCGACGGATCACCAGTTCGTTGAAGCCGGTGCCCGCATCCGGTTCGCGCGAGAAACGATGCGCGGGCAGCAGCGCGAGCAGAATCTCGGCCGTCGTGCGCACCACGCAGCCGCTCGCAACGTGGCCGCCCGTCACGCGGCCGGCTGCATCGGAGATCGACATATGCAGGTGTGCGCCGTCCGGCGATACGGAGCCGGCCAGCGTCAGGATTTCGAGGTCGCCGCGCAGCTCGGTCGGCTGATCGACGCCGGCGAAGCGCAACTGCGCGACGCTCAGGCTGCCGATGCCCTGGATCACGAAGGCCGCATGCGCTTCGTGCTGGCGTAGCGCTGCCTCGATGGCGCCGCGCAGATCGTCGCCGGGAGAAAGACGCAAAGGATGGGCTTGCATGGTCGAGAACCTGTGGGTCGGTCGCGGTATCGGCCAAGCGTACGTTCGCCGCGTGAATCCGGCAAGTCATCCGCTCACGATAGTCCGCGCGCGTCGGCGTCTTCCTGGCGCCGTTTCATCCACTACCGCTCGACTCCAGCGACCTGCGCATACGGAATCCGCGGCATGGTTTCGCACCGGCCGCAGCGCATCGGTTTGTTGACGTACGGAACGCACACGTATCCGTATGAAAACCGACCCCAACGTATGCAAGAATCAGTTCCTCGAGGCAATCCCTGCTTTATCGCCCTCTTTCACCGAACGCTCCGTCGAATGCCCAAATGCCAGAATACGTATGAGCGGTTCCACACCCCAAGCGACGACATCGCCGCGCGGGAAGTCGCGGCAATGAGCGATGAGGAGCGTGCGCGCGCCAAGTCGGTGGGGAGCGTGCATGTCCGAAGCTGGCTCGCCATTCTGGTGATGCCGGTCGCAGTCGGGCCTGCGATCCCGATGCTCGCGTATTTGCTGGGTATGCTTGCATACCGCGGAACGGTCGATCCGGCCTTCGATATGGATCGTGCGGTTAGCGAAACAGCCGTCACCGTCATATGGGTCACGGCGCTCTTCATCGCAGCGTGGATCGGCCTGAACTGGTGCGTCGCGACGTACGGCACCCGACAGCGGTACTGGCGTGAAATGCCGTCCAACGGGCATGTCGAATTGGAGCGCCATACGCTATGCTCGGCAATCGTCGTGTGGTCGGACGACTACGATCCGGAACCCCTCTACGTCGAGGAATGGATCGACGGCAAGCTCAAATCCAGCATGACCGGAGTCAGGCAATGGATCCTGGCCCGAACGTCCGCCGGTCATTGGCTGGTGCTGGATCATCGAATTGCGGCAGACGGTTGGGGCGCGCCGCCAACGTTCCCCTCGGAGACGAAACGATTGATCCCGCGGCGAGAATTGGCAATCGCATTGGCGCCACGCACCCATATCCGCATCGGATTGAGATGGAGTGGACCAGCGGCGCCATTGACCGTGACGTCCTACCTGCTGTCTCATGCCGAATGTGAGCGCCTGGCTGCGGCGGCTCATCACTATGCTTTTTTTCCGCCGGATCAATATGGCGTCGTCGATCCCGCCGATGCAGACTGGGTCGAGGAACTCGCCGCCAAGGCACTGGAGCGCGAAGTGCCTGTCGACGTGGCGGCCGGGCGAGCGTTGACGTAATCGTCGCCGACCGATGGATTGCAACGCTTCGCGGGAAAGACAAGGTCGAGGGCTGGCTCGCGAAGTTGTGAATACAACCTCATCCGCCGACCGTCGAATCGAACTTGGCGGGCCGAATCCGATTGCGCCGCGCGAGTGCATCAGCGCGTGCGCGATCGTCTCCGCCGGAAAATGGACTGCCGCCGCGGCAGCATCAGCCGCGGTCGCGCGCCAGCAACCCGTACAGCGCGCTATCCGACACTTCGTCGCCGACGATCCAGCGTTCGCGCAGCAGCCCTTCCCGGACGAAACCCAGCCGTTCGAGCAGCCGCGCCGACGCGACGTTGCGCGGATCGATATCGGCCTCGAGCCGGTTCAGCCGCAGCGTGTCGAACGCATGATCGATCATGGCCGACGCCGCTTCGCGCATGTATCCGCCGCGCCAGAACGCGCGCCGCAGGCTAAAGCCGATCTCGGCGCGTCGGCATTGCGCGTTAGCGTGGAACAACACGCACTCGCCGAGCGCTTCGCCGGTTTCCCGCAGTTCGAGCACGCAGGTCAGGCTCTCCCCGCTCACGGACGTCTGCACGTTGCGCGCGACGCGCGCCTCGGCCTGCTCGATCTGCGTCATCGGCGAGAACGAGAAATAGCGCATCGCTTCCGCATCGGACCAGATCTCGAAGAACGCCGGTGCGTCGGCGTCGCGAAGCGGCCGCAGCACGAGGCGGGAGGTATTCAGCGTGACGGGTTCGAACAGGGGCATGGCAGCGGTCTGATGAAAATCGGGACCGTGCATTAGACCACGCGAGCCGCGCGGCAACCATGGCGCCCGTTTGCAACGCTCGACATCGAACGACCGAATCGCCGCGAAATGGACAGACCCGGGCGAACATCCCCGGGCCTGAGCACCTCATCCGTTACTGCCGGCCCCGCTTACGCCTCGAGCGCCTCCAGCACCTTCCCCTTCGTCTCGATTCCGACGAAGTGCACGGTCAGCGCCGCGATCAGCGGCACCACGCCGATCAGGTAGAACGCCGGCGCGAGGTTTCCGCCGATGATCGCGTGCGGCACGATCATCGGCGCCGCGAACGACGCGATCTTCAGCCACGCGCTGCCGAGCCCGCAGCCCGACGCGCGGATGCTCGTCGGATACTGCTCGGGCGTATAGACGTACGCGGTAATGAACCCGGACGCCATCAGCCCGAGCGACAGCGAGCAGAAGATCGCGACCACGTACACCGACGACGCGTGATAGATGCCGGCGAGCGCGAGCGACAGCGCGCACAACACGAACGACCACACGATCACCGGCTTGCGGCCGAGCTTGTCGACCAGCAGCGCGGACGCCAGCGAACCGAGCACGCCCATCACCGAGCCGATCACCGCGAGGTTCAGCGCGAGCTGCAGCGGCGCATGATAGAAGTTCTTGTAGATCGTCGGCAGCCATGTCGACAACCCGTACTGGATGAACCCGCAGGTCGCCCACAACGTCGCCACCGCGAGCGTGCGCTTGCGATATGCGGCGCTGAACAGGTCGCTCATCCGGCGCTTCGGATGCTGGCGCACCATCTCGTCGAACGCGGCCACCTGCGTGACCGGCGGCAGTTCGCCGCGCACCGATCCTTCGAACACGCCGACCGCGCGCCCGGCTTCCGCGAGCCGCCCGCGCGACGCGAGCCAGCGCGGCGATTCGGGCACGAGGTGCGTGAGCACGAGCGACAGGATCAGCGGCAGCCCGCCGACGAAGTACATGATCTCCCAGCCAAAGCGCGGCACGAGCCACGCACCGAGCGCCATCGACACGAGCAGGCCGATCGGGAACACGATCTCGTACAGCAGCACGAAACGGCCTCGGCCATGCGCGCGCGTGATCTCGTTGATGTACGTGGCCGCGACCGGCAACTCGCCGCCGAGCCCGAGCCCCTGCAGAATCCGCAGCAGTACGAATATCTCGAACGTCGGCGCGAAACCGCACGCGATGCTCGTGATGCCGATCACGGCCGAACTCCATGCGATCGCTTTCACGCGGCCATGCTTTTCCGCAAGGGCGGGAAACAGGAATGCGCCGATCAGCTGGCCGATCGCGCCGGACGCGATCAGCATGCCGATCTGCGTCGGCGACAGCCCCCACTTGTGAATCAGCAGCGGCAGCGTCGCCGCGATCGTGATCACGTCGAAGCCGTCGAAGAACGTCGCGGTGCCGATCAGCACGCGCGCGCGGATCTGCATCGCGTTGGCCGGAAGCCGCTCGAGCCGCGCGATGATCGCGCCGGGCGTGGAGGCGGCAGCTTCCATCGTGGCGCGACCGGCCACGACGTTGTCGAAAGTGCTCATGCGGGGTGTCTCCTGGGTCTCTTTCCGGTCGAGCCGGTCAGGCAAGCGCTTGGGTCGTGTCTGCCAGGGCTTCCGTATCCACTGCCCGGCCCTGGTTCATCCACTTGCGCGCGAGCTTCAGCTCACGCGCGTTGTTCACGGCGATGACACCTCTCACATGCCCGTCGCCCACAAAAAACAGCGTCGCACGACGCGCGGCGAGATCGCCGCGCACGACGAGCTGCGCATCGGCCGGCAGATCGCCGAGGATCTGCAGGTTCACGTCGTACTGATCGGACCAGAACCACGGAATCTCCGCGTACGGTGCACGCTCGCCGAGCACGGCCTTCGCCGCCGCGATCGCCTGGTTCTGCGCGTTCGCCCACGATTCGAGCCGCACGCGCCGTTTCAGCCAGCCGTTGTGATGGTTCGCGACGTCACCGCACGCGAAGATCGCCGGGTCGCTGGTCGCGCCGTATTCGTCGACGACGATGCCGTCGTCGACCGCGAGCCCCGCATCGCTCGCGAGCGACGCGTTCAGCGCGAGGCCGATGCCGGCCACCGCGAAGTCGGCGTCGATCGTCGTGCCGTCGGCGAGCGTCGCGCGCACCTTCGATGCGTCGCCAGGCTCCACATCGAGCGACGCGAGTGCCGCGCCGAGCCGCACGTCGACACCGTTCGAGCGATGCAGGTCGAGCAGGAAGTCCGACACGACCTGCGGCACCGAGCGACCGCACAGGCGCGGCGCGCCTTCGACCACGACCGCCTCAACGCCGAGCTTGCGCGCGGTCGCCGCGACTTCGAGGCCGATCCAGCCGCCGCCGATCACGAGCACGCGCCGGCTCGCACGCAGCTTCTCGCCGAGCGCGGCCGCTTCGTCGAGCGTGCGCAGGTAGTGCAGGTTCGGGGTCCTCACGAGTGCGTCCGGCAGGCGGCGCGACGTGCCGCCGGTCGCGATCACGAGGCGGTCGTATTCGATCTCGCGGCCGCTTTCGGTTGTCACGACGCGGCGCGCGCGGTCGATCGATGCGGCGCGTTCCGGCTGCCATGCTTCCACGTTCAGCGCGTCGAATTCGTCAGGACGCACCACGCGCACGGTTTCGATGTCGGCGTCGCCGGCCAGCACGGCCTTCGACAGCGGCGGGCGCTCGTACGGCAGGTGCGGCTCGTCGGCGATCATCACGAGGCGGCCCGCGTACCCTTGCGCGCGCAACGTCTTCAGTACCCAGCCGGCCGCCTGGCCGCCGCCGATCACGACGACCGTGCCCGGCGCGGCCTGCTCCTGTGTGTTTGCTTCGTTCAAGATTTGCGCTCCGTCATGAACTTGCCTTCCGGCGCCTTCGCGTTCTTCTGCCGGCGCGTGTTGCCGTCGAGGCCGCCGTCGACGGCCCACTCGGCGAACACGGTCGGGCCCGGTTCGAATTCGCGCGGCTGCCATTCGGGCGTCAGCACGTCTTCGTCCGCGTAGTACTCGATCAGCGCGCCGGCCGGGTTCTGGAAATACCAGAAGTACGCGGACGACACCGGATGACGCCCCGGGCCGAGTTGCGTTTCCCAACCGCAGCGGTCGATGTGCATGCCGCCGCCGAACACTTCGTGGATGTCGCGCACGGTGAACGCGACGTGGTTCAGGCCGCGCTTGCCATTCGGCAGCGCGAGCAGGAACAGGTCGTGATGGCCGCCGTGCGGCGCGCAGCGCATGAACGCGCCGCGGCCCGGATAGCGATCCGACGTCTCGAAGCCGAGCAGCTCGTGATAGAACGTTTCCTGTGCGTCGAGGCAATTCGTGAAGAACACGACGTGCCCGACTTCGACCGGCTCCGCGCGCGCGTAAATCGGGCTCGGCTGGTCGACGCGCAGCGTCTGGCCCCACACGTTCGACGGCGAGCCCGTGAGGTCGAGTGCGCGCTTGCGCGTGACTTCGACGCGAATCGCCATCCCGTTCGGGTCGATACAGCCGACCGCATCGTCCTGTGCGTAGTAGCCGGGCTGACCGGCCAGCTTCGTGCGCAGTGCGTCGAATTCGCGCCGCGTCGCGACGCCCCACGTGACTTCCCGCAACGTCGGCCCCGCTTCGAACGCAGGCGGAAGCGACGGATCGTCGGCCTTCACGACGAGCACGGTGCAACCGTTCAGCGTCTCGAAACGCGCACGCGTGTCGTCATGCGCGACTTCCTTCAAGCCCCAGTCGGCGAAAAAGCGCCGGCACGTCGCGAGATCGTCGACACCGTACGTGATCTGCTCGATTCCCAAGATGCTCATTGCGTCATTCCCCTTCGCTCAGTTCGCCCACGGCAGCGGCGCGTCGTTCAAGCCCCAGTAGAGGCTCTTCTGCTGCATGTATTCGCGGATGCCGAGACGCCCTTTCTCGCGGCCCATCCCGCTCTCCTTCCAGCCCGAGAACGGCGTGGAGATCGAGAACAGCTTGTACGTATTGATCCAGACGGTGCCCGTTTCCAGCGCACGCGCGAGGCGCCACGCCCGCTTGTAGTCGCGCGTCCAGATGCCGGCCGCCAGGCCGAACACGCTGTCGTTCGCCTGCGCGATCAGCGACGCTTCGTCGTCGAACGGCATCGCGACGAGCACGGGCCCGAAGATTTCTTCCTGGCAGATGCGCGCGCTGTTCGGCAGGCCTTCGAGAATCGTCGGCTGATAGAAGAAGCCGTGCTCGCGCCCGTCGCCCGACGGCCGCTCGCCGCCGCACAGCAGACGGCCGCCTTCCTCGAGACCGAGCGCCACATAGCGCTCCACCGATTCGCGATGCTTCGCGGTGATCAGCGGCCCCATCTGCGTGTCGGGCCGCGTCGGGTCGCCCACGCGCAGCTTGCGTGCGCCGGCCACCAAACGCTTCATGAATGCGTCGTACACCGAACGTTGCACGAACAGCCGCGAGCCGGCGATGCACGCTTCGCCCGACGAGCTGAAGATCCCGTACAGCACGCCGTTGACCGCGTGGTCGAGATCGGCGTCGTCGCATACGATCGTCGGCGACTTGCCGCCGAGTTCGAGCGATACGGGCATCAGTTTCTCGGCGGCGATGCGGGCAATGCCGCGGCCCACTTCGGTGCCGCCGGTGAACGACACCTTCTTCACCAGCGGATGACGCACGAGCACGTCGCCGATCACCGAGCCCTTGCCCGGCAGCACGCTCAGCACGCCCTTCGGCACGCCGGCTTCCTCGCAAATGCGCGCCAACGCGAGCGACACGAGCGGCGTGACCTCGGCCGGCTTGAGCACCACCGCGTTGCCGCCGGCCAGCGCCGGCGCGAGTTTCTGCGCATCGGATGCGATCGGCGAGTTCCACGGCGTGATCGCCGCGATCACGCCGATCGGCTCGTACACGCTCATCGTCAGGTAGTCGCCGCGCGACGGCGTCAGCTCTTCGTCGAGCGTTTCGAGGCACGCCGCGAAATAGCGGAATGTGTTCGCCGCGCTGGCCACCAGCATGTGCGTCTCGGCGATCGGCTTGCCGTTGTCGCGGCGCTGCAGGTTCGCGAGCGCCTCGTGACGCTGCATGATCAGGTCGGCGATCCGGTACAGCACCTGCGCGCGCTGGTGCGGCTTCAGCCCGGCCCAGTCGGCGCGGCGCCATGCGGCGTCGGCGGCCGCGACGGCGTCGGCCGCGTCTTCCGCGTTCGCCGTCGACACTTCCATGTTCAGCGACTGGTCGGCCGGATAGATGCTCGCGTACGGCGCGCCTCGGCCGCGCCGCCACTCGCCGCCGATCAGGATGTTGCCGTCGGGCACGAGGCTCGTATCGAAAGGAGTCATGTCACAAGTCCCACAAATCTGTCTCTGCACATCCGCCCTCACCGTGACCGGGCGGACGCTCGATGGTCCGCTCAGATCACGCAGCAGGCCGCGCGGTTGCGCAGCGCGCGAATCGCGCTGTACGCGGTCAGCGCGGACGTCTTCGGGTTGTCGGGCAGCGGCTTGCCGCTCATTTCCAGCGACATCTCGCCGAATGCGCCGCGCGCGGTGATGCGGTGCACGTTGCGCTCGACGGCCGGATCGGCGATCAGGCGCACGTGCGTCGCGTCGAGGCCGAGGCCCGCGAGCGCCACCGTCGCCGCGACGTTCGCGTTCTTCGGATACAGCCGCGCGGCGTCGCGCGCGGTGCCTTCGAAGATCACCTTTTCCTCGCTCATCGCGTGCAGGTCGCACAGCGCCTCGGCCGGCGTGTCGAGCCAGCCGAGCGGCGGCTTGCGGCCGACGTACAGCACTTCGTCGAGCCCCCCCTGCTTCGCCGACGCCAGCGCGTCGATGCCGCCGATTGCGCCGGACAGCAGCGTCACGGTGGCGCCACCTTCGTCGGCGGCCTGCGACAGCACGTCGAGGAGCGCGAGGTCGGACAGCGCGCCGATCGACGCGACCGCGCAGTCGGTGCCGGCCTTCAGCAACGGCACGACGTGATCGACGAGCGCGCTGTGGCCCGCGCATTCGAGCGCGAACCCGGGGCGGCGGGCCAGCGCGTCGACCGACGACACGACCTCCACCGCACTGCCAAGCTCGCGCTGCACTGCGTCGCGCTGATGCTCCGGCACGATCACGTGCGCGACGTGCAGCGACGCATCGTGCTCGACCGCGCGGTACACGGCTGCGCCGATCGCGCCGAAGCCGATCATCGCGACGTCGACGGGTGCCCGCTTGTGCCCGTTACGCATACTGGCGCTCCGTCGGCGCTTCCTTCTTGACCGGCGGGCCCGCAAACGCAGACGCGAACGAGCCGACCGACAGCATGTCGACCTCGACCATCACCGGCCCTTCCTTCGCGATCCCTTCGCGGACGATCGCTTCGGCCTGGTCGAGCGACGTGATCCGGTAGTGCGTGAGGCCGAAGCTCGCGCAGAACTGCGCGAAATCGGGCTGGTGCAGTTGCACGAAGCAGCGGCGACCGCCGTAGTGCGCGTCCTGGATGTTGCGGATCACGCCGTAGCACTGGTCGTTCATCAGCACGATCATCACGTTCGCGTTTTCCTGCACGGCCGTCACCAGTTCGCCGACGTTGACCATCAGGCCGCCGTCGCCGACGAGGCAGACCGTCTTCGCCGCCGAACCGGCCAGCGCCGCGCCGATGCCCATCTGGATGCCCTGGCCGATGCCGCCGCCGAGCGCATGCACGCCCGCGCGCGGCTCGAAGATCTTCAGCAGGCGGTTGCCCCACGTGCTGTTCGAGATCGTCACGTCGCGCACCCAGTTGTAGTCGCGGCCAACGGCGCCTTGCAGCGTGTCGACGAGCTTCTTGTACGGCCCGAGGCCTTTCGCCACATCGGCCACCGCGTCCTCGCGGGCCGCCGCGAGATCGGCCGCGAATTGCGGATCGACCGACAGACGGCCTTCGAGGCGGTCGGCCAGCTCCGCCAGCACGCGCTTCGAATCGCCGTGCACGAACAGCGCGTTGCGATAGCCACGGTTGTCGGCGAGCGCATCGGCATCGACGCGGAACAACGGCTGCGGCAGCGCAAGCTTGTACTTCAGCGTTTCGTTGCCGCGCAAGCGCGAGCCGACCACGACGAGCGCGTCGCAGGTCTTGTAGAACGCCTCGACCGACGCATGCACGTTGAACGCGCCGAGCGTCGCCGGGTGATCTTCCGGCAGCACGCCGCGGCCCTGCACGCTCGTCACGACGCCGAAGCCGAGCTTCACGAGGCGTTCGACCTCGTCGCGTGCATGGCGCGCGCCGCCGCCGAGCCACAGCAGCGGGCGGCGCTTGGCCGCGAGCGCGTCGGCGAGCTTCGCGACGCGTGCTTCGTCGTGCTCGCGCACCGCAACGTGCGCCGGTGCGAGGTCTTCCGGCCATTCGATTTCGGCTGCCTGGATGTCGATCGGAATCTCGACCGACACGGGGCCCGTCGGCGCGGTCTGCGCGACGCGCACGGCTTCGCGGATCGTCGGCAGCACCGTTTCGACCGTGCGCACGCGGAACGCGGCCTTCGAGATCGAGTCGAGCATCGACAACTGGTCGGGCGCTTCGTGGATGTACGCGAGATCCTGGTCGAGGTACGGCGTCTCGATCTGCCCGGTGATGTGCAGCAGCGCGGTGCCGGCCGTCAGTGCCTCGACCATCGCGCCGGCCGCGTTGCCCGCCGCCGTGCCGGTGCTCGTGAACGCGACGCCGAGGCCGCCCGACACGCGGGCCAGCCCGTCGGCCATGTTCAATGCACCGGCTTCACCGCGTGCACCGACATACCGGATGTTGCCGCGCGAGTTGATTGCGTCGAGGATCGGCATGTTGTGGATCGAGATGACGCCGAACGCGGTTTTCACGCCGCACTGCTCGAGAAAGGCGGCAATCAGCTCGCCAACCGTGGTTTTTTTAGACATGGCGTGCAAAGCCTCCAGAAACGTCGATATGGCTGCCCGTCGTGTAGGACGACAGATGCGTTGCGAGATAAAAAAGGGCCCAGGCCGCCTCGTCGGGCTTGCCGAAGCGATTCAGCGGAATGTTCTTCTTGCGGGCGAGCGCGCTCGTCCAGTCCTCCCAGCTTTCGCCGGGCTGCGCCTGCGCTTCATGGCGGCGGCGCCACTGCCCCGACTCGACGATGCCGATCAGGATCGAGTTCACGCGGATGCGCTGCGGCGCGAGTTCGGTCGCGAGCGATTTCACGAGGCTCAGCACGCCGGCGCGCGCCGACGACGTCGCGACCATGTGCGGCTCCGGCTGCAGCGCGAGCAGCGAGTTCACGCAGGTGATCGACGGCGCGGCCGCCTCGCGCAGCAGCGGCAGGAACGCGCGCGTCGGGCGAATGATGCTGAAGTACTTCAGCTCGAGTTCTTCGCGCCACGCGTCGTCGGTCGTGTCGGCGAAGGTCGACACGCGGCCCTGGCCGGCGTTGTTGACCAGCATGTCGGCGCGGTCGAAACGGGCGGACACCGCTTGCGCGAATGCAGTCACGTCGGCTTCGTCGAGCACGTCGCAGCGTGCGGTCAGCAGTTGGGCATCCGCGTACTTGTCGCGCAGCACCGCTTCGGCGCGTGCGAGGCGTTCGCCATCGCGGCCGCAAATCGCGACCGACGCACCGGCCTGCAGGAACCGTTCGGCCGTCGCGAGGCCGATGCCGGACGAACCGCCCGTCACCACCGCTACTTGCCCGGTCAGATCGATCTCAATCATCGGAGTCCTAAAGCCTTCATGAACGTGTGCTCGTCATCCGAGCGGTAATTGAGCCGCCGCGACAATTCCGCCGCCGCGCGCTGCACCTTGTCGATCAGTCCGTCCGCGATCAGCGCCGCATCGATCTCCGGCCTCGGCACCGTCACCGTGATGCACGCGACGATCTTCTGCGTCTCGTTGCGCACCGGCGCCGTGACGACCGAGATCCCGCGCTCGAACGACGAATTGCTGACGCCGTAGCCGCGCAGCGCATCCTCGCGAATCACTTCGTACAGCGCGTCGACCGTCTCCGGCGTCGCGCTCGTCATCCGGTTCAGCGCGCCTTCCGGATACAGCGCGTGCAGTTCGTTCAGCGACAGGTCGCCCATCAGCACGTGGCCGTGCGTCGTTGCATGCGCGGGCAGCCGCGTACCGACGTTCACGCGAATCGAGCTGAACACCGGCGACTGGCTCTGCGCCTTCGCGACGAACACCACGTCGCGGCCGTCGCGAATCACGATATGCGTCGTGAAGCCGGTCGCATCGCGCAGGCTCTCGATCACCGGCAGGCCGAGATCGGTCAATTCCAGCGAGCTCAGGTATTCGAAGCCGAGCCGCAGCACGGCGATGCCGAGCTTGTAGTTGCGATCCTTGTCCGCACGTTCGAGAAAGCCGAGCGATTCGAGCGTCTGCAACAGACGGAACACCGTCGTGCGCGGAATGCCGAGCCGTTTCGACAGTTCGGGCGCGCCGAGCACGGGCTCGCGCGGCGAGAATTCGGCGAGGATGCGCAGCCCGCGTTCGAGGCCCGGCACCACGTAGCCGGCTTCGGTCTTCGCATTGTCCGCGTCCTGCTGGTGTTGCAACGGTTCGCTCATTCCCGCCCCCGTTGACCATCGCACTGGCGGCAGAAGCCGTCGATCAGCGCGGAATAGACTGCCGGCGCTTCCACATAACCGGCGTGCCCTGCCTGCGGAATCACCTGCAGCCCGACGTGCGCGGCCGCGGCGATCCGCTCGCATGCAGCGGGCGGCGTGATCGCATCGTTCGCGCCGACGGCCACGGCGATGCGGCCGCGAAAGCCGGCGAGATCGGCCGCGAGATCGGCGTTCGCGAGCAGATGCGTGGCCTGCGCATAGCCGGCCGGCACGATGCGCGCCATGTTCCAGCGCACCCACGCCCGCGCCTCCTCGTTCGCGAAACCGGACAGCATGTTGCCGCTGCGCTGCTCGGCGAGCCCGGCCGGGCCGAGTTCCGCGAGCATCGCGAGCCGCGCGTCGCGGCGCGATTCGCGCGTGTCGGCCGGTGCGCCGCCGTAGCCGCCCGCGGGCGAAATCAGCAGCAGGCCGGCGATCCGCGCGGGCATCACGCGCGCCAACCCGCCCGCGATGATCGCGCCGAGCGAATGCCCGACCAGCACGCAGCGTTCGATGCCGAGTGCGTCGAGCCACGCGTTCAGCGACGCCGCGTAATCGGCGGCGGCCGGCGACGCGCCGCGCACCGGCGTCGACACACCGTAACCGGGCGCATCCCACGCGAGCACGCGGCGCGACGCGCCGAGCGTGTCGAGCTGGCGGACCCACGATGCGGCGCCCGAGCCGATCCCGTGCAGCAGCACGACGGGCAGCGTGCGGCCCGCGTGCTGCGCGCCGGCCTCCCGGTAGCCGATCGTGCCCGCCGCGCCGGCTTCGCAACGCTGCTCGGGAAACTGCCCGAGCAGCGCGGCGAACGCCGCGGTGCGGTCGCGTTCACGTTCGCGTTTGTCGATGACACTCATTGCTTCACCGGCTCCGTCTCAACGCTTGATCTTCGCGAGCGGCGAATCGGGCGGATACGTCGGCGTGATCGGCTTCGACGAACCGAGCATCACGCACATCAGCGCATCTTCCTCGCCGATGTTGATTTCCGTCCGATACACGCCCGGCGGCACCGAGATCAGGTCGCGCTCGCCGAGGATCGCTTCCCAGGTCTCGCCGTCGCGCTCGCAGATCACCTTCATCTTGCCGCGCAGCACGAAGAAGATTTCCTCGACGTCGATATGGATGTGGCTCGGGCCGATGTTGCCGGCCGGGATCACCATCGTCGAGAACGTGAAGTTGCCGGCCGGCACCGTGTTGACGTCCTTCGCGACGCCCGTGCCGCCCGTGCCGACATAGCGCATCTGCGCACGGCGGTACTTCGGGTCGTAGTCGGCCTGGAACTTCAGTGCGTCCCAGTCGTAGCGCCGCGTCGCGTAGCGCGCGACGCGCCCTTCCATCCAGTCGTTGAAGCTTGCGCCTTCCGGCTGGTCCCACGACTTGCGTTCGAGATCGGCGTCCGCCATCGTCCTCTCCTTCATTTCGAGTGAAAACTTCAAATCAGTTCATTACGAAGCCGCCGTTCACCGGCAGCAGTTGACCCGTCACGAAACGCGCGCCGTCCGACAGCAGGAACAGCACGGGGCCCGTCACGTCGTCGGGCACCTGCGTGCGTGCCAGCGCACGGCCCTGCAGGTAGAACGCATGCCGTTCGGCCGGCACGCAGGCGGTCGCCTCGACTTCGGTCAGCCCCGGCGCGATCGCGTTGACCGTCACGCCGTGCGCGCCGAATTCGCGTGCCTGCGCATGCGTCATCGCGATCACCGCGCCCTTGCTCGCGACGTAGGCGAGCAGCTTCGGCGCGCCCCACAGCGCGGTGTCCGATGCGAGGTTCACGATCGCGCCGCGGCCCGATTGCGCGAGATGCGGCAGCGCCGCATTGCTGACGAGCCACACGCCGCGCACGTTCACGTTCATCACGGCATCCCACGTCGACACGTCGAGCTCCGTCGAGAGCTTGCCGCCCGAGTTCGTGATCGCCGCGTTGTTGATCAGCGCGTCGATGCCGCCGAGCGCCGCCGCGCCCTGCGCGACGAACGCGTCGATACTGGCCGGGTCAGCCAGGTCGAGCGCGAAGAAATGCGCGGTGTGGCCGGCTTGCGCGAGCTGCGCGGCCAGCGCGCGGCCCTCTTCGATCAGCACGTCGCCGAACGCGACCTGCGCGCCCGCCTCGACCAGCGCCTTCACGAAGGCGGCGCCGAGACCGCGCGCGCCGCCCGTGACGAGCACGCGGCGACCGGGCAGCGCCACGACGGGAGCGAGCTCAGCCATTCGCGGGCTCCGAAGCGGCGTGGGCCGCGCGATGCGCGTCGAGCGCGGACAGATGCTCCTGCGCACGCTGGCGCAGCATCCGGCGCACGCGCGTGATGCCGACGTCGTGCTGGTACAGGTATTCGTGATCGCGCGCATGCGGCGCGAGGCTTTCGAGGACGTAGCGATCCTGCTCGAGCACGTCCCAGTGCAGGCCCTCGAGGCGGTTGCGGTACATGAAGCGCCACACGTCGCGCTGCCAGCCGCCGACCTTGCGGGTACGCCAGAAGTAGACCTGACAGTGGTCGCCGTCGACCGGCGTCGCGAAACCGATGATCCCGAAGTTGCCGCCGGGGCCGAACTTCTGCTTGTACGGAATCGCGAGGCGCATCCACAGGCAGCCGGTTTCGCCGAGCTCGACCCAGTCGAAGTTCACGTCGCGCTGGCCGATCTTCTCGAACATCAGGCCCGTGTCCGTCTTGCGCACGCGCATGTCGGCCTGCTTGTCGCCTTCGGCCATCGAGTGCGACGTCGCATGCAGATACGCGCCGTGCATCGGGTCCATCACGTTGTCGATCGCATACTGGTAATTGCACTTCCAGTTCGACACGCACAGGAAGTGCGCGTATTCATCGGCGACCAGCTCTTCCGGCAGGTTCAGCGCGGCCGGCTCGCCGTGCGCTTCGTCGCCGAACCACAGGAAGATCGCGCCGGCCTTCTCTTCGACCGGATACGACTTCACGCACTTCGTGCCTTCGAGCGGACAGTTCGACACGGCCGGCACGCGATTGACCGTGCCGCCGCCGTCTACTTCGATGCCGTGATACCAGCACGCGATGTTGCCGCCGAGGTTCCAGCCGAGCGACAGGCGCGCGCCGCGGTGCGGGCAGCGATCTTCCAGCGCGTGGACCTTTCCTTCGTGATCGCGCCACAGCACGATCTGCTCGGACAGGCGCGTGAGGCCGACGGGCGCGTTCGACACCTGCCAGCTCGGCGCGACGGGATACCAGTAGTTCTTGATGCCGCGGTCGAGATAGTCGCGGACCGCGTCGTGTTGGGTTTCGTGTTGGTCGGGGGACGTCATCAGTGTGCTCCGGATGCGGTTGTCGTCGGGCCGCCGCTCAGGCGCGCGGCGCGGTCGGTGCGTTCATTCCGCCAGCGAGGCCATTTCGGCGCGGAAACGCTCAGGTGTCCAAATCGTGCCGTCCGGCGCGCGAAAGCCGATGCGGTTCAGGCCCGCGACGACGTCGTCCAGCTCGGTCGCGCCGCTCTCGAACACGCGTTCGAGCGCATCGCCGAGGTCGTTCTCGTACTGCGTCGGTTCGGCCTTGCGGTTCTGCCAGACCTGGTTCTCGACCTGCCCCGGAATCTCGATCTGCCCCTTGCCCGCGACGTTGTTCGGCTGCGGCGCCACCCACGGCTTCAGGAAGGGATTGAAATTGACGGTCGCTTCTTTCATGTCATTCCACCTTGATCTGGATTTCTTCACCGGCCAGACGCACCGCGTACTGCTTCAGCGCACGCCCGCCCGGGCCCTTCAGGCATGCGCCCGTCTTGATGTCGAACACGGCTTCGTGCAGCGGGCATTCCACCGTGCCCTCGTCGACGAACCCCTGCGTCAGCAGCGCGTACGCATGCGGGCACACGTTCTCGAGCGCATACACGTCGTCGCCGACGCGGTAGATCCCGATTTCCACGCCGTCGGTCCGCTTGAACTCGATCGGCGTGTCTTCCGACAGCGCGCCGGCGTGGCCGGCGCAAACCCATTGTTCAGACATCTCGCACCCTTCCTTCTGATCGATTCTCGGTTTGTTCCCATTTGTTCCATATTAGGAACGTCAGTTTATGGATGGTGATTATAGGAGCGACTTTCCACGAGTAAAATAAAAAGCTGCATGTCCTAGGGAAAACACCGACACCTCGCTCGACCGCTCCCTTCGCCTACTCTGTCGAATGTAATTTTTTGTTATGTGACGGGGATTTATCGGCTTTTTCGAGACGTCACGCAGGATTGCCGGGAGTCGGCCCGGCGCTCATCCGTCCCGAAAAATTTATTTTTGATCGGGCGCACACCCCCTCTATACTCCATTCCATTAAAGGCACGTTGTTCCTTATATGGAACATAAGAATGTCCTTTCGGCGATGAACATGCGCGACGGCCGGCCGTCCCCGCGCAGGCCGTCACAACACGTATTCATCAGGTTGGAGAGTCAGGAGATCAAATGGTCAAGCATGCGGTAGCAGCAGCAGTCATCGGGATGGGCGCCGCGTCGGGCGCGTGGGCGCAGAGCAGCGTGGTGCTGTACGGCAGCATGGATGCGGGCGTCGCCTACGTGAACAACGTCGGCGGCCACGCGAAGTGGGCGATGATCCAGGGCAATACGCAGCCCGACCGGTGGGGCCTGAAGGGCAAGGAAGATCTCGGCGACGGGCTGTCGGCGATCTTCCAGCTGGAAAACGGCTTCTATACGAACAACGGCCAGTTCGCGACGGCGAACACAATCTGGAACCGCGCGGCGTTCGTCGGCCTCAGTGCCGAGCGCTACGGCACGCTGACGCTCGGCCGCCAGACGCCGCTGACGTTCGACTATCTCGATCCGCTCAGCACCGCGTACCTCGCGCTGAGCTGGTTTGCGTTCCATCCGGGCAACATCGACGCGCTCGCCGCAACCGGTAACGTGCCGTACAACAATTCGGTCAAGTACCGTTCGCCGACCTTCGCGGGTTTCTCGGCCGCGGCGACGCTCGCGCTCGGCAACACGACGAACTTCTCGACCGGCAAATCGGTCGGCGTCGCGCTGAACTATGCGAACGGGCCGTTCAAGGCGTCGGCCGTCTACTCAAACGAGCACGACCGCTCGATCCTGATCAGCCAGACGGGCATCACGTCGTTCCAGGGGCAGAACACCGCGAACGGCTACCTCGCGAACAAGGTCGAGAACATCGGCGCGGGCGCGTCGTACCAGATCGGCGACTTCCTCGTGCATGGCCTCTACACGCGCGTGAAGATGCAGTCGAACGGGTTTTCCGACACGTTCCAAAGCTACGACGCGGGCGTGAACTACCGCAGCAGCGCGTTCAACACGATCGCGGGCGGCGCGGCGACCACGACGCTGGCCGGCCGCCGCTGGACGCAGGTCGAACTCGGCGACATCTACGCGTTGTCGAAGCGTACGCAGTTGTATGCGAACGTGCTTTACGAACACGGTTCGGGCGGCGCAAAGGCTGCGTTCTTCACGGCCGGCGTGTCGAGCACCGCGAACCAGGTGATCGTGCTGACCGGCATTCATCACTCGTTCTGAGTGAACTCGGGCACCGCGCCTGCGGTGCCCGAAAACGACAAGAGCAGCCCGCGGGCCGCTCTCTTCGTTGCGATGCCGCGCGCCGCGGCCGGATCGATGCGCGAACGTCAGAACATCGCGACCTTGTGGCGCGCATGCGCGAACGTCGGGTCGCTTTCGAGCGGACGATAGTTCAGCCGTTGCGACAGGTCGACCGCCGCGCCGCACACCGCTTCGACGAGCCGTTCCTTCTCGCCGGCCTCGCCGATCTCCGAGCGCGGCACCGTCGCGGTGATCGCCGCGACGATCGAGCCCGAATGATCGCGCACGGGCGCCGTCACCGCGGAAATACCGCTCTCGAACGCCGCCTCGCTGACCGCATAGCCGAGCCGCGCGTAATGACGCACGCGCTCGTACAGCTCGTCGACGGTGCCGGGCGTGCGCTCGGTGAACTGTTCGAGTTTCTTCTCCGGATAGAGCTGTCGCAGCGCATCGCGCGTCAGGTCGCCCATCAGCACGTGGCCGTGCACGGTCGCATGCGCGGGCAGGCGCGTGCCGACGTGCACCTTCACCGAGCCGAACATCGACGCATTGCTTTGCGCCTTCGCGACGAACACCACGTCGCGCTGGTCGCGGATCAGCAGGTGCGTCGACAGGCCGGTCGAATCGCGCAGCCGTTCGAGCACGGGCGTGCCGAGATCGGTCAGTTCGAGCGAATTCAGGTATTCGAAGCCGAGTCGCAGCACGCCGACGCCGAGCCGGAAATAGCGGTCGCCGTTCACGCGTTCGAGAAAACCGAGCGCCTCGAGCGTCTGCAGCAGGCGGAACGTGGTCGTGCGCGGAATGCCGATGCGCTTCGACAGCTCGGGGGCGCCGAGCACGGGCTCGCGCGCGGAGAATTCAGCGAGGATCCGCAGCCCGCGTTCGAGCCCCGGCACCAGATAGGACGAAGCGCCGCCGCCCGACGACTCGTCGTCGCCAGGCACCGACGGCTCAGGGGCATCGCTCATCGTTGTCTTGACCATGTGGACATGGACGGAAGGAAATCAGTCACGAAACAGGTCATGGATCGCCGTGGAGATTCAGTCATGCTACCTCAGTGCGCGCGTGGGCTCGCACCGCTGCGCGGCGCCGCGATGCAGCACGCGCATCCACGCACCATGACGCGTCATTCAAGGTCGAGAGGATAGCAGCGTTGGACGGCGCGGCGCCATGCGGAAATCGCCGGACGATGGAAAGGCGGCACGCGGCACGCGGTCGGGCAACGATGGCCGAAGCGTGAGCTTCGACGCCGGACAGCCTACAGGCGCGACAGATAAACGCGAATGGTCGTGCGGTCGTATGTAAAGCCGCCGGCCGGATCCGGCTGCAGCACGCGTGCCAGATCGACCGGATGCAGCCATCCGGCGCCCAGCAGGCCGCCGTTGATCCCGCGAATCCGGGTGCCGCCGACGGCGATCGCGGCGTGAAAGACATTGGTGCCGCGCGCGAAGCCGACCGCGGTGCCCGCCGGAATGCTCGCGCGCCCGTCCCACTGATTGCCGGTCTCGAAGTTGAAGCGCGTCTTCCACAGCTGGCCGATCGTGTCGAGCAGCGTGCCGGGCGCGATCATCGCGTCGGCGCGCAGCAGATAGCGGACATAAGCAGCGGCATCGTAGCAGACGCCGCCGGACACGTACTCGTCGATGTTCGCCATCCCGAACATCAGCGCCTGCGCGTGTTTTTGCCGTTCGGCGACGCCGGATTGGGCGACATGCCCGCCTAACTGGGTCAGTTGCACGGATAGCTCCTTTCAGGAAGGCGGAACGTCATCGTCCCGCGGATGCAATAACGTCATATCTTATTACGATATGGCTCGGCGTTTTCCAGGCTTGTTCGCGCCAAACGCGGTGCGTACTTGCCGGCGGGTCGCGAGCCCGCGTACAGGCTTTCGCCACGCGCGTCGCATCGTCGGCGCAAGGACAGGTGGCGCGGCGAACGCCAGCGGGCAGGCGCCTCTCGCCACCAGCGAAAAGCGAAAAATGCAAGGCAGTGGGGAAAGCACCGCCCCGTAACGGACGGCACAGAGGAAGACGATCCTCGGGCGGAATCGCCGCGACGGCGTCAGGCCGTCACGGCGGCGTCATATTCGGCGCGGGCAAGCTGGCCGGCGGCGTATGCCTCGGCTTCGCCGCGAAAGCCTTCGCGGCTGAACGCCACGACTTTCACGCCGACGCCGGTCGCCCGCTTCACCGTCAGCGCCCATTGCCATCCGCCGTCTTGCTCGAAGACGTGCAGCGAGGGTGCGAAGGAAGGGTCGAGTACGGTCACGCGTTTTGCTCCTGCCCCGTTGCGCGCTGCGTCGGCCACGCACGGAGACATGTCGAAAGGGTCGCGCCGATAGGCCGGCGCATTTCTGTCATTCGACAGTTTATTCAAGGATTGTTGCGACGCACCATCAGAGGTTTCACTCACCTATCGGAACCGGGCGGTCGATCAAATCTATCTGAAACCCATACGGGACGGGCCTCCGCGCCCGGTCACGCCGGCCGGCATCGCGTTCGTGCGGCAACGTGCCGCACGCGCGGCCGATTGCTTGCATCCAGCTTTCGTGGATCAAGAAAACGGGGCGCGATCTATCCGCCCGCCATCGACACGCGCCGGAAGGTCAGGTTCACGCGTTCGCCCTGCACGCCCGGCGCCTTCGGCACGCGGTGCTGCCATTCGGCCTGCGTGCGTCCGCGCATCACGAGCAGGCTGCCATGCACGAGACGGTATGCATGCGTGACGCCCGTCGCGCGATGACGAAGATCGAACACGCGCATCGCGCCGAGACTCACCGACGCGATCACCGGCGCGTCGCCGAGTTCGGGTTCGTTGTCCGCGTGCCAGCCGAGGCTGTCCAGCCCGTTGCGATAGCGATTGAGCAGCACGCTGTTGAAACGCACGCCGCAGGTCGCCTCGACCGCCTGCTTCAGCCCGAGCACGGCCGGCGTCCACGGCTCCGGGACGTTGCGGATCCCCGAGTACACGTAGACGGCATCCGGTTCGCCCTGCCACGCGGTGAGCCGCGGCAACGGAATGCGTCCGCGCGGCGTGCGGATCGTGTCCTGCCGCCACGCGACCTCGTCGATCAGCGCGGTCAGCGCGCGATCGGCGTCGGGCGGCGCAAGCCAGTCCGGGTACCAGTCCACGTCGGGCACGGGCGTATCGGCGAAGAGATCGGGGGTCGACATGTCGGCAGGAACGGGCAAGGAACGGAGCGAAAGATGCATGTCTGCATACTAGCCAACGGCGCCGCGCGCCGCCATGCGCTGTCATTCGCGCCGAAAGGCCGACAGGAAGCCGCCGTGCGCCGCGAGGCGCATTCGTATCGCGCGACGGCCGCCTCCCGGCTATCGGCTAGCCGCGCGTCAGCCGAATCAGCGTGATCTCGGATGGCACGCCGAAACGGTTCGGCGGCCCCCAGTAGCCGGTGCCGCGGCTCGTATACAGCCACATGTCGCCGAAGCGGTTCAGCCCGCCGATCACCGGCTGCTGCAACCGCACGAACGGCGGCCACGGCAGGAACTGGCCGCCATGCGTGTGCCCCGACAACTGTACGGTAAAGCCCGCGCGATTCGCCGCTTCCGCGCTGCGCGGCTGGTGTGCGAGCAGGATCTT
This sequence comes from Burkholderia sp. LAS2, assembly GCF_018417615.1. NCBI lineage: Bacteria > Pseudomonadati > Pseudomonadota > Betaproteobacteria > Burkholderiales > Burkholderiaceae > Burkholderia > Burkholderia sp. LAS2. The sequence continues at coordinate 379,048 of NZ_CP071053.1, forward strand.
CGTGCCGACGTCGCGCGGCGCACCGGCCAGCGCCTGCTCAGGATCGCTGCGATGCGCGGGATCGAAGCCGCCCGCGGTGAAATCGGTCACGCCCGCGAGCACCGCCCGCGCGCCGCCGTGCTCGATCAGCACGTGCTCGTTGAGCAGCACCGTCAGCCCGATACGACGAAACTCGTCGATCCATGCATGCGCACCCGCGTAGTACTCGTGGTTGCCCGTCACGAGGAAGGTGCCGTGCCGCGAGCGCATCTGGCCGAGCGGCGCCGTGTGTTCGCGCAGGCGCTTGACCGAACCGTCCACCACGTCGCCCGTCACGACCACCAGGTCGGCGTCGAGCGCATTGACCGCGCGCACGATCCGTTCGATGTACGGCCGCTTGATCGTCGGCCCGACGTGGATGTCGGACAGTTGCACGATCGTCAGCCCGTCGAGCGCGGCCGGCAGCCCGGCGACCGGAATCGACACGCGCTTGACCGCCGCCGTGCGACGCGCGCCGACGAATCCGATCGCCGTCGCGAGCACCGCGGCCGCCAGCACGCCGAGCGCCGTGTCGGGCGCCGCGCGGCTCCATGCACCGTCATGCCCGAGATGCCGCCACGCGAACACGCCGAGCAGCACGATTTCGCGCAGGAACGTCAGCACCAGCAACGACGAGAAGAAGCCCATCGCGAGCGCGCCGGCCCATCCGACCAGCGTCGCGGCCCACCCTTCGTCGAAGCGGCGCGAGAACATGCCGACCGGAATCAACACGACGAAACTCGCCAGCACGAGCGCCGCGACCGTGCGTGCGAGCGGCGACGCGAACGCATCGGGAATGATCCGCATCCCGACGTACAGATGGAACAGCACGCCGATTGCAATGAACCGGACAAAGAAACTTCGCATGGAACGTTCACCTTCGTTGCAGTACCGCTTCCCCGACGCGCGTCGCGCGGGCCGTGATGCCCGGTGCGGCGCGTCGCGCCCTACGCACGATGGTACACAGATCCCGGCCGCGACGACGGGTCGCGGCCGGCGGCGCAGCGCCGTGCGGCTGCGCACGCCACTCGGCCACCTTCCCGCCGCAACGCCATGCGCTTCGTTCTCGTCGACGTCAAACTTTTCACGCAGATCGCGAAAGCGAACAGCCTGCCGGGCGTGCTGCACCACGCTCTCGTCGACCTGCTCGTCGAGGCTGCGCGCGGGTCAGCCGGACCGACCAGATTTGCATGGGTCCAGGCGGCAATCGACGGTTTGCGCGCCGATTGCCGCTGCGTCGACATGGCAAATTCCGCTGCGCGATTTCATCTGACGATCCTTTACAGTCCGTTAGCAACCCTACGCGAGCGGGTGCTGGCAGAATCGCGACGGTCCGATCATCGATGCCGACACACACTGCCGGACCGTCCGGCATGACCGACCACGCGGCCACGGCCAGCCTACGTGCCGGATCGCTGGCGGTCCGCATCGCGCTGATTTATGATCGCCTCCGTATTCAGGAATCGTCGTCGCGGCCCGGCCGGTCGCGACGATCCGCATTGCGCCGCGCCCGGCATCCACCCCCAACGTCGAGCTCGTCACACCATGAGAAGAACAACGCCGCGCGCGCCCCTGCGCGTCGCCGCCGTGCTGGCGCCCGTCCTGCCGCTCGCGGGCTGCGCATCGCGCGGCGCACCGTCCTACGTGCTGTTCGGCGCGTATTTCCCGCTGTGGCTCGTCAGCGCGATCGTCGGCATCGTCGGCGCGATCGTCGCGCACCGCGTGTTCGTCGCGACCGGCTGGGCCGCGACGGTGCCCTACCAGCTCGCCGTCTGCACCGCGATCGGGCTCGTGGTCGCCGTGATCGTCTGGCTCACCGGCACGGGGCCGTTCGCATGAAGGCCGCCGGCATCGCCCGCCCCTCCGTCAAAGGCCGCGTGATCGCGCTCGCGATCGTCGCGCTCGGCATCGCGGCGCTCGCGTACGCGTACCACCGCACGACCGCCTATCCGTCCACCGACGACGCGTCGATCGACGCCGACGTCGTGCACGTCGCGTCGCCGGTCGGCGGCCGCATCGTGCAGCTCGCGGTGCATGAAAACCAGCGCGTCGCGAAAGGCGAGCTGCTGTACGTGATCGATCCCGTGCCGTACCGGCTGACCGTCGCGCAGGCGCAGGCCGACCTCGAACTCGCGCGCGCGTCGCTCGACACGCGCCGCCGTTCGCTGATCGGCGAGCGCTCGAACGCATCCGTCGCTGCCGAGCAGGTCAAGCGCGCGACGCAGAACTACGATCTCGCGACGCGCGACGTGAACCGGCTCGCGCCGCTCGCCGCGCAGGGCTACGTCAGCGCGCAGCAGTTCGACCAGGCGAAGGTGCGCCAGCGCGACGCGTCCGTGTCGCTCGCGCAGGCGCAGGAGCAGCAGCGCGCGTCCGCGCAGACGATCGGCGACGATGCCGACGCGATCGCGACGCTGCATGCACGCGAAGCCGCGCTGGCCCGCGCGCAGCATGCGCTCGACGATACGGTCGTGCGCGCGCCGCACAACGGGCTCGTGACGGGCCTGAGCGTGCGCCCCGGCGAAACCCTCGCACCGAACCAGTCGATCTTCACGCTGATCGACGCGAGCGAATGGTTCGCGGTGGGCAATTTCCGCGAGACGTCGCTCAATCGCATCTCAGTCGGCGACTGCGCGACCGTCTATTCGATGATCGACCGCAACCGCCCGATGACGGGCAAGGTCGTCGGCATCGGCGCCGGCATCGCGGACAGCGCGCGCATCAACCTGCCGCGCTCGCTGCCGATCGTGCAGAACTCGGTGAACTGGGTGCACGTCGCGCAGCGCTTCCCCGTGCGCGTGAAGCTCGACGAACCCGACGGCAAGCTCGTGCGTGTCGGCGCGAGCGCGATCGTCGAGGTCCGGCATGGCTCAGCCTGCCGCTGACGTCCGCACGCCGGGCCCGCGCGAAGTCCTGCGGCTGCTCGCGCCGTTTCCGGGGCGCGCGGCCATGGCCGTGCGCGTCGCGCTGATCTGCGCGCTCGTCGCGCTCGTGACGAGCGGATACGGCACGCCGGAAGCCGCGATTTCCGCGTACGTCGTGTTCTTCCTGAACCGCGCCGATCGCGTGACGAGCGTCGTGCTCGCGGTCGCGATGTTGCTGCTCGTCACGGTCGTGATCGCACTCGTGATCGGCGCCGCGATCTTCAGCATCGAGTATTCGGTACTGCGCGTCGCATGCATGGCCGTGCTGTCGGTCGGCCTGCTGTACCTGACGTCCGCGAGCAAGCTGCGTCCGGTCGGTGCGATCCTCGCGATGATCGTCGGCTTCGGGCTCGACGAACTCGGCCTGGCGCCGGTCGGCGAAGCCGCGACGCGCGCGCTGCTCTATGCATGGCTGATGGTCGCGATCCCGGTCGGCGTCGCGATCGTCGTCAACCTGCTGATCGCGCCGTCGCCGCGCAAGCTCGCGCACGCTCAGCTCGCGAAGCGGCTGCGGCTCGCCGCGCGGCGGCTGCGCGGCGGCGACGACGCGCGCGCCGCGTTCGACGCCAGCCTGCGCGAAGGCGACAAGCCATTGCTCACGTGGCTCAAGCTGTCGAAGCTCGAAGGTTCGTCGTCGGGCGCCGATGTCGTCGCATTGCGGCAGGCCGTCGCGTCGAGCACCGCGCTGCTCGTCGCGGTCGCGCTTGCGGATCGCGAAGCGGACGCGCGGCTGCCCGACGCGTTCGCCACGCCAATCGCGACGACGCTCGACGAGATGGCCGCGATCCTCGAACGGGGCGGCTATCCGGTCGACGTGACGCTCGCGCTGCCGGCCGCCGATGCGCTGCCGCCGCTCGCGCGCGTCGTCGCGACCGACCTGCACACGGCGATCACGCAGTTCGCGCAACCGCCCGCGATCGACGCGGCGGCCGCACCGGCCGATACCGCCGACACGCGCGCCGCCGACAAACCGGCGGAACCCGCCACACCGCCCGCCCCGCGCGGCGGCTTCTTCCTGCCGGATGCGCGCACCAATCCCGACCACATCCGCTATGCGCTGAAAACGACGGTAGCCGCCATGTTCTGCTACCTGCTGTACTCGCAGCTCGACTGGTCGGGCATCCATACCTGCTTCATCACCTGCTACATGGTGTCGCTCGGCTCGACGGCCGAAACGGTCGAGAAACTGACGCTGCGCATCGCCGGCTGCATCGTCGGCGCGCTGATCGGCACCGCCGCGCTCGTGTTCGTCGTCCCGTCTCTGTCGTCGATCGGCGAGCTGATGGCGCTCGTCTTCGCCGGCGCGTGGCTGTCCGCATGGGTCGCGTTCGGATCGCCGCGCATCGCGTACGCGGGCTTCCAGATCGCGTTCGCGTTCTTCCTGTGCGTGATCCAGGGCGCGGGCCCCGGCTTCGACCTGACGCTCGCGCGCGATCGCACGATCGGCATCCTGCTCGGCAACGTGGTCGTGTATCTCGTGTTCACGCGCATCTGGCCGGTCAGCATCGGCAAGCAGATCGACGCGGCGCTCGCAACGCTGCTCGACCAGTGGCGGCGCGTCGCGCAGATCGCGCAGCCGGCCGAACGGCGCGCGCTGGCCGCCGAAGCGTTCGCGCGCCACGGCGCGATCTCGCAGGAGCTCGGCCTGATCCATTACGAACCGTCGTGGGTGCGGCCGGCCGCGACGTGGCTGGCCACACGGCGGCGCGCACTCGCGGAACTCGGGGCGATCGAAGGTCCGCTGTTCCTGCTCGCCGAGCGCAAGCCCGGCGACGCGGCGATCGGCGCGCAACTCTCGCGCGTGACTGCGCCGGGCGACGACGAAACCGCGCCCCGCACGAATGCCCCGACACCACCGTCGGACATCGCCCCCGCCGACCCCACGCGCGACGCGCTACTGAACCTGATCGACGCGCGGCTCGCGCAGATCGCCGACGCCGCCCGTCAAGCCACACCGAAGGAGCCTGCCCCTCATGCGCCCACCTGAACCGCCGGCCGCGTCGATCGCCGCTGCCGCGCTCGCGACCGCCGTCGCGCTGGCCGGCTGCGCGACGTCGTCGATCGATCTGGCGCCGGAGGCGTCCGACCGCCCGTGGCAGCCGCAAACGTCGGCCGCGGGCGACATCGTGGCGGCGCCGCCACGCGCGTCCGCACAAGGCGCGCACGACTACACATTGCCTGCCTCGCCGGCGCTCGCGTCGGTGTCGGCGCCGGCCGCGCTGGATGCCGCGCATGCGTACACGCTGCCCGAGCTGATCGATCTCGCGGAATCTTCGAACCCACTGACGCGTATCGCGTGGAACGACGCGCGCAACGCGGCGCTCGCAGTCGGCCTCGCCAAGTCCGCCTATCTGCCGCGCCTGTCGGCGACGGCGATGGGCGCGTACCAGGCGAACCACGGCTCGACGTCGACGATCCTCGGCGATTCGTCGAGCAACACCACCGCGCACGGCACGATTTCGGCGCTGTCGCTGCAATGGCTGCTGTTCGATTTCGGCGGCCGCGCGGCGCGCGTCGAAGCGGCCGAACAGGCGTCGATTGCATCGAACGTCGCATTCACGGCCGTGCATCAGCAGGTGATCCACGACGTGACCGTCTCGTACTACCGCTACGAAGCCGCCCGCTCGCGCGCGCTCAGCGCGCAACAGGGCCTCGCGAACGCGGATGCGATCCTCGCGGCGTCCCGCGCGCGGCTCAAGCACGGCGTCGGCACGGTCGTCGAGCTCGCGCAGGCGACGCAGAACCGTGCGCAGGCGAACCTCGCGCTCGTGCAGGCGAACGGCGCCGAGAGCGACGGCTATCTCGCACTCGTCTCCGCGCTCGGCATCTCGCCGCTGTCGAAGCCGACGATCGCCGCGTTGCCGAAGCGGACGCTGCCGCCGGCGCTTGGCTCGTCGGTCGACGCGATCGTGTCGGACGCGATCGCGCGCCGCCCCGATCTGCAGGGCGCGTTCGCGGTCGAAAAGGCCAATCGCGCGAAGATCAAGGCGGCGGAAGCCGCGTTCATGCCGAAGATCTTCCTGTCCGCGTCCACGTCGTATGCGAGCGGCGGCACGTCCATCTCCGCGCTGCCCGCGATCGGCGACCAGGCGCCGACCGTCAACCTGAACGGCAGCCGCTACGGCGGCGGCGTGTTCCTCGGCGTGACGATTCCGCTGTACGACGGCGGTTTGCGCTCCGCCGTCTTGATGCAGGCGCGCAACGACGCGGAAAGCGCCTCCGCGCGCCTCACGCGGACCAAGGAGGAAGCTGTGCGCCAAGTCGTCGCCGCACAGAACGCGGTGCAGACGAGCCTGGCGTCGCACGACGCCGCGAAGGCGCTCGTCGATGCCGCGCAAACCAGCTACGACGCGGCACTGACCGCGTACCGGAATGGCGTCGGCTCGGTCACCGATGCGACGATCGCGCAAAGCCAGCTGCTCGCCGCGCGGAACGCGGAACTCGACAGCTATGCCGGCGCATTGTCGGCCGCCGCCGCGCTCGCGCTCGCGACGGGCACGATCGGCTCGGCGCAGTAGCGCCGCCGCAGGCGGTTGACGCGAGCGCGCGCCGCCCACTAGAATGCCGCCCATTCTTCCTTCAGGAACCATCGTGGACAGTTGCAGCACTCCGTTGCGTGCGCCGCTTGCCGCCTGAACGCCTGTCCGCCGCAGTTCTCCTGCCGCCCCCCCCGCCCCCGCCGGGGGGGGGGGGGCCCCCCCCCCCCCCCCCACGCTCCCCCGTTTCACACTGAATGACGCATTCGCGCGGTACAGTACCGCGCAATGACGGCTATCGCCGCGTCGCGTTCGGCCTTGCGCCGCGGCGACGCGCGCCGGCATGCGCTTCTTGCACGGCAGGACAACCATGACTTTTGATTTCGCACTCCGTCTTTTCACCGCGTTCGCCTGCGGCGTCGCCATCGGCCTCGAGCGGCAGATGCGCCAGCGCACGGCCGGCCTGCGCACCATCACGCTCGTCGCGAGCGGCGCGTGCCTGTTCGTCACGCTCGGCGTGCTGACCGGCAACGGCGTCGCGGGCGTCACGCAGATCGCCGCGTACGTCGTGTCGGGCGTCGGCTTTCTCGGCGGCGGCGTGATCATGCGCGACAAGGGCTCGATCCAGGGCATCAACACGGCCGCGACGCTGTGGTGCTCGGCCGCCGTCGGCGTGCTGGCCGGCTCCGGCCACTACGTGCCCGCGCTCGCCGGCACGGCCGTCGTGCTGCTCACCAATACGGTGCTGCGCGGCGTCAGCCAGGCCATCAACGCGACGCCCGTGTCGAACGCCGACCTCGTGCGCGAATACCAGATCACCGTGATCTGCCTCGCCGCCGACGAAGTGCACATCCGCACGCTGCTGTCGAACGCGATGTATGCGAAGCCGCTGTCGTTCCAGAGCCTCACGAGCGAAGACGTGCCCGAGCAGCCCGACCGGCTGAAGGTGACCGCGACGCTGAAGCTGCATCCGAAGGATCAGCAGAAGCTCGAGCAGATCGCGAGCCGGATGAGCATGGAGAAAAGCATTTCCAGCGTGAGCTGGACCGCAAAGGAAGCGGAGCCGATGATGGAGTGAGCCGCGGCGCGGCGGACGCGGCATCCGGCGCCGCCGTCGCACGACGTCACGTCAAGGTGCTTCGATGAGCCCGGCCGAAATCGCCTTGACGACCGCCTGGACCTTGTTGGTCGCGCCAAGTTTCTCGAGGATGTTGTTCACGTGGAAGTTGACCGTCCGCTCCGAGATGCTGAGGATCTGGCCGATTTCGCATGCGGTCTTGCCCTCGGCCGTCCAGCACAGCACCTCGCGCTCGCGCGCGGTCAGCGTGACGCCCGCCGCGGGCGACAGCTTCGGCACCATGAAGCGGCTCATCAGCGAATGCGACAGGTTCGCGAGCCAGTTCGTCTGCAGCGTCAGCATGTTGATCTCGGCCGGCGTCAGCCGGTCGGCATGACGGGCGATGCTCAACAGGCCGAACGCGCCGCGCGCCCCCCAGCTCGATTGCGCGATGCCCACCGACAACCCGAAATCGCGCGCGTCCTGCCACAGCGGACACGGGTCGAGGTTGTCGACGTCCGGCCAGACGATCATGTTGGTGCTGAGCGCGCCGTCGCGAACCGTCGAGTCGATCTCGATATAGTTCTGCGCCTGATAGTGCGCCATCCAGCCATCCGGATAGGTATTGAAGATGGCGACCGCCGGCTTCGAAACGGGCAGCGGTACGCGAATGCCGTAACAGCAATATTCGAATCCCAGCCGCCTGGAATAGGCGGCGATCCGCTGGAAGAGCTGCTGCTCGTCTTCCGCGGCGCTGAATTGTTGGTAGGCATCCTGCCAGCGCAGTTCCATTCTTTCTCCGACAACGTCACGCTGTCATACTTGTCAGGTTCCAGCACCCTTTCGAGGCTGATACATTCCGCGCATGACTTCACCCTTGCTGCACCCTGTCCCCGGCCCGTCCCCGGACGGCTACGTACGCCTGTCAGAAGGCGCACTGGCCGCACTTGTACTCGACCATGTCGCAAGCGGCCTCGACCCTTCTTTGCTCGCCGAACTGCGCGACAACGCGATCGACGCCCGCCTTGCCGGCTATACCGAATGGCATCGCGCGGCCGGTGCCGGCGTCGCCTACGTGACGGTCGGCTGGGACTGGTACCTCGAACGCGCGACGGGCGCGTTCGTGATCGCGGGCGGCGACGTCCGCAGCAACGTGATGGCCATCGACGCCAAGGGTGCCGACATCGGCATGTTCCGCACGGCCGCCGCGCTCGCCGCGCGGCTCGCCACCCTCGACTGGCCTGCCGCGGTCGCGTCCGCCCTGCTCGGGCCCAACGACGCCTATCATGCCGGTCCGACGCTCCAGTGACAACTGGCCGCGCATTCCTCTGACTATTTTGCAAGACTGGCGCTCTTTATAAATAAAACCGCCCCGGTTTTCAATCCCGTCGATCAAGAAACCGTTACCACCGCGCAAATGGCGTCTTTTACGCCGCCACCCTGTAAGAGTTACCAGTTACAGGCTCCTCGTGCCGCGCGCTGTAATGCGTGCATACAAAAGCACAGATCCGAGGACATCCATGCAGACCTTCGTTCACGAGGAAGGGCGGTTGCCGCACGCACTCGCGGCGGACCTAGGGCGCTATCGGCGCCGCGTGTTCGTCGAGCAGCTCGGTTGGGCGCTCCCGTCGGCGAACGAAAGTTTCGAGCGTGACCAGTTCGATCGCGACGATACCGTCTACGTGTTCGCGCGAAACGCCGCCGGCGACATGTGCGGATGTGCGCGCCTGCTGCCGACGACGCGCCCGTATCTGCTGAAGTCGCTGTTCGCCGACCTGGTCGCCGAGGACATGCCGCTGCCGCAATCGGCCGCCGTCTGGGAACTGTCCCGGTTCGCGGCGACCGACGACGAAGGCGGGCCCGGCAACGCCGAATGGGCCGTGCGCCCGATGCTCGCGGCCGTCGTCGAATGCGCGGCGCAGCTCGGCGCGCGCCAGTTGATCGGCGTGACGTTCGCGAGCATGGAGCGGCTGTTCCGCCGGATCGGCATACACGCGCACCGCGCAGGCCCGCCGAAGCAGGTCGACGGACGTCTGGTGGTCGCGTGCTGGATCGATATCGACTCGCAAACGTTTGCCGCGCTAGGAATCGAGCCGGGGCAGGCCGCCCGGCAAGCTATCGCCGCCTGAGCCGGAACGCACGTTTCCGTCCGGGTGGCATCGTAACGAAGGAGAACCAACGTGGACCAGTCCCAGGTCTTTCGCGCGATGATGCCCGGGTTGACGAGCGCCAGCGGCGCCCGCATCGCGGTCGCCTATCCGTCGTTCCCCAGGCCGTTGCCGCTCGTGCGGCTCGACCGCCGCGGGCTCGTGTTTCGTGCGACCGGCGCCGCGCCGCTCGTGTGCGGGCTGCCGCGGCCGGCCACCCTGCTGGTCGCGGACGAGCCGCTGTGCTCGCTGCGCCTCGTGATCCGCGACATCGCCGCGGTCGGCGACGGCCGGCACGACCTGACGATGCAGCCGTCCGGCGCCGCCGGCGACGAATTGCTGTGGCACGCATTGCGCGATCGCGAGCCGTACCGGCAGATTCGGCACCCGCTCGCGCCGGTCGACGCGCCCGTCGCGTCGGATCGCGAACCGCCTGAGGCGGCCGGCGAAATCGCGGCGCGCCCGTCGCGCAGCGCGGCTTTCCGCCTGCCCAGCCATAGCGACGCGCTGTTCTTCGCGGACTGGCTCGAATATCACTTCGACGAACTGCGCGCGCTGTCCCACCAGCACGGGCCGCAACTGCAGCTCAATCAGCTTGAACGACAGGTTGACGATGACGAGGTCGGCGTGCGTTTCGTCTACGACATCGACGGGCATGCGACGCGGCACGCATTGACCGACTGCGCGCGCGAGGCGTGCGCATGGATCGAAACGGAGATGCGCAGCAAATACGCGCTGCCCGTCGCGCAGGAGCGGTTCGGCGCGTTTGCGACGCACGCACGGGCCGGCGGCGTATGAATGAGGCTGTGCCGCGCGGCGCCGCCAAGCGGTCTGCGCGGCGGCAAGTTGTGCGGATACAACGAGGGCTTGCAAACGTCCGGGTTTTCCCTTAAATTTACCTCTGTCTCCTCCATGTCTCCAAACATGGATTCAGCCCGCTCAAGCAGCGGGCTTTTTTATTGCCTGAACGGTTTGTGGGGCCGCATCGCCTCCCCCGCCTGACTAGCCCGCCGGACGCACGCCGGTCGGTCGCAGCCGGTAGTGATGCTCCGCAAATATCAGCGCGACCGCCGCGACGAGCGCCAACAGCAGGTACAGCCACCCCTTCCGGGTCGTCGGCAGGTCCGTCAGGGCACCGACATCGCCCGTCAGCGCCGCCAACGCGACCATCGCCAAGCCGGCCAGTACCAACGTCCCCTTTGCCGCCCATCCGAAACCGGCCTCCAGTCCGGCCGCCCATCGCGACTGACGATAAGGTCCGGCAACAGGTCGACGAAGATCGGGCTTATCCATTCGTCACCTCCCGCCCGGCATGCGCGTATCCGCGCGTCGTGCGGCAGGCGCTGTCGAACGCATGCCTTCGAAGGTCTTGCTGAGGAGTGGCCGCAGCAACGCGGAGTGCCCATACTGGATCGACAAGCGTCATGTTTTTTCTTTCGCGAGATGAGGCTCGACACCATTCGATCCGTTTGGCCGCGCCGAATCGATATCGTTCGATACGGCGAGTATCGCGGGAAACAAGACTCGCTCGCCTCGCGCGATCGCGATCGGCCGGCTTATCATTGAGCGGCCCGCCACTTCCCGCCGAGGCCCTCTTGCACGCCCATCTGCGCATTGCCCGCCCGGTCAGCAACCTCGCCCACACCGAGCGCATGTATCGCGACGCCCTCGATCTATCGGTACTGGCGCGCTTCGAGGATCACGACGGCTTTTCCGGCGTGATCCTCGGACGCGAAGGCCTCGACTATCACTTCGAGTTCACGCACTGCCCCGACCATCCGATCGCGCCGTCGCCGACGCCCGAGGACCTGATCGTGTTCTATCTGCCCGATCGTCCGAAATGGGAAGCCGCCTGCGAGCGCGCGACCGCACACGGCTTCATGCCGGTGACGTCGTTCAATCCGTACTGGGAAATATCAGGCCAGACTTTCGAGGATGCCGACGGCTACCGGATCGTGTTGCAGAACGGCACGTGGCGTTGACGGGCAGATGCGCGTGAGCGGTTACGCGCCGGCGTGACTGCGGGGAGCGGTCGCGCGTCCGCCGATCGCCAGCGACGCAGCGTCGGGCGTTCGATTTCGAACTTCGATGGCGTGATCGTCATGGGCGGTGCGGAACGGGCGGACGCCGCGCGCAACGCAGCTGATGACATAAGCGCGGCACTAGAACGAATGAGGGGGAAATCGCGATCGTCGCTTGTACCTGCAACGATCGGAAAACAGATGACGAACAACGGGCGCCGTCGCGCCCGCTCCGGTTACTCGTTTTCTTCGAAGTAATGAAATCGCCTTGTATATAGGGCACTGGCTTCGAAACCTACGCCAAAAGCTACGCCCAGGTAACGCCCCCATCGTACCAACATCTGTTACTATTCGGCATCGCATCAAAACTGAGCGCACCACCGACAGCTGCCGGCGACGTGTGTCGTTCCGGCAAAGCAAAGCCGGCACGCAGCTCGTGAAATCCGCTCTTGTCGACGTCGTAGGAGGACAACAGCGAAGCATCTTTGCTGCCCTACGGCGCGGTCGATTCAAGAATTCGCGTAATACGTCCGTAAACAATACTACGAAAGGCCGATGTTCTCGCACGTGCCACGGCGACGCACTCTTCCCTCTTATGAATAATCAGCCCTTGTCGGTGTTTGTTGGAATGCTCGAAGAGATGAACACCATGCTGGAGCGTGGACGGCTGGTCCACGAGCACTCCGAGTTCTCAGTTGATATGGGGGACAGAATCCAAAAACTGTCCCAAAATCTTGAAGAGGAAGCGAGCTTTCTGAAAGGGTTGCTTTATACGCTGCAGGGAAATATTGACGCGGCGATTGCCACCTTTAGGGGCTCGATGCTGCCTCCGAGCGAACGTGAATTGCAGGTATTCATTGCGTACTCTAACCTAGGGTATGCATCGCATGCTTTGGAGCACTTCCGCGCGGTAGCTTCGCCTGAGACAGGGTCGTTCACCAAAAACGTCTACCCAGGCTTGTCGATCGGCGCGGTCCGCACTATAGCGCGGTTTATTTCGCAGGCCGAGACAATGCACCTCACAAATATGGATGGAGTCCCCGTCGATCTTCTGCGTACCGCAGAGGAAATCCTTGAGGAGGCCGGCACGGATGACAACGCCATCACGCGCGTATTGGACGTCGCGGGTGCCGTGGTGCGCGAGTACGGGCTTGTACATGTCGGCAACGTCCAGTTGGACGCTTTCAGATCATTAAGCTGCGTAAAACTCCGGTATCGATTCGCCATTACGCCTGACGAAGCCGTGTGGCTCTATAACGAATTCCTCGGGCGTCTGTATGATGAAGAAGTGCCGTTGCCGCCGGCCTTCGCCGTAGCTTTCGAAGGGCAAAACATCACGCACTAGTTGCGTGCAATGTACAACAACACTGAATCCACACGGTTACGATATGAGCGTCGCTACAGCAGATTTGCTGAGTGCAGCACAACGAATTTTCAATACCGGGTCATGTGAAGCGGATTGGCGAAATGTAGGATCGCGCGCCTATTACGCTGTTTATCATGACATTCAAGGTTTCGCAGATGGACTGGCTGCAGCCGCGTTCCCGGGCAACATTCCTGCCGGGACAAAGTCGGGTATGCACCATCACCTGTATACGGGGCTCCTTAACCCGACCGTACCCAAATCGGATCCAAGAAATAAGCAGTCGTTCACGCTCGGCGTGATGGCAAAAAACCTTCACTCGGAGCGGATCAAAGCTGATTACACGCTTGGCGTGGCAGTGAGCCAAATTGAAGCCAGCAACAATTTGGCGACGGCGCGGAACATTCTCGCGGTTATAGCGGGGCAACCAGTGGGGAGCCCGCTCGCCAAGTTCGGCGGCACGTCGACCTCGGGCAACACGACCACGCCAAAAGGAACACAGTCAACGCAATCTCCGGCGCCGGCATCCACGGCGCACAAAAGACCCGGTCAAGGTCCACTAAAAATTATTAAATAAAGTATTGCTTCTTTGGTATGAGCCCGTAGCACGCGGGTTTTTCGCATTAGCAACGAAAGAGAAGAACATGACGCTTAGCGAGCTGTCCACGCCAACTTGGTGGCTTACCGCTGTTGCTGGTGCCGTCGCATTAAAAGTATTGAGTGACTACACCAAGTTCGGGATCGAGAAGGCTCTTTCGAAAGGGCTATCTGCCTGGTCGTCTCGCTCGAAAGCATCGCGGGAACGGTTCGACAAGACCGTCAAATTCCTCCAGTCGAGCACGGAAGCGCGCGAGCTCCATTTCCAGCGCGAAATCAGAATGCGATCGATAGCGACATATGCACTGATCCTTTCAGCGTTCTGCGCCACTCTCTTCGTCGCGTTCTACCTCTTGATTGTCATCCCTCATATTGACGAGTGGAAAAAGATGCCGGCGGACAGCTTATCGTGGCTGCTTCACGATCCGGACAAACTAACTGTAGTTGGACTACTCCTCGTCTATGCCGTAGCGATGACGGTTTCATTATCGACATCCTTTCTAGGAGTACTAAGGGCTGAAACGATGGGGCGCGCACTTCGTACAGCCAATAGCAATTTGCTCAAAAGCAAAGGCGATGGCGATGACGATGACGAATCGACAGGAAACTAGGTTGAGCCAGTCGTCAGGCCGATCTTCGGCTCTGCAACCATCTCGTCAGCCGGATAGAGCTGCAACATCGCGCGCGCGGCTTCGACGTTCGACGTCGTCAACCACTCTTCCCAGTCTTTGGGCCGCAGGATCACGACCGACCGCTTTTCGTCGGCAGGTTTGTGCATGCGCGCCATCAGTGGATGACCGTCGGCGTTTACCGTAATCATCGACATCACGTGGTGCTCGGCGCCGTCCTGGTTCGTGAGCGTGCGCCAGATGCCGGCAACACACATCGTCGGCCGGTCGACCACGCCGATGCGCTGCCACACGCACGGCCCGTTCACCCATTTTCCCTTCTCGTCTTGATACGCCTCTGGATACGACGGCTCGACTATGAAGCGCGCCGGAATCAGGCAACGTCGGCCGCCGCGCCAGGTTGGTCCGTATAGCGGCGACTTCCCGAGGTTGTCGTCGCGCACGTTCATCGTGCTGCGCATGAGCGGCGGTTTGCGCCCCTGCTCCTTCGCCTTCTTGATGTTCGCCTTCTGCAGTGCGGTCGGCCAGAAGCCGAAGCCCGCGATCAGCGGCTTGAATTGCCCGTCGACGTAGCCCACGATCGGCGCGTCGTAGTCCGGATAGATCTCGGGTTTCCACGGCGTCCAGCGGTACAGATCGCGGAAGTTGTCGATCTTGAGCTCGCTCAGGCCCGGATCCTCGCCCGGCGCCACGTAGTTCGTGCACATCGCCGTCCCCAATTTTGGATCTTGACGACCCCATCTTACCCCGGGATACACTGTGTTTTTATACAGTAGTCGCGCCGTGGCTAACGACGGGCTGGGGTCCGGCCTCTTCCTCGACAGAATCAACCGTCCGTGCTGGACCTGCGAGCACTGGTCCGGTGTGGCGTTCTGCGGAGGCGCGCACGCGATCTGCGCGCACCCGCGGAACGTCAATGGAGTTGCGGCACGACCGCGCCTAGGCTGTGCTTTCTGGGAACTTTCGATCGGCCTAGACGGGCTCGACGAGGAAACATGCGATCGGCTCGCGCATCAATTCGCGCGACCGACCAGATATACCACTTCGAAGAAGTGACGCACTTCGCCGCGGTCAGCGCACCGCCCGGCAAACGCCGCGACGGGCAGCGGCGCACCTGTGGCATGCTGGAGGCTCGTCGCACTGGAGGTCGATATGCGCACAATTGCGGAAGAATTCAGCGATTCCGACGACGACTGGTTTGGCTTCGCCTCGGCGCAAGACCGGAAGGACGGCCATTCGCTGCGGGCGTACCTGCTGCGTTATGCGGACCGAATCCCGGAACATCATGTCATCGCTCACGTCGAGCTCGTACTACGCACCGAGTATCCGCCTCGCGGCGTTCGTCCGCCGTACCTGAGCGTCGTCCACTTCGATCCGGGGCACTCGACCGACTTGCCGCTCACATGGAAGCACAACATCGAGGATCTCGACTTCGACCACACGATCACGTACGTCGAATGCGGCTACGACATTTTCGACTCGTTCAGCGACGCGAAGATGGACCTGACCGCGCGCGGGTTCTACCTCGAGCCGCTCAACTAGGCCCGCGCGGAATGTGCTCACCGGAACGCCCGCGACAATATCGCGGGCGTCTTTGAGAGCCGACACCAGTTCGCGCACGAGCTGCGCCCCCCTGAAAAGTCGAAACCTTACTGCTTCACCGGATCGATACCCCAGCACTGCGCTGAGCGGTCAGCTTCCGGAATGGCCGTCGGGTTGTACTTGCACTTGTTGATAGTGTCGAGCGCGACCTTGTACCGGTCGACCAGCGGGTCGGCAATGCTGGCCAGGTGCGCGTCTCGCACCGTCTGGTCCGGCGTGCTGCAGTCGGCCCCCATATGGGAAACGTCGGGCCTGTAAATGCCGCCAATGGGTGACACCATCCCCTCGATGCCAGCGCCCTCGATTACCTCGTAAAGTACCTGTGAGGTCGGCTTATACGACTTCACCGCCACCAGGCCGTCACCGTTGACGGTTCGAACCTCTTTGGGCCCCGCGCACGACACGATCGGCCGCGCCGCGAAAATAACTCGCCCCTTGAGATACTCGCGCGCGCCGTACACCTGCAGGTCGCGCTTGAACTGATCAACCGCGGCGCTTCGCTCGGCCGAATCGATGTATCCGGACATATCGTCGAGCTCGAAG
Source organism: Burkholderia sp. LAS2 (assembly GCF_018417615.1). Taxonomy (NCBI): domain Bacteria; kingdom Pseudomonadati; phylum Pseudomonadota; class Betaproteobacteria; order Burkholderiales; family Burkholderiaceae; genus Burkholderia; species Burkholderia sp. LAS2. The sequence continues at coordinate 395,425 of NZ_CP071053.1, forward strand.
TACATCAGCGCCCATTCGCTGATGTTGGTTTTCGAGTTCGCAATCTCGGCGTCAGTCGGCCCAACGCCGCCGTTTTCACTCATGACAATGTCGTGCAGCTTCGAGCCGTTGACGACGCCAGGATAGACCGCGATGTCGGCGCCCCTCGCCTTGAATGCGTTCTGCAGCGCGGAGATCGTTGGCTGCACGTCGCCGGCAGACGGATCAGGCGCGGACGCCGCGCTCGATACATCCGCCGTAGCAGCCATTGCGCGCGCGCGCTGCGTCGACACCAGTGGCACCCCCGAATACGCAAGACGGATTGCCGGACCGGATGCGGACGGCGTCGACGAGTCGTCACCGCCACCACAGGCCGCAAGGGTGAGCCCAGCCAGAACTGCGGAAATCAGCGTTTTTTTCATTGTGGTTCTCAGGTCGGAAGTTGTTATATCCCCGGATCGCCGATTTTACATATCGATTACGGAATCGGGAAACAGAAAGCCCGCGGCAAGCGCGGGCCTCGGTCGCTTTGTTTCTATCGCGGCGCCGCGCCCGTCAGCGCGTCGTAGTCGCTTTCACATTGCCGCCCGGCAATGCCCCGCTCGTCAGCGATTCGCGCGAATTCTCCCGCAGCCTCGTCAGTCCGGCGGAACACGTCGGCAAGCAGATCGAGGGCGCCGCCGGCTGCCGCGCTTCCGGCCGGAGCGGCGGGATCGCGCGCTCGAGCGACAAGCTCGGCGACCTGCTCGCGCAGGCGGACAGCAGCAGCATCGGCAGCGTCAGCAGCAGCGCGCGCCTGGTCACGTTGTTTCGAAGCATTTTCAGCATTCCCCTGTTGTTGACGCGCGATACGGTTGCTTTCGTCCCGCTCGCCGACGAGCTCGCGAATTCGCTGTGCCTGAGTTTCTACGGTGCGCGACTGGTCGGCGTCGCGATGTCCCTTGAAATAGCCGGCCGCGGAACCGATGACCACCGCCGCGACGATCGCGAGCCAAACCCGCGGATCGAACCAGGTCATAGTCCCTCCGAGTACGTCGTGCTCGTCGCGCCGAACGATGCCGTCAGCAGCTGTCGCCGCGGCTTCGTGCCGATCGGCGCGAGGCCGATGTGAACCCACGTGCCCTCCTGAATCAGCTGGTCGAATTCGATCGGCGACGCGCTGATCGCCCGGCAGATGTCGAGCGGCGCGCCGAATTTCGGACAGACGAAATCGGCGGCCAGGCCCGACAGATGCGCGCTGCTCGGAACGCCGCCCACCGCGCGATTGAGCGCCGCGGCGCGATAGCCCGAGGTGATTATCACGGGCCGCCCGCCGAGCACATCCCGCACGCGCTCCAGCGTTTCGGCCGTCCTGCGCAGGTTCGAAGTGACGGCAGCCGAAGGTGTGTTATCGATGCCGCGCCGGCGCGCCGTATCGCTCGCGGTCAATTCCTCGAGCGTGAAATGTGCTGTCAGATTCGTCATACTCACTTTCCCCCAAACATTCGTTTCGCATTCCGGCGCAGCAGCACCTCGAGGTACTGCGACCCGACGATGCCCAGCGCGCTACCGAGGCCGAGCAACGCGATCGGCGGCAGATCCGGGATCTGCAACAGCGCCAGCCCCGCGACCATCGACGTCGCCGAACCGAGCACGGCGCGCCCGGCCACAAGCCGGAACGTCAGCTGCTCACTACCCACCAACACTTTCGCAATGCCAATCAGTCCGCCCATGAGGACCAACTCCAGAATCGTCTTTTCGTGCTCTTGCATTACCGCTCCCCGTTTCCTGCCCCGTAAAAAGAAAGGCCGCCAAGTTGGCGGCCCATCACACAATCCCTGTAGCATCCAGCACCATGAAGCGTGAATGCCATTGTTCTCGAAACCCTGACCAGTTCGGCTTTCGTCCACCTCCGTACATTGTTGTGCCCCACGACACCGTATTCCCGCTCACGCGAATCGACGTCAATTCGACACCCGCGGGGTCATAGCTCCATGCCTGGCGAACCGGGTAGATTCCTGAAACGATGACCGGCGCGGCGTATGTCCGAGAATCCCAGGGTGCGCCCGGCGCCCCAAGCGTGGCCCACCCAGTCCCCGGTATGTACTCGTTGTAGATCACATCGAGCACACGCAGAAACGGCCTCGACGAATCCGCGATTAGGTCGCCTCTCCAGTTGAAAACCTGCAGTCCAAACGAACCGGAAACGAGCGGGACACTGTCAAAAAGGAAAAGAAACACCGTGCACGGTCGCTCGGTAACGAAGCGCAACGTAAACGTCGTTCCACTTACATCAGTACTCCAAATGGTGATCCCCACCCCATCCGACGCGTACACGCCATACATCGGCCCGGCTGTCGAGTTGAACGAGAAAGCAACGCTAGGCAGCGTCGTCGTGAACGGTTTTCCCGCGTCATTGACCGCGAGACGCAATGCGGTATCCACCGACTGCGCAGACATTGCCTGAACCATTTGATAGTTCGGCGTCGACCCGTCAATCTGGTACACACCCGTATCCGTGAACGCCTGAAATCCTGCCGGCATCAATACACCCCATAAACGATCCAACCAGGAACCTGCGTGTAGGCATTCGACCCACTCGTATTGCCGCTGTACCACCAGCTGATGCCGTTCCGGTCGATTGCCACATTCGGCGACGGCTCGGCACCCGATACGCGATAAAAAATCCGCGCCGGCATGAATGCCCAGAACGGCTCACCGGTTGACATGTCGGCGGCGACACTTCCGTTGCCGCCGCCGGTCCATGCAATTCCGACCACGCGCCCTGCGCGCGAGTGCGCATCCAGAATCGGCCGAGCGGCGCCATCGAAAATCTGAAGCCCGGTCGTCATCACCACATCCCCATGCGCACGCGAAGCACGCCGTTGCCGTCGTAGACACGCACACTGCTGCCGTCGAGCACCAGTCGATTTCCGCTGCCGTCAGAAGCGTTGATTTCGAACCAGCCGCTCTTGTCGAGCCGCCAGCCCTGGCGGCCGGCGACGTAGTTGTCGGACTGGATGTAGCTGCCGATCATCGCGTTCGTGATCCAGCCTGCACCGATGAGCGCCTGGCGGATGAACACCTGACCGCCCTGCACGACGAACGGCACGATCATCGAACCACCGTTGTTCGGGTCGACCACCGCGAACCGCTGCGCAGACACCAGCACCTGAGATTCGACGATCCCGTTGTTGTTGTCGACGCCGACCCCAATGCCGGCGATATACGTGCGGCCATCTGCCGTAATCTGTGTTTTGATCTGGTACGAAGCCGCGACGCGCCCGTTCAGGTCCGCATACGACTGCGCAACGGTCTGCACGGCGGCCGCATTTTCGTTGGCCTTCGCCTGAACCGTAGTGATTTGCTGCGCCATCGCGCTATCGGCATCGACGCGCGCCTGCGTTTCGGTTTGCACCGCCGCAGTCAACGTCCCTGCCGCGGACTGCAAACGGGCCGCTACCGTCTCGACGCTCTTGGCAACGGCCATGTCGCCTTCCGCGATCGCGGACTGCAACGACCAGACACCCGCGTACTGCGTTTCATCGCCCGCATACTCTTCAGCGTCACCGGCCATGAGCGGGGTAATCGAATCGATCGGCTCAAGCAGATCCTGCCCGAGCGCGCTCTTCCCGATCTGATTCCGGAAATAATCTTCGTACGCGTTCTCGTCTGTCGTCGGTTGCCCCTGCACGCCCGGTCCGGCCGCCGGATACCACGGCCCGACGTTTCCAGACGTGTCGACGAGCCGAGCCCAGAAATAAAACACCTGGCCGACCGCGAGCCCTTGCAGCGACGTCGACGCCTGCGGATACGCGTAGTCCGACAGCTTGATCGCATCATCGCGGCTCGGCGTGCGGCTGTACCAGATCTCGGTGCGCTGAGTATCGTCAGCCGTACCGTCACCCGGAAACGCCCAATCGAGATTGATCCCGAACACGACACCTTTGGCCTTGAGCGACGCGACAGCCGGCGGCGGCGTCGTTTTTCCGTTCAGCTGCGTTTCCGCGCTGATCGCCGGCAGCGACGTGACACCCATCACGTTCTGCGCGCGCACGCGGGCCACGTACCGCCCCTGATAGATCCCGGGTACCTCGACCTGCAGGCCGCCCGTACGCGGAACGCTGATCCACTCGCCGTTGTCCTTCCGCCATTCCGGCAGGTACGTCACAGCGTTATCCGCGGCATCCCACGCGATCACCATCGTGGTTTTGGAAATCCCCTGATCGATCGCCGAGTACGTCGTCATGCGCACGTTGGTCGGCGGCGCCTGCACCGATGGCGGCACGACAGTCACCGGCCGCTGCTGAATCTGTGCACCATCGTCGATCGCCGCGTACTTCCCCGGCTCGTGCATCGTCGCCGTGATCGTGTATTCGATGCGTCCGTCGTCGTCGCCTTCCTGCACGCTCACGACGCGATAGAGCTGCGCCGCGACCTCCGCGTTTTCGAGCATCCACACAGCACCGGGAACCGGGTCTGCGTCGAAACCATCGACGAGCGTGAGCACGTCGCTATCGACCGACTTCACCGCCCGGGACTGCGCAATGCCCGACGGCAGGATCGCCGTGAAGCGATCACCGGGTGCCACGGTCGGCGCCTTGTCGAGCGTGACGACGTTGCCAGCCGCCGCGCGAATGCGCCCGCCGATGCGCCGACCGGCCTTTCGCGGATCAGCGATCGCGACCACCTGTCCCGGGCCTACCAGCACACCGTCCATCCCAACCTTGAACGTGACCGTGCCCGACTCGTAGCGCGACGTCAGGAGAAGCCATCGCCCGAGCCGGTGCGCCTGCGCCTGCGACGTGCAACCGAACGCCGTTACCTGCGTCTTGATGACGCCGTACCGCGCGATGCCGTCGTCGTCCGGCACGTACTCGACCGCCTGTTTGTACTGGTTCGACGGATCGTTGTAGCTCACAAGCGCGACCGTGTATCGCGTCTTTCGCTCGCTGCCCACGTAGCGGAACGCCCCGTCGATCACGTTCGCCGCCGTGTAGACGTAGACCGGATCCGACGGCATGTCCGCGGAAGCGATCACCGCTCCAGGCCCCCAGTACGAAATACCGCGGAACACGCCGGCGATGTCCTGCAACACCTTGAACGCGTCGGCCGCGGACTGAATCACGCAGTTGCACGTAAAGCGCGGCTCGACGCCGCCCTTGCCATCGGACACCATGACGTCGCAATAGCGCGCAATCTCGTACAGCCCCCACTTGTCGATCATCGACACGTCAACCGTCTTGCCGAGCCCGTAGCGGTCGTTCAGCAGCAGGTCGTAGAAAATCCACGCCGGATTGTTCGTCCACGCCGGCTTGAACGTCCCATCCCAAGCCCCCGAGTACGTGCGGGTTTCGGGATCGTAGTTCGACGGCACCCGAACGATCAGGCCGCGAACGTGGTACGACCGCACCGGAACCTGCGAGAACGATCGAGCATCGAACGTCATGCCGACGAGCGCCGTCATCGGATACCGCAACTTGCGGTCGATCACCTCCGTGATCGCCTCGATATTCACTGCGTCCGCAATCAGAGAGCTGTGTGCGTTCGGCGTGATGCGCCGCACACGGACCAACCATCCGGTTGCAGCGCGCGGCAACTCGATCCGGTGCGAGCGCTCGTAAAGCGACGTTGTTTTGCCATCGAATGCCGACGACAGCACCTGCGCGTACGAACCACCGTCGACTGACAGGTCGATCGCATATTCCACGCGATAGCCAAACACGCCTTTCGCCGGATCGCTTTTTTGTAGCGCGGGCACGCCGAAGCGAATACGGACCGCTGTGAGTTGCGTGTTTTGGACCTGCCGCACCCACGGCGCATCGGAAGTCAGCGGCACACCCACGGCCGATTCGCGCTCGACCGCCGGAAAGCCGGGCATGAATTCCTGATCGATCGTGCCCGTGCGAACGTCGGCGCTGTAATTCTGGAAGTTGACCGAGCCGTCGGAATTCTGAATAGGCGTGCCATCGAAAGAAACCGACTGCATGCCCTTCGCCAAACCGACGATCGGCCCCTCGGAAATGACGTCGAGCACCTTCGCGCGCGCGATGGAATGCAGGTTGTCCGGTGATTCACCGCCGCCACCGCCGCCACCACCGCCGCCCTTCGCGCCGCTAACACGCTTGGGCCCGGATTCCGCGTAGATCTTTTTCACACCTGGTCCTCCGTGTAAATTCCCGAGCTGACAACCTTCGACCCGACGACCATCTCGCCGTACACGAGCGGCACGGGCTCGCCCTGCGCAGCGCTGTTCACCGCTCCGTTGAAGTAGTACGAGGTGCCGTTGTCCGCGGCACCGGCGAGACCGGCCTGCTGCGGGCTGAGCATCTGCACGATTCCGCCAAGTGCCATTGACGCGCCGAGCCCCATCAGTTGCGCGCCCCACGGTTGCCCATAGAACGACGCGACCGCGCCGACGACCATCAGGGCCGCACCGAAGATCGTCTGGAACAGCCCACCGCTCTTACTGCCGATGATCACCGGAGCAATTCGGATTGCGTCGCTTCCGACCGGCGCACTGAGATCGTCCTCAGTCAAGTTTCGGCGGCCGTTGAACACCGCGAACGTCAGCCCGTTGTCTCGCGCGTCGAGCAGGAATCTCCGAAAGCCCGGGATCAGCACCGACAGCGCGCGCACGGCCTCTGCGGTCGACGAGACGGCCAGCCGATGCACGCGGCCGAATCGCGCTCCCGCGATCCCGTAAAGCCTCACCTCGCGCAATATTTCCGTCACTTCGCACCTCCGATGTGCCGCAGCACCGTCGTGCAGCTGTCCCGCCACATCGAACCCCACACCGCGCGGCACGACAGCCGCCCGTACATGTGATGCGCGAACATGCCGTCACCGAGATACACGCCAGAGTGATTCGGCACGCCGTTTTTGCTCCGGACCTGCATCAGCAGCACGTCGCCCGGCTCGAGCAGCGCGTCGCGACCCATATCGAGAAAGCCGGCGTCCTGGTAGTGCGCGACATACAGGTTCGAATACCCGTCGGCCCACCACCCATCCTTGCGCTCAAAATCCGGCAGCACGATCCCACGTTCGGCGAGATACCAATCACGCACCAGCGAGTAGCAGTCGAGCACGCCGTGCACGTATTCCCGACCGTACAGCGGCGCGACGTACCCGCTCGGCCCGAACTCGCACCAGTTGTCGACGCCGATCGTTCCGTCGGCCTGCACGCCGAGCGAGACGATTACCCACTGCGGGATACCGGCGCGCTCACACATCGCGCGGTCCCCCATGCTCGGCTGCGCCGTTCCGTTCGGATGCGAATGGACGACCGCGCGAATTTCTCCCAGGTCCTCCGCGGCCGCGTAAGCATCGGCCGCGAGCGCGAATTGCTCGGTGGGCGCCGCCGCGATGTTGCGGCCCGGCACATACACATCGCCGGCAGCCGTACCGACGACGAGCCCGCAGCACTCGCGCGGGTACTCGGCGAGCGCATGCTCCGCGATCGCTTGCTTGATTCGTTCGTCCATAAAAAAACCCGCCGATTGGCGGGTCCGTGAAAAGGGGTAGGTCGGCGGTCTAGGCCAGCGTATCGCACAAAAAGCCGCCGTACGGGAGCGGGTTGTTCACGCCGTACCGGCATTCGCACCCGCTGATTTTCTGGCTGCAGCGGTCGAGCGCCGGATCGCTCACCGGCGTGTCGTCCTTGTCGAAGTACGCCGCGCCGGCATACCCGCACTCGGGCCCGCGATAGCGCCACTGGCACGTGCCGACGATCTGGCGCGCCGGCACCTGCTGCCCGCCGAAGTCAAGCGGCGACGACAGCGTGAATTCCACCTGCACGCCGGGCTGCTCGTCGCTCTTCTGCTCGATTCGCCACTGCTCAGGCGGCCATTGCTCATTCGGGTCCGCCGTCGGGTTGCCGTCCGGAAAGTTCACCGCGTCGAGGTACTTCGCGAGCGTGCGTCGACGGAACACCTTCGCGCCCACGAGGTCATCGAGCGCAACGCACAGCGCCGTAATCGTGCCGTTGATGTCGCCCACCGTCAGTGTCGGCGCCGGCTGCCGCGCGTCCGATGTCCTCTCGAAGCCGGCGGCCTGAATCGGCCAAGGCTTGTATTCCAGACCCTGCCACACGATCGAAGTCGATTGCAGGTGTCCATGAAAGCGCAACGCGTCGCCGCCGATCTCCGTGCAATCGACCTCGAAAAACTCAAGGCGATGCCCGGGTTCCAGTTGCTGAATATCGGCTGTGATCGTCATACGCGCACAGGTGCTTCCAAAATCGAAAGGTTGCGTTTCAGGTTATCCAACTCGTCAGCAAGCGCGATGATGGCAGCAGCCAAATCCGGCGTGACCTTCGAATAATCGACAACTTGATGAATCGGCGTACCGTCTGCAGTAACAGCATCCTTTTCGCCCGATACTGCATGCGAGGCGGCTTTCTGCAGAACATGAGCGATGAACATCGGGTAAGCAGCCCCGGGAGCCGCCTTGTATTCCGCCATAACCGGTTTAAACCTTCTCACCCGCTCAATCGGGTCGACTATCTCACCGATCACGTTCTTAAGGCGATAATCCGATGGGACGTTAAACGACGAGGCCACCATTGGGGCGTACGCACCTGAATTCCAACTTACACACTCCAACGACGCATTGCTGTTGTTGTAACGAAGTACCAGCGCCCCGGTACTGGCTCTAAACCCAATTCCAGTTTGGGCCAGATCGCTCTCAACTACAAACGTTTGGTCGCCCCATTCGCCCGTTGCCTGACTCGCGTTAATCCGCTTGCGCGCCGATAAAATTTGAAACGTATTTACTGTGGCATAGTTCCCAGGATTGAGATTGCCCGAATCCCACGGCGTCTTTCCTGCGAAAGTCGGGCGCACGTCGAACGTTCCTACGCCAGCTACGGCGAGGGAGCCTGCCGACAACTTTCCGACGACCGACTCATCGTCGGAGCTTGGACGCCCGCGCACGAGAACACGCCAGGTATTCACGCCGTCGGCATCAAGCGCCACGGCCTCACCTGCGCCCAACCCCGACAGTGGCACGGAATCACCAGATCCGTCGTCCGGAGCGAGCAACACGCGTTTCGTACCGACGTTGACGAGCCACACGATCGAATCCGGTTCGCACAATGCCGCCTTGCGGAGCTTGATCGTGCCGCCAGCAGCAATATTGATGCTGACGCGCCGACCAATATGCTCCTCGCCGAGTGTCCGCGACGCAGTGATCATTGGGGCCGACGCGAGCGCCGATTGCCGATCGAGCACGTCGACGTTCGCATTGGCTTTGGAATTAGCGACGCGAACGGGATCGCCGTCGCTCCCCTTTGGCGGCGTCCCGAGAATTACTTTCTGAAGCTTTCCCATGAGATTCCTTACGGCGAAAACGTCTGTTCAAACTGCGCCGTGATCGTGTACACGTTGCCGTTCTTCGCCGGCTCGGTGTACTTCTCACACACGAATCGCCCCTGCGGCCGAAGCGGCGGCGTCCACAAAAACGACACGGCGCCGGCATGCGCATCGAGGAACGCGAGGATTGCCGAGATTTTCTCGGCCTTCCCCACGAATCGAAGGTTGTACGACGGCACCCGGTTGTTGAGCCCGTCGGCCGCGCGCTGCGTGTACCCATCGCCGAAACCGGCCTTTCGCACACGCAGCGTCGTATCGCCGCCGAACCCCTCAACCGTCGGCGGCCAGATAAACGTGTCGGTCATCACCCCATCCCGTTTTTCATTTTCCAGAGCGATCCACCTTGACGGCTCTCGGCCGCCACCAAACCGCGCAACATCTGAGTTAGCAGCTTCACGAACTCCGCGCTCGCCATCATCTGCGCCGCGTTGCCCGTGCCGCCGTCAATGGTCACCGGAATATTCAACTCGACTCCCGCGCCCGGTGTGCCGACCGCGCCACCGCCTGCCGAGCCGCCACCGACAAGGCCACCGTTCGCAAACTTCGCGAAGCCGAGATCCTGTCCGCTGTTGATTGCCTCCAGCAGCCGAAGCACGCCGGGCTTGCGCACCGCCGCAGCCTTCACCACGAATTCCTCGTTGGAGAGCCACGCCGGAATGCTGTCGCTCGTCGACGTGCCCGGGCCAGTGACCCGCCCGCCGGTCGCGAGGTGGAAGGCGTACGCGTTGCCGCCGCTCGCACCGAACATGTCGGACATGCCACCCGCCACACCGCCGAGCAACGACGACGAACTGAATCCTCCCGCACTGGCCGCTCCCAGCCCCAGCGCCGAACCGAGCGCGCCGAACACCGGCGCCATCGCCGCGCGTGCGGCGAAGCGCGCAAGGTCCGTGATCATGCTGTTGACCAGCCCGCGAAAATCCAGCTTGCCGGTCGACACGAACGAGGTGAGCGCGTCCTCCATGCTGCGGAACGAACTCGTAAACGCGTCCTCCGCGCGACCTGCCGCGTTCTCCGCAGATTCCTGATACAGCGCCACCGCACGGCTCGCGCCGACGCGCCAGTCGCGCTGCACCGCGAGCCGCTGCTCGACATAACCCCGTTCGCGCTCGACCTGCTCTGCCTCGGCCCGGTTGATTCGGTCGATTTCCGCCAGGTACTCCGGCGAGCCGAGCGTGCCGTCCTTCCGCGCGCCCTTCGTGAAGTCGTCGCGCCGGCGGCGGAATTCATCGCCGACGCGGCTCGTCGCCTGGTTGAGCTCGCGCGCGTTGTCGCCCATCGGCATCGCGGCAAGTTCGCGCGCGACCTCGCGCTGGCGCTCGGACGCGTAGTCCGCCAGCTCCGCGTCGATCTGCGCGCTGCGCTCCTTCAGCTTGTTGATCGCTTCGTGATAGCGAACCTCTTTCTCCAGCTGCGCCGCGCGGTCGTATGCCGCGCGAATTGCAGCCTGATCACGAATCAAGCTCTTGTCGCCGTCTGTCAGCTTCGTGCGCTTCGCGGCCAGATCGGTCAGCTTCTGGTCGAACCCGATCCGATCTTTCTCCGACTGCGTGAGCTTGTCGGTTGCGACCGCCTCGACGCGCAGCTGCGCAATACGCTGCGCGATGTTGTCGAGCATGCGCTGACTTTCCGGCTCGGCACGCGACCCGGCGGCCCGGCTTTTGTGCGCGAGCGCTGGAGCATTGACGCCGATGCGGGCGACCTGGCCGGCCGATTCCGACACCGTGTCGTCGAACGCCTTTTTGCCGCGCGCCGCGGCGGCCGCGAGCGCCGCGTCAGCGTTGAATCCGAATTTCTCGAATTTCTTGCTGACGAGATCCGCCTGAAACTCGGCCAGCGCCGCGGCGACGACCATCTGCTGATTCATCAGCGCGAGCTCGCGCGTCAGATTGTCGATGTTCCGACGCGCGCCGGCCTCGGCCTTCGCGTCTTTGTCCTGGATCGCTTTTTCGAGCGATTTGTACGCGTCCGCGCGCCCAGCGATCAAGCCTGCCTGCCGCGCCTCCGCAGTATTCGCGCCCTTCGTTTTTGCTTCGTATTCGGCGCGTTGCTGCGCGGTCATGCCGATGACGTCGGATGCCTCTTTCAGCTTTTCGACGTACTTGTTCCAGGCCTCGGCCGCCATGCCGCCCGCGAAGAAATTGTTTTCTTCGGTGAGCAGTCGAATGCCGTCGGCCGCACCGCGCGCGGCAGCATCCATCGCGGCGAGCGTGCGCGTGCCCTTGTCAGCTGCGGCGCCGGCCGTGTCGATCGCCGACGCGGCCTGCACCAGCTCGACGCGAAGGTCGTCACCGCCCTTCGTCGCGTCGACGAACACGCCGACCAGCGCCGCCAGCTCGCGCGACTTCTCGTCGACGCCGAGATTTTCGGTCTTGATCCGGTTCAGCCCTTCGATGAAGCGATCGAGCGCAACCTGATTCTCGTCCGTGATGATCGGCGCGCTGTCGCCGATCCCCGGCACGATGACGCTCTGCGATGCACGCGCCGCAAGGCCCGCGTACGCGTCCGATACGTCGCTGCGCGCCGACGCCTGAGCCTGCTTCGCCCGATTGCGCTCGACCTCCTGCAGCAATGGCGACAGTTGCCGATACTTCTCGATGATCTGGTCGAGCGGCGCCTGCATGTCGATGAGGCTCGACGTCGCGCTACTCGCGTGATCGCGGAATACCAGCCAGTTCACCGCGGCGCCGAGCGCCACCGTGCCAACAGTCGCGATAATGCCGGGAAGGCCGCCCATCACCGACAGCAGACCCGACCCGACCGTGCGCATCAGCGAACCGGCGCGCGCGGCAGCCGTCTGCGCCACCGCCGCGCGTTCGGTCGCCGCGGCCAGGCCCGCCGTCGCGGCCGTCGCGCCGCGCTCGGCCCGCTCGCGAGCCTGCGTCGCCGCCGCGACCTCGCGTTCGGCCACTGCAAGCCCCTTCTCCGTTTCGGCCAGCGCCGCAGCGTAGCGCGTCTGGTCGACCGTCCCCTTGGTCGCTGCAGCCTCCAGCGCCACGCGGCGCTGCTGCGCCAGCGCGAGGGATGCCTCGGCCCGCTCCAGCTCGCCCTGCGCCGCCGCTGTCTCGCGCGCGATCACCGCCGCGTACGGCGTGCCGGCGATCCGCGTGCCGATCTCCTGGCTGTTCGCCAGATTCGAGCGCGCGGTCGCGACCTGCGCCACGGCGCTCGCCTCGATCGCACGCGCCTCAGCGAGCTTCGCCTGCGCGTACTGGATCGAACCGGCTGTCAGCGCCGACTGCATCGCGAGGCTTTCGCGCATCGCACGCATGGCGGCCAGTTCGGCCACCGCGGCGACCTCTGCCGCCTGCGCGTTCTGAAGCTTCGCAGCCGCCGCGTCGCGGTCGCTCTGCGCCTTCGTGATCGTGACGAGCGCCGCAGCGTTTTCCGCCTGCGCCTTCGCCAGCAACGCCTGCCGCTCAGCGTTCCACGCGATGGCCGACTTGCTGACAGCCACCGTGGTCTGCGCGAAATACACGCCGAGCCGGCCGGCCGCGAGCGACGCGCTGATCGCGACGATCTCGTCGAGGTGATCGGCAACGTAGACGACGCTCTGCGCGAGCTTCGCGCTCGCGCCGGTAGCCTCGTTCGCGTGCCCGACGTACGCGATGATTTCCGTTTGCAGGCGCGTCATCGCCTGCCCGACGGTCATGTCGACCTTGCCGAACAACGCGTCGGTGCTCGAGCCAGCATTCTTCAGCGCGTCGATCAGGTTCTCGACGGTCAGCTTGCCGTCCTCGGCCAGCGCCTTGAGCTCGGACGTGCCCTTGCCCATCCCGCGCGCAATCGCGTCCGCTACGCCCGGCAGTTCCTCGAGCACGCTCTTCAGATCCTGTCCGCGCAGCTGGCCGGACGCGAACGCCTGCCCGAGCTGCACGATACCGAGGCGCGCCGTGTCGGCCGACACGCCCGACAGCGCAACCGCCTTGCTGATCGTTTCGACCAGCGGGCCGACCTGCTTAATCGACAGGCCGAGATGCGACGTGTTGTTCGCGATCCGCTGATAAAGCTCGGCCGTCGCGTCGAGCGGCTGCCGCGTCGCCTGCGCGATGCGCAGCACATCGCTTTGCGCGACGGCGAAATCGATCTGATCCCGTGTGACGATCTTGAGCCGGTTGCTCAGGTTCGTCCATTCGTCGGCATACTCAACCAGTTGGTGCACGCCGAACGCTGCGGCAGCAGCCTGCGCATATGCGGTGAGCGACCCGCGCGCAGCCTCGATCGCACGCACCGTCACTTGCACGCTCGACGCATTGGAAGCGAACGCCGCATCAGCGGCCCGCCCCCCATCCCGGACCGCATTGAAATAGCCGCTGGCCGTCGACCCAAGCTGCTGCATGCGTCGATCGTACTGCGTCGTATTCGCGGTTACGCTGACGATCAGCTCGCGGAGACTCGTTCCCATATTTCCTATCCGCCTACTTTGCCAACCTCATTAGGCCCGCGAAGAAAGGATCGTCGGCGACCTCCTGAACCTCGGCCGACTCGCCCGACCAGTTCGGCATCATGTCGGCCACTTTCACCTTCGCACCCTGTGCCTGGAACACCGCCGACGCGACCATCGCCGCATGAAGGTCGTAACGATCATCGGCGATCGGTGACTCGGCATCGAACGCCTGCCACAAGGCGAACTCCGCGGTCGACATGTTCGCGCGCAGCTCGGCGAGCGTCCTGCCGAGCCGCAGCGCCAGCGTCAGTTCGAGTCGGAGATCGGGGTTTCGGCGGAGGCTTTTTTTGCATCGTCCTCCGCGTCGGCTTTCATGTTGCCGAGCTCGAGCGCCGTGTTGATGATGCGTTCGTGCGCGGATCCGAATGCCGACGCGATCTCCTGCGCGTCCGCGTCCTCGAATTCTCGACGCCAGCCTGCCGCCGTTTCGACATAGAGCACGCGAACGAACAGCCGCGCCGAGGCGAGCACGTGCTCTTCCGGGCGGACTCGCGCATACTTCTCGCGGGCGATCGCCTCGTCGTCGCCCGGCTCGACGCCGGCAGCGAGGCGCAGCGGTTCGAGCCAGAATGCGCGGTCTGCAAGCAACGGTTCGCGTACCGCGACCGTCACGTCGCCCCATTCCGGCATCGGCACCATCTGGTGCCGCCAGCCGGCCAACGGATTGAGAATCGCGGCACGCAACGCGCCGGCGATCGTCGGAGTTTTCGTCATCACTCGTTCCTTACGTTTCCGGATTGATTAACCCGCCGGTACGACCGGCGGCGGCACTTCCTTCGGCGCGCCGCTGACACGGACGCTGTAGGTCGACGTCACGATGCCATCGACGCCGGCGGACCAGGTGTACTGGCGTACCATGCCGATGAACAGGAACTGCGACTTGTCGCGGAAAGTCACGCGGAACACGTACTTGTCGCCGGTGACGCGCGCGCCGCGGAGAATCAGCTGGCCGGCGTCATCCGACGAATAGTTGCCGTCGACGGAAAATTCGCCAGGATCGGGCAGGCCGAGTTCGGATTCCTTTTCGTCGCTGGCGAGCGTCGTCGCGTCGATTTCCGACGATTGCCCGCCTTGCCAGTTGATCGTCTTGCTCGTCGTGTTGAGATCGACGAATACGAGCGCCTCGTCGTCGAGGTTCGACGACGACGTCTTCGAGATCTCGACCTTCGTACCTTGCGCCTTGATGCGCTTGCTCTTCTCGGCCATAAGCCCCTCACAAAAAGAAAGGCCCGCTCGAGGCGGGCCGTACACACAGCGGATTCCGTCAGAATTCAACGGATATTTCGAGGCTCACCCGAAAATCACCGGAATCGCTCGAATAGTCGTCAGGCAGGTCACTCACCCCGCCGACGGAAAACTGCTCGGCCGCGTACGCGCGATCGATCACCTTGTCGGCGAGCGCGTCGGCGTCCGTGTACGTACTGGCGTAGACGTCGACCTGGAACACGCCCGATTTACCGCCGGTCGCACCGCCGATCGCCATGTCGCGCGCGCCGCTCACGCGCGATACCACGTAGTACGGCGATTTCGCTGCTGCTGCGGCGGCGCTGACATATCCCTTCGCGGCTCCAACCGTGCCGATCGCGTTGCGGATAACGAGGGCGCTCACCGGCCACCCCCGATCACCATGTCGATCGCACGCACGATTTCGGTACGAATCGCGCCCTCGGCCTGGCCGATCGAGGCGTCGAACGCCGGGCGCGCGAACGGTTGCGCTCGCATATGCTGCGTGCCGAGCTCGACGAAGCGCCAGTAAAACGCGTTGCTGGGCGAATCGCCCTTGCCCTTCGTCCGTACGCGTACACCCGCCGTCGCGATGCCCGGCGCGTCCTTCTGCCGAAGGGCAGCCGAGACGATGTTTCGTCGCAGCTTTCCCGATTTCTTCGGCGCGCGTGCGCGCGCCTCGTCTCGGATCACCTTCGCCCCGGCCACAGTCGCGCGCCTGAGCGCCTTCGTCGACTGCGCTTTCGCCAGCTTCTCGAAATCCGTCCGCAGGTCGGCCAGCCCCAAAATTTGCACGCTAGACATACTTTTCCCCCACCTTCACCGACAGGTCGAGATATCCGCGCTTGCGCGACGGCAAGACCGCCGTAATGTCGTACAGCCTGCCGTCGTACCGCACACGCATCTGCTCGTCGATACCAGCCCGGTAACGGATGCGCATGCTGGCCACCGCCGAACCCCGGACCGCACCTGAAACGATGTGCTCTTTCCCGCTGATAAACAGCACGTCCGCCCAAGGATTCGAGTGCTCAACCCATGCATCCGGCAATGGCTCATCGTTCTCGTTTACCGCACCGCTTCGGCGCTCGATCACGATTCGCTCGTTCCGCTTTCCCGCACGCATACTTTCCTCGTTAGATGCTGACGATCGCGTGACGCGCGATGAGTCGATTCGTGAAATCCTCGCTAAGCGAACTGACCGTTCCATCGAGCTCCGATTCGCGATGCGCGGAAAGCGTGCCGAGTTGCAGCAGCATCCACGCAACGAGAGATTCGGGTACGGCGTCGGCCGACTCGAACGCGCCGCAACGAAACCGCACCTGCACGTCCTCGCCGTATGGAAACGATTTCCGCGACACGAGATACGCCCGATCCATCACTCGGTACGCGGCCGGCGGCAAGACTTGCCGCGCGCCTGCCTCGTCCGTGTACGACACGTCAAGGATTTCGATTACGTCGTTCCACAGCAGAATCCGTTCCGACGGAAACGAGTCGACCCGCACCCGACACTCCTGTGGCAGCAACGGGCGGGCCAGCGCCGCCTCGAGCGCCTCTCGCGCGGCGACGATATTTCCCTTCAGCAGGACATCTTCGTCGTCGCCATCAATTCGGCAGTGCTCGCGCGCCAGCTCGAGCGTGATCGCTTCCTGAACGGGCCGCGTCATGACGTCAACGCGACCCGCCGCGACGCGCAGCGGATATGCCAACTGGTCGGCCATGTATTCCTCACGTCGAATGTGCGACCGCCACGACGTGGCGGCCCCGTTCATCAGCCCTGCGGCGCCGCGGCCTCGCCCATCTTCAGCGCCTTCACCGCACCGCCGATGTCGATCAGGTTGCCGCCCTGACGGTTGAAGCCGACGAAGCCGACCTGCCCCTTGAGCGTGTAGCGCGAGTCGGTCATGCGGAACATCGTGAGATCCATCACTTCGCGCACGATGTATTCGGAGTGGTCGCCGAACGTCAGCGGCTTGGCGCCCGCCTCGGGCACGTCGTATTCCTGCACGATCGTTACCGGCCGGCCGAGCAGACGATCCGGTGCACCGCCCGGATTGCCCTGCTCGTAGCCCGGCACGAAAATCGGGCGCTTCTGCTCGTCCTTGATCTTTCGAACGACCTTCAGCATTTGGTCGTGCATCGCATATCCGCAGCTCGGACGCACGCGGTATGCCGGATCGACGCTGTGCTCAAGGTCGATCAGGTCGTCGTAGGTGATCAGGTTCGGCGACGCCACGGTAACGCCCGTGCCGACCGCCGTCAGCAGTCCGACCGGCTGCTTGTTGCCTGTGCCCTTCGCGAAATGCCGCGCGGTGATCCGACCGACGCGCGTCGACAGCAGACGGATGATGTAGCTTTCGAGGTCGAACATGCTGTCCTGCAGCAGCTCCATCGAAATCGCGATCGACTTCGACGAGTAGCGGAACGCTTCGAGCGACTTCGCGACGAACTTCGTGTCGCCGTCGCTCGTTTCCCCGTTTTCTTCGACGATTTCGCCCTCTTCCGTCGTCGCGTCCGTACCCGGGAACGTCATCGACGCGCCGGTCCCGGTCGACAGTACGGTAGCGATCTGGCGAAGGCCGCCGAATGCCTTGAGCGCCTCCGACAGTCGGCGATAGAACTCCGGCGCGACGGTATAGCCGCCGGCAGCCGGGTCGCCGGTCGACATGGCGTTCTGGATTTCCGGTGTCTGCCGCGCGAGCATGCGCGCGCGGTCCTCGTCGGTCAGAGCCAGCACGCCGCGGCGGAGGAACGTGCGGATCGCTTTCGATTCGCCTTCGTGCGCGCCCGGCGTCTTCACGTGCGCGTTGATCAATCCCTCC
Source organism: Burkholderia sp. LAS2 (assembly GCF_018417615.1). Classification (NCBI taxonomy): domain Bacteria; kingdom Pseudomonadati; phylum Pseudomonadota; class Betaproteobacteria; order Burkholderiales; family Burkholderiaceae; genus Burkholderia; species Burkholderia sp. LAS2. The sequence goes on from NZ_CP071053.1 coordinate 413,244, forward strand.
GGATTGCCGGCGAGCGCTTCCTCGGCGAGCCGGTTCATCAGCCCTTCGTGACGCTTGATCTCGGCGCCCACCCGATCCATTTCGGCAAGCCCTTCGTCGTACGCCTTTTGCTGATCGGCGCCCCACTTATCGCCCTGGTTGTTTTCGAGCAACGCGTTCAGATTTTTCGCGAGTGCGTCGCGACGCTCCCGCAGTGCTTGAATTGCAATAGCCATACAGTCTCCATCGACAGAAAAAGAAAGGGCCACCCGAAGGCAGCCCTTTGAATCGACGCGGGAACGCGTCACGAACGTTGTGCAAGCTCCAGCCGGCGCCGCAGCGCTTCCATATCCGCTGTAGCCGCGGGCGCCCGCGCACCCGGCTTCGGTTCCGGGGGCTGCTCCGGCAGCGGCTCCGGCGGGGCGAACGCTGCAGGGCCACGCGGCGGCGTCTGCGCATGCGCCGCGTTCGGCGCACGCTCATACGCCGAGAGATCCCACGCGGACGCCTGTGCATCCGCGCCAGCGCCCGCGAGTCGATCAGCAAAGCCGCGTTGCACGGCCTCGTCGGATGACATCCACGTTTCGGCAGCCATCCATGCAGAAATATCGTCCTCACTTTGCCCCGTCTCCTTCGCGTAGGTTCGCACCAGCGACGCGTCGACAGCGTCGAGCAGCTTCGCCGATTCACGCAGGTCGTCCGCATTTCCCATCGCGAACGTCCACGCGTTATGGATCATCACGAACGCACCGTCCGTGATCTCGACCTCATCGGCTGCCAGCATCACGAAGCTGGCAGCGCTCGCGGCAACGCCGTCGACGTGCGCGATCACCCGCGCCGAATGACCACGAATTGCCGTCTCCATCGCACGTGCGGCAAACACGTCGCCGCCCGGACTGTTGATCCGAAGGTGGATCGTGTCGGCCGTGATCCCGGCGAGCGCCTGCACGAACGACTGCGCGGAAACCCCGCCCCACCAATCGTCGGTCACAATCACGTCGTAAAGGTAGACAGTCGCAACCGTGCCGTCGTCGCTCGCCTTCACGCTGAAAGCCCGCGGCGCGGCGCGGTTGTCATTCAGAAGCTGGAGGATTCGGTTTCGTCGCATCTTTGGTCCCTGAATTGAGTTTGTTGCCGTCCGGCTCCGGCGGCATGTTGAAGCGGCGCCGCACGTCGTTCTGCGACATCCACCCCGGCTCGCCTGCGCGGCCGAGCGCGATGCGGAATGCCTCAAACCGCGATTTCATGTCGCCGAGATCGAGCGCGTCGGCGTCGTGCTGAATTGAACGCTTCGGTTTTCGAACCACCTTCCGGCCGACTTCCTGTGCAATCTTCGTAAGGTGTCGACCCAGCGTGTATTTCACGAAGTGCTTCGCAAGCTGCTCGGCAGTCGTGCCGATCGTCGTACCCTTGTCGCTACGGCCGACCATGTGGGGCATGACTCCGAACACCGAGCACACGTCGTCATCCGTCAGCTTCCGGTTTTCGATCAGCTTCACGTCTGCTGCCGACATCGAAATTTGCTTGATGTCCATTCCGCCGCCGAGCACGACCGGCGCCGAACTGTTGTGCAATCCGCTGTATCGCTGTATCCACTGCTTACGCAGCAACGCGACCTGATCCTCGGTCAATTTGCCCTCCGACTTGATCACGAGGTCGGGACGCAAGTTGTCCGACAGCATCGTGTCGACCAACTGGCCAGCGGACGAGGCAACGTTCACCGGCATGCGAAGCACGCTGCGGATTTGCGAGAGTCCGCGGCGACCATCGAAGCCCGGGCCAGGAACGTGGATCATGTCGTCCTGATCGACCGTCATCACGACGTTGGTAGCCGGATCGAGATACGTGTACACGAGACGACCGTCGACGAGATCAACCCACACCGAAAGTGGATGCAAGGGCTCGACCGACTCAATTCGCGATGACCACCGCGTAACGCGGTGAATGCGCGAAAAGAGATCGCCATGCAGGAGCAGGCCCGTCATGCCGAATTCCCACCCCACCGCCGCCGGCCACCGCGGGTGCAGCTCCTCGTTGAGCAGTTCCCAATATTCCGATTCCACCGGCAGCACGCCGTTCGGGCCACGCTCGTACTCAACCAGCGGCGTCGAAGCGACCGCCCCGCCGATCAGCGCCACGCAGGAATAAACCGTTGCGACACTCATCGCACCGCGTTCGCTCACCGCCCGCCCCGGCGTCTGCAAGCCCGTCATCCAGTCGTACGCATCGGTGCCCGGGACGATCTGACTCGTCGACACCGCGGCGGCATTCACCTTTGCCGCCTGGCGCTCGGCGTTCCACTGGTTCAAAATTCGCGAGCCGCTTGCGTTCGCGTGCGGCGCACCGTTCGTTGCGTTCGTCATAGGATGTAAATTTCCGGGTCCGCTTCAGGCTGATACGTAACCGCGCGCGTGGTCGCCATACAGGCCGCGACGATCGGATCGATGCGCCCGTTCGGCCGCGACTTCTTCTTGTCGGGCCGGATGTTTTCGTTCGAATCGAGCAGCAACGTAACGTTGCTTGCGCACCATCGCGCGACGGGGTTCCCCCCATGACGCATCCGGCCGCCGTAAACCAGGCGCTCCAGTTGCTTCGCCCCGGGTGACAGGCCCGCCATGTTTTGCGCGACCTGCACCATCGGAATCTCGTCCTCGAGCAGCTCGTTGACGATCTGCGTTGCGTTCCATGGGTCGAACGCGATGTCCTGCACGTCGAAGAGCTTGCAGGCGGCCTTGATCGTGTCGCGAATGACCGTGTAGTCCGTGACCGCGCCCGGCGTCACGATCAACCACCCTTGCTCCGCCCATTTCTTGTACGGCGCGGCGTCGCTGGCCTCCTGCGTGTTCACCTTCGCCTCTGGTGCGAAAATGAAGAAGACATAGAACCATTCGCCGGCTGGGTCGATTTCTCCGTCATCGCCGTACGGCGGGAACGTGAGCACGAAAGCGCACAAATCCTGCGTACTGGCCAGGTCCAAGCCGCCGAAGCACTTGCGCCCGGCCAGCGATTTCCGATCGAACGGCGCGCCGCATGCGTCCCATACGGCGATGTCGAACCAACTCAGAGCGCCATTGACCCAGACGTTCAGATCCTTGGTTAGAAAATTCGCCTTCGCGCTCGGCAGCTCGGCAGCCTTCGCCGCTTGCGCGTGCATATAGTCGACAGTTTTCGCGCTGCCGAGACTCGGATTCGCCTTGATCCAAACTGCCGGGTCGAACGGATCGTCGTCATCGTCGAGCGTATAGATGTAGCCGAAGAAGCTGTCGTCGATCTTGTCGCCACGCAGGATCATGACGAGATAGCCGCGAATTTCCGTGCAGATCCCGTCGAGGATGTAGCCGGCAGTCGTGATGGCGGAGATTAACGGCTGGAGTCGCGCACCGAGCGCTGACTCCATCACGTCCCACACCTCGCGCGTCTTGTGCGCGTGCAGCTCGTCCACCATACAAACCGACGGGTTCAAGCCGTCGAGCGATTCCGCGTTCGCCGGCAGCGGCTTGAACACGCTGCTGCCGATCACGATTCGCTCTTGGTTCGTCCCGTCGTACACCTTGATCGATCGCGCCAGCCGTTTCGATCGCCGACACCTACGACGGTAGTTGTCGAGCGCCGGCTTGAACACGCTCATAGCCTGTTCGCGCGTCGTCGCGATCGTGTACACCTCCGCGCCCTGCTCGCCGTCCATCAGGAACAGGTAATCGCCTTGCCCTGCCTTCCACGTCGACTTGCCGTTTTTGCGTGCGACTTCTTCGTACCCGGTGCGAAAGCGCCGCAGCCCGGAATCGACGCGGCGCCAACCGTACATCACTGCCGTCCAGAATCGCTGCCACGGATCGAGCACCAACGCCCGGCCAGCGAGCGCGCCCTTGATGTGAAGGAACTGCCGCTCGATGTAGTCGATGACGTGATGCGCGTGCCCTGCACTGAACACAATGCCGCGCGCCGGGCCGTCGATCAGATCGACGTAGTGGCGCTTGACCGCAAGGAACACGAACTCGCCGACGACGATCTCGCCTCGCAACACCGGCAGGCCGTAGTCGACATCCCATCGATGCCGAATGGCTGGCGTCAGGCGGGCAAGCTCGTCGGCCTCGAGCGCGCGTGATTCAGCAGCTCGTCGAACAGGTCGTCCTGTTGGTCCGAGTCGTCCATCTTCGACTTCGCGATCAGCATCGACGGCGTCGTCAGGCAGGCTTCCGGCAAACACTTGAGCAGCCCCTCTTTCAGCGACTTCGCCGCGTAGTAGAGTTGATGCGGCTGCGTATGACCGTTCGGCGTCTGCACCATGAACGATCCGTGATTGACCTTCTCGAAATCGCGCAACTGCAGCTCGACCTTCACCCATCGGACAAAGTCGACGCAGACGATCGCGAGCGCAACACCGGCCGTCCGGTGCGGCACACCCTCGGCACGCAGCGCGTGGCACAGGTAGTCCCACACCTTCCGGTGCGACGATTCGAAGTGCACCCCGGGCGGCGGCGGCGGCGATTCGATCGCCTTTCCAACGCCGCCGCCCGACGCGCGCGACTCGTCGGCACCGCCGACGTCGGCAAACGGTTGATTCGGACTCATGTGAGGCTTCCCGTAAGCGAGCCGGCGAAAAACTCATCTCGCGTTGCGCGATCGGCTCTATGGGGCGGCTTTCTTAACCCCCCCCTCTTCCAAAAATGGTCCGCGAAAAAATGCGGCTGAACGTTCGGTCCCGAGCAAGGGGCCGAAAAATTAAAACCACCCCCCCTCGGTTCGGGGCGGCGGTCGGGCCGGGGGTCAGCGGCGCCCGCGCCCCCGCGCGCCTTCGGCCGCGGTCTTCGCGTCGTGACACGGCTTGCAGATCGATTGCATATTGGTCAGCTCGTCGGTCCCGCCCTCGGCCTTCGAAACAACGTGGTCCACCGCGACAGCGCGAGCGACCCGACCTTTCTTTCGGCACGGCACACAGAGCCCGTTGTCGCGAGCGAGCGCTTCGCGACGCAGCTTTGTCCACGCCGTTCCGTATCCACGGGCGTGGCGCGATCCGCGTAAGCGATCCGATTGCCAGCCGACCGCTTCGCTCGCATGCTCAGCGCAGTAGCCTGGCGTCGACACCAGCCGGCCGCATCCGTAATGCCGACACTGCGTCGGCGCTTTCTTCGGCATCACGAACTCCAATGCAAAAAGCCCCGACGCTTTCGCTGTCGAGGCTTTGCGATTCTTCCGGGCGAGCGACGGCCCGGTACAGGCCGCGTCGCTCGGTATTAACCGGATCAAATTGTGGATCGAAGTGTAGATCAGCTATTTCGTTTCCGCAACACCCTCTTTCAACTTATCGATCACAGACTGCATGGAGACGTATTGCGGCCGAGGCACGGCGAGCTTCTCCTCGATCACTCGTTTTGCATGCGCAAGCGCGAGGTCGAATATGCTGGTCGGCCGCGCCTTCAGGCCGAGCCGGCGACAGATCACTGCCGGCGGTGCGCGCCACACGAAGTGCATCGTAAGCACCTTGCGATCGAACGGCATAATCTTCCGCATCGCCATCTCCATCCGATTCGCCGCTTCAAGGTCGAGCGTTGAGTCGACTGTACGCCCGCCGACCGAAGGAAAGTAGATGCTCGACGTGAGCCCGTCTGTCCCGCCTTGCCCACCACGCTGTGCGCGGGCCCAATTTTCCAATTGTTGCTCGATCGTCATACTTCCCCCGTTTCAATCTTCATAAAGGCCGACGTGCAGCCGGCAATAACCGCGACGCGTCGATCCTGCGCCGAGAATGGACGTGGCGACGTTGGTACATCGCTTGCCGTCGCCGTCAACGTGTGCACAGCATCGATCGTCCCGCGTTTGCTGGTTCGCAGGCTGCCGCTCGCGCTGCAGCGACTGGTTTCGCTTCGCGCGCACCTGATCCCAATTTTTTCGAAGGCGCGCCGGCGAGCGAATCACGGAACACCAGAATCCGTCGCGCAGTGCCCACGCCCACAGCTTTGCGATTTGCTGTGGGTCGAATCCGTCGGCCAACATGCGGTCAACGTCCGACGCCCACTCACGAAAATCCGGCTCGCGAGCCCCCGGATCGCTGTCGCGAAGCCGCCGAGCCATCCAAGCCGTGAGCGCCGCGCAGCCCTCTTGACGATTTCCCTCTCTGCTTGTACCTTCACCGCCCAGGTATACCGACGACGTTTGAGAGAGAGACGAAGTTTCGTAATATCTGTTTGTTGGGTTGTTAGTTGGAACGTGGTTCCTGTAACTTCCCAGATCGCCCTCGGAATCGCCGACCTCCGGCGAGACACGTGAACTAGGTTCGTCAAACTCGCCCGGATTACCGGAACGTGGTTCCTCAAACTCCCCCGAATTACCGGAACGTTGTTCCGACTCGTCGAAGTCAGCTCCAGCGATATCGAGGTTCAGGTCGTCACGCGCGCGACGCGCAACCTCCTCCGGCACCGTGAGACGATAGTGACCGTGCGCCCACTTCCGCCCGCTCTTTCGCGACTTCCACCGCTTGATCCAGCCTGCCTGCTCTGCCACGCCGAGATGCTTTGACACGGCGCGCGCAGTCAACGTCGCGCGCCCGGCAATTTCATCGATAGACGGCCAGCAAGTGTCGTCGATCGAATTCGCATACTCGGCTATGACGAACAATACGAGCTTGGTCGTACCAGGCAAGTCGCTCGCGGTCATCGCCCGGCGCCAGGTAAATGATGTTGGCACTCCCGCCATTAATACGCCCCTGTAGGTTCTGCAAAATTCTCGAATCTCGCCAATTCATTTCGGAATGCCAATCTCACCGTAGCAAGTGGTCCGTTCCGCTGTTTTGCGATAATTAGTTCCGCGGTACCCCGGTCCGCGCTATCCGGGTTGTACACCTCGTCTCGGTAAATAAACTGAATAACGTCGGCATCCTGTTCGATCGCGCCGGACTCGCGAAGGTCGGACATCATGGGCCGCTTGTTCGGGCGCTGCTCGAGCCCACGATTTAGCTGTGACAGCGCGATCACGGGCGCGTCGAATTCCTTCGCCGTCTTTTTCAACTCGCGCGAAATTTGCGATACCTCGCTTGTGCGGTTTTCACCTGATCCGCCATCCCCCGACATCAGCTGTAGGTAGTCGACGATGATCAGGCCAAGTTTTCCGACGACGCGCTGCAGGCGACGGAGCTTTGCCTTGAACTGCAACGGCGTGACGGACGAGCTGTCGAGCACGTACACCGGAGCGTCAACGAGGATCTGTGTTCCATGCGTCAGCCTCGACCAGTCATCATCACGCAAACTCGCAGTTCGCAGCTTGTGCTGATTGATCCGCGACGTTCCGGCAAGCATCCGCGTCGCCAGCTGGTCGTCAGGCATTTCCAACGACAGCACCGCAACGGGCATGCGCAACACGACCGCAACATGTTCCGCAATGTTCATGGCGTACGAGGTCTTTCCCATTGACGGGCGACCGGCGACGACGATCAGCTCGCCGCCATGCATTCCGTCGGTATGGCGGTCAAGATCGACAAAGCCCGTTGCCGTCCCACCGATTTGTGCAGCGCCACCGGCGTGATAACGATCGTCGATCCGCTGAATTACGGACGTCAGAGCAGCCGAGATTGGCCGAAACTCGTCATCGGCCGCGCTGCTCGTATCCGCGATTTTTAGCAGTTCGCCCTGCGCGAGGTCCAACAGTTCAAGAGGGGATTTGCCGCCGGGCTTCAACACGGCATTTCGCAGCCGCTCGGACACGCGCAGCATCCGCCGAGAAATCGAGCGGTTGCGCACAATCTCAGCGTAATGGCGAACACCCGCTGCACTAGGTGTTGCGTGAACCAGATCAGTCAAGAACGCGAGGGGCTGATCAACCTTCGCATCGACGGAATGCAAACGCTCGAATACCGTGACGGCATCTGCGCGCGCGCCACGCTGAATTAATTCACAGATCGCTTTGAACACTAACGCGTGCTCGCCGATCGTAAAATCAGCTTCGGAGACGATGCCCGCAATTTCCTCAAGCGCGCCGTTATCGAGCAATAATGCGCCGAGGATGCTTTGCTCGGCTTCGGGCGCCGACGTACGGGCGTGCGCATCCAATGGGTCGTGTGCGCCCATCAGGAGAACCTCCGGGAATAGGTCAATTACGCGCCGCGGCGACGGCGGCGGCTCTGCGCGGAACGTCGGGCGATTGCGATCGTCTGTTCGATCTGGCGTTGCGCCGCGCGCCCGGCCTGCTCGATGGCCTCGGCTTCTCGCGGCTCGATCACCCCATCTTCAGCGGCGCGCCGGACCTCTTCGGCCAGGCCGCCCGCTTTCGTACTTACCGTAAGCGCGGAATCGACAAGCGCACGGACGCAATCCGACTCAGCATCGGCGACCGTTTCCGTTGCGACGAGCCCGAACCGAGCGTTGAACGCGTACACAGCATCGAGCGCATGCGGTTGCTTCTTTTCGAGCATCCATTCGACTAGCAGCTCGAACATTTCGCCTGTAATACGCGCCCCCTCAACCTCCCGCAACCGCAACCGCAGATGCTCGCCGGAAATCCGCGTGCCTCTCCGCTCGGTAAGAAAGCGGGCAGCGTCTTCGACTTTCCCGGGCGTGTTTGATACGGACGTATACAGGACGTCAATCCATGCGGTTTGACTGTAATGGTGAGCCACATTTACCCCTTGAATTTCACCGTTTTTCATACTGTTAACGTGCTCGCGTTTCCGAGAAAATTGCTCCATCGCCAAACGGAGCATCACCATGAAAACGCAAAAATTCAGAATTCAGCACGCAACAGCGACCCCGAAGCCACAACTCAAACGACACATGCGCGACGCGATCCGGCGCACCTTGAGCGACGCGAAGGCCTCGCGCTCGTTTGCCGCTTTCATGCGGCAGGTGTGCGACGCGACCGCGATCGAATGCCAGCGCGCTGACGCGACATGCTCCCGTCTGCACCATTCCGCTCCGGGCGATCGAGCGGCCCCAGGCCAACAAGGACGTCCGGTCGCGCAACAGTAATGAACTGCATCCTCGGCTTCGGGATGCCATTCCGGCGCCACTGAGACACGGCCGCGTCGTCAATCTCGAAGAGATCAGCGACAACCCCGGTCCCGCCCAATCGATCAATGATTTCGCTCGCACACGCGATGCGCAGGTCGTTTTCCATGGGCGCAATTTAAGCACACTTAATTTCAAAAGTGAAGTGCTCTTATCTGGCAAGGTTTAGCCTGCTGAAATGAACGACCTAGACACCTTCGTAGGACGACTCCGGTATGCCAAGACGCTTCGCGAGGCAGAACTGGGGGCGTCGATCGACGACAAGGAAATCGCCGCCAAGGCCGGAGTTTCCCCGTCAGCTGTCTCGCAATGGACGAGCGGCAAAGTGAACGTTGAGAATTTGAAGGCCGCGCCGGTGTTCCGCGTTGCGCGCTTCCTGCGCGTGCGCGCCGACTGGCTTTGGGATAAGCGCGGGCCGATGAAGGACGCCCAGGACGACCTGCCGCACGAAGCGCAGGCGCTCTATGCCGATCTAAAAAAAGCGATTGCCCTGGGCATGGGCGAGCTCGCGGTCACCGCCGTGCACGCGCCCTTAAAGGCGGTGCTGGCTATGCATGAGAGAGCTCGCGGTGATCTGCTCGACTTGAATGCGCCGACGCCACCAGACGACTCAGATTCCAATCGAAAACCGCCGCGCACCTAAACACTCCTACGCGGTCATGCCTTGCCGCGTAGCCCTTGACGGGCATCCCTAGCAACTCGACGTCCCAGTCATATTCGGGCGTCTCGTGCGCCCCCATTACCCGCACCACCAAACCGATGTGCGCCTTGTTGGCGCACCGGCTAATCACGGCCAGATCCCCCGGATTGATACGGCCCTCGCTCATCTGTTCGCCCAAATTCATCGACGCGCACCCTCAGTCTTTTTCTACAAAACGCTTTCGGTACTGTATGGATATCCAGTATGCACGCAGTCTAGATTGCCCGTCAACTTAAGCACACTAAATTTTCTTTGCGCTCTGAAATTAAGTGTGCTTAAATTCGTCTCCACGCGGCCCTTTCGCTGCGCATCCAACGAGGCGAATTTCGATGCTTACCATCCTGTTCCGACGCAGCGAATTCACGTGGCTTAAATCACGTGCGCTGCAGGCGCGCGACTGGCACCCGCTCGCCGCGCTCGTCGTGCTTTACCTGATCGCCAGCGCGGTCGCCCCCACATTCAGCGTTTGAGGTGCGCGATGAATAACAAACCGCGCTCCGCACGTCAGCTTGAAGCTGCGATTTTCGACTGCATCAAAGACTCGGCCGAAACCGCCAAGAAATACAACCCGGACAGCTCCGCGCCCGATCGCCGCACCGCAGATTTCGTCGTGTGCCTTTGCGGTGCGCTCGAGGCACGCGGATATCTCGAACTCGCAAAGGCAATCGCGACCGGCAGCGGCAAGGAACACCTGTACCGAGCGGAGGGCGCATGAACAAGCTCATGCCCCTCTGGAAAATCGTTCTGCTCTGGCTCGCGGTAGGTATCGGTTGCGTCGCATGGACGTACAGCGACGAAGCACCGGACACGCCGAGCGAAAGCACCTACAGCGCGTGAGTCGGCCATGCAGAAAGATCACCTGCCAACCCATCTGCTGCGCGTCGAGTGGCAAATGCTGCACATGACGGGCGACTTCGAAACCGCAATCCAGCGCGCCAGCGTGCGGGACGCGCTCGAATCGTCTGCGCGAGCACGAGAAGCGCGCGAACGACGACGCGCAGCTGCACGTGTGGACATCAAACGGCTGCAGGCCGGCGACGCGGAGGACTGATCGATGCCGCGCTGCCACGTTCGCTGCACGCACTGCGCCGCGCGCCGCTGCCTGCGGCGTCATCCCGATCGCTACACACGCCTACCGGCGTGCCGCACGTGCAACCGCCGGAAATATCGCGTCGACCACTGGATGAATCGCCGCAACACGACGCGGATGCGCTGCGACTGCGCCGGCTACTGGTTCCCGCATCGGCGCAGCTCCCTTTATTGCTGGCATCGGGCTGACGGCTCGAACCGCTATCCCGGCGATCCAGATTTCTCCGATCGCAATTACGACGGCCTCGCGGCCTGACTTCAACTGAGAGGTAATCGCATGTCCCTGTTCACGTCACTGCACGAGCTCGCGCGCACCACGAGCATCAACATCCTGATCACGGCCGAAGGCGACGAAAACCTGCGCGTCAACGTCACGCCGCTGCCGAACGCCAAAGGCAAGAAGGAACTCTGGCCGCTGTCGCTGGTTGCAACGCCCCAAGAACTCGACGCCGAATTCGCAGCTGCGGTCGAGGCGTACGAGCCCGGCGCGCTGTCGCTGCTCGACCAGGCGCGCGCGTGCGCCGCCGCGAACAAATCCGACGCAGCGCCCGCGCTTCCGACGCCGAACGCTGGTGACGCCGCTGGCGCAACCGGGAAGCGCGGCCGCGGTCGTCCGCCGAAGGCCGCGAAGGCTGACGACGCCAACAACCCGCCCTCGGGCGACGATGCAAATGCCGGCGCGACAGACCCGCGCCAGTTGCGCATCGACGATGCAGGCCAACCGAGCGAGGGCGGCGAGACGCCGGCCGCGGAAACGCCGGCCCCCGCCGATCCTGCGAGCGCGCCGCAATCAACCGACGCTGGTGTCGACCTGTACTGATCGGAGACAACGACATGCATATCGAAACGCTCGCTCGCGAGTTCTCGTACAACGGCGCCAAGCTCGCCGACCCGGCGCCGACGTTCACGCTCCAGCAGATTCGCGACTTCTATTCGCAGACCTATCCAGAACTGACGAACGCCGAGATCGAGGGCCCGGTCGTCAAAGGCAATCGCAACGTCTATACGTTCCGCCGCGCCGTCGGCACGAAGGGAACAGATATGGCAACGCGCGACATTTCCGCGATGGTCGACGCGATCATCAACGGCACGACACGCCCGCCGCATCCGATCTTTTCCTACCTGCTGGACGTCGAGCGATTCGCGCGCGCGCACGCATGCCCGCTGCTCGACGAAGAAGTCGTGTTCATCAATGCGCTGCACGCGCGCTACTGCCCGCAACCGAAATGACGCTCCGCGAACTTCGAAAGCGCTTGCGCACCGACACACTGAATCAGGGCCAGCGCCTGCCGACCGCGATCGGCAAGTATGACGCGCCGCTCGCGCGCAGCGTGGCGCGCGCAGCCTCAACCAACCACGGCACGACTGAACGCCTGCGCCTGCCGTCGACACAGGCCCCGCTGCTGCCATGATCGCCGCACCGCTCACCCTGCCCCGCATCGCGCTTGACGTGCCGACGCGCTATACGATCGGCGACGACGCCGATTTCATGCGCCGGCTATCGCTGGCATTGCTTCGCGGCCGACAGCTCAGCGAAGCCGATGCCGCGTCGCTCGACGACTCGTCGACTGAAACCGATTTGGCGTTGAATGCGATGCCGCGCATATGGAAAGAAATCACCAGCGAAATTGGGTTGTTTGACTGGAGCCTCGCGATCTCCGACGCGAGCAACATGCCCGACACCGCACTCGTGCGCATCACCACGGCCGAAGGAGCTGGAAGCGGTCCGATCAGATTCATTGGCTCGGGCATTCGACGCCTCGAATCGATTCAACCAGGCCTCGGACAAACCGTGCTTGCGGTTCTATACGAGGCGTGTCACCACTATTTGCCGTCCGTGTGCACGCCACCTGAAGCAATGAGCCTGGCCGAATACATGTACTGGCACAGCAACAAAGATGAGGTTGCCGCGCTCTCAGAACTTCGCGACATGAATACCGCACCGGGCGACCCGTGGCTGCCCGATCAGGAGTTCCTCGACCACATCGACGTTCCTCGGCGCGCCGAGTTTTTCGCGAGCGCGCCCGCTTGGGCAATAACGCCCAAGCGCGTACTTGATGCATCCGAGGTGCGTCGGTACTACGACACAAATCTCATCGCATGGGCCGTCATTGACGCGTGCGACGCGATCCACCGGACGATCACCACCGGCGGCCCGTTTGCCCGCGTCGACCTGAAGGATACGAGCGAATACTGCCTGGACTATTCACTGATCCTCGCCTGGGATCAGGGCGACGGCCTGGGACGCATTCTTGACGATTTCTGGCAAGGCGAAATGCAGTGCGGCGACCCTGAATCGTGCGCAGCACTCCACATTTCTACGAATGGCCGCGCCCTCGGAACGTGGCTCGATCGCATGCGCAATTCCGCGACGCTGGCCAAGGCCGTTTCGAATTTGGTCATGCTGATCTCGACGCCCGATGGATCGGATATCGACGGTGAACCCGTCAAGGTACAGGTGCGCGTATGAGCCGCGTTGATGTTTATGGAAACGGCGACGTGTCGCTCGATCTTCACTCCGCCCTGCTGATTTACAAGAACGTGCACGAAAGCCACGTCTACGTCACGAAGCACTCGGCCCGCGTGATCGACGGCGTGCCGACGCTGATGGCCGGCACACCGATCACACGCTCGCAATTGGCCGAATTCGTCGCCGCCGCGTCGAAGCAGCTCGGGCATGAAGGGTTCATTCACGAGCGGGTGATTTTTACTGCACCCGGCGTCGTCGCCTGGTGGACGCCGGCCGCGCAGCGTCAGGTCTGGTTCTCAGCGAGCCCACCAATCGGCGAGCGCTCAGCGGTCGCGCACCACCCCGCACTGTTGTTCGTTGCCCGGGGAGAAGCACGCTATGTATTCGCGCTCGCAGGGAACTGTAGGCCGACGCCTGACACGCAGGTCTATCAAGCGCCCTACTTCAATGTGAGCGTGGGCGGCCAGATTTGCACCGGCAACGTCGACATTGCAGCCAACCCCACGCCGGCAGAAATCGAACGATACGAAGCCGACGAATTTTTTCGCAGCAGGTTCACGCACCCGAACGCCACGAAGCTGATCAACGGAGGCAGCGGCGCCGACCTCTGGGTCGAGCTGCTAGACGGCGCCGAATTTCCCACCGAGCGGCTCGTCAGCAGCGAAATGACCGTCGCCGCCGCCATTAAAAAAATCACGCAACGGAGTTAATCGTCATGAGCAAAATCGAAACCATCAAAGCCGAATTCGAAACCACCACTGGCGCCGTACTCGAGCAGCTCGGCAAGGCGTTGTCGACGTTCACGCGCGCCGTCGCCGACGAAGTTATCGCCGGCCAGCACCGCGCGATCGCCGCGCGGGCCGACGACGAGAACATCGCACTCGACAATGCGCTGTTCGATAGCGCGCCGGTCGCGGCCGTACCGCGTCATGCTGAGTTCGCGCCGCTGCTCGACGTCGGCCACCGCTTCCTGCTCGCTGCCGAAGGTCTGTTCATCGAGATTCGCCGCCCGTGGCTGCACCTGATTCAACCAGTCGCGCCGCTCGAGGGCTCCTGCCCGCGTCCGCCGTACGGCTCGCTCGACGCGAAAATTGAATTCGCGTTCGGGCGCATCAGCGCCGCCGAGCCGCTCCTTCGCCGGTTCGCAACCGACGCCGCTGGCGCTGCGCCGAACGAGCATGCCGCATGGATCGTCTGGAACGAGACGAGCAAGGAACTGGTGTACCGCGAAGTCGAAGTGACCAGCGCTACGCCGACCGAGATCACCATCAATCGCCCGACCCTCGCCGACGACGAGAGCCTCGCGATCGACCTTCACAGCCACGGCACCGGCCCGGCAGGCTTTAGCGCAACCGACGACGCAGACGATGCCGGCGAAGTGAAGATTGCCGGCGTGATCGGTGGCGTTGGCACGGCCAATCCGAGCGTTGCGTTTCGCCTGTGCGCACTCGGCAAGATGATCGCGCTGCGCGTTCCGGTACAGGCATTTTTCCCGTCGACGGAGAAAGCCGCGTGAATCAACTCGACATGCTCGAACTCGCCGCGCGCGCCGCAGGGTGGGAAGCGAAGCGCCACACGGTCCGCGACTGCACCGCGATTCACGTCAGACCGAACGCAACCGCCGCCTGGCGCGCGTTCGATTCGATCGGCTCGCGCGCCGACGCGTTCGAGCTTTCGGCCGCGGCCCGCATCGACGTGACGCACTTCGCTGACTACGTGACCGCGCACGCCGGCGCAGGTGCGTTCCGCCACTTCACCCACGACGACATCGATGCGCGGCATGACGTCTTCGCGCAGCAGGTGGAGCGCGAGCGTGCGACGCGCCGCGCGATCACCGAATGCGCCGCGCTGATCGGGCGCGACGTCGGTGCGCCCTGGTGGAGGACGGTATGACGTATCACACGACACCGGCCCGCTTTCTCAGCGACCGGCGCGTTACGGTTGCACTGGTCGGATGCGGCGGCACAGGCTCGCAGATGCTGACGGGGCTCGCGCGCCTCAATCATGCGCTCGTCGAGCTCGGCCATCCCGGCCTGCACGTTACCGCGTTCGACGCCGACACGATCAGTAGCGCGAACGTCGGTCGGCAGATGTTCAGCCCCGCCGACGTCGGCCTGCACAAAAGCGTCGTACTCGTTCATCGGATCAACGCATTTTTCGGGATCGACTGGTGCGGTCGCCCCGTGCACGCCGGCCCGGACGAGCTTGTGCGCGGCGCGCCCGCCCTCACGATCATGTGCGTGGACAGCGCGGCAGCTCGCGCCAAGCTCGAGCCGTCCCTGCGTGCATCGAATTGCTACGTGATGGACCTCGGCAACCGAGCGAGCGACGCCCAGGTGCTGTTCGGCGCGCACAAAAAGGTGACGGGCAACACAAAGACTGCCGCTGATAGCACGCCGCTGCGCTGGCCGTACGACGTGCTTCCCGAACTGATCGACACGTCGATTCCCGAAGACGACACGCCGAGTTGCAGCCTCGCTGAAGCGCTCGAGCGGCAGGAGTTGTTCATCAACCAGGCTGTCGTCACGCAGGGGCTCGCGATCCTGTGGGAATTTTTCCGGCATGCGCGCCTGACCTGGTGCGGCGCGTTCATCAACCTGAAGACAGGCCAAGTGCGGCCGCTGCCTATCGCAAAATCGGAGAGCGCTAAGTGAGCTTCGAATACATCCGCAAACATTACGGCGTGCCGGCCGAGCGCGGCCGGCAGGTGAAATGCTACGGCGAGCGCGGCGTGATCGTGAATGCCGACGGCCACTATCTCTGCGTCGTGATCGATGGCGATAAGAGCGAAGAAGAGCGCCGCTATCACCCCGTTGATCAAGTCGAATACGGCGAGCTCGTTGACGCGCCGGTACTGCGCGAATGGCGTTGCCTCCCGCCGTGGCGCGACGAATCCGAATACGAAGCCTGGTTCACGGTGACTGCGAGCACCCGCAGCAAGGCCAGATACAAGGCATTTCGCGATTTGCTCGACGTCTGCGACATGACCGGCAAGGACATGATTCGGATTCGCGTCCGCGCCAGCCGGAGGCTGCAGCCGGGCCACGCCGTATCCGTACCACCCTCGCATGACCCGGACTTGCCGTTCTAACAAAAGGAGCATGACCATGACAACCGACAAGAACCGCGCTGATGCGCTGACGGACGACAAGCGGCAAGCGCTCGGCGAAGCGCTGACAGAGTATTTTGCTGCATTGGATCGCGGAATCGGAAGCGACACGCCCGACCAAATTCTGAGCCTGTTCGACTATCACGACTCGCGTAACGTGGACGACTTAATCGACCGCGCGATCGTTCCGACCATCGCCGCATCCGATGTCGATCAGCCTACACCGATCACCGCACAAACCGCACTCGCCGCGATCGAGACGTTCGAAATCGTCGAAGATAGCAACTGGTCGCGCAAGCCGAATAGTGAGGATCTCTTCGTCCTTCGAGAGTTCATCGCGCACCTGTTCGGCGGTTACACCGTCGAGGTACCCGCAACAGCGCAGATCAATGAGCCGAGCGCGAAGGACCGCATCACCGTGAACGGCGACTCGCTCACCCTGTCCGGAGCGCAGCTGCTCGAAGCACTCGACCTCATTGCGCCGGATCGTGATCGCGACCAGCTCGAGACCGAACTGACGTTCCAGCGCGGCGACGGACACTCCGGCAACGGCATGTACTGCTGGCTCACCGAGTGCCCGGGAGAAGGCGCGCTCTTCATCGACGGTTCGACCGCAATCCCGGTCGAGCAGCCCGCACCAGCCCCGCACGACTCACGATTCACGCATCCCGGCTGCGAAGTGTGCGCGTGTCCACCGGATGTTTGCCAAGCCGAAAGCGCATCTGATCACGCGAGCACGGCGTGACATCGCTCGCTACAACAAAGAGAAACAAGAATGAAACCGATCTATCTCGACTTGCCTGCAGTCGCGACCGCTCTCTCGTTGTCGGAAGCGACCGTTCAGAAACTGGTGCGCGAGAGCAAATTTCCGAAGCCGCGCCTGCTCTCCGATCGCCGCGTAGCTTGGCTGACGCGCGAAGTGGAAGCCTGGGCAGAAGCGTGCCCGGAATCGGACCTCGCGCCTCCGCCCAATACGGGCCACGGCAACCGACGTCGGCGCGCTATTTCTTCGGATATTTCAGCGCGAGCTCGTCAAGAAACTGCCCGAGGCGCGTGAGCCACTCACGTCGTTCGCGGTCGTAATGGTGACGGTTATACACACCGGCCACACCGGGTTGAATATGACCGAGCACCGCCTCTGCCACATCGTGCGGGCATCCGAGCGCGGCAAGCATTGTTCGGGCCGTGCGGCGCAAGTCATGCGGCGACCAGTGTGTAACAGGAAGCCGAGGCCGATTGTGACTTGGCGCCTGCTTACAGTACGGCTGATGATAGTAAATGCCGTGCGAAATAACAGTCTGCTTCATCATCTCGCCGGTCGACGTCGGGAACAGAAAGCCGTTCACGGCCTGGTCCTTGCGTCGACGGACGACGGCTTCGGCTCGACCAACGAGCGGCACCCGCAAATCCCCGGCTTTCGCGCGCCACGAATTCTTCGTCTTTTCCTTCGGCACAGTCCACCAGAGGCCGTCCGACTCGTCGGCGATTTCGTGCGACTCCATAGAAATGATTTCGCCGCCGCGGGCGCCCGTCCACAGATACAACGTGATCGCGTCCGAAACCGTTAGGCTCATATTTGGCAGCCAGCGGAGCAGCGTGCCGACCTCATCCTCGCTCAATACCCGCTTTTTTGTGCCCATGGCGATGCCGTCGATCGTGCGCCCCTTGCTGCGAAGCTTGCCGCGCAGGATCATTCGCCACCAGTTCGGCGTGCCATCAGGCAACCTCCCAGCGTCCATCGCATAGTCCCACGCTCCGCCCAGCTCCATGCGGAGCCGCGCAGCGAGCGCCGGCGTGGCACGATACGAATCCAAGAATTCGAACGCCTGAGCACGAGTTATCGACGCGGCCGGAACGTTCTCGATCGGGCCGAGCATCGCCTTGAACATCCGCCTAACCTCGATTACGCCCTTGCCCTTGCGGTTCGGCTCCAGATAGCCGCCCATATAGTCGAAACACACCTGCTTGACGGTGTATGCGTCGACGGCGCGCGAATGGGCAACCGCGGCGCGTTTCTCGCGCTTTGCAGCAGCGGGATCGGCCCCAGCATCACGCGCCGCTCGCTTTTGCTCCCATTCAGAAATCGCCGCAGGGAAACCCATAGCCGGCCACTCGCCGAGCTTCACCTGGCGCATTCGGTCGTCAATGGGGGACTTGTATCGGTAGATCCAGGAACGACGGCTCTCGCTGGCCTGGAAGCGGAGGCCCGGGAATCCGTCAAAGGTCATGTGTTGTCCCGCAGGCAGCTTGCTCGCGGTGCGCGCATCGAATCTCATCAGCGGTCGGCGTAGGTTTTTGTTGTGGGCCGAGACCGCAGCGTAGCTTTTCGGTCTGGCGTAGGAAAATGTTACGCCAGAGTGCCAAGTTTTCGCCTATTTCGTCAAGTGCAGACAAGCCACCTGACAAACGCAACTTTCGGCTCAAACCCTTTACCAGAAAGACTTCTAGGTGTGGAAACTAGATGGGGCAAGGGGCTCCGCAGAGCCCCTTGTTTTCGTTACTCGTTTTCTTCGAAGTAATGCCCGAACTTCGTCTGCTTCGTGCGGATATAACGTTCGTTTTCCTCGCGCACGGGCACCGCGAGCGCCACGCGCTCGCAGACGGGAATACCGTGCTTCACGAGCGTATCGAACTTCTTCGGATTGTTGCTCATCAGCCGCACCGACGTCACGCCTAGGATCCGCAGGATCGCAGCGGCCGAGTCGTATTCGCGGGCGTCATCGGGCAGCCCGAGATCGAGGTTCGCCTCGACGGTGTCGCGCCCCTGCTCCTGCAGCGCGTACGCGCGGATCTTGTTGCTCAGGCCGATGCCGCGGCCTTCATGGCCGCGCAGATACAGCAGCACGCCGCGGTCTTCGGCCGCGATGTAACGCAACGCGAGATCGAGTTGCTCGCCGCAATCGCAGCGGTACGAGCCGAACACGTCACCGGTCAGGCATTCGGAATGCAGCCGGGTCAGCACGGACTGCTCGCCCGTCACGTCGCCCATCACGAGCGCGAGATGTTCGGCATCGCTGCCCGATACGCGAAACGCGTATGACGTGAACGTACCGTAGCGCGTGGGCAGCGACGCGGTGGCGACGAGCGTCACGCACTCGTCGGCCTGGCCATTGCCCGGCGTGGGCGATTGGGGACGCGAAGACATCATGAATTCAATCGAAACTTCAGGAATGTAGGAGTTATGTGGATGGTGCGTGACGGGAGTTTACCGCTAATCTGGAAACGTCACGCGACTGCCGCCGCCCGCCCGGCTATACTGGGCTCACCGGGTGACGCGCATCACGCCCCGACTGCCCTGCATCGACTGCACACGGAGAAAGCGAATGAGCACGACTGTCGCGCAGATTCTCAAGGCCAAGCCGGATTCGGGCCGCACCATCTACACCGTCACGAAGACCGATCTCGTCTACGACGCCATCAAGCTGATGGCGGAAAAGGGCATCGGCGCACTGCTGGTCGTCGACGGCGACGACATTGCGGGCATCGTCACCGAGCGCGATTACGCGCGCAAGATCGTCCTGCAGGACCGTTCGTCGAAAGCCACCCGCGTCGAGGAAATCATGACGGCGAAGGTGCGCTACGTCGAACCGTCGCAATCCACCGACGAGTGCATGGCGCTGATGACCGAGCACCGGATGCGCCACCTGCCCGTGCTCGACGGCGGCAAGCTGGTCGGCCTGATCTCGATCGGCGACCTCGTGAAGAGCGTGATTGCCGATCAGCAGTTCACGATCAGCCAGCTCGAACACTACATCCACGGCACGCCCAACGTCACGTCCGCCTGATCCGCCCAGCAAAAAAGGCCCAAACGCATCAGCGTCTGGGCGGAAAGCCGCCGGCATGCGGCGACGGAGGTTCTGCTCCTGCGGACGAACGACGCGCGCGACCGGCGCGCGTCTCGTCAATTCAGCGGTGCGCTCGGGCAGACCGGGGGATGTTCAATCAATTACCGAAGTAGACCGAATTCACGGGATTCGGCGCTTCCCGCGTCACGCGGCGGCCGCCTTGCGCGGCGCCCGTTGCCACGGCGCCGTAGCCGCTCGTATCGGCTTGCGCGAGCATCGGCTGGTTCGGCTGAATGCGCTGCTCGGCAACCTGGATGTCGCTCGGATATTGCGAATCGCTCGCCACCGGCTTGTAGCCGTTCTGCTCGAGTTGCACGAGTTCGGCCTTGACCTCCGCGCGGGTCAACCCCTGCTCGGATTGCGCGAACGATGCGATCGGAGCGGCAAGGACGGATGCGGCGATGGCTGCGTAGATGATCGACTTCATGATTTACCTCCGGAATATGTTCTGTTTTGACGTCGCCTCGGCAGGACTGTCTGAAGCGATTGAATCCAGTGTAGTGCTCGCCACCCCAAGGGGAAACCCTTAGTTTGAACATACAGCGTTGCGTTTTTGGAAAAGATCGCCCACTGTTTCGGAACAGGGCCGCTCCAACTTGCCTCACCTGCACAACAATCGCTGACGAAACGCCGACAGTCAGATCACATGCCCGGAAGGTTGTGTTGTAGAATCGTAAGGTTTTATTCGCCAGTCGATATTCCATCCACCATGTACGCGCTCACGTCCCTTTCGGTTTCGCCGTCCGGCCCGGCCGGCGTGTGCGCGCGCGCCAGCCAGCCGGCGCATCCCCTCGCTCGACGCACGGCCCAGGCGCCGCTCGCCCCTGCCCGGCGCCTGATCTGACCGCACGGTCTCCACCCGGAGCCAGGTTAGACAGGCTCCGGGCGATCCTCATAGGCACGCCACGCCTGCCCCTGCCGATCATTTGGAGAACCACCATGAAACAACGCCTTTACCAGTTGACCGAACTCGACGTCGCCCGCCTCGAAAAGCACGCCGAGCACAACCCGCGCTTCCAGACCATGCTCGACACGCTGCTCGAACGCGCGGATATCGTCCAGCCCGACGCCATCAAGGCGAACGTCGTCACGATGAACTCGCAAATCACGCTGCTCGACGAAGCAACTCAGGAACAGGCCACGTGGACGATCGTTTATCCGGACGCCGCCAACCTCGAACGCGGGCGCCTGAACGTGTTCTCGCCCGTCGGCATGGCGCTGCTGGGCACGCAGCGCGGCCAGATGGTCAAGGTAATGCAGCCCAGCGGCGCCGAAAAGCTGATGAAGGTCGCCGCGATCGTGTTCCAGCCGGAAGCCAACGGCGAATACACGCGCTGAGCTAACGGCCGGCCAGCGCCCCGCCATACGCGCGCAGAACGACAAAAGCGAGGCACGGGCCTCGCTTTTTTGCATCCAGACGATCCGGATTATCGTCATCGCCTTCCGCATACAAAAAAAAGGCGCCCGAAGGCGCCTTTTCGATGCTGCGGAGCGGGTTACCCCGCCCGTCACGCTTAGAAGCGGTGACGCAGACCAACCGTTGCTGCGGTTTGGTTGATCGACGAGCTCGGCAGGTTGTTGTTGAAGCTGTCGCCGTTGTAGATCGACGCGCCGATGCCGTTCTTCGCTGCACGCTGGTACACAGCTTGTGCGTAGACGTCCGTGCGCTTCGACAGTGCGTAATCAGCTTGCAGGCCGAACTGGTTCCAGTGCGTGCTGCCGTTGTTGATCTTCGCGTTCGTGTACGTGTAAGCAGCACCCAGGCCGAGAGCCGGCGTCAGGTTGTACTTCGCGTTGACTTCGTAGTTGTCGGTGCGCAGCGTGCCTGCAGCAACTGCGTTGTTGTCGAGACGTGCTTGCGTCCATGCAGCGCCGACTTGTGCCGGGCCGAATGCGTAGCCAGCAGCAGCACCGTACGTGCGGACGCGGCCTTGGTTAGCGATGCCACCGATCGCCGACGACGTCGCGCCGTTTGCGTTCGTGCCGTCACCCAGGTTCGCTTGCGAGTATGCAGCAGCCAGCTTCAGACCTTGGAACTGGTATGCAGCACCTGCGCTGTACGCACGGTTGTTGCCGAAGTTCGTGTTGTTCGAGAACGAGTACGTGCCGCCGAATTGCAGGCCAGCGTAGTTCGCGCTCGTGAACTTGATCGTGTTGTTCTGTGCGACGTCACCGTTCGTGCTCAGACGGTCGAGGTTCAGCGGGTGCGCGAAGTACGTGCCGCCCCACGAGCCCGTTGCCGTCAGCGGTGCCAGGTAGTCTTGCGTTGCGTCATACTGCTTACCCAGCGTGACCGTGCCGTACTGGCTCGACAGGCCGACGAAAGCCTGGCGGTTGAACATGCCGCCGTTGCCGTTCGCGAAGCGGCCGTTACCGATGTTGAAGCCGCTTTCCAACGTGAAGATTGCCTTCAGGCCGCCACCCAGGTCTTCCGAGCCACGCAGGCCGAAACGGCTCTGGTCAATGCCCGAACCCATCGCCCAACGCGACTTGCCAGCTTGGCCGAGTGCCGGCTGGACGTTGCTCGTGTAGGTGATGCCTGCGTCCAGCACGCCGTACAGCGTGACGCTGCTTTGCGCGTGAGCGACGGTAGCGAACGATGCTGCAGCTGCTGCAACGATCAGAGTCTTGTTCATTCGTGGAGCTCCCTTCTAAAAAGAGGCAGGTCTCGCGACCTTGTTCATAAACGGTCTGCAACCGCCCGGGAGCGCCATCGGTCCTGCTGGCGGCGCCCGGATAGTTGCCCGTTTGGGAACCGTGAGTTTAGGGGTGTACCCTAGGGGAGCGATCCGCAAATAAAGAAATAAGCTTTTCCAGAACTAGAAATAATGAAAGTGGGGACGCGTCATAAGTATTTGTTTTAACGTTTGTTTTTGACTTCTTGACGAGCCCTTTTTGGAGGCTTTCATCGCACCATTCTTACATGTCATCGTCTTGACGGTTGCATAGAAACAACAAACGGATTCGGTTCGGCACTCCAAAATCGGTAATTGTTACCCAAATCAATCTCAAATATTGGCCGATCTGCCTCCGAAACGTCCCGCCGACCCGTCAACAGCGGGCGGCGCCAGTGCCACGGCGAGATCCCGTCGGCCGGCAGAAAGGGAAGGCGGCTCGCGCCTGCCGTGACACTCGGTAACAGCCTTGACCGCCCGCGTAACCCGGCGGGCCTGACGGCAGGCTAATGTAAGGCGGTCTTGGATACAGAACGGGAACCGCCATGAATCGACGCTCGCTGCTGCGCGCCATCGGATTGACCGCAGCCTTCGCCGGCACCGGCTGGCTGCGTGCCGCCTCGGCCCAGCCCGCCCCGCCCGCGTACCGGCCATCCGGCCCGCACCGCGT
Source organism: Burkholderia sp. LAS2 (assembly GCF_018417615.1). Classification (NCBI taxonomy): domain Bacteria; kingdom Pseudomonadati; phylum Pseudomonadota; class Betaproteobacteria; order Burkholderiales; family Burkholderiaceae; genus Burkholderia; species Burkholderia sp. LAS2. The sequence continues at coordinate 436,777 of NZ_CP071053.1, forward strand.
TCCCGGCGGGCCGCCGTATGCGGATCGCCCCGGCTTCGCACCCCCGGCGGCACGCCACGACCGTCGCCCGCCGCCGCCACGGCCGCACGGCTATATATGGACGGACGGCTACTGGCGCTGGCAGCATGGCCGCTATATATGGGTGTCCGGCCGCTGGGTCGCACGGCGCCCCGGACGTCGCTGGATGCCCGGCTACTGGCGCCGGCAGGGGCCGGTGTGGGTCTACGTCGACGGTTCGTGGCGGTAAGCAGCGGTCCGGCTCCCCGGTCGATGAAGGTCCGGAGCCGGACCGTGCGCGAGAGCCGGCGCCGTCCGCGCCACGGAATCGTGCGCTACGGCAGCCGCGCTACGGTCAACCTATCGTCTGGCCGCCATTCGGCGACATCATTCGAATAACGAAATCATGCCGTGGCGATGCGAATGCATCCGGCCATGCTCGCCGCCCGCGCACTCGTCTGCCGCTTACCGCCCGCCAACGGACCGATGCGTGCACCGCGCTCAGCGCCCCCTTCCAGCTCGCGCGCACGACGGCACGCCGCGCAGATCGCGCGATGATGTCCGTGGGCCCAGCGGATCGTCGCCGCGGGCAGGCTAACGTACGTGCGAGCCGCCTACGACAACATTGCCGCTCGCGCACCCGGCCGCGTGCGGCCATACGCGACCATCATCGCGAAGCTGAGCAGGAAACCCGCGCCGCCGATCAGCAGCAGCCCCGTCTCGCCGAATACGGGTAGCAGGTTCGTCAGCGCGCCCGTCACGACCCACGCGACCGCCATCACCGAGCCCGCGACGCCGAGCGCCCAGCCTTGCCGATCGTCGCCGACCGCGTCGGAAAACGCCGTATACATCGTCGTGTACGCAACCATGTCGAAGCAGCCGACGACCATCGCGAGCGCCCACAGCATCGGTTCGTGCGGAAACAACGCGGACAGGATCTGGCCAAGCCCGGCGACGAGCAGGCCCGTCTTCGCGATATCGATCACGCGCCACACGCGCAGCATCAGTCGCACGACGCACAGCAGGCCGAACACGAAGCAGATGCCGATCACGCCGCTGAACAGCCCGAGCCGCGCGCTCGTATAGCCGAACTTCGCCTGCAACAGCAGCATGATGGTCTGCAGGTAGAGCCCGTAGCCCACTTGCATCAAGAAGAACACCATCGACAGGAACGCGACGTTGCGCTGGCGCGCCGCCTCCCCGATGATCCGCAGCGGCAGCAGCGGATCGATGCGCGTATCGCCGCGCGGCGCGGCGGAATCGCGATACGACGCCCAGGTCCAGCACGCGCAGATCAGCGACAGCGCGGCGACCAGCACGAACGGCGTGCCGTAGTCGAACAGCGGCGAGATCGTCCGGTCGGACGTGACGCCGCCGAGCACCGGGCCGACGATCACGCCTGCGCTGAACGCGAGCGACATGATGCTCATGTTGTACGCCTTCGTGTCGGGCGTGCTGAGATCGGTGATGGCCGCCTGCGCGATGCCCTGGCAGCCGGCCATCAGGCCGGTGAGCCCGCGGCCCGCCAGCAGCAGCGCGATGCTCGCGTGCCACGCGCCGGCCGCCAGCATCGCGTAGCCGGCCGCGAGACCGAGCACGCACAGCAGCAGGATCCGGCGGCGGCCGTAGCGGTCGGACAGTTCGCCCATCAGCGACGAGCCGAAGAACATGCACAGCGGGTAGATCCCGTAGCCGAGGCCGAGATAGAAATTGCGCGCATGCGCGCCGGTGTCGGCCGGCAGGATGCCCGCGTGCGGATCGCTGAAGATCGCGGACATCATCGGATAAACGAGCCCGAATCCCATCGCGTCGAGCGCGATGGCGAGCAGGCAGGGGCCGAGCAGTGTGTAGTCGAGCCGGGACATGGCGACCTTCCGGACAGAGTGGATGATCGCCCCAGCGTAATGATCGCGCGGCGGCCGCGGTAGGCAGCCGGCCGCGATGCTAAGCATCGGCTCGTGCGATACCCTGGACGGCCCGCGCCGAGGGATCGCCGTCCATGCCGTGCGGCCGCTACGCGACGCTCAGCGGCTCGCGCTGAAATCGTCGGCGCGCGACCACGCACGGCGCGCCGTCGTGCATGAACACGCTGGCGAGCAGCCCGAACGACGCCGCACGCCGTCCGCATGCGGCGCTCTCGTTCGACTGGATAACACGAAGCGATTTATTGCGACCATGGTCCACGCGGCGCGGCCGATGCGATGTCAGTGCGCCGCCTCGGCCGTCGACGCGCGGCATGCGATCAGGCCGCGTTGCACGGCCGGCCGCGCGGCGATATTGGCAAGCCAGCGCTCGACGTGCGGGAAACCGGCAATGTCGAGATCGAGCTCGGCCGCCGTGCGCAGCCACGGAAACGCCGCAATATCGGCGATCGAATACCGCGACGACGCGAGATACGCCGATTCCGACAAGCGGCCGTTCACGACCCCGTAGAGACGCAGCGCCTCCTTCCGGTAGCGGTCGATCGCTTCCGCATTGCCCGTCTTCGATGCGCGCAGGAACCACCACAGCTGGCCAAGCATCGGCCCGATCCCGCCGATCTGGAAATGCAGCCATTGCTGGACCGCCGTGCGCTCGGCCAGCGTTTCGGGCTGCAGGCAACCCGTCTTCGCGGCGAGATAGCTGAGGATCGCGCCGGATTCGAATACGGCGAGCCCCGTGTCGTGGTCGACGATGGCCGGGATCTTGCCGTTCGGATTGATCGCGAGATACGCCGGGCTGCGCTGCTCGCCGGCGGACAGGTTCACCTGCACGCGATCGTGGGCAAGCCCGGCCTCTTCGAGGTAGATCGCGATCTTGTGTCCGTTCGGCGTGTCGGCCGTATAGAACGTGAGAGCGTGCGTCGAGGTCATGTCGGTCCTTGTCATCGGGTTATCGTTGCAACTACAATCGTTGCAATTGCAATCCTATGCCGAAAACGACGGCGTTGGGACATGCCAGTACTCGAAGGAGGGACATGCGGACTGTGCGACCCGGTGCGCCCGCGCGGCGCACGGCCGCTCGGTACGCCGGATACCGCTACTTCGCGTCGGCTGCCGCGTCGCGGGCCGCAGCGGTCGCACGATCGAGCGCGGCGGCCATCGCCGCCCGCTCCTTGCCGGTGAACTGGTCGAGAAAAAGCTCGGCGACCGTCGACTGGTACACCTTCCACATCTTTTTGCGCAGCGTCCGCCCCTTGTCGGTGATGCTCGCGAACGCGGCACGGCCGTCGTCCGCCGAACGCGTGCGCGTCACGAGCCCCTCCTGTTCGAGTCGGTCGACGAGCCGCGTCAGGTTGTAGCGCTCGATCGCGAGCACGTCGGCCAGTTCGTGCATGCGGCGCGTACCGTCGGGGCCGCTTTCGAGCCCCCACAGCGCGTCGTACCACGCATACGCAGGCAGGCGGGCCGCCGCGAGGCGACGCTCGATCTCGCGGATCATCGTCCGGTGCGCGCGGACGAACGAGAACCACAGATCGGGTTCGGTTGCGTTCATGTCAGGTCTTTCCTCTCGCTTGATTGCAGTTGCAATTAAATTTTACCGCGAGAACGACGGCCCTTTCATGCGCCTGCAATCGCCTAGGCGTTGCCCACCGATCGGCAAGGCAAGCGTTTCGTCGCGCGACGCGGCGCCACGACCGCCGCGCCGCACTGCTCGCATTACTTCCCCGACCGAGCGAGCGGGCCTTGTGGGCCCTGGCCCATGCCCGCCGGCCAGCCGCCCGCGAGCGCCTTGTACAGCGCGACCGTCGACGCCGCGCTGCGCATCCGCCCGTCGGCCGCCGCATCCTGCGCCTGCAGCAGCGTCCGCTGCGCGTCGAGCACTTCGTAGTAGTCGATTGCGCCGGCGGAGAAGCGAGCCTGCGCGAGCTGTGCGGCACGCGCGCTGTCGTCGGCCGCGCGCACGAGGTGCGCGGTCTCGTCACGCGTTCGGGCAACACGCAGCAACGCGTTCTCGCTTTCCTCGAGCGCGCCGAGCACGGTCTGCCGGTACTGCGCAAGCTGGCCGGCCGCTTCCGCGTCGCTCGCGGCGATCCGCGCACGCACGCGGCCGACGTCGAGGAACGACCAGTCGATGCCGAGCGCGATCAGGTTCGTGTCGCTGCCCGCGCGAAAGAACCCGTAGCTGCTCGTCGCGCTGCCGAGCAGCCCGGACAGCGTGAAGCGCGGAAACAGGTCGGCGGTCGCTACGCCGACGCGCGCGGTCGCCGCATGCAGCCGCGCCTCGGCGGCCGCGACATCGGGACGGCGGCGCAGCAGGTCGCCCGGCGTGCCGGGATCGATGTCGACGGCAAGCGCCGGCAACGGCACCGGCGCGGCCGTCTTCGGCCAGTCGAACCGGCCGATCAACGCATCCGGCGTCCGCCCGGTCAGCACCGCGAGCCGATGCTCGTCGACGCCGATCGCGGCTTCGTACACGGCGATCCGCGATGTCGTCGATTCGTACTGCGCGCGTGCTCGCGCCGCATCGAGCTCCGAGCCGCGTCCCGCGCCGACGCGCGCATTGATCAGCGCGAGCGTCTGCTTCTGGTTGTCGGCGTTCTCGCGGGCGATCCGCAACCGCTCCTGCGAGCCGCGCAGGTCGACATACGTGCTCGCGACCTCGCCCGCGATCGCGACGCGCACCGCACGCACGTCGGCCGCGCTGGCCGCCGTCTCCGCGCGCTGCGACTCGATCGAGCGGCGCACGCGGCCGAACAGGTCGAGTTCCCACGCGGCATTGATGCCGACGCTCGATATCGGCGTATCGCGCTGGCTGCGCGGCGCGCCGAACGCCTGGTCCTTGCTCGTCAGCCGATGGCCGATCTGACCGCTCGCGGTGAGCGTCGGATAGCGGTCGAACGTCGCCTGTGACAGCAACGCGTTAGACGCGTCGTAGCGCGATACGGCGACCTGCAAGTCCTGGTTCGCCGCGAGCGCCGCATCGATCAACTGCGTGAGCGCCGGGTCGCCGAAGCCGTGCCAGAACGTGGCATCGGCCGCCGCCGATGCATCGGGCGGTATACCGGGCTGTGCATCGGCCGGCGCCGCGTCGCGCTGCGTCGCCGGGTGAGCATCGCGCACGAACCGCGCGGCGGTGGCCGTTTCAGGCCGTTTGAAATCGGGGCCCACCGCGCAGGCGGCCAGCGTCACCGACATCGCGAGCGCGGAAAGACGGAAAGCGGCGCTCATCGGTTTTCTCCTTCGAGGGTGCCGTGCTGTTCGCTCCAGACGGCCGGCGTGCCGCCCGCGAGCTTGCGGATCGCCACGTAGAACACGGGTGTCAGGAACAGCCCGAACAGCGTGACGCCCAGCATCCCGGCGAACACGGTGACGCCGGTGGCCGCCCGCACCTCGCTGCCCGCGCCGCTGCCGATCAGCAGCGGCACCGAGCCCGCGATGAACGCGACGGACGTCATCACGATCGGACGCAGTCGCAGCTTGCACGCTTCGAGCGCCGCTTCGACCGCTCCCTTGCCCTGGATCTCGAGCTCGCGTGCGAATTCGACGATCAGGATCGCGTTCTTGCACGCCAACCCCATCAGCACGACGAGTCCGACCTGCACGAACACGTTGTTGTCGCCGCCGGACAGCCACACGCCGAACAGCGCCGCGCACATGCACACGGGTACGATCAGGATCACCGCGAGCGGCAGCGTCCAGCTCTCGTACAGCGACGCGAGCACCAGAAACACCAGCATCACGGCGAGCGGGAACACGACGATCGCCGCGTTGCTCTGCGTGACCTGCTGATAGCTGAGGTCGGTCCATTCGAGCGTGATGCCCGGCGGCAGCACGTCCTTCGCGATCTGCTGCAGCTTCGCGATCGCCTGCGACGACGACATCGTCTTCGGATCGGCGTCGCCGATCAGGTCGGCGGCCGGATAGCCGTTGTAGCGGACGACCGGGTCGGGTCCGTACGCGGGCCCGACCGTCACCATCGAGCCGATCGGCACCATCTCGCCCTTCGCGTTGCGCGTGCGCAGGTTCGCGATGTCGGCGGCCGTCTGCCGGTGGCCGGCATCCGCTTGCGCCATCACGCGATACACGCGGCCGAACACGTTGAAGTCGTTCACGTACATCGAGCCGAGATACACCTGCAACGTATTGAACAGATCGGTCAGCGCAACGCCCTGCGCCTTCGCCTTCAGCCGGTCGACCTTCACCTCGAGCTGCGGGATGTTCGCCTGGTACGAGCTGACGGGATAGCTCATCCCCGGCGTCTTCGCGACCGCGGCCTGGAACGCGGCGAGCGCCTTCTGCAATTCGCCGTAGCCGAGCCCGCCGCGATCCTCGAGATACAGCGAGTAGCCCGAACCGTTGCCGAGACCCTGGATCGGAGGCGGCATCAGCGCATAGGTGATGCCGCCATCGATCGCCGCGAAGCGCGCGTTCAGATCCGCGTTGATCTGCGCGGCGCGGCGATGGCGCTGGTCGAACGGCTTCAGGATCACGTACGAGTTCGTGATGTTCGGCGTGTTGACGCCCTGCAGCGCATTCAACCCGGCAAAGGCCGGCACCATCTCGACGCCGTCGGTGCCGAGCGCGATCTTCGTCATCTGCTCGGTCACCGCGCTGGTGCGCGCGAGCGACGCGCCTTCCGGCAACTTCGCGCCCGCGAACAGGTACAGCTTGTCCTGCACCGGGATGAAACCGCCGGGCACCGCGTTGAACAGCAGCGCGGTCGCCGCGAGCAGCGCCGCATAGACCGCGAATACCACGCCGCGCCGCTTCAGCGTGCGACCGACGACGCCGTGATAGCGATCGGCGCTGCGCTCGAAGAAACGGTTGAATGGATGGAACAGCCAGCCGAACGCGCGATCGAGCGCGCGCGTCAACGCATCCTTCGGCGCGCCGTGCGGACGCAGCAGCTTCGCGGCAAGCGCGGGCGACAGCGTCAGCGAGTTGATCGCGGAGATCACCGTCGAGATCGCGATCGTCACCGCGAACTGCTTGTAGAACTGGCCGGTGACGCCCGACATGAACGCCATCGGCACGAACACCGCGCACAGCACGAGCGCGATCGCGACGATCGGCCCCGACACCTCGCGCATCGCCTGATGCGCGGCATCGCGCGGGCTCAGGCCCCGTGCGATGTTGCGCTCGACGTTTTCGACGACAACGATCGCATCGTCGACGACGATCCCGATCGCGAGCACGAGCCCGAACAGCGTCAACGTGTTGATCGAGTAGCCGAGCAGGTACAGCCATGCGAACGTGCCGACCACCGACACCGGCACCGCGACGAGCGGAATGATCGACGCGCGCCACGTCTGCAGGAACAGGATCACGACGAGCACGACCAGCACGACGGCCTCGATCAGCGTGTGCTGCACCGCGCGGATCGATTCGCGCACGAACACGGTCGGGTCCCACACGGGCCGATACGCGACGCCCGGCGGGAAGCGCTTCGACAGCTCGTCGAGCTTCGCATACACGGCTTTCGCGACGTCGAGCGCGTTCGCGCCCGGCGACAGGAAGATGCCGACCACGGCCGAATGCCTGTCGTTGAAATACGAGCGAAGCGTGTAGTCGCCCGCGCCGAGCTCGATGCGCGCGACGTCGGACAGCTTCACGACCTGGCCGTCGTCGCCGTTGCGCAGCACGATGTCGCTGAATTCCTGCACCGTGCGCAGCCGGCCGCGCACGTTGATCGACACGAGGAAGTCGTTCTTCTTCGGCGACGGCTCCGCGCCCAGCTGGCCGGCCGACACCTGCACGTTCTGCTCGCGCACGGCCGCGATCACGTCGCTCGCGGTGAGCCCGCGCGACGCAAGTCGATTCGGGTCGAGCCACAGCCGCATCGCGTAGTCGCCGGAGCCGTACACGCCGACGTCGCCGATGCCGGTCAGGCGCGACAACTCGTCCTTCACGTGCAGCGTCAGGTAATTGCGCAGATACAGCGAATCGCGGCTGTTGTCCGGCGAGTAGAGACTCACGTACATCAGCGGCGTGGGCGACTGCTTCTGCGTGGTCACGCCGTACTGGCGCACCTCGTCGGGCAGGCGCGACAGCGCCTGGCTCACGCGGTTCTGCACGCGCACGGCGGCCGTATCGGGATCGACACCCTGCAGGAACGTGACGACGACCTGCAGGCTGCCGTCCGAACCGGCGACCGACTTCATGTACATGATGCCTTCGACGCCGTTGATCGCCTCTTCCAGCGGTTCGGCGACCGATTCGGCGATTTCCTTCGGGTTCGCGCCCGGATACGTCGCGCGCACGACGACGCTCGGCGGCACGACCTCCGGATATTCGCCGGCCGGCAGCATCGGAATCGAGATCAGGCCGAGCGCGAAGATGACGATCGACAGCACGACCGCGAAGATCGGCCGGTCGATGAAGAATCGGGAGAAATCCATCACGTGGCTCCCGTTATCGCGAGGCAGGCGTGCCGGCATCGGCCACGGCCTGCGTACCGGCGCCGGAGTCCACCGCCCGCACGGGCGGCGCCTTCGGCTTCACCTGCGCGCCCGGATAGTAGATGCGCTGCACGCCGTCGACCACCACGCGATCGCCCGCCTGCAAGCCCTTCTCGACGATCCGCTCGCCGTCGAGTTCGCGGCCGATCGTCACGTCGCGGCGCAGCGCCTTGTCGCCGGGGCCGAGCACGTACACGTACTTGCGATCCTGGTCGGTCAGCACGGCCTTGTCGTCGACCAGCAATGCATCCTGGTCGCGGCCGCTGACGAGCTGCACGCGCGCATACAGGCCCGGCGTAAACGTATGGTCCGCATTCGGCAGCCGCACGCGGGCGCGAATCGTGCCGGTCTGCGGATCGAGCCGGTTGTCGAGGAAATCGACGGTGCCCGCATGCGGGAAGCCCGTCTCGTTCGCGAGTCCGACGCGCACCGGATCGGCGCCGATCGCGCGATGCGCCGGATCGGCGCGCCGCGCGTTGTAGCGCAGGTAGCTCTGCTCGTCGCAATCGAAATACACGTAGACCGGATCCTGCGACACGACGGTCGTCAGCAGCGTGTCGTCCGCGCGCGCGAGGTTGCCGACGGTCGCGACCGCGCGGCCGACGCGGCCCGCGATCGGCGCGCGCACTTCGGTGAAGCCGAGATTGAGCTTCGCGTCGGCCACGGCCGCATCGGCCGCCTGCAGATCGGCGCGCGCCTGCTCGGCGGTGGCGCGCGCATTGTCGAGTTCTTCCTGCGACGTCGCATGCGCATCGATCAGCGTCTGCACGCGCTTGAGCTGCACGTTCGCGAGGCTCGCGGCCGCGCGGGCGCGCTGCTGCTGCGCATTCGCACGGTCGAGCGCGATGCGGTACGGGCGCGGATCGATCTCGAACAGCAGCGCGCCCTGCGCGACCACGTCGCCCTCCTTGTACGCGACACGCTGCAGATAGCCGCTCACGCGCGGCCGCAGCTCGACCGCGTCGACCGCTTCGACGCGTCCGTTGAATTCGTCCGCGAGGCGGACGGTACGCGGCGCGACGGTGGCGACGCCAACTTCGGGAAGGGGCTGGGCCGACGATGTACCTTTGCCGTCGTGACAACCCGACAACGCCAGCAAGAGGGCGCAGGCGGCGCCCAAAGGCGGCGTCCTGCGTAGGGAAAAGGAGAGCATGATGCCTCGCGACGGGTTAAACTGCCGCGTAGCATAAAAGTTGAAGTTAACTTCAAGTCAAGCTTTCCCGGAGGGTGTCATGGGTATCCAGGAAACCCCGCAATGGCCGCTGATGTCGATCCGCGAAGTGGCCGCGCGCAGCGGCGTGCCGGCGTCGACGCTGCGTTTCTACGAGATGCGCGGGTTGATCAAGTCGCACCGCAACGGCTCGAGCCATCGCCACTATTCGCGCGCAGTGCTGCGGCTGATCGCATTCATCGTGTTCGCGCAGAAGATCGGCTATTCGCTCGACGAGATCGCCGAGCAGCTCGTCAGCCTGCCCGAGGACACGGCGCCGAGCAACAAGGACTGGCAGCGGCTGTCGCGCGGGTGGAAGCAGCGTGTCGCGAGCCGCATCGAGGAGCTCCAGCGGCTCTACATCAACCTCGACGAATGCATCGGCTGCGGCTGCCTGTCCCTGAAACGCTGCAAGCTGACCAACCCGGAAGACCGCGCGGGCCGCAACGGGCCCGGCGCGCGGCGCTGGCTCGGCGACAAGCCGCCGATCGATTCCGAATGACACGCAGGCCGCGCGCGCCATGCATCATCCGACGCGCCAGCCGCCGTTCACCGCGATCGTCGCGCCCGTGACGAACGATGCGCGCGGCCCGGCGAGCCACGCGACCGCATCGGCGACGTCGTCCGGCTGCCCGGCGCGGCCGGCCGGCGTCTGCGCGCGGATCATCGCCGCGACGGCCGGCGCGACCCCGCTATCGCCGAACAAGTGCGTGCCGGCGATATAGCCGGGCGCGACCGTATTGACCGTCGCGCCGCGCGGCCCGAGTTCGCGCGCCAGCGCGACGGTGAAGCCTTCGACGCCGGCCTTCGCGGCCGCATACGCGAGGCCGCCCGGCAACAGGCTGCCGGCGCGCGCCGCGATCGAGCCGATGTTGACGATTCGCGCGGCACGGTCGGCCAGGTGCGGCAGCACGGCCATCGTCGTCAGGAACAGGCTTTTCAGGTTCGCATGGAGCACCGCATCCCATACGGCCTCGGCCTCCCCTGCTTCGGTATCCGCGCCGACGCGCCCGGTGCGCCCCGCATTGTTGACCAGCACGTCGATGCGCGGCCATCGCGCGACGATCGCGGCGACCACCGCTTGCGCGTCGCGCCGGACGCTCAGATCGCCGGCCTGCCCGATCGCTGCGCCGCCGAGACGCTCGACGGCGGCCTCCAGCCTCGCCGCATCGCGCCCGACGATCGCGACGCGATACCCGTCCTGCACCAGCCGGCTCGCGATCGCGAAACCGATCCCGCTCGACCCGCCCGTGACGATTGCCGTGCGTTGCTGTTCATTGCCCGTCATGATCTGTCCTCCTGAGTATCGACGGTTGACGACAGGGACATTCTGGGCAGCTCGGAGTGATAGGTAAAATACGAATTCGATGATCTACTGATACATGGAAGGTATCGCATGATCGATCTGCGCCAGTTCCGGCAATTCATCGCAGTGGCCGAAACGCTCAGCTTCCGCCGCGCGGCCGAACGGCTGCACATGGCTCAACCGCCGCTCAGCGCGGCGATCCGCAAGCTCGAGGACGAACTGGGCGTCGCCTTGCTCGAACGCGACAATCGCGGCGCGCGGCTCACGCCGGCCGGCGAAGCGTTCCTGCTCGAAGCACGGCGCGCACTCGAACAGGCCGAGCGCGCGGTGGCCGTGGCCCGCCGGGCGGGCGCCGGCCTCGGCGGCACGCTGCGGCTGCGTTTCGTCGACAGCACGGTGAACGCGCTGTTGCCGCTGATCCTGCGCGCGTTCCAGGAACGGCATCCCGACGTCGATTTCCAGCTGGAAGAAGGCACGACCGCCGAGCAGGTGCTTGCGCTGCGTCAGGACCGCACCGACGTCGGCCTCGTCGTGCTGCCGGTGGCCGACGCCGGCGACGTGCATGTCGAGCCGCTGCTGCGCGACCGGATGGTGGCCGCGCTGCCGGACGGGCATCGGCTCGCGCGCCGCCGCCGCATCGCGCTGGCCGAGCTGGCGGACGAACCGTGGGTCATGTTTGCCGCGCACCACGGGCCCGGCATGCACGCGCTGATCGTGACGGCGTGCGCGCAGGCGGGCTTCGCGCCGCGCGTGGTCCAGCAGCCGCGCCAGATGCAGACGACGGCCGGGCTCGTCGCCGGCGGCATCGGCGTCGCGCTGATGCCGCGCCTGTTCGTGCCAATGCATCCGCAAGGCATTACGTTCTGCGAACTGAAGGATGCGGGCAGCCCGCTCGCGTACGAAGTGGCGCTCGCGTACCGTACGCCGTCGCCGCTCGTCGATGCGCTGCGCGACACCGCGCGAAACGCGGTGCACGAACTGGGCCTGGTTGCGGCGACGTGACCGCGCGCATCGCGCGCGCGGCGCTCAGTCCCGGTCGCCGAGGAAGTTGAACACGACGCCGAGCACGGCCTCGCGGAACGCCTCCGGCCGCGTCGGCAGCGACGTGTACTCCAGCATCATGTGGCTGTACGACACCGTCGTGCCGATCGCGCTCGCGATCATGAAGAACAGCACGTTCGGATCGACCGGACGGATCGCGCCGGCCTCGACCGCGTCCGCGATCAGCGGAAACATCGCGTCGTGATACGGGCGCACGATCCGCTCCTGCAGCCGATCGAGCCGCGCGCCCTCCTCGGTCGCCGCGGTCGAGAAGAACATGCCGATATCCGGCTCGGCGAATTCGTGATCGACGCACAGCTCGAGCGCGCGCCGCACGCGGTCGCGATGCGGCAGCGGCGACGTGCGCAACGCGCGCAGCGCGTCGAACATCGGTTCGGCCAGCTCGACGATCTGCTCGACGACCGCCAGCCACAACGTTTCCTTCGCACCGAAGTGATGGGCGATCAGCGCCGCGTCGATCCCTAACTCGCGCGCGACTTCGCGCACGCTCGTCGCGTCGTAGCCGCGCTTCGCGAACGTGCGGCGCGCGGCCCGCAATATCACGTCCGGACCGACGGATGCATCCGCCGACGGCCGTCCGCGCGTACGCCGCTTCGACGGCGCGCGCTCAGTGACTTCTGCCACGTTTTTCCTGCTCCTTGAACGATTCGAATGCCCGTATCCGGCGCCGGTTTCCCGGCCCGGAATCGGGCGGCTTGCCCCGCTCCGTTGACACGCGGAGCCGGGAAGCGCTAGGATCATACCTTATTCATCACGTGATGATTTATCCATGACAACCCCTACACGTATCGTCATCGTCGGCGGCGGGATCGCCGGGCTGCAGCTCGCGACCCGTCTGGGCGAGCGTCTCGGCCGGTCCGGGCGGGCGCAGATCACGATCGTCGACCGCAGTCCGACGCACATCTGGAAGCCGATGCTGCACACGATCGCGGCCGGCACGCGCGACGTCCAGCAGCAACAGGTGATCTTCCTCGCCCATGCCCGCGACCACGGCTACACGTACCAGCCCGGCGAACTGAAGGGGCTCGATCGCGCGCGCCGCCGCGTGCAGCTCGGCGAGATCCGCTCGCAGGACGGCGACGTGGTGATCGACGCACGCGAACTCGACTACGACGTGCTGATCCTCGCGCTCGGCAGCCAGGCCAACGATTTCGGCGTGCCCGGCGTGCGCGAGCACTGCTATTTCATCGACAGCCAGCAGCAGGCGGAGACCTTCAACGAAGCGTTGCGAATGCGCGTGTTCCGCAGCATCGCGCGCGACGAGCCGTTTCGCGTCGCGATCGTCGGCGCGGGCGCGACGGGCGTGGAACTCGCGGCAGAGCTCAGCCGCTTGCTGGAAGTGGCGCAGGCGTACGGTGACGAAACGGTGCGCGAGCGGCTGCAGCTCACGCTGCTCGAAAGCGGCCCGCGCATCCTCAACGCGTTTCCGCCGCGGATTTCCGCGTCGGCCCAGCGGCGGCTCGAACAGATCGGCTTTCGCGTGCTGACGTCGACGCGCGTCACGTCGGCCGACGCGAACGGTTTCCACTACGGCGACGGCTCGTTCGCCGAAGCGGACCTGATGGTCTGGGCGGCCGGCGTGAAGGCGCCCGATTTCATGCAGGGGCTGGGCGGGCTCGACACGAACCGCGCGAACCAGATCGTCGTCAGCCCCACGCTGCAGGCGAGCGGCGACGAACACGTGTTCGCGATCGGCGATTGCGCGAGCCTGCAGCTCGAGGGCCAGGAACGGCCGCTGCCGCCGACGGCGCAAGTCGCGACGCAGCAGGCCGAGCATCTCGCGAAGCACCTGCCCGCGTGGCTCGACGGCACGCCGATTCCGCCGTTCGCGTTCCACGATTTCGGCGCGCTGGTGTCGATCAGCGATTACGACGCGTTCGGCACGCTCGGGCAGTTCGGGTTCTTCCGCGGTGGCTTCATCCAGGGGCGTTTCGCGCAGTTCAGCCACCTGATGCTCTATCGGCGGCACCAGCAGGCGCTGCACGGCTTCTCCAAGGCGACCTTGCTGTGGATCGCCGAACGGATCAACGGCTGGGTGCAGCCGCGCATCCGCCTGTCGTGATGCCGCGCGTCGCGGCACCGCGTAACGTTTCGAGGAACAGAAACATGAACAACCGTGCAATGCCCTGGCTCATGACCGTCGCCGCAATCGGCAGCTTCGACATGCCGTCCGTCTCGTGGGGCGAGCCGCGGCGGCGCAGCGTCACGCGCGACCGGCTGCCGTCGTGGGACGCGACGAGCAAGCCGACCATCAGCGTGCTCGAACGGCCCACGGCCGACACCGCGATGATTTCGTGGTGCGACGCCTGCACCGGACACTACGGCTACCAGAAGTGGCGCCTGTTCACGACGCGCAAGCGCGGCGTGTGCGCGCTGTCGGGGCGACCGATCGAGATCGGCGACAGCGTCTATGCGCCGCAACTGCTCGGCTCGACGCCCGGCAACGCCGCCGCGATGGTGCTCGCGGCGTGCATCGACGACGCGTTGGCGGGCTGAGCATCAGGTCGACGTGGTCTGACCGGCGCCATAGGCCGGAGCGCGGTTCTGCCGTTCGAGTTCGGCATCGAGATGCGCGGCATGCGCGTTCGCTTCGGACTCCGACATCAGCTCGCCTTCCCACTTCGCGACTACCGCGCTGGCGATCGAGTTGCCTACCGCGTTCGTGGCCGAGCGGCCCATGTCGAGGAACGTGTCGACGCCGAGAATCAGCAGCAGTCCGGCTTCCGGGATGTCGAACTGGTGCAGCGTCGCGGCGATCACGACGAGCGACGCGCGCGGCACGCCGGCCATCCCCTTCGACGTCAGCATCAGGATCAGCAGCATCGTGATCTGCGTACCGAGCGACAGGTGGATGTTGTACGCCTGCGCGATGAACAGCGACGCGAACGTGCAGTACATCATCGAGCCGTCGAGGTTGAACGAATAGCCCATCGGCATCACGAAGCTGGAGATCTTGCGGCGCACGCCGAAACGGTCGAGCGCGTCGAGGATCTTCGGATATGCGGCTTCCGAGCTCGCGGTCGCGAACGACAGCATGAATGCTTCCTTGATCAGCAGGAGCAGCTTGAACACGCGGCGGCCGAGGAACAGCAGCCCGGCCGCGACGAGCGTGGCCCACAGCAGCACGAGGCTCACGTAGAAGTCGCCCATGAACACCGCGAACTTCAGCAGGATCGACAACCCGTTGACCGCGACGGTCGACGCCATCGCGGCCATCACCGCCAGCGGCGCGAGCTTCATCACGTAGCCGGTGATCTTCAGCATCACGTGCGCGAGCTGGTCGATCGCGGCGACGAGGATCTTGCCGCGCTCGCCGAGTGCGGCCAGCGCGATGCCGAAGAACATCGAGAACACGACGATCTGCAGGATCTCGTTGTTCGCCATCGCCTCGGCGATCGATTTCGGCACCATGTGGCCGACGAAATCCTTCAGCGTGAACTTGGACGTCGCCAGATGCGCGGACGCGCCGATGTCCGGCAGCGGCAGGCCGAGGTTCTCGCCGGGCCGCAGCAGGTTCGCCATCAGCAGGCCGAGCAGTAGCGAGATCAGCGACGCGGTGACGAACCAGCCGAGCGCCTTCACGAACACGCGCCCGACCGACGACGCGTCGCCCATGTGCGCAATGCCGACGACCAGCGTCGAGAACACCAGCGGGCCGATCACCATCTTGATGAGCCGCAGGAACACGTCGGACACGAGCGAGATGTAGCCGGCGATTTCCGCGGCCGACTGCTTGTCCGGAAGCTGCGTATAGATCAGGTAGCCGATCAGGATGCCGGCTGCCATCGCGAGCAGGATCCAGCCTGCCGCAGACATTCGTTTGTTCATGAGGGAATTCGCCGCATGGCGATCGAGTTGACGGAAAAAGGCGCGCGGGCCGCTCAGGCTGGCGGATGTCCGCCGACGGACGCGCCGCCGCCGCGCACCGGCATTCGCGGCAACGCGAACGCCGGCGGCAGCGATTCGGCATGAAACGATCGGTCAGTAGCCGATCGCGGCGCCCGCCGGACGGCGCGGGTCGTTGTAGCCGTAGATGAAGCCGACCCGCACGTTGCCGGACACGGACGAATCGTTCCCGGAGCTCTGGCGGCTCGCCGCTTCGGTGCCCGGCAGGCCGACCATGATCAGCTCGGCGGCGCCCCACGGCGTCTGCTCGACCATCTTGTAGCCCATGTTGCGCAGGATCGCGAGCGTGTCGGGCGACAGGCCGTAGGTTTCGTAATAGACCGCATCGGGCAGCCACTGGTGATGGATGCGCGGCGCGGCGACCGCATCCTGCGGCGTCATCCCGTAGTCGATCACGTTCAGCACGGTCTGCAGCGTGATCGTGATGATGCGCGAGCCGCCCGGCGAACCGACCACCATGAACACCTTGCCGTCCTTCTTCACGATCGTCGGCGCCATCGACGACAGCGGACGCTTGCCGGGCGCGATCGAGTTGCGCGTGCCCTGCACGAGGCCGAACAGGTTCTGCGCGCCGACCTTCACGGTGAAATCGTCCATCTCGTCGTTCAGGAAGAAACCCGTGCCCGGCGCGATGACCACGGCGCCGAAGCGGCCGTTGACCGTATAGGTCGTCGACACCGCGTTGCCGTCGTGGTCGACGATCGAGTAATGCGTCGTTTCCGGCTTCTCGTGCACGCCGACGCCGGGCTGCACGTCGACCGACGGCGTCGCCGTATCGGCATGGATGCTCTTGCGGATCTGCGCCGCGTATTCCTTGCTCGTGAGCTTCGCGATCGGATTGTCGATGAAGTCCGGATCGCCGAGCAGCGTGTTGCGGTCTTCGTACGCATGGCGCATCGCTTCGGTCATGTAGTGGACCGCCGCGGCCGAGTGGTAGCCGAGCTTGCGCAGGTCATACCCTTCGAGGATGTTCAGCGTCTCGCACATCGTCACGCCGCCCGAGCTCGGCGGCGGCGCCGACACGAACTCGTAGCCGCGATACGTGCACGTCAGCGGCGACATGTCCTGCGCGCGATAGGACGCGAAATCGGCCGCCGTGATCACGCCGCCGCCGCGCTTGGCCGCTGCCTCCACGATCTTCGGGATCTCGCCGTGATAGAACGCGTCGGGCCCCTGCTCCGCGATGCGCTCGAGCGTGCGGGCCAGGTCCTTCTGCACCAGGCGATCGCCCGGCTGCAACGCGGTGCCGTCCGGGCGCAGGAAGATGCGCGCGGCTTCCGGATCCTTCTTGAAGCGCTCGACCGTCGTATCAAGGATGTCCGTATCGCCGCGCGTCAGCACGAAGCCGTCGCGCGCGAGCCGGATCGCCGGCGCCATCACCTGCTTGCGCGTCAGCTTCCCGTACTTGCGCTGCGCGAGATCGAGGCCGGCCACGGTGCCCGGCACGCCGACCGCGCGATAGCCGTACAGGCTCTGCTCCGGAATCACGTTACCCGACGCATCCAGATACATGTTCGCAGACGCCGCGGCCGGCGCGGTCTCGCGGAAATTGATGAAACGGTCGCGGCCGTCGGCCAGGTGGATCGTCATGAAACCGCCGCCGCCGATGTTGCCGCAGCACGCGTTGGTCACGGCCTGCGCATAGCCGACGGCCACTGCCGCGTCCACCGCGTTGCCGCCTGCCTTCAGGATGTCGACGCCGATCTGCGACGCGAAGTGCTGCGACGATACGACCATGCCGTTCTTCGCTTCGACCGCCGGGTCCGACGCGGCGAACGCGCACACGCTCATCGCCGACAACAGGGTGAGTATTACCAGCCGCCTCATGACGGGATCCTCCAGACGAATAAACTGGGCCATGCCGGGATGCGTCGACGCGCAAGCGCGTATCGACGCGGCCAATCCAGCATGTAATGAACGATACATTTCAGCGAGGCCGCGATCATAGCACTCGCTTTTTTCCACCAAAACCTAGGGTAATCACTGAATTTAAAGCGAATAAGCGTGACTGTCGTCGTTGGTAAATGTTTGTTTTATTACATATATGAACGGATTCGCTGGACGAGCGATGCGTCCCTCTAATTTCGGACCGCCCGCGGCCTGCCGCACGTCAATCGGCTAACATGCGTGCAGTTGTCGGCGGACGCCCGTCCGCCGTTTGGTCGTTCAATTCAGATAGAGAGCCGGAGTGCCCGATGGGGACGAGCATCAGGGCGTTGCTGTTATCCCAGATGGATAGCTTCACGCCGTCGGAACAGAAGGTCGCACAGGCGTTGCTGGATCGCTACCCCAGCCTCGGGCTGGGTCCCATCGCACAGTTCGCGAAGCAGGCGGAAGTCAGCGACCCGACCGTGTTCCGCTTCGTCGTGCGGATCGGCTTTCCGAACTACTCGTCGTTCCAGCAGGCGCTGCACGACGAGATCGACACCGCGATGAATTCGCCGCTCGCGCGGATGGATGCGTTCCACTCGGAAACGGGCATGCGCGACAACCATGCGGCGATTTTCCAGCGGCTGTCCGAATCGCTCGCGACCACGATCGAAGGGCTCGACGCGGCCGCGTTCGATGCGGCCGTGGCGGTGCTGGCCGATCCGGACGTGCGCGTGTTCTGCGGCGGCGGTCGTTATACGGCGCCGCTCGCATCCTTGTTCTCGTTCACGCTCGCCTATGCGCGGCCGCATGTGCAGTCCGTCGAGCCGAACGTGAATCTCGCGTCCGTCGCGCTGGCCGACATGGGGCGCAACGACGTGCTCGTGATCTTCGACTTTCGTCGCTACCAGAAGGACAGCATCCGCTTCGCGCAGGCCGCGCACCAGCTCGGCGCGCGGATCCTGCTGATCACCGACGAATGGCGCTCGCCGATCGGCGAGTTCGCGGAGATCGTGCTGCGAATCCAGGGCCGCCCTTTCGCGATGCTGCAGACCAACGTGCCGGCGCTGGCGCTCGCCGAAGCGCTGGTGATCGGCGTGACGAACCGGCTGCCGGAGCTGGCGCGGCAGCGGATGGAGAAGATCGAGCAACTCAATGCGGGCGGGATCGAGTGGGATGTAAGTCAGCGGGATTTGCCGGAGTGATGGCGTATTGCCATTCAGGCGCGGGCGTCAGCGCTCGGCCTCGCGGCGTGTGCAATTCGAATCCCAAACGGCAAACCCCACATGTCACGCGCCATGCCAGCCCCCGTCGCGTTCCCTCGTTCAGGGCACCAGTTCCATCCGGTTGCCGGTCACGACCAACTTGACGGGGTCCGTCTTCTTCCACTGCGACTTCGGAATCACCAGTTGCCACTCGGCACCGCGCCCATCGCGGAAGAACCCCGCCACGCCCACAGCTTGCGCGTCGGCTGCCATTGGCACAGACAGAGCCATCGAGGCATCAGGCACGAGCGTGATCTCCATGCTGTCGAGCAGCTCGGCCTTCAGTAACGCACTGTCGTCATTGAGCAGCGAAACGTAAGCTGTGTTTTCGAAGACCTTCGCATCCTTCAACTGATAGACGCGCATCACGACCGGTAGCGATTGTCCCTGCTCGTTCTCGTTGAGTGCGGCACGGCTTTCGATCACGAGGTTCATCTGCTTGACCTTCGTGACGAAAATCGCGCGTGTCATGCCGCCGATCGTCTCTTTCGTCGATTGCCACATACCGCAGCCAGACAGCAACGCGGCCGTCATCGCAATAGCAGCCGCCAATCGAATGCTTCGCATCATCGGATGTGCTCGCGGTGTCACAGCCAGTCTCCCGTCTTGATCGTGCATGGATAGCGCCGGCTCGGGCCGCCCACGCCTTCATACAGCACGAGCCGCACCGCAAAATGGAAGCACGCATAGCGGCCGACGAAGCGACTGAGTACGTCGCCGAACAGCGCGACGTCGCCGGACCCGGCAAAACCCGACGGCTCGATACCCACGTTCACATTCACGA
This sequence comes from Burkholderia sp. LAS2, assembly GCF_018417615.1. NCBI lineage: Bacteria > Pseudomonadati > Pseudomonadota > Betaproteobacteria > Burkholderiales > Burkholderiaceae > Burkholderia > Burkholderia sp. LAS2. Next base: position 456,556 of record NZ_CP071053.1, read on the forward strand.
TACGGTCGACGCGCGCCCCCACCCGTTCCGTTTCCTCATCGAGCCAAACGTGACGAATCGCGTCGATGCGTCGCCGGTTATCGTCATCTCGCCTCCAGTCGTACAACGACAGCGCGCCGCGCAGCACATTCGCGTCCATCATGTTCAGCTCGGTTGTGCCCGCGCCATTGAAGTGAGAAATCACCCGCCAGTCATAATCGCCGCCGCGCGGCGGATACAGCGGCATCGTCGGGGCCGTCAAGTTGTGCACGCGCTCGACACCATTGAAGGTCGAAGCAGGCGTGGTAACCATCGATTCGCGCAGCGCCATACGCGGCAAGCGCCCGTTGTTTGCCAATACCCGGACCGTTACGTGTCCGTCCGGTAAGCTGCCCGGTTCCGCCCACAGATGCCCGCCCAACGTCACGACCATCTCGCGCTGGCCCGTTACACCCTGCCGATTCGAAGCGTGGTAGTACCGATCCGGCGACTCGTGCCGCATCATCCCGCCGCGGTGCCGGAATACCTTGATCGATTGATACGGGTATTGCCTGGCGGTGCGCGGATCGGTCGCCACCACCGACAATACATCGTACGGCTCGACGTGCTCGCCTGCGGAGGCCGGGGCGCGCACCGGATAGTCGCGGTCATGCGCATTGGGACGGATTGCCTGCGCGTCCAGTTCGAGCAGATTGATCACCGGCGTGCAGAACAACCGGATGTTGTCCGCACAGAACGTGGCGTCACCGGGGATCCGGTCTCGAATCACGATTTCGAATTCAAGACGTGTTTCGCCCGGCGGCACGCTGGCCGCGTCGAAACCGCACAAATCCACGAAGTGGAACTTTTCGGGGAATGCGAAATATTCGAGCATCGTCTGCTCGCGGTCGAGATCGACGTCGCGTACATCGAGGTCGGTCGGCCACAGTCGCGCGTGCGCGCCGAAGCCCGCCGCCTCGATCGTCATCGCCGGGTGCAGTTGTAGCTGGCCGTCTAGCAGGCGCGGCATGCGCACGCCGATCGACTCCACCTGGCGCGTGAAAACCGCGTACAGCGCCGATGCAGTCGGCCGGTCGCCATGCAGGTATAGCCGGATACGCGACAGGTCGTCCACCAACCGCTGCTCGCGGTGCAGCAGGTCGAACGCGAGCCGGATTACCGTACGGCCGTCCTCGCGCATGCGCGCGCCCGCCTCGCGCACGTTGAGCGGTAGCAAGTGTATCGCCCGAGTGGTTCGATAGACACATATCGTCCCGTCCGGTCCGACCGGTGTCGAACGTACCTGCAACCCTGGTGGCAACGTATCGAGTATCCGCGCCTCGCCGGTGCGCGGCACGCACTCGAGGATGGTCAGCGACGGAATCGTACGGCCTGTATGCGGCCACAGATGATCGAGCAGTGGATCGGTGATTTCCGGTGCCGCGTCATCGAGCTTCATCCGCAGCCGGCTCGTGAGAAACGCGAAACCCTCGTAGGTCTGCTCGACACTGTCGTGGCGCGCGCCAGGCATCGTCATTCCCACACGGCGGGCGCCTTGTGGCTGGGACCTCGCGAACTCCTTCCCCGCCTCGCGCAGATAACGCATCTCCGCATCGAAGTAGCGCAGGTATCGATCGTCATCCGCACCGACACCGCTTCCTGCAGGCTTCGTCGGATTGTTCTTGTCTTCACTCATGGCTGGAAATCCGGTGGCAGCGGCGGCAGAAGCGGCATCGTCGGCACGGCACCCGCCTTGCCGACGACGAAAATGCGATCCGGCATGCGGAACCCGCGCAGTTTCAGCAGGTCGATCGGCCCGGCGCCGACCCGCGTACGCAATACGTACGACAACGGCTCGCTGCTCCCCGTGTTCCATGTAAGCCGATAGCGCGTGCCATCGAGCGGCTTGATGTCGGCCTCGCTCAGCAGACGCAGGAATGCCCAATCGCCGGCCGAATCAAATGCCTGTCGCAGGCCTGCGTCGCGCGTCTGCCATGTGAGCCTCGCGTGCCCGTTCAGGCCGTTGCCGGGCCATGCCAGTGGGGTCCAGCGCTCCTGCTGATTGAAATAGACGATCCGCATGCCGTCGACCGACAGTTCCGATCGCGTCACGTTCGGCGTCGGCAGCGCCATCATGTCGAATTTCTCCTCGGCATCGGCCTGCGGGTAAAGCTGTACCCCAACCGTCGACAACTGCCGGACGGCGCTCAGGAATGTCGGGTCGAACTGCAACGCCTGCGGTGCGAGCTCGCTGCGCGCCCAATAGTCACCCTCGAGCTTCATCACGCCGGCCAGTTGCGTCGTGATGAAGCGCGAAATCAATCCGGTATCGGGTCGTACATAGCGGCCGAACTCGGCGAAGGACGCATCGGCCTGCGTATCGAAGAACGGATAACGGCCGCTCATCGCTGCGTTGAACGGTGCGGCAACACCGGCTCGCCATGCGTCATTCAAGCTCGCGGCAGCCGGTTGCAGGATCGTCTGCCATGCGGTTTCGAGCGGCTGCGCAAACACCGTATCGCCGAAGCCCGCCCACGCCGTACCCAGGCTCGCGGCCGTGAGCGCCGCGTCGTTGCGCGCCTGGGACAATTCCGACAACTTGCCTTGAAACACGGTCTGGGCGAGCGAGCGCGCCATTACCTGAGCGTCCGGACTGCCCGCGATCTGCTGCAGCTTCAGCCGCATCGTCGTGACTGCCGTCAGGTAGCGCGACAAGCTGACACCGCTTAGCGCGATGTCGGCTGGCGTGGCGCGCTTCCCGTTTTCCGCGGCAGACGACGTGCCCGTATCGCCCATCAGCACCAGCAGTGGACCAAACGGCTTGTCGAGCGGGTTGATGACGGTCGCCCCCGCCTGTTCGTCGGCCCCGATCAGGTTCTGCGCCTTTCTCACCAGGGTGTCGGCCAGCGCCTGCGACGGCCGCCCCGCTTGCGCCTGATACTGCACGGATTTCATCAGCGCGATCAACGGGGACGTCTGCGCGTCCGCCAGTCGAGAAAGCTGTTCGATCGCGCCACCGAGGTTCGACGTCGGTTGCCACTGCAGGCTATTGAGCATGCGCTGCCATGCCGCCGTGTACTCGCCAAAATACCGGGCCGTCAATCGCTGCTTCAGCTCCTCGGCTGCGCGTTTCTCATCGTCGATCGCCGTGGTTTGGGTCATGCCCTGTGCGAGCGTATTGCCGATCCTCTGTGATGCCTGCGAACCGGACAACACCCAGTCGCCGCTGATCCGGCGCTCATGTGACGCCTTGTCGATAGCCGCGCCGACCATGCCGTCCCACGCCGCCCGCGTATAGATCCCCGGGACGGTCTGTGATGCCTTGAACATTCCATGCGCATCTGCGCCATTCAGCAGCGTTTCGAGCGACGCGTCGGCGTATTTGTTTTTGACTTCGTCGAGGATACGTTGGTACACCGTGTCCTCCGCCGACGCGAGTCCCATTTGCGTGACCAGCATGTTGCGGGTCGAGGTCACGATGCGATCGTCCGTCGCTATCCGCCATTCGGGATGCGCTTTCAGGTGCTCGGCGTAGAAGCCTGCAAGCCGCCTGCCAGTATCGTCACGCTCGCCGAGCGGCATCTCGTCCGGCCGCGCCCATAGGGTGACGAGCGTACGCTTCAGAAATGCGGGCTCGGTGCGCGATGGCTCGCCGAGCATCAGATAAGTCTTGAGCGCGTTGTAGGTACTACGTCGCGTGTCCTGCGATTGCAGGCTATCGGCGCGCGCCTGATCTGCTGCCTTCAACACTTCCCCGATCGTTTGCACCACGTGCACCTGCAAGTTACGCGTCGCAGCGAGTCGGTACGGTTGCCAGAGACTGCCGAGAACATCGTCATTTCGCGACAAGCCGGCCCGCAGGTACCACGGGGCGCCATGCTGCTGCCGGTATTCGAGCCTTTCCATCAACTGTTGTAACGCCAGTTGCGCGCGCCAGGCGGCTGTGGTCTGCGGCCGCGCATCGACCGCTGCGCGCGCTGCCGCCTGCGCTTCGCGCATGAGTCGCTGGTTGCCGATGAACGATGCGGTCATCCATGCACACCACGCTATCGCCGCAATGGTCACGCCCATCGCTAGCACATCCGGCCAGTAGAATCCGACCCGCCGGCCAATGCGTCGCCGGTTGGCGATAGCGCACCACGCGGGTAGCAGTGCAGCCGGTTGCGGCGGGAACTCGATCGGGATGTTCGTCACCCTTGTGCTCGCGTCCGCGGCGATCGGCACCGGCGTCGGCATCGCCGCTGTCGCCTCAAATATGGGAACGAACATCACGCCAGCCAGCGGCGCGCGCAGCCACTGCGATGCATGAAGCGCTTGCCAGCCGGTAACGATGTGTTCGAGCCGTGTCCCGATGTATTGCGAGATTTCGGCTAGATAGCTGACCCGGGTGGGTGCTGTACATTGCTGCACGCCCGCGTCCGCCGTACCACGCTCGATCGCGGCAAGCTGATCGCGCAAGTCCAGCGCCGGCGGCCCCCCTTTGTATGCCGCCCGCGGAAATGCACCGATCACTTCGAACGTCTCGGGTCGATCGCCCTGCGCGGGCACGGCGTGCAGCAACGTGACAGGTGCGTCCCAGCCGATGTCGGCGGCCAGCGCGGCGAGGACGCACGGCAATTCGATATCGCGCTCATCCACGTGCGTGACGTGCACAAGGCCGTCGACGGGCCGTTTGCTCCGCAGCTTACGGATCTGCCGACGCCACACGCCCGCGTCGATGCCGTCCGGTGCCCCGTGCACGAGGATCGCATTGCCAACCGGCATCACGCCCGCGCGCTTCAGACCGGGCGCGACCTGATCGACCAACGTATCCGCACCGCTCACCATCAGCCACGGTGAGCGGTATCGCCAGCGCCGGCCCTGCGATACCCGTAGTTCCTCGAACAGGCGTTGCAGACGGGCATCGCGTTTGATCTGCTGTCCCGTCGTTGAAGCAGCCTCCTTCTCGCCGGTTTGCAGACGAAACAGTTTGGCAGCGCCCACATATGCGCCAGTCGATATCGCAATCAGATGAATGATCACGATGACAACCAGCAATACCGGAATACCGATTAATGCCAGTGTGCGAGGCGTGCCATCGGGAACGCCGAGGCGCTCGCCCTGGAACCAAGCCAGCACAAGCGCTGCAACGGCAATAACCAACGCGGCAAGAGGCAGCCCCCAGACTGCGACCCGGCTGTGAGCTTCTTCGGTTAACGCCGCTTGAGGCTGCGCGTTATGCAGGTTATTTTTGGATATCGACATGCGTTGAAGCCGTTTGATCTTGGGGTAAGACATGGAGGATGGCCGAGTGCGAGCCATCGACGACGAGTTGCGGTCCGTCACTGGCACCGGACTCGATCGCCGCAGCGATCGCCAGCAGACCGTTCGCTGCCCGCATGTCGCCAACGATACGATCCAGCCGAGTCTGCGCGGCGTCTTTTGCTGCAATCACAAACCCTGCAGCGTTCAAAGCGGGGACGCAGTTTTCAACCGGCCGCGTTATCCACGCGCGCGTCACCGACGCGGCATCGGCTTTGCCCCAGATGGCGGCGTTCGCGAAACCATATCCTGATTCAGCGGAATCACCTGCAACGGGCCTATGTAGCGCAGCCTTTCTGCTGACCTCATGCGGGAGCCCGAAACAGCCGGCATCGAACAACGCAGCCACACATCCCTCGGCGAGGCTCTCATCGATATCATCGTCGTACCACGCCGTAGCGATGACGAGGAGCGGACGGGATTCATGCGCATCGAGCCATACATCGGCCACAAGCAACCCGTCGGTAGCCGGAACGGCCCGGACTTCCAAGGGCGGAAGCGCCGCCAGATGCATCGCAGCGCGAACCTGGGTCAAACGCATGTTCGCGACGTCCGACTCGGTCAATACGCGTACTTGGGGCCAATATGCCCTTTCGTATCGAGTTAATGCGTGAATGCTTCCAGCGAGAGGCTCAAGCGCAACGCGGATCATCTGCACAACTGGATCGGCCTTCTTCGGTACGGCAGCATTGTCAGTTGGGGTTTCCTCTTCATCCGCCATGAATGAAGCGTCCGGTGGCGGCTCATTCGACGGGTCGTCCAGTAGCGGGTCGTCGTCGTCAAAGCGATTGCACAAAACTTTTCCTGAGCCGTGCCGCGGGGCTTGCACCTTCATGATGGAGCGTTTCCCTCTCAGAACGTCGAACAAAGATGTCCCGCCAAGAGGCAGGCAATAGCCTGCGCCGAGTACATAAAGCGGTCGCTGCGCGAACCCGATCTTCTTCGCAAGCCAGCGGTCACGATGATGGTTGCGCCAGTATGCGCGGTACCACAGCCCCTCGTAGCCTGCGCGACCAAAGCCGAGCAGGACCAGAAACAGTCCGTTCGGCACCCCAATAATCAAGCCCCAAAACCTAAGGCCACTCGCGGGTTCGCTTTTCGGCCACGTCAGCAAAATAACCAGCGGACCGAACACATTACAGACAAACCAAGTTAATGCCCACGGCCAGAAGCGCATCCTGGGCGGATACGCGCTGGGGCGTCCGGCGGGAGAAAGATCGACCGGCATTACTCGAAGTGGACGTTCGGTAACGACGAAATCAATCGACAACCACATGCGCAGCGATGGCCGTCCAGCGCAAACAGCTCCCCGTCGCGATCGGGATACTTGTCGGCGCCCTCGTCAATCACAGTCGGACCATGCAAGTCGCAGGTCGCATCGTCGCCTTTACGTGCAAGCGGCCTGTCCATGAACATCGTCCATGGCGAGCCGCTGGTGACTTCGCCGCCATGTTCGAGCTTGTCACCTTTGCGAATGGGAGATTGCATATATCGGCTATCTAGTTGAGTAGGGTTTTTTGAATTCCCGGCACACCGCGCACCCAAGCGCACGGACAAATTAATGGAGAATTAAAGTCTATCGATCCCTTTCGTTTGTTTCAGGAACTGTCGATCGCAAGGCAACAACTTCAATTCCGCCAAGCACCACAGGAATTCGATCGCTTTCCTTTTTTGCAAGCCCCCTCCCCACAACCTCAAACGAGAAACACGGAAAATATATTGCATTAGGACATATTAAAAAATAATCAGGAACACGCATTCTTTCCCGATCTCCATATACCGAATTAACATAGGCAACAGTTCCATCCCACCCCTTTCCTTCATATTTCCTTTGCCATACGATATTGCGCACATATCGTCCGCCAGAATCTTCCAAAGCAATTTCGTCGACTGCGGTAGTTTTATTCGCAACACTCGAACTTGACACACTCGACCCAGCCACAAAGCAACTAAACGATAGCTTACCGCGTATAGCAGACCCATCCAGCTTCATCACAAGATAAAAATCAAATGACACAATTCCATTATTTACACTCATAGACGAATCAACCGTTTTTGACGATATATTTTCACCGAGAATATACCCACACCGACTCTCCAATAGAAATATATTATCTCTATAATTGGATCGACCATTAGAATCCAACTCAGCTATCGCAGCTCCATCGAGCCAAAAAAATGCCACCAACGCTAAAAATACATTTCTCACGACAATTTCCGCCTTGTGAAATTTTCCGGCCACGTTAGATCCTCTTGATTTGGGCCCTTGAAAACCACAATATCAGCCAGAACCATTAGCGCATTAATGAACGACGTCGACCGATCTACTAGACCATTCATGTTTGGTGGATTCCTGCCTGTAGCCCCCGGATAATTCACTGCCGCAGCACAATTCGCAAAGGACTGGTTGTAATACCACACCTTAACACCGGCATTTGTTCGGATTGCCCTTCTTTCATTCACACTCATCTCGTCTGCATATTTATTCGCACTATCCACCCGTGGTCGCGCCGGATTGTTCGCCGTTGGCATTGATTTTCCGGACCAAACCCAATAAGCGCCTGCACTATGACTCGCATGACAAACATCTCTTGCAATCTCATTTCGCCACCGCACCTCCTGCTCCCCTGGTGGTAAACGCGGGTTTCGACCAATAAATTTAAAATATTTATAATAATTATTATTTCCGCCACCCATATTTCCGTTAGGATTTGTCAACTGCAGAAAACCCCGACCAAACCAACCACCGTGCAGATCTGTCGCACCATCGTTGCGATTCCCTTCCGCAAGATAGCGGAACCATCCTGTTTCCTGTGTGGCATTTGCCATAAAACACGCCTGTCGACTAGGGGTATCAAGCTTGAACTTCCTCATCGAATTGTTCAAACCCAGTCCAAATCTATCAAGCAAAGATGAAGCATAATCTGGATTTGGCGATTCCCATACTCCCTGAGAGGGCGAATTATGCGACCCGGGCTTTCTAATAACGCGATCCGGTATAAGCTGAAGCATCTCCTTCTTACTGAGCCACCCGCACTTCCTGAAGTGCCGAATAAATTCAAGCGGATGAAAATACCAGAACTTCTGATCTGCTAGCGACGATTCGGACGGCAACTTGTCCAGAAACTGAAAATTCCCGAGGAACTTAATAAACGAGGCATAGCCACCTGGATTGGTATCTTTCTGCTTGCCAAAGAATCCATCTGGTCCATTCAGACCTTTATAGCGATCGTCGTTGTACAAGGGATCCCACTCGCTGCGCGCGTTGAACACCAACCCTCTGAGCTTTGTGCGCACACCCTCTGCATTCCGCACATAGCCTGCGAGCAACTGGTTGGCATTATCGTCGTTGTTATTGTCGTATTCGAGCGGCTGGATCATTCCGGACGTTGCCTGTGGATCAGCAACGCCGGTCAGACGGCAAAGCTCATCGTATCCGCATAACCCGTCCTGATTAAACGGCGTATTGCTTTCGTCAACTTTTTGCCAGCCCTTGAAGAATGGAAAGTCGGCGTCCGACAATTTGATGATCTCGTCAGCAGCGATGTTGACATATCCTTGCGTGCCATTCTCATCGATGGGCACTGCGACCCAAGTAGCAGGAGCTTCTCCCGGCACCACCGCACTTGAAAGAATTCGCCCAAAGCGCAGCATTTCATAGCCATCGCTCGGACACTCTGAATAGAGTGCTACCGCTCGATCATACAGATCATATTCATACTGTTCCGTTTCTCCGTCGTACGGGTCAGCAACCGGAACCTGTGTAAGCAGGATAACGTTGCCGCTGCTACCACGGTCGATCCACGCGCATGTATAGCGCCGCCCCTTGTTGAACCACGCTTCCACATAAAGGATGTCTTGCTCACCAATTGAGCCGCCTGGCAGTCGCGGAAACCAGTCGTCCGTCATACCCGCCGGCTGCGCGACAAAATCCTGTGGCCCCTTAATGATGAAATAGGAATGTCCCCAGTAGTCGCTCGACGCAGGCTGAACAGGATCTTTCTCACCCAGTTGAACCTGATGGCCGTCGTGATCAAACCAGGCTGTAAAATCAGCATCGGACATGAAAACTTCGAAATGCAGATGCCGCACCCCCTGATGCTGACCGACATATCCGAGCATGTCCTTGCGGTACACCTTCTTTGCGCCGCCCGGCTGAACGACTCCGTCCTTGCCGCCCGCCGTATCGAGCAGCCATTTGGGGAGGGCACTCATCGATCCCTCGGCCGGCGGATCGGTTGGCTGGGGAGCAAGCCACTCCTGTTCGGTCATGTCCAGCAAATGCATATATAGTGAGTAGAACGTGATCGTTCGCCCACGTCCTGTCTCGGTCTTATGTCTGAGTAAGACGAATCCCGCATTCGAGTTCAGCGCCGGTTGTCCAGTCGGATCTTTCGCGCCATCAGACAGAGCGCTTTTGCAAACGCGATACGCGACCACCTCGCCGTCAGCAATTGCCCGCACCGGTTCGTGCTGCTCGCCCGGATCCAGGTGAATGCCACAGTGAAAGCGCCGGTCGAAGGCAACGGGATAGACCCCATGATGACCAATCTCGAACTGATCGACGACGTCCATCATAGCGTCCGTCTTTGACGCATCACTAGACGTCGCGCCCGATACGGGAAGGAAGGGAGGGCTGATGATCATGGCTTCAGTGGGACGACGAGTACCGGTCGGAAATCTTCAGGTTGGCCTGCGGTAGCGACGGCAATGGTGTCGTGACGTTGTTCGGCCCGTGAAACGAGAATGACGCCGCCTTTATCGTGAAGGCGCCGGGACAGTGAAATGTCATGTTGCCGTTCTCGATTACGAGCGAAGCTCCACCGCTGTTGAGTGTGATCTTCGACTTGGCCGATACTTGGACATCCGCACTTTGGCTCGCGACGCGCAGCTGCTGCTTCGCGAACAAGTCCATCCCGTCCGTAAGCGCCGCCATCATGACCTTGCCCTTCGCTGCGACAAAATTCAGCCCGAGCTTGTGCGCACACAGCGAGATCAGGTCACCCGCCACCATGCGCAGCCGCCTGACGATGCTCACGTCCATGTCCCGGCCTGCGGTGACGATCACGTTCTCGCCCGTCGATTGCTGCAGTGATTTCGGTGTCACGAACGCGATGCCGCCGGGAGCACTCGCAAGCAGCCCCGCGTCGCGAAGCTGATCGAGGCCGTCGAGCAGCGCCGCCTGCGTCGCACGGTCCGCAGGGTCGGCCTTGGCTTGCGTCGTCGCAGCCGCAAGGTCCGTTACACGCTGCAATGCTGTCTTGAGTTGCGCGATAGCGGCGGGCATGTCGAGATGCGGTGTCTCGGATCCACCTGCTGCGTCTGCCGAAACGAACAGCCCCTTCGACGCGCGCAACGTGCCCCAGTTCTGCGTGGTCAATTCGAAGCCCTGGCCGCGCTTGTTCTTGTCCCCGTCGACCAGATGGCCCATGTTGAGCGACGACTGCCCGAACACCGTCGCCAACCGGATACCCTCGTGGTCTTTCAGATCCTCGAAGCGCAACTTGTTGCCGAGCAAGGGCGAGCGGAATACGGTGCGGCTGTACCACCCTTCCTTGCCGTGGACGAGGTCGCGACGCGCATGGTCATGCAGCGCCCCTGCGATCAGCAGGCGGTCGCAATTTCCCTGGGTCGCGACGACGCGTACTTCGGACCGCGGCAGCAAGGGGATGTGCAGGCCGCCCTGATACGACGCCGACGTACGCAGCACACGCAACGGCATGCTGTTCGTGCCGCGCTTGCCGCTGTGCCGGGTGAACAGGAGCCTGACGCGATAGCGGCCATATTCGTCCATCCATGCGTACGGCTCGTCATCGCCGGACTCGACCACACCGATCAGCATGCCGGCGATCCATCGCCAATGCTTTTCAGGAACGTACTCGGGCCGGTAGGTCTGATGCGCGGGGATCGCTTCGAAGGTGTTGACCACCGACTGGCTCCGGCTACCGGTCGTGACGAGCTTCGTGATCACCATCCCGTGCGGCGCCTCGTGCACCTCGTCATTGGTGATCCGCACCACCATGCCAGGCGTCATGCCGATGACGTTACTCGTGCCCGTGAGCCGCACTTGCCGCGTGAGCAGTTCGTCACGCCGCGCGTCAGCCAGCGCCTGCCCTTCCTCGACCGAATGGAAATGCTCGACGCTGCGGTTCACGCTCCCGTATACCGAGCGATCGTCATAGGCCACGATCGATTCGACCTGCAGCGGATCGTCGGGTATGCGGTAGTTGCGATCCCATTCGCGCACCGTCTGCGGCACCAGCGCGCGCGTGACTTCCAGCGTCAGAATCGCCTCGTGCCAACTCGTCAGACCGGAATGCGGCATCAACGGCACCTCGAGCGCTCGCATATAGCCGCGCGGTGTATTGCCGAACACCAGCGTGTCGCGTTGCGGGCCGTCCTCTTTCTTCGCCTGCTTGAAGTAGTAATAGACCCCCGCGCGACGGCAGTGCCGGTCGATAAAGTTCGCGACCGTCTCTTCGTACATCACGGTTTGCTCCAGCTTCCCGTCGAGCCCTTCCAGCTCGAACTCGACGTCGAAGGATTGGAACAAGTCGCGATCGATAATCATGTCGCTCAGCAACTCGCGAAACGACCTGTCCAGCAATACGGCCGAATCGTGCACCTCTTCAAGCAGCGAGAAGCGCGGCTTCAGATGGACTTGGTAGGTTGCTTCGTCGCGAGACGTTTTGACGCGAGTCCATTGCGTTACGACGCCGTGCACGGTACGCGCCGCATGCCGAACCGGATCGATCACGGCCGCCATCGAGGGCACGGAAGCGTACTCCTCGATCGTGAAGACTGCCGGCTGGCCCACAATCGTCGCACCGTCGATCCGCTTGTCCTGCGAGGTCACGATGATGTCCGCGAGGAATCGCGTATTCATTTCCTCGGTCAGAACGAATGACAGAACGGAGACCTGCGCATCGAGCGCCGCGATCTCGAGATGCAGCGGTTGGGTAACGACCGAATTGGGGTGCGGATTCAACCGGTCGATGCAACAGATTGATGGAACCGCTGGGCGGGTGTGTCAAAGTTTAGCGTCTTACGCGGACGCTCGTTGAGACGCCTCGCTACAGCGTCGAGTTGGGCTTGGGAATAGGCAGAGACGTCGGTGCCTTTCGGGAAGTACTGCCTCAGCAGTCCGTTCATGTTTTCATTCGAGCCGCGTTGCCACGGATTCTGCGGATCGCAGAAATAGACCTGGATCTTGGTCGCCACGGTAAAGCGTTTGTGATCAGCCATTTCCGTGCCCCTGTCCCAGGTCAGCGATTTATATAGTTCTCGAGGTAACTTGCTGGCGTGTCGTATCAGCGCGTTGACCACAGCCTCGGAATCCTTACCGGCTACTTTTACCAGCATCACGTATCGACTCTGACGTTCGACAAGAGTCGCAATCTGGCTGGTCGCGTTGCCAAACAGCAAGTCACCTTCCCAGTGCCCGGGTATCGCGCGATCCTCCGCCGTCGCGGGGCGTTCACTGATCGATACAGCGTCGCGAATGTTCGTGCGGTCTTCGGTTTTCAATGTGTGATGGCGAGACCGGCGCATCGCTCGAGAGCGTCGCAAGTGTTCAAGCAATTCCTTTTTCAGGGCACCGCGAGCTTGAATATAGAGGCTCCGATAGATCGTCTCGTGTGACACCAGATGGTCCTTGTTGACGGCATACGTATGCTTGAGCCAACCAGAAATCTGCTCAGGGGACCACTGCAGCTTCAGCTTTGCAGCGACAACTCGCGCCAGCGTCTGATTGCTCACTAATTTGCAAATCTTCGGGCGACGTGCCCGATCCCAGGCGAGCTCATCCGCCCGGCTCGCTCGATAACCTTGGCTGCCTCCGTTGCGCTGCAGCTCGCGGCTGATCGTGGAAGGAGCACGTCCCAGCTTGGCCGCGATAGACCGAATCGATAATCCGCTTACCAGGCAGCGAGAGATTTCCTCGCGTTCCGCGAGCGTCAATGTCTGCGGTGCGCGATGTCTTTGCGGTGGCTCGATGCCGCCGGCCTCTGACAGGATCCGCTGTATCGAAGAGTGGCCCCGATCGAACAGTTTGGCAATTTGATGAATCGTTTCACCTTTGCGCCAGCGGTCCCACATGAGTGCTTTCTGACTCTCAGAATAGTAGATCCTCGGCCTCTGCTTCATTTGCAACACCTCCACTGCTTGCGCAGATTCTAGTGTGTTGCATCGACCGGTTGAATCCGCAGGTGTTTCAGTACATCCTGAATGGTTCGCATGGTTGCCGTTGAACGAGAGGTTTTACGCCGGCACGTTCGCCCATTCACGCATTCAGGGACGCAGTGCCACAACGCTCTCGCCAGTGAAGCATGGGTTCACGAGGATGAACACACACCGGTCACAGATCTGGCAGTTCGGAACTTTTACAGAATCAAATAAATCACTTATTTATTTTATAAATTTTTATCCACTTCTAATTAACTTTATATTTTTTCTTATCTCTTATTACATCAAACCGCGATCTCCAAAAGCATCGCTAAAATCAAACAACCAAATAGTAAATATAGGTCATCATGGGATACAAAAATGGCTCTCGGCCATCATACGAGATGGCCAATTCTATCGAAATGAAAGTAGATTTCATAAATTATGATATCCTAAAAAATCCCCTATAAATCCTCGACATGCCGAACGATATCAATCCATCTATCTGATACATAACCGAATTTCGAAATGTAGAAAATTGTCACACCCCAACGTCGGCGCGACATCGGTGACGGAGGAATGTCGCGCCCTACATATCTACTTTCCGACTTTATGACTCGACATCCTCCAGACTGAACACTTCCGTCTTGTCGTTGTACGAAAAAACCTCCCCGTACCGCCCCCAGTCGATCACCGCATCGAGCGTTTCCTCCGCCGCTTCGTCGGACAGGAAATCCTCCAGCTCCTGCTCGAAGCGCACGCGCGGCGCGCGATGGCCCGGGCGCTCGTTCAGCACCTTCCGAATCCGCGCAGCAAGCGGCACATGTTTCAGCAGGTGATCCGCGAACATCAGCTTGCGCTCCTGCGTGCCGAATTCCGCGAACACGCGCGCGGGCGGCGTCAGGAACACGTCGCCTTCGCGCACGTCCGCGAAGCCGAGGTGCTGCAGCACTTCCGCGATCGGAAACAGTTCGTCGACTTCCAGATGCAGCGAACGCGCGATTTCCGGCATGTCCGCACGACCGTGGTACGGCGCCATCGCGAGCGTCTCGATCAAGCCGGCCATCAGGTTGGTCGACACGCGCGGCATCCAGCTACCCAGTTCCAGCCCCTTCTTCGTCGCTTCGCCGGTCCGACGCGCGGTCATCTTCGCGTAGATGTCGTCGACGAGCTTGCGGAAATCGGTGTCGAGCCGGTTGCGCGGATGCTTGAACGGCACCTTGATCTCGGCGATCACGCGGCCCGGGTTCGACGACAGCACGAGAATGCGATCGCACATGAACACCGCTTCCTCGATGTTGTGCGTGACGATCAGCACCGACTTGATCGGCATGCGGCCTTGCGTCCACAGATCGAGCAAATCGGTACGCAGCGTTTCGGCGGTCAGCACGTCGAGTGCGGAGAACGGCTCGTCCATCAGCAGAATGGTCGGATCGACGACCAGTGCGCGTGCAAAACCGACGCGCTGACGCATGCCGCCCGACAGTTCTCGCGGGTACGCGTTCTCGAAGCCGTCGAGGCCGATCAAGTCGATCGCGGCCAGCGCGCGTTCGCGCCGCTCGCGCGCGCCGACGCCGAGCGCCTCCAACCCGGCTTCCACGTTCTGCAACACGGTGAGCCACGGGAACAGCGCGAAGGTCTGGAACACCATCGCGACGCCTTCGGCCGGGCCGCGCAGCGGCTTGCCGAGATAGGTCACCTCGCCACCGGTCGGCTCGATCAGGCCGGCGATGATGCGCAACAACGTGGATTTTCCGGACCCCGACCGGCCGAGCAGACCGACGATCTCGCCTTCGCGCAGCGACAGGTTCGCGTCGTCGAGCACGAGCAGTTCGCCCTGCGACTTGCTGAAGCCGCGGTTCACGTGCTCGACGCGCAGGATTTCTTCGCCGAGCCGCGGCGGCTGCAGCGGTTGAGACGTCTTGACGGGGGCGTTGACAACGGTCGAATTTTGCATCGCGCTTACTCTCAATCGAGACGGAGCCGGGATTCCGCATAGGCGTACATCGGACGCCACAGCAGGCGGTTGAACAAGGTAACGAACAGGGACATCACGGCGATGCCCAGGATGATCTTCGGGAAATCCCCGGCGGCGGTGGTCTGCGCGATATACGCGCCGAGGCCGTGCGCGACGACCTTCGTGTCGCCCCACTGCACGAACTCCGACACGATGCTCGCGTTCCACGCACCGCCCGACGCGGTGATCGCGCCCGTCACGTAGTACGGGAAGATGCCGGGCAGCATCGCCTGGCGCCACCACTGCCAGCCGCGGATGCGGAAATTCTTCGTCGCTTCCTTGTAATCGTTCGGATAGGACATCGCGCCCGCGATCACGTTGAACAGGATGTACCACTGCGTGCCGAGCACGATCAGCGGCGACAGCCAGATGTCCGCGTTCAGGTGGAAATGGACGATGACGATCACGAACACCGGAAACAGCAGGTTCGCCGGGAACGCGGCGAGGAACTGCGCGAGCGGCTGGATCTTCTCGGCCAGCTTCGGGCGCAGCCCGATCAGCACGCCGAGCGGCACCCAGATCACCGATGCGATCGCGATCAGCACCAGCACGCGCAGCAGCGTGATGAGCCCGAGCACGAGCACGTGGCCGACTTCGGCCATCGTCACGCCAGTCGCGACGAAGCTGACGACGCGCCATGCGACGTATGCCGTCAGCAGGATCACGAACGCGGCCCACACGATGTCGCCGATGCGCGACGAACGGCGTGCCGATGCGCCGCGAGCGCGCGTGCCCGCTAGCGACGGCACGCGCAGCGGAATCCGCGCGGCCTGCGACAGCAGCCAGCCGGCCGGCACGAGCAACTGATGGATCAGATGCGTGCGGCGCATCATGTCGAGCAGCCACGACTGCGGCGCATCGCCCGACGCGGTGTTCTCCATCCGGAACTTGTCGGCCCACGCGACGAGCGGGCGGAACAGGAACTGGTCGTAGGCAAGGATCACGACCGACATCGCGACGATCACCCAGCCGACCGCGCCGAGATTCTTGTCGGAGATCGCCTGCGCGAGATACGCGCCGATGCCCGGCAGCGTGATCGTCTGGTTGCCGACCGTGATCGCCTCCGACGCGACGACGAAGAACCAGCCGCCCGACATCGACATCATCATGTTCCAGATCAGGCCCGGCATCGAGAACGGCACTTCGAGCTTCCAGAAGCGCTGCCACGACGTCAGATGAAAGCCGCGCGACACTTCGCTCAGGTCGCGCGGCACCGTGCGCAGCGATTGATAGAAGCTGAACGTCATGTTCCATGCCTGGCTCGTGAAGATCGCGAAGATCGCGGCCAGCTCCGCACCGAGCACGCGACCCGGAAACAGCGCGAGGAAGAACGTGACCGTAAACGAGATGTAGCCGAGCACCGGCACCGACTGCAGGATGTCGAGGATCGGGATCAGCACCATGCCCGCGCGGCGGCTTTTCGCGGCGAGCGTGCCGTAGACGAGCGTGAACGCGAGCGACGCGACCATCGCGGCGAGCATCCGCAGCGTGGTGCGCAACGCGTATTCAGGCAGGTTCGACGGATCGAGCGAGATCTTCTGCGTCTGCAGCACGCCGATCGGCGCCATCGTCTCGTGAAAGCCGACGATCGCCATCGCGAGCATGCCGATGATCAACGGAAACGCGACCGCGTCCCAGCGATTGGGCAGCACGCGCCACGCCGACGCGTTGGCGGTGCGATTCGGATCGAAGAAACGGATATCCATCGGTAGCGTCTTGTGTCTTGTGTTGAATTAAAAATCGATGGGTCCGGACGCATGCCGCGCAGCCCGCTCGCAGCCGCGGGGCGAATCAGGACAGCCCGTGCAGTGCGAACGGCAGCGCCGAGCCTTCCTTGACGAAGCGTAGATCGACGGCGAGATGAGTGCCGGCATCGACGATGCCGCCGGCAATGATCGAAGAAAACAGCGCGAAGCTGGCGGGGCGCATGCGATGACCGACCGCACCGCCCGTTTCCGTTGCCGCGAGGTTCGGCATGAAGGGCTCCGGAGAGGGTATTCGGAGTGGGAGGCTATCGGGCGGCCGTGACGCAAATGTGACATGTCACTTACAGGACATTGACGGGTCATCCGGCGGGCGTCGCGCATCGCGCCGTCGGCCGCGCGCACGGGGATTCGATCTCGCAACGCGCGGGAATAAATCCGCCGCTTCGCCGGTATCGCATGCGAAGGCGCCGGCTTATTCCAGGACGATCCGGCCGTCCGGTTTCGTCACACGAATGCGAGGCTTACATGTCTTCATCGACCCCCACCCGCCCGTCGCGCCGCAAGGCCTTGCAATGCATGGCCTTCGGCGGCCTCGGCACGCTGTTTACGCTGTCGGGCGGCATCCTCACGCCGTTCGACCTCGCGCTCGCGCAGACCGGCGACGCGCGCCCGGCCGACGCGGGGCGGCCGCTGTTCGTGCAGATCAGCGATACGCACATCGGTTTCAACAAGGACGCGAATCCCGACGTGTCGGCCACGCTGAAGCAGACGATCGATCTCGTCAACGGGATGCCTGCGCTGCCCGCGCTGGCGATCCACACCGGCGACATCACGCATCTGTCCAAGCCCGAGGAATTCGACCACGCGTCGCAGTTGCTGTCCGCGCTGCGCGTGCCGGAACTGCACACGGTGCCCGGCGAGCACGACGTCACCGACGGTTCGGGCGCCGAATATTTCGGCCGGTTCGGCAAGGCGTCGGACAACCGCGGCTATTACAGCTTCGATCACGCGGGCGTGCACTTCATCGGGCTCGTCAACGTGATGCACTTCAAGCCGAACGGGCTCGGCAGCTTCGGCGACGAACAGCTCGCGTGGCTCGCGCAGGACCTGAGAGGCCGCTCGTCGAGCACGCCGATCGTCGTGTTCTCGCACATGCCGATGTGGACCATCTACGAACCATGGGGCTGGGGCACCGGCGACGCGCCGCAGACGATGGCGCTGCTGCGCCGCTTCGGCTCGGTCACCGTGCTGAACGGGCACATCCATCAGATCGTGTCGAAGGTCGAGGGCAACGTGACGTTCCATACCGCCCGCTCGACCGCGTTCCCGCAGCCGACGGCCGGCAACGGGCCGGGCCCCGTGCCGCTCACGGTGCCGCACGACCGGCTGCCGTCGATGCTCGGCGTGACGACCGTCGAGTTCGCCGGCCATCCGGTCGCGTCGTCGCTGCACGATGCGACGCTCGCGTGACAAAAATAAGGAGACCGACATGATCCGCTTCAAGCCATCTCCAATCATCGCCGTGCTGATGCTGTTCGGCGCGGCTGCCGGTACGCCGCTGGCCGCGTTCGCGCAGGGCCCGAACGGCCCGCTCGTGACAATCCGCAATTTCATGTTCTCGCCGATGTCGACCACGATCAAGGCCGGCACGACGATCACGTGGAAGAACCTCGACGCGGAGCCGCATACCGTCGTCAACGACGCCGGCATCTTCCATTCGAAGGCGCTCGACCAGGACGAGACGTATTCGTTCCGATTCGACAAGCCGGGCGTCTACAAGGTGTTCTGCGGAATTCATCCGTATATGAAGGAGACGATCACCGTCGAATGACGCGGCTCGCCACGAAGCGCGCGGGCGAACGACGGGCGGCTGCCGCCTCCAACGACCGTCGTCCCCTTCGCCCGCGACCCACACGGAGCGGCCCACGATTCCCGCATTTTCCGGTCGATCGATGTTCGTCGCGGGCGGGCCCTGCATGCAGGCTCACTGCCCCGCCGCGCGCAAGTCCGGCGCGGTGCCCGCGACGACCGGACACGACTGCGGCAATGCGTGCCCGAACAGCACGGCCAGCCCGCACGCGGACGTGAACATGCCGAGACCGTCATGCCCGACACCCGGCACTTCGACGACCTGCTGCGCGAGATCGCCCGGATGCCGCTTTTTCAGGTAATCGAAATAGGCGAGCCCGCGCGCCAGCCGGTACGGCCCCTGCGCCATCGCCGCGCATGAACGGTCGATGAAATGCGTATAGGGATTCGTGTCGGCCTGCCCGAGCAGGTACACGACATGACGCGCGACGTAGCGCGTTTCGAGATCGCGCACGTCCTGCGACGCAACGTAAGGCGGCGCCGACTTCAGCCCGTACTTCCATTCGGTCGCGCGCGGGCATACGCCACCGGCAAGTGCATCGGCATTCGGTCGCGCGTCGTCGAAATACAGGTAACTCGACGGGTTCGCGACCACATAGCGCACCGCAATGCCGGTACGCGCGAGCGCGTCCCCTTCGCGCCCTGCGACCGCATAACGCTGCAGCAACTGCGCGCCGGCAGAGTGGCCAATCAAGACGACCGTCGACAACGACGGGTACAGGCCGCGGTCGGCGAAATGCGCGAGCAACGCGTCGAGCGCCGAGAAGGAACTGATCGGACCCGGCTGGCGCGCGGGTTCGCCGCCCTTCCATCCTTCCTGCGTCCACGCCAGCGTCGATGCGGGTAGCGAAAACGCGCGCACGTCGGCGCGTGTCAGGAATTGCGGCGCGACGATCATCGTGCCCGCGCCCGCCGCACCGGCCTTTTCGACGACTGTGCGCCCCGATGCGTAGTACGCGTCGGCATTACGCAGCGTGCCGTGAATCACGATGAACACGCGCGTGACGTCGGGCGCGGCCCGGTCGAGCGGATGATCGGCGTAGACCGGCAGCATCGCGCTGCCCTGCGGCGTATCGACGACCATGCGCTGGTCGGCGACGGCCTTGACCGGCGCTTCGAGACGTTCGCGCTGCGTGGGCGTGGCGGCTTCGGCCTGCAGCGCGCCGGCCAGCGTGCCGGCGGCGGCGCAGGCGACCGCGAGCGGGACGGCGTATGACAAGGCGCGCGCGGCCGGCAGCGCACACGAGCGTCGGAGACTGGCAAACGCGACGGAAAGGACGGACATGGCGGCGGCTCGGGAGGCAGATATGACTTGAACGGCGATGGTCGCAGAATCCGTCGCGCGCCGCCGGGCCGTTGCGAACAACCGATCAGCCGGCCGGTTGCGCACCGCGTTCCGCGTCGATGCACCGTTGGCCGGAGCGGCTCGCGCGCGGCGGTATGAGATTGCCGACAAGACGAACTAAAACGAGCGAGTTCATCGAGAGCGGTTCACGGCGCGGCCCATGCGACCCCAAGATTACGATTCCCTATCAACCCCATTGCCGACAGTGCTTTCAAACATATCGTCAAAATACGATATAAGATTCGCCCATCGACGATACTTGTTTGCCCGATCGAAACGCCCACCTTTCCATGCCGACCGAACTCGACATCGACGCGATCCTGAAAGCGCTCTCGAACCCCGTGCGCCGGGAGATCCTCGTCTGGCTGAAAACGCCCGGCGAGCATTTTCCGCAGCAGACGCTGCCGTACGAACACGGCGTCTGCGCGGGCCAGATCGACGCGCGCTGCGGGCTGTCGCAGTCGACCGTCTCCGCGCACCTCGCGACGCTGCAGCGCGCGGGGCTCGTGACGTCGACGCGGATCGGCCAGTGGGCGTTCTTCCGTCGCAACGAGGCCGTCATCGACGCATTTCACGACGCCCTGCGCCGCGAACTCTAGCCAACGGCCGAACCGGCCATCCGGGGCGCCGTCGCGCACGACGCGCACGCTTCCCCGCCTTTCGTGAAGAGGTTATCTGCCATGCCCACGTTGTTCGATCCCATTACGCTCGGCGACCTGACCCTGCCGAACCGCATCGTGATGGCGCCGCTCACCCGCTCCCGTGCGGGCGCGGCGCGCGTGCCGAACGCGCTGATGGCGCGCTACTACGCCGAGCGCGCATCGGCCGGCCTGATCATTACCGAAGCGACGTCGGTCACGCCGCAAGGCGTCGGCTATGCCGACACGCCGGGCATCTGGTCCGACGAGCAGGTCGAAGGCTGGAAGCAGATCACGCAGGCCGTGCACGCGGCCGGCGGGCGCATCGTGCTGCAACTCTGGCACGTCGGCCGGATCTCCGATCCGATGTTCCTGAACGGCGACCTGCCGGTCGCACCGAGCGCGATCGCCGCGGGCGGCACCGTGAGCCTCGTGCGTCCGCCGCGTCCGTTCGTGACGCCGCGTGCACTCGAACTCGACGAAATTCCGGGCATCGTCGCCGCGTACCGCAAGGGCGCCGAGAACGCGAAGGCGGCGGGCTTCGACGGCGTGGAGATCCACGGCGCGAACGGCTACCTGCTCGACCAGTTCCTGCAGGACAGCACCAATCGCCGCACCGACGCATACGGCGGCCCGATCGAGCATCGCGCGCGCCTGCTGCTCGAAGTGGTCGACGCGGCGATCGACGTGTGGGGCGCCGGCCGGGTCGGCGTGCACCTCGCCCCGCGCGGCGACGCGCATACGATGGGCGATTCCGATCCGGCGGCAACGTTCGGTTATGTCGCGCGCGAACTCGGCCGCCGCAAGATCGCGTTCATCTTCACGCGTGAATCGTATTCGGGCGACCAGTTGAGCCCGCGCCTGAAGGAAGCGTTCGGCGGCCCGCTGATCGCGAACGAGCAGTTCACGCTCGACACCGCGCAGGCCGCGCTCGCGAACGGCAGCGCCGACGCGATCGCCTGGGGCAAGCTGTTCATCGCGAACCCGGACCTGCCGCGCCGCCTCGAAATCGGCGCGCCGCTCAACCAGCCGGTGCCGGAGACGTTCTACGCGGAAGGCGAAACGGGCTACACCGACTACCCGGCGCTGAGCGACGCGGCCTGACGGTGGAACGGCGCGGGTTCAGGCGGGCACGTCCGCACGCATGAACACGCGCCGCGTTTCGTCGAGGCCGAGCGCGACGTGGTGCGCGCGGATCGCGCGCAGCGCGTCGTCGAGCGCCGCATCGTCGATGATCCGGAACCCGAGACGCGCGTAGTACGGCGCATTCCACGGCGCATCGCGAAACGTCGACAGCACCACCTGCTCGACGTGCTGCCGCGCCGCGCGCGCGATCACCTGCTCGATGAGACGCGCGCCGATCCGCTGCCCGGCATGCGACGGCGCGACATCCAGTTCCTCCAGATACAGCCGCCGCGCATCGAGCAGCCGATAGAACGCGAATCCCACGCACGTGCGTTGCGGACCGACCGCGACGTACGCGCGACCGTCGTCGATCCGCTCGAGCACGGCGGCCGCATCGGTCGGCTCGGCATCGGCGATGTCGGCCATGCCGATCTCGCGAAACCGCTGCGCGGCGGCGACTTCCACGGCGGCCATCGCGGCCGCGTCTTCCCGCGTGGCGGGGCGAATCAGGATCGAGGCAGGCATGACGGCATTTCAGGCAGGCAGTCTGGAACGGCCGTCACTATAATCGAAACTTCATACGTATCGTTTCGAACGATTTCGAACGCCCGATCCACGAGGTCCGTCATGACGCTGTCCGCACTCGCCGTCTTCGCCTTCGCCCTGCTCGTCACCGCCGGCACGCCCGGCCCGAGCGTCGCCGCGCTCGTCGCGCGCGTGCTGACGAACGGCGTGCGCGACGTGCTGCCGTTCCTCGCGGCCATGTGGCTCGGCGAGGCGCTGTGGCTCACGCTCGCGGTCGCGGGGCTGTCCGCGTTCGCGCACACGTTCGCGACCGGCCTGATCGTGCTGAAGCTGCTCGGCGTCGCGTACCTGCTGTTCCTCGCGTGGAAGATGTGGACCGCGCCGACCGGCACGGGCGCGGACGACCTGCCGCGCGGCCAGTCGCCGTGGCGCATGTTCGTCGCGGGGATGCTGGTCACGCTCGGCAATCCGAAAATCATGATCTTCTATCTCGCGCTGCTGCCGACCATCGTCGACCTCACGCACGTCGGCGTCGCCGCATGGGCCGAACTGGTCGGGACGATGCTCGCGGTGTTGATCCTGGCCGACTGCTTCTGGTCGCTGCTCGCGTCCCGGGCACGGGCCTTCCTGACGTCGGCGCGCGCGAAGCGGATCGCGAACCGCACGAGCGCGACCGCGATGGCCGGTGCGGCAGTCGCGATCGCGACGCGGTAGTCGCCGGCGACGCGCCGGCCGCTAACAGCGAAACGCCTTGCGCCACACGCCCCGCTGCGGCGTGTGATCGTTGCATTCGATCAGCGCACGCACCAGCGCCCAGTCGTCGTCATCGCAGAAATCGAGCAGCATCGCGCCGTACGGGCCGGGCTGCTCGCGCAAGCGCTCGGCGAGCCGCGCATGAATGCCCTGCACGCGGCCATCGCCGTGTGCGACCACCGACGGATTCGCGCCCATCCCCGTTCCGCTGCAAAAATTGAGCGCCCAGCGGCCGCTGTCCGGCAGCGGCAGATGCGTCAGCAGCGCGTCGATCGCGCGCCACTTCCACGCGATCGACGCGGCCACCGGCACGCGATACTCGTCCTGGATCACGAACGCGCCGTCCGGATGATCGATCGTGAACGTCGCGTTGTCGGGCCATGCGGTCAGGTCGATGCCGAGCGGCCGGCCGCTGCGGAAACGCCGCAACAGCACGATCGCGCCGCGCACGTCGCCGAGCGCGGGCAGCGTGCCGCCGGCATGCCAGCGCAGCCGCGGGTGCCGCGCGCGATGCGCATCGAACGTCGCATCGAAACTGCGCGTGCACGCATGCGCGGGCCACTCGTCCTTCACCGACATCACGATGCATTCGCGCGGATGCGCATCGAGAAAGCGCGTGCAGCTTGCCAGCACGTCGTCGAACGTCATGCCGAGCGCGATGCCGCCGTGATGGATGTCGAACGCATCGCGCACGTGCCGGCAGCGGATGTCGAGCAGCCGCACGCCATGCGCGAGCTGCGCATCGAGCGGCGCACGCTGCGTGCGCACCAGCGAATCGTCGACCGTATACGCACAGGTGTCATGGCTGCCCGGTAGGGTCAGCGTATGCAGCGGCCGCGCGTCGTCGAGCGCGGACATCCAGTCGGCAGGCGGCATGCGCGTATCGTGGCGCGAAGGGATCATGAATCGATGAATGACAAGGAAAGAAAACCATGGGTAACGGCGTCGGATGTCGCGGCGCGGGCCGGCGTCTCGCGCTCGGCAGTGTCGCGCGCGTTCTCGCCGACGGCAAGCATCGCGCCGCAAACGCGCGAACGCGTGATGGTCGCCGCGCGTGCGCTGGGCTACCAGGTCAACCTGATCGCGCGCGACATGATCACGCAGCGCAGCAGCATGATCGGCGTCGTGACGGCCGGGTTCGAGAACCCGTTTCGCGCGCGGCTGCTGTCGGACCTGATGGCCGCGCTCGGGCAGCGCGCGCTCACGCCGCTCGTGACCAATGCGGAAGATCCGCGCCAGGTCCGGCAATCGCTCGAGCAATTGCTCAGCTACCGGATCGCGGGCCTCGTGATGACGTCCGCATCGCCGCCGCTGTCGGTCGCGCAGCAGTATCTCGAACACCGGATTCCGGTCGTGATGATCAACCGCGAAGCGAACCTGCTGGGCGCGGATGTGGTCGTCAGCGACAACGCGGCGGGCGCCACCCACGCCGCGCAGCGGCTCATGCAGGCCGGCGCGCGCCGCCTCGCGTTCGTCGGGCCGCGCGGCACGAGCTACAGCGCCCGGTCGCGCGCCGCGGCGTTCGAGCAGGCGCTCGGGCGAGGCGACGCGTCCGACGCGACGCTCGTATGCGTGCTCGACACGCCGTCCGACACCCACGCCTGCGGAATCGACGCCACGCGGCAACTGTTCGCGACCGGCGAGCGGCCCGACGGCGTGTTCTGCTCGTCCGACCTGCTTGCGCTCGGCGTGATCGACGTCGCGCGCCGCGAATTCGGCTTGCGCGTGCCGGACGACCTGCGCGTGATCGGCTTCGACGATATCCCCGCCGCCGAATACGATGCGTATCGGCTGACGACGCTGCGGCAGGACACGCGCGGCCTCGCGCACGCGGCGATCGACCTGCTCGCCGACCGGATGCAGGCGTTCGACGGGCCGTCGCGCACATGTGTCGTGCCGGTCACGCAGGTGGTGCGCGACAGCTGCGCGTGACGACGCACGAACGCGCGCGGCCACGCCACGCGTCACTTCAACCCGCCCGCGAACCCGCGCAACAGGTAGCGCTGCACATAACCGGCCACGGCCAGCGTCGGCAGCGACGCCATCAGCCCCGCGCTCATCAGGTCGCCCCAGTCGATGCCGTTCTCCGTCACATAGCCGGCAATCGCGAGCGGCAGCGTGAAGCGGCTCGGCGTCGACACGAACAGCAGCGCGATCAGGAATTCGTTCCACGCCGCGATGAACACGAAGATCGCGGTCGCGATCAGCCCCGGCGCGCACAGCGGCAGCACGATCTGCACGAGCCGCCGCGCGAGCCCCGCGCCGTCGATGCACGCCGCTTCCTCGTATTCGATCGGCACGTCGCGCACGAACGCGAGCAGCATCCAGATCGCCATCGGCAATGCGTAGATCTGGTACGCGAGCATCAGGCCGAGCGTCGAATCGAGCAGGTGCAGCCGCTTCGCGAGCGCGAATAGCGGCACCGCGATCGTGATCGGTGGCATCAGCTTCAACGCCAGCACGAGCATCAGGAACAGCAGGTCGAGCCGCGCCGGAAACCGCAGCCGCACGAGCGCATACGCGGCCGGAAACGCGAGCGCCAGCGCGAGCAGCGTCGTGCCGAAGCCGACCAGCAGCGAATTGAACAGCGGCGCGCCGATGCCGTTCGACCACACCGACGCAAAATGCGAGAAGGTCGGCGCGGCCGGCCAGATCCGCAACGGATGATCGAAACGTTCGAGCGTCGGCATGAAGGCCGCGCCGGCCATCCACAGGCACGGCAGCAGCAACAGCGCGAGCGCGAGGACGCGCAGCGTCCACGGCGTCGCGTGACCGAATGCGGCGCTCGCTCGTGCGCGCGGGATGCCCGCCGATCGTGTCGTCATGCGCGCCGCTTGCGAACCGTCTGCCATACGTACCCCGAGACCAGCAGCGCGGACGCCGCGAGCATCAGCACCGACGCGGCGCTCGCCGGCCCGACGTTGAAGAAACGGAAGCCCGTGTCGTAGATATAGGTCGACAGCGTCTGCGTCGCATTGCCGGGGCCGCCGCCCGTCAGCGCATAGACCTTGTCGAACAGCTTGAACGTGTCGATCGAGCGCAGCAGCAGCGCGAGGCCGATCTGCGGCGCCGCGAGCGGCAGCGTGACGTCGCGCAGGCACTGCCACTCGCTCGCGCCGTCGGTGCGCGCGGCTTCGTACAGTTCCTGCGGGATCGACTGCAGCCCGGCCAGCACGATCAGGAACGCCATCGGCGTCCACTGCCACACGTCGACGAGCGCGAGCGACCACAGCGCGAGATGCGGATCGGACAGCCAGCGCACGCCTTCGATGCCGAACGCCGCGAGCAGCGCGTTCAGGAAGCCGTCGAAGTTCAGCCAGTTGCGCCAGATCGCCGAGCACACGAGCGTGGACAGCATCATCGGCAGGATCGCGAGCGGCAGCGCGATGCGCCGCCCGGGAAACGCGCGCACGAACAGCAGCGCGAGGCCGAAGCCGAGCGCGACTTCGGCGAGCGACGCAACGATCGTGAAGCGCAGCGTGTTGCCGAAGCCGGCGGTAAACGCGTCGTCGCCGAGCACCGCGCGATAGTTCGCGAGCCCCACGAACGCGCGGCGGCCGGCCGAGTAATCGACCCGGCAGAACGAGTCGAACAGTACCTGCGCGACCGGATACAACGCCAGCGCGGCGAGCACCAGCAGCGCGGGCCCGAGCAGCGCGACGATCGGCAGGCTGCGACCGAACGCTTTCATCCGCGGCCTCCGGTCGTCGGGTCGACGTTGACGCGCGCGGTCACTTGCCGGCCGCGGCCGTCGCCTGCGCGATCTTCTGCTGCGCCTGGCGCAGCGCGGCGTCGGGCGCGGCCTGCCCCGTCAGCGCGAGCTGCAACTGGTCGCCGAGAATGCTCTCGACCTGCTGCCAATCCGTCACGCGCGGCCGCGCACGGCCGGCCTCGAGCGCCTTCAGTTGATCGGGATACCAGCGATACTGGCGCACCAGCGCCGGATCGTTGAACACGCTGCGGCGGGTCGGCGGAATGCCGATGCCGGCGAGGCGCGTCTGCGTATCGCGTGCGGTCAGGTAAGCGAGGAAGTCCTGCGCGAGCTTCGCGTGCGGCGCGTCCTTCGGAATACCCATCTGCCAGATGCCGAGCATCGGGGCCGGGCCCGCGGTCTGCCCCGGCGGCGGCTGCAGCGCGATCTGCCCGACCACGCGCGACTGCTTCGCGTCGTCGAGCGCCGGCACCCACGCGGGCCATACCTCGATCGACTGCGCGGCCGTGCCGCGTTGCAGCGCGTCGCGCACTTCGGCCGCGCCGTACACGTCGACGTCCTTCGGCGCGAACGCCTTCAGCGCGAGGAACGTCTTCAGCGCGGCCTGCGCTTCGCGCGAATCGATCGTCACGTTGCCGGCACGGTCGAACACGTCGCCGCCGTATGCCCACAGGATCGGCAGGAAGCCCGTGACGACCGGGTTGCCCTTCGTGCCGCGGAACACGACGCCCGACACGCTCTTGTCCGCGCCGCCGACGGTCTGTGCGATCTTCAGCACGTCGTCCCAGTTGCGCGGCGGCTGCAGCTTGTACTTCGCGAGCAGGTCCTTGCGATACGCGAACATCTCGACGTTGCCGACGATCGGCAGCGCGTACAGCGCGCCGGCCGCATTGCGGCCGAGCGCGACGGCGGACGGCACGAGATCGGCATCGGCGAGCGATGCGGGCAGCGGCTTCAGCCAGCCGTTGCCGATAAATTCGGGCGCCCACGTATCGTCCATCATCACGAGGTCGTACGCGCCGGTGCCTTCGCGCATCGACAGCTTCAGCTTCTGGTACAGGTTCGCGTTCGGCAGCTTGAGCAGCTCGATCTCGGTGCCCGGATGCAGCTTGGTGAAACCGGCGACGGCGTCGGCGAGCCCCTTGCCGTAGATGTCGTCGCGGCCCGCGATGACGAGATCCGCCGCGAAAGCGTGCGTGGCGGCGAAGGACAGCGCAACGGCGGCGGACAGCGCGCGCAGGCGGCTCAGCAGGGTCATGTGGTCTCTCTCGATCGGCGTATGGAGCGGGTATGGAGCGGAACGGTCATGCGTTGCACACGTGTGCAACGCCGGCGACACGTCGGGTCGCGTGAAGCGTCGCCATTGTTCACGCATACCGTGAAGGTATTGTGGCAACGCGCAAAGCCGGGCGACCTGACGCGCGCGTTCCGTCAATCCGGGTCCATTCAGTCAAGCATACGGACGGTTTTTTTCAAGCATCGCTTTCCAGCAATCGACCGGCGCCGGACCATGCGCGTGAGGGTCGTGCGGCGGCACGCGACCGACGTGCCGCCGCCAGCCGCATCCAGCATCAAAAGTTCACACGAATCCCCCCCATCACCGCCAGTTGCCGGCTCGAATTGCTGTTCGCGAGCACCGGAATCTGCGCATAGTTCGCCGCGTTGCCCGCCGCGTCGGTGCCGAGCCCCGTGCCGCTCGCGATCTGGCCGATCGCGACCGCATACAGCGCGGTGCGCTTCGACAGGCTGTAGTTCGTGCCGACGTTCAGTTGGTGGAAGCGCGTCGTGCCGCGCCCGTCCGTGTGCGCGGCGTTGAAGATGTACGCGACGCCGCCTTGCAGCGCCGGCGTGAACATGTACGTGACGTTCAGCTCGCCGACGTCGAACGTGAACGCGTGCGTGCGCGGCTGCGCGGCGGTCGAGAAATAGCGGCTGTCGCCGAGACGCGTATGCGTATAGGTCAGCGCGACCGTCGCCGCGCCGAACGTGACCGACCCGCCCGCGCCGAACGCGCGCATCGAGCCCGCATCCTGCAGCAGGCAATACATCGCGCCCGGGTTGCTGCACGCGAAATCGCCGATATAGCCGCTCGCGCCGCCGAGCGCCGCGTCGAGCGGTTGATGCAGGTCGAGGTAGCCGACCGAGAACGCCACCGGCGCACGCGTGTACGTCGCGGCCACCGCGTAGCCGCGCTTCGCGGAAAAATCGCCGGCCTGCCCGCCGAAGCTGAACGTGCCGCCGAACGTCAGCCCGTTGAAATCGGCGCTGGTGAACTTCACCGCGTTGTTGAAGTTGAATGCGGCATTCAGGTTGTCGACGTCGCCGAGATGCGAGCCGTACGGCGTCGCCCAGTTGTTGCTCGACACATACGCGCCGAGCATGTCGGTGTACGAGTCGTATTGCCGGCCGAGGCCGAGCGTGCCGATCGAATCCTGGCGCAGCCCGACCCATGCCTGCCGGCTGAACGCCGTGCCGCCTTGCAGCGCCTGCCCGTTCGCGGACAGAAACTGCTGCTCGAGCGAGAACACCGCGCTGAGCCCGCCGCCGAGCGGCTCGGCGCCCTGGAAGCCAAAGCGGGACGGCACGAGGTTGCCGCCGCCCATCTGCCATGCATGGCCGCCGCCCGTGCTGCCGTCGGCGCGCGTGAACTGCTGGTTCGTCGAATAGATGATGCCGGTATCCACGGTGCCGTACAGCGTCACGCTGCCGGAGGTTTGCGCGTGTGCGTGCATGCAACCCAGCATGGCCGCGGCTGCGGTCAGTCGTCGTCCGTTCTTCATGTCCCGCCCCTCAATGGTCATCGATTCGCAGTGCCAACCGATGGTGTTGTCGATATGGGTGGCAGGACTTTATCCAGCGAAAATTCCGGACCTCTATCCCAAATCAGCAAATGGTGGAGGGTGCGGCTCGCGACGGCGCCCGGGGGGGTGCCGTCACAATGCGCGTACGTCATGCGGGACGCGTCGTCTGGGAAGGCAACTCGCCGAACAGGTCGCGATACTCGCGCGCGAAATAGCCGAGATGCGTGAAACCCCAGCTCGCGGCGGCTTCGCCGACGCCGAGCTGCTGCACCGGCGTCGTGCGCAGCAGGCGACGCACCGCGTTCAGCCGGATCGTGCGCAGGTAGCCGACCGGCGTGACGTCGGCCACGCGCTGGAAGCTCGTTTGCAGCGTGCGGCGGCTGCAGCGCAGCGCACGGCACAGTTCGAGCACGGTGACGGGTTCTTCGGGCCGCTCGCGCAGATGCTTCTCGCAGCGGCTCACGATATCGCTGTAGGTCGCATGCGTGATGTCGCGACGCTCGACGCCGATGCCCTGTTCGAGCGCGTCGAGGAACATGCCGAGCATCGCGTCGCGAAACATCTTGCGGGTCGCCGCATATTCGAGGCAGCCCGGGTTGCGCTGCGCATCGTCGATCAGCGCCGACAGCCGCACGCCGAGCGCGACGCCCTGCGCGTCGGACAGCCGCGTCACGTGCCGCAGCCTGCGCGCGGCGGCCGCGCCGAATTCGGCTTCGCACAGCTCGTCGATCATGTCGGACGCCGCACTGATCCCGACGAGCCCCATCCCTTCCGGCGTGTGGAACTCGAAATCCTCGCCGGCGCGCAGCGCGAGCAGCGCATAGCCGTCGACGGGCTGGCCCTGGAACGTACCCGCGAGCGGCACGGACAGCGGCACCGCGAGCGACGTGCGCCCGACCGGCGCGAGCCCGGTTTGCGCGACGCGCCGGTTGGTCGTCTCGCGGAAGAAGTGGAAATCGTCGTACAGCACCTGCGTGACGGTGCCCTTGAAGCGGCCCGGCGTCATCTGACGGTAGACCTGATGCCAGCCCGCGATCGCGAGCCCGTGATCGTGCACGTCTTCGTGTGAGCGGGACTGGAACAGCATCGGCGTCTCCGGTAAAACCCTGGGGTGCTGGATGCGGCCGCCGGGTTCGCACGGCACGTATCGCCACAGCTTACCCTCGCAAATTCCTGCGTAGTGCGGTTTCGAATGCAAGACAGGCCCCCAACAGCGCGGCGGCCTGCGCGTCGATCAGCCTGACATAGCGGCGAAACGACGGCATCCGGTTCACGACCTCGCTGCCGCCGAACGGCACGATCGCGAGCGTCCAGCGGCCGTCGCGCGCGTCGATCGCGCAGTCGGTGAAGTGCAGCGGCCGCAGCGCGTCGGCCAGCGACGGCTCGGCAAGCAGCGCGGCCAGCGTGTCGATGAATACGGGGTCGCATCCGGACATGGGCGCGGCATCGATGCCCGTGCAGCGCAGCCAGCCGGTCTGCCGCACGCGCGCGCTGCCGTGCGCGGCCGGGCCTCGGGCGGCCGCCGTCACCTTCACGCTGACCGTATGCATCAGGAACTGGCGCTCGACGCGCTCGTCGATGCTGACGCGCACGCCGTTCGGCAGCCGCGCCGTGACGCCGCCGACTCCACCCCCGGCACCACCGGCATCGCGCACGGCCCGCAGATCGGCGAGCACGCGCGCGGCGATCACGCCGGGCCGATGGCCAGGCGGCGGCGCATCGGGCACCGCGCGCCACCGGGCGAGCGCGGCCTTCACGATGCGACGTGCTCGTTGCGCAGCACGTCCTCGACCGGCACCGGCCTGAACGGATGCCGGCGCTGCACGACGAGCGTCCAGAACAGCGCGTACAGCGCGGTGAGCCCCAGCATCGCGCCGAACGGCACGTAGATGTCGCGCGCGTTCATGCCGGGCGGCGTGATGTACCAGATCGCGAGCACGATCCCGACGCTCGACACGATCTGCGGCAGCGGGAACAGCGGCGAACGGTACGGCCGCGGCAAGTCCGGCCGGCGGATGCGCAGCATCACGACCGACGCGGTGACGAGCAGGTACGCGGTGCCCCATGCGCAGGTCGCGGCGAGCACGAGATGCAGGATGCTGTCGAGATTGCCGTTGATCAGCCACGCATGGAAGATCGGCACGATCGCCGACGCGACGATACCGACCACCGGCGTCTTGAAACGCGGATGCAGGTACGCGAAGCAGCGCGGCAGCGCGCCGTCGATCGCCATCCCGTACAGGATGCGCGGCAGCCCGGCCATCAGCGTGTTGATCGTCGCGGCGCCCGCGCACAGGAACGCGATGCCGAACCAGATCCGCCCGAACGGCCCGAGCACCTGCAGCGCGAACGCGGGAATCGCGCCCGGCGTGTCGAGCAAATGCGTGAGGCCGTCGGGGCTCACCGGCACGTTCGGGACCTGGCGGCGGATCGCCGCGCCGTACAGGAACATGCAGATCGCGACGCCGACGAGGCCGAGCGCCATCGCGCGCGGGATCGTGCGGCCCGGCGCCTTCATTTCCGGCGCGAGCGGCGTGACGAACTCGCAGCCGACGAACATGAACATCGCCATCCCGACCAGCGACAGCACGGCCGGGATCGACGTGCCGACTTCCGACCCGCCGAACCAGCCGTCGAGATGCACGGCCGGCGCGGCCGCGAGCCCGAGGATCCCGAAGATCATCAGCGACAGCCACATGCCGGCCGTCAGCACGATCTCGAGCTTGCTGAACACCTTGATGCCGATGATGTTGGTGATCGCGAACGTGACCACGAGGCCGACGCCGACGAGCCACGAACTGTTGTGCTTCTCGAACGCGGCGTTCAGCGATTCGAAGTTCACGAGCGCCATGATCCCGCTCAGGATCGTCTCCGCGGTGCCGGCGAACACGTGCACGAGGAAATACGCGGAAATCGTGCCGGTGATCGCCCAGAAGCGGCCGAGCCCGCACGACAGGTAATCGTAAACCGAGCCGGCCGTCGGCAGCATCGCGGCGGCTTCGGAGAACGTGGTGGCCTGCGCCTGCATCATCACGAACGCGATGATCATCGCGACCGCGAACGCCCAGCCGCCCATCCCGAAGCCCGACGTCGCGGTGAGGATCACCGGGCTCGCCATGATGAGCCCGACCGCGCTCGCCAGCGCGGTCGGAAAACCGACCGCCCCGGCCTTCAATGCGGCGCCGCCGCCTGCTTCAGCCGGCGAGCCGGCGGACGTATCGCCCGCGGCGCCGGTCATTCCCGACCATCCCGACATCGTTGTCTCCTTCGTGGGTTGGCCCGAACCGGCGCTTCGTCGGCGGCCGGGGCCAGATGCTGTGCGGTCGGCCCCGGGCGGTGCTTCAGCGCGTCGATTCCCGGGGCCCCTCGTCGATCACGGCGTGATCCGATGTCGAAAAAATACGCAGGCAAAATAATCCGGTCATAGCGCAAATCGGCAAACCCGCGCTGGCGTTTACCCGCCGCCGCGGGCTGGCCGCCATGCGCTCACGCCGTCACGCGAACGGCACGGCCTCGAAGCCGGCCGCGAGCGCGTCGACGATCCGGTCGAGCTGTTCGCGCTGGATCACGAGCGGCGGCGACAGGATGATCTTCGTGCCGACCGGGCGCACCAGCACGCCGTTCTCGCGCGCGACTTCCGCGACCGCATTCGCATAGCCCGACAGCGGATCGATCGGCTCGCGCGTGTCCTTGTTCGCGACGAGATCGAGCGCGAGCATCAGCCCCTTGCCGCGCACCTCGCCGACCGCCGCGAAGCGTTCCGCGAACGACTGCAGCGCTTCGAGCAGATACGCGCCCTGCTTCGCCGCATTCGCCGGCAGGTCTTCCTTCACGACGATGTCGAGGCTCGCGATCGCGGCCGCGCATGCGACCGGGTGGCCGGCGTACGTGTAGCCGTGCATGATCGCGCCGCCGAAATCGGCATTCGCGGCAAACGCGTCCTCGATCCGCGCGTTCACGACCGTCGCGCCGAGCGGCACGTAGCCCGACGAAATCCCCTTCGCGAGACACATGATGTCCGGGCGCACGCCCCAGCCGCGACTGCCGAACAGACTGCCGCTGCGGCCGAAGCCCGTCACGACTTCGTCGGCGATCAGCAGCACGCCGTAGCGGTCGCACACCTCGCGCACCAGCGGCCAGTAATTGGCCGGCGGCACGATCACGCCGCCTGCGCCCTGGATCGGTTCCGCGATGAACGCGGCGACGGTGTCCGGGCTCTGGAACTGGATCTCGCGTTCGAGCATTTCCGCGCAGATCCGGCCGAGTTCCTCCGGGTCCTGCGTGAACGGGTTGCGGTACAGCCACGGCGTCTCGACGTGGAAGCAGCCGGGCAGGTTCGGCTCGTAGTTGCGGCGGAACACCGTATTGCCGTTCACCGACGCGCCGCCGAAATGCGTGCCGTGATACCCCTGCTTCAGCGAGATGAACTTCGTGCGATCGGCCTGGCCGCGCACCTTCCAGTACTGGCGCGCGATCTTCAGCGCGGTCTCGATCGAGTCCGACCCGCCCGAGCTGTACAGCACGCGGCGCATCCCTTCCGGTTCGAGCATGTCGATCACCTTCTTCGACAGCTCCTCCGCACGCGGATGCGAAATGCCGTCGAACAGCTGGAAGTATTCGAGCTCGTCGAGCTGACGCACGATCGCGTCCTTCACTTCCTGGCGGTTGTGGCCGACGTTCACGTTCCACAGGCCCGCGACGCCGTCGACGAGCTTGCGCCCCTGTTCGTCGAACACGTAGCAGCCGTCGCCGCGCACGATGCGGATCGGCTTGCGCTGTTTCATTTCGTTCGGGTGCAGCATCGGATGCCAGAATTTCGCTTCGTTGTAGCTCATTGCAATCTCCACTGTCGGATCGGTTTTTGCGGTTTTTGGATGGGCCCGCGCGTCAATGCGCGATGCAGACGGATTTGGTTTCGGTGAAGCCTTCGATCGCGTACTGGCCGAATTCGCGGCCGATGCCCGATTGCTTGTAGCCGCCGAACGGCATCGACGGATCGAGCGGGATATGGCAGTTCACCCACACGGTGCCGGCCTCGATCCGCGGCACGAGGTTCATCACGCGTGTCAGGTCGTTGCTCCAGATGCTCGCGGCGAGGCCGTACGGCGACGCATTCGCGAGGCGTATCGCATCGGCCGCGTCGTCGAACGGCACGACGACGATCACCGGGCCGAACACCTCGTCGTGGACGATCGCGCTGTCCGGGTGCGGATCGGCGATCACGGCCGGCTTCACGTAGTAGCCGGGCAAATCGTCGGCCGGCGTGCCGCCCGCGAGGAACGTGAGGCCCGCCCGGCGCGCGCCCTCGATATGCTGGACGACCTTGTCGCGATGGTGCGCGGATACCAGCGGATTGATCTGCGCGGTCGTATCGAGGCCCGCACCGAGCTTCATCGACTGCGCGACGCCGGCGAGCCCGTCCGCGAGTTGCGCGAACTTGCTGCGATGCACATAGATGCGGGACGCGGCCGCGCACACCTGCCCCTGGTTGAAGAACGCGCCGGCGGCGACGCCATCGAGCGCCTGCGCGACGTCGACGTCGTCGAGCATCACGATCGGATTCTTGCCGCCGAGTTCGAGCGAGAAGCGCGTCATGTTCTGCACGGCCGCCGCGCCAACCAGCTTACCGGTCGCGGTCGACCCCGTGAACGAGATCTTCGCGATCGACGGGTGGCTCGCGAGCGCCGAACCGCAGACGCGCCCGCCCGTGACCACGTTGAACACGCCGGGCGGCACGCCGGCTTCGCGGGCCAGTTCGGCGAGCCGCAGCGCGGTGAGCGGCGTTTCCGGCGACGGCTTCAGCACGATCGTGCAGCCGGCCGCGAGCGCGGGAATCAGCTTCCACACCGCGATCATCAGCGGGAAATTCCACGGCACGATCGCGGCGACCACGCCGACGGGCTCCTTGCGCGTATAGGCCGTATAGCGCGCGCCGGGCGGGAACGGGATCGACACGTCGAGCGTCTGGCCGGTGATCTTGGTCGCCCAGCCGGCCATGTAGCGCACGTATTCGACGCTCGCGCCGACTTCGACCGCGCGCGACACGTGAATCGACTTGCCCTGGTTCAGTGTTTCGAGTTGCGCGAGCGTTTCGGCGTCGGCTTCGATCAGGTCCGCGAGTTTCAGCAGGATGCGTTCGCGGTCGGCCGGCCGCAGCCCGCTCCACACGCGCGCGTCGAACGCGTGTTTCGCGCTGGCGACCGCGCGGTCGACGTCGTGTTCATCTGCATCGGCGACGGTCGCGAGCCGCTCGCCCGTGGCGGGGTCGTACACGTCGAGCCGGGCAGCCGCGTGCGCGGGCTGCATGGCACCGTCGATGAAGAGGCCGAAGTCGCGCGCAACGAAGGTGCGCACGGTGTCGCTGACGGCGACGAAGTTCGTGTTGCTCATGGGCGTCTCGTTGATTGTCGTGGCTGGACCGCGGGCCGTTGAGGCACGCAGGTGTCGGACCACTGTATCGACGAGGATTCACGCCCGGTGAGCGCAAATTGGCAGCGCGTGATCGACAAGACGATCGCGCAGCGTGCCGCGCGATCCCGATTACAGGAACAACGCCCCGACCAGCTCCGTGCGATTCGACACGCCGAGCTTGCGGTACATCCGCATCAGGTGCGTCTTGATCGTCGGCGGCCCGAGCGCGAGATCGCGCGCGATCTCCTTGTTCGAGCGGCCGTCGCGCACGAGCCGCGCGATTTGTTCCTCTCGGTAGGTAAGCCGCTCCTCGCAGGCGATCTGATGAATCCCGCGCCGTGCACGCAGCAGCGGGCTCAGCGCGGCTTCAGCGACCGGCTGCAGCCGCGCGAGCGCGTCGATCTCGCCGGGCGCGAACCGTCGTGCGGTGCCGTTGCCGTTCGCATCGCCGATGCCGAAGCGCAGCAGCGAGAACGCGCCGACCGTCCGGC
Source organism: Burkholderia sp. LAS2 (assembly GCF_018417615.1). Classification (NCBI taxonomy): domain Bacteria; kingdom Pseudomonadati; phylum Pseudomonadota; class Betaproteobacteria; order Burkholderiales; family Burkholderiaceae; genus Burkholderia; species Burkholderia sp. LAS2. Next base: position 493,371 of record NZ_CP071053.1, read on the forward strand.
CCGCGTCCCGCAGCCAGATCTCGACGACGTCGGCCACGTCGTGCCGCCGCAGAAAACGGGTCCAGTACGCGGACGCAGCGCGTCGTTCGTCGGGCAGTTGGGACGCGAGCGTGACGACCGCGCATTCGCCCGCCGCGCAGCGCGACGGATGCAGCGGATCGAGCATCCGGTAGCGGGCAATATAGGTGCGGTGCATCGATTCCGGCATCCCGAACAGCTCGAAATCGGCCGGCTCGCCGCTCTGGTCGAGCCGGTAGAACACGATCGCCGACGGGCTCGCGAACGCGTCGAACGCGTCCACGCATGCGCGCAGCGCGCGTCGCCAATCGGCGGGAGCGTGGTCGGTGGGGGCGGACAAGGTAGGCATGGGAATCGGCTGGCGCGCGAATGCATCGAATCTCGACGTCCGGGCCAGCGTACCGACGCCGAAAAGCGCCGGTGAGCACAAATCGGCAATTCGTCCCGGGCCGGCCAGGGCGGCCGGTTCAACCGGGACGATACGGGCGCGCGAAGGGGCGCGCGCCTTGGTTCAGCGCGCGTTCGCGGCGAACGTGTCGCAGGCGCTCACCTCACCCGACTCCATCCCGCGCCGCAGCCAGTACACGCGCTGCTCGCTCGTGCCGTGCGTGAAGCTTTCGGGCACGACGTAGCCTTGCCCTTGCTGCTGCAGCCGGTCGTCGCCGATCGCGGCCGCCGCCTTCAGCCCCTGCTCGAAATCGCCGGGCTCCATCAGCCGCTGGTTCGCGCGCTGCGCGTTGTTCGCCCACACGCCGGCAAAGCAGTCGGCCTGGAGTTCCATCCGTACCGACAGCGCATTCGCACGCGACTGGCTCGACCGCCGGCGCGCGGCGTCGACCTTGTCGGCGATGCCGAGCAGGTTCTGCACGTGGTGGCCGACTTCGTGCGCGATCACGTAGGCCTGCGCGAAATCGCCGCCCGCGCCGAAACGCTTGCGCAGTTCGTCGTAGAAGCCGAGATCGATATACACGTTGCGGTCACCCGGGCAGTAGAACGGCCCCATCGCGGTCTGGCCGGTGCCGCACGCGGTCGGCGTCGAGTTCGTGAACATCACGAGCTTCGGCGGTTGGTACTGTGCGTGCAGTTGCGTGTTGAACACGCCCGTCCACGTGCGTTCGATATTGCCGAGCACCTTGCGCGTAAACACCGCGCCGGGATCGTTCGCCGGCGCGCCCTGATGCCGGGTCGGCGCGGGCTGCGCCTGCTGCTGCCTGCCCTGCAGCGCCGACGCGCCTTCGAGCACGACGCGCGGGTCGATCCCGAAGAAATACGATGCGGCCAGCGCGACCACGATCGTGCCGATGCCGATCGTCGCGCCGCGCCCGCCGCCGAACCCGCCGCCGCGTCGATCCTCGACGTTGGCGCTTTCTCTTTCGTCGTCCAGCCTCATTGCCGGCCCCTCCCTGTTCTTGTCGATGGTCCGGCCGCGCCAGCGCGCAACCGGGCGATACGCCGTGGCGACACGAGCCGTCGGCGGACGCGATACCTGCGCTTCGGGCGCCCGGCCGCACCGATCCGGCCGGCCGCACCCTTGCTGGCCGCGCCCTTGCTGGCCGCGCCATTCGTACGACGGAATCGACCGCCGACGCGCCGCGCGTCGTTGCACGCGCCCGCTCACGCTATTTTGCCGGGCTTTCGCGGCTTATCGCAAAAATGTGGAGGATAGAGCGATTCGGCGGCGGACATCGTCAGCCTTTGCAAAATGGGCCTCGGCCGGCTGGGCTCGGTCGTCCGGACGACCCGCGTTCATCCTTTCGGCGGATACCGGCGCGCGCCGGCGCCGCCTAAAGTGGCTGGAACGCATCTTCCCGGAGACCCACATGACGCACCCACCACCCCGCACGATCGCGATTACCGGCGCAGGCACCGGCATCGGCGCCGCGTGCGCGCGCCGCTTTGCCCGCCGTGGCGACCGCGTCGTGCTGATCGGTCGCCGTCCGGCACCGCTCGACGCACTGGCTGCCGAAACGGGCGGGCTCGCGCTGGCCGGCGACGCCGCCAGCCCCGCCGACTGGGCCGGCTTCCTGCCGCGCATCGCCGAACGCTTCGGCCGCGTCGACGCGCTCGTCGCATGCGCGGGCGGCCATGGCATCGGCCGCGCGGGCGAAACCGACGACGCGCAGTGGCGCGACGCGATGCACGCGAACCTCGATACCGCATTCGTCAGCGCACGCGCATGCCTGCCCGACCTGATCGCGCAGCGCGGCAATATCGTGCTGGTCGCGTCGATCGCCGCGCTCGCGGCCGGGCCCGGCGTATGCGGCTACACGGTCGGCAAGCACGCGCTGCTCGGGCTGGCGCGATCGCTCGCACGCGACTACGGCCCGCACGGCGTGCGCGCGAACGCCGTCTGCCCGGGCTGGGTCCGCACGCCGATGGCCGATGCGGAAATGGAACCGCTGATGGCCGCGCACGGCGATTCGCTCGACGATGCGTACGCCCGCGTGAGCGCCGACGTGCCGCTGCGGCGCGCGGCCGATCCCGACGAGATCGCGGCCGTCTGCGCGTTCCTGGCGTCGCCGGACGCGTCGTTCGTGACCGGCGCGACGCTCGTCGCGGACGGCGGCGCGATGGTCGTCGACGTGCCGACGCTCGCGTTCGACCGGCTTTGACGCCACCCGAAGGCGTCACGCGTGCCTGCCCGCTTCCGAATCCATTAACATCGTCCCGATCCGCCGCCTGGCGCGGCACCGCCTCACCGTTCGGGATTCGATGAACATCCGGTTTCTGGAAACCTTCGTCTGGCTCGCGAAGCTCGAAAACTTCCGGCTCACGGCCGAGAAACTGCACACGACGCAGGCCGCCGTGTCGAGCCGCATCGCCTCGCTCGAGGAAGCATTCGACGTGCGCCTGTTCGACCGCAACACGCGCTCGGCCACGCTCACGCCCGCGGGCCGGCGCATGCTGGCCTACGCGGAGCGGATCGTGCGGCTCGACGGCGAAATGCGGCGCGACATCGATGCGGCGAGCGACGCCGGCCTGATCCGGATCGGCGTGATCGAATCGATCGTGCACAGCTGGTTCCCCGCGCTGATGGCGCAACTGCGCGAGCGCTATCCGCGCCTCGACGTCGAGATCACGAGCGACACGACGCTGCACCTGATCCGGCTGCTCAGCACCGACGGCGTCGACCTGATCCTGCAGACCGATCCGGTGCCGGGCCCGGACTTCACGAACCTGCCGCTGGGCGAATTCCCGGTGCGCTGGGCCGCGAGCCCGCGCCTCGGGCTCGGCGGCCAGCCGCTCGACGTCGCGCGCCTGGCCGGGTTTCCGATCATCAGCTTCTCGCGCCACTCGGCGCCGCACGCGACGATCGAGCGGCTGTTCGCGGCGGTCGAACGGCCGGCCAGCATCAACTGCATCACGTCGGTCGCCGCGATGATCCGCCTCGTCGCCGACGGGCTCGGCGTGGCTGCGCTGCCGCCTGCGATCATCGGGCGCGAACTGCACGAAGGCACGCTCGAACTGCTCGACGTCGAACCGGAATTCCCGGCGCTGCCGCTCGTCGCGACGTACCGCAGCCAGGGGCTGCCGGTCGCCGCGCGCATCGCGGAACTCGCGAGCGAAGTCGCGCGTGCGACGGCGGCTGCCGCGAACCTCGCGAAGCCGGCCGCCGCCGATCGCGTCGACGCAACGCCCGCGCGCAGCGCAACCGCGACAAAGACGACTACGCGTGCGAAAACGAAGCCGAAGCGCACGACGAAAGCCGCCTCGTCTGCCGCGCCCGCTGCAAAACGCCCTCCGCGCCGCTCATAAGAAAACCTGTTCACCGCGAATTTGTTTTCTTGTTGGACGGGCGCGGGCCCTCTTCGGGACACTGGGGTTCCTGACATCCCCGTCAAGAGGAACCCCGCGATGACCCGCCTTTCCCTTCCGCACGGCCAACTCTGCGTCTGGACGGATATCGACCCCGCGCACGAAGCCGATTTCAACGCGTGGTACGACCGCGAGCACATGCAGGAGCGTGTCGCGATTCCCGGCTTCACGCATGCGCGGCGGTTCCGCGCGACCGACGGCGGTCCGCGCCGATACCTCGCGCTGTATGTGACGGACGCGCTCGACGTGTTCCACGGCGATGCGTACCGGCGCGCATTCACGCAGCAGACCGCGTGGTCGCTCGCGAACTTCGAACGCATGACGGGCACGCAGCGGCGCGTCGGCGAGCTGACGATCGAGGCCGGCGACGGCGAAGGCGCGCATCTCGCGCTGTTCGTGCTGCCGCCGGATCGCATCGACGTGCCGCAACTGCGCGAGCGTTTCGACGCTGCGCTGCAAGAACCGGGCATCCACGCCGCGCGGCTCTTCCGCACGTCACCGGACCTGTCCGCGCCGATCGGCGCCGCGACTGCCGCCCGTCCGGCCGCCGATGCGCTGGTGCTGATCGAAGGCAGCGACGCAGCCGCCACGCGCCGCGTGGCCGCCACGCTCGCCGCACACGACGACGTGCGCACCTTCGACCTGCTGTGGCGCGCCGCCGCACCGCTGCCCGCCCGGCGACGCGAAACCGAACCGGCCGCCGCTGCCGCGCTGCCAGCCTGAACGCTCGACGCCGACACCCACGCCGGCCCCGCGCTTCACCCCGTCACCCGTCACGACCTGCCCGATACCATGAGCACTCTCGCCCAGCCCGCCGCCCACGCGCCCCGCCGTGTCCGCAACAGCCGACTCGCGACCGCGAGCATGATCGGCACGTCGCTCGAGTGGTACGACTTCACGATCTACAACACGCTCGCCGCGCTCGTTTTCAACCACCTGTTCTTCCCGTCGGTCGATCCGCTGGCCGGCACGATCCTCGCATTCTCGACCTATGCGGTCGGCTACGTGTCGCGCCCGCTCGGCGGCTTCGTGTTCGGCAACCTTGGCGACCGCATCGGCCGCCGCGCGGTGCTGATGCTCACGCTCGTGCTGATGGGCGTGACGACCGCGCTGATGGGCGCGCTGCCGACCTATGCGCAGGCCGGCATCCTGAGCCCGATCCTGCTCGTCGCGCTGCGTTTCGTGCAGGGCGTCGCGCTCGGCGGCGAATGGGCCGGCGCGGTGCTGCTGTCGGTCGAGCACGGCGACCAGAAACGACGCGGGCTGTCCGCGTCGTGGACGCAGATCGGCCCGTCGTTCGGCACGCTGCTCGGCACCGGCTGCATCGCGCTCGTCACGCTGTCGACCACGTCCGACAATTTCCTGTCGTGGGGCTGGCGCGTGCCGTTCGCGGCCAGCGCGCTGCTCGTCGCGTTCGGCTTCTGGGTGCGTCGCGGCGTCGACGAAACGCCGCAGTTCGAGCAGCTCGCCGAATCGCACGCGACCGCCGAAGTGCCCGTCGCCGACGTGCTGAAGTACCACTGGAAGCGCCTGCTGATCGCGGGCGGCTCGCGAATCGGTTCGGATGTGCTGTATGCGCTGATCGTCGTGTTCACGCTGACCTACGTGACGACCGTGCTGCACCTGTCGCGCCCCGTCGCGCTGACGGCCGTGATGATCGGCACCGCGTGCAACGCGCTCGCGGTGCCGTTCTTCGGCGCGCTGTCGGATCGTTTCGGCCGCCGGCCCGTGTATCTCGTCGGCGCAATGGCCGGGATCGTGTGGGCGTTCGTGTTTTTCACGCTGCTCGATTCGGCGCGCCCGGCGGCGATCGTCGCGGCCGTCGCGATCGGCCTCGTGATCCATGCGGTGATGTACGGCCCGCAGGGCGCATTCGTGACCGAACAGTTCCCGACGCGCGTGCGCTATGCGGGTTCGTCGCTCGCGTACACGCTCGCCGGCATCGTCGGCGGCGGCTTCGCGCCGCTCGTGATCGCCGCGCTGTTCCGGCAGACGGGCACGACGACCGCCGTGTCGCTGTACGTCACCGCCGCGCTCGTCGTCACGTCGATCGCGCTCGTCGCCGCGCGCGAGACCGCGCACCGGCCGCTCGAAGATTGAGCGTCGCCGCGAGCCGAATCGTTCCTTCGCACTTCAAACGGATATTCGCATGCCCACCCTGTCGTTCAACGTGATTTCCCTGCAACGCGCGCCGGCCGCCGTCGACGTCGACGTCGAGCGCGTCGTGATCGCCGGCTGGGCCGGCCGCGACCCGGCCGCGGTCCGCGCGCACATCGACGAGCTCGCGGCGCTCGGCGTCGCGCCGCCATCGACCACGCCGTGCTTCTATCGCGTGTCGTCGGCGCTGCTCACGCAGGCGCCGTCGATCGGCGTGCTCGGCGCGCGCTCGGGCGGCGAGATCGAATGCGTGCTGGTCGACAGCCCGGCCGGCACGCTGGTCACGGTCGGCTCCGATCACACGGATCGCGAAGTCGAGGCGTACGGCGTCGCCGTGTCGAAGCAGGTGTGCGCGAAGCCGCTCGGCCGCGACGCGTGGCGCCATGCGGATGTCGCCGATCACTGGGATGCGCTCGAGATGCGTTCGTGGCTGATTACGCGCGACGGCGAGCGGACGGCGTACCAGCACGGCGCGGTCAGCGGCCTGCTCGCCCCCGACGCGCTGTGGCAGCGGTTCGGCGATCGCCGCGCGATGCCCGCGCGCTGCGCGATGTTTGGCGGCACGGTCGCCGTGCACGGCACGATCGCGACGATGGGTGACGGCGATGCGTTCGAGATGGAGCTGCACGATCCGGTGCTCGGACGCAGTCTCGCGCATCGTTATGCGGTCGAGGCATTGCCGGTCGTGGCTTGACGGCGAGCGGAAAACCGCACGGGACGCGGGCACCACGGCTGTCGGTCGTGACGCCTGTTCCTACCTGTACGACTCAAAGCAGTGATAGTCCGGGAAGTTGAACTGCGAGTTGCCGCAGTACAGCACACCGGCCAGGTTGGTACACCCGCTCAATGTGAACATGATTGCTCCCGCAACCGACGCTTTCCAGCCAACGTGCAACATCTCGCCCCCGTTTCCCGTTGATCGACGTTGACGACATGATGCTCATCGGATGCATGCGGGTATGTGGAAAATTGTTGTCCCGCGGGTGCTTCGATTCTGTCTGACGCCCTCCGGTGTCGGGCATGGCCCGATGCACCGGAAAGCGGTCGAGGTGCATGGCTGCGCCTGGCGCAGAAAATGGCGGCGACGCAACGCGCACGCGCCGCCGCCCGTCACGCCTTGAACGTGATCCACGGTTTCAGCCGGACCGCACTGCGGATCAGCCCGGCCTGCTCCTGCGCGTCGATCACCGGCCCGATCGGCTTGTAGGCGTCCGGCGCCTCCTCGATCCGGCGTTCGTCGCGCAACGTCACGCATCGCCATGTACCGGGCGCCTGCTCGGCACGCATCCTTCGCAACGCCTGACGGCGCACGCTCCGGCCCGCGCCGTGGCTGCATGACCACAGCCAGTCGGGATGGCCGAGCCCGGTGGCCAGAAACGACGCGTCGCCCATCGAGCCGGGAATCAGCGCGAGATCGCCATCGCGCGCGGGTGTCGCGCCCTTGCGGTGGATGTTCATGCCGTTCTCGCGCAGCACGACATTGTGCGGCACATCGACCACGAGCGCCGAACCGGTCGCGCCGGTCAGTTCCGCCAGCTCCTTGCGCACCATTTCCGCGAGGACGACGCGGTTCAGCCATGCATAGCGCGCGGCCGTGCCCATCGCGACGAGGTATTCGCGCGCCAGTTCGCCGGACAGACCGTACAGGCCGCTCTCCGGATGCCTGACGCCGGCCGGCCATGCGGCACGCGCGCGATCCATCCAGCGCCGCCCGACGTAGAAGCCGACATCGCGCGAGCCGCTGTGAATCATCACGACGACATCGTCCTTCGCGATCCCGGCGCGGTACGCCACATGCCGGTCGAACACCGCGTCGACGATCTGGAGTTCGACGAAATGGTTGCCCGAGCCCGGCGTGCCCAGGCTCGGGTCGCGAAACATGTCGCGCGAGCCGACGTGCGCGTCCGGCGCATACTTCGCGCTGCCGTCGAACCCGGCGAGACCGATGCACGACGACAGTTCAGCGGCCAGCCGGTCGCGGTCGACCTGCTGCCACAGCCCCTGCCGCGCCACGCGGTCGATGAATGCCGCCGGGCCCGCGTCGAACAGCGCGCGAAATGCGTCGCCACCGACCGGCACGTCCCGGCGATCCGCGAGAATCGCACGGGTCAGCCGCTCGACGAGCGCCGCTTCGAATGGTGCGAGGGCCGAGCGCTTGAGACCCGTCGTGACGAGGCGCATCCCGCAGTTGATGTCGGTGCCGATCGCGGCCGGAATCACGAACGCGTCGTCGGTCGCGACGATCGAGCCGACCGGCGCGACGCCGCCCGGATGGAAATCGGGCGTCGCGCATGCCTTGCAGACGCCGTGGTGGCCATCAGGCGACCTGACCGCGGCGAACGCGAGCAGTTGCTGCACGGCCTTCTCCTCGAGCGGGAGCGAATCGGGCAGCAGCACGGAAGCCTGCGACTGTTCATTGCGCAAATGGTAGATGCCGGCCTGATGGTCGACATGGATGCCTTGCCGCTGCAAGGCTTTTTTCAGACGAGGGAAAGTAGACATCGCTGCTGGAAATGAAAAAGGTACGACGCGACCTCCGGCATTCCGGCGGTCGTGGGTACCTTCCTGCAGCAGCGTCGAGGAAGGAAGCGCGGATCATAGCAGAGCCGCGCGACATCCGCGACGACCGTTGCTCACCCGAGACACCCGAGCCCCGCCAGCGTCGCCTCCACCGCCGTCTCGAGCGGCGTCACCGGCTCGCGGCCGAGCACCGCGGTCACACGCGCGTTGTCCATCCGGATCGGTTCGCGCCACAGGTAACGCATCTCGAGCAATTCGCGCATCGTCGTGACGAACGGCGCGGCCACCCACACGAGCCACCACGGGAAATCGCGCAGCGCCGGCCGCATGCCGTGCCGTTGCGCGATGCGTTGCACGGCCTGCGCCATCTGCATGCCGTCTTCATCCCAATGCCCGCCCAGATGAAAACGCGCGAACGGCTCCAGCGTCTGGCGGCGCTCGATCAGCTCGAGCATCGTGCGGGCCACGTCCGGCACATACGACCATTGATGGCCGACGCCGCGGCTCGGCACGCTGATGGCCGAAACGGGCCGCCCCGGCTTGATCAGCCCCTGCGAGAACCAGCTGTTGCCTAGCTGCGGTCCGAAGAAATCACCGGCACGCACGACGATCGAACGCACGCCGTGCACGCTGGCGTCCTGCAGCCGGCGCTCCAGTTCGACGCGGATCGCGCCCTTGCGCGTCGCCGGATGCTGCGGCGCATCTTCCCGCAGCACCGGAAACGCATCGACGCCGAAGTTGTAGACCGTGCCCGGCAGCACGACGGTGGCCTGCACGGTCCGGGCCGCCGCGATCGTGTTGTCGATCATCGGCAGCACCTGCGTCGCCCAGTTCCGGTATCCGGGCGGGTTCACCGCATGCACGATCACGCTGCAGCCGCGCGCGGCGCGCACCACCGCAGCGCGATCCAGCGCGTCGCCGCGCACCCATGCGATGCCGTCGCGCTCCACGACCTCGGCATCGAGCCCGCGCTTGAGCGCGCGCACCTGCCAGCCCGCATCGCGCAACTGCCGCGCGACTTCCCCGCCGATCCCGCCGCTCGCGCCCAGCACGAGTGCCTGCCGTTGCGTCCCGCCTGCATTTGACAACATTGCCGCTCTCCTTGAATGGCGCCATCACGACACGCATTCTGGCGCGCCGGTCGCTATCAAGGAATTGCCGAACCTGTCGGATCAGCTATACATTTATGCATGACCACCGATCTGAACTGGGAACGCTACCGCACCTTCCTCGCGGTGCTGACGGAAGGCTCGCTGTCCGGCGCGGCGCGCGCGCTCGGCATTACGCAGCCGACGGCCGGCCGCCATGTCGCGGCGCTCGAAGCCGCGTTCGGCCAGACGCTGTTCACGCGTTCGCCGTCGGGCCTGCTGCCGACCGAGGCCGCGCTCGCGCTGCGCGGCCATGCGGAGGCACTGCGCAGCGCGGCGGCGGCGTTCGAGCGCGCGGCGGCCAGCCACGGCGCCGGCGTGCGCGGCATCGTGCGGATCTCGGCCAGCGACGTGATCGCCGTCGAGGTGCTGCCGCCGATGCTCGCGCAGCTCCGGCGCGACCATCCGGGGCTCGTGATCGAACTGGTGCCGACGGACCGCATCCAGGACGTGCTGAAACGCGAGGCCGACATCGCGGTCCGAATGGCGCCGCCCACGCAGGACGCACTCGTCGCGCGGCGCGTCGGCGACATCGAGGTCGGGCTGTATGCGCGCGACGATTACCTCGCGCACCACGGCGCGCCGGCGACGATCGACGCGCTCGCGCATCACGCGCTGATCGGCTTCGATACGGTCACGCCGTTCATCCGCTCGGCGGCGCGTGGCATGCCGCTCTGGAAGCGCGAAGCGTTCGCGCTGCGCACCGACAGCAATCTCGCGCAGCTCGCGATGATCCGCGCCGGCTACGGGATCGGCTTCTGCCAGACGGCGCTCGCGAAACGCGACGCGCGGCTCGTGCGCGTGCTGCCCGACGGGCCCGCGATGCGGCTGGAAACCTGGGTCGTGATGCACGAAGACCTGCGGACGAGCCCGCGCTGCCGCGCCGTGTTCGATGCACTGGCCAACGGGCTGCGTGCGTATGCGGATGGTGAGGTCACCGAGTAGAAAGCCGTGGGCACGAATAGCGCGGCCGCGCGCTATTCGTAGATTTTCCCGGCGAACAGGATATCGGCGATGCGCCGCCAAGGATTGTCGGGCACGTCATAGAAGCGCAGCCCCTCTTCCGACGCCTCGGCCCAGTCGATCATCGCTTCCAGGTATTCGCCGATCGAACGGTTTTCCCAGCCGAGCACCGCGTGCGCGTACGGCGACAGCGGCGAGTCGGCCTCGAGCTGCCGCTCCGTATGCCAGTCATGGCCGAGCACCCGCAGGAAGTGGATCAGCGAACGCTCGTCGACCACGCGCTCCAGCGCATCCTGCAGCTTCGCGGCCATCTCGCGCTTCAGTTCGTCGTTCATGCCTGTGCCCCCCTGGCGCGTCTCTCGATGACGCGCCGCCGCGTGTCGCGCGGCATGGTTTTACATCAGCAGTTGACGCGACAGCACCTCGCGCGCCTGGGTGACGGTCTCGCGCTCGCCCGGCAGCGGCGGCGTCAGCGAAAACACCGCGTCCGGCAGCGGCGGCAGCCGGTATTTGGTGCCGAGCCGCATCAGGCCGTCGCCGATCGCCGACGCGCACAGGCAGCCGACCCCAAGCCCCGCCGCGAGCATCGACTGCAACCCCGCGACACCCGACGCGCTGTGCACGAGCACGTACGGCGTGTGCTGCTCGTCGAGCGAGCGCACCGCGACCTGATGCATCATGCAGTCGTCCGGCAGCAGCACCAGCGGCAGCGGCTCGGGCAATTGCTCGGCGAGCGCCGGCGACGCGACCCACGACAGCGGTTCGCGCCGCAGCACCCAGCGCGTGTCGGCCGACACCGGCCGGAACGGCCCGCTCGACATGTTCATCACCACGCCGAGATCGATCTGCCCGCGTGCGTGCGCCGCTTCGATCTCCGCGCTCTTCATCGCGCTCACGTGCAGGCTCAACTGCGGGTAGCACTCGCGCAGCCGCGCCAGCATGCCCGCCACTTCATTCGTGCGGTAGTAGTCGGTGATCGCGACGCGCAACTCACCCTTGATCGCCTGCCCGCGCAGCTCGTCGAACGCGGCCTCGTTCAGCGCGACGATGCGCCGCGCGTGCTGCAGCAGCCGCGAGCCGGCCGGCGTCGGCTCGACGCCGCGCTTGCTGCGCACGAACAACGGCACGCCGGCGCGCGATTCGAGCTTGCGCACCTGCTCGCTGACCGTCGATTGCGACAGGTGCAGCAGCGGCGCGGCGGCCGTCAGGCTGCCGGCGTCCGCGACCGCCGCGAAAGTGCGCAATTGGTCCAGGTCGAAACCGCGCATCGCCACCCTCCATCCATCGAATAACCCGATGGATGCTACCACTCTTTCCCGCTTTTCCGAATCATGGGCGATGGCCAGAATAAGGAGTCAACGGCCTGCTTGCGTCGATCGCCTATCGGGCCCTCATTCTTTGGATCTGCTTTCATCATGACGAACCACACCCTCGCCCCCTGCGCGCCGGCCGGCGCGGCTGCCGCGACGACGCCGCGCAGCCATCACGGCTGGGCGCTCGTGGTCCTGCTGGTCGGCGCCATTCTGCCGCCGCTCGACTACTTCATCGTGAACCTCGCGCTGCCGGCCATTCGCGACGGCATTGGCGCGCGCCAGGCCGAGTTGCAGCTCGTCGTGTCAGCCTATGCGTGCGCGAACGCGGTCGTGCAGATCACCGGCGGACGCCTCGGCGACCTGTACGGTCGCAAGCGCATGTTCATGATCGGCATGGCCGGCTTCGTGCTCGCGTCGACGCTGTGCGGGCTCGCCGGCAACGGCACGGTGCTGGTCGGCGGCCGCGTGCTGCAGGGCCTGTTCGCCGCGATCCTCGCGCCGCAGGTGCTCGCGACGATCCGCAGCGTATTCAGCCCGCAGGAACAGGTGCGCGTGATGGGCTTCTACGGGTTCGCGTTCGGCCTCGCGGCCGTGATCGGCCAGCTCGGCGGCGGCGCGCTGATCAGCCTGCATCCGTTCGGGCTCGGCTGGCGCGCGATCTTTCTCGTCAATCTGCCGATCGGCGTCCTGGCGCTGATCGGCAGCTGGCGCTTCATCCCGGAAAACCGCGCGCCGCGCGGCCAGCGCATCGACGTGCCGGGCACGGTGCTGATGTCGCTGTTCCTGCTGATGATCGTGTACCCGCTCACGCACGGTCGGGAAGCCGGCTGGCCGCTGTGGATGATCGCGTGCGGCATCGGCGCGCTGCCGATGCTCGGCGCGCTGCTGGCGGTCGAAGCGCGCCGGCTCGCTCGCGGCCACGATCCGCTGCTCGACGTCCGGCTGTTCCGCAACCCGGTCGTCGCGCTCGGGCTCCTGCTCGCGTTCCTGTTCTACATGCTGAGCGCATTCTTCCTGAGCTACGGGATCTATCTGCAGGGCTGCCTGAACTGGTCGCCGCTCGCGTCCGGCTTCGCGATCCTGCCGCTCGGGCTCGGCTTCCTCGCGAGCCCGCTGCTGACGACGCGCCTCGTCGCCCGCTTCGGCGGGTATCGCGTGCTCACGCTCGGCTTCGCGATGCTCGCGGCCGGCGTCGCGAGCGCCGCCGCGCTGGCCCGCGACGGCGCGCCGGGGCCCGGCTTCTATGCGGGCATCGCGGCGATCGGCATCGGGCAAGGGCTCGTGCTGCCGTCGGTCGTGCGGATCGTGCTCGCGGAAGTCGACGCGGCCCGCGCGGGCGTCGCGTCGGGGATGGTCAGCGCGATGCTCCAGATCGGCGCGGCGGTCGGCGCCGCGACGATCGGCGGCGTGTTCTTCGCGCGGCTCGGCGTGCATCCGGCCGCGCTCGACTACGTGCAGGGGTTCAGGGCGTCGATGTTCACGCTGACGATCGTGTTGGTGGGCTGCATTGCATTGTCGATGGCGCTCGGGCCGATGCATCGGCGGCTGCATGCGGATGCGTGACGCCTGACGCGCGACGGAATTGGCCTCGTCAGTCCGACGTCGGCGACAGATGCGGTGCATGCAACGCATGGCCGCTCGCCGGCGTCCGGTTTATTTGCGATGCTCGCGCTGTGCCTGCCGCGCCTCCCATTCGGCCAGTTCGACGCGATAGCGCGCGAGCGCTTCGTCGTACAGGTCGAAGACGCACGGCGAGCAGCCGCTGTTGCAGCAGTCTTCCAGTTCGGGTTGGATGGGCGGGGTCGGACGGGGATCGTCGATGGACGGATCTCCTGAAACTGGGTTCGGCACGGCGTGGTCCGGTAATGTGGAGTGGTCAGTATAGGGCGATCCGGGCCGCCGCCGCTTTCGGCAGGCCGGGCCGGCCGACGATGAACGCCTCCGTCACTGCGCGATCGCCGAGCCCGCCCGCTTGCTCGCCTACTTCACCGGCGCGCCCGGCTTCACCGCCGCCGGCTTGTCGGCCAGCGGCTGCCACGCGGCGCCGAGCGAATACCAGTCGACGCGGCGCGTGAGCGTCATGATGCCGGCGAGGATCGCGAACAGCAGCAGCGAACCGAGCATCAGCGCATTGTCTTCCGACAGCAGCAGCCCGTAGAGCGCCGCGTACAGCATCGCGAGCAGCGCCGTAAACGTCGCGCCGCGCTTCACGCTGTGCAGCACGAACGACAGGTAGAAGCCCAGCAGCCCGATGCATGCGCCGCTCGCCGCGAGATACGCATAGCCGAACGCAATATGCTCGGACAGGCTCAGCAGCAGCAGGAAGAACAGCGCGAGCGACAGGCCGACCAGCGTGTACTGGATCGGGTGAATGCGCAGCCGCTTCACGAGCTCGTACATGAAGAAGCTCGCGAACGTGAGCATCACGAACAACGCGCCGTATTTCGTCGCGCGCTCGGCCTGCAGATAGACGTTCACGGGCTCGATCACCGATACCGACGCCATCTCGATCTCGCCGTCGCCGGTGCCGGACGCCACTTGCTCGCGCGCCTTCGTGTTGAACGACGTCACGTGCCAGTTGCCGACGAAGCCGCGCGCGTCGATCGTGCGGTCGGCCGGCAGGAATTCGCCGCCGAAGCTCGGATGCGGCCACGTCGATTTCAGCGAGAAGTCGTTCTGGTCGCCCACCGGCGCGAACGCGACCGATTCGGCGCCCGCGAGCGGCAGGCCGATGCTGAACGGCACGACCGTCGCGCCTGCGTTTGCGTCCGCCAGCGCCGCGAGATCGAGGTTCGCATGCACGCCCTGGCGCAGGCTCTCGAGCCGCGTGCCCTGCTCCACGTCGATCCGCTTGCCGCCGATGCGCAGGTCGGGCTGCGCCTTCAACCCGCGAAGGTCGCCGATGCCGAGTGCGACATACGCACCGTCGATCTTGAAGCTCACGTGCCCGTCGGCCTGCGGCAGCTTCTTCAGGTCCGGCAGCGGCAGCGTGCCCGTCATCCGGCTGTCGAGCCCGTACACGAGCGCCTTGTGGATGCCGCGATAGCGCACGCTGACCGACAGCGTGCCGTCGACGTTCAGCGTCTTCGGAAACACGAGCAGCCGTTTCGTCTCGCTTTTCAGGCTGGTTTTCGCCTTGCCGCCGGCGCGCACGTCGTCGCTCACGCGCGTGACTTCCGTGTAACGGACGACGAGCACCGGTCCCGTCACCGTCTGCGGCCCCGCGTAGCTCGCCCAGATGCTCTGCAGCGCGTTCTGCCGATAGTCGGCGCGTTCCCGCACGATGCTCTGGACCATCTGCAGCGGGATCAGGATCGCCAGCGCGAGAAACGCGGTGATCATGGACTTGAACAACAGGACTCGATTCATTGCTGGCAGGTACCGGAGTGGAAGGTACGGTCAGCATGCGCGGCCCCGGTGAAGGGCGATTGAAGCCGGCGTGAAGCGAATGTGTGGCGAACGTGAAGCGCGCGGTCAGCCCGCCGACGGCAGCGTGAGCGTCGCGCACGCGCCGCCTTCGGCACGGTTCGCGAGCGCGACCTGGCCGTGGTGCAGCATCGCGACCTCGCGGACGAAACACAGCCCGAGGCCCGTGCTGCGATCCTGCCCATCGGGACGCGGCAGCGAATAGAAGCGTTCGAACACGCGCGACAGCGCATAGTCGGGCACGCCGGGGCCGTCGTCGGCGACGCGCACGACCGCGACGTGCGCCCTGCCCGCCGGCTGCCGCTCGAGCGCGATCCGGATCGTGCTGCCCTGCGGCGCGAAATCCAGCGCGTTGTCGAGCAGGTTGCCGAGCGCCTGCCGCAGCAGGAACGGATCGCCGTCGACGACCGGCGCATCGGCCCCATCAGCCGCATCGTTCGCGTCGATCCGCAGGCTCACGCCGCGCTGCCGCGCGCGCGGTTCGATATCGTCGACGAGTTGGTCGAGCACCGGCCGCAGCGCGACCGGCTCGTGCACCGACAGCCGCTGCTTCTGCTCGACCTCGGCCAGCGCGAGCAGCTTGCGGATCATCTGTTCGAGGCGGCCGGCCTGGCGGCGGATGTTCTCGGTGAAGCGGCGGCGGTTCGCGACCGGCATGTCTTCCTGCAACAGCTCGGCCGCGCCGCTGATCGCGGCCAGCGGGCTCTTCATCTCGTGCGTGAGCGTGTGGATGTAGGTTTCGACGTACTGCCGGTCTTCCAGCCGCTGATGCATGCTTTCGACCGCGCGCCCGAGTTCGGCCAGCTCGTTCGCGCCCTGCAGCGGCATCGACGCGCGCTCGCCGGCCGCGATCGCGCGCGCATAGCGCTGCAGGCGCCGCAGCCCGAGCACCAGCCACCACGTGCACGCGGCGCCGATCAGGATCGCGCCGCCCATCAGCAACGCGCCGTACAGCATGATCTTGCGCTGGCTGCGCGCGATGAACGGCGCGACCGTCTGGTTCGGCTTCGCGATCGTCAGCACGCCGATGATCTCGTTGCCGCGCCGGATCGGCGCCGCCACGTGCATCACGGTGCTGCTGTCGTCGTTCGGATCGCTGCGCGTGCTGCGCGCGCCGTATTCGCCGCGCAGCGTCCGGTACACGTCGTTCCAGCGCGAATAGTCCTGCCCGACCGCGCTGCCGGACGAGTCGTAGCGGACGATGCCGTGCGCGTCGGTGATGTAGAGGCGGTAGCCGATCGCGTTCTTCTGGATGCCCCACACGTTGGCGCTAACCGGGCGCTCGTGCAGTTTCCCGAGCTGCCGTGCGAATGTGCCGTCGGCGATATGGCCGTTCGCCATGTCGTCGGCCGCCAGCGTCGCCAGCACCTGCGCGGTATCGACGAGCGTGTCCTCCATCGCTTCGCGCACGCCGGGCTTCACCTCCTGCACGAATACGCGCAGCGTGATCAGCGCGGCCAGGCCGACGATCAGGAAAAAGCCGAAGAAGATGCGCAGGCCGATATGCATGGGCGGTGCCGGTCGTTACGGTTGCAGCGAATAACCCATTCCGCGATGCGTGCGGATCGGGTCGCGCTCGGGATCGATCGCGCGCAGCTTGGCGCGCAGCGTCTTGATGTGCGTGTCGACCGTGCGGTCGGCCGAATCGAGCGCCTCGTGCCACACGAGATCCATCAATTGTTCGCGCGAGTAGATGCGGCCCGGATGCCGGACCAGCAACGCGAGCAGTCCGAATTCGTAGCGCGTGAGGTCCAGCGCGTGGCCGAGCCACGCCACGCGCGCGCCGTCGGCATCGAGCGTGAAGCCGGCGGCGACCGGTGCAGGCGCGTCGGCCAGCGCGGGTGCGGGCGCCGGCTCCGGTGTGGCCGCCCGGCGGAAGCGGCGCAGGATCACGCGCACCCGTGCGGCCAGCTCGCGCGGCGAAAACGGCTTGACGACGTAATCGTCGGCGCCGATCTCGAGCCCGACGATCCGGTCGATCTCGTCGTGCCGCGCGGTCAGGAAAATCACCGGAATATCGGTGAACGTGCGCAGCCGCCGGCATACCTCGAAGCCGCTGAGGTCCGGCAAGCCGACGTCGAGCACCACGAGATCCACACGCGTGTCGCGCAGGCGGTCGAGCGCCGCCTGCCCGAGCGTGCAGTGGACGGTCTGCATGCCGTCGGTGCCGAGGGCATAGACGATCGTGTCCGCGATCGCCTGTTCGTCTTCGACGATCAGGATGGTGGGCTGAGTCATGGTGTCGGGTTCGGTCTCGGGTCCGGGTCGCGCAATCCGGTGCGACATTGTACGCACGGCCGGCCCCGGCGAGCCCTGCCCGCGGCGCACTACGCGACGCGGCCGCTCACCGGAATCGACGCACCGGTGATCGCCTGCGCGTCGGCCGACAGCAGGAATCCGATCGTCGCCGCGAGCTGTTCGGGCCGGACCCAGCGCGAGAAGTCGGCGTCGGGCATGTCCTTGCGGTTCGGCGGCGTGTCGATGATGCTCGGCAGCAGCGCGTTCACGGTCACGCCGCGATCGAGCAGTTCCGCCGCCAACGCCTCGGTGAGCCGCGCGACGCCCGCCTTCGCGGCCGCATACGCGCCCATTCCCGCGCCGGCCTTGAACGCCGCGCCCGCGCCGATGTTGACGATGCGGCCGGCCGGGCTCGCGACCAGGTACGACAGTGCGGCCTTCGACGCGTTCAGCGCTGTCTTCACGTTCAGTTCATACATGCGGTCCCACGTGGCGGCATCGCCGTCGGCGATCGTCTGCCACACGAATGCGCCCGCGATGTTCAGCAGCGCGTCGACCTGGCCGAATTCGCGGTTGACCGCGTCGAGCGCCTGCACGGCGGCCTGCGGATCGACGAGATCGATGCCGCCGATGCGCAGCGCATCGGCCGGCACGCCGGGTAGCGCCTGCGCTGCCGGAGCCGCGCCGCGGCCGATCAGCGCGACGCGTGCGCCGCGCTCGCCGAGCCACGCGGCCGTCGCGACGCCCAGATGACCGAAGCCGCCGGTAATCGCGACTGCCTTGCCTTTCAGGTCGTGTTCCATCGATGTGTTCTCCTGGATCGAGGGTGATGGGATGAAATGCCGACAGCGTAGCGCCGTTCACGCGTTCGTGCGCACGGGATGAGGGTGCGGTCGCGCGGTTCGTCCGTCGGTGGACCGCGGCTGGCCGGGAGGGAGGGAACTCGGCGAAAGGTCGACGGGAAGCTGGCGGCCATTCGGCGGCGGCATCGCGAAACAGATCGCGACCTATCCGTCGCGAGACGGTGCGATGCCTGCGCGAGTCGACGAGCACGCGGTCGGACGGCCGGGCATAATGCGCGATGCCCGGCACCCATGGCGCGCGGCAAGGCGGCCGGGCTGGCCTGCCCGAAGACCCGCGCCCATCACCGTCTCGCATCCCGAACCTCAACCCGTCCATCCCATGCAAGTACTCGTCATCGGAACCGGCAAGCTCGCCAACGAGTTGCTCGGCTCGCACAAGCTCGACCCGGCCAGCTGTCGCGTGATGCCGTGGTCGGACGCCACGCGAACCGACGCGCGGCGTAGCGACGCCCGCTCGATCGTCGTCCATGCCGGTTCCGGCCGCGAACTCGCCGCGGCGATCGCGTTCTGCCAGGCCACCGCGTCGCCGCTCGTCGAGTTGTCGACCGGCTCCGACCTCGAAACCGGGACGTACGGCTTTCCGGTCGTGCTGTGTCCGAACACGAACATCCTGATGCTCAAGTTCATGAGCATGCTGGAAACCAGCGGCCACCTGTTCCGCGACTGCGAGATCAGCGTGACCGAGTCGCATCAGGCCGGCAAGACGTCCGTCCCCGGCACGGCCGTCGGCATCGCCCGGTCGCTCGGCGTGCGGCCGGAAACCATTCGCTCCGTGCGCGACCCGGCTGCGCAGCGCAGCGAATTCGGCATCCCGGACGATCAGCTCGGCCGCCATGCGGTTCACCGGATACGCATCGACGATGGCGCATGCAGCCTCCAGTTCGAATCGCGCGTATCCGGCGATACGCCCTATGCGGATGGCGTATCGCGGATCGTCGAGGCCGTGCGGCAGCACGATCTCGAGCATCGTCGCTATTCGATCGTCGAATTCATCCGCAACGGCTGGTTGTAGTCGCGGCGCTGGCGTGCGGCACGGCCCCGTGGCGTGGGCCGGCCTATGCCCGCAAATGCCCTCCTATGCCCGCCTATGCCCGCACGGCCCGCGGCCGCCGCCACGGCCGGCCTCGCTAGCTCACCGCTACCCGTCTCCCAGCACCGCCCCGCTCTCCGGCAACGTCGCGCCACCGTCGACGACGATCGTCTGCCCGGTGATGTACGCCGCGTCGGCCGACGCGAGAAACAGCATCGCGTTCGCGATATCCTCCGGCTCGCCCATCCGTGCCAGCGGAATGTCGCGCGCGATCTGCGCCGCGACCGACGCGTCGCCGAGATTGCCGGCCGCCGGCGTGCGGATCATCCCCGGTTCGACGCCGTTGACCGTCACGTTGCGGCGCGCGAGCTCCAGCGCCGCCGCCCGAATGAAGCCGTTCACGCCGGCCTTCGACGCCGCGTAATGCGCGAGCCCCGGATACGCGACGCGCGGCCCCGTCACCGACGACGTGACGAGCAGCCGCCCGGCCCCCGCGCGCTCGAATGCCGGCAACGCGGCCTGCGCAAGCCAGAACAGCGCCGACAGGTTGACCGACAGCGTCCGCTCGAGCGTCGGCTCGTCGATCTGCGCGAATGGCGTCAACGGAAAATACGCGGCATTGTGGATGACGACATCGAGCCGGCCGCCGTCGCGCTCGACTGCGGCGACGAGCGCATCCAGTTCGGCCCGGCTCGCGGCATCGACCCGGTACGCGCGTGCGTCGCCGCCCGCGCCGGCCAGCGCGTCGGCCTGCGCGGCGGCCGCATCGCCGTTCAGGTCGGCGACCGCGACGAACGCATCGGATTCCGCGAAACGGCGCGCGATCGCCGCGCCGATCCCTTGCGCGGCGCCCGTGACGAGCACGACGCGACCGCTGAAATCCGCACGCAAGCGGCCGCTGCCGAGCACGGCAGTCATCGCCGCGCCTCGTCGCCGAGCGGATGCACGGTTTCGTTCAGCACCTGCGCGTATGCGCCGATCTGGAAATTCGACAACGTGCCGAAATCGCTGCCCTGATAGCCGAAGATCTTGCCGTCGGTCTTGCGCTGCGCGAAGTCGATCAGCACGACGCCGAGCGTCGGCACCACCTTCTCACGCCACACGAACAAGTAAAGCGCGTCTGCAATCCTGAAGTAATGACAGCGGTCGACATCGGCCAGCCCGCCTTCGACGCCCTGCAGGCACTGCCACGCGTAGAAATTCTCGTTCAGGTAGATGTGCTCGTAGCATTCGGTCGGGCTGTAGCGGTACATCGTCCGCTTGCCGATCAACTCGCGCGTGGGCGCATGCAGCGGCCCCGGCCGGGCGTGGCCGCCCAGCGTACCGTGTCGGAATTGCGCATCGACGGCCGTCAGCGGCAGCCCGTGCGCGACGCGCGTGAATGCATCGATGCGCGTGTCCGCTTCCGTCGGCAGCGTACCGACGACCGCCGTCCACACACCGGTGTCGAGATCGATCACGAGGCTCACCGACGTCGCCCGAGCGGTCGCATCGATGTAGTCGACGAAGTACAGCCCGTCGCGCAGCCGCGTCACGCGGCACGCCGCGCGGCCGTTCGTACCGGTCGCCGCATCGCGCCACTGCAGCGCGCCCGGCTCGAACGTATAGATACGCCACGCGCCCGATGCGTCGTCGAGCGTCAGCGTCCGCCCGACGAGTGCGTCGACGGGGGCGAGGACGTTCGCGTCCGGCGCGAAGCCGTCCGCGAGCGCGCCCACCTGAATGAATACCGGATCCTGTCGTTCCACCTGCCCTCTCCCGCGCAGCTTCAGGCCCGGCGGGCCGTGTACGCTGCTCATGTGCACATGGTGCGGGCTGCGCGCGCCGCGCGGTATCCGCCAAACGGATGAAGGGCGCGCGGCGCCGGAACGCGCTAAAGTGCCCGTGATCCGCGCCGCCACCGGCGCGAGGAGCGCACATGCACCGTGTCACCCACTACCGACGCACCGGCGAAGGCATCGAGACGATCAGCCTCGAATCCGATCGCGCATTTCCGCGCCACGCGCACGACGAATTCGGGGTCGGCGTGATCGTCAGCGGTGCGCACCGGTCGTGGAGCGGCCGCGGGCAGGTCGACGCGCTGGCCGGCGACACGATCATGGTCAACCCGGGCGAGATGCACGACGGTTCGCCGCTCGAGGCCGGCACCGGCCGGCGCTGGCGGATGCTGTACCTCGCGCCCGCGCTGGTCGCGGGCGTCGCGGCGGAAGAAGGCGTCGGCGGCGTCGAGCTCGCGCATCCGGCCGTGCGCGACGCGCGCCTCTCGGCCGCCGTCGGCCGGCTGCATGCACGCATCGTCGCAGGCGAAACCCAGCCGCTGGCCCGCGACGAAGCGCTCGTGATGCTCGTCGCCGGTTTGCTTGCCCGGCACGCAAACCGCACGCTGCCGGCGGCCGGCGTCGCACCCGCGGTCCGCGTCGCCCGCGAGCGGCTCGACGCGGCGCCGGCCGCCCCCGTGTCGCTCGCCGAGCTGGCCGACCTGAGCGGCGTCAGCCGCTTCCAGTTGCTGCGCGGCTTCGCGCGCGAGCTCGGCATCACGCCGCATGCCTATCTGGTTCAGTCGCGCACGCGGCTCGCGCGCGCGTTGCTGGCCCGCGGTTTGCCGATCGCCGATGCCGCGGCTGAAGCCGGCTTCGCCGATCAGAGCCACCTGACGCGCGCGTTCGCGCGCCAGTTCGGGATCACGCCGGGGCGGTTCACGCAGGCGGGTTAAGTCGCGCTATCGCCGGCGCGCGCGAGGCCGCCGGGCGCACTTCATTCGAAATGCGGTTGCCACCTCGACGGCAGCCGCGCCCCATTGCGTCCGGACATGTCGACGGCGCACCGTATTCAACGCCTCCCTCTGCTGCAATTTCGTTCAAGACGCCCCGTGCCCGGTACGCGACGATGCGGCGCATGAAGACACGACTGATTGGTTATCTCTATCTCGCCGCCGCGATGGCGGGCGTCGGCAGCACCGTCATCGCGAGCCGTCTCGCGGCCGGCGGCCTGTCGCCATTCGCGGCCACCGCGCTGCGCTTCCTGATCGCGACCCCGCTGCTGTTCGCGCTGATGCGCGCGCAGCGCATGCGCTGGCCCCGCATTTGCGCACGCGACGCCGTGCTGCTCGTCATCCAGGCGGCGGCGGGCGGCGTCGGCTATACGGTGCTGCTGATCAGCGGGACGAAGCTGTCGTCGCCGCTCGATGCGGGCGTGATGCTCGGCACGCTGCCGGCCATGTCGACGTTGATCGCGGCCGTCGTGCTGCGCGAGCGGCAGACGCCGCGCGACTGGCTGGCCGCCGCGCTCGCCACCGCCGGTGTGCTGTTCGTCACGTTCGCGCCAGGCCATGCGATGCCGTCGCTGCAGACGCTTGCCGGCGATGCGCTGGTACTGGCGGCCGTCGCATGCGAAGCGATTTTCATCCTGCTCAACCGGCGGCTTGCCGCGCCGTTGCCGCCGCTTGCGCTTTCCACCGCGATGTCGGGCCTCGGCTTCGTGCTCGCACTCGTGCCGGCCGCGTTCGAATGGCGCGCGGTGGCGAGCGGCTGGACCGTCGGCGCCGTGTCGGCGATCGCGTACTACGCGCTGATCCCGACCGTGCTCGGCTACCTGTGCTGGTATGCGGGTTCGGCGCGCACGAGCGGCACCGAGGCCGCCCTGTTCACCGCGGTCGCGCCGGTTTCGGCCGTGCTGTTCGCGGTCGCGCTGTTCGGCGAAGCGCTGACCGGCACGCGTGTCGCCGGCATCGCGCTCGTCGTCGCCGGCATGCTGGTCGGCGCGACGCGACGGCGCGAGCCGCCCGCCGAATCACGCGCGACGATCGCTGCGCGGACCGCCATCGACTGACTCGCGCTCATCGCGTCCCGGCGGAAACGGCGGCGGCGCCCTGCCGTCGCATCGCCTGCCGCTCCCCGCCTTCGCCACGATGCAGCCGGCGACTGTAGGAATGTGTCCGCGCACCGCAAAACCGTTGCGCACGGCTGCGCGAGATGCAATATTCGCGTGGCCGGCCCCTTTGACCACCCTCGAACAACAATCCGCCAAACAATGAACAGGAAGGAAGCCAAAACAAGCATCGCGGTGCTGCTGTCCGCGGGAACGAGGAAAGCCGACGCGCTGGCCGAACTGTCCGGACAGGGGCTCAGGGATCGCGTGCTCGCGCATCTGATCGCGTCGTGCCCGGACCCCGAACGCTGCCGCAAGAACAAGGTGCACGTCCGGATCCTGATCGCGCTCGGCATCGCCCAACTGGTCATCAGCCTGATGCTTGCGTACTACTTCTTCGCATCCGGCGCCGGCACCGTCCTCGTCACCGTATTCCTCGCGTTGACCGTGCCGCTGTCGCTGCTGTTCATCTGGGGCTTTGCGACCCAACGTGTCGGCGCGTATCACGCGTTCATCCTGCTGTCGCTGCTGCAGATGCCGAAGACCGTCGCCGACCTCGGGCGCGATCCGGCGACCGCGCTGCCGAGCCTCGCGATCACGGTCGTGCTGGTCGGTTACGTGTGGTTCGTCCGCAACCGGTTGTTCCCCGACTACGGCTGGTTCACGCCGCGCAAGGTCGAAGGCCGTTACGCGTTCGTGGAACACGCCTGACGCCGCCGGCATCGACCCGCGCACGAAAAAGGCACCGGGCCGCCCCGCCATCGCGGGAAGGCCCGGCGCCTTCTGCATGCCTGAACCGGTCGGCTTACTTGGCCTTTTCAGCCGAATCGCTGATCGCCTGGCCGCCCTTCGAAATATCCTGGCCCACGCCGGCGACCGTATTGCAACCGGCGAGCGCGGCGGTCAGCACCAGCAGCATTGCAGCAATCGTACGCGTCATTCTCATTCTCCTTGGAATCAACAAGCCCGACCGGGCGAATCGTGTGAATCGTGTGTGGCGTGGCGCCCGGCACGCTGCCGGACACGGGGCCTGACCTGATTATACGGAGAGCCGCGCCGCGCGCCAGTACGGCCCGGCCGCGCGTGCGCACAGATTTTTCTTGACTTCATTGCGCGAGGAACTAATATACGCACCGCGTATATTTTTCGCCCAGGAGCCGCCGATGACCGTTCCCCAGCAAGCCTTCCTCCGCGACGCGATGCGCCGCCTCAACATGACCCGCGAGGCATTCGCGAATCGCATCGGCGTCAGCCGGCGCGCGCTGGATACCTGGCTGCTTCCGGACGATTCCCAGGAATCGCGCGGGATGCCCGAGATCGTCGAGCGCTTCGTGTCGGAAATCGTCGAACGCCCAGCGCCGGACGGCGAGAACTATACGCAAAGCGTAGATAAACAAGGGCTCGCGAAGCAGTTCCTGTTCGAAGGCAAGCCGCAATTGATCTCGGTCGAGCAGTTCTCGCGGGATTCGGTCGAGGCGCTGTTCCGCGTGGCCGACGTCATGCAGCCGATCGCGCGACGCCACAAGATTTCGCGCGTGCTCGAAGGCGCGGTGCTCGGCAACCTGTTCTTCGAGGCCAGCACGCGCACGCGCGTGTCGTTCGGCGCGGCCTTCTGCCGGCTCGGCGGCTCGGTGTGCGACACGACGGGCTTCACGTTCTCGTCGATGGCCAAGGGCGAATCGATCTACGACACGAGCCGCGTAATGGCCGGCTACGTCGACGCGCTCGTGATCCGCCATCCGGAAAAAGGCTCGGTGGCCGAATTCGCACGCGCGACGAACCTGCCGGTGATCAACGGCGGCGACGGCCCCGGCGAGCACCCGAGCCAGGCGCTGCTCGACCTGTATACGATCCAGCGCGAATTCTCGCGGCTCGGCAAGATCGTCGACGGCGCGCACATCGCGCTGGTCGGCGACCTGAAATACGGCCGCACCGTGCACTCGCTCGTCAAGCTGCTCGCGCTGTACCGCGGGCTGAAGTTCACGCTCGTATCGCCGCCGACGCTCGAGATGCCGGCGTACATCGTCGACCAGATTTCGACGAACGGCCATGTGGTCGAGCAGACGAACGACCTCGCGGCCGGGCTGCGCGGCGCGGATGTCGTCTACGCGACGCGGATTCAGAAAGAGCGCTTCACCGACGAGTCGTTCGAAGGCTATACGCCGGATTTCCAGATCAACCAGGCGCTCGTCGATTCGGTATGCAAGCCCGACACGCTGATCATGCACCCGCTGCCGCGCGATAGCCGGCCGGGCGCGAACGACCTGTCGGTCGACCTGAACCGCGACCCGCGTCTCGCGATCTTCCGGCAGACCGACAACGGCATTCCGGTGCGAATGGCGATCTTCGCGGTGCTGCTGGGTGTCGAGAATCTCGTCCAGCACTCGATGCGCGATGCGACGTGGCGTCCGCCGGCGTACCTCGGCCCGGAGGATGCGGTGTTTCACGGAATCGACTGACCTGCAGCCGGTGTCGCGCGGCTGAACCGAGATTGCCCCGGTTCAAGGGCCGCGCGCAGCCGGCACGCACCCAACGCGCCGGCTTGCACGGCGCGCTGTCATTTTCGACGCCGGTAACGTGACGGCGGCCGAGCCGGCGTCAGCTGGCCCAGGGATCGATCACACGCAAGCCCGCTGCCTCGAACGGCGCGACGTCGCGCGTGGCCACGATCAAACCGTTCGCGGCGGCGGTTGCCGCGATGAAGCCATCGGCAGACGCCATCGCGTTGCCCGTACCACGCGCCTTGGCGCGAAGGCTCGCATACGCCTTGCTGGCCGCATCGTCGAACGGCAGGATCCGGCCGCGAAACAACGGCACGACGCGCTGCTCGATGCTTTGCTCGAGCCAGTCCCGCCTGCGCCCCACCGGCAACACGGCCACGCCGAACCGAATCTCCGCCAGACTGATTGCGGCTACAAACAACGTGTCGACGTTCTGCGCGTCGAGCCATTCGATCACGGCTGCGCTCGGCTCGCGCCGCAGCGGCTCGGAAATGACGTTGGTATCGACCAGGATCATTCGAAGCTCATGGGATCGGTTGGCGTCTTATCACGCTGAACTTCGAAATCGATGCCGCCAGCCTCTCGCCCGATTTCAGCGAGCAACGTTCCCAGTCTCAGCCGCCCTCCCGGCCGAACGGCTTGCTCGAGGATGTCTCGCACCTCGGCCTCGGTACTGCGGCCATGTTGCGCAGCCCGGATTCGAAGCGCGCGATGCACTTCGTCGGGCAAATTTCGAACGGTGATCATGGGCATGATGCGCCTCACTACATTTGCCTGCAATGCAGTCATACTAACACCTTGCAGTCATTTGAGTCGAAGGAAGATTCGGCCACTGTAAGCCGCCCGCCACGCCTCTCCCATTCGGCCGTTCGGCCATCCTCCCGCCCCGCAATCCCCCACAAACCCTCTGCAACATTCGTCAACAATCCCCGCACAAACGCGAACAAGAACGCTTCTCATTCAACAAGAAATTACATAGAATGCCGCCTGAAAACAAATCGTAATAATTCCCGGCGGCATGCACGTTTCCGCAACGCACCGCCCCGGGGCCACACCGCGAGGTCGAAGCGCACCATGAAGTCCCGTCCCGACGAGCTGAGGCTCGGTAAATTCACCACCCTGTGCAGCGTGCTCGCCGCGAGCCCCGCGTTCGCCGACGGCACGCCGCCCGCGGCGCCCGTCAGCACCGAGGGCCACCTTGCACCAATCGAGATCCAGGGCAAGACCGAGCACAGCTTCAAGGCCGACTTTTCCGCTTCCGCGAAATTCACCGCGCCGCTCGTCGACACGCCGAAATCCGTCACCGTGATCCCGCAGGAACTGATCCAGAGCAGCGGCGCGGCGACGCTGACCGAAGCGCTGCGCACGGTGCCCGGCATCACGTTCGGCGCCGGCGAAGGCGGCAACCCGCTCGGCGATCGTCCGTTCATCCGCGGCTACGACACGCAGGGCAGCATGTTCGTCGACGGCATGCGCGACACGGGCGCCACCACGCGCGAGATCTTCAACACCGAGCGCGTCGAGATCACGAAAGGCTCCGACGGCGCGTACGGCGGCCGCGGCGGTGCCGGCGGCAGCATCAACCTGATCACGAAGGCCCCGCATCTCGGCACGACGGCCGCCGCGAGCGCGGGCCTGGGCACCGACCGCTATCGCCGCTTCACCGCCGACGGCAACTGGCAGTTCGCCGATCACGCCGCGTTCCGCCTGAACCTGATGAGTCACAACAACGACGTCGCCGGCCGCGACGCCGTCAACAACGAGCGCTGGGGCGTCGCGCCGTCGATCGCGTTCGGCCTCGGCACGCCGACGCGCGTGACCGCGAGCTACTACCACCTGTCAACCGACGACATGCCCGACGGCGGGATCCCGTACTTCTACACGACGTCGAACAAGCCCGCGAACGTCGGCACGATCTATCCGGCGCCCGTCGATCGCCACAACTTCTACGGCCTGATCGACCGCGACTTCCGCAAGACCACGTCGGACATCAGCACGATCAAGATCGAGCACGACATCACGCCGAACCTGACGGTGCGCAACACCACGCGCTACACGGAATCGACGCAGGACTACATCTGGACGCAGCCGGACGACAGCCAGGGCAACGTGGTGAACGGCAAGGTCTGGCGCCGCAACAACAACCGCGACAGCTCGATCAACAGCCTCGCGAACCTGACCGAGCTGTTCGGCGAATTCCGCACGGGCCCGTTCAAGCACAGCTTCACGACCGGCATCGAGCTGTCCCGCGAATGGGGCAAGCGCGATTCGTACACGGTGGCAACCGACAAGGGCACGATCTGCCAGAAAGGCATCGGTGCGCCGTCGGGCTACAACTGCACGAGCCTGTGGTCGCCGAACCCGAACGATCCGTGGGCCGGTTCGATCACGCGCAACAACGACTATGCGCATGCGCGCACCACGACGAAGTCGATCTACGGCTTCGACACGATCGAGCTCACGCCGCGCTGGCAGGTGAACGCCGGCGTGCGCGTCGACGACTATTCGACCCGCTTCACCGACACCAAGGCCAACGGCGGCAAGACCTACACGCGCGACGACACGCTGTTCAACTGGCAAGCCGGCCTCGTGTTCAAGCCCGCACGGAACGGCAGCATCTACGCGTCGTATGCGACGTCGTCGACGCCGGCCGGCATGCTGCTCGGCGAAGGCAGCGAAACGCAGTCGCTGACGCCGGGCCGCGGCGGCGTCGGCCCGAACGCCGACCAGATGGCGCCCGAGAAGAACCGCAGCATCGAACTCGGCACGAAATGGAACGTGCTGAACGACCAGCTGTCGCTGACGGCCGCGCTGTTCCAGATCGATACGACGAACGCGCGCGTGACGCTGCCGAACAACCAGTACGCGATGGTCGGCAACAAGCGCGTGCAGGGCCTCGAGCTCGGCCTCGCCGGCCAGATCACGAAGCAATGGCAGGTGTTCGGCGGCTACACGTACATGAAGAGCGCGTTGCGCGACAACGGCAAGGACGCCGCGAACAACGGCAACCGCTTCCCGAACACGCCGAAGCACAGCCTCACGATGTGGTCGAACTACGACGTCACGCCGAAGTTCACGGTCGGCGGCGGCGCGTTCTACATGTCGGAAGTGTTCGGCGATCCCGCGAACCTGCGCGCCGTGCCGTCGTACTGGCGCTTCGACGCGATGGCGCAGTACCGGATCAACAAGAAGCTCGACCTGCAACTGAACGTGAACAACCTGTTCAACCGCACGTACTTCGATCAGGCGTATCCGGCGCACTATGCGTCGATCGCGCCGGGCCGCTCGGCGTTCGTCACGCTGAACGCGCGCTACTGATCAATGGAGGCCGTATCGCTGAAGGCGCTCGCGTCGGTCTCGCCGCGCGAGTTCGCCGACATCCTGGCCGGGCCGCCCGAGCGCGCCGCCGCGTGGGTCGCGGCGGCGGCCGACCACGGTATCGTCGACGCGCAGGCCGTGTACGGACAATACCTGCTCGACGGGCACGGCGTCGCGCGCGATCCGGCGGCCGCGTTCAACTGGTTCCGGCACGCGGCGCGGGCCAGCCACCCGATGGCGATGAACATGCTCGGGCGCTGCTACGAGTTCGGCTGGGGCACGGCCGCGTGCGCGCCGGTCGCCGTGTACTGGTATCGGCTCGCCGCGCAGGCAGGCCTCGATTGGGGCATGTACAACTACGCGACCGCACTTGCCCTCGGCAACGGCGTCGACGAGAACCGCGCCGACGCGCTCGACTGGTTCCGCCGCGCGGCCGCGCTCGGTCACGCGAAATCGATCAACCTGATCGGCGGCTTCTACGAGGACGGCTGGGTCGTATCGGTCGATATCGACGCCGCGTTCGACCACTATCGCCGTGCGGCCGACGCCGGCGATTTTCGTGGCCAGTTCAACTATGCGCGGCTGCTCGCCGAACGCGGGCGCGTCGACGAAGCGCTCGCCTGGCTCGCGCGCGTGCCGGCCACCGCGACACCCGCGTTCATCGCGAAGATGCGTGCGTATCTCGTGTCGTCGCCGCTCGACGCTTTTCGTTCGGCGGCCATGCAGCTGGCGCCGCACGCAATGGAAACCGCATCATGATGCTTCATATCCCCGGCGTACTGACCCGAGCGCAAGTCG
Organism: Burkholderia sp. LAS2; assembly: GCF_018417615.1. Taxonomy (NCBI): domain Bacteria; kingdom Pseudomonadati; phylum Pseudomonadota; class Betaproteobacteria; order Burkholderiales; family Burkholderiaceae; genus Burkholderia; species Burkholderia sp. LAS2. The sequence continues at coordinate 523,347 of NZ_CP071053.1, forward strand.
CGCAATGCCGCGACCTGCTCGATGCCGCCGAATGGGTCGATGGCAACGCAACCTCCGGCGCGCAGTCGGCGCTCGCGAAACGCAATCGGCAATTGCCGGAAGGTTCACCGGTCGCGCGCACCGTCGGCGACGCAATCCAGGATGCGCTCGCCCGCCATCCGCTGTTCTTTTCGGCGGCGCTGCCGCTCAAGGTGTTTCCGCCGCTGTTCAATCGCTATGAAGGCGGCGAGACGTTCGGCACGCACGTCGACAACGCGATCCGGCTGCTGCGCGGCACGGATTTTCGTGTGCGCAGCGATCTGTCGGCGACGCTGTTCCTCGAGGAACCCCACGCATACGACGGCGGCGAACTATGCGTCGAGGATACCTACGGCGTGCATCGCGCGAAGCTGCCGGCAGGCGACCTCGTGCTGTATCCAGCGTCGAGCCTGCATCACGTGACGCCGGTGACGCGCGGTGAACGTGTGGCATCGTTCTTCTGGATTCAGAGCATGGTGCGCGACGATGGCGATCGCACGCTGCTGTTTCAGCTCGATACGCAAATTCAGGCGCTTTCCGCGGAAAAAGGGGCGAAGGACCCGGTGGTCATTTCGCTGACCGGGATTTATCACAACCTGTTGAGGAAGTGGGCGGATGCATAGCGTGAGCCGGGCACGCTCCACAGCGCTTGCGCGGCGTCGAAACGCGGGTCTAAAATGACCATCGTCGTATGACCATGCTCAAATCATGATGCCGCACGCTCCCGTATCGAAATCCGAATTCAAGGCTCGCGCACTCGAATACTTCCGGCTCGTCGAGGCGTCGGGCGAAAGCCTGATCGTCACCGACCACGGCAAACCGACGCTCGAGATCCGCCCGTATCGCTCGCGCGAAGCTCAGCCGTTGGACATATTGCGCGGTTCGGTCATGCGCTACGACAATCCTCTCGATCCGATTGCGGAAGATGATTGGGAGGCGTCGCGGTGATCGTGCTGGATACGCATGCATTGGTGTGGTGGGTGGCGGGCGACCCTGCGCTCAGCAAGAAAGCGCGAAGCGCGATCGATCGCGCACGGGGCGAAGGCACGCTCGTCGCATCGGCCATCTCCGCGTGGGAAATCGCGATGCTGGTGCGCAACGACCGCCTCGCCCTGACAATGGATGTCGACGCATGGCTCGCCACCGTCGCGCAAATCGACGGCATGCGGTTCGTGCCGGTCGATGCCGACATCGCCGCGAAATCCACCGACCTGCCCGGCACGTTCCACAAGGATCCGGCCGATCGCATGCTCGTCGCGACCGCGCGGCGGCTCGGCGCGCCGCTCGTCACCCGCGACGAAAAAATCCGCGCGTACGCGCACGTCAAGACGCTCTGGTAAGCGTCGTGCGCCCGTGGGTCGAACGGCGGCGCCTCTTCCGCCAGACTCTGGCATATCGGCGATTCGTCTGACCAAAACGACCACGACCGCTTCATTCAATATCGGCTCGTGGCTCGCAACCGTCGTCGCGCCACTTGCTCGTGCTACACGCACAACCCGTTCATCAGCCGCCCGGCCGCAGCGAACCGCAAGATCCTGATCGACGCACTGACCCGCGCCGGCTTCACGAATTACCCGTCCGAATGGTGGCACTGGTCGTTCGACGATCGCTATTGGGCCGTCATGCAGAACGAATCTCACGCAATTTACGGTCCTGTCGACGAAAGCATGCTCGACGAAGCATCGCGATGACGGTTTTCCCGATCCGACACAGGTGACTCGGTAACATCCTCACTTGCCGATCCCCGTGTGCTCCCGCACAATCGCAACACCTGTCTCACTCCCCGCGCGCCGATGTCCTATGCGTCACTCGCGACCGGCGTCCTGCTCGCCGGCGGCCTTGGTCAACGCTTCGACCCGAGCGGCCTGCACAGCAAGCTGCTCGCCCGGCTTCCCGACGGCACACCGGTGGCGGTCGCCGCCGCCCGCCGTCTCGCGGCGGCCACCGCCGACGTGATCGCCGTGGTGCGCCCCGGCGCCGAAAAGCTCGCGATCCTGCTGAACGAAGCCGGCTGTCAGGTCGTCTATGCCCCCGACGCGTTGCGCGGCATGGGCGCGAGCCTCGCGGCCGGCGTTCGCACCGCGCCCGATGCGAGCGGCTGGCTCGTCGCGCTCGGCGACATGCCGTGGATCGCGGCTTCCACTTACGAAACGGTCACACGCGCGCTCGACGCCGACGGCGCGTCGATCGTCGCACCCGCGCATCGCGGCGTGCGCGGCCATCCGGTCGGTTTCGCCGCGCACCACTTCGAGGCGCTCGCCACTCTCGACGGCGACGCGGGCGCTCGCGCACTGTTCGCCAGCGCGCCGGTGGCCCTGCTCGACGTCGACGATCCCGGCATCCTGCGCGACGTCGATACACCGGCGGATTTGCGCTGACATTGATTGCGCGGGCCCGCACGTTCCCGCACGAACCCTGCCAATAGGCGGATTTCTCCGACGATCGACAAGCCATCGCAAGAATCCCGCTGCAAACGCGCGACCGATTGGCTATAACGGAGACGAGGCGCGTCCGCCGCGCCACCGCCGTCACGCACTGCACGAGTTCTCCATGAGCGACCACACGACCCCGACGCCCGAACCACCGGCCGACCCGAACCGCGATCCGGAAGACGATCCGTTCTCGTCGCCGCCCGGCCATCACGACAACCCGCAGCAGCCGGACGGACCGCCGAGCAAGGATCCGGTCTAGCCGCGCGCCGGCCGCGCCGCGCACTCGACCCGCGACTGCCGTGACGCGGTCTAGCGTGCGGTATACCCGCCGTCGATCGGCAACGACACGCCGCTGATCATCGACGCCGCGTCGCTCAGCAAAAACAGGATCGGCTCGACGACTTCGTCCGGCTGCGCGAACCGGCCGAGCGGAATCGCGGCCAGCATCGGCGCGCGCTTTTCCGGTGCGCTCCACGCGAACTGCGCCATCGGCGTGAGCGTGACGGTCGGGTTCACGCTGTTCACACGAATGCCGTACGGCCCGAGTTCGATGCACAGCACGCGCGTGATCGCGTCCATCGCCGCCTTCGACGCGCAATAGCTCAGATGCGCGGGCAGGCCGACGAGCGCCGCCTGACTCGACACGTTGACGATGCTGCCCCGTGCGTTCGCCGCGCCGCGTCCGTCGCGCTCGATCATCTTGCGCGCCACCGCCCGCGCGACGAGCGCCGCGCCGCGCGCATTGACGGCCATCACGCGATCGAAATGCGCGGCGTCGACATCGAGCGCCGGTTCGAGCGACGCGATTCCCGCGCAATTGACGAGGCCGTCGAATGCATCGTACTCATCGAGCGCGGCATCGATCGCGTGTTGGTCGCCGCCGACATCCATGCGCAACGTATCGCACGCAATCTCGCCGGCGAGCGCGTCGAGCGCGGCCATGTCTCGCGCTGCAGCGATGACGCGCGCGCCTGCGTGCGCCAGCGCGATCGCGCACGCGCGGCCGATGCCGCTCGATGCGCCCGTGACGAGCACCGTTGACCCGCTGAAATCGAATCGTGTGTTCATGATGACGTGCCCAGCTTGTGCATGATCGGCTTGAGCGCCGGATACAGCGCCGTGTAGAGCGCAAAACGCGCGTCATACGTTTTCGCGCGCTCGGCATCGGGCCGCGCGCGCTCGACGAGCGTGACCCAGCCGCCCTGCGCGTCATCGCGCGACACCAGCCCCACACCCACACCCGCCAGCAACGCGGCGCCCATCGCGGCTTCGACGTCCTGCTCGATCGTCCACACCGGAAAACCCGTCACGTCCGCGATGATCTGCATCCACAGCGCCGAATGCGCGGCCCCGCCGACGACGATCAGTCGATCGTCCAGCGCCACCGCGCCACGACGGCCGGCCTCGATGTTGTGACGCAACGCGAACGCGACGCCTTCGAGCACCGCACGATAAAGATGCGCACGCGTGTGCGCGAGGCTCAGCCCGACGAACGCGCCGCTCGCCTTCGCATCCCACACCGGGCTGCGCTCGCCCATCAGATACGGCAGGAACAGCACGCCGTCCGCGCCGGCCGGCACGCGCTCGGCCGCCTCCTCGAGCAGCGCGTGCGGATCGCCGTGCGGCAGCAGCCGCGCCGCATCGATTTCCGCGTGACAGAACTGGTCGCGAAACCACGCGACCGACGCGCCGGCCGTGATCGCGCCGCCGAACACGTACAGGTCGCGCTGCCCGTCGAACACGTGCGGCATGCTGACGAGGCCGTGCCGCGCATCGACGTGCCGGTTCACGTAGCCCCAGCACATGCTGGTGCCGATCATCGCGACGTGCTGCCCGGTACGCGTCGCGCCGGCCGCGAAGGTCGCGACCGCCGCATCGACGCCGCCCGCGACGACGGGCGTGCCGGCCGGCAGCCCGAGTGGCGCGGTCCATTGCGACAGCAACCCGCCGACGACGTCCGTCGAATCGACCAGCCGTTCCGGCATCATCGTCGCCGGAATGCCGAGCATGTCGAGCGCATCGTCGGACCACTCGCGGCGCGCGACGTCGTACACGCCGCCGATATTGCCGGCCGAACTGTGATCGACCGCGACTTCGCCGGTCAGCAGGTAGATCACGTACGCGTTCGGCGGCAGGAAATAGCGCACGTTCGCCCAAACGTCCGGCCGCCGGTCGCGCAGCCACAGCATCTTGGTGAAGCCGTAGTAACTGTCGACGCCGTTGCCGGTGATCACGCGCAGCCGCTCGACGTTCACGTGTGCGTTGACCCAGTCGACTTCCGCGGTCGCGCGCCGGTCCATCCAGATCAGGCACGGATGCAGCGGCCGCATGTCGATGTCGACCGGGATGCCCGAGCCGCCGTACAGGCTGCTCACGCACACCGCCCGGATCGCATCGGCCGGCACGCCCTGCACGCGCGCATCGCTCACGCAGCCGGCGATGCAGTCGCGCACCGCGTCGAACCACACCTGCGGCCACTGCTCGGCCCACAGCGGGCGCGGCGTATCGGGCTGGTAGCCGGCCGAGCGCCGCGCGACGATCGTGCCGTGCCGGTCGACCAACAGCGCCTTGGTGCTCTGCGTGCCGATGTCGACGCCTATCACGTATTCCATGATGTCTCCGGTGAGGCGCACGCCGGCCGTCAGCGGGCCGGCTTCAGCAGCACCTTGATCGATTCGGGCGATTTCGCGACGCGGATCGCGTCGTCCCAGTCCTCGAGCGCGAAACCGTGCGTGACGATGCCCTTCGATGTGACGAGCCCGCGCGCGAGCAGGTCGATCGCGACCGGATAGCAGTAGGGCCCGAGGTGCGCGCCGCGTACGTCGAGTTCCTTGCGGTCCCCGATGATCGACCAGTCGACGGTCGCATCCTCGCCGAACACGCTGAATTCGACGAAGCGGCCGAGCTTGCGGATCAGGTCGAGCCCCTGGTTCACGCCGACCGGCGCGCCGGTCGTCTCGATGTACACGTCGCAGCCGTAGCCGTCGGTCAGCGCGCGGACGATCTCGCGCGCGTCGTCGCGCTGCGGGTTGATCGTCACGTCGGCGCCGTACTGGCGCGCGAGTTCGAGCCGTTCGTCGATCAGGTCGATCACGACGAGCTTCTTCGGCGTCTTCAGGTGCGCGACCTGCGTCATCATCAGCCCGAGTGGGCCCGCGCCGGCGATCACGACGACGTCGTCGAGCTGGACGTCCCCGCGGTTCACCGTATGAATCGCGCACGACAGCGGCTCGATGATCGCCGCGTCCTCGAGCGATACGCCAAGCGGAATCTTGTGGACGATCGCGGTCGGCGGAATGCGCATGTACTCGGCCATCCCGCCGTCGGCGACCTCGCGCTGGAAGCCGAAGATGTTGTGCACCTCGCACATCCAGTACTGGCCCGACTTGCAATAGCGGCACTTGCCGCACGGCACGATCTGCTCGGCGATCACGCGGTCGCCCAACGCGACGCCGAAATGCTCGGCCGCGCCGTCGCCGAGCGCCTCGACATAGCCGAAGAATTCATGGCCGGGAATCACCGGCGCCTTCACCCACGGGCTCGGTCCGCCCCAGAACATCTTGGCGCCGGTGTAGCACTTGCAGTCGCTCGCGCAGATCCCGCACGCGGCGATGCGGATCACGAGCTCGTTCGTACCGGCGCGCGGCATCGCGACCTGTTCGACGCGATAGTCCTCGGGGCCGTGGCAGACGACCGCGGTCATGCGCGGCTGGGCTTCGGGTGTCGTCATGGGTTGTCTCTTTTATGAGTGATTCGGATACCGGATTAATCAATAGTTACCGCGATCGCTCGCGGCTGATGTAGATCGCGAGCAGAATGATTCCGCCCTTGATCACGTTCTGCACGTACGGGTTCACGCCGATCATGTTCAGCCCGTTGTTGAGCACGCCGAGCAGCAGCGCGCCGACCAGCGTGCCGAGGATCGCGCCGCGCCCGCCGGAGATCGACGTGCCGCCCATCACGACGGCCGCGATCGCGTCGAGCTCGAAGCCCACGCCCGCGTTCGGCTGCCCGCTCATCAAGCGCCCGGTCAGCACGATCGCGGCGAGCGCCGACGTGAGCCCGGCCAGCGTGTAGACGATCAGCTTCACGCGTGCGACCCGCACGCCGGTGAGCCGCGTCGCCTGCTCGTTGCCGCCGATCGCGTACACGTAGCGGCCGAACGGCATCCGGTCGAGCAGCAGCCATGCGATCGCATAGACCACCAGCATGATCAGCACCGGCGCCTGGATGCCGAGCACCTTGCCGCTGCCGAAGAACGCGACCCAGTCGGGCAGCCCGTCGATCGGATAGCCGCCCGTATAGATCAGCGCGAGGCCGCGCGCGATGCCCATCGTCGCAAGCGTGACGATGATCGGCGGCATCCCCGCGAACGCGACGAACACGCCGTTCAGGAAGCCGAAGCCGAGCCCGACCGCGATGCCGATCGCGAGCGCGGCGACCGCGTTGACGCCCGCGACCATCAGCCCGGCCGCGAGCGTGCCCGACAGCGCCATCACCGAGCCGACCGACAGGTCGATCCCCCCCGTCAGGATCACGCAGGTCATGCCGACCGCGATGATCGCGTTGATCGACACCTGGCGCAGCACGTTCTCGAGGTTCGCGGCCGACAGGAAGCTCGGGCTCGCGATCATCATCGCGATGCATACGACGATCAGGCCGACGAGCGGATAGAACAGCGTCGAGCGGCGTAGCTGCGCCCACATCGCGCGGGGCGGCGGCGCATCGCCGTTTCCGGCGGTGGCCGCGAGCGTCGTCGAACGCGTGGAAGAAGAATCAGGCAGGTTCATGGGTCGCTCCTCGCGTGCCGGTCGTGGCATAGGTCATGACCGTGTCGGGATCGATCTCGTCGCCGGCGAGCGTCGCTTCGATGCGGCCCTGCCGGAACACGGCGACGCGATCGCACATGCCGACGATTTCCGGCAATTCGGACGAGATCATGATGATGGCGTAGCCGCGCGCGGTGAGTTCGCGCATCAGCCCGTAGATTTCGGCTTTCGCGCCGACGTCGATGCCGCGCGTCGGCTCGTCGAAGATCAGCACCGACGTGTGATGGTTCAGCCAGCGCGCGATCACGACCTTCTGCTGGTTGCCGCCGGACAGCGTCGCGACCTCGGTGTGGATCGACGGCGCCTTCACGCCGACGCGCCGCATCACGTCGTGCGTGGTGCGCGCCTCGCCGCGCCGGTCGATCAGCCAGCGCATCGACCGGTACTTGCCGAGGTTGTTCAGCGAGATGTTGTCGCGAATCGAGAACGACGTGACGAGCCCTTCCGTCTTGCGGCTTTCCGGCAGGATGCCGATGCCCGCACGCAGTGCGTCGGCCGGATCGGCGAGCTTCGCCGCCGCGCCGCGCACGCGCAGTGCCTTGCGATGCGCACGCGTCGCGCCGATCACCGCGAGCGCGGTTTCCGTGCGGCCCGAGCCGACCAGGCCCGCGAAACCCAGGATCTCGCCTTCACGCAACGCAAAGCGGTTCACCGGGCCGTCGCGCTCGATCTGCAGCGCATCGACTTCGAGCACGGCCGGCGCGTCGGCCGGCAAGACCGGCTTCGGCGGAAAGCTGCTCTCGATCCGGCGGCCGACCATCATGCGCACCAGTTGCTCGACGTCGGTGTGCGCGACCTCGGTCGTCGCGACGTACTGGCCGTCGCGCAGCACCGTGATCCGGTCGCACACCGCGAAGATCTCGTCGAGGTGATGCGAGATGAAGATCATCGCGACGCCCTGCCGCTTCAGCTCGCGCATGATCGCGAACAGGTGCTCGGCCTCGGCCGGCGTGAGCGTCGCGGTCGGTTCGTCGAGGATCAGGATGCGCGCGTCGAGCGACAGCGCCTTGCCGATCTCGACGAACTGCTGCTGCGCGACCGACAGCGTGCGGATCGGCGCATCGAGATCGATCGCCACGCCGAGCCGCGCGAAGATGCTCGCCGCCGCGGCGCGCATCCGCTTGCGGTCGCGCGCGCCCCAGCGGTTGCGCAGCTCGCGGCCGAGGAACAGGTTGTCGACGGCATCGAGGTGCGGAATCAGGCTGAACTCCTGGAACACGATGCCGACGCCGGCCGCGACCGCGTCGTGATAGTCCGCGAAATGGCGCGCGGCGCCGTCGATCTCGATCGTGCCGGCATCCGGCTGGTGGATGCCGCACAGGATCTTCATCAGCGTCGACTTGCCCGCGCCGTTCTCGCCGAGCAGCGCATGGATCTCGCCGCGCGCGATCTCCAGATGAATGTCGGACAGCGCCTTCACGCCGGGAAAGCTTTTCGTGATGTGGCTGAGCCTGAGTATCGTGTCCATCGGCTTCTCCGTGCGAAGGGCGTCGGCCGCGCCGCCGCCCTTCGCGTCGCGTCGCACGTCGTTCACCAGCTGAAACCCTTCGCGTTGCCGCGATCGACGACCTTCACGTCGACGGGGATCGCCTTCGGCACCGTCGCGCCCCACTTGCGCGCGATCGCGATGCCGAGCGCGATGCGCACCTGGTCGGCCGGGAACTGCGCGGTCGTCTCGATGAACTTCGAGTTCGGCTTCTGGATCGCGGCGATCGCCTCGGGCGCGCCGTCGACGCTCGTCAGCTTGATGTCCTTGCCGGACCCCTCGATCGCGGCGAGCGCGCCCATCGAGCCGCCGTCGTTCACGCTGAAGAGGCCCTTCAGGTTCGGATGCGCGGAGATCATGTTCTCGGTGACTGACAGCGCGGTCGCGCGCTCCTGCTTGCCGTTCTGCGTATCGACGAGCTTCACGTTCGGGAATTTCGCGAGTCCGGCCTTGCAGCCGCGCACGCGTTCGAGAATCGGCACGACCGGAATGCCGTCGAGGATCGCGACCTCGCCGCTGCCGCCGATCGCCTTCGCGAGGTATTCGCACGACATCACGCCCGCGTCGTAATTCTTCGAGCCGACGAACGAATCGACCGGGCCGTTCGCGTTCGCGTCGACGGCGACGACCACCGCGCCGGCCTTCTTCGCCTGCGTGATCGCCGACTGGATGCCGGTCGAATCGGTCGGGTTCACGAGCAGGATGTCGATCTTCTTCTGCAGCATGTCCTCGACGTCGCTCACCTGCTTGCTGACGTCGTGATGCGCGTCGGTGACGACGACCTGCGCACCGATCGACGCGGCCGCGTCGTTCAGCGCCTTTTGCATCGTCACGAAGTACGGGTTGTTCAGTTCCTGGAACGTCATGCCGATCCGCAGCGGCGCGGCATGCGCGGCCGCGGCGGGCAACAGCGCCGCGACGGCGAGCGCGGCAACGGCCGCCAGGCGGGCGGCGCGACGGGGGGATGAAGCGGGCGATGCGTGCGTCATGACGGTGTCTCCAGAATTGTGTGCGGCTTTTTCGTGGGTGAATGCGCCCCTCGCGACGTGAGCGACGCGATCGGCTGGGTGAAACGGCGGGTAAAACTCGGGCGGGCGGCGGCCCGGCGATCATCCGGGCTGCGGCATGAGTTCGGGCGCACCGGGCGTCAGCACGCGCGGCGGCAGCGGGTTACCGGTCGGCGCCGCGTGCAGCGCCAGCTCGCGGCTGCGCACGTTCAGGCGCTGCAGCGCGCGGAATTCGGACGGCGCCATTCCCTTCACCGCGCGGAACTGGCGGTTGAAGTTCGACACGTTATTGAAGCCGGCCTGGAAACAGATGTCGGTGATGCTTGCGTCGTCGGCGAGCAGCATCTGGCACGCGGATTCGATCCGCAGACGATTCACGTACTGGACGAACGGCATGCCCGTATGGCGATGGAACGCGCGCGAGAACGCGCTGACGCTCTGCCCGGTCAGTTGCGCGAGATCGGATTCGCGCAGCTCGGAAGCGAGGTTCTTGCCGATATACGACAGCGCGTGGCTGAGCCGTGTCGGCGTGACGTCGGCCTGGTCGTACGCGGGGCTCGCGAGCAGCGTGCGCTCCGCCGCGCCGCACAGCCGTTCGAGGATCGTCATGAACAGCGCGATGCGGCGCATGCCGCGCGCGGTCAGCAGTTCGTCGAACAACGGCGCGATCGCGGCGCTCGTCGCGGTGTCGAAGCCGACTCCGCGCCGCGCGTCGTCGAGCAGCGCCTGCGCGTCGCGGCATTCGGGGAATGCGTCCATGCAGCGACGCACGAACGACGGATCGAACTGGATCACGAGATTGCGGCGCTCGACGGTTTCGCCTTCGGCCATGTCGCTGACCCAGTTGTGCGGCAGGTTCGGGCCGAGCAGCACGAGATGGCCCGGGCCGAACGAGCCGATGTGATCGCCGACGAAATACTTGCCGTGCGTCGCGACGATCAGGTGCAGCTCGAATTCGGGATGGAAATGCCAGCGGATCGTGCGATACGGATAGCCGTGCGACCAGACCTTGAACGACTCGTCGCGTCGCACTTCGACCACTTCGAGATCGGGGTGCATCATGTTGGCGTCTCCATTCCCATATATTGCTGGCCGGCCTGTTCGGCTGGGCGCGCGTGCCGCGTGTTTCGCGCGGCACGGCGACCGGTCGCATGGGAAGCAATGTAGGTCGATCGAGCGCGCGGCTCCACCAACTTTACGCCTGATTTTCGATACTTTTTTGCCGCCCGCGCGCGGGAATGGCGTCGGACGGCAAATTTGTTGCAGCGCGGAACGGCGCGGCGGCCGCCCTCGCCGGCTTACGCCGCCGCGTGCTCGCGCGCCGTGCGCACCTCGTACGCCTTCAGGTGGTTGTACGCGATCCGCAGCAGCGACAGCGTATCGGCCGCCTGCGGGTCGCGTCGCGCGAGCAGGTCGCCGATCACGTGATCGGCTTCGACGCGCGCATGGTTCTCGACGTCGCGCAGCATCGACGCGGTCAGCGGCGACGGCGTCAGCACCATCCGCTGCATCCGCTCGCTGGCCGCCGGGTCGGGCCGGTGGCCGTTGTATTCGGCGATCGCGCTGCATTCGGCGAGCATCGTTTCGAGCAGGCGGCGGCCGTCCGGCGCGGCGAGAATGTCGCCGATCGACCCGCGAAACAGCGACGTGCTCGCGGCGAGCGTCGCGAGAAACACCCACTTGTCCCACATCCGCGCGGTGATGTCGTCGCTGAGCGTCGCGTCGAAGCCCGCGCCGCCGAGCACGTCGGCCACCGCGCGCACGCGCGGCGATTCGCCGCCGGCCAGTTCGCCGAACGACACGCCGTGCGTGTCGTTCAGGTGCACGATGCGCTGCTCGCGATCGAGCGTCGCCGCGATCACGCACAACCCGCCGAGCACCTGCGACGCGCCGAAACGCTCGCGCAGCACGTCGACGTGACGCATCCCGTTGAGCATCGGCAGGATCAGCGTCTGCGGGCCGACGAACGGCGCGAACGATGCAATCGCGTCGTCGAGGCTGTACGCCTTGCAGCTCAGCAGCACGAGATCGAACGGCGCGACGCCGGCGCCCGCGTCGCCCGCGCGGATGGTCTGCACGTTCGCGAGCGTCAGGTCGCCGCGCGGGCTGCGAATCAGCAACCCGTCGCGCGCAAGCGCGGCCGCGCGGCCGTCGCGCACCAGGAACGTCACGTCGCGCCCCGCCGCAGCCAGCCGGCCGCCGAAGTATCCGCCGACCGCGCCGGCCCCTACCACCAGAATCCGCATCGTTGCCTCCTTTCGGTTTCATCGTCATCGTGCTGCCGCCCGTGCGGGCGCGACGCCGATCATCGCCCGACAGTATAGCGGCCGCTGTTATGCATATGCATAGATGCCCGCGCCGGTAATCCCCCCGGCCTGTGAAGGCGCGGAGGGGTTCGTTTTCCGGTCCGGCGCGACGCCTTATAACGCGCCGCATAGAAGCTGTTGCGAAATCACGGCTTAGGTCTGTTAACTTTTTCGCAGCCGCCTCAAGATTCGCTACGAACGGTACGCACACGTGCACGAGGCATTCCTCTCGCTCGCGTGCTGCTTGATTTGCTGGAACAAACGCAAGACAGCGTCCGATTGATTTCGCAGCATCTTCTAAGGGATTTCCCGCCTACAGCGCCCCGCGTTTCACGCCGTCAAAACATGTATCCCGTCACGCCGTCCCGGCGAGCTTCCACGACTGACCGACCTCATACCATGCGCAATCTCTCCCTGAATCAGAAACTCGCCTCGATGATCGTCATCCTGTGGCTCGGCCTGCTCGTGATCGCCGGGCTCGGCGCATGGCAGACCCGCGCGTCGATGATCGCGGACCGCCGCGACCAGCTTGCGTCGCTGGTTGCGCAGGCCGCGAGCGTGACCGATCACTACTACAAGCTGTCGCAGCAGAACGCGCTGCCGGAAGCCGATGCGAAACAGAAGGCGCTCGAGGCGATCGCCGCGATGCGCCACGGCGCCGACGGCTATGTGTCGGTCAACGATTCGAAGCCGGTGATCGTGATGCATCCGATCAAGGCCGAGCTCAACGGCAAGGACGTGTCGAACTTCACCGATCCGAACGGCCAGCACCTGTTCGTCGAGATCGTGAAGGCCGGCAACGCGGCAGGCGGCAAGGGTTTCGTCGAATATCTGTGGCCGAAGCCGGGCGCGGACAAGCCGCAGGACAAGACCAGCGCCGTGCAGCGCTTCGCGCCGTGGGACTGGTATCTGGTGACCGGCATGTACATGGACGACGTGCGCTCGGCGGTGCTCGCGAGCGTCGGCCGCTGGTTCGCGATGACGGCCGTGCTCGGCGCGATCGCGACGGCCGTGATGGTGATGGTGCTGAAAAGCGTGCGCGCGAGCCTCGGCGGCGAGCTCGAAGCGGCGCTCGACGCCGCGCAGCGCATCGCGCAGGGCGACCTGACCGCGCGCGTGACCGTGAAGCACGACGATCGCGGCAGCCTGCTGCATGCGCTGCACACGATGCAGGGCGGGCTGATCGACATGGTGTCGCGCGTGCGGATGGGCACCGAGAACATCAACGTCGGCGCGAGCGAGATCGCGTCCGGCAACACCGATCTGTCGCAGCGCACCGAGGAACAGGCGGCCGCGCTCGTGCAGACCGCGTCGAGCATGGACGAGATGACGGCGAACGTGAAACAGAACGCGGACAGCGCCGCGCAGGCCGCGTCGCTCGCCGGCCAGGCCGCGCAGGTCGCGACGCGCGGCAGCGAAGTGGTCGACGACGTCGTGCGCACGATGAACGAGATCACCGATCGCTCGCACAAGATCGGCGACATCATCGGCGTGATCGACGGGATCGCGTTCCAGACCAACATCCTCGCGCTGAACGCGGCCGTCGAAGCGGCGCGGGCGGGCGAACAGGGCCGCGGCTTCGCGGTGGTCGCGGCCGAAGTGCGGTCGCTCGCGCAACGCTCGGCGACGGCGGCCAAGGAGATCAAGTCGCTGATCGTGTCGTCGAACGAGACGGTCCAGCACGGCGCGACGCTCGTCACGCACGCGGGCGAGACGATGACCGAGATCGTGCAGTCGGTGCGGCGCGTGAACGAGATCCTCGACGAAATCAGCCACGCATCGCGCGAGCAGAGCGCCGGGATCGAGCAGGTCAACCGCGCGGTGGGCGAGATGGATCAGGTCACGCAGCAGAACGCGGCACTCGTCGAACAGGCCGCGGCCGCCGCGCATTCGCTGCGCGACCAGGCCGAGGCGCTGCGCGACGCGGTGACGCGGTTCGCGCTGCCGGCCTGACGGCAAACCCGCCCCGCACTCACGCCGCGCTGCCCGCCCGCCGCGCGGCCTCGCCGCTCCCGAGCCCCAGCCCCGCCGCGCGCTGGATCAGCTCGACGTCGTTGCTCGCGCCGAGCTTCTTCATCGCGCTGATCTTCTGCGCGCTGACCGTCTGCTTGCCCTTGCTCAGGCGCTGCGCGATCGTCTTGATCGGCACGCCCGACAGATACAGGCGAATCACCTCGATCTCGCGCGCCGACAGCTTCACGGGCGTATCGCCGCGCGTGCCGAGCGCTTCGACCGCGCGGCGCACGGACGGGGACAGGTAGGTCGCGCCGCTGTAGCTCGAATGGATCGCCGTGACGATATGGCCGACCTCGTCGAGCTTGCTGACGACGCTCACGCCGCCGATCGCGACGATCGACCGGAAGATCAGCGGGTTCTCGTTCGCGACCAGCGCGACGATCCCGACGTTCGGCCGCGTGCGGCGCAGCCAGTCGAACAGCGCGAGGCCGTCCATCTGCTCGTCGCCGCGAATCGCATAGTCGACCAGCACGACGTCACAGTCGACGCCGCCGAGCGACGCGACCAGTTCGGCCGCGCTCCGGTAAACCGCGGCGAGCTCGATCGCGCAGGCGCCGCCTGCGATCTGCTCGATACCGGCCAGCGTCAACGGCCAGTCGTACGCGACGACGATGCGAACATTAAATTTCCTCATGCGCAATTCCTGGTGGTTCACCGGCCGCGCCACACGACACGCGCGCGACCGGTTGGGCGTTGAAAGGACATTCAGGCTATTTTTAGCCTGAATGTCGATTCTATGAATGTCTGCCTGCGCGCGATATCGGACGGCGTACGAATTGGCCGCCGAAGACGTAATACGCGTTTGATATTTGCACCGGCTCGACGCCCGGCGGCCGTCGATCGACCGTCGCGGCATCGGCCCGATGGCCGGTATTGCGCGCCGCACGACCGGTCAGCAGGTAAAATTGCGCGTTTGCATGCCACCCCGGGCCGCCGGCGGCGAGCGACGCGCCGATGCCGGCCGCGCGCCACCGCCCCTTCGCCGGCTTGCCCGACCTCCCGCTTTGCTCATGACCGATTCCGACCTGCAATCCGACGATACCTCCATCCACGAAGACGGCCTCTGGCGCGACAACGGCTGGACGGCCCGCATCATCAAGAACGAAGACGACGACGGCTGGGCCGTCGAGATGGTCAAGGACGGCGAGTCCGAGCCCGCGCTCGTCGGGCCGTGGACCATGGGCCGCGACAAGAAGAACCCGAAGCCGATGGACGCGAACGCGTTCCGCACGCTCGTGAAAACCGCGACCGAAGTGCTGATGCGGCACGAACAGCAGCGGCGCGCGCTGCTGCACAAGGAAGTGACGGTGCAGGACGAAGCCGGACAGGATGTGTCGGTGACGCTCGACATCGTGCCGGACGAGTTCGAGCCGTATGCGCAGCTCAAGGCGTTCGATCCGTATGGCGAGCTGCTGGCCGACGCGAAGGTGTCGGCCGGGTTCAAGCTCAACAAGGCCAGCGCCGAACGCTGGGTCGCATCGGGCTTCGATCGGCCGGCATAGGGCCTGTTCACGCTAATAACGGGCCCTGAGCGAACTGGCCCTTAGCGCGCATGGCGCGCCTAAGCACGCGATCAGGCGCCAGCGCCCCGCTCCGCGCGCGCGAGCCGGCGCGCGGCCAGCTTGCGCCGCACGAGCGCCTCGAACTGCGGCGTCGCGGCCTCGGGATCGCGCGCGGCCAGGCCCAGCACGTTGCGCGCGAGCTGGATCGGCGTCAGCACGATGCCCCACGGCAGCCCCCACCAGCCGAGCGTGGCCGACGCGAGCAGCGCGACCGCCTGCTTTCTGCGGCCGCAACGGCGGCAGCACACGTGGCGCCGCGTCGCCCAGCGCGTGACGAACACGAGCGACACGACGCGATGCGACGCGTGGACGTCGACCGGCCGCCCTTCGCGCAGGCAGATCGGGCAAGGCCCGTAGCGCCAGTCGTCGACGTACTGCCGCACCTTCGCGTCGGGCACCCGTTCGGCCTCGACGACGACCGGATGCGCCCGTGCGCATGCCGGGCTGCAATAGCGGCGGCCGTCGATCGACCGCCCGCCGACCAGGAACGTCCTGCCGCAGTGATTGCACTCTGCCACGATGACCTCGGATAAACGTGATGCGCCGCGTGCCGGTTGCGCGCCGATCGATGCGCGCGCCGGCCGCGGCCATTTGCTGTTTTAACGGCTGCCGCCGCGCGGTCTTGAGCGGTCGCGCGCCGCGGCGCGTCAGTCATGCAGCCCGTGCGTGTTCATCAGCCGGTACAGCGTCGCGCGCGAGACGCCGAGCTCCGCCGCGGCATCCGCATGCTGGTGGCGGTGACGCAGCAGCGTTTCCTCGATCGCGTGCCGCTCGGCCTGCCGGCGCGCCTGCGCGAGCGTCGGTGGCCGCAACGACGTGTACGGGCGCAGCTCGAGATCGGCGGCCGAGATCAGCGGGCCGTTCGTCATCACGACCGCGAAGCGGATCCGGTTGATCAGCTCGCGCACGTTGCCGGGCCACGGATAGTTGTGGATCGCCGCGATCGCGCACGGCGTGAAGCCGCGAATCCGGTACGAGCCGTCGCCGCGGTAGCGCCGCAGCACGTGATCGGCGAGCAGCATGATGTCGCGGCCGCGCATGCGCAGCGGCGGCTCGTCGATACGCAGCACGCACAGGCGGTAGTACAGGTCGGCGCGGAATCGCCCGGCCTGCATCGCGGCCTCGAGATCGACGTGGGTCGCCGACACGATCCGCACGTCCACCGGAATCGACGCGTGCCCGCCGAGCCGCTCGATCTTGCCCTCCTGCAGGAACCGCAGCAGGCTCGCCTGGCTCTCGAACGGCATGTCGCCGATTTCGTCGAGAAACAGCGTGCCGCCATGCGCGGCCTCGATGCGGCCGATCGTGCGCTGGTGCGCGCCGGTGAACGCGCCGCGCTCGTGGCCGAACAGTTCGGCCTGCAGCAGCGTCGTCGGGATGGCCGCGCAGTTCACGGCGACGAACGGTGCGTCGGCACGCGACGACTGCCGGTGGATCGCCGCCGCCGTCAGTTCCTTGCCAGTGCCGGATTCGCCGGCAATGAACACGGTCGCCTCGGTGTTCGCGACCTTGCGGATCGTCGCGAACAGCCGGCGCATCGCGTCGCACGCGCCGATCATCGCGCCGCCGGGCGGCGGCGCTTCCGCGGCCGGGTCGCCGTCCGCGAGCGTCAGCATCCCGTATGCATGGCCGACGAGATAGCCGATCGTCGTGTAGGCGGTCGCATCGCGCACGTAGTCGAAGCAGCAATGGCGGATCAGGCGCGCGATCGTGATGTTGCGCAGCCGCTCGCCGTCGGCGAGCGCGACCCAGCCGACGCGCGGGTCGCGCAGCAGCGCCTCGAACGACGCGACGTCCGGCGCCGCGAAACCGGCGAAATCGACGATGCCCGCGTGCGGACGGTTCGCCTTGACGAGATTCAGCGCGTCCGCCACGGTTTTGGCGTGCCATACGTCCCAGCCGCGCGACGCGAGCACATCGACGAGCGCGGCATCGTGTTGCCGCGACAGGTAGACGAGCGGCCGCGACGGCGCGACGGGGGGATGCCGGACCGCGATGAACGGCAGCGCGCTCACCTGCCGTTCGACATCCCGGGCGCCCGACATGCTCAGCTGACAGCAATGGTTCACGATCGCCTCGCCGCATAAGGTTGTGTATCGGAGCAGCCGTTTCCCGATCGCGCGTCGCGCGCTCGCAGCGCCGCGGCGCGACGCCGCTCCGTCCTCGAATCGATGCGTCATCGGCAGAACACGACGCGCTGCGTGTAGATCTGCGGCTCGACGACGGGTTGCGCGTGGCCGTTGAGATCGTCGCGATACGCGCGGTAGGTCCTGCCGTTCACCGTCACGTCCGACGCGCGGGCCGTCTCGATCCTGTCGAGCCCGGTGTGCCGCCATTCGTTCACCCGGTCCGCCGCCGTGACGCTCGACTCGCCCGCGATCTGCTGCGTGATCGTGCTGCCGTCGCTCCACGGCTGCGTCCGCATGTCCTCGGCGTGCTGCATCGCGCCGACCGTCTTGCCGGTCGACTTCGGCCCGTTCTGCGCGTCGAACGGCGCACCCCGGCCGTACACCGGCGATTGCCACGACGGCGCGTGACCCGCTTCCGGCATCATGTAGATCATCTGTGGATCGCCGATCATCATCATCGGCGCGCATGCCGTGTTGTCGGGACGGCCGAGCGTCGACAGCGCCTGCTGGACGCTCGCGGCGTTCGCGAGGGTCTGCTCGCTCAGGATGACGAAGACCGCGGGATTCTGGAAAACCGACTGCGCAGCGGCTTGCACGCTGGCCAGCAACAAAGCGATCAAAAAGATCCTCATGATTGAGGCCTCCTTGCACTCGTCACGCAAAAAGAGGTGTTGACCTCGGGGATGGGAGCAACACCCGTCAAACCGGAAAAGCGGGTCGGGCATCGGGCCGAGCGCCTGCCGTGCGACCAGCGTGCCGGTCGCACGGCAAACCGACCCGCATGCTCACGACGAGGTGCTCGTCGAGATGATGGCCGGCGCCGGCGCGATCGGTGCCGCCGGTGCGGCCTGCTGGTCGACCGTGGCCGGCGGCAACGCTTGCGCCGGATCGGTCAGCGCAGGCATGCCGGCGGCTTGTGCAGCCGCGGTGCCAACCGATTCCACTGCGTCCGGCGCTTTCGCGTCCGCTGCCGGCATGTCGGCAGGCGCAGCGGCGACGGCAGGCTGCGGGGCCTCCGGTGCAGGCGCTTCGGCGGTTGCCTGCGGCGCCGGCTCGGCCGCCTTCGCATCGGCGGCAGGCGCCGCGACGACGGCTGCCGCCGGCATCGGTTCGGCAACCGGCTCGCCGGCGGTCTGGGCCGTGTCGGTCGCGGCCGGCAGCGGCTCCGGCGCCTTGTCGGCGACGGGCTGAGCAGGCTCGGGGGCCTTGTCCGCGACGGCCGGGGCAGGCTCGGGCGTCTTGTCGGCAACCGCCGGGGCGGGCTCGGCGGCCTTGCCGGCGACCGGCTGCGCGGGCTCCGCTGCCTTCGTATCGGCAACCGGTGCGGCAGGTGCCGGCGCTGCCTTGTCGGCCACAGCCGGTGCGGCGATGACGGCTGCAGCCGGCACGGCTGCCATTGCGGCCGCCGGTACCACCGAGGCCGCAGGTGCGGCGGCGACAGCAGGCGCGGCAGCAGCAGCCGGTGCCGCGGCGGCCGGAACTGCGGCGGCAACCGTCGGCACTGCGACGGCTGGAGCAGCGGCGGCAACGGCTGGCGTCGCGACGGCCGGCGCGGCGGCGACAGGCGCGAGCACCGGGACCGGGACCGGCACCGAAACGGGCGCAGCGCGCATCGAAGCCGTCTCGATCGGGCGCGTCGGTGCGGGCGCGGGTGCGGCCGAGCCGAGCGGCGGCAGGCCCATCCGGTCGCGCACGATCGGATCGCGATACTTGATGTCGTCCGCGACGGTCGCTTCGACGCTGGGCGCCACGTTCGAACGCGCGAGCGGCGCGGTCGTACCCGGGCACAGGTGCCCGGTCGCTTCCACCGCGCGCCGGTTCGCGTCGCTTTGGCACAGCAGCGCGAGCGCCACGTCGGTCAGGCCCATCGCACGGAATTCACGCGCATCGAGACGCCGCACGCAGGCCTGGTCGACCAGCGTCGTGCCGCCGGTCGCGCCGAACCCCGGGAACGACACGCCGACGCTCACCGAGCCCATGCAGGTATCGGACAGCGTGGTCGTGAGGCCCGGCGCCTGGATCGACGGGTTCGTCTTGATCGTCTGCGTGCCCGAGTAATTGACGTTTTCCGAGATCTGGGTGTTGTACGGGTTGGTGCCGGGCGCCCCGGACGACTGGAGCGAGTTCACGCTCTGCGGCGTCACGTTGCCGCCGGCCGTGCCGGACGGCATCGTCACGTTGACGTTCACGCTCGAATTGCCGCTACCGCGCACGCCGCTGCTGCTGCTGGCATTACCGCCGCGCGAACTCGTGGTGTTCGTGTTCATGCTCGACCCACCGCCCTGGCTGATCGCCGTCGACGATGTCGACGATTGCGCACTCGACGTCGAATCGGCGGTTTGCGCCTGGGCACCGATCGTGGTCATCGCGAACATCGCCGCACATGCCACCTTGATCCTGTTGCTGTTCATTTCACTCTCCGGACGAGGTTTGACCTCCGACCCAGGCAACCGTACTAATTCCCCTGAATGCCTTCAGTTTTCGCTGCTTCCCCGAACTGCTTCCAGCCGCTGCCCAGCTGGGACCACGAGCCGGCCGACATGCCCTGCCACTGCTGGGTGTCCGGTCCGCCGATGGCACTGCCCGACGAAAGCGTGTGTTGTTCTGACGGTTTGGTTGTCTGGTCAGGTTTGTTTGACGTCTGCATAGTCGATTGCCCACCATCGGCAGCACGGTCAGCGCCATACGCCGTCAGAGACGCGAACATCAGAGCGGCGGCAATCAGGTTCTGCTTCATGCCAACTCCTTACGTGACAACGATGCGGAAAAGAGACCAGCGTCGCTGGGAAACTGGCCCCCCCCACACCTGACTAATGACTGCTCCCGGTCGCGCTCGAGTCGCCCTGGCTTCCGCCCGATGCGGACGGCGAACCGGCTGGACCGGTACTCCACACGGTCGACGAGTTGTAGTGATTCGAGCCCGTGATCGCGCCCGACCCGCCACCGCCCGTCCACCCCACGGCACCCGCGTTGGCATTGCCGTGGTCGTTCGCGCCCGTGGCCGTGTAGTGGTTCGCGCCGAGTACGATCGTGGCGGTCACCCCTCCCGAAAGCGCATTCGCGTTCTCGTTCGTGCTGCCGTTTCCAGCGAACGAGCCCGCGGCACCGATACCGCCGCCTGCCGCGAACGCGCCCCCGTTCGTGCCCCAACCGCTGGCCGTCGAAGTCGAGTTGTGATACGCGGACGCCGTGCCGGCGGAGCCGGCGGGTGTCACGGTACTGCCCGCATTCGCGCCGGCCGTCGAAGTCGAATTGCTGGTATAGCTGCCGGAGCCGACCAGCACCGAACCGGAAACACCCGCCGCGACGGATTGCGTCTGGTTGGTCGTGGACGATCCGGCCGCCAAAGCAGCGGACGAAATGACGGTGAGCGCTGTCGCTAATATGACTTTGGCTTTCATAGCAATTCCTTGCTGTGAGGAAGTTCGACGGTGGCGGAGCCGGGCCTGCCCTCGCGGGGCAAGACCCGGCATCCGACCCGCCAGCCAATGACGAACGCTACGCGTCGCGGCTTAGTGGTGATACGTCCAGCCGGTCGAGCCGGCATTCGCGCCGCTGCTGCCGCCCGCTTGTGCGCCGCCGAAGCCGAAGCCGCCGACCGTCGACGTTTGCGTGTGGTTCGTGTACGAGATCGAACCGCTGCTGCCGCCACCGGCCACTGCGCCGGCTGCGCCGAGCGCCGAGCCCGAATCGGTCGCGGAGAAGTGGCCGAACCCGGCAACCCCGGCCATCGTCTGGCCACCGCTCGACGAAGTGCTGCTCGACACCGTGCCGCTGCCGGCAAACGCTGCACCCGAAACCGCCAGAACTGCTGCTGCAATCAGAAGCTTCTTCATGGTGGACTCCTAACGGCGTGGAGAGAATGAGCACGGAAGATCGCACGCCATCGACCTTCCAGCCGCACGCAATCCTTAAAAGTAAGGATTACTATAAAATTGATAAATCAGTGCTTTATCGGAAATCGGCTTTTTATTTTTACAGCCGAATTCTAGTTTTATGTTTTTAAGTTGTCCAAAATTTATTGATAGGTGTTTTCTATTATTTTTACGATCATTGAGATGAACAAAAAACACCCTTGATTCAATTAACCGAAATGACGCGCACATCTTTCCGGCTCGCGATTTTCAATTCCACGTCGAAAACGAATGCCGGCACTGGCGCCCGTTTCCGGAATTGAAAATCAGCGATTATATTGACTACCGCAAAATGCAGTGCCCGCTCGACACGCACCCTTCATCCGGGCGATAACGGGCCGGCATTGCAGCCAGACGACATGTCTGCTCCCTGAGCTGACGAAGAAAGGCCTTCCGGATAACCGGCCGACGCGCGTTCGATCTAGTCCGGCCGGCACCGGGGCTGGCCCGGCGCGATCGAAACGGCGCTGCACGGTTGAAGAGGAATC
This sequence comes from Burkholderia sp. LAS2, assembly GCF_018417615.1. Taxonomy (NCBI): domain Bacteria; kingdom Pseudomonadati; phylum Pseudomonadota; class Betaproteobacteria; order Burkholderiales; family Burkholderiaceae; genus Burkholderia; species Burkholderia sp. LAS2. Next base: position 545,534 of record NZ_CP071053.1, read on the forward strand.
GGCGCCACGCTGTCCGGCACGAACAGCAGGCCGCATCCGGGAATGCTGAATGAAGTGGAGCGCCGCTGTCGGCGGGTGGCCGCGCGAAGCGACGAGCGCGCCACCACGCGGCGCGCGCGGAGGGCGGCAAACAGGCAACGCGCTACCGACGACGCTGGCACGGCGTCGCAAGCGCTACCCCGATCGTTCCCACTACCCCTTTGGTGCGCAAGAAATGCGCGGATCATGCCACTGCTTATAGTGTTCATCGCCGTTTCCCCGACAGGCATGTGACGAACTGGCCGCCCCCACATCGTTGTTGCATCGTGTCGACCGCTCGCCGGTGCGTCCTATATCGCAAACCTCATGCCATGCGATATTCCACCGAGCATTGCATGCGGCGTGCGGCCGCCAGGCCTGATCATTTCTCCAGAAACGGCGTTTTTTTGTTTCATGAATGTATCGCGATAATGAGGCACCCCCTACAGCGATCATTGAAGATCGTGACGCAATATCGTGATTTGATGGAAGAATCCGGCTCGCTGGGCATTGGCGGACACCCGTGTGAACGGGTGTTTCAATCTTGAGAGGCGAATCTCGACTCACCGCTCGGGGTTCGTGTTTTTCCACTGACAAACCGCGTGTTGCGGCATGCCAGCAGCCGTCCATTACCCCGACGAACCAGGGCCGGTCGCTCGATGCTTCACGCCGAACGGCCGCCGATACGGCCGGAACACGGGTTCACCCAGAAATGCAAAAGGAATTTGATTCATCCGTGAAAATACCCGCACGATCACGCGGCGAAAAATCGTGCCATCGGGCGTGTTGCAGTCGCAATAACCGAACGAATGAAAACGTCCAATTCCCACACAAACGGGCGCCTTCATTTTTTCACCGTTCGATTCACCTTCGCGCACGAAGCGACGACGATCGATTCATCGAACAGACATCTTCACTCGGCTATCCGTTTGATTCTCATCACTGAAACATTTCGATTCAAGACGGCTTTCACGTCTTCAATCTCGTGAAAGCCTGATTCATCGCGCGTTTCGTCGCATCGAACCGTAACGATCCAGCAATCTCCGTGGGTGCTTCCCTGTCCCCAAGGTTCGCGCGTGAGACACAAACGTTCAATTTCGACGAAGGCCCGCATCGGACAGGCGACGATTACAGTCGCGAACCGTGGCGCGACCGTCGGCACTGCGCAAGACCGGAGCGCGCCGCCCGTCAGCCGAGCAGTTCCTTCTTGCGCAGATGCACGACGTCGCGCATCGGCGGCGCGCCGAACAGCCGGCTGTATTCGCGGCTGAACTGCGACGCGCTTTCGTAGCCGACGACGGCCGCCACCGACCCGACGTCGCCGCCCTGCCGCAGCAACAGCAGCCGCCGCGCCTCGTGCAGCCGCAGTTGCTTCTGGTACTGCAGCGGGCTGAGCGTCGTCACGTGCTTGAAATGATGGTGCAGCGACGACACGCTCATGTTGACCGCCTGCGCGAGCGATTCGACGCGCATCGGCTCCGCGAAATGATCGCGGATCCATTCGATCGCGCGTGCGATCCGGTGCGTCTGGCTGCCTGCGATCGCCATGTGCCGCAGCCGCGTGCCCTGCCCGCTCGTCATCAGCCGATACAGCACCTCCTTTTCGATCAGCGGCGCGACGACCGCGATGTCGGCCGGCGTATCGAGCAGCCGCAGCAGCCGCAGCGCCGCGTCCAGCAGCGGCGGCGTCAGCTCCGCGAGCGCAATCCCCTCGCCTTCCGGGCCCGCATCGGGCTCGGGCAGCCGCATCTCGGCCGCCAGCTCGACGATGCGCTGCGGATCGAGCGTCAGCGACAGGCACAGATACGGTTCGTCCACCGACGCACGCGTCACGCGCGAGAGGATCGGCAAGTCGATCGACGTAATCAGGCAATTGTGGGTGTCGTATTCGTAAGCCTGGCCGGCCACGATCACGCGCTTCGCGCCCTGCGCGGCGATCACCAGCGCGGCGCGCGATACGCCGCAGCCGAGATCGACCGGCCGCGTGTGCCGATGCAGCATCAGGCCCGGTACGGCCGTCGAATGCGAGCCGTCCGCCGGCGCGAAACGGCCGATCAGCGACGCCAGCTCACGTCGCCCGGATTCGCGCGACGCGACGATATCGGTCATGTCCATGACGCATCCTCGAATGATTTCCCGTGTCGCGCGAGCATAGCGAAACGGCCTGCGGCGTGCCGGGGATTTGCAGGATTGTTCAATAAATTTGCAGGATTGGGTAGACGCAAATTCGGGCTGCTCGCGCACACTCCCGGCTAACCTGCCCGTAAGGCGGGTTTTCCCCACGGAGACATACAACATGCCTACCTCGTTTGTCCTGAACGGCAAGAACGTCACGCTCGACGCCGATCCGTCGATGCCCGTCCTCTGGGCGATTCGCGAACACGCGGGACTGACCGGCACGAAATTCGGCTGCGGCATGGCGCAGTGCGGCGCGTGCACGATCCATCTCGAAGGCCAGGCCGTACGCTCGTGCGTGCTGCCGCTCGCCGGCATCGCGGGCAAGCACGTCACGACGATCGAAGGCGTGCAAAGCAAGCCCGCGCAGGCCGTGCAGGCCGCGTGGGTGAAGCTGCAGGTGCCGCAATGCGGCTATTGCCAGTCCGGCCAGATCATGTCGGCCACCGCGTTGCTCGAACAGAACCCGAAGCCGACCGATGCGGACATCGACGCCGCGATGAACGGCAACCTCTGCCGCTGTGCGACCTACGCCCGCATCCGGGCCGCGATCCACGATGCGGCCGCGACACTGGGAGCCTGACCATGACGATCGAACTCGACCACACCGATGCGGTGCGCCCGTCGCGCCGCACGTTCCTGAAAGCCGCGGGCGCCGCTGCCGCCGTCAGCCTGACCATCGGCTTCGACTGGGCCGGCCTCGGCCGCCGCGCGCTCGCCGCGACCGCGCCGGCCGGCGAATTCGCGCCGAACGCCTTCCTGCGCATCACGCCCGACGGCGCCGTCACGGTGATCGCGAAGCACGTCGAAATGGGCCAGGGCGCGTATACGGGCATCGCGACGATCGTCGCCGAGGAGCTCGACGCCGACTGGTCGAGCGTGCGCGTCGAAAGCGCGCCGGCCGATGCGAAGCGCTATGCGAACCTCGCGTTCGGCACGATGCAGGGCACGGGCGGCAGCTCGGCCATGTCGAACTCGTGGCAGCAACTGCGCGAAGCGGGCGGCAAGGCGCGCGCGATGCTCGTGTCGGCCGCCGCGGCCCGCTGGAAGGTGCCGGCCGCCGAACTGACCACCGCCAACGGCGTCGTCACGCACGCAAAGAGCGGCAAGACGGCCGCATACGGCACGCTCGTCGCCGATGCGTCGAAGCTGCCGGTGCCGGACAAGGTCACGCTGAAGCAGCCGGCCGATTTCAAGCTGATCGGGCATCGGATTCCGCGCGTCGACGCATCGTCGAAATCGAACGGCACCGCGCATTTCACGCTCGACACGACGTTCCCCGGCATGCGCGTCGCGCTGCTGCAGCGGCCGCCGCGCTTCGGCGCGACGGTGAAATCGTTCGACGCGACGGCCGCGAAGGCCGTGCCGGGCGTCGTCTCGGTCGTGCAGGTGCCGGGCGGTATCGCGGTCGTCGCGACGGGCTTCTGGGCCGCGAAACAGGGCCGCGACGCGCTGAAGATCGACTGGGACGAAACGAAGGCGGAAAAGCGCGGCTCGGACGAGCTGATGCGCGAATACCGGCAACTCGCCGAGAAGCCGGGCGCGTCCGCGCGCAAGGACGGCGATGCCGATGCGGCGATCGCCGGCGCGGCGCGCAAGATCAGCGCGACGTACGAATTCCCGTATCTCGCGCATGCGCCGATGGAGCCGCTCGACGCGGTCGTCAAGCTGACGGCGAACAGCTGCGAGATCTGGGCCGGCGACCAGTTCCAGACGGTCGACCAGGGCAACGCGGCCAAGGTCGCGGGACTGAAGCCCGAACAGGTGAAGATCCACACGCTGTATGCGGGCGGCAGCTTCGGCCGGCGTGCGAACGCGTGGTCGGATTACGTGGTCGAGGCCGTGTCGATCGCGAAGGCGCTCGGCGCGGACGGCAAGCCGGTCAAGCTGCAATGGACCCGCGAGGACGACATCCAGGGCGGCTTCTACCGGCCGATGTACTTCCACAAGCTCGACGCGGGCCTGACCGCGGACGGTCGGCTGGTGGGCTGGCGTCACCGGATCGTCGGCCAGTCGATCCTCGCCGGCACGCCGTTCGAGGCATTCATGGTCAAGAACGGAATCGACGCGACGTCGGTCGAGGGCGCGGCGAATCTGCCGTACGCGGTGCCGAACGTGTCGGTCGAACTCACCACGACCCAGGTCGGCCTGCCGGTGCTGTGGTGGCGCGTGGTCGGCAGCTCGCACACGGCGTACGCGGTCGAGGCGTTCATCGACGAAGCCGCGCATGCGGCCGGCAAGGATCCGTACGCGTTCCGCCGCGACCTGCTCGCGAAGGAGCCGCGGATGCGCGCGGTGCTGGAGCTGGCCGCGCAGAAGGCCGGCTGGGATCCGGCCAAGCCGCTGCCGAAGGGCCGCGGGCGCGGGATCGCGGTGGCCGAGGCGTTCAAGAGCTATGTCGCGCAGGTGGCCGAGGTGTCGGTCGATGCGGACGGCAAGGTGAAGGTCGAGCGCGTGGTGTGCGCGGTCGACTGCGGGATCGCGATCAATCCCGACATCGTCGCCGCGCAGATGGAAGGCGGCATCGGTTTCGGGCTCGGCGCGGCAATGCACAGCGCGATCACGCTGAAGGACGGCCAGGTCGAGCAACGCAACTTCGACGGCTATCACGTGCTGCGGATGGCCGAGATGCCGAAGGTCGAGGTGCATATCGTGCCGTCGGCCGAGGCGCCGACCGGGGTCGGCGAGCCGGGCGTCGCGCCGGTCGGGCCGGCCGTGGCGAACGCGATCTTCGCGGCGACGGGCAAGCGGCATTACGTGCTGCCGTTCGATTCGGCGGAGAGCGCGAAGGCTTGATGGGCCGGGACGCCGGCTGCGGCGCAAGGTATGCGCCGCGGCCGGTGTTTTTCAACGCATCGTCAACACCATGCTCATCCGGGCCGAAGCCGCATGACAGGACGCGGCCCGCCACGCTCGCTCACTCCTGCTCAACTTCGGGCCAAAGCCTCGGAAACAGAAACCGCAGGCTATTCAACGGCAATCCAAAAGAAAGCTCGCCGCGATGCGAAGGCGAGGTCAGCAGCCCGTAGTCCAGCAGCGATCGAACGATCCTGCGCGCCAGTACGTCGCTGACACCCAGCATCTGCGCGAATTCCGCACGCGTGACGGTCCGGCGCAGCGCCACGAACTCCATCGCCAGCGCCGCCGCTTCCGGTTTGATCACGGATTTTTCCGAGCGAATCGTCCATGGGTTGGCCTCCAGGAACCTCAGCAAATCCAGCAGCCGTCCCGTCACTCCATCGAACTGGGTCATATGCACCATAAAACCGACCTGGTCCTGACAGCAGTCGAGAAAAAACCGGGCGAACTTGACCAATCCTTCCTGGGATAGATTGCCACGGCCGTCCAGATCGTTGCGACGCGTCTGGTCGGCCTCGCTCAGCCTCGCGTAATACTGCTCATGCTCTCGCGCCAGCCCTCGAAGCGGCGACCAGAGACCGTGGGTCAGATCGGCAGCGCGCAACCCGAGATGCGAATGCAGGCGCGCCACGCGCCCGTTGCCGTCCATGAACGGGTGCACCCAGGCGAGGCGATGATGCGAACAGGCAATGCCGATCAGTTGATATTCCTTGGCCCGAATGCGCGCGTAACGTGTCGCCCAGACCTGAAGCAGCGGCGCGATCATTTCCGGTTCCGGCGCCAGATGGCGCCCGACCGTCACGTCCCCGCGCCGAAATTCGCCCGGGACGACGACATTGCCGTCGGCGGTCATTCGCTCGTCGTCAGGCAGGCAGGAAAAGAAGCGATCGTGAATGGCCGAGATCCGCGCCGGCTCGAACAACGCAGCGACCGGTAGCGCACGCCACTCTTCCTCGAGCGCGGCTTCTGCCGCGATATGCGCGACCGCAAAGCGCTGCTTCTTGCGTTCGACGAGATCGGTCGAATAATCCCGATGCAGCGCCGCCTCGATCTTGGCAGGCGTCGTGTGCTGGCCTTCGATCTTGTTCGTGTAGTACGAGTTCATCGCGCGCAATTGCGGCACGAGTGCGGTGGCCAACGGGGTATCGCGTATGGCAAGCAACCGCTGCGAAGAATCGACGAGTTCGGCGGCCTGCTCGAGCAGCGGATCGAGTACGCGATCCTCGGGAAACAACGGTTCGAAGGTAGCGACGGTCGTCATGCTTCCCTGTATGGTTCCATGTAGGGTTCAATGTCGGCCATTATAATAACTTATGTTGCTGATTTATATTGATTTTTCATTGAACCACGTAGGGTTAAATGTAGGGTTCAATGTAGGGTTCCCATCGCATGCCGCTAACCCCGGTTGTGCCGCTTGTTACGATGCCCTCCCCACACGTTACGTCAGACGTAACGCCCGTAACGTCGCCACCCGATGCTACGTAACAATCCTTCACTATTGCCCGGCCGCTTTCATCGGTCGCCCGGCGCTCCCCGTTAAAAATTCTTTTAAATTCAACGCTTCCCCGCCGTCCGCGCCCTTGCCGCGGGCTCGCACCGCCGGACAACCATCTCCCTGGCCCGGAAGTTGCAGCACAGGACCCCGCAAACACTCCTTTACGGACATGCGAGGGCCACCATGGATTGCAAATACCTGTACATCGACAACATAAAAATCAACTTCGTCCGCCGCACGATCGAAATCGACAACAAGGTCGTCGACGTGACCCCGCGCGAATTCGACGTCGTCGAATTCCTGCTCGACAACATGAACAAGATCGTGCCGCGGCAGGCAATCCAGGAAGCCGTATGGGGCCGCGAGCTCGGCGTGTCGTCGCGCACGCTCGACACTCATATTTCGCGGATCCGTTCGAAGCTGCAGCTCGAACACGACAAGAACCTGCGCATCATCCCGATCTACGCGGTCGGCTATCGTCTCGTGCTGTTCGGTGCGGCGATGACGCACGTCGAGCGCCACGACGCGGCGCCGATCATGCGCGCGGCGCCGCAGCCGGCGATGTCCGCCGACTACGCGTAACGCTTCGCCCGCGCGCCGCCCGTTCGCCGCGCGCCGGCAACGCCTCCCCACCGCGCTGCGCGGATCCGCAGCCCCTCGCGACCTGCCAGCCGGATGCGGCCTGCCCGCCGTCCGGCCCCGTCAGCCAATCGCGCCCCGACCGCCGCCTCCGGGCGGCGGTCGCCTTTGACCGCCAGCCGTCGCGCCGCCCGCTTCATCGCCCGCCGCCGCACGCCGCTGCACCCTGCCGCACTTCGTCACGCTTCGTAGCGCCGCGCTCCCGCCGTCTGCGCGCGCTGGTCGCGACTACGGATTCCGGCGCGGCACGCGGCCATCGCCGTCCCTACAATCGACGCAGCAGCCGCGCGCCCCTCGGCGCCGCCGGCATCAGAACAACCCGTCGAACCGACGCCGAATCCGCCCCGATCCCGCCGTGCCTGCGCTGTTCCTGACGAATGCCGACGCCGGCGACGCCGCGAACCGGGCCATGCCCGCCGCTTCGCCGCCGCCCGCCGCCGCGCCGGCCGCGGTCGCGCTCGACGCGTCGCCCTACCTGCCGCGCCTGTCCGCCGCCGCCGCGCGTGGGCTGTCGCATGCGTATTGCGCGACGGGCGCCGTCCCGGTCACGCTCGGCGAGCATGCGTACGAGGTGTGCTGGCGCGTCGACGCCGAGCCTGCCGCCGATGCACATGCGTACCGTTTCGTCGTCGGCCCGGCCGCCGGCACGCTGTGGATCGACCCGATCGCGGAAACCGAATGGCTCGGCGATGCGGCCGATCCGGCGGTTCCGGCCGTGATCCGCGCGGCGCTGCTCGCCGATCTCGCCGCGCCGCTCGCGGCCGTGCTGCAGACGGCGACGCGGCAGCGCGTGGAACTGCTGCCGCCGGCGGACAACGCGCCGGCCTGGCACGCGTTGCCGTCCGCGTTGCGGTTCGAGCTGCGGCGCGCCGACGCCGCGTGGCGCTGCCACGGCGCACTGCTGTTCGACGCGCCGGATGCGCTGGCCGTATTCTTCGCGGCCGCGCCGGCCGCGCGCGCCGCCGCGCGCGCGGCCTACGCGAGCCTGCCCGTGCCGCTCGTGTTCGAGATCGGCCGCACCGAGCTGACGACGGCCGAACTGGCCGACGTCGTCGGCGGCGACATCATCGCGATCGAGCGCTGGCAGGCGCACGAGCAGAACCTGCTGTGCGTCGCGCGGCTGCCGGCCGCGCCGGCGTGGGAGATCACCGGACGGCCGTCGGGCAACCGGCTGACCGTCGAACGAATCAGGGAGATGCCTTTGGAACCGACCCGCACCGACTCCGCGCCGACGACGACGCACGACGCGCCGCCCGCCGACGCACCGCGCTCGCTCGACGGCCTCGCGGTCGACCTGCGCTTCGAGCTGCCGCCCACGTCGATGCCGCTCGGCGAACTGAGCGCGCTGCAGCCGGGCGCCGTGATCGAGCTGCAGCAGGGCATCAACCAGAGCGTGATCCATCTCGTCGCGAACGGGATGCTGATCGGCACCGGCCATCTGATCGCGGTCGGCCAGAAGCTCGGCGTACGCGTCGTCACGCTGACGCAACCCGCGCCGCGCGAGCGCTGAACGATGGGCAACCTGCCGAATCCGGTCGCGCTGATCGCGGTGATCGCCGCGCTCGGCATCGCGCCGTTCGCGGCGCTGATGGTGACGAGCTACACGAAGCTGGTGGTCGTGCTCGGCCTGCTGCGCTCCGCGCTCGGGATCCAGCAGGTGCCGCCGAACCTGGTGCTGAACGGCATCGCGCTGATCCTGTCGCTGTTCATCATGGCGCCCGTCGGGATGTCGATCCGCGACGCGCTGCAGGCGCGCCACTTCGATGCGTCGGGACAGTTGTCGACGTCGGACATCGGCGCGCTCGCCGATGCCGCGCTGCCGCCGATCAAGGATTTCCTCGTCTCGCATACGCGGCAGCGCGATCGCGAATTCTTCGTGCGCACCGCGACATCGGTGTGGCCGAAGAACCGCGCGGACGGCATCAAGGACGACGACCTGCTCGTGCTGGTGCCGAGCTTCACGCTCGCCGAGCTGACGAAGGCGTTCCAGATCGGCTTCGTGATCTACATCGTGTTCATCGTCGTCGACCTGCTGGTCGCGAACATCCTGCTGGCATTAGGGATGCAGATGATCTCGCCGACCACGATCTCCGTGCCGTTCAAGCTGCTCCTGTTCGTCGCGCTCGACGGCTGGTCGCTGCTCGTGCACGGGCTCGTGCTGTCGTATCGGGTCGCCGGAGCCGGATGATGCGCGCACGCGCCCTGCGAACCGCCGCCGCGTGCGTTGCCGCGCTCGTCGCGCTCGTGCTCGCGTGCGGCCAGCCCGGCGTCGCGCAGGCAACCGGCAGCGCCGCCGGTTTCGCGCAACTCGCTCGCGCGTGCGCGCCGAACGTCGACCCCGCTACGCTCGCCGCCCTCGTGCGCACCGAGTCGGGCTTCAATCCGTATGCGATCGGCGTGGTCGGCGGGCATCTGGCGCGCCAGCCCGCCTCGCTCGACGAGGCGCGCGCGACCGCGCGCGCACTGTCGTCGCGCGGCTTCAGCTACAGCGTCGGTCTCGCGCAGGTGAACGAACGCAATTTCGCGAAATACGGGCTCGACGAAGCGACGATGTTCGAGCCGTGCCGCAATCTGCGGGCCGGCGGCGCGATCCTGACCGAATGCTTCGCGCGCTCGTCGGGCACCGGCGGCGCGACGCAGGCCGCGTTGCGCGCGGCGCTGTCGTGCTATTACAGCGGCAACTTCACGACGGGCTTCTCGAGCGGCTACGTGAGCCGCGTCGTCGCGAGCGCGCAGCGCAACGCGCACGAAGGCGGCATCGAGCCGATCCCGGTCGTGCGCGACGTGCCGCCGCCGGCGCGGCAGCGACGCATGGAGGCGGCCGCGACCACGCCGCCCGACCGCGCGCGCCGGCTGCCGTTGCCGGCCGCCTCCGCCGACGCCCCGTCGTGCCATGCGCGCCCGGTCGTGATGATGTGCCGCGGCTTGCCGGCGAGCCAGGCGAAGCGGCTGTGCGTGCGGTGTCTCGATCAGTAATCGCATGATCGCGCGCGGCGCCGGGCGCGCGCGTCCGCGCCGCTTTCAGGGGTCCGAACGACGCCGCGCGGCATGGCTGCCGCACGCCGCGCGCATCTCGTAGCCCGCGCGACGCCGGGGCGCCGAGCGCTTCCTGCCGCTACGAAACAGCGGCGTTCCCGCCGCCGGGTGCGTCCGTACACTCGAACGATCACGTCGCGGCGTGCAGGACGCCGCGCGTGCCGCGCATCGCGCGGCTCAACGGAGACGAGCATGCTGTTGATCGACGGATTGGGACTGGGTGTCAACTGGCAGCGCTTCCTGTCGGAAACGCTGAATCCGATCGTTGCACCGCCGCCCCCGCCTCCACCGCCGCCGAAGAAGGACGATCCGGCCGCCGGGCCCGCGAACCCGAGCGCCGCGCCGCCGATTCCCGTCACCGCATCGCTGGCCACCGATCCGTCGAAGCCGACCAACGCCGAGATCCAGTCCGCGACGTCGCTGATCCAGAGCATGGCCGCGCAATATACGGCGCCGCCGCCCGACATCACGGTCGAGAACGACAAGACGCGCGCGGTACAGAAAGCGATCCAGGACGCGCAAACGAAATACGACAACGCGTCGCAGACGCTGCAAGGCGCGCAGAACGTGCTGCATCTGGTCAACCGCGATCCCGAGTCGACGGCCGACGACCGCAAGACCGCGCAGGCCGACTACGCGAAGGCGCGCACGACGGCCGACACCGCGCAGCGCGAGCTGAACGTGACGACCGACGCCGGCTACATGATCCTGTACGGCGAACAGGCGAACGCCGACATGCCGGCCGGGATGAAGATCGACGATTCCGGCAAGGTGACCGACCCAGGCGACGCGCAGCACGCGGCCGACCAGCAGTTCAAGACGCTGCTCGACGCCTTCCCCGATCATGCGAACGATCCGAACTGGGTGCCGCAACCGGGCGACTGCAAGAACCCGCTGCAGATCCGGCTCTACGACAATTGGCAGACCGCGAGCGCGAAGGCGGCCGTGGGTGCGTCGAAATACTTCGCGGACGTCGCGAATTCCAATCTCGCGTATACGCAGTTCCAGTCGTACCTCGCCGATCCGGACTACAAGGCCGCGCTCGATGCGGGCGTCGGGCGGCTGAACGACGCGTTGCAGCCGCTGGAGCTGCAGGTCACGATGCCCGATGCGCCCGCTTCGCAGGATGCCGCGCAGCAGGCCGTCACGTCCGCCGCGAAGGATGCGAATTATGCGAACGCCGCGTACGGCGCGGCCAACGACAGCCTGGCGCTCACGAACGCGCAGCAGCGCTACGATTCGGCCAGCGGCAAGGAAGGACCGACGGTGGTCGTCGCGAACGAGGTGTCGGACGCGAAGACCGCGCTCGCCCGCGCGCAGACGGCCGCGAACACGAGCGGCGGCTATCTGCAGATGCTGTCCGCGCAGCGGCAGGTCGACACGCTGCAGGCCGACTATACGAAGAAGCAGGACGCATCCAGCGCGTGGCACAAGGACAATCCGCACGCGATGATCAAGGATCCGCAGGTCGACCTGGACCTCGGCGATGCGTATGCGAAGCTCGATCAGGCGAAGCAGCAGGCGAGCATCGCGCACGACGGCTTCGTCGTCGCGTACGGCGCGTCGCTCGCGCAGCAGTACGACGATCAGGCGTCGCAGCTCAAGGCGCGGGTGAACGCGCAATCGATCTTCACGAAACCCACGCTTCAAACGCCGCTGCTGACGCCGTCGCTGTCGACCGCGAACGGCCTGCCGGGTGTGCCGGCATCGTCGTTGTCGACGGCGACGTCGGCCGCCCCCACCGGCACGCCGACGCTGCCCAGCGCGTCGCCGCAGGCCTCGCCGACGTTGCCCGGGTCCAATGGCGCATCGTCGCTGCCCGCGTCGCCGCTGCTCGACCGCCCGTTCCTGCTGCCGCAGTCGTCGGGCCCGACCGCCGCACAGGCCGGCCCGACGATGCTCGACGTGAAGCGCATGCAGACCGTCGCGGGCGCGATCCGCGCGGCCGACAGCCGGATGTCGGATTCGGTCAACGAGCGCGCGACCCAGCTCGCGCTGTCGCAGGCGCACATCAAGCAGACGCAGGCGAAGAGCACGCTCGAGTCAGTGCAGAAAAAGTACGACGACTGGGCAGCCGCGAATCCGCCGCCCATGCGCTTTCGCACCGTCTCGGGCGACGACATGATCCCGGCGCCGTCGGCGCCGCGTCCGAACCTGTATCAGGACGAGCTCGACAAGGCGAAGGCGGCCGTCACGCAGGCCGACAACGCGGTACAGCGTCTGCAACTGCTGAGCGAAACGTCGCACCAGCAGGTGCTGATGGACGGGTTCGACGCCGGCCTCGACGAACGGCTGCGCTATGCGGCGCCCGGTTCGGACGCCGAGAACGACTACAAGAAGGCGCTGCACGATTTCTACGAAGCGCATCGCGGCGAGTTGTCGAATTCGCTGCTCGACGCAGCCAGCGCGAGCACGAACAACGGCGGCACGATCGCGTTCGGCAAGTTGACCGACAACGAGCAGCGCAATCTGATCGGCGTCGCGCTCGGCATGCAGCCGGACGTCCAGAACGACGCGGCGTCGAGCGACGGTTCGGATCCCGTATCGCCGACGAAGGACGACGTCGCGCGCTACACCGACAAGGACAAGCTGAAGACGATCAACAGCGTGCGCGACAAGCTGCTGTCGATCGGCGGCGGCGCGACGACGCAGGTCAGCGTGTTGCCGATGGTCTACGCGGCCAAGGATGCCGGCATGACCACCAGCGCGCTGTTCAAGGTCAGCGGCAAGGACGGCACGCAGTACGTCGACGAGACGGCGAGCAACTACGACGACATCAACGATTACATCGACAACAACGAGCTGTCGACGGACGGCACCGTCGACATCGCGACCGGCCACAACGCGGACGGCACGCTGCAGCTCGTGTCGAAGGCCGCGCATCACGAAAGCGGCTTCGACAGTTTTCTGAACACGCTGACGAGCACGGGCCTGAACATCGGCATGATGGTCGGCGGGATGGCGCTCGAAGGTCTCGGCACGCTGCTCGACGGCACCGGCATCGGCGCGATCGTCGGCGTGCCGCTGAACATCCTCGGTGCGGGGATGATGTATACGGCGATCGGCGCGACGATGACGAGCGCCGGACTCGATCTCGCCAATCGCGCCGACCACGGGCGCAGTCTCAATCCGTTTACCGACCCGGGCGCGCGGGCCGACTTCATCAACCTCGTGCCGATGGGCGCGGCGGGCGCCGCGAAGCTGGCCGGCAGCAAGCTGTTCACGCGCGCGGTCACGGCGCTCACGCGCACGCCGAAGGTCGCGTCGGTGCTCGCCACCGGCGCGCGGACCACCGCGGTCGTGACGGGCGTGGGCGGCGCGGTCGAGGCGTTCGGCGAAGCGGGCTACGAGTATTTCGTCACCGGCGACAAGAAAGCGGCCGGCGAGCAGCTCAAGTCCGGGATCACCAACGTCGCGTTGATGGCCGCCGGCGGCCTCAAGGAACGCGCGGTGACGTCGGTGCGCACACGCATCGGCCAGCCGGTGCCGATCCGCGGGGCCGACGGCAAGACCGTCAGCGTCGACAGCCAGACGATCGGCCGGATTCTCAACAGCGGCGACGCGTCGTCGCTCGCGGCCGGTCGCACGCGCGTGACGCTCGACGGCGAAGCCGTCAAGGTGTCGCCGGACGGCACGCTGCGCGTGGGCGACAAGGTGCTCACCTACGACAACACGCCGATTCGCGTGCTCGACCGCGCATCCGCGAAGCGCCTGCCGCCGGGCAAATCGGTGGTGCTCGGCGAGGACGGCACGCTGTCCGTCGTCTCGGTGTCGCCGAAGGCCTGGACCAATGGCACGCGCGTCGACGACGTGGCCGGCACCGGCGAACGCATGTCGTTCGGCCCCGACGGCGAGATGAGCGTGACGCCGAAGATCGTCGCGAAGACGCCGCTCGACGTGCTGCAACACGTGCTCGACCAGGCGAGCGACGCATACCGGCAGACGGTCGCCGGCGCGCAGGCGCCGCGCCGCCTCGCGCAGACGGCGGCCGAAGGCGAAGCCGCGAGCGTATCCGCCGACGCGCGCAGCACGCGCCGCACCAGCGAGGAACACGCCCGCGTACAGCAGCAGCGCGACGAAACCGATGCCGAAAGCAGCACGACCGCGAGCACCAACCGGCGCAGCGCCGACACGCAATCGATGCGCTGGCGGCCCGTCGCGGCCGACGAGCCGGCCGGCCCGGGCACGCGCGCGAAGCCGGACGGCACGCCGCCGCGCGTCAACGCGAAGGTCGTCGATCTGACGGACGACGCGCCCGTCGCGCGCGCGGCGACGTCCGATCCGGCCGGCATCGCCGTGCCGCGCGGGCCGAACGCCGAGCCGATGGAAATCGGCGATCGCACGGTCTACGTGGTGCGCAGCGGCGCGACGCCCGACGCGCCGGGTGCGCGGCCATCGTCGCCGCGCCCGCAGGATCTCGCGGAACCGGTAATCGTCGTCGCCGGCGAACACGACGCGGCGCTCGCACCCGAGCTCGCGAACCGCTGGCAGAAGCCCGTCTATGCAGCCGCGCCCGATGCATTCGGGGCGGACGGCCAGTTGCGCGCGGGCGCGCGCGTGCTGCGCTTCGATCCCGCGCCGGAGACGGTCGCGGCCCATGAAGCCGGCCTGCCGGCCGGCATCGCGCCCGACGAAGCGCCGCCGGCTGCGCCCCGCGCGGCTGCCGACGACACGGTGATCGTGCTGGCCGGCAAGCGCGGCCCGAACGAACCGGCGATGCCGCGGACGGCTGCGCCGCCCGAGCCGGTCAACGCGCTCGATGGCGTGTTCAGCGCGCCGAACCGCGTGCTCGTGCTCGTCAAGCCGGAACACGCCGGCACGCCCGAGCGGATGGCGGAACGCGAAACCGCCGCGGCCAACCGCGGCGCACGCGCGCTCGACGACGCCGACGGCCAGGCCGACCGCGCGCCGACGGGCGGCGAACGTCGCACCGCGGCGAACGACGACATCGGCCTCGCCGCCGCGCACCCTGAAACGACCGAGACCGCCCCGCCCGACGCCGGCGCCGCGAAGCCGGGCTGGGTCACGCGGATGCAGATGCGCTTCGGCGGCGCGGCACTGCCCGAAGCCGCGCAGGCGCTCGCGATGCAGTCGGGCACGCTCGCCACGCAACTGCGCATGCTGCAGGACGCCGGCTGGCGCGTGACGCTCGGCAAGCGCGGCGGCGGCAGCCGCATCGATCCGCGCAAGCGCCGCGTGACGATCGACGGCGCGCTCCAGCATCCGGGCAGCATCACCTATACGCTCGCGCACGAAGCGCGCCATGCGGTCGAGGCGATGGCCGGCGTGCTGAACCTCGACTACGGCAACCGCAGCCGCTTCACGCGCAAGGCGCTCGAAGCCGAGGCGCGCGCGCAGATCAACGCGTTCGAGGCACGCTACGAAATCGAGCTCGCGGGCGGCGGCGACATCGCCGCGCACGTGCGCCTGCCGGATGCGATCGAGCGCGAAGGCGCCGCATGGCGCGCGCCGTCGCGCGACTATGCGGGCACGGTCGGACGCCTCGTCGACGCATTCGCCGATGCGCCCGTGTCGGGCCGCGACGGCGAGACCTACCGCGATTTCTACGACGACGTATGGTCGCGCCAGAAGCGCCGCGGCGGCATCCCGCGCCGGATGCCCGCGCCGCAGACGCACGAGACGGGCGACGTGCCGCACGGGGTGCGCAGCTTCGACGAACGCGTGGCATGGAGCCGCGCGCATGCCGAATATGCGTCGCCGTTCGGCGACGGGCCCGTGCCCGCGGCGGCCGACCTGCAGGCGGCGCGCAGCCGCCACTTCACGATGCTGGAGGACGAAGGCGTGTTGATGCTGCACGCCGACACGTTGCCGGACGGCACGCTGCTCGCCGGCGGGCGGCCGGCCGGCGTGCACGAATACGCGCTCGACCAGGCGCCGTCGTTCCTGGTCAAGGATGGCTATTCGATCGTGCTGTCCGCGAAGCACGGCGGCGAGGCGGCCGCCGCCGGGCTCGCGAATCTGTGGCAGCGGCCGGTGTATGCGCCGCCCCCGCACGCGGTCGGCGAACACGCGGCGCTGCTCGACACCGGCGCATTCCGCCGCTACGATCCCGCGCCCGCGGCGCCGCACGATCTCGGGCAACTGGCGGCCGACGCCGAAGGCGTGCACCTCGAAAGCAATCCGGCGGCGCGGATCGACGTCGAGCGTCACGTCGGCGAGCTGCTCGGCGCCGGTGCCGAAAAAACCGTGTTCGCGCTCGGTCACGATGCCGCGCTCGCGGTTTACGACAACGGCCCGCATACGTCCGAAGCGCGCCAGATCGAGGCGGCGATCGACGAGAGCATCGCACTCGACGATCTCGCGTCGTACGGGCTGAAGACCGTGACGATGGACGGTCCGTTCTCCGCGCTGAATCGCGTCGCCGTGCTGTACCGGCCGCTTGGCGTGTTCCACAGCTTCGGCTTCGAGACGGGCGCGCTGCCGCGCGTGGTGTCGCGCGCGGCGCTCGAGCACATCCGGCAGATTCGCGAAGTCGTCGAACGCACCGGCATCGGCTTCGACCTGCAAGGCCTCTTCACACGCGGCGGCGATTTCCTGCTGAGCGACCCCGGTGCGATCGGCATGGGCGCGGGCGAGCATTTCACCACGCTGCAGCGGCTCGCGGTGATCGAACGCGCGCTGACGCAAGGCCTCGAGCGCGGCCACGTCGAACTCGCGCATCCGCGACTCGCCGAAACGCCGCCGCCCGATGCGTTCGTTCAAAAGCCGTCGGTCATCACGCGCGTGCGGATGCGCTTCGGCGGCGCGCCGCTGCCGAAGGAAGCGTACCGGCTGATCGACGCATCGAGCCTGCTGTCGCAGCAGCTTCGGCTCGGCGCCGACGCAGGCTGGAAAGTCGTGCGCGGCAAGCCGGGCGGCGGCAGCAAGATCGACACGCGACGGCGGCGCGTCACGATCGACGGCGGCCTGCAGTCGACCGGATCGATGGTCTACGTGCTCGCGCACGAAGCCCGCCATGCGCTCGAGGCCGCGACCGGCACGCTCGGGCTCGACTATGGCTCGACGCAGCGCTACGTGCGCAGCGCGCTGCTCGCCGAGGCGCGCGCGCAGGTCAACGCATTCGCGGTGCGCGACGAGATCCGCGCGAACCTCGGCATCGACATCGGCCGCCACGTCGCGCTGCCCGACGCGATCGCCAACGAATACGGCCGCGCGCGGGCCGGCGACGCCGCCTCGCTCGCGCGCCTCGCCGACGCGTTCGAGCACAGCCCGACGTCGCTCGACGGCGGCGTCACCTACGGCGAGCTGTACCGGCGCCAGGCGCAGGCCGCGCAGCGCGCCGGCGTGACGATGCCGGCGCCACGCGAGACGGCCGCGACACTCGCCGAAGAAACCGCATGGTCGCGCGCACGTGCGGTGAAGGCCTCGCCGTTCGACGGCAAGCCGGTCGCCGGCGTCGACGCGCTGACGCTCGATCGCTCGGGTCCGCTGTCCTACGACCGCGACGGCCGCATCGTGATCGTGCATGGCGTCACCGACGCGCAAGGCCGCCTCGTCGATCCGGACGGCCGGCCGTACACGCCGGTCGAGGTCACGCTCGCGCACCGCTCGGTGCTCGGCCTGCCCGGCTCGTCGGTGATTCTGTCGGCACGCAACGGCCGCGACGCCGCCGCCTGGCTCGCGAACGTCTGGCAGCGCCCCGTCTACGCGCCGCCGACGATCGCGGTCGGACTCGGCGCCGAGGCGCGGCTCAGCCATACCAACGCGTGGCTGCGCTACGATCCGGCGCCGCACCAGCGCCCGGACCTCGGCGCGCTCGACGTCGACGGCAACGGCGTCCACGCGAGCGGCGATCCGGCCGCACGCGTGCCGGTCGAGCGCTTCACCGGCGCGGCCACCGGCGCCGGCATCGAGAAGACCGTGTTCGAACTGGGCCGCCGCAATGCGATCGGTCTCTACGAGGGCACCGACAATCGCGCGATTCTCGGCCACATCGAATCGATCCGCCTCGAACAGGAAGGGCTCGCGGCGCTGCGCGCACACGGGCTGCGCACGCTGACGGTCGGCGGCCCGTTCGCGGCATTCGATCGCGTGGCCGTGATGTACGCGCCGTTCGCGTCGCTGAGCAGCCACGACGTGATGGCCGGCATGCTGCCGTCGCGCGTCACCCGCGACGCGTTCGCGCAGCTCGACCGCGCGCGCGACATCACCGCGCAGCACCGTCTGTACTACGACTTCGAAGGCGTGTTCGATGCGCACGGCGACTTCTACCTGAGCGATCCGTCGACGGTCATGACCGATGCGCCGAAGCTGAACGTGGAAGGCATCGTCCGCGAGATCGGCACGCTGCGCGTGATGCTCGAGGACGGCATCGCGCGCGGCGCGATCGAGCTCGCGCATCCCGGCATCACCGAGCACTTGCCGCCCGACGCGTTCGTGCAGAAGCCGTCCGTCATCACGCGCATCCGGATGCGGTTCGGCGGCGCGCCGCTGCCCAAGGCCGCCCATGCGCTCGTCGACCGCTCGAGCCTGTTGCGCCAGCAGGTCGCGCTGGCCGGCGAGGCCGGCTGGAAAATCGTGGTGGGCCGGCCCGGGCGCGGCAGCCGGATCGATACCGCGAAGCAGCGGATCGTGCTCGACGGGCAGTTCCACGGCGCCGGCACGCTCGTCTACACGCTCGCACACGAAGCGCAGCATGCGGTCGAGACGATCACGCGCCGCCTCGCGCTCGACCGCTCGTCGCCGGACGCGCTGACCGACAGCGCGCTGATGGCCGAAGCGCGCGCGCAGGCGAATGCGTTCGCGGTGCGCCGCGAAATCCTCGACGATGGCGGCATCGACATCGCCCGGGACGCCCGCCTGCCGGATACGATCGCACGCGAAGCCGACCACGTGATGCCCGGCGACGAAGCCGGGCTGCGCCGGCTCGCGACCGCCTTCGGCGACGTCGCGCCGTCCGTGCCGGGCCACGCGACCTATCGCGCGTACTATGCGAGCCAGGCCGACGCGATGCACGCGCTCGGCGTGCCGCGCGAGATGCCGGCGCCCGCGCCGCAGCCGGGGTCGAACGCGCCGGTGCCCGCAGCGGCGGCGGACGCCGCGCGCCGCCAGCATGCGCTCGATCACCTCGCCTCGCACGGCAAGCGCGACCTGATCCGCATCGACGGTTCGCAACTCGCGTCGCTCCAGCAGATGAAGGATGCGTTCGGCACGAATGCGCACGTGCTGATCGCCGAGCATGAAGCGCGGCCGGACGCGTCGATCGACGCGCGCCATGCGCAGCCGAAATTCGTCGCGAGCATGCGCACCGACGAGCACGGTACGTTCGTCGACAAGGCGTCCGCCGATCCGGCCGTGTCGATCCCCGACGCGGTCTATCGCGCGCTGAAGGACAACGGCAGCGCGGAACGGGCGGACGTCGATTTCTACGTGTCGCCCGTGCCGCTCGCGGAATTGCGCGAGTACGGCGGCGCCGCGCGGATCACCGCGCGCAGCGACGGCCGCACGTGGGAAGCCGAACAGGCGGCCGCGACGCCCGACGCGGACGTCGTCACGACGCTGAAGTCGCTTGCCGACGCGCCGCGCTTTCGCCGGCCGAAGCAGGCGGCGAAAGCGGCCGGCGACGGCGCGACGCTTTACGCGATCGACAAGGAAACCGGCAAGGTGCTCGGCTACGCGACGCGCAACGCCGCGCACGACTGGACCTATCACGAGTCGACCTCGCTCGGCGACGCGACGATCGCGCCGCGCGATCTCGGCGCCGCATTCCGCCGGCGCGCGCGCAACCTGTCCGGCGGCCGGCGCGGCGTGCGATTCGTCGTGACGGACGTCGCGCACGACACGGTCGAACGCTACGGCGGCTTCGCGCCGGCGGAAATGCGCAAGGCGCTCGGCGACGAGAAGCCGCCGATGCAGAAACTCGGCACGCGCGTGCAGCGCGGCCTCGCGAAAGCCGACCCCGGCGTGCGCCGCAAGATCGCCGAGATCGAAGGCGCCGACAGTCCGTTCCTGCCGCCGAAGCTCGTCCCGGACAGCAAGCAGCTCGCGATCGACTTCAGCGGCGCGAACACGCTGCACCTGATGCGTGCGCTGGAACTGAAGGCGCTGGGCGGCGATCACTACGTGTACGTGTACGAGACCGATCATCCGGTTGCCGAATCGCTGCATACGCGCCGCGGCATCATCGCGATCCACGACGGCAACGCGCTCTGGTACGACAACGCCGAGCAATTGCGCGACCACCCGGACGCGGGCCGCCCGCTCGACGAGATGCCGCTCGGGCGCGGCCCGTTCGGCGCGAACCAGCACTTCCTGCTGTCGACGCTCGCGCCCGAGGCGTTCGATCCGCGCGCGACCGCCACGCAGAAAGCCGCGCTCGCGCAACGACTCACGCAGCTGCTCGACGAGAAGTCGTATTTCGATGCGCTGCCGCAGAAGTTCGACCTCGCCACGCGGTGGATCCGCACGCAGATCGCCGGCCAGATCGATCGCGTGAAAGCCGCTCAGGCCGACCTCGCCGCGGCCCAGCAAGCCGCGCAGCCGGCGGGCGGCGGCGCCAGCGGCGCAACCGGCCCCGCCAGCCGGGTGCGCAATGCGCTGCGCGGCAAGGGCGGCCGGCGCAACCGCCGCGCCGCGAACGCGGCAAACGCGTCGAATGCGCCGAAGCCGCCGAAAACGCCGGCGGCCAAACCGCTGACGCTGCGGCCCTACCAGCCGAGCCTGGGTTCGAGCACGGTCGCGGAATGGGTGATGCGCTACGGCGCCGCGAAGGTGGCCGACTGGTTCCCGACGATCGACCGCGTGAAGGCGGTCACCGCACGCAAGAACCAGCCCGATGCCGGCGGCCTCGCGCTGACCGACGAACCGCAGACGATCCTGGCCGACGCACCGATGCTGAAGGCGCTCGGCATCCCCATCGGTCTCGCGCGCGAGGTGTCGAGCATGCCGTCGCGCGGGCCGGTCGCCGATCCCGGCGGCGATCACAACCGCTTCGTGAAGTGGATGCAGGCGTACGCCACGCGCCACAGCGCGGCACGCATGATCGACAAGCGCGCGATCCAGGCGTTCGTGCGCGCACCGGCCGAGATCCAGGACCGCGTCGCGCCGATGGCGCGTGCGTTCAACCTGCGCGACGATCCCGCGCTCGCGGTGCGCTACGTCGAGCAATATGGCGGCGCGATGCCGGTGGTGTCGATTCCGGTCGATCCGCATACGCTCGCGGCCGCGCGCGGCGGCAAGCACGATCCGGCGTTCATCCGGCGCGCGCGCCAGTTCGGCTCCCCGATCGGCGCGCGCTACAACGAGGCCGACGCGACGATCACGCGCGAGGCGCCGGACGGCACCACGCGCACGCTCGAGCTCGACGACATCGCGCATCTGCACAAATGGCTCACCGCGGCATCGCGCCACGGCTTCCAGCTTCGTCTCGAAGCGGCGTCGGGCCGCCCGCTCGTCTCCGCGGACGACCGCCGCACGATCGCCGGCACCAACGACAGCTATGCCGAGTACACACGGCTGATGACGTCGTTCGAGACGTGGTCGCACGATCACGCCGGCGAGCCCGCGCCGAACGTGATGCTGAGCTTTCACGGATGGGACGCCGTGCTCGAACCGGTGCCTGGCGCCGGCCACGTCGAGCTGCTCGATGCGCTACTCGACCGCAAGGCGATCGACTGGCTGCACGTCGGGCTGTCGTACGGCACGCACGGCGCCGACTTCATCGCGAACCAGGACCTGACGCGGGCGCTGGCGGAACGGATCGTCGACTATTACCAGACCGACCGTCACGGCAAGTTCGCACGGTTGCACGGCGCCGATGCGCTCACGCGCGTGTTCGAACCGGTGAGCCCCGAGGCGTTCGCGAACCAGCAACAGGTGCTGTTCGCGGAGATCGCGCGCATCGGCAAGTCGAAAGGGCTGTCCGACGACGCGCTCGCGACGCTGCGCGGCGAACTGTACGAACGCAACACGACCGCGCTCGTCAACCAGGCGCGCAAGGCGACGATCGAGCATGCGATGACGCAGTGGGCGTCGGCCGATCATCCGCCCGCCACGCGCACCGAAAAACTCGCCCGCCGCTTCGGCGAACGCTGGCTCGCGGAAGCGGGCGACCGCGCACCGGCGCGCGGCACCGTCGTGTCGACCGCCGATCCCGCCGGGCCGCTGCCCGACAGTCGCGCGTACTGGCAATCGGTGGTCGAGCGCGAAGCGCTGAAGAACGATCCGTCGAAGCCGATCAGCGTCGGCCGGCAGATCGCGGCGAACCCGAAACAGGCGAAGATGATCGAGGAACTGCAGGCGCTCGCGCAGATCAACGCGCTGCGCGTGCATCGGCCGTCGTTCCGCAAGGCGGAGCTGTGGAAGTCGATCGGCTTCAGCTCGCTCGTCACCGGTGCGGGCGCGCTCGTGATCGCCGATACGCTCGGCGCGACGCACGTGCTGCGGCAGGACATGCTGAGCAGCGCGACGTCGTCGTTCCTGCTGGGCTCGCGTCTCGGTCGCGTGTTCCAGGTCATGCACCAGGGCGCGGTGCGCAGCCTGCAGGCCGGCGATCCGAAAGCCGCGCAGGCGGTGCTCACGCGGCTCGAAGTCACGCTGTCGCGGCAGCTGCGCTCGGGCGCGCACGATTACGGCCAGAACCGGCGCGCACAGCTCGAGCAGATCTCGAACGAAGCGCGGACGCTGGCCGCGCAGTATGTCGAACTGAACCGCGTCGGGCTGATGAGTTTCGACGACGCGACCACCCACATCAAGGCGCTCGCCGCGGACGTGCTCGCGCAGATGCAGGGCACCGTCGGCGGCACGTCGCTGCAGCAGCTCCATACCGGTAACCCGCGTCACCTGTTCGGGATCGCGGGCCGCGCGGGCGCCGCGATCACGTCGACCGCGACGCTCGCGGTCGGCATCAGCGGCGTGGTGCACGCGCACGGGGCGTTCGATCTCGCCTACGGCTCGGCCGCCATCGCGAGCGGTGCGTTCGGCGCCACGTATGCGGGCCTCGTCTACACGATCGGCGCGCACCGCGTGAATGCCGACAAGCGCAG
Organism: Burkholderia sp. LAS2; assembly: GCF_018417615.1. Taxonomy (NCBI): domain Bacteria; kingdom Pseudomonadati; phylum Pseudomonadota; class Betaproteobacteria; order Burkholderiales; family Burkholderiaceae; genus Burkholderia; species Burkholderia sp. LAS2. Next base: position 568,760 of record NZ_CP071053.1, read on the forward strand.
CCGCATCGTGCGCTTCACCGATTCGGCGAGCGACTTCATGGCCGTCGCGTACGGCGGTCTCGGCACCGGCGTGCAGTGGAGCGGCGGCCATTACGATCTCGCGATCGCGACCGGCGTGTCCACCGCGCTGCTGCTCGGCGGGCGTCTGAACACGCATTTCCCGAACGCGACGCCGCTGATCAAGAAGATCCCGACGGCCGTCGTGCTGATTCCGGTCGGCGCGTTCGCGTACAAGCTGATCGAAGGTCTGTTGACGACGTTCTTCGGCTCGGGGTCCGGTTCGTCGAATCAGTCGAATTCGTCGAATTCGTCGCAATCGAATCTCGCGCCCGGTGCGTCGCCGAGCGCGTCGGCCAGCCGTTCGGCCAGTCCTTCGGCAAGCGCCGCGCCAAGCGCTTCGGCGAGCGCATCGCCCAGTGCGTCGCCTGCCGCGCCGGCTTCGCCATCGGCCAGCGCCACGCCGTCGACCGCGCAACCGTCGGCGTCGCCGCAGCCCTACATCGTCGTCGCGGGCGATTCGCTGTGGGTCATCGCCGACCAGCATCGCCAGTCGCTGCTCGACGCCGCGCACGTGTCGCGCGCCGATCAGCAGGCGATGACGCGCGGCGAGCAGGATACGCGCGCGTTCAACGAGATCCTGCAGCTCAATCCGTCGGTGTCACGCGATCCGAACCGCCTGTCGGTCGGCACGCCGCTGATCGTCGGCTGATCCCCGCGTGCGGTGCGCGTGGCGCCGCGCGCGGCACGCCGCATCACGTCGCCCGCTGATGTTCCAGCCACGCCTGGAACATCAGCACCGTCCACAGCTGGTGCTGCCAGTTCATCCGGCCCGTCTGGTGCTGGCGCCACAGCCGCTCGACCGCCGCCGCATCGAAGAAGCCTTCGTCGCGCAGGCGCGACGGCCGCAGCAGCGCGTCGGCCCAGTCGCGCAGCGCGCCGCGCAGCCAGTGGTCGACGGGCGCGCAGAAGCCCTGCTTCGGCCGGTCGATCAGCGCGGACGGCACGTACCGGTCGAGCAGCCGGCGCAGCAGCGCCTTCGACTGCCCTTCCGGCAAGCGCACCGACGCCGGCACGCGCCACGCGAATTCGACGACGTGATGATCGAGGAACGGCATGCGCGTCTCGAGGCTCACGGCCATCGCCGCGCGATCGACCTTCGCGAGGATGTCGGTCGGCAGGTACGTGAGCGTGTCGATCGCCATCGCCTGCTCGGCGAAGCTCAGGTGCGCGGGCCACGCGGATACCGTGTCGAGCGGCGTCGGCGGCTCCTGCCCCGCCAGCGCGATGCGCTCCGGATGATGCACGGACGACATCAGCAGCCGGTACAGCCCGATGCGGCTCTCGGCGGTCATCACATGGCCGAGCTTGTGCAGGCGATCGCCGATGCGCGACGACGATTCGCGCGCTTCCACGCCGCCGCCCCATGCGCCCTGCGCGACGGCCGCGAGCTGGTCCGCGTGATCGGGCCGCAACGCATGCAGCGCGGCGGCGATCCGCGCGCGCACCGCCGCCGGCACGCGATGCAGCTTGCGCCACAGGCGCGGCGTCAGGAAGTAGCGCGTATAGCCGCCGAACAGCTCGTCGCCGCCGTCGCCGGACAGGCTCACCTTCACGTGCCGGCGCGTCAGTTCGGACACCAGAAAAGTCGGGATCTGCGACGCATCGGAAAACGGCTCGTCGTAGATCGACGGCAGCTTCGGCACGACGCCGAGCGCGTGGTCGGCCGTCACGTAAAGCTCGGTATGGCGCGTGCCGAGATGGCGCGCGACGGCCTTCGCGTAACCGGCCTCGTCGTAGCCGGCCTCGTGAAAGCCGATCGTAAACGTGTCGACCGGCGACGCCGATTGCGCCTGCATCAGTGCGACGATCGCCGACGAATCGATGCCGCCCGACAGGAACGCGCCGAGCGGCACGTCGGCTTCCATCTGCCGCGCGACGGCCTGGCGCAGGATCGTGTCGAGCTGATCGACGGCTTCGCCGGCGCTGCCCTCGAACGGCTGCGCGCGGCCCGCCTCGATCGCCTGTTCGAGCGTCCAGTACGCACGCACGCGCGGCGTGTCGCGCGCATGTTCGAACTGGATGTACGTGCCGGGCGGCAGCTTGCGGATGCCGCGATAGATCGTGTAAGGCGCGGGCACGCTCGACTGGCGCAGATACAGGCACAGCGCGTCGCGGTCGATCGTGCCGTCGAAGCCCGGATAGCCGCGCAACGCCTTCAGCTCGGACGCGAACACGAGCGCGTCGCCGATCCGGCCGTAGTAGAGCGGCTTCTCGCCGATCCGGTCGCGCGCGAGCGTCAGCACCCGCGACGCGCGATTCCACAGCGCGAACGCGAACATGCCGGTCGCGCGCCGCAACGTGGCCTCGACGCCCCACGCGACGATCGCCGCGATCAGCACCTCGCTGTCGGAGTGGCCGCGCCACGCCGGTGCGCGCCCCGTGCGCTCGAGCTCCGCGCGCAGTTCGCGATGGTTGTAGATTTCGCCATTGAAGACGAGGACGTAGCGGCCGCACGCGGAAGCCATCGGCTGCCGGCCGTGCACCGACAGGTCGACGATCGCGAGCCGCCGGTGGCCGAGCGCGATGCCGGCTTCCGGGTCGACCCAGATGCCCTGCCCGTCCGGCCCGCGATGCGCGAGGCTCGCCGTCATTCGCGCGAGCGTGCCGCGCGCTGTCTCCTCATCGAAGGCGACGCTATTCAGAAAGCCGTCGATTCCGCACATTGATTTGTCTGCCCCTGTTGACCTGTTCCGTCACGCACCGCGCACCTCGCGGCCCGCCGTCGGGCATGACGGTCGAGCCATATTACGAAGAAATAAATCAGCAATAATTCACCAGTGAATGCGGGCACCGTCCGGAAAAAAATGGACGTCAAGCGCCGCGTGCGGATGGCCAGATCACGGGGCCATATCGAATCCCGCCGGATGGCCGGCAGGCAAGGCAGGCAAAAAAAGGGGGGCATACCGGCATGACGCCCTCCGGAACGCCGCGTCACGCGGCGCCGGTCGCCCATTTCAGCAACTGCGCGACCTCGCGGAAGTGCTGCGGCTGGATCGTGCCGTTCTCGGGTGTCGTCTCGTACAGCGCCTGCGCGAGCCCGACGTTCGCGAGCGTCGGGCGCAGCGCGTCGCGGGCCAGCCGCACGATCCGCTCGGCCGCGTCGCCCTCGCCGCGCGCGAGCACCCACGGCAGCGAGCCCATCCCGCCGTAGTAGAGCGCGACCGCGACGCGCGGCGAATAGACGACCACCGACGCATAGCCGACCCGGTCCGGCAGCGATGCGAACTGCACTTCGCGCGCGAGCTGGCGGCGCTTCGCCTCGATGTGCGGATCGCCTTCGTCCTCCTTGTGCTCGCGCCGCACTTCGTCGATCGACATTTTCATTTTCTGGTTGAATTCGTGCCGCTGGTGCACGATGTCGATCAGCGCCATCACGATGTAGATCAGCGCGGCCCAGCCGAACAGCAGCATCAGCAGCTTCACGATCAGCGCGAGGATCGAGACCGGCCGCGTGAAGCCCGACTGCACGGCCGGATCGAGCGACTCGACGATCAGCCAGCCGAGCGTCGCGACGAGCAGCGCCGTCTTCAGCAGCATCTTCGCGAGGTTGACCAGGTTGCGCAGCGACCACAGGTTCTTCATCCCCTCGGCCGGGTTGAGCCGCGACAACTGCGGCACGAGGCGGCTCCACGCCATCACGCCGCCCACCTGCACGAAGCCCGCAAGCAGCCCCGCCAGCAGCCCGGCCGCGACGATCTGCGCGGACTGCGTGGCCCAGTCGCGCGCGGCGCCGTCGATCAGCACCGCGAGCCGCGCGGACGGATCGGCGGCGCCGACCGCGTCGAACACGAGCCGGAACAGCGCCTGCAATCGCGCGAACATCGAACCGATGCCCACCGCGAGCGCCACGCACACGCCGACGAAGAACGCCGACGACACCGTTTCCGCGCTCTTCGGTACGTCGCCCTTCTCGCGCGCCTCGCGCAGGCGCTTCGCGGTCGGTTTCTGGTCCTTTTCGGCCATGTCGGCTCCCGCGCGCTCAGCCGCCGCCGTGCGCGGCGAACAGCGCGCGCAGCAGCGCCATCAGCCCGCTGTCGGGGCTCAGCAGCGAATGCAGCGACGCGTACACCACCGGCAGGAACAGGACCATCATCAGCAGCGCGAGCGCGCTCTTCAGCGGCTGCGAGAACACGAAGATGTTGAGCTGCGGCACCGCGCGCCCGACCAGGCCGATGCCGAGTTCGACGAGCACCAGCACGATCGTGACCGGCGCGGCGAGCTTCACCATCCATTCGAAGATCGTATCGGTCTGCCGCACGATGAAGGTTTGCAGCATCGACGAGAAATCGGGGCCGAGCGAGCCGATCGGCCACCATGCGTACGACTGCGCGAACAGTTGCACGAGCACCTGCAAGCCGCCCGCCGTGACGAACAGCGCGATCGCGACGAAATTCAGGAATCCGGACGTCGGGCCGCCCTCGTGCCCGCCCATCGGATCGAAGAACGCGGCGCTGCCGCTGCCGGTCTGGAAGTCGATCAGGTAGCCGACGCCCTGGATCGCGAACAGCACCGCGCTGAACGCGCCCGCGAGCAGCATGCCGACCACCGCCTCCTTCGCGACGAGCAGGCACCACATCAGGAACGGCAGCGCGGCGACCTGCGCGGCGTCGATCGTCGGCGCGACGAACGCGGCGATCACGACCGCGATCCCGTTGCGCACGAGGCCCGTGATGATCTGCTCGTTGAACACCGGCACGACGAACATGATCGGCAGCAGGCGCGGCATCACGTAGAGCAGCGGCCGCAGCATGCCGGCGACGTCGTTGAAACCCGCGGCCTGGTCTAGCATCGGCGCTCCGCGACGGCCGGCGGGGCGGAGTCGTCGGGCGAGGCGGACGGGCCGGTTTCAGCCGTGATGTCGGCACCGGTTTCCGCTTCGGTCATTGCCGCATCGAACGCGGCGGCGGCCTCCGGCGGCGTGGACGCATGACCGGCCGCGTCGCCCGCGCCGGCCACCCAGGTGCCGCCCGTCGCGAAGCGCCGCACCGCGTAGCCGTCCGCGACCTCGTCGGCGTCGCGCTCGACCCGCGCGGCGCGCGCGTGCAGCGCCTTCTCGCCGGCCTTGTCCAGCTTGTCCTCGGCGGCCTTCGCCTTGCGCGCGGCGCGCTGCAGGTCGGCGAGCGTCGCCTCGTGGCCGCGATGCACGTGCGCGGCCTCGCTCACCGACGCGTTCGCGGTGCCGATATGCCGGTCGAACGTGCGCGTATCGGCCGCCGCGTCCTGCAATGCGCGCGCTTCGCGCACGTCGTCGGCGAGCCGTGTCTGGATCGCGGCCTTCGCGGCGACCTGCTGCGCGAGCTGCGCCTGCGCGGCCGCCAGCGCGCGCCGGCTCTGCGCGGCGATGCCCTGCTGGCGCGCGGCCGCGACGCGCGCGATCTGGCTGCGCATCTCGCGCACGCGCTTCAGGCGGGCGAGCGTCGCGAGCACGAGACGGTCGTCGGCTTCAGACATGATCGTTCGCCAGCTTCGTCAGTTTCGCGAGCAGCGCGTCGAAGCGCACGTCCTCGTCCGACGCCTGCGCGCAGAACGCGCCGATCGCGTCGCGCGCACGCAGCGCGAGATCGCCGAGCCGGTCGCTGCCTTCGCGATACTCGCCGATCTGCACGAGCAGCTCGATTTCCTGGTACTTCGCGATCAGCTCGCGCACGCGCGCGGCCGCATGCTGGTGCGCGCGGCTCGCGACAAGCGGCATCACGCGCGACAGGCTCGCGAGCACGTCGATCGCCGGATAGCGGTTCGCGAGCGCGATCTTGCGCGACAGCACGATATGGCCGTCGAGAATCGAGCGCACTTCCTCGGCGATCGGGTCGGATTCCTCATCGCCTTCGACGAGCACCGTGTACAGCGCGGTGATCGATCCGCGCGCGCCCTGCCCCGCGCGTTCGAGCAGGCGCGGCAGCACCGCGAACGTCGACGGCGGAAAGCTGCGCCGCGTTGGCGGCTCGCCGCTCGCGAGGCCGACCTCGCGCTGCGCGCGGGCGAAGCGCGTCAGCGAATCGACCAGCAGCAGCACGCGCTTGCCCGCATCGCGAAAGTGCTCGGCGATCGCGGTCGCGACCAGCGCGGATTTCACGCGCTCCATCGCGGGGCGGTCCGACGTCGACACGACGACGATCGAACGCGCGCGCACCTCCGGCGACAGGCTGTGCTCGATGAATTCGCGCACCTCGCGACCGCGTTCGCCGACCAGCGCGATCACGTTCACGTCGGCCTGCGCGCCGCGCGCGATCATCCCGAGCAGCGTGCTCTTGCCGACGCCCGACGGCGCGAAGATGCCGACGCGCTGCCCGACGCCGAGCGTCATCAGGCCGTCGATCACGCGCACGCCGGTCGGAAACGGCGTGTCGATCAGCTTGCGCGCAAGCGGATTCGGCGGGTCCTGCTGCGTCGATACCCACGCGGCGCCCGTCACCGGCCCGCGATCGTCGAGCGGCCGGCCGAGCCCGTCGAGCACGCGGCCGAACAGCCCTTCGCCCACCGGGAACACATGCTCGCGCCCGGACGGCACGACGGTCGTCTCCGGCGACAGCCCGGCCACGTCGCCGAGCGGCGTGAGCAGCGTCGTCTGCCGCGAGAAGCCGACCACCTCCGCAAGCAGCGTCGGCTGGTTCGGCGTGCGCAGCTCGCAGATCTCGCCGAGCCGCGCGCGAATGCCCGTCGCGTTCAATATCTGCCCGACCGCATGGTTGACGCGGCCCTGCACCGACACCGGCGAAAAAAACGCGAGCCCCGCGTCGAGTTCGCCGACGAGGCGGCCGCGATCGAACGGCGCGCCGTCGTCGTCGCCGAACGACGGCGGATCGTCGAGCGGCGCGTTCATCGCGCGGCCCCCTTCAGCGCGTCGCGGCGAATCGCCTGGCGCAACGCGTCGATCTGCAGGTCGAGGCTCGCGTCGATGCGCCCGGACGGCGTCTCGACCGTGCACGCGTTGCGTTCGAGTCGAGCGTCCTCGACGATGCGGATCTTCTGCCGGTTCGACTGCCCGGCGAATGCGCCGTCGAGCGCATCGCGCATCTCGTCGGTGCGGCCGGGCGCGATACGCACGATCAGGAACGCCTCGTCGCGCACGAGCGGCGCGATCCGCGTGAGCGCGGCCTCGTACAGCTTCTGCGTGCTCATCTCGCCGACGATCGCGCGCACGGCTTTCACGACGATATCGGCCATCGCGTCCTTCATCGTCTCCATCGTGCGCGTGGCGGCGAGCGCCTGCGTGTACGCCTGCGCGGCCTGCTCGCGCTGCGCGCGGCGCATGCCTTCGTCGTAGCCGGCCGCCTGGCGCTTGTCGAATTCGCGCTGCGCGTCGGCGACGATGCGTGCCGCCTCTTCATGCGCGGTCGCGATCACCGCGGACGCGTCGAGCAGCGCCGCGTATTCGCGCTCCTTGAGCACCTTGCGCTCGGACAGCAGCTGCAGGTTGTCGCTCGTGATCAGAAAAGCCAGTCCCATGACGCAAGCCTCTCGGGAATCAGAAACAGGAACATCAGTTCGCCGAACTGATCGCGCTGCGCGCGGTTCAGCCAGTACGGCGCCTCGTCGTCGATCGCACGGTTGAATTTCAGGCGCACGCGCCGCGCGACCGCATCGCCGGCCACGCCGATGAAATCCGCGAGCAGCCGGCCGCCGCGCGCGCGGATCACGACCGGCAGCGCGGCGGGATCGGCGCGCCACGGTTCGAGCGTTTCCGCGAGCGCGCCGAATTCCGGCGCGCGTTCGAGCGCCAGCTCGAGCGCATCGCCGCCGAGCCGCGCCGCGACTTCCGCGCGGATGCGGCGCCCGGCCAGCGCGTCGCGCAGCCACGCGCGGTGCAGCAGCAGCCCCGCATACGCGGCCAGTTGCTCGAGCGCCGCGCCCGGCAGCAGCGCGAGCCGCGCGCACGGGTTCGCGACGTCGAAGTCGTGCCGGTCGGCCACGCCGTTCGCGTCGAGCAAATGCCGCGCGAGCAGCTTGCGGCCGGCCGCGCCGAACGCGTCCGGCGAACGGTAGCGCGCGGGCCAGTCGGCCGGCACGCGGGTCACGTGCAGATAGCGGTCGGGCCGCAGGTTGAAATCGCAGACGAGCGCATGGAACGCGGCAGCGCGCGCGGCCGGCGGCGGCGCAAGCGGGTGCAGCCATGGCAGCCGCGTCGCGTCAGACGCGTCGCCCGGCGGCAGCGCGTGCGAATCGCTCATGCGCCGTCGCGCGCGCCGTCCGGCGTGCGCAGCCCGCCGCCTGCCTGCTGCGGGGCCGCGCCGTCGCCGTTCGCGCCGCGCGGTGCGCCGAGCAGCCCCGCGAGCCGCGCGCCGAACATCCCGCGCCGCGCGGCCGACAGCGCGATCACCGCGCAGGTCAGCAGGATCAGCGCGAACACGAGCCAGCCGAGCGGCGAGCGCAGCCGCAGGATGTCCGACACCGCGCTGCCGATTCCGTCCACGCGCGTCGCGCGCGCGGCGGCCGGCTGCAGGAACAGCGACACGTTGTCGTACTGCAGCCCTTCGATGCTGTGCGCGACGAGATCCTTGACCATCGGCGCCATCGCGCGCAAGTCGACGCCCGGCCGATAGCGGATGTACACCGCGGCCGACGACGGCTTGATCTTGTCCGCGAGCGGATCGTTCTCCGGAATCACGACCTGCACGCGCGCGACGACCACGCCCTCGATGTCCTGCAGCGTGCGCGACAGGTCCTGCGACACGCCGTACAGGTAGCGCACGCGCTCCTCGGCCGGCGTCGACACGAGGCCCTGCTTCTGGAACAGCTCGCCCAGGCTCGCATAGCTCGGCTTCGGCAGCCCGTTCGCGTGCAGCACCGTGAGCGCAGACTGCATGTCGCCGTCCGCGACGCTCACGAGCCACGCGTTGCGGTCCGACGTGTCGCGCGCGTCGTTGTCCTTCGACGCGCTGATGCCCGCGTCGCCGAGCACCGCGATCATCTGGTTCGCGTCGCGCTCCGACAGGCCCGAGTACAGCTCCTTCTGGCACCCGGCCAACAGCACGAGCAGCCCCGCGAGCAGCGCGCGCGCCGCCCGGCTGCGCCACGCATGCATGCGCGGCGTCGAATCGATCGTCGTCATCGTTTTTCCGCGTCAGGGCGCATGAGGCCGTATCCTCCGGCCCGCACGCGCTTTCACTCCTGCGTCTTCAGCACCGTATGCGTGAAGCCGTTCGCCGCCTGCGCAACCGACAGGCTCAACTGGTATTCCGAAATCGTGGTGGTTGCGGTCCACTGGAAATCCATCGCCTTCACCATCGTCATCAGCGGGTCGCTGCGGCTGTCCGCCATCGACGTCAGCATCTCGTTGCGATGCTTGTCGATGTTCGCGTACCGCGAATCGAGATCGTTGCCGTACGTGCGCAACCGCTCGACGAGCGACGACTGGTTGGCCTGCGCGGGCGTCATCTGCACGGCCGGCGCCGCATCCGCCGGCGCGCGCGCCATCGCGACGCCCGACGAAGACGGCGGGGCGGCCGCCGACGCGCCCGGCTGCATCAGCGCATCGAACTGGCGCACCTGCGCCGGATCGGACGCCGTGCCCGTTTGCTGCGCGGCACTCGCGAGCGCCGCCGCGCCCGGCGGCGCCGCGCCTACGCCTGTTACCGACATGATCGTGTCCTCCTTGACCGGCAGAGCCGGGAACGGGCCGGCCGGCACGCATCGACGCCACACCGGGCGCCCGTCACGGGCGGCCCCGGCATGCGACGTCGCGCGGCGCGGCCGGCGACCGGCGTCACGCGCGGCCGGCGGAACTCAGGTGTTGCGCAACCTGGGCGTTCGCCGTCCCTTCCTGCGCGGTCACTGCGTTGCTGGTTTCGAACGTCGCAGTCGATTGCTGAACCTGGAAGTTGATCTTGGTCAGTTCGAGCTGCGTCTTGGTCAGGTCGTCGGCCTGCTTCTGCACGTCGCCCGTGTTCGTCACACCACCTGTTGCCGAGGTACCCATGCTTCGCTCCTTTACGTGAACCACACACCACCTTCCGGCGGCGGCCCCATGCCCCGCCGGCGACGTGACGCGCCGCATGCGCGGCGTGTCGCGTAATGCGCGCATCGCGAAACGCGCTGCGCTGATCCTGTCGCGACGCTAGTGCGTCGCGCCTTTCGATGCGCCGGCCGCCGCGACGGCTGGCGTCGCCGGCGCATCGGGCAACAGCGTCGGTCCCGGCACCGGCTGCGCGACGCCTGCCGCCGCCCCGCTCGCGAGCGGCGCCACGGGCGGCGCCGGCGCCTGCTCGGGCGCATGCGCCGACGGGCCGCCGAGCGGCATCGTGATGCGCTGGCCGTTGCGCTCGAACACCACTTCGTCCGGGCCGATCGACACGACGGTCGCACCCTCCTTCAGCCGCGCGCCTTCGAAATAGCGGCTGCCGTCGACCGTCTCGATGTAGCGCTGGTCGCCGTCGCCCGCGAACACGGTCGTGATCTCCGGAATGCCCGCCGTGCCGCCGAGCGTCGTCGCCGTGCGCGGCGCGGCCGCATCGGCGTCGCGCACGTGATCGACCACCTCGAGCGCCGGCCGGGCATCCTTCATGTAGTTGCGGATGCGCGGCTCGATCTGCGCGCGCGCGGCCGTGCCCGTCAGCTCGATCCGGCCGCGCCCGAGATACGTGACCGTCAGCGCCGTATCGCTGAAATAGGTCTGCGCGGTCGCGACCAGATCGCTGACCACGTAGATGTTGCCGAGCGCCGCGTTGTCGACGCCCGCGACGATCTGCGCGACGCGCTCGCGCGCGGCCGGGTCGCTCACGTAACCCGACACGATCACGCCGTCGTCGCGCGGCGCGACCGCCAGCTCCGGATACGCGTGCAGCAGCTGCTGCAGCCGGTGCGTGCGCGCGAGCACCGATTCGTGCTGCCACGGCAGGCGCCCCGACCATGCGACGAAGCCGTAGCCGAGTGCGCCGAGCAGCACGCCGACCCACAGCGCGACCAGCGCGATCACGAGCCGCCGGCTGCCCAGCCGCCGCAGCCCGCCGGTGAGCCAGCCGAGCCATGCGGCCTCGCGCGCGGTGTCCGGCGTATCGGTTTCGTCGGGCAACGCGACGCTCGCCTGCGCATGCCGTGCGATGCCGAGCCGGATCGAGCCGACCGTCACGACGTCGTTCGGCGTCAGCGAGCGGCGGCCGCTGCCGAGCGGCTCGTCGTTGAACAGCACCGGCGCACCGGTGTCGCCGCCGTGGTTCTGCACGGTCACCGCGAGCGCGCCGACCTGCAGGCATACCTGTTTCGCGCCGATCTCGCGATCGGGCAAGATCACTTCGCAATCGGCCGCCGTGCCGACCCAGTTCGCGCCGCGTGCGAGCGACATCGTGCGGCCGTACATCGGCCCGCTCAGGAAGCACAGGTTCCACGGCGACGCGAGCGCGGCCGAACCGGCCCCCGCGCTTCCCGCGCCGCCGGGCAACGCGCCGTCGCCGTGCGGATCAATGATGCTCGTCGACATGCGTGACCACTCCTGCGGTCGTCGCCGCCGGCTGCGACGCCGCGCCCGCAGGCGGCGGCGGCAACGCGGGCGGACCGAACTTCGTGCCGGGCAGCGGCTTCGGCGTCAGCGGCACCGCGACGTCGTTGTCCGGCGGCCGATACATCGACAGCCCTTCAGGGTTCGCCGGACCGTCGACGCCCGGGTTCACGGGCGAGCCGTCCGGCGCATACATCGACGCATTCGTCACGACGCGCGGCGTCAGCAGGTAGAACCGCTCCATGTGGTTGCCCGACTTGTCGGTGTACTTGAACAGGTTGCCGATCAGCGGAATGTCGGACAGCCAGGGCACGCCGCTCTTGTTCAGCCGCACCTCGTCGTCGTTGAAACCGGCAATCAGCAGGCTCTTGCCTTCGTCGATCATCGTCTTGGTGACGATGTTGCGCTGCTGGATCACCGGCACGTTCGACACGGCCTGCCCCGGCACGATGTTGCCGTCCTGGATGTCGATCGACATCATCACGCTCTGCGAGTTGCCGGACACGGCGGCCGCGTTGCGGATCGCCTCGTCGACGATCATCGGCGTCACCTTGATGCTGGTGCCGGTCGTCACGCTGTACAGCGACGAATCCTGATAGCCCGGCACCTGCACGTAGAACTGCGTGAGGTTCTCGAGGATCGCCTCGGTGTTGTCGAGCGCGAGCACCTTCGGCTTCGATCGCAGTTGCGCCTGGCCTTTCTGCGCGAGCGCGTTCACGCGCGTGAGCAGGTAGTTGCGCAGCGACCCGCCGATCGATGCGGTCAGCGCGATGCCGGTCGGCATGAACGCGCCCGTCTGCCCGGTTTCCGACGTGCCGATGCCGAACGTCAGCGGCGGGTTGCCGGCGCCGTTGTACTGCGTGTTGCCGTTCAGCGCGTTCTGGCCGTTGCCGATCTGTACGTCGCCGTGCGTCGTGTGCAGGCGCCAGTCGATCCCGAGGCTGTCGAGCGAATCCTCGTTGATGTCGATGATCGTCACGTTGATCTCGACGATGCGCGGCCGCTCGTCGAGCTGGCCGATCAGCGACTGGTAGCGGTACATGTTCTCCGGCAGGTCGCGCACGATCACCGCGTTGATCGCGGGATCGGCGACGATCTGCGGCAGCGTGTCGCCGCCGCCGTTGTTCGAGAACGGCGAGAACCCGCCGCCCATGCTGCCGTCCGCACCGCCGTAGCCGCCCTGCCGCGGGCCGCCGGAGATGTCGGGGAAGTCGAGGCGCGGCACCGCAATCGTCAGCCCCGAGCCGAGCTTCACCTGGCGCGCGGCCTGCCCGAGCGGCGTGCTCGACGGCGCCGCGACCGTGTCGCCGGTCTTGCCGAACAGCCGGCGCAGGATCGTCGCGACGCCCGGCACCGTCACTTCCTTGCCCGAGCGATTGATCGTGAAATCCGACGCCCAGCCGTATTTCAGACGGAACGCGCGGATGTCCGCATGCGCGCCGTTCGCCGACGGATCGCCGACCGAGCCGATCGCCTGCCGCACGAGCTCGACGTAGCGGCGCGGGCCGGCCACGTACACGCTGTTCGCGCGATCGTTGATCACCAGCGTGTAGCGCTTGTCCGGAATCTGCATCGCCTGCAGCGCGCGGCCGATTTCGCCGGACGCGTTCGGCGGGATCGGGATCATCTGCGTTTGCGACTGGTCGGCCGGATCGACGTACAGGAACGAGCCGTCGTAGTACCACGTGAGCCCGTAGGTCGAGCAGATCGTGTCGAGCGTCTGCTGCGGCGTGCCGGAAAAGCGGCCGCTGATCACGCCGTCGACCTTCGGGTCGACCACCGCCGTCACGCCCTGGGACGACGCGAGCTCGCGGATGAAGTCGCCGATCTTCTTGCCGTTCGCGACGATCGTGAACGGCTTGTTGCGCCAGCGCAGGTCCGCGGCGCGCGCATGCTGCGCGGGCGCCATGCACAGCGACGCCGTGAGCAGCGCGGTCGCACACACGGCAAGCGCGGCCCGTTGCAGGCTGCGCGGTTGAAACCGGATCGAGGCGACGCGTCGACGCATCAAAGGACTCCTGTGGAAGAAACGAACATGCGTTCCAGCGCCTGCTGTGCGAAGCGCAGCACTTCGCCGCCGAGCCAGCCCGACAGCAGCACGAGCGCGACCATCACGGCGATCAGCCGCACCGCGATGCCGATGTTGGCGTCCTGCACCTGCGTGACGGCCTGCAGGATCGCGACGACGAGGCCGGTGACGGTCGCGATCAGCACGATCGGCAGCGACAACAGCAGCACGAGCATCAGCGCCTGGCGCGTCAGGTCGAGGATCGTCGAACTCGTCATTGCATGGCTCCCGGCGCGCGCACGTCGGCGCCCGCGCCGACCGTGCCGTCGTCCGGCGGGTTCTTCACCCAGCCGACCGTATGCAACTGCACGTCCTCCTCGACTTCCTGGTACGACAGCACCGCGAGCTCGGGCAGCACCGGCTGCAGGATCGTCTTCACGTAGCGGCGCGCGCCGAGCGCGACCATCACCGCGAGCCGCGCGGCGCCCGGCGCATTGCCGTGGCCACCGTGGCCGCCGGGGCCGGCCGCCTGCGCGGCCTGCACGATCGCGCGCACCTGCTCGCCGATGTCCTGCTTGACCGCGCTCGACAGCGCGAGGAAATTGCCCTGCTTCGTGCGCATCACCGCGCTTTCGATCCGCTCCTGCAGGTTCTGCTCGAACAGCACGACCCGCAGCTGGCGCGCCGTGCCCGCGTGACGGTCGGTGATCATCCGGCGCAGATCGACGCGCACGAGTTCGACCAGCGCGATCACGTCGTCGGGCTCGTTCGGCGCCCACGTGATCAGGCTCTCGAAGATCACGCGCAAGTTGCGGATCGGCACCTGTTCGGCGAGCAGCCGACGCAGCACTTCGGTCACGCGCTGCAGCGGCACGAGCCGCGTCAGTTCGCCGACGAGCTCGGGGTGATCGCGGCGCACCAGATGCACGAGCGCCTGCGTCTCCTGGATGCCGAGCAGCTCGTCCGCATGCTGGCGCACGATCTGCTCGACGTGCGCGGCCAGCGCGCTTTCGCTCGACAGCCACTTGCCGTCCGGCGCCGCGCCGTCCGGCTTGATCCACAGCGCGGTCGCGAACGGACCGAACGCCTCGGCCGGCTGGCGCTCCGCGCGCTCGGGCAGCGGCGCGACGCCGTCCCACAGCAGCCATCCCGGCTTCAGCGCGCCGTGCGCGGCGAGCACGTCCTGCAGGTAGATCCGGTACGTGCCGGCCGGCGCGCCCTCGTCGTCGTTCAGCGTGATGCGCGGAAACACCGTGCCGATGTCCGCGTCGACGCGCGCCTTCGCGCTCGACAGCGCCGCCTGCAATTGCGCGAGGTTCAGGCCCGTGCGTAGCTCGTCGGACAGCGACACCGCGATCAGCGACGTGACGCCCGCCGCGTGCGACACCTTCGCGGGCTGGCCGTCGTCGGCCGCGCCGACGCGCCCCGCGACATGAATCAGGTTGAAGCTCGGCGCCGACGTCTTGCGTTTGAGTTGCGAGAACGCGAACGCACCGAGGCCGAGCGCGATCAGCGCGAACGACCATTTCGGAAAACCGGGCACGACGAGAAAACCGGTCAGCACGAACGCCGCGATCAGCAGCGCGCGCGGGTGCGCACCCAGTTGCTCGCCGAGCTGTTCGCCGAGCTGGCGCTGCCGCGCATCGCGCGTCGCCACGCGCGTCGTCACGATGCCGGCCGCGATCGACACCAGCAGCGACGGAATCTGCGACGCCATCCCGTCGCCGACCGTCAGGATCGCGTAACGTTGCAGCGCCTCGCCGATGTCCATCCCGTGCATCAGCGTGCCGACCGCGATGCCGGCCACGATGTTGATGAACGCGATCACGAGGCCCGCGATCGCGTCGCCCTTCACGAACTTCATCGCGCCGTCCATCGCACCGTGCATCTGCGATTCCTGCTCGAGCTTCTCGCGGCGCTCGCGCGCTTCGTCGGCGCTGATGATGCCCGCGCGCAGGTCCGCGTCGATGCTCATCTGCTTGCCCGGCATCGCGTCGAGCGAGAAGCGCGCGCCGACTTCGGCCACCCGCTCCGACCCTTTCGCGATCACGATGAACTGCACGACCGCGATCACGAGGAACACCACACCGCCTACCACCACGTTGTTGCCGACCACCAGCCGTCCGAACGCGTCGATCACATGGCCGGCGTTCGCATGCAGCAGGATCAGCTTGCACGACGCGATGTTCAGCGCGAGCCGGAACAGCGTCGTAAACAACAGCAACGCGGGGAACGACGAGAAGCTGACCGCCGACGGCACGTAGGTCGACACCGTCAGCAGCACGACGCTCGCCGCGAGATTCAGCGAGATCATCCCGTCGAGCGCGGTCTGCGGCAGCGGCAGGATGAACAGCGCGACGACCGCGACGATGAAGGTCGCGAGAAACAGGTCGGCGCGCGGCGATGCGCCCCCGAGGCGCCGTCCGGACACGCCGCGGCCGGCGGAAAACAACCGCTGCCAGTCGCGGGGGAGCGCCTTCGGTTCAGCCATCGTGCCGTCGTCCTGTCGTTATCGCCGGCTGGCACGGGCAAGCCTTCCCCGTGCTGCGCGGACCGTTGAATGGGACGAGTGTAGCGACGGGAACCGCAAGAAAAAGAAGCGCGCCTCGTAGCGTGAAAGCGCGTTTTCGTCAGACGATCGAATCGGACTACGAAACCCGGCGGCCGGTTCGGGCACGCGTCGCCGGAACCGCTTCCATCGCGCGCCGGGGCCGCCGGCGCGCGTGCCCGAAGACGTCAGATCAGGACGGCAGCCGCCGCGCGGCGAGGTACGCGAGCTGCGCGCGATTCTGTACGTTGAACTGCTTTTCCAGCGAGCGGATATGGTGTCCGACCTTGTGCAGCGACGTACGCAGCGCGCTCGCGATCTCCTGGTCGGACAACCCGTGCACGAGCCGGTCGAGCACCTGCTGCTGCTCGTCGCCGAGCGCGAAGCCGCGCATGCGCGCGACACGCGCCTCGAGGAACGGCAGCGCGACGCGGTGCACGGCAAGACTGACCGACAGCGCGCCGCCGATCACGCGATCGTCGATCCATTCGGTACCGTGCGTTTCCGACGTCAGGTTCACCGCGACGCGCAGGTCGAGGCGCGGCGCCGACAGACTGAAGATCACGCCGCTATTCATTGCATGCGCACGCAAGTGGCCGGCGAGCGCCAGCACCTTGCGATCGCCGCTGCCCTGCGCGGCCGCCTCGATCTCGTCGAGCCGCCACGCGACCGGGAAGCCGCTCTGCCGCACCTGCGCGAAGCGCGGGTCGCTTTCGTACAGCATCCCTTCGATGAACGGCTGCATGAACGTCGCCGGCGCGAGATCGCGCAGCAGATGCGCGCGCAGAATGCGGCGCCCGATCATTTCGTACGCGCCGTAACCGAGCGTACTGAATCCGATTTGCCGCAATCGCGCATGGCATTGCGCGAAATCGAATGACGCAAGGTCGGTTTTACCGGGCGCTATTTGAATACCGGTAAAAACGTCACGCTCGATGGTGTGATATTCGTTCGAATAAGCGGCAGCGGCCGCGATATCGGCTTGTGAGAACCACTCGACGCGTGGTGCGCCATCAGCATATGTCATGAGGAGCCCGCCCTTTCCCAATATGTGAAACTGCGCCCCGTCACGATCTGGTCTTTTCTTTATGATTTTCTGGTCGTCGTTATATGCACGCGAACATGAAACTTTCGCCGCGATTAGTATTACGGCATATTACCCACACACCGGCATTTTTGTACAATGCCCCCGCGTTTCGTCAGGGATGACGACGGCGCAATCACAACGATGCTCGGTCGCACCGCCGCGAATGCCGTACACGATACGGCCGCCGCCAGGCGATGCGCGTCGATTCCGAGGGATGGCTCATGTCCGATATTGCATTGCATGAAGAAGCGGTCGCCCCAACCAGCTTGCCGCGCTCGTCGCGCGTGTCGAACGCCGGCGCGGACGCGCTGCGCGAGCGCGCCGTGCAGGTCGTCTGGTGCGACGACGTGAAGCGCGGCGACGACGCGCAGCCGCACGCGCCGAAGCTCGGCGTCGCCGATACGCTCGCGCTCGCGCAGAGCACGGCCGAGCGCAACCGTATCGTCACGAGCCTGCTGCACCTGACCGGCTTCTCGACGTTCGCGTATTTCGCCCTCGAATTCACGCGCGAGCGCGTCGAAAGTCTCTACCTGCACGAAGCGTTCACGCCGGCCACCTATCGCGGCGACTACGTGCGGCACAGCCATCACGACGTCGATCCGCGCACGCTCGGCGCGCGCGTGTGCAACATGCCGATCGTGTGGGATCTGCAGCAATTGCGCCGCGCGCACCGCGAGCGCGACGACGCGCCGTCCGTGAGCCCGGCCGCGCTCGACGGCTTCCTGCAGACGATGCAGGACGACGGGATGTGCAGCGGCATCATGTATTCGATGGCCGTGCCCGGCACGCGGCTGCACGCGTTCATGAGCTTCACCGCGCCGCGCCGCACGCGCGAATGGATCACGCCGGCGACGATCGAGCAGGCGCTGTCGATCGGGCTGTCGGTCCACAAGTTCGCGTCGCCGCAACTGATCTCGACATCGCGCGAGCGTGCGGTCAACGGGCTCACGCCGTTCGAGCAGGAGCTGCTGCTCGGCATCGCCGAAGGTGCGTCCGACAAGGAGATCGGCCGGCGCCTCGACACCAGCGCGCACAACGTCGACTATCACCTGCGCAAGCTGCGCAAGCGCTTCGGCGTCGCGAACCGGATCCAACTCACGTATCTGACGTCGAAGCTCGAGCTGATCTGACACGCGGCGACGGCGCAACGCCGTTGCGCGTCATCGCCCGCGTAAACGCACATGCCGGCCTCGCGGGCCGGCATGGACGGGCGGCGCCGGGTCTGGCGCCGCTTCCTGGCAGACGATCGCCGTTACTTCAGCAGCGTCATCTGCACGACCTTCACGATCACGAGGCCGACCGCGATCACCAGATAGCCGCGCAGCACGGCCATCCAGATCCGCGTCGCGAGCGTCATGTTCTGCGGCGCCAGCGTGTCGAGCGGCGGCATGCGCCACGTGTCACGCAGCGAGCGATCGACGGCCGGCTCGACGACGCGCTTGTTGCGGCGAATCAGTACCGTCGCGAGATAGCCGGCGATCGCGAGCACGGTGCCGCCCACCAGCACGTCGACGATCGCTTCGCCGCTGATGTCCGGATACATCACCGACGCGGTCAGGATGATCGACAGCAGCACCAGCACCCAGATCACCGCGCCCGTGAACACGTTGAGCTTCGTCGAATTGACCCAGGGGCCGAGCACCTGGCGGTCGTTGCACAGCACCAGCAGAAACACCGTCGCGCTCGGCAGCAGCACGCCGGCGAGCGTCTGCACGGCTTCGGTCAGCAGGCCGAGCGGGCTGCCCGGGATCAGCACGAGCGTGGCCGCGGCCGCGACGATGCCGAAATACACGAGATAAAAGCCCTTCGCGTCGGTCACGCCGCGGTGCAGCGAGTGGCGGATCTTGAACACGTCGCCGATCGCGTAGGCGGTCGACAGCGACACGGCCGCCGCGCCGATGATGCACGCGTCGAGCAATGCGACCGCGAACAGCGTCGCGCTCGTGCGGCCCGCATACCGCTCCAGGCCGGCGATGACGCCGCCCGCGTCGGTGAAGTTGCCGGCTTCCGGATGGCCGCCGAACAACGCCGAGCTGAAGCCGATCATCGCGACCGCGCCGACCAGCACGAACGCGATGCCGATCCACAAGTCGGCCTTTTCATATTTCATGAAGCGCGGCGTGATGCGCTTGTCGATCACGTAGCTCTGCTGGAAAAACAATTGCCACGGCGCGACCGTCGTGCCGACGATACCGATCACGAGCAGCATCACGTCCGACAGCTTCGCGTGCACGGGCCAGTTCGGCACGAAGAAATCGCGCGTCATCTGCGCGACCGGCGGGTGGATCGACACGAGCACCGGCACGAGCAGCAGGCTCAGCACGCACAGCCCGATCGCGAACCGCTCGAAGCGCCGGAAGTCGCCGGTACTGACGGCCGCCATCGTCAAGGCCGCGGCCACGCACACGCCGGCCACCTTCGGCAATCCGAAGAAATCCAGCACGAACGTGATGCCGATGAACTCGGTGACGATGGTCAGCGCGTTGAGCAGAAACAGGTCGATCACGCTGAACGCACCCCAGAACTTGCCGAAGCGTTCGAAGATCAGCCGTGCATGGCCGACGCCCGTAACGGCGCCGAGGCGCAGCACCATTTCCTGGTTCACGTACAGCACGGGCACGAGCAGCAGCAGTGTCCACAGCAGCGTCGTGCCGTAGTTCTGGCCGGCCTGCGTATAGGTGCCGAATGCGCCGGCGTCGTTGTCGCCGACCATCACGATCAGGCCCGGGCCGATGATCGCGAGCAGCGTGCGCAGGCGCGCCCACCACGTGCCGCGCGCACCGGTGTCGTGGTGCGAGATCGTGCCGAGCGCACCGCGGATGTCGCCCAGATGGGCTTCGTCGAGCACGGCGCTGCGCTCGACCGCGATCGGTGGGGAGACGTTGGAGGGCGTGGACATGATGTATTCCGTACGGCTAAGGGTTATGCGATTCGATGAGCGTGTGACCTTGGCATGCGCGCGGGACGGCCGCTCGAAGGCGGGCGCGCGTGCGCATGCCGAGGCGCGCTCGACGCTTCTTTTCAGTGGATCAACGCTTTCAGCTGGTTCAGCAGGCGGGAGAACACCCGCGGACGGGCGTCGAGCGTCAGCATCGCGTCGTAATGGTGGCGCGATTCCGTGACGTGCGGAAGGTTCGACAGCAGAAGGCCGAAGTTCATGGTCTGGCTCCGTGCGGCGACGGCATCGTGCCGGCCGCGTCGTGGGCGCGGGGCCAGTCCGGTGCCTGAACGACGTGTCAGGCTAGGCGGCCGGCGTGTCCCCGCGACCCGGGTTCAAAAGGGTCTGCGTATGCAACGGGCATAAGGGACAACTGTCACTGTCGTTCACGGCGGCTCCTGTGCGGTGTTCCGGAGAACACGGTTGACCGCCGTCCGGCGGGCGGGCCGGCGTTCGCGCGCCCGGAGAACGGATGCGCGAACGCGGCCGCCTGCCTGGCGGCGGTGAAACCGGGCAACGCATGCGAGAACGCATCACGCTAACCGGCGCGAATCAGGGTGCACGTAGGGAGTGGCTGCGGAATACTGCTGCGCGCACCGTTTGCCCGGGAGACAAACGGCGGCGTCGATGAGGCGCGGACGTCGGTCGCTCAGGCGGAAATGTCGTTCGAAGATCGACTACTGCAGGCGTCCAAGGCGGCGGCCCCAAGAGTGAAGATGGCGGATTCTATGGACCGCCCGAAAGTGAAGTCAACCCCTTGAAACCCCATTTTTCGAAATAAATTCCCCGCCTGACGCGACTGAAAGATTTGCCCTCGAAATAACGTTCCGAAACCTTTCAGCGCCATCATCACGCGGCCGGGCGCCGATGCGTGCGAGCAACGGCCGCGGCACCCTACTGCGCATCCTTTTGACGATCGCCCGGCGGCCAAGTGCCAGCCCCGCCCTGCGGCGACGCGCACGCGACACAGCGCATCTTTCGTGCGTTTTCTGCTTGCGCCGCAGCAAAAGTCGCGACTACAATCCGCCCCAATTCATCAAGGGAGTCCCTCCGTGGACACATGCTCTAGTTGCAGTTCGATGCCGGTCCAGGCCGGCCAAGCCATCGCGAGATAGCAGCCAGACACATGTCTTTCGCCGCTAGCTCGCATTCGTCGGGTTAGCGCGCCTCCTCCCGGGCCGGCCATCGCCGGTTCGTCAGTCGCACGCTCCGTTATGTTCCATCCTCCGATCGCAGGGTCGCGTCACGCACCCGCGCTCGATCACGTCGTCCGGCGTTCGCCGGACGGAAACGGAGGCAGCGTCATGTTCTTTCAATCGTTCGCGGTCAGGCTCAAGCGCGTCGTGCACGTCGCGTGCGACCGCTCGTTCGTTTCCGGCCTTTCGCCGCTCACCCATGTGTTGAGCAACTGCCGCGGCTTCGCGCTCGCCCATGTGCCGGCGGCGCCCCGCCTGCTCGATTGCGTGCTGATCGCCGCGACGGCGGCCGCGGTCGCGCTCGCCGCGCTGCTTTGCTCGGTCGCGCCACGCGTCGGCTTCGCGCAGGTATGGCGCGTCGGCGGCTGGCTGCCGTAATCCCTCTGCGTCCGTGCGGGCCGTCTCGCCATGCGTCCCGCATCCCGTTCCCGTTTCTTCAGCCTAACGAATCAAACTGCCAACGGAACCAAATGAAGAACACTCTCGCACCCGTCCCGCGCAAGCGTCGCGTCGATGCGCTCGCCGCGCTGCTGCTGTCGTTCGCCGCCGCACCCGCATTCGCGCAAGCGACGTCTCCCGCCGCAACCGAACCGGCGGCCGGCGCGCGCGATGCGGCCGCCCCCGCGCAACAACAGGCCGCCGATGCTGCCGCGCCCGCTCCCACCGGCTTGTGGGAGCGCTCGAACCTGCTCGGCAACATCGGCGGCCTGCGCGACGTGCTCGACCATCACGGCGTCACGCTGAGCCTGCAGGAAACCAGCGAGTACCTGTACAACACGTCCGGCGGCACGGGGCGCGGCGGCGCGTACCAGGGGCTCACGCAATTCGGCTTCAACGTCGACACCGGCAAGGCGATCGGCCTGCCGGGCGGTACGTTCAACGTGTCGGGGCTGCAGATCCACGGCACCAACCTCTCGCAGCGCTACCTGCAGACGTTGCAGACCGCGACCGGCATCGAAGCCAATTCGACCACGCGCCTGTGGGAGCTCTGGTATCAGCAGTCGCTGCTCGACGGCAAGGTCGACGTGAAAGTCGGCCAGCAGAGCGTCGACCAGGAATTCATGGTGAGCGAGAACGCGGCGACGTTCATGAACGCGACGTTCGGCTGGCCCGTGCTGCCGTCCACCGACCTGCCGTCCGGCGGCCCCGCGTATCCGCTGTCGGCGCTTGGCGTGCGTCTGCGCGTGAAGCCGGCCGACGCGTGGACCGCGATGGTCGGCGTGTTCGACGGCAACCCGGCCGGCCGCAGCGACGGCGACGCGCAGGTGCTGAACGCGCACGGCGCCAACTTCAACCTGCGCAGCGGCGCATTCGTGATCGGCGAAGTGCAGTACGCGCTGAACGCGCCGGCCGCCGATCCGAAGGCGCCGCCGCCGGCCGGCCTGCCCGGCACGTACAAACTCGGCGCCTGGTATCAGTCGCAGCACGCGAACGATCCACGCTACGGCACCGACGGGTTGTCGCTCGCCGATCCGGCGAGCAACGGTACGCCCGCCACGCATCGCGGCAACTACGGCTTCTATGCGGTCGCGGACCAGATGGTGTGGCGGCCGTCGGCCGACAGCCCGCGCTCGGTCGGCGTGTTCGCGCGCGTGATGGGCTCGCCGGGCGATCGCAATATCGTCGATTTCGCGGCCAATGCGGGCGTGACGCTGAAGGCGCCGTTCGTCGGACGCGACAACGACGTCGCCGGCATCGCGATCGGCTACGCGAAGATCGGCTCGCATGCGCGCGGCCTCGACGGCGACACCGGCGCGTACACGACGCCCGGCTATCCGGTGCGCCGCGCGGAGACGGTCATCGAGGCGACGTACCAGTATCAGGTCGCGCCGTGGTGGCAAGTGCAGGCCGACCTGCAGCACTTCTTCCGTCCGGGCGGCGGCATCCCGAACCCGAATGCGGCCGGCGCGCGCATCGGCGACGAGACGGTGGTCGGCGTGCGCACGACGATCACGTTCTGATGCCCGCCGCATCGAGGCACGGGCCGGACGGCCGCTTGCGCGACGGCCCGGCTCATGTGGTGGCTTGCCGTGCGAGCATGCGGCCCGCGCCGCCGTGCGTTAGGCCCGCGCCGCCGTGCGTTACTCGCCGTACAGCCCCAGCAGTTTCAGCGTGACGCCGTTGGTCCAGCCGAAGCCGTCCTGCAACGGATATTCGCCGCCCCCGCCGCCACCCGTTCCGGTGCCCTCGACCACGTACTTCTCGACGAGCTTGCCTTCGGCCGCGTACACCTGCTTCACGTCGGACAGGAAACGCGTGCCGATGTCCTTCGCGAGCGCCGGTTCGCCGTAACGGCGCAGCCCGTCGATCGCGATCCACTGCAGCGGCGCCCAGCCGTTCGGCGCATCCCACTGCTGGCCCGTGTTCTCGGTCGTCGTCGCGAGCCCGCCCGGCTGCAGCAGCGTCTTGCGCACTTCGCGCGCGGTCGCCTTCGCGCGCTCCGGCCACGCGACGCCCGCGAACAGCGGATACAGCGCGGCCGCCGTCACGCCGTCGCGCGGCTTGCGCAACTGCCAGTCATAGTCGCCGTAATAGCCGCGACGATTCCACAGGTAGTGATTGATCGCGGCCGCACGCCGCCCCGCGCGCGCCGAGAAATCGGCCACGCACGCGATGTCGCGCGTGACCACGCAGCCCTTCACGATCGTCGTCTCGAGATGGAACATCAGGCTGTTCAGGTCGACCGGCACGATCGACGTCGTGCGGATCGTCGCGAGCGTCTTGCCGTCGCCGAACCAGCGCGAGCTGTAGTCCCAGCCGCTTTCGGCGCCCGCGCGCAGGTCGCGGTACACCTCGTTCGCCGGCCGGGACGGCACCGATTTCGCGGTCGTCACGTCCTCGAGATACGACTCGTCGCGCGGCGTGTCGCTCGCATCCCAGTAGCGGTTCAGCACGGCGCCGTCGGGCATCGCGACCACGTTGCGCGTCGCCTGCCCGCGCGGTGTCGTGGTTTCGCCCTGCATCCAGTACGCGTGCTCCTTGCGCAGCGCCGGCAGGTATTTCTGGTAGACCTTGTCGCCTTCGACCTGCGCGGCGAGCGTGACCATGTACGCGAAGAACGGCGGCTGCGAGCGGCTCGCGTAGTACGTGCGATTGCCGTTCGGGATGTGCCCGATCGTATCGATCAGGTATGCGAAGTTGTCGAGCATGTCGTCGACGAGATCCTCGCGCCCCGACACCTGCAGCCCGAGCATCGTGAAATAGGTGTCCCAGTAGTAGCCTTCGCGGAAGCGGCCGCCCGGCACGACGTACGGCTTCGGCAGCGGAATCAGCGAACTGTACGGGGGCGCCGCGGTGCTCGTGCGCGTGAGCTGCGGCCACAGCCAGTCGATGTGCTGGCGCAGCGTCTGGTTCGGCGGCGGCGTCACGCCGCCTGTCGCGGGCGGCGTGAAATGCTGGTCGACGAACGCCTTCAGCGAGAAGCCCGGCTGCGATTTCTGTTGCTGATACAACTGCACGATCGTCGCGGGATCGGTATCGGGCGTGGCGTCGACGAAGGTCTTCTGGTCGGGATAGAGCTGCGCGGTCTGCACCGCGACGAACAGGTCGCCGTAGAGCTGGCTCGGCGGCGGCAGCAGCGTGCCGGACGCGGGAGCGGATGCGGCTGCGGGGGTGGCCGGCAACGCGGACGGGCTCGCCGCTTGCGCGGCGGCCTGGTGCGCATTGTCGGCCTGCGCGGCGCAGCCGGCGACGGCGAGATAGGCAATGGCCAGTGCGGCCGCCCAGCGCGGACGCGGCGCGGGCGGTGACTGACGCGACGGGAAGCGAGATGCAAGCGGTGCGGCACGACGTGACGTCATGGCGTGTCCCCTCCTTTCGAATGGTGAGTGGATCGGCACGAGGTCTCGTTCGCGCGCGCGTTCGTCTCGATGGCCTTCGATCGATACGCGTCATGTTGTGGTGCGAATGGGCCTGACTGTCGCACGAAACATGCATGTCAAGCAAGTTTCGATTCGCGCGACTCGCGGAGATAGCCGCGTACCGCCCGCCACGCACGCGCTTCGAGTGCATCCGCATCGGTCTCGCCGCGCGCGCCCGCCGCATCGACGATGCCTTTCACGATCGCGAGCAGATCGTGTGCCACGACGCCGGGCGCGGCGACGCGCGGCGCATCGCGCAGCCCGAGCGCATGCAGCAAGGTCGCGTGGATGCGGTCCGCGACGCGCGCGGTGCGCGCGCCGAGCGGCAAGCGCGCCTCCTCGAAATCGATCAGCCGCGCGAGCACCGGCCGGCGCATCTGATGCGCGACGGCCCCGCGCACCAGCGTGCGCAGCACGTCGTCACAGCACGACAGCGCGGCGGCCCGGTCGACGTCGTCGAGCAGACGCGCGCTCTCGCGCTCGACGAGCGCGGCCGTCAATGCATCGCGGTTCGGGAAGTATTGGTAGAGCGAGCCGATACTCACGCCGGCCAGCGCGGCCACCGCGTTCGTCGTGTAACCGTCGAAGCCGTCGCGCTCCAGAATGCGGGCGGCAGCCTCGACGATCGCATCGACGGTCGCCACCGAGCGGCGCTGGCGCGGCGCCTTGCGCGGCGAAAGCGGAATGCGCGACGACGATTCGGACATGGCGGGAAGGCGGCTTTCGAATGTGAGCAAGTGCTCATATTCTAGAAACGCACGGACACGCCGTCAAAAGGAATCGACATGACCGGGCCCAACGTCGTCCCCGCTCGTCGCGCATTCCAACGCGAACGCGCGGTCGACTTGCCGTGCGGCAAGCGGTTCGCAGATCACCGCGTCAACCTCCGGCCTCGCATCGAAAACGCGTGCGCATCGCGACGACGATGCCGCGTCGTTCATCGCCCAGGCAGCACATCGCTCACACGTGCGCGGTCGTCCTTTCCGCGCCATCCGCCGGAAAAGACGACTGTTGCAACATGCGGAACAACTGTTGTCGTACGTGACGCAGCGGTCACATTGTGGGCATAATGGCGTCTTTACCGCGCGCCCTGCCCATGTCGCCCGTCTTTCTAGCACCGCTCATCGTTGCCTGTGCGTTGTTCATGGAAAGCGTCGACGCGAACATCATCGTCACCGCCCTGCCCGCGATGGCGAGGGACTTTGGGCACAACCCCGTCACGTTGAACATTGCGATCACGGCCTACGTGGTCGGTCTCGGCGTGTTCATTCCGATCTGCGGCTGGCTCGCCGACCGCTTCAGCGCGCGCGCCGTGTTCCGCACCGCGATCGGCATCTTCGTCGTCGGCTCGCTGATGTGCGCGGCATCCAACTCGCTCGGCGTGCTCACGTTCGCGCGCTTCATCCAGGGCGTCGGCGGCGCGATGATGGTCCCGGTCGGCCGCATCATCATCTTCCGCGCGGTGCCGCGCGCCGATCTCGTGCGCGCGATGAACTACCTCGCGATTCCCGCGCTGTTCGGGCCCACGGTCGGGCCGCTCGTCGGCGGCTTCATCACGACCTACCTGCACTGGCGGATGATCTTCTTCATCAACGTGCCGATCGGCATCTACGGGATCTACCTCGCCAGCAAGCACATCGCGAACACGCACGAGCCCGATCCGGGCCCGCTCGACTGGTTCGGCTTCCTGCTGTCGGCCAGCGGCGCCGCGTTGCTGCTGATGGGCCTCACGCTGATCGACGGTTCGCTCACGTCGCGCTCGAACGCCATCATCATGTGCGCGGCCGGCGCCGCGATGCTCGCGCTGTACGTGCCGTACGCGCGCCGCAAGGAACGCCCAGTGCTCGACCTCAGTTTTCTGAAGATCCCGACGTACCACGCGAGCGTCGTCGGCGGGTCGCTGTTCCGCATCGGGCTCGGCGCAGTGCCGTTCCTGCTGCCGCTCGCGCTGCAGGAAGGGCTCGGCATGAGCGCGTTCCACTCGGGGCTCATCACGTGCGCGTCCGCGCTCGGCGGCGCGGTCAGCCGTTCGACCGCCACGCATACGCTGCGCCGCTTCGGTTTTCGCACGGTGCTGATCTACAACGCGGCATTCGCGGGCCTCGCGATCGCCGCGTACGGCGTGTTCCATCCCGGCATGGCGACCTGGACGATCTGGCTGATCGTGCTGGTCGGCGGCATCTTCCCCGCGCTGCAGTTCACGAGCCTGAATTCGATGATCTACGCGGACATCTCGCCGCGCGACGCAGGTCGCGCGACGAGCCTCGGCAGCGTCGTCCAGCAGATGTCGCTCGGCCTCGGCGTGACGGTGGCCGGCCTCGTGCTGCACGTGTCGCACTGGCTCCAGGGCCATCAGACGATGATGTGGTCGGATTTCTGGCCCGCGTTCCTCGTGGTCGGGCTGTGCTCGTTCGCGTCGATTCCGATCACGCAGCGGCTGCCGCCCGGCGCCGGCGACGAAGTCGCGCGCGGCAAGCGGGCATAAGCGCCCGACGGCCGACGCGGCGGAAACGTTTTCGCCGCAATCGGTCGCCCGCGTATTGCATCGCTTTATTTTCCAATTCCGCGATTTATTCAATCTCGCGAAACGCAAAAAGCATTCGCCGTATCCGCATGTCGAAATAACATCGGCTCGAAAATCGACTGCGCATCACCGCTTTCGATATCGGCCGGCACCCCGCCACGCCTGCTCGGTCGCTTGCGCTGGCGCGCCGAGAAATGGTGCATGCGAATGACTTGAAAATCCGAAATTCATTGATCAATAATAATCGCTCGCATCGGTGCGAACAGAATTCCCACGCCGGCATGCGGCAGTCGCCATAACGATCCCATCTGCTGTTTCACGTTTCGATCGCTTCCTCGCCTCGAAGGAGTCGCCATGACTCAAGAGCTGATTCTGCGCGCGCCGGCAACGTTCGCCATCGACTCGCCTGCCGCATCAGAGACGGCCCGGCCGCCGTTGCCGACGCATCTTGCCGTCATTCTCGATGGCAACCGGCGTTGGGCGGACCGTCTCGGCCTGCCGGCCGTCGACGGCTATCGGGCCGGCGGGCGCAACGTGCATGCGCTGCTGTCGTGGTGCGAGGAAGCCGGGATCCCGTTCGTGACGCTGTGGCCGCTGTCCACCGAAAATCTCAATCGCGACGCCGCTCAATTGTGCGGTCTGCTCGCGGTGATCGCCGACGTCTTCGACGAGCTCGCCGCCGGCGGCCGCTGGCGCCTGCACGTGATCGGCGACCTGACGAAGTTGCCGCCCGCGACAGCCGAGCGCATCGTTGCCGCGCAACAACGCACGGCCCACGCGTGCGGGCTCGATGTGAACATCGCGGTCGCGTACAGCGGCCGCCTCGACCTGCTGCACGCAGTCCGCTCGCTGATCGCGGAGCACGTCGCGGCCGGCACCGTCGATCAGTTGCTCGCGCAGCTCAGCCCGGAGCTGATCGCGAGCCGGCTCTATACGGCCGGCCAGCCGGAGCCGGACCTCGTGATCCGCACGTCCGGCGAGCAACGCCTGTCGAATTTCATGCTGTGGCAAACCGCTTTCTCGGAGTTCTATTTCACGCCGACGTGCTGGCCCGATTTCGGACGCGACGATTTCGAACAGGCGATCGATGCATACGGCAAGCGCGCGCGCCGGTTCGGCATGTAGGCCGCCCCCCCCTTCACGACACCTGTTGTCACCCGCCATCCGCGAGGTACGCCATGTTCACCGCCGAAACCGTTGCCGCCGAAGCCGCCGCGCCCACGCTCGTGCTGCCGCACCTGTTCCACCCGTTCGAAACGCCGGTGCATCCCGACGCCGACCGCGCCGAAGCCGACCTGCTCGCGTGGATGAACGGCCATGGCCTGCTCGACGATCCGCGCTGGGCCAACGGCATCCGTCACGGCAAGGTCGGCGAATACTGCTCGCGCGTCTATGCGCACGCCACCTTCGACGGCCTGTGCACGACGACCCGCGCGTACGGCTGGATCTTCGCGATCGACGACGGCCTGTGCAGCCTGCACGGCGTCGCGCGCACGCCCGGCGAGCTCGGCGCGCTCTACCTGTGGCTGTACGAAATGATTGCCGATCCGACCGGCCACGATCCGGCACCGCTGCGCGCCGCGCTGGCGGCGCGCCTGCCGCACCTGGCCGCGTTCCTGCCCGCCCTGCAACGGGCGACTCAAGATGTGTGCGCGCGTATCGCCGCGACGTCCACGCGCGTGCAGTACGCACGCTGGGTCGCGGGGATGATGACGTTCCTGTTCTCGACGCTGTGGGAAGCCGGCCGGTTCGCGACCGACGTCGCGCCCGACACGGCCGAGTACCTTTCCGGTCGCACCTATAACGGCTGCGGCGAAGGCGCGTTCGCGCTGATCGATATCGCCGCCGGCTACGAAGCGCCCGCCGCGTTCTACGCCGACGAAGGAGTCGAGCGCCTGCGCAAGCTGTCCGGCCTGATCCTCTGCCTGTGCAACGACATCTTTTCGTATCCGAAAGAAGCTGGCGAATCGAGCAGCAATCTCGTCTGCGTCCTGATGCACGAACGCGGGCTCGCGCCGCAAGCCGCGCTCGACACGGCGGCAGACATCCACAACGGCTATCTCGCGCGTTATCTCGATCTGGAAAAACAGGTACGTGCGCGCACCGACGACCGCGCGTCGCTGCGCCTGCTCGACGAGGCCCGGACGTACATTCGCGGCAATTACGACTGGCACTTCGGTTCGCCGCGTTACGGCGCGGCGAAACACTACGACCTGTCCCGCGCGCTGCGGCCCGGACAGACGAGCGCCGCGGCATGACCCGTCGCGCGGCAATGGGTGAAAACCGGAAAAACAAAAAAATCAGCGGACATCCACACGGGGCCGGTGCACAGCCGCATGGATGTCCGCTCAGGGCTCCGGGTCTCCCGATGGGGGTCGGGAATCCCGGATTCGCTTCCTGCGTGCCATGGACATATGTGCGTCGGAAGCGGAATCGTTGCGCGCATTGATCGTCGCGCCATGAACTGCACTATAGGGAAACTTGCGAAACGCATCTGTCAACCATTGTCAGACGTGTTGCAGCCGCACGTCGCACGCGCGCGCCGCTTTCGCGCTAAAGTGGTTCCCGATCGCCACCCTCGACCGTCTCGCCGATGCTCACGCTTCCGCCCGCCGCCGCCCGCGCGCTCCATCTCGCCGCACAGGGCCTGCTCACCCCGCCGCGCCGCAAGGCGACCAAGTCCGACGTGCTCGACACGATCCGCCGGATGGCGCAGTTGCAGATCGACACCATCCACGTCGTCGCACGCAGCCCGTATCTCGTGCTGTTCAGCCGTCTCGGCGATTTCCCGCCGCGCTGGCTCGACGAACATCTCGCCGAGGCGCGCCTGTTCGAATACTGGTCGCACGAAGCGTGTTTCCTGCCGATCGAGCAGTTCGGGCTGATGCGCTACAAGATGCTCGATCCGTCGGGGATGGGCTGGAAATATGCGGCCGAATGGCACGAGCAGAATCGTCCGGAGATCGAACGGCTGCTCGCGCGGATTCGCGACGAAGGCCCGGTGCGCTCGGCCGATTTCGCGCGCGAGGACGGCGTGAAAGGCAACGGCTGGTGGGATCGCAAGCCCGAGAAGCGTCACCTGGAAGTGCTGTTCACGACGGGCGACCTGATGGTGTCGGAGCGCCGCAATTTCCAGCGCGTGTACGACGTGCGCGAACGCGTGCTGCCCGACTGGGACGATACGCGCGACCTGCCGCCGCGCGATGCGGTGCTGCCTGCGCTGCTCGACTACACGTGCCGCGCGCTCGGCGTCGTGCGCGCGGACTGGGTGGCCGACTACTATCGGCTGCCGCGCCGTTCGTACCGCGCGGAACTGGAGCGGCTCGCCGAGGCCGGTGACCTGATTCCGGTGCAGATCGACGACTGGAAGGAACCGGCCTACGTGCATCGCTCGCTCGATGCGCTGCTGCCGGCGGCCGCTGCCGACACGCTGCGCTCGACGGTCACGACGCTGCTGTCGCCGTTCGACCCGGTCGTGTGGGACCGGCGGCGCGCGTCGACGCTGTTCGGTTTCGATTACACGATCGAGTGCTATACGCCCGAGCACAAGCGGCGCTACGGCTATTTCTGCCTGCCCGTGCTGCATCGCGGCCGGCTGGTGGGCCGCGTCGATGCGAAAGCGCATCGCACGCTCGGCACGTTCGAGCTGAAAGCCGTGCATGTCGAGCCGGGCGTGCGGTTCGGCGCCGGGCTCGCAGCCGACGTCGCGAAGGCCGTGAAGAAACTCGCGGCGTGGCACGGCACGCCGGAGGTCACGGTCGCCCACGCGCCGCCGGCCCTCGTGCAGGCATTCGCGCGGACCTGAACGCCGCGCGCCGCCGGCGCGCTAGAGCATGTGCATGCCGGCGTCGACATAGTGCGTGCCGCCCGTGATCGCCCGTGCGCCGTCGCTGGCGAGAAACGCGCAGAACGCGCCGACGTCGTCGATGTCCAGCGCGTGATGCAGCGGCGCCCGGCGCGCGGTGTCGTCGAGCAGCCGGCCGAAGTCCGGCAGGCCCGACGCCGCGCGCGTCGGCAGCACGCCCGGCGAAATCGCGTTGACGCGAATGCCCGCGCCGCCGAGTTCGGCCGCCAGGTACCGCACGCTCGCTTCGAGCGCGGCCTTGACCGGCCCCATCACCCCGTAGTTCGCGACGACCTGCTCCGCGCCGAGATAGCTCATCGCCATCAGGCTCCCGCCGCGCGTCATCAGAGGCTCGGCGAGCCGCGCCATCCGGATGAACGAATGGCACGAGGTATCCATCGCCAACGCGAAGCCTTCCGGCGAACTGTCGACCACGCGGCCGTGCAGATCGGCCTTCGGTGCATACGCAACCGAATGCAGCACGAAGTCGATTTCGCCCCATTGGGCCGCGATTGCATCGAACACCGCCGCCATCTGGTCGGGCCGCCCGACGTCGAGCGGCATCCGGATCGGCGCGTCGAGTTGCGCGAACAGCGGCTCGACGTGCGGCAAGGTCTTGTCCGACTGCCAGGTCACCGCGAGCGTCGCGCCGGCCCGGCAAAACGCACGCGCGCATCCCCACGCGATGCTCTGTTCGTTCGCAATGCCGACGACGAGCCCCCGCTTGTGTCGCAACGTCATGCCGCCTCCCTTGCCGATCCGCGCCGGCCTAGCGCTGCGCGGCGATCCATCGCGCGATGTCGGGCCACACCGTCGTCAGCGTGCGCGTCCCCATGAACAGACCGATATGGCCGCCCGGCACGAGCCGGCTCTCGATCCGCGACGCGGGCGTCCCGAGAAGATCGTGCGCACCGAACACCTGCTCCGGCGTCGTGATGTCGTCGGCCTCGCCACCCAGCAGATAGGCCGGGCACGCGACGTCCTTCAGGTCGAGCGTGCGCCCGAGCGCGACGAACGTGCCCTTCGCGAGCCGGTTCTCCTTGAAGATCTGCACGATCGCCTGCAGGTACCAGCGCCCCGGCAGGTCGATCGGGCTTTCGTACCAGTTCGCGAACACCTCGCGCTTGCGCAGGTATTCGGGATCGTCGAGATGCTCGTACAGGTCGACGTGCTCGGCGAGATAGTGCTGGTCCGGATGCATGTTCTTCCAGCCGCGCAGCATGAAGCGCCCGCGCATCAGCCCGCCGCCCATCGCGACGAGTTCCTCGTAGAACGACGTCGGATACGTGTGCACCATCCGCTTGATCGGGCCGTCGCCCGCGTCGGTGTCGATCGGCGAGCCGGCCAGCACGAGGCTCGCGACCTTGTGCGGGAAACGCGCCGCATACATCGCGGACATCCAGCCGCCCTGACACAGGCCGACGAGATTCACGCGGCCACCGAGTTCGTCGACGCACACGTTCAGCTCGGCCAGATACTGGTCGATCTCGAGGTCCTTCATGTCCTCGGTGGCCGAGCGCCAGTCGGTCAGGTACAGACGCGTCACGCCGTGCTCGCGCAGCGTCTGCATCAGGCTCTGCCCCGGCTGGTAGTCGGCGATCATCGCGCTGTGCCCCGCGTACGGCGCATCGACGATCGTCGGCAGCCCGTGCGCCGGCGCGACCGAATAATCGCGGAACGTCATCGTCCGCAGTTCCAGCAACGGCCGGTTCGCCGATGCGAGCACCGGATGCGCTTCGAAATGGAGCTTCTCCTCTTCCGCGAGGAAGCGGAGATTGCGCGCCGTGATCTCGGAGCCGGCGGCAAACATCGCCGTGGCGGCGGCCATCGGCCAGAAAATCGGCAGCGCGGGGGCGCTGACGGCAGGGGAAGGCGTGTCGCGTGCTGTCATCGGAGGTCTCACCGGGTCGGATACGGCGTGGAAGGGATCGCGTCGTCCAGCACGCGGCGCGTGTGGCGCGCGATCATCAGGTTCTCGTCGGTCGGAATCACGCGCACCGTCACGCGCGACGCGTCGCTCGAAATCACCGGCAAGCCGGCCGCGTTCGCCGCGTCGTCGAGCACGATGCCGAGCCACGCGGCGCGATTGCAGATCCGTTCACGCACGTGCGGCGCGTGCTCGCCGATGCCCGCCGTGAACACGAGCGTGTCGAGACCGCCGAGCACGCCGGCCAGCGCGGCGAGCTCGCGGGCCGCGCGATAGGCGAACAGCTCGACCGCATGCGCGGCCGACGGTGCGTCGCTCGCGAGCAGCGTGCGCATGTCGCTCGACACGCCGGATACGCCGAGCAAGCCGGATTCGGCATAGATCAGATGCTCGACCTCGTCGAGCGACCGGCCCGCGTGACGCTGCAGATACAGGATCACGCCCGGGTCCAGCGCGCCCGTGCGCGTGCCCATCGGCAGCCCGTCGACGGCCGTGAACCCCATCGTCGTCGCGACGCTGCGGCCGTTCTCGAGCGCACACAGGCTCGCGCCGTTGCCGAGGTGCGCGACCACCGTCCGGTGCTGCACCCACGACGGATCGAGGGCCGCGAGCGCCGTCGCGATGTACTCGTACGACAGCCCGTGAAACCCGTAGCGCACGATGCCCTGCTCGGTCAGCGCGCGCGGCAACGCGAACTCCCGTTCGAGCGCCGGCACCGTCGAATGGAACGCGGTATCGAAACACGCGACCTGCGGCAGGTTCGGCGCAACCGCGGCCACCGCGCGAATCGCGTCGACATGATGCGGCTGGTGCAGCGGCGCGAGCGGCGAAAGCGACGCGATCGCATCGAGCACGTGCGCGTCGATCCGCACCGGCGCGGTGAAATACGGGCCGCCATGCACGACCCGGTGCCCGACGCCGTCGAACCCGGCCTCCCGCCCGACGTGCGCGACGAACCACGCGTGCAGCGCCTCGATCGCGCCTTGATGCCCCGGTCGCGCGACCGGGCTGTCGGCGAGCGTCGCGCCGTGCGCATCGGCCACGAACAGATGCGGTGCGCCATGCAGGTTCTCAACCTGCCCGTGCAGGCCCGCATCGAGCGAACGATCGTCGCGCGTGTCGTAGACCGAGAACTTGAGGCTCGACGAGCCGGCGTTGAGCACCAGGACGGGATGTCGCATCGCGGCCTCGTCAGTGTGCGTCGGCCGCAATCGCCGGCGCGTCCATGGGCGCCGCCGTGGCGCGCGCCGCCGCCGCGACGAGCGCTGCGACCGCGCAGCTCGCCAGGCGCGTGCGTTCGCTGTCGGCGCGACTCGTCAGGATCACCGGCACGCGCGCACCGAGCACGATGCCGGCCGCATCGGCATTCGCGAGGAACGTCAGCTCCTTCGCGAGCATGTTGCCGGCCTCGAGATCGGGCACGAGCAGGATGTCCGCATCGCCCGCGACCGCGGAACCGAGATGCTTGAGCCGCGCGGCCTCCGGGCTGATCGCGTTGTCGAACGCGAGCGGCCCGTCGAGCAGCGCGCCGGTGATCTGGCCGCGCTCGGCCATCTTGCACAGCGCGGCCGCGTCGAGCGTCGACGGCAGCTTCGAGCTGACCGTCTCGACCGCCGACAGGATCGCCACCTTCGGCCGGGCGATGCCGAGCGCATGCGCGAGATCGATCGCGTTCTGCGCGATGTCGGCCTTCTGTTCGAGCGTCGGACGGATATTGACGGCGGCGTCGGTGATGAACAGCGGCTTGGGGTAAGTCGGCACGTCCATGATGAACACGTGGCTCAGGCGCCGCCCGGTGCGCAGCCCCGTGTCGGCGCGCACCACCTCCGCCAGCAACTCGTCGGTGTGCAGGCTGCCCTTCATCAGCGCCTGCGCGTCGCCCGCGCGCACCAGCTCGACGGCGCGCGCCGCCGACGCATGACTGTGCGGCGCGTCCACGAGACGATAGCCGGACAGGTCGATACCGAGCGTCGCGGCGAGCATCGTGATCCGCGCCACCGGGCCGACCAGGATGGGCACGATGATCCCGGCCCGGGCGGCGGCGGCCGCCGCGTGCAGCGATACCTCGTCGCAGGGATGCGCGACCGCGACCGTCACAGGCCGCAACGCGTGGCAACGCGCAATCAGCGCGTCGTATTTCTGATGCGTGTGCAATTCGGTCATCGACTGCCCCTTCGCAAGGATCACGTGAACGGATTCTGGTGCGGGACCGGGCGAAGTCGTTTGATTTCCGTCAATCGTTTCAGGTGAAGTCCCGATAGCATGAATCCGCACGATGACATCCGGACGGCCGCAACGCCCCCCTGACATGCACATACGCGAAATCCGCTCGAAGATCGCCAGTACCTCGTCCACGCGCAAGATCACGAAGGCGATGGAAATGATGGCGCGCACCAAGATGGCGAGCGCGCAGCGACGCGCGCGCGAGTTCCGCCCGTATGCGGCGCGCATCGGCGCGATGGCGGAACGCGTGCTGCGAGACCGTCCCGACCACGTATCGGCGCTGATGGCGCGACGCGATACCGTGCGCCGCGTCGGCCTGATCGTCGTCAGCACCGATCGCGGGCTGTGCGGCCCGCTCAATGCGCGGCTGCTCGTCGAATGCGTGGATGCGCTCGAACGCTGGGACCGTGCCGGTGTCGCATGCGAGTTGAGCGTGATCGGTGCGCGCGGCCTCGCGCCGCTGCTGCGCCACGGCGCGACCATCGCCGCGCGTGCGAGCGGCCTGGCCGCCGAGCCGCACTTCGAGCAGTTGCTCGGTGCGCTGCTCGTGCCGCTGACCGCGTTCGTCAACGGCGAGCTCGACGAAGTACACGTCGCATACAACCGGCTGACGAGCCCGCTCGCGTACGAGCCGCGCATCGATGCGATGCTGCCGATCGTGGGGCTCGACACCGGCGCGCCGACCGACGGCGCGCCCGTGTCCGCACCCGCGTCCGACTATCTGTACGAGCCCGCGCCCAAACCGGTCGTCGACACGTTGCTGCTGCGCTACGTCGAGGCGACGCTCTATCAGGCCGTCGTCGAGAACTACGCGTGCGAGCAATGCGCGCGGATGTTCAGCATGCAGACCGCGACAGACAACGCCGACCGCGTGTTGCGCGAACTGCGGCACCTGTACCAGAAGACGCGACAGGCGCAGATCACCACCGAGCTGTGCGAAATCGTCGCCGGCGCGGCGGCGGTCTGAAGGAGCATGCATGAAGACGTCGATGAGGCTCGACATCGTAAGCGTGGAAGCGGTGCTGTATGCCGGCGACGCGCATTTCGTCGTCGTTCCGGGGGAAAGCGGAGAACTGGGGATCTACCCGCACCACGCGCCGCTGCTCACGCGGATCCGGCCGGGCGTCGTGATGCTCGTCGATGCGCCGACCGGCGAGCATCGCCGCCTGCTCGTCGCGGGCGGCGTGCTGGAGGTCAGCCGCGACGGCGTGACGCTGATCGCCGATCACGCGTTGCGCACGCCCGAACTCGACGATCTGCGCGCACGCGAAGCGCGGCATGCGGCCGACGACTGGCGCCAGCGCTACGCGCACGAAAACCGGCGTGCGTTCGATTTCGCGTCGGCCCGCACGGAATTGATGGATGAAATTCGACGCTTCTTTGCGATGGCGCTGCGGCAACAGGCGCCGCACGACAAGCCGGGCAGCGCGGGCTAGACGCCGGCGCCGGCCCCGGTGCCGCCCGCTCAATCGCGCAGCTTGCGAAACCGCGGCGTGCCGTCTTCGAGGTTGCCGTTGAACATCGCTTCCGGCCGCACCCACAGCCCGCGCGCATGCGGCCACAGATGCTCGTAGACGACCACCGATTCCTCGGTTTCGGAATGGCGCGCAACGCCGATGTAGCGGTACAGGCCGCCCTTGTAGTGGCGGTGCGTCGCGAGCTGTTCGGCTTCCTGTTCGGTCATGGTGTGCTTCTCTTCGGCAAAAACGGAAAGCGCGTATTGTATGCGCTGCGGCGCGCGTCAGCGTTTCGTGTAGATGTCGGGCCGGCGGATCTCCATCAGCCGCTCGGGATTCGCGGGCGGACCGAAACCGACCGG
Organism: Burkholderia sp. LAS2; assembly: GCF_018417615.1. Taxonomy (NCBI): domain Bacteria; kingdom Pseudomonadati; phylum Pseudomonadota; class Betaproteobacteria; order Burkholderiales; family Burkholderiaceae; genus Burkholderia; species Burkholderia sp. LAS2. The sequence goes on from NZ_CP071053.1 coordinate 606,225, forward strand.
CCGGTACAGCGCGTGCGCGTCGGTCGTCGCGAGCATGATGCGGCGCAGCCGCTGCACCATCTGCTGCGCGAAGATATGGTCGATCAGTGCGCGGCCGTAGCCGTTGCCGCGTTCGGCCGGCAGCACGAACACGTCGCACAGATACGCGAACGTCGCGTGATCGGTGACGAGCCGCGCAAACCCGACGAGCCGGTCGCCGACATACGCGCCGAAGCACAGCGAGCCCTCGATCGCCCGCTCGACTACGTCGCGCGGAATGCCCTGCGACCAATACGCGTCGCGATGCAGGAAATCGAAGATCGCGTCGATGTCGAGTTCGCGCTTGTCGGTGGAAATTCTCAGCGTGGCGGGGGTGGCTGCGGGCACGTCTGTTCTCCGGTTCGAGGGGCGGAAGGCGCAGCATCGACGATACCGCGCCGTGGGGGGGCGGGACAAGGGGCACTGGAGTCCGCCGTGGACGAACAGCCGCACTGCCACCCTCGATTCGGCGACAATGGCACCCGCCGATAAACCCGAGACGCCGCTTCATGACCTTCCGCCTCATCGCCTTCGACTTCGACGGCACGCTCGCCGATTCGCTCGACAGTTTTCTCGCCGCGCTGACGGAAGCCTCGCGCCTGCACGGCTTTCGCGACGCCACGCCCGAACTGCGCCCGGCGCTGCGCGGGATGTCGGCGCGCGACATCGTTCGCGCGCTCGGCGTGCCGATGTGGAAAGTGCCGCGCGTGACGATCGACATGCGCCGCCTGATGCGGCCGCGCGTCGCGCACGTGCAACTGTTCCCCGGCGTCGCCGAAACGTTCGACGCGCTCGCCGCGCGCGGCATCCGCATCGCGATCGCCACGTCGAATACCGAGGAGATCGTGCGTGACCGGCTTGGCCCGCGCGCCGGCGCACGCGTCGACCATTTCGCGTGCGGCATTCCGCTGTTCGGCAAGGCGCGCCGTCTGCGCGCGCTCGTTCGCGAGGCCGGAGTGCGCGCAGACGAAGTGCTGTACGTCGGCGACGAAATCCGCGATGCCGACGCGGCTCGGCGTGCACATATTGCATTTCAGGGCGTCGCGTGGGGCTACACCGCGCCCGACGCGTTGCAGGCGCATTGCGCGACGCCGTTGCTGCCGCGCCTCGATGCGCTGCTCGATCGCGTGTGACGCTTTCACGCACGCCACGCACGCACCCCGTCCCTCGCACGACGCGCCGCGACGACAACTGCCGCGACGACATCGCACCGCTGAAATGCCGATGACACGCGCACGCATCTCATCCATTGCATGCGCCACGCGCACGCAAAAATTGCCGCCGCCACATGCGTATCAGGTACGCCCTACCGGGCTGCGCGCGTGCTCATCGTTTCGTCTTACCAACCGTTACACAAGCCACAGCACGGTTGCACCTGCTACCCGGCCGCTCTCCTAGAATCAGTCGGGCCGGAAAACACTTCGAACGCCGCCGCGGCAGAGCGGCAGTCGAACCCGGCCCGGGCGCGCCCGGTCTCTCGCACAGCGACGGATCGCACGATCCGTTTTTCAACCAGAGTCCCGATCGAGGAGGTCCCATGAACCGCTTTCCCCACCTTTCGCGCCTTGCCTTGTCTGCCGCTGGCCTGCTTCTCGTCGCCGTGACGGCGACCGCGCAAACCGCGCAACCGGCACCCGGCGCATCGGCTGCGCCGGCCGCGACCGCGACGCGCATCCACGAAGCCGACCAGACCTTCATCAACGACGGCACGAAGACCGTGTCGACCCAGCACGACGCCGCGCGCATCGCCGATGCGCGCACGTCGGACAGCCAGGTCAAGGCGTTCGCGCAACGCGTGTCGACCGACGATGCGAAGATCATCCAGGCGATGCGCGCGGCCAGCCCGCGCGGCGTCGACGTGCCGGCCAACGACCCCGACACGACCGTGCTGAACGGCATCAAGAGCCTGCGCGGCGCCGAGTTCGACAAGGCGTATATCGAACAGGTCGCGCTCGCCGGCCAGCAGAAGGCGATCTCGGCGTTCCAGGCCGAAATCGCATCGGGCCGCGACACCAAGCTGAAGGAAGTCGCCCGCCAGGCGCTACCGATCCTGCAGGCGCACTACGCGGATGCACAGAAGCTCGCGCAGCGTCATCACCTCGCATCGGCGCAGTAATTCATCCGATGCAGCGCCGCGCATCGCGCGCGGCGCACCGTTTCCCCCGCCCTGGGGGGGGGGGCGCCCCCCCCCCCCCCCCCCCCGCCCCGCGCCGGCGGGGACCGGCCTCGTACGAACCCGCACGGGGCGCATGCCACGCGTATCAGCAATGCTCCAGCGCGTACGACAGGTCGGCGATCAGGTCGTCCGGATGTTCGAGCCCGACCGACACGCGAATCAACCCTTCCGACACGCCCGCCGCTGCGCGCGCCTCGGCCGGCACGCCCGAATGCGTCGTCGACGCCGGATGGCAGATCAGCGACTCCGTGCCGCCGAGACTGACCGCGGACTTGAAGAGCGTCAGGTGGTTGATGAACCTGAATGCCTGCTCGCGGCCGCCGTCGAGGATGAACGCGAACGTCGAGCCGGGCCCGCTGCACTGACGCTGGTAGACGGCCTGGTAGGCCGGATCGTCGATGAGCTCGGGGTGCAGCACGCGCACCGGCCGATGCGGATTGTCGGCGAGCCAGCGCGCGACGGCGCTGCCGCTGCGCGCGGCCTGCTGCATGCGCAGCACGAGCGTTTCCATCGAGCGCGTGATCATCCACGACGAATGCGGGTCGAGCTGCGAGCCGAGCGTGCTGCGGAACGCGCGGATCTTCGTGATCAGGGCACGGGTGCCGGTGACGCCGCCGGCGACGAGGTCGCTATGCCCGCCGATGTATTTCGTCAGCGAGTACACGCTCAGGTCGATGCCCTGGCGCGACGGCTTCTGGTACAGCGGCCCGAGCAGCGTGTTGTCGCAGACCGACAGCGGGCGATAGCCGTGGCGTGCCTCGAACGCATCGATCTCGCTGCGCAGCCCTTCGAGGTCGAACAGCGCGTTGGTCGGGTTGGCAGGCGTCTCGATGTAGCACATCCGCACGTGCCCCTTCTGCACGGCGGCTTCGAGCGCGGCGCCGATCGCCCGGGTGGACAGCCCGTCGGCGATCACCCCGGAGCGAATGCCCCACTCGGGCAGGAACTTCGAGATCAGCGTTTCGGTGCCGCCGTATAGCGGCACGGACTGGACGACGCAGTCGCCCGGCCGCAGGAAGGTCAGCAGGATCGCGGCGATCGCGGACATGCCGCTCGACGTCACGACGGCGGCTTCGGAATCGTCGAGCAGCGCGAGGCGATCCTCGACGATCTCGAGGTTCGGGTGATTGAACCGGCTGTAGACGAGGCCCGCGCTTTCACCTTCGGGCAAAGGCTTGCGCCCGGCCACGACGTCGAAGAATTCGGCGCCGTCCTCTGCGGTGCGGAACGCGAACGTCGACGTGAGGAACACGGGCGGCTTCACCGACCCTTCCGACAGGAAAGGATCGTAGCCGTACGACATCATCTGGGTTTCGGGATGGAGTTCCCGGTCTGCAATCTTGCGCTTGTGGTAGTTGCGATAGGCCATGCAGTGCTCCGTGCGGGGTGGTGAGGAACGGCCGTTGCAGCGGTGGCATGACGCGTGCGGCGCCGGGTAGGCACCGTTTGTCGCGACCGCGTGTGGCGATACTACCCCGAAGGCGCTGCTTCGTGACGCACCCCTGACACTATCGTCAGGGTGCGGCCCGCCCGACGATCATGTCGTAGAGCGCACGCGCCGCGGGCGACAGTTGCGCATTCCTGCGCGTGACAAGCACGAGCGTGCGCGACACCGACGGCTCGACGAGCTCGATCGTGCGGATCATCGGATACGCGTTCTTCTGGATCGCAAGCTTCGGCACGACGGCCGCGCCGAGCCCTTCCGCGACGAGCCCGAGCGCCGTCGAACTGCGCTGCACCTCGTAGAACGAATGCAGCGACACGCCGCTCGTCTTCAGCGCGCCCTCGAGCAGCCCGCGATTGCCGCTCACTTCGCCGGCGAAGATCAGCGGATGCGGCTGCAGCGCCGCCCAGCGGATGCGCCGCCGCTTCGCGAGCGGGTGATCGTCGCGGCACACAAGTACGTAAGGATCGTGCGTGAGCGGCACGCTGACGAGTTCCGGGTGCTGGTCGCCGGCGATGCTGATGCCGAATTCCGCCTCGCGCCGCAGCACGGCCTGCAGCACCGACGCCGACGCGTGATCGAGAATCTTCACGCGATCGTGCGGCCGGCGCCCGGAGAACGCGCGCAGGATACGCGGCAGGTACTGCACGCCGACCGTTGGCACGCACGCGATCGTGACGTCGCCGCGCTGGCTCAGGCCCGTCTCGCGGATTTCGGTCAGCGCGTCCGACAGTTCGTTCAGCAGCCGGCGCGCCTGCGGCAGGAAACGTCGGCCGATCTCGGTCAGCGTGGTGCGGCGCGTCGTGCGTTCGACCAGCGCGACGCCGAGATACGCTTCGAGCTTGCGCAGCCGCTGCGTGATCGCCGTTTGCGTGACGTGCAGCGTATCGGCTGCCTGCCGGAAGCTGCCGCCGTCGGCGATCGCGACGAAAGCCTGGACACCGAGCGTATCGATCTTCATCAGAATTTTGAATCAATCACGATATTAAATTCATTTTACTGAAGGTCGCCGGCCGTCGCAGAATGCGCTGCATCGACGGCCCGTTGCATCTCGTGCGCGGATGCGCCGCCGCTCCCCTGTCGACAAGGAGATTCATCGTGACGCCCCCCCTCGATCAATATGCGAACCAGTACGTGCAGTTCGAGGACGAACGCACGCGGCCGGTGCGCGACCTGCTGGCTGCCGTGCCGAACACGCCGATCCACACCGCGATCGATATCGGTTGCGGGCCCGGCAATTCGACGGAAGCGCTGATCGCGCGCGCACCGGACGCGACGATCCATGGGATCGACGCGTCGGCGGACATGATCGCGGCCGCGCGCAAGCGCCTGCCGGCGCTGCGTTTCGACCTTGCCGATGTCGCCGCCTGGGACGATCCGGGCGGCTATGACCTGATCCTGTCGAATGCGGTGCTGCAATGGGTACCTGCGCACGACACGCTGTTCCCGATGCTCGTCGGCCGGCTCGCGCCGGGCGGCCATCTCGCGGTGCAGATGCCCGACAATCTCGACGAACCGGCGCACCGGCTGATGCGCGAAGTCGCCGCGGCCGGGCCGTGGGCCGACAAGCTGAAAGGCGCGGCGCGCACCGAGCGGTTCGATGCGCGCTATTACCATGCGCTACTCGCGCCGCTGTGTTCGCGCGTGGACGTGTGGCGCACGATCTATTACCACCCGCTGCGCGGCGGCGCGGAGGCGGTCGTCGAATGGTTCAAGGGCAGCGCGCTGCGGCCGTTTCTCGCGGCGCTCGACGCGTCGGAACAGCGCGCGTTCGTCGCACGCTATCGCGACGCGCTCGCCGGGCCGAACGGTTATCCGGTACAGGACGACGGCACGGTGCTGCTGCCGTTTCCGCGCCTGTTCATCGTGGCGACGCGCAAGTAACGCGGCAATGCCCCAGCATTGACGCGACGGATCGCGGTGCGTCAGCGCACCGGCTGCACCGATGCCGGGTCGACCGTGCGGCTTCGCGCGATCTGCCCGTCGCGCAGGTCCTTGTACCAGAACAGTGCGACTTCCCCGGCATGCTCGCCACCGGCGTACAGGAAGCGATCGTGGCCGCCGAGCGCGAAGCCCGCGCGCGCATACGTCGAGCACGCGGCGACGTTGTTCGCCTGCGTTTCGAGCCGCATGAAGCCGAACCCGTAGCTGCGCGCCCACGCTTGCGCGGCCGCGAGCAGGAGCTGCCCGATGCCCTGGCGCCGGCAGTGGCGGTCGACGGCCAGTTCCGCGATCTCGGCCATGCCGTTCCAGCTTTCCTCGATCGCGACGAACCCGGCGAGCCGTTCGCCGGCCGTCGCGCGAAAGAGCGCCGTTCGGCCCGACGCTTCGCTCGCCCAGCCGGCCGGATCGAAGCCGTAGTCCTTGCGCCGCGCCGGCAGTGCGCGAAGATCGAGCAAGTCCTGATACGGCGGGTTCAATTCCCATGCGATGTCGAACGAGAAATCACAGCCGTCCAGTTCGTCGGCGGCAAGCGCGATCGCCGGTTCGATGCTGATGTGTTCGGCTTGATCCATAGGTCGGTGTCCTGTCTTCGCCGGGATGGCGTGATGGTATCCGTGATGCAATCGTCGGTGCGATGAATACGCGCCGCATCGCGTCCTTGTCGTTGCTTCGTTCATTGCGCCGGGACGCCGACGCAGCGGCTCGGGTCAGCGCGGGATGGCCGGCGGTGCGCCACCGTTGTGCGATCCGGCGGCGGGGAGCACGGCGGTGGCCGAACTCCACGCGGCGAGTTCGCGCTTCGTGCGTACGCCGAGCTTCGCGAATGCGCGCTTCACGTACGACTCGGCCGACGCGACGCGCACGCCGAGAATGTCGGCGGTTTCCGGCACGGTCTTGCCGGACAGCAGATGCTTGCAGGTTTCGTATTCGCGTTTCGACAGCTTCACGCCGTCGGCCGCGAGCCGCGCATCGAATTGCGCGAGCGGATGGACGTCGGGCGTCGCGTGCGCGATGCGCCGCGCGGCGGTGGTCGACGCATGCAGTTCGAGCAGCGGAAACAGCATGTCGCTGATGCTGCGGAAGCGGTTCATCTCGGCGAGCGTGAAAGGCGGCCGGTCGCGGCCGCGCTCCAGCGCGATCGAATGCTGCGAATAGCGGGTGCCGCGTGCGAGCACGCATTCATGCCCGATATGCACGTCGTCGAACAGCCGCTGGCGGAATTCGCCGGGCGGGATCGCCGCGATGTCGCGCACGACGAGCATCGTGCCGGTCTTGCCGCGCAGCCCCGCGAACAGCGGGTCGCTGTCGAGAAAGCGCTCGTAGTAGAGCGTCATCACGTCGGAGATTTCGGTGGACGCGGCGCCGATGCCGCTGCTGCCGATCCATTCGCAACGGTAGCCGGTGGGCATCGTGCCGTCGACGCGCGAGCGTTCGACGTGCGCGACGTCGAGCGGCACGATGTCGTTCAGCAGTTGCGTGAGGCGCGGCACGAAGTGCGGCGTGCCGACCGTCTCGATCAGGTCGCCCAATGCCTTGAACGACACGTTGAGGCAATCGTCGTCGCGATGGATGGAGTTCACGTTGAGCAGCATGCGGTTCCGAAGGGCCTGTTCCGCCCGTGACGCGCGTTCCATTGATACGAAAAAAGAAGGTGTTGGGCGACCATGGGAAGGGCCATCCGTTCGCTCCGTAGAACGTCGCGTGTCACCCCGAAGCGGGCATACCGGGGAAGTGTAAACGAGTCACTGGCCTTCGCCGTTTCCGCGTGCGCCTACGCGTCGATACGCTCCACCTTGCCGACGAGCAGCCCGTACGACAGACTGCCCGCGAGCGCCATCGCGGCGATGTACGTGATCGCGCGCGAGAAGTCCGCGCCGTCGACCAGCAGCCCGATCACGATCGGCGTTGCGATCGCGGACAGGTTGCCGATCAGGTTGAACACGCCGCCCGTGAGGCCGATGAGCCGCGCGGGCGCGAGCCCCGACACGAGCGACCACGTGATCGACGCGAAGCCGTTGCCGAAGAACGCGATCGTCATGAACGCGATCACCCAGCCGGTGGAGCTCACGTAGTTCGCGCCGACGATGCAGGTCGAGATCAGCAGCCCCGAGATGATCGGCAGCTTGCGCGCGAAGCCTTGCGAGGCGCCGCGCCGCATCAGCCGGTCCGACAGCACGCCCGAGCTGAGTACGCCGACGAACGCGGCGAGGAACGGCAGCGACGCGAGGAAGCCCGACTTGATGAAGTCCATCCCGCGATACTTGACGAGGTAGGTCGGGAACCACGTGAGGAAGAACCACAGCGTCGAGTTCAGCGCGAACTGGCCGAGGTAGATGCCCCACAGCTTGCGCCGGCCGAGCACGACGCCGAGGTCGCGCCACGTCGACGGTGCGCGTTCGGTGCGCGCCGCGATGCGGTCCTCGAGATCGACGAGGCCGCCGCCGTCGCGGATCAGCGCGATTTCGGCCGCATTGACGCCGCGCAACGCGCGCGGCTCGCGATACACCGCATACCAGATCGCGGCCCATGCGATCCCGGCGAGGCCGGTCGCGACGAACACCATCTGCCAGCCGAGATGCGCCTGCAGCCACGCGAGCACCGGCGTGAGGAACGCGAGGCCGACGAACTGGCCCGACGTATAGCCGCCGATCGCGCTCGCGCGTTCGCGGGTCGGAAACCACGTCGTCACCACGCGGTTGTTGATCGGGTAGGCCGGCGCTTCCAGCGCGCCGACCGCGAGACGCAGCACGATCAGCCCGACGAACGAACCGGCGAAACCGAGCAGCAGCGTCGCGGCCGACCACAGCGCGAGCGCCCCCGCATACAGCACGCGCGGCGACACCTTGTCGACGAGCCAGCCGCCCGGAATCTGCATCAGCGCATAGGTCCAGCCGAACGCGGAGAACACGAGGCCCGCGCGGACCGGATCGATGTGCAGTTCCTTGAACAGCTCGGGCGCCGCGATCGACAGATTGCTGCGGTCGAGATAGTTGATCACGACCGTGACGAACAGCAGCGCGAGGATCAGCAGCCGTTTGCGGCTCGGCGGCGTGGCCGGGGCTGTGGCCGCGGCTGCAGTCGCGCGGGCGGCGGATAGGGATTCGGACGAGGCGCCGACATGCGCGGATGGCCGCTCCGGCGGGTGGGCATGGGTGCGTGACGTGGATTGGGCCACGGTCGTCTCCTGTGTTCTATGCGCCGGCCGGCGCTCGCGAACGAGGCAGCCGGATCGAATGGCGTTGGGGCGAACGTTAGAGCCGTGGCGCGGCGTGCGTCAACATCTGGACAGGCATCCCTATTAATGGGAAGTTGGGCGTTCAGTATGTGGGAATGAGTGCAGGCGGGCCGGGGGTAGCGTCGTGGCGAAGGACAACGAGCGGACGGCCGGTCAGCCGTGCGTGCTGTCGTCACGATAGCCGTTCTTGCCGACGAAGATCTCCTTCAGCGCGGCGCGCAGCGTGACCGGATCGTATAGACCGGGCGCGAGATGGATCACGTAACGCGTCTGGCCGTCGAGACGCGCGGCGACGCCGGGCTCGATCTCGACGTCGATCGTATCGTCGGTCAGCCGCACCGACAGATCCTTGACGCGTACGTTGAGCTGGTCGCGCACCATCACTTCGATCAGCGTGTCGTCCGGAAAGCGCGACAGCGCGAAGCAATAGTCCTGTTCCGCATCGTGACAGTAGATGTTGGCGAAGCTTTCGTCGTCGTCGAGGTCGGACGTGGCCGCGCCGACGGTAGCGTGAAGTTCCATGAACGTGGTTCCTGCTGAAGGGTTATTTGTGAGCGTGCATCGTCGTTTCGGGTGCAGCCGCGGTGTCGGGTATCGCATCGGCCAGCACATCGCGCGCCTTCAGCCACAGCCCGAATTCGCGCATCACGTCGACCACCGGCCGCAGCCGGTCGCCGTCGGCGGTGAGATCGTACTCGACGCGCACCGGCACTTCCGGATAGACGGTGCGTCGCACGAGCCCCGCGTCTTCCAGCGCGCGCAGGTCGAGCGTCAGCATGCGCTGCGAGATGCCCGGCATGTCGCGCCGCAGGTCGCTGAAGCGGCGCGGCCCGTCGAGCAGATACGACACCAGCAGCAGCCGCCAGCGGCCGCCGAGCAGGCGCATCGCTTCTTCAACGGAACATCCTGTCGCACTCGTTTTCATCGAGCTGGTTCCTGGTCGGTAAATTTTTTGTGACTACGGCACAAACGACTGCCGTCTTCTCAGCGCTGCGCCGATGCGAGATATTAGCGCCCGCGTCGCGGCGAATCGATACCTGGACAACCCACGAAGGACACGCATGAAGCTCTATCACGCTCCCGGCAGCTGTTCGCAGGCGATCTGCATCGTACTGCGCGAAGGCGGATTCGACGCGGAGATCGTCAAGGTCGACGCGCGCAAGCATGTCGTCGATGGCGGCCGCGATTACTACGACGTGACCGAACTCGGCTACGTGCCGCTGCTCGAACTCGACGACGGCACGATGCTGCGCGAAGGGCCGGTGATCGCCCAGTATCTCGCGGACCAGCGCCCGGAAGCCGCGCTTGCGCCCGCTTACGGCACACTCGCGCGCTACCGGCTGATGGAATGGCTGAACTTTCTCGGCACCGAGATCCACAAGGGCTTCATCCCGCTGTTGTATGCGGTGCAGGCGGGGAAGTACGTCGAGCCCGTGCGGCAGAAGCTCGATGGCCGCTTCGCGTGGATCGACCGCCAGCTCGACGGCAGGACGTTCGTCACCGGCGACACGTTCACCGTCGCCGATGCGTACCTGTTCGCGCTGACCGGCTGGGGCAAGGCCGACTGGATGCGCTCGGTGTACAACGCGGAAATCGACCTGAGCCGGCATGCGCATCTGCGTGCGTGGTACGAGCGGGTGCGCGCGCGGCCGGCGGTGCAGGCCGTGCTGGCGGCGGACAACCTGCTGCGATGACGCGCGACGGCCGTGGCGACGCAGCGCCATGCCGCAACAGCCCGCGCTATAATCGCCGCCATGAAACTGCTTCGGACCTTCATCCTGCTGCTGCTGTGCGCGGTGCTGCCCATCACTGGGCTGGCAGCCAGCGGCCTGACCGGCGAATGTCCGATGCAGCAGACGATGTCGATGGAGGCGGACACCGGCATGAAGATGGCCATGTCCGCCGACATGCGCGGCTGCGATTCGATGCAGCCGTCATCCGCCGATCACGCGAAGGCCAAAGCCAAGGGCACGGCCTGCAAGGTGACGGCCCAATGCCAGTTCGGCAGTCTCTACCACCCGGCAGCCCGCGCCGACGTCAGCCGTCCCGCCGCATTCGCCAGCACGATCGTCTTCCACTACACGCAGTCCGTCCCGGCGCGCGACCCGAGCGGGTTGTGGCGCCCCCCACGCTTCAGCTGATCCCGATTTGACCGGTTCGCCGCGCACGCGGTGAGGTTCGTCCTGTGCGCAGGACGGGGAATCCCTTTGGGTTCCGATTTGGGGTTACACCATGTCATTCGCTTTCCGCACGCCGCGCATGCCGCGTGCATGTCGGCGCGCGCCCGTACCGTGGGCCGCGCTGCTGATGGCGGGCGCCGTTCACGCGCAGCAGTCGCCGCTGACGCTGGACGCCGCGCTGCAGTCCGCCACCGATCGTTCCGCGTCGATGCAGGCCGCGCAGGCTTCCGTGCTCGCGCGTTCCGAAGCGGCCGTCAAGGCCGGCCAGTTGCCGGACCCGATGCTCAAGGCCGGCATCGACAACCTGCCAATCAACGGCGGGCAGCGCTTCACCGTCGGCCAGGATTTCATGACGATGCGCCGCATCGGCATCGAGCAGGAATGGGTGTCCGGAGACAAGCGGCGGCTGCGTACCGCGCTCGCCGACGAACAGGTCGGCCGCGAGCGCGCCGGCTATCTCGTGCAACTGGCGGCCGTACGCCGGCAGACCGCGACGGCGTGGCTCGATGCCATCTATGCGAAGCAGGCGCTCGCGCTTCAGCAGGCGCTGCTCGGTCACATGAACCATGAACTCGACGCGACGCAGGCGTCGTATCGCGGCGCGAAGGCGAGCGCGGGCGACGTCGTGCAGGCCCGCGCGATGCTCGCGCAGACGCAGGACCAGGTACTCAAGGCGCAGCAGGCGTATCGCACCGCGCTCATCGCGCTGGCCCGCTGGACGGCGGCGCCCGTGACGGACGTGACGGGTACGCCGCCCGCGCCCGAATCCTTCGTCTCGTCATTGCCGCCGGACGAGCTGCGCCTGTCGCAGCCGGCGCTCGTCGCCGCCGCGGACGATATCGCGGTGGCCGAAGCCGACGCCGCGGTCGCGAACAGCGAGCGCAGCCCCAACTGGACGTGGGAAATCGCGTACCAGCAGCGCGGCGGCGCGTATTCGAACATGGTGTCGGTCGGCGTCTCGATCCCGCTGCCGCTCAATCGCAAGAATCGCCAGAACCGCGACATCGCCGAAAAGGCCGCGCTCGCGACGAAGGCGCGCCTGATGTACGAGGACACGCTGCGGCAGGTACAGGCCGACATCCGCACGCAATCCGACACGCTGGCGAGCGGCCGCGAACGTATCGCGAACCTGGGCGCCGCGCTGTTGCCGGCCGCCGCGCAGCGCGTGCAGCTCGCGACGGCCGCGTACCGGGCCGGCACGGGGTCGCTCGCCGACACGTTCGCCGCGCGGCGTGCACAACTCGACGCGCAGTTGCAGGTGCTCGATCTCAGGCGCGAGGTCTCGCAGACCTGGGCGCAACTCGAATATCAGGTCGTGCCGTCGGCGACGGCCGCCGCGCAGTGAAGGAGACGCTCATGACAAGGCAATCACTGATGCGTGCGGCGCTGATCGCGTTCGCCGGTGCGGCGCTCGCCGGCGCCGGCTATTTCGCGGGCGTTCGCCATGCGACGTGCGGCGCGGCGACGGCCGCCATGCCCGCCGCCGCGCCGTCGGGCGTGCCGGCTCAGCAGGCCTCGCGCAAGGTGCTGTACTGGCATGACCCGATGGTGCCGAACCAGCACTTCGACAAACCGGGCAAATCGCCGTTCATGGACATGCAGTTGCAGCCCGTCTACGCGGACGAAGGCGGTGCCGCATCCGGCATCCGGATCGATGCGGGCCTGCAGCAGAACCTCGGCATTCGCTATGCGACCGTGCGCCGGCAGCAGACGGCGGCCGGCTTCGACGCGGTGGGCACCACGCAGTTCGACGAAGCGCGCGCGGCGGTCGTGCAGTCGCGCGTGACGGGCTACATCGATCGTCTGTATGCGCGTGCGCCGATGCAGCGCATTGCGAAGGGCGCGCCGGTCGCATCGCTGTTCGTGCCCGACTGGCTCGCGCCGCAGGAGGAGTATCTCGCGCTGAAGCGCGGCGGGATGGACGGCAGCCTGCTCGATGCGGCGCGCGCACGGATGCGGGCGCTGTCGATCCCGGACGCGATGATCGCGGCCCTCGATCGCACCGGCCGCGCGCAGACGCACGTCGTGCTGAGCGCGCCGGAGAGCGGCGTCGTCAGCGAGCTGAACGTGCGCGACGGCGCGATGGTCGCGCCCGGCCAGACACTCGCGAAGATCGCCGGGCTGTCGACGCTGTGGCTGATCGTCGAGGTGCCGGAAGCGCTCGCCTTGAACGTGCAGCCGGGGATGTCGGTCGACGCGACGTTCGCCGTCGATCCGGCCCGGCATTTCGGCGGACGGATTCGCGAAGTGCTGCCCGGCATCAGCACGGGCAGCCGTACGCTGCAGGCGCGCGTGGAGATCGACAACGCGTCGCTGAAGCTCACGCCCGGCATGCTGATGCGCGTGAAGGTCGCCGCGCAGGAGAAGGCGTCGCGCCTGCTCGTGCCGTCCGAGGCGGTAATCGCGACCGGCCGGCGCACGATCGTCATCGCGAAGCACGGCGACGGCCGGCTGCAGCCGGTGTCGGTGACGGTCGGCAACGACGTCGGCGGTGACACGGAAGTGCTCGGCGGGCTGAACGAAGGCGACACGGTCGTCGCGTCGGGGCAGTTCCTGATCGATTCGGAAGCCAGCCTGAAAAGCGTGCTGCCGCGGCTGGAGCGGGCGGCAGGCACAAGCGCGGCCGCCTCATCCGCGACGGCAACCGCGCCGGTCTACGAAACCACCGGCAAGGTGGAGAACGTCACGGCCGACGACATCACGTTCTCGCATCAACCGGTGCCGGCGCTTGGCTGGGGCGCGATGACGATGGCGTTCGGCAAGCCGTCGGCGCACGCGTTTCCGGACGTGAAGCCGGGCCAGACCGTGCGTTTCGCGTTCACGCAGACCGATGACGGTTACCGACTGACGAAGGTCGAGCCGCAGGGAGGCGAGCGATGATCGCGCGAATCATTCACTGGTCCGTCCATCACCGGTTTCTGGTGCTGCTGGCCACCGTGCTGCTCGCGGCATGGGGCGTGCATTCGCTGCGACAGACGCCGCTCGACGCATTACCCGACCTGTCGGACACGCAGGTGATCGTGAAGGCGTCGTATCCGGGCAAGGCGCCGCAGGTCGTCGAGGATCAGGTGACCTATCCGCTGACGACGACGCTGCTCGGCGTGCCGGGCGCGAAAACCGTGCGCGCGTACTCGTCGTTCGGCGACGCGTTCGTCTACGTGCTGTTCGACGACCGCACCGATCCGTACTGGGCGCGTTCGCGCGTGCTCGAATACCTGAGCCAGGTGCAGAGCCGCCTGCCGGCGGGCGCGACCGTGTCGCTCGGGCCGGATGCGACCGGCGTCGGCTGGGTATACGAATACGCGCTCGTCGATCGCACCGGTCACCACGATGCCGGGCAACTGCGCGCGCTCAACGACTGGTTCCTGAAGTTCGAGCTGAAGGCCGTGCCGGACGTATCGGAAGTGGCGAGCATCGGCGGCATGGTGCGCCAGTACCAGGTCGTGCTCGATCCGGACAAGCTGCGCGCGTACGGCATCACGCAGGCGACGGTCGCGGAGGCGCTCGGCAAGGCCAACCAGGCCTCCGGCGGCTCGGTCGTCGAGCTGGCCGAGTCGGAGTACATGGTGCGCTCGTCCGGCTACCTGCGCACGCTCGACGATTTCCGTCACGTCGTGCTGCGCACCGACGACACCGGCACGCCCGTCCTGCTCGGCGACGTCGCGCGCATCCAGGTCGGCCCGGCGACGCGGCGCGGGATCGCGGAGCTGAACGGGCAGGGCGAGGTGACGGGCGGTGTCGTCGTGATGCGTTCGGGCAAGAACGCGCTGACGACGATCGACGCGGTGAAGGCGAAGCTCGCCAACCTGAAGCGCTCGCTGCCGCCCGGCGTCGAGATCGTCACGACGTACGACCGCTCGCAGCTGATCGAGCGCGCGGTGGACAACCTCAGGGACAAGCTGATCGAGGAATTCGTGATCGTCGGGATCGTGTGCGCGGTGTTCCTGTTCCATCTGCGCAGCGCGTTCGTCGCGATCCTGTCGCTGCCGCTCGGCGTGCTGGCGGCGTTCATCGTGATGCGCTACCAGGGCGTGAACGCGAACCTGATGTCGCTCGGCGGAATCGCGATCGCGATCGGCGCGATGATCGACGCGGCGATCGTGATGATCGAGAACGCGCACAAGCATCTGGAAGCATACGACCGCGCGCATCCCGGCGAGCCGATCACCACTGCGCGCCGTTGGGAAATCGTCGCGGCGTCGGCCGCGGAGGTCGGGCCGGCACTGTTCTTCTCGTTGCTGATCATCACGCTGTCGTTCGTTCCGGTGTTTTCGCTGGAAGGGCAGGAGGGCAAGCTGTTCGCGCCGCTCGCGTTCACGAAGACCTATACGATCGCGGCCGCCGCCGGGCTGTCGGTGACGCTGGTGCCGGTGCTGATGGGCTATCTGGTACGCGGCCGCATTCCGCCCGAGCACGCGAACCCGATCAACCGCGCGCTGATTCGCCTGTACCGGCCGCTGCTCGAAGCGACCCTGCGGCGCCCGTGGGCCGCGATCGGCGTCGCGGTCGTCGCGCTCGTGCTGACCGCCGTGCCGTTGTCGCGGCTCGGCAGCGAATTCATGCCGCCGCTCGACGAAGGCGATTTGCTGTACATGCCGACCGCGCTGCCGGGCATCTCGGCGGACAAGGCGAGCGAGTTGCTGCAGCAGACCGACCGGCTGATCAAGACCGTGCCGGAGGTCGACACCGTGTTCGGCAAGTCGGGCCGCGCCGATACCGCGACCGACCCGGCGCCGCTCGAGATGTTCGAGACGACGATCCGCTTCAAGCCGCGCAGCGCGTGGCGGCCGGGCATGACGCCGGAGAAGCTCGTCGACGAACTCGACCGGACGGTGAAGGTGCCGGGCTTGTCGAACGTATGGGTGCCGCCGATCCGCAACCGGCTCGACATGCTGTCCACCGGGATCAAGACGCCGGTCGGCGTGAAGATTTCCGGGCCGGACCTGGCGGGGATCGACGCGATCGCGACGCAGGTCGAGGCAGCCGTGAAGCGCGTGCCGGGCGTGACGTCCGCGCTCGCGGAACGGCTGAACGGCGGCCGCTACATCGACGTCGACATCGACCGGCTCGCCGCCGCGCGTTACGGGCTGTCGGTGGCCGATATCCAGTCGGTCGTGTCGTCGGCGATCGGCGGCGAGGACGTCGGCGAAGTGATCGCCGGGCGCGAGCGCTTCCCGATCAACATCCGCTATCCGCGCGAGATCCGCGATTCGCTCGAGAACCTGCGGCAACTGCCGATCGTCACCGCGCGCGGCGCGCAGATCCGCCTCGGCGACGTCGCGCACGTCGCGATCGCCGACGGGCCGCCGATGATCCGCAGCGAAAACGCGCGGCTGTCCGGCTACGTGTACGTCGATCTCCGCGGTACCGATCTCAGCACGGCCGTCCGTGCGATGCAGCAGACCGTCGCGCAACAGGTCGCGTTGGCGCCCGGCTATTCGATCGCGTGGTCGGGTCAGTTCGAGTACCTCGAACGCGCGGCGGCGACGCTCCGCACCGTCGTGCCTGTCACGCTCGTCGTGATCTTCGTGTTGTTGTTCGTCACGTTCGATTCGGCGGCCGACGCGTTGCTGCTGATGTCGACGGTCCCGTTCGCGCTGGTCGGCGGGTTCTGGCTCGTGTGGGCGCTCGGCCATGCGGTGTCCGTCGCGACGTCGGTCGGTTTCATCGCACTGGCCGGCGTGGCCGCCGAATTCGGCGTCGTGATGCTGCTGTACCTGAAGGGCGCGCTGCAGCGCCGGCTCGATGCCGGCGAACCGCTGACCGATGCGTTGCTGCTCGACGCGATTCGCGAAGGCGCGGTGTTGCGCGTGCGGCCGAAGGCGATGACGGTCGCCGTCGTGCTCGCCGGGCTCGTGCCGATCATGATCGGCCACGGCGCCGGCTCCGAAGTCATGCAGCGCATCGCCGCGCCGATGGTCGGCGGCATGGTCACGGCGCCGCTCTTGTCGATGTTCGTCATTCCCGCCGCGTGGCTTCTGCTTCAGCGCCGTCGTGCGCGAAGCGCGGGCCGCGCGCGGCATTCCGATGCAGTTCCTTCCGGCACGAACGTGCCATCTATCCCAACCGGAGAATCACGTTGAAGATGAATCAATTGATCGCTACTGCCACCGCTGTCGTCGCGCTGAGTGCGTTCGCGGTACCGGCGTTCGCCGCCGGCGAGATGTCGGGCATGGACATGTCCGGCATGAAGATGTCGTCGGACGGTGCGGCGGAATCGAATGCCGCGCTGACGGACGCCGAAGTGAAGAAGGTCGATGCCGCGAGCGGCAAGATCACGCTGAAGCACGGCGCGCTGGAGAACGTCGGGATGCCGCCGATGACGATGGCGTTCAAGGCGAAGGACGCGGCGATGCTTGCTCAAGCGCATGCGGGCGACAAGGTCAGGGTGCGGATCGAGAAGGTCGACGGTACGTTGACGATCGTCAAACTCGTCAAGGGTTCCTGATCGTCCGGATGCGGGCGTTGCCGTCGCCCGCGTCGGGTGCCATGAAACGCGCCGCGCCGACGTGTTCGTCGGCCGGCGCGCCCGACCGGCATTCAGCGCGTCAGCGTCACCACCAGATACCCCGCATACCCCGCGCCGTTCGCGAGCAACGCCCAGATCGCGAGCCCGCGCGTGCGTGCATTGACGCGCAGCCAGGCCGCCGCCGCGAGCGTGACGATCACGCCGGTCAGCACTTCGGGGCGCGGCTCCCACGGCGTCAGCATGATGCCGATCGCCGGCAGCAGCGTGCCCTGGAACACCATCGCGCCGGTGATGTTGCCGAACGCGAGCGTGTCCTTCCCGCGGCGAATCCACAGCACGCTGTTGACCTTCTCCGGCAGTTCCGTCGCGATCGGCACGATGATCAGCGACAGCAGCAACGCCGACACGCCGAGCGCGTGCGACACGCCTTCCACACCGTGAATGAAGCCCTTCGCGCCGCCGACCAGCAGCGCGACGCCGATCAGCAGTTGCAGCAAGATCGTCGACAGGTTGGTCGGCAGGCCGACGCGCGACAGGAACATTGCGTGCGGCGCCTCGGTGCCGTGACCGGCGTCGACGAGCCCGGTCGACGCGCGGAACGTCAGCACGACGTACACCACGTAGAGGCCGACCAGCATCGCGGCGAGCAGCGCGCGCACGGCCCAGTTGTGATGCGGGACGAACATCGCGACGGTCGCCAGCGAGAATGCGGCGAGGAAGGTGTTCATGTCGCGCACGAAGCCCGTGCGTTCGGGCGCGATCGTGCCGCGCAGCCCGCGCGAGCGGATCACGGCGAGCGCCATCAGGAGCGTGGTGAGCGTCGCGAGCATCAGCGGCGCGCCGAGAATCGCGCCGACGCCGATCTCCTCGTTCACGGCCTGGTTCGACGTGCCGCCGGCCAGCGCGAGCAGCGGCACCATCGTTTCGGGCAACGCGGTGCCGACGGCCGCGAACAGCGAGCCGGTCACGCCTTCGGAAATCTTCAGGCGTTCGCCGAGATGTTCGAGCGCATTGGTGAAGACTTCGGCGGCGATGAGGATGACGATCAGCATGAACGCCAGTTCGACGAACATGAAGGTCATGCGGCACCTCCGCGGGCAGCGGTGGCGTGAGGGAGACGAGCGGGAAGGAACATGGGGACTCCGTGGTCGGACGCTGACGAACCATGACACATCCGCCGGCGTCCGACCAGGAACGACGCGATGTGCCGATGGTCTCGCCAAGCCGATCAGGCCGAACGCGCCACGGCCGCGGGCCGAGTGTGTTGACGCGCTCGCTTTCCGGTGACGGAAAGCAGGCTACTCCCCAAAGACGAAAACCAGTCTAGCCGAGCGGTTTTCGTTCGACAAGCCTTCGTCTCGAAAAATATACCCCTCCGTCCTATAGGGGAAAGCGTCCGGAGATATACTCCCCTACCCTATACAGGAGCCATCGATGAGTCATACCGTTCGCGAGAAACAGAAGCTGCTGAACCGCGTGCGCCGTATCAAGGGGCAGGTCGAAGCGATCGAGCGCGCGCTGGAGGAAGAGCGCGGCTGCAACGACGTGCTGCAACGGATCACGAGCTGCCGCGGCGCGATGAACGGCTTGCTGGCCGTCGTGCTGGAAGACCACATCCGGTCGCATCTCGTCGATGCGGATGCGCCCGACGCACACGAAGGCAGCGCGACCGAGCAGTTGATCGAGGTCGTGCACAGCTATTTCAAGTAAGTCACCGGATCGAAACATGAACGAATTCAACGGCGCGGCGGCGGGCGGCGCGCACAGCCACGCGTTTCTGGGCGCCGCACATGCGCGCAACGAGCGGAAGACGTGGATGGTCATCGGCCTGTGCACGGCGATGATGATCGCCGAGATCGTCGGCGGCACGCTGTTCGGCTCGCTGGCGCTGGTCGCCGACGGGCTGCACATGTCGACGCACGCGGGCGCGATGCTGATCGCGGCGCTGGCCTATACCTATGCGCGCCGGCACGCCGACGATCCGCGCTTCGTGTTCGGCACCGGGAAGCTCGGCGACCTGGCCGGCTTCACGAGCGCGATCGTGCTCGCGATGATCGCGTTGCTGATCGGCTATGAGGCGATCGCGCGCCTGCTGGCGCCGGTGCCGATCCAGTTCGGCGAAGCGATTCCGATTGCGGTGCTGGGGCTTGCGGTGAATCTCGCGAGCGTGTGGCTTCTGAGCGGCGATCATCATCACGCGCATGGGCACGGCCACCACGATGACCGTGATCATGACCACGACGACGCGCACCACGCGCATCATGCTCACGGTTCGCACTCGGCCGCGCATCGCGACCACAACATCCGGTCGGCCTACGTTCACGTGATCGCCGATGCGGCCGTGTCGGTGCTGGCGATCGTCGGCCTGCTGCTCGCGCGCGCGTTCGGATGGGTCTGGATGGACCCGCTCGCGGGCATCGTCGGCGCGCTGGTGATCGCCAACTGGGCGTATGGGCTGATGCGCGATACGGGCGGGATCCTGCTCGACGTCAACGTCGACCGCAGGCTGACGGACAACGTGCGCCGCGCGATCGAGGCGCTCGGCGACAAGGTCAACGACCTCCATGTATGGCGCGTGGGCCCCGGGCACATGAGTGCGATCGTGTCGGTCGAATCGGGCGACGCCGCGCGCGACGCGCGTTTCTACCATGCGCTGCTCGCGCGCTTCGACGGCGTGTCGCACGTGACCGTCGAAGTGATGACGCGTGGGAAGGCAGCCTGATCGTGGCCGTGAAATCGCCGTGTATCGGGCTGTGCGCGTTCGACGGCCGCACGGGCTTTTGTGTCGGCTGCCTGCGCACGCGCGACGAGGCGCGCGACTGGAAGAAGCTGACCGATCATCGCCGACACCAGATACTGAACGATCGTACGCGGCGGCAGGCGAAGCTGCGGCGCGACGCGGCGCAATAGCAAGCGCGCACGCGCGCCTCGGTCTGCGATCAGGGTTGCGAGCATGCGGTAGCATCACAGGCATTCGGCATCACGATGCCTGAACCGGGAGCGATCCATGCAGACCGACGCACCGACCGGCATTCTTCGGCAGATTCCGCGCAGCGTGTGGGTGCTCGGCTGCGTCAGCCTGCTGATGGACGTGTCGTCCGAAATCATCCACAGCCTGTTGCCGATGTTCCTGATGGCGGGCCTTGGCGCGAGCGCGACGACGATTGGCGTGATCGAAGGGATCGCCGAGGCGACGTCGCCGGTCGTCAAGGTGTTCTCCGGCACGCTGAGCGACTACCTGCGCAATCGCAAATGGCTCGCGGTCGCCGGCTACGCGCTCGGCGCGCTCAGCAAGCCGCTGTTCGCGATCGCGCCGACGATCGGCGTCGTGGTGACCGCGCGGATCGTCGACCGCATCGGCAAGGGGATTCGCGGCGCGCCGCGCGACGCGCTCGTCGCCGACGTCACGCCCGTTCACCTGCGCGGCGCCGCGTACGGGTTGCGCCAGTCGCTCGACACGGTGGGCGCGTTCCTTGGGCCGCTGCTGGCCGTCGTCATCATGCTGGTGTGGCGCGACGATTTCCGCCTCGCGTTCTGGCTGGCCGTGATTCCCGGCGTGCTGGCCGTGGCGCTGCTCGCGTTCGGCATCGACGAGCCGGCGCGTGCGCCGGGCGAGAAGCGCGTGAACCCGATCCGCCGCGCGGTCGTCGCGCAACTCGGCGCCCGCTACTGGTGGGTCGTCGCCGTCGGCGGCGTGTTCGCGCTCGCGCGTTTCAGCGAAGCGTTCCTGGTGCTGCGCGCGATGGGCAGCGGCGTGCCCGTCGCGCTCGTGCCGCTCGTGATGGTCGCGATGAACGTCGTGTATGCATTGTCCGCTTACCCGTTCGGCAAGCTCGCCGATACGACGAGCCACACGAAACTGATGGTGATCGGGCTCGTGCTGCTGATTGCCGCCGACATCGTGCTGGCGCACGGCGCGCATTGGCCGGCCGTACTCGTCGGCGTCGCGCTGTGGGGACTCCATATGGGGATGACCCAAGGGCTGCTCGCGACGATGGTCGCGCAGGCCGCGCCGGCCGAATTGCGAGGCACGGCGTTCGGCGTGTTCAACCTGATCAGCGGCATCGTGACGCTCGTATCGAGCGTCGTCGCGGGCATGCTGTGGGATCGGGCGGGCGCCGCGGCCACGTTCTACGCGGGGGCTATCTTCAGCGCGGCGACCATCGTGCTGCTCGTGTGCGTTCGTACGTCGTTCGCCGCCGCGCAGGAACGCTAGCGCCGAGCGCGGCGGCGCGTCGTCTAACTATCGGTGTCGCGCGGAAAGTAGAGCGCGAACGTCGTGCGCCCGTCGCGGCTCGCGACTTCCACCTTGCCGCGATGCAGCTCCATGATCGACTTCACGATCGCGAGCCCGAGCCCCGCGTTGCGCGCCGCGCCGTGCCGCGACGAATCGATCCGGTAGAAGCGCTCGAAGATCCGTTCGACCTGTTCGGGCGGAATCGCAACGCCGCGATTCGTGACTTCGACGACCGCGTAACCGCATTGGGTCGACACGGCCAGCTCGATCGTCGATGCGGCTTCCGCGTGTTCGAGCGCATTCGACGCGAGATTGCTCACCGCGCGCCGGAACAGCGTCGCGTCCGCGACGACCGGCGCTTCGCCATGCACGTCGATGCGCACGCCGGCTTCGTCGGCCAGCGCCTGGAAATACGACGCGAGCCGGCGCAATTCGCTGCCCGCGTTGAGTTCGGCGGCCTTCAGGTGCTGCCGCGCGTTGTCGGTGCGGGCAAGAAACAGCATGTTCTCGATCATCCGCTGCAGCCGTTCGCATTCCTCGATGTTCGATTCGATCAGCGCTTCGTATTCGTCGGCCGTGCGGGCACGCGACAGCGTGATCTGCGACGAGCTGATCACGTTCGCAAGCGGCGTGCGCATGTCGTGCGCGAGATCCGACGAGAACTGCGACAGCCGCACGAACGCGCGTTCGAGGCGGTCGAGCATCCGGTTCACCGACGTGGCGAGCTCGCGCAATTCGACCGGGCCGCCGCGCGCGTCGAGGCGTGCGTTCAGGTTGTGCGCCTCGATGCGCGACGTCTGCCGGCCGAGGCTTTCGACCGGGCGCAGGCCGCGCGACGCGACCGCGTAGCCGAGCGCCCCGACCAGCAGCGCGCCGACGGCCGCCGCGAGCCAGATATCGACGCGATAGCTTTCGAGCAGCGATTGCCGATCGGTCGCCGTGCGTGCGAGTGCGACCTGGATCGTTTCGCCGGACGGCAGTGTCTCGCGTGCGGACACGCAGCGCGACGTGCCGATGCCGGGCGGCGCGCAGGTGAACGGGCCGTCGGCGCTGCCTGCCCGATGCGATGCGGCGATCACCGACGCGAGCGTGTTGCCGGCTTCGTCGGAATGCTCGACGAGCGGACGGTTTTGCGCATCGTAGATGCCGAGGTAGACGCCCGGATGCGACAGCAGCACGTCGTGGAACACGGCCGGGTCGGCGCGTAGCGCGGCCGTCGATCCGCTGGCGCGCGCGAGCTGCAGGAACTGGTTGAGCTTGCCGGAGATCTCGATGTCGTCGCGCCGCGTCAGCTCGGCGGACAGCGACCGGTACAGATACGCGCCGGTCAGTGCGAACACGAGCGCCGCGACCGCGGCGAACGCGAGCGTCAGGCGCCGCAGCAGCGAATACGAAGCGGCGTGTGCGGTCACGAACGATCCTCGAGCACGTAGCCCATCCCGCGGATCGTGTGGATCAGCTTCTTCTCGTACGCGTTGTCGATCTTCGCGCGCAGGCGCTTGATCGCCGCGTCGACGACGTTCGTGTCGCTGTCGAAATTCATGTCCCAGATCTGCGACGTGATGAAGGTGCGCGTCAGCACCTCGCCCTCGCGTTCCGCGAGCAGCTGCAGCAGCGCGAATTCCTGCGCGGTGAGGTCGATGCGGGTGTCGGCGCGCCGCACGCGGCGCTTGAGCAGATCGATTTCGAGATCGGCGACGTGCAGGATGTCGCGCACGTTGCGCGGCGCACGCCGCAGCAGCGAGCGGATGCGCGCGAGGAACTCGGCATACGCGAACGGCTTGAGCAGGTAATCATCGGCGCCGAGCTCGAGCCCGGCGACCTTGTCCTCGATCGCGTCGCGGGCCGTGAGCAGCAGCACGGGCGTCTGCTTCTGCGCGCGCAGCCGCTTGAGCACCTCGAAGCCGTCCAGTTCCGGCAGCATCACGTCGAGCACGACGAGATCGAAATCCTCGTGCAGCGCGAGGAACAGCCCGTCCTGGCCGTTTTCCGCGACATCGACCGTGTAGCTCGCCTCCATCAAGCCCTTCCGGAGGTAGGACGCCATCTTGGGTTCGTCTTCGACTATCAGTATCCGCATGGTGAGGCAGGCCGTCCGTGATTCCAGCCGGTCAGTGTAACGCCAGAGCGTACGGCGCCGCGCGTGCGCGAACGATGATCGGCGGATGACGGAATTGTCATGAAAGGCCGGTCATGTTTCGGCCATGTCGTCGTCACCGCGGCGGCGATAAGCTGCGGCCGTCTTGTCCCCGGAGCGTGCCGTCGTGCGACGCGCCGGCCCTAACGATCATTGCCTGCCTGATTTCGCATCCATGTCGTACTGGCGCACCTTCCTCGTCGTCGTGTTGCTGGCGCTGAGCCTGCCGATCCAGTCGTTCGCGGCTGTTTCGATGCCGTGCGCGGGCGCTGCCGTGCCGCATGAGGACCAAGCGCTGCACACGATGCCGACCGCGCAGGACGGCCATCACGATCACGCGCGGCATGCGTCGTCATGTGCCGCGTGCGTGTCCTGCTGCTTCGGCTCCGCAATGCCGGGCGCGCTCGAGGCGCCGGCCGCGGCGAGCGTCGGCGTCACGACCGTCGCGCCGCCGCGTTCGGCCGGGGACGTGTCGTTCCTGACCGGCGGCATCGACCGGCCGCCTCGCAGGATGCCCGTCTAGTTCCTGTCCGCGGCCGACCCGCCGCGATCCGCTATTTGCTCCGGCCACCGCATCACGCTGCGCCGGACGACTTACGACGAGACATGTTCATGCGATTGATCATTGCGGCGCTGTGGGGCGCGGCGGCCCTCGTGCCGTCGCTCGCGCCCGCGCAAACCGCGTTTCCCGACCCGGCGGACGCCGCCGCGTCGGTGCCGGACGTCACCGTGACGTCCGCGTTCGATGGCTACCAGCGGTATGAGGACGACGCAGGCCCGGGCTGGAAGCAACTGAACCGGGAGGTGGTGGAGCGACCTGCGAAAGGGCGCACGAGCGGCGGCGCGGCCGGCAACGGCGCCGCCCATTCGACGCACGGAGGGGCCACGCGATGACGACGCTCGCGATATCGCCTCGGATCGGCGCGGCCGCGGTCGTGCTGACGCTCCTCGCGGGCTGCACGACGTTTTC
The DNA here is from genome assembly GCF_018417615.1 of Burkholderia sp. LAS2. NCBI lineage: Bacteria > Pseudomonadati > Pseudomonadota > Betaproteobacteria > Burkholderiales > Burkholderiaceae > Burkholderia > Burkholderia sp. LAS2. Next base: position 631,035 of record NZ_CP071053.1, read on the forward strand.
GAAGGACGGCGGGTTCGACGCCGTGTCGTCGGTCGCATCGGAACGCATCGGGAAGGACGCGGTAGTGGTGCGGACCGACGCCGACCGCGAAGCGGTCGACCGGCGGACACGGGAATTGCTGGCGAAACCGCTGTCGATGGGCGACGCGGTGCAGGTCGCGCTGCTGAACAACCGCGGGCTGCAGGCGTCGTACGCGGAACTCGGGCTGTCGGAGGCCGACCTCGTGCAGGCCGGCCGGCTGCCGAACCCGCGCTTCGCGTTCAGCCGCACGCGTGCCGGCGACGGCGAGCTGACGCTCGGCCGCACGTTCTCGGCGAACGTGTTCGCGCTGCTGACGATGCCGCTCGCGACGAAGATCGAACGCCGCCGCTTCGAGCAGACCAAGCTCGAAACGGCCGACGCGATGCTGAAGGTCGCGGCCGATGCGCGCCGCGCCTACGTGGAAGCGGTCGCCGCCGAGCAGGCCGCGAACTATGCGCAGCAGGTGCGCGACGCCGCGAGCGCGGCCGCCGAACTCGCGCTGCGCATGCGGCAGGCCGGCAACTTCAGCCGGCTCGACTACGCACGCGAGCAGGCGTTTCATGCCGATGCGGTCGCCCAGTACGCGAAGGCGCGCCAGCAGGCCGTCGCCGCCCGCGAGAAGCTCACGCGCGCGATGGGGCTGTGGGGCGAACGCACGCGATACGCGCTACCCGAACGCTTGCCGGATTTACCGAAGGCGCGCCCGGACCTGCCGGATCTCGAACGCTTCGCGATGAGCAACCGCCTCGACATCCAGGCGGCGAAGCTGCAGACGCAGGGCGTCGCGTCGTCGCTCGGCCTGAGCAAGGCCACGCGCTTCGTCAACGCGGTCGAACTCGGCTACGTGAATGACTACGAAACCGGCAAGGGCCACGAGCACGGCTACGAGATCAGCGTCGAGATTCCGCTGTTCGACTGGGGCGGCGCGAAGGTCGCGCGCGCCGAGGCGATCTACATGCAGTCCGCGAACCGGCTCGCGAAAACCGCCATCGATGCGCGCTCCGAAGTGCGCGAATCGTACGCGGCTTACGTCACCAGCTACGACGTCGCCACGCACTACCGCGACGAAGTCGTGCCGCTGCGCAAGACGATCTCCGACGAACTGCTGCTGCGCTACAACGGGATGCTCGCGAGCGTGTTCGAGCTGCTGACCGATGCGCGAGAACAGGTCGGCGCGGTCAACGGCTACATCGACGCGCTGAAGGACTACTGGCTCGCGGAAACCGATCTGCAGATGGCGGTCGGCGGCCGGTTGCCGTCGTCGGGTGCTACGCCGCGCGCGACGAACTCCGCCGAATCAGCACCCGAATCCGCTTCGAAGGCCGACGCTGCGCCGCAGCCGGCTTCCCCTCCAGCGGCGCCGCCGGCGCCCGCCACGCAACCGCATCCGGAAGGTCATTGACATGGTGTCCCGTCGACAATTTCTCAGCGGCTCGGGCGCCGCGCTGCTCGGTGCGGCGATGGTCAGCAAGGCCGGCGCCGCGTCGCTGCCCGAAGCGCCCACGATGGCGAAAACCGGCACGCAGCCGCCGCTCGTGCCGCCGAACGGCCGCCCGTACACGCCCGTCGCGACGCTGAACGGCTGGTCGCTGCCGTGGCGGATGAAGAACGGCTGGAAGGAATTCCACCTGACGGCCGAGCCCGTCGTGCGCGAGATGGCGCCCGGCATGAACGCGAACCTGTGGGGCTACAACGGCCAGTCGCCGGGCCCGACGATCGAGGCCGTCGAAGGCGACAAGGTCCGGATCTTCGTGACCAACCGGCTGCCCGAGCACACGACGATCCACTGGCACGGGCTGCGGCTGCCGAACGGGATGGACGGCGTCGGCGGCCTCACGCAGCCGCACATTCCGCCCGGCAAGACCTTCGTCTACGAGTTCCAGCTCGAAGCGCACGGCACGTTCATGTATCACCCGCACGCCGACGAGATGGTACAGATGGCGATGGGGATGATGGGCATGTTCATCGTGCATCCGAAGGATCGCGGCACGATGCCGGTCGATCGCGATTTCGTGTTCCTGCTCGCCGCGTACGACATCGACCCGGGCAGCTACACGCCGCGCGTGAACGAGATGACCGATTTCAACATGTGGACCTTCAACTCGCGCGTGTTTCCGGGCATCGATCCGCTGCCGGTGCGCGCCGGCGACCGCGTCCGGATTCGTTTCGGCAACCTGACGATGACGAATCACCCGATCCACCTGCACGGCTACAGCTTCGAGGTCGCGGGCACCGACGGCGGCTGGATTCCGCCGGCCGCGCGCTGGCCCGAAGTGACGGCCGATGTCGCGGTCGGCCAGATGCGCGCGATCGAGTTCACCGCCGATCGTCCGGGCGACTGGGCGTTCCATTGCCACAAGTCGCATCACACGATGAATGCGATGGGCCACCAGGTGCCGAACCTGATCGGCGTGCCGCAGAAGGATCTCGCGAAGCGGATCGGCAAGCTCGTGCCCGACTACATGGCGATGGGCAGCACGGGCGGCGCGATGGGCGGCATGGAGATGCCGCTGCCCGACAACACGCTGCCGATGATGACCGGCACGGGCCCGTTCGGGCCGCTGGAGATGGGCGGCATGTTCACGGTGCTCAAGGTGCGGCAGGGGCTCGGCCGCAACGACTATCGCGATCCGGGCTGGTTCCGGCATCCGAAGGGCACGGTCGCGCACGAATACACCGGCGAATTGCCGGACGGCTGAAGCAGCACGCGGCGGCCGCACCGATGCGGCCGTCGATTTCCATTCACTCACACGGGAGTCGACACGATGAAGAAAGGACTGGTTCTGATGGCGACGGGGTGCGCGCTGGCGTTCTCGGCCGCGTCGTACGCGGCCGGCGACATGGCCGGCATGGACATGAGCGGCGGCGCGAAGCAGGGCGCCGCGGCGGCGCAGCGCATGTCGCACGGCGAGATTCGCAAGATCGACATGGCCGCCGGCAAGCTGACGATCAAGCACGGTCCGCTGGAGAACCTCGGGATGGATGCGATGACGATGGTGTTCAAGGTCAAGGACCCGGCGATGCTGTCGCAGGTCAAGGTGGGCGATACGATCGACTTCGTCGCCGAGGACGTGAACGGCGCGCTGACCGTCGTCGAACTGAAGAAGCCGTGATGCGGAGCGCGAACATGACCAGCACGATTTCCGGAGGGCTCGCCGCGTTCGCCGCGGCGGCCGCCCTCTTCGCGATGACACCGGCCGCGGCTTCGGCCCACGGCAAGCTCGAAGGCGCGGTGCCAGCGGCCGGCGGCACGGTCGACGCGGCGCCCGACGCGTTGCGGCTCACGTTCAACGAGGATCTCGAACCGGCGTTCAGCTCGGTGAAGGTGTCCGACGCGAGCGGCAACGCCGTCACGCAGGACAAGGCGAAGGTCGATGCGTCGAATCCGCGCGTGATGACCGTCGCGATACCGAAGCTTGCGGCCGGCGCGTACACGGTGCAGTGGGTGGCGATGACGGCCGATGCGCATCGCACGAAGGGCACGTATACGTTCCGGGTGAAGGGATGAACGACGGCATCGTCGGCCTGCTGAGGCTCGTGGCCGTGGCGATCCAGAACGCCGGGTTCGCGGTCGTCGTCGGTGCGTTGCTCGGCCGGCACTGGCTCGCGCGCGGCGCATCGGTGTGGCAACACGATGTCGGGCGGCGACTCGTCGCGACGCTGCGCAGCGCGTCCGTCGTATCGCTGCTCGCGAGCGTCACCGCGTTCTGGGCGCATTGCGCGCTGATGAGCGAAGTGTCGCTGCTCGACGCGGGGCCGGCGGTTTATTCGATGCTCGCGGGTACGGGGTTCGGTCATGCGTGGCTGGTCGGTGCGGTGTTCATGCTCGTCGTCGTGGTGCTGTCGTTTATCCGACGCGCGAACGATACGCGCTTGCCGTTCGCGATGTGGGCCGCGCTCGCCTGCGTCGCGCTCGCACGCAGCAACGGCGGACATCCGGTCGACGCCGGGCTGTTCAGCGCGCCGGTGTGGATCGACTGGCTGCATCTGCTGGCGATCAGCGCGTGGGTCGGGCTCGTGCTCGTGACGGCGTTCGGCGTGATGCCGCGGCTCGTCCGCATGCCGGCGAGCGAACGCGCGACGGGCGCATCGTTCGTGCAGTCGCTGTCCGATGCGTCCACTTACGCGCTGGTCGTACTGTTCGCGACCGGCGCGTACAACGGCTGGCGCGGTGTCGATACGCCCGCCAACCTGTTCGCGTCGACGTACGGGCAGATCCTGCTGCTGAAGCTCGTGCTCGTGCTGATTGCCGCGATGCTCGGCGGACACAACCGGTTCTTCGGGATGCCGAAGCTGCTCGCCGCGTTGCAGGACCCGGCCGTCGCGATGCCGGCCGGCGCGTTGAAGCGGTTCGGCACGGTGCTGCGCGTCGAGGCGGTCGTGCTCGGCGGCGTGCTGATGGTGGCGGCCGTGCTCGTGTCGAGCGCGTTGCCGGGGACGGTCTAGCGCGGCGTTTTTTCGGCGGAGGATTCGCGGCGTGAGCGACGCGCGGCCGTACGACGCATGGCGATCACGGCATGATGACGGCAATTACATCGGCCTGTCTGCCGATTACCAAAAACTGTCACCGAGCGCCGCTAAGCTTTCGCCACCCTCACAACCGGGATTCCCGCCATGCGTTCGACAATCCGCCTGTTTGCCCCGCTATTGCTGCTCCCGACGCTCGCCGCGCCGGTATTTGCCGCCACTGCCGCGCCCGTCAGCGCGAACTGCGGCGGCAGCACGACGCCGATCGCCGATATCCAGGGGCCGGGCGCACCGTCGCCGCTCGCCGGTCAGAACGCATCGATCGAAGCGGTCGTCACTGCCGATTTCGGCGGCACGGACGGCTTCGGCGGCTTCTTCGTCCAGCAGGCCGACGCGCAGCGCCGCAACCAGCCGGGCGTGTCCGAAGGCCTGTTCGTCTATGCGCCGAAGGTGCGTGCGAAGGCCGGCGATCTCGTGCACGTGACGGGCAAGGTCGAGGAGAAATACGGGCAGACGCAGCTCACGCTGTCGGGCGCGATCGCGGTGTGCGCGAACGGCCAGACGGTCACGCCCGCGACGCTCACGCTGCCGGTCGACAGCCCGAACGCGTTCGCCGCGTACGAAGGGATGCGCGTGCGCCTGCCGCAGACGCTGAACGTCACCGACAACTACGAGCTCGGCCGCTACGGCAGCGTGATGCTGAGCAACGGCCGCCTGCGTACGCCGACGAGCGTCGTGCCGCCCGCGCAGGCCCGGACGCAGATCGATGCGAACGCACGCAACCGCCTGATCCTCGACGATGGCTCGAACAAGCAGAACCCCGCGACCGTGCCGTATCCGGCGCCGGGCCTCGCGGCCGCGAACACGCTGCGCGCGGGCTACACGGTGCGCGACGTCGAAGGCGTGCTCGAGGTGCGCTATGGCGCATGGCGCGTACAGCCGCTGCCCGGCGCGGCCGTGCCGGTGTTCGACAAGCGCGAGAACCCGCGCACGAACGCACCGGCGCGCGATCCGAAATCGAACCTGCGCGTCGCGTCGTTCAACGTGCTCAACTACTTCAACGGCAACGGTCTCGGCGGCGGCTTCGACGATCCGGACAACCGCGGCGCGAAGACGTTCGAGGAATTCCAGCGCCAGGAAGCGAAGATCGTCAGCGCGCTGAAGGCGATCGACGCCGACGTGATCGGCCTGATGGAAATCCAGAACAACGGCTACGGCGAACTGAGCGCGGTGCGCCAGCTCGCGGCGAAGCTCGGTGCCCAATGGCGCGTGGTCGATCCGGGCACGTCGCGGCTCGGCGGCGACGCGATCTCGGTCGCGATGATCTACGACAGCCGCAAGGTCGAACCGGTCGGCCGCGCGGCGACGCTCGCGATCGACGACAAGAACCGCCAGCCGCTCGCGCAGTCGTTCCGGCTGGTCGGCGGCAACAAGCAGGCGCTGACGGTGGCCGTGAACCACCTGAAGTCGAAGAACTGCCCGGATGCCACGAACGACGATCTCGACCAGGGCGATGGTCAGGGCTGCTGGAATCCGACGCGCACGCGCGCGGCGGCGAAGGTCGCCGACTGGCTGGCCGGCAACCCGACGGGCGTCAAGAGCCAGGGCGTGCTGCTGATCGGCGACTTCAACAGCTACACGTACGAAGACCCGATCCGCACGCTCGAATCGCGCGGCTACCGCAACCTCGTCGCGCGCTGGATCGGCGCGAACGCGTACAGCTACGTGTACAACGGCGAAGCCGGTTATCTCGACCACGCGCTCGCGACGCTGCCGCTCGCGTCGCACGTGAAGGCCGTGCACGAATGGCACATCAACGCGGACGAGCCGCTCGCGCTGCAGTACACGCTCGCGTACAAGTCGGCCGAGCAGCAGAAGACGTTCTACGCGGCCGATGCGTATCGTTCGTCGGATCACGATCCGGTGCTGATCGATATCGCGCTGCCGGGCGGCGGGAAGTGATCGTGGCGTGAGTCATCGCAACGGGCGACGTGCGGCGATGCCGTACGTCGCCGTGCGCACGGCAAAGCCGTTCGAATGCCGGGTAAATAATTCCTCGAAATATTAATCGAACCGGTATTTTATGGATGACGCAGTGCACACCGGAACTGCAATTGAAGCGTGATCGAAGCGAATCGAATCGCTGAATGGCATATATGTCGCGGCATCGCATTAATCGATCGGCGATAATAAAAATGAAAGAAATGCCCGCTCGATCCGAAGGCCTTGGATGCGCCGCGTCAATACAGGAAAGGCTGCTGCTTTGCGCGAGAAAGGCAAAATACTCGACGCGGCAATGCCGATAACGCGTACCTTGCACGAATAATTCCGTTTTCTTTCAAATTCCAGACACTGTCCGCCCTTCGCATCATTGCGGGAATTTTAATATCCGAATGATCTTTGACAACGCGGCGCGGCACCGCCTATTTTTGTGGTGTCGTAAATTTTAGTCATATAAAAGTTGGCCAAACTGCAGGGGGCGCGTCCGAGCACCATTCTCGCCAGCAGTTTTCTGTGTCTGTATCAAGTTCAGTCTCTGAGAAGTCCCATCCCCAATCGCCGACTGCCGACCGTGCAACGCGAGTGGCGGGTCGGCCTGCGCGTGTCGCAGGCGTTGGCGGCCTTTGTGACGCGGTATCCGAAGCCAAAGGAAAGAGATGAAACCAGACAGGAGCAGTACCGGCAGCCGCCGTGTTCGTCGCGGCCGGCTGGCCGGGCTAGGCGCATTGACCTTCATGACACTGGCGCTCGCGGCGTGCGGCGGCGACGATTCGTCGTCCGTCGGCGCGTCGAGCCTCGCGCAGGCCACCGCGAGCCGGCAGGCCAGCGCGCAGGCGGCCGGTACGCAGGCGCCGGCCGCCAACCAGCCGTACGTCGACCCGGTCGCGTACTCGATGAACGCGACCGACGGCCTCGCGCCGTCGCAGGTGTCCGAGAAGGCGGCCGTCATGCATTACCAGTGGACCGGCGGCGGCAAGACGATCGACTACACGACGACCACCGGCCACCTGACCGCGCAGGACGCTAACGGCAATGCGGAAGCGTCGATGTCGTATGTCGCGTACACCGCGCCCAGCACGAACGGCAAGCCGCGCCCGGTCACGTTCGTCTACAACGGCGGGCCTGGTTCGTCGTCGATCTGGCTGCGGCTCGGCTCGTTCGCGCCGACCCGCGTGGCCACGCCCGACCCGCTGTTCGGCAACAACTGGCCGAACTATCCGCTCGTCGACAATGCGGAGAGCCTGATCGACACCACCGACCTCGTGTTCATCGACCCGCCCGGCACCGGGCTGTCGGAAGCCGTGTTGCCGAACACCAACCAGAAGTACTGGGGTTCCGACGTGGACGTGAACATCATGCGCGACTTCATTCAGCGCTACCTGAACGTCAACGGCCGCGGCACGTCGCCGATCTACCTGTACGGAGAATCGTACGGCACGCCGCGTACCGACATGCTCGCGCTCGCGCTCGAATCGGCCGGCGTGCACCTGACGGGGATCGTGCTGCAGTCGGCGATCCTGAACTACTTCGCGGATGCAGTGGAAGCGGTGGCGATCACGCAGTCGACCGAAGGGCTGCTGCTCGATACCGATACGGTGGCCGGCTATCTGCCCGGCTATGCGGCGGTCGCCGCGTACTTCAACCAGGTGTCGCCGGCGCCGGTGAACCAGGATCTGTACGCACTCCAGACGGAACTGTTCACGACGCTGATCTACAGCCAGTTGCAGAAGTACTCGCAGTCGTGGGTATTGAGCCAGCTCGGCATTCCGGATGCGCTCGGCACGCCGGTGTTCCCGAGCGATGCGACGCTGAGGCTGTGGTCGATCCCGTCGAGTCTCACGCAGCAGGCGCTGCGCGACTACTTCAACGCGAATCCGTTCGGCACGAGCCTCGTGCCCGGCACGACGATCGGCCGGTATGACGGGCGCGTGTCGCTGCCGAATTCCGACCCGCGGCTGCAGAACGACGGCGATCCGTCCGACATCCTGATCTCGCAGCCGTTCACGAACGCGCTCGCGACGCAGATGCCGGACTACCTCGGCTATACGGCCCCGAACGCGACGTACCTGCCGCTGAACGACGACATCATCGGCGTCTGGGACTTCTCGCACGACGGCCAGCCGATGCCGGACACGATCCCCGATCTGCTCGGTGCGCTGCAGCTCAACCCGAAGCTTCGCGTGCTCGCGGAGAACGGCTACCACGATCTCGCGACGCCGTTCTTCAACACCGAGAAGCAGCTCGCGCGGCTGCAGACGGTGAAGGGCCTGCATCCGAAGCTGCAGGTGAATTTCTTCCAGGGCGGTCACATGATCTATCTGGACGACGTCGCCCGTCCGCTGATGAAGCGGGATTTGCAGACGTTCTACAAGGGCGCGCGGATTCCGACGGCGCTGACGCTGCACATGCTGCCGCCGCCGTGGCCGGATGAAAACCCGCCGAGCGTACCGACCGGCAGCGCGCCGGGTGCGACGACGGCGACCACGCTGGCGGCCGCCCCTTGAGCGACGGAGTCCTTATCAAAGGAACCTTCTATTCATCCATTGAATGCGAGCGATCATGTCCCTAATCCAATTGATGCGGCGTATGTCTCCGTTGATCGTGCTCGGCGCCGTGATGAGCACTGCCTACGCGTTGCCGCCGCAGGCGGTGGCGCCGGTGAAGCTGCCGCACGGCGGGCGCGGTGTCGACGGTCCGTTCTTTCCGGCCACGCGGGCGGCGCCGGTGTTGCCGTCGACCGGCGCGACGTTGCAGCAGCAGGCGCAGCAGCGCGTCGACGCGCGGCTCGGCGCCAATACCGTGCTGAGCAACGGCGCGGCCGTGACGAAGGCGCAGGCGCAGAGCAGCGGGCTCGGTTTCGTGTCGAAGCACTTCGACGAGATCGACGCGAAGCACACCGGTCGCGTGACGATGAGCGATGTGCGGCAGTTCATCCGGCAGCGGCAGGTGCAGGCGCAGCAGGAACAGCAGGACGAGTGATGTAGCAGGCAGGGTGGCGGCCGGCGCGGTTTTCCATCGCGCGGGCCGGCTTCGTGCCTGAACGCAGGGGGGGCGGGTGTAGTGGCGGGCGGTTTACGCCGTGCGTCGTTCGGACAGCCGATTCCACAGCATGCCGGAGCGGCTGCCGCTGCGGCAATACGCGAGCACCGGCTTCGGCAGCGTGTCGACCAGCGCGCCGAACGCGTCGACTTCCGCGTCGCCGATGCGGTCGCGTTCGACCGGCAGGTAGCGCGCGTCCATGCCCAGTTCGCGCGCGGCAGCGGCGATCTCCTCGAACGCCGGCTGATCCGCGCCTTCGCCGTCCGGCCGGTTGCAGATCACCGCACGGAAACCGGCATTGCGGATCGCCTTCAGGTCGGCCGGCGTGATCTGCCGCGACGCGGTGAAGCCGGTCGCCGCCGCCGACCGACATTGCTCGATCGCCCGCGCGAAACAGGCGACCGCGAAGTCGACCTCCTGTTCCGTCGTGAAACGCCCGAAACTGATGCGCACGGTGCGGCCGGCCGTTTCCGCATCGAGACCGATCGCGGTCAGCACGTGGGACGGCGCGCCGCTGGTCGAATTGCAGGCGGAGGTGGACGACACGGCAAGCGCTTCGCCGAGCATGAACGGGAAAAAGCCCTGCGCATGTACCGTCAGGCTCAGCGTGTGCGGGATGCGGCGGGCCGCGGCTGCGTTCTGCGTGACGTCGCCGAGCGCGAACAGCGCGTCGGTGAGCCGCGCGCCGAGCGCCGCGATCCGTGCGGCTTCGCCGTCGAGTTTGTCGGCGGCGAGTTCGCATGCGACGCCCATGCCGACGATCTGATGCGTGGCGAGCGTGCCCGAACGCAACCCGCGCTCGTGGCCGCCGCCGTGGATTTGCGGGGCGATCCGGCTCGCGATCTCGCGGCGGACGAACAGCGCGCCGATGCCCTTCGGGCCGTACACCTTGTGGGCGGACATCGACATCATGTCGATGCCGAGCGCGCGCACGTCGATCGCCGTCTTGCCGAGCGCCTGCGCGGCGTCGACGTGGAGCAGCGCGCCGGCCGCGTGCACGATGCGAGCGATCGCGCCGATGTCGGTCAGCGTGCCGATCTCGTTGTTCACGAGCATCAGCGACACGAGCCCGGTGTCGGGGCCGATCGCGGCCGCGACTGCGTCGGCGGTGATTTCGCCGTGCGCGTCGGGCGTCAGGAAAGTGACCTGCATGCCGTGCTTCGACAGGTTCGCCATCGTGTCGAGAATGGCCTTGTGCTCGAGGCGGCTCGTGATCAGGTGACGCTTGCCGGTCGCGTTTTCCGCATAGCCCTTCAGCGCGAGGTTGTTCGATTCGGTGGCGCCGGACGTCCAGACGATTTCGTCAGCATCCGCGCCGATGAGTGCGGCGACCTGTGCACGGGCGTGCTCGACCTTGTCTTTCGCGAGCCGGCCGGCGACGTGCGAGCTGGATGCGGGGTTGCCGAAGATGCCGTCGAAGCCGAGGCAGGCCGTCATCGCTTCGATCACGCGGGGATCGGCGGGGGTCGTGGCTGCGTAGTCGAGGTAGTGCAGCGGGGGGGTGTCGCTCATGTCCGTCTCTTGCTGATTGCGTAGTGACGGAAATGATACGGGGGACAGAAGGGAAAAAGGATCCAAAGTTGGCTGAGGATTCAGCTGTAAGTGGAATTAATTTGTCTTTTTATGGGAAGTGGGGGAATTTGTTTCTCCACGGGTTCGCTGGCCGGAATCGTCGCGATTACGTCGCCCCATCGAGGCCGGGTTGGGTCGATAACCGGTGCGCATCCCGTACCCATGCCAGCAGCGCCTGCTCGTACCTCGACGGAATCGTGACCGTGAGCGTCGTGAGGCGGGCGGCGTTGCATGGCAGATCGAGATAGCGTCGCCAGGCTTTTCGCACAAGTTGCGACATCGCGGAGTGCGTCATGCCGAGTTCGGCGGCCAGCGCCCGTTGTGATCGGCCCTTCACGAAAATCTCGTGCAAGGCCCACTGGTTCAGCGGCTTGATCCGCGTATCCTGCATCCGCAACAGCCGAAACTGTTCGTCGGTCATGCGTCGGGGCGTCGGCATTCAGACCCGCCCCGAATGTTGAAGCGACGAGATCAATTCCGCGCCGCACGAAGTCTTGTGGCCGTCGAACGCGGCGGCCCCGCCTTCGATGTCGAAGGCCGGGTCGCCTTCGGCAATCGTGCAGGCGCCATGAATCGGACACGAGCACGCGTCGCCGATACGAGCGACCGCGCGCCCCATCACCGTGCTTTTTCGGGCGCCGGATTCGACCCGGCCGCCGTGGGTGTGCGTATCTTCTACCCGGATAATTCCCCGCATGGGATTCCGTCCTCCAAATGGTTTGAGGTCTGACGCGGGGATCACGTTCGGACGAAGCGATTTGCCGCGCCGGTGTGCGTCACCATGAATAGCCCTGCATGCCGTAATTTGTGTCGTGTCGGCGGCCCCACCACGGCAGGTAGGCATTGTTGCCGCCGCGTGCGCGGAACCAGTCCTTGTCGGGATCGATCGGCGTGAGCTTCGACGGTGGCCGGACAACGACCGCGACGGGATGCTCGGGATCGGTCGTGCCGGCGACGAGTGCGTTGCCGCCGAAGTGGTTGATCCGGCCGATGGCGAGCGCGACATCTGTCAGTGCGCTGCCGGTTCCCATGTCGCCAAGTAGGGCGGCCGTGTTGAATGTCTGTTTGCGGTGGTCGTATTCGGGGAGGGTTTCGGTCAACGTCTGCGCGAGGGTGGCAAGGCGCGCCGACGATGCGTCGCTGCCTTTACCTGCGTCGTGAACGATGTAGTTGACGCCGGTTGCCGCGATGCCGGCATTGCGCGCCGCTTGCTCGAGGGTCGCCTTCCACGCCTGCACGGCGCGGGTCGTACCGGCCTTCCTCGGAAAATCGACCGTGTTGCCGGTTGCGGCCTTGCCGATCCACGCGAGCGGTTCGCGCTCGGTGTTGAAGGTCGGACCGGCGAGGAAGAGCGTGACAAGGTTCTCGTTGATCTGTGCATCCGTGGGCGGGAAGTTAGGTGCGTCCCAGTTCACTACCCAGACGCTCTTGTCGGGATTCGCCTGCAAATAGTCCAACGCGTTGCTCAATGAAGTGAATCCGGCGTTCGCGTCGCCTTGCGTGATTTGTACGTCGGGGAGCGTGTTGCGGCTCCACATCGTTGGAAAATACCGATTCCCGATCGAAAACGTCCTTCGAATCGAGTCCTGCAAGTAGCTTTGCGATTCGGCCGCGTCGAGTCGTTCCGGAATCGCAAGCTCGACACGGATGCCAGCCAACTCACGCCAGTTCTTTTTATCGTCAGGTTTGACCGTGTAGAAGTATTTCGCGTTGCTCGCGTAGCGCGAGTGAAGCAGCAGCGGGAACTTGGTCATGTACTTGCGATAAAAACCTCTGAATGTTTCTGCGCCTTCGTTACCATATACCAGCGCGCCAATCGATTGAAGCGTTGTAAAGGACTTCGGATCGGTTCGCACCATGTCGTCGTTCTTGTTCGGAGACGCGAGTCCTTGCGTCCACAGCAGTTGCCATTCGGTCGGGTAGTCCATGCGTTGCAACGGATTCAACCAAATGAGTCCGACGACCTGGGCAAAGAATGGCTTCGCCGGCTCTTCGACGGAGGGAGCTGCGTTCGCTATTGGTTCAGCGGCAGGTGCGGAATGCGCCGAGCGCATCATGGCCGTCGAGAACAGAAACGCCACAAGTGCCACCAAACTAGGGACAACTACAAATCGTTTCACCCCACCTCCTGCTGCTCTATACAACATCTACGTTCACATTTAACGCGCTGCCGTACCGGTGTGCATCACCATGAATAGCCTTGCATGCCGTAATTCGTATCGTGTCGACGGCCCCACCACGGCAGGTAGGCATTGTTGCCGCCGCGTGCGCGGAACCAGTCCTTGTCGGGATCGATCGGCGTGAGCTTCGACGGTGGCCGGACAACGACCGCGACGGGATGCTCGGGATCGGTCGTGCCGGCGACGAGTGCGTTGCCGCCGAAGTGGTTGATCCGGCCGATGGCGAGCGCGACATCTGTCAGTGCGCTGCCGGTTCCCATGTCGCCAAGTAGGGCGGCCGTGTTGAATGTCTGTTTGCGGTGGTCGTATTCGGGGAGGGTTTCGGTCAACGTCTGCGCGAGGGTGGCAAGGCGCGCCGACGATGCGTCGCTGCCTTTACCTGCGTCGTGAACGATGTAGTTGACGCCGGTTGCCGCGATGCCGGCATTGCGCGCCGCTTGCTCGAGGGTCGCCTTCCACGCCTGCACGGCGCGTGTTGTGCCGACCTTCTGCGGAAAATCATGCGTGTTGCCGGTTGCGGCTTTGCCGATCCAGGCGAGCGGTTCGCGCTCGGTGTTGAAGGTTGGGCCGGCGAGGAACAGCACGACAAGGTTCTCGTTGATCTGTGCGTCCGTGGGCGGGAAGTTGGGCGCGTCCCAGTTCACTACCCAGACGCTCTTGTCGGGATTCGCCTGCAAGTAGTCCAACGCGTTGTTCAATGAAGTGAATCCGGCGTTCGCGCCGCCTCGCGTGATTTGTACGTCGGGAAGCGCGCTGCGGCTCCACATCGTCGGGAAATGTGGGTTGCCGATAAAGAAGGTTTTTCGGATCGGCTCTGCCAGGTATTCGCGCGCGATAGCCGGATCAAGGCGCTCAGGAACTGCACCCTCGATGCGAATCCCGGAAAGTTCGCGCCAATCCTTCTTGTCATCCGGTTTTACTGTGTAGAAATACTTGGCGTTCATCGCGTAACGACTACTCAATAGGCCGGGAAATTTTTCCATGTACTTGTGGTAGAAGCCCTTGAATGTCTCCGTGCCGCGATTCCCATAAGCGATTCCGGCTACCGATTGCAACGTAGTGAAAGACTTCGGCTCTGTGCGCACCATGTCGTCATTCTTGTTCGGCGAGGCAAGCCCTTGCGTCCACAGCAGTTGCCATTCGGTCGGGTAGTCCATGCGTTGCAACGGATTCAGCCAGATCAACCCGACAACCTGTGCCACAACCGGCTTCACCGATTCTTCGGTGGTCGGAGTTGCATTTCCTACTGGCTGCGGGATAGGGGCGGAATGTGCGGAATGCACCATGGCCGTGGTGAACAGAAACACCACGAGCGCCACTAGGCCGGGTACGACGACAAATCGTTTCATCCAATCTCCTATTTCCAATTGTGCGGGGTCCGGTTGTTCTACGTGCGCCATCAGGGAGGCCATGAGTAGGGCTGCGATCATCCATGCCGCCACCGCAACGGCAACACGTCGCGGCCATTCGGCGATCAGCGCCTTCATATCGCTCCCCCGACCTTCAGATAGAACTGATCTTCTCGTTCATTCGTGATCGCGTCCGGCATCTTGCCTTCACTGCTCTCAGCATGTACCCACTCATGTATCGGTAGGTCGTCAATTGCACCACTGGCAAAGTACTCTCCATATTTCTTGTTCGGATGGTCATCTGGAATCCCGCCGCACATCCGCCAATCCGCCTCAATTCGCAGGTCGTAGAGCTGCTCGGGCGTCAGATAGCAAACCCCGATCGCCACATCGTACGCAAGCGCCTTTCTGGCATGCTTCGGATTGGTCATCGTCGTGGAGTGATTCGTCGGGCTGTTGGTCGAACCACGATCGAGCCAATCGACAATCTGCTTGTCGCGCCATTCCTTGTAGCCCTCCGGCATTTCGCTCTTGCCGTCCTCACCGATCACGTGGCCATCCCCATCGAGCCATTCCGTATTCAGCGTGCGCCGCGCTTCCATCCGCATCAACGCGCGATCCTCATAACGCTGTCCGGCTTCGCTCTCTGCCGTACCTTGCGCGACGCTGTCATTGTTCTTCGCCTTGTACTGATCGTAGGGATCATCAGCGCGCTTGTCGGCGTCTGTCTTGCTTGCGTCGCGCCATGCGGCCGGCGGATCGTTGCCTTCGTTGAAGTCGCTTGTCGCATTGCCGTCCTTCGTTTCGATGGGCTTGCCGAACCGCAACGCCTTCGGCGGGAACGGTTCGTCGAGTGCCGGAGCGTCCGCCACCACGCTCCAGCCCTTCGGCGGATTGGCGTTCACGCGGAACATATTCAATGCCGAGCTGATCTGGGTCACGAAAAACATGATCGGCGCGGATGCAAGCGTGGCCGCCACCCCGAACACGGACTCGTTTCCCTTGAGTGCACCGATGAGATTGAACTTGGCCGGCGGCGAAGGCGGATACCAGAATCCCGACGTCGTTCCCTCTTTGCCATGCCGCCAGTCATCCTCCCGATACCGATAGCGTTTCTGCACGCCAACCTTGAAGCCGGAGGCAAAGACGCGCTGCGTCAGCACGCCGGGGACGCTGATATCGTTCAGTTCGTTCTCGTCGATGCCGCGCCAGCCGATGCCTTGAACCGTGACCGCCGAAATCACCTGATCGTGCGGACAGCAATACGCGGTGACGCGACCATACGTCGATCCGTTCAGGCCGTGGCGAATCCGATCCTCTTGCGCCGAATAAGACCGCTTGCTGGTCGGCGATACCCGTTCGTTGGCCATGTCTTCATCGATCTTGTCGGTGGAAAGTTCGTATGCCTTACGAGTGCCGATGATCGACAGAAACTTGCCGAATGTTTTCGTGCGCGCGGCGTAGGTCTGCCGTCCGCGACGACCGCTGCCGTCCCTGGTCGCGCGTTGCGACCAGGTATCCATGAACGTATCGGATGGATTTGGGCCATCTGCGCGCGCAAGACTGTACGGCGCATTAGCCAGTACGTAGGCATCCGCCACGCAATGCCCGCTACGTCCCCACGGATCTTCGACATCGGGCAGTGCATCGCCGAAGAACGCCGCCGTCAGGCCCACGATGTTGCCCTGGCTATGGCATACGACGGTAATCGGCACGTCGGCCTGCATGCGGCGAATCGACTCGATCAGCCTCGCGAGGCGCAACGCCGCGAGCACGCCATATGCGCGGGGCGGCGCGCGATACAGCGGCCGGTTGGTCGGGTTGATCCCCTGGACGGTCAACCACCCGGCCGCGCGGTCGTCGAGGCCGCCGTGCCAGAGATCGGGCAGACTCGCGCAACCGTTCGTGAACGGGCCGCCGCCCCAATAGTCCTTCTCGTTCAGGAAAATCTTGTCGCCGTACTCTTTCAGCTCTGCGGCGGTTGCCCGATAGCCCCATCGGAAATGAATGACGGGAGAGAAGGACGGGTCAGATTTGATGTAATTGCCGGACCAAAGCTTCGGATTCAGAAACCCGTCCGGCGTCACGCTTTCCGTGTACTTCGCCGGCACCAATTGCCCGGCGTCGATGCCGTGATACATCAATTGATCGTCCAGCCGCCCAAGCCGGCGATTCAGGCCATCGCACAGCCCTTGCTCGGCGGCTTCAAACCATTCGCCTTCGGAGTTCACGCCATGGACGAAGATGACGACACCAGGCAACGGCATTTGCTTGATACAGATCAGCCGGGTGTCTTTCGTCCACATCGAGACTCCGTCGCTCCGACCGACGACGATCTGAGGTGGCTCCGGGCGCGACGCAGCCGCGTCGGGCACATCGGCCCGCGAGGCGTGCTCGTCGGTGCGTGCGTCCTCTTCCGGCCGAGGATCGAGAGATGAATCAATCATCCGGACTCCTGCGCTTGCGTTAAACATTCTTCTTGGCGAACTGCACCGCCAGCCTCTCGAACCGGTCGGTATCGACCGCCGGCAGTTCCCCGGCCGTGTCGGTCGTCAAACTCGACAGCGTTCCCGATGCCTTTCGAATCTGTCCTTCGAATCCCGGCGCCGCGTTACCGTCCGTTGGCCGAATCAGCTTCGGGACGCGGCCGAGCGGACTTTGATCGAATGTCGGCAGGTCGACGCTCATGCTGGCGGGGCCGTCCCACGCATGCCCATCGGATTTCACGGTGAACTTGCCGGGGCATCCCAGTTCGATATCGCCACCATGCAGCTTGAGATACGCGCCGCCCGCCGTGACGAATACGACTTCGTCGCTCGCCGTGCCGGCCAGCCTGCCGTCGGCCGCGGTCAACTGGATGTTTTTGCCGGACTCGATTTGCGTGTCGTCGTGCTGCGATTGCAGGGCCACTTTCCCGTGGTTCGCAATCGCCGATATGCCGTCGCCGTGCGCGAACATCGCGACGCCATGCCCGGCATGCAGATTGATTCGCTCGCCGCTCGTGATTTGCATGTGTTGCTGCGCGATCTGATCGATGTTCTCGCCCGCATACATGACGTGCGTTTTCGGCGTGACGTTCAGCGATCCCGCTTGCGCACCGAACGCCATGAACGCGGAGGCATCGCCGGTGGCGCCGGATTCCGACCCGCCGGGTTTCCAGTGACGGAATGCGTTGGCGATGTTGTCCTGGCCGGCCGTGTCGGCGGATTGCCCGCCATGCTGGCCGGCGTGATCGCCGAGCGACTTGAACAGCGCCGTGCATTGATCGAGCAAATGGATCAGCTCATCACGATCGAGTTGACCGCCGGTTGCGTGCGACCGCGCATAGGTCGTCAGCAGCATGCCTTGGGCGGCGCGCAAGGCCGCAGCGGCGTCGGTGCGCAGCTCCGCGCCTTCGCCTCGATCGTCCCCGTGTCCGTCCACGCGCGGCTGCGTCAGGTAGCCGAGATTCAACTGGGTATGCGCATGTTCGCTTGCCAACTGCGCGGAGATTTGCGACGGCGTATCGTCCAGGCGAAGCTGGTTGTGCCGGCGGCCCTTGATTTCCCGCGTCTTGATCCCGGACACGTAGCGATTGCCCGGCAGCCCGCCGGTATGGCTGAAAGTCGCGGGTGGGTTCGCGCCGTTGCTCAACACGCCGATGATCACCAGACGGTCCGGATCGCCCGACAGGCTCCCCAGCAGGACCTCCATGCCGACGCGCGGCAGGAACAGCGCGCCGAAATACTCGCCCGCGAGACTCGCCGCGACGCGAATCGGCGCGCTGTCGCCGGCCAGGCCGTTCGTGCCGGCGCCTTGCGCGTGCGCATGGTCCGCCGGATCCAGCCCGTGAATCTGCACCCGCACGCGGCCGGCCTTGTCGCAAAACACCTCTTCGCCCTGCGTGCCGACGATCGTGCCGGTCAGCAGGTGAACCGGCGGCACGTCGATCGCCGGATCGTAGGCGGGCTTCAGCGGCACACCGCGCTGCACGCACGTGAAACTGTTCTCGTAGCGCGTGTCCGTTGATCCCGATGCATCGGGCGGCGGGGCGGTCGGCGTCAGGTTGCGGCTTGCCGCGAATAGTCCGCTTGTGCGGCCCGACAGGTCTTTCGGCAGGTTGTTCCAGATGGCGTGTCGAATCGACGTGACGACGAACCGACGGCGATCGATCGACTTCATATCCAGCTCGGGGTCGCCGGCCAGCGTGAACCCGTGCCCCACCAGCATGTCGCGTACGGTGCCGATGCCTTCGAAGCGCGCGGCCGCGAACTGGTGGGCCAGCATCCGGTCGTGCGCGATGCGCGCGTGATCGTTCCACGAGTCGCCGACGTGCGGGATGTCGATCGCGACGTCGGTCAGCAGGCGCGCAAGATCGTTCCCCGACTCGCCCTGGTCGAGGCCGGTGACGGCCTCGAAGTCGTCCATGCGAGCGGTCTTGTAATCCCACGACGGGCGGCGGACCTTGCCGGGCGACAGGCTCTGGTCGTACGCAAAGAGGGTGACGGTGTCACGTTGCTCGACGCCGGCGTCGCGCGGGTGAAGGCGTACGATACCGGCCGGCGCGTCCGGCAGACGATGCGGATCGTCGCAGAACACGAGCGTGTGAATCGGGCGCTCATCGGCCACGCCGCGTCTTCCGTCGACCGGCGCGGCCTTTGCAAAGACCGTGATGCCTTCCCGGCGCAGCAGACGCCGGATGAAGCGTGCGTCGGATTCGTTGACTTGCCGCGTCAGCTCGCGTGCCGGATACCGATCGGCCCGCAATGCCGACAGGTCGAAATCGAACGCTCGCGCGAGTGCGGGGCTACGCTGTTTCCACTCGTTCATCAGCGTCGCCAGAATGTCCGGCACGCTGCGCGAGCGGAACAGGCGGGCGTTCGTACGACGGTCCATCAGTGAAAGGGCGTCGCACACATGCAGCTGATAGACGGTCAGTTCGCCGTCGGATTGACCGGCTCGCACTTCGCGCACGATCGCGTTGATCGCCTGGATGTTGCCCCGATCGGTCGTCAGCCGGACCGATACGGGCAAACCGAGAAACAGCGCAGGCGGCAGATGATCGTAGGTCGACACGCAGGTCAGTTGCCCTTCGATGCCCGACATCAGTCCCTCGCGGATATCGGCGTGATGGAGCGCCAGCAGATGGCCGACCGCGCGTTGCGCCTGCCCGAAATGCAGGGAGACTGGACGCTTGTTCAGATCGATCAGACCCGACGCAAAGTTTCTAAAAGTTGCTGCGATCGACATAACGACAATCTCGTTATTTTTTGTTTCGGATTCGGATGGGTTCGAATCCGCCTCTCAGGGTGGTAATGCAACGGCAATTGGGATTTCGGTGCGAAGAATAGCAAGCTATTTCTAGCTTTAATCGATATTTTTATTTTGAGATGTTGAAAAATTCATTTTGAAACAGTGGTTAATGATCGTTTGATTAGAATGAACTTTTTTATTTAAATGAGAATGTGTCGAATCGAATATTCTGAATTGGTATTTGTCATGCCTCGTCTTCGCATATCGTTGGTGTGGGGCTTTTTTGGCTCGGACATGATTGAATTGGAATTTGAAAATTCAGAGTTGTCCCGACTCAAAATGAGTAGCGGTACGTCACGCCATTGAAACCGGTGCGAGCGGGCTTGCGCGCTGGCGCGCGATGTGCACCCCGCCGATCGAATTCGATGGGCGCCGCTGCTCGCTTTCCGTCGGTTGTTGTCGCCAAGGCAACACGGTAGTGTTGTGTTGGCCGTTGACGTGCCGCCGGGCCGACAAGGAGCCTATGGCGAGGCGTGCCGGCATCGGCGAATTTCAAGCGGCGGGTGCGTTGCCGATCGTTCCGCCCTATAGTGCTCGTCGTTGATCGATCCGCAAGCAATCGGGAGTTCGTCGTGTTTCACCGGAAATTCAAATTGGGTTGTTCGCGCTTCGCGTGCATCGTCGCCGTGACGACGATGCTGGCGCCCGTCGCGGCGCATGCAGAGGGGGCGGCCGGCGACGCCCCGACGCACGTCGCGTCGGCTGTCGATCACGACACGTCCCCGGCACGACCGATTGTCGGCGACGATCCGGTTGCCATCCGGGAGGCGTTGCAGAAGGTGCACGTCAGCACGCTCTCACCTTCGTTGCGCGACCGGGTTCGCGGCGCGGTCGCCGGTGCCGCCGGCCGGCACGGCCCGACGAATCCCGACCTGGCGGCCGTCGGTCTGGACCGTGACGTGACCTTCGTGGTGCCGGTGCGGTACGGGCTGAGATACCGGTCGCGGCGGCAGTTGCTGACGCTGGATGTCGACCTGTTCGATGCGGAGCGCGACGGCCGGGACGGCATCCTGCTCAGCAAGGTGACGAAGGGGCCGCGCGGGCGCGGGCTCGTGATTGCTCCGGAAGCGAAGGCGAAAGGGTACGTCCAGCACGTCGACATCATCGAGCTCGACGCCGGACAAGGCAAAAAGACCACGGTTCGGAGCCGCATGCACCTTTCGCCCGCCGAGTACGCGCAAACGCATGGCGACTTCGCGCTGGTTTTTTCCGGACGCCTGGTTCGGCCTTACCTGACCGAACAAACCGAACATGCCGACCCGAGTATCGAGGAGCCGACGGACATTTCGACGCGGATCTCCACGGTGCACATGGATCTTCGTGATATCTCGCTGGTGAGTCCGTCGAGCGGCGTCGTGGTGTCGAAGAAGCTGCGGTTGTCGAAGTAGGGGGCGGGCGGGTCGTGCAGGCGCGCGGAGAGGCCTTGGACGATATTTTTCCTGGTAAGTGAGCGGTAAGTCGACTGGTCCTACAGTAGCCCCGGTTTCGACCCTCGACACCAGGAAACGATTGTGAAAATTGCCTCTCGCCGCGCCCGCCCGTTATGGCTGATTGCCGCTTCATTCGCACTTTCATCTGCTTCCGCGTGGGCGGACGACGGCAGGAGCCCGCCCGATCCCGACAATACAGGGCTGACCATCCTCAACAACGCGACCAACGTCACGCATTGGGGATTGGGCGCGGGCGTCGGCATCGAGCCGTCGGCCTACAGGGGCGACGGCACCCGCGTATTGCCTTTTCCGCTGGTCTACTTCGACAACAAATGGGTGCAGGCCATCGGCACCACGGTCGATCTGAAAATCGGCAACTGGAGCGGCGTCAATGTCGCGCTGCGTGGCCAGTTTTCGCTGTTCGATGGATACAGCGGCTCGGATGCCCCGATCCTGAACGGCATGGAAAAGCGCAAGGGCGCGTTGTGGTATGGGCCCGCACTGTCATGGAGCACCGGCTTCGGCACGTTGTCGGGTAGCTTCCTGCTCGGCGGAAACAAGGGCGAGCGCGCGAAAATCGGCTTCGAGAAGGCGTTCGAGCTCGGCGCGTTCTCGATCACGCCGCATGTCGGCGCGGAATGGCTGAGCAACAAATACGTCGACTACTATTACGGCGTGCGACCATCCGAGGCGCGTGCGTGGCGCCCCGCCTACAGCGCGGGTTCGGCCGTGAACGTGTCGGCCGGCACCCGTTTCGACTATCGGTTGACGAAGCAGCAGACGATGTTTGTGGACGTCGGCGTGTCGCGTCTCGGCGACGGCATCACCGACAGTCCGCTCGTCGGCAGGCGGTTCGTTCCCCAGGCCCGGATCGGCTACATGTATCGGTTCAAGTGAGTGCGAGCATGCCAAGAGTGGCGATAGTCGAGGATCACGAACGCCTGGCCGGCCTGTTGTCTCAGGCCTTGGCCGCGGCGGGCATCGAATCCGACCGGTTCGGCAATACCCGGGAAGCCGCTTACGGTATCGACCGGGCCGATTACGCGCTGCTGATCGTCGACCGCGGATTGCCCGACGGAGACGGCCTGACGTTCCTGCGGACGCTGCGCGCGGCGGGCCGCATGATGCCTTGCCTGATGCTGACGGCACGCGACGCGTTGCATGACCGCATCGACGGACTCGAAAGCGGCGCCGACGACTATGTGACCAAGCCGTTCGAAATGACCGAACTCGTCGCCCGCGTACGCACGCTGATGCGGCGTCCGGCGCTGCTCACGACCCTCGTCGCATCGTTCGCGGATGTGACCGTGGACCCGCCGCAGCGCGCGCTGCGCGGCGGCGACCGGACGGTGCTGCTGGCGCCGGCCGAGCTGCAGGTCATGCTCTGCCTGATCGAAGCCGCGGGCCGGACCGTCCGGCATGCGGTACTCGAGCATGCCGCGTGGGGGCTCGCGGAGGCGGTCACGCCGAACGCGCTCGAGGTGACCGTGCACCGCTTGCGCAAGAAACTGACGGCGATCGGCACAACGACGCGGCTCACCAATATCCGCGGCGCCGGCTTCGCGCTGCGGGACGCGTGACGATGCTTCGCCGCGTGTCACCCGTTGCTGCTCCCTGGTAAAAAAACGCCATGTTCCGTCATTGGATCCTGCGCCTGTCGACGCGTCTGTGGGTGACCAACGTCGCCGCGTTCGCCATCAGCCTGGCGCTGCTGTCCGTGCTTTCCATCTATTTTCTGGATCGATATCCGGAGTTCTTGGGAAGGCGCCAGCAGATGGAGAGCATCCGTCATATCGTGGACGGAATGCATTTCGATGCGGCCGGGCGCCCGGCATCCGTGCGATTGGGCGAGCATCCGGCGGTGATGTTCCGGCTCTTGCCGGCCGACGTGAAGTATCGCGTGCTCGATGCGACGGGGAAGGTGTTGCTGGCGTCGGTGCCTTCGAGCGACGATCGACCGTGGCTGACGGAGAACCTCGCGACGGTGGCAGGCAAGGTGCTGCCCGCCACGATCGACGGCAAGGCGTACGCGGTCGCGACGCAGCGCGCGTTGAACGGGAGCGTCGTCTATTACGTGCAGGTGGCGCACAGCAGGCAACTCGTCGATGCGCTCGTCAGGACGCGGATCGATCCGATACCGAGGACCGTCGCGTATGTGCTCGTCATCGCGACCGTCATTTTCGGACTGACGCTGCCGTTGACGATCGGTCACGTGCTGAAGCCGTTGCGGGAGGTATCGCGTGCCGCGCGGGAAATCGAGCCGCGCAACCTGAAGACGCGGCTGTCGTCGGCCGGGATTCCCAGCGAGATCAAGCCGCTGATCGATGCGTTCAACGACGCGCTGACCCGGCTCGAGAATGGCTTCGCGGTGCAGCAGCAGTTTCTGGCCGACGCCGCGCACGAGTTGCAGACGCCGCTCACGCTGGTCAGAGGGCAGATCGAGCTGCAGCCCGACATCAGCCATAAGGCGCTTTTGCTTCGCGAGATCGATTTGATGGCCCGGCAGGTCAAGCAACTCCTGCATCTGGCTGAAGTCAGCGAAGCGCAGAACTTCAGTTTCGGTGATGTGAGCGGCGTCGACGTCGCGCGGGACGTCGTGAGCCTGCTGGCCGGCAAGGCCGATGCGAAGCAGGTGACGCTTCATATCGAAGCGCGCGATTCCGCGGCGCCGATACGCGCGGACGGCGGGGCGCTTTTCGTCCTGCTCAAGAACCTTATCGAGAATGCGATCAATGCGTCGCCGTCGGGCGGTGTCGTCGTGCTGACCGTTCTCGAGACGGCGATTCATATTGAAGATGAGGGGCCGGGTATTCGGCGGGAACATCTGCCGCTGCTTTTCGACCGATACTGGCGGGCGCCGGATTCGCGATATGACGGTGCGGGGCTCGGGCTGGCAATCTGCAGGGAGATTGCGGAGGCTCATCAATGGAAGTTGACGGTCGATGTGCTGATGACGGGGACGCGGTTTAGTGTTTGGTTTTAGTCGGGGCGGTTGTCTTGGCTGGCAGCGCAAGCGCGACAGGGGCGCATGCGTGCGGGTATTTCGATCAGGCGCATCTCATTCGCGATTTTCATCGACTGCTAGGAAAGGCACCGGCCGCCTATCGTCGGGATGGCCGGCAGCGTCAAGGTCGGCCGCAGGCGCACGTGAACTGATTCCGGCCCTCGTGTAAGATGCGCACAACTTCGCCCGGTCTTGAGAGGGACCGGATTCTCGCGCCGCAGCGGCAATTTGCCGAACAACAACAAGGAAGCCACGAGAGATGCCGGGGATTTCCACTGAAGCCTTTTCTGTCTGGCACGCGATTCTGTCCGTTGCCCGGCATGCACCGTCGCCGCACAACGTTCAACCATGGCGCGTGCAACTGATTTCGGACGAATGCGCCGAACTGTTCGTCGATGGCACGCGTACGTTACCGAAGGAAGACACGACCGGGTCATTCCTGTTGTCCGCGATGGGCATGTTCATCGAAGCGATCGATCTGCTCGCGGCACCACACGGTTTGCGTGTCGAATGGCAGTTGCATCGCCCGGTACGGGAACTGGCGGCCGTCATGTCCCAGCCGACCCTGCCGGAATTGATTCCGTTCGCTGCGTTGCGGCTCGTCGCCAACCCCGGGGCGCCGAGCGAGGACCTGTCGGCGCTGATGATGGCGCGCCGCACGTCGCGCATTTCGATGGACCCGACACCGGTACCGGACGCGGCCGTCACGCAACTGGCAGCGCTGGCCGACGAATGGGGGCATCGCTATACCCATGTATCGGGGGCCGAACGGGTCGAGCCGATCATCGCCGCGAACATCGATGCCGTGTTCCACGACATGAACGTCGCGGATTACCACGATGAAATCACCGGGTGGTTTCGCTTCACCGAACGCTCGACGGCGCTGCATCGCGACGGTCTCGACTGGCGCTGCATGAACCTGTCGCGCGCGGAGTTCTGGCTTTCCGCGCATCTGTCGAAAATCCTGACGTTCAAGCCGACGCGTTTTTACTTCAGGCACCGGTATCGCGCGCAACTGGGCCACGTACCCGCGATCGGCGTGCTGAGCGGCGATTTCTTCAACCCGGAGAATGCGATCGAGTCGGGCCGTTTCCTGCTGCGCTTCTGGCTTGCCCTGACGAGCCTCGGGCTGTACCTGCATCCGTACGGCAACCTGGTCACGAACCCCGGCGCCGCCGCATGGTTCAGTGCGCACACCGGTGTCGACGGGGCATGGCTCGTCTTCAAGGTCGGCTACTCGCGTACACCGCCGCAAAGCCAGCGCAGGGCGCTCGCCGACATCCTTGTCGACGCGACGGTTTCGTCCCATTCTCCGAGATCTGCATGAATACGCTCCACCGTCTGTTTCTCGAAACCATTCTTTGGACGCTGTGGTTTCTTCGCCGGGTGATCAGTGTCGATGGACGTCTTTACGTGTTCCTCAACGCACCGGTGTTTCAACCTTATCTGGCCTATGTTGGCCGCTTGCGCGCTCGCGTAGCCTTCCTCAAAGCGAGCACGACGTGCCCGGCCTACGTCGAGTTCCTGAAGGCCGAGGGTTACAAGGCTGGCGGAAGATGGCGGCTATCGGACCTGCCCGCGATGACCAAGGAGAACTACATCAAGCGCTACTCGATCGAACAGCGCTGCTATGGCGGGGCCATTCCGAAGTCGGGCGTCGTCATCGACGAATCGTCGGGGTCCACCGGCCAGCCGAACAACTGGGTGCGCAGCGCGGCCGAACGCAGCGACGTCAAGCGCATCCTGCAACTGAACTATCAGTTGGTGTTTCGCGATTCCGGCAAGATGCTGCTGAACTGTTTTGCGCTCGGGCCGTGGGCAACGGGCATGAACGTGTCGATGTCGCTCGTCGACGTCGGGATCATGAAGTCGATCGGACCGGACAAGGCCAAGCTGATCAACACGCTGAAGCTGTTCGGGCCGAAATATCAGTACCTGATATTCGGCTATCCGCCGTTTATCCGCTCGGTAGTCGACGAATGCGATCTCGACCTGTCGCCTTATCACATCGATTTCATCGTCGGCGGCGAGGGCTTGTCGGAAGCGTTGCGCGATCATTTGCTGCGCAAGGCGAGCACGGTCATTTCGTCGTATGGCGCGTCGGATCTCGAGATCAACATCGGCGTCGAGACTCCGACGACGATCGGTTTGCGGCGCACGTTGCTGAGCCGCCCCGAATTGTGTCGTGAACTGTTCGGTCGCGATACGCCGCCGATGCTCTTCCAGTACAACGCGCTCGACTACGTGATCGAAACGAATACCGACGGTGAACTGCTGGTGACCATCGGCCGTCAGTCCGGTGCGGCGCCGAAGATCCGCTACAACATTCGCGATTCGGGCGGGACGTATCGATTCCGCGAACTGAACAGGCGCCTGTCGGCACATGGCATACGCCTGACGGACTTCGCATCGCGGACCAGCCACTTCCCGTTCCTGTTTGTCTACGGCCGCAACGATTCGAGCGTACCGTTCTACGGTGCGAAGGTTTTCCCGTCCGATATCGAGCAGGTTCTGTCCGCTTCCCCGACGCTGCACGATGCAATCAGCACGTTCCAGCTCGCCACCACCGAGGATGCGAACCTGACGGGCTTCCTGCACATTCATATCGAGCGTGCGTCGACCAGTGCGCCGATGCCGCTTGACGACGCAGTACTGCATGCCGAGATGTTCGAGGGTATGAAGCGCGTGAACCAGGATTTTCGTGAGGTATCGAGGCTGTTCGATCCGACGCAAGTGATCGTGCATGTGCACGATCACGATACGGGGCCCTTTCAGGGGCGCGATATTCGGATCAAGAACAAGTACATCGCGTGAGGGCGGGAGGGGGATGCGTTTGGGCAGCGTCGCTTCACGCCGGGTCATCCGGCGTATTCCCTTATCGCTCATCCCGGTCCGGCGGCCTCTACTGATTGTCCTCGGACTTGGACGTCGCCGGACTCCCCCTCTCGTATGAGGGCCGGATCGGTGGAGCCTTCCCACTGAAATGTGGCTTTCACCGGACAGCTTGTCAGCGGCCGGATTTTCGATATAATGAATCAACGTTCGGAATGTCGAACGTGAAAATTCAAGCATCCAGAGTCGGGTTTTCCGACGCCAACCTGCCCTCCCGGGCAAGGTGGACGCCCTTGAGGCGATGCGGCCGATCGACGGCAACGAAACGGGAGCAGCATGGCTGGCACCGGTTCGATAACCATTCATCCGGAGCAACCATGAGCCAAGTTTCCTCCGCTTCCCGCCCGACCGTCTGTGAAGACTGGTCGCATTTTCTTCCCGGTTTTACGTTGACGCACACGGTTCATCTCGTTTCGAGACGGAATCCGGGTATTGTCTCGACCGCGGCTGCTGTGCTCGAAGGTGAAACGGCG
This sequence comes from Burkholderia sp. LAS2, assembly GCF_018417615.1. Classification (NCBI taxonomy): domain Bacteria; kingdom Pseudomonadati; phylum Pseudomonadota; class Betaproteobacteria; order Burkholderiales; family Burkholderiaceae; genus Burkholderia; species Burkholderia sp. LAS2. Next base: position 658,755 of record NZ_CP071053.1, read on the forward strand.
ACCGTCGATCGGTGGGCCATCACCCGCTGTGGCGACGTTCTCGAACAAAAAATCGTGCTCGGTGAAATGACGGAAGGGCAAGCGGTTCGGCTGCGAGAGCGGCTGGCTGCGCTGGATGGTGTGCTCCGGACCAGGGTCGAGCATCATTTCGTTCGGGGTGGTTCGGCGGCGGCCGGACATGCGTCGGAGTCTTATAGCCGAGCGACGGATTTATCTTGTACTATCGACCAAACAGAATACAAACTATGACCAAATTCCACAGTGCTGATGCGACTTAGCGTGGCACCGCTGGAGCTCGTGGAGCAGAAGAAAAATGGGCTGGGGCTTTCGAAAAAGCATCAAGGTCGCACCGGGCATCCGCATTAATTTCAGCAAGAGCGGCGTCAGCACATCAATCGGCGGAAAAGGCTTCACTTACAACACACGGGGCCGTATCACTACAAGCATCCCTGGTACGGGGATTCTCCATACGCATTCGCTGAAGAGCGCCAAGCGAACGTCGAAACCGGTCAGTTCTGTTGTTGCTGGAAGCCGAAATTTTGGCACCAATGGCTTTGAACGCCTATCAAAGCGGGAGCAAGCGACGCGGGACTTCGTCGTGATGGTCAAAACACGCACGACTACTGCCTTGGTCGATTACTTCTTCTCGCACGGCGTGTACGTCGACACTGAAGACTTGAGCGAGGCGGTGACTCTGGAAGACCACCAGGGCTTCCTCGAATCAATTTCCCCCGAGTTCGAGACAACGACGAACGCAATCCGACTTGCAGTTGACATCGGCTCAATCTCGCTTGCAGAGAAAGAGAAGGCGATGCGTGCGGTGTACGAGATTGAAAAGAAATGCGCCGAGCATCACGGGAACCTGAAAGATCTAAGTGACGCTGCATCTGCGTTGCTGGCGGCAGTGCGAAGCTATCCGGCAACGCCGTCGTTGACCGGATCGCTCATTGCCGGTCTGTTCGGCGCTTTCCTCATCCCAGTCGTGAACATCGTTGCAGGCTTTGTTGTTATCGCAATTGCGCTTCTCTATGGTAGTGGCAAGGCCTTGAGTTACTTTCGAGAGCGGGATGCTGCCCTGGCGCTTATCGAAGAACGAGACCAACACTTCGAATCGCTATTGGTAGCTGAAATCACTCCGCGCCCGGCGCTGCGGTCAACTCGCGATACCGTAAAGCCGAAAGTCATTGGATTCGGTATCACTGTACTTGTCGCTATGATCGCCGCTTTGGCAATGCACCTGTTGAAGCCGGAGGCAGCTGGGACGAACACCACGGCATCTTCGGCTCAAGCTACTAGCGACGGCGCCGTTTCTCAAGCGTCGATGGCCAGCGGAAGTCCGGCAGCTAGCAAATTCGCCTGGATGATCGGAAAGCCGTCGTATGAAGTTGTGAACGATCACCGCTTCAAGGCTGCGTTCGGAAGCGTATCTCGTGCAAGCTGGAAAAAAATATCAGACCGTCTTATGGTGGGAAGTCAATCTGGAATTGAACTGAAAGACGGGTTCCTCGTTGGAGAGGGGTGCAAAGCTCATCAGTGCAGCTCTGAGAAAGCCGTGTTTGCCATCAACGAGAGCACCGGTAAAGGCGTGCTTATGATGATGGAAACGTCGGACAATACTCCCGTTTTCACGACGTACGGAGCCGCGAATGTGTCTATCGAGGGGACGCCGTTGGCCGGTTGGAAGCAACAGCAGATTGATGAATACCCGTTTTCGGCAAGCTCGGGGTCGGGGCAAGGCGCTCAAACGACCGCAGCTCTGTCCGCGACCTATCCGACAAGCTTCGACTGCTCGAAGTCTCGTTCGGACGCCGAGCATCTGATTTGCAATGACGCTGCGCTGGCTGCTGCTGATGTCGAGTTGGCTGACATCTACACGAAAGCCAAAGCTGCTGTAACGGACCAAGCTGCTTTTCGCGAAAGAACGCGCGGGCAATGGAACTATCGGGAGAGGAAATGCCATGACAGAGAATGTCTCGTACGATGGTACGCTGACCAAAAGAATGCGTTAGGCGAAATCGCGGCAACAGGTGTTGTCGGTCCGTAATTTGTCTATGGCTGGACTAGAGCAAACAGATAGCGTCAGATCGTCTGACTCAGTTCGGCCACAAAGAGCCATTCACCACCGCGTAGTTCGGTCATTCAGTTTCCAGTTCCGCTTTGCAATCGACCATTCGATCGATAAAGTCGAACGCTACCTCACAATCAAAGCGATCGCAGCCGATTCCCGAGCCTCGTTCCTTTTCTGGTGGGGATTGGGGCGTCACTCAATCGGTGGTGACGGCAGTCTGCCTCTATTTCCGACACGGCCCTCAAGTTTCGATCTTTATTGTCGTTAACGATATGCCATCGAGGCAAGGCATATGGATAACAGGATAACAAATTGAAATCGCGCTACCCACTTATTGCATCGGCACTGACCTCGGCGCTTGCCGGATGCGCCATTGCCGTCGCTCCACAGTATGCGGAGCCAACAGGCGGCGATACCGCCTTACTAACCTTCGCGAAAAACGATTATTTTTTGGTTTTGCCTAGCATATTCGGAAATGCATCCAATTGCACGGACCGAAATCGCCTACCGGCGATACCTAACAATGGCGATGTAACTCGAACAGTTGTCGCGGGACAACCACTGTCGATCTCACTCTTGCGCGCTCGGGATTACTTCTCGGAAGCATGCACTCGCATTCTGACCTTTACGCCGGAGAGCGGTCATCACTATACCGCCATGATAAAAGGATACCGAAACGAGTGCCGCATCGAACTTTCGGATGCGGGAGCCTTGAGTGAAGAATCGACGAGCATCCAACCCGTCCAGTATGTCGATCGAAAATTACTCCGACCATTCCTCGAAAATGGTGCGTTCTGCACCGAGTGATGCGACGGGAGTCGGTTGATCTTCACAACGTTAAAAAGTCATCGCAGTCTGGCCGGGCAACTCCCGGCCATTTCCCCTCTAACGCGTGCGATGCGCGCTCTGCTGCGATGTAACGCTCCGCCGACCTGATCTGACACTAGCCGAAACTGAATCGAGGCTTTGTAATCGAAATTAATGCACCTGAGCACACAATAAGAGCGCGAAGCCCCCCTCACTCCACCGTCACCGACTTAGCCAGATTCCTCGGCTTATCAATATCCGTCCCCCTTGCCAGCGCAGCGTGATACGCGAGCAGTTGCATCGGCACCGTATGCAGGATCGGCGACAACGGCCCGTAGTACTCGTTGAGCCGAATCACCTCGATCCCTTCACTCGGCACCAACCCACAGTCCACATCCGCGAACACGAACAGCCGCCCATTCCGCGCACTGACCTCATGCATGTTCGACCTGAGCTTTTCAAGCAGCATGTCATTCGGCGCAACCGCGATCACCGGCATTTCATTGCTGACGAGCGCCAGCGGCCCATGCTTGAGCTCCCCCGCCGGATAAGCCTCCGCATGAATATAAGAAATCTCCTTCATCTTCAGCGCGCCTTCCAACGCGATCGGATAATGCATCCCGCGCCCGAGAAACAGCATGTTGTCGCGTCGCGCGAGCAACTCCGACCACGCCATGATCTGCGGTTCCAGCGCGAGCACTTTCGACATCGCATCGGGCAGATGCCGCAGCGCGCGCAGGTGTTTCTTCTCCTCGTCGTCACTCAACCGCCCGCGCACCTGCGCCAGCGACAGCGTCAACAGGAACAGCGCAACGAGCTGTGTCGTAAACGCCTTCGTCGAAGCCACCCCAATCTCGACCCCCGCACGCGTTACGAACTGCAGCGCACATTCGCGCATCAGCGCACTCGTCGCCACGTTGCAGATCGCGAGCGTGTGCATCATCCCGCTGCGTTTCGCGACGTGCACGGCCCCAAGCACATCAGCGGTTTCACCGCTCTGCGACACCGCAACCACCAGCGTGCGCGGATTCGGCACACTGTCGCGATAACGAAACTCGCTGGCGATCTCCACGCTGGCCGGCAGCTTCGCGATGCTCTCGATCCAGTACTTCGCGGTCAGCGCCGCGTGATAGCTGCCGCCGCACGCGAGCAGCAGCACCGAATCGACGTCGTTGAACACGCGCCACGCGCCGTCGCCGAACAGCTCGGGCATGATCGACGAAACGTCGAGCAGCGTATCGGCCACGGCCTGCGGCTGTTCGAAGATCTCCTTCTGCATGTAGTAGCGATACGACCCGAGATCGGCCGCGCCGCTATGCGCGGCGACGCGTTGCACCGCGCGCTCGACGCGCTGGCCGTTCGCATCGACGATCCAGTAGCGATGCAGCTGGATATCGGCGACGTCGCCGTTCTCCAGATAGGCAATGCGATCGGTGATGCCCGACAGCGCAATCGCATCGGACGCCAGAAAATTCTCGCCTTCGCCGACCCCGACGACGAGCGGCATCCCGTCGCGCGCGCCGACAATCCGGTGCGGCTCGTCGCGGCACATCACCGCGATCGCATAGCTGCCGCGCAGTCGCGCCACCGCACGCCGGACCGCATCGAACAGATCGCCGTCGTACAGGTGGTCGATCAGGTGCGTGATTGCCTCGCTGTCGGTCTGACTCGCGAATACATAGCCGTGCGCCTGCAGTTCCGCGCGCAGTTGATCGCAGTTCTCGATGATCCCGTTGTGCGACAGCGCGATGCGCGCATTCGCGTCGCTCGGCGAGAAGTGCGGATGCGCGTTGAGCGTGACGGGCGCGCCATGGGTGGCCCAGCGCGTATGCGCGATTCCCGTGTAACCGGACAACGCCAACTCGGCGATCTCGCGCTGCAGGTTGGCGACACGATCGACGCTGCGGGCGCGCGCCAGCGCGCGGTCGCGGTAGACCACGACGCCGCACGAGTCGTAGCCGCGGTATTCGAGCCGTTTCAGGCCGTCGACCAGGTTCGGCAGGATGTCCCGCTGGGCAACCGCCCCGACGATTCCACACATATCGCGCTCCGTAAATGTCCTGTCTGGATCAGTGAGAGCGATGGTAGAGCCAGTGAAATGGAATTAAATTTCAAAAAACTGCAAAACATGAAATTGGTGGATGATCGCCTATCATGTTGAAATTAAATTTCACTTTCTGACCGGAAGGAGTGCGCGATGGCCGGCATCACCCTCGACGACCTCGACCTGCGCATCCTCGCGATCCTGCAGGACGACGCGTCGGTATCGAACCTGCAACTCGCCGAGCGGGCGCTGTCGTCGCCACCTACCTGCATGCGTCGCGTGCGCCGGCTGACGGAGGCTGGCGTGATCCGTCGGCAGGTCGCGGTGCTCGATCCGGTCGCGATCGGCACGGGCGTCACCGCACTGATCGAGATCAGCCTCGACCGGCAGACGGCCGAAGACTACGACGCGTTCGAAGCGTACGTGTGCGCGGAGCCGGCCGTCACGCAGTGCTATCGCGTGTCGCCGGGGCCCGATTTCGTCGTGATCGCCGATCTCGCCGACGTCGCCGAATACGACGAATTCGCGCGGCGGCTGTTCACCGGCGCGTCGAACGTCCGCAACGTGCGGACGTTTTTCTCGACGCATCGCGCGAAATTCGAGGCGAACGCGCGGGTCGCGCATGCGATGCGCAAGCTCGCGTAGCGTGAGGTAACCGCGTCGTTCGTCCCGCATCACGCAGTCGGGGCCGCGCCCGGCAGTTGCAGCGGCTTGCCGTATCCGAAGCAATGCGCAGGTTCGGGAAACACGCGCTGCCGCACGTCGTGCGCGTACTGGCGGATCGCGTCGCGCATCACCGCGTTCGCATCCGCGTAGCGCTTCACGAAGCGCGGCGTGTACGCATCGAACGCGCCGATCATGTCCTCGGTCACGAGCACCTGCCCGTCGCACGCGGGCGATGCGCCGATGCCGATCGTCGGGATCGTCAGCGTTTCGGTCAGGTGGCGCGCGAGCGCTTCGGCAGTGCCTTCGATGACGACACTGAATGCGCCGGCCCGCTCGGCCGCGCACGCGGCGTCGAACACCTGCGCGGCCGAACGCGGGTCCATGCCCTGCGCGCGGAAGCCGCCCGTCGCGTTGGCCTGCTGCGGCATGAGGCCGACATGCGCCATCACCGGAATGCCGCGATCGGTCAGGAAGCGGATCGTGTCGGTCATCTCGCAGCCGCCTTCGAGCTTCACGGCCTGCGCGCCGGTTTCGGCGAGGAGCCGCGCGGCGGAGCGATAGGCTTGCGCGGGCGATTCCTGGAACGTGGAGAACGGCAGGTCGACGACGACGCACGCCTGCGCGGCGCCGCGCACGACGGCCGCCCCGTGTGCAATCATCATGTCGAGCGTGACGCGCAGCGTATCGGGCATCCCGTACAGCACCATGCCGACGGAGTCGCCGACGATGATCACGTCGGCCACGTCGTCGACGAGTTTCGCCATCGGCGCGGAATACGCGGTCAGCGACACGAGGCTGCCGATGCCTTTGGTCGAGCGGATCGCGGTGACGGTCTTGCGGGTGATGCGGGTATGAGCGCTCATGGGCGGAAGCCGTGTGACAAAGGAGCCGCCACGGTAGCATCGCGCTCGTTCGTGCAATGACCTTCGGAGGACGTCTTATGTTGCTGGCGGGACATCCCGGCGACCCTTACGCAGTGCCGCCGATGGCGCGCCTGCCGAGGCCGCTGTACGTGCGTGCGTTCGGGATTCCTCGCAACGTGAGCGTCGACGCGCACAGTCATCCGTGGGCGCAACTGATGTATGCGACGAGCGGCGTGCTCGAGGTGACGACACCGTCGAGCCGGCAACTGCTGCCGCCGCACTATGCGATGTGGATTCCGCCACACGTGCCGCACGCGGTGTCGACGCGCGATTGCGTCGCGTTCCACAGCCTGTATCTCGACGCAGCCATCGCGCGCGGCGACGTGAACGACGATTGCACGATCCTCTGCATGACGCCGCTGCTGCGCGAACTGGTGCTCGCGACCGGCGAGTTGCCGGTGAACTACGACGAGACGGGGCCCGACGGTGCGCTCGTGTGCCTGATCGCGGACCGGATCGCCCGCATGCAGCCGGCCCCGCTCACGGTGCCGCTGCCGCGCGATCCGCGCCTGCTGAAAATCGCGCGTGCGCTGCACGCGGCGCCGGGCGATACGCGCAGTCTCGACGAATGGGGCCATCAGGTCGGCGCGACGCGGCGCACGCTGTCGCGGCTGTTCCGGCAGGACACGGGGCTGTCGTTCACCGAATGGCGGCAGGCCGTGCGGCTGCTCGCGTCGCTGCCGCTGCTCGATGCGGGGGCACCGATCGGCACGGTGGCCGCGCAACTGGGTTACGAGTCGACGTCGTCGTTCATTGCGCTGTTCCAGGCGAAATTCCGCGTGACGCCCGGTGCGTATGCGAAGCGTGAAGCGCGTCGGCCGGTGTTGAGCGCGTGATGCGCACCCTTCGTCAGAACGCGAGCGTCTGCTGCATCGGTTGATACGCGCCGCGCGAAAACCCCGCGCCTTCGAGCGACAACAGCGCACGCTTGCGGTCGATGCCGCCCGCATAACCGGTCAGGCTGCCTGACGCGCCGACCACGCGATGGCACGGCACGATGATCGATACCGGATTGCGGCCGACCGCGCCGCCCACCGCGCGCGCGCCGCTCATCGGCAATCCGACGCGCTCGGTGATGTCGCCGTACGACACGAGTTCGCCGAACGGAATCGCAAGCAGTTCCTTCCATACGCGTTGCTGAAACGCGGTGCCGCGCAGGTGGATCGGCACCGAGAACGTGTCGCGCGCGCCGGTGAAGTACTCGGCGATTTCTTCCGCGACCCGGCGTGCGACCGGCGACCTGGCGAGCGCGTCCGCTGCGCGCACGATCGCAAGCGACGGAAAGTATTTCTGGCCGACGAAGTACAGGCCGGTCAGCGCATCGTCCTCGATGCGCACGGCGATGTCGCCCAGCGGGCTCGGAATCAGGTGAGCGGGAGTCATCGCGACAGATCTCCATGAAGGCGCCACCCATGCAGGGCGGCATACGCGCGCCACGGCGCCCAGCGCGCCGCCGCGTGCGGTGCGGAGGACGGCCCGCGCGCGAGTTCGGTGCGAGCGGGCAGCCACGCGTCGTCGGCCGGGAACGCGTTCGGCCAGGCCATCGCGCGCATCGCGACGTACTGCACCGCGCGTTCGTCGAAGCCGGGCAGCGCGCGCAGCGCGGCGAGCGTCGCGTCGAGCGGCGCCATCGGTTCGAGCGCGAGCGTGCCGTCGTCGATGGCGCGGGCGACGGACACGATCGCGCGCGCCGTGTCGTGTTCGATGCCGATCGTTTCGAGGGCCGAAGGCGGCAGCGCGGCCAGCGTCGCGGCGCAAGGCAGTGCATGCGTGAGGCCCGGCGGCGCGCCGTCGACCGCCGTGCCGAAGCGTTCCGCGAGGCGGGCCAGCGACGGCGTATCCGCCTGCGCCGACGCAAGCTGCTCGCCGACGATCGCACGGATCGCGATCTCGATACCATCGAACGCACCGGGCACGCGCAGGCCCGGCGAGCCGCTTGCGAGATCGCCGAGATGCGCATCGATCACGTCGGGGCGGCTGTCGAGATCGAACAGCCGGCGCACGCGTGCGAGCACGGCCGGCACGACCGGCGTCAGCGCGGGCGACACGGTGACGGCCAGCGCGAAGCGCTGCGGCAGGTGCGCGACGGACAGCCAGCCGGTCACGCGGCGGCCGTCGTTCCGGTCGGGCAGGTCGACGATGCGGGCATAACGCTGCGCGTCGATCCGCTCGACGCCGTCGATCTGCCGCTGCGCGAGAAAACGCATCAGGTCGGCCCACGCGAACGGCGGCCGGTACGGCAGCGGAAAGGTCATGTCGCCGTCGGCCGCTGCACCGGCCCCCTTGCGCAGCCGCAGCGGATTGAGGCCGTAGCGCTGGCGGAACAGGTCGTTGAAGCGCCGCACGCTGCCGAAGCCGGCCGTCGACGCGACGACGGCCACGGGCAGCGCGGTATCGGTCAGCAGCCGCTTGGCCATCAATAGCCGCTGCGTCTGCGCGAACTCGACGGGCGACACGCCGAACTGCGCGCCGAAGATCCGCCGCAGATGGCGTTCAGTCACGCCGACGCGCCGCGCAAGCGCATCGACGGAATGCGCGTTCAGGAAACCGTCGTCGATCAGTGTCGCGGCCGCGTCGGCGAGATTGCCGGACAGGTCGAGCAGCCCGTGGCCGGGCGCGAGCTCGGGTCGGCAGCGCATGCAGGGCCGGAAGCCGGCTTTCTCGGCGGCCGCGGCGGTCGGGTAGTAGCTGCAGTTTTGCGCCTTCGGCGGCCGCACCGGGCAGACGGGGCGGCAATACACGCCGGTCGTCGCCACGCCGACGAAGAACCAGCCGTCGAAGCGGCGGTTCCGCGAAAGCAGGGCGTCGTAGCAGGTGTTGGGATCGAGGCGCATGCGACGACTGTAAACCATCCTCGCGGTCGATTCTGGCTGGAATCGGACATGTATGTCGGCCGCCCCGCGCCTGCCGCGCCGCGGCGGGAAAATCAGCGGAAAAACGGTTAATGCCACTCTGCGAAACAGTCGTCTCTTTTGCCGCGACCAATTTGAGATGACTCATCGAAATCCCCGACTGACACGGTACCGGCACGCGGCCTATCCTTTTGAAAAACGTTTTCCAGATTGGTTGGTGAAAAGGGCCCGTGCGTCAGCGCGTGGGCCGTTCGCCCCGGCGCCGGTCGCCGGTCAACGAACTTCGTGCGGCGCGACGGGCGCGACCGCGCATCGGAGACATTCATGCCTTCTGCCGTCGTCGGCGCGGTGCGCGCGGCCGCCAGCCGCTACCGCTGGACCGTTTGTGCGCTGCTGTTTTTCGCGACCGTCATCAACTACATGGATCGGCAGATCCTCGGCCTGCTCGCGCCGATGCTGCAGCACGACATCGGCTGGAGCCAGGTGCAGTACGGCCGCATCGTGATGGCGTTTTCGGCGTTCTATGCGCTGGGTCTGCTCGGCTTCGGGCGCATCGTCGACTGGCTCGGCACGCGCGTGTCGTACGCGGTGGCGATGCTGGTATGGAGCATCGCCGCGATGCTGCACGCGGCGGTCGGCTCGGTGACGGGCTTCGCGGCCGTGCGCGCGCTGCTCGGGATCGGCGAGGGCGGCAACTTCCCGGCCGCGATCAAGACGACGGCCGAATGGTTTCCGCGCCGCGAACGCGCGCTCGCGACCGGCATCTTCAACTCGGGCGCGAACATCGGCGCGGTGTTCGCGCCGGCGATCATCCCGGCGATCGCGGTGGCCTACGGCTGGCGCGCGGCGTTCGTGATCATCGGCGCGATCGGCATCGTGTGGCTCGCGGTGTGGCTGGTGATGTATCGCACGGCCGACACGCGCGCGCTCGCCGCGGAATACGACGAGCCGCGCGACGAAGCCGAGGCGCTCGACGCGGCGAACGCGAACGCCGGCGCGCCGCGCTGGGGCGAACTGATCCGCAAGCGCGAGACGTGGGCCTTCCTGGTCGGCAAGTTCCTGACCGATCCGGTGTGGTGGTTCTACCTGTTCTGGCTGCCGAAGTGGCTGAACGAGTCGCGCGGGATGGACATGCAGCACATCGGTTTGCCGCTCGTCTGCATCTATGCGCTGACGACGGTCGGCAGCATCGGCGGCGGCTGGCTGTCGTCGATGCTGCTGCGCGCGGGCTGGAGCGTGAACCGGGCGCGCAAGACGGCGATGCTGATCTGCGCATGCTGCGTGCTGCCGATCGCGTTCGTGTCGCAGGTGCAGAGCCTGTGGATCGCGGTGCTGATCGTCGGTCTCGCCGCGGCCGCGCACCAGGGCTGGTCGGCGAACCTGTTCACGACCGCGTCCGACCTGTTCCCGCGCCGTGCGGTCGCGTCGGTGGTCGGCATCGGCGGGATGGCCGGCTCGATCGGCGGCGTGCTGTTCTCGGAAGTGATCGGCCAGGTGCTGCAGCGCACCGGCCACTACTGGGTGCTGTTCGCGATCGGCGCGTCGGCCTACCTGATCGCGCTGGCCGTGATGCACGTGCTCACGCCGAAGATGAAGCCCGCGAAACTCGATGCGTGATGGCGTATCGGCCAAGCGACAACGCCGCCCTCGGGGCGGCGTTTTCAGTTCGGGGACGTGACGCGCGTCGCGATCGCGTCAGCCGGCCGACGCCGTCGACGCGCGCATGATCAGCCGCGGCTCGAACGTCGAATAGCTCGCGTCGGTGCGCCCGGCGAGCGCGTCGATCAGCTTCTGCATCGCGAGCTCGCCCATGTTCTCGCTCTGGATGTCGACGGTCGTCAGCGCGGGCGCCGCGTATTCGCCGTACGGCACGTTGTCGATGCCGGCCACCGACACGTCCTGCGGCAGCCGGAAGCCGAGCGACGCGGCTTCCTTCATGAAGCCGAGCGCGATCAGGTCGTTGTAGCAGATCACGGCCTGCGGGCGCTGCGGCCCGAGCATCACGCGGGAGCACGCGCGCTCGCCGGCCTCGGCGGTCGGCGCGTGCGCGTCGTGCACGTCGAGCGTGAGCCCCGCTTCGGCGAGGCAGTCGCGCGCGCCCTGGATCCGTTCGTCGTTCACGCGCGCGGTGCCGAAGCCGAGATACGCGATGCGCGTATGGCCGAGATTGAGCAGGTGGCGCGCGAGCATGTAGGTCGACAGCCGGTTGTCGATGCCGACGCTCGGAATCGGCAGGCCGGGGCTGCGGCGCAGCAGCACGAGCGGCTTGTTGAGGTCGAGCATCCAGCCGGCTTCGTCGTCGGGCATCCGCGTGCTGACGATCAGCCCGTCGACGCGCTGCGCGAGCGCCTCGATCAGCGAGCGTTCGCGCGCCTGGCTCTCTTCGGTATCGACGAGCAGCAGCGTGTAGTCGTGCTGCAGCGCGACGCGGTTCGCGCCTTTCACGACGTTCGTGAAGTGCGGGTTGCTGATATCGAGGATCACGAGGCCGATGGTGCGCGTGCGGCCGGTGATCATCGAGCGCGCGAGCGGGTTCGACCGGTAGCCGAGCCGCTCGATGGCCTCCTTCAGCCGTGCCTCGACGGTCGGCGAGAAGCGCTGCGTGCCGTTCACGTACTTCGATACCGTCGCGACCGACACGCCGGCTTCCGCGGCCACGTCGCGGATCGTCGAGGAAACTTTTTTCATGCGAAGGGTAACGTTTTCGTTCGATAACGCCCGATTGTGGCAGAAAAAGCCGGCGCGCAGATCGCAGCCGATATCGGGAAAGTGCGGATGGCTGCGAGCAGCTTCGACCATTGACGCTCGGCGTCGCGTCCGCGTATAGTTGGAAAACGTTTTCCGTCTTAGGTCAGATCCAAGGAGATTCGATGAACGCCTCATCCCCCGCCGCGCGCAAACCGTTCGGCCGCCTGCTGCTGACGGGCGCGGCCGGCAACCTCGGCCGCCAGTTGCGCGGCGCGCTCGCCGACTGGGCCGACGTCGTGCGCGTCAGCGACATTGCGGCGCTCGGTGACGCGGCCGCGCATGAAGAGCTCCGCGTGGTCGACCTGGCCGACCGGCCGGCCGTGATGGATCTCGTCGACGGCGTGGACGCGATCGTCCACCTCGGTGGCATTTCGGTCGATGCGCCGTTCGACGATCTGGTCGGCGCGAACATCACCGGCACGTACAACGTGTACGAAGCCGCGCGCAAGCACGGCGTGAAGCGCGTCGTGTTCGCGAGCTCGAACCATGCGATCGGTTTCCATCCGGTCACCGACGTGCTCGACGCCGATGCGCCGCTGCGGCCCGACAGCCTGTACGGCGTGACGAAGTGCTTCGGCGAATCGCTGTCGCGCTACTATTTCGACCGCTTCGGGATCGAGACGGTGTGCCTGCGGATCGGGTCGTCGTTCGAGGTGCCGAAGAACCCGCGCATGCTCGTCACGTTTCTCAGCTATCGCGACTTCATCGAGCTCGTGCGCTGCTCGCTGCTGACGAACCGCGTCGGGCACGCGATCGTCTACGGCGCGTCGGACAACCCGGTGAAGTGGTGGGACAACACGAAGGTCGGCTTCCTCGGCTTCCGTCCGCGCGACAGTTCCGAGCAGTTCGCCGGGCTGTTTCCGGTGACGGCGCCGACCGCCGAGTACGACGATCCCGCGCAGCGGTTCCAGGGCGGCGGGTTCGTCGTCGGCGAGCCGATGGAGCGGAAGGCTTAAGCGGTACGGTCCGCCGAGGGCCGCTTCATTGACGACGGATTTGTGGTCGAGGCCGTGCTCGATCAACTGAAAAACGCCGGGCCCTCGAGCGTCGAGGTCCGGCGCATCGGATCACTTCTTGCCGTAGGTCGCGTCGTGATCGGGCTCGATCGTGAGGAAGCGGAGCGTATTGCCGTCACGATAGGCGGTCGCGCGACGCGCCTGCGTGATGCGCAGCGAATACAGCGCATCGATGCCGGCCGGCGGCGCTACGCTGGTGATCTTTTCCCACTTCAGCCCCTGGTCTCGGTACAGCTGGTCCCAGTTCAACTGCAGCAACTTCTTGAGGGTCGCAAGCACCCGTGATGCCTCGGTCTTGTCCAGGTCGACCCACTGACGCTGGAAGACCGGATTATTCAGATCTACCTTTACGACGTCGTTTTTCTTGTGCATGTTGCAGCTCTTCGAAAAGGGCGTCAGGGTCTGATTCTTGCGGCGGATTGGCTTGAGTCCACGCGAGTGCTTCCTGCAGGTCACGTTGGGCTTGAGGCGCATGCAGCCACGCTTCGTTCTCGGGGATCACGACGGCGGTGCGGACGAGCCACACCCCCGGCTCGCGCTCTTCGATGAGCACTTGCCGGCCGGCGAATTCCTTGCCAAGCGAAATCTGACCGCTCGAACCGACGACCTTGACACTGGTCTTGTGTTCAAACGTGTTCATAGCCGGTTTCGTCCTAGTGATTTATTTAGTAGGCGCACGCTCCAACTTGCCTCCTGTATGCCCAAACGGTGCGCGGCGTTTCGGCGGTTGACGACCTATAGTGTTTTGTTACGTTGACGCTGAAGCACCGGATGGTGCTTCGATTTGTAAACAGGCACCGGCTAGTGCCTGCATTTACTATAGCACAATCGCACGATTGCACAACCGCATGAACGCATGATTTCGCGGCTGCACCGAAGCGCGGCCCCTGAAGGGGCCGTTGTGTATCTCACGGCCATGCGGCTGCGCGGCTTGACTGAGCAATCCCCCGCGACCATCTACACAACCCCGGGTTTCGCATAATCGGGTCGAGCATGCCGGGAAAATATTTGTCTGATTAATGGCGGGTATACAGGCCATCTCAGTGTCGTTACTGAGAACCGTGACGGATGAGGGCGGAGCGCAACGCGTCGTAAGCGTCGTCGCCTGCGTCAAGGCTCAACGCAGAATATCGGTCGCCTTGTGCTGTTCGTCGACGCCGTCGATCAGGATCAACGGGCCGCTCGCGTGCCGTGCGCGCAGCGGCTGGATTTGCCGGTACGCAGCCGAGTCGTACCATTCACGTGCCGTGTCGAGATCGGGAAACGCGATCGCGATCAGGTCGCCGCGCCAGACGCCTTCGCGTACCTCCGGCCGTGCGCCGTGAATCACGAAATGGCCGTCGTACGGCGCAAGCGTGCCGTCGATCCGTTCGAGGTATTCGACGATGTCGTCGCACATTTCGACGTCGTGCAGATGGGCGATGGCGTAGGCGGTCATGGCGGGCTCCTTGGCGTAATGCGGTTCGAGAGTCGATGGAGCCATGATCGCGGCGTGGGCGGCGCGCGTCGATTACCTGCGACGTAAGCAAATCGGGACAATCGTGCCGCATCGTGTTTCAGGCCGCGACGCACATCGATCGATGGACGGCGCACCGCAATCTCGCATCACACTCCGTCACGCCCGCTTGCGCGCCGGCCGCACGACGGGCACGGGCTCCAGCGGCTCGGCAGCCTGCTCGCACAGCCGATCGAGCATCCGCTGCGCGGCGCCCGCGCAATCCTCGCCGGCCGGCTTGTTCTCGATCTCGTCGATCAGCGCTTCCAGATGCTGCCGGTTCTGCGCGAGACGCCGTTCGAGCAGCGCGATTTCGTCGACCTTGTGCCGCAGCGCGACCAGCAGTTGATCGTGCGGCCATGCGCCGAGATCCGGCGGCAGCACCGCACGGATCTCGTCGAGCGAGAAGCCCGCGCCCTGCGCGCGGTCGATGATCGCGAGCCGCGTCAACGCTTCCGGACCGTACTCGCGATAGCCGTTCGCCTGCCGGCGGGCCGGCTCGAGCAGGCCGCTCGCCTCGTAGAAGCGGATGCGCGACGCCGCGAGGCCGCTCGCCTTCGCCAGTTCGCCGATTTTCATGGTGGGCTCCAAAAGGGCTTGACCTTAAAGTTGACTTTAAGGTTATCGTGGGCCATCGTCAATCGAGGATGTCCCACCATGAATCTGTTTGCGCCCCTCACACTGCCCAACGGGGCGGTGATTCCGAACCGTCTGGCCAAGGCCGCGATGGAAGAAAACATGGCCGATGCGGACCACGCACCGTCCGACGCGTTGCTGCGCCTGTACCAGGCGTGGGCCGACGGTCAGGTCGGGCTGATCCTGACCGGCAACGTGATGGTGGACGGCCGCGCGATGACGGGGCCGAACGGCGTCGTGCTCGAAAGCGACGCGCATCTCGACCGATTCCGTCGCTGGGCGCAGATCGCGCGCTCGGGCGGCGCGCACGTATGGATGCAGATCAATCACCCGGGGCGGCAGATGCAGGCGGCGCTCGGCCAGACGACGCTCGCGCCGTCGGCCGTGCCGCTCGCGCTCGGCGCGTTGTCGAAGCAGTTTCCGGTGCCGAAGGAAATGACGGCAGCCGACATCGCCGACGTGCAGCAGCGCTTCGTGCGCGCCGCGCAGCTCGCGGAGCAAAGCGGTTTCACCGGCGTGCAGGTGCACGCGGCGCACGGCTATCTGCTGAGCCAGTTCCTGTCGCCGCTGACGAACCGCCGGCAGGACCAATGGGGCGGCAGCATCGAGAATCGCGCGCGCCTGCTGCTCGATATCGTGAAGGCGGTGCGCGCGACGGTGTCGCCGGCATTCGTCGTCGCGGTGAAGCTGAACTCGGCCGATTTCCAGCGCGGCGGTTTCAGCGCGGACGACGCGAAGCGCGTGGTCGAACTGCTGAATCCGCTCGGCGTCGATCTCGTCGAACTGTCGGGCGGCAGCTATGAAGTGCCGGCGATGCAGGGCGAGGCGCGCGACGGGCGCACGCTGGCGCGCGAAGCGTATTTCCTCGAGTTCGCGCGCGACATCACGGCCGTCGCGCGGATGCCGCTGATGGTTACGGGCGGTATTCGGCGCCGCGCGGTGGCCGAGCAGGTGGTGGACAGCGGCGTGGCGATGGTCGGCATCGCGACCGCGCTGTCGATCGACCCGAACCTGCCGCGCGACTGGCGCGCCGGCAAGGACAGCGCGCCGGTGCTGCAGCCGATCCGCTGGAAGAACAAGGCGCTGGGCGCGCTGGCGAACATGGCCGTCGTCAAGTTCCAGCTCACGCGATTGAGCGAAGGGCGCCGCACGCACCCGCAGGTGTCGCCGCTGCGTGCGCTGGTGCGGCAGCAACTGGCCGCGCAATGCCAGACGCGGCGCTACCGGAAGTGGATGGCGGGCCCGCGTGCGTGACGGGCGCGGGCGGGCCGGCAGCGGCGCGACCGGACACTGACCGGCCCGCCGCCGCGCACCCGTTGCGCGCCGGCGCGCCGCATCAGAACCGGTAGTTCGCCAGCACCTCGAACCGCCGGTCGTTGCCGAGCAGATACTGCGTTTCGTTGTAGTACGCGGACTGCACGTAGCGGCGATTGAACACGTTGTACGCGCGGGCGGTGATCGTCGTGTCCTTGCGCGGCGTCCATGCGAGGCCGAGATCGACGGTCGTGTACGACGGCATCACGAGCTGGTTCGCGGTATCGGCGAACCGCTTGCCGACGTATTTCACGCCTGCGATACCCGTCCAGTCTGGCGCAAAGCGCCAGCTCACCCACAGGTTCGCGAGCCGCTGCGGCACCGACACCGGCACGTTGCCCGCGCGCGACACGGCCGTGCCGCCGGACGACTGCTGGAAATCGTCGTATTTCGCGCGCAGGATCGACACGTTCGCATCGACGCGCCAGTCCTTCGCGATCTCCGCGCCGACCGTCGCCTCGAGCCCGCGCGATGACTGCTGGCCGACCTGGATCGACTGGTTCGGGTTCACCGGGTCGGCCGTCAGCAGGTTGCGCTTCACGATCCGGTACGCGGCGAGCGTCCATTCCGCCTTGCCGTCGAGGAACGACTGCTTCACGCCGATCTCGATCTGCCGGCCGGTCGCGAGCGTGAAGTTCGCCTTCGACGCATTCAGCGACAGCAGCGAGCTGACCGGATCGGCCGCGACCGAATACTGGCCGTACACGGCGAGGCCGGGCTGCACGTCGTACACGGTGCCGATGCGCCAGCCGGTGTTCGCGAACACCTTCGTGAACGCGCCGCCGTTCACGAGATCGTCGCGGTTCACGCTCGCGTGGTCGTAGCGCAGCCCGCCGATCACCGACCAGCGCGGCGTGATCTCGAGCCGGTTCTCCGCGAACAGCGCGTACTGGTTCGACTGGCTGCGGTACTTCGGAAACGTGCCGGCCGTATTGATGAAGCTGCCCGGATCGAAGTCGAACGGATCGACCGTCGACGTGCCCGCATACGGCGAGTTGTTGTCGTGCTGGAACGTCGTGTGGTTGAACTCGACGCCCGCCGAAAACGTGTTGCGCATGCCGAACAGCGCGCCGCCGACGGTGGCCGTCGTCACGTTGCCGTATTGCTCCTGGTCGTGAAAGATCTCGGTATAGCTGCTGCGCCGGACTTGCGCGCTCGATGGCAGGTACGTGTAGTACTCCGCATCCTTCCAGTGACGGTTGCTCTTCATCCGGTAGAGCGTGCTCGTCACGTTCAGGCTGTCGCTCGGCTGCCAGTTCGCCGAGACGGTCGCCCAGCTGTCGCGGAACGCGATGTCGGCGTCGCCGACGTTGTAGTTCTTCTTGTCGAGCCCGCGATCGCGCGCACCGTTGACGAGCGGCACGCCGAAGTACTGCATCGGATGCATGAAGCCCTGCGCGTACGACGCCGTCACGAACAGGTCGGGCGTCACGTCGTAGCGCAGCGCGCCGGAGACCGACAGGTTGCGCGAATTGCCGTGATCGACCCAGTTCGACGATCGGTTGCCGCTGATGTCGAAGCGGTACGACAGCCTGTCGTTGATCGCGCCGCCGCTGCCGAACGCGGCCCGCGCGGTGCCTTCGGTGCCGCCGCCGACCTGCAGTTCGTTGCGGATCGGCGTGCGTGTCGGCTTCTTCGGGACGATGTTGACCACGCCGCCGATCGCGCCTTCGCCGTAGATCACCGAAGCGGGGCCGCGCAGCACGTCGATATGGTCGACCGACCACGTGTCGAACGGGAACGTGACGCCGATCGCGCCGTACGGGCGCACGCCGTCGTAGAGCTGGGTGACCGACGACGCGCCGACGAAGCCGCGCGCGGCGAGCTCCGAGTTGCCGTTGCCCGGATGCGGCGACGCGCTGATGCCGGCGGCGCGGCTCACGGCGTCGATGATCGAACGGTCGCCGCGCGTGTCGAGTGTCGCGCGGCTGATCTGCTCGACGCTCGCGGGCGTTTCGAGCGACGACAGCCCGAGATGGCTGCCGGTGTCGAGCGGTTGCATCAGCGCGGGCGCCTTCTGCGCGTCGACGCGAATCGGTGCGAGCGTGGCGCCGCTGCCGTCGACGCCGTTTTCCTGTGCGTGTGCGTGCCCGACCGGCGACAGCGCCGCGAGCACGGCAGCAGGCAGCATCAATCTGAACTTCATTGCTTCGGTTTCCTTTGAATGGGGGAAGCGCTTGCGTCGGTCACGCCGCGGCGCGCGCCGCGCGGCCGAACAGCAGCCGGTCGAGCAACCAGACCGCGACGATCGTCAGCCCCATCAACGGGAACACGATGCCGAGCAGCACGAGCCCGGCGATCCAGCCGCGCATCGGCGGCGCGCCGCGTTCGCGCGACGGTGCGCCCAGCGTCCGGGCCGGGCGGCGCTTCCACCACATCACGGTGCCCGTGACGGCCATCGCGGCCAGCCCGAGCGACAGCACCGCGCAGAGGATCTGGTTCGCGAGCCCGAAATAACGGCCCATGTGCAGCGACGTGCCGTACGACACCGCGCGCGATACCGCGCCGTAGTCGTCATAGCGGATGTCCTTCAGCACGGCGCCGCTGTACTGGTCGACGTAGATCGTGCGTTCCGCCTTCGGGTCGGCCGGAAAGTACGACGCGGTGAACACGCCGTCCGCGCCGGCCGGCAGCGCGAGCGTGTAGCCGCTCGTCACGCCGAGCCCGGCGACGATCGCGATCGCGCGGCCTAGCGGCAGCGGCGCGGGCGTCGGCGCGGACGGTGAATGCGGGACGGGCACGTTGCCGACCGCCCACGGCGTTTGCGGCAACGGCAGGTCGTCCATCACCATCCCGGGCATCGATTCGTCCGATTCGTGGTGATGGCCGGACGGGACGGCGGCCGGCGCACGCGCAGTGTCGGCCACCGCGGCGGCGCCCGGGCGCGTCGAGCGCACCGACGCGCCGCCCCACGCGCCTTCCGGCGCGCCGAGGTTCACGGTCGCGGCGAGCGCCTTGAAATTCTTGCCCCACGAGCCCGACCACGGCAGCCCGGACAGGATGAACGCGATCGTGCCGGCCGCGAGCCAGATGCCGGCCGTCGCGTGAAGGCTCTTCCACAGCGGCCGGCCGCGCAGCGACAGGTCGGGCTGCAGCGCGCGCCCGACGCGTGCCGCGCCGCGCGGCCACCACAGCGCGATGCCCGTGCCGATCATCACGAAGGTCCAGCAGGCGGCGAGTTCCATCAGCAACTCGCCGGTCTTGCCGAGCAGCAGCTTGCGATGCAGCATCCGGTCGACCTGCATGAAGCGGTTCTCGACGCTCAGCGTGCCGAGCACGCTGCCGTCGTACGGGTTCACGTACACGCTCTCGCGGCTGCCGTCGCGCAACCGGAAAACGTACTCGGCGCTGCGGTCCGGCGCGGCGGAGACTTGCACGGAAACCGGCGTCGCGCCGGCCGGCATCGCGGTGCGGGCGCGAGCGAGCAGCGTGTCGGCATCGAGCCGCGGCGTCGCGCGCGGTTCGACGACCAGCCGGTGCGGATACAGCAGCGGCTCGATCTGCGGCTGGAAGCAGTAGAGCGTGCCCGTGATCGCGAGGATCACGAGGAACGGCATCACGAACAGGCCGGCATAGAAATGCCAGCGCCAGAGCGTCCGGTAACCGGCGCTGGCGGAACGGGCGGGCGAGATGGCCCGATCGACGATGGTCGACATGGTATGAACTCCTCGGGTTCGTCGAGCGGCGGGGCCGGCGCGGGCCGGCGGCCGTCAACGTGCGTCGCACCCGCGTGCATGCGTCGGCGCGGCAGGCGGCACCGCGCGCTGCGCAAACGGGGCGCAGGGCGGCGTCGCCCGCGCGCCGCGGGCATGCGGGTGAACGCGTGAATCAGGTCGGGCGAAACGAACGGCGTGAACGCGCATGCACGTCGACGTGCATGCGTCACAGGACGGAACGTTCAGCAGAACCGGGGAGGCGCGCGGGAGGGCGGGCGATCGTCGAATATCGATCGCACGAAAGGAGGGCTGTAGAAGTGAACGCGGAAGCGCCGCGGCGCCGCCGCGGGAAACAGCAGCACCAGCAGCACGAACGACGCGAGCGCGGTGAACAGCGCGGCGCCGAATGCGCACAGGCCGTCGCCGTCGCCGGAGGATGCGGCCTTGTCGGCGTGCGCGTCATGCTTGAGTGCATCGACGAGCGCGAGCGCATCGTTGGCCGGCGTGATCGGCGCGCTCGCGTCGAAGCGGGCGGCCAGTGCGGCGCCGGCGACGATCAGCGGGCCGCGGCCCGAACACAGCACCACCGAGCCCGCCTCCGGACCGTCCGGATCGAGCATCACGGCGCCCGACATCAGCGCGCGGGACAGCAGCGTCACGAGGAGCAACCCCCACAGCCACTGTCGCGCGACGCCTGGCCGGAGCAGGAAGCGGCGAAGTGCGTTCATGGCGCGCGATTGTACCGCCGTTTGCGCGCAGGAGCAGGCGGGCCGTGCGTGTGCGGAGGCGAATCGCGCCTGGCCGGCGTGGCCGCAAGGGACGTGCGCGGCCTCCGGTCCGTTGCGCCGGCTTACACCGGATACGCGTCGTCGACCTTCAGGTTCGCGAGCCGGAACAGCGTGCGCAGTGTCTGCGGATGAATGTCGCGATGCGCGGCGAGCGACGTCAGCATGAAGTCGAGCACCTTCGCGTAGCGCAGCAGCACGAGGCAGCGCGCGAGATCGGGCGTGCGGCCGCGCATGTCTTCGGCGAGCGTGACCATTTGCGTCGACAGCGTGTGCGCCATCTCGAGTTCCATCTGCTGTTTTTCGGTCCAGTCGGGCAGCGGCTGTTCGAGCACCTTCGCGAGGAAGAGCTGGAACGACGAATCGGACGAGTTGGGCTGCGCATCCATGGAGAGCCTCGTTGCGTGTGCATGTCGTACGGGCGGATCCGGGGAGCGCCCGAGGGTGAATTCATGTCCGCGCGGTAACGGGCGCGGCTTCTGCCCGAACGGAATGCAGATTCCGTACCAGCGCCGCCGCACGATTGTTGAGTAATGTTGAGCCGCGATCCGGCATCGCGCGGCGAGTCCCGTCGGGACTGGATCGCGCAGGCGATCGAGGAGCGTGTCTATCGGCTGCAGGCAGACGGTATCGGACGCCGGAAGCGGCGCGACGATGCGAAATGCTTCACGGATGTAACGTAACGCGGGCATCGGGCGCGTCGCGCGTTTCTGCCGGCGAAAGGCCGCAACGGCGCGTGCCGGGTGGTTCGGCCACGCCCGTCGTGCGTTCGCCGACGGGAAACGACTGCATGGAGCGCCCGCCGCCGCATCGCGCGAACCGGCGGCGAATGCGCCAGTTGTTTCAAAACAGAGACGGTCCGGGCGTGGCGACTGGTTGCATGGCCACACAACTGGCCCAGCGAATTGCCGTGCAATTGTCCATGGGCAGACGGCGCAGGTTTGCCAACAATCTCCCGATCGTCTCCGCGAGCTTCGACATGAACGTCCACGCCTTCTTCTCCGCCAACCTGCTGCTTGCCTACACCGCGTATTTCATCGGCACGGCCAGTCCCGGGCCGAGCAATCTCGCGATCATGTCGGTCGCCGCGAACCAGGGCCGCAAGGCGGCGTTCGCGTTCGCGCTCGGCGTAATGTCGGGGTCGATGTTCTGGGCGACGGTGGCGGCGCTCGGCGTCTCGGCCGCGCTGCTCGCGTGGTCGAAGCTGCTGGTCGCGATCAAGGTGTTCGGCGGGCTGTACCTGCTGTGGCTCGCGTTCAAGTCGGCGCGCACGGCGTTGTCCGGCCCGCCGGCGGCAGCGGCGAACGCCGCGCGCGAGCAGCGGCTGTCGCGCTTCTACGTGCGCGGCGCGATGCTGCACCTGACCAATCCGAAGGCGATTCTCGTGTGGGTGTCGATCGTCGCGCTGTCGTCGAACGGCGCGGGCGGCGCGCACGGCGCCGTCGTGCCGGGCTGCCTCGCGATCGGCTGCCTGGTGTTCGGCGGCTATGCGCTGGTGTTCTCGATGGACGGTGCGCGCCGGTTGTACGTGCGCGGGCGGCGCGCGATGGAAGCGTGTCTGGCTGTCGTGTTCGGGGTGGCGGGCGTTCGGCTGCTGGTGACGAACGTCTAGGGCCAGCGCAAGCCCGTTATTAGCGTGAACAGACCCTAGCCCGCGTGGAGCTTTGCCGGAAGCCTCCGCCGCACCGACGTGCGACGGAGGCGCCGGCATCGATCAATACCGCTTCAGAAAATGAAGCCCGTATTGATGAACTTCGAGTGGTGATCCGACACGATCGAATCGAGCAGCTGCTTGCTGCTGTCGGTCTGCTTCGCCGCGACCATCGAGCGGATCGAGAACGCGCGCAGCGCATCGCTCACCGACAGCGTGCCTTCCGCCGAATCCTTGCGGCCCGCGAACGGGAACACGTCGGGCCCCCGCTGGCACTGGCAATTGATGTTCACGCGGCACACCTGGTTCACGAGCGGATCGACGAGCGCGCCGATCTGCGCGGGATCCGAACCGAAGATGCTGACCTGCTGGCCGTGCTCCGACGTCGTCACGTAGTCGAGCGCGGTGTCCACGTCGTCGAACGGCGCGACCGGAATGATCGGCCCGAACTGCTCCTCGCGGTACAGCTTCATCCCTTCGGACACCGGATACACGACGGCCGGGTAGAACAGCGTCTTGCTGAACTCGCCGCCCTGATGGTTGACGACCTGCGCGCCCAACGCCCTCGCGTCGTCGATCGCGTCGGTCATGTACGCGGTGCGATGCATGCCGGGCAACGGCGTGATGCTGACGCCCTTTTCCCACGGCATGCCGATCTTCAGCTGTTCGAGCGCGGCGGTGAAGCGCTTCAGGAATTCGTCGACGATCGAGCGATGCACGAGCAGCATCTTCAGCGCGGTACAGCGCTGGCCGTTGAACGACAGCGCGCCGAGCAGGCACTCCTTCACGGTGAGGTCGAGATCGGCGTCGGGCAGCACGATCGCCGCGTTCTTCGCGTCGAGGCCGAGGATCGCGCGCAGCCGGTGCGACTTCGGATGCTGCTTCTTCAGGTGATCGGCGACCTTGCTCGAGCCGATCAGCGCGAGCACGTTGATCTTGCCCGACGCGAGCATGTGCGGCACGACCACCGCGCCCGGCGCGTAGATCGTATTGATCACGCCCTTCGGGAACGCGTCGCGGAACGCTTCGAGCAGCGGCTCGAACAGTAGCGTGCCGTATTGCGGCGGCTTGAACACCACGGTATTGCCCATCAGCAGCGCGGGAATCAGCGTCGCGAAGGTTTCGTTCAGCGGATAGTTGTACGGGCCCATGCACAGCACGACGCCGAGCGGCGTGCGGCGGATCTGGCCGATCGTGCCTTCCGCGATCACGAAGCGCGAGTTCGCGTTGTCGAGCTCCTTCAGCGCGTCGATCGTCTGCGTCATGTACGTGACGGTGCGGTCGAACTCCTTCTGCGAATCGGCGAGGCTCTTGCCGATCTCCCACATGATCAGGTTCACGACGAGTTCGCGCTGCGCGACCATCCGCTTGATGAAGTCCTGCATGCACGCGATGCGCTGCTCGACCTTCATCGTCGGCCACTCGCCGCGGCCGGCGTCGTACGCGCGCACCGCGGCGTCGAGTGCCGCGTCGCTTTCCGTTTCGCCCATCACCGGGTAGCTGCCGATCTCGACCTGCTCGACGCTGCCGTCCGCCTGCCGCACGCACACGGGCGACAGCACGGTCTTGGTCGCGCCGTCCCACGGTCGCAATTCGCCGTCGACGAGCGACACGCGCTGGTGAATCGGCGAAGCCAGCCGGAATTCGGCGGGGATGTCCTGTAATGCGGGAAACAGGTGCTGCAGGGAGGCGGAATCGGGCATGACGGTCTCGTTTGACGGGGTGTCCGGGAAGGACGGGCGATGCGAATCCTGAACGGAATGATCCTCGATCCTGAATCGGCATCATGACGCGCACGCGAGCGCGCGTCACGCACGAACATGGCCGATTCAACGAATGGAACCAGTTCCATTTAAAAGGAACGTCGCGACGAATGCAACACAGAGGGAATCGTGTCGCAATTACCGTAAGCATTTGGAAAGACTGTTGCCGAATCGCCGGTATAACAGCTTGAGTGCAACCGCAAACGTTTTACTTCGGCAGAATTGAGCGGATAATGGCCCGACGCGTTGAGGAAAAAAATGCAGTGAACCTGAGAGCAGACGTAGTGAAGAACAGAAGAAGATCCGCCGCGCCGCCGATGCGAGGTCGGCTGGCCGGAGCGCCGGGCCGGGGTTGCCCGGTCCGGCGCACACCGGACTATTGAATCCGTCCCGCCTGCTTGTCCCGATCCTTCGTGATCCTTCCCAGTTTCTCCGTCGCCCTCCCGAATCTCGCCTTTTACCGATCGTTGCCGCATGAGGCGACTGATCCAATGCTTTCTTTTTCATTGCGATTCGGGCCGCCAAATGACCTGAATAGAAAGGCATTCGTCAGGAATGCGGGGCGCGATAAGCGTTCACGTTGCGGGCAGGCGACACGATGAAAATTAATTAAAAACACGAATCATTCTCGTTTATTATTTCGCCGCATTACGGGCCGTGACGGGGCGTCACGGCTTTTTTCGTGCCGGTTGCGCCGGTCGGCAGCGATACGCGCCGGCCGTTCGCCGTTTTCTTCACCCCCTTCCACGTTCACGATGAAACTCAACACGAGCGCGTGCCATGCGCTTCTGATCGCCACGTCGCTGGCGGGCGCCCGCACTTCGTTTGCGCAGGCGGCCGACGCCGCGGCGACCCTGCCCGCGATTTCCGTCAACGCGGCCGCCGAGCATGCGTCGTACGACGGCGGCCATTCGCGCGCGGCGACCAAGACCGACATGTCGCTGATGGACGTGCCGCAGACCGTGAACGTCGTGCCGCACGCGGTGATCGAGGATCAGAACGCGACGTCGCTGCAGGATGCATTGCGCAACGTGCCGGGCGTCGGCTTCTCGGTCGGCGACGGCCAGCGCGACCAGATCACGATCCGCGGCTTCAACAGCATCACGGACCAGTACGTCGACGGCATTCGCGACGATGCGC
Organism: Burkholderia sp. LAS2; assembly: GCF_018417615.1. Lineage (NCBI taxonomy): Bacteria > Pseudomonadati > Pseudomonadota > Betaproteobacteria > Burkholderiales > Burkholderiaceae > Burkholderia > Burkholderia sp. LAS2. Next base: position 684,319 of record NZ_CP071053.1, read on the forward strand.
TGTACTACCGCGACCTGTCGAACGTCGATCGCGTGGAGGTGCTGAAGGGGCCGGCGGCCGTGCTGTACGGGCGTGGCTCGGCGGGCGGCATCGTGAATCGCGTGCTGAAGCGGCCGCAGGCGAACCCGGTGAACGACGTGGGCGTGACGCTCGGCACGCGCGGCGAGCGGCGCGGCGAATTCGACCTCGGGTGGAACCCGAACGACGCGGCGCGCTTCCGCATGACCGGCGCGGCCGAGAATTCGAACAGCTTCCGCGACCAGTTCCAGCTCAACCGGCAGGCGATCGCGCCGTCCGCGCAGTTCAAGCTCGACCGCGACACGGTGCTGAACGTCGAATTCGACTACCTGCACGACCGCCGCACGTCCGACCAGGGAGTGCCCGCGTATCGCGGCCGGCCGGTCGACGTGCCGATCAACACGTACTACGGGTCGGCCGACGGGGTGAACAGTTCATACAACGACGTCTCCGCGAAAAGCGCGACGGTGTCGCTCGATCACCGCTTCAACGATTCGCTGTCGTTCCACGGCGCGATCCGCGCGTACGACTTCTCGCTCGAGCGGAAGAACTACGTGAACTACGAGCCGATCAAGACTGCCGCGCACCCGGTCGTCACGCTCGACCAGTCGACGCGCCAGCGTACCGATCACGGCATCGACGGGCTGTTCGAACTCACGCAGAAGACGTCGCTGTTCGGCATGCGCCACGAGCTGCTGTACGGGCTGGAGCTGTCGCAGCAGCAGAAGTTCGACACGATCTACAGCGTGACGAAGGTCGCGACCTACGATCTCTTCAATCCGCAGCCGGTCGTCCTGCCCGGCGTGCCGACCGGCGCGCGTGCGAAGACGAACGCGTCGACCGTCGTCGGGCTCGCGGGCGTCTACGCGCAGGACCTGATCTCGCTGACCGAACACTGGAAGGTGCTCGCGGGCCTGCGCTTCGACTACCTGAACCAGATCCGCCACGACTACACGTCGTCGAACGTCAATCTCGACCGTACCGATCATGCGTGGAGCCCGCGCGTCGGGCTGATCTACGAACCGCTCGACTGGCTTACGCTGTACGGGTCGTTCAGCCAGTCGTTCTCGCCGCTGGCCGACACGCTGATCAGCTCCGGCGCGTTCTCGAACGGCGCCGCGCTCGCGCCACAGAAGACCACCGCGTATGAAGTCGGCTCGCGCTTCGACCTCGGCGGCAAGGCGACGGCCAGCGTCGCGCTGTTCGACATGCGCCAGACCAACCAGCAGATCGGCGATCCGGCGAATCCCGGCTACGCGCTGCCGATCGGTACGCAGCACGTGCGCGGGATGGAGCTGGGCTTCACCGGCGAGATCGCGCCGAAGTGGTCGGTGTATGCGGGTTACGCGTACCTGAACGGCACGGTGGACGGTTCCGCGCAATCGACGGCGGCCGGCCTCGCGGTGTCGAGCAACACGCCGGGGCTGATGCCGCGCCACAGCGCGAACCTGTGGCTCAAGCGCGAGCTGCCGTACGGCTTCTATGCGGCGGCCGGCATGCAGTTCCAGTCGGCGCGCTATACGTCGGCGAGCGATCTCGTCACGCTGCCGTCGTTCACGGTGTTCAACCTGGGCGCAGGCTATCGCAGCAAGAAGGTCGACGTGACGCTCACGCTCGACAACCTGTTCAATCGCCGCTACTTCATCTCCGCGCACGGCAACGCGGACCTGTACAACATGCCCGGCGATCCGCGCACGCTGACCGCCACGGTGAAGTGGCACATGTAACGCACGCGGTGCGCGACAATGCGGGTCTTCGTCACGATGATCCGCACTTCGCTGCCCATGATCCGCCCCGCGATTGATGTCTCGAGCATGACCGGCCGCGCCCGCGCGCTGTTTTTATCGTTGCTGGCGTGCGGCCCGCTCGCGGCCGGGGCGCAGACGATCCCGGCGGATGCCGAGCCGGCTTGCCATGCGATGCAGATCGACCGGACGATCACGCTGTCGGGGCGTTACGCGCTCGACTACGGCGACGAATCGATCGGGTCGGACGTGTGGTTCGAAGAGGACGACGCATCGGCGCGACGCTTGCCCGCCCGCTCGCAACGCGCGGGCGTGATCGTTTTCACGAACCAGCACGAGGCGAGACGCGGGCTACGGCTACCGGCCGTGCAACCCCGCGGCGTATGCCGGTTCGACGGGCGTGCGACGCTCGTGATCCGCGATCTGGAGACGGCGTGTCCCGGGCTGGAAACGCCCGATCGTGCGCGGCTGGTGAAGGTCGTGGCGGCCGACGTGCCGTCGCGACACGCATGCGCAGCCGCCGCGCGATGACGCCGGTGCGACGCCGCCGTTACTCGACGTCCTCGTCGTCTTCCTCATCTTCCGCATCGGCGTCGTGCGCATCGCGCTCCGGCGCCGCATACGCGCTCGCCTGTTCGAGCAGCCAGCCGCGGAACGATTCCAGCGGCTTGCTGTGGCTGAACTCGGTCGGATACACGAGGTAGTACGCCGAATCGCCGACGGTTGCCGCATCGCACGGCACGACGAGGCCGAGCTGCTGCAACTGTTCCTCGACGAAGAACTTCGGCACGAGCGCGACGCCGAGCCCGGCCGCGGCCGCGCTGATCAGCATCGTATGCAGTTCGTAGCGCACGCCCTGCATCGTGCGGATGTCCTCGACGCCGTGCGTCTCGAACCACTGCGCCCACGCGCCGGGGCGCGTCGTCGAGTGCAGCAGCGGATACGCGAGCAGATCCTCGACACGCTCGACCGGCCCGTTCAGCAGCGCGGGCGCGCAGATCGGCACGACTTCCTCGCCGAACAGGTAGTCGGACGACGTGCCGGGCCAGGTCGGCTTGCCGTAGTGGATCGCGGCTTCGAAGTGCGTGTCCTCGAACGAGAACAGGTCGGTGCGGCTGCCCATGTTCACGCGCACGTCCGGCGTGCGGTCGTAGAAGCTCTTGATGCGCGGAATCAGCCAGTGCGACGCGAAGGTCGGCAGCACCGCGAGTTCCAGGTAACCGCCGCCGCTGCCGTGAGCGATGATCGACAGCGTGTCGCGGTCGAGCGCTTCCAGCGCGCGCCGCACCTGCGTGCCGTACAGCTTGCCGGCGCGCGTCAGCACGACGCGCTGCTTCACGCGCGCGAACAGCCGCACGCCGAGGCTCGCCTCCAGCGTCGCGATCTGCCGCGACACCGCGCTTTCGGTCAGGAACAGCTCCTTGGCCGCGTGCGTGAAGCTCTCGTGGCGGGCGGCGGCTTCGAACGCCACCAGCGCGCCCATGTTGGGAATCTTGAATTTACGCATGATGTTCGATTCGTCTGACGAACGCACCTGCCCGGTGCGGGCCGGCGGGCGGAGCCGGGAGCGGCCAATAATTCCAAAAACTCATCACATATCAATTTAATCTCGCTTTACGCCCGGCTGCAACCCTTTGAATAATGCTCCCCACGCAAGGTCAGGCGCTCGTGGGGCGGCCGGCCGACGAGTTGCCGGCACGTTTGCCGGCGGTCCCCCGAGACGAGAATCCCGATGCGCAATCCGAATATCGACAGCCTGCTGACGAAGCTGCTGGGACAGGCGAAGACCGACGCCCTGTTCTCCACCCTGAACATGCCGGCCATCCTCGAGGAATGGGAAGACGGCGTCGTGACGCGCGCGGAAATCGCGCAGGCGATGAACATGGCGCTGTTCGAAGGGCTGCTCGAGCGTTCGGCGAACGGCCGCGCGTACACGGCCGACGCGGTCGAAAGCGGCGGCTCGGTCTATTTCGACCACGGCGCGTTGCGCACGGTGCGCTGGCCGCACACGGGCGCGCTGCCGCCGGGCGAGGCCGCGTTCACGCGCATCCTGCGGCCGCTCGGCTTTCGCCTGAACGGCCGTTACCCGCTCGACAAGCTCGGCATGACCGGCCGGGCGTATGCGCATGAGGACGCGCCGGACGAAATCGCACAGTTCTTCGTCAGCGAACTGCATCCGGAGCGCTTCTCGAAGGAATTCCAGCAGGCCGTGACGAACGTCGTCGGCTCGTCGCGCGATCCGCTGTCGCCGGCGGCCGTCGCGCTGCTGTGGGAAGTCGAGCGCGAAGGCTGGCTGTCGCTGGAAGCTGCGCATGCGCTGCTGCCGGAGATCGTCGGCGCGTTCGCGCGTCAGCACGACGTGCCGAACGAACTCGACTACGAGACGCTGCTGATGGAATCGGCGGAAATGGCGTGGATCGCGACCGAGGGCAATGCGTTCAATCACGCGACCGACCGCGTCGCCGACGTGTTCAAGCTGTCCGACGACGAGAAGGCGAAGGGCCGGCCGATGAAGCCGGAAGTCGAACGCTCGCGCTCGGGCCGCGTGTTCCAGACGGCCTATCGCGCGGATACGGTCGAGCGCGAGTTCCGTACCCGCGACGGCGGCACGGTCAAGCGCAACGTGCCGGGATCGTTCTACGAGTTCATCACGCGCAAGCGCACGTTCGACCAGGCGGCGCGTCGCTGGGTGACCGACCTGCGCTTCGACGCGGGCAACGCGCAAGGCATCTTCAAGATGACGGCAAACGCGGCGAAGTAAGCGCGACGCATCGCATACAGCATGCAAAAGCAGACGGGCCGGCGGCTGGTTTCAGCCGTCGGCCCGTTTTCGTCGACGGGGCGTCACGTGCATCAGAAGAGCATCAGAAGAGGTGCGTGACCAGATAAAACAGCACCAGCAGCCCGATCGGTACACCGAGCAGCCATGCGATCAGATATTTGCCCATGTCGTTGTCCTCCGCGTGGCCGCGACGCGGTGCGCGTCGCGGCTGGGTGAGACGACTGGCGCGTTACAGCTCGCGGTCGAATTCCTTCAACTGCCTCTCGGCTTCGTCGCGGGCGATCCCGTAACGCTCCTGGATCTTCCCGGCCAGATAATCGCGATTGCCTTCCGCGACCTGGAGATCGTCGTCGGTCAGCTTGCCCCACTTGGCCTTCAGCTTGCCGGTGAGCTGTTTCCACTGGCCCTTGATCTTGTCTTCGTTCATGGTGTGCTCCTTGTGTACGGGGAGAAAAGTGCGGCGGTCGGCCGCCGCGTGGTAGCTCAGCCCTTCGCCTTCAGGCCGGATGCGTCGACGTGCTTCACGCCCTTGACCGCGCGCGTCACGGCGACGGCCTTCTTCACGGCGGTCTTGGTCGGCAGCACGCCCGTGAGCGTGACGACGCCGTCGACCGTCTTCACGCTGACGTCGGTGCTTTCCACGCCCTTGGTGGTGGCGAGCTCACCCTTCACCTTGGTCGTGATCCACGTGTCGGTGACAGGCTGGTTCGATTCGGTCGCCATGCCGCTGTCGGTCGACGAGGCTTGGGCGTGCGCGTTCGTGAGCGGGGCAGCGGAAAGCAGGAAAGCCGCGCTGACGGCGAGCAGCGTCGAAAGGTGCGAGGTCTTGTTCATTGATGTTCTCCTTCGATTGGCGGGTTGAATCAGTTGCTGCGGGAGCACGGATCGTTCCCGTGCACTTCGGCGCGTTAGCGGGCGATCGGCGTGTCGTAGCCGGGCTCGCGCGGCGGCATGTCGGGGCGCGGCACGTCGGGCGGCAGCGGCACCGGCGGATCGGTGCCGGGCGCCGGTTCGGGCGGGTGATCCGGGGCCGGCTCGGGCCGCGTCGGATCGGGTGTCTGTTGCAATTTCATCCGGTGTCCTCCTCTGCGGTATGAAAGGGCGGCGCCTGAGCGCCGATGCAGTACCAGCGTACCGACGCGAACGCGAGCGGACATCGCGCAAATTCACCTGATCGGCTAGTGCGTTTGCACTGGGGACGGAACGGACGGGCGGGCACGCGACGTGCACCATGACCTGGGCAATGCTGCGTGACGGGCGCGCGGGCTGCGCTGCGCCATTGGGCGGGGCGCCGCACGAAACGCGGGCGGCGTGCGAATGTACTATTCGAGATAGTGCATCCGCGCCTGTCGCGCCGTTGCGCCGCACGTGATCATCGCCGCACCCGCCGGCCGGCGCGTGACGCTGCAACGGGCGCCCGGCCGCACTGTTGACGCTCATGTTTGACGACAGGGACAACGAATCGATGAACGAACCAGTAGACGAACAGGTGCTCAAGTCGCATACCGACCGGCGCCAGCTGCACCAGATCATCGCGGGACTCACCGAGGGCGTGATCCTGATCGAGCCCGACCAGCGGATCGTCTGGGCGAACGAGGCCGCGCTCGCGATGCATGGCGTGACCGAGCTCAAGGCGCTCGGCGCGAACGTCACCGAATACCGCGAGCGGTTCCGGCTGCGCTACCGGAACAACCATCCGGTGCGCGACGGCCACTATCCGATGGATCGCGTGATCGCCGGCGAGGAGTTCAGCGACGTGACGGTCGAGGTCGAATCGGCCGCCGACGAGTCGGTGAGCTGGGTTCACCGCATCCGCAGCCTCGTGCTGACGAACGCGGCCGGCGCACCCGACTGCCTCGCGCTCGTGCTGCACGACGCGACCGAATGGGCGAGTGCCGAGGAGCGCTTCGAGCGCACTTTCAACGCGAATCCGGCGCCGGCCGTGATCTGCCGGCTCGACGACCTGCGCTACGTTAAGGTCAACCAGGGCTTCCTCGACATGACGGGCCACGCACGCGACGACGTGCTCGGCCGCTCGGTATACGAGGTCGACGTGCTCGAACAGGCCGAGCGGCGCGAGCTGGCGATCGAGCGGCTCGGCGAAGGCGCGACGATCCCGCAGATGGAAGCCGTGCTGAAACTGGCCGACGGCAGCACCAAGGCGGTGGTCGTCGCCGGGCAGCCGATCGACATGAACGGCGAGGCGTGCATGCTGTTCACGTTCATGGATCTCGAGCCGCGCAAGCAGGCCGAGCGCGCGCTGATGCAAAGCGAGGAACGCTTCGCGACCGCCTTCCGGATGGCGCCGGTCGCGATGGCGATCGTCACGGCTGACGGTTTCGAGCTGCTCGACGTGAACGACGCGTTTGCCGCGATGACGGGCCACGCGCAGCCCGACCTGCTCGGCAAATCCGCGGACGAGATCGGGCTGTGGGCCGAACGCGGCGTATGGCCGCGCATCGAAGGCCGGCTCGTGCGCGACGGCAACGTGCGCAACGCGGACGTGCAGATCCGCACGCGCGACGGCGACGTCCGCGATTGCGTCGTGTCGGCCGACCCCGTCGCGATTCACGGGCGCGACTGCCTGCTCGTCGCGCTGCTCGACATCAGCGATCGCAAGCGCACCGAGATGGAGCTCGTCTATGCGATCGAGACCGCGATGCAGGATGCGTCGTGGTTCAGCCGCACGCTGATCGAGAAACTCGCGAACGTGCGACGCGCGAATGCGCCGGATGCGGGCGCGCAGTTGTCCGACCTGACCGCGCGCGAGCGCGACGTGTTCGACCTGCTGTGCCATGGTCTCGCCGACAAGGAGATCGCCGGTCGTCTCGGGCTGGCGCCGAACACCGTGCGCAATCACGTCGCGACGATCTACGCGAAGCTCGACGTGCACAGCCGCGCCGAGGCGATCGTCTGGGCGCGCGAGCGCGGGATCGTCGGCGCGGCCGCGGCCGAAACGAACGGCGCGCGTGGCGACAAGGGAGGCGCGAAGGACAAGGACTGACGGCGTTCGGTGCGAATGCACCATGCGCACTGGTGCATCCGCATCTGCCGCGCGCGGCGCCCGCTTGCGATCCTGTCCGCTCGGCGGTGCCGCGCAGGCCGCTGCATTGCCGGCTTTCCTCAACCATCGCAGGAGAAGACCATGGACAGGAATCGCATCGAAGGCAAGCTCAAGCAGGTCAAGGGTTCGGTCAAGGAAGCACTGGGCAAGGTGACGGGCGACCGCGAGACCGAAGCGGATGGCGTCGCCGAACAGCAGGCCGGCAAGCTTCAGGAGAAGGCCGGCGAGGCGGCCGATGCGGTGCGCCACCACACGGGCACCGACCGGCACTGACCGATGATGCGGCGCCGGCTGTCGGCGTCGCGAAGGCCGGACGGCGTCGCCACGATGATGCGTTGCCGGCATGACCGCGCCGGCCTTTACCCGGCGAAGCGACCGCCATTTCCCCTCGGAACACCTCCGTCCACGGCCCGCCGTCGTACGGGCCGCGGATCGGCCATGAATCCGGAACTTGATGACAAATCCTCACAACGTAGTTCCGATATTTCGTTTGCTGCACGGGTATTGGCTACCCACAATCCATTCACCTCTTTCGCGATGAAAGGTTCTTCGGAGACGGAATCGCGGTGATCGGCGCACCGGTCGCGCGCATTGCGCGTCGGCAGCGCAAGACATCATCGGCGCGCAGGAGGTTGCCGACGCGCGCCGATCGCGCGTTGCATCCCGACTCTCACAAGAAGGACTGCCATGACGTTCCGCATTCGTTCGCTTTCCGGCGTCGCCCTGACCGCCGTGCTTCTCGCGTTTCAGACGGACGCGGCCCATGCGCAGGAGACGATCGTCAAGGTCGGCGTGGCCGGCCCGCTGACGGGCGGCGGCGCCGCTTACGGCAAGGACATCGAGAACGGCGTGCGGATGGCGGTGGACGAAGCGAATGCCGCGCACACGACCGTCGGCGGCAAGCCGGTGAAGTTCGTGATCGCGTCGCAGGACGACCAGAGCGATCCGCGCACCGGCGTGCAGGCCGCGCAGCAGCTCGCCGACGCGCAGGTGGCCGTCGTGATCGGCCACTTCAATTCGGGCACGACGCTGCCCGCGTCGAAGATCTACGCGAAGGCCGGCATTCCGATGATCACGCCGTCGGCGACCAATCCCGACATCACGCGCGCCGGGCTCGATAGCGTGTACCGCGTGATCGCGACCGACACGCAGAATGCCGGCAATGCCGGGACGTATGCCGCGAGCGTGACGAAGGCGAAACGCATCGCGATCATCGACGATCGCACCGCGTTCGGCCAGGGCGAAGCCGACGAATTCGAGAAGGCCGTGAAGGCGAACGGCGGCGCGATCGTCGCGCGCGAGTTCACGAACGACAAGGCCGTCGACTTCAGCGCGCAGCTCACGAAGATCAAGAGCGCCAACGCCGATCTCGTGTTCTTCGGCGGCCTCGACGCGCAGGCCGCGATGCTCGTGAAGCGCATGCGCCAGCTCGGCATCCGCGCGCAGTTCCTCGCGGGCGGCGGCGTGATGAATGCGAACTTCATCAAGCTCGCCGGCAATGCGGCCGAAGGCGCATCGGTGTGGGAGTACGGGCAGCCGCTGTCGCGTCTCGCGAAAGGCAAGCTGTTCGAGACGAAATTCAAGCAGAAGTACGGCGTCGACATGCTCGCGTATGCGCCGTTCGCGTACGACGCGACGTGGATCGCGATCAACGCGATGCAGAAGGCGAACTCGACGAAGCCGGCCGATTTCAATGGCGCGCTCAAGGGCACGCGCTACGACGGCATCACCGGCACGATCGCGTTCACGAGCACGGGCGACCTGAAGAACCCGAGCTCGACGCTGTACGAAGTGAAGAACGCCGCGTGGCAGCCCGTCACGACCAAATCGGCGGACTGAAGGCAACCCGCGCGGGCGGGCTTTCGCGGCGATGCAGGACGTGCTGAAATAGCCGCAGCGATCGTCCACGAAGCCTGCCCGCGCGACGCCGCGTGCGACGCGGCATGAATCACCCACAGGCCCTGAGCCTTTTACGTGCAACCGGAGTCAGTCGTGAGTTCTCAAGTCGTCATCGTCGGCGGTGGTGTGATCGGCAGCTCGATCGCTTATTTCCTGCGCGCCACCGATCCCACGGTCGCCGTGACCGTCATCGAACGCGACCCCACCTATGCCAAATCGTCGTCGGCATTGTCTGCCGCGTCGATTCGCCAGCAGTTCTCGACGCCGCTGTCGATCGAGATGTCGCTGTTCGGCATCGACTTCCTGCGCACGATCGGCGAGCGGCTCGAAGTGGACGGCAATCGGCCGTCGATCGATCTGCACGAAGGCGGCTACCTGTTTCTCGCGACGCCGGCCGGCGACGCGACGCTGCGCGAGAACCATGCGCTGCAGACGCGCCTCGGCGCCGATATCCGGCTGATGGATCGCGATGCGCTGCGTGCGAAGTTTCCGTGGCTGAACGTCGACGATCTCGTGTCGGGCGCGTATGGCGTGAGCGGTGAAGGCTGGTTCGACGGCTACGGGCTCGTGCAGGCGCTGCGCAAGAAGGCGCAGGCGCTCGGCGCGCGCTACGTGCCGGCCGACGTGAAGGACGTGGTGCGCGACGGCCGCAGAATCACGCATGTCGTGACGGGCGACGGCGAGCGCTACGCGTGCGACACGCTCGTCAACGCGGCCGGTGCCTGGACGCGCACGCTGTCGTCGATGATGGGCATCGATATTCCGGTGTATGCGCGACGGCGCAGCATCTTCAACGTATCGTCGCCGGCGAAGCTCGCCGATTGCCCGCTGCTGATCGATCCGACCGGCGTGTATTTCCGGCCCGAAGGGCGTACGTATATCTGCGGGACGTCGCCGAGCCCCGATCGCGACCCGGACGACCTGCCGCTCGACGAGGTCGACCACGCGCTGTTCGACGACGTGATCTGGCCGACGCTCGCGCACCGCGTGCCGGAATTCGAGGCGCTGCGCGTCGAGAATTGCTGGTCCGGTTACTACGAGTACAACGTGTTCGATCACAACGCGATCATCGGCTACCACCCCGAGCTCGACAACGTCGTGTTCGCGAACGGCTACAGCGGCCACGGCTTGCAGCAAGGGCCGGCGACGGGGCGTGGCGTCAGTGAACTCATTCTGGGCGGGCGTTACGACACGCTCGACCTGTCGTCGCTCGGCTGGGCGCGTGTGCTCGAAAACCGGCCGATCGTCGAAAAGAACGTCGTGTAGTGTAGTGCGGCGTAACCGCCCGGTATGGGGTGGGCGGGATTCTCCTTGTGTCTCAAACCCGTTGGCCCGACGCTGTCGGGCCTTTTTTCGTGTGCACGCGTTAGCCGACGCCGTAGACGGCATCGCGCAGATCGAGCGTGTACTGCCCGTTCATCCCTTCGTAGAGCGTGTTCGTCAGCGACACGACGGTGAGTCCGCGCGCGCGATCGACGAACCACGAATGACCGTAGACGCCGCCCCAGCGCCACGTGCCGACGGATTCCGGCGACGCGGCCGCCTGCGGGTCGCGCAGCACCGAGAAGCCGATCCCGAAGCCCGCGCCCGGCAGGTCCGGCAATTCGAAATCGCCGGTCTGCACGTGTCCCATCTCGTCGACCAGTTCGGCCGGCAGGATCGCGCCGCCGCCCGCGCGCAGCGTGTCCAGCACCGTCAGCACGTCGCCGGCGGTGCCGACCATTCCGGCGCCGCCCGACGGGAACGCCTGTGCATTCAGCGCGCGCGACGGCGAGTACGTGACGCCGACGAAGCCCTCCTCGATGGGCACCGTCTCGTTTTCCGCGAGCCGGTGCGGCTGCGGCGTGTCGTTGACGTACGGCGTGGCGAGCCGCGCGGGATCGCGTGCGACGAAGCCCGTGTCGCGTGCGCCGAGCGGGCGCAGCACGAGCGCATCGATCGCGTCGGCGAGCGGCACGCCGCACACAGCCTCGATCAGCGCGCCGATGACGTCGATCGACAGCGAATAGTTCCAGTTGGTGCCAGGCACGAACAGCAGCGGCACGCTCGCGATCCGGCGCAGGTTTTCGGCGAGCGTGATCGATGCGCCGTCGAGCCCGTCGGACACGCCCGCACGCGCATAGGGGCCGTTCGCGTCGGTTTCGTTGAAGCGATAGTCAAGGCCGGCGGTATGCACGAGCAACTGGCGCACCGTGATCGTCGGCACGCGGCCATCGGGCAGCGCCGGACGGAATTCCGGCAGCCAGCGCGTGATGTCTTCATCGAGCGACAGCTTGCGTTGCGCGACGAGCGCCATCGCGGCCGCCGAGACGATCGGCTTCGTGACCGACGCGAGCCGGAACTGCGTGTCCTCGCGCATCGGCGTACGCGATTCGCGGTCCGCGAGCCCGGCCGCGCGGCGATAGACGAGTTCGCCGTCGCGAGCGACGAGGACGACCGCGCCGACGAGGCGCTGCGTATCGAGCTGGCGGGACAGGACCGCGTCGATGCGCTCGGCGAGCGCGGGATCGGTTGACGACTGCAGTGACGATGCGGGAGAGGAGGTCATCGTGAATTCCGTCGTGAGGGGGCTGGTCGACATGTTAGGCGGCTGTTGCCGTGCGCGTCGTTAACCCTTACACGGAACAGGGCGATGTGCGCGGCACGGACCGGCGTCGGCGCATACCGAGCCCGGGAGCGGGCAAAAATATGCGCCAATCGGCCGGCGGCGTTCGCTAGAATCGGCTTTCGTCGAGGAAATGACGTATTTGCATGGTGCAGAGCAGTATCGAATCGAAGACGCTGCTTGTCCTGATTCCATCGTTCATCTTTCACCGGAGGCGCGCATGCCAGGTTTACTTCCCGATGTTGACCGCGAGGGGCTCCTCGAATATTCGGTGGTGTACACCGATCGCTCGGTCAACCATATGTCGCAACGCTTCCAGGGCGTCATGCGCGACATCTCCGCCACGCTGAAGAAAGTCTACAACGCGAAGTCGGTCGCGATCGTGCCGGGCAGCGGCACGTTCGGCATGGAAGCCGTGGCGCGACAGTTCGCGACGAACAAGAAGTGCCTCGTGATCCGCAACGGCTGGTTCAGCTTCCGCTGGTCGCAGATTTTCGACATGGGCAGCATTCCGTCAGAGACCACGGTGCTGAAGGCGCGCCCGGTCGAAGCGGGCAGGCAGGCCGCCTATGCGCCGGCGCCGATCGACGAAGTGGTCGCCGCGATCCACGCCAACAAACCCGATCTCGTGTTCGCGCCGCACGTCGAAACCGCGTCCGGGATCATGCTGCCCGATGCGTACCTGCGCGCGGTGGCCGATGCCGTGCATGCGGTCGGCGGGATGTTCGTGCTGGATTGCATCGCGTCGGGTACCGTGTGGGTCGACATGCAGGCGAGCGGCGTCGATATCCTGATCAGTGCGCCGCAAAAGGGCTGGAGTGCGTCGCCGTGTTGCGCGATGGTGATGTTCAGCCCGCTCGCGTGCGAGCGCATCGATTCGACCACCAGCACCAGCTTCGCATGCGATCTGCGCAAGTGGCTGCAGATCATGGAAGCGTACGAGGACGGCGGGTTCGCGTATCACGCGACGATGCCCACCGACAGCCTCACGACGCTGCGCGACGTGATGAAGGAAACCGATGCATACGGCTTCGACAAGGTGAAGGCGGAACAACTCGAACTTGGCGAGCGCATTCGCGCGCTGCTGACGGAGAAGGGGTTCAGGAGCGTGGCCGCGAAAGGGTTCGAGGCGCCGGGGGTCGTCGTGAGCTACACCGGCGATGACGGTATTCGCACTGGGAAGAAGTTTGCCGATGTCGGTTTGCAGATCGCGGCGGGTGTGCCGTTGCAATGCGACGAGCCGGAGGATTTCAAGACGTTTCGGATCGGGTTGTTCGGGCTCGACAAGCTGCATGATGTCGATGGCGCGGTGAAGCGCTTTGCCGATGCGTTGAACCGGATTCTTTGAGGCGGTTTTGCGGAATCGGGGGCTCCGGTGGCTGCCGCTCGTTCGTTGAGCGGCGGCTTTCGAGTCGTTGAAAACGCAACCATTCAGGATCGTGACATGACCGAAGGCGCTCTGACGTTTGCCAGTCAAGCCGAATGGGAAAGCTGGTTGGGGCAGAACGGCGGCACGTCGACCGGAGCATGGCTGCGGCTCGCGAAAAAAGGCGCGGGGCAGCAAACCGTCACCTACCAAGAGGCGTTGGAGAGTGCCCTTTGTCATGGTTGGATCGACGGCCAAAAGAGGGCCGAGAGCGAGCAATACTGGTTGCAACGCTTCACCCCGCGCTCGGCGAAAAGCATCTGGTCCAAACTGAACAAGGACAAGGCCGAAGCGTTGATCGCCGCAGGCAGGATGCGCCCAGCCGGCATGGGCGAAATCGAGAAGGCGAGGAAGGACGGCCGCTGGGCGGCTGCCTATGCGTCGGCCGGCAACTCGATCGTGCCGGACGACTTGCAGGCGGCGTTGGATGCCCATCCGAAAGCCGGGAAGTTTTTCGCAACGCTGAACAGCCGTAATCGCTATGCGATCCTGTTTCGGATACAGAATGCCAAGAAGCCGGAAACACGAGCACGGAAAATCGCGGAATTCATCGACATGCTGAAGCGGGGCGAGACTTTTCATCCGTAGAGCGTGGGTTTCCGACGGAGATTTTGTCGAACGCGATCGGCGCGTGAATTGTTCCGATCGCCATATGAATGGGAAAACGGGAATAGGAGCAAGAATGCATATCCGCGCATCGGCGTTCAGCCTTCGTCGCGCGGCGCTGGGCGCCGCCATGGCGCTGACATTGTCGTGGTTCACCGCTGCGCAAGCGCAGAGCTGCGCACCGGATAGCGTAGCTCCCGAGTGCTTGCTGCAGCGTAGTCAAGATGAATTTCAGCAAGCAGACGACGAATTGAACCGCACTTACCAAAAGGTTTTGAAGTCGCTGTCTCGGCCGCGTGACGAGTACGTCGACTACCCTGCACTCAAGGTGAAATTTGTCGCGGCTCAGCGGCAATGGATCCGTTTTCTCGATGACGAATGTTCCGCTTGGTATCTGATAAACGAGGCAGGCGCGGATCGTAATCTTGATCTACTGACTTGCGAAATCGACAGAACACGCGATCGTACGCGTCAATTGAACGCGTGGCTCAAGCAAGTGAGCCACGGTTAGCGCAGCGCTGGATAAAGACAGCATGGGTGCCGTGCGCGCGGCTAGCGTCAGGTTGGTTACGTGGTGCGCCGGGATGGTAGCTCGGATATAACGGGGAAACGAACGATGGTGTCGAAAAGCGTCCGCAGAGCGACGGCAGACGATGTCCCGGTGCTGACACAGATCCGGAACGATGCACATGCCAAGAAGGTCGCGCACGGCGACCACGTATGGGGCAAGGAAGGCGACGGCTTCTCCGAACGGTGGGTACGAAACCACGTCGCCGAGAAGGCCGTGTACGTCGTCGAACAGGATGGCACGCTGGTCGGAACGTTTTCGCTCGACTTCGACGACGACAGGCACTGGGGGCCTCAAGCGCCGATTGCGGGCTACGTGCACGGCCTCTGTGTGCGGCAGGGTTTCAACGGGCTCGGGCTCGGCAGCTTCATGCTCGACTGGTGCGCTCACGAGGTGAGTCGCTTGAATCGGCGTTTGCTTCGACTCGACTGCGGCGCCGAAAACATGACGCTCTGCGCTTACTACGAGTCCCTGGGCTTTGTCCGCGTTGGATTGAAAACGGACGGTATTGTCTGGTCTCTTTACGAAAAGCCTGTCAATTCGGCCTGCTGCTGATCGCGGCGGTCCGGCAGCAAACATCGGCGACGGAATCCACGTCAGTCGGGGTCACACGATCGAACATCATGCATTCGCGAACGTTCGACATCATCCGAAGCCGCGTCACCGTTACCCTGCTACGCCGGCAAAAGCCCCGCTTTACGATAATTGTCGATCAGCGCGTCATAGAGCGAGAGATCGGCGCGACTCCGCGCGATGAGCTGAGCGCCGGCGATGGCGGCGAAGATTGCCCGCGCCCGCTGTTTGCTCTCCCGGGCACTGACCACCGCCGCTGTGGATAGAACCTTGCTCAACCACGCCACGTTCACGTCGGCGAAGGCCAGGACTTCTTTCATCACGACTTCCGGAAGATCGTCGGTTTCGGCCGCCATGAAGCTGCACAGGCACAGGCGGTTGCCGGTCGCGAGCGCCTTGCGGAAGGTATCCGGATAGCGGCGCAGGCAGTCCAGCGGATCGCGAGATCCGGCCAGCATGTCGTCCAGCGCCGCCGCGGAATCCTCCCAGTAACGCCTCGCCACCGCGGCGCCGAGATCGGCCTTGCTGTCGAAGTGGTGGTAGATGCTCGCGGCCTTGATGCCCACCTCGTTGGCAAGATCCCGGTAATTCAAGCCGCCGTAGCCGTGCGTCTGCGCGAGCCTCGTGGCGGCTGCCAGAATTCTTTCTCTCGAGTTCGAGCTCGCGTCGTTCGTCACTGCTTCAGTCTCCGCGCACAGGAAAGGGTGTTGACACCCCGGATTCTACCTTATATGGTTAACCTAACAAACGTTAGGTGGATTCGTGGGGCGACGTATTTTCGCGTCGTCCGATCCCCTGCAACCGACTACGGAGCGCCCCAGCAATGACTTCCAGCAATGTCGATTTCGACACAGCCCAACTGCCCATGATGAAGATCCACGATTTCCCGACAGGGCCCTATCCGACACGCGTGCGCATTGCACTGGCCGAAAAGCGGCTGCAATCGCGCGTCCAGTTCGTGATGGTCGATCTTTACAAGGGCGAGCATAAAAAGCCCGAATTCATCGCCGGCAAGAATTATTCGGGTACGTTGCCGGTGCTTGAACTCGATGATGGCACCTGCATTGCCGAGTGCACGGCCATTACCGAGTACCTCGACACGCTCGATGGCGTACCCACGCTCACCGGCAGCACGCCACGCGAAAAGGGCATCATCCACATGATGAGCAAGCGCGCCGAGTTGGAACTGCTCGACGCGATCAGCGTCTATTTCCATCACGGCACGCCGGGGCTGGGGCCCGACGTGGAGACGTATCAAAATCCGGAGTGGGGATTCCGTCAACGCGACAAGGCGTTGAGGGGCATGCGCTACTTCGATGCCATGCTGCAACGGCAACCGTATGTTGCGGGCGAAACGTTCTCGATGGCCGACATCACCGTCATCGGTGGTTTGATCTTTGCGATGCTCGTGAAGCTGCCGGTGCCTGAGGAATGCGAAGCGCTTCGAGCCTGGTACGCGAGAATGCTGGCGCGTGAGAGCGTCAGGAACCAGCCGGTGTTTGCTACCGTGACCTGAGTCGCCGCAGACGACTGCTTCGGCGTGCGCGAGGGCGCATAGAATACCGGCGCGTTGCGCGATCGTAGATCGGCATCGACCATCGCCATTCCCGTATCATCTGTCCGATTCGTCGGGACCGAACCATCTGACCGTCCCGCACACGAGCGTGCACGCCCATTCATCCGGGAGGGATCTCATGTTTGACCACGTCAAATTCGGCGTCAGCGACTACGCCGCCAGCAGGGCGTTTTTCCTGAAGGCACTCGCCCCGCTGGGCGCCGAAATTGTCGGGGAAAGCGACCCGTCGTACGGGATCGAGATCGGTCTGCCCAGCAAGTCTTCGCTGTGTCTGTTCCCGACCGACGAGAAGCCGGCGCCTCTCCACATCGCGTTCGCGGCCGACACGCGGCAGCAAGTCGATGCATTCCATCGCGCGGCGCTGGAGGCCGGCGGGAAAGACAATGGCGCGCCCGGGCTGCGGCCGCATTATCACGCGAACTACTACGCGGCGTTCGTCATCGGGCCGGATGGACACAATATCGAGGCGGTGTGTCATCGGGCGGAGGGGTGATGCGCTGGATCGGTAAAACGCTCGCGGCGATCGCAAGCATGGCGCTCGTCGGCATCGCCTGCGTTCAAGCAGCGCCCCGCGAAACGGCATTCCCGCGCTTCACTCAGACGGAAGGCAAGCTCGATGGCGACGGGCTTCCGCTTTCCGGCGTGAAGCTCTGCGTGCTGCCCGACCGTGCGCCGTGCTTCGAGATGCCGCCGGCGCCGCTTCCTCATTCCTCGAAGGAGCTGTACCAGTTCGGCCTGAATCCACGGTCCGAGCGGTTGCCGATTGCATCGGGCGGCTCGTGGGTATTCTTCTCGGGGATGTTCTCGGGTGGCGGCAGCGGGATGCTGGAGCGCGTGGCCGTGCTGCGGGTCGGCGCGACTGGCAAGATCGAGAACCTGATGCCGATCGTCACCGAAACGGAAATGGCCGACCGCGCGATGTGGAACTTGCCGGAGGTGTCGCCGTATCCGCTGTTCGTCCGAGCCGACTACGTGTGGGGCAAGGACGAGGATCATTTCGGTCAGCACTTCTTCGACGTCGATGCGTGGATGTTCGATCCCGCCGCCAATCAATACGCGAAGCGCTTTTCCTACCGCACGAGCAAACGCTACGACAGGGGCGAGGGTGCGGACCACGTGCTGAGCGCCGAGCGTCCGGAAATCCTGCGGCGCCTTGCTGCCGGCAAATAACGCCGCTATCGCTGCACTTCTCCGTACGTCTCCTTGCATACCGCGCGTAGCGCGTCGACGAGCAGATCGCGCGCGGGCGATTGCGAATCGGCGGAGCGCGTGAACAGCGCGATCGGCGGCAACGTCCACACCAGCGAATAAGGCACGATCGCCACGCCGGCGATCCGCACCAGTTCCTCCGCGATATCGGCCGGCACGATCGACACGGCCTCGTCGCTCGACGCGATCATTTCGCCGATCAGCTTCGACGAGTAGCTTTCGACGATCGGCACGGGCGGCGCGATGCCGGCCGACAGGAACAGGTCGGTCACCTGTTCGCGCATCGGCGTATGCGGCGCGCCGAGAATCCAGTCGAGCGCGTGCAGCTTGTGCCAGTCCAGCGGCGTGCGGGCGAGCTTGGCCGCCAGCCGCCGGCTCGCGATCATGCGCGGCTGCTGCTGGTACAGCACTTCGAACGAAACCTGCCCGAGGTCGATCGCCGACGACGCGCGCCCGATCACGATGTCGACGCTGTGATCGCGGAGTTGCAGCAGCAACTGATCGCTGGTGCCTTCGTGAATCGTCACGGTCAGGCGCCGCTCCATGCGCGCTTGCAGCCGCTTCAGCGCGGCCGACAGCATCTGGCCGGAGATGAACGGAATCACGCCGATGTGCAGATGGGCCGCATGCCCGGCGGCGACGGTCTCCATCTCGCGGGCGAGGTGGTCGAGATCCTTGATCATCGCCTTCGCCCGTTCGAGCACGACCGCGCCGAGCGCGGTGGGCCGCATGCCGCGCGACGAGCGTTCGAACAGCGGCGTGCCGAACATGCTCTCCAGCTCGGACAGCGCGTTCGTCACGGCCGGCTGGCTGCTCGCCATGTGCTCGGCGACGCGCGTCAGCGATCCGTGCTGCTGGATCTGCAGCAACAACACCAGATGCCGAATCTTCAGACGCGCGCCCAGCCGCCTGACCACGTCGTTTGCGTCAAAATTCATTGACTAGTCATGTATTCATCATGAAAAAGTGATGGACCGATACTAAAACAAAATCGTCACGTTATGGCGGATCCCTAGAATCACCTTCATGGATCGCGCCGGGACTGGCCTGGCGCCCACGCCGGGACCACAACATGAAACAGACAGAGACACAGCAGCAGGCCGCGTTCGACTATCACGAGTTTCCGACCCCCGGGAAAATCTCGGTCGTGGCGAGCAAGCCGCTGGTGACGCAGCGCGATCTGGCGCTGGCCTATACGCCCGGCGTGGCGAGCGTGTGCGAGTCGATCGCCGCCGATCCGCTGCAGGCCCACCGCTTCACGAGCCGCGGCAACCTCGTGGGCGTGATCACGAACGGTACCGCCGTGCTGGGTCTCGGCAACATCGGCCCGCTCGCATCGAAGCCGGTGATGGAGGGCAAGGCCGTCCTGTTCAAGAAGTTCGCCGGGATCGACGTGTTCGACATCGAGATCAACGAGACCGATCCGGACAAGCTGGTCGACATCATCGCGGGTCTCGAACCGACGTTCGGCGGCATCAATCTCGAGGACATCAAGGCGCCGGAATGCTTCACCGTCGAGCAGAAGCTGCGCGAACGCATGAAGATTCCCGTCTTTCACGACGATCAGCATGGCACGGCCATTACGGTGTCCGCCGCGTTCATCAACGGGCTGAAGGTCGTCGGGAAATCCATCAAGGAAGTGAAGGTCGTGACGTCCGGCGCCGGTGCGGCCGCGCTGGCGTGTCTGGACCTGCTGGTCGACCTCGGGCTGCCGGTGGAAAACGTGTGGGTGACCGACATCGAGGGCGTCGTCTATCGCGGCCGTACCACGCTGATGGACCCGGCCAAGTCGCGCTTCGCGCAGGAAACCGAGGCGCGCAAGCTCGCCGAAGTGATCGGCGGCGCGGATGTGTTCCTGGGACTGTCGGTCGGCGGCATCCTCACGGCGGAGATGCTCAAGCAGATGGCGGCGCGTCCGCTGATTCTCGCGCTGGCCAACCCGACGCCGGAAATCTTCCCGGAACTGGCGCATGAGACCCGCGACGATGTCGTGATCGCGACGGGCCGCTCGGATTATCCGAACCAGGTCAACAACGTGCTGTGCTTCCCGTACATTTTCCGCGGCGCGCTGGACGTGGGCGCGACGACGATCACGCGCGAGATGGAAATTGCCGCGGTGCACGCAATCGCCGGGCTCGCCGAGGAAGAGCAGAACGAAGTCGTCGCGGCGGCCTATGGCGCGTACGACGTGTCGTTCGGCCCGCAATACCTGATTCCGAAGCCGTTCGACCCGCGCCTGATCGTACGGATCGCGCCGGCCGTCGCGAAGGCGGCGATGGAAGGCGGCGTGGCGACGCGTCCGCTCGCGAATCTCGACGCGTACGTCGAGCAGTTGCAGCAATTCGTCTATCACTCGGGCGCGTTCATGAAGCCGCTGTTCGCGACCGCGCGCCAGCTCGTGCGTGACGGCGGCAAGGCGCGGATCGTGTTCACCGAAGGCGAGGACGAGCGGGTGCTGCGTGCGGTGCAGGTGATCGTCGACGAGAAGCTTGCGCGGCCGATTCTGGTCGGGCGTCCGGAGGTGCTGCTCGCGCGCATCGAGCGATTTGGGCTGCGCTTGCGACTCGGTCAGGATGTCGAAGTGACCAATCCCGAATATGACGAGCGTTTCCCGCAGTACTGGACGAAGTATTGGGAGCTGCGCTGCCGCGACGGTATTTCGAAGGAAATGGCGCGCGTGGAAATGCGCCGCCGCCTGACGCTGATCGGCGCGATGATGGTGCAGCTCGGCGACGCGGACGGGATGATCTGCGGGACGGTGGGCGAGTATCACAATCACCTGCGGTTCGTGGACGAAGTGATCGGCAAGAAACCGGGTGCGTCGACCTACGCGGCGATGAACATCCTGTTGCTCGATCAGCGGACGGTCGCGCTGGTGGATACGCACGTGAACGACAACCCCGATGCGGAGCAGATCGCGGAATTCACGATCGCGGCGGCGCGGCAGATGGAATGGTTGAATCTGACGCCGAAGGTCGCGCTGCTGTCGCGGTCGAATTTCGGGTCGGGGAGTGCGGCTTCGGGCGTGAAGATGCGCCGCGCGCTGGAGATCGTGCGGGAACAGGCGCCGGATATCGAAGCGGATGGCGAGATGCATGGCGACTGCGCGCTCGATGAAGGGCTGCGGGCAAAGCTGCTGCCGATGTCGCCGTTGAAGGGGGCGGCGAATTTGCTGGTTTGTCCGAATGTGGATGCCGGTAACATCGCGTACAACCTGCTCAAGACCGAGGCGGGGAGCAATGTGGCGGTGGGGCCTTTCCTGCTGGGCGTTAATGCTCCCGTGAATATCCTCACTTCGAGCGCTACCGTGCGGCGGATCGTGAATATGGCTGCGTTGACGGTGATCGAGGCGAATCGGGGTGTGGGTGGGTGATTGATTGCAACTTGTGGGCGGCCACGGCCGCCCCTTGTTTTGTCAGATTCAGCCATGAGCGGCCGTCGTGACGGCGCTCAGCAATGTCTGTCCTAGTCTGGTACCCAAGCCAGGAATCTTGGGGCGACTCGTGACAGATCTTCGTATCCAATTATCCCCTTGAGAATTATCCCAAGCTTCACGGCTTTCGCGCACTCGAACTGATTTAACAGTTGTTTTCATTGCTATTGCGGACTTGCAAGGGTATCGATTATTTTGGCGCCGATTAATTAAGAAGTGCTATCTACTCGTGACCATCCTCAAAGTAGTCTTGTCCGTGATCGCCATATACCTGGTAGTCGATATCGGGTGGACGTTTGTGCCGGTTGATGTGCATAACGCGATCACGATTTTCGCGCTCGTGCATACGAAGCTGGCGATCTTCGCCATCACGTCGATCATCTTCGGGTTCTACGTGTACCGGCTCGTCAGAAATTTCAACCGTTTCAGCCGAGCGAAGCGCGCAGGCGCCGCGATCGTCACACTCGTTTTTTTCGCATTCGTCTACTTGGTAGGCTATCGCGGAATCATGATTGACCGTACCGATTGTCAGCGCTTCAACTACAACGTCAAGATGGATGGTGGTGTCAAACAGGTCGACGGCATAACCTACATCGTCAACATCTGCGGAAGCGGTGTCCGCAGCAATGGTTTTTTGGGTGATCAGAATGAGCAGGTCAAACTCGTCGTCAGCGAGGCACATGGCTCGACGCTTGCTACGCGACTATTTTTCGTTTTTTGGGACGGCCGGCCGGGTGAGGACTCGACCATCATCCGTAAGAACAAGTTGGTTTATTTCGACGCATCGGATGAGGACGACAGTGAAAGGTCGATCTCGCTGCCACCCACCACGTTCGATTGGGTCGCGGCAAAATTTCCGATTTGGATTCGCTGAGAATGGTCCCGCCGCCCGGGCGGTCGTTGCGTTGAAGCGGCGCCACCCACGATTCTCGCCGAACCACCCAAGCCAAGAAAGCAGCGGTGATCGCCGTGACCACCCCCCGGCGAAACAATCGCCCGAATCAAACACCCGTTCGACGAACCGCCCCCGAACCTCGCACCCCCACGCGCCGCCAACACCCGCCCAACCGCGATGTAATGACCAAACCGCAAGACCTAGTGCATAGATATCGTTTGCCGAGCCCTTAATGACTATCGACAATCGTGGCTCGAATTCACCGCCGCGACGCCAGAAGCGCCTTGGCGGCCGGCGCTCGGCGGCTATCCCGGCCGTCCGCGCCCACTCGCTCACGACGACATGTACGCGTTCACGCCCTCATTCCAAAACCCCGCCGGCTCGCCGATCCGCGAGTTGTTCAAGTACCTGTCCGAACCGGGCATGATTTCCTTCGCGGGCGGCTATCCGGCCAGCGACCTGTTCGACGTCGACGGCCTGAACGCGGCGGCCGAACGTGCGTATGGGCAGCCCATCCGCTGTCTGCAATACGGCCCGACCGACGGCCTCGCCGAACTGAAGCAGCAGCTGATCGCGCTGATGGCGCGTCGCGGCGTCGCGTGCACGCCGGCCGAACTGCTCGTCACGACCGGCTCGCAGCAAGGTCTCGACCTGCTGCTGCGCGTGATGGTGTCGCCCGGCGACGTCGTGCTGACCGAACAACCGGCGTACCCGGCCACGCTGCAGGCGATGCGTTTGCAACAGGCGCGCATCGTGACGATTCCGGTCGACGGCGAAGGCGTCGACGTCGATCGTCTGGCCGAACAACTCGCGTCCGGCGCGATCGCGCAGCCGAAGCTGCTCTACACGGTCCCGACTTTCGCGAACCCGACGGGCGCGACACTGACGCGCGAACGCCGGCTGAAGCTGCTGCGTCTCGCGGTGCAATACCGCTTCCTGATCATCGAGGACGATCCGTACGGCGACCTGCGTTTCGCGGGCGAAGCCGTGCCGTCGATGCTCGCGCTGGCCGGCGAGGTGGATGGCGCGCGCGACTGGCTCGTGCATTTCGCGAGCCTGTCGAAGATCGTCGCGCCGGGGCTGCGCGTGGGCTGGACGATCGCGCCGGCCGAAATCGCGCGGCGCTGCGTGATCGCGAAGCAGACGGTCGACCTGTGCAGCGCGCCGTGGACGCAGGCCACCGCCGCCGAATATCTGGCGGACGGCGCGCTCGAACGCCATCTGCCGCGCATCACGGCCGCGTACCGTCGCAAATGCGACGCGATGTGCGATGCGCTGCGCGACGGCTTCGGCGATGCGATCGAATTCCATCGTCCCGAAGGCGGGATGTTCGTGTGGGCGCGGCTCGGCGCGGTATCGTCGGACGGGTTGCTGCAACAGGCGATCGCCAACAAGATCGTGTTCGTACCCGGCAAGGCGTTCTTCGCGGACAACGTCGATGCGGCGTCGCTGCGCCTGTCGTTCGCCGCGCCGGACGTCGATGCGATCCGGGAAGGCGTCGCGCGTCTCGTGCGCGCGTATGGTGCGGCGCGGGCCGCGTGAGGAGACACCGACATGAATGACACCATCAACGAAACGGCCGCGGTGGGCGCGGCTGCGAACACCGGCGACAAGCGGCCGGCAAAGCATCCGTCGTCGCAGATCAGCGCCGGGCCGCAGTATGTGGCCGACGTGCTCGGCCGCTTCGGCGCGGAGCCGGCGACCGATGCCGGCGATGCGGCGCCGGTCGTGCTCGGCTACAACTGAGCGGCACAACGGCGGCTGCGGCGCATCCGATGCGAGCCGTCGCCGACACAAACGGTTAAGCTTGCGCGATCGAAACACCGACGATCGCCGCCGCCTCATGTCCGACTCGACCTCCGAATCGCTCGCGCAAACATACGACCGCGTCTGGTCCTGCCTCGAATCCGGCGTGAGCGTACAGCGTTCGCCGTTCACGATGCTGCAGGCGGCGACGCTCGGCCTCGATGGCGCGCCGAAGGTCCGGACGATCGTATTGCGTGAGGTGAGCCGCACCGCGCACGTGCTGTCGTTTCATACCGACGTGCGTTCGGAGAAAGTCGCGGAGTTGCGTCGCGATCCGCGCATCTCGATCGTCGCGAACGATCTCGACGCGCTCGCGCAGATTCGCGCGGAAGGTGTTGCATCGATCTGCGACGACGAAGCGCAACGGCGCGCGATCTGGGCATCGAGCCGCCCGCATACGCTGCTGCTGTATCGCGCGCCGTTGCCGCCCGGCACGCCGATCTCCTCACCGGAAGACGCGCATATCGACGACGCCGCCTCAACCGGCGACGGCTACGACAACTTCTGCCTGATCCACATGACGATCACGCGCATCGACTGGCTCGAACTCGCGCGCGCCGGCCATCGCCGCGCGGTATTCGACCTGAACGAAAGCGACTACGAAGCCCGCTGGATCGCGCCTTGACGCTGGTCAAGCGCGCTCGATCCACTCAAGGCCGCCCGTCCGACGCGGCCTGGATCATCCACTCGCGCATCACCGCGATCGTGTCGTCGTCGCGACGCTCGGCTGGATACACGAGATAGAACCCCACCGACAGCGGAAACGCGAAATCGAACGGCTTGCACAGCCGGCCTGCTGCGATATCGCGTTCGACCAAAGGCTCGGTCGCGAGCGCGATGCCCTGGCCGGCGACGGCCGCATCGATCGCGAGCGACGTCTGGTTGAAGCGCAGCCCCTTGTGCGGATCGACGTCGACCGGTTCGGGCATCGCGGCGAGGAACTCGGGCCACAGGTCGTGCGCGTCGTGCAGCAGCACCTGCCCGGCGAGCGCGCGCGGCGAAGCCGGCGCGGTCAGCACCGACGGGCTGCACACCGCGCACACGTCGAGCGGGAACAGCGCATGAGTGGCGAGATGCTTGCCGAACGGCGGCTTGCCGTAGCGGATCGCGAGATCGACGCCGTCATGGCGGAACGTCGCGATCTGCGGATCGGCGATCACGCGCACGTCGTAGTCGGGATGCGCGTCGGTGAACTGCGCGAGCCGCGGAATCAGCCACTTCGACGCGAACGACGGCGTCGTGCTGATCGTCAGCGCGGCGCGCCGCTTCACGAGCTTGTCGGTCGCGTCGGCGATCGCGTGCAGCGCGCGCTGCACGTCGGAGAAATACGCGGCGCCGTCGTGCGTGAGCGCGAGGCCGCGCGGCAGGCGCTCGAACAGCTTCAGGCCGAGCACGTCCTCGAGGTGGCGCACCTGCTGCGCGACGGCGCCCTGCGTGACGCCGATCTCGTCGGCGGCCGCGCGGAAATTGAGGTGCCGCGCGGACACTTCGAACGCGCGAAGCGCATTCAGCGGTGGCAGGCGGGAAGGGCGTGGCGGCATCGTCAGGCTGTAGAAAAACTATCGGCTGGCGGCAGAAATACTGGTTCGACAGTGGGAAGCGATGCGCCTACATTACCACCATGGCGCGCCGAATGGCGGCTGCGCGGCGGCAGAATGGGAACGAGGAGCGGATCGTGACTGTAGAAAAAGTGGCGTTGATCACGGCGGCGGGCAAGGGCATGGGCGCGGCGATCGCGCGCGAACTGGCGGCAACGGGCTATCGTGTCGCGCTGATGTCGCCGTCCGGCAGCGCGGTGGCGCTCGGCGACGAACTCGGCGGTTTCGGCATCAAGGGCTCGGTGACCGAAGAGGCCGATATCGACCGGCTCGTGCAGGAAACGGTCGCGCGCTACGGCCGGATCGATGCGGTCGTGAACAACACCGGCCATCCGCCGAAGGGCGAGCTGCTGGCGATCACCGACGACAACTGGCACACGGGGCTCGACCTGATCCTGCTGAACGTGGTGCGCGTGATGCGCCGCGTGACGCCGATCTTCCAGAAGCAGGGCGGCGGCGCGGTGGTCAATATCTCGAGCTTCGCGGCGGACGCACCCGAGCAGCCGATGCCCGTGTCGTCGGCGCTGCGCGCGGCGCTGAGCGCATGGACGCGGCTGTACGCGGAACGCTATGCGGCCGAGAACATCCGGATGAACGCGGTGCTGCCGGGCTTCATCGACAGCTGGCCGGAAACGCCGCAGATCGTCGCGCGCATTCCGGCCGGCCGCTTCGGCAAGACCGGCGAGATCGCGAAGACAGTCGCGTTCCTGCTGTCGGACGGCGCGGGCTACATCACCGGGCAGAACATTCGCGTCGACGGCGCGATCGTCAACGCGCTCTGAGCGCGACACCGGCGAGCGGCCGCGCAAGCGCCGCTCGCCGCGCAGCAGCTACAAACGCGTACAAATCAGACAAATTCGGGATACATCCGACCTTTCAAATGGGCGACGCCGCGTGACATGGGCACGCCGGATTGAAAGCCTGAGCGCGATCCCCCGCGGCATGTTCACTTTCCATTTCACGAAAGGAGATGCCGAACGATGTCTTCCACACCGTTTTCCCCGATGCGTCGCCACCTGCTGGCCACTTCCGTGGCCGCCGGGGTCTCGGCGATGCTGCCCACTGCCCTGCATGCGGCCACCGGCGCGAGCGGCATACGCCCGTTCACCGCCCACATCCCCGATGAAGCCGTGGTCGATCTGCGTCGTCGTATCGTCGCGACGCGCTGGCCGGGCCGCGAGACCGTCGTCGACGAATCGCAGGGCGTGCGGCTCGAGCGCATGCAGGCGCTGCTGCGCTACTGGGGCACCGACTACGACTGGCGCAAGGGCGAGGCGCGCCTGAACGGTTTCCCGATGTTCATCACCGAAATCGACGGGCTCGACATTCATTTCATTCACGTGCGGTCGCGGCACGCAAACGCGATGCCGATGATCATGACGCACGGCTGGCCCGGCTCGATCTTCGAGCTGCTGAAGGCGATCGGCCCGCTGACCGACCCGACCGCGCATGGCGCGAGCGCCGACGATGCGTTCCACGTCGTCGTGCCGTCGCTGCCGGGCTTCGGATTCTCGGGCCGGCCGACGAAGACCGGCTGGGGCTCCGACCACATCGCGCGAGCGTGGGGCGAGTTGATGGCGCGGCTCGGCTATACGCGTTTCGTGTCGCAGGGCGGCGACTGCGGCTCGGTGATCTCGCACCGGATGGCGATGCAGCGCGTGCAGGGTCTGGCCGGGATTCACGTGAACATGCCGGCGACGGTGCCGCCGGATATCGCGACGCTGCTCGAGATCGATGCGCCCGCGCCGGCTTCGTTGACGCCGAAGGAGAAGGCCGCGTACGAGAAGCTCGCGACGTTCTATCGCGACAATTGCGGCTACTCGGCGATGATGGTCACGCGGCCGCAGACGGTCGGCTATGCGCTTGCCGATTCGCCGTCCGGGCAGGCTGCGTGGATGTACGACAAGATCTCGCAGTGGACGTATAGCGGCGGCGTGCCCGAACGCTCGATTCCGCGCGACGAGATCCTCGACGACATCTCGCTGTACTGGCTGACGAACACCGCGACGTCGTCCGCGCAGATCTACTGGGAGGATCACTCGAACAACTTCAACGCGGTGGATATCTCGCTGCCGGCCGCGATCACGGTGTTTCCCGGCGAGATCTACCAGGCGCCGCGCAGCTGGGCCGAGCGCAGCTATCACAACCTGATCTACTTCAACGAAGTCGACAAGGGCGGGCACTTCGCGGCATGGGAAGAACCGGAACTGTTTGCGCGCGAAGTGCGTGCGGGGTTCCGGCCGTTGCGGCGCGCGTAAGCGGCGTAGTAAGCGCAGTGAATACGGGCCGGCCTGGTGCGCGGCCCGTTTTCGTTTCTGCCGCGCGGCCGCGCCGAAACGTCGTTTTTATCGCGATTTTTGAATCGCTGTGTGTCGTGTTCGCACACGGATACGTTGAGATACAAAGCCTCCGGACGGTTCGGATATAAAACCGGTGAAGCAATTCACACGGCGGCGCGGCGCCATCCGCTGCCGCCGCGACCGACGACACCCGATTGCCCGCACGTGCCGCGGGCCTCTTTCTTAGCGATCGACAATGGAGAACGAGTCATGACCGATACCGTGAACACCCGCCGCCGCCTGCTCCTGGGCACCACGCTGGCAAGCCTGAGCCTGGCCGACCTCGGCTTCAGCGCGCTCGCGCATGCGCAGTCGGCGCCCGATGCATCGGCGGCGAAGCGCCCGGCCGGCGTCGCGTCGCTGGGTACGATCCACCAGATCGATGCGGGCGTGCTCAACGTCGGTTATGCGGATCTCGGCCCGAAGCAAGGCCCGGTCGTATTCCTGCTGCACGGCTGGCCGTACGACATCTACAGCTACGCGGACGTCGCGCCGCTGCTCGTCGCGGCCGGCTATCGCGTGATCGTGCCGTACCTGCGCGGCTACGGCTCGACGACGTTCCGCTCGGCCGACACGGTGCGCAACGGCCAGCAGGCGGTGACGGCCGTCGACATCGTCGCGCTGATGGATGCGCTGAAGATCGACCACGCGATATTCGGCGGCTACGACTGGGGCGCGCGCACGGCCGACGTCATCGCGGCGCTGTGGCCGCAGCGCGTGAAGGCGCTGGTGTCGGTGAGCGGCTACCTGATCGGCAGCCAGGCGGCGAACGCCAAGCCGCTGCCGCCGCAGGCCGAACTGCAGTGGTGGTATCAGTTCTACTTCTCGACCGAGCGCGGCGAACTCGGCTACGCGCAGAACCGCGACGCGTTCAACAAGCTGATCTGGCAACTCGCGTCGCCGAAGTGGCAGTTCTCCGACGAGACCTACGCGCGTTCGGCCGCATCGTTCCGGAATCCCGATCACGTGGCCGTCGTGATCCACAACTATCGCTGGCGTCTCGGGCTCGCGCAGGGCGAAGCGAAATACGACGACATCGAGCGGCGTCTCGCGGCCGGGCCTTCGATCGCCGTGCCGACGATCACGATGGAAGGCGACGCGAACGGCGCGCCGCATCCGGCCCCGGCCGCGTACGCGAAGAAGTTCACCGGCAAGTACCAGCACCGGACCATTACCGGCGGCATCGGCCATAACCTGCCGCAGGAAGCGCCGCAGGCCTTCGCCGATGCGATCCTGCAAGTGGAGCATCTGTGATGCGGGCCCGCGTGGGGGGATGGCGGCGCGGCGCGCGCCGCGCGTTCGTCGCGGGCGTGCTGCTGGCCGGCGCGTGGTCGGCCAGCGGCCCGGCCGCGTTCGCGGAACAGTCGAAGCCGGCCGCGGCCGCATCGCCGATTTACGGCGTGACGATTCCGCCCGGCTACCGGAAGTGGGAAATGGTCGCGCCGGCCGAAGAGGCCGCACCGCTCGACGAGTTGCGCGTGGTGCTCGGCAATCCGGTTGCGATGCGTGCGCTCGAAAAAGCGACGCTGCCGTTCCCGGACGGCACGATCCTCGTGAAGCTCGCGTACAAGCGCAAGCAGTCCGACGAGTTCGCGCCCGCGACGGTGCCCGGCCAGGCGACGACCGTGCAGGTCATGGTGAAGGACTCGCGTCGCTATGCGGCGACGGGCGGCTGGGGGTTCGGGCGCTTCATCAACGGCGTGCCGGCCGATATCGGCCAGCATCAGACGTGCTTTGCGTGCCATCAGGCGCGGGTCAAGAACCACGATTACGTGTTCACGCGGCTCGCACCGTGACGTGACGCGTGAGCGTGAAGCGGATGGAAAGGCGTGCCCGGCGAGGCACGCCTTTTTTCGTGGTGCGTTGCGTGGCCGGTGTGTATCGCACTGTATCTGCGGCCGTTCCTGAAAAACTGGCATGCAGAAAGCCCGGTTCCGGAAACATGCCGGATACGTGCGCGGGTTCTACTGTCGACATGCAGCAAACGTTCGGTGCCAGGCGTTCGCACCGGATGCCCAGTGCTCGACACCTCAACTTCGTTCAAGGAGAACCTTCATGAAAGCCGCTCGAATCCTCGCCGTTGCCGTCCTCGCCGTCGCCCCCGCGCTGTCGTTCGCCGATACCGGCCACAGCCTCACGCGTGCTGAAGTGCGCGCCGACCTCATCCGTCTCGAGAAGGCCGGCTACAACCCGGCCGGCAGCGAAGCGCACTACCCGGACGACATCGCCGCCGCGGAGAACGCCGTCGCGGCTGCCGAGCAGGTCGCGCGTTCCGACCAGAATGGCCCGTCGAAGTCGCAAGGCGACAACGTGGCCGATGCGTCGACGCCGGCCGGCCATCGCGGTGCCGCGCCGTCGCGCGCCGCACGCTACGCCGCCGACGACCTGTACGCGCATTCGTGATCGGGCGCCGCGCTTGCCGCATGCACGCGCGGCTGCTCAGGCAGCACTTCATTTCAACGACACGATAAGGAAGGGAGCATGACGATGGCCGGTTTGATGAAACGCGTTCTGGTATCCGCCGCGATGATCGGCGGACTGTTCGGTGCGGTCGCGGCGCAGGCCGCGCCGAAGGAAGACCTGAAGGGCACCAACGTCGTGCTCGTACACGGCGCATTTGCCGACGGGTCGAGCTGGAACCGCGTGATTCCGCTGCTCGAGGCGCGCGGGCTGCACGTGGTGTCGGTGCAGAACCCGCTGAGCTCGCTTGCCGACGACGCGGCCGCGACGAAGCGTACGATCGACGAACAGAAGGGGCCGGTCGTGCTGGTCGGCCACTCGTGGGCGGGCGTCGTGATTAGCGACGCGGGCAACGACGACAAGGTGAAGTCGCTCGTGTACGTCGCGGCGTTCGCGCCGGACAACGGCCAGTCGATCGCCGACGTCACGCAGGGGCTGCCGGCGCCGGCATGGGCTGGCGAACTGCGCAAGGACGCCGGCGGTTTCGCGCGGCTGTCGGACAAGGCGATCGCACAGGATTTCGCGCCGGATCTGCCGCCCGCGCAGCAGCGCATCGTTGCCGCGACCCAGGGGCCGTGGTATAGCGGGTGCATCTCGGAGAAGGTCGCGCAAGCCGCATGGCATGCGAAGCCGTCGACGTTCGTCGTCGCGACGCACGACCGGATGATCGATCCGACGCTGCAGGAAGCGATGGCGAAGCGGATCGGCGCGACGGTCGCGCGCGTGAACGCGAGCCACGTCGCGATGCTGAGCCAGCCGAAGGCCGTGGCCGACGCGATCATCGCCGCCGCCGAGCGAGCGAAGCAGGATACGCAGTGAGCGAATGCGGCGCCGCGCTTTCGTGACGAAGCGCGGCGCCGCGCGTGATTGTGATGTCTTTTCAGCAGGAGAAGTCATGACCGAACTCTGGCAACTGTCGGCGACCGAACTCGCGAAACGCGTGCGGCAGCGTGACGTGTCCGCGCGCGAAGTGGCGGACGCCGTGCTCGATCGTCTCGATGCGGTGAATCCGGCGATCAACGCGGTGGTCGAACACCGCCCCGAC
This sequence comes from Burkholderia sp. LAS2, assembly GCF_018417615.1. Classification (NCBI taxonomy): domain Bacteria; kingdom Pseudomonadati; phylum Pseudomonadota; class Betaproteobacteria; order Burkholderiales; family Burkholderiaceae; genus Burkholderia; species Burkholderia sp. LAS2. The sequence continues at coordinate 715,966 of NZ_CP071053.1, forward strand.
GACGTGTGGCGGCAGGCCGACGAAGTCGATCGCGCGATCGCGCGCGGCGACGATCCGGGGCCGCTCGCGGGCGTACCCGTCACCGTGAAGATCAACGTCGATCAGGCCGGCTTCGCGACGACCAACGGCACGCGCCTGCAGGAAAACCTGATCGCGCCCGCCGACAGCCCGGTGGTCGCCAACATCCGCAAGGCCGGCGGAGTGCTGCTCGGCCGCACCAATTCGCCGACGTTCGCACTGCGCTGGTTCACGTCGAATCGCGTGCATGGTCATACGCGCAATCCGCGCAATGCGTCGCTGACGCCGGGCGGATCGAGCGGCGGCGCGGCGGCGGCCGTGGCAGCCGGGATCGGACCGCTCGCGGTCGGCACCGACATCGGCGGCTCGGTGCGCTACCCGGCCTATGCGTGCGGCGTGCATGGAATCCGGCCGTCGCTCGGTCGCGTGCCGGCATTCAATGCGTCGTCGCCCGAGCGGGCGATCGGCGCGCAACTGATGTCGGCGGCCGGGCCGATCGCGCGCACGATCGACGATCTCTCGCTTGCGCTGCGGGCGTTCTCCGCACCGGACCCGCGCGATCCGTGGCACGTCGCGGTGCCGTTCGACGGGCGTGAGGTGCCGAGGCGCGCGGCGCTGTGCGTGCGTCCGCGCGGCCTGGAGGTCGTGCCCGAAGTCGAGACCGCGTTGCGCGATGCCGCGCGCCGGCTCGTCGATGCCGGCTGGACCGTCGACGAGATCGACGATACGCCGCCGATGCGCGAGGCCGCGCTGCTGCAGGAACAGCTGTGGCTCGGCGATGGCTTCGACGCGCTGGCGAACTCGGTCGAGCAGGACGGCGATCCGGGCGCGGCTGCGGTGATCGCCGCCGTGCGCGGCAAGGTGTGCGATCTGCCGGCCGACGTGATCAGCCGCGCGCTGGTCCGACGCACGACGTTGACGCGCGAGTGGCGGCTGTTTTTCGATGAGTATCCGGTGTTGCTGCTGCCGGTTTCGTCGGAACTGCCGTTTCCGGACGATCTCGACCGGCAAGGGCCGGACGGGTTCGAGCGCGTATGGGAAGCGCAGCTCACGTTGCGCGCGCTGCCCGCGATGGGGCTGCCGGGGCTGGCCGTCACGACGTCGATCGTGAACGGCGTGCCGGTGGGCGTGCAGGTGGTCGCCACGCATCATCGCGAGGATCTGTGTCTGCTCGCGGGGCGCGATATCGAGGCGCGTGGCGCGCCGGTTACGGTGGTCGACCCGGTGGTGTGACGTACTGAAGAACACGTGCATCGGCGAGGCGCGGTGGCTTCGTCGGTGCATCGCGTGATCCGTTCCATTTCGGACTCCATGACGACGCGCCGCATGCCGCGCCGATCGTCTCTCTCGCTTCCTTTCGAATCCCTTCGATGCACGACATCGAACGGCCCCCGTCCTCCATTTCCATCCCGCCAGCGACCGCGCATCGATAGCGCGCGTCTGCTATTGCATTCCCCGCGGCGCTGATTAGGAAATGAATTTTTATTGGTTCTGCTTCCCCGACCGCACTCGCATAGTGGCGCTGACGGCTATAGACAGCACGCAAGCTGCAACAGCCGCATTCCCGGTGTCTTTGTTCATACGAATCTGAGAATACAAGGAAGTGTCATGACGGTTGAACTGGAAGAACGAACCGCCGCCCAGCAGGCGCTGGAAGACGCGCGCACAACGGCCGTGGCGGCCGGCACGCCCTACGCGGGCGGCGTTGCGCCGGAAGCCGCGTGGGCGTTGTTCACGGCGGGGGACGCAGTGCTGGTCGACGTGCGCACGGCCGAGGAACGGAAATTCGTCGGTTACGTGCCGGAGTCGCTGCACGTGCCGTGGGCGACCGGTACGAGCCTGACGCGCAACCCGCGCTTCGTGCGCGAACTGGAAGCGAAGACCGGCAAGGATGCGCTCGTGCTGCTGCTGTGCCGCAGCGGTAACCGCTCGGCGCAGGCGGCCGAGGCTGCCACCAAGGGTGGTTTCACGCAGGTGTTCAATGTGCTCGAAGGCTTCGAGGGCGACCTCGACGAGCGGCAGCATCGCGGCGGCCACAACGGCTGGCGCTTTCGCGGCCTGCCGTGGGCGCAGGATTGATTCACGGCCGTTACGGGGAGAAAGCAGCATGGCCGCATTCGATATCGACGACATCGTTCAATCGCTGCAGACGGTGCGCCGCGCATGGCGCGAAAAACAGCGGCGCTCGCTCGAACCGGGCGGGCGCGATTTGCCGGCGCGCGAGGCGCTCGCGCAGATCGTCGGCGCGCTGAAGGGGGTGCTGTTCCCGATGCGGCTCGGGCCCCCCGACCTGCGGCAGGAAAGCGAGAACTTCCACGTGGCTCACGCGCTCGACGCGGCGCTGAACGCGCTGCTCACGCAGGTGACGCTCGAATTGCGTTACGCGGCGCGCCAGCGTAACGCCGACGGGCCGGTAGACAACCTCGGCGAAGTCGCGTCGAAGGCCGTACAGGCGTTCGCCGCACGCTTGCCGGAGATTCGCCGCCTGCTCGACAGCGACGTGCTCGCGGCCTTCCACGGCGATCCGGCGGCGGGCAGCGTCGACGAGGTGCTGCTGTGCTATCCGGGCATCCTCGCGATGATCCACCACCGGCTCGCGCACGAGCTGTACGGGCTCGGCCTGCCGCTGCTCGCGCGGATCATCGCCGAGCAAGCGCATGCGGAAACCGGCATCGACATCCATCCGGGCGCGCGCATCGGCGCGGGGTTCTTCATCGACCACGGCACGGGCGTCGTGATCGGCGAGACGGCGATCATCGGCGAGCGCGTGCGCGTGTATCAGGCCGTCACGCTCGGCGCGAAGCGCTTCCCGCGCGATGCGGACGGCCATCTGGAGAAAGGGCTCGCGCGCCATCCAATCGTCGAGGACGACGTGGTGATCTATGCGGGCGCAACGATTCTCGGCCGCGTGACGATCGGGCGCGGCGCGGTGATCGGCGGCAACGTGTGGCTCACGCAGGACGTGCCGGCCGGCGAAAACGTCACGCAGGCCGTGCTGCGCAGCGAAGCGAACGCCGCGCCGCGCACGGCGGCGCGCGTCGCCTAGGAGGCGCGATGAGCGACCTCATCCATCACTTCGGCGCCACCGTGCGCAAGCTGCGCGAAGCGCGCACGTGGTCGCAGGAGCAACTGGCCGAGCACGCGGGGCTGAACCGCTCGTATGTCGGCGAGATCGAGCGCGGCGAGGCGATCGCATCGATCGTCACGGCCGACAAGATCGCGCGCGCATTCGACGTGTCGATCTCCACGCTACTGCCGAGCGCGTACGTCACCTGAGGCCGCCCCCCATCGTTTTCCCCCTTCGGGTGCACGACCTGACGGCTATAGCATGTTGAGCCGGCAGGGGCGTGCTTCCGATAATCACCCAGCGTCATAAGCAATCCCGTTTTTCATCTTAAGAACCCGGAGCCACACATGTCGACCGTTGCAAGCGGCACGGCCGCGCTGAGCGATCACGCCGCCCGCCAACTAGCGAACGCTACCAAGACCGTCCCGCAGCTTTCCACGATCACGCCGCGCTGGCTGACCCATCTGCTGCAATGGGTGCCGGTCGAGGCCGGCATCTACCGCCTGAACCAGGTGAAGAACCCGGAAGCGGTGCGCGCCGCGTGCACGCAGCTCGAAGACGAAAGCGTGCTGCCGCAGACCTTCGTGCCGTACGAGGAACAGCCGCGCGAATACTTCCTGAACGCGGTGAGCACGGTGCTCGACGTGCATACGCGGATCTCCGATCTTTACAGCAGTCCTCATGATCAGATCAAGGAACAGCTGCGCCTGACGATCGAGACGATCAAGGAACTGCAGGAAAGCCAGCTGATCAACAATCCCGATTACGGGCTGCTCGCGAACGTGACCGACGAACAGCGGATCTTCCCGCTGACGGGCGCGCCGACGCCGGACGATCTCGACGAGCTGCTGACGAAGGTGTGGAAGGAGCCGGCATTCTTCCTCACGCACCCGCTCGCGATCGCCGCGTTCGGCCGTGAATGCACGCGACGCGGCGTGCCGCCGCCGACGGTCAGCCTGTTCGGCTCGCAGTTCCTCACGTGGCGCGGCATTCCGCTGATTCCGTCGGACAAGGTGCCGGTCGCGGACGGCAAGACCAAGATCCTGCTGCTGCGCGTCGGCGACAAGCGCCAGGGCGTCGTCGGCCTGTATCAGCCGGGCGTCGCGGGCGAGCAGGGGCCGGGCCTGTCGGTGCGCTTCATGGGGATCAACAACCAGGCGATCGCGTCGTACCTGATCTCGCTGTATTGCTCGCTCGCGATCCATTCTCCGGATGCGCTGGCTGTCCTCGATGACGTCGAAATCGCCAAGTTCCATGACTATCCCGACACCTACCGTTAATCCCGGCCTGGCCGGCGGCGACGCGCACGCGTTGCCGCATGCGCCGCTGCCGGCCGGCTTGCCCGACCCGGCGACGCTCGCGCGGCTCGCGTCCGAGTTCTTCGCGACGCCGCCCGGGCAGGCCACCGCGCCCGGGCTGTCGGCCGGCAGCGGTGCGGTTGGCGGCGTGCCGTCGGCCTTGCCGGCCGCGGCGCCGATTCTCGCGGCGGTGAGCAACCCGGTGCCGGGCGGCTCGCCGCTCGCGGGCCCGGGCGGCGCGGGCACCGGCGTGCCGGGTCTTGCGTTGCCGCAAGGCAAGGTACCGGGCGCGAACCTCGCGCCGTCCGCGCCGACGCACGTGCTGTCGCTCGGCAACCGCGCACCCGCGCTCGCGCCGCATGCGGCCGCGCAGAACGGGCTGCCCGACAACGCGGTGTCGATCGCGCCCGCGCTCGAACCGCGTGTCGGCGGCGCGGCGCTCGGCGTGCCGCAGGTGAATACGCCGGCACCGGAAAGCGCGGCGAAGACGTCGCCGTACTACTTCACCGACGGTTCGCTGCAAGGCTGGCAGGCGACGCCGCAGGACATCGTCGTGCCGTCGAACGGGCTGGCGTCGCCGGAAGCGTTCGGGTTGCCGGACGACGACGCGCTGCGCGAACTGCTCGCCGTGCATCGCGACGTGCCGGTGTCGCGTGCATCGGGCGCATCGGGCGCATCGGGCGCGGATGTGCCGCGGTATTTCATCGACGACGCGCACGCAGCCGAGCCGCAAAGCCAGCTGTATCGCGGCGCGCATCCGCCGTTCGACGTGAACGCGATCCGCCGCGATTTCCCGATCCTTCAGGAGCGCGTGAACGGCAAGCAGCTCGTCTGGTTCGACAACGCGGCGACGACGCACAAGCCGCAGGCCGTGATCGACCGCCTCGTATACTTCTACGCACACGAGAACTCGAACATCCACCGCGCGGCGCATGCACTGGCCGGCCGCGCGACGGATGCGTACGAGCATGCGCGGGAAACGGTGCAGCGCTTCATCGGCGCATCGTCGCCGGACGAGATCGTGTTCGTGCGCGGCACGACCGAGGCGATCAACCTGATCGCGAAGACGTGGGGCGTGCAGAACGTCGGCGAAGGTGACGAGATCGTCGTGTCGCATCTCGAGCATCACGCGAACATCGTGCCGTGGCAGCAGCTTGCCGCGGTCAAGGGCGCGAAGCTGCGTGTAATTCCGGTCGACGATTCGGGGCAGGTGCTGCTCGACGAATACCGGAAGCTGCTCAACGATCGCACGAAGATCGTGTCCGTCACGCAGGTGTCGAACGCGCTCGGCACGGTCGTGCCGGTGAAGGAGATCGTCGAACTCGCGCATCGAGCGGGCGCGAAGGCGCTCGTCGACGGTGCGCAGTCGATCTCGCACATGCGTGTGGACGTGCAGGCGCTCGATGCGGATTTCTTCGTGTTCTCCGGACACAAGATCTACGGGCCGACCGGGATCGGCGTCGTGTACGGCAAGCGCGCGATCCTCGACGACATGCCGCCGTGGCAAGGGGGCGGCAACATGATCGCGGACGTGACGTTCGAGCGCACGGTGTTCCAGCCGCCGCCGAACCGCTTCGAAGCCGGCACCGGCAACATCGCGGATGCGGTGGGGCTCGGCGCGGCGCTCGACTATGTGAACCGCATCGGCATCGAGAACATCGCGCGCTACGAGCACGATCTGCTTGCGTATGCAACGAGCGTGCTCGCGCCGGTGCCGGGCGTGCGGCTCGTCGGTACCGCGCGCGACAAGGCGAGCGTGCTGTCGTTCGTGCTGAAGGGCTATGAAACCGAGGAGGTCGGGCAGGCGCTGAACGAAGAGGGCATCGCGGTGCGCTCGGGGCATCACTGCGCGCAACCGATCCTGCGGCGTTTCGGGCTCGAGGCCACGGTGCGGCCGTCGCTCGCGTTCTACAACACGTGCGATGAAGTCGATGCGCTGGTGAGCGTCGTCAGGAGACTGGCGGCGCGGCGTTGATGTTTTCGTTGCGCTGACGTCGATGTTGCCCGCTTGCGGCGGCCTTTGCGGGCCGCCGCAAGCGTTTTTATGCTACCCGGTTAGAAACGCACGACCGGCTTCTGCTCGACGCTGAAGCCGTCACGCAGCACACTGGCCGAATCCGCGAAATAGCGGCGGATTTCCGACAGCAGATCGGTGCTGCCGCGCCGGCAGAGCACCACGCCCGATCCTTCCTCCGTCAACAGCTCATCGATCAGCGATTCGGGTTGCCCGATATCGGCGAGATGGACGTTCTGCACGCCGTGCGCGAGCGCATCGAGCGCGTCGCGTACGCACGGCGCCGCGTCGGCGGCTGGATGTTCGGCGAGCCATTGCTCGAGTTCCGCGACGCCGTACAGACCGGCAAGCTCGCCGAGTTCGCGCAGCCATGCACTGTCGACCATCATCACCAGCGTGACGGCGCCCGTGCGTTGCGCGAACAGGCTGCCGAGCCTTTCCGGGCGCAACAGCCGGTCGTGGCCCGCGTCGTCCGGTGCGACCGGCATCACGACGGGCACCAGTCCATTGTCGAGAAACGCGTGCAACGCAGCGCTGTCGAATCGTGCGATCGCGCTTGTGCTCGCGTGGTCGGGTTCAGCGCAGGCAACCAGCAAGCCGCCGTCGTGACCGTCGACACCGATCGCCCGGGCGCCGTGGCTGCCGATCAGGCGCACCAGTTCATGATTGATGCCGGTCATGGCCGCATGCACGGTGTGGACCGATTGCGTGCCGGACGCGGTCGGGATGCTTTGGATCACGATCGGACGGATGCCGGTGAGTGCGAGCAGCGCGACATCCTGTGCGAAGGCGGAGCGCGCGTGGGCGTCGCTCGCGGCACCGCCGTCGACGATGACGACGGTCTGTCCGTGCAGCGCCTGCATGAAAGGCAGCGCGCGGGTCAGGCCGGCCACGCGTCGGGTGGGAGTATCAGGGTCTGGGAACATAGGAATCGGAAATGATGGAGGGAATGCCTGCCGTTGCACGATGTCGGGTCAAACAGTGCGTTGCATGAGCCGGTGAATCTCTTCGGGCGTTTGCGCATCGCGCGACGCCTGCCGGATCGCGCGTTCGCTGAACCATCGCGCGGCATCGGCGAGCAGTTCGAGGTGCACGCGGTCGTCCGCGTGCGGCAGCACCAGCACGATGAATTCATGCACGGGCTTGCGGTCCGGCGCGTTGAACGCGAACGGGTACCGCGCGCGAACGAACAGCGCGACGGCCGAGCCGAGCCCGTCGACGCGCGCATGCGGAATCGCGACGCCTTGCCCGAGGCCGGTCGAGCCGAGTTGCTCGCGCTTGATCAGTTCGGCGCGGATCCGGTCGGCGGATACGCCGCTGCCGCGCGCGACATGGCGCGCGATCAGGTCGAACAACTGGCTCGCGCTTTCCACGGGTACATCGAGCAGGATGTTGTCCGGCGGACAAGCGTTGGCGAGCCGGGGCGCGGACGGCGTGCTGCCGCGTCGGTGAGCGAGGGGGGATTGGCCGCCGACGGCGGCCTGCTGCGTTTGCATGCGGATTGCTCCGTGTCGGGATGACAGGGAAATCCTAGATAACCTCGCGTAAAGACGGTGTTAGATACGCGGTGGGCAAGCATTAAAATTTCGTATCGAGCGCCGACGGAGCCGCGCCCGATATGGGCAACCTCAGGTGCCCGACAGTACGAACGGCAGCGTCGTCAGCACAAACACCGAAATGCCGACGACCGGCGCACCGAACGCGATTGCCGCGAACGCGACCGCGGCGCTCGCCAGTACGAGCGTTCTCGACACCCGGCGATGCCGGTCGTGCGCCGTCGTTCGTGCTTCGTGGAGGGTTTCGGTCCGCCGCCCGATCACGTGTTTCCAGAACGTCAAACCCAGCATCATTTCACGGCTCCTGTATGAAAGACGATCGCGACGGGGCATGCGATGCTGCGGAAGCGGAAGGCCCCGTGAATGAAATCAGTGATGCAAAACAACCGGCTAGAATCGGCGGATCGATGGCGCGTCGTTACGCGGCCTGTGTCGATGCACGTGCTCGAACGCATACATTGCGATGCGTGACGACCACATCGACATCGCGTTCAAGCGTGCACGGAAAGGACTACGGCGCGCATCGTCCGCCTGTCGGCAGGACGGTGACTCGGGAAGATGACGCAGGCGTCCGGCCTGTCAGGCAGAAAAGCAACTCGGAGGACGAGGACGTCGGATGCGCATGGCGCGTGCTCGGTCGTGGATGGCGAACCCATTCTAGTGAACGGATGCGCGGGCGCAAGTAAAAAGGTCGTAAAGGAGTGTGAGTCGCGCGTTACCAGCGGTTCCGCAGACGGTCGATCCTAAAGAAAAACGCGTGACGACTTCCGTCGCCACGCGTTTCCCGTGACTACATGACCGCGCGCATACCGACAAACCGGCGCGCACGCCGCCGCGTCGTCAGAAATCGAACCCCGGCCCGCCCGCGCCCGGGCCGCCGGGCGCGGCGGCCGGCGCCGCATCCTTCGGCGCTTCGAACACGGTCGCATCGGTCGTCAGCAGCAGCCCGGCCACCGACGCCGCATTCTGCAGCGCGGTGCGCGTGACCTTGGTCGGATCGAGCACGCCCGATTCGACGAGGTCGCCGTACTCGCCCGTCTGCGCGTTGTAGCCGAAGTTGCCCGCGCCTTCCGCGACCTTCGCGACGACGACGCTCGCCTCCTCGCCCGCATTCGTGACGATCTGGCGCAGCGGTTCTTCCAGCGCGCGCAGCACGATCTTGATGCCCGCGTCCTGATCGGCGTTCGCGCCCTTCAGTTCACGAATCGCCTGCCGTACGCGGATCAGCGCGACGCCGCCGCCCGGCACGATGCCTTCCTCGACGGCCGCGCGCGTCGCGTGCAGCGCGTCGTCGACGCGATCTTTCTTCTCCTTCACCTCGATTTCGGTCGCGCCGCCGACCTTGATCACCGCCACGCCGCCCGCGAGCTTCGCGACGCGTTCCTGCAGCTTCTCGCGATCGTAGTCGGACGTCGCCTCTTCGATCTGCACGCGGATCTGCTTCACGCGCGCCTCGATGTTCTTCGCATCGCCCGCGCCGTCGATCACCGTGGTGTTTTCCTTGCCGACTTCGATGCGCTTCGCCTGGCCGAGCTCGGCGAGTGTGGCTTTTTCGAGCGTCAGGCCCGTTTCCTCGGCGATCACCTGGCCGCCGGTGAGGATCGCGATGTCCTCGAGCAGCGCCTTGCGGCGATCGCCGAAGCCCGGCGCCTTGACCGCCACCGTCTTCAGGATCCCGCGGATGTTGTTCACGACGAGCGTCGCGAGCGCTTCGCCTTCGACGTCTTCCGCGATGATCAGCAGCGGCCGGCCCGACTTCGCGACCTGTTCGAGCACCGGCAGCAGATCGCGGATGTTCGAAATCTTCTTGTCGTGCAGCAGGATGTACGGGTTTTCGATCTCGGCGATCTGCTTGTCGGGATTGTTGATGAAGTACGGCGACAGGTAGCCGCGATCGAACTGCAGCCCCTCGACGACATCGAGCTCGTCCGCGAGCGACTTGCCGTCCTCGACGGTGATCACGCCTTCCTTGCCGACGCGGTCGATCGCCTCGGCGATACGCTGGCCGATCGATTCCTCGCCGTTCGCGGAGATCGTCGCGACCTGCGCGATTTCCTTGCTCGTGGTGGTCGGCTTGCTGATCTTCTTCAATTCGTCGACGGCCGACGCGACGGCCTTGTCGATGCCGCGCTTCAGGTCGAGCGGATTGAGCCCGGCCGCGACGTACTTCTGGCCTTCACGGACGATCGCCTGCGCGAGCACGGTAGCCGTCGTCGTGCCGTCGCCGGCCGCGTCGCTGGTGCGCGACGCGACTTCCTTCACGAGCTGCGCGCCGATGTTTTGCAGCTTGTCCGCGAGTTCGATTTCCTTCGCGACCGACACGCCGTCCTTCGTGACGACGGGCGCGCCGAAGCTGCGTTCGAGCACGACGTTGCGGCCCTTCGGCCCGAGCGTGACCTTGACCGCGTTCGCGAGAATGTTCACGCCTTCGGTCAACTTCGATCGTGCGATGTCGCTGAAAATGATTTCCTTGGCTGCCATGATTGCGCTCCGTTATTGATTGACGACCGCGACGATGTCTTCTTCGCGCAGTACGAGAAACTCGTTGCCGTCCACCTTGACGGCTTGCCCCGCGTACTTGCCGAACAGCACGCGCTCACCGACCTGCAGGTCGGGCACGATGCGCTGGCCGTCGGTATCCTTGCGGCCGGGGCCGACGGCGATCACTTCGCCCTGGTCGGGTTTCTCGGCGGCGCTATCGGGAATCACGATGCCCGATGCGGTGGTGGTTTCCTGGTCGAGTCGCTTCACGATCACGCGGTCGTGCAAGGGGCGTAGGCTCATCTTTTCGTCCTGTGCTGTTCTGTCGAAATTGGCTGGCACTCTTTAACAGAGAGTGCTGACGAGTATAAAAACGCGCGGCGGTGCGATCCAATAACGGATTCGGAAAAGCATTTGCGCGAATGCGCTTTGGACGGGAAGACGGGGAACGGAGAGGGAGGAGGCGGAAGAAGGCGGCGTCTGCCGCCTTCAGGCGTCACGATGCGACGCGAACCACGACCTTGCCGAAGTGCTGCCCCGATTGCAGGTATGCATACGCTTGCGGCGCCTCGTCGAAGCCGAACACGCGATCGACCACCGGCTTGATCCGTTTCGCGTCGACGAGCCGCACGACGTCGTCGAGCATCGCGCGGCTGCCGACCATGAAGCCGTGCAGACGCCGGAAGCCGCCGATCAGCGGCAGCAGCCCGAGTTCGGGCCCGTCGAAGCTGCTGAGCCCGCCGATCACCGACACGATGCCGCCTGTTTTCGTCGCGGCGAGCGAGCGCGGCAGCGTATCGCGTCCGCCGACTTCGACGACGAGATCCGCGCCCGCACCGCCGGTGAGGCGCAATACTTCGTGTTGCCATTCGGGCGTCGTCCGATAGTTGATCGTTGCGTCCGCACCGAGTGCACGAGCGCGTTCGAGCTTCGCGTCGCTCGACGACGTGACGATCGTGCGCAACCCGGCGGCCTGCGCGAGCTGTAGCGCGATGATCGATACGCCACCCGTGCCGAGCAGCACGACGGTCGCGCCCGGCGACAGTCCGCCGTCGACGAACAGCGCGTTCCACGCGGTGACGCCCGCGCACGACAGCGTCGCGGCTTCGTCGTAGTCGAGATGCGCGGGGATCGCGACCAGCGCGGCCTCGTCGGACACGAAGCGTTCGGCGAGCACGCCGTCGAATTGCGCGCCGGGCGAACCCGACACTTTGTGCGGTGTCGGCGGCCCGTCGATCCACCGCGGGAAGTACGTATTGATCACGCGGTCGCCCGGCTTGAAGCGCGTGACGTCGCGGCCCGTCTCGACCACTTCTCCGGCGCCGTCGGCGACCGGGATCAGCGCGTCGGTGCCGATACCGAGATAGTCGCCGCGCGCGAACATCAGGTCGCGATAGTTCAGCGCGGCCGAATGGATCCTGACGACGACGCCGGTCGGCCCGACCGCGCGCGGTGTCGCGTCGATGCGCCGGAGCCCGGCAATGCCGTCGCCCGGTTTGATTTGCCATGCATGCATGTCGACTCCTTTTCGAGATAGTCAGGACTATCATAGTGTTGCGCAGGTGGACGCATTGGCGAGAATTCGGCCGACGATTGTCGCCAGCACGGACACAACCTTGTCATCGCACCGGAGCGGAGCGGCATGGATGAACGGCTGAGAGGCGTCGCCGAATTTGTCGACGTGGTGGAATCGGGCAGCTTCGCGGCGGCGGCGCTGCGCCTCGGCATGACGCGCTCGGCCGTCGCGAAGATCATCGCGCGGCTCGAACTGCGTCTCGGCGCGCGGCTGCTGCAGCGCACGACGCGCCAGCTCGGCCTGACCGACGAAGGGCTCGTCTATTACGAGCAATGCCGGCGGCTGCTGGCCGAACTCGGCGAAACGGAGGCCGCGCTCGACGCGGGGCGCCGCGAGCCGGCCGGGCGCGTGCGCGTCAGCGTGCCGGTGCTGTTCGGGCGGCAGTGCGTGGCGCCCGTGGTGCGGCGTCTCGTCGAGCGCCACCCGCGGCTCGAAATCGACATGTCGTTCAGCGACCGCGTGGCCGACCTCGTCAACGACGGCTTCGACCTGGCGGTGCGCATCGGGGAGTTGGCCGATACGAACGCGCTGGTCGGCCGCAAGCTGGGCGTGCAGCGCATGGGCATCTGCGCATCGCCCGCGTATCTCGCGCGTCACGGCCGGCCGTCGGGGCTCGACGAACTCGCGTCGCACGTCGGCATCGCGTATTCGCGCGGCGGACAACCGACGCCATGGCGGGTCATCGGCGCGGACGGCGCGGTGCACGACCATCGCGCGGCCGGCCGGCTGCGGTTCGACGACCTGCAGGCGATCGCCGATGCGGCTGCCGCCGGCGCGGGCCTTGCGTGGCTGCCGTGTTGGCTGATGGCGCCGTACGTGCGCGACGGCCGCCTCGCGCTCGTGATGGACAGCGACAGCGTGTCGGGCGCCGAAGTGTTCGCGGTGCGACCGGCGGCGCGTCACGTGCCGTCGAAGGTGCGCGTGGTCGTCGATGCGCTGGTCGACGAGATTCCGAACATGCTGGCGTCGGACGACGCGAACGGCGAGCGCGGATGACGGCGAGCGGTTCTCCGATGACGACGTGACAATCTGGTTGGATGCGTGTCGCACTTTCGTGCGTCTCGCATAGTCAGCCTGAACCCAGTGAGGAAAAACCGGTAAGCCGCTTTTTTCGGGCGACTAGCGCTTGCGTCGTCGCGGATCGATACCGTTTTGTTCGAGCAGCTTGCGCAGCCGCGAGTTTTCGATCCACAGTGAAGCGAACGCGGTCACCGTCATCAGAAGCGGAAACCATTCGCCTGTCGCGCTGATGATCGCCCAGCCTGCGGCCGTGACGATCAGTGCCGTGACGATGAGAAGCAATCGGTCTGCAAGCCAATTCATTGCGCACCCCGAATCGCAGTGTTCGCCTTCAGGCCGAGATAGCTGTGCGGGCGCGGCGCGAGCACTTTCTCGGGATAAGTCGCGCAATTCTTACATGTCCCTTTCCAAAAATTGACCGGCAACTCTAGCAGGTTGTCGAGCAGATCGATCGAGTTTAGATCGGGTGATTGCGCCGGCGATATCCCGCCCATGGTGCCGGGTAGCGCTGACGCTGGCATGCCGATCGGTCGCGGTAACCTTCGCGATTGCCGCGATCGGTGTAGTTTTGCAGCTCTTGTTGGCCGTCTCGAGACTTTTTCTAATGTTTCCACGCCAAGGATGGCGAGGGTATGGAGCGCATTGGTGCGCTACGGCGACGCGTCGCGTGTGTCGGCGCTGTTTTCCTGATACCACCCGCCACCGCGTTGATCGCGCTCGTCGTGGTCAGCGAGACGAGCGGCGGGCTCGCGTGGTGAGGCATGGCGCTCGCGGCCGCCGGTCTGTATCGGGTGATGCGGTATTGAGCGCACGACAGGGACTACCTGGGGCAGGTAACAGAATTTAAAGATTTCCGACGCTGGGAGCACATACGTGCACACATCCGGAATGCGAGCGTCTGCGCGGCGCCAAACAGCGAGCCGCAGCGCCTCGGCGGCATGTCTCGGGGAAACAATGCGAGCCGTCAGTCCCGACGCGCGCAGGTTTTTGCGTGTTCCATGAAAACCGCGAGCTTGTGACATCGTGTTGCGAAAAGTAGATTCGCCCGACGGTAACGCCGGGGTTTCGAATGGCTTCAATCGCAATCGAATTGGGTTCGGGAAAGCGCGCGACACTGACGCGCGCGGGACGTGGAACGTTGTTGGCCAGTCAGCGCGCCGCAATCTCCGAACTGATGCTGCACTGGCCGAAGTATGCAGGCCTGACGACGAATGCGGTGATGTACGTGCGGCAATTGGGCCTTGGTACCGTTCGTGGTGCACCGCTCGATGTGCTCAGGTCCGCCATCGAGGATGGGCGGGTCGTCGTCGAGATTGAGCGCGTGGCGGTGAATGGCGGCGCTTCGGATGGTCGGCGGTCCCTGCCCCCTTTCCCTCGTGGGAACCGGTTCGGTAGAGTGGCACCCATGGCGTTGCGGTCTGCGGACACGCCAATCCCGAGTTGGGCACGGCCAAGCGATGTATCGGCTGATGAGTTGATACGATACCTGGAGAGCATCATAGCTGGCACAGGCAGTGGTATTGCCGGCATCGCGCCCGTACGGGTTGATAGTGCGCTGCTCAGCGACGCGACACCGTTCTCGCTCGACGACTCACCGTGGGGCGACGCTATGACCACGGCGGCTGTCGACGCGTTTCAAGAGGAACAGTGTTTCGCACGATACGAAATCGACATGGAAATGTGTGCGGCCGCTGGCGCGATGTATAAAGACCCCAGAACCTACGCATTGTGCAGGCAACGTGCTTTCGAATAATTTCAGACCTGTAGAGGACGGTGACATGAGCAAACCGAGACGCGCCACCATCGTGTTTTACGACGAGGAGACCGAACAGGTTACGCTGTGCACGGTGTTTCGCCGCGACGTGCAGGCCGTCCTTGACCGCGAAATGAATGCAGGTGTCGCCATCACGATTCCGCCGCATGCAGAACCGAATGACGGGTGCCCGATTACCGATGAGGACGCGCGGCGATTGGGCGGCATGGCGCTGCTGATGCAGGCGGGTGTACATCCGGAATTGCGCGAACGGCTCAAGTTCGCAGAGTCGGGTTCCATCGACTGGTCCCCCGTTCAGCGCCCGGACACCGACTGAGAATTGGGGTGGGGCGCCTGCATCATGCCGTCGTGATGGTCTACGACGAGAAGAAGGGCGGACGTCCCCGTAAAAGGCGCGGTGCCGGACAAACGTGCGCCGCAATCGCGATTCGCCCGAAGCTGATGCGACGTGATTCAACCTGACGCGGCGAATCAATCGTCGTGCGAGTTGCGGAATACTGGCCTCCTTACATATTCCCCCACCCCGTTAGCATGTGACGAATCCGACTTTGGGCGTTGCGCGCGCGACGCTAAGATCGCCGCTCCCGTAGATCGAGCGTCAACAAGAATGAAAAAGTCCGCGTCGCCGTTGCATGCTTTTCGTTTCCGTGTCGTCTGCGCCGCGATTGCCGGCGCGGTGTCGCTCGCGTCGTGCGGCGGCGTCGACAGCAGTCCGCCGCCGCAGGCCAGCGCGACGCCCGCGGCCAAGCGCCCGAACATCCTGTACATCATGGCCGACGATCTCGGCTATTCCGACATCCATGCGTTCGGCGGCGAAATCAACACGCCGAACCTCGACGCGCTCGTCGCGTCGGGCCGCATCCTGTCGAACCACCACACGGGCACTGTTTGCGCGATCACGCGCGCGATGCTGGTGTCGGGCACCGATCACCATCTCGTCGGCGAGGGCACGATGGGCGTGCCGACCGACGAGCGGCGCGGGCTGCCCGGCTACGAGGGCTACCTGAACGATCGCGCGCTGTCGTTCGCGCAATTGCTGAAGGACGCCGGTTATCACACGTATATCGCGGGCAAGTGGCACATCGGCTCGGGCATCGTCGGCAGTGCGACGGGCAGCGGGCAGACACCCGACCAGTGGGGCTTCGAGCGCAGCTACGTGCTGCTCGGCGGCGCGGCGACGAACCACTTCGCGCACGAGCCGGCCGGCTCGTCGAACTACACGGAAGACGGTCGTTACGTGCAGCCGGGCCAGCCCGGGCAACCGGGGGGCACGGGCGGCAGCCCTGCCGTGTTCTATTCGACCGATTTCTATACGCGGAAGCTGATCTCGTACATCGATGCGAACAAGCAGGACGGCAAGCCGTTCTTCGCGTACGCGGCCTACACGTCGCCGCACTGGCCGCTGCAGGTGCCCGATCCGTGGCTGCACAAGTACGCGGGCGTGTACGACGCCGGCTACGACGCGATCCGCAACGCGCGGATCGCGCGACAGAAGGCGCTCGGCCTGATTCCCGCCGATTTCAAGCCGTTCGACGGGCTGCCGGAGACGACGGCGGCATCGCCCGCGACCGCGAACAACGGCACGGCCAGCGCGAAGTACATCAGCGCGGTGCATTCGGCCGCGGACGGCTACAGCGACTACGGCTCCGGCAAGGTCGACAGGCTGTGGTCGAGCCTGTCGCCGGCCGAGCGCAAGGCTCAGGCGCGCTACATGGAAATCTACGCGGGGATGGTCGAGAACCTCGACTACAACATCGGACTCCTGATCCAGCATCTGAAGGACATCGGCGAATACGACAACACGTTCATCATGTTCCAGTCGGACAACGGCGCGGAAGGCTGGCCGATCGATTCCGGCGCGGACCCGACGGCGACCGATACCGCGAACGGACAGGACCCGATCTACTCGACGCTCGGCACCGACAACGGCAAGCAGAACGCACAGCGCCTGCAGTACGGGCTGCGCTGGGCCGAAGTGAGCGCGGCGCCGTTCCGGCTCACGAAGGGCTATTCGGGCGAAGGCGGCGTATCGACGCCGACGATCGTGCACCTGCCGGGCCAGTCGCAACCGTTGCCGACGCTGCGCGCGTTCACGCACGTGACCGACAACACGGCGACGTTCCTCGCGGTCGCGGGCGTCACGCCGCCGTCGCAACCGGCGCCGCCGCTGGTCAACACGCTGACGGGCGTCGACCAGAACAAGGGCAAGGTCATTTACAACAACCGCTACGTGTATCCGGTGACGGGCCAGTCGCTGCTGCCGGTGCTCACCGGTTCGACGACGGGCGAAGTGCATACGACGCCGTTCGGCGACGAAGCATACGGCCGCGCGTATCTGCGCAGCGCCGACGGTCGCTGGAAGGCATTGTGGACCGAGCCGCCGCTCGGCCCGCTCGACGGTCACTGGCAGCTTTACGATCTCGCGGCGGACCGTGGCGAGACGACCGACGTGTCGGCGCAGAACCCGTCGGTGATCGGCACGCTGGTCGATCAGTGGAAGACCTACATGAGCAACGTCGGTGGCGTCGAGCCGCTGCGTCCGCGCGGCTACTACTGATCGCGAGGCGACACGATGCGGTTGCGTTTCTGGACGATCGGCGCGGCGCTGGCCGCCACGCTGTTCGCCGCCGCGTTCGCGGTGGGTTATGCGAATCCGGCGGTGCCGGCAGGCGGCGCGTTCGACGATCTGAATCGCGGCCGCGCGCTCGCGCCGCTCGGTTCGGAGCGCGAGTGCAAGCGCTATTCGGGGCTGCCGGCGAAGTGGCGCGACGATCCGAAGGCGGGCATGGTGCACTTGCGCGGCGGCGCGTTCGTGTTCGGCAGCACGCGCGGCTATGCGGACGAGCGTCCGGCCGGCGACGGCGCGACGCGCGTCGGCGGCTTCTGGATCGACCAGACCGACGTGACGATCGCGCAGTTCGCAGCCTTCGTGCAGGCGACCGGTTACGTGACCGAGGCCGAGCAGCAGGGCGGGGCGGCGGTGTTCCATGTGCCGACGCGCGACGAGATGAATGCACGCGACCTCGCGTGGTGGTCGTGGGTGAAGGGCGCGTCGTGGCGGCATCCGCGCGGGCCCGGCAGCGACGTGGACGGGCTTGGCAACCTGCCGGTGACGCTCGTCACGCAGCGCGATGCGCTCGCGTATGCGCACTGGCTCGGCCGCGACCTGCCGAACGAGGCCGAATGGGAATACGCGGGCAAGGCCGGCCGCGACGACGCGTCGCTCGATGCGGCGCCGCGCGACGCCAACGGCAAGCCGGCCGCGAACTACTGGCAGGGCGCGTTTCCGGTGCTCGACTCGGCCGAGGACGGTCACGCGGGGCTGGCGCCCGTCGGCTGCTATGCGGCGAACGGCTTTCGTCTTTACGACATGATCGGCAACGCATGGGAATGGACGAAGGATGCGTACACGGGCCCGCATCAGTCGCATACGAACGGCGACACCGCAGCCGTCGCACCGTCGACGCGCCGGCACGATACGCCGATGGTCATCAAGGGCGGCTCGTTCCTGTGTTCGCGCGATTACTGCGTGCGCTATCGCGCGTCGTCGCGCGAACAGCAGGAAGCGGATCTCGGCGCATCGCATATCGGGTTTCGCACGATCCTGAGGGACGCGTCGTGACCGCGGGCATCGGGCGATTCGTTTCGGCGTGGCTGCTGGCTGCCTGCGCGGTGATGCAGCAGGGTTCGGCGATGGCTGTCGAAGCCGCCGCACGTGCCGCACCGGCAGTGCGCGTCGGCGTCACGCGCGGCGTGCATGCGCAGATCCTCGACGAAGTGAAGAAGGCGGCCGCCGCGCGCGGGCTGGGCGTCGACGTCGTCGAATTCGACGATGCGTCGCGCATCGACACGGCGCTGGCCGACGGGCGGATCGACGCGGCCAGCTTCGAGGATGCGCAGCGCCTGAGCGCCACGCGCGCGGCGAAAGGCTATGCGCTGACCGCCGTCGCGCCGACGGTCACGCTGCCGATGGCATTCTATTCGCGCAAGCTGAAGAACCTGAACGAACTGCAACCGGGCGCGACGGTCGCGCTGCCCGCCGATCCGCGCGGGATGGCGCGCTCGCTCGTGCTGCTGCAGAACGACACGCTGGTGACGCTGCGCGAAAAAGCCGGCCTGCATGCGACGCTGCGCGACGTGACGGGCAACCGGCTCGCGCTGAAATTCGCCACGCTGCGCCGCGACCGGCTTTACGCGGCGCTCGACACGGCCGCATTCGTCGCGATCGACAGCGACGACGCGGCCCGCGCCGGGCTGCAGCCCGCGCGCGACAGCATCAGCCTCGAGGACGCCCGCTCGCCGTATGCGAACGTGCTCACGGTGCGCGACGCCGATCGTGCGAAGCCGTGGGTCGCGCAGCTCGTCGCCGCGTATCACTCGGACGACGTCGCGCGCTTCATCCTCACGCGCTACCAGGATTCGGTGCGGCGGCCGTGGTAGACACCTACCTGCTCGCGTGCAACGCGTGCGGACGCTGCTGCAACAGCGCGCCGACGCTGTCGTTGCGCGAACTGTTCCGGCATCGGCACCGCTTCGTCGGCGCGTTGACGATTCGTCGCGTGCCGAAGCGGCGGATCGGCGAACGCTGGCAGGCGGGCGGGCGCGAGCACACGCTCGATGCGGACGACGTCGCGGCCGCCGATGCGCTGGCGGACCGGCTGTTTCATCGCGGCGGCGGCGTGCACGGCGAATGGCTCGCGCTGACGCTGCAAGGCTACGACTATCCGTCGCTCGGCCGTTGCGCGGCGCTCGCCGACGACGGCCGCTGCGGCGTGCACGCGAACAAGCCGTCGATCTGCCGCGCGGTGCCGCTCGATCCGATGCTGCCCGACCGGTTGCAGGCCCGCGTGCTTGCGGCACGACACGACGATGCGGCGTGGCTCGGCGCGAACTGCATCGTCGAGGCCGGGAGCGTGCAATCCACAAACGAATCGTCGTTCCCGATTCCGCTGGTGACGGCCGGGCAGGTCGCGGATCGTGCGGCGCTCGACGCGTATCGCGATGCGCTCGTATTCGAGCGCGCGGTGTGGCGCGACGCCGTATTCGCGTCGCTGACCGACGGCGGGCAGGACCTGCGCGATGCGCTGTCGCGGCTGGCGCCCGGCGGCTACCTGACCGTGTCGATCGTGCCGGTCCTGCTCGTCGTCGCTCAGGTATCCGCGCATTGCCGCGCGCTGTGCGTCGACTTCATCGACGCGCAGTTGGCGTTGATCGGCGCGAACGTCGAAGCGGCGCTCGCGCGTCGACGGTCCGACGACCGGCCGGCGACGCACGAATTGCGTGGCTTCGCGCAGGCGCTGGAACGGGCGCGACAAGCGCTCGCAGCCATGCCGTCACCCACTGCCGCCACGCGCGACGATGCGTCATGGATCGACGCGTGGCTCGACGATCGCGCCGCCGCCGCTCCGCTCGCCGCTTGACGACGATCGCGGCACGCCGTGCGTGCCTTACACTTGGCGCTCTTTCATCGTGGCAGAGTGAGCGGGCATGTACGCGTCGACCTTCATTTTTCGTGCCGGGCAGTACGACGACGAATTCCACCGGCTCGACCGGCAGATCGCCGACATGGCGCGCGCGACGCCCGGTTATCTCGGCGAGGAAACGTGGGAGAACGCGGAAGCCGGCTTGATCCAGAATATCTACTACTGGGAATCCGAGGCGGCGCTGCGGCAGTTGATCCAGCATCCCGCGCATCTCGAAGCCAAGGCGAAGCAGGCGCGCTGGCTGGACGGGTATCGTGTCGTGATTTCGCAGGTGCTTCGCGAGTACGGCGACGGCAAGCTGACGCCGTCGCGTGCGGAGCCCTCCGCGTAACGGTCGCCGGTCACGCGGTCGCGCCGGTCTCTCCCGGCGTGGCCGGTTCGCGCGCCGCGCGCTCCCAGATCGGGAACGTCGCGTTCTGGATCGACGTCTGCGCGTCGATGACCTTGCGGTGGTCGATGCCGGGCAGGTCGAGCAATCGGTCGACCGCCGCCTTCGCGCCTTCGGCATCCTGCGGAAAGGCACACGCGAACTGCTTGTTCGTATCGAACAGGATCCACCAGACATCCGACACGAACGGCCCCTGGTCGTTGGTTTCGATCAGGATCGCGCCGAGGTCGGACAGCGCGATGCCGCGTGTCGTCCCGGTCTGATCGGTCGACGCGATGCGCGTATCGGTTGCCGTCACGGTCCAGCCGCGCTGCCGGGCAGGCGGACGCGTCGATGCCGGCGCGGCATTCGGCCGGGCCAGGCCGCCGGTGCCGGTGACAGCATCGTTCGGTACGACCCCATCCACGGCGCCGACGGCACCGCTTCGCGTCACGCCATCCTGCCGCTCGCGCCCGTCGATCCACGGCAGCGCGGCGGCGCCCACCATCGCCGCGATCCACAAGTAGTACCCGGCCCCGAACGTGCGGATCGTTTCGTAGTTCGCATCGGTCGGGATCGTATGCCAGCCGAGCGCAAAGACGACGACCACGGCCAGTAGCGCCGACACGGTACGGCTCGGCCTGAGCAGCGCGACGACGAGCAGCGGGTTGCCGAGCCACGCGAATTGCAGGTCGAGGATCGCGAGCGGCCCGAGCGCGAGCACGGTGTAGCCGTGCAACCAGCTTACCGCGCCGACCGCATTCGGCGGTTCGGCCGCGACGGGCAGCAGCAGCGACGCGACATACAGCGCGACGATCACGACGCGCGCGAGGTTCAGGCGGGACGAAGTGGAGCGGATCTGCATGTTGCCTTCTCGTGGTGCACGATCATGCGAAGCGACGAATGCCGGACGGCCGGGCGGTCATTCACGATGCGCGGCGCCGATGTGGCGACGCGCCGATCGCGATTGTGGGCGATTCGCGCGGCGATGTCGAACGTGCGTCATCCAGCGCGTCGGGGTCAAAGCGCTTCGACCAGCAAGCGCGTGCTCTTTTCGCAATACTCGTGACACGCCGCCCGCGCGGCGATCGACGCACCGTGCACGAACCGCGGCGCGTCCGTTCGCCGCGACATCGACACGACGATCGACGGCGGCGACGGCTGCAGCGGCAGCTCGACGACTTCGCCGCTTTCGATCAGCGCATCGACGAACAGCACCGGAATCGCGGCGACGCCGAAACCGTCGCGCACCAGTTGCACGATCACCGAGATCGATGGCGACCCGGTGATGCGCGTCTCCGACAGCGGCACGCCGTGCGCATGCGCGAGCGTGCGGACGATGTCTTCCAGCGCGCGATGGGGCGCGGTGCCGCGCCCGTAGGTGAGGATCGGCTGGCGCAGCACCTGCCGCGCGAGGCCGGTGCGCGTGTTCGGCAGCAGCCCGGCGCGCGCGATCCAGCGCACCGGGTAGTTCGCGAGCGCGTCGCACACGACCGACGCCTCGTCGCTGCCTTCCACGCGAATGATCAGGTCGAGTTCTCCGGCCATCAGCCGGCGCTGCAGCACGACGCTGACGTCGACGGTCAGGTCGATTTCCAGTTGCGGGTAGTCGGCCGCGAGCCGCCGCATGTAATGCGGTAGCCAGCTGTGCACGACCGTCTCGATCACGCCGAGCCGCAGCTTGCCGCGCAGCGCACGCTCGCCGGACGCGGCGGCCTGCAGTTCCTGCGTCGCCTCGACGACGGCCTTCGCATAGCCGAGCAGGTATTCGCCGTTCGGCGTGAGCCGGAACGCGCGGCTGTCGCGATCGACGAGTACGGTATGCAGTTCGTCCTCGAGCGCCTTCAGGCGCTGCGAGATCGCGGCCGGCGTCGCGTGCAGCGCGGCCGCGGTCGTGCGGAAGTTGCGCAGCTTCGCGAGCATGACGAAGGTTTCGAGAAAACGCGTGTTCATGGCAGTCGGGCGAGCAATGGATGCGCAGCTTGCCGGCGACGAAAAGTGAACGGGACCGGGGAAAACCCGCAGACCCGTTAAGAAATTCTATACAACGGGCGCAAAAAAACTCGTTGGCGACAAAATTTTTTCCTTTCTATTCTTCGCCATATCCGATGACACACCACCGTCATCGCCCCGCCATCCCGATCTGCGACCGACCATCATGACGCCTTCCGAATTCCGCCAGTCCGTGCGCCGCGGCGCGTTCCGCGGCCCGACCGCCGGCCATTGCGGCCCGTTTGCCCAGGCGAACCTCGCGATCCTGCCCGACGCGTATGCGCACGATTTCCTGCGCTTCTGCCAGGCGAACCCGAAGGCCTGCCCGCTGCTGGGCGTCGGCGAACCGGGTGCGTTCCGGATCGCCGCGCTCGGCGAGGATCTCGACATCCGCACCGACGTGCCGAGCTACAACGTATATAGGGACGGCCGCCTGACCGAGCAGGTCGAATCGCTCGAAGCGCTGTGGCGCGACGATTTCGTCGTATTTGCGATCGGCTGCTCGTTCTCGTTCGAGGACATGCTCGCCCGCGAAGGGATCGGGTTGCGCCACGTCGAGGAGGGGCGCAACGTGCCGATGTACCGCACGTCGATCGCGAACCGCCGCGCGGGGATTTTCGGCGGCCAGCTGGTCGTGTCGATGCGGCCGCTGCGCGGCGCCGACGCGATCCGCGCGGTGCAGATCACGAGCCGGTTTCCGGGCGTGCACGGCGCGCCGATCCATATCGGCCATCCGCGGGAACTCGGCATCGAGGATCTGGACGCGCCCGAATTCGGCGACGCGGTGACGATCCGCGACGGCGAGCTGCCGGTGTTCTGGGCGTGCGGCGTGACGCCGCAAACCGCGCTGATGGACGCGAAGCTGCCGATCGCGATCGCGCATACGCCCGGCCACATGCTGATGACCGACATCACGAACGCGTCGCTGGCCGTGTTCTGACCCGCCGGCCCCGCACGCGACACACCTACGACAGACACACAGCACCACACGCCATTTGATCGGCGCACAACGACAGGAGTACCACCATGGAAAGCAAGACCTTCGCGGCGAGCGCCGCCGAGCCCGCGAGCCGCGAGCGCAGCGGCCTGTTCTCGTGGTACGCGGATGCGCAACCGCGCGAACGCCGCGCGTTCTGGAGCTGCAAGGTCGGCTACATGCTCGACGGGATGGACACGCAGATGCTGTCGTTCGTGATCCCGACGCTCGTCGCGACCTGGGGCATCTCGTTGGCCGACGCAGGCTTCATCGGCACGATCACGCTGCTCGCGTCGGCGCTCGGCGGCTGGATCGCCGGCATCCTGTCCGACCGGATCGGCCGCGTACGCACGCTGCAGCTCACGGTGATGTGGTTCGCGGTGTTCACCGCGCTGTGCGGGCTCGCGCAGAACTATCACCAACTGGTCGCGGCGCGCGCGCTGATGGGCTTCGGCTTCGGCGGCGAATGGACGGCCGGCGCGGTGCTGATCGGCGAAGTGATCCGCGCGCGCGACCGCGGCAGGGCGGTCGGCCTCGTGCAGTCGGGCTGGGCGATCGGCTGGGGGCTGTGCGCGCTGCTGTATGCGCTGCTGTTCTCGGTGCTGCCGGCCGAGCAGGCGTGGCGCGCGCTGTTCCTCGTCGGCCTCGCGCCCGCACTGCTGGTCGTCGCGATCCGCCGCTACGTGAAGGAGCCGGATGTCTACGAGAAGGAGAAGGCCGCGCAGGCGCAAGTGGCCGATGCGCCGAGCCTCACCGAGATCTTCGCGCCGAAGCTGATCACGACGACGCTGCGCGCGGCGCTGCTGACGACCGGCGCGCAGGGCGGCTACTACGCGATCACGACGTGGCTGCCGACCTTCCTGAAGACCGAGCGGCACCTGACGGTGATGGGCACCGGCGGCTATCTCGCGATGATCATCTTCGGTTCGTGGGTCGGCTACCTGACGAGCGCGTACCTGACCGACCGCCTCGGCCGCAAGCCGAACTTCATCCTGTTCGCGGTCGGCTCGATGGTGATCGCGTTCGCGTACACGTCGCTGAACCTGACCAACGCGTCGATGCTGTGGCTCGGCTTCCCGCTCGGCTTCTTCGCATCGGGCATCTTCTCGGGGATGGGCGCGTTCCTCACCGAGTTGTTCCCGACCCGCGTGCGCGGCTCCGGCCAGGGCTTTTGCTACAACGTGGGCCGCGCGATCGGCGCGCTGTTCCCGTTCCTGATCGGCGCGCTGTCCAAGCAGTACGGGCTCGGCACGAGCATCGGCATCTTCGCGGTCGCCGCGTACGGCGTGGTGATCGTCGCCGCGCTGACACTGCCCGAGACCCGCGGCCGCGAACTCGACGCCGCCTGACCGACGGCAGCGGCGGGGCCGTCGGCCCCGCGCTTTTTTCCCTTTTCATCGACACCGTGACACGGCGTGCGACGCGCGCCGTGCGGCGGCGCTCGTCCCTCGATTCAACGACGCATCGACCGACATCATGACTGACCGACACCTTTCCTCCGTTCCCTCCGACGCCGCGCGCTGGCAATTCTGGATCGACCGCGGCGGCACGTTCACCGACATCGTCGCGCGGCGGCCCGACGGCACGCTCGTCACGCACAAGCTGCTGTCGGAGAACCCCGAGCAGTACCAAGACGCGGCCGTGGCCGGCATCCGCCACCTGCTCGGCCTCGCGGCCGGCGAGCCGATCACGCCCGCGCAGGTCGACATGGTGAAGATGGGCACGACGGTCGCGACCAACGCGCTGCTCGAACGCAAGGGCGAACGCACCGCGCTTGCGACGACGCGCGGTTTTCGCGACGTGCTGCGTATCGCGTACCAGAACCGGCCGCGCCTGTTCGATCTCGACATCGCGCTGCCCGACGCGCTGTACGAGACGGTCGTCGAGATCGACGAGCGCGTCGGCGCGCACGGCGACGTGGCCGTGCCGCTCGATGTTCAGGGTGCCGAAGTGTCGTTGCGTCGCGTGTTCGACAGCGGCGTGCGTGCGCTCGCGATCGTGCTGATCCACGGCTATCGCCATACCGCGCACGAACGGATGCTGGCGACGCTCGCGCGCCGCATCGGTTTCACGCAGGTGTCGGTGTCGCACGAGGTGTCGCCGCTGATGAAGATGGTGTCGCGCGGCGATACGACCGTGGTCGACGCATACCTGTCGCCGATCCTGCGCCGCTACGTCGAGCAGGTCGCGCACGAGATGCCCGGCGTGAACCTGCAGTTCATGCAGAGCAGCGGCGGCCTCACGCGCGCCGACGCGTTCCAGGGCAAGGATGCGATCCTGTCGGGCCCGGCCGGCGGCATCGTCGGGATGGTGCGCGCGGCGCGTGCGGCCGGCTTCGAGCAGGTGATCGGCTTCGACATGGGCGGCACGTCGACCGACGTGTCGCACTACAACGGCGAATTCGAGCGCGTGTTCGAGACGCAGGTGGCCGGCGTGCGGATGCGCGCGCCGATGATGAGCATCCACACGGTCGCGGCCGGCGGCGGTTCGGTGCTCGGCTTCGACGGCGCGCGGCTGCGCGTCGGACCCGAATCGGCCGGCGCGAACCCGGGGCCGGCGGCGTACCGGCGCGGCGGCCCGCTGACGGTGACCGACTGCAACGTGATGCTCGGCAAGATCCAGCCCGATCATTTCCCGCGCGTGTTCGGCCCGCATGCGGACCAGCCGCTCGATCGCGACGGCGTGGTCGCGAAGTTCGCGGCGCTCGCCGACGAGATCCACGCGGCGACCGGCCGGCGCGAGACGCCCGAGGCGCTCGCCGAAGGATTCCTGGAGATCGCGATCGGCAGCATGGCGAACGCGATCAAGAAGATCTCCGTGCAGCGCGGCCACGACGTGTCGCGCTACGTGCTGACGACGTTCGGTGGCGCGGGCGGCCAGCACGCGTGCGGCGTGGCCGATGCGCTCGGGATGACGCAGGTGTTCGCGCATCCGCTCGCGGGCGTGCTGTCCGCATACGGGATGGGCCTCGCCGACCAGACCGCGATGCGCGAGCGCGCGGTGGAAGCCGTGTTGTCCGACGAATCGCTGACGGCGCTGAACGCGGCGCTCGACCGGCTGGCCGACGAGGCCATCGGCGCGCTGCTCGAACAGGGTGTGCCGCCGGAGCGGATCACGACCGAGCGACGTGTGCACCTGCGCTACCAGGGCACCGATTCGGCGCTCGACGTGCCGGCCGGCTCGGTCGCGGCGATGCAGCAGGCGTTCGAAACCGCATATCGGCAGCGCTACGCGTTCCTGATGCCCGGCACGCCGCTCGTCGCCGAGCTGGCGTCGGTCGAGGCGATCGGCCGCTCGGACGCGCCGGTCGACATCGCGCCGCTCGCACCGCGCGAGGCGGGCGCGGCGCCGCAAGCGCACGCGGCCGTGCGCTTTTATTCCGGCGGCCAGTGGCACGACGCGGCGCTGGTCGTGCGCGACACGCTGCGCGCCGGCGACGCGATCGACGGCCCCGCGATCGTCGCGGAGCAGAACGGCACGACCGTCGTCGAACCTGGTTGGCGCGCGGAGATGACCCCACAGGGCAATCTCGTGCTGACGCGCACAACGCCGCTGCCGACGCGCCGCTCGCTCGGCACCGACGCCGATCCGGTGCGGCTCGAGATCTTCAACAACCTGTTCATGTCGATCGCCGAGCAGATGGGGCTGCGGCTGCAGAACACCGCGTACTCGGTGAACATCAAGGAGCGGCTCGACTTCTCGTGCGCGATCTTCGACGGCGACGGCAACCTGATCGCGAACGCACCGCACATGCCCGTGCATCTCGGCTCGATGGGCGAGAGCATCCGCACGGTGATCGAGCGCAACCGCGGCCGCATGCGCGACGGCGACGTGTTCATGCTGAACGACCCGTACCACGGCGGCACGCACCTGCCGGACGTGACGGTCATCACGCCGGTGTTCGCGGACGGCGCCGACGCGCCGCTGTTTTACGTCGGCTCGCGCGGCCACCACGCGGACATCGGCGGCACGACGCCGGGCTCGATGCCGCCCGATTCGACCCATATCGACGAGGAAGGCGTGCTGATCGACAACTGGCAGCTCGTGTCGGCCGGCGTGCTGCGCGATGCCGAGACGCGCGCGCTGCTGGCATCCGGCCGCTATCCGGCGCGCAACGTCGAGCAGAACATGGCCGACCTGCGCGCGCAGGTCGCCGCGAACCAGAAGGGCGTCGACGAGCTGCGCCGGATGGTCGCGCAGTTCGGCCGCGACGTCGTGCTCGCGTTCATGACGCACGTGCAGGACAACGCCGAAGAAGCGGTGCGGCGCGTGATCGGCGCGCTGCAGGACGGCGCTTACCGCTATCCGCTCGACAACGGCGCGGAGATTCGCGTCGCGATCCGCGTGGATCGCGCGGCGCGGTGCGCGGAGATCGATTTCACCGGCACGTCCGCGCAGCTCGACAACAACTTCAACGCGCCGAAGGCCGTCTGCATGGCGGCGGTGCTGTACGTGTTCCGCACGCTCGTCGGCGACGACATTCCGCTGAACGCCGGCTGCCTGAAGCCGCTGACCGTGATCGTGCCGGCCCGCTCGATGCTGAATCCCGACTACCCGGCGGCCGTCGTGTCGGGCAACGTCGAGACGTCGTCGGCGATCACCAACGCGCTGTACGGCGCGCTCGGCTGCGTCGCGTCGAGCCAGGGAACGATGAACAACTTCACGTTCGGTAACGATCGAGTCCAGTACTACGAGACGATCGCGGGCGGCAGCGGCGCGGGCGACGGCTTCGCGGGCGTCGCCGCGGTGCAGACGCACATGACGAACTCGCGGCTCACCGATCCCGAGGTGCTCGAATGGCGCTACCCGGTGCGGCTCGATTCGCACCGGATCCGCGCGGGCTCGGGCGGCGGTGGGCGCTGGCGCGGCGGCGACGGCGCGGTGCGGCGGATCCGCTTCCTCGAGCCGATGACCGCGTCGATCCTGTCGAACAACCGGGTCCACGCGCCGTTCGGCGCGGCGGGCGGCGAAGCCGGCGCGCTCGGCCGCAACACGATCGAGCGGGCGGACGGCACGGTCGAGGCGCTCGACCACATCGGCCGCGCGCAGATGGCGCCCGGCGACGTGTTCGTCGTCGAAACGCCGGGCGGCGGCGGCTACGGCGCGGCAGGCTGAGCCCGCGCCCCCCCCCCCCGGGGGGGGGGGGGGGGGGGGGGGGCCCACGGGGGCGGGCGGAGGATATTGCAACGAACTGTGGAATAAAGCCGCGTATTCGCGCACGAACGGAATCAAAAAACACGGGAAACTGCGGATCACGGGATCCGATTCGACCCTGCCGCCACAGGCTCCCGAAAGATCAGGCCCCATATCGATGGACCGGCCCCGAACGCCCGCCCGGCGGGGCTTTGGGGCCTGGCACGCCGCTCCCGATGCGCACCGCCCCGTGCGCGCATTCGCCAGCCGCCAATCATGAAAACTCCGGTCTGCCAATCGAGTCCCGATTCCTTGACACACTTCTCTAAATGTGAGTGCAAATCTTCATTGTCATTTGATAAGATGGCTCTCATCATTCCGTAAGGCAGAACCTGCGCGCATCACGCGCGAACGCCGGTCGCATCAGCTGCAAACAAGTACGGGACGAGGCCGCTGTCACGGCAATCACGGCCGCCCTGCGGGGCACGTGCGTCGCGGCCCGGGAAGGCGGTGGGGTCACTCGCCTCCGTCTACACTGTGCGTTTTTTTTGGATCGGGGCGTGTCCATGGATGACGAAAACGATAGCGCGGTGCTCGAGGCGCACGTCGGTACGCGCAGCCCCTGCTGGCGTCTCGGCAGCGACAGCAATGCACTCGAACTGGCCGCGGTCCGCGGGCTGACCAACGTCGCGGTCGCGCTGACGGTCGAACAGGCCGGCCGCATCCGTGCGCTGACCGGCGTCACGTCGCACCTCGTGCTCGACATCGTGCTGTTCGGCAGCACGGTCAGCCTCCACCTCGTCGGCAGGAAGGTCAATACGGTCGACTGGGCCGGCACGGCGTCCGCCTATTCCGATACCGAGTCCGTCGCCGGCGACCTGTCGCACGGGCTCGCGTTCGCCGAGCAGGTCGTGTCGGAAGTGAATTCGCTCGTCGTGATCCTCGATCGCAACGGGATGGTGCAGCGCTTCAACCGCCTGTGCGAGGAAGTGACCGGCAAGCGCGAGGTCGACGTGATCGGCCGCAGCGCGTTCGAGCTGTTCATGAGCCCGGAGCAGGGCGCGCAGTCGCGCACCAACATCACGGGCTTCTTCGCGAGCAACCAGTCGTTCGCGGTCGAGCGCTACATCAATACGGTCAACGGGCCGCGCCTGTTCCAGTTCCGCAACAAGTTCGTGCAGAGCGGCAGCGGCGTCGAAGAGCAGTTCCTGATCTGCTCGGGCATCGACATCACCGAGGAGCGCAACGCGCAGCAGCGGCTCACCGAACTCGCGAACACCGACGTGCTCACCGGGTTGCCGAACCGCCATGCGATCAGCGAGCGCATCCACGCGGCGATCGTGCAGGAGGACGCCAATACGCGCGGCCAGGTCGGCATCCTGTTCCTCGATCTCGACAACTTCAAGCGCGTCAACGATCACTACGGGCACATCACCGGCGACCGCCTGCTGCAGGACGTGTCGGCGATCATCAACGGCTGCCTGCCGTCGGGCGCGACGCTCGCGCGGCTCGGCGGCGACGAATTCCTCGTGCTGTTCGAACACGGCACGCGCCCGCTGCTCGAAGCGACCGCGCAGATCATCCTCGAACGGCTGCGCACGCCGATCCATCTCGGGCTGATGGAGGTCTACACGAGCTGCTCGATCGGCATCGCGATGTACCCGCAGCACGGCGATTCGCTCGAGACGCTGATCCGCTGCGCCGACACCGCGATGTACGTCGCGAAGGAGGAAGGCAAGCATACGTATCGCGTGTTCTCGCTCGAGATGAACCAGAAGGTCGCGAAGTACATGTGGCTCGACACGAACCTGCGCAAGGCGCTCGAGGAAGAGCAGTTCGTGCTGTACTACCAGCCGGTCGTCGACATCGCGACGGGCGACGTGCACGGCGTCGAGGCGCTGATCCGCTGGCAGTCGCCCGATCGCGGGCTCGTCGCGCCGATCGAGTTCATCCGTTTCGCGGAAGAGTCGGGGCTGATCGCGCCGCTCGGGCGCTGGGTGATGCGCACCGCGGCCGCGCAGGCCGCCGCGTGGAAAGCGAAGGGGCTCGGCATCCGGATCGCGGTGAACGTGTCCGCTCGGCAGTTGCAGGACATGAACATCGTCCATCAGTTCGCGTCGATTCTCGATGGCGCGGGGCTGAAGCCCGGCCTGCTCGACATCGAGCTGACCGAGAGCTGCTTCATCGAGGACGAGGAGGCGGCCATCGGGCTGATGCGGCAGTTCCGCCAGCTCGGCGCGGAGATCCATCTCGACGATTTCGGCACCGGCTATTCGTCGCTGTCGCAGTTGTCGCGTCTGCCGCTCGACGCGATCAAGCTCGATCGCACCTTCATCACGGCCATCGACCGCAACCCGCGCTCGCAGGCGCTGGTGCACTCGGTCGTGTCGCTCGCGAAGGCGCTGAATTTCGCGGTGGTCGCCGAAGGCGTCGAAACGCATGCGGAAGCCGAATTCCTCAAGCAGCTCGACGTCGATCACGCGCAGGGCTACTACTACGCGCGGCCGATGCCGGCGCAGGCGTTCGAGGCGTGGCTCGCGGAGACGAGAAAGCTCAGGCTGATCGCTTGAGCGTCGTTCCGGAAAAAGGCGCCGCCGGCCGTCGGCGGCGCCCGTCGCATTACACCGTGCGCAACTTCGACACGCGCCGGTTCTGCAGCATCACCAGGCGTTCCATGTACGCGAGGTCCTTCGGCTCGATCGTGAACGCCGCATGCACCCACGCTTCCGTGATGTCCATCAGCTCCGAGCGCGACAGCTGGAACACGCGATCGCGGGCGCGCAGCATCGCGCGGATGCCGTTCAGCTTCGGCTTCGCCACGTCGATGAAGGTGCGCGTCGCCAGATACGCATCACCTGCTTCGAACGTCTCGTCGATCAGCCCCTGATCTTCGTACCACTCGGCCGCATGCGCTTCGCCGGTCGCGATCAGCGATTCCGCGAGGCCGCGGTTCGCCTTGCGCGCGACCAGCGAATAGCCGCCCATGCCCGGGAACAGGTTGAACGCGATCTCGGGGAACCCGAGTTTCACGCCCTTCTGCGCGAGCACGTAGTGATGCGCGAGCGCGGCCTCGAAGCCGCCGCCGAGCGCGCTGCCCTCGACCATCGCGATCGAGATCGCGCCGGTGCCGAAGCCGGTGTAGATCTCGTACACGCCGTCGATGCACGAGCGCGCGTAGGCCATCAGTTGATCGCGCCGGCCGCTGCGGATCGCGTCGACGAAGAAGCTCAGGTCGCCGCCGACGTTGAACAGCTCGGGGACGAGCGAGCCCGTCACCCAGAAGTCGAACGTGAGGCCCGAGTCGCGTGCGACGCGCGCGAGATGGATGATGTCGGTGACGAGTTGCTGGTTGAAACACGGCCGCGGCTCCGATCGCAGCATCATCCACATGACATTGCGGCCTTCTTCGTAGAAGGCGGTCAGTTGCGAGAGTTCGCCGGCTTCGTAAAACGGGCGGCATGCCGGATGAGATTGGAGTTGCATGGTATGTCCTCGTGAGATGTGGTTTTTAAAGCGCGCCGCGCCAGGCGCCATGCGGGAATCGGGTCGCCTGCATGGCGCCCGGCGCGAGGCATCGCCATTGTTGCGCGCGCACAAATGTCGAATTGCGGGGAAAAACGCACGACCGGGACGCCGGTGCGGATCGCGTTCGGGCGAAGCGGCGGGGACGACGGACGGCGGAACGAGGGGCCGACGTCGGCGGGGCGGAGGGGGCTGGCGCGGAGCGGGCGCGGCGGCGATGACGCGGCCGGCGTCGCCGGTCGCTTACGCGCCGGAAAGCGCGTCGGGACGCCGATCGGCCGTGGCGGGTCGGGCGACCGGCGTTGGGGCGGCTCGTCTCGCCGCGAGCGTGAGAGATCGCGCGGCGCACATGGCCGCGCGGTGTCGATCGGTTTCGGACGCCGCCGCTCGAGATGCCGCGCCGTCGGCAAGATGCCGAAGCCGATCACGCCGCCCGCGACGCGAACGCAATCACGCGGTCAACGGATCTCGAAAGCGCCGTCGCTCGGCATCACGTTTCCTTCCCGACGGCGCGGCTTGACGCTCGCCGGCACGGCGCCCACACTGGGCCGCACGACGGCCACGCGCGCGGGTGGCGCGGGCGGCCGTCATGTGCGCGTCATGCAGGCACGGCTGCCGCACCGGCGCGCGGCGCTGGCGTCCGGCAACGAACGCGCGGAGAACTTCGACGTGGTGCGTTTTCCTTCCCGATGGACCGGCTGCCTGTTCGCGTGCGCCGTGGCGCTCGGCGCGGGTACGGCCGTGGCCGATATGCGCGACACGGGCGGCATGGGCGACATGAGCGACTCGCGCGCGGCAGCCGATGCGGCGCCCGTCACGCTCGTCAGCGACGTCCACGAGTTCGTGATCCAGCACGACGGTTCGCTCGACGAGCACGACGATTCGACGCTGCGCGCGAACGACGCGAACGGCATCGACGCGGTCGCGCAGCGCTACGTGTGGTTCGACAGGAATCTCGAGAAGGTCGAGCTGGTCGCGGCCGAGACGATCGACCGCGACGGCGTCGCGCATCCGGTCGGTGCGGACGGCATCCGCGACGTGCAGGAGCCGCGCTCGGCCGGCGCGCCGACGTTCCAGGACGGGCTGCTGCGCACCGTCGTGTTTCCCGGCGTCGAGGCCGGGTCGAGCACGCGCGTCGCGTTCCGCAAGACCCGCACGAAGCCGGTCAATCGCGGCTATTTCGGCTACACCGTCGAGCCGTCGCGCGAGCCGGTCGACAGCCAGCGGCTGATCTTCGACCTGCCGGCCGACATGCCGCTGTATGCGGATGCGCGCGGCTACGTCGCGCTGCCGCCCGTCACGGCGAACGGCCGCACGCGCTACGAATTCGACTACCGGCACGGCGCGTACGACCGCATCGAGAGCGGCGCGGTCGGCTATCCGACCTACGGCGACCGGCTCGTCGTGTCGACGCTGCCCGACTACGCGGCGTTCGCCGCACGCTACCGCAACGCGGCCGTCGACCCGAGCGCGAACGATCCGGCCGTCGTGCAACTGGCGCGCGCGCTCACCGCGAATGCCGTCGATCCGCGCGACAGGGCGCGCATCCTGTACGACTGGGTGCAGGCGAACGTGCGCTACGTCGGGCTGTTTCTCGGCGAAACGGCCGCCGCGCCGCATCGCGTGACCGACATCCTGCGCAACCGCTACGGCGACTGCAAGGATCACGTCGCGCTGTTCGGCGCGTTGCTCGCGGCGGTCGGCATTCGCAGCGAACCGGTGCTGATCAATCTCGGCGCCGTGTACACGCTGCCGTCGGTGCCCGGCTACGGCGGCGGCGCGATCAATCATGCGATCACGTGGCTGCCCGATCTCGCGCTCTACGCGGATACGACGACGGCTGGCATCGCGTTCGGCTACCTGCCGCCGATCGTGATGGACCGCCCGGCGCTGCTCGTCGATACCGGCGTGCTGTCGCGCACGCCGGCCACGCAGCCGCGCGGCCGCACCGCGCGAATCGCGATCGATGCCGCGCAGCCGGGCGCCGCGCGTGTTCAGGCTTATGTCCGCGACGACGGCTGGACCGCCGAACTCGAACGCAACCTGTTTCGCCGCGCGTCGCGCGACCGCCTCGCGCAACTGGCGAACGAGCGCTTGCGGCAAAGCAGCCTGCGCGGCCGCGCGCAACTGTCGACCAGCGACCGGCGCGCGACCGACGGGCCGTTCGATGTGACGATCGCCGGCACGCTCGATCATTTCGTGTGGCCGGACGGCACGACCGCGTTGCCCGCGCTGTCGAGCCTGACGGGCGGTATCGCGACGCAGGTCGAAACCTGGCTGGCCGAGCCCGTGCGCACGCAGCCGTGGGGCTGCGTCGGCGGCACGTTCGACGAGACTGGCCAGATCGTGCTGCCGGCGGGCGTGGTCGTGACCGACCTGCCGGCCGATGCGGCCGTGCACGACCGCTTCGTCGATTTCACGTCGCATTACGTGTTCGATGCGGCCGCGCGCGTCGTGCAGGTCACGCGGCGGATGAGCGCGGATTTCGGCCGTCAGGTATGCACGCCGGACGAGTTCGCGGCGCTGCACGCGTCGCTCGAGCGCATCGAGCGCGACACGCAGGCGCAGATCGTCGTGCGGGCGAAGCAGCGTTGAACGGCGCGGGCACGGCATTCGCTCCGAACGGGCGAATCACCGGAATCGCCGACGCGCAGGAGGACATCATGACGGAACGGGATCACGAGATCGCCGAACTCTCGAAGGAATTGCTGGGCAGGATCGTGCAGGGCACGGTCGCGACCGGCGCGGCAGTCGATGTGGAGCAGTGCGCGGCGCTCGCCGTGCAGTGCGCGACGGCGCTGGTCGACCGGCTCGACGCGTTGAAGTGATGCAGGGCGGCCCGGCGCCGACGCCGCGCGCCGGGCGTTACGCTTCGGCGCGCACGTCGCCGTCCGCGCGCACGGCGCCCGGCGGCTTGCCGACCACGCGCTTGAACGCGCGGCTGAACGCGGCGAGCGAACCGTAGCCGAGCCGGTACGCGACCGCTTCGATCGTCTCGCGGTCGCGTGCGATCCACTGCGCGGCGAGCCGCATCCGCAGTTCGGTCAGGTAGCGCACGGGCGTCATCCCGGTCGCCGCGAGGAAGCGCTCGGCGAACACCGAGCGCGACACGCCCGCTTCGGTCGCGAGCTCCGCGACGCTCCAGTTGCGGCCCGGGTCGCGATGCAGCGCGACGATCGCGCGGCCGAGCTTCGGCTCGCGCAGCGCCTGCACCCAGCCGGTCGCGTCGCCGCATCCGCACTCGACCCAGCCGCGCACGATGAACGCGGCGACCACGTCCGCGAGCCGCGCGAGGATGCCCGCGAAGCCCGCGCGCGCCGTGCACGCTTCGCGCTCCATCGCGTCGAGCATCGGACGGATCTCCGGGTAGCGCGCGAGCAGCGTGCCCACGTGCATGAACGCGGGCATCGTGCCGACCAGCGGCTGCATGCCGCCGAGGTCGAGTTCCATGCACGCGCTGAAGATCAGCGCATCGCCGGCGCCCGGCTCCGTCGTCGCGCAGGTCGCGGGCGACACGCCGGCCGACGCCACCGACGCGACCGTATCGCAGATCTTCGCGATCTCGAAGCCGTTGATCTCGCGGCATGGCACATCCGGATCGGATACCAGCGCGTGCATGCCGCCGTGCGGCAACAGGATCGCGTCGCCGGCCTCGAGCCGCATCGTCTCACCCGACGCGTCGCGCAGCAGCACCGGCCCGCGCACCACGAAATGAAACTGCGCGCGGCCCGGCGCATGGCCGAAATTCAGCCCGAACGGCCGCGCGACCTGGATGCGGCGGTACTGGACGCCGCTCAGGCGCATCCCCAGCAGCAACTCGCTGACGAGGTCGTGCGCGTCGGGGATCGGGGGAAGCAGGGGCTCGGACATGGCGAGATTCGGACGAACGATCAATAACAACGGATTGTATGTCATAGACCGTCCTGCCGCTGTTCCTTACGATACGCCCTCATCAGTACTTTCCCTAACCGACACGGAATCCCGCATGAATCCCGGAATCTCCTCGGCCGCCTCGACGGCGGCCCCCCGCGAACCGGCCTGGGGCGCGGTATTCGCGATGGCGCTCGGCGTGTTCGGGCTCGTCACGGCCGAATTCCTGCCGGCGAGCCTGCTGACGCCGATGGCCGACAGCCTCGGCGTGACCGAAGGCGTGGCCGGGCAAGCCGTCACGGCCACGGCCACGGTCGCGCTCGTCACGAGCCTGCTGATCTCGGCGCTCACGCGCACGATCGACCGGCGGCGCGTGCTGCTCGTGTTCTCGGTGCTGCTCGTCGCATCGAACCTCGCCGTCGCGTTCGCGCCGAACCTGGGCGTGCTGCTGTTCGGCCGCGTCGTGCTCGGCATCGCGCTCGGCGGCTTCTGGACGATGGCGACCGCCACCGCGATGCGGCTCGTGCCGACGGCGATGGTGCCGCGCGCGCTGTCGATCATCTTCAGCGGCGTGGCGGTCGCGACGATCGCGTCCGCGCCGATGGGCAGCTACTTCGGCCACCTGATCGGCTGGCGCAACGTGTTCCTGATCGCGGCCGTGATCGGCGGCATCGCGTTCGTGTCGCAGATCCTCACGCTGCCGTCGATGCCGCCGAGCGGCACGACGCGGCTGCGCACGCTGATCGACGTGCTGCGCCGGCCGACCGTCGGCCTCGGGATGTTCGCGACGATCCTCGTGTTCACGGGACATTTCGCGTTCTTCACGTATCTGCGGCCGTTCCTCGAACAGGTGGCGGGCGTCGGCGTGAACGGACTGTCGGCGATCCTGCTCGGCTACGGCATCGCGAACTTCGTCGGCACGTCGCTCGCGGGCCGCGTGCTCGAACACCGGCTGCGGCCGATGCTGATCGGCATGCCCGCGTTGATGGTCGTGCTCGGCATCGCGCTCGTCGTGCTCGGCCGCGCGCCGATGATCGACGCGGTATTGGTCGCGTTGTGGGGGATGGCGTTCGGCGGCGTGCCGGTCGCATGGTCGACGTGGGTGACGCGCACCGTGCCCGACGAAGCCGAGAGCGCGGGCGGGTTGATCGTCGCGGCGATCCAGCTTGCGATCGCGACGGGCGCGGCCGTCGGCGGCGTCGTGTTCGACGCGAACGGCGCGGCAGGCGTGTTCGTCGGCGCGGCGATCGTGCTCGCGGTGGCGGTCGCGACGATCGTGACCGGCGTGCCGAAGCGGGTCGGCGTGGTCGCGTCCTGACCGTCTGGCGGCCTAGGGCGTGTTCACGCTAATAACGGGTTTGCGCTGGCCCCCAGAAGGGCCGAGCGCGAGGATTGCGACGAAGCGAATACTCGACGTATTCGCGAGGAGCATGACGCGGCGATCGGCCCTTCTGGGGGCCAGCCCCGCGAATGAATTTTTCCAAACAGGGGAACGTGCCTTTCCGCCCACATTGCGGCGTCGTGCGTCGCTTGTTTGGCACGGCCAAACGGCGCTCCTTACTCCTTGCACTGCGGGCGGAAAGGCACGTTCGCAAACCCGTTATTAGCGTGAACACGCCCTAGCGGCCCGGCGGCTCGTGTCGCACGGGCTACCGGGCGATCGGCCGCACGTCAGGCCGCGCCGGCGTCCGCGATGCGGTCGAGTGCCGCGAGCGCGTCGGCCGGCAGATCGAGATCGGCCGCCGCGAGATTCTCGCGCAGATGCGCGACCGACGACGTGCCGGGAATCAGCAGAAGATTCGGCGCGCGGCGCAGCAGCCACGCGAGCGCGACCTGCATCGGCGTCGCGCCGATCCGGGCCGCGACGCCGGACAGCGTCGACGACTGCAGCGGCGAGAAGCCGCCGAGCGGAAAGTACGGCACGTACGCGATGCCGTCACGGGCCAGCGCGTCGATCAGCGCATCGTCGCCGCGATGCGCGATGTTGTAGTGGTTCTGCACGCAGACGATGTCGCAGATCCGCCGGCCTTGCGCGACCTGTGCGGGCGTGACGTTGCTCAGGCCGATGTGCCGGACGAGCCCGCGCCGCTGCAGCTCGGCGAGCGTGGTCAGCGGCGCTTCGATCGATCCTTCGGCCGGCCCGTGCGTGTCGAACATGATGCGCAGGTTGACGACGTCGAGCACGTCGAGCCCCAGGTTGCGCAGGTTGTCGTGCACGGCCCGTTCGAGTTCGTCGGGCGCGAAGGCGGGCAGCCACGATGCGTCGTCGCCGCGCCGCGCACCGATCTTGGTGACGATCACGAGATCGTCGCGGTACGGATGCAATGCGTCGCGAATCAACTGGTTCGTGACATGCGGGCCGTAGAAGTCGCTGGTGTCGAGATGGTCGACGCCGGATTCCACGGCTTCGCGCAACACGTTCAATGCGGCCTCGCGATCTTTCGGCGGGCCGAATACACCGGGGCCCGCCAGCTGCATCGCGCCGTAGCCGATCCGTTTGACGTGGCGATCGCCGAGCCTGAAGGTGGCGGTGTGGCGAATATCGGGCATGACCTTGCTCCTGTCGAAGAGATGAATGCGTTCAGCATAAGGACGAGTCGGCTGCGCGATAAGCGGGCATAATTCGCACGGGTTGTACGAAAAGGCGAACAATGCAAACCGATCTCGGCGATCTGAACGCATTCATGGCCGTCGCACGCGCGAGCGGCTTCCGCGACGCCGCACGCGTGACGGGCCTCAGCGCGTCGGGGCTGAGCGAGGCCGTGCGCCGGCTGGAAGCGCGGCTCGGTGTGCGGCTGCTGCATCGCACGACGCGCAGCGTCGTGCCCACCGAAGCCGGCGAGCGCCTGCTCGCGCGCCTCGGGCCGGCGCTGACCGAAGTGGCGGCGGCGCTCGACGGTATCGACGAGTTCCGCGGCCGACCAGCCGGCACGCTGAAGCTCAACGTGCCGGTCAGCGCATCGCGGCTCGTGTTGCCGGCGATCGTGCCGCGCTTTCTCGATGCGTATCCGGACATCCGGCTGGAAGTGACGGCCGACGAAAGTTTCGTCGACGTGCTGGCGGCCGGATGCGACGCGGGCATCCGCTACGACGAACGGCTCGAACAGGACATGATCGCGGTGCCGATCGGCCCGCGCATCCAGCGGTTCGCGACCGCGGCGGCGCCCGGCTATCTCGACCGGCACGGCCGGCCGCAACATCCGCGCGACCTGCTCGACCATCGGTGCCTGCGCGGGCGTTTCGCCAGCGGCGCGATGCCGCCGTGGGAGTTCGAGCGCGACGGCGAGGTCGTGCGGGTCGAGCCGGCCGCGGGGCCGTTGCTGGTCCAGATCGGCGGGGCGACGGAGTTGATGGTCGATGCGGCGATCGCCGGTACCGGCATCGTGCATCTGTTCGAAGACTGGCTGCGCCCGCATGTCGACAGCGGCGCGCTCGAACCTGTGCTCGAACCGTGGTGGCGGCCGTTCTCGGGGCCTTTTCTGTATTACCCGGGGCGGCGGCTCGTGCCGCCGGCGCTACGCGCGTTCATCGATTTCATCAAGGCATCCTGAGCGCCGATCAGCGCGCCGGGGCGTGTGCGTCGAGCAGGCGCCGCGCGTCGTCGTCGCTCATGCGGCCGACCCACGCGCTGCGGCAAACGCGCGACAACCGAAGCGCGGAAGCGGGCGCCGATGACACGGAAGGTCGTCGTTTGATGGGCAGCAGGCACCCGCCGCCCCGTGAAGCCGTTACCCGCCTTGCTTGACCAGCGCCGCCAGCGCTTTCATCGCCTGCAGATACGGATACGGCCCGTGGCTGATGCGCGCCACGCCGTACTCGGCGAGTTCCGCGATCGTCGGCGTTTCCGACACGCGCATCACGTTCACCGGCAGCGGCGACGCGGCCGTCAGTGCGCGAATCAGCGCCGGCGAGCGCAGGCCCGGCACGAACAGGCCGTCGGCGCCGGCGGCCGCATACGCGCGGGCGCGCGCCAGCGTCGCGTCGAGCAAGCGTTCGTCGTGCGTATCGGCCGCCGCCGTGAAGAACACGTCGGTGCGCGCGTTGATGAAGTAGTCGGCGCCCGCGCGATCGGCCGCCTGCCGGGCTGCCGCGACGCGGGCCGCCGCTTCGTCGACGTCGCGCAGTTCGCCCGTGGCCGGAAAACTGTCTTCGAGGTTGCAGCCGATCGCGCCGGCCTGGATGCTCAGCATGATCGTGTCGCCGACATCCTCCGGCCGTTCGCCGTACCCGCTTTCGAGATCGACGGTGACGGGCAGGTCCGTCGCGCGCACGATCCGCTCCAGCACGTCCATCATCAGTGCGCGCGGCATCTGCTCGCCATCGGCGAAACCGTTGGCCGCCGCGACCGACCAACTGCCGGTGGCCAATGCGACGGCGCCCGCGTCGGCCGCCGTGCGCGCACTGCCGGCATCCCACACGTTGAACAGCGCGAGCGGCTGGCCCGCGCGGTGAAGCGACCGGAAAATCGCGCCTTTCTCGTTGTTGCCCATACTCGTCTCCTGATGGATGGATACCGGACTGATTGTCGTGCCGAGCGATATTGCCACCGAATCGGGCGGTGCGACCGGCGTGCGCAATGTCTGCTGACAGCGCGTGACAGGAAGTGCGCGCGACCGCCGCGGCGCGATCCGAGCGCCGTTCAGTCGCGCGAGCCCGGATCGACCGATAGCGCGCGCAGCTGGCCGCGCAACTGGTCGACTTCGCCCGGCGCGAACGGCCGCTCGATCTCGGCGTGCGCCTGTTGCCACAGCGGGAACGCTTCGGCCAGCAGGTCGTGCCCGGCCGGCGTCAGCGAGAGCAGGCGGCTGCGTCCATCGTCGGGATCCTGGACGATCGTGACGAGGCCGCGCCGCTCGAGCGGCTTGAGCGCGGCGGTGAGCGTGGTGCGGTCCATCGCGAGCAGCGACGCGACCGATTTCATCGGCGCCGGTTGCGGCCGGTTCAACGACATCAGCAGCGAAAACTGGCCGTTGGTGAGGTCGAGCGGGCGCAGCACGTCGTCGAAGATACGCGCGAGATTGCGCGCCGCGCGCTGCATGTGCAAACACAGGCAGCAATCGCGCACCATCAGCGTCGTTTCGAAGGGAAGCTTTTCTTTTCGTGCCATGTTGCAATTGTGTTGATATCAACCTATCTTGTCAAGGTCGAGGCGCGGCAACCCGCCGCGTCCGTCATCGGAGGAGCAGGCATGAGTGCGCAACCACAGTTGTATCTCGCCGTATTTCTCGGGAGCCAGGATAGCCCGGCGATGAAGGCATGGCTCGCGCTGCCGGAGGACGAGCGGCGCACGCGCGAGCGCGACGGCATCGCCGCATGGCATGCGTGGGTCGACCGGCATCGCGACGCGATCGTCGAGCTGGGCGGGCCGCTCGGCAAGACCAAGAACATCGACGCGGCCGGCATCCGCGACACGACCAATGCGTTGACCGGCTTCACCGTCGTGCGGGCGGCGTCGCACGACGCGGCCGCCGCGCTGTTCGAAGGTCATCCGCATTTCACGCTGTTCCCGGGCGTGTCGGTCGACGTGATGCCGGTGCTGGCGATTCCCGGCGCGTGAGCGACGCGTGATGCCGCGCGGCGCGCGTCGCTTCGTTCGATCCGTCGTGCCCGGCATGCAGACATTTTCCCGACATTCATGGATGGAGACTGGCGATGAAGCTTCACGGATTTGCCGGCACGCGCTCGCAGCGCGCGCTGTGGGGGCTGAAGGAACTGGATGCGGATTTCGAATTCGTGTCGGTCAACCTGCTCGAGGGCGAGCACAAGCGGCCCGAATTCCTGCGCCTCAATCCGGCCGGCAAGGTGCCCGTGCTGGTGGACGGCGACCTCGTGATTCCCGAATCGGCCGCGATCGTGCTGTATCTCGCGGACAAGTACCCGGAGAAGGCGCTGCTGCCCGTCGATCCGGCGTTGCGGGCGCAAGCCTATCGGTGGGTCATGTTCGCGGTGACGGAGCTTGAGCAGCCGCTGTGGCGCATCACGCGGCACACGTTCCTCTATCCGCCGGAGAAGCGCTCGCCGGCCGATATCGAACTGGCGCGCGAGGATTTCGCGACGATGGCCGCGATTCTCGACACGCATCTCGAGGGGCGCGAGTTCATCGTCGGCGATACGCTGACGGTGGCCGATTGCGTGACGGCGTACCTGATCGACTGGGCAAGCGAATGCCATTTGATCGAACCGTTCCCGCAACTGCGCGCGTATCTGGAACGGCTGTATGCGCGGCCGAAGGCGCCGCAGCGGATCGCGGAGGCGAGGAAGGCGGCGTGAAGGTGAAACGCGGGCGGGCCATGCGCGGCGTGGGCATGACGCGCCGCGCCCGCCCGCGATCACGAAACCGTATCGGGCGCACCCAGCGCACGGCACAGCATCGCCAGATCGCTCAACCTGAGATGCGGCGTTACCGCATGCGGGGGCGTCGGTTCTTCTTCAGCCGAAGGCTCGCGCACGATCCACGCGGCCTGAAGCCCCGCATTCACCGCGCCGACGATATCGAGGTGGAAGTCGTCGCCGACATGCAGCAATTCGGCCGGCCGCACGCCGAGTGCGTCCGCCGCCGCATGGAAGATCTCGGGTTCCGGCTTGGCGAAGCCGAATGCACGCGCGCTGAGCGTCGTGCGGAAGAATTCGCCGCCGCCCGTGAGCCGAAGGTCGGCGTTACCGTTGGTGACCGCGATCAACGGAAAGCGCGCGCTCAACCACGCGAGCGCCGGCAGCGCGTCTTCGTAGAACTCGACGCGATTGCGCGCCGCATAGAAGACGTCGTAAGCGCGCTCGGTCAGCGAGACATCTTCGTTCGCGCGCTCCAGCGCAAGCCGGATCGACCCGATTCGCATCGCGCGATAGTCGCTCGCGAGATCGGGGCGCAACCGTTCGTATTCCTCACGTAGCGCTGCGAGTGTTTGTTGCGTCGGCAGCACGCGCTCGGTATTCGGCGCGTGCTCGATCAACCATGCGCGAAGCGTCGCCTCGGCCCGTACGACGGACGGCCCGAACGGCCACAGGGTGTCGTCGAGGTCGAACGAGACGGCGGAAACTTTGGCGAGACGCATGGCGGTTGAAAGCGGGAAGTCGTTTACCAGGGCCACGGAACGGCGGTTCCGGTGCCGTTGTCGAGCGCGTGTCGATAGAGGAAGCGCGCGACGGTCAGGTCCTGCAGCGCGAGCCCCGTCATGTCGAAGACGGTGATCTCGTGCGCGGCACGATCGACCGAT
Organism: Burkholderia sp. LAS2; assembly: GCF_018417615.1. NCBI lineage: Bacteria > Pseudomonadati > Pseudomonadota > Betaproteobacteria > Burkholderiales > Burkholderiaceae > Burkholderia > Burkholderia sp. LAS2. The sequence continues at coordinate 759,327 of NZ_CP071053.1, forward strand.
GCCGCACCCGCGAGGATGTCACCGATTTCCGTGCGCGGCAAATCCGGCGCCCACTGGCACTCGCCGATGGTGCGCGCCTGATCGTGATCGTCGACGACGATGCGCGCGCGTTCCAGCACGCCGGCCGGTAGTTCGCGCTTGCCCGCGGTATCGGCGCCCACGCAGGTCAGGTGGGTGCCCGGCTGAACCGCATCCGCGTCGAACAACGCGCCGCCGCCGGGCGTGGCTGTGATCACCACGTCGCTATGGGCGACCGCATCGTTCCGGTCGCGCGCCACGCCGATCGTGCACCGTTCGACGAAGTGCGTTTCGAACGCCGGATCCGGCTCGCCGTTGACGGTCACGTACTGCACCGTGCATCGCTGCGGCAGCAGCGCGAGCGCGTAGTCGAGCTGCACGCGCGCCTGCACGCCGGTGCCGAACACGCAGAGCCGCGTGCTGTCGCGACGCGCGAGCTGTTGCAGCCCGAGGCCGCCCGCGGCGCCGGTTCGCGCGGTGGTGATCGCGTTGCCGTCCATGATGCACAGCGGCCGGCCGGTCGCCGGATCGAACAACGCGACGGTGGCCTGATGCGGCTCGCCGCCGCGCGCCCGATTGCCGGGCCAGAACCCGGCCGCCTTGAAGCCGAGCAAGTCCCGATCGGCGACGTCGCCCGACTTGATGCCGAACACGCCGCCTGTGTGCAGTTTCTCGCGCACGACCGGAAATACGCGTCCGGCCCTTTGACTGTGCAGCACGAAGGCTTCGCGGACGGCCGCCATCACTTGCCCGGCTTGCAGGGCGGGCTCGACGGCATCGCGGTCGAGGAGAAGGAGGCGGGCGTCGGTCGGCATGGTCGGGGGTGCCTGGTCGGCACGAGACGAATTCAGGGTATTTAAAGTTTGTCCAGATTTGGACAAATAGTCAATGCGCGGATGACGCGGCGGGGACTGATGCTCACCACCCGTAGAAGCGCGGCCACGTCTGCGCGGCGCCGTCGTCGCCGACGGCCTGGTATTCGGGATGCTGCGCGCCGGTCGCGCACGCATGATTCGGCAGGATGCGCAGCCGCGTGCCGATTGGAAACCGCTGCGCGATGCCCGTATCCGGCGTACCGGTTCGCGACACGATCCCGTGTTCCTGGTTGGCGCCGCTCAGCAGGTAGCCGCCGAGCACGTCGCCCGCTTCGGTGCAGACCTGCCCGTAGCCGAAATCGTGCGCCTGGCGCTGCGTGCCGCGGTCGCGGCTCATCGCCATCCAGCCCGCGTCGACGATCGCCCAGCCTTTCTCTTCCTGATGGCCGATGACGGTGGTCAACACTGACAGCGCGATGTCGGACGGCTCGCACACGCCGATGTTGTGCATCACGAGGTCGAACATCACGTACACGCCGGCGCGCACTTCGGTCACGCCGTCGAGCCGTTCCGCCGCCAGCGCGGTGGGCGTCGACCCGATGCTCACGACCGGGCACGGCAACCCGGCGGCCCGCAGGCGCTCCGCGGCCCGCACGGTGCGGCTGCGTTCCTGCTCGGCGATCGCGACGAGTGCTGCGTGCGTGTCGTATTCGTAGCTGGAGCCCGCGTGAGCCATCACGCCGCCGAGCAGCATGCCGCCGTCGGTCAGCGCGCGGCCGACATCGATCAGCAAATCGGCGTCGGGCGGGATGCCCGAGCGGTGGCCGTCGACGTCGACCTCGATCCATACGTCGAAACGTTCGCCGTGCTCGCGCCCGAACGCGGCGATCGCATGGGCGGCCGGCAGGCTGTCGGCGACGATCTTCAGGTCGCAGCCTTGCCGACGCAGCGCAAGCGCCTGGCCGAGCTTCGCGGGCACCATGCCGACCGCGTAGACGATGTCGCGGATGCCGTCCGCGAAGAACTGCTCGGCTTCTTTGAGCGTCGATACCGTGATGCCCTGCGCGCCCGCCGCGATCTGCGCGTCGACGACGTGCCGGCATTTGGTGGTCTTGACGTGCGGCCGGAACCGCACGCCGAGTGCGTCCAGATGCGTCTGCATGCGCGCGATGTTGCGCTGCATGCGGCCGACGTCGATCAAGGCGGCGGGGGTGTTGAGGGTGTGAAGGTCCACGATGCGTCCGATGACGAGGTTGCCGATGTGGACACTGTACGGCGGCTAGCCCGCATCATGTTTAATGCGAGACTAATCCGCCATTAAGCAGAATTTAATCTGTCGACTCTCGCGGAGCGCGGCCCCGGCTCACGCTTTGCCGCGCCACGGCGGCGGATCGAGAAACTGCCGCGCGGCGTCGAGAAACACCCGCTGCCGCGCGGAGCGGCCGGTCCGCGACGGCAACAGCGCCGTCACCGGCGCGGGCGGCAGGCTCCAGCCGGGCAGCAGCCGCACGAGCTTGCCGTTCGCGAGCAACTGCGCGACGTCCCACTCCGAGCGTTCGACGATGCCGAGCCCGGCCAGCGCCCATTCGGTGATGACGGTGCCGTCGTTGGACGACAGCGCGCCGGTCACGCGGATGACGGTCGCCCGCCGCGATTCGCCCTTGACGCCGCGGCCGGGCGAGAAGCGCCAGCGCGGGATGTCTTCGTCGTTCTCGCGCAGGCACAGGCAGTCGTAGCGCGTCAGGTCGGATGGATGGTTCAGGTCTTTGAGGCGGCGCGCATACGCGGGGCTCGCGCACAGGAAGCGCTCGTTGGGCGCGAGCGGATAGCCGATCCACGAAGACGACTTGAGGCCGCCGACGTGGACGACCACGTCGGCGCCCGATGCGCTGGTCAACGGGCTTTCCGACAGATGGAGCGAGATTTCGAGCTTCGGATGCGCGCGCTGCACGTCGCGCACGATCCGCGCGACGTACTTGCGGCCGAAGCCGAGCGGGGCGACGACGCGCAGCGTGCCCTGCACGTCGCCGTGGTCGCCCGCGATGCTGACTGGCAGCGCCTCCACGCGCTCGAGAATGCCGACGGCTTCCTGGTACAGCCGCTGCCCTTCGTCGGTGAGCGCAATCCCTTTCGGCTGCCGCACGGCGAGCCTCGCGTTCAGGCGCGCCTCCATCCGTTGCAGCCGAATCGTGACCGCGGGCGGCGTGAGGTCGAGCAGCCGGGCCGCCGCGGCCAGCGAGCGCGACGTGCCGATCGCGCGGACGAGTCGAAGGTCGTCGAGGTCGAGCATTTCATGGCTCTTAATGCATAGGGTATCGAGCATTAAACCGCAGATCGCGCGGCGAAGCTATCGACGTGGCGCGGGGTGGCTGCGGTGAGGATGGCCGGAAGGCGCCCGCTTCCTTCGCCTGATACATCGACGACCGTGACGCCCCCGCTGTCCACCCGCCTACGCGTCCAGCCCGAAAATCAGCGATCGATGTACGCCCACGCCGGCCGCCACGCCCGATGCCGATGCAAACGTCGCATTGGTCATCAGGCTCGACGCATCGCCGGCCGCATACACGCCGGCGACGCTCGTCTGCTTCCACGCATCGACGCGAATCGCGGTGCCGAGCGGCCCTTCGTCGAACGCGCAGCCGAGCTGCTGCGCGAGGTCGCTCGCCATGTCGGTGCGCGCGCCGACGAACAACGCGTCGATCGGCACGACCTGCCCGTCGGCGAGCCGCAGCGCGTCGATACGCGGCGCGTCGCCGACGATCTCGACGACCGGCGAGCGTTCGATGCGCACGCCGCGCGCGGCGAGCAACGCGGCTTCCTCCTCGTTCGCTTCGACCACGCGCTGCGTGAACCACGTCGTCGGGCCCCAGTCCGGAATCAGGATCGCCTGATGGACCGACAGCGGATGCGTGGCGAGCACGCCGAGCCGCTGGCCGCTCACTTCGTATCCATGACAGTACGGACAATGCAGCACGCTGATGCCCCAGCGTTCGGCGAGCCCCGGCAGCGCGGGCAGTTCGTCGCGGATGCCGGTCGCGAGAATCAGCCGGTCGGCGCTCGCGCGGCTGCCGTCGGCGAGCGTCACGTGAAAGCGTTCATCCGCGTCGCGTTCGGCCGCACGTACTTCGCCGTCGATGCGCTGCACGGTCGGATACGCGGCAAGCTGCGCGCTCGCTTCGGCGACGATCCGCGCGGGCGGCTTGCCGTCCTGCCCGAAGAAGCCGTGCGCATGCTCGGCAAAGCGGTTGCGCGGCCGGCCGGCGTCGATCACGAGCACGCGGCGGCGTGCGCGCGCCAGTTGCATCGCGGCCGACAGCCCGGCAAAGCTGCCGCCGATCACGATCACTTCATGATGGGTATCCATGCATCCACTCCTTTCTGAATCTGTGTGACGGATAGACGTGCTTCGCTGGCGGCCAACTCATGAAACACGAGAAGTTGCATGATAGGGCGATGGTATCATTCATGCAACTTCAGAAGTTTCGAGAGAGGGGAATCCCGCCCGTGAGAACCGACAGCCGTTTGTCGCGCATGCTGCATGCGCTGATCCACATGGACCAGGCCGACGGCCCGCTGACGTCGGAGACGATCGCGACGATGCTGGGCACGAATCCGGTCGTCGTGCGGCGCCTGCTCGGCGGGTTGCGCGATTGCGGCTACGTGCAGTCGGAGAAGGGGCACGGCGGCGGCTGGGCGCTGAGCGTCGCGCTCGACGACATCACGCTGCTCGACGTCTATCGCGCGGTGGGCGAGCCGCCGCTGTTTTCCGACCTGGTGTCCGAGGACGCGCCCGAATGCCTGGTCGAACAGGCGGTCAACGCGCATCTGTCGGCGGCGCTGAAGGAGGCTGAAGCGTCGCTGCTCGCGCGCTTCGGCGAAGTCACGCTCGGCATGCTGTCGCGCGATTTCGAAGCGAAGGCGGCGCGGCTGCGCAAGCCGCGCTGACGCAGCGCAGCACGGCCGCCGTACGCGCGTCACGCACGCGCAGGCGCGGCCGAAACCGCCGCGCCGCCATGTTCTGTCCCCCGACTTCTGCCCGGTTCGCCCGCCACAGGGCAAAATACGGGTTTTCCGCACCCGCGAGGGCGCGTTCGAATCACGCGCCCGGCGGCGGCAGTGCGCATGCCGCACGCCGCCGCCGGGCGCCCAGGCAAGAAACGCTCGCCCTGCCGCGAGCCCACAGGAGTCCAGACCCCATGCCCGAATCCAACCTGTCCTTTTTCGGCCGGCTGTCGCTGGCCGTCGGCACGTTCTTCTCCGTGCTCGGCAACCGCGAGTTCGCGGCCGGCGTGCTGCGCGTGCGCGACGGCGCCCCGGCGCCGGTCGCGCCGGTCCCGACGCCGGCCCCGCTGCCGCGCCCGTCGCACCCGCGCCGGTGAAGGCGCCGGCCCCCGAGCTGCGCGAAGCGAGCCCGCAGGCCGCGCTGCAACTGCTCGGCCTGCTGCAGCGCGATGCGCGCTTCATCGATTTCGTCGAGGAAGACATCGCCGGCTATGCGGACGCCGACATCGGCGCGGCCGCGCGCCTCGTGCACGACGGCTGCCGCGCGGCGCTGCGCGAGCACTTCACGATCGTGCCGGTGCGCGACGAAGCGGAAGGCAGCCGCGTGACGCTGCCGGCCGGCTTCGACGCGACGGCCGTGCGCGTGACCGGCAACGTGGTCGGCTCCGCGCCGTTCACGGGCACCGTCAGCCATCGCGGCTGGCGTGTTTCCGACGTGCGCCTGCCGAAGCTGACGGGCAGCCACGACGCATCGGTCATCGCACCGGCGGAGGTGGAACTGTGAGCGATCCGCGCTATTCGATCGGTATCGACCTCGGGACGACCCACTGCGCGCTGTCGTACGTCGACAGCAGCACGAGCGACGGCGAAAAGATCGTGCAGCAGGTGCTGCCGATCGCGCAGCTGACCGCACCGGGCGCGCTGGAATCGCGCGACCTGCTGCCGTCGTTCCTCTACCTGCCGCATGAAAGCGAGCTGACGCAGGGCGACCTGACGCTGCCGTGGACGGCCTCGCGCGCGTTCGCGGTCGGCGAGATGGCGCGCACGCGCGGCGCCGGCACGCCGATCCGCCTCGTGTCGAGTGCGAAAAGCTGGCTGTGCCACCCGGGCGTCGATCGCCGCGCGGCGATCCTGCCGAGCGATGCGCCGCCGGAAGTGGCGCGCGTGTCGCCGCTGGAAAGCTCGATCCGCTATCTCACGCACCTGCGCGAAGCGTGGGACCACGCGCATCCCGACGCGCCGTTCGCCGACCAGGACGTGACGGTCACGATCCCCGCGTCGTTCGACCCGGCCGCGCGCGAACTGACGGCCGAGGCCGCGCGCGCCGCCGGCTACACGCGGATGACGCTGCTCGAAGAGCCGCAAGCGGCGCTCTACAGCTGGATCCAGAAAAGCGAAGGTGGCTGGCGCAAGCAGGTGCAGGTCGGCGACCTGATCCTGTGCGTCGACGTCGGCGGCGGCACGACCGACCTGTCGCTGATCGCGGTGGTCGAGCGCGACGGCAATCTCGAACTGCATCGCGTCGCCGTCGGCGAGCACATCCTGCTCGGCGGCGACAACATGGACCTCGCGCTCGCGCACGTGGTCGCACGCAAGCTCGCGCAGCAGGGCACGCAGGCCGATCCGTGGCAACTGCGCGCGCTGACCTACGCGTGCCGCGCGGCCAAGGAAACGTTGCTGTCCGATCCGACCACCGACGCGGTGCCGCTCGTCGTGCCGAGCCGCGGCTCGAAGCTGATCGGCGGCTCGATCCGCACCGAGCTGACGCGCGCGGAACTGACGCAGACGATCCTCGAAGGTTTCTTCCCGCAGGTCGATGCAGCCGCGCGCCCAGTGAGCCGCGCGCGTGTCGGCCTGACGCAGCTCGGCCTGCCGTATGCGCAGGACGCCGGCATCACCCGCCATCTCGCGGCGTTCCTCGGCCGCCAGGTCGCGGCGCTCGACACGCTCGAAGGCGTGCAGCGCACGCTGCCGCAAGGCGCGACGTTCCTGCATCCGACCGCCGTGCTGTTCAACGGCGGCGTGTTCAAGTCGACGCTGCTCACGCAGCGCGTGCTCGACACGCTCAACAACTGGCTCGCCGCCGAAGGCGCGCCGCCCGCCCGCCTGCTCGAAGGCGCCGATCTCGATCTCGCGGTCGCGCGCGGCGCGGCGTACTACGGCTACGTGAAGCGCGGCCGCGGCGTGCGCATTCGCGGCGGCACGGCGCGTGCGTACTACGTCGCGATCGAATCGGCGATGCCCGCGGTGCCGGGGCTCGAGCCGCCGGTGCAGGCGCTGTGCGTCGCGCCGTTCGGGATGGAGGAGGGCACGGACGCGGCGCTGCCGCCGCAGGAGTTCGGTCTCGTCGTCGGCGAACCGGTGCAGTTCCGCTTCTTCGGTTCGTCGGTGCGTCGTCAGGACCAGGTCGGCACGCTGCTCGACTACTGGTCGGCGGAAGAGCTGCAGGAGCTGGAGGAAATCCAGGCGACGCTGCCCGCCGAAGGGCGTACGGTCGGCGAAGTCGTGCCGGTGAAGCTGCATGCGCGCGTGACCGAAGCCGGCACGCTCGAACTCGAGGCGATCCCGAGCGGCACGAACGAGCGCTGGAAGGTCGAGTTCGATGTGCGCGGCGCCGCCTGAGCGCGATGAAGCGTTATACGGTCGGCATCGACCTCGGCACGAGCAATACGGTCGTCGCGTACGTCGAGGCCGGTTCCGACGCGATCCGCGTGTTCGACGTCGAGCAGCTGGTCGGCCCGGGCGCGGTGGCCGCGCAGCCGCTGCTGCCGTCGGTGCGCTATCACCCGGCGGCGGGCGAGCTGCCGCCGGACGCGCTGTGGCTGCCGTGGGCGGCCGATCCGAAGGCGAATGCGCAATCGGCCAGGACCGATGCGCCGCCGGCCGTGATCGGCCGCTACGCGCGCACGCTCGGCGCGCAGGTGCCGGGCCGGCTCGTGTCGAGCGCGAAGAGCTGGCTGTCGCACGCCGCGGTCGACCGGCTCGCGGCGATCCTGCCGTGGGGCGCGGCCGATGGCGTCGACAAGGTGTCGCCGGTTGATGCGAGCGCGAGCTATCTCGCGCATGTGCGCGACGCGTGGAACGCGCGTTTTCCCGATGAGCCGCTCGCGCAGCAGGACGTGATCCTGACGGTGCCCGCGTCGTTCGACGACGGCGCGCGTGCGTTGACCGTCGAGGCCGCGCGGCGCGCGAAGCTGCCGGCGCTGCGCTTGCTCGAAGAACCGCAGGCCGCGTTCTACGACTGGCTGTACGGCCAGCGCGACACGTTGCGCGAGACGTTCGCCGCGCCGCGGCGCGTGCTGATCTGCGACGTCGGCGGCGGCACGACCGACCTCACGCTCGTCGACGTCGCGCCGGGTGACGACGGCCAACCCACCTTCACGCGCGTCGGCGTCGGCAACCACCTGATGCTTGGCGGCGACAACATGGACCTCGCGCTCGCGCGCCTGGTCGAGTCGCGGCTGACCGAGCCCGGTACGCGGCTGTCGGCCGCGAGCCTGTCGCAACTCGTCGAGCGCTGCCGCGCGGCGAAGGAGCGGCTGCTCGGTGACGACGCGCCGGCGTCCGTCACCGTCACGCTGCTCGGCGCGGGCAGCAAGCTCGTCGGCGGTGCGCGTTCGGCGGAGCTGACGCGGCAGGAAGTCGAGCAGATCGTCGTCGACGGGTTCTTTCCGCAGGTCGAGGCCGGCGAATTGCCGCGCCGTGCGCGCGCGGCGATCGTCGAATTCGGCTTGCCGTATGCGAGCGACGCGGCCGTCACGCGCCACGTCGCCGCGTTCCTGAACCGTCATGCGGAAGGCCCGCTGCCGGACACGCTGCTGCTCAACGGCGGCGTGTTCCGCGCGGGCGCGCTTGCCGGCCGTCTCGCGCAGACGCTCGGTGCGTGGCGCGGCGCACCGCTCGACGTGCTGCACAACGCGCATCCCGATGTGGCCGTCGCGCGCGGCGCGGTGGCCTACGGGCTTGCGCGCGCCGGGCATGCGCCGCGCATCGGCGGCGGCTCCGCGCGCAGCTATTTCCTCGTGCTCGACGACGGCGAAGGCGACGCAGCCGCCCGCGGCGTCTGCCTGCTGCCGCGCGGCGCGGAAGAGGGCCGCGAGATCCGCCTCGACGATCGCACGTTCGCGCTGCAGCTCGGGCAGCCGGTGCGTTTCCACCTCGTGTCGACGGTGGCCGACACGAAGTATCAACCCGGCGATCTCGTCGATCTCGACGGCGGCGATTTCGTGCGGCTGCCGCCGATCGCGACGGTCGTCGATGCGAAGGCGGGCGGCGACGCGCGCGAAACGCCGGTGAAGCTCACCGCGTCGCTGACCGAGGTCGGCACGCTCGAAATGCATTGCATCGCGACGGGCGACGCGGCGCGCCGCTGGCGGCTCGAATTCCAGTTGCGCGGCGATGCGCCGGTGCAAGGCGACGATGCGGCGCTCGCGCGGCATCCGCGGCTCGACCAGGCGCTCGAGCTGATCGAGCGTTCGTTCGGCAGCAAGGCCGCGGGCGTCACGCCGAAGGACACGCGTCGGTTGCGCGCGCAACTTGAACAGGTGCTCGGTGCGCGCGAAGACTGGGATGTCGCGCTCGCGCGCGAACTGTTCGACGCATTGCTCGCGCGGGTTCGGCGGCGGCGGCGCTCGGCCGATCACGAGCGCGCGTGGCTGAATCTCGCCGGGTATTGCCTGCGTCCGGGTTTCGGCCATCCGCTCGACGCATGGCGCATCGAGCAGCTGTGGCCGCTGTTCGACGACGGCATTCAGTATGTGACCGATGCACAGGTGTGGTCCGAGTGGTGGACGCTGTGGCGGCGCGTGGCCGGCGGCCTCGACGACGATGCGCAGACGCAGGTGCGCGACGCGATCGCGTTCCTCGAGCCGTCCGACGACAAGCGGCGCAAGTTGCCGTTCGATCCGGCCAAGGTCGGGCCGGCCGACATGACGCGATTGTCCGCGTCGCTCGAACGGCTGCCCGTCGCGCGCAAGGTCGAGCTGGCCGAGCGCCTGATCGCGCAATTGCAGAAGCCGGCCGATCGCGCGTTGTGCGCGTGGGCGCTCGGGCGGATCGGTGCAAGGCGGCCGTTCTATGGCAGCGCGCATAGCGTCGTGCCGGCGGAAATCGTCAACGGCTGGCTTGATGCGCTGTTCGCGCTCGACTGGAAGCAGGTCGAACCGGCTGCGTTCGCGGCCGCACAGATCGCGCGGATGACGGGCGACCGCTCGCGCGATTTGCCGGACGACACGCGCGAGGCCGTCGTCAAGCGCCTGTCGGCCGCCAACGTGTCGGCGGCGTGGATCGACATGGTCCGTGAAGCGATCGCGTTCGACGAAGCCGATACGGTGCGCGTGTTCGGCGAAACGCTGCCGGCCGGATTGAAGCTGCTGGGTGATTGAGAGCAGTGCGGGATGCGTCGATCTCGTTCGCGGATCGAAGCGTCCGGTCTCGGTCGACGTCGCGCCACCCATGGCACGACGTCGAAGCCGGTTTCATTCAGGCATGCGACACCCCTTCGCGACGCTTTTCCGCTGATCCGGTTTCTGCGCCATCGCGCGCGGTTACCGAACGGGAATCGCCAACACCGAGACGAGCATTTTGTTGTCGACGCACAAGGCGCGACGCGGCACGTTCCTGCGTGCGGTCAGGCGCCCGCCGCCGATTCCGGAAACACCGGCTCACCAAGCGTCAGCATCAGCCGGTTCGCCCACGCGAAGATCGCGATCGCGTGCGACAGGTCGAGAATCTCCTCATGCGTGAGCCCTTCGGCCTCGAGCGCGGCGATATCGCTGTCATCGATCGCGTCGGGCCGTTCGGTCAATGCAATCGCATAGCGGACGATCGCGCGTTCGCGCGCCGTCGTGCCGGCCGTCGCCGGATCGTCGAACACCTGCTCGATCGCATCGGTGCGTTTCGCGAGCTGCGTGAAGCGCTGCGCATGCACCGACGCGCAGTACACGCAACCGTTCACGCGCGACACCGCCGTGCTCGCCAGTTCGCGCTCGGCGCGCGACAGCCCGCCGGGGCCGTACATGATCGCGTTGAACACGCCCGAGCGCTGCAGCAGGATCTCGGGCAGATGGACGAGCAGCAGGTAATAGTCGGATGTTTTCGCTTGCGGGTGGCTCGCGTCGAGCACCGCGAGCTGATCGGGTGTCGCCGCGTCGAGCGATACCGTGTCGAGCCATGCGCGCCAGCCGAGCGTGTCGAACGTGAAGCCGTGGGCCGTAGTCGTCATGCGGCCTCCTTGGCGGCGCGCGCTTGAAGTGCCCGCGCGGCGGCGGCCACGCGCAACTGATACGCGACGAACGCGATGAGCTGCGACAACGCGACGATCGCGGATGTCGTGAGTCCGGCCGATTTCAACGCGGCGAGATCGGCCGCGCGTGCGTCGACCGGCGCGTGCGTCAGGCGCTTCGCGTGCAACAGGATCGCGCCGACGCGGCGAGGCAGCGCGTCGAACGCGTCGGCATCGGCTCGTTCGATATCGTCGAGCGTGCCGCCTGCGTCGAGCAGTCGCGTGCGATAGATGTCGGTCAGCGCGTGTGCGTTCGACTGTCGCGCGACATAGCGTGCCGCATGCAGCCGCTCGACCGGCGAAAGATCGGGCAGGGGGGGATCGAACAGTGCGGCTTCGCTCAGTTGCGTATGCAACAGCACCTTGCCGCGTGCGCGGCGCAGCGCGGCGACGGCGTCGCCTTCGCGCAGGCCGGCTGCCGCATCGATCGTATCCGGCACGGCCGCCGGCGTGAGAGAGTCAGTCATCGTTTCGGTTTTCCTTCGTCGTCAAAGTGACCGATGGCGTCGACGTCGCGCCATTCGTCGCCTTGCAGTTCGGCATTCGCGTACGCGACGAGCGCGTCGTAGTGGCGGTCGCGATCGGCATCGAACAGCCGGCTCGCAATGCCGCGCGCGAGCCGCTGCGCGCCTGCGCTGATGGCCGGAATGTCGCCGGACAGCTTGCCGTGGCTCAGGCTCGCCGCATGATTGAAGCAATGGATGCGCGTGACGGCCGGGCACGCACCGCGCTCGCGCTCCTGGAATGCGAACGCTGGGCCGAGATCGGGCGACTCGGCGAGTTCGTCGAGCCATCGCGCCGGTTCCGGCCGATAGCGATCCTTCCAGCGCCGCACGTGTGCGCCGAACGACGCGAATGCCTCGCGCGTCGTCCAGTCCGAATGAAAGCCCGTCGCGAAGATCAGGAAGTCGACCGTGTAGCGGCCGCGCGGCGTCGTCACGTCGAGGCCGTCCGCGTGGTCGGCGAGCGTCTCGATCGGGCTGCCCGCATGGAAATGCGCATGATCGTGACGCGACACGCGCAGCACGCTGTCGCGCGGCGGCGGCGTCTGCGACGTCAGCGCGTAGTGCATGAAGCGCCATTTCGTCGCGTCGTCGAGATCGGCGTAGCCGTGCACGAGGCCCGGGCTGCCGATGCCGGTCAGCTTGTTGATGCGTGGAATGTCCGCGCGGCGGAAGAACAGGTCGACGCGTGCGGCGCCCGCTTCGAGCGCGGTGCCCGCGTTGTCGAACGCGGACGCGCCCGCGCCGACCACGCCGACGCGCTTGCCCGCGAGCGCGGCGAAATCGATCGGCTCGGACGAATGGGCCCAGCGCGTGCGCGGCGCGCGTTGCGCGACGGGCGGCACGTACGGGCCGCCGAGGCCGTCGCGGCCGGTCGCGAGCACGACGTGCCGCGCGAGCAGCGTCTGCGCTTCGCCGTTGCCGCGCACGTCGAGCGCGAGCAGCCCGTCCTCGCGCGGACGCAACGCGACGAGCGTCGTGTCGTTGCGCACCTGCAGGTCGAGCACGCGCCGATACCAGCGCAGGTACTCCATCCATTGCGCGCGCGGGATCTTGTACAGCGCATCCCACGCGTCGCGGCCGTATTGCGCTTCGAACCACGCGCGGAACGTCAGCGCCGGCAGGCCGAGCGCGGGGCCCGCAAGCTGCTTCGGCGAACGCAGCGTTTCCATCCGCGCGAACGTGACCCACGGGCCTTCGTAGCCGGCCGGCGCGCGATCGATCACGCACTGGTTGTCGATGCCGAGCAGGCGCAGTTCGGCGGATGCCGCGAGCCCGGCCATCCCGCCGCCGACGATCGCGACGTCGAGCACGCGCGCGCCGTCCACGTCACGTGGCGGCACCCACGACGGCGCGGGCAGGTCGAGCCAGCGCAGGTCCTGTGCGAGCCGTGCTTCGAGTGCGTCGAGTGGCGTCGTCATGCGGCCTCCGAGCGCGCGCGGCGGGTTCGTGTCGGGCGAGGCGGGCGCGCCGTGCGTTCGGTGCGCAGCCGGTCGCCGCGCAGCAGCGCATCGTGCGCGGCGGCGTCGTGAAAAATCACGTCGTCGAGCAGCGTGCGCGTCGTGCGGCGCAGCGCGTCGAGCAGCGCATCGACGGCCGCCGTGCGCGCCTTGCCGGCCGGCGTCGCGACGCCGAACGCGAACGGGATGTCGACGTCGAGCGGGCGTGCGACGACCCCGTCCACCGGCAGCGCGACGCCGGTTGCCGGATCGACGATGCCGATCCCGATGCCCGCGCGCGCGGCCATCACCGCATTCAGCGACGCATTGGTTTCGATGAACACGCGCGCCTCGACACGCGCGGCCGCGAACGCCGCGTCGATCCGCTGGCGCAGCCGATGCCGGTTCGCGACCGTCACGATGCGGCGCCGCGCGAGGTCGCGCAGCGCAATGCGAGGTTTCGCCGCGAGCGGATCGCCGGCCGGCAGCACGGCGACGCACGGCGTCTGCGCGATCCAGTGCACGTCGAGCCCGGCATGCGCCATCGGCAGCGTGACGACGCCGACATCGGCCGTGCCGGCCAGCACCTCGTGCACCACATGCTCGGCCGATTCGCTGCGCAACTGGTAGTGCGGCGCATGCGTATCGTCGGGCAGCGCGGCGAGCGCGGTCGGCACGAGCGTGGCCGCGAGCGACGGCGTGGCCGCGATGCGCACGGGTTCGGCGGTGTCGTCGCCGAGCGCGCGGGCCCGCGCCTCGATCGCGCGCAGGCCGACCAGCGAGCGTTCGACTTCCTCGTACAGCAGGAACGCGCGCCGCGTCGGCGTGACGCGCGGGCCGTGCCGGTCGAACAGCGCGTAGCCGAGATCGGCTTCGAGTTCCTGGATCTGCCGCGTGACGGCCGGCTGCGAGCGGCCGAGCAGTTCGCCCGCGCCGGTGACGCTGCCGGCCGACATGACCGCGGAAAAGGCTTCGAGTTGATGCAACTCCATGACGCGTTCCGATGATGCGATTTGCGCATTGTAGGAGTGCAAGCATGCGCGATTCATATAATGATTTTTGCTATCGACAGCGGGAAAACTGCGAAGCGCGCGATCGTCGCGGCGGCCGGCCATGCGCGCATGCGCGCCGGTTGCGCGGGGTGACAAAAACGAAAGGCCAATCGAATCAACGCGATGCGACGCATGCCGGCATGTCGATCGAGGCAGCGGGTAGCCTGGATCGATCATGAGCGTCATCCGCTTCGCGCCGCGTGCGATATCGATATGCGCAAAACTTCGTTGGATCGTCCTGAACCCGATGGTTACATGCCCTCACTCTTTTCGATTGACTGAAGCAGGGGGACGCATGAACGTTTCGGGGAACGACGCGCGCGGCGCATGGTGGCGCGTGCTGGGCACGGTGGCGGCGCTCGCCGCCGCATGGGGCTTGTCGACAGGCGGTGCGCTCGCGGCCGGCGTGTCGGGCGAGCCGGTGGTGATCGGCGCGAGCGGGCCGCTCACGGGCCAGGACGCGCAATACGGCGAGCAGTGGAAGCGCGGCTTCGATCTCGCGCTCGACGAGATCAACGGCAGCGGCGGCATTCACGGCCGGCCGCTCGCGATCGACTTCCAGGACAGTCGCAGCGACCCGCGCCAGGCGGTGGCGATCGCGCAGAAGTTCGTCGCCGATCCGCGCATCGCGATCGAGCTCGGCGACTTCTCGAGCGCGACGTCGATGGCCGCGTCGCCGATCTACCAGCGCGGGCAACTGATCCAGTTCGGCTTCACGAATTCGCATCCGGATTTCACGAAGGGCGGCGACTATCTGTGGAGCACCGCGCTGAGCCAGGCGGAGGAACAACCGCTGCTCGCGCGCTATGCGGTGAGGGAACTCGGCTTCAAGCGGATCGCGGTGCTGTACCTGAACACGGACTGGGGCCGCACCAGCAAGGACATCTTCGCGAAGGCGGTGACGGGGTTCGGCGCGCAGGTCGTCGCGGCCGAAGGCTACCAGCCGGCGGAGAAGGATTTCCGCTCGACGCTCGTGCGCATCGGCGAATCGAAGCCGGATTCGATCGTGCTGATCTCGTACTACGCGGACGGCGCGCAGATCGTGCGCCAGGCGCGCACGTCGGGCGTCGCGCTGCCGATCGCGGCGGTGGGCTCCGTGTATTCGCCGAAGTTCCTCGAACTGGGCGGTACGGCCGTCGAAGGCGTCTATACGGAATCGAACTTCTTCCCGGCCGAACCGCGCCCCGAGGTGCAGGCGTTCGTGCAGCGCTATCGCGCGAAATTCCACGCCGATCCCGATTCGTTCGTCGCGCGCGCGTACGACGCGCTGATCCTGTCGGCGGAAGTGCTGCGCCGCTACGGCACGACGCGCCAGGCCGCGCACGACGGCTTCGCGAAGATCAGCGACGTGCCGAGCGTGATCTTCGGCAAGGTGCGCTTCGATCCGCAGACGCGCCGCGTCGCCGGCGCGCGCACCGTGTATCTGGTCGTGAAGCAGGGGCAGTGGGCGCTGTGGGACGGCGCGAAGTCGCAACTCGCGGCGCGCTGAACCCGAACCGCACGCACATGACGGACGCATCCTGATGGCTTCCTGGCTCGACTACACGCTCAACGGCCTCATCGTCGGCAACATCTACGCGCTGCTCGCGGTCGGGCTCGCGCTGATCTTCGGCGTGTCGCACCTGATCAACTTCGCGCACGGCTCGGTGTACATGGTCGGCGCGTTCATCGGCTGGCTGTGCCTGACGCGCTTCGGGCTGCCGCTGCCGGTTGCGCTCGCGGCGGTCGTGGTCGGGTGCGGCGCGCTCGGCATCGCGATCGAGCGGATCGGGTTGCGGCCGCTGCGCCACGCCGCGCGCATCGCGCCGCTGCTCGCGACGATCGGCATCAGCTTCATCCTCGATCAGCTCGCGCAGCTCGCGTTCGGCGCGGACCCGCGCGCGGTGCCGACGCCGCTGCCCGACTGGCACGTGCGGATCGCCGGCGCGACGCTCGGCTCGCTCGACCTGCTGATCGCGGGCATCGGCATCGCGGCGGCCGCGCTGCTGTACGGCTTCCTGCGCTTCACGCGGCTCGGCTGGGCCGTGCGCGCGACCGCGCAGGATCGCGACGCCGCGTTGCAGATGGGCGTCGACGTCGATCGCGTGAACCAGACCGTGTTCGCGATCGCGTGCGCGCTCGGTGGCGTGAGCGGGCTGCTGGTCGGCATGTACTACAACAGCATCGATCCGGCGATGGGCTTCCAGGCGACGCTGAAGGGCGTCGTCGCGCTGCTGATCGGCGGGCTCGGCAACGTGCCGGGTGCGATCGCGGGCAGCCTGCTGCTCGGTCTCGTCGAAAGCTACGGCGTCGCGCTGTTCGGCACCAGCTATCGCGACCTGTTCGCGTTCGGACTGCTGATCGTCTTCCTCGTGTGGCGGCCGAACGGCTTGTTCAGTGCGAACCGTGCGCTGCCGCCGGAGCCGATGACGGGCACCTTCCTCGCTGCCGCGAAAGCCGTGCGCGTGCCGCGCCCGGTGCTCGTCGCGCTGATCGCGGCGGCGGCCGTGCTGCCGTGGCTCGGGGCATCGCCTTACGTGCTGCAGACGCTGACCAACGCGTGGCTGTACGGGCTGCTCGCGCTGAGTCTCACGCTCGTCGCGGGTACGGTCGGGCAGATCTCGCTCGGCCACGCCGCGCTGCTCGTGATCGGCGCGTATGCGTCGGCGCTGCTGTCGTCGGATCTCGGCTGGTCGCCGGCCGTGACGATTCCGTGCGCGGGCGCGATCACCGCCGTGTTCGGCACGCTGCTCGTCTATCCGGCGTTCCGCTTGCGCGGGCACTACGTGTCGATCGCGACGCTCGGGATCGGCGAAGTGGTGAGTCTCGTGATCCTGAACTGGGACAGCCTGACGCGCGGCCCGCTCGGCATCACCGGCATCGCGCCGCTGCCGTGGGCGACGACCGCGCGCGCCGCGTACTGGTTCACGTTCGCGGTGCTCGTCGTGTTCGCGCTCGTACAGGTGCGGCTGCTGCGTTCGCATCTGGGCCGCACGCTACGCGCGGTGCGCGAGGACGACGTCGCCGCGCGTGCGCACGGCATCGCGCCGAACCGCTACAAGGCGATCGCGTTCGCGGTCGGCGGCGTCGCGGCGGGCGTGAGCGGCGGCATCGCCGCGCATCTGTACAGCTACATCAATCACCAGACCTTCGATTCGCAGGTATCGATCCTCGCGCTGACGATGGTGATCCTGGGCGGGCTCGGCAACGTGCTCGGCGGCATCGTCGGCGCGATCGCGCTGATCGGGCTGCCCGAGCTGTTCCGCTGGGCGGCTGACTACCGGATGCTGATCTACGGCCTCGTGCTGCTGCTGCTCGTCCGGTTCCGGCCGCAGGGCCTGCTCGGCACGGTGTGAGGAGGACTGCGATGACGACCACCCGATCCCTGCTCGACGTGCAGGGCCTGACGCGCCGCTTCGACGGCGTGACCGCGCTCGACGGCGCGAGCCTGACGCTCGCCGACGGCGAACTGCTGAGCGTGATCGGCCCGAACGGCGCGGGCAAGTCGACGCTGTTCAACCTGATCACGGGCGCCGACCGGCCCGATGCCGGCCGCGTGACGTTCGACGGCCGCGACATCACCGGTACCGCGCCCGAACGGCTCGCGGCGCTCGGCATCGCACGCACGTTCCAGCACGGCCGTGTGTTCGGCAACCTGAGCGTGCTCGACAACGTGCTGATCGGCGCGCATGCGCGGCTGCGCGCGGCGCGGCCGGGCTGGCCCGCGCTCGGCGCTGCGGCCGAGGTGTGGCGTGCGCTCGTGCGGCCCGCGGCGGTGCGGCGCGAGGAAGCCGCGCTGCGCGAGGAGGCGCGCGCGATCGTCGCCGGGTTCGGCGAGCGGCTGACGCCGCGCATCGATCATCCGGCGCACAGCCTGTCGTATGCGAACCGGCGGCGTGTGGAGATCGGCCGCGCGCTCGCGCTGCATCCGCGCCTGCTGCTGCTCGACGAGCCGACGGCCGGGATGAACGAGACGGAAACGGCCGAGATGCTGCAACTGATCCAGTCGCTGAAGGCGCGCGGGCTGACGATCCTGCTGATCGAGCACAAGCTCGAACTCGTGATGCGCGTGTCCGATCGCGTGATGGTGCTCGACAACGGCGTGAAGATCGCCGAAGGTGCGCCGCGCGACGTGCGGCACGATCCGCGCGTGATCGAGGCTTATCTCGGCCGCCGCCATGCGGGCGGCACGCCGGCCGAGCGCGCCGCGCAGGCGGCCGCATGAGCTTGCAATCTTCCGGACCCGATACGACCATGACCGACGCGCTGCTGAAACTCGAACACCTCGACACGTTCTACGGGCCCGTGCAGGTGCATTTCGACGTGAATTTCGAAGTCGGCCGCGGGCAGATCGTCAGCCTGCTCGGCGGCAACGCGAGCGGCAAGTCGACGACGATGAAGCTGATCCTCGGGCTGATGCGTCCGCGTCGCGGCGTCGTGCGTTTCGACGGCGACGACGTGACCGCGCTCGCGACGCCGCAGCGCGTGCGGCGCGGGATCGCGGCCGTGCCGGAAGCGCGGCGGCTGTTCGGCGACATGAGCGTGCGCGAGAACCTGCTGATGGGCGCTTACACGCGCGGCGATCGTGCGGCTGTGGCCGACGACTACGCGCGTGTGCTCGATTTGTTTCCGCGGGTGCGCGAACGGCTCGCTCAGCGCGCGGGCACGCTGTCGGGCGGCGAGCAGCAGATGCTCGCGATGGCGCGTGCGCTGATGGCGCGGCCGAAACTGATCTGCATGGACGAGCCGACGATGGGGCTGTCGCCGCTGTACGTCGACAAGGTGCTGGAGCTGGTCGACGCGATCAACAAGCAAGGCGTGACGGTGTTCATGGTCGAGCAGAACGCGAGCCTCGCGCTGGAGATCGCGCATTACGGGTATGTGCTGCAGACGGGGCGCGTCGTGCTCGAAGGGCCCGCGAAAACGCTGCTCGACGATGAGCGCGTGCGCGATGCGTATCTCGGTGGGGAGGCGGTGGCGGCGTAGGCGGCGCAAGCAGGCGCTGCCAGGCGCCGCGAAATGTGGAGTAGATTGGCGTTCTGTCGCGATCGACACCACGGAGAGCACCGCGCCATGTTGACCTATTCCATCCAGAAAGTCGGCTACGATTTCAACCAGCTCGATCAGCAGGGCGCGACCGACTACGCGTCGTTCGTTCATGCGTTCGATGCGTTCCCTTGGGCTGCTCAGCACGTCGAATGGAACGAGACGCAGGACGGCCCGCTGCCGGCGCTCGTGCTGCAGCATGCCGACGATCAGCGCGAGCTGTGGGTGACCGCGTTGACGGATGCGCATTCGGACGGCTTCCAGTTGAATGCGGTGTCCATGCGGATGAAGAAGGGGCTCTTCGGCATCGGCAAGGGCAAGCTGGAGCAGCACGTCGACACGATCGACGTGAGAAAGCGCGTCGATGTCGATGCGTTGTGCCGGTTGTTCTGCGAGCGCCAGTATGACGAGCTGGACCAATTGGTTGCGCGACACGCGCAGCGCAACGCCGACGACGCGGATCGGGACAGCGACGACTGAACGCGTGTCGCCCGGTGGCGTTCGATCGAACGTGCGTGCGCCGGATTCGCGGTTGCCTAATCGTCGCTCGTGGCGTGCGTCGCCGCCGCGCGCGGAAACGTCAGCACCACCGCGAACCCGCCCGCATCGGGAAACGCAAACCCCACGCGCCCGCCGTGCGCCTTCATCACTTCCTGCACGATCGCGAGCCCGAGGCCGGACCCGGTACGCCGCTCGCTGCCGTCCGGCGCGATTCGCACGAACGGCTGCAACGCCGCGTCCCAGTGCTCGCGCGGTATCCCGCGCCCGTTGTCGGTGACGGTCAGCGTCACCGTGCCCTCCGCATTGCCGGCGGTCGCGACCGACACGACGATGTCGTCCGCGTGGCCGTGCAGCAGCGCGTTGTGCAGCACGTTCGATAGCGCTTCCTGAAGACTGATCGCATCGCCGTCGATCCATGCGTGCGGCGCGTCGCTCGCGAACGCAACGGCCACGTCGCGTTCGCCGGCGAGCGGAATCGTGCGGCCCAAGACCTCTTTCGCGAGCGTGACGAGTTCGACCGGTTGCAGTGGCACGGCCTCGGTGCGATGAATCACCATCGCATGATTGAGCAACTGGCCGGTGAGCCGGCCGACGTCCGAAGAAGTCGCACGCAACGCATCGAGCCGCGCCGCGTGACGCGCGGGATCCGATTCGCCGTCGAGCAGCTCGATCTGCGCGTCGAGCCGCGCGAGCGGCGTGCGCATCTGGTGCGCGGCGTCGGCGATGAAGCGCTGCATCGCGTTGATCCGCTCGGCAAGGCGGTGCATCAGGCCATTGATCGACCCGATGATCGCGTCGATCTCGCTCGGCGTATCGACGGCCACCGGCCGCAGGTCGGCCGGGTCGCGCGCGGCGATGATCGTGCCGATCTGCGCGAGCGGGCGCAGGCCACGCCGGATCGCGAGGCCGCTCGCGCCGATCGCGAGTACGCTCATCAGCAGGATCAGCGTCCATACCTTGATGCTCATGTCGTTCGTCAGCTGCTGGCGCGCGTTGGTTGTCTGCGCAACCGTCACGAGCGCCCAGCCCGGCGTGCTTTCCTCGGGCATGAAGCGCGCGATCGTCGCGGTGCGCACCCGATGCCCCTGGTAGACGGCGTTCGCGAACGCGGGGCCCTGCTTCGCGGCGGCGAGCGTCGCGGGGCTCGCGAGATCGTGGTACCCAGCCACGACCACGCCGCGCGAATCGACCACCTTGTAGTAGACGAGGTCGTAGCGCGACAGCGTCGACAGCGCGGCCACCGGCGGATTCAGCGCGAGCACGCCGCCTTGCACGTAGAGGTTTTCGGCGACCTGGATCGATGCGCCGGCGAGCAATTGGTCGTACGCGCGTTCGGCCGCGACGCCCGCGTAGTAGCGCGCGATCGCCGCGAGCGCGAGCGCGCCGGTCGCGACGACGAGCGCGATGAACAGCAGCGTGCGCCCGAACAGCGTCTTCGGGAACCAGTCAATGCGCGGCAATCTGATACCCCATCCCGCGTGCGGTGCGGATCTCGACCGAGCTGCCCTGCAGCTTCTTGCGCACGCGCGTCACGTATTGCTCGACCGCGTTCGCGGTCGGCTCGTTGCCGAAGCTGAACAACTGGTTCAGCAGTTCTTCCTTCGAGAAGATGCGTTGCGGGCGACTCGCGAGGATTTCGAGCAGCGCGAATTCCTGGCGCGACAGCGACAGCGGCTGGCCGTCGAGTTCCGCGAGACGGCTGCTGCGGTCGATCACGAGGCCGCCGAGCGTCAGCACGTCGTTCGCATGGCCGCTGTTGCGGCGCAGGAGCGCCTGCACGCGTGCGTCGAGTTCGCGGTAGTCGAACGGCTTCACGAGGTAGTCGTCGGCGCCGAGGCCGAGGCCGCTCACGCGGTCGTCGATCGCCGAGCGCGCGGTGACGAGCAGCACGGGCGTCGTGCTGCCCGTCGCGCGCAGGTTGCGCAGTACCGTGAAGCCGTCCATGCCGGGCAGGTTCGCATCGAGCACGACGAGATCGAAGCGCTCGACGCGCAGCAGCCCGTTCGCGGTCGCGCCGTCGGTTTCGAGATCGACGGCGTGGCCGAGCCGGGCCAGACGGCTGCGGATCGCCGCGCCGATTTCGGCATCGTCCTCCACGACGAGAATGCGCATGGTGCCGTTTGAAGGTAGGTGGGTTAGGGGTTTTCCCGGGGCCGGGATGTCAGCATTTTCTCAGACTCGGCCGATAACCTGTGTCGAGCCGGAAGCAGGATGCAAGGACGGCATTAATACCAGAAATATTCATGGAGACGGCAACATGCAGCATGTCACGGGCACGACGAACGCGCGCCCCGGCGCCACGCCGGCCTGCGCGTGGCCGCAGGCCGTCCGCTGCACGGCGGCGCGCGCATGACGACGTCGCCGCGCCGCCGCGCGTTGATCGCAGCCGGCCTCGGCGTGCTGGGCGTGCTCGGGGCGCCGGCGCGGGTGCGCGCGAAGCCGCGCACCGTGCGGATCTCGAAAGGCTATGGCGTGCTGTACCTGCCGCTGCTCGTGATGGAGAAGCAGCGGCTGTTCGAGCGGCATGCGGCGCGCCGCGGCGTGCGCGACGTCGCGGTCGAATGGGTGCTGCTCGACGGCGGCAATTCCGTCAACGACGCGATGATGGCCGGCACGCTCGATTTCGCGGCCGCCGGCGCGCCGGGTTTCATCGAGCTGTGGGCGCGGGCGCGCGGCATTCCGAACGTCGAGGTGATCGGCGTCAGCGGGCTGTCGACCACGTCGCTGTCGCTGAACGCGAACCGCGCGGGCCTCGTGTCGCTGCGCGACTTCACGCCGTCCGACCGGATCGCGGTGCCGGGCATCCGCACGTCGCTGTCGGCGGTCGTGCTGCAGATGGTCGCGAGCCGGCAGCTCGGCCCGACGCATTTCGCGCAACTCGATTCGATCACCGTGAACCTGCCGCATCCGCAGGCGATGCAGGCGCTGATCCGCCGCGAGAACGGCGTGACCGCGCACTTCACGTCGCCGCCGTTCTCGACGCTCGAATTGCGGCAGCCGGGCATCCATCGCGTGGTGAATTCGGTCGACGTGCTCGGCCCGCTGACGCTCGACGTCGTGTTCGCGCCGAAGCGGCTCGTCGATGCGGAGCCGGCGCTCGCCGCCGCGTTTCTGGGCGCGCTCGACGAGGCGAATCGAATGATCGCGCAGGACCCGCGCGCGGCGGCCGCGCTCTATGCGTCGTCGTCGGGCGTCGGCGTGTCGCACGACGACGTGATGCGGATGCTCGCCGCGCCCGACACGCGCTTCTCGGTGTTGCCGAACCAGCTGATGGACTACGTCGAATTCCTGTACCTCGCCGGCACGATCAAGGCGAAGCCGCGCGCGTGGCACGAGATGTTCGCGCCGATGCTCGACGACTACCGGTCGGGTTGAGCCACGCGGGCCGCGATCCGAGTCCGTTTATCGAACCACGTGACGCCCGCGCGTTCATCAAGCGCGGCGCCGATGCAACCGACAAGCAACCGATATGCAACCGATTCACCCAAGGAGCCTGAAGTGAACGCTACCGACACCCTGGACCCCGCGTCCGCCGAAGAACAGCGCATCATGTCGAAGATGGCGCGGCGCCTGCTGCCCATCCTCGTCGTGATGTTCCTGATCGCGTTCATCGACCGGCAGAACGTCGGTTTCGCGAAACTGCAGATGGTGCACAGCCTCGGGATGACGGAAGCCGCGTTCGGGCTCGCGTCGTCGCTGTTCTTCATCGGCTACCTGCTGTTCGAGGTGCCGAGCACCCTTGCGCTGCATCGTTACGGCGCGCGCGTGTGGCTCGCGCGGATCATGCTGACGTGGGGGCTCATCACGGTGCTGATGGGCTTCACGACGTCGATGCCCGCGTTCTGCTCGCTGCGCTTCCTGCTCGGCATCGCCGAGGCCGGCTTCTATCCGGGCGTGATCTATTACCTGACGCTGTGGTTTCCGCAGAGCTACCGCGCGAAGGTGCTCGGCATCTTCACGCTCGGCAGCGCGCTCGCGAACATGCTCGGCTCGCTGGTCGGCGGCGTGCTGCTGAGCCTGAACGGCGTGTGGGGGCTCGCGGGCTGGCAGTGGGTGTTCGTCGCGACGGGCATTCCGGCCGTGGTCGTCGCGATCGTCGTGTTTCGCGTGCTGCCCGCGTCGTTCCGAGAAGCGCCGTTCCTCGACGCGCGCGAGAAGCAGATCGTCGCGGCCGCGCTGGAGCGCGAGAAGCCGGCGCAGGCCGAGCACGGTCAGCCGTGGAAGGCGCTGCTCGATCCGCGCGTGATGCTGTTCGCGGCGACCTACATGCTGATGTCGACGTCGCTGTACGGCGTCACGTACTGGCTGCCGACGCTCGTGAAATCGTTCGGCGTGTCGAGCACCACGAATGGCTTCCTGAGCATGCTGCCGTGGGCGCTCGCGGTGGTGCTGCTGGTGTGGCTGCCGGCGAAGCTGCGTCGCGCGAAGAGCATCCTCCGCACGATCGCGATCGTCGCGGCGCTCGGCGCGCTCGGCTTCCTGCTGAGCCTCGTGCTGCCGTCGACGCCGCTGCGCTTCATCGCGCTCGTGCTGGGTGGCGCGTGCATCCCGCTGCTGTATCCGTGCTTCTGGTCGATGCCGCCGCGTTACTTCACTGGCGCGCGGGCGGCCGCGAGCGTCGCGGCGATCAACTCGATCGGCAACCTCGGCGGCTTCTTCAGCCAGAACCTGATGCCGTTCGCGGGCAAGGTGACGGGCACCGCGTTCGGGCCGATGATCGTGCCGATCGTGTGCCTCGCGTTGCTCGGCGTCGGTGCGCTGGTCGCGTGGACGCGCTCGGAGCGGGGGATGGTCGCGGCGCGGGCGTGATGGCGTGCGGCGCTATCGCAGCGTCGGCCGGTTTTCGATGATCCTGAAACAGGACGACGCATGCCGGTTCGACGGCAAGTACTCGAGCGCATGCTGAAAGCGGCGCGCTCGACGAAGGCAGTCGACCAAGCCATCGTTGTCCGGCGTCTCCCGCCGCCCGTCTAGCCCCGCGAAACCCCGTGCCCGCCATGCGCGAGCGCCACGGGCGCCGGCACCCGCGGAATCTCGACCTCCACCGTCGTGCCTTCGCCGAGCGTCGTCGCGATCCGCAGCGTGCCGCCGACCAGATACGCACGCTCGCGCAACCCCACCAGCCCGAACGAAGCCGACTTGCGCGGCACCGCGGGATCGAAGCCCGCGCCGTCGTCGCGTATCGTCAGCGCGATCGCTTCGCTGCCGCACACGAGCTCGACGTCCGCGTGCGACGCGGCCGCGTGCCGGGCGACGTTCGCGAGCGCTTCCTGCGCGATACGGAACACGGCCGTCGCATACGGTTCGTCGAGTTGCAGTTCGGGCGGCTCGACGTGCAGCGAACAGGCGATCCCGTGGCGGTGCCGGAAATCCTCCACGAGCCATTGCATCGCCGCCGCGAAGCCGAGATCGTCCAGCATCAGCGGGCGCAGGTCCGACGCGATGCGGCGCGTCGCGGCCACCGCGCCGCGCGCGAGCGCATGCATCGCCGCGATCTTGCGTGCGAGCGATGCGTCGTCCTGCGGCACGCGGTCGATCAGCCATTCGAGATCGTTCTTCAGCGCCGCGAGCGACTGCGCGAGTTCATCGTGCAGTTCGCGCGCGATGCGGCGCTGCTCGGCTTCGCGCGCGCTGGCGCTGATCGCGGCGATCTCGCGCAGCTCCTCGCGCGACGCCTGCAACGCCCGCTCCGCGCGCACGCGCTCCTCGACTTCGCGTCGCAGGTCGCGGTTCGACGCGCTCAGCTGCGCGGTGCGCGCGGCGACGCGTTGTTCGAGCCGTTCGTTCGCGTCGTTCAGCTGCGCGCTTTTCTGCACGACGAGCAGATGCTGGAAGCGTGCGCCGGCCAGCGCGCGCACCGTCTGCGCGTGCAGCCGGCCGTTCTCGAACAGCATCGCGAACAGCACGACACCCGACGCGACGAGGCCGTACGCGCGCCCGGCGTAGAAGCCGAGATCGAAGCGCCCGTGGTTCAGCATCGACGACAGCGCGATGTCGAACAGCCACGCGACGAGCACCGTCATCACCCACAGGTCGAGCACCGAATGGCGGCGCCGCTGCCGCCACATCAGCATCAGCGCGACGAGATTCAACCCCCAGACGACCGTGATCGCTTTCGTCATCGTCGCGGTCATCCGGTTGCCGCTCATGATGCGCGGCAGCAGGTCGTGGCCGGCGGTGGCGAGCAGCGCGAGCGCGACCGTCGCGCCGATCGCGGCGGCGATGCAGAGGCCGACCGGAATCGCCGCGCGGCGCTGCGGGGCCGGGCTCGGGGCCGGATGCCCGCGCGACGTCGCGCGCAGCAGCGCGTACGCGGCGACCGACAGCGGAAAGCCGCCATGCCAGAACAGGTATAGCCATGCGGTGGTCTGTTCGCCGGCGCCGAGCAGGCCGGTCCGCGCGAACAGCCCGGGGAAGGTCAGCATGTGCGTGCCGGCCATGAACGCCGTGAACAGGTAGCCGCCCGCCAGCACGAGCAGCGGCTTCTCGCGCAGGATCGCGTACTGACCGAGCAGCAGGCCGGCCGTCACCATGTCGTTGACGACGATCGCCGACTGGTAAACGGGAATGAACGCCCAGCCGGGCGCGAGCGGCATCGCCGCGAACGGCGCGAGCGCGGCGAAGATCACGGCCGACACGAGTACCGTCGCGAGCGCGAGCCGCCGTTCGCGCCGGCCCGGCGGCAGCGACGACATGAACAGGCGCGACGTGTCCGGATCGTCGTTGTCCGACGACGGCGACGGCGACGGCGGTGCGGGCGGGAAGCGGAAGGCGGCCATCATGCGTCGTCGGCCCCGAGGTCGAGATCGTGGCGCACCGTGTAGCGGACCAGTGCGGCTTCGTGCGGCAGCCCCATCTTCTCGAGGATCCGCGTCTTGTACGTGCTGACCGTCTTCGCGCTCAGTGCGAGTTCGGACGCGATCCGCGTGACGGTCTGACCGGCGACGATGCGGCGCATCACGTCGAACTCGCGCGCGGACAGTCGCTCGTGCGGCAGCGCCTGAGCCGGTGCGCGCAGCGTGTGCGCGAGGCTTTCCGCCGCGGACGGGCTCACGTAGACGCCGCCCGCCGCCACCTTGCCGACGGCCTCGACGAGTTCGGCGGTCGCACTGTCCTTCGTCAGGTAGCCGGTGGCGCCGGCCTTGAACGCGCGCGCCGCGTACTGCGCTTCCGCGTGCATCGTCAACACCAGCGTGCGCAGCGACGGCGCCTGGCGCTTGACCAGCCGGATCAGCTCGATGCCGGTCGGCGCGGGCATCGACAGGTCGAGCAGCAGCACGTCGGCGGCCATGCGTTCGGCCAGCGCGAGCGTGCCCGAGCCGTCGCTTGCCTCGCCGACGATCTCGAAACCGCCGGCCATCTCCAGAATGTGACGCAGTCCGTCCCGCATGACTGCGTGATCGTCAGCCAGAATTACCCTGATCATCTTCCAGCGGTCCTCTTCGGGATGACGCCGCGCGTCGCCGTCGTGGCTGTCCGGTTGTCGCCGCGGCCGTTCTTCTGACCAATATATGCCCCCGAACCCGAAAACGGTACTCGTTCGAGAAATTTTCAAGGGGGTTGATCGCGGAATGCGCACTGCGACGAAATAATTTATCGGCAAGCGTATCGTGCGCAGCGCACGCGAATCAGGGTATTCCCGGATGATCGTTGTACCGGACGCGGGCCGGCGCGGCATCGACGGCTCGCCCCGCGAACCGCTCCGATTCGGGACTAAACTGGTGCCCGATGCCATCTGCGCGAACCGAGGAGTCCTGCAATGATCGAGCTGGCCGATATCCTGCCGTCCGCGCTGCCTGTCGCCGTTGCCTGGGCCGAAGCGGAGGCGGCGCGCGGGCTCGCGCAGGGCGCGCCGCTGACCCTCGGGCAGGCCGACGACGCGCGCACGGTGGGCGTCGCGCAGCCGGAGCGGATTCGCGTGATGACGGTCGAGCGCATGCCGTTTCCGGACACGCCGACGCTTGCCGCGATCGCCCGCGACACGGGGCTGCTGTCGCCCGGGACGATCGGCCTCACGCTCGGTCATGCGGTGTACGTGCTGCGCGGGCAGGACACGCGCCGGCTGCTGACTCACGAGTTCCGTCACGTGCACCAATACGAGGCCGCCGGCTCGATCGGCGCGTTTCTTGCGCGCTACCTGCACGAGATCGCGACGGTCGGCTACCACGACGCACCGCTCGAGGCCGACGCGCGGCAACACGAGTTCGATTGACCCACCCCCTAGCCTCCGACGCCGGCGCGAGTGTGCGCATGTCGCGATGAACGTATCCAATGCCCCTCCCGGCCCGCTGTTCGCGTATCGGGCCGCACCGTTCGGGAGTGTGCGATGAGCGACACGATCCATGCGTGGATCGGCGCGATCGGCGCGCATCCGCTGCTCGTGCTGGCGGTCGTGTTCGTGGCCGCGTGCGCCGAGGCGATCGCGCTGATCGGCACGGTCGTGCCGGCGGGCGCCGTGATGTTCGCGGCCGGCGCGTTGATCGGGGCGGGCGCGCTCGACGCATGGGCGACGATCGGCGTCGCGGCCGTCGGCGCGGTGATCGGCGACGGGATCAGCTACGAACTCGGACGACGTTACCGCGGGATGATCCGCACTGCGTGGGCGCGCTTCGGCTCGGCGAACGCGTACGCACGCGGCGAGGAATTCGTGCTGCGTCACGGCATGAAGAGCATCGTGCTCGCGCGCTTTCTCGCGCCGGTGCGTGCGGTCGTACCGGTCGTCGTCGGTTGCGCGACGCTGCCGCGCCGGTTGTTCTATCCGGTCAACGTGATCTCGGCGCTCGTGTGGGCGCCCGTGCACGTCGCGCCCGGCATCCTGTTCGGCGCGTCGGCCGCGCTGGCCGCGGCGATCAGTGTGCGGGTCGCCGCGATCCTGCTGGTCGTGGCCGCGCTGGTCGCGCTCGTGTGGATCGGCGTGCGCGTCGCGCTGCGGCGCGGCTGGCCGTTGTTGTGTCGTGCGCTCGCCGAAGCCGTGCATGCATGCGTGCGCCGCTGGCCGCGGTTCGGCGCGCGGCTGCACGACGGGATCGCGTACCTGCGCGGGCTGCCGGGCGCGGTGCCCGTGCTCGCGCTGTTGTTCGTCGGCTGCGTGTGGCTGTTCGCGGGGATCGTGCAGGACGTCGTCGCGAACGATCCGCTGATGCACGCGGACATCGCGCTGTACGCGTTCTTGCAGCACCTGCGCACGCCGCCCGCCGACGCCGCGATGAGCGCGCTCGCCGTGCTGCACGGACACGACACGGGGCTGATCGTCGCGGCCGCGTTTCTCGTCTGGCTGATGATCCACCGCTGCTGGCTGACGGCCGCATGGTGGCTCGCGACGATCGGCGTCGCCGTCGTGCTCGTGCCGGTGTTCGGCGCGGGCGCGCCCGGCGCGACGCCTGCGAGCCTGCCGCCCGGCGCGCTGCACGTGCCGCTGCCGGACGGCGACGCCGCGTTCGCGATCCTCGCGAGCAGCGGCCTTGGCTGGGTGCTGGCGCGCGACCGGCCCGCGCGGTGGCGCATTCCGGTCGTGACGGCGGTCGTGCTGTGGATCGTGCTCGGCGGCTTCGCGCGGCTGTACGTCGGCGATACCTGGTTGTCGGGCTTGCTGGGCGGATGGAGCCTCGGGCTCGCCTGGTTCGCATTGCTCGCCGGCGCCTATGCGTACTGGCGCGTGCGCGAGCACGTGCAGCCGCGCGGCGCGCTCGTCGCGGTCGTCGTCGTGCTCGCGACGGCCGGCGTATGGACGGTGCCCGCGCAGTGGCAGCTCGATCGCGCGGCGCGTCCGCATGTCGGCGACGTGGTCGCGATGACCGTCGACCAGTGGCTGCGCGGCGGGTGGCAGCGCGTGCCGGCGCGGCGCACCGAGATCGGCGGCGACCGCGAGGAATATCTGCCGCTGCAATGGAGCGCGACGTCGGACACGCTCGACCGCCATCTCGCGCAGGCCGGCTGGCAGCGCGCGACGCCGTGGTCGCCGGCCACCGCGCTGCGTTGGCTATTGCCGCAGGCGCCCGCCGATACGCTGCCCGTGCTGCCGCGTTATACGCACGGCGAGAGCACGCGACGCGTGTTCGTCCGCGTCGATCCCGCCCACCCGGAAAGCCGCTTCGTGCTGCGGCTGTGGCGTTATCCGTACGTGTTGCAGGATGCGCTCGGCATGCGGCCGCTGTGGTATGGCGCGTTGTATCGCGAAACGCTGCGCCGGCCGGCGCGGCTGATGACGATCGTGCACACGACGACGATCGACGATGCGGCGACGATCGCACACGCGTTGGCGGTCGAGCCGACGATCGCGCATCCGCCGGCGGGGATGACGGCCGCGCCGGATCAGATGCTGCTGGTGTGGATGGTTCAGCCGTGACGGGGCAGGTGTGACGTGCGCCCTTACGCGTGCGACGGCTGCGCGGGAACGACGGACAGGCGCAGGCCGACGGTCTTGAGTACCGCGAGCAGGGTTTTCAGCGTCGGGTTGCCGTTCGGAGACAGCGTGCGATACAGCGATTCGCGGCTGATGCCGGCTTCGGCCGCGACGGCGCCGAGCCCGCCGTACGCTTCCGCGACCGTGCGCAGCGCGAGCAGACCGGCCGCGCGGTTGTCGGGATCGTCGAGCGATTCCATCGCGACGCGCAGATAGGCGACCGCGAGCTCGCGGTCGGCGCCGAGTTCGGCGACTTCCGCATCGTGGTGCGATACCGCGCCTTTGAGCTTGTTCATGTTTGCCTCCGTTTCCAGTTCGACCCGTGTTCCTTGGCGCGCCTGATGTCGTCGGATTGACTCGCCTTGTCGCCGCCGGACAGCAGCAGCACCACGGCGCCGCCGTGCCGGCCGAAGTACACGCGATAGCCGGCGCCGACATGGACGCGCAGTTCGATCACGCCTTCGCCGACCGGCTCGCAATCGCCGAAGTTGCCGGTCTGCACGCGGCGCAGCCGCTCGCGGATTCGCGCCTGCGCGGGCTTGTCACGGACGGCGTTCAGCCATTCGGTGAACGGCTCGCGACCGTCGTCGCGTTGATAGCGAAGAAGTTCGAACTTGGAGAGCATTGTAACTTATAAGCTACAAAAAGGTAAATGGAGCGGGGCGGTTCACATCGCAATGGCTGGGCGGCCGATGAGCATGCGGCGTCTTCATCGTTCGGGATTCGAGGGCGTGGAGCGGGCTTCCCGGACGACGATCATTTTTTCATCCGGGATGGCGCGTGACGATTCGGCCAAATGGCCGCTACGGATGGTGCGACGGGACGCGCGTATCGCAGCGCAGCGCGGCGATAACGGCGACCGTCGATGAATCGCGGTACGATCGCTCGTTCGCCCGTCTGGCCTGCCGACATCACCTCACGAGAGACCCCGCATGATCACGATTCGCCCGATGACCGACGACGATTTCGCGCGCTTCTGGCCGACTTACCGCGCGATCGTCGCTGCTCAGGAAACCTATGCATTCGATCCCGAGCCGACCCAGGAAGCGGCGCGCGCACAGTGGCTCGACGCGCCGCTCTGCACGTGGATCGCCGAAGAGGACGGCGTGGTGCTCGGCTCGTATTTCCTGAAGGCGAACGCGGCCGGGCCCGGCAAGCACGTGAGCAACTGCGGCTACATGGTGAGCGAGGCCGCGCGCGGACGCGGCGTCGCGCGCCTGATGTGCGAGCACTCGCAGCAGATGGCGCGCGAGCGCGGTTTCCTCGCGATGCAGTTCAATTCGGTGGTCGCGACGAACGCGGTCGCGGTCGCGCTGTGGCAGAAGCTGGGATTCGAGATCGTCGGCCGGGTGCCGCGCGCATACCGTCACGCGCGGCTCGGCTTCGTCGACTGCTTCGTGATGTTCAAGTGGCTCGGCGACGCGGCGGCCGCCGAAGCCTGAGCAACCCGCCGCCGCGTCAGACGGCGAACGCGCCGTCGAACACGATCCGTTCGTCGAGCGCGAGCGTGCCGCGCGCGAAGATCAGGTCGAGATGGTGGCTGCCGTTTTCGCCGCCGCCGAGCCCGAGATGCAGGCCCGGATGGCGTTCCTCGAACCCCGCGTTGCGGCCGTACAGGCCGCGAATGCCGAGGTTCGTGCCGATGCCGAATTCCTCGATCCGCCGATGATTCGCGTGCCGGTCGAGATAGGTCGCGAAATCGCGCCGGAAGCCCGCGTCGTCGGTGTCGAAATCGACGATCGTGCTGTGCTCGACATGCAGCGTCGCGAGCCGCTCGGCCACCTTGTACTTGATCGCGAACGGCACGGTGCCGAGAAACGTGCCGCTGAACACGACGGTGCCGTTCAGGTCCGTCACGTGCGTCGCGATCTCGCCGGGCACGACGTCGAGGTTGCCCATGCCGTCCACGCTCGTCCATTTCTGGTCCGGCGCGAGCGAGCCCGTCAGCGTGTTGCCGGCTTCGTCGATGAAGCGGATCTGCGACGCGCGTGCGGCGGCCTCGATCAGCCGGCCGTTGCGCGCGGCGATGTCGTCGAGCGATTCGGCGAACGCCTCGTCGAGGTGCGGGCCGTAATCCTTGAATAAAACCGATTTGCCCCAGTGTTCGACGATCGCGGGGCGGATCGCGGCGAGAAATGGCGGCCCGCTCGGCGACGGCGTCGGCAGGCACGACGAGTCGTACAGCAGCACGAACAGGTCGGCGTCGTCGAGTGCGGCGGCGATATCGGCGGGCGCGGTGCTTTCGAGGCAGAGGGTGGTCGCGTCGAGCGAATCGGGCAGGGCGGAAAAGGCGCGCAACGCGGTGTCGCGGTTGCGGGTGTCATAGCCGACCAGCAGTTTTCCCGATTCGCCGCGTGCCAGCTTGTCGCGCAGCGCCGGGTGAAAACCGAGCGCGCGGTGCAGGTTCAGCATGCGTATCTCCGGAAGCGGGGGGGGGGGGGGGGGGGGGGGGGGGGGGCGGCCCCCCCCCCCCCCCCCCCCCCGCGCCCGATGCCGACGCCCGATGCCGACGCCCGATGCCGACGCCCGATGCCGACGCCCGATGCCGACGCCCGATGCCGACGCCCGATGCCGACGCCCGGATGCCGACTTTCGCGCTGCGCGAGCGTGCTTGCCGCGCAACGCGAACCGCTTCAAAGCAATTTGACCATGAACACGCGCGCCGCGCCTTCCGGCTCGCACGGCACTTCGCCGAACGTCTCGTAACCGTGCTTTCGATAGAAATCGGGCGCCTGGAACGAGATCGTGTACAGCACCGCACGCGCGCAACCGCGCCGCTTCGCTTCCACTTCGGCCTCGCGCAGCAATCGGCTGCCGAAGCCGCCGCCGCGCAGCGATTCGGGCAGATAGAACAGATCGATAAAGAACAGGCCGAGCGACGTGCGGCCGGTGAGACCGCCCAATACGTCGCCGGTCGCGGGGTCGGTCACGTAAACGTCGAGCGCCGCCGTATCGGCGCGCCCCGTCATCGCGTGGTTGAATTCGCCGAGCTTGCGGCTGATGAAGTCTCGGGCGGCCGGTTGCTCGGTGTCGGTCAATTGAAGGGTAACGTCGGGATGGGCTGTCATCGAGGCGAACACGTGCATGAAAGGACCACCGGGCGTGGGGCATCTGCGACCGGCGTCGCACGACTATAGCGCGTCGTCATGCTCCGTGGCGACGCGTGATGGTCGCTCGATATCGCGGGGCGTCATGCGTTCGCGCCGCTGCGAACGTCGCCTTCAAGTCGGCCATCCGGCACCGCTCGTGCGCAATCATCATCCGGTTCACGACGATCACGCCGATCGTCACGGCCGTGCTGTTGCAGCGCAAGGGCGCGTATCGGAGTGCGACCGCGCGTGCGTTCGTCGAACTGGCGCTCGCACAGGGGCGGAAAGATCGAAGAGGGAAGGCAGCGCTCGTGCGACGCGCAAAAGGCGTCCGGCTGAATGCAATCACACGGAACGGAAGACAAGGCCGTTCCGCTCGGACGTCCGGCGTTTCGCTCGAATGACACGCCGGCGTTATGTCGAAACGATGCGAACGAAACGCGCGTCAGTTGTACCCGAGAATCGCCACCGCCGCGACCTCCGGCCGATCGAGCGTATTCCCGACGAGCGACGTCATCGGTTCCTGCAGCACGGCCTGATACGACGTCACGCGCGCCGCTTCCGGCACACCGGCATCGTTCGGCACCGGCTCGTCGAACACGGCATCGAAACCGCTGTAAAACCCCGCTTGATTCCGCGAAAAAGTCATCTCCACTCCTTTGCGTTGATATGTCGTTGATGTTCTAGCCAGCCTGCTTCAACGCCGCCGCAGGCACCGGCGCGCCGTCATGCGCCGCCTCGGACCGCGCAAGCTGCGCACGCGTGCGCCGCGTGATGTGAATCACCGCGAACACGACCGGCGCGATCAGCAGCCCTTCCGCCAGTTCGGGATCGACCGGCAGGTTCATCACGTGCAGCGCCTTGAACGCCGCGGTCGCGAGCGACAGCACGTAGTACGAAATAGCGGCCACCGACAGCCCTTCGACCGCGTGCTGCAAATGAAGCTGGTTGCGCGCGGTGCGCTCCATGCCGGCCAGCAGCCGCGTGACGTCCTTTTCCTGCGCGAGATTCACGCGGGTGCGCAACAGGTCGACCGCGCGTGCGATCCGCGCGGCGATCTGTTCATGGCGCGCCCATACGCTGCGGCACGTTTCCATCGCCGGCGCGAAGCGCCGCTCCATGAATTCGGCGATCGTCGGCATCCCTTCGATACGCTCCTCGCGCAACTCGTGGATGCGCGCCAGCACGAGCTTTTCATACGCGCGCGACGCGCTGAAGCGCGCGCCGGATCCCGACAACGATTCGACCCGCACCGCGAGATGCGTGAGCTTGACGAGCAGCGCCGTGTCGTCGCCATCGGCGCCGCTCGCGTCCATCCGCTGCATCAGCGCATGCAGCGCCGCGTGGATTTCGTCGAGCTCGCGGCTCATCCGGCGCGCGACGGGCAGCGCAAGCAGCGCCATCATTCGGTACGTTTCTATTTCGTACAGGCGCTGCAACAGCCGGCCGCCCTGCTCCTCGCGGAAATCGTCGTCGACCACCAGAAAACGCATGAAGCCATCGTCGCGCACGTGCCAGTCGCAGAACACCTTGCCGCCGCCGAGCACGTTGCTGCCGACGAGCGCGGGCCCGTCGATCCAGCGGCGCAGGTCGCCGCACACGCGCCGCGCGGCGTCGCCGGACAGCAGTTCCATCCGCACCGCGACGAACCGGATACCGGCGAGCCGCGCGAACCACGCAGCCGGAATGCCGTCGATCGCGAGATCGTCGAAATAACCGGTGTCGCGACGCGGCGCGACGAACGTGAAGGTCGAGAATTCGGTGTGGCGCTCCCACTTCAGGTGCCAGCCGCACGGCGACTGCACCGCGTAGTGCGTCGCGCCTTCGTGCGGCGCGTCGATGCCGGTCTCGCGGCACAGCGCGTGCAGCAGCGTTTCGTGGATGTCGGGCTGGCCGTCCGCGTAGATCGCGTAATGCGTGAGCGACACGGCTTCGGCGAGCCGCAGGAACGGCCGGGCATGCAATTCCGCGGCCAGTGCGGCGCGCAACGGATGGTCCATCATCGATTCACCACGCTTTCCTGTTCAGTCCCGCCCGCCGGATCGTCCGGCCCGATCGCCGCGCCCCCTCGGGCGAAACGCCAGCGTGATCGCACTATGGCAGACACACAGCAACAATAAAAACGCATAATGCTGATCGTTACGTTCAGTTTTCCTGATACCCATGAAGATGCTCGATCACGACGTGCTGGCCACCGTCGTCGCCGTCGCGGAAACCGGCAACATGACCCGCGCGGCCGAGGCCGTGAACCGCTCGCAGTCGGCCGTGAGCATGCAGATCAAGAGCCTGGAAGACGCGATCGGCCGGCCGCTGTTCGTGCGCAAGCCGCGCAGCATCGTGCTGACGCGCGAGGGCGAGGTGTTGCTGGGGTTCGCCAGGCGAATGCTGGCGCTGCGTGACGAGGCATGGGCGGCCGTGGTGCGGCCGGAAGTGACCGGCAAGGTCGTGATCGGCGTGCCGGACGACTATGCGTCGTCGCTGCTGCCGTCGGTGCTGAAGAAATTCTCCGCGACCTACCCGAAGGTCGAGATCCAGGTGATGGGGCTGCCGAGCAGCGCGCTCGCGCCGCTGATCAAGGAGGGCACCGTCGATCTCGTCTGCGGGACGCGCATCAAGGGGCTCACCGGCGACTTCATCCGCCACGAGCCGATGGCGTGGGCCGCGATGACGAACGGGCCGCGCGTCTGGGAGGAGCGGCCGCTGCCGATCGCGGTGTTCATGCCGGGCAGCGTCGCGCGCGAGAACGCGATCCGCAGCCTCGAACGCGCGAAAGTGCCGTACCGGACGTCGTATGAAAGCCCGAGCCTGCTCGGGCTGCTCAGCATGGTCGAGGCCGGCCTCGCGGTCGCGCCGCTCGCCCGCTGCGCGATCCCCGCGCAACTGTCGATGCTCGGCCGCTCGCACGGTCTGCCCGACCTGCCGCCGCTCGAGCTGATTCTCGCGCGCAGCACGAAGTCGAAACGGCCGCCGTGCGACTTCCTCGCCGAACAGTTGATGGAAGACCTGCAGCGGCAGACCGGGCAGACCGGCGACGCGTGAGCCCGTCGGCGGCCGCTCGCCACGAGGTCACCCATGCCAGTCCGCGCGCAACGCCGCATTGACGATGCCGGCGACCGTATCGACGAGCGCTTCCAGCGTGTCGCCATGCACGTACCGCCCGGCCGGCGGAACGTGCTCGCTGCGCCGGCCGCCCCACTGCGAGCCTGACGTGACCGACAGCGTCGCGCTGAACCGCTGGCCGTGCCGTCGGCCGAAGACGCCGATGCGCCGCTCGGCGACGTAAGCCTGTTCGGGAAGAAACAATCGGATCTCGACCGCCGCTTGATCGGGGTCGGCCGCGCACGCGTCCGCATCGAACGCCGGCGCGAATGCCTTGACGATGCGGAACGTCACGTGGGAATCCCACGCGGCAAGCGGCCCGCCGGCCGCATCGACGCGTTCGGCGTCGACCGACCACTGATGGCGATCGGGCACGCGAATCGCCTGGCGCAGCAGCACGTCCGCCGCGCGAACCGTCACCATCAACTGCCGGGCAAGCTGCCTGCCCGACGGCAACGCCGCGGTATGCGCGCGACGGGCAGCCGGGCGCGCAATACGCACTTCTTCCGTAAGGTACATAGGCCCTCCCTGTTCAGGGGTAGCGCCGCGTTCGACGCAGCGCACAAACGTCCGCCGTCGCCAGCCGGCGGACAGCACGGCGGCGGGCGAGTCGGCGGCGGATTAGCCGAGCAATCGCCGTTCCCGATTCAACGGACGGCGGGCCGGACGCATAGTCGACGCGCGACCGGCCCGATCACCGCGTCGACTTGCTGCGCGATCAGCGTGTGCAGCGCGAAATCCAGGTCTTCCGGCGCGATGTCGAACTGCACGTGGATCACGTTGCGCACGGCGCGGGCGCTGACGACGTACACGCCGAGCGGGGAATGCAGCAACGCGGCAAGCCGGGCGTGCGCGGCGTCGACGGAGTCGGCCGTCAGCGTGACGGGCAGTTGCACGCGCGGGCGCGGCGGCGGGGACGGCACGACGTTGGCGGGCGCGCCGGCGCGCAACCGGCGGCCGGTGACATCGAACGTGGGAAAGGGATGAATGAACGTCATGGCGCGGACGGAGGCCGTCTCGGCTGTTCGACACATGCCCAGCTTAGAAGAGGCCGTATCAACGCCGTGCAAAAAAACGGGTCGGTCGTGCAAAAAACGGCATGCATGTGCAGGGATCGCGCCCCGCACGTCGCGCTTGCGCCGTCGGGCAATCCCTTCGACGCCGATCAGCCGTTTGGTGGACTCGGCCCGCCGGGTTCGCGGCGATATGCTGGGTGCTTTCCACTCGTCGCCTGCAGCCATGATCGTCCAGCGCGTCGATCTCAGTCGCGTCCTGCCATACGAGATGCCGTACTTCGACGATCGGCTCACGGTCGATCGCAACGATCTGGATATCGCCGCGCGCCTCGGCCTGGACGGCGACGTGCCGGACGAACTGCCGGTTTCGCTGTGCGGCACACCTGCCGGGTCGGATATTCAGGTGTATCTCGATAGCACGAATCGACTGACATTCTCCGTCACCCATCCGGGACTGATCCGATCGGAGAACCGCGTATCCGTGCTTCAAACCCACGACGCGTCCCTACCCGAACTCGGGGCCGTCGATCTCGCCGATAACGCTGTCGTCGGGCTCGGTGCGGCGATGCCGTGGCGGATCGTCAGGGCGTGCGATAGGTTGAAAATCGCGCGGATCACCGCATTCGCAATAGGCGGCCGTAAAGCGCCACCCGAGCCCGGTGGGCGTCGGCTGTGCGGGTATCACGCGTGGCCACGATTGGGTTTCGATGCGCCCATTCCCGGCCCGCATGGCGACGAGGCCGCATTGTTCCAGTATTTTCAGGGCTATCCGGTCGGACTGGCCGACGGATCGCTTCGGTCTCTGCGTGCGCTTTACGCGACGCGCTCCGGGCGAGACTTCTGGCGCGCGGCCGGATCGCATCGCGTGATGACGTTCAACGTTGTGCCTGATGGCGCGTCCGTCCTGGCGCTGCAACGATACTTGATCGAAAAAGGGATATACGGACGACTCAGAAACACCGTTCAATCGCCGGATTCCGGATCACGAAGCCCACGGCCGGACGCCGTCGCGCGCCGAACGCCAATCGTCCCATTCGCTTCTCGCAGTTCAAGCCACTCATTGCCGGGCTCGTCACGCACGAACGTCGTGATGGACACACGCATGCTTCAAATACGGCTACCGTCGCGCGCGATACCCTGCCGGTTCTCCACTCGCCCGCGCCACCGCAACGAAAAGTCTTCGACGTGGGGTCGATCGACCGATCGAAGAGCACGCTGAGCGTCATCTCGGTAGCCGACGCGGAAGCACGTTGTCGCCGGGAAACGCTCCTGCACTTCGGGTTGGAGCCGGACCAGTAACGCGTCGCAACCACGGGCAGCCGCCCCCCGCCGCCACGCGGCAAACGCGACCATGTTCTACATGGCGACATCCGCGCCCGTCTGCACAACGTGTTTTTTCCCGTCCGCACGCATCGGTCTGCCGGCGGGCTTTTCATCGGCGCAGCAATGAGCGTGTGATCGACATGCGCCGCCTGAACCGGCGATGATCACCCACGCCCCGTCAACCATGACAGGTCGACAGCACGCGATCCATCGATACACTGTGATCCATCCCGACGGCGGCAATCCCTCGTCATCGATGCCGGCCCTCGCTTCGAGTGCGCACGAGCCTCCCGCTTCCCGCCCATCCCGCACACCTTCCGCATGCTTTCCAAGGAGCTGCACTTGAAACACTGGCGCGACACGCTGTTCGTCTTCGCCGGCCTGCTGGCCGCCGCGTCCTCTCACGCCCATCCCGTCTGCACCGTCGTCGCCGACGCGACCACCGGCAAGATGCTCGTGCAGCACGGCGACTGCACGACTCGCGTGACGCCGGCATCGACGTTCAAGGTCGCCATCAGCCTGATGGGCTTCGACGCCGGCGTGCTGAAGGACGCGCACACGCCCACGCTCGACTTCCACGCCGGCTACCCGGACTGGGGCGGCGCGCCGTGGCGCGAACCGACCGACCCGGCGCGCTGGATGAAGCTGTCGATCTTCTGGTATTCGGAGCAGGTCGCGCAGGCGCTCGGGCAAGGACGCTTCCAGCAGTACACGAGCGCATTCGGCTACGGCAACGCCGACGTCACCAGCCAGCAGGGCGAACTCCCCGGCGTGATGGGCGCATGGGTCAATTCGTCGCTACGGATCTCGCCGCTCGAACAGGTCGCGTTCATGCGCAAGATCGCGCAGCGGACGCTGCCCGTCAGCGCACACGCATACGACATGACCGAGCGCATCACGCTGATCGACGCGCAACCGGGCGGCTGGACCGTGCACGGCAAGACCGGCACCGGCTCGCCGGGCTCCCGGTACGATGCTGCGCACGCGTACGGCTGGTTCGTCGGCTGGGCGACGAAAGGGCCGCGCACGCTGGTGTTCGCGAACCTGATCCAGGACGACGAGCGGCAAACGCCGAATGCGGGCCTGCGCTCGCGCGACACGTTCCTCGCGGCGCTGCCGACGCTCGCCGAACCGGCCCGGCCACAATGAGCGCCGGTCCCCGCAATGCCCGCATCGACCTGCTGCGCGGCGTGTCGATCCTGCTCGTCCTGCTGCATCACTTCAACATCGCGTATCCGTTGCGCGACACCGCGCTCGCACGCGTGCTCGGCTGGGACGCGGTCCATGCAATCGTGCGCAACGGCAACTACGGCGTGACGATGTTCTTCGCGATCTCGGGCTACTTGATCGCGTCCAATGCGCGCCACCGCTGGGGCAGCCTCGGTGCGCTCGACGTGCGTGCGTTCTACGTGTCGCGCATTGCGCGGATCGTCCCGTGCCTGCTTCTGCTGCTCGCGCTCGTCGACGGCCTCGCGGCGGCCGGCGTGCCGATCTTCACGAACCATGCGCCGCAGGGCATCGCCGTGTCGTACTGGCTCGTGAACCTGGCGTCGCTCACGTTCTGGATGAACGTGTTGATCGGCGCATACGGATGGGTCAACTACGCGCTCGGCGTGTTGTGGTCGCTGTCGGTCGAAGAGGTGTTCTACCTGTCGTTTCCGCTGCTGTGCATCGCGCTGCGTCGCGACACGCGGCTGTTCGCGTTCTGGCTGCTGATTGCCGCGACCGGTCCCGTGTATCGCTACACGCATCCCGGCGACGAAGGCGGCTTCCTGTACGCGTACTTCGCGTGCTTCGACGGCATCGCGATCGGCTGCTGCACCGCGCTGCTCGCCGAACGCGCGCGCTGGCAGGGACTCGCGGCCGCGCCCGTGCAATGGCTCGCGGCAACGGCGATGACGGCGCTCTATCTCGCGTGGCCGATCGCCGAAAGCCACGTGCTCGGCGTATCCGCGATGGCGCTCGGCACGGCCGTGCTGCTGATCGGCGCGCATGCGAAACACGCATCTGCTCACGGCCGCCTGCTCGCGCCGCTGCGCTGGAGCGGCCGGCTCAGCTACGAGCTGTATCTGTTCCATCTGATCGTGCTCGGCGCGCTGCGCACGTTCTGGCCGCCGTCTGCCACGCATGGCGACGACAAGCTCGCGCTGCTGGTCGCCGATCTGGCGCTGTCGGCAGCATTGAGTGCGGTCATCGCACGCGGCTATGCGACGCCGCTCGACCGCTTCATCAAGCGGGTTGCGTCGCGGCCCGCGGTGCACGTGACGGACAGCGCGCGCGTCTAGCGCCTGCGGGTGGCGGCGAGCAAAGCAGAAGCCGGCGCGGTCAGCCTGCGTATGCGGCGGCGCAACGCACGGTCACGATGCGCGCGGGCGGCAGGTTGGCCCAGACGATCCGGCTGTCGCACGCGACGAATGACGAATCGCCCAGCGGGTGACGGCCGGGCGGGCGCAGGTCGTAGGTGAATTGAATCATCACGCCGGCGGCCGACAGCACGCGATGACATTGACCGACGATCGCCGTCACGTCCTCGCGCGGCAGCGTGCGCAGCGGCAGGCACGACACGATCGCGTCGACCGTGGCGTCCGGCGGCAACAACCGTTCGAGCTGTCGCGCGTCGCCCGACACGATCGAGATACCGGGAAAGCGTCGCCGCAGATGCCGCACGAACGCCGGCGAGCGTTCGACCACGACGAGGCGTCGCGGCGCAACGCCGCGTTCGAGCAGCGCCGCGGTGATCGCGCCGGTGCCGCCGCCGAGTTCGACGACGAGCCCGTCGCCGTCCGGCACCGTGTCGGCCATCTCGCGCGCCAGATGCCGCGAACTCGGGCACAACGCGCCCACCGCAGCCGGCCGGCCAACCCACTCG
This sequence comes from Burkholderia sp. LAS2, assembly GCF_018417615.1. Taxonomy (NCBI): domain Bacteria; kingdom Pseudomonadati; phylum Pseudomonadota; class Betaproteobacteria; order Burkholderiales; family Burkholderiaceae; genus Burkholderia; species Burkholderia sp. LAS2. The sequence goes on from NZ_CP071053.1 coordinate 800,763, forward strand.
CGCACGAACAGTGCCGAGACACGCCACGCGTTCGGCCACGTCATACGCGGGCCTCGAACGCTTGCGCGCTCAGCGGCGGCGGGCCGACGACTGCGCGGGACAGGGCTACGGCGATACGGGCAAGGTTCATGCGCATCCTCCTGGGGCGAATCGACCCGCCGCAGGACGCGCGACGGTCAATCGATTCTAGGAAACGCAAACTTAAGGTGACGTGAAGATTGACCCTGATTTGCCTGACTAATTCGTGCCGGATCGGCAGCGCCGTCCGGGTCTCCGCGAAATCGTCGACTGTCAGCGCCCGGCGACACAAATGGGGTCGGGACTTCGGCCCGCGATGTCCCTCTCCCGCAAACCACTATCCGCCCGCCGCATGGAGGTTGGCAGCCCAAGCCGTGCGAGAGCCGGCGGCACGGCCCGGGCTGTGAACCGCGCGCCATGCTCGCCACACGGCGCGCGACCGACCTTCACCGCAAGTTGGTTCTCGCCAGTTCGACGATTTCGTCGCCGCGCCCGCTGAGGATCGCGCGCAGCATGAACAGACTGAAGCCCTTCGCATGCGCGAGCTCGATCTTCGGCGGCATCGCGAGTTCGTACTTCGACGTGACGACATCGACCACCGCCGGCCCGTCATGCTCGAACGCCGTGCGCAACGCTTGCTCGACGTTCTCCGAATGCTCGACGCGCACGCTGAAGATACCGGCGCCCTTCGCGATCGCCGCGAAATCGGTCGGGCTCAGGTCGACGTTCGTGTCGAGATAGCCGGCCGCCTTCAGCTCCATCGACACGAAGCCGAGCAGGCTGTTGTTGTACACGACGATCTTGATCGGCAGCTTGAGCTGGCGTGCGGTCAGCAGATCGCCGAGCAGCATCGACAGCCCGCCGTCGCCCGACAGCGACACCACCTGCCGCCCCGGATGCGCGCCCTGCGCGCCGAGCGCCTGCGGCATCGCATTCGCCATCGACCCGTGATTGAACGAGCCGTGCAGTTGCCGCTTGCCGTTCATCGTCAGGTAGCGCGCGGCCCACAGCGTCGGCGTGCCGACGTCGGCCGTGAAGATCGCGTCTTCCGCCGCGACTTCGTCGACGATCTTCGTCAGGTATTGCGGATGGATCGCGCGGCCCGGCGGCTCGGCCACCGCGAGATCGTCGAGCCCCTTGCGCGCGGCCGCGTAGTGCTTCAGCGCGTTCTCGAGGAAGCGCCGCTGGGTCTTGCGCGTCAAGCGCGGCAGCAGCGCCGCGATCGTTTCCTTCACGGTGCCGACGAGCCCGAGCGCGAGCGGCGCGCGATGGCCGAGCTGCGAGCCCTTCCAGTCGATCTGCACGACCTTCGCGTTCGACGGATAGAACGGCCGGTACGGGAAGTCCGTGCCGAGCATCAACAGCGTGTCGCACGATTCCATCGCGTGGTAGCCCGAGCTGAAGCCGATCAGCCCCGTCATCCCGACGTCGAACGGGTTGTCCCATTCGACGAACTGCTTGCCGCGCAGCGCGTGCACGACCGGCGCGCCGAGCGTGTCGGCCAGCGCGACCACCTCGTCGTGCGCGCCCTGCGTGCCGCTGCCGCACAGCAGCGTGACTGCGTCGGACGCGTTGAGCAGTGCCGCGAGCCGGTCGAGATCGGCATCGGCCGGCAGGATCGACGGCGGGGCCGATTCGCTCCACGCCGGCGGCTCTTCCGGGCCGTCGCCGAGCCCGATGTCGCCCGGCAGCACGATCACCGCGACGCCGCGCTCGTCGATCGCCGTGCGCATCGCCCGCGCGAGCACGCGCGGGAACTGCGACGCGTTGGTCACGAGCTCCGCGAAGTGGCTGCATTCGCGGAACAGCTCCTGCGGATGGGTTTCCTGGAAGTAGCCGAGACCGATCTCGGTCGACGGAATGTGCGCGGCGATCGCGAGCACCGGCTGGTGATTGCGGTGGCAGTCGTACAAGCCGTTGATCAGGTGCAGGTTGCCGGGGCCGCAGCTGCCCGCGCACACCGCGAGCCGCCCGGTCGACGCGGCGTCCGCGCCGGCCGCGAACGCGGCGCTTTCCTCGTGCCGCGTATGCATCCAGCGGATCGAGCCGATCTGGCTCAGGCTGAACGACAGGCCGTTCAGGCTGTCGCCCGTCACGCCCCAGATGCGCTCGACGCCCGCTGCCGCCAGCGTCTTCGCCAGGTATTCCGCCATCGTCTGTCTTGCCATGGTGCCCTCGCTCGTTGATGGGTCGTCACACGAATGAACCGACTCCGATGGCCTCCTGTGCCACGGAACGGACGAGCATACGCGATCGTTTCGCGAGGCGTCGTGAACGTGCAACGCACTTGCGCACGTTTCGTTCGATCCCTTTCGGCGGTGTCGGGCGACTGTCGCCGTTTCGTCGGCAAGCCGGCGGTTTCGCCCGCCGACGCACATTCAGCTCCAGTCGGACGCCGACTCGTCCGGATCGACCAGCGTCAGCCCCGCCGCCGGCAGCGGCAGCGCGGTCTTGTAGCGCACCTGCTTCAGCGCGAAGCTCGACCGGATGTTCGACACGCCGGGAATCGTCGTCAGCCGCTCGATGATGAAGCGCTCGAGCGTGCGCATGTCGGGCATCACGACACGCAGCAGGTAATCGGCGTCGCCCGACATCAGGTAGCACTCCATCACCTCGGGCCGCTGCGAGATCGCTTCCTCGAAGCGCTGCAGCGCATCCTCGACCTGCTTCTCGAGGCTGACCTGGATGAACACGTTGATCCGCAGCCCGAGCGGCTCCGGGTCGAGCAGCGTGACCTGCTGCCGGAACAGCCCGAGCTTCTCCAGCGCGCGCACGCGGTTGAAGCAGGGCGTGGCCGACAGGTTCACCGCGCGCGCGAGTTCCGCGTTCGTGATCCGCGCGTTCTGCTGAAGCTGGTTCAGGATGCCGATGTCGATGCGGTCGAGCCGCCGCGGGTTTGCGCTCATGGTCGAAATATTCCGGAAGAGTGGCCATAACCGGAATATTTACACTATCCGCACGAGAAATCCCAATGAAATCAGACGCATATTTTGCAGATCGGCGGGTAGCATGATCCGACCGATTGCCACTGATTGCGCACCGCTTCGAACCGGTGCGCGGGAGACCTGCGATGACGGACCTGTCGAACGGACTCGACGCCACGCGGCGCGCGAACCTCGCGCACGCCGACGCCGACCCGGAAGAAACCGCCGAATGGCTCGAAGCGCTCGACGCGGTTCTCGCGCACGTCGGCAAGGACCGCGCGCAGTTCCTGCTCGACCGGCTCGCCGCCCATGCGCACGCGAGCGGCCTGGCGGCGGCGCGCGGGCCCGTCACGCCGTACCTGAACACGATCGCCGCACACGACCAGCCGCCCTACCCGGGCGATGCCGAGCTCGAAGAGCGGCTGTCCGCCGCGCTGCGCTGGAACGCGCTCGCGATGGTCGTGCGTGCGAACCGCGCGTACGGCGAGCTCGGCGGCCACATCGCGAGCTACGCGTCGGCATCCGACCTGTTCGAAGTCGGCTTCAACCATTTCTTCCGCGCGGCAGCGGCCGACGGCAGCAGCGAACAGGGTGAACACGGTGAACGCGGCACGGGCGGCGACCTCGTCTACTTCCAGCCGCATTCGTCGCCGGGCGTCTATGCGCGCGCGTATCTCGAAGGCTTCCTCGACGACGCGCACCTGAAGCACTACCGCCGCGAGATCGCCGGGCCCGGCCTGTGCTCGTATCCGCACCCGTGGCTGATGCCCGACTTCTGGCAGTTCCCGACCGGCTCGATGGGCATCGGCCCGATCAACGCGATCTACCAGGCGCGCTTCATGCGCTACCTGCAGCATCGCGGCCTCGCGAACACGGCCGCGCGCACGGTGTGGGGCTTCTTCGGCGACGGCGAGATGGACGAGCCCGAATCGCTCGGCGCGCTGTCGCTCGCCGCGCGCGAGGGGCTCGACAACCTCGTGTTCGTGATCAACTGCAACCTGCAGCGGCTCGACGGCCCGGTGCGTGGCAACGGCCGCGTGATCGACGAGCTCGAGGCGCTGTTCGCCGGTGCCGGCTGGAACGTGATCAAGGTGTTGTGGGGATCCGACTGGGATCCGCTGTTCGCGCGCGACCATGCGGGCGCGCTCGCCCGCGCGTTCGCCGACACCGTCGACGGCCAGTTCCAGACCTTCTCCGCGAACGACGGCGCGTACAACCGCGCGCGCTTCTTCAGCCGCGACCCGGCGCTCGACGCCCTCGCCGCGCAGCTCACCGACGCGGAAATCGATCGCCTGCGCCGCGGCGGCCACGATGCACGCAAGCTGCACGCCGCGTATGCGCGCGCACTCGCGCATCGCGGCCAGCCGACCGTGATCCTCGCGAAGACGATGAAGGGCTACGGAATGGGCTCGGCCGGCCAGGGCCGGATGACGACCCACCAGCAGAAGAAGCTCGACGTCGACGACCTGAAGGCGTTCCGCGACCGCTTCCGGCTGCCGCTGTCGGATCTCGACGTCGAGCAGCTCACGTTCTACAAACCCGCCGAAGACAGCCCCGAGATGCGCTACCTGCACGCTCGCCGGGCTGCCCTGGGCGGCTATCTGCCCAGAAGGCGGATGGTGGCGTCGGAGGGGCTCACCGTCCCGCCGACACCGGCCTGGGGTGCGTTCGCGCTGGATGCGGCGGGCCGCGAGATGTCGACGACGATGGCGCTCGTGCGCATGCTGGCCGCGCTGCTGAAGGATCCGGCGCTTGGCCCGCGCGTCGTGCCGATCGTCGCGGACGAAGCGCGCACGTTCGGCATGGCGAACCTGTTCCGGCAGGTCGGCATCTACTCGCCGCTCGGGCAGCGCTACGAACCGGAGGATCTCGGCTCGATGCTCTACTACCGCGAGGACACGCGCGGGCAGATCCTCGAGGAAGGCATCTCGGAGGCCGGCGCGGTGTCGTCGTGGATCGCCGCGGCAACCGCGTACAGCGTGCACGACCTGCCGATGCTGCCGTTCTACATCTACTACTCGATGTTCGGGTTCCAGCGCATCGGCGACCTGATCTGGGCCGCCGCCGACCAGCGCTCGCGCGGCTTCCTCGTCGGCGCGACATCGGGCCGCACGACGCTCGGCGGCGAGGGGCTGCAGCACCAGGACGGCAGCAGCCATCTTGCGGCGTCCACGATCCCGAACTGCCGCGCGTACGATCCGGCGTTCGCGTACGAAGTCGCGACGATCGTCGATGCCGGCATGCGCGAGATGGTCGAGCAACAGCGCGACGTGTTCTATTACGTGACGGTGATGAACGAGAACTACGCGCAGCCGTCGATGCCCGACGACGATCCGGCCACGCGACGCGCAGGCATCCTGAAGGGCATGCACCGGCTGCCGTCCGGTTCGAACGCAACGGCGCACGTGCAGTTGCTCGGCGCGGGCGCGATCCTCGGCGAAATGCTCGCCGCGCAGCGGATGCTGAAGGACGACTGGGGTATCGATGCCGCCGTGTGGAGCGTCACGAGTTTCAGCGAACTGCAACGCGACGGAATGGAAGCCGAACGGCTGTCGCGACTCGGCGACACGGCGGCCGAGCCTTATGTCACGCAGCAGCTTGCCGCGACGCAAGGCCCCGTGATCGCGGCGACCGACTACGTGCGCGCGGTGCCCGAGCTGATCCGTGCATACGTGCCGCGCCGCTACGTGACGCTCGGCACCGACGGGTTCGGCCGCAGCGATACGCGCGAGGCGCTGCGCGCGTTCTTCGAAGTCGATCGAGCGAGCATCGTGCTCGCCGCGTTGAAGGCGCTGGCGGATGACGGTGAACTCGATGAGGCAATGCTGCACACGGCGCGCGAACGGCTCGGAAAAACGGTGCGGCAGCCCGGCGGAGCGCCGTGGCAACGCTGAGCGCACACGCAATGTTGTCGAGCGCTTTTTCAACCGTCTCAAGAATTTTCGTCGAGTCTCCACTCGACACATTTCCCGCAAGATAGTCGCGGAACACGAGCACACAATTTGAGATGATGGGCGCGCTAAAGACGCTAGGTCCGGATGCGACGGTCTCGGAATTGCTTGGTGCGACCACAAAACTCGTGATGTTGATAGCCTTCGCTACGCTGTGGGGCAATAACACAAGACTGCGAAAGCTACTCGAACAAAACGGCATCGACCCGACACGGCGCAAGCGGTAGCGCGTCGACTTGTCACGGCGACGAGCGAGGCTATGCCTTTACCGCCGTGTTCGAACGCGTGGAGGTTGGCCGTGGTCGTGCGGCGCAACAGGTGCGACTCCGTGTGCCGATCGTGCTCACTTCGTTTTGCCCGCACGCCGCCAACACAGCATGCGCGGTCAGCCGCATCACGATGCGCTACACCGGCAGCGCATGCGTCGAAAGAATCTCCTTGAGTACCATGAACGAGCGCACCTGTCGCGACAAGGTCCGGCTCGGCGAATTCGAGCCGGGGTCGAAGGTGCTGTATGCGCATCTCGGCGGCGTGCCGGCGTTGAGCGCGTATAGCGAGATTTTCCGGAACGGGCGACCGGATTGACATGAAACGCCGGCGTGCCACGAGTCGCGCGCCGGCGCGTTGATCACGGCAATCGCCCCGCTCACCGTTGCTGCGGCTCCCTCTACGCGCCCGCCGTCCCGCACGCAATTTCTTCGGCTGCCACAATCCCGCCCTTCTTCGCCCGCCGCGCTCCGCTTGTTGCGATCCGTCCACCTCGACGACCCGGCATCGCACGTCTTTCTAAAGTCAAGTCCGACTCCGTCATTCGTTCATTCGGACAGAAATTCCACTGATTCGTACTCGTACTAATCCATTCCCCTGGAATTTAGTAGGCGTTCTATATAAATCAGGCCCCTGCTTCCTGAAAATTGACCCCATCGAGTCGGCCGCAACGTTTCGCAAGCATTCGCCCTTCATGGCGCCAAGCTCGAAAAGATCCGTCGCAACTCATCAGGCCGACCGGCACCACCGCAGCAGCGCCTCCTTCCCCGATGCATTTCCCATGCAGTGGAAACAGCGGTCACGCTCCGCTCCGGCCGAGCGTGCGATATCGCGTCGCAATCGGGACAACGGGCGTCCATCTCAATCAGAACGGCAGCAGGAGGGTATATGGATACTTCATTCGAACCACGGCACGCACATGCAGCGCGTGCCGCAGGCGGCCTGATCGCGCGCATTGCCGACGTCGCACTGATTTCGTTCGGCGCGCTGGCCGCCGCGCTCGTGTTGCCTGGCACGGACGTCGACCGTTCGTCCGAACTGGCCGCCGTCGCCTGCGCGGCGACCTTCGCGCTGATGCTGTTTCCCGCACTCCGCCTCTACCACGCACCGGCCCGCCCCGCCAGGCACCGCACCGCACTGCTCATCGCGTTCGCGTGGCTGATCGCGCAGGCCGGCGCGGCGCTCGTGATGCGGGTGCTCGCGCCGACCCTCGCCATTCCGCTGCCCTGGTACCTGCTCTGGACCGCAACGAGCGGCATCGCGCTCGTCGCGTCGCGCGTCGTCGCCGGCACGACGCTCGAACGGATCGGCCGCCCGCAGGAAAGCGATCGCCTCGTCGCGATCGTCGGCTCCGGCGCCCATCGCGACGCCGTGCTCGACCGCATCGCCAGTGTGCCGTCGGCCGGATTCCGCGCGGCAGCGATGTTCGATATCGCCCGCGCCGATACGACGAGCCCGGGCGGCATGCCGCGCTTCCGTGATCTCGATACGTTCGCACAGCATGTCCGCACGCACGCGATTCCCGAAGTCTGGCTCGCGCTGCCGATCGGCGAGGCGCGCATCGTGATGGCCGTGCTCGATGCATTCCGCGACGATCTCGTCAACATCCGCTTCATGCCGGACGTCAGCAAGCTCGCGATGTTCGACGGCGAAATGATCGACCTCGTCGGTGCACCGGCGATCAACCTGGTCGCGTCGCCGCTGTCGTCGCGCGCGCTGCTGCACAAGGCGATCTTCGATCGCGTGTTCGCGGCCATCGTCCTCGTCGGCATGGCGCCGCTGCTGCTCGCGATCGCGGCAGCAGTCCGGCTGTCGTCGCACGGCCCCGTCCTGTTCCGCCAGCAACGCAAGGGCGCGGACGGCCAGGCGTTCACGATCTTCAAGTTCCGCACGATGCGGCTGCACGACACGGGCAGTGAAGTGCACCAGGCGACGCGCGACGATCCGCGCATCACACGGGTCGGCGCGTTCCTGCGCCGCACGAGCCTCGACGAGCTGCCGCAGTTCCTCAACGTGCTGCGCGGCGAGATGTCGGTCGTCGGCCCGCGCCCGCACGCGCTCGAGCACGACGACCTCTACCGGAAGATCGTCGACGGCTATATCCACCGCTACCGCGTCAAGCCGGGCATCACCGGGTGGGCGCAGATCAACGGCCTGCGCGGCGAGACCGATCGCGTGGAAAAGATGCAGCGCCGCGTCGAAGCCGATCTCCACTACCTGCGCAACTGGTCGTTCGCCCTCGACATGCGCATCGTCCTGGCCACCGCCCTGCGCGGCTGGTCCCACCGCAACGCGTACTGATACGCACGCGGCACCGCTACCGCGCGTCGCCGCATCACGATAAGGATGACTGATGACTTCCGCCATGATCGAGCGGGCCGGATCCGCACGTCCCTACCGCATGCGCACGCTGCTGGCCGCAGCGGTCAGCGTCGCGCTCTCGGCCTGTGCATTCGCACCCGGCATGCAGATGAGCGCACCGCCCGCCGCCGGCCAGCCTGCCGGACACGCGAACGCCGGCGGGAGCGTTCCGTTCCGGATCACGACGATCGACGCCAGCCTGATTCGCCAACTCGACGCACAGGCCGCGCAGCAACAGCACCTGCCATCCGACCGGCTGGCGGCCGCGCCCGGCGCTTATCGCCTCGGCCCCGGCGACGTGCTGCAGATCACCGTCTGGGATCACCCCGAACTCGCCGCCGCGCAAGGCGCCGCGCAGCAGAACGCGCCGCGCGCGGCCGACCCGGTCGCGGGCTTCGTCGTCGATTCGCACGGCAACCTGGCGTTCCCGTTCGCCGGCAGCGTGCCGGTCGCGGGTCTCACGGCCGACGCCGCGCAGGCACGCATCGCCGCCGCGCTGTCGCGCGTCTATCGCAATCCGCAAGTAACACTGCGCGTTGCGTCGTTCCGCTCGCAGCAGGTCTATATCGACGGCGAAGTCCGCACGCCGGGTGCGCAGCCCGTCAACGACGTGCCGATGACGCTCTACGAAGCGCTCGGCCGCGCGGGCGGGCTCGGCACGGCCGCCGACCAGAGCCGCATGACGCTCGTGCGCGACGGCGTGTCCTATCCGCTCGACCTGACGCGCATGCTGCGTGACGGCCGCAATCCCGCCGACGTCGTGCTGGCCGCCGGCGACCTGCTGCACGTGCCGGCACGCAGCGACTACGGCGTGTACGTGATGGGCGAAGTGAACAAGCCGTCGCTCGCAGTGCCGCTGCGCGACGGCCGGCTGACGCTGTCCGACGCGCTGTCGCAGGCCGGCAGCGTGAACGCCAATACCGCCGACGCCGCGCAGATGTTCGTGATCCGCGGCTCGCAGACGAGCGATCCGCAGGTGTTCCACCTCGACGCGCGCTCCCCCGTGTCGATGGTGCTCGCCAACGAGTTCGCGCTGCAGCCGAAGGACATCGTCTACGTCGACGGCAACGGCCTGGTGCGCTTCAGCCGCGTGCTGAGCCTGCTGCTGCCCGGCGTCAGCACCAGCGCCGCCGCGGCGCTCGCCGTCAAATGAGCGCCATCGCCACGCTGCTCGTCGTGTGCGTCGGCAACGTCTGCCGCAGCCCGATGGCGCAGGCGCTGCTCGGCGCGCGCCTGCCCGGCGTCGACGTGCAGTCGGCCGGGATCGGCGCGCTCGACGGCCAGCCGGCCGACCCGCACGCCATCGACCTGATGCGCGCGCGCGGCCTCGACCTCGCCACGCACCGCGCGCGCCAGGTGTCGTCACGGCACGCCGCACGCGCCGACCTGATCCTGACGATGGACCTCGAGCAGAAGCGCTGGCTCGAGCGCCGCCACCCGTTCCTGTGCGGCCGCGTGTTCCGCCTCGGCGGCACCGGTCAGGGCTTCGACGTGCCCGACCCGTATCTCGGCCCGCGCGCGTCGTTCGAACACAGCCTGCGGCTCATCGAGCGCGGTGTCGACGCGTGGTGCGTGCGCATCGCGCCGGCCGCCTCCCCCTCCACCCCGCTTTCCGGACCGAATCGATGACCTCTCCTGTTTCCCGCGAGCGATCGCACGATCGCGGCGCCGAGCTCGACCTCGCCGGCGTCGTCGACGTGCTCGTGTCCCAACGCTGGCTGATCGCGCTGGCAACCGCCGCCTGCGTCGGCGCCGGCACGCTGTACGCATTTCTCGCCCCGCCGCAATACCAGGCCGACATCCTGCTCCAGGTCGAGGACAGCGGCGACCCAGCCGCCGCGAACAGCATGCTCGGCGACGTGTCGTCGCTGTTCGACATCAAGTCGAGCGCCGCGGCCGAAGCGCAGATTCTCGCGTCGCGGCTCGTCGTCACGCGTGCCGTCGACGAGCTGCGCAGCTACATCGTCGTGCAGCCGAAGCGCTTTCCGCTGGTCGGCGATTTCGTGTCGCGTTTCAACACCGGCCTCGCGCACCCCGGCCTCCTCGGGTTCGGCGGTTATGCGTGGGGCGAGGAAGCGATCGCGGTCGCGCGCTTCGACGTGCCCCGGCCGCTCGAAGGCGAGCGCTTCGAGCTGACGCTGCTCGACGGCCAGCGCTACCGGCTGACCGGGCCCGCGCTGCCGTCGGCCGTCACCGGCCGCATCGGGCACGTGGAAACCTTCCCGACCGCGAGCGGCCCGATCGCGATCGACGTCGCGCGCGTCGATGCGAACCCGGCCACCCGCTTCACGCTCGTGCGCGAATCGCGCGCCGAGACGATCGACACGCTGCGGCGCGGCCTCGACGTCCAGGAAAAGATCAAGCAGTCGGGCGTGATCGTCGCGACGCTGCGCGGCCCCGATCCGCAACGGATCCAGGCGCAGCTTCAGGCAGTCGCGAACCACTACGTGCGCCAGCACATCGAGCGCAAGTCCGCCGACGCGGCGCAATCGCTCGCGTTCCTCAACGCGCAGCTGCCGGTACTCAAGCGCCAGTTGCAGGACGCCGAGCAGCGCTACACCGACATGCGCAACGCGAACGGCACGATCGACCTGACCGAGGAAGCGAAGCTGATCCTGCAGCAGACGGCCGACGCGACCACGCGCCGCCTCGAGCTGCAGCAAAAGCGCGACGAGATGGCCGCACGCTTCGCGCCGGGCCACCCCGACATGGTCGCGCTCGACGCGCAGATCGCCACGCTCGGCCGCGAGCAGCGCGGCTTCGAGCATCAGGTGCGACGGCTGCCCGACCTGCAGCAGAACGCCGTGCGGCTGATGCTCGACGTGAAGGTCGACACCGATCTCTATACGGCGCTGCTCGCGAACACGCAGCAGCTCGAGCTGGTCAAGGCCGGCAAGACCGGCAGCGTGCGGCTCGTCGATACGGCGATCGTGCCCGAGGATCCCGTACGCCCGAAGCGACCCGTCGTGATCGCGGCGGCCGCGCTGATCGGGCTCGCACTCGGCATCGCGCTCGCCTTTGCGCGCGACTTCCTGTTCGGCGGCGTCCGTCACGCGGACGAGATCGAGCGTCATCTCGACATCGACGTCTACGCGACGATTCCCGATTCGGCGGCCCAGCGGCAGATGGCGCGGCGCATCGCGCAGCACGCGCCGGGGCCGAACCTGCTGAGCGCGCGGCACCCGCACGATCCGGCCGTGGAAAGCCTGCGGAGCCTGCGCACCGCGCTGCGCTTCGCGATGCAGGGCGCACGCAACAATGTACTGCTGCTGACCGGCCCGGCGCCGGGTGCGGGCAAGTCGTTCGTCGCGGCGAATTTCGCGGCGCTGCTCGCGGCCAACGGCGAGCGCGTGCTGCTCGTCGACGGCGACCTGCGCAAGGGTCATCTGCATGAATCGCTCGGTGTCCCGCGCGAGCGCGGCTTCGCCGAGCTGCTGTCGGGCACGGCCGCGCCAGCCGACGTGACCTGCCGCGACGTGGTGCCGCGCCTCGATTTCATCCCGACCGGCGCGGTGCCCGAGTATCCGTCCGAGCTGCTTGCCGACGAACGCGTCGCCGCGCTGCTCGACGTGCTGTCGGCCTGCTACGACGTCGTCGTGATCGATGCGGCGCCGATTCTCGCGGTGACCGACGCGGTCACGCTCGGCCGCCACGCCGGCACCGTGCTGCTCACGGCGCGTGCCGCCACGACACGCGTCGCCGAACTGGACGAAGCCATGCGGCGCCTCGCGCACAACGGTATCGCCGCGAGCGGCGTGCTGCTCAACGGCGTCGATCCGCACATCGGCCGGTACGGCTCGCGCTACGGCGCCTATCGCTATACGCAGTACCGTTACGCACCGCCGCGTTGCGGCCTGGCATCGTCGATCGGCCGCACGCTGCGCGCGCTCGTGTCCCGCCGCCGGGGAGAGCCGCGATGAGCGATACCCGTCACCTCGAACGCGTCGCGATACGCGATGCCGCGCCGGCGGACGTTTCCGCCACGACCGAATTGGGCTCCCGGCAAGCCCCGGCCCGCGCGGCGCGCCTGCGGATCGCGCTCGTCGTCGAAGCCGCGGGCGGCGGCGTGGCCGTCCATCTCGCCGACCTGATCGACGGACTCGCCGCAATCGACGGCATCGAACTGCACCTGATCGTGCCGCACGGCCCGCGTTTCGACACAACGATCCTCGATGCGCGCGTGCTGTCACGCTGTGCAAGCGTGCATGCGGTGCCGATGCAGCGCGCGGTCGGCTGGCGCGACGCGCTCGCGGTCGCCCACGTCTATCGCCACCTGCTGCGCATCCGTCCCGACATCGTGCACAGCCACAGCTCGAAAGCCGGCGCGATCGCACGCCTGTGCCCGGGGCCGTGGCGGCAGGTGTACACGCCGCACGCGGTCTATACGCTGAACCCGACGCTGGGTAACCGCCAGCGCCGGTTCTACGGCACCATCGAGCGGCTGCTCGGCCGCCTGTGCACGCACCGGATCGTCGCCGTCTCGCGCGACGAGGCGCAACACCTGAACGAAGCGCTCGGCATTCCGGCCGCGCGCATCGACACGATCGTCAACGGCGTCCGACCGCCCGCCCTGATGCCGCGCGAGGCGGCACGACACGCACTCGGCGTCGCGCGCGACGCCCTCGTCGTCGGTTTCGTCGGGCGCTTCGATCATCAGAAAGGCATCGACCGTCTCGTGCGGATTGCGCGCGGCGTGTATCGCCAATGCGGCCGTACCGCGCAGATCGTCGCGATCGGGTCCGGCGACTTCGTCACGGCGGCCGGCAACGAGGCCGACGATCTTCCGCCGAATCTTCACGTCGTCGGCCGCGTGAACCACGCGAGCCGCTATTTCTCCGCGTTCGACCTGTTCGCGTTGCCGAGCCGCTACGAAGGCTTTCCCTACGTGTGTCTCGAAGCGATGGCCGCGCATGTGCCGATCGTCGCCACGCGGGTATCCGGCGCGACCGAGCTGATCGACACGCATGGCATCGGCGTCGTGGTGCCGAACGAAGACGACACGACGCGCTTCGCCCGCGCGATCGTCGCGCTTGCCAACGATCCGGCCGCACGCGACGCGATGCGAGCGAACTGCGCGGCGGCCCTCGGTCAATTCTCGGCCGAGACGATGGTCGCGCACACGCTCGACCTCTATCACACCCTTTCCAGACGAGGCCCGGCATGACGCCCCCCATTCACGTCGCGCTGCTGCACGCGTACAGCGCCCGCAATTCCGGTGACGGCCTGCTGGTCGACCTGTCCGTCGGCCTGCTCCGGGAGGCCTTCGGCGATGCCGTCCGCGTGTCGATCGTCGCGGCCGATCCGGCTTCGTTTCCGGCGTACGACGACGTATGCGCGGCGCCCGTGCTCGCGGAGCGCGGCACGAACCGGCTGGTCGCCGCCGCCGCCGCCGCGCTGCCCGTTCGAGTCAACGGCAGGTTGAAAGCACTGCGCAGCCTGCTCGACGAAGTCGACCTGATCGTCGGCGTCGGTGGCGGCTATCTGCGCGCGCGCACGGCCATCGAAGCGCTCAAGCTCGAAGCCGGCCACCTGCTGCAAATGCGGGTTGCGCTTGCCTCCGGCAAGCCCGCCGTCTATCTGCCGCAAAGCATCGGCCCGGTGCTGTCCTCACGCGCCGTCGCCATGCATCTGCAGTCGCTGCTCGGCGCGTTCGATTCGGTGTTCGTGCGCGACGACCGCTCCGCCGCCTTCCTCGCCGCGAATCCGAATACGCGGCGCGTGCCGGATCTCGCGGTGCTCGACTTCGGGTATCGCAGCGAGACCATCCTTCGGCAAACCCCGCCGAACAGCGACACCGCGCGCCATGTTGCATTCGTGCTGCGCCGCGCACCCGCGTGGAGCGCGAAACGACGCGCGCGCTACGACGCATCGATCGCGCGGCTGATCGAGCAGGTGCGCGCAACGTGCCGGGTCAGCTTTGCCGTGCAAAGCACGGGGCGCGGCAACGACGATCCCGCGTACTACCGCAGCCTCGGCATCCGGGAACCGCTGACGCCGCTCAAGACGCTTCTCGAAACCGACCGGCCGGACGTCACGGTATCGGTTCGCCTGCACGGCGCGCTGGAATCGATCCTGCACGGCGTACCCGCCTTCCACGTCAGCTACGAGCGCAAGGGCTTCGGTGCGTATGCGGACATGAAGCTCGACGACTGGGTCATCAACGGCGCGGATTTCGATCCGGCACGCGTCTGCCGGACGATCCTCGCACCTGGCGCAGTTGCGGCGTTCCGGAACGCCGCGCAGGGCGGCTTTGCGAGCATCCGTGCCGCACGCGCACGCGTGATCGACGCACTGCGTGCGGCCCGTCGTGCGGATTCCGACATCGAAACAAAAGTCGAAGCCGACGAGGCCATGCCATGCTGACGCGCCTGCTCCTGCGCAGCCTGGCGCTCGGCCTGAAATTCACGCTCGCGATCATCGTCGCGCGTGCGCTCGGCTTCGACGCGGTTGCCGCGTACGGGCTCGCGGTCGCCGCCGCCGTGATCGCATCGAAACTGCTCGGCCTCGGCTTCAGTCCCGAACTCAACCGGCGGCTCAGCGAACCCGATCCGCTGCCCGCGTTCGGCGCGATGCGCACCCTCTGCGTCGCGTACGGCGGCCTCTACTTGACGCTCGTCGCGACGCTCGCCGTGGCGACCGCCAACGGTGACGCGGCCCTGCTCGCCCGCGTCGGCCTGTCGACGCGGCTCGCGTGGTGCGTGCTGCTCGTCGCGCTCTCCGAGCATGCGGCATTCGAGGCGAACGGCTGGCTGTTCTCGCTGCATCGACCTCGCGCCGGCTCGCTGCTGCTGTTCGTCCGCACCGGCGCATGGGCCGGCGTCGCGGGAGCGGGGTTGCTCGTCGGCGCCCTGCATTCGATCGAATCGGTTTTCGCGCTGTGGTTCGCGGCCAATACGTGCGTCGTCGTGCTTTCGTGGCGGCGTATCGGCGCGGTTGCACGCCAGGCGCACGACCGCCCGCAGGCGGCGCGCGCACCGGCCGTGCGCGAGCGCGGTGTCCTGTCGATCTGGCGGCACGGGTTGCCGTTCTACGTGGCCGGCATCGTCCTCGCGTCATTGCAATACGCGGAGCGGTTCATCGGCGGCGGCCACCTGAGCGCCGATGCGCTCGGCCGGTACGTATTCGCGTGGTCGATCGCCAACGCGATCCAGGCGCTCGCCTTCTCGACCGTCGTCGTGACGGCCGGCCCGCGCTTCGTGCGCGTGCTGTCCGACGCACCGGGCACGTTCCCCCGGCTCGCCGTGCGCGCGACGGTGGCCAGCGTGGCCGTCACCTCGATCGCGGGGGCCGCGGTCCTTGCGCTGCATCGCGACCTGTTCGCGTTTGCGCACGAGCCCGCGGGCACCGGGCAGGTCGCATTGCTCGCCACACTGCTCGTGTCGTTCGTGCTGCGCGGCGCGGCGGACGTGCTGTGGACGGCCGCGATCGCGCTGCGTGCCGGCTGCGCCGCGATGTTGTCGATGATCGCGCTCGCGCTGACGTACCTGCCGCTCGCATGGAGCCTGATCGTTCACGCTGGTGCGATGGGGGCGGCCATCGCCCATCTGGCGGCAAGCGCCGGCATCGTCGCCACGCTGGCGCTGATCGTCGCGCGCACCGGCCGGTCCCGTGCGGCCGCACGCACGGAGGCCGCCCCGCATGCTGCGTAACCTGATTGCCGGTGGCCCGGCACTGAGCCGCGGCGTGACGCGCGCCGTCGGCGCGATGATCGTATTCGTCTACTGGATCGTCTACGCAAAGGCCGGCACGTTCCTGCCCGAGTTCGTGTTCCGCGACGCGGAGAAGATCCAGAGCCAGATCGGCGGCGGCAGCACCTACGAGGGCACGTCGTTCGATGCGGTCGCGAAGTTCTATGCGCTGCTCGGCCCGGCCGGCACGTCGCTGTTCGTTGCCGCGATCGGCACGGCGTTCATCTGGCGGATCGTCGGCGAAGGCCGCCGCGTCGGGTCGCTGGCCGCGACCGTCGTACTGCTGGCGCCGTGCGTGTTCTTCAACCTGTTCGTCGCAAGCAAGGACACGCTCGTCGTGCTGATCGCGCTCGTGCTGGCCAGCATCGCGCGGCGTCGCCCGGCCGCCTGGACCTTCGTGGCCGTCGTTGCGCTCTACGCCGGCTACGCGGTCGTCGTGCGCAGCTACTTCGCGCTGATTCTCGCGGTCGCGCTGGCCGCGCTCCTGTTCCGGCACCTGTCATGGCGCGGCAAGACCTTGCTGCTCGGCACTGCCGCGATCGCGCTGTTCCTGCTGCCGCCGGACGTGTACTACCTGCTCCAGCATCCCCGCGACATGGCAGCCGACTATCTCGCCTACGGTTCGCCGTTCGGCGCGCGCACGAGTTTCTACAACCCGGTCGCGCCCGATTCGTTCGTCGCCTTTTGCGCGAACTATGCGTACGCGGTGCTGCGGTTGAATCTGCCGCTGCTGTTCGACGTGGGCCCCAAGGAAGTCGCGATGCAGCTGTTCGTGTGGATCGCGCTGGCCGCCGTGTGGCGTCGTGCACGGCATCGCACACATCCGGCCCGCGACCTGCTCGCCTGCGTCGTCATCGGTCACGTCGCCGTATCGATGCTGTTCGAACCCGATCTCGGCAGCTATACACGCCACCTGTCCAGCGTCGCCTTGCTGTGCGCGCTTCAGTTCGCGGGATTCGAACCGCGTGCCGGTCGACGCCGGCCAAAGCGCGATGCCGCGACGAACGGCACGCCGACTCCCGCCCGCCTGCCGCACAAGGACATCACCCGCTAAACCCGACATGCAAACCTTCCCCGTCCAGACCGGCATCTTCCGGAACCTCCAGTGTGCACGCGCCTTCGCGGCGCTCGCCGTCGTCGGCTATCACATGGGCACGCTTCCGTTCGGGCAGGCCGGCGTCGATATCTTCTTCGTCATCAGCGGGTTCATCATGTCCGTCGTCGCGCCGCGCGAGGGGCACGCCTTCCTGCGCAGGCGCCTGATCCGGATCGTGCCGCTCTACTGGCTGACCACGCTGGGCGTGTTCGCGATCGCGGTCGTGAAGCCCCAATGGCTGAATTCGACGACGGCCGGCCTCGACTATCTCGTCAAGTCGCTGCTTTTCGTGCCATACGTGAAGGAGAACGGCCATTGGGGGCCGCTGAACCTCAACGGCTGGACGCTCGAATACGAGATGCTGTTCTATCTCGTCATCGCCGGATCGATGTGGTTCGTCCGCGCCCGCCATGCAACGACGTTCGCGGCGCTCGCGCTTGCGCTGTTCTGCGCGTACGTGGCCGCCGGCGGCCCGGCAGGCGAAGTCGCCGCCCATCTCGGTCAGCCGTTCGTGCTCGAATTCGGGCTTGGGGTACTCGCCTGCCGCCTGCTGGAAACCGGCATCGCCGGGCGACTTCCGCGCTTCGCGTGGCTCGCGGCATCCGTAGCGGCGCTCGCGGCGATACCGCTCGCCGCCACCCTGTCCGGCACGCCGACCGGCTTTGAACGTGTCGTCTGGTGGGGCGTGCCGGCCTGCATGCTGATCGTCGCCGCGGTCGCGCTCGACCTGCGGGGCTGGACGATCGGGAACGCGATGCTCGCCCGCCTCGGCGATGCGAGCTATTCGATCTATTTGCTGCATCCGTACGTGATCGGTGCAGCGAACAAGATCGTCGGGGTGCGCCTCGACGCCGGCACGTGGTCGGGCACAGCGGCTGCGCTCGCGACGCTGGCCGCTGTCTGCGCATGCGGCTGTGCCTGTCATGCGTGGATCGAGCGGCCGATACTTGCTGTCTTGAAACACCGGTTGTCGCGGAAGCGCCGTGCAGCAGCGTCTTGAGCACGGACGCGATTGAATCGAAGAATCTGACAAGAATGAATGATGGAAACAAGTCGCTCGTACTTGTTCCATATTCATTGAGGGAACCATTTCGTAACATCGTCGGCAATCCAAACGGCCGGAGCGGAAGACCACGCTTCGGCCCAAAGGCGCAACCGTTCGAGGTCGAAAATCCATTTCATCCGTTCTCTCGACGCCGTGCCCGGGACGCCCCCGATGCCGGCGCAAGTACCCGCTCTTCCTCCCGCCACGCCAGCGGCCATGCCCGGTGCCTGGCCGTCCTGCCGCCCCGATCCTACCGTCCGAAAGCGATCCCGCCCGTTCCACATCGCGTGCCTGACCGGTCTCGCGCTGTCGCTTCACGGTCTCGCGCATGCACAAGTCCAAGTCCCCAATGCGGGACAGTCGCTACGCGACGTCGAGACGCTCCGCCCGGCGCTGCCCGCTCCGGCCGCGCCCGATCTCGCGATGCCTGCGCCAAGCGAAGCGCCCTCGCCTGCTGCGGCTGGCGGCCCACGCATTCCGGTCAGCGCATTCGCCGTTGAAGGCAATGCGGCCATTCCCGCCGCACAGCTCGACCCGTTGCTCGCCGATTTCGTCGGCCGCGACCTGAGCTTCGGCGATCTGCAGCAGGCCGCCAACCGGATCACGACGTACTACCGCGAACACGGCTACGTCCTCGCCCGCGCGTATCTTCCCCGCCAGGACATCGAACACGGTGTCGTGCGCATCGCTGTCGTCGAAGGCCGCTACGGACAGATCGAATTGCACAACCGCACACGCGTGCTCGACCGCGCGCTGCGGCAGCCGCTTGCGTCGCTTCAGCCCGGTGAGATTGCGCACGGCAACCGCCTCGAGCGCAGCCTCATGCTGCTGAACGAGATGCCCGGCGTCGATGCGAAGGGCACGCTGCGGCCCGGCGCCGAACCCGGCACGACCGATCTCGTGGTCGATGCCGAACCCGGCCGCTTCGCCACCGGCTCGATCGAACTCGACAACTTCGGCGATCCGCTGACCGGCCGCTACCGCGCGACCGGCAGCGTCGACGTCAATGCGCCGCTGCGCGTCGGCGATCGCTTCTCGCTGCGCGGACTGACGAGCAATACGAATCAGCGCTATTACCGCACGTCGTATCAACTGCCCGTCGGCCCCGCATCGACGCACGTCGGCGTCGCGTATTCCGACATGAACTACCGGATCGGCGGCAGCCTCAAGGACCTCCGCTACCACGGCGGCGCCGACGTTCGCTCCGCGTTCGTCACGCAGCCGCTGCTGCGCAGCAGGCGCACGAGCCTCGACGCGCAGGTCGTCTACGAAAACAAGCATTTGCGCGACGTGTACGGCGCGTTCGACGTGGTCAACGACAAGACCGTCGACCTGTGGTCGTTCGGCGTAAGCGGCAACCATCAGGACACCCTCGGCGGCGGCGGCCGGACCGGCTTCTCCGCCACGCTCGGCATCGGCCACCTGAGCGGCAACGATCCGCTCGACATGGACTACTACGTCCATACCCAAGGCCAGTTCGCGAAGCTGAATGTCAGCGCGCTGCGGCTGCAGGCGCTCGGCGCGCGATTCCAGCTCTACACCCAATTCAGCGCGCAGTTGTCGTCGCGCAATCTCGACGCATCGGAAAAATTCAGCCTCGGCGGCCCGTACGGCGTGCGCGCATTCGCACTCGGCGCCGGCAGCGGCGATCAGGGCTGGCAGGCCACGGCCGAACTGCGCTATCTCGTCGCGCCCGGCTGGCAACTGAGCGCGTTCGCCGACACGGGCCGCATCCAGCTCAGCAAGCAGCGATGGTCCCGCGAGCGCAACACCGTGCAATTGTCATCGCTAGGCATCGGCGCGAGCTGGTTCGGCGCGCGCCATCAAGTCAGCGTCACCGCTGCACTGCCGGTCGGTTACGCCGATCCGGTCGCGTCGGCCACGCGGTCGCCGAGCGTCTGGTTGCAAGCCGCCCAGTATTTCTGAGCGGTACACGACAAGCGGCCCGCCAGGCAGGAGCGAGCCGCAAGTAGCACGGGCGGCCCCGTCGCCCGCATCGTCGAAAGCGTGCGTCCTGCATGCCTTCGGCCTTTCCCGTTTCGTTAGGTATACGTATCGATACGAAGCGAACACCCTGTACCTTTCCATAGGAACAACAATCTCATGAACAAGACCTACGCACTGGTCTGGAACCAGACCCAGGGATGCTGGAGCGCAGTCGGGGAAACCGCGCGCCGCCGCGCCAAGCCCGGCAGCGCCAAGCGCGCCGCCGCCGTCCTCTCCCTGCTTGGCTTCACTGCCCTGCCCGCCTTCGCACTGCCCACCGGCGAGAACATCACCGCCGGCAAGGCCGACATCATTCGCGAAAACGACGGCAAGTCGATGTCCATCAACCAGCACACCGACAAGCTCATCACCAACTGGAACGACTTCAGCATCGCCGGCAACGAGCGCGTCGCGTTCCATCAACCCGGCAAGCAGTCGATCGCGCTGAACCGCGTGGTCGGCAACAACGGCAGCCAGATTCAGGGCCAGCTCGACGCCAACGGCAAGGTCTTCCTCGTCAACCCCAACGGCGTGCTGTTCGGCTCCGGCGCGCAGATCAACGTCGGCGGCCTCGTCGCGTCCACCCAGAACATCGCCGACGCCGACTTCCTCGCCGGCAACTATCGCTTCTCCGGTCACTCCACCGCGTCGATCGTCAACGACGGCCACATCACCGCCGCCGACGGCGGCAGCGTCGCGCTGCTCGGCGCGCGCGTGTCCAACAACGGCGTGATCCAGGCGAAGATGGGCCGCGTCGCGCTCGGCGCCGGCAACGCGTTCAAGGTCAACTTCGACGGCAACGACCTGCTCAGCCTGCAGGTCGAGGGCGGTGCGGTCGACGCGCAGGCCACCAACGGCGGTTTGCTGAAAGCCGACGGCGGCGAAGTGCTGATGACCGCGCACGCGGCCGGCAACCTGCTGAACGCCGTGGTCAACAACACCGGCACGATCGAAGCGAAGGGCCTTGCCAGCCATGCCGGCAAGATCACGCTCGACGGCGGCACCGTCAAGGTCGCTGGCAAGCTCGATACGAGCGCGGCCGAAGCCGGCGCACCGGCCGGCTCCGTCATCACGCGCGGCGAGCGCGTCGACGTCGCCGCCGATACCCGCATCGACACGCGCGCGGGCAACGCCGCCGGCACCTGGACCATCGAGGCCGCCAACGCGGGCGTAAACGGCGATCGTTCGATCGGCGCCGACACCCTCTCGCGCAATCTCGACACCACCAACGTCGCGCTGACCAACACGCAAGGCGACCTGACGGTCGGCGGCCCGGTCGCGTGGAACAGCGACCGCTCGCTCACGCTGACCTCGCAGAAGGGCAACGTCGATCTGCAGCAGGCGCTGTCCGCCACTGGCGCCAACGCCAGCCTGAACGTCAATGCCGCCGACAAGATCCGTATCAACGAAGCAGTCAAGCTCACCGGCCGCAATGCGCATCTCGAACTCAACGCGAAGAACGGCCATACGCTGAACAACAAGGCGGCCGTGACGCTGTCCGGCGACAATGCGTCGTTCCGCTCGAACGGCGAGGACTATAAGGTGCTGCATACGGTCGCCGACCTGCGCAGCATCGATGCGAACCCGGGCGGCCGCTACGTGATCGGCAACACGATCGACGGCGCGAACGCGAGCTTCCGCAGCATCGCGGCCGACAGCGCGTTCTACGGCGTGTTCGACGGCCTCGGCAATACGGTCAGTCGCCTGAACATTTCCAACCCCGGCAAAATGACCGTCGGCCTGTTCTCGCACAACGCCGGCCGCATCGCCAACCTCAGCCTGCGCGACATCGTGACGGTCGCATCGGGTCTGCCGTATGGCTCGCCGATTTCGGTCGGCACGCTCGCCGGCAGCAACTCGGGCACGATCTCGAACGTGACGGCCGAAAACGTCACGGTCTCGACGACCGGGCCCGCATTCGTCGGCGGTCTCGTCGGCTCGAACTATGGCGGCACGATCGAGCGCGCCAGCGTGTCCGGCCGCATCGACACCGATCGCTACGCGAATACGGTTGGCGGCCTCGTGGGCGAGAACCTGACGCTGCTGAACAAGCCGCCGGTCTCGGCGCTGATTCGCGACAGCCAGGCCGACGTGCGCATCAACGCCGCGCACGACGGCGCCACGGGCGGCCTGGTCGGGTACAACACCGGCATGATCGAGCGCTCGTCGAGTGCCGGCACCATCAACGCGACAGGCGCCAACGCGCAGGTCGGCGGGCTCGTCGGCATCAACGACGGCAACGGCATCGTCAAGCAGTCCTCGTCGTCTGCCAGCGTGACCGCACGCAACAATGCCGTGGCGGGCGGGCTCGTCGGCATCAACATGGCCACCATCACGGCATCGCGCGCCAGCGGCAAGGTCAGCGTCGGCGAACGCAGCGTCGCGGGCGGTCTCGCAGGGGTGAACCTGGGCGACATCGATTCCTCCACGGCCGACGGCGACGTGTTCGCGGCGGCGTCCAGCACGGTCGGCGGCCTCGTCGGCTCGAACAGCGGCCGAATCCGGACGTCACAAGCCAACGGCAACGTGACGGCGGGCAACAAGGCCGTGGCCGCGGGCGGCTTCGCCGGCTACAACGACGGCGACATCGACGCGTCGACCGCGACGGGCAACGTCGTCGCCGGTGCAGACAGCCTCGCCGGCGGCTTCGTCGGGCGCAACGGCAAGGCGGGCCGTATCCATGCATCCGTTGCGCAAGGTCACCTCCGCGCCGCGGGCCAATCGACGCTCGGCGGCTTCGTCGGCGAAAACCTCGGCTTCATCGAGACCTCGCAGGCGACCGGCAACGTGGACGGCGACCACAACAGCACGGTCGGCGGCTTCGTCGGCACGAACGGCGGCCGCATCGAGGCATCCGACGCATCCGGCGAAGTGGTCGCGGGCTACAACAGCACGGCGGGCGGCTTTGCCGGGATCAACGCCGGCACGCTCGACTCCTCCAACGCGTCGGGCAACGTCACCGTGCTGAACAACAGCTCGGCAGGCGGCCTCGTGGGGGTCAACACCGGCATCATCCGCACGTCGAGCGCCAACGGCAAGGTAGTGGCCGGGCAATCGAGCAAGGCGGGCGGCCTCGCAGGCCGTAACCTCGGGACGATCGCCGATTCCCGTGCCACCGGCGCGGTGAAGGCCGGCGACTTCTCGTCGGCCGGCGGCCTCGTCGGCGCCAACGAAAGCGGCGACATCGCACGATCGACCGCATCGGGCGACGTCGAAGCCGGCCGGCAGAGCCAGGTCGGCGGCCTCGTCGGCAGTCTGCTCGGGAAGATCGACCAGTCGCGCGCGACGGGATCCGTCAAGGGCGGCGACGCCAGCTACGTCGGCGGCCTCGTCGGCAGCAATGCCGGTGTCATCACCGCCTCGTCGTCGAGCGGCACGGTTTCCGGCGGCCGGTACGCGCGGTTGGGCGGGCTCGTCGGCGGTAACTTCGGCTTCGTCTACGGCTCGTCGAGCACCAGCCGCGTCGACGTGAAGGCTGGCTACGACCAGTCCTACGGCGCGCTGGTCGGCGTGAACTATGGCCAGGTGAAGCCCTGAGCCTGAACCCGGACGGTTCCGGCTCCGCCGCCTGAACGGCATGCCGGACGCCGTCGCCTGTTGCGAGCGGCCTGTCCGCTCGTAGCCGGCGGCCGCGAGGCCGCCGGTTGTCACCCTCGGTCGACCGGCCTTCACGGTCGGCCGGGTTCATGAAACTCAATCTGGATAACGAAACGATGAACAAGACCTACGCATTGGTCTGGAACCAGACCCAGGGATGCTGGAGCGCAGTCGGGGAAACCGCGCGCCGCCGCGCCAAGCCCGGCAGCGCCAAGCGCGCCGCCGCCGTCCTCTCCCTGCTTGGCTTCACTGCCCTGCCCACCTTCGCACTGCCCACCGGCGAGAACATCACCGCCGGCAAGGCCGACATCATTCGCGAAAACGACGGCAAGTCGATGTCCATCAACCAGCACACCGACAAGCTCATCACCAACTGGAACGACTTCAGCATCGCCGGCAACGAGCGCGTCGCGTTCCATCAACCCGGCAAGCAGTCGATCGCGCTGAACCGCGTGGTCGGCAACAACGGCAGCCAGATTCAGGGCCAGCTCGACGCCAACGGCAAGGTCTTCCTCGTCAACCCCAACGGCGTGCTGTTCGGCTCCGGCGCGCAGATCAACGTCGGCGGCCTCGTCGCGTCCACCCAGAACATCGCCGACACCGACTTCCTCGCCGGCAACTATCGCTTCTCCGGTCACTCCACCGCGTCGATCGTCAACGACGGCCACATCACCGCCGCCGACGGCGGCAGCGTCGCGCTGCTCGGCGCGCGCGTGTCCAACAACGGCGTGATCCAGGCGAAGATGGGCCGCGTCGCGCTCGGCGCCGGCAACGCGTTCAAGGTCAACTTCGACGGCAACGACCTGCTCAGCCTGCAGGTCGAGGGCGGTGCGGTCGACGCGCAGGCCACCAACGGCGGTTTGCTGAAAGCCGACGGCGGCGAAGTGCTGATGACCGCGCACGCGGCCGGCAACCTGCTGAACGCCGTGGTCAACAACACCGGCACGATCGAAGCGAAGGGCCTCGCCAACCGCGCCGGCAAGATCACGCTCGACGGCGGCACCGTCAAGGTCGCTGGCAAGCTCGATACGAGCGCGGCCGAAGCCGGCGCACCGGCCGGCTCCGTCATCACGCGCGGCGAACAGGTTCGCGTCGCACGCGACACCACAGTCGACACGCGCGCCGGCGACACCGCCGGCACCTGGACCGTCGAAGCCGCCAACGCGGGCGTCGCACGCAACCAGGCCGACAGCCTCTATCCGGACGGCGCGTCGATCGACGCCGACACGCTGTCGCTCAACCTCGGCACCACCAACGTCGCACTGACCAACACGCAAGGCGACCTGACGGTTAGCGGCCCGGTCGCCTGGAACAGCGATCGCTCGCTCACGCTGACCTCGCAGAAGGGCAACGTCGATCTGCAGCAGGCGCTGTCCGCCACTGGCGCCAACGCCAGCCTGAACGTCAATGCCGCCGACAAGATCCGTATCAACGAAGCAGTCAAGCTCACCGGCCGCAACGCGCACCTCGAGCTCAACGCGAAGAACGGTCATACGCTGAACGACAAAGCCGTCGTGACGCTGTCCGGCGACAACGCGTCGTTCCGCGCGAACGGCGAGGACTACAAGGTATTGCATACCGTTGCCGACCTGCGCAGCATCGATGCGAACCTGGGCGGCCGCTACGTGATCGGCAACACGATCGACGGCGCGAACGCGAGCTTCCGCAGCATCGGCGGCGACCGCGCGTTCCACGGCGTGTTCGACGGCCTCGGCAACACGATCAGCCGGCTGTCGATCACCAACACCGGCCCGAACATCGGCCTGTTCGGGCAAAGCAGCGGCACGCTCGCGAACCTGACGCTCGATTCGCTCGTCGTCGACGGCACCTCGGCCGCCCGCGCTGCGTTCGTCGGCGGCCTCGTCGGCGACAATCTGGGCGGACGCATCACCAACGTCACCGCGAAAAACATGAGCGTGTCGTACAACGGCAGCGACACGGTCCAGATGGGCGGCCTCGTCGGCCGGAACGTCGGGACCATCGATCGCGCGCGCTTCGCCGGGCGCGTATCCGGCAGCAACAACGCGTTCATCGTGGGTGGGCTGGTCGGCTCCAACGTCGGCACGATCGCCGACAGCGAAGCCTTCGCCGACGTCACGCTCGCCGGCCGCCCCGGCATCCCGCTCGACCAGCAGTTCAACCCTGACGTGCAGAGTGCCGGCGGGCTCGTCGGGATGAACGGCGGCCGCATCGTTCGCTCGTCGAGCGGCGGGCGCGTGTCCGGTCGCGACAACACGAGCACCGGCGGCTTCGTCGGCGTCAACTACGGCACGATTCGCGACGCGTCGACCTCCGCCACGGTCACGGCAGGCAAAGGCGGGTATGTCGGCGGCTTCGTCGGCAAGAACCGCGACGGCGGCACGATCGCGAACGCGTCCGCCTCCGGCTCGGTCACGGCCGCCGGTGCGAAGGCGATCGGCGGCTTCATCGGCGAAAACGCGCGCGGCACGCTGGACGACGTGCGCTCGACCGGTGACGTGACCGACCTCGCGAGCGGCCATGTCGGCGGCCTGGCCGGCGCGAACCGCGGCACGATCCGCAACGCGCACGCCACGGCCACGGTGAAGGCCGGCCGCAACAGCCACGTGGGCGGGCTCGTCGGTACCAACGACGGCACCGTGTCGAACGCGCGCGCCGAAGGCAAGGCAAGCGCAGGAGATGGGAGCGACGTTGGCGGGCTCGTGGGCCTGAACACGGGGCTGCTGGACACCGTGCAGGCCGCCGTCGACGTGACGGCCGGCAACGGTAGCCGTGCCGGCGGACTGGTGGGCGCGAACCGCGGCAACAAGGCGATCGTGCGTCATGCGTCGGCGTCGGGCAATGCTGCGGCGGACGACTCGAACGTCGGCGGCCTGGCGGGCCTGAACGACAAGGACGCCCTCATCGAGGATGCATCGTCCACCGGCACGATTGCGGGCACCCGTTCGAACCTGGGCGGCCTGGTCGGTGAAAACGCCGGCACGATCCGGGCCTCGACGTCGAGCAGCCGTCTGAACCTGGTGTCGCCGGTCTACGGTCCGTTTTACTGGGGCCGACTGGTGGGGTTCAATACGGAGAGCGGCCACATCGAAACCAGCTCGGCCAGCGGCCCGGGCCAGCCCTATTCGACGGTCGGCATGAGTTTCGGCAAGATCGACGGACGGTGGCAGTACGGTCCCGTCGACTGATAATGGTGCGTTGAAACCGTAGGGTTTGGCGTGACGGCCCCCGCTCGTTTCAAAAGTGGGGGGCGGAAAAATCAATGGCCGGCGGCTTCGACGAAACTGCCGGCCATCTCGTTTCCGGTCCGGGCCATTCGAAACCGGCCCGCCACCTTACTGGTAGCTCATCGTAAAGGTCGCCACGGCATTTGCAGTGCCGACCTTTACGATGAGTTATCAGTCGTGCGGCCACGCGCGGGCTTCGGCCAGACCTGGCCTGAGCGCCGAACGGCTGCGCCCCGGAGTCAACGCTCGAGATGCCGTTCGATCTCGCTGCGGAACGCAACCCAGTGAGCCCGGAGCGCCTCGGCTCCGCCCTCGTTCACGATACGCTCCATGGCTGCGCAGGCGTCGCGCGCTTCGGTATTGTCGGCAAGCGCGAAGCCGCCCCGCATCGAGTGCAGCTCGATCCTGACAGGAACGGCGTCGCCGCGCGGCAGCGCCTCGTCAATCGCCGCGAGCGAGCGCAGCGTCGCAGCCCGCAATTTCTCGCGGATTTCGTCGGTCATCACCGGCGGCGTTCGACCGCTGAAATCGGCCGGACGAGCGCCGGTCTCCGCCGCACCACGCCCCCCGTGCCGACGCAACACCGCCTCGAGCGCATCGATCGACAACGGCTTGAGCACGACTTCCACCGCCCCCACCTGCACGCAGCGGCGCCGGTCCTCGTCGGTCGCATGCGCGGTCATCGCGATCACCGGCACGGTCGCACCCTGCTCGCGCAGGAAATTCGCGAGCGCGAAGCCGTCGAGTTCGGGCATGCCGAGATCGGTCAGCACCACGTCGAACGGCTGCTGGAAGTACGCACGCATCGCCTCGACGCCATTCGCGACGAGCGTGGCGTCGCAATGCAGCGCATCCAGCTGATCGCGCAGCAGCGTGCGGCTCGCAGGATGATCCTCCGCCACGAGCACGCGTAGCGGGGTCTCGTCGTCCGCAAGGATCGGCAGCGGCGGCGCCCCGGGTTCCGGCTCGTCGAACGCGGCCCGCCACCCGTGCGGCGCGTCGGACAGCGGCAGCGACGCCGTGAACGTCGTGCCCGAGCCTGGCCGGCTCGCGACGGTCAGATCGCCCTGCATCAGCCGCACGAGACGCAGGCAAAGCGGCAGCCCGAGCCCCGTGCCGCCGAAGCGCCGGTAGATCGACGGATCGGTCTGAACGTACACATCGAACAACGTCGGCAGGCCTTCCGGAGGAATGCCGATCCCGGTATCGCGCACCGCGATCTCGACGCCGCGCCGGTCGCCCGATGCGCCGGCCAAGCGCGCATCGATCGTCACGCTGCCGTGCTCGGTAAACTTGATCGCGTTGCTGACGAGATTCGACACGATCTGACGCAGGCGGCTCGGGTCGCCGACGTAGCCGTCGGCCAGTTCCGGCGCGATCCGGCATTCGAGCGCGAGATGCTTCGCGTCCGCGAGCGGGCGGAAGATCGCCGCGACGTCGTGCAGAACGGCACGCACATCGAACGGAACCGCTTCCAGCGCCATCTGGTTGGATTCGACCTTCGACAGATCGAGCACGTCGTTGATCACGCGCAGCAACGCATCCGACGACGACATGACCGTCTGCAGCCGGCGCTGCTCCATCGACGGCAGCGTGGCGCGCGCCATCAGCTCGAGGTTGCCGACGATCGCGTTCAGCGGCGTGCGAATCTCGTGGCTCATCGTCGCGAGGAACGTCGATTTCGCCTTGTTCGCATCATCCGCCGCCATGCGCGCTTCCTTCAGTTTGTCTTCCGTCAGCTTGCGGGCGGTGACGTCGGTCAAGGTGCACAGCAACACATCGACGCCACGGAACCGGGTTCGCACGACCTGTGCCGCCAGATAGACCGTGTCGTGATCCGGGTGCTCGATCGCCAGTTCGTGCTGCATGACGCCGCGCCGGGCGCTGCTGCCCGCGTGGCGCTCGCGGTAGGCCTGCCAGATGCGCTTGCCGAGCGACAGCCCGGGCACGCCGCGGTCGTATGCGAGCACCGCATCGTTGCGCAGCATCGTCTCGCCGTCCGTCACCGACAGCAGCAGCAGCCCGGCCGGCGCGTGGCGGATCAGCGTCCGGTTGAATGCCTCGCTCTCGATCAGGCGGATCGCGCGCCGGTTCGCCGGACGCAGCGCGCGGCGATCGAACAGCACGATCGTCGACCAGAGCAGCACGATGCCGAACAGCGCGGCGCCGAGCGTGACGCTCAAGCTGACGAGGGTTGCCGTCAATACGCTGCGCCACGAGAAAGTCGTCATCACGACGAGGCTGGACCCGGGCAAGCGATCGTAGACGATGAAGCGCGCGCCGCGCCGTCGCACGGCCACGTTTTCGCCTAACGGTTCGCGCGCGTCGCGCAGCGCGCGCTCGATCATCGCCGGGTCGCGCTCGCGCCCGAAGACGATGTTCCCGCGCGCGTCGACGACCGCGACGTCCTCATCGTCGGAACGCGGCACCATCGCATCGTCGACCCGGTACGCCCCGTTGACGACGAGCCATCCGAACGGCCGTCCGGCCGCGTCGTCGAGCCGACGCGCGAACCGCACGACGTCCCGTCCGGACAACGGGTCGAAACGGCGATCGAGCATGACCAGCCGGCTCTGAATGAACGCCTTCTGTTTCGCGACCCCGGTCGGCATCGTCCGGGCAATCAGCGCCGTCAGATCGATGCCCGGCCCGAGCGAACGGGCGCGTGCGACGAGCCCCGGCCCCACGACGGCGAGAAACCGGCCATCGAGCCCGATCAGGTAGCCACCGAACGGTTCGGTGTCGGATGTAAGCGCAGAGGGTTGCGTCGGGACCAACCGGTCGTCCTTCCGGAACAGGCCGAGCAACGCACCGAGATAGCCAGCATACGATGCGGCGGGGCGATCCGGCGTGATTTCCGCCAAGGCGAGTAGCGTCTCGCCACCCGCGCCGTTGCTTGCGCCCAGCACACCGCCCGCCGCCGAGAATTGTGTCAGCGCGTCGGGCGACGGCCGTGCGCCCTGATTCCAGAGCTGCTCGATCCGGCTCCCGTAGGTCGCCAGCACCATGTCGACCGCCTGCATGCTCCCGAAGAACTGCGCTTCCCGGTACAGGAAAGTCGAGCGCGCCTGCGCGCGATAGTCCTGCACGTCGAGCCGCACGACAAGCGCGGCGCAAATCAGAATGAACAGCGTGACCGCGATCCCGCCGCCATACAGCAGGAACTGCTGCTGACGGCGCACCCGGCCGGGATCGAACGGCTTGCGGCCGGCATGGGCGACCTGGCTGGCGAATCGCTTCAGTTTGGCGGGCATCGACTATCGCGTGCCGAAACGTGTGCCGGCAGCCGTTGCTCGCCGCCGGAACCGACACCGGATCGCGCATCGCATGCCGCTATTCGCCGTGCGCCGGCGCGTCGGCGCCGGGCATGTCCGGGAGCTTGCCTTCACTGGCGTAGCGGATCAGGTCGGCATCGCGCACGATGCCGAGCTTCTTCATCGCGCTCGACTTCTGCGAACTGATCGTCTGCTTGCTGCGGTGAAGCTGAACGGCGATCTCACCCACCGTCAGGCCGGCCCCGTAAAGTCGCACGACTTCGATCTCGCGGGCCGTCAGCACCCGTGTGCCCGACGACGACTCGGTGCCCTCCAGCAATTGCTTGACGAACGGAGACAGATAATTCGCGCCGACGTAAGCGGCGTGTACCGCGCCAACCAGATGCGAAATCGCGTCGGATTTGCTGAGGATGCATCCGACACCCTGCCGCTGAATCGCATGCAGCACGCTCGGGTTGTCGATCATCGTGATCGTCACGAGATGAAGCGCGGGATAGCGGCGCTGCAAAAACGACAGCAACGCGAGACCGTCGCCATACTTGCCGCCGGGCATCACGTAGTCGACGACGAGCACGTCGCTCTGCTGCTCGTCGAGCATCGCCACCAGGTCGGTCGAATTCGAGACAGTACCGAGCAGCCTGATCGTGCTGCTGCCCGCGAGTGCCTGCGACATCCCGAGTGCGGACGATGGATGATCGTCTGCCACCATCACTCGCACAAAAAATTCATCCATCTCTATTCTTCTCCCGATACACGCGGCCCGACGTGCCATGTTGTGCGACGCGCCGGGATTCGAATCCATCTCGCAACACGATCGCGTTGCGGTGTTCAGCGAACCGGGCGGTGCGCAGCGTAATTTTAAGATAATAGGCGGGTTCTGCGTTGCCTCAATGCGACGGAGTGCGACCGGGAGCACCGGCGTGCGGCCACGCACAGCGGCCGGGGCTCGACGCAATAGTCGCCTCGCCATCCGCCGTGACCGGGCACGGCCTTGCCGCGGCAGACCCTTTCGGCGATCCGCCGCCCATGCACGCCCAATCGACGGCGCCCCAACGCCGTCGATCCGTTCTGCCCTGCGGGGTGGCCCGAGCCGCAGCCTGTCTATCGTTTGTCCACTGACTTGCCCGGTTCATCCGCTCCATCGCCCGCGGCGTGCTGCCACTCGGTGATGGCCCGCCGCTTCTGCGACGGCGACATCATCATGAATTCGTTCAGCTTCGTGAGGAAATCCCGTCTGGATTTCTCCGGCAACGTCGCGAATCCAAGCAGCAGCCCGAACACCTTTCCTATATAGCGCACGGCCTTACCCTTCCTTCTTCAGTCGAAATCACGCGGCACCGGCACGATGCCGCGTGTCTGCCTTCCCTGTTTGACGCCGGCGGTCTGCGCTGCCTTCGCGTGTCGTTTTCTTATCGTCCCGGCCAATCCACCGTTGCGGCCATCGCATCCGATGCCCGTCGCCTGTCTGCCGCTTCGGCGGGCGCGCCCGTCCCGCGCCGCCGCGCGATGCGCGCCAGACTGCGGCGCAGGTCCGCCAGCGTCACGGGCTTGGTCAACACGCATTCGACGTTCGATACCGCATAACGCCTTGCGTCGTCCGGCCCCAGGTGCGATACCACGGCGATCATGTCGCACGGCAGCGCGCGCGCATGGACGACCTCCGCCAGTTCACGGGCCGGCATGTCGGGCAGGTCGGCGCCGAGCAGCAGCACCTCCCATGCACCGTTCGCCAGCGTATCGAGCGCCGCCGCGCCGGACGACACGCAGCGGACCGTATGGCCAAGCACGTCGAGCTGTTCGCGGAAGATCGAGCCGTTGACCGACGTATCGTCGGCAACCAGCACCCTCAGCCCGCGCGCATCGGATGCCGGCACCGCCGGCACCGCCCGCCGGCCGGCATCCGCAGCGCCACGCGTCCCGCGCCGCGATTCCGCCGTCGCGACCCGCGCCTGCCCGATCGCCGTGCGCAGCCCGCTCAGCGAATAGCTCGACACGCGAATCGTGCGGCCCGCAACGTCCGGCTGCAGCGGGCCGTCTGGGGTGGCCAGCACGATCGGCGTACCCCCTCCGAGGCTGTCGAGCTCGTCGCGCCGCCATCGATCGGAATCGCCGAAGAGCACGATCGCGTGAGCACGCGCGAGGCACCCGGCGGCCATTCCGATCGGACTCGGATGCATCGCGACATCGAAACCCCATGCGCGCAGATGGGGAAACGCGAACGTGCGCCACGCATCCTCCGGCGACACGACGATCAGCGTCTGCCCGGCGCCCGCGCCGACCGGACATTTCGGCGCAATGGCCATGCGCAACGGCAGGCGAACGGTAAACAGGCTGCCGACGCGCGGTGCGCTGTCGACCGAAATCGTCCCGCCCATCGCCGCGACCAGCCGATCGCACAGCGCGAGCCCGAGCCCCGTGCCGCCGTAGCGCCGCGTGATCGACGCGTCGACCTGCGAAAACGGCTTGAACAGCCTCGCCTGCTGCGCGGGATCGATCCCGATGCCCGTATCCTCGATGCCGATCGCGAGCTCGGGCGCGCCGCGCGCGTTGCGCCCCACCGCCACGCGCGCGACGACGCGCCCTTCGCTCGTGAACTTGATCGCGTTGCTCAACAGGTTGCCGACCACCTGTGCGAGCCGCGTCGGATCGCCGCGCATGCGCTGCGCGTCGCTCGCATCGATATCGGCAAACAGCGGTAACCCTTTCGCCTTCGCCACGGACGCGAACGCGGCCAGTTGGCGCTCCATCACGGCGATCACGTCGAACTCGATCGACTCGACCGACATCGCACCGGCCTCGATCTTCGAGAAATCGAGGATATCGCTGACGATCGCGAGCAGGCCCTCGGCCGATGCGCGCAGCGTCTGTACGCGACTCTGCTGCGAGGCATCGAGCGCCGTGCGCTCGAGCAGCTCGAGGTTGCCGAGGATCACATTCAGCGGTGTGCGGATCTCATGGCTCGTCGCGGCGAGAAACGACGACTTGGCTGCATTCGCCGAATCGGCCGCGCGCACGGCTTCCTCGAGCTGATGCACGAGCCGGCGCTGGGCGGACGTATCGGCGAAGGCCGCGATCATCACGTCCTCGCCCTGGTAACGGGCGCCGTGCGCAATGACCTCCAGATGCAGCGGCGAGGCGCCGTGCGCGTCGAGCACGAGTTCGGTCATCATCGTCCTGCCCGCCCCGCCGTCCGCGACGAACACCTCGTATTGCGCGAGGACCTGCGCGGTCAGCGCCTGCGGATTGCCACCGTACGGCACGAGCATCTGCGCCAGCACGTCGCTCGCCAGGATCACGCGGCGATCGGACAGCGACACGAGCCCGATGCCGACCGGCGCCATCCCGATCACGCTGCGGCACAGATCCTCGCTGTCGAACACGCGGGCCGAGCGCGCGTAGACGGGCACGAGCACGCGCCGGTAGAAACGCATGAGCAACAGCCACATCACCGCGATCGCCAGCAGCGATGCCGCGACGAGCGCACCGGCCTGCACGCCGATCGCGGCCGCGACGTCGGCCCACGACAGCATATAGGCGATCGTCCAGCCGGTCGCGCCGAGCGGACCGCGGAACACGATCGTGCCGTCGCGGAACATCGCCTCGGCCGGCGCCGCGAGCCCGTGCGCGACGTCCAGCTCGAGCAGACGCGCATCGAGCGCCTGCGTGCGCTCGACGGCGGGATCGACCGTGATGAGCCGGTTGTCGGCGGCCGTGATGAAGAACACGCCGGTCGCATGACGATCCTGCAGCCACGACAGCAGATACTCGGGCGCATACTCGGTCACGAGCACCGCGAACGGCCGGCCGTCGGCACGCGCCTCCGCGGCGATCCGGATGCGGGCCTGCCCAGTCACCGGGTTGACGTACGGCGGCAGCCAGTGCACGTGCGGCCGACCGTCCGCACCGAGTTCGGGCGTGTGTGTGAAGTCGATGCGCAATGCGTCGAGCACGTGCGCGCGCGCATCGGCGGTAGCCAGCGCCGGATTGTCGCGCGACAGATGCGGCACGAGACCGAACAGTCCCGTGCGGGTGCTGTAGTGGTACCCCTCCAACGTGCGCCCGCGATTGAGCGAACTCGCCGCGCAGATGCGCGACAGCATGAACGACAGCGCGAGATAGCGCGCCACCTCGTCGCGCTGCGCCGTCTGGCCCGGTACACCGACCACCAGCGACGGATACGGCTTGATCGCGAGCTGCTCGCCGTTGGCGAAGAATCCGTCCACGACGTCGGCCGGTGCGGGGTCCAGCTCGCGCCATATCAGCTGCGTATTCGCGACGCCGTTGCGGAACGACGTCTCGCTCACCTGAATCTCGTCGACGGTTTCCTCGACGCCGTTCAGAAAATTGCGCCGCTCGCCGTCCAGGTAGCCGTAGACGATCGAAACGATCCCGAGCCCGCAGGCGACGAGGATCAGGATCGTCACGACAATGGCGCCGCCGAACATCGAAATGCTCTGATAGCGGCGAATGGACTGAAGCGTGCTGTACGGCATGGCCTGGCGCGACGACGCGTCGGGTTCCGCGGTCGAGCGGATGCTCGGCCCGAACGGACGTCACGATGGAATGAAAGGGATGGAATTGTCCCGATCATGCCAAACGACTCGGGGGAAATCAGTCGATGCAGTCCTTTTTAGTACTCGTCTGAATAATTTGAATAATTTTTTTGAACTTGACCGAGTCTTTGATGCGACATTTCGTCTGATCCGGGCCGCTGCGTCACGCAGGGGAACGGCAACGCGCGGTGTACGCGTAAACGAAATGCCGCCGGCAAGCCGGCGGCAAAAGATGCGGACACGCATCGCGGGTCGCACCTGAGGCACTCGATGGGACGCGCGCAGGTCATTCGCGAATGACTGCCCCGCGCGACGCTGCTGCGCCGGACGTTTCCGCTCAGTTCTGCGTGAGCGGATTCAGCGTCGTGCACAGGAAGCCCGTGCAGTTCTTCGGCGTGAAATAGAACGACGCCATCGCCGGCACGGGCGAACCGAGCGCGAGGTCGCTCAGGTAGGCCGAGCCCTGCGCACCGAACGTGTTCGACTGCTGGACGAAGCTCGCGCCGGTCGACTGGATCGCGGCCGACTGGTACGTGAAGGTCGGCGATTGCGTCTGGTCCTTCACGTAGATCCACGAGATCGCCGTGCCGAACGCCATCGCGCCCTTCGCACGATAACCCTTCGCGCCTTCGCTGTTGGCCTGCGCGATGAAGTCGTTCACGGTCGACGTCGGCGCCAGCGCGTCGTACGTATAGGTCGCGTTCGACGCGTTGTTCTTCATGTATACGTTCGCCTGCGCGGCCCCGACCATCAGCGGGCCGACGAACCAGTAGCCCGACTGGCCCTGGCCGTTCGCCTGCGTGAGGAACGCGTTCGCATCGGCCGGCAGGCCGGTCGTCGTGTACGTGTACGTGGCCGACGAGCCGCCGTCCTTGCGATAGAGATCGCCGTACGTGAGCGGTCCTTCGTACCGGTAGCCGCTCGCCCCTTGCGCGTTTGCCGCGTTGACGAAGGACGTCATGTCGGACGACGCCGTTTGCAACTGGTACGTATACGTCTGAGCGGTGCCGTCGTTCACGAAGATCGACTGCGTGCCACCGTTGGCCGCGCTGTAGAAGTAGTCGCCCAGATAGCGGTAGCCCTTCGCGCCTTCGCTGTTGACCAGCGTCAGGAAGCCCGCCTGGTCGGCCGCAACAGGCTGCGCCTCGTAGCGCCACGTCAGTGTGCTGCCGCCGGAACCACCCGAACCGCCGCTGCCGCCGGAACCCGTTCCGCCCGAACCCGTGCCGCCTGTCCCGCCGCTGCCGCCGTTGTTGCTCGTGCCCGATCCGCCTGACGAAGCCGGCGAGGAATTGTCGTCGCCGCCGCAAGCGGTCAGCGCGAGGCAGGTCAATGCGATCAGTGCAACGGCTTTCATCGGGATCACCTTCCAAACGTACAGGACGAACGAAGCCCGTACGCGCGAATCACGCCGCGCGCACCGACCATCAAGAATCAGAAATCAGGAGTCGGCCGGCGGCCCCCGCCGGCCCGGCGACGTCAATTGACCTGCAGTTGCCCACCGCGGCCCAGCCCGCCCTTGACGTCCTGCGCCTTGTAGCTGCGCAGCGCGACGACCATCTTGTTGTACGCGTCGATGAACGCGACGACCGTCGCCTTGCCTTCCGGCGTCGACGAGAAGCCCGCCAGCGCGCCGCCTACCCCGCCGCCGAAGCCGCCCAGCGCCGCACCGTAGTTGGTCGCCGTCGAGCTGCCTTCCGACGCCGCGATCTGCACCGCCGAGCGCACGTCGAACAGCGTCAGCGTCACCACCGACGCCTTCGTCTGCAGGTGGCCCGCCACCGCCGCCACCGCGCTGTTGCCGATCAGCCCGCCGATCATGCTGCCGATCCCGCCGATCGGCGAATCGTTGATCACGATCTGCGGTTCCATGTAGTAGTCGGCCGCGACGCGCTGGCCCTTCTGCTGCTTCGAGCCCGCGCGGTATTCGCCCGAGTTGCGCTGCAACTGCGTGATGCGCGACAGGCGCGCGTCGCTCTTCTGGTTGCCGATCGACGTGATCACGAAGCAGTTCGACTGCTGCACCGCCAGCCGCAGCAGCGGATCGATGCTCGTCACCTTGGTCGCGCTGCCGAACTGGCCCCACCAGTCGGCGTTGCGGCCGTCGTCGACCGCGATCGTGCCGAGCGGCGACGGGCAGCGCTGCAGTTGCGAATCGGCACCGGCGCTCGCGCCGCCGGCCGCCGCGCCCGTCACGCCGGCGTTCTGCCCGCCGGGCGTCACCACGCCGCCGCAACCCGCGACGGCCGCGCCAAGCGCTGCAACCAGCGCGCCTTGAGTGAGACGTTGGGAAAGGTTGGTCTTCATGTCGTTATCGATCGATTAGCGTCGTTGTTCGGCTTATGTGTTCGTGCGAACTTCGATAAGCCCCCCGGCGTGGCGCGCGATGGTGGTCTCCCCGCTGCCGCCCCGTTGCTCGATACCCGGTCAGTAGTACCAGTACGTCTGCTGCCAGACGCCGTAGTACGGATAGCCCGAGTACCAGTAGCCGTAATAGACGTCACGCCATTGCGTGCGCCATTTCCAGTCTTCTTCGTCTTCCTTCTTAGCCTTGCGTGCAAGGTCGAGCAGCTTCTTCGATTCCTTGTCGCCGCGGCCGGCCGCGATCGACAGCCACTTCTCCGCTTCGCGCGCATCCGAGCCCATTTCCTCGAGACCGAACAGGTAGAAACTGCCGAGCGCCTTTTGCGCGTTCAGGTCGCCGCGTTCGGCGGCCTCGCGCATCCACTTGAGCGCCTGGTAGCTGTCCTGGCGCACGCCGTCGCCGCGGAAATAGCGCAGGCCGAGGTCGTAGGCGGCCTTCGGCTGGGTCTTCGCGGTTTGCTTGAGCGCGGCGATGCGTGGATCGTCCCGGTCTTCCGCATCGCCCCTTTTTTGATAGGAGACCTGATCTTTAGGGCGATAGGAACAACCTGTGTCGTCGCAGATCCGTACCGTGCCGGCGGTAACCGACGGATCCTGCGCGCACGCGGCCAGCAGCAACAGCAGCCCCAGTGCGAGTAAACGGCGATACATGGGTACTTTCCTCAAGTTTTATCGGCGCCGCAATGCTTCGAGCTATTCCACCCCGCGAGCTCGTACCCGGTTTGCGCGCGGCGCAGCGGATACAATTCCATCCGCCAACGCCGACACGCATCCCTAGGCTCTCTCAGGCTCTCTTCGAATCGTTCCGTCACTGTTTCATTGCCGCCGCTTTTCGCTGCCCCGACTGTGCCGGCATCGCGCTCCAAACATGACGCGACAAACAATAGTGACGTGGTGAGCAATAATAATGGAGAAAAATGGCATGTCAAGGCCCTTCGCGTGTTTAAAGTTTGCGTGACGCGTCAGCTTTGATATGCTCTTCCTCACCAAAACCCCTGGAGACCCCATCGAGATGTCCACCACCGA
Organism: Burkholderia sp. LAS2; assembly: GCF_018417615.1. NCBI lineage: Bacteria > Pseudomonadati > Pseudomonadota > Betaproteobacteria > Burkholderiales > Burkholderiaceae > Burkholderia > Burkholderia sp. LAS2. Next base: position 839,120 of record NZ_CP071053.1, read on the forward strand.
GCAGGCCAACGTCGATCTCATCACCGCCAACAAGGTGCGCGATCTCCTGAACCGGAACGGCATTCCGCCGCGAAGTCACAACACGACGATCGCGAACGTGCTCGGCCTGAGCTTCTCGGTCGTCACGCGCAAGATGAAGGGCCTGATCCCGTGGAACCTGTCGCAGTTGCAGGACATCGCGACGCACTTCGGCGTGCCGCCCGCGATCCTGCTCGACGACAAGGGCACGCAGCCGGCCGCGGCCGAGATGATCGACGCGACGTTCGTGATCGAATCGAAGCGCTTGCGCTGCCGCGCGGCAATCTCGACGAAGGCCACCAGCCAGATCGAAACGGACTTCGTCGCGCTGCAGTGGCAGGGCGAATGGATCGTCACCGAACGCCAGCACGCACGCGAGGGCCGCACGTATCCGGTCGACGTGATCGAGCTGCGCTCCGCGCAGCCGAACGTGTATGCGGCGCGGATCGCCGTGGTCGACGATTCGCACGACGTCGCCGAAACGGTCTGTGAATATTTCATCGAGAAAGGCGTGAACGCGATTCCGTACTTCGACGGCGCGAGCTTCCGCAAGGCGCTGGAAGTCGAGGATTTCGACGGCTACATCCTCGACTGGATGCTCGGCGACCAGACGGCCGCCGAACTCGTGCGCGGCATCCGCTCGAGCGAGAACAGCGGCGCGCCGATCTTCCTGCTGACCGGCAAGATCTCGACCGGCGAAGCGAGCGAGGACGAGATCGCGCACATCGTATCGCACTACAACGCGCGCTGCGAAGAAAAGCCGGTGCGCCTGCCGATCCTGTTCGCGGAAGTCGCCCGCGAGCTGAAGCTCACGCTGCCGGCGGCGACGGCGACGAACTGAGAACCGGGCGCCGGGAACGGCGACCGGCGCGACAACCCGCTACACGCATCACCAGACCGAGGAAAAGACATGCGCGTTTCAACCATCTGGACCAAAAGCCTGCTGACGGCCTGCCTGCTCGGGATGGCCGCCGCGACATGGGCCGCGTCGTCGTTCACGTTCACCGTCGACGGCAAGATCAGCAAGAGCAACCAGCAGGGGAAGATGACCTACGTCTTTTCCGAGCAGGCGCTGATGGCACTGCCGCAACATACGATCGTCACGTCGACGAGCTGGACGCCGAAGGCCGCCTTCACGGGCCCGCGCCTGTCCGACGTGCTGAAGACGGTCGGCGCGCACGGCACGCAGATCGAATTCCGCTGCATCGACGAATACACGTTCACGATTCCCGTGTCCGATGCGGCCAGGTACGGCGTGATCCTCGCGCGGACGATGAACGGCAAGGTGCTCGGCAACGACAACTACGGCCCGCTGTGGATCATGTATCCGCGCGACCAGTATCCCGACGAGCTGAAGACGCCGCTCGGCGAAGCGAAGTTCGCGTGGCAGATCATCGGTCTGACCGTGAAGTGACATGACGCGGCGGCGATGGAAAAATAGAAAGATCATCCTGATCCTCGGCTCGCTGTGGATCATGGGGTTCGCCGCGTGGGCGTTCCTGCTGTGGGATCTCCTCGCCACCTCGGTCAACGAGGGCGTGCTCGAGGGGCCGCGTGAAGGCGTGTTCTGGACCGCCGCGCAATACCGCAACGTCTATACGCGCTTCGACCGGCAGCTGATTCTCTACGCGACGCGCGAGGACGACGATTTCGATCACGTGCAGATGCAGCTCGACAGCCTGTCGGTGTCGTTCGGGTTCCTGCAGCGGCCGTCCGAAGTGTCCCAATACTGGCTGCGCATCCCGCGCGCGCGCAACGAGATCGACGCGCTCGGCGAATTCATGACGCGCCTGAAGCGCGAGGTGCCGCTGCTGCGCGATTCGCCGAAGCAGGCGCGGCAGGTGATCGACGAAGTCAATGCGTACTGGCCGAAGGTCAACGGCCTCGCGAACTACTTCCGCGCGATCGAAATGGCGCAGCGCGATTTCACGTTCCATCAATTGAAGGACAAGCAGCGCGCGATCCTGATCCTCGGCATCGTGCTCGGTGTGATCCTGTGCGCGCTGTTCCTGCTGCTGTTCTATACGATGCGCACGCGCGACGACCTGCTCGAACGGCAGAACGCGGCGCTCGATGCGGAACGCAAGGCGTCCGACCGCGCGTTCGAGATGATCGAGGCCAAGAACGCGTTCCTCGGGATGGTCAGCCACGAACTGCGTACGCCGCTGCAGGCGATTTGCGGATCGATCGAGATCCTGCTCGCACGCCCGCAGTCCGACGCGAACCTGAAGACGATCCGGCGGCTGCAGAATTCCGCGCTGTCGCTGGAAGCGCTCGTCAAGGACCTCACCGACTACATCAAGCTGCGCTCGACGAAACGCGTCGCCGAACTGGATACCGTCGGCATCGCGCCGCTGCTTGCCGAGGCGCTCGAACCGCTGCGCGAGAGGATCGCGACGAAACGGATCACGGTCACGCAGCGCGTCGAGCCGCCCGGCCTCGCGATCCGCTCCGATCGCAAGCTGCTGCGGCAGGTGCTGTCGAACCTGATCGAGAACTCGGTCAAGTACACGGCCGGCGGCTCGATCACGGTGGCGATCACGCTCGCCGATGCGCCGGCCGGCCAGCAGGTGAAGATCGCCGTGCGCGATACCGGCGCCGGCATCGCGAAGCAGCATCTGTCGAAGATCTTCGAGCCGTTCTATCGCGCGAACGACGCGGTCGGGCTGCACGTGGACGGGATCGGCATGGGGCTCGCGGTCGTGCGCGAAATCGTGACGACGCTGCGCGGGCATGTGGACGTGCGCAGCGCGGTCGGCGAAGGCAGCGAGTTCGTCGTGACGCTGCCGGTCGAAGTGCCCGGCGTCGATACGGCCGGCACCGCGACCGGCGACGTGCCCGCGCTGCCGCCCGTGCTGCCGCACCGCGACCGGCGCGCGCTGGTGGTCGACGACAACGACAACGCGCGCGAGACGCTTGGCGCGATGCTGTCGGCGCTCGGCGTCGAGGCCGATCTGTGCTGCACCGGGCAGGAAGGCGTCGCACGCTTCGGTACGGGCCGCTACGACCTCGTCGTGCTCGATCTCGAACTGCCGGACCTGAGCGGATTCGACGTGGCGCGGCGCATTCGCGCGGTGGCGGAGCCCGACGACGACGGCCGGCATCCGGCGATTCTCGGCGTCAGCGCGTATGAATCGGCGGCGCTGCGCGAGAACAAGCGGGCGTTCGACGCGTTCCTGCCGAAGCCGGTTCACCTGCGCGAACTCGGCGCGCTCGTCGAGAAGCTGCTCGCCTGAGCCGCGCGCGGGCGCGGCGTTACGCGTTTCCGTCCGCTTGCGTTTCCGTCCGCTTGCGTTTCCGTCCGCTAGCCCGCTCGCCGGCTTTGCCTACTCGCCGATCAGATGCAGCACGATGTCGCGCCGGTGCGCCGCGCGACGATGCTCGAACAGATAGATTCCCTGCCACGTGCCGAGCACCATGCGCCCGTGCTCGACCGGAATCGACAACTGCACCTGCGTGAGCGCGGTGCGCAGATGCGCGGGCATGTCGTCGGCGCCTTCGGTGTCGTGCTCGTAGCGCGTGTCGTCCTCGGGCGCGAGCGTCGCGAAATAGCGTCCGATATCGCGCTGCACCGACGGATCCGCGTTCTCCTGGATCAGCAACGACGCCGACGTATGGCGGCAGAACACGGTGAGCAGGCCGGTGCGGATCGCCTGCTGGTCGACGAACGCACGCACCTGCTGCGTGACTTCGACGAGGCCGCTGCCGCGCGTATCGACGCCGACGTGCGTGATGGCCTGTTGCATCGTCGTGACCTCAGGCCAGCGCCGAGAAGCCGTCGGCTTCGATCTGCTTCGCGTCGGCGGGGCGCACGACGCGCGCGACTTCGACCCCATCGCGCAGGAATACCAGCGTCGGCCACAGCTTCACCCCGAACGAGCGACCGAGCGGACGGCCGGGGCCGTCCTCGATCTTCAGATGCCGCACGGCAGGATGCGCGGAGAACGACGCCGTGATCGCGGGCTGCGCGCCTGCGCAGATCCCGCACCAGTTCGCGCCGAATTCGATGACGGTTGCGCCGCCCAGTGCGTCGACTTCCGCGCGGGTCGGCGCGTTGGCGGTGTAGCGTTGCTCGGTGTCCATCAGGCCCTCGTGTGCGTTGGCGGAACGTGACTGCGCGCGCCCGCGTGATGCAAAGCGGGCGCGGCCTTCGATTTCTTACTGTAGCGGAAAAGCCCGCGCATTGCCGGCTCGGTCCGGCGCGGCGCCGGCGCCTTTTTGCGCACCGTTCGGAATGACACGACAAGATTCGGAGCGTCGCGTCGCCGCGACGGGTTCAGCATGAGAACCGATCCCGTCAACGAAGGACTCGACCATGAATGCGCCGCATTGCGTCACCGAACCGAACATCCTCTACTTCGGCACGCCCGTCGTGCTGGTCAGCACGCTGAACGAAAACGGCACGGCCAATCTCGCGCCGATCTCGTCCGCGTTCTGGCTCGGCTGGCGCGGCGTGATCGGCATCGCCGCCAGTTCGCAGACCACCCGCAACCTGCTGCGCACCGGCGAATGCGTGCTGAACCTGCCATCGTCGGCGCAGGCGGACGCGGTGGACCGGATCGCGCGCACGACCGGCACGTATCCGGTGCCCGACGGCAAGCGCGCGAAAGGCTACGTATTCGAACCCGACAAGTTCGGCACGGCCGGGTTCACCGAGGCCGCGTCGCAAACGGTCGCGCCGCCGCGCGCGCTCGAATGCCCGGTGCATATGGAGGCGGTCGTCGCGGCCACATACGGGATCGGCGACGACATGCCCGACCTGCGCGGCCGCATTCGCGTGTTCGAGATGCGCATCCAGCGCGTGCACGCGCACCCCGACCTGCTGATGGACGGTCATCCGGACCGCATCGATCCGGACAAGTGGTCGCCGCTGATCATGAGCTTCCAGAAGTTCTACGGGCTGGCGCCGCGCCAGGTGCATCCGTCGCGGCTCGCCGACATTCCCGAGCACGCGTATCGCAGCCCCGACATCGAGCGCGCGCGCGAGGCGGGTGTGCTGACCGGTACCGGGCGGTCATGACGCCGCACGCGTCGGCACGGCGGCATCGCTGGCGAACGTGACGCGGATGATCGACGCGGTATTCGGCGTCGCGATGCCGGGCGCGCTGTACGACGCGTGCCGCGGCGGCGGCGCGACCAAGCCGATCGGATAAGATACGGCCGGCCACGCACCTTGGCCGATGACCGAACCGACGGAGTGTTTTCAGTGATTCAACCGACTCAAGTATTCAAGGACAACCTCGCGCAACTGCCGGCCATCGACGGCATCGCGCGCATCGATCTCGTCGGCGCGAACGGCGACGTGGTCGCGACCATCGAGAACCAGCCGGGCAAGCAGGGCTCGCTCGCGGTGTACCACTATCTGAAGCAGGCGTTCGGCACGCTCGACGCGAAGTCGGCCGAACACGGCCTCGCGGTGTTCGCCGAGCATACGGCCGACGCACGCAATCGTCCGGGCGCTCACCCGAACGTCGATCGTCTCCTGGCGATCGTCGCGGGCGGCGACGCGCTGCGCATCGACGTCGTCGCGAACGGCTGAGAGTCGGCGGCGGCACGGGGGCGGGCCGCCGGGCGGTGCGCGCGACCGTGACATACGGGCGAAAAAGCGCGATTGTCGCGCCCGTTCCACTTTCCCCGGGGACAGTCTGGGTGTTGCTTTCCATTGCGTCACCGCTCATCCGCCATCTTGCTTCGATCGTTTCGATCGCGGTATTGGCCAGTGCCACGTTCGGTGGCACGGCATCGGCCGAGCCGCTGCGCACGGGCTCCGATATCGCCGGGGCGTCGCTCGTGCCATTCGGCACGCTGCCGCGCTCGCCTGAAAACGGTTCGCTCGATCCGTTCTGCACGCAATATCGCGCCAAAACGACCACGGCGGCCGGCCGCGAGGTCGCGCAGCGCAACTGGATCGTGACGTCCGAGGCACCGCTCGGACGCTACACGGTCGTCACGTTCGCGAGCGGATTCAGCGCCGGCACGAGCGCGATCTGCTTCGCGCGCAACGGCAATATCGGCGTATTCGACGACACGACGCTCGTCGCGCTCGGCTACACCGCACGCAAGGCCAGCTGGCAGCTCGGCTCGGCCGATCGGCTGGAAAGCGGCGCGCTGCTGATCTGGGGCGGCGACGGCCCGGCGCCGCCCGTCGGCGAGCTGCACGAACACAACGGCGAACTGCGGCTGACCCGCGTCGCCGCCGAAAGCACACACTGCAACGGCCACGCGGTCGTGCCGAACGTGTATGGCAAGCCGCTCGACGCGGCACGCAAGATACTGATCGCGCATGGCTGGCAGCCGCTGCGTCCGCGCGAGAAACCGGACGCGATGGACGGCGCAGCGACGCTCGCGAAGCACGGCATCGTCGAAGCCGAAGCGTGTTCGGGCACCGGGATGGGGTATTGCGCGCTGCGCTACCGGAACGCGGCCGGCGTGCTCGGCGTGACGACGGTGGGCGGCGAGCCGGACCGGCCATCCGCGAATACCGTGATCGACTATCAGGTGGCCTGTCGCAAACAGTGAGGGGGGTGCGGGCCGCGCATGCGCGATGCACGCGCCACGCGATCCGTGCCGTCCGGCCATCGTCCGTTCGCTCGATTGACCGGCCTCGCACGCCCTCCTAAACTGGGTTCCCTTTTACGCCGCACCAGCAAAAGGGAATGCCATGATCGACTTTTCCACGCTCGCGCTGTTCTCCGGCGCGTGTCTCGCGCTGACCGTTACACCCGGCCCCGACATGTTGCTGATCGCGTCCCGCAGCGTGAGCCAGGGGCGGCGCGCCGGCTTCGCGACGCTCGCGGGCATCCAGGCCGGCACCTACTGTCACGCGCTCGCGGCCGCGCTCGGTCTGTCGCAGCTCTTCGTCGCGGTGCCGCTCGCGTACGACGCGGTACGTTTCGCAGGCGCCGCGTATCTGCTGTATCTCGCGTGGAAGACATTCCGTTCGGATGCGACTGCGCTGTCGCCCGTCGCGTCGCAACGTCAGCGCTCGACCGCGACGATCTTTCGCCAAGGGCTGACGACGAACCTGCTGAACCCGAAGATGGCGTTGTTCGTGCTCGCGCTGTTCCCGCAGTTCGTGCGGCCCGAACAGGGTTCGATCGCCGTGCAGATTCTCGTGCTCGCGACGGTGCTGAACCTGATCGGCATCGTCGTGAACGGCGCGGTGATTCTGTCCGCGAGCCGGCTGAGCCAGCGGATCGGCGCACGCCGCCGGCCGTCGAAGGTGCCGCAGTATCTGCTCGGGTCGGTATTCGTGGGTCTCGCGGCGCGGCTCGCGGTGGCGGGGCGCAACTAACCCCGTCGCGAATGCGTAATACCCGGCCCCTTGTTCACCCATCCGCCTTGCACTCGCGCGTATCCGCCACGACACGCAACTTGTCGCTCTCGAACAAGCTCGCCGGCGTCACCGTGCGGCGACGCCACGGAATCCGGCCGAAGTACCAGATCCTCCAGAGGCCGAGCGGATGACCGGGATTCCGGCGCAGCAGCATGTCGAAGGTCTCGACGTCGCCGAGCACGATCCGCGTGGCATCGCGCACGATCTCGCGCACGAAACGCGAACAGAACTGCCGGCGCGACGCGAGGTTGAAACCCGTGTCGTACACCACGCCGATCCTGCGCCTCGCCGCGTCGACGAGCCGCCGTCGCTGCGCGGCATCGAGCGGCTGCGTCAGCCGCGCGACCACGCATGCGCCGCAGTCGGAACGCGCGACAAACCGCGACATCGTCGTGACGCGCGATAGCGGAAACGTGCTCTCCGCGATCAGCGCCTCGCCGCCGCGCTCGCCGACGACGATTCCAACGTGATTCGTCCATGAGCGCGTCGCGCTCGCCACTTCGAGAAACGGCCGCACGGTGACGCGGATGAAGACGATGTCGCCGATTTCCGGTTCGACCGGCAACGCCATCGCATGCGATTCGGGCGAACCGAAGGAAAAGCGGCGCCCGCGGCGTGCGCCGGGCGAGCGGACCAGAGACGGCTGGCGGCCGGTGTCGACGACCATACGAGCCTCGCGCAAGTGAACATGGAGCGAGCATGGCAGGCGTTGCCGCGCACCGCATCCGGTTCATGCGCGAGGGTGCGAATCCGCGCCGCCGGGTGGCGGATTTCGATACCGGCACGAGGCGCAAGGCGCCGAAGCGTGGAAGCCGTCAGCGCGTCGCCCCCAGCGCGACGCGCAGCCGCTCCATCAATCGCGTGTAGTGCCGCAGCACGTCGTCCTTCGGCACGACGCTCGCGGTCGCGAAACGCTCGGACCACACCGGCTTCCAGGCATACGAGCCGTGCACGCTGCGGTCGCCGTCGGGCGCCTGGATCAGCGAGCGAATCCGCGCGTCGCGGCCCGGCCCCGTATGCATCTCGAACAGCGCATGAATGAACGTGTGATACGCGTCGTACACGTCGTCGTCGAACAGGTAGCGGTAGATGTGGAACGTGCGGTCGAGGTCGCGCTTCGCGCGGATCACGTCGTCCGGCGAGATGTCCTTCCAGTAGCCGATCCACGTGTAGAAGCACAGCAGCGCATTGAGCTGCGGCGCGACCGTGTCGTACAGCGCGAGCCGCTTTTCGATCAGCCGCTGATTGGTCCACTGCACGAGTTCGAGCCGCTTCAGCCGGCGCGCGACGAGCCAGCCGAGACAGGCGACCGACAACGGCGTCAGCACGCCGAGCACGAGCTTGACGATTTCCAGCGAATTCCACGGCGTATTGAATGGCTGCATGTAGGGCTCGACAGGAAGAAACGCATTCGCGGCGACGCACGACCTGGCGCGCTATGCAGCGCCGTTCGGCCGATCGCGTCGGCATTGACCGTTAGTTGCTTGCACATCGACCGGCGTGCGACCGCACCGGCAATCCGTGCGATGCGACTCACCCCGTCAGTTTATCGGGCGATTGTCACCGTGCCATGACCGCTCGTCGACGCATCGCCGCACGCCCCGCCCCGCTTCAGGTTGGTAGCGCCGACGTGAGCTTGACCTTCTGCATCGGAATGTCGGTCTTCACGCTCAGCACGCCGGGAATACGCGTCAGGTATTCCATCTGGAAGCGCCGGTAATCGTCGATGTCGGCCGCGACGACGCGCAGCAGGAAATCGCAGTCGCCGGCCATCAGGTGGCATTCGACGACTTCCGGCATCTGCTGGACGGCCTCGGCGAAACGGTTCACCGATTCCGCGTCCTGCCCCTTCAGCCATACGCGCGTGAAGATCGTCAGCCCCTTGCCGACCTTCGCCGGGTTCAGCACGGCCACGTATTTCTCGATCACGCCGGCTTCCTCGAGCAACCGCACGCGCCGCAGACACGGCGACGGCGACAGCCCGACCTCCTGCGCGAGCTCCACGTTCTGCATGCGGCCGTCGCGCTGCAGCGCGCTCAGGATTCGGCGGTCGATAGCGTCAAGTTTCATTTGGCATCCGATTCCAAAAAATTGTCATATCACACGTTCAATGCCAAATTCTGAGAAAAATCTGGCGACAACGCAACCCGATTCGAGTCAAAAAAGCAGACAATTCCCCCCCCCGAAGGAGGAGTAATGAGCAGTAGCGTTTCAACGTCGTCCGGGCTTCGCGACAGGCCCGCCTATGTCGCCGAGATGGGTCGCGGTTTGCGCGCGGCGCTGCCCGTCATGCTGGGTTTCGTGCCGTTCGCGCTCGTGCTGGGCGCGCAGGCCGCGCAGAAAGGGCTGAGCCTGTTCGAGGTGCCGATGATGACGGGCCTGAACTTCGGCGGCGGCTCCGAATTCGCGGCGATCCATCTGTGGACCTCGCCGCCGCACATCGCGCTGATCGTCGCGATGTCGTTCCTCGTGAATTCGCGCCACATCCTGATGGGCGCCGCATTCGCGCCCTACCTCCGCCGCCTGCCGCGCCGCCGCGCGTTCGTCGCGCTGTTCTTCATGTGCGACGAGAGCTGGGCGATGTCGCTCGCCGACGCGCGCGAGCGCTCGGCCACGCATATCAGCGTGCCCTATTACGCGGGCATCTGCGTGGGACTCTACCTGACGTGGATCTCGATGACGACGCTCGGCGCGGCGGTCGGCCCGACGATCGGCGACGTCGAACAGTACGGCTTCGACATGGCGTTCACGGCCGTGTTTCTGGTGCTGCTGCGCGGGATGTGGAAAGGCGTGCGTGCGAGCCGCCCGTGGTTCGTGAGCCTCGTCGTCGCGTCGGCCACCCATCTCGCGCTGCCCGGTGCGTGGTATGTCGCGGCCGGCGCCGGCGCGGGGCTGATCGCCGCGCTGCTGTGGGAGCCACGCGATGCCTGAGCTTCCGGATTTCGGCACCGTCGCGACGATCGTGCTGATGGCGTCGACCACCTACCTGTCGCGCATTCTCGGCTACGTGCTGCTGCGCAACCGCACGCTGAGCCCGCGAATGGCGTCGGTGATGGAAAACGTGCCCGGCTGCGTGCTGATCTCGGTGATCGCGCCGGCGTTCGTGTCGACGCGCCCGGCCGACCTGCTCGCGCTCGCGATCACGCTCGTCGCGGCGACACGCCTGTCGATCCTGCCGACGGTCATCGTCGGCGTCGCGTCGGCCGGCCTGCTGCGCTACCTGCTCGGCTGAGCGGGTCCGGACTGCCGCACCGGCACGCACCTTCCACGACACGACGATCCTCGCGCCGGAATGCTAGCCTTGTGGCTTGCGCCACACCGCACCTCCCCTGCCATTGCCCTTCACGAGGATCGCCCCGATGCAAGCAACCCGCCCGCTGTTCGACCGTGTCCTGCTCACCAACGACGACGGATTCGACGCTCCCGGCCTCGACATACTCGAACAGGTCGCCACGCAACTCGCGCGCGAAGTGTGGATCGTGGCTCCAGCCGAGGACCAGAGCGGCACATCGCATTCGCTGAGCCTGCATGAACCGCTGCGCGTGCATCGCAAGGGCGAGCGGCGCTTCGCGGTGCGCGGCACGCCCGGCGATTGCGTCGCGATCGCGGTCAGCCACCTGATGAAGGGCGCGCGGCCCGACGTCGTACTGTCCGGCGTGAATCGCGGCGCGAACCTCGGCACCGAAACGGTGTTTTCCGGCACGGTCGGCGCGGCGATGACGAGCATGCTGGTCGGCGTACCGGCCATCGCGCTGAGCCAGGCCTTCACCGACCGCAACGCGGTGCCGTGGGGCACCGCGCTCGCGCATGCGCCGGACGTCATCCGCCGGCTCGTCGCCGCCGGCTGGGACAGCGACGCGTGCCTCAACGTGAATTTCCCGCCGCGGCCAGCCGACGACGTGCGTGGCCTGAAGGCGACGAACCAGGGCGCCGGCACGCTGCAGGGTGTAGAGATCGTGTCGGGACGCGATCCGCGCGAGATCGACTATCACTGGCTGAAGCTCGCGCGCGCACCGCGCGACGACGATGCGGATTCTGAAACGGTTGCGCTCGGCGAAGGGTATATCTCGGTCACGCCGCTCAAGTTCGAGCGCACGCACGATCAGGCGCTCGCGCGGCTGCGGTCGAACCTCGGCTGATCGCAAGCGCCTTCGAATGACCCGGCTGCCACGCGCGCCATACGTGTCCACCGCCTCAGTGCATCACGTCAGATTCAAGCCACCGTCGAGCATCACGATCTCGCCCGTCACGTAATCGGACGCGACGAGCATCGCGACCGTCTGCGCGATATCGTCCGGCGTCGCCGCGCGGCGCATCGGCGCACGTTCGCGCCAGAGCTGCTGCGCTTCCGTCCAGTCGGCGGTCAGCGGCGTATCGACGAGCCCCGGTGCGACCGCATTGACGCGAATCGCGGGAGCCAGCGTGCGCGCGAGCAGCCGCGTCGTGTGATTGAGTGCGGCCTTCGCGGCCGCATACGGAATCGACGCGCCCTTCGGCCGCATGCCCGCATGCGAGCTGACGTTCACGACGCACCCGGCCCGCCCGCGCGACGCCGACTCGCGCAGCGCGGCTTCCGCTTCGGCGACCAGCCGGAACGGCGCGATCACGTTGATTTCATGCATCTCGCGCCACACGTCGGGCGTGGCCGCTGAGAGGTCGTCATGCGGAATCACGCGGCTGACGCCCGCATTGTTCACGAGCACGTCGAGCCGGCCGTGCACCGCGAGCGCGTCGCGGATCAGCCGCACGCGTTCGGCATCGTCGGCGAGATCGGCTTGCACGTACGCGCCGCCGAGTTCGCGCGCCATCGCGCGGCCGGCGTCGGCCGAGCTGCGCGAATGCAGGATCACCGCGTAGCCGTCGGCCGCCAGCCGACGCGCGACGGCCGCCCCGATCCCCGACGTCGAGCCGGTGACGAGCGCGACCGGCCGGTGCACGCGCGACGCGCGCGGCTCGCCGGCGGCTTCGGCTTCTGGAGCGGTTTCGGTGTCGGTTTCGGCAATCGGGGCAGAGATCGGCGGCAGCGGCGCGTCCATGGCGTGGGACCCTGTCAGTGGCGTTCCCGCATCATAAGCGCGACGGGGCCGCGGGGAAGCGAATTCATCCTCATTGGCCGAACGGCCTGCTCCGGTAATGACGTGCAATCGACCGTCATGGCCGTTTCGGCAGCTCGACATACTCCTCGAGCTCGCCCGCGATATAAAGCCGCTTGCCGATTCGCGGGTATTCGCACACGTCGTGTTCGAGCCGCTGCCCGCCGACGAGCAATTCGAGCGGCGCCTCGCCGGTGTTCTGCACCGTATGCGCTTCGCCGCCGCGCGGAAAGCCGATGAAATCGCCGGGCCCGATTTCATTCGTGCGCTCGCCGATCGTCACCGAGCCCGCGCCGGACAGCACGTACACGAATTCTTCTTCGTACAGGTGACGGTGATATTCGGCCGATTCGTGACCGGGCATCAGCGTGAGCAGGTGAACGCCGAATTGCGTCAGGCCGGTCAGGTCGCTGAGTTGCCGCTTGAGACGCACGGCATTGGGATTGAGCGAATGCACCGCGCGCGTGGGTTCCATCTTCGCGATATCGGCGGCCTTCAGCAATTCCCGGGGACAGGGAGTCGACATGGGGAGCTCGCAAGCGTGAATGCTTCGGTTGGACGCGGTGCCGGCGCGGCCCGCGCGGAATGGCTATTGTCCGATATTTTCACGCTTGCAGACGTGCCGCGAACCCCACCGGCTGCGCTGCATTGCATCGAATGCCAGAACGTTGCACGCGCAACCATTCAGGCGGCAAACGACGCGTGACGCTCACCCCACGTGCACGCCGCGCAGCTTCGTCAGCAATGCGACGAGGCGATCGATGTGCGCATCCTCGGTGCGCCACGACGACACGCTGATCCGGAACGCCGGCCGCCCCTGCCACACGGTCGCGCCGAACCACACGTCGCCCGACGCCTGCGCGGCTTCGAGGATCGCCGCCGTTTCCTCGTCGGTGCCGGCGCGCACGAGCACCTGGTTCAGCACGACGCGGTTCAGCACGTCGTAGCCGGCCGCCCGCAGGCCGTCCGCGACCCGCGCCGCCTGCGCGCAATGCCGCTCGACCATCGTCGCGACGCCGGCACGGCCGAGCGAACGCAGCGCGGCCCACACGGGAATGCCGCGCGCGCGTCGCGAGAATTCGAGGTTCAGGTTCTTCTGCGCATCCTGCGCGCCGCTCAGATATACGGCGTCGCTGTTCATCGCGGTGGCGAGCGCGGCCGCGTCGCGGCAGATCACCATCGCGCCGTCGTACGGCGTGTTGAGCCATTTGTGACCGTCGGTCGTCCAGCTGTCCGCGCCGTCGACGCCGTCCGTCAGCGCGCGCTTCGACGACGCCCGCGCCCACAGGCCGAACGCACCGTCCACGTGCACCCACGCGCCGGCCGCCTTCGCGGGCGGAATCAATGCCGCGAACGGATCGAATTCGCCGGTGTTCACTTCGCCGGCCTGCACGCAGAAGATCGTCATGTCGTCGAGCGGCGGCAACTGCGCCGGGTCGATCCGGCCGTGCGCATCGACCGGCGCGACGACGATGCGCTTCATTCCGAAGCCGAGCACGCGCAGCGCCTTCTTCACCGTGATGTGCGCGAGCGCGGAGATCACGACTTTCACCTCGGGCGCGCCGATCAGGCCGTCCTCGTCGATCTCCCAGCCCTTGCGCGCGAGCAGCGCGCGCCGCGCGGCCACCAGCGCGACGAGCGTGCAGGCCGTCGCGCTCGTGCCGAAACCGACCGCGCTGCCTTCGGGCAATCCGAGCGCCTCGACGACCCAGCGCGCGGCCTGGCGCTCGAGCGTTGCGGCCACCGGCGAATTCGCGTACGACGACGCGCATTGGTCCCACGCGAGCATCAGCCGCTCGGCCGCCGCCGCGGCCGGCAGCGTCGCGCCGATCACGAAGCCGAAATAGTTCGGGCCGTTCGATGCGACCGTTGCGGGCGTGCCGTGCTCGTCGAGCAGGCGCAGCACGTCGTCGGCCGGGCGTCCCGTATCGGGCAGCGCTTCGTCGAACGCCGCGAGGCCGGCCAGCGCGGCCGCATCGGGAAACGCGCGCCGTTCGTTCGTTGCAGCCAGATACGCGTGCGCGCGCCGATCGGCGTCGGCCAGCAGGGCGAGTTCGTCCATGTCGGTTGCCTCGGTCAGGGTCAGAGTTGCGAGAGATCGCGGCCGAGCTGCTGCAGCGCGCCGTCGATCCGCTTGTAGTACGTGAACTTGCCGACGCGGGTCGCCTGCACGAGCCCGGCGTCCGCGAGGATGCGCATGTGCCGCGTCGTCGTGGCCGGCGCGATGCCGAGCTTCTCGGTGATGTACGTGCAGCACACGCCGAGTTCGTCGAAGTCGCCGTGCGGCTGCGGCGGGAAATGCTTGCGCGGCTGCTTGAGCCAGCGCAGCACGGCGAGACGGCTTTCGTTGGCCAAGGCGCTGATGCGGATCACGTCGTCCATGGGGTTCGGCTTCGTTTGACGTTTTGAATATTAGCTAAATGACGAAATGTGGGCAATGGGCTTGAACAGCGGTTTCAGCCTGCGATGCCGCGCGCCCGCACGCACCGTCGCGCATTCGATGCGATCGCGGCGAGATCGCCGTCGCATCGTCTCGCCGGCCGCGCGGGCAACGTGCTGTTACGCGAGCGCCTCCGCCAGCCTGTCGATCAACGCGCGCACACGCCGCGGCTGCGCCGCACTCCCCGGATAGACGATCTGCAGATCCACGTCGCCGGGCGAGAACGCGCCGAGCACCTCGACGAGCGCGCCCGACGCCAGGTCCCGTTCGACGTCGACCAGCGATTTCAGCGCGACGCCGTGCCCCGCGACGCACCACGCGCGCACGAGCGCCCCGTCGTTGGCGACGCGCCGGCCGCGCACCACCACGCGCTTCAATGCGCCGTCGATACTGAACGGCCATTCGGCATACAGCTCCTGGCCGAAGCGCATCACGATGCAGTCGTGCGCGGCAAGTTCGTCCGGGTGTATCGGCGTGCCACGTGCGGCGAGATACGCGGGCGCCGCGCACACCACACGCCGCGCACGGCCGAGCGAACGGCTGCGCAACGAACTGTCTGCCAGCGTGCCGCGACGGATCGCGAAATCGAGCCCCTGCCCGACGAGGTCGACATACCCGTCGCCGAGATGCAGGTCGACCGTCACGCCCGGATGCGCGGCCAGGAACGCGTCGAGGACCGGCACGACGCGCTCGCGCCCGAGATCGGCCGGCGCACTCAGCCGCACGGGCCCCGACAGCGTCTGCACGCCCAGCCGCACACGGCTTTCGAGTTCATCGGCCTCGGCCAGCAGGCGTCGCGCACCCTCCGCCAGCGTGCGCCCCTCGTCGGTCAGGCTGATCGCGCGCGTCGTGCGCGTGAGCAGCGCCGCGCCGTAGTGGCGCTCGAGCGCCGTCAGCCGCTCGGACACCGTGGCCGGCGACAGGCCGACTTCGCGGCCCGCCGCGGCCAGCCCGCCCTTCTCCACGATGCGCAGGAACAGCGCGAGGTTGTCGAGCAGCATTGTTCGCTCCTTCCGAAGGATATTTTCGTCGTCTTCTGGATTATCCGGGAAAGCCGCAAACGGTACATTGGTCGCCTGACGATCGACGCGCGGCCGCGCCGCGCTCACACGACGAGAGAAACGCTCATGGAATATCGTACGCTCGGCCGCTCCGGCCTCAAGGTCCCTGTCCTGAGCTTCGGCGCCGGCACGTTCGGCGGCGCCGGCCCGCTGTTCAGTGCCTGGGGCAATACCGGGGTCGACGAAGCACGCCGCCTGATCGACATCTGCATTGAAGCCGGCGTCAACCTGTTCGACACCGCCGACGTGTATTCAGACGGCGCGTCCGAGCGCGTCCTCGGCGCCGCGCTCAAGGGGCGCCGCGACCAGGTGCTGATCTCGACCAAGACGGGCCTGCCGACCGGCGACGGCCCGAACGACGCGGGCACGTCGCGCGCACGGCTCGTGCGCGCCGTCGACGACGCGCTGCGCCGCCTCGACACCGACTACATCGACCTGCTGCAACTGCACGCGTTCGACGCCGGCACGCCGGTCGAGGAAGTGATGTCGACACTGGACGATCTCGTGCGCGCGGGCAAGCTGCGCTATATCGGCGTGTCGAACTTCGCCGGCTGGCAGATCATGAAGTCGCTCGCGGAGGCCGACCGGCACGGCTGGACGCGCTACGTGGCGAACCAGGTGTACTACTCGCTCGTCGGCCGCGACTACGAGTGGGACCTGATGCCGCTCGGCGCCGACCAGGGCCTCGGCGCGCTGGTGTGGAGCCCGCTCGGCTGGGGCCGGCTCACCGGCAAGATCCGGCGCAATGCGCCGCTGCCCGAAGGCAGCCGCCTGCATGAAACGGCCAGCTACGGGCCGCCGGTCGACGACGAACGCCTGTACGACGTGGTCGATGTGCTCGACGCGATCGCGGAAGAAACCGGCAAGACGGTGCCGCAGATCGCGCTGAACTGGCTGCTGCAGCGGCCGACGGTGTCGTCGGTGATCGTCGGCGCGCGCAACGAGGAACAGTTGCGGCAGAACCTCGGCGCGGTCGGCTGGGCGCTGACCGATGCGCAGGTCGCGAAGCTCGATGCGGCGAGCGCGGTGGAAGCGCCGTATCCGTATTTTCCGTATCGCCGGCAGGCGGCGTTCGCGCGGTTGAATCCGCCGATGCGCGGGTAAGCCGCGAAGGCATCGGCATCAGGCCAGCACGCGCGCGTGGCCGAGCAGCACGACCTTGTCTGTCGAACCGTACATCGCGCGGGCGCGCGATACGCTGACGCTCGCCACCGGCAGTTTCAGTCCGCGCTCGCCGACCGTCGTGCGAAACCCGTCCCGCAAGCCGTCGATGAACGGCAGGATCGTGGCCTTCGCGGCCGCGTCGTGCAGGCGCTGCGCATCGCGTGGGCGGCCGGAAAAACCCGGGACCAGTTCTGACCGCGCCCCGTCCTGAAAAGGCCCGCGACATGAACGGAGCCTGTCCGTACGCGCGGTCCGGGAACAGGACCACCGCCAATGGCTGTCGCCGCAGAACGGCCACAGTAGCCACAGGGATACAAAATCATCCTGTCGGTTCAATTTTGTAGCCCTGCGGACACCAATTTTACATGCGAATTTGTAGCACAAGGGCTACAATATCAGTCAATGTGAGGACTTTTGACGCCCTGGGGCTACAAATGACAACCTTGGCCGATGTTGGAGAGATGCTGAGAGCGGTCCGCCATTCAGCAGGACTTTCTCAGAAAGAGCTGGCCGCGCACGCCGGTGTCGCACGCACGACGCTCGCACGGATGGAGACACTCGCGCGAGGCGACATGAGCGTATCTGCGCTCGTTCGGCTGCTGGAGGCTGCTGGCTATGACTTGCGCGTGGTGAAGCGCGGGCATGGGCGCACCCTCGATGACGTGCTGGCCGAACAGCGCACGATGGGAGACGCGTGACCATGCGGCTTCATGTGTACGTCAAAGGCAAACTCGTTGCTCACCTCTATCGCCAGGCGGACGACTATGCATTGCGTTACACCGGAGACGCCCTCGATACCGACTTTGCCAGTTTGACCATGCCCGTTCGCGAAGATGCCTGGATTTGGCCGCGCGACCTGCATCCCTTCTTCCGGCAGAATCTGCCCGAAGGATTTCTTTTTCAGGTGATTCGCGAGGAGTTCGGCCCTTATCTCGACGGAACCGACCTTTCGCTCCTGGCCGTCATCGGCGGCGCCGGAATCGGCCGCGTAACCGTCACACCCGAAGGCGGTACGCCAGGCGGCGAACTCGACCCGCTCGACCTGAAAAGCTTGCTGCACGAAGACATCACAACCGCCCGCTTCGCGGAACTTGTTCGGTACTACGCGCGCGCGGCAATTTCCGGCGCCGTACCTAAATTCCTCGCCCCCGAATCCCCGTCGGTTCATGCAACGCCGGGCAAGCAAACACTCCGTACGAGTCGACACATCATCAAGGGGTCAGACGAGCAAACACCCTATCTGGGCTTCAACGAGCATTACACGATGCAGGTGCTGGCAAGACTCGGCGTCGCCCAAGTAGCCAAGACCACGATGTCGGACGACGGCCGTGTGCTCGTCGTTGACCGGTTCGACATCGACGACCAAGGCAAACCGGCGTTTGGCCTCGAAGACGCTTGCAGCCTGCTTGGCTTGCCGCCGCACGAGAAGTACCGTCCGTCGACCGAACAGGTTCTCAACGCAACAAAGCCCTACATCGGTCCTGCCAATTGGCGGCGGGAGGCCGAGCGACTCGGCTGGCAACTCATCACCAACTACGTCGTGCGCAACGCGGACTGCCACGCGAAGAACATCGCACTCCTCTACTCGAACATCGACGACGTCATCTACACACCCGCCTACGACATCGTGACCACGGAAGCTTATCCGCGCTTTGCGAACAATCCGCCGGGGCTGAGCATCGACGGTCGAAAAACGTGGGCCCCCGGGAAGACGCTGGAGCGTTTTTTCAACACGCGTCTCGGCATCCCGCCGAAGCAATACCGCGAGATGGTCGAAGCACTGTGCGACTCGGCCGTATCGACGGGAAAAGATATCGTCGAAGCAGCAAGGAACGAGACGCGCTGGCATTGGATCGCGAAGCAGATGCTGCATGCATGGAACGAAGGCATGGGATCACTCCGCAGCGCCAAGCCGCAGGTCGCATTCAAAGCGCTCACGCCAGTCATCGAGGCCGCCGGTTTTTCAGACGCCGATCAGGCCGGCAACGCGAAAGCGATCATTGGTCGCTCGGAATTGCTGGCCAATCACGACAAGAAACCCTGACGTCCGTCCGATTCAATCCCCCGGACCCGACCCCGGCCCCACTCATCCCAGCGGCCGCGCCTTGATCCACAGAAACAGCGGCACGCGCGTTGGCTCAGGATGCACATCGTAAGCGAAGCGGCGAACGGCGTGCACCGATTACCCCATTCGGCCAGTTTCCGTTTCCGGTCACGACGTTCTACAGTTACGACACCGTCATCCGTGCCGCCGCACATCGCCCCGCTCGACGATGCGCGCCCCGATTCCGAGGAAAGCCATGCCGAGTATCTTCGCCGCGCCCGCCGATGCCCCGCCAAGCCCCGTCGCGGCGGAAACGCGCATGGTGCACGACGTAGCAACGCTGAAGCCTTCCGACTACCGGTCGGCGGACGGCGCGTCGTGGGTCATCTCGACCATCACGCCGGCCGCTGACAGCGGCGCGAACGTCACGGGCAAGACGTATTTCGACACCGCCAAAGGCCGGACCGTCCCGGTACCCGACGCGCGCCGCCGCTATGCGAATCGCGGCACGTGGCAGGTCGTCGCGAGTTCGAGCGCTGCCGTCCCCGCGACGGGCCGCTACGACTGGCTCACGCTCGCGTGGCTGCCCATCAACCGGCGGCCGCTGCCGCAAACGCCCGAGCATCTGTATTCGCCGTTCATTCGCGGCGGCACGATCGTCTATCGGTGGAATCCGGCCGCGGAAGGCGGCGAGCAGTTCGGCAACGTGCGGATGATTTTTCCGGAATGGACGCAGCACGTGGCCGATGCGTTGCGGTCTCCGCCCGCTGCGGGGCCGGACGGCGCGTCGTCGGCCCCGCCTGCGCTCGATCGCCTGAAAACAGACATGAACCCGATGGCCGCCGTGCTCGACTTCGACGACGCGCTGCGTGAGGAACCAGTGGGCCCGATCGTTGCGCGACTGCCCACGCTGCTGCGCGGGAAGGACCTGCACGAACTGTCGGCGATCGTGTTCCTGTGCCTGTCCGCAGCGCGCGAAGAGGACCGGCCGCGCTTCGTCGAAACGATCGACGCGACGATCGCGGGCACAGATGACCGCGAACGTCTGCTGGCGATTGCGTACGGCGCGTTCGCCGCGGGGCGAACGCGACCGGTTCCATTCCGCGATAACGCGCTGAACGCACTCGTCAACGATGTATTCGGCGCGCTGAAACAGCGCACGACGGCACTCGGCGTGCCGGTCGAGCAAGGGTCGCCGTGGTACGAGTTCTTTACCGCGTATCGGCTCGGTGAAGCACGGGCGGGCAACGGCCAGTAATCGCCCGCGAAGCGATGTCATCGCGAAAGCAGGAGCAAATCTCCAACGCCGCTCATCACTCGCCGCACATTATCTCGGCGCTTCCTCGGTGCAAACCCGCCGCGCCGTCCCAATACCGAATCGATTTCCCCCGCTATTCGGCGATTTGAATCGGATCGCGCCGTGCTAAATTCCCGCTCGGCCACAAGGCCCATTCAAATAAACTCAATCAAAGACCAAATCATGAAATCTCTTATCCGCCATGCCGCACTGGCATTCGTGACGATCGGCTTCCTGTCGGGCTGCGCCAGCAGCGTGACGCGCGACGCCCGCGATCCGGCAGGGGCCACCGTGACCGCATCGACACCCCAATTCGGCAAGAAACCCGTGATCGTGAAGGTCACGCTCGACAACGCCGCGCAGGAAGCGTTGAAAGACAACCTGAAGTTCGATGCGAAGAAACTGCAGGAGAAAATCGAACAGGCATTGGACGCACGCAAGCTGCTGGCCAAAGCGGATGCAACCGATGCGATGCACCTGAATGTCGAAGTCACCGGCATTCGCGTGCGCTCGAGTTTCTCGGCCGTCATGTTCGGCTTCATGGCCGGCAGCGATTACGTCGACGGCACCGTCACGTTCGCCGATGCCGACAATCATCCGCTCGATCACTTCAAGGTGTCGGCGTCGTATGCGCTCGGCGGTATCGCGGGCATCGACAGCATGCGCATGGACTGGCTGTACGAGAAATTCACCGAGAAGACGATCGCGACGCTCGATCCGGCGACCGCGGCAACGCAAGGCGACGCGGCATCGACGGCGTCGAAGAAGCTGTAAGACCCGGCGCCCCGACGGCTCGTGGATGCGCGGCCCGTCGGGCCATGGCGGCAGCCCCTGTGCCGCCGCCAACGACCAGCCTCGCCGGTCGCAAACCGGGTGTCAGGCAATACGCGAGTGAATGCCCAGCGCTCGCATCTTGCAGCGTTCCCATCCCGCTGAACCAGCCGATATGCATCGGATGCCGCCGCGCCCACCGACCGCCACAAGATACTCATACCCGCACGCACCACGCCAAGCACGACGCTAAAAAAGCGGCCGCTCGCGAGCGGAGCGGCCGTCAAGGAGAGATCCCTGTGCGGGATACCGGCGGACACCACACCAGACCGATCTGATTCGCTGCACGTCGGCGTGCACATCACGCAGTCCTGAGCTGCCCCGGGCGCCTGTCGCGATCCGCAACACGCCGTTACGTTCGCGGAGGGAACCCCCATGCGCGGCAACCGGTCGAAACGCCGCACGACCGTCGACCGCTTCATCGTCGCGGCGGACCATCCCGTCTTCTGTCCCGCTCGATCACGTCCATTCTTCCTATTTCATGTTGAGCATCGGTCCCTTCTCGATCCGCGTCGTCGCGGTCGCCGTCGCCGCGCTGCTGGCGTGGCTCGTCGCGCGTGTCATCCAGCGTCGTCCGCCGGACGGGCATCACAAGACCGCGTCAGGCCTGATCCTCGACGCGCTGCTGCTCGGGTTGATTGCCGCGCGTGCCGGTTACGTCGCGCAATGGTGGCCGGACTACGCGGCGTCGCCGCGCGCGATCGTCGCGCTCGGCGACGGCGGCTTCGACGCGCGCATCGGCATCGCGGCCGCGCTGGTGTTCGCCGGCTGGCGTCTGCGCCGCCTGCCCGCGCTGCGACGGCCGGTGCTGGCCGGCATCGTCGCGGGCCTCGGTGCGTGGGGCATCGCGCAAGGCACGCTGGCGACGTTGCAGCGCAGCGCGCCGCCGCTTGCAGCGATGCCGCTCCAGGCGCTCGATTCGACGCCCGTATTGCCCGCGGGCTTCGTCGGCAAGCCGGTCGTCGTGAACCTGTGGGCGACGTGGTGCGCGCCGTGCCGCCGTGAGATGCCGATCCTCGAACAGGCGCAGCGCGACCATCCGGGCATCACGGTCCTGATGCTCAACCAGGGGGAAAACGCGCAAGCCGTGCGCGCGTTCCTCGAACAGCAGAACCTGCGCTTCGATCACGTGCTGCTCGACCCTTCGCTGCACGCGATGCACGCGTATGGTTCGCGCGGGCTGCCGACCACGTTGTTCTTCAATGTGAAAGGCGAACTCGTCGAATCGCATATGGGCGAGCTGACCGCCGCGCGGCTGAAGGATGCCGTCACGCAACGCTTCGGGCAGTAATGACCGGCGACCCCACGCGCCGGGCACGCAGTGCGCGCCCTGCACGATGCCGGCCGCCGGTCTTCCCGCGTCACGCACTCAGAACTTGTGCCGAATCCCCGCATGCACCATCAGTTGCTTCGACGTCGACGATAGATCCGCCGCCCCCGGGATATAGGCCTGATCGAGCGACGAGCCGGTCGCGTCGCCGGCAATCCGCTGGTACGCGCCCATCAGGTAGACGTCGGTGCGCTTGGACAGGTTGGTGTCGGCCATCAGCCCGATCGAATGGATCTTCGGTTTCGCGCTGCCCGTGGTCGCGTCGTAGCGCACGGTCGTGTACACGTACTGCGCGCCCACGAAGAACGCCGGCGTGAACTGATACCTGCCGTTCACTTCGAAGTTCTGGTACTTGATCGCCGTGACCGCGCCGCCCGCGAGCGGCCCTGTCACCGGTTCGATTGTCTCGTCGCCGAACAGGTAGCCGACGTTCGCGGTCGGCCGCGTGACGTTGCTGTTCGTATACGCGAACCCGACCGTCGCGGGCCCTGCGGTGTAGTTGATGCCCGCGCCGAAAATCCGCAATCTCGCCGACGCGAAGTTCGCATCCGCGCCGACCGACCCCGCGCCCGCGATCGCGCCGCCGGCCGTCGCGCCCGGGTTGTCCGCATTCAGGAACGCGGCGCCGACGAGCAGGCCGCCCTGCTCGTACTCCGCACCGACGCTCCATTGCCGGTTGTTCGCGAACCCGGTGTCGTTGCTGAAGCTGTACGTGCCGCCGAACGAGAAGCCGGCAAAATCCGGGCTCGCGTACTTGACCGTGTTGTTCACCCGGAACGTATTGCCGGTGTTGTCGTTGTCGAGCGGATGCGAGAACGGATAGACGCCCCAGCTGCCGTTCGCGGTCGTCGGCGCAAGGAAATCCACGACCGCGTCGTATTGCCGGCCGAGCGTCAGCGTGCCGAAGCGCGTGCTGCCGAGCCCGACGTAAGCCTGCCGCCCGAACATCCGGCCGCCCTGCGCGAGCGTGCCGCTGTTCACGTTGAAGCCGCTCTCGATCTGGAACAGCGCACTGTAGCCGCCGCCGAGATCCTCGGTGCCCTTCAGCCCCCAGCGGCTGCCCTGCGCGAAGCCGCTCGCCATCTGCCACGCGCCGTGCCCGCCGACGTTGTTCGTATAGTCGATGCCCGCATCGATCAGCCCGTACAGCGTGACGCTGCTTTGCGCGAACGCCGGCGCCGCACAGAGTGCCGGCATCGCGACGAAAAACAATCTCCAGTTAATTCGCTTTCCTTATTGATTGGATTATCCCAATCCGCTCGCTACGATGCGGTGCCGCTTACTTCGCGCCGTAGATGTCGAAGTCGAAGTACTTGCGGTTGATCCGCTGATACGTGCCGTTCGCGAGGATCGTCGCCAGCGCGCGATTGAATGCGTCGCGCAGGTCGGTGTCCTGCTTGCGCAGCCCGAGGCCGTCGCCCTGCCCGAAGTATTTCGCGTCGTCGATCGCCGCGCCGACGAACATGAAGTCCTTGCCCTGCGGCTTCTTCAGGAAGCCGTCGCTGGCCGCGATCGACGCCTGGAACGCCGCGTCGAGCCGCCCCGTCACGAGATCGGCGTACACCTGGTCCTGGTTCTGGTACGACTCGATCTGCACGCCGGCCGGCTGCCAGTTCGCGATCGCATAGTCGGCCTGCGCGGAGCCCTGCTCGACGCCGACGCGCTTGCCCTTCAGCGACGCGGCCGTCGGCAGAAACGGCGAACCCTTGCGCGCGACCAGCCGCGCCGGCGCATTCGAGATCCGGTTCGTGAACGCGATCTGCTGCATGCGTTTCGGCGTGATCGTCATCGACGACGCGATCACGTCGAACTTGCGCGCGAGCAACCCCGGAATCATCCCGTCGAAACTCGACTCGACCCACACGCAGCGCGCATGCAGCTCCGCGCACAACGCGTTGGTGATGTCGATCCCGAAGCCCGTCAGCGTGCCGTCCGGCTGCTTGTATTCGAGCGGCGGGTACGTGGGATCGACCGCGAGGCGAATCTCCTTGCCCGTCCAGTCGCCCGCGTGCGCGGCGCCTGCGATCGTCGTTGCCGTCAGCGCCATTGCGAGCGCGGCCATCCATGGTTTCATTGCCTGTCTCCTTGTTTCCGTCGTTGAAGGTGAATCGAATCCGTATGTCCCGCGTGTCCGCCTGTCCGGCTCACGCGAGGTAGCGCTCCGCGAGCGCGATCCAGTAGCTCGCGCCGATTGCAAGGCACGCGTCGTTGAAATCGTAGCCGGGGTTATGCAGCCCGCAGCCGGCCGCGCCGTCGCCGTTGCCGATCGACAGGTAGCTGCCCGGACACGCGTCGAGCATGAACGCGAAATCCTCGCTCGCCGCGATCGGCCGCAGATGCGGGATCAGCGCGTCGTCGCCGCCCCATTCACGTGCGACGTCCCGCGCGAATGCCGTTTCCGCTGCATGGTTGACCAGCACCGGATAGCCGTAGCGATAGTCGATCTCGGCCATTGCGCCGTAGCTGTCGGCCTGGCCGTGCACGATCGCGCGGATGCGCCGTTCGAGCAGCGCGCGCACGTCCGGCGACAGCGCGCGCACGCTGAGTTCGATATCCGCATGAGGCGGAATCACGTTCGATGCGGTGCCCGCGTGGATCGAGCCGGTCGTCACGATCGCCAGCTCCTGCGGATTCACGTTGCGCGACACGATGGTCTGCAGCGCCATCACGATCGACGCGCAGACCACCACCGGGTCGATCGTCGTGTGCGGCGCCGCACCGTGGCCGCCGCGCCCGATCACGCGCACGCGCACCTCGTCGGCCGACGCCATCGCGGGACCGTCGCAGAAGCCGAGCACGCCGGCCGGCAGGCCCGGCACGTTGTGCATCGCGAACACGGCATCGCACGGGAAACGCGTGAACAGCCCGTCGTCGAGCATCCGCTTCGCGCCGCCGAGCCCTTCCTCGGCCGGCTGGAAAATCAGGTTCAGCGTGCCGGTGAAGCGCCCGCGCTCGGCCAGGCACCTAGCCGCTGCGAGCAGCATCGCCGTATGGCCGTCGTGGCCGCACGCATGCATCACGCCGTCGTGCAGGCTTGCATGCGGCAGCCCGGTTGTCTCGCGGATCGGCAACGCATCCATGTCGGCGCGCAGCCCCAGGCGCTTCCCGGCGCCCCGCGCGAGCGTGCCGACCACGCCGGTGCCGCCGACGCCGCGCGTCACCTGATAACCCCATGTTGTCAGGCAGTCGGCGACGAGCGCGCTCGTCGCGTGTTCCTCGAACCCCAGCTCCGGATGCGCGTGCAGCCGGCGGCGCAGCGCGATCATCTCCGCCTCGATAGCCGCCATTTCAGGCGAAATTCGTGCTCGATCCACCCTCGATACTCCTCGATACGTGCCGGTTTCCGATCGCCGGAATGGCGGATCGTGGCGAAATCGTAGGCAGCGAAAAAACCGGCGAACAGCCGCAGTTTCGTTATGATGACAACCTTTCGTTGTCGGCATTCATCCCCTCTCACACCATCCCGCACCATGAGCACGATCAAGCTGCATCAGTTGCAGGCGCTCGTCGCGAGCGCGGAAGCCGGGAGCATCCGTGGCGCGGCGCGCACGCTGGGGCTGTCGCAGGCGGCCGTCACGCGCGCGCTGCGCGAGCTGGAGGCCAGCGAGCGCCTGCCGCTGCTGGTTCGCGCCCCGGAAGGCATCGGCTTCACCGACTACGGGAAGACGCTGCTCACGCACGCGAAGCTCGTGCTCAAGCAGCTCGAGCATGCGCAGAGCGATCTCGAACGGATGCGCGGGCGCGTCGAGGGGCGGCTGAGTGTCGGCGTCACGCCGTGGCTGACGATGACGTTCCTCGCGGAGACCGTGCTGCAGTTTCGCGAGCGGATGTCCGACGTGCGCCTCGAACTCTATGAAGCGCTGATGGCCGTCGCGCAGCCGCTGCTGCGCGACGGCAGCATGGATTTCGCGCTCGGCCACGTGCAGCCCGGCAGCGGCGCGCGCGAATTCGCGTTCGAGCCGCTGCTGCGCTACGACACGTCGGTGATGGTGCGCGCCGGGCATCCGCGCGAGCGCGCGACGTCGGTGCACGATTTGCTCGATTGCGACTGGGTGCTGAATTCGTCGGCCGACGGCCAGGCCGCGCTGATCGACTACCTGTTCACGCGGCACGGCGCGCGGATCGACGAACGGCGCATCGTGCGCGCACAGTCGGTCGCGATGTTGCAGACGATGCTCGAGCAGGCCGGCATGTGCACGTGGTGCCCGACGATCCTCGCCGCGGTGCCGCCATTCGGCGAGCGGATGCGCGTGCTGCCGCTGAAGGAGACCTTCGAGCCGAGCGAACTCGGCATCGTCACGCGGCGCAGCAGCACGCTCGGCGATGCGGCGCGTTGCTTCATCGACTGCCTGTTGCACGTGATCCGCCAGCATGCGCGCTCGGCGCGCAAGGAGGATCTCGCGCTGTTTCACACGCTCACGCTGCTGATCTGACCGCTAGCGCGGCGGCTGGATGCCGCCCGGCTCAAATCAGACATGTCCGATAGGCCCGGCGATACGCGGTCCGTACACTCGGATCCATGATTTCGCTGATCCAGTCCTCCTTCGATACGGCGCGCGATGCCGTCACGCAAGTCGCGCGCCGCCCTTCGTTCCTGCGCAAGCTCGACATCGCGGTGCTCGTGCTGATCGTCGCGAGCGTGCTCGTCGTGATGGCCGACAGCGTGCAGGAGCTGCACCAGCAATACGGCCACGCGCTCTACGCGGCCGAATGGGCGTTCACGCTGCTGTTTTCCGCCGAGTATCTGCTGCGCCTCTGCGCCGCGAAGAAGCCGGCCGCGTATGCGCGCAGCTTCTTCGGCATCGTCGATCTCGTGTCGGTGTTGCCGACCTATCTCGCGTTCTTCTTCCCCGGCCTGCACGCGCTGATCGACGTGCGGCTGCTGCGCCTGCTGCGCGTGTTCCGCATCCTCGGGCTGTCGATCTATCTCGAGGAAGGGCAGTTGCTGATGCGGGCGCTCACGCGCGCGCGGCGCAAGATCTTCGTGTTCATCGGCGGGATGTTCGTGCTCGTCGTGATACTCGGCACCGTGATCTTTCTGGTCGAAGGGCCGGAGCACGGGATCACGAGCATTCCGGTCGGCGTCTACTGGGCGGCCGTGACGATGAGTACGACCGGCTACGGCGACCTGACACCCGTCACGCCGCTCGGCCGGCTGATCACGTCGTGCGCGATCTTGCTCGGCTACGGGATCATCGCGTTTCCGACCGGGATCATGGGCGCGGAGCTGGTTGCATCGGCGATGGAGCGCAAGCGCCCGAATGCTGATACGGATACACGCTGCTGCCCGAACTGCGGCGCGGCGGTTCCGCCGCCCGAGCCAGTTGACGCTGCCGCGCCACGACGACCAGAGTAGGCCCTGTTCTATTCCGATTCCTTCCCTGCGGCCGACGCCGGCGCATGCCGTCTTTAGCTCACTTTGAAGTCGGACGGAATTCGACCGAGAAACGATCCGCCAACGCTGCAAGACGACGATCCAGGGTCCAGAAGCGCGCCCCCGGCGTGATCAACGTGGACGCCAACAAGGTCAGATCGACGAGACCGCACCCCATCCCGTAGAGCTTCTCGCGCTCCACGAATGCCATTACCTCAGACATGCTGGCCTGATTGCATTCCTGAAGCAATCCGAGGTCGTTCAGCGTTCGCAGTCGTGGCGCCGGCGGCGTCCCGCAAGCAAGTTCACCCAGCACCATCGGATGCATCAGTACGGCATCGAGCGCAAGCAGCTCGAAAAGTGTCTGATTTCTGTTTCGAAAGTGATCAACCCAGACTGACGTGTCAATCAACACATTCATTGCGATTCCGGTTCCTGGCGACGTCGCGGAATATCTGCCATGCCGGACATGGATCCGCCCAGTGCTGCCAGGCGTTTGGCGGCCTGGACACGTACAAACGTCTTGATTGCCTCCCTGAACAAGTCCGCCTTATCCATTCCGGGCTCGGCCATTTGGAGGGCCTTCGTGTAGAGATCGTCGTCGATAGTGACCGTGGTTCGCATTGCCTACCTCCATCAAAATTGATGCGATAACGCACCAATTTTATCACCTTACTCAGTTATAGAGAGCAAACACTTCATGCACGAACGGTCGGCGCCTATGCCATCGGTCACCCCGCCTGCCCGCCCAGCATCTGCACGAACGCGGCGAGTCCCGTCAGCATGATCTGCACGCCCACGCACAGCAGCAGGAACGCGGACACGCGCATCGCGACCTTCGTCCCTTCGCTGCCGAGATAGCGCGCGAGCGTCGTCGCGCGGCTGTAGATCTGCCAGATCGTGAACGCGACGAGCGCCGCGACCGCCACCGACACGATGCCCGACAACACGTAATCGCTCGCCGTATGCGCACGGTTCGCATGCAGCGCGATGCCGGCCGCGATCGAGCCGGGGCCGATGGTCAGCGGGACCGTCAGCGGAAAGAACGCGCGCGACATCAGCTTCGGCAGATCGTCGCCGTGCGCGGCGACATCGCCGCCGGCCGGTACGTCAGGCGCATTCAGCATCGACCAGCCGGCCACCGCCACCGCCAGGCCGCCGCCGATGCGCAGCGCCTCCATCGAGATTCCGAAGAAGTTCAGTACCGGCGCGCCAACGAAAAAGATCACGAGCAGCGTGAAGAACACGTTCGTCGCGATCTGCTTCGACAGCACCGCGCGCTCGGCTTCGGTCAGCGATTGCGTGCGTTCGAGAAACACGAACGCCATGCCGAATGGATTGATGATGCCGATCAGGCCCGTGAAGCCGAACAGGATTTCAGGGATCAGGCGGTCGAGCTGCATCGCGATCGTGCTCTCCGGTAGCGAACGGGAATAAAAAAGCGGCCAGTCGAGAAGACCGGCCGCAAAAAGGAGATGTCTCCATGATCCGGCACACGGTGTATGCCGGGCCGCAGAAACTGAATTGTCGGGAATCTGAGTCGGGATGGAAATCAGTCGAGTCTGATTTTGCTGAGCGCCGGACAATTCGACGGGCACGCGTAAGGCCGCATGCGCGGCGGGCGACGTCGCCCCCGGCTCGTCAACGATCTCAGATGCTGCGCTGATTGACCCGCTGTGACAGCGCCTCCGCGCTTTCCTTGCGCTCGCTGTACCGGTCGACCAGATAGGGGCCGACGTCGCGCGTCAGCAGCGTGAACTTCACCAGTTCCTCCATCACGTCCACCACGCGGTCGAAATACGCGGACGGTCTCATCCGCCCCGCTTCGTCGAATTCCATGAACGCCTTGGCCACCGACGACTGGTTCGGGATGGTCAGCATGCGCATCCAGCGCCCGAGCACGCGCATCTGGTTCACCGCGTTGAACGACTGCGAGCCGCCGCTCACCTGCATCACCGCAAGCGTCTTGCCTTGCGTCGGCCACACGGCGCCCGTCGACAGCGGAATCCAGTCGATCTGCGCTTTCATGATGCCGGTCATCGCGCCGTGCCGCTCCGGCGAGCACCACGCCATGCCTTCCGACCACATCACGTGCTCACGCAGCTCGACCACTTTCGGATGGCTCTCCGGCGCATCGTCCGGCAGCGGCAATCCGCTCGGATTGAACACGCGTACCTCGGCGCCCATCGCCGTGAGCAGGCGTGCAGCTTCCTCGACCAGCAAGCGGCTGAACGAACGCTCGCGCAGCGACCCGTACAGGAGCAGGAGCCGAGGCGGATGGGTCGATGGCGCGGCAGGCCGCAGTTGCGTGGCGTCCGGCACGCGGAACAGCGTGGCGTCGAGTTGCGGCAGGTCTTTCAGGGAGTCGGTCATGGGGCGCTTCTCTCGTGATCTCGAGCCCGGCGCTCGTACCAGCCCTTCGACCGGTTGACGATGCGCACGACCAGCAACATCACCGGCACCTCGACCAGCACGCCGACGACGGTGGCCAGCGCCGCGCCGGAATGGAAACCGAACAGGCTGATCGCGGCCGCGACCGCCAGCTCGAAAAAGTTGGATGCGCCGATCAGCGCCGACGGGCACGCGATGTCATGCTTTTCGCCGACCGCGCGATTGAGCCAGTAGGCGAGCGCGGAATTGAAGAACACCTGGATCAGGATCGGCACCGCGAGCAGCGCGATCACCAGCGGCTGCTTCAGGATCGCTTCGCCCTGGAACGCGAACAGCAGCACGAGCGTGGCCAGCAGCGCGGCGATCGACCATGGGCCGATCTGCGTCATCGCAGCATCGAACGCGGCCTGACCCTTCGCGAGCAACCGCTTGCGCAGGATCTGCGCGACGATCACCGGAATGACGATGTAGAGCACGACTGACGTGAGCAGCGTCGCCCACGGCACCGTGATGGCCGACATCCCCAGCAGCAGGCCGACCAGCGGCGCGAACGCGATCACCATGATGCTGTCGTTCAGCGCGACCTGCGACAGCGTGAAGAGCGGATCGCCGCCTGTCAGCCGGCTCCACACGAACACCATCGCCGTGCACGGCGCGGCAGCCAGCAGGATCAGCCCGGCGATATAGCTGTCGAGCTGATCCGCCGGCAACAGCGGTGCAAACAGATGGCGGATGAACAGCCAGCCGAGGAACGCCATCGAGAACGGCTTGACGAGCCAGTTCACGACGAGCGTGACGCCGATGCCCTTCACGTGCTGACGCACCTCGTGCAGCGCGCCGAAGTCGACCTTCACCAGCATCGGCACGATCATCACCCAGATCAGCAGCCCGACCGGCAGATTGACCTGCGCGTACACCATCCGGCCAATCGCGTGAAACAGGCCGGGCAGCGCCTGGCCGAAGGCAATGCCCGCGACGATGCACAGCGCCACCCATACGGTCAGGTAGCGTTCGAAGAAGTTGATGGCGGGTTGCGTGACCGCCGTACCGGGCGGCGCGACGTTGGGCGTATTCATCGGACGAGGTTCCGTCTTGAAGTCATGAGCGGCCGCTCGTTTCGCGCACATCGCGCTGCGCGCGGTCAGTGTTGTGCAATCTCGATCAGCGCCGCGTGAAGTGCGTCGTCGCTCATGCGATCGAGCGGCAGCGCCAGCAACTGCAGCATTCGATAGCCGATCGCTTGCCGAGTCAGTTCGAAGGCGAGACGCTTGCCTGCTTCGCCGCCCGTCGCGTTCGACGGATCGGCGTAGCCCCAATGCACTTTGACCGGGCTGCCGGGCCAGTACGGGCACGTCTCGGACGCCGCGCTGTCACAGACCGTGATGACGACGCGCATCTCGGGCGCGCCGTCGCCGACGAATTCGTCCCAGCTTTTGCTGCGAGCGTCGCCGACGTCGACACCGGCGTTCGTCAACGCTTCCAGCGCGAACGGATTCAGACGGCCGCTCGGTGCGCTGCCGGCGCTGTAGGCATGCACATCCTTGCCGAGTTTCGCGGCCCAGTGATTGAGCATGCCTTCCGCGAGCACGCTGCGCGCCGAGTTGTGGGTGCAGAGGATCAGGACGTTCGTGGTCATGGGCGAGCACGCGAATGCGCGTCAGGATTGACGGGAGCGGTCGATTTTTGCGGAAGGCGAGCAGCCGGACACCGGCGAGCACGGATTGCCGCCGCAACAGTTCTCCGTGAGATAGCCGAGCAGCCCGTTCATCGTGTCGAAGTTCGCGCAATAGAACACGAAGCGGCCGTCCTGACGGCTCGTCACGAGCTGCGCGTGCGCCAGCTCTTTCAGGTGAAAGGACAGCGACGAAGGCGGCACGGCGAGCAACGTGGCGATCTGGCCAGCCGGCATGCCTTGCGGCCCGGCCTGCACGAGCGCGCGAAAGACCGCGAGGCGGGATTCATGTGCGAGCGCCGCGAGGGCGGCAATGGTTTCGTTCGTTTCCATATTTCTATAATAGTCGAAATATGGAAATAGGGGAAGCGATGCCGAGGCATGGCATCGCCGGGGCGGTCTGTCGGTCAAAACGAGGCGTGATATCGAACACGTGTTGCCGCGCGCGCCGGCTCGCCACCATACGGCCGGTGTCTCGGTCCGAAACGACAGTCGGCCTGGTCCTACCCGCGCCCGTGCAGTCGAACGGACAGCGCCTCCCGTACGGCCCCTGCGTCGCCCCCTCGCGCCCTCGCCTCGTCGGTCGACCGTTCAATTGCCGCGATACGTCGACACGTGCCACGGCGAACACAGCAACGGCGCGTGATGAACGAGATACTCGTGCGGTACGCGGCCGGCTGATCGAAGCCCTCTCTGAAACGCTTTCTGACACATCGTCCATGACGTGGCGATGCGTCCAGCCAATGCGAATGTCGCGGAATCGTTGTGCAGCAAGCATTCGAAGCATCGGCCAAATGGCCAATGCCGATGAATTCGTACATGACCGGTGCCTGACGCCGGATGTTCTCCGCTACAGTGGTTGCACGTTTTCGCGAAGCGTCTCGGGCTGCTTCGGCATGCGATGCATGTAATGGAATGGCGCTCGAAACTCGCTGCGTAAACGAGCGCGGCCCGTAGGTGAAACAGCACCTGCAGGCCGCTGACCATAACCAACTCCACACAGGAGAGTTAACCATGGCTGGCGCGAATCATAACGCACCGACGTATTTCCGCGATTGTTTTGTCTCCCCTCGCTCGTCTCTTCAATCTGGCCGCATCGTGCCGCACATCCGGCTCACCGACATGGCGCCGCCTGTCATGTGTGTGTGGATGAAGCTGTCCGGCCGGTGGATCGAGGCAGCAGGCTTCGATCCCGAGCAGCGCCTGCGAATCGAGGTGTCGCACAAGCGGCTGGTGATTACGCCGATGGAAGACGCGGATTGCGCTTCGGTCGAGAACGCGGGATTCCCCGATATCGATCGCGGAACCGGGCGGCAGCGGCACCTTTCGATGATGACGGAGGAAGCGTAATGAACTACGACGCATCGAATCAACGCACCGACAACGTGCCGGACGATTTCGACTACTACGACGTCGGTGAACTGGCGGCCAAGTCCGTCCTCGTACTGAAGCTCAATGCATTGATGGTGTCGCGCGGCCTGACTGAAGAAGAGGCCGCAGCGCTCTCCGAAATGGCCCGGCCGGTCGTCACCCCCGAGCAGCGCGAGCGGCTCCGGAACGTGACACTTGACCAACTGATGCTGACGCTGGCGTCGTTCGGCCAGCATGTGGAGATCGTGGTGCGGCCGGCGGCGGGATCTGGGCCGGCGGGCATCACGGTTTCGGTCTGACGGGCCGGAGCACGGCTTAAAGAAGTGTGTTGCAGCCGGAAGCGCATCAGCGCTCGCATGAGGCAGCGTCAGGAGTAGGTGCTATCGAATTACATAGCATGACTACAGCCGGGCCCAACGGCCGCCGCCGAAGCGGCTCCGGCGCCGCCACACCCGATCAATTTAACGTGGCGGATTGTTACAGCCAATCGGACCAGGCTGATTCTGCGAAAGCAGCGCACGGAGCGCGGCGAATTCTTCCTCCAACTGATCGTACGCAGCCTTGACGGCCGAATCCGCGAGCAGGCGTGCAGTGTCCGCCGCGGTGTGCCGCACCAGCACGTACCGATCCTCGTGAACGCTTGTACCGCGAGCCTTGGTCATCGTTGGCTTCCTCCTTCAATGGCCCATCGCCGATGCCCTCTGAGCCAGGTAAGTGAAGTTCGAACGATAACTGCTGCACACGCTCGACACAAAAAGAAAAACTGCTGCCGTCACAAACGGCAGCGGCCTACCCCGGCTGGTGTACCCGTCGCGCCGGCATCTCGATGCGAAAACGCGCGCTTGGGTGGACTTCATGAAGCAGGCGCTACAGGCGGCACTCAGCGGGCCATGCAGCGCCCCTGTCGGCGACGCGGCCGCACCGGAGAATTCCGGCGCGACCGCCCCTGCCGCCGTTACGCAACGGCCTGCACCGTCGGCTGACCGGCAAAGAAAGTTGCCTGCACACCCTCATCCGCACGCGCATACGCGCGGTTCACGCCGCTGATCACCGCACGAATCGACGCGGTCGTCAGGTTCGCATCGACGCCGACACCGAACGCACTGCCGCGCACACCCGTGCCGGCCAGCTCGGCGATCGCGATCGCCTTCGCATCGGCGCCCTGCGACAGCGCGCGTTCCTCGTAATGCTGGATCCGCAGCGGCGTGTGCAGCGCATGCATCAGCGCGTCGAGCGGGCCGTTGCCCTCGCCGCGCAGCACGCGGCGCTCGCCGTGCACGTCCGCGGTCAGCACGATCGTCTCGCGGCCGTCGCGTTCGGTCAGCTCATGGCCGACATAGCGCAGCGGCGTATCGCTTTCGACGTATTCCTGCTGGAACAGCGACCAGATCTGCGCGCTCGTCACTTCGTGCCCGCTGTCGTCGGTCAGGCGCTGCACGGCCGCGCTGAAATCGACCTGCATGCGGCGCGGCAGCGCGACGCCGTAGCCCTGTTCGAGCAGGTACGCGATACCGCCCTTGCCCGACTGGCTGTTCACGCGAATGATCGAATCGTACGTGCGACCGAGGTCGTTCGGATCGATCGGCAGGTACGGCATTTCCCATACGGCGTCGGCGCGCTGAACCGCGAAGCCCTTCTTGATCGCGTCCTGGTGCGAACCGGAGAACGCAGTGAACACGAGATCGCCGACATACGGATGGCGCGGGTGAATCGGCAACTGCGTGCATTCCTCGGACGTACGCGCGATTTCGTTGATCCGCGAGAAATCGAGGCCCGGATCGACGCCCTGCGTGTACAGGTTCAGCGCGAGCGTCACGAGGTCGACGTTGCCCGTGCGTTCGCCGTTGCCGAACAGGCAGCCCTCGATCCGGTCGGCGCCCGCCATCACCGCGAGCTCGGCCGCCGCGACCGCGGTGCCGCGGTCGTTGTGCGGGTGGACGGACAGGATCAGCGAATCGCGGCGCGCGAGATTCCGGTGCATCCATTCGATCTGGTCCGCATAGTAATTCGGTGTTCCGATTTCCACCGTGGCCGGCAGGTTCACGATCGACTTGCGCTCGGGCGTCGGCTGCCATACGTCGAACACCGCATCGCAGACTTCCTTCGCGAAATCGAGTTCGGTCGCCGTGAACGTTTCCGGGCTGTACTGCAGCGTGAATTGCGTGTCGGTCGCCGCATCGGCGCACCGCTTGATCGTGCGCGCCGCGTTCACCGCGAGCTGCTTCACGCCATCGCGATCGAGGCCGAACACGATCTTGCGGAATTCCGGCGCGGTCGCGTTGTACAGGTGCACGATTGCGCGCTTCGCACCGCGCAGCGATGCGAAGGTGCGCTCGATCAGGTCGTCGCGCGCCTGCGTCAGCACTTCGATCGTCACGTCGTCGGGAATGTGACCGCCCTCGATCAGCTCGCGGACGAAGTTGAAATCGGTTTCGGACGCGGACGGGAATGCGACCTCGATCTCCTTGAAGCCGATCGCGACCAGCGTCTTGAACATCCGCATCTTGCGCGCGGCGTCCATCGGTTCGAACAGCGCCTGGTTGCCGTCGCGCAGGTCGGTGCTCATCCAGATCGGCGCCTGCGTGATCGTGCGCGACGGCCACGTGCGGTCGGGCAGGTTGACGGGCGTGAACGGTCGGTATTTCGTCGCGGGGTTCTTCAGCATCATGATGTCGGTCCTCGGTCTGTTTGTCGGTGAAGCGCGGCGCGGCGGCCATCGGCGGCAAGAGCCGGCCGCGCGCGCAGCGGTAAAAACGGCAAGAAAACGGCACAACGGCAAAGCGGTACGGCGAACGACGGCCTTGGCGGTTGAGCGACCGGGACGGAGCGGAGTGATGACGGAAAAAAGACGAACTCAGGCGCCGGTCGACAACCGGGGCCAGGTCGGTGATGCGGGGAAAATCTGGCGCTTCAGGAACGAAGCAGATGGAAAGCGCGCAGCCGCAGACCCAGCCCGGAGAAGCGGGCTAGTAGTCGTAGCGAGAAGAGGAACTCGGCGGCGTGCATGGCCGGCATCAAATCACAGGGTGACCACGGCTGTCAACCGGGGACGGCTGCGCCTTCCGTCCCGCCCGATCCCGCGATACGCGCGTTGACGCAGAATCAGTCCCGTCCGATAGGCGACGGCGTCCGTCGTCGATATGCTTCACGGGTGCGGCGCCGGTGAGGCCCTATTCATGTTCGGAGTGAGTCGGTCCATCCTCTTCGCCGGTCGCCGCACACCCCTCCCTTGCGATCGGGCTTCGGCGCGGGCGTTCGACGGTGGCCGGTGGGCGCGGCCACGACCGAGATGTCGATGTTGAAACGAAACGCTGCCATATGCGAACGCCGAGCGTCTGCTCCGAAGTCCGATTGCGCCCCCCTCTCTCGCTTCGCGTTGCGCGCTCGCGCATCATTCAGGAAATCGATACACGCATCGATATAGTTCATCGAATATATCGAAATCCCCTTCATTAATCACATTTCAGTAAATCGATTAGCGCCGCCTTTCGATTTAATGAACAATAACCATTCTCGCCCGAATATTTTTTTATTTATTTTTCGCCATGCTTTGTACGTCGCGTTTCAAACGGCAAACGTTTGCGCGACAAGGCTCGCGCCTTATCCAATACCTATCAGGAGGCAAGCATGGCCGACTCTCAAACGTCATCCAATCGCGCCGGCGAGTTTTCGATTCCGCCGAATACCGATTTCCGCGCGATTTTCTTCGCGAATGCAGCCGAGCAACAGCACATCAAGCTGTTTATCGGCGACAGCCAGGAACCCGCCGCGTATCACAAGCTGACGACGCGCGACGGCCCGCGTGAAGCCACGCTGAATTCCGGCAACGGCAAGATCCGTTTCGAAGTGTCGGTGAACGGCAAGAAGTCGGCGACCGACGCGCGCCTCGCGCCGATCAACGGCAAGAAATCGGACGGCTCGCCGTTCACGGTCAACTTCGGGATCGTCGTGTCGGAAGACGGCCACGACAGCGACTACAACGACGGAATCGTCGTGCTCCAGTGGCCGATCGGCTGACCTGACGCGCGATCGACGGTCGCCCGCTGCCGGCCGCTTCCATGGCGGCCGGCGGGTTTGCGCCGGGTTCCGCGGACCCTCGCGCCCCATCCAGAACAAACCGCCTCATCACCGGAGACATCCATGCCGCTTCTTTCCGCTTCGATCGTCAGCGCGCCCGTCGCGACGTCGGAAAGTTACGTCGACATCCCGGGCCTGTATATCGACATTGCGAAGGCCGGGATTCGCGACGGGAAACTGCAGGTCACCCTCAACGTGCCGACGCCTTACGCGACCGGCAACAACTTCCCCGGCATCTATTTCGCGATCGCGACCGACAAGGGCGTCGTCGCGGACGGCTGCTTCACCTATTCGTCGAAGGTGCCCGAAAGCACCGGGCGCATGCCGTTCACGCTCGTCGCGACGATCGACGTCGGCAGCGGCGTCACGTTCGTGAAGGGCCAGTGGAAAAGCGTGCGCGGCAGCGCGATGCATATCGATTCGTACGCGAGCCTGTCCGCGATCGGGGAAACGGCCGCGCAGTCGTCGTCGCAAGGCGGCGGCAATCAGGGCGGCGAAACCGGTGGCGGCGGATCGGGCAACATCGGCGGCGGCGGCGAACGTGACGGCACGTTCAACCTCCCGCCGAACATCAAGTTCGGCGTCACCGCGCTCACCAACGCGGCGAACGACCAGACGATCGACATCTACATCGACGACGACCCGAAACCCGCGGCGACGTTCAAGGGCGCCGGCGTGCAGGACCAGAACCTCGGCACGAAGGTGCTCGACTCCGGCAAGGGCCGCGTGCGCGTGATCGTGATGGCGAACGGCAAGCCGTCGCGCCTGGGCTCGCGGCAGGTCGACATTTTCAAGAAGTCGTACTTCGGGATCGTCGGCTCGGAAGACGGTGCCGACGACGACTACAACGACGGCATCGTGTTCCTGAACTGGCCGCTCGGCTGAGCGGCTGAGCGGCGGCGGTCGCGAAACATCGCAACGGCGACCGGCCCGCCCTGCATTGCGAATCGTTCGAGCAGTCATTTGCAGTCCCACGTTCCACGCTCGGCGCCGCGCGCGGCCCGGTGCAATCCGTTCACCGGCCGCGCGGCGCGAGACTTTCCATCAACACGAGGACGACATGTCACAACCCTTTACCCACGACGATCTGTACGCACTGCTGCAACTCGCGGGCAACGACGCCACCGCCGTGCAGGCCAGCGGCGATCAGGCCGTGCTCGACCGGATGCGTCAGTTCATGACCACGCAGCTCGTCGAGAAACTGCCGCAGTACGACGTATTCGTCGATATCGCGACGATCCCGTACAGCTTCGACGTCGGCAGCTGGCAGAACAAGGTGAAAACCGATGCGGCCGGGCAGGTCGTCGCGTGCACGGTGACGTGGGCCGGCGCGCCGGGCGTGTTGCCCGGCGCCGCGGCGAAGTTCGGCGTCGGCGCGGTGGTCAATTACTTCTCGAAAGCGACGCCGCAACCCGTGCAGCCGGAGCCCGTGCCGACCAGCGGCGGCGAACGCGACGGCGTCTTCAACCTGCCGCCGAACATCGCATTCGGCGTGACCGCGCTGGTCAATTCGTCCGCGCAGCAGACGATCGAGGTCTTCGTCGACGACAACCCGAAACCGGCCGCGACGTTCCAGGGCGCCGGCACGCAGGACGCGAACCTGAACACGCAGATCGTGAACTCGGGCAAGGGGAAGGTTCGCGTGGTCGTGACGGCGAACGGCAAGCCGTCGAAGATCGGCTCGCGTCAGGTCGATATCTTCAAGAAGACCTACTTCGGGCTGGTCGGCTCGGAAGATGGCGGCGACGGCGACTACAACGACGGCATCGCGATCCTGAACTGGCCGCTGGGTTGAACCGCAGGAGCCTGACGGTCGTCGCCACGCCGCCCGGCGTGGCGATTGGCCGGTGTGCCTCGGCCCTCTGCAAGCGCAGCCCCGCACCGATCACCCCGCCTGCGGCGCGACAGCCGTCGACATCGCCACGGGCTGCGCGAACGCGGCCGACGCCAATTGAGTGCGCGCGTCACGCGCCACGCGGTTGAACGCCACGCGCTGCGCGCCCTTCAGTTTCGCCGCCTTGGCTGCATGCACGAGTTCGATTGGATCGACGAGGCGGGCATGCCGGCGAACCTCGAAGTGCAGATGCGGGCCGGTCGCCGTGCCCGTGCTGCCGACCGCGCCGACGCGTTGACCGCGCACGACGCGCACGCCGGTGCGCAGCGTCGGCTCGAACGCCGACAGGTGCGCGTAGTACGACGCATAGCCGCCGTCATGCCCAATCACCACGTACTTGCCGTAGCCGTTCGGCTCGGTGCCGATGAACGTCACGACGCCGCGCTCCGACGCATGCACGGCGCGGCCTGCGGGCGCCGCGAGATCGACGCCCGAATGCACGTGACGCGCCCCGCTCACCGGATGCACGCGCGTGCCGAATTGCGAGCTGATGCGCGTCGCGGCGACCGGCATCGCGAAGCGCGTGCCGGCAAGCGGCATGCCGTCGAGTTCGTAATAGGCGCCCGGCGAGCCGGCCTGCGGCGCGAACCACACGGCCGCGACGCGCTGCCCACGAAAGCGGACGTCGAGCGCCGTCACGCGTGCGCGGCCCGGCCGCACTGCGTCGTGGTCGGGCTCGAATGCCACGCGGAACGTATCGCCATCCGCGCCGCGCTGCTTCGGATCGACGCGCCCGGCCAGCATGCGGACGATCTGCTCGGCGACGCCGGTCGGCAGATCGGCGCGCGCCAGCGACGCGCGCAGGCTGCCGACGATCGCGCCGGCGCGCGTGCCGCGATCCGGCTGCGCGAGCGTGAACGGCTCGGCGGATGCCAGATCGACCGCGCCTCGCGCGAACGCCGGCTGCGCGCCCGTCGCGGGCAGCGCCGAGGCCAGACCGTAATGGAACCGCGACGCATAGCCACGTTCGACCGCATCGCGCGCGGTGTCGCACAACACGCGATACGCGACGCAGGCGCCGAAGCGCGCCACCGGATCGTCGTGCGCGCCGCCGGTCGACACGTTCATCGCATGCGACGTGTAGGCGACGTCGAGCGGTGCCGCGGACGCCGCACGCAGGCCACCCCACGTCGTGCGGGCGGCATTGAAAAAAGGCACGTCGCCAAGGTCCGTGGC
The DNA here is from genome assembly GCF_018417615.1 of Burkholderia sp. LAS2. Lineage (NCBI taxonomy): Bacteria > Pseudomonadati > Pseudomonadota > Betaproteobacteria > Burkholderiales > Burkholderiaceae > Burkholderia > Burkholderia sp. LAS2. The sequence continues at coordinate 879,689 of NZ_CP071053.1, forward strand.
GTCAGCCGCCGGAAGCGCGAACGGCTCGGCGTCGCGAACCGCCTGCGCTGTCGCGCCCTGTACGCCGGCCACGCAAGCCGCCGCAATGGCCCCACGCAGCAGCACGCGGTGAAGCGGGGAACAGCGGACACCGCGTCGGGCGGATTGACCTTGGTCGCGTGCGAGACGGAAACGCAGGTCTAACCGCATGACGTCATCACTCGCTATCTATCGATGAAAAACCGGAAAACGGCCGGGGAAAGGGCCGGGAACAGCCAGCATCGCAAACAGTCGATCGTCGCGATCCGGCAGCGTGAAAGCGAGTGTATCGGCGCGTCCCAATGAGCCAAATAGGACCAATCCTATTTTTTCGAATCTTCTCTTAGTACGAGTATGAAATCGGCGCACGCGGTCCGGCAGGGATTCGCGCGAACCACCGTGCTCCGTGTACAGTCGAACGCTGCCGGCGTGTCATACGCCGCGCAACCTGTCTTCAAAACCGGAATCCCGTCATGTTTCTCGATCATCTTCATCCGGAACGCTGGACGTTCCTGTGGAACGCGTTGTCCACCCTCTCCATCAAGCTGTCCGCCGGCCTGGCGCTGCTCGTAGCAGGCTGGTGGCTGTCGAAGCGCGTCGGCAACTGGCTGAACCGGCTGCTCTCGAACAAGGAGCGCGTCGACGACACGCTGCGGCCGATCCTCTGCGACGTCGCGGTGTGGGGCATCCGCATCGTCGCGATCGTCGGCGCGCTGTCGCAACTCGGCATCGAAACCGCGAGCATCGTCGCGGTGCTCGGCGCGGCCGGCCTCGCCATCGGGCTCGCGCTGCAAGGCACGATGCAGAACATCGCCGCCGGCATCATGCTTCTGCTGCTGCGGCCGTTCAAGGTCGGCGACTACATCGACGGCGGCTCGGGCGTCGCGGGCACCGTCGACGAGGTCGGGCTCTTCATGACGCGCCTCACGAAGCCGGACGGCATCTGCGAATACGTGCCGAACAGCGCGCTGTGGGGCAGCGCGATCCGCAACTACACGCGCAACCCGACGCGCCGCCTCGATCTCGAAGTGGAAGTGTCCGTGCATGACGATATCGAGCGCGCGCTCGAAGCGCTGCGTGCGCTGGCCGCGGCCGATCCCGACGTGCTGGAGGACCCCGCGCCGGACGTGATGGTGATGCGCTTCGACGACAGCACCGCCGTCGCGAACATGCGCGTGTGGACGCATACCGACACGTTCTGGGCGCTGCGCTGGCGCCTCGCGCGCCAGGTCCGCAAGACGCTCGCCGATGCGGACTGCGCGCTGCCGATCCGCACGCGGGAATTGCATATCGTGCACGATGCGGAGCGCCGTGCGGACGATGCGCGCGTGCGCGTTTCGTAAGGACCCGATGAAACGTTACTCTCCCGCCGCGTCGTTTGCCGCCGCGATGGCCTGCGTATTCGTCCCGGTGTAGCAGCATGTCCATCACACCCATTCCGCCCTGCTGATCCGCATCGATTTTCCCGCGTCGCGCACCGTCATTCCGGAAACCCGGACGCACAAAAAACCCCACGAAAACAGGGATATTCGTCGTCTGCGACACATTGTCCGAGTTCGGTTATATTACGCGCCCCTTGCCACCCCGCCCCCGCAAAACGCGTCGCGCGCGGCATCGGTCAACGCAGCCTGAAGCGCCGTCCGCTCAGGCTTGCCGCCAGAGCCCCGGCGCGTGGCACACCGTCGCGACGCAGGCGCTTGCCTGCTCTCGGGAAGCCGATCCGAAGGTGTCCTTCCGAATGGCTTCGCGTGCGCAAATGCAACGGCGCGCAGCGCCGGTCCGGAATTCCGGATTCGCGATCCGGATCTCCGGACCCGTGTTTCGGCGCAACGGAACCGCACGCCGGGCGGCATGGCAAACCGATGCATCCAAGTTGAAAAAGGGATCTGCTGTGATCAAAACGTTACGGGTAATACTGTCGGCGCTCGCGCTGTGCATCGCGACAACGTCCGCGCACGCCGCCGATACGAAGAAGGTCGATGTCCTGCTGGTGGGCGGCGGCATCATGAGCTCGACGCTCGGCGTCTGGCTGCACGAACTCCAGCCCGACTGGTCGATGACGATGGTCGAGCGCCTCGACGGCGTCGCTCTGGAAAGCTCGAACGGCTGGAACAACGCCGGCACCGGCCATTCGGCGCTCGCCGAGCTGAACTACACGCCGGAGAAGGCGGACGGCAAGGTCGACATCTCGAAGGCGATCGAGATCAACGAATCGTTCCAGATCTCGCGTCAGTTCTGGGCCTGGCAGGTGAAGCAAGGCGTGCTGAAGAACCCGCACTCGTTCATCAACTCGACGCCGCACATGAGCTTCGTGTGGGGCGACGACAACGTCCGCTTCCTGAAGAAGCGCTACGAAGCACTGCAGGCGAGCCCGCTGTTCCGCGGGATGCAGTATTCGGAAGACTACGACCAGATCAAGCAATGGGTGCCGCTGATGATGGAAGGTCGCGACCGCAGCCAGAAGGTGGCCGCGACGTGGACGCCGATCGGCACCGACGTGAACTTCGGCGAGATCACGCGCCAGTTCGTCGGCTACCTGAAGACGCAGCCGAACTTCACGCTGTCGCTGTCGAGCGAAGTGCGCGAGATCTCGCGCAACGCCGACGGCACGTGGCACGTGTCGTGGGTCAAGCTGCATTCCGACGAACCTGCGCAGTCGGTCGACGCGAAGTTCGTGTTCATCGGCGCGGGCGGCGGTGCGCTGCATCTGCTGCAGGCGTCGGGCATCCCCGAAGCGAAGGACTACGGCGCGTTCCCGGTCGGCGGCTCGTTCCTCGTGACCGACAACCCCGAAGTCGTGAAGCAGCACCTCGCGAAGGCCTACGGCAAGGCGTCGGTCGGCTCGCCGCCGATGTCGGTGCCGCACCTCGACACGCGAATTATCGACGGCAAGAAGATCATCCTGTTCGGGCCGTTCGCGACGTTCTCGACCAAGTTCCTGAAGAACGGCTCGTATTTCGACCTCGCGAAGAGCACCAACCTGCACAACGTCGCGCCGATGATGCGCGTGGGCGTCGACGAATTCCCGCTGGTGCAGTACCTCGCCGGCCAGTTGATGCTGACCGACGACGACCGCTTCAACGCGCTGAAGGAATACTTCCCGAACGCGAAGAAGGAAGACTGGCGCCTGTGGCAGGCCGGCCAGCGCGTGCAGATCATCAAGCGCGACCCGGTCAAGGGTGGCGTGCTGAAGCTCGGCACCGAGATCGTCGCATCGCAGGACGGCAGCATCGCGGGCCTGCTCGGCGCGTCGCCGGGTGCGTCGACGGCCGCGCCGATCATGCTGAACCTGATGAAGAAGGTGTTCAAGGACAAGGTCGCGACGCCCGAGTGGCAGCAGAAGATTCGCCAGATCGTGCCGAGCTACGGCACCAAGCTGAACGACAGCCCGGCGAAGGTCGTCGAGGAATGGACGTACACCGCCGACGTGCTGCAACTGTCGCCGCCGCCGAAGATCGACCTCGGCGTGCCGTCGCAGGCCACCGGCGCCGCACCGGCCCGTCCGGCGAAGGCGTCGGCCGACATGGCGCTGTAACGCGCCCGACGCCGCGCAACACCGCGCGCGGCACCCGCGGCACCGTTATGCCGCCCGACACGGCCGCCCTCCGGGGCGGCCGTTTTTCCTGGTGCGCGCCGGGCGGAGGCACCGGCTTCCGCTAGAATTGCGGCACGCGCGACCGCGTCGCCGCCCGATCCATCACCCGCATCGACACAACCCGAGCCACCGCCGGTGCGGCCCGCGCCCGAGCCGCGCGAGCGCCGCCCGCCGTGGCCGCGCCCGCCCGGGCGCGCCATCAACCGAATTCAGCTGGAGAAAGACCGTGTTTACCTGCCGAAACCAGAGCTGCGGCACGCAGTGGGAACAGTCCGACGTCGTCATCAAGGACGAAGGCCAGGGGCTGCTGTTCCGCTGCCCGCTATGCGGCGCCCGCAACTATCTCGAACGTTTCGAGGACGACGAAGGCAACGTCGTCTACGAGCAGATGGAAGGCCGCCCCTACCTCGGAGACCTGTCTTGACCCAACCGACCGCCACGCCGTTCAGCGCGCTGCCGCTGACGCCCGCCACGCTCGCGAACCTCGCGCAGCTCGGCTATGTCGACATGACGCCGATCCAGGCCGCGAGCCTGCCGATCGCGCTGGCCGGCCAGGACCTGATCGCGCAGGCGAAGACGGGCAGCGGCAAGACCGCGGCGTTCTCGCTCGCGCTGCTCGCGCGCCTCGACGTGCGCAGCTTCGACGTGCAGGCGATGATCCTGTGCCCGACGCGCGAGCTCGCCGACCAGGTCGCGCAGGAAGTGCGCCGCCTCGCACGCGCCGAGGAGAACGTGAAGGTGCTGACGCTGTGCGGCGGCACGCCGATGCGCCCGCAGGCGCAAAGCCTCGAGCACGGCGCGCATATCGTCGTCGGCACGCCGGGCCGCATCATGGATCACCTCGATCGCGGCAACCTGAAGCTCGACGCGCTGAACACGCTGGTGCTCGACGAAGCCGACCGGATGCTCGACATGGGCTTCTTCGACGACATCGCGAAGGTCGCGCGGATGTGCCCGACGACGCGCCAGACGCTGCTGTTCTCCGCGACCTATCCGGACGGCATCGCGAAGCTGAGCCAGCAGTTCCTGCGCAATCCGAAGGAAATCAAGCTCGCGGAACGCCACGACGACAGCAAGATCCGCCAGCGCTTTTATGAAGTGACCGAGGACGAGCGGCTGCATGCGGTCGGCCAGTTGCTGAACCACTACCGGCCGGTGAGCACGATCGCGTTCTGCAACACCAAGCAGCAGTGCCGCGACCTGCTCGACGTGCTGCACGCGCAGGGCTTCCACGCGCTCGCGCTGCACGGCGAGCTCGACCAGCGCGAGCGCGACCAGGTGCTGATCCAGTTCGCGAACCGCAGTTGCTCGGTGCTGGTGGCGACCGACGTCGCCGCGCGCGGGCTCGACATCGCGCAGCTCGAGGCGGTGATCAACGTCGACGTGACGCCCGACCCGGAAGTGCACGTGCACCGCATCGGCCGCACGGGCCGCGCGGATCAGGACGGCTGGGCGCTGAGCCTCGCGAGCATGGACGAGATGGGGCGCGTCGGCGCGATCGAGCAGGCGCAGAAGCGCGAAGTCGAATGGCATCCGCTCGCCGAGCTGAAGCCGGCGGACGACAGCGTGCTGCTGCCGCCGATGGAAACGCTGCAGATCCTCGGCGGGCGCAAGGACAAGATCCGCCCGGGCGACGTGCTCGGCGCGCTGACCGGCGACGCCGGGTTCGACGGCAAACAGATCGGCAAGATCAACGTGACCGAGTTCTCGACCTATGTCGCGATCGAGCGCGGCGTCGCGCGCGACGCGCTGCGCAAGCTCAATGCGGGGAAGATCAAGGGCAAGCGGGTCAAGGTCCGCTTGATGGACGAGGAGTAAGCGGGCTGCGGCGCGGGCGGTCGCAGCCAGCACCGCCGTGCGCCGCTCCCGCGTCACGCGAGTTCGGGATAGCCATACGCGGCGGCTTCCCGCTCGAATCGCGCAATCGTGTCGTAGTCGGCCGGCGACAGCCGGTCGAACCCCTTCAGCCTCAGCACGCGGGCCCGCTCCGCATCGACGGCGACCGCGCGATCGAGCGCATCTTGCAACGCGGCGACCTTCGCGTCGGGCAACGCCCGCGATGCGACGAACGGCAAGCCCGGCGCGGATGCCGTCGCGCCGATGATCCGGATGTCCTTCAGCAGATCGGGCAACGCGTCGCGCACATACGCGAACGTCACGCAATCGATCGCCGCGCAATCGGCTTCTCCCGACGCCAGCGCACGCAGCACGTTCAGGTGCGACCCGAACGGCGTGACCGAGCCGAAGAACCGTCCGTCGTGCGCATGCGGCGCGACCGCGTGCCGGAAGGCGTTCATCCCGCTGTGCGAATCCTCGCCGTTGAAGGCGGCCCGCAACCCGCGGCAGGCAGCGAGCGTCGTCGCGCCGCCCGCATGCACGCGCGCCGACACGACCAGCACGCTGCTGTAGCGCGCACCGTCGCAACCCTCCGCGTCGAAAACGGGGGTCGCAACCAATCGCACGACGTCGCGCAAGCCGAGCATCCGGTACGGGTAGCCGCAGGTCTGCGACAGCAGCAGATCGTCGCGCCGCCACAGCGCCTGCAGGTCGTCGAACGGCGCGTCGGGCAGCATGACGTCGGCAGGCCCGCCCGCGTTCGCGAACGCATCGAGCGCATCGCGCAGCAGCGCGCGCCACAGCACGGCGTGGCGCGGCGTCACGTTGTACATCGGCAGGACTGCGATCCAGGGTTTCATGCGGGGATTTTACGCGTCGGCGGCGGCCCGGATGCTTATCGGCCGCAACGCGATAAGCAAATGCGAATCGATTGGTTGGCGTAGCCGCGCCGCCTCGGTACCGTTCGAATGCCTGCCGGCGCGCCGTCGTGCGCGATGCCGGGCGGGCCGACCGTGATCCGCGAGACACCAGCGCACCCGGGCCGAGCGCCCCGGTTCCATCGCTCGTTCCCCGCACTGCCCGATCCATCCTGCCTCAACGCCATGGCCGAATACTTCGACGTCGACCACGCGCGCGCGATCGCCGCGCTCGACGCCCGCTTCACCGCCCGCACCGAGTGGCTGACCTGGCTGCTGGTCGTGGTCATCTACGGCGGCTGGCTCGCCGTGCTGCTGCTCGTGCGCGAAGGACACCTGTCGCTCGCCGCCGCGACGCCGCCGCTGATCCTGCTCGGCGCGTGGCACCTGTCGCTGCAGCATGAACTGCTGCACGGCCATCCGACGCGTTCCGCCTTCGTGAACAAGCTGCTCGGCTATCCGCCGCTGACGATCTGGTATCCGTACACGCTGTATCGCGACACGCACCTCGAGCATCACCGCGACGAAGACCTGACCGTGCCGGGCATCGATCCCGAAACGAACTATGTGACACGTGAACGCTGGGCGCGGCTGCCGCGCTGGCGCCGGGCGCTGACGGTGGCGCGCAAGACTTTCGTCGGACGCATCGCCGTCGGGCCGCCGCTCGCCATCGCCGCGACGTTCCGCGATGCGTTCGCCGCGTTCCGGCGCGGCGACTTCCGCTATCTGCCGATGTGGGTGACCCATGCCGCGTGCGTGGCCGCGCTGCTCGCGTGGCTGCAATGGGCGATCGGCGTGCCGTGGTGGTACTACCTGCTGGCCGTCACGTGGCCCGCGCTGTCGCTTGCGATGATCCGCTCGCTGTATGAGCATCGCGCCGCCCCGCATCCGAAGGCGCGCATCACGATCAACGAAGCCGGCTTCGCGATGCGGCTGCTGTACCTGAACAACAACTATCACCTCGTCCATCACGACCTGCCGAAGCTGCCGTGGTACGACCTGCCGCGCGCATACCGGATGCGGCGCGACGCGTATGCGCGGAAATGCGGCGGCTTCGTGATCCGCGGCGGGTATCGCGCGCTGCTCGCGCGCCATGCATGGACGCCGACCGATTCGCCCGTGCATCCGTTCGACGAGGGCACGGCATCGCTGTCGACGGGCAGCGGGATCAAGGTGGCGGTGGTCGACAGGGTGTTGCAGATCAGTACCTGACGTCAGAAGTTTCCGCGTTTCGGCACCCATCCTTACGAAAAGCCGACACCGCCGATCGTCGTCCGCGAATTGCCAATTGCGTCGGCAATGCGCAGAATGGCGGCTCATCCGGGGCTTCCGACCATCATTCGTCCCGGCTCCGCCGCACGGCCGCGCGCCGCCTTCCCCGACGACGATGCAACCCAACACCCCACCCGGCGCGATCCGCGCGCTCGGCAACGACTGGTCCGTTTCCGCGATCACCGCAGGCTTCCTCGCGGTCCTGATTTCCTACGCGGGCCCGCTCGCGATCTTCTTCCAGGCCTCGCAGGCCGCGCATGCGTCCAATGAAATGATGTCGTCGTGGGTCTGGGCGATCTCGATCGGCGCGGGCGTGTCAGGGCTGTTCGCGAGCTGGAAGCTGAAGGTGCCCGTCGTCACCGCGTGGTCGGCGCCGGGCACTGCGCTGCTCGTCGGCCTGTTTCCGCAACTGACGCTCAACCAGGCCGTCGGCGCTTACATCACGGCCGCGCTGATCATCCTGGCGATCGGTGTCTCCGGTTATTTTGACCGGCTCGTGCGCCACATCCCGCGCGGCATCGCGTGCGGGATGATGGCCGGCATCCTGCTGCCGTTCGGCATGCATGCGTTCTCCGCCGCGACCGCGCAGCCGGTGCTCGGTTTCGGGATGATCGCGGCGTACGTGATCTTCAAGCAGCTGCTGCCGCGCTACAGCATCGTGCTCGTGCTGCTGACGGGCGCCGCGCTCGCGACACTGCTCGGGATGACGGATCTCGGCAACGTGTCGCCGAGCCTCGCGCGGCCGATCTTCATCACGCCCGAATGGACGCTCGGCACGACGCTCAGCCTCGCGCTGCCGCTCGTCGTCGTCAGCCTCACCGGACAGTTCCTGCCGGGGATGACGATTTTGCGCGTGTCCGGCTATCACACGCCGGCGCGCCCGATCATCACGGCGACCAGCGTGATGTCGCTGGTGGTCGCGTGCTTCGGCGGAATCACGATCGTCGTCGCGGCGATTACCGCGGCGCTCTGCACCGGCAAGGACGCGCACGAGGATCCCGCGCGGCGGTACGTCGCCGGGCTCGCGAACGGCGCGTTCTACCTGATCGGCGGGCTCTTCGCGGGGACGATCGTCACGCTGTTCTTCGCGCTGCCGAAGGCGTTCGTCGCGATTCTCGCGGGGCTCGCACTGATCGGTGCAATCGGCGCGAACGTGCATGGAATCTTCGAGGATGAGAACCACCGCGAAGCGTCGGTGATCACGTTCCTCGCGACCGCGTCGGGGATGACGTGGCTCGGGCTCGGGTCGGCGTTCTGGGGGATCGTGATCGGGTCGGTGGCGTATGGGGTGTTGAACAAGATGCGCAGGCCCGCGTGATGCGCGCCGCGCCCCCTTCACTCAACGCGCATGCTTGCGCACCAGTTGCGCAAGCGCTTCCTCCAGCGTCGTCGTCCCGTACACCCGCTCCGACACGTCGGCCTCGACATCGATCCGCCCGGCGTTGTGCACGTCGTACAGATCGACGATCAGCTGTGCATGACGCTCGCTGAGCCCTGCGCGCAGCAGCGTCGCGTTCCACGTGTCGCGCGGCAACTCGTGCGCGACGATCGAGCGGCCCGCCGCCGCGCCCAACGTATCCGCGATCGCCGTCACGCTCACCCGCCGCGGCCCTTCGACGCTGACGATGCGCGGCCCGCGCCCGCCTTCCGGTGCATCGAGCAGCAGCCGTGCCGCGACGACGCCCACATCGGGCGCCCAGACCGTCGGAAATACCTTGTCGACCGGATGGTGAAAGCTCGGCAGCACGCCGGTGCCGAGCGCGACCGGCAGCACGCGCGCCCAGTTCTGCAGATGCTCGGCCGAGCGCAGCAGCGTAAGTTGGGTGGGGATCGTCTTCAGCCGCTCCTCGAAGTCATGGAACAGACGCGTGATACCCGTATTGCCATCAAGCTCCGCGCCGTAGTCCGACAACGCGAGCAGCGCCGGCGGCGGGTTCGCGGCGAGCGCGGCGGTCGCTGCATCGATCGCCCGTGTCATCGTCGCGGCCGGATCGGCGTCGGCCGTCGGCACCGGGCACAGCATCTGCACGGCCTGCGCGCCGTCGATCGCCGCGGCGATCGCATTCGCGTCCGTCAGGTCCGCGATCGCGACTTCGCAGCCAAGCTGCACGAAACGTTCACTATGGCGTGCGTCGCGCAGCACCGCGCGCACGGAATGGCCTGCGTTGCGCAAGATCGTCACGGTCGACAGGCCGACGTTGCCGGATGCTCCGAAGATCACGAACACGATTCGCTCCTGGGGGATGAAAGTGCTGTGATTGTCGGCAGGCGCGACCGGAAAGGCGCGCACGGAGGGATGAATCGAGCAGGAAAGGATGACGGGATGCGAGCGCGGGTACGGCCCGCGCGTCCGTCCGCGCGCGCTAGCGACGTGGAGGCTTCGTGCCATCCTCGCCGTCATAGGCAAGCCGCAACCCGCCCCGCGCACCCGACCGCGCGATCTCCGTCGGCGTTGCGCCAAGCACGCGGTTCATCCAGTTCGCCATGTGGCTCTGATGCGCAAACCCGGCTTCCAGCGCGATCTGGCTGATGCTGAGCCGGCCTTCGAGCAGCAGCGCCTTCGCGCGCTCCACCCGGCGCCGCACGACGTACTGGTGCACGGGCATCCCGAGCGTTTCGCGGAACAGCACCTTGAAATGCGGCACGCTGATCGACACGAGCGCCGCGAGTTCGGCCAGCGTCATGCGCCGGTCGAGATTCGCCTCGACATAGTCGATCACGCGCGCCGCGGCCTTCGGCGCCAGCGTGCGCCTGCGTTCGCGAAACGCAGGCTGGCCGTCGACCAGCCGCGCGACGAGCGCCGTGCACAGGCTTTCCGCGTAGAGCGGATCGGATGCGTCTTCCGCTTCGAGTTCCGCGGCCATCGCCCACGCGATGTGCTGCAGCCGCGGGTCGCGCACCTGCAGCCGCCGGCGGATCTGCCCGTGCGACGGCTTCAGTTCGAGCTGTTCGACGGTGCGCCGCACGAAGGTGTCGCTGAGCGCGATGTGCAGGATCCGGCAGTCGGCGCTGTCGGTCCACTGGCCGGGCAGGCCGGCCGGAATCACGTCGACGTCGCCGTGCGCCTGGATGCGCGACACGCGCTCGCCGTCGCACACGCAATCCGCGCGCACCGGCGCGCCGATATGCACGCCGATCCGGTGATGCTCGGCCGCCGGAATCCGGTACGTGCCCGCGCGAATTTCCAGCAGCGATGCGCCGAAGCCGCGCCAGCCGAGCCCGCGGCTGGAGCGCAGGCTGACGGGGACGCCGTTGTCCGTCGGCGCGGCAAGAATCGGATCGCTCATTGATGGTCTCCACCAGATCAGGTGCCGAACGCGCATTGTGACGCGTTTCGGGCCGGCGTGCCGGCCCTGCGCGGCCGCCGCCGAATCAAGAAAGATCATCCGTTTCTGCTCGGGACGATCCTTGCGTGCGCGCCGGCGGGCGCCGCGAAGCCTACGATCGCCTCATCCGACACCTACGGAGCTCCGTCATGCCCCATTACTGCCCGCTACGCGCGACGTTCATCGCGCCCTCGCCTTCCGCCGCTCGCGCTCCATCCGGCCCCGACTCCCGCAACCGCCGCACCGCCATCGCCATGTGGTGCCTGCGCGTCGTCGGCTGGTACCGGCTCGAACGGCTGCTCGCGTCGATTCCGGACAGCAACGACGACTTCGGGCTCGTCTGACCGGCCGGTCGATACACTCCATCTATTTGCGCCGCCGCTCGTGCGACGCCACCGTCGCGCCGTCGATCACCGGCGCGCCCTGCTTGATCAGGAAGTCGCGGAACAGCCCCGTCACCTGCGAGATCCGCCGGTCGGCGAGCGTGACGACATACCATTCGCGCTCGATCGGGTTGCCGGGAAACGGCAATTGCCCGAGCAGCCCGGTGCGCAGTTCGAGCGCACACGCGTGCAACGACAGGAAGGCGACGCCGAGGCCCGCTTCGGCCATCTGCTTGATTGCCTCGTTGCTGGACAGTTCGGATCCGACATGAAAGCGATAGCCCGCGTTCTTGAACAGGCTCTCGACGGTCGAGCGCGTACCCGCGCCGCGTTCGCGCACGAGCAGGTGCGCGGATTCGAGATCCTTCAGCGCGACGCGCTTGCGCTGCATCAGCGGATGGCCGGGCGCCGCGACGAACACCATCGGGTGCTTCGCGAACTCGACCGCGTGCGTGCGCAGCTCCTTCGGCGCGCTGCCCATCACCGCGAGATCGATTTCATGCGTCGCCAGCATACGGATGATGTCGTCGCGGTTGCCGACCTTGAAATACGTCTTCACGTGCGGACGCGTCGCGGTGAATTTGACGAGCAGCGGCGGGATCAGGTATTCGGCCGTCGTGATCGCGCCGATCCGCAGCGTGCCGCCGAGATCGCCGGTCAGCGCGGCCACTTCGTCGCCGGCCTCGCTCCACAGGTGCAGGATCTCGCGCGCGTAGCGCGCCACGATCTCGCCGGCGGCGGTCAGCTGCACGCCGCGTCCCACCCGCTGCAACAACGCGGCGCCCACGGCCTCTTCGAGCAGGCGAACCTGCAGCGACACGGCCGGCTGCGTCAGGTTCAGCTCCTCGGCCGCGCGCGACACGCTGCCGAGCCGCGCGATCATGTCCAGCGCCTTCAACTGCCGGAACGTCGCGGTCTTTCCTATAAGTGAATACATATGAGTCGCTTATAAACATTAAATTGTTCGACTGGGTACGAAACTATATCGTCGGTTCTTGAGCAATGTCATCCGAATCGTCATTCAGCGGGAGCCCAACATGGACAACACCACGCCCACCCTTGCAATGGACCGCGCACCGCGCCTGCCGCACATCGTGATCGTCGGCGGCGGCGCCGGCGGCCTGCAGCTCGCGACGCGTCTCGGCGATACGATCGGACGCCGCGGGCAGGCCGAGATCGTGCTCGTCGACCGCTATCCGACGCACTTCTGGAAGCCGCTGCTGCACGAAGCCGCATCGGGCCATCGCGATCCGGCGTCCCACACGATCGAATACGCAGCGCAGGCGAAGCGCCACGGCTTCCGCTTCGTGCAGGGCGCGCTGCAGTGGGTCGACCGCGCGGCGCGCACGGCGACGATCGCGGCCGTGCACGATGCGGACGGCACGGAAATCCTGCCGCAGCGCTCGCTGGACTATGACGATCTCGTGCTGGCGGTCGGCAGCGTGACGAACTTCTTCAATGTGCCGGGCGCCGAGCGCCATGCGCTGCCCCTCGAAAACCTCGACCAGGCCGAGGATTTCCGCCGCAAGTTCCTTTCCGCCTGCACGAAGGCGAATCACGTCGCCGAGCAGCAGCCCGCGCGGCGCGCGGCGCCGATCTGCATCAACGTGATCGGCGCGGGCGCGACGGGCGTCGAACTGGCCGCAGCGCTGCGGCACGCGATCCAGCAATTGACGACGTACCGCTTCAAGGCGCTGGTGTCCGCGCGCGACGTGCACATCCGGCTGATCGAAGGCGGCCCGCGCATCCTGCCGGCGCTCGACGAACGGCTGTCCGGCAAGATGCACGCGCAACTGCGCGCGCTGAACGTCGACGTGCTGACCGACACGCGCGTGGCGGAAGTCGGCGCGGACGCCGTGACGACGGCGACCGGCGAACGCCTCGCGAGCGACATCACGATCTGGGCGGCCGGCGTCGCGGGCCCCGCGATGCTGCGAAACATCGGCGACATCGCGCTCAACCGGTCGAATCAGGTGATCGTGACCGACACGCTGCAGACGCCCGACGATCCGCACGTGTACGCGTTCGGCGACTGCGCCGCGTGCCCGTCGACCGGTGCAAGCGGGTGCCTGCCGCCGCGTGCGCAAGTCGCGCACCAGCAGGCCGTGTATCTGGTCAACGCGTTCGCGCGCCGCATCGCCGGCAAGCCGGTGGCCGGCTTCACGTTCCACGACGCGGGCACCGTCGTGTCGCTCGGGCAGGCGGGCGCCGTGTACCAGGCGGACATCGGCGTGCGCTCGCGCTCGCTGATCGTCGACGGGCTCGCGGCGATCGGGCTGTACAAGTTCCTGTATCGCAAGCACCTGTTCAGCGTGGTCGGCGCGAAGCGCGCGCTGTTCCAGTCGCTGAGCCACTGGCTGCAAAGCCGTAACCAGCCGTCGATCAAGCTGCATTGATCGCACCTGTTCGCGCACGGCATTGCAACGCGGCATATCGGGCCGGCATCGCTCGATATGTCGTTTTTTTATATGCCTATGCTCGATGCATTCACCATGCGCGCCACGCTGGTGCATCACGTTGAACGCCGTCGACACGATTCCATTCATGCGGGGCATGCCGCGCGACACGCAGCCCGCGCCCGCTCTGGCTTGCCGCCCCATTCATTAGTCGAATCGTATGAGTCGGCTAAAAATATTAATTGGTCGCGTTTTCCGGATCGACGCTAAGGTGTGTGGCATTCCCGTCGGCGAACGGATCATCACGTTTCTGAAAAGGAATCACCGTGGTCATCGAAGCCATCGTCACCCGTCTCGACGCAGCATTCGCGCAGATCGAAGCAACCCCGGATTCGCGAGAGTCGCGCCATCAGCGCGACGCGATCATCCAGTGGCTCGACCGCGCATCGGAAGAAGGCTATCGACTCGGTCTCGTCACAACGCTGCCGGCCGCGCGGCTCAACGACATGTTCGAAGGCCAGTTCGGCCGCGCGAACCTCGACCGCTTCTCGGTCGTCGTCACGGACACCAATCAACAGGACTCCCGATCGAATCAGCATCCGTTCGATGTCGCGCTGCAAGCGCTCGGCGTGCCGCGCGAGCGCGCGGTCGGGATCGCGAGCAGCGAACCGGAACGCCGTGAAGCCGAGCATTTCGGGCTGTCGCGCTGCGTGAACATCACCGATACAGTGCGCTCGATCGCATCGGCCGGGCTGCACTGAACGCCCGCACACGGGCCGGCCGTGGCCGGCCATCATCGTCGATTCGGCGGCAATCCGACAATTGTCCGACCGCATTCTGACATTCTGCTGTCAAAGTCGCTTGCAACACTTCGGGGCTCGACTACTTTCCCCAGAAGACGGGACGACGCACATGCGCTTCGTCCCGTCCGTTGCCCGTCACGATGACACGCCCGACCCGCACCGCCGCCGCCCTCGCGATTGCCTGCCTGTTGCTCGCCGCTTGCGGCGGTGAAGATTCGACACCGCCCGCTGCGTCGGCCGGCAACAACGGCACGACGCCCGCACCGCAGCCGCAGCCCACGCCGACTCCGGCACCCGCGACCTACTACCAGACGAAGACGCCGTACCGCCCGCAGCAGGACGCCGCGACGTACGAAGCGCCGCCGGCCGGCTACGCGCCCGTCTATACCGAACTCGTCGCCCGTCATGGCTCGCGCGGGCTGTCGGGCTTCAAATACGACGGCGCGATCTACGCGATGCTGGTCAAGGCCGAGGCCGACGGCGCGCTGACGCCGCTCGGCGTGCAGCTCAAGGCCGACACGTACGCGATGATGAAGGCCAATGCGCTGCTCGGCTACGGCGTACAGGGCATCTCGACACCCGGGTACGGCAACCTCACGCAAACCGGCATCCGCGAACATCAGCAACTTGCCGCGCGTCTCGCGCAGCGGCTACCCGCGCTGTTCGCGGCGGGCAACCGGCAGGTGGTCGTCGTCAACTCGGGTCAGGATCGCGCGGTCGACAGTTCGACGTATTTCTCGGCGGCACTGGTTGCCGCGCAGCCGGCGCTGGCGCCGGCCATCACGCTGCCGGCCGCGCCGGCCGGCTATCCGGCGAGCGCACCGGTCGCGCAGCCGGCCGGCACCAACCGCTTCCTGCTGTATTTCCATTCGCTGAAGCCGGCCACCGATCTCGTGACCGACACGAGCGATCCGTACTACGCGACCTATCAGGCGAGCCAGGCGTACCAGACCTATGCAAACGACGCGACGGTGGCCGCGAAGCTGAAGGCGATCAAGGCCGCGCCGCAGGCCGCCGACGTCGCGCAAACGGTGCTGTCCGCGCTCGTGTCGCCGGCCTTCATCGCGAAGCTCGGCGCCGACGGCTACACATTCGCGAACACCGGCACCTATGCGTTCACGTCGACGGATGGCAAGTTCACCAACACGCTGAAAGGCGACGGCAAGACGAAGATCGCGACCGCCGTCGATGCGGTGAACGTGCTGTACAACCTGCTGCAGGTGGCGCCGGCCATGACCGCGGAAACCGGCGGCGTCACGATGGAAAAGTACATCGGCGCGGAGCAGGCGCAGTATCTCGCGTATCTGCAGGATGCCGAGGACTACTATCAGAAGGGGCCCGGCATCCAGGAAGCGAACCCGGTGACGTACCGGATGGCGAAGGTGCTGCAGGACGATTTCTTCGGCGAAGTCGACGCGATCGCGCGCGGCGACCTGACGCACGCCGCGAAGCTGCGCTTCACGCATGCGGAGATCGTGATTCCGTTCGCGTCGATCATGAACCTGAAGAACGTGTTCGTGCCGACGCCTCAGGCGCAGACGTACACGTATGCGAACAATCCGTGGCGCGGCGACCAGGTGTCGCCGATGGCCGCGAACATGCAGTGGGATGTCTATCGCAACGGATCGCGCCTCATCGTGAAGATGCTGTACAACGAGCGCGAGACGGATTTCCAGGCCGCGTGCGACGGCGCGAAGATCGCGCCGGACAGCCACTTCTACGACTACGCGGGGTTGAAGCAGTGTTACGGGTATCAGTGATGGGATGCGCGGGGCCTCCTGGCCGCAAGCGCGCGTCGAAACCCGGACGGCGCAGGCCGTCCGGCCACGGCCCGCTAGACTTTGTGCACGCCGTTCTGAAGCAGCACTCGATACAGGAATGCCACTTGTCCGTCGTTCAGCACGCGCTTCGGTACCACGCGGAACATCACCGATGACTGATACAGCAGGATCATTTGACGATCCTCGCTCCAGTGAATGAGATCCGCGTAGTGAATTTCGTCGCGCGAAGTCGGCGTTTCGACAATGAACCGGTCGCCTTGGAAAATGACCGTGTGAACCTGATGAAGCGTCCTTTGCTGGTCGTAAATCTTGCGACCTGCGCGCGGCAGTATCAGATGATTCAGGATGGGCACGCCGATCGCGACGACAGCCGCGATTCCCGCGGCCATCCAGACATAGCGCCATTCCGGAAAATGTCCGCTTGCTATCCGGACGCCGCCGACCAGCAGGACGATGTACACGATCGCACCGATCGCAAATGACTTGAGCAGGTATTTCCAGTTGTACCTGCGCCAAAGATGCAGGCGGTAGGCGTGGACGAGATCGTCCGCGGTTATTTGAAAAACGACTTCGGTATCGCTCATGGGCGGGCTCGGAACGCTCTCTGGTTCTTGTAATTGCTCTGGACGCTTCGCCGCGAGCACCGCGCTCGGGCGGGTTGGCAGTGCGCGCGCACAGAGACGTGCAAACGAAGCGGCGCGATATCGCCGGCCGATCGATGCACGGCGACAATATACATGCGTGGAACGACACCCGTGCGGCGAGTCGCCGCGGCAGTGGTGCGGCCTGCGGCGAGCGGCAGACGCGGACGGCCGGCATTGTACGCGACCAGCAGTCTGTTCGGGGAAGTGACTCGCATGTTGCGCCCACGAACTCACGGCGGCTCGCATGGTCGAACGTGCATCGCCGGAGAACCCTCATGAAACGCGTCGCCCTTGCCGCTGCCCTGACCCTGTTTGCCACCATCGGCGTGTCCGCGCCGGCCTTCGCCGGTGCGTCCTCCGGCATCGCGCCGGTTCCGGTTCAGGCCTACGCGAAAAATTGCGTGCCGTCGCGGGATGCCGCGCAAGGCGCCCATTCGCCGTCCAGCGCGCCGCCGATCCGCGTCTGCGTCGGCGATTCCGATACGCAGTTGAACCTGCCGTGGTTCGTGACCGATGTCCTCACCGCCGTGGACACGCACCAGTCGCCCAGCGGCCTGCTCCACAAGATGCGCAACGACTTCTGACGCGCCGCCGGCACCGCATCGTTCATGGCTCGTCGGGGCGCGTCAGCACCTGGATGAACGTGCCGACGATGCCGGCCCACATCGCGGGGTCGGCGATGCGCGCCAGCAACCCCCGCAATTCCCGTCGCTCTCTTTCCGACAGCACGCCGTGCGCGCCGCGGATGCTGTCGTAACGCGGCGTACCGCGCGACGCGAGCGCGCGATCGAGCGAATAGTCGCGGGCCTCCCCGTCCACCGAAATCCGGATCCACAGCGAACCGCCGTCCGCCGCGGCGGCGCCATCGGTCACGATGACCGTCGGTGTGGCATTTTCTTTCATCGCAACGCTCCGGTTTGACGCGCTGGCGGCAAATTGCCGACCACGGCGCCCTATTGAAATGTTTCTTTTCGAGACGCAATCCCGAAACATCATCAATTTTTAGACAACGATATTACGTAATGGCGCGCCGCATCTTATACTTGCCACGCACCATCCTCGTGCCAAGAGACGGTGTCTTTTGTCCCGGCTGCACGCACCGTGCGGCCGGGGCTTTTTTCGGTACGTTACATCGAGATACATGCCGAATGTGCGCATGTTCTTAAGGAATGCTGCCAGATGAATGGCTGATCGCGACTGGCCGAGCGGATGCCGTCGCGACGCCCGACTCGATCGGCGTCCCGAAACCGGCGCGCAAGCCGCATGGTCCGAATCAGGCATGCGGCTTGCGCGCCGTCGGCGCACCGACCGGTTCGACTTGCCACGCCATGCGTACAACACCAAAGGCAACCGCGGGATTACGGGCGCTCCCGCCCGGCTCGACGCATCTTTTCCACCGCGGCGGCGCGTGGCCGCGCGTCGTCCTTTTCGCCGCCGTGATCATTTGCGTGCTCGTGCCCGCGTTCGCGATCGTGCTGGCCGACCGCTACGCCCGCGATACCGTCACCGCGCATGAGCGCGCCGTGGCCCACGACATCGTGGCTTCCGTGGACCGCATCCTGGACGGCGTGCGCCTCCGCCACGCGGACGAGCTGACCGCGCTGGTCGGACAGCCGTGCGCGACGGTGTTCCGGACGCTGGCCGAAGTGGGCACTCGCCTGCGCTATCTGCGTGCGGTCGCGCTGGTGAACGACGGCCGCGTCATATGTTCGTCGGCGCTCGGCTCGATCGACGTGCCGCTCGTCAAGTATGCGCGCGAGCCCGAACCGGGATCGATGACCGTCACGCTGCTGCGCCAGACGGCGTTCCAGCGCGGCATTCCGGTGCTGTACGCATTCCGCGCCACTGCGCGCGGCGCGGGCGTCCTGTACCTGATCGAAGGCGACTACGTGGCCGACGCGCTCGCCCTCGGCACCGCCAACGGGGCGGAAACGGCCACGCTGTCGATCGCGGGGTCGGGCCGCCTCGATCAGCACGGGACGTTCGCGCCGGACACGGACGCCGGCCCCACGGGCGGCAGCACGATTGCGTCGCAGCGCTGGCCGTTCAAGGTGTCGGTCGTCGCATCGGCGCGCTACGCGTCACAGGTCCAGCGCCACGACCGGCTGATTTGCGCGACGATCGTCCTGCTGGCCGACAGCCTCGTGATGGCCGCCTACCTGCTCGCGATGGCGCCGCGGCGGCTGTTGCTGAAGGCCGTGCGCCACGCGCTCAGGCGCAACGAATTCCATGTCGTATACCAGCCGATCGTCGACGTGCAGACGCGCAGGACGGTCGGCGTCGAGGCGCTGCTGCGCTGGCACCATCCGAAGTGGGGGGCCATCAGCCCGGCCGTGTTCATCCCGCAGGTGGAATCGAGCACGCTGCTGCCGAAGGTCACCGAATTCGTGTTGCGCACGGCGGTGTCCGAGCTGACCGCGCTGACGCCGTCCGCGCCGCTGCGCATCGCCGTGAACGTGGCGCCGCGGGATCTCGAGCGCGCGCGGTTCGTGGCCGTCGTCGAGGAAACGATCCGCGCGCTGCCGCCCGGCTTCACGCTGGTGCTCGAAGTCACCGAGCGCATCCTGCTCGAGAAGAACGCGCGCACCACCGAGATCTTCCAGGCGCTGCGATCCAAAGGCGCGAAGTTCGCGATCGACGATTTCGGCACGCATCACAGCAATCTCGACATGCTGTCGCGCTTCCCTTTCGACTACGTGAAGATCGATCGACAGTTCGTCTCGCAACTGGACAGCGGCAGCGAGAAGCTGATCGAAGGGATCGCGACCGTCGCGCACCACTACGGCATGAAGATCATCGCGGAAGGCGTGGAGACGGAAACCCAGCATCGCGCGCTGCATGCGGTCGGGATCCAGTACGCGCAGGGATACCTGTACCAGCGGCCGCTGCGCGCGAAGAACCTGAAGCGCGACGTCGCATGGGCGACGGTGTAGCGGCGACGCCGAAGGCGACTACTGCGCGCCGTATTGACCGCCGACGCGCACGCGATCCTGCTCGACCCATCCTTCGACGTCGTCGCCGGTCTTGCCGTTCACGTACATGATGTTGTACCAGCGCCCGTGCGACTTGTAGACGGTCACCGAATCGCCAGGAACGATGAAGGTACGCTTCGTGATGCACTGCGCGTCGGGCGCAGAGTAGAAATACGCGCGCCCCGTGCCGACGACCGTGCCGGACGCCGGCGGCCGGAAGTTGTCGTCCGGGCCGCTCGTGGCCGCGTCGAGCTTCCCGCAATCGACCGCGCTCTTTGCGTGCGCGCCGTTCGCGCCCACGCTCGCACCGACCACCAGCATCGCGATGCCGATGCGCATCGTCGTTTTCATCTTCATCATTCGCCCGCTACGCCCTATCGTTTTCTCGGTTTGCCGGTTCGCGGCCGGCACTCGCTCAATCCTGCGCGACGGTCGTCGCTTCCGGATGATACGACGACCATCGAAACGCATAAAAACGGACCACCGTTCCGAATCATGTCCTATAGTCAGTCAGCAGACATCATTCGACAACGGGACGCATCGACGTCCACGGAGGAGACGTGAAGCTGAAACAGGCCATCGACCGCATTCCGGGCGGGCTCATGCTGGTCCCGATGCTGCTGGGCGCGTGCGTGCACACGTTCGCCCCGAACGCCGGGAAGTACTTCGGCTCGTTCACCAACGGCCTGATCGCGGGCACGGTGCCGATCCTCGCCGTCTGGTTCTTCTGCATGGGCGCGACGATCGACCTGCGCGCGACGGGCGTCGTGCTGCGCAAATCGGGCACGCTGCTCGCGACGAAGATCGTGGTCGCATGGCTCGCGACGCTGATCGCCGCGCGGTTCATCCCCGACGACGGTATCCGCACGGGCCTGTTCGCGGGCCTGTCGCTGCTCGCGATCACGACGTCGATGGACATGACCAACGGCGGCCTCTATGCGGCCGTGATGCAGCAATACGGCACCAAGGAAGAAGCCGGTGCGTTCGTGTTGATGTCGATCGAATCGGGGCCGCTCGTCAGCATGCTGATTCTCGGCGCGGCCGGCGTCGCGGTGTTCGAGACGCGGCTTTTCGTCGGCGCGGTGCTGCCATTCCTGATCGGCTTCACGCTCGGCAATCTCGATGTGCAGCTGCGCGACTTGTTCGGGCGCTGCGTCCATCCGCTGATCCCGTTCTTCGGCTTCGCGCTCGGCAACGGCATCGATCTGAACGTGATCGCGAAGAGCGGGCTGCCGGGTATCGCGCTCGGGCTCGCGGTGATCGTCGTGACGGGCGTGCCGTTGATTCTGGCGGACAAGTTCCTGGGCGGCGGCAACGGGACGGCCGGGCTGGCCGCGTCGTCGACGGCCGGCGCCGCGGTCGCGAACCCGGCGATCATCGGCGAGATGATCCCGAAGTTCAAGCCGATGGTGCCGGCGGCGACGGCGATCGTCGCAACCGCGTGCCTCGTGACGGCGATTCTCGTGCCGATTCTGACGGCGATGTGGGCGAAGCGGGCGGCGAGGGTGTCGGGGGTGCCGATGCAGGTCGCCGCGCGCTCGTCGCCGGGACGGGCGATCGAGCATGAGGGGCATGTTTGAGGGGGCGCCGGTTCGAGTCTGGCCTCAGGCACCGCACATCCTGGCGTCTGCCAGCCATGATCCCGCAAACGCTCACCTTCATGTAGGCTCCGGAAGCCGGCTCACGTCGCCCAGGCCGGCGTTTTCCGGAGCGCTTTTCATGCCCACTGCCGTCCTGCTGCGGACAAACCATTCGCACCTCTACCCGGGCAGCATCGTGACGCTCGACCGCGATGCGCCGCGCACCGCCCAGCCGCATCCCGCCGTCATCGAATTCGCGGACGGCTCCGGCGCCGCCGCGACACTGTCCCGCGTCGGCGACGATACCCTTGAACTCGCGGTAGACGAATACGTCACGCAGAAGCGCAATACGATCGCCGCGCGCCGCTGGTTGCTGCAGCCGATCGATGCGGCCCAGACGGGATGGCGCGTCGCGCTCCGCCTTCCTGCCACCTGATGCCAGATGGCCGCCGCCGGCGCGAAGCGCTTCCAGGCGCTAAAATCCGCCGCCTGGGCATCCACGACGAGCAAGCGTTTTGACGGCGTTCGAGCAGGGTTTCATCCTCACCCGCCACTGGCGGGACACCGCATCCGGCATCGAGATCGAGTTCTGGCTGGCAACCGAACACGGTCCGCGCCGCGTACGGTTGCGCCCGCAGGAAGCCGTCGCGTTCATTCCGGCCGAACAGCAGGCGCTCGCCGAACGCACGCTGGCCGGCGAGCGCGAAGCCGAGTTGCGCCCGCTCGCGCTGCGCGACTTCCGGCAGCGCCCCGTCGTCGGCCTCTATTGCAAGCGCTATCGCCATCTGTCCGGGCTGCAGAAGCGGCTCGCCGCCGCCGGTGTCGACGTCTACGAAGCCGACGTGCAGCCGCCCGACCGCTACGCGATGGAGCGCTTCATCACGGCGTGCGTGCAGTTTCGCGGGCAACCCGGCCCCGACGGCACGCTCACCGGCGGCGAGCTGAAGCCCGCAACCGGTTACCGCCCGACGCTCCGCTGCGTGTCGCTCGACATCGAAACCAGCGTCCACGGCGAGTTGTACTCGATCGCGCTCGAAGGCTGCGGGCAACGACAGGTCTACATGCTCGGGCCGCCGAACGGCGACGCAAGCGGCAGCGCAGGCGCCTTGGACTTCAACCTCGACTACTGCGACAGCCGCGCCACGATGCTCGCGCGGCTCAACGACTGGTTCGACGAGCACGAGCCCGACGCGGTGATCGGCTGGAATCTCGTGCAGTTCGACCTGCGCATCCTGCACGCGCACGCGGAGCAATACGGCGTGCCGCTGAAACTCGGGCGCGGCGGCAGCGTGCTCGACTGGCGCGCGCACGGTCAGCAGCCCGACCACTTCTTCGCGGGCGCGGCCGGCCGGCTGATCCTCGACGGCATCGACATGCTGAAATCCGCGACGTGGACCTTCCCGTCGTTCAGCCTCGAATACGTGTCGCAATCGCTGCTCGGCGAAGGCAAGTCGATCGACAATCCGTACCAGCGGATGGACGAGATCCAGCGCCGCTTCGATCACGACAAGCCCGCGCTCGCGCGCTACAACCTGAAGGATTGCGAGCTCGTCACGCGCATCTTCGACAAGGCCGACCTGCTGTCCTTCGCGCTCGAACGCGCGAGCGTCACGGGGCTGGCTGCCGATCGCACCGGCGGGTCGGTCGCGGCGTTCACGCACCTGTACCTGCCGCGCATGCATCGACTCGGCTATGTCGCGCCGAACCTCGGCGACGTGACGGGGCAGAACAGCCCCGGCGGCTTCGTGATGGATTCGCGCCCCGGGCTGTACGACTCGGTGCTCGTGTTCGACTACAAGAGCCTCTATCCGTCGATCATCCGCACGTTCCTGATCGATCCGGTCGGCCTGATCGAGGGGCTCGCGCATCCCGGCGACGACGCATCGGTGCCCGGTTTTCTCGGCGCGCGTTTCTCGCGCACCGCGCACTGCCTGCCCGACATCGTGCGGCGCGTGTGGGAAGGCCGCGACGACGCGAAGCGGCAGCGCAACGCACCGCTGTCGCAGGCGCTGAAGATCATCATGAATTCGTTTTACGGCGTGCTCGGCTCGACGGGCTGCCGCTTCTTCGACCCGCGCCTCGCGTCGTCGATCACGATGCGCGGCCACGAGATCATGCACCGCACGCGTCAACTGATCGAAGCTCAGGGTTACGAAGTGATTTACGGCGATACCGATTCGACGTTCGTGTGGCTCGGCCGCGCGCATGACGACGACGAAGCCGGCGCGAAGGGCCGTGCGCTCGTCGAACACGTGAATCGCTGGTGGCAAGCGCACCTGCGCGAACAGTTCGGACTCGACAGCGCGCTGGAGCTGCAATACGAGCGGCATTACCGCCGCTTCCTGATGCCGACCGTGCGCGGTGCGGAAGAAGGCAGCAAGAAGCGGTACGCCGGCCTCGCGGCGACGGCCGACGGCGGCGAGGACCTCGTGTTCAAGGGGCTCGAAACGGTGCGCACCGACTGGACGCCGCTCGCGCAGCAATTCCAGCGCGAGTTGTACCGGCGCGTGTTCAGGCTCGAACCGTACCAGGAT
The DNA here is from genome assembly GCF_018417615.1 of Burkholderia sp. LAS2. Taxonomy (NCBI): domain Bacteria; kingdom Pseudomonadati; phylum Pseudomonadota; class Betaproteobacteria; order Burkholderiales; family Burkholderiaceae; genus Burkholderia; species Burkholderia sp. LAS2. Next base: position 903,746 of record NZ_CP071053.1, read on the forward strand.
TTCATTCGCGACTACGTACGCCGCACGCTGGCCGGCGAATTCGACGATCAGCTCGTGTACCGCAAGCGCGTGCGCCGGCCGCTGCGCGAATACGAACGGAACGTGCCGCCCCACGTGCGCGCGGCGCGCATCGCCGACGAGTTCAATCATGCGCAGGGCCGGCCGCTGCAGTATCAGCGCGGCGGCTGGATCAGCTACGTGATGACGACGGCCGGCCCCGAGCCGCTTGAAACGATGCGCTCGCCGATCGACTATGCGTTCTACCTGAGCCGCCAGCTTCAGCCCGTCGCCGATGCGATCCTGCCGTTCCTGCGCGACGATTTCGAACGCGTGATCTCCGGGCAGGGGCAGTTGTTCGGCGACTGACGGGCCGATGGGCCGAACGGTGCACCGGGCGCGGATTCCGGCGCGCTGGCCGTGCCCGCCGTGAAGCGCCGACGCGCCGCCGATCGCTGCGGGGAAGCACCCCATTCCGCGCCGCCCCGCAGGCATGCGGCTAAAATACCGGCCTGCCGCGCGTCCCGCCGCGGCCGGAGGACACTCATCATGACCGCACGTCGCGGTGCCGCGGTCGCCATCGCACCCGGCCACGAGACAGCCAGCCTGTCGAAAGCCCAGCAAACCTTCAATGCGCTCGTCGAGCAGATCGAGGCGCGGCGCGAGCGGCTCGGCGCATGGGACGCGGTCATGCCGGCCTTCCAGAAAAAGTTCGTCGACGCGCTGCTGCCGCTCGAACAGGCGTCGACGGCGTTGCGAATCCGGTTGCTCAACCTGCTCGACGACGCGTTCCTGCAGAAAGGTCTGAGCAAAGCCGAGCAGCGCGCGCTATCCGCGCTGATCGCCGACATGGCGCGCGACTTGCTCGGCGTCAGCGACGACGCGACGTTGAAAATCATCTACAACCGGCACTGCCCGTCCGACGACGACGACGGCGCCGCAGCGACGGCCTCCGCACGGACGAAGCCGGAACCGGAAACGGAACCCGCCGCCGAACCAGCGGACGATCTCGACACGCTGTCGCCCGACGAACTCGCCGCCCGCATCCAAGCCGAATTCGACGAACAGTACACGCGCGACATGGCCGCCCACGAGGCCCGCGAAGCCCAACGCGCGAAGCGCAAGAAAGCGCCCCGGCAATCGGCCGCGCAGGCGCGACGCGAAGCCGAGCAGGCCGAATCGAGCAAGTCGCTCCGCGACGTCTATCGCAAGCTCGCCAGCGCGCTGCATCCCGATCGCGAAACCGATCCCGAGGAACAGGCGCGCAAGACCGTGCTGATGCAGCGTGTCAACCACGCGTATGCGAAAGGCAACCTCCTGCACCTGCTGGAGCTGCAACTGGAGATCGAACAGATCGACCGGCGCGCGATCGACGGCCTGAGCGAAGCGCGGCTGACGCACTACAACGGCATCCTGGAGGAACAGCTCCGCGAGCTCGACCAGGAGATCGGGCACGTCGAGAACGATTTCAGGCGAACCTACGGCATCGCGTCGTCCACCAAGGTCGCGCCCGATACGGTGATGCGCATGCTGACGCGCGACATTGCCGGCATGCAGCGCAGCAACCACGACCTGACCGTCGCGCTGCGCGAGTTCGACGATCCGGACAGGGTCCGCGACTGGCTGAAGGACCTGAAGCGCCGGCCCGCAGCGTCGCGCTTCGACGACGATTCGTATTGAGCCATCGAGCCGGCAAGCGCGGGCGAACTTGCGACGCGCACGCCCCACCGTTCACCGCACCTCGCCGATCCCGCCCATCAGCGCCATCAACTGCCCGCGCAGCCACTGGCTGCCCTGATCCTGATCGGCGCTGCGATGCCAGTAGCAGAAGTAATCGAGTCCCGGCATCTCGAACGGCAGTTCCAGAATGCGCGCCGGATAGCGCTGCAGCAGCCGCAGCGGCGCCGTCAGCGCGAGATCGCCGCGCATCGCGATCAGCGGCGCGACCATGTAGTGCTGCACGCGCATCTGGATGTTGCGGCGCAGCCCGAGCCGCGTCAGTTCCGCGTCGACGTGCCCGCTGCCCTTGCGGCGGCTCGATACGTGGATGTGCCCCATCGACAGGTAGTCGTCCAGGGTCAGCGTGTCGCCCTTGAACGGATGATCGTCGCGGATCATGCACGCGTAGCGGTCCTGCACGAGCAGCGCCTGGTGCAGATGCGGATCGCCGATCAGCGGCGCGTCGATCGCGATGTCGACCGAGCCGTTCGCGAGCGCGGTCGCGACCTCGCGGCGGTCCATCGTGTAGCTGCGCACGTGCATGCCGGGCGCATGCGTCTGTAGCAGCTCGCCGAGCGCCGGCAGCAGCAGCGCTTCGGTCAGGTCGCTCATGCTGAGCCGGAACACGCGCTCGGACGAAGCCGGATCGAACACGTCGCCTTCGTGCGCGCTCGAATCGAGCAGTTGCAGCGCCTCGCGCACGCGGCCGACGATGTTCTCGGCCATCGGCGTCGGCATCATCCCGGCCGGCGTGCTGACGAACAGCGGATCGTTCAGCGTCTTGCGCAGCCGCGCCAGCGCGTTGCTGACGGCCGGCTGCGTGAGGTTCAGCACCTCGGCCGCGCGCGTCAGGTTGCGCTTGTTGTAGATCGCCTCGAATACGACGAACAGGTTCAGATCAATCTTCGAAAGGCGCATCGCCGAATCTCCTTGCCGAGATCTTACGGCGGGCGCCATTCGTTCGTCCATGTCGCCCCGCTCAGCCGCGCGGCGGCGGCGTCAGGTACGGCGCGGTCGCACCGGGTTCGCCGCCCTTGATCTCCATCCGCGCGATCGCCTGCAGGTGCACCTCGTCCGGGCCGTCGGCGAAGCGCAGCGCGCGGCCCCAGGTCCACAGGTCGGCGAGCGGCGTATCGGGGCTCAGGCCCGCTGCGCCGAATACCTGCATCGCGCGATCGCACACGTCCGTATAAACGGTCGGCACGAGCGCCTTGATCATCGAGATCTCCTTGCGCGCGGCCTTCGCGCCGACCTTGTCGATCATCCACGCGGCCTTCAGCACCAGCAGGCGTGCCTGGTCGATCTCGATACGCGAGCGCGCGATCCATTCGCCGACGGTGCCGTGCCGGTTCAGCGGCTTGCCGAACGCGACGCGCGACTGCGCGCGGTCGACCATCAGCTCCAGCGCCAGCTCGGCCGCGCCGATCGAGCGCATGCAGTGGTGAATGCGGCCCGGCCCGAGGCGCGCCTGCGCGAGCGCGAAGCCGCTGCCTTCCTCACCGAGCAGGTTGCGCGCCGGCACGCGCACGTTGTCGAACGTGATCTCGCAGTGCCCTTCCGGCGCGTGGTGATTGACCACCGTGATGTTGCGCACGACCGTCACGCCCGGCGTGTCGCGCGGCACGAGGATCATGCTCTGCTGCTGGTGCGACTCGGCCTCGGGATCGGTCTTGCCCATCACGATGAAGATCTTGCAGTTCGGATGCGCGGCGTTCGTGATGAACCACTTGCGGCCGTTGATCACGTACTCGTCGCCCGCGCGCTCGATGCGTGTCGTGATGTTGGTCGCATCCGACGACGCGACGTCGGGCTCCGTCATCGCGAACGCCGAGCGGATTTCGCCGCGCAGCAGCGGCAGCAGCCACTGTTCGCGCTGCTCGGGCGTCGCGAACATGTGCAGCAGCTCCATGTTGCCGGTGTCCGGCGCATTGCAGTTGAACACTTCCGACGCCCAGCTCACGCGCCCCATGATTTCGGCGAGCGGCGCGTATTCGAGGTTCGTCAGGCCCATGCCGGGCTCGTCGTCCTTCAGGTGCGGCAGGAACAGGTTCCACAGCCCCTCCGCTTTCGCGCGCTCCTTCAGTTCCTCCATGAACGACACCGGATACTTGCCGGCGTGCACCTCTTCGTTCCACTGGCGGATGCGCGGCACGATGTGCGCATCCATGAATGCGCTCACGCGTTCGCGCAGTGCTTCCACTTTCGGGGTGTAGCCAAAGTCCATAATCGACTCCTCGAGATTCCGTATTCCGTTCGTTCGGTTCAGAAGGCCGAGACGCCGCCGTCAACGGCGACGGCCTGCCCGGTCAGATAAGTGTTGTCCTTCGCGCACAGCATCAGCATCGTCGCGACGATTTCGTCGGGCCGGCCGAGCCGCTTCATCGGCGAGCCCTGCGCCAGAAAATCCTGGCGCTCGCCGATCTCGCTGTCGGTAACCATCGGCGTCGTGCTGTAGAACGGGCACACCGCGTTCACGCGGATGCCGTGGCGCGCGTATTCGAGCGCGGCCGTCTTCGTGAGCCCGACCACCGCATGTTTCGACGCCGCATACGCGGCCAGCTTCGGCGCGCCGCCGAGCCCGGCCATCGACGCGACGTTCAGGATCACGCCCTCGCGCTGCGCGAGCATCTGGAGGATCTGGTGCTTCATCCCGAAGAACACGCCTTTTGCATTCACCGCGAAGCTCAGGTCGAGATCGGCTTCGTCGGTGTCGATCAGCGCCTTCATCGGCGGGGCGATGCCCGCGTTGTTGATGCCGACGTCGAGCCGCCCGAAGCGCGCGACGGCCTCATGCACCAGCGATGCGACGTCCGTTTCGACGCGCACGTCGCAGTGCCGCGCGACGACGTCAGCGCCGGCCGCGCGCAGCGGCGCGGCCACGCGTTCGAGCGCATCGCCGTTCAGGTCGCCGAGCGCGAGCCGCGCACCCATCGCGGCGAGCTCGCTCGCGAGCAGCGCGCCGAAGCCGCTCGCGGCGCCGGTGATCATCACGGCCTGGCCGGTGTAGCTGTCGAGCCTCATCGTGCGCTCAGATCGTCAGGCCGCCGTCGACGACGATGCATTCGCCGTTCGTGTAGCTCGCCGCGTCCGACACGAGATACAGCACGGTGCCGGCCATTTCGCGCGGCTCCGCGTGGCGGCGCAGCGGGATCTTCGTCATCCACGCGTCGTAGATGTCCTTGTCGGCGAACAGCGCGCCCGCGAACTTCGTCTTCGTGAGCCCCGGCAGCAACGCGTTCACGCGGATGCCGAGCGGCCCGCATTCCTTCGCGAACGCTTTCGTCATGTTGACGACGGCCGCCTTCGTGATCGAGTAGATGCCTTGCCGGTCGCCCGGCTGCAGCGCATTCACCGATGCCGTGTTGACGATCGCGCCGCCGCCGTGTGTCTTCATCAGCTTGCCGGCTTCGACCGACATGAAGAAGTAGCCGCGGATGTTCACGTCGACGGTCTTCTCGTACGCGGCGAGATCGGTATCGAGGATGTGCCCGAAATACGGGTTCGCGGCCGCGTTGTTCACGAGGATGTCGAGGCGGCCGTGCTTGCCGCGGATGTGCTCGAACGTCGCGGCGATGTCCTCCAGGCGCCCGACGTGGCACGCCAGCGCCTCGGCGCGGCCGCCCGCCGCGACGATCGCGTCGGCCACGGCCTGGCAGTCGTCGAGCTTGCGGCTCGACACGATCACGTACGCGCCCTGCTCCGCGAGCAGCTTGGCGATTTCCTCGCCGATGCCACGGCTCGCGCCCGTCACCAGCGCGATCTTGCCCGTCAGGTCGAACAGATTCGTTGCCATGTTGCTGTGCTCCTCCATTGATTGAGTTGTCGTGTCGCCGCGTGGCGATATCAGCGATGCGCGTCGATCACGCCGACGGCCAGTTCGGCCAGCCGGCCGGCCATTTCGCCGACGCGCAGCGCCTGCTCGCTCGATGCGTTGCCCTGCAACGCGCGCGCCTTCACGCCCTGCGCGATCGCCGCTAGCCGGAAGAAACTGAAGGCGAGGTAGAAATGCCAGTCGCGGATCGGCGCGATGCCGCGCAGTTCGCAGTAGCGCGCGACGATCGCCGCTTCGTCCGGAATGCCGAGTTCGGCACGATCCTGGCCCGCGAGCCCGCGCACCTGGCCGCCGGACGGTAGCCGCAGGCACATGCAGAAATACGCGAGATCGGCGAGCGGGTTGCCGAGCGTCGACAGTTCCCAGTCGAGCACGGCCTGCACGCGATAGCCGTCCCGCGCGAACATCAGGTTGTCGATCCGGAAGTCGCCGTGCACCAGCGCCGGCCGGCCCGTGTCCTCGGGGCATGCCTTCGGCAGCCAGTCGATCAGCGTCTCCATCGCGTCGAGGCGCCCGGTTTCGGCCGCGCGATACTGCTTCGTCCACACGCCGATCTGCCGCTCGAAGTAGTTGCCCGGCCGGCCGTAGTCGGCGAGGCCCACCGCGTCGACATCGACGTCGTGCAGCGCGGCCATCGTCTGCAGCAGCGCGTCGTAGCAGGTCGCGCGCTCGGCCTTCGGCAGTTCCGGCAGCGCGGGGTCCCAGAAGATCCGGCCGTCCTCGAAACTCATCACGTAGAACAGGCTGCCGATCACGTCGCGGTCAACGCAGAGGTGATACGGGTGCGCGACCGGCACCGCGGTGCCCGACAGCGCGGTGAGCACGCGGAATTCGCGGTCGACCGCGTGCGCGGATTTCAGCAGTTCGCCCGGCGGCTGGCGGCGCAGCACGTAGCGGCCGCTCTTCGCATTCAGCAGGAAAGTCGGATTCGACTGGCCGCCGGCAAACTTCTCCGTGTCGACCGGGCCTTCGAAGCCCGGCACGTGGGTTTCCAGATAGCGCGTAAGGCGGGCTACGTCGAGTTGCTGGGAAGGATTCGTCATCGTCGCGATCGTTCGTGGGTCAGCCGTAGGTGCGCAGCGCGTGTCGTTCGGGGTCCTCCAGATGCGGGATGCCGTTGAACGACGCGAGGTGGAACGCGTCGGCGTTGAAGAAAAACTGCGAAAGACTGCTGTTGCGGATCTGCAGGTTCAGCGCGATCGCGCTCGACGGCGGCGCGGCGAGCACCTGCTGCACGGTGACCGCGATCGGGCCGCCGGAACTCACCGCGAGCACGCGCTGGCCGCCGCCCTCGCGGATCGCCGCGCGCGCGTCGGCCACGCGCTGCTGGAAATGGGCCCAGGTTTCGGGGGCCGCCTCGCCGAGCTTGTCCTCGGTCCACAGCTGCAGCACCTGCCGGAGCGCGCGGAAGTGTTCCTTCATCGAGCCGGCCGAGAGCCGCGCGATCTCCGGATAGTCGCTGGCGGCTGCCGCGAACAGCCCGTGGAAATCGTATTCGTTCAGGCCCGGATGGCGATCGACCACGACGCCTTCGCGGCCCATCCCGCGCAGAATCGCGGCGACCGTTTGCGCATGGCGGTTCATCGTGCCGCAGATCACGCGATCGAACGTCAGGCCCTGCCGCGCGAAGTATTCGCCGAGCCACACGCCCTGCTGGTCGCCCGCCGCGGACAGCCGGTCGTAGTCGTCGGTGCCGAACGACGCCTGCCCATGCCGTACCAGAAAGAGTTCAGCCATTGCATGCCCGCCTGAGTGAAGGATTCAGCATAGCGAGCGGACGGCCATTTTTAAAATTTATTTGTTGAATGAGGGAGCATTCACGAGGTAAATGCCCACCCTGGTTTCGTAGATGGCGTGGGTTTGTCCGACTTATACTGCCCGATCCGCCCCCTTCACAGGAGTCCCGCCCATGTCGTCTTCCCCGCCCAACGACCTGCCCCGCTATCGCTTGCTGACGGGCAAGGACGACGCCACGTTTTGCCACCGTGTGTCGGATGCGCTGGCGCTCGGCTATCGCCTGTACGGCTCGCCCGCCGCCACTTTCAACGGCGATCACGTCGTCGTCGCCCAGGCCCTGCTCTGGCCGGACACCGCCGGCACGGAGGCCGGCGCGTAATCCCGGTCGCCCCCGCGCACCGTCCGATGCGACAGCGGCGCCCTACGGAACGATCGGCCCCCTGCGGCACGCGAATTGCGTCAGCCCACCCCGTGTCGAATAAATCCAGGAGGGATGCGATGCTCGGTACGATCCTCATCATCGTTCTGATTCTGCTGCTCATCGGAGCATTTCCTGCATGGCCGCATAGCCGAAGCTGGGGCTACTGGCCGTCGGGCACCGTCGGGCTGATCGTCGTCATTGTCGTGATACTGGTACTGCTCGGTCGCATCTGACGCCCCTGCCACCGGCGGGACGCGTCGCAGCCGGCACGGGTGCGTGCCTTCCCGAGCCTTCGCCGTGGATTCTTTACACGACGAGACCCGCAAAGACATGCACCCGATGCCGTCAACCCTACCCGTTACTGGCCACCCTCCAGGCGTAACTGGAGCTTGCTCTTCACCGACGTCACGCCCGGTACCTGGCGGGCCGCGTCCACCGCGGCCCGGTCCTGCGACTCGTCGGCGATCTTCCCGGCCAGTGTCACGTCGCCCGTCTTCGCCTTCGCGAACACGGTGACCTGCGCATTGCCCACGCCGGGCGCCCTCACGATGGCCTGCCGAACCTTCTTCGCGAATGCGCGGTCGGTCGCGCGTTCGGCCTTCTTCGCCACTCGCGGCGACGCGGCCGCCTGCTCGGCGGGCGCGGTGGGTGCGGCGGACTGCGCGTGACCGGCCAGCGGCGACAACGCAACGAAACCTGCAACGACGATTGCAAAACGGGACTTCATCGGATTCTCCTCGACAGGAACGAACGGGTACAACGGGTACGACGGATGGGCCGGCCGTCAGGCCGTGACACCGGCCACCGCACGGGCACGGGCACGCTCGCGGCCGCGCGGCGCCGCGAGCGCGTCGAGCGCGCGGGCGTCGGCTTTCAGCGCGGGCGACAACCCCAAGCGCAGATGCTCGACGAAGGTGCGGACCTTCGCGTCCACGAAGCGGCGCGACGCAAACATCGCGTACACGTCGAGCATCGTCAACCGGTAGTCCGGCAGCACGCGCACGAGCCGCCCGCTGCGCAGGTCGTCGATCGCCGAATAGATCGCCAGCGAGCCGATGCCCAGCCCCGCGCGCAGTGCGATCGACAGCGCCTCCGGCGCATTCGCATGGAACGGTGCGGCCGTGACCGCATGCGACGCGGTCTGGCCGCCGGGACCGTGCAGCAGCCATTCGTCGTTCGCTTCGGCCGGCGTATCGAGGCGCAGGCAGGTATGGCGTGCCAGGTCGGCGGGCGCGGACGGCACGCCGTGGCGGGCCAGGTAGGCCGGCGACGCGACCAGTACGCTGAACGACGTGCCGCATGAATGCGCGATGCAGGCGGAATCAGGCAGGCTCGCGGCCGTGACGACCGACACGTCGTAGCCTTCCTCGACGAGATTGGGCATCCGTTGCGAATAGGTCATCTCGATGGCGACTTCGGGAAAGCGCGCCCGATAGGCGACAGCCAACGCGGTCACATGGCTCTGCCCGAGCCCCGGCATCGTATGCACGCGCAAGCGTCCGTACGGGCGGACCAGCGCGTTCCGGGCCTCGGCATTCGCCTGGTCGACATCGCCGAGGATCGATTGCAGACGCTCGAAATAGCGGCGCCCGCTGTCGGTCAGCGCGATTTTCCGGGTGGTCCGGTTCAACAGACGAATCTGCGCATACGCCTCCAGGCTCGCGACGGCCCGCGACACCTGCGCGGTCGCGACATCGGTCTGCTTCGCCACGGCGGAGAAGCTGCCGGCCTGCACGACGCGAACGAACGTCCGCATGTTCTCGAGCATGTCCATTTCGACTCATCGTCCAGTCCGGTGCTGCATCCACGCGACGCGCCGGCGGGGCGCGGCGACGCATTCGGTGCCCCGATTGTCGGGCCATCCCCGCCGCGGCTTCAGCCCCCCGACCGGGGGGCTGAAGCGTCCTCGGATCATGTGGAATGCTTGGCGTTTGCGTCGATGGCAGCCCGAAGCGCACGATCCGCGGCCGGCGTCGCCAGCACGATCTTGCCGATATGCCGTCCCGAATCCATCAGCTCGTGCGCCGCGCGCGCGTCGCGCAAATCGAACAGCCGATAGACCTGAGGCTTGACCGTGCCTTGCCGGATCAGCGGCCACACGGCCTCCTCGAGCTCGCGAATGATCTGCGCCTTCTCCGCGTAAGTGCGCGAGCGCAGCGTCGAGCCGATGTGCGTGAGCCGCTTCGTCAGCATCGGAAACAGGTCGAGCTCCTTCGCGGGGCCATTGATCACGCCGATCTGCACGATGCGCCCGTTCATCGCGGCCGCCGCGAAATTGCGCGCGACGTAGTCGCCCGCGATGATGTCGACGATCACGTCGACGCCCTTGCCGCCCGTGAAGCGCGCGACCGCCTCGACGAAATCCTCGCTGCGATAGTCGATCGCGAGATCCGCGCCGAGCGACATGCTCGCGTCGCGCTGCGCGTCCGACCCGACGGTGGTGATGATCGTCGCCGCGCCGAACGCCTTCGCGAGCATCGTCGCCGTCGTACCGATGCCTGACGCGCCGCCGTGGATCAGCACGCTTTCACCGGGGGAAAACCGGCCGCGCTGGAACAGGTTCAGCCAGACCGTCATGAAGGTCTCCGGCAGCGCCGCTGCCTCGGCCATCCCGAGGCCGTCGGGAATCGCGAGCGTGTTGCTCTCGTTCGCCACCGCGTATTCCGCATAGCCGCCGCCGGGAATCAGCGCGCAGACGCGATCGCCGACGGCGAACCGCGTGACGTCGCGGCCGACCGCGACGACCTCGCCGGCGATCTCGAGGCCGGGAATGTCGGACGCGCCGGGCGGCGGATCGTACAGCCCCTTGCGCTGGAATACGTCCGGGCCGTTGACGCCGGCCGCGTGAATCCGGATCAGCACGTCGCCGGGGCCCGGCACCGGTACGGCGCGGGTCGCCGGCACGAGCACGTCGGGGCCGCCGGGCCGCACGATTTCGATCGCGGTCATGTGGGTGGGCAGGGGGTTCGCGTCATCAATCACGATATGATCCTCAACGTTCGTCGATGCGCGGCCGATTCGCAGGCCATCCCCGAATCGCGGCATCGCCATGTAGGTGAAGCCAGTCTATGGGCGATGCCGCGCGCGGGCACGCAGCGAATTACCGGTCGGGGAATGCAAAAATGCATCAGTCGGGACACACGATGAACTGGGACGACGCGCGCGTCTTTCTCGCGATCCATCGCGAACGCACGCTGCGCCGCGCGGCGCAGACGCTCGGCGTCGATCAGGCGACGGTCGGGCGGCGGCTCGCGACGCTCGAGCACATGCTCGGCGCGACGCTGTTCCTGCGTTCGTCGAAAGGCTATCTGCCCACGCCGGTCGGCGAACTGGCGCTGCGCGCCGCCGAGGCGATGGAGCAGCATGCGCACGAGCTGGTGCGGCTGACGCAGGGGGTCGACCGGCGGCTCGCCGGAGAGGTGAAGATCACGACGACCGACGCGCTCGCGATCGAGTTCGTGATGCCGTCGATCGCACGGCTGCACGCGAAACATCCCGACGTCTCCGTCGCGCTGAACACGTCGACCCACATCCTGAATCTCGCCAAACGCGAAGCCGATATCGCCATCCGCACGGTGCGGCCCGAGAACCCCGATCTGGTCGCGCGCCGGCTGGCGTGCTGGGACATGGGCCTGTTCGCGTCGCCCGACTATCTGCACCGGCACGGCGAGCCCGAGCGCGGCCGCGCGTTCGCGGGCCACGACCTCGCCGTCTACCAGCCGTACATCGACGCCAGCCGCAAGCCGACCCTCGCCGGCGAACCGATCGACGGTGGCCGCATCGTCACACGGACGAACTCGAACCTGATGCTGCGTGCGGCGCTGCGTGCGGGCCTCGGCGTCGGCGAGATTCCGGTTCACATGGGCGAGCGCGACGGGCTCGCGCGGATCTGGCCGGACCGCATGCGGGCGTCGCCGTACGAGGTCTGGCTCGTCACGCACCGCGACCTGCGCCACACCGCGCGCATCCGTGCGGCGATCGACGAGATCGTGGCCGCGTTCGCCGCGCACCGCTGACGCGGGCGGCAGCGCGTCATTCGTCGTCGCGCCGCACTCGTGACGGATCGAGCGCCAGCCCGCTGCGCACCGCCTGGATGCGCGACGTCACGTTGAGCTTCTCAAAGATGTTCTTCAGGTGCCACTTGATCGTCTCCGGCGCGACGCGCAGCGCGCGGGCGATTTCCTTGTTCGACAGGCCACGCGCGACGTAGTCGAGGATCTCGAGCTCCCGCGCGCTGAGGTTGCCGGTCGCACCCGGCCGCGTGGCCGGTGCCCCGCCCGACGCCCGCTGCGCGTCGAACGCACGGGCCAGGTCGCGCAGATACCACGCGCCCACTGCCGGAAAGCGGTCGGCACGCTTCTGCATGCGCGCCAGCAAGCGCTCGGCCGCCGCGCCTTCGTCGACGAAGGTACGGACGAGTCCGTTGCCCTGGCCGTATTCGAGCGCACGCGCGAACGCCGCGAGCGCCGCGCTCTCGTCGCCCGCGTGGTCGAGCGCGATCGCATGCAACACGGCGGCCTGCGCCGCGAACCAGTCGAACCCGCGCGCGGCCAGCACCGCGTGCACGGTCGCCATGCGCTGCGCGGCTTCGTTCGCGCGTGCATCGGCGAGCAGCAGCCTTGCCTGCGCGGATTGCGCCATCTGCCACGTCTCGACGTGGCTCGACGCTTCGTCCGGCGGCACGGGCGACACCAGCGACGCCAGCGCGCGCCCCACACGGTGGGCTTGCGTCGGCTGGCCAGCGTCCAGATGCAGCCGGATACCGGTCGCCATGCACGCGACGCGCAGCCGCAGCCATTGCCGGCTGCACGCGATGCGATCGGCTTCGTCGAGCATGTCGTGCGCAACCGCGTCGTTCCCCGACCGGAATTGCAGCAGGGCGGCGGTCTGCATGAACCTCAGCAACGGCCCGAGCGAACAGGCCTGCATCGCGATGTCGAAGCGGTCGGCCTGCGCGTCGCGCACCTTCGCCCAGTCGTTCCATTCGTAGTAGATCGCCGACAGATAGCCGGCCGACAGCGCCGTCGCCGCCGACAGGCGACCCGCCGAGCGTTCGGCGGCGCGCAACGCCGTCTCGAACGTCTTCGACGCGTCGTGCAGCCGTCCGGCGACGAACTCGGCCAGGCCCGACATGTTCTGGCGGTACACGTTCGCGTAAAGCGGCTCGTGCCCCGACGCCGCGTGTTCCGCGCGCGCGCCGAGATCCCGCACGTCGCCGAGGCGGCCCGCGTAGCCGAGCCCGAAGATCAGCGTCGTCTGCCCGATCTGCTCGACCCACGAACCGGCCGGCGGCGCGGCCGCGAGCACGCGCTCGCCGAGCTGCAGCGATTCGATGCTGTGATCCGACAGCCCGGCGATCAGCGAGCGGACGGCCAGCAGTTCGGTCGCCGTAACCGTGTCGGTATCGAGCCGCCCGGCCGCGATGTCGGCTTCCAGCGCTTCCAGCGCACGGCGCGCATCGACAATCTGCATCGACAGCGCGAGCGCCCACGTATGCGCGATCCGCAACCGCAGGCGGCCCGTCAGCGCCTGCGCGGGCAGGCGCGACACCCAGTCGAGCACGGTACGCACGTCGCTCGACGCGATGAGCTTCATCGCGCACGCCTCGACCCAGCTGGCGGCCGCATCGAAGTCGCCGGCCGCGAGCGCGTGCCTGACGGCGTCCGGCCATTGCCGCTCGGCCGCATACCACGCGCTCGCACGGCGATGCAGCGTGGCCACCGCGCCGGGCTCGCGCAGCGCCAGCTCCTCCCGCAGGTATTGCAGGAACAGCGCGTGATAGCGGTAGCGCCGGCGGTCGCCGTCGATCGACCGGATGAAGAGGTTGTGCGCGGTTAGCCATTCGAGGCAGTCGAGCGCATCGTCGCGGCCGGTCAGCGCATCGCACAGCGCCGGCGTCATCCGGTCGAGCACCGCCGTATGCAGCAGGAAGTGGCGGATCGCGTCCGGCACCTGCGTCATCACGTTCTCGTTCAGGTACGCGGCGATGCCGGCACGCGCGTGGCTGACCTGCTCGGCCACGCGCGCCGCGTCGCTGTCGTCGTGCAGCGCCAGGGCCGCCAGTTGCAGGCCCGACACCCAGCCTTCGGTCGCCGCGCGCAGACGCCCGACGTTGTCCGCATTGAGCGGCTTGCCGGCCACCCGCTCGAAGAACGCGCGCGTCTCCGCGTCGTCGAAACGCAGGTCGTTCTCGTCCACCCGCACGAGTTCGTCGCGCGATTCGAAATAGCTGAGCGGCAACGCGGGCGCCGAGCGGCACGACAGCACGACATGCAGGTTCGACGGCGCGTAGCGCAGCAGATCGAACATCGCGTCGTGGATGACCGGCGACGCGAGGCGATCGAAGTCGTCGAGCATCAGGAACAGTTCGACGCCCGCGCTGTCCAGTTCGTTGAGCAGTTCGTCGAATACGGTCTTCAGCGGAATCAGCGCGCGATCGCGCAACAACTGCTGCGCGCGGGCGCCGACACCGCCGGTCGTGTCGGCGATCGCGGCGACCACGTAGGACGCGAAGATCGACGCGTTGTCGTCGTCCTGGTCGAGACTCACCCACGCGACCTTCACGCCCGACGCCACCAGCGCATGGCGCCACTCGGCCAGCAGCGTGGTCTTGCCGTAACCGGCCGGCGCGCTCACGAGCGTCAGCCGGCGGTCGAGGCCGCGCCTGAGCCGGCCGAGCCGCGCGATGCGCGCCACGATGCCGCGGGCCGACGCCGGCGCCAGCTTGGTGCGCACCAGCACTTCGATCGCATCGGGGTCCGGCGGGCGAACCGGTTGTCTGCTGTCCATCGGCGCCATGCTGTTCGTGTTCTCCTCGCGCTGATCGCGTGTCCGCCGGCCCGCCGGCCCGCCGGCGAAGCCGCCGACCGGGCCCGGTCTCGCCGTGCGCCGAAAACAGCATAACGATTCGACGCCGGCCGTCAAAAGTAGGTGATGTCCGTACCGGCGTGGGCGCGCACAGCGCGTATCGGTCCGCGACACGGGACCCGCATTGTTCTCGAACCGGCGCGCGATGTTCAGCCCCCCATTCGGGGGGTTACCCCGGGCGGGGAGCCGCGTGGCCCTGGCCCTCGGCGTCTGGGCTGCCGGGCACTCGTCAGTCGGGCTGGTAGCGCTCGCGCAACGCGCGCTTGTTGATCTTCCCGACGCTCGTCTTCTCGATCGCGTCGACGATCAGCAGCCGTTCCGGCACCGCATAGCGCGAGATCAGCCCGCGGTCGGCCACTTGCTTCACATGCGCTTTCAATTCCTCCGGCTCGACGCGGCCAGCCTGTTCGTCGGTCAGCACGACTAGCGCGAGCGGACGCTCGCCCCAGCGTGCATCCTTCACGCCGATCACCGCCGATTCGCGCACGGCCGGATGACGCGACAGGATGCTCTCGAGTTCGAGCGACGAGACCCATTCGCCGCCCGTCTTGATCACGTCCTTGATGCGGTCGGTGATCTGCAGCCGGCCGTCGGGATCGATCACGCCGATGTCGTTCGTATGCAGATAGCCGCCGGCCCACAGCGCCGCCGACGCCGACGCATCGCCGAGATAGCCTTGCGTCGCCCACGGCATCCGCACGACGACCTCGCCCGCCGACCGGCCGTCGTGCGGCACGTCGCGAAACTGCGCATCGACGATGCGCAGGTCGACGAGCGGCAACGGCAGCCCCGCCTTGGTCCGGCGCGCGATGTCGTCGTCGGCCGATGCGCCGCCGGCCGCGCGCGGCGGGTCGATCTGCGCGATGGTCATCAGCGGGCAGGTTTCCGACATCCCGTACCCGGTGTAGACCTCGATCCCGCACGCGAGCGCCGCCCGCGCCAGGCCGTCGGACAGCGGCGAGCCGCCGACGATCACCTTCCACGCCGACAGGTCGGCCGCCGCCGACGCCGGGCTGTCGAGAATCATCGCGAGCAGCGTCGGCACGCAATGCGAGAACGTCACCGCTTCGCGCGCAATCAGCGCGACCAATCCGTCCGGCGAATAACGGCCCGGATAGACCTGCTTGAGCCCGAGCGCGGTCGCGATGTACGGCATTCCCCATGCGTGCACATGGAACATCGGCGTGATCGGCATGTAGACGTCGTCGCGATGCACGCGGCCGCGATCGCGCGCGCTCGACAACGCCGCCATGCCCGCGAGCGTGTGCAGCACGAGCTGCCGATGGGTGAACGCCACCGCCTTCGGCAGGCCGGTGGTGCCGGTCGTGTAGAACGTCGTCGCGAGGGTCTGCTCGTCGAAATCGGGGAACGCGAAATCGGGCGAACCGGCCGCGACGAGCGCCTCGTATTCGTCGGTGAAACCGTCCGGCAAACCGGCTTCGTCACCGTCGGCGATCAGCACGACGTGCCGCACGGTGTCGAGCCGGTCGCGCATGCCCGCCCACAACGGCAGGAAGTCGCGGTGAACCAGCACGATGCATGCGCCCGAATGGTTGAGCGTATACAGCAACTGGTCGGGCGACAGCCGGACATTGGCGGTCATCAGCACCGCACCCATCATCGGAATCGCGTGGTAGCACTCCAGGTAGCGATGGCTGTCCCAGTCCAGCACGGCGACGACGTCGCCCGCGCCGACACCGATCGACGACAGTCCGCTCGCGAGTTGCCCGATGCGATGCCGGAACGTCCAGTAATCGTGCCGAACCCGGTCGCCGTACACGATCTCCTGCTCGGGCCGCGTCGCCAGCGGCGCATGAAGCAACTGCTTGATCAGCAGCGGATACGCATGGCCGGACGGCGCCGGTTCGTCTTGCGGGTACGGGTATGACGAATGCATGAAAGTCTCCATGGGCGACTGGTCGGGTCGTCGAGCGTGCGGCCACGATACCGGACCGGCCGGCTTTCGCGTCCCCCCTGTCCGGGGGGAGCGAGTCTCTGTCGAAAGCGGCGGCGAGCCGTCCGGACGCGTATCACGGCGATGGGTACGGGATACCCACCCGTTCGGGGAGGCGTTCGCCGCGGAACGGCGTTGTAGGATTCATCGCAACACGCATCGTCCCTGCGAGATACCCGTCCGCACGACCGGGACATGACCGGAACGCCAGGTCGCCGCCGCGGAATCGCCGCGACGACTCACGCAGACGCCCACCGGCCACGCCCGCCCCATCCGAACCCATCCCCCGAGCAAGGAGCAGCCATGACTTCCGACACGACGCAGACGGACCGCACGCCCGCCGCCGACCCGGCGGAGAACAACGCGTATTTCCCGTCGCCGTATTCGCTGTCGCAGTACACGTCGTCGAAGACCGACTTCGACGGCGCCGATTACCCGAATCCGTACACCGGCGGCAAGTGGAAGGTCCTGATGATCGCGACCGACGAGCGCTACATCCTGATGACGAACGGCAAGATGTTCTCGACCGGCAACCATCCGGTCGAGATGCTGCTGCCGATGCACCACATGGACAAGGCCGGCTTCGAGATCGACATCGCGACGCTGTCGGGCAATCCGGCCAAGCTCGAACTCTGGGCGATGCCGAGCGATGACGAGGCCGTGCAGAGCACCTACCGCAAGTACCTGCCGAAGCTGAAGACGCCGCTCAAGCTGTCCGACGTGCTCGACCAGCATCCCGGCGCCGATTCGCCGTATATCGCGGTGTTCATTCCCGGCGGCCACGGCGTGCTTGCCGGCATTCCGCACAGCAAGGACGTCAAGCGCACGCTGCGCTGGGCGCTCGACCAGGACCGGCACATCATCACGCTGTGTCACGGGCCCGCATGCCTGCTGTCGGCCGCCGTCGACGAAGATCCTGAGGACTACCCGTTCAAGGACTACGAGCTCTGCGTGTTTCCGGATGCGCTCGACACGGGGCCGAATCTCGACATCGGCTACATGCCGGGCCCGCTGCCGTGGCTCGTCGCGCAGAGCCTCGAAAAGCTCGGCGCGCGCGTGCTGAACAAGGACATGACCGGCCGCTGCCATCAGGACCGCAAACTGATCACGGGCGACAGCCCGCTCGCGTCGAACGGCATCGGCAAGCTCGCGGCCGCCGCGCTGCTGAAGGAAGTCGGGCACTGACGGTACGCGCCGCCCTGGCGCGGCGTCTCGCCGGGGCGTGGCCGCCCGTCTCCATTCGACCGCCAGAGCCGTACGGTAGTATGGCGATTCGATGGAACCCCGCTGAATCCGAACGAGTGGCCATGCCCGAATTTCCCTCATCTCCCGGCGCCGGCCAAGGCGCGCAAGCGCTCATCCTCATCGCCGAGGACGAACCCGAGATCGCCGAGATCCTGACCGCCTATTTCGCGCGCAACGGCCTGCGCACCGTGCACGCCGCCGACGGCCGCCGCGCGCTCGAACTCCACCTGTCGCTGAAGCCGGACCTCGTGTTGCTCGACGTGCAGATGCCGCACGTCGACG
This sequence comes from Burkholderia sp. LAS2, assembly GCF_018417615.1. Lineage (NCBI taxonomy): Bacteria > Pseudomonadati > Pseudomonadota > Betaproteobacteria > Burkholderiales > Burkholderiaceae > Burkholderia > Burkholderia sp. LAS2. Next base: position 921,800 of record NZ_CP071053.1, read on the forward strand.
GCTGGAAGGTGCTCGCCGAGATCCGCCACCGCGGCGACACGCCCGTCATCATGCTGACCGCGCTCGACCAGGACATCGACAAGCTGACCGGGCTGCGCATCGGCGCCGACGACTACGTGGTCAAGCCGTTCAACCCCGCCGAAGTCGTCGCGCGCGCGCAGGCGGTGCTGCGCCGGTCGATGGCCGGCTCGCGCCAGGAAGAGCAGCGCGTGCTGCGCGCCGCGCCGTTCGAGATCGATCTCGAGCACCACGAAGCGACGGTCGAAGTCGACGGCGCGCGCCACACGCTCGTGCTGACGCTCACCGAATTCAAGCTGCTCGCGCAACTCGCGCGCGCGCCGCGCCGCGTGTTCAGCCGCGCCGAGCTGATGGCGACCTGCCTGCCGGAAGGCGATGCGCTGGAGCGCACGGTCGACAGCCACGTCAGCAAGCTGCGCAAGAAACTCGACGATCTCGGCGTCGCGGGCGTGCCGGCCAGCGTGCGCGGCGTCGGCTACAAACTGTGGAGCGGCGAGTGAGACTAGACGGCCTGAGCCGCCAGATCGCGCTGACGATGGGCGCGATCGCCTTCGGCGTCACGGTGCTGATCGTCGTGACGGCCTACGCGTTCTACTACCTGCTGTACCAGTACTCGCCGGAGTCGTTCAAGCCGGAAAGCTGGCTCCCGAGCGGGCCGGAGTGGGTGTGGATCACCTCGACCACACTGGTCGGCCTGCTGATCGCGGTCATCGTCGCGATCAACCTGTCGCGCCGCATCCTCGTGCCGCTGAATTCGGTGACGGACAGCATCCGCCGCGTCGCGCGCGGCGATCTCGGCGCGCGCGCGGTCGCCGGCGACCGTTCGTTGAAGGAGGCAGCGCTCCTCGCCGACAACTTCAACGCGCTCGCGAGCGAGCTGCAGCGCGTGACCGACGAGCAAACCTTCTGGAACGCGGCGATCGCGCACGAACTGCGCACGCCGGTGACCGTGCTGCGCGGCCGCTTGCAGGGGCTCGCCGAAGGCGTGTTCACGCCGAGCGACGCGCTGTACCGCAGCCTGCTCGCACAGGTCGAAGGGCTGACGCGTCTGATCGAGGATCTGCGCGTGGTCAGCCTCGCCGACAGCGGCCACCTGAGCATCGAGATCCGCGACACCGATCTCGCCGCCGACGTGCGCGCGGTGGTCGACGTGTTCGCGCACGCGCTGCAGGCCGCCGGCCAGCATCCGGAACTCGATCTCGACCCGCGGCGCATGCGCTGCGACCCGGTCCGCATCCGCCAGGCGTTGCTCGCACTGCTGGAGAACGCGCGCCGCCATGCGGCGCCCGGCGCGATCCGGATCCAGACGCGCATCGAAGACGGCATGTGCCGGCTGCGCGTCGAGGACGACGGCCCCGGCATCCCGGCCGAGTTCGCGCCGCACGTGTTCCAGGCGTTCCGGCGCGTCGACGAGTCGCAACCCGGCGGCACCGGCCTCGGGCTCGCCGTCGTCGCGGCGATCGCGCATGCCCATCGCGGCGAAGCGCTGTGCCTGCCGACCGGCGCGGGCGGCACGCGGTTCGAGGTGCAGTGGCCCGACGATCTCGTGCCGACGCCCGAAGGCGAGCGCTTCGCGGCGTAACGCGCGAGCCTCGCCGCTGACGCGCGCGGTTTGCGCCCGACCACCACATTTTGTGCATCGCACGACCAACCCTGAGCAAAAAGTATCGGTTCCCGAACTCTTTTGATGTGGTGATCGCCTCGCCCGCGTCACACCATTGTTCCTGCCGCCATCGGTGGCATTCGAACAAGCAGAATCAAGGAGACACGGGTGAACAAGATGCGAATCGTCGCAGCCGGCGTGCTGCTCGGCGCCTGTCTGCCGGGCATCGTGGCCGCGCAAACCTGCAAAGTGCCGACCCTTCGGGTGCTCGCGCAGAAGAGCCTCGGCCTGTCGGTAATGGAAAAGTCGCTGGCCGACTACGAAAAGAAGAACGGCACGAAGGTCGAGATCAGCTATTTCGGCGAGAACGACCGCCGCGCGAAATCGCGGCTCGACGCGTCGACTGGCGCGGGTTCCTACCAGATCTACTACGTCGACGAGGCGAACGTCGCCGAATTCGCGTCGGCCAACTGGATCGTGCCGCTCCTCAAGTACTACCCGAAGGACTACGACTACGACGACTTCCTGCCCGGCCGCCGCGCGGTCGCGAGCTACAACGGCGTCGCGTACTTCGCGCCGCTGATCGGCGGCGGCGACTTCCTGTTCTATCGCCGTGACCTGCTCGACGCCGCGCACATTCCGGTGCCGAAGACGCTCGACCAGCTCGTCGCCGCGATCAAGCAGCTCAACGCGCCGCCGAAGCTGTACGGCTGGGTCGCGCGCGGCCAGCGCGGCTCGGGGATGAACGTGTGGCGCTGGTCGCCGTTCATGCTCGGCATGGGTGGCACATGGACCGACAAGGGCGGCCAGCCCGCGTTCAATTCGCCGGGCGCGGTGAAGGCCACGCAGCTCTACAGCGACCTGTTCAAGTACGCGCCGCCGGGTTCGGCGACCTACGACTGGAGCAACGCGCTCGAAGCGTTTCGCTCGGGCAAGGTCGCGTTCATGATCGAATCGACGCCGTTCGCGGACTGGATGGAGGATACGAGCAAGTCGAGCGTGGCCGGCAAGGTCGGCTACACGCGGCCGCCCGCACCGCTGCCGTCGGCCGCGTATGGCCACGGCTTCGCGATCTCGGCGGTCGGCGCGAAGGACGACTGCACGCGGATGGCCGCCGGCCGCTTCATCGCATGGGCGACCAGCAAGGATCAGGAACAGGCGCGGCTACGCAACGGCGTGTTCAGCGACTACAACCGCTCGAGCACGATCGGCAGCCCGTACTTCAAGCAGCACGTCGCGCCGCAGATCCAGGCCGGCCTGAACGACACGAATCCCGTCACGCAGGTGACGATCTGGCGTACGCCGCAGTGGCCGGATATCGGCGACAACCTCGGCATCGCGCTCGAACAGGTGTTCACCGGCACGCAGACGGATATCCGCGGCACACTCGACGACGCGGACCAGTACGCGAAGGACGCGCTCGAACATGGCGCTCGCAAATGACGGCGCCGGCGGACGCGCGCTCGGCGTCCGCCCGGCCTCTCCCGCACCGTCGACCCGGCGCGGCCGCGCGCGCCGCGACCGCACGAGCCTGCCGTGGGTGTTCCTCGCGCCGACGCTCGCGCTGCTCGCGGTCCTGAGCCTCGTCCCGACGATCGCCGCGATCAACCTCGCGCTGCGCAACCGCGTGCTGCGCTACCCGGACAGCGAATTCGTCGGCCTGCGCAACTTCGTGCGGCTCGCGTCGGACCGGCGCTTCCTGAACGCGATCGAGGTGTCGGTGCTGTGGGAAGTCGTCACGGTCGCGGGCGCGGTGCTGGTCGGGATCGCGCTCGCGGTGTTCCTGTTCGAGCGCGTGCACGGCCGCTGGCGCCGCTTCGCGTCGCTGGTGCTGATCATGCCGGTGCTGCTGCCGCGCGTGTCGGCCGCGTTCATCTGGAAGTTCATGTATGCGCCGCTCACCGGCATCCTGAGCTGGCTGCTCGGCGCGCTCGGCGTCGAACACACCGCGTTTCTCGCCGATCCGCATCTCGCGCTATACGCGGTCGCGCTCGTCGACGTGTGGCAGTGGGGGTTGTTCTTCGCGGTCGTGATCCTGAAGCTGCTGGAGACGCTGCCGCCCGAGCCGCTCGAAGCCGCGCGGCTCGACTACGCGACGACGTGGCAGGTGCATGCGTACATCGCGCTGCCGATGCTGAAGGCGCCGCTCGTGAGCCTCGTGTTCATCAAGATGGTCGAGTCGCTGCGCTCGTTCGACCTGATCTACGTGATGACGAAGGGCGGCCCGGGCATCGCGACCGAAACGCTCGATCTCTACGCGTACCAGCAGGGCATCGGCCTCGCCGGCAAGGTGTCGTATGCGTCGGGCATGGCCGTGCTGATGATGATCGCGACCACGCTCGTGTTCACGCTCATCTGGAAGAGGGTCAACAAATGGGACGACTGATGGCCCGGCGCGGTGCCGCCGCCGTTTCCACCGTCGCGATCGCCGGCGCGATCCTGCTCGTCGCCGCGTTCCCGCTGTTCTGGGCCGTGCTCAATTCGCTCAAGCACCTGCTCGACATCGTCACGCCCGTGCCGCGCTTCTTCTTCACGCCGACACTCGCAAACTACGAGCAGGTGCTGTCGAGCCCCGAGGTGCTGATCGGGCTCGGCAACAGCATCGCGATCGTCGGCGCGGCCGTGCTGATCGGCGCGGTGCTCGGCGTGCCGGCCGCGTATGCGATCGCGCGCTATCCGGTGCGCGGCAAGCGCGACATCCAGTTCTTCCTGCTGTCGCTGCGCTTCCTGCCGCCCGTCGCGGTCGCGCTGCCGCTGATCGCGATCTGGGTCGATCTCGGGCTGTACGACACGAAGCTGTCGATGATCGTCACGTACCTGCTCGTCACGCTGTCGACCATCACGTGGCTATCGATTCCCGTGTTCCGCCGGCTGCCGCGCGAGATCGAGGAAGCCGCCGCGCTCGACGGCTACGGCCCGTACGCGGTGTTCTGGCACATCGCGCTGCCGGTGTGCGCGAGCACGCTGCTCGGCGGCATCGTGTTCAGCTTCGTGCTGGTGTGGAACGAACTGATGATCGCGCTCGCGCTCACGTCGTCGCGCAGCGCGACGCTGCCGGTGGTCGCGTCCGCGTTCACGTCGCTCGGGCAGGAAGTACCGTGGGGCGTGATCAACGCGTCGACGGTACTGCTCGCGCTGCCGCCGCTCGTCTTCGTCGGCATGCTGAGCCGGCTGCTCAATTCGATCGTCAAGGGAAAATAAGGAGAACACGTTGAAAGCACTCGTCCTCGAACGCACGCGCGAACTCGCGCTGCGCGACATCGACCTGCCGCAAGCGGTCGGCCCCGGCGACGTCCGGATCAAGGTGCATACGGTCGGCGTCTGCGGCAGCGACGTGCATTACTACGTGCACGGCGGGATCGGCCCGTTCCGCGTCGACGCGCCGATGGTGCTCGGCCACGAAGCGTCCGGCACCATCGTCGAGACCGGCGCCGCCGTCACGCACCTGCGCGTCGGCGACCGCGTGTGCATGGAGCCCGGCGTACCGCGCCTCGATTCGCCCGCGACGCTGCGCGGGCTCTACAACCTCGATCCCGACGTGCGCTTCTGGGCGACGCCGCCCATCCACGGCTGCCTGACGCCGTTCGTCGTGCATCCGGCCGCGTTCACGTACCGATTGCCCGACAACGTGTCGTTCGCCGAAGGCGCGATCGTCGAGCCGCTGTCGATCGGCCTGCAGGCCGCGAAGAAGGCGGCGATGAAGCCGGGCGATCTCGCGGCCGTGATCGGCGCGGGCACGATCGGCGCGATGACGGCGCTCGCCGCGCTCGCCGGCGGCGCCGCGCGCGTGATCCTCGCCGACGTCGTGCCGGACAAGCTCGCGCTGTTCGCCGACAACCCGGCCGTCACGACCGTCGACGTGCGTACGCGGCCGCTGGCCGACGCGGTGGCCGAGGCATCCGGCGGCTGGGGCGCGGACGTCGTGTTCGAGGCGAGCGGCAGCACGAACGCGTACGCGGGCCTCGTCGGCCTGATGTGCCCGGGCGGCTGCGCGGTGCTGATCGGGATGCCGGTCGCGCCGGTGCCGCTCGACGTGGTCGCGCTGCAGGCGAAGGAAGGCCGCATCGAATCGGTGTTCCGCTACGCGAACATCTTTCCGCGCGCGCTCGCGCTGATCGCGTCCGGCGCGATCGACGTGAAGCCGTTCATCTCGCGCACGTTCCCGTTTTCCGAAGGCGTGCGCGCGTTCGAGGAAGCGGCGAGCGGCCACCCGCGCGACGTCAAGATTCAGATCGAAATGGATTGAGCCATGGCCCAGATCACCTGCAAAGGTTTGTCGAAGCACTACGACGGCGGCCCCGCCGTGCTGCATCCGCTCGACCTCGAGATCGCCGACGGCGAATTCATCGTGCTGCTCGGCCCGTCCGGCTGCGGCAAGTCGACGATGCTGCGGATGATCGCGGGCCTCGAGGCGATCACCGGCGGCGAGCTCGTGATCGGCGACGCGGTCGTCAACGACCTGCCGTCGCGCGAGCGCAATGTCGCGATGGTGTTCCAGAACTATGCGCTGTACCCGCACATGACGGTGTACGACAACATCGCGTTCGGCCTGCGGCGGCTGAAGGTGCCGGCCGACGAGATCGACCGCCGCGTGCGCGACGTCGCGCGCACCCTGAGCCTCGACGCGCTGCTCGACCGCCGCCCGCGCGCGATGTCGGGCGGCCAGCAGCAGCGCGCGGCGATCGCGCGCGCGATGATCAAGACGCCGGCCGTGTTCCTGTTCGACGAGCCGCTGTCCAACCTCGACGCGAAGCTGCGCACGCAGTTGCGCGGCGACATCAAGCGGCTGCATCGGCAACTGAAGACGACCACGCTGTACGTCACGCACGATCAGCTCGAAGCGATGACGCTCGCCGATCGCGTCGTGCTGATGCGCGGCGGCCACATCGAGCAGATCGGCACGCCGGCCGAACTGTACGGCCAGCCGCACACGGTGTTCGCGGCCGGGTTCGTCGGCACGCCTGCGATGAACTTCGCGGACGGCACGATCGAGCGGGTCGGCGCGAACGTGTGGGTCGACTGCAACGGCGCGCGCTGGCCGCTCGCGTCGTCGCGCTTCGCGCGGCTGCAGCACGGCCAGCAGGTCAAGGCCGCGATCCGACCGAATCACCTGCGGCTCGTCGCGGAAGGCGATCCGCCCCCGGGCACGCTCGCGCTGACCGGCACGGTCGAGCTCGTCGAGTTGCTCGGCGCCGAGGCGCTCGTCACGCTGGACTGGCGCGGCCAGCCGTGCGCGGCCCTCGTGCCGGCCCCGATGGCCCCGGCGCCGGGCGCCGTGGTAGCGTTTCGCTTCGACGAAGAAGCGCTGCATCTGTTCGACGCCGGCACCGAGCGCAACGTCACGCTGCCGGACCCGAACCCGATCGCGCACGCGGTGCCGCCGGCGGCCGCGACGCGCGCCACGCCGCCTGCCGCGACGAGCTGGTCGATGTCCCGTCCGTAGCGCGCCGGCACGCCCCGACGGAGCACACGATGAACCCGGATCTCGAGATCGTTCCCACCCACCGCGACGAATCGTTCCGCGCGTGGGTCCACGACTATCCGCATTCGGTCGCGAAGTGGCACTTCCATCCCGAGTACGAGATTCACCTGATCCAGGCGTCGCGCGGCAAGGTGTTCGTCGGCGACCACATCGGCGACTTCGCGCCCGGCAACCTGATCGTCACCGGGCCGAACCTGCCGCACAACTGGGTCAGCGAGCTCGCCGACGGCGAACGCGTACCGTCGCGCGACGTCGTGCTGCAGTTCTCGCGCGATGCGATCGAAAAGATGGTCGGCGCGTTCAGCGAGCTGCAGCCGGTGATCGACCTGATCGACGACGCGGCGCGCGGCGTGCAGTTTCCCGACCGCGTGGGCGGCGAGGTCGCGCCGCTGATGCTCGAACTCGCTGACGCGCACGGCTGCCGGCGCGTCGAGATCCTGATGTCGCTGTTCGACCGGCTGTCGTCGTGCCGCGAGCGGCGCGTGCTCGCGGGGCCCGGCTACCGCAGCGACGCGCAGCACTACATGTCGTCGACGATCAACCAGGTGCTGTCGTACCTGCAGCAGAACCTGCCCGGCATGCTGCGCGAAACCGACGTCGCCGCGTTCGCCGGCATGAGCGTCAGCACCTTCACGCGGTTTTTCCGGCGTCACACCGGCTCGTCGTTCGTGCGCTACCTGAACCGGTTGCGCATCAACGAGGCGTGCGAGCTGCTGATGTTTTCCGACCTGACGGTGACCGACATCTGCTACCGGGTTGGCTTCAACAACCTGTCGAACTTCAACCGTCAGTTTCTCGCGATGAAGCAGGTGCCGCCGTCGAAGTTCCGCGCGCTGCACCGGCTCAACGAACCGCACGGCCGCGACGACGCGCCGCCCCCGCGACGCGTGCCGCCGCGCGCCCCAGACAGGATGCTTCATACGTGACATATCTCGGCATCGATCTCGGCACGTCCGAGGTCAAGGTTCTGCTCACCGATTCCCGATCGGTCCCCCTCGCGACCGGCTCGGCCAGCCTGTCGATCAGCCGGCCGCGTCCGCACTGGTCCGAACAAAGCCCGCAGGCGTGGTGGCACGCGATGCTCGACGCGATTGCGTCGGTGCGCGCCGCGCATCCGGCCGGCTTCGCCGCGCTGCGCGGCATCGCGCTGTCCGGGCAGATGCACGGCGCGACGCTGATCGACCGCGCGGACCAGGTGCTGCGCCCCGCGATCCTGTGGAACGACACGCGCGCCGGTACCGAATGCGTGGAACTCGAGGCGCTGGTGCCGGAATCGCGCGCGATCACCGGCAACATGGCGATGCCCGGCTTCACCGCACCGAAGCTGCTGTGGCTCGCGAAATACGAGCCGGCCGTGTTTCGTGCGGTGCACAAGGTGCTGCTGCCGAAGGACTACCTGATCTGGCGCCTGTCTGGCGAATTCGTGTCCGATATGTCCGACGCGTCGGGCACGCTGTGGCTCGACTGCGCGCGCCGCGACTGGTCCGACCGGATGCTTGCCGCGACCGAGCTGTCGCGCGCGCAGATGCCGCGCCTCGTCGAAGGCAACGCGGCCGCCGCGCAGTTGCGCGACGCGCTGCGGCGCGAATGGGGGATCGCCGGGCCCGTGACGATCGCCGGCGGCGCCGGCGACAACGCGGCGTCCGCGATCGGCATGGGCGTCACGGGCGCCGGCAGCGGCTTCCTGTCGCTCGGCACGTCGGGCGTGCTGTTCGCGGGCAACGACCGCTTCGCGCCGAACCCGGACGCGGCCGTGCACGCGTTCTGCCACTGCGTGGAAGGGCGCTGGCACCAGATGAGCGTGATCCTGTCGGCGGCCGCGAGCCTCGACTGGCTCGCGCGCGCGCACGGCACGACGCCCGGCGTGCTGGCCGCCCGCGCCGAGCACGCCGATCCAGCTCGCGCGCCGCTGTTCCTGCCGTATCTCGGCGGCGAGCGTACGCCGCACAACGACGCGCATGCGCGCGGCGTGTTCTTCGGGCTGTCGAACGAACACGATGCGGACGATCTCGCGTATGCGGTCATGGAAGGCGTCGCGTTCGCGATGGCCGACGGCTACGGCGCGCTACGCGCGGCCGGCACGACGCTCGATGCGGTGTCGTTCATCGGCGGCGGCTCGAAAAGCGCGTTCTGGGCGCGGTTGTGCGCGAATGCGACCGGGCTCGCGATGCAGCGCCATGCGGATGGCGCGGTCGGCGCGGCACTCGGCGCCGCGCGGCTCGCACGGCTGGCTGCGACGCACGACAGCCTGGAAGAAGTCTGTGTCGCGCCGCCCGTCACGGAGACGGTGGCGCCCGATCCCGCGTCGGCCGATCTGCTGGCGGGCCGGCTCGCGCGCTATCGACGGTTGTATCGCGCGCTGCGCGACGAGTTCGCGGCCGGCGACTGAGCGTTGGAGCGATCGCGCTTGACCCGACCCTTGGGACTGCCTTTATGCTGACCGCAACGAATCGACAGCAAAGAGGTGACGGATGGGTACGGACACACTCCGCTTGAACGCCTCGGCCGCCGCCGCGCGGCTCGGCATCTCGATCAAGGCGCTACGGCTGTACGAGCGGCACGGCCTCGTCATGCCCGAACGGACGCCGGCCGGATACCGCGCGTACGGCCCGGACGATCTCGCCCGCGCCGCCGACATCGCGGCGCTGCGCAAGCTCGGCCTCGGTCTCGCGCAGATAGCGAACGTGCTCGGCGGCGACGCGCGCAGTCTCGATGCCGCGCTGGCTGCTCACGAAGCGGCGCTCGATCGCGGGATTCAGGATCTCGTTGGCAAGCTCGACAGCGTGCGCGCGATGCGTGCCGGCCTGGCACGGGGACGGATGCCGACAGACGGCGAACTCACCCGGCTGGTCGACCCTGGCAGCGCGGGCGTCGCGTTCGACCTGCCGTGGCCGTGGGGCGGCGAACGGTTCGAGTGTCGCGATATCCGGCCGTTGAACTACATCATCGGTTCGCTCGGGAGCGGCAAGACGCGGCTCGCGCTTCGGCTGGCCGATGCGTTGCCGGGCGCCGTGTTCGTCGGCCTCGATCGGCTGGACGACGACTGTGCCGCGGCATTCGATGCATTGCGTGCCGATCCGGAACTGAAGTCGCGCGTCGACCGCACCGCGGCGTTGCTCGCCGGCAACGGCGCGACGCCGTCGGCGGCGCTGACCGCGCTGCTCGTCAGCGTCGAAGCGGCAGGTCCGCGCGTACTGATTGTCGACATGATCGAACAGGATCTCGATCAGGCCACGCAACACGCGTTGATCGCGCATCTGCGCGCATGCGCGGCCGCCGGCATGCGGCCGCTGTTCGTGCTGACGCGCTCGGCGGCGATCCTCGATCTCGCGGCGGTCGGCCCCGACGAAACCATCCTGTTGTGCCCGGCCAATCACAGCCCGCCTGCGCGCGTGGCGCCTTACCCCGGCGCGCCGGGGTACGAGGCCGTCGCGACGTGCCTGGCGGCGCCGGCGGTCCGGGAGCGGATTGCGCGGCCGCCGGAAGCGCGCGCTATGATGCTCGGTACGGCGCGCGAAATGAATTGAATGTTTCGCGACCGGTCCGTCGGAGAACATGATGGCACGCGACACGCGGGTGGAAATCGAGCTCGACGATATCGAATCGACTGAACAGTTGCACGTGCGGCTGATGAAGCAGTTGAGTTTCCCGGATTGGTATGGAAGAAACTGGGATGCGTTCCGGGACGCCATTACCGCGCTGGTCGATATGCCGCTCATTCTTCGGCTGAAAGGCTGGTCGGAATTCGAACGCCGCTTTCCGCGCGACGCGAGGCTGATGCGCAACTGCCTGCAGGACATGGCTCGGCAATATCCGGCCTTCGCATCCCGTGTCGAGTACGATTGATCGAACTCGCCGGGAGCCGCACGATCGCGCGACCCTTCTTTCGGGGCTAGCCTTTTTCCCGCACGGCGAGGAATTGCTCACCGTTCAATTGGCGTTGCATTGCCTCGATCTGCGTGCACCGCGCTTCCAACTGATTCATGGTCGCAGCAACCGGAAATGGATTCGCATCCGGATCCCGCCGCGCCCTCCTCGGCGCCATCGCTGCGTTCACCGCATGCACGGGACCGGACAAGTTCGTTGCTTGCCGGGCGCTATCGGGACCTGTCGAAAAACCGTCTTGTCCAGACGGCCAAATCGCCTGCAAACAGTCATTCGCGTTCAACATGAAGGGCATCCGGAAGCGTTCGTTTCGGGTATCGTCCCCCTCTCCTGCCAGCACTCGACATGACAGCACGCAATGGAAACAGTACCGCCCCGGCCGAAATCGGCCCCTTCGACGCGATGAGCCGATTTCGCGTGACGTACGACGGGCCCACGCTCGATTCGTCCGAGATGGACGTGCGCGAACTCGCGCCCGCGCTGCTGGCGTTCGGCGATTTGCTCGACGCGTCGACGCGCGCACTATGCGGCGATCGGGTTCGGCCGCAGGTCAACGTGCGCGGCAGCTTCAAGACCGGCAGCTTCGGCATCGACTTCACGCTCGCGACGTCGCTGCTCGGCCGCATGCGCGACATGCTGAGCGGCAACGAAGGCACGGCGCTCGCCAATGCGGTCACGATCCTGACCGCGCTCGGCATTGCCGCACCCAAGGCGAGGAAGGGGCTGTTCGCCGTCCTCAAATGGCTGCGCGGACGCGAAATCACGCATGTGCGGATGCAGGACCACACCGCGGTGCTGGACGTCGACGGCGACATACTCGAAATCGACCTGCCCGTGCTCACGCTGCTGCGCGACGTCCGCGTTCGCCGTGCCACCGCGCAAGTGCTGGCACCGCTCGCGCGCGAAGGCATCGAGATTTTCGCGGCCGGCACCGACACCGAGGTGTACGAGACGGTCGCCCGCAACGAGATCGCATGGTTTCGCGCGCCGGAGCCAACCGATGCGCTTCTGCTCGACGAACATCGCAAGATGGCGTTCTCGATCGTGTCGCTCGCGTTCAAGGACGATAACAAGTGGCGACTGTACGACGGCACGTCGACGATTCACGCGACGATCTCGGATGCCGGCTTCCTGTCGCGCGTGAACAACAGCCAGATCAGTTTCAGCAAGGGTGACGTGCTGTTGTGCAATGTCCGTATGCAACAGTGGCAAACTTCGGACGGCGCAAAAACCGAATACGAGGTCACCGATGTCCTCGAACATCGCCCGGCCGGCCTGCAGATTCCGTTGTCGGGCCTGTGATCCACGCCGTGGCCTCGCGCCCGACGCAACCGTTCATCACTCATGAAACCGGCGATCCATCTGCGTGCTGCTTCCCAGGAAGATCTCCCGTTCCTGCTGACGCTCCGTCGACTGACGATGACCGAGCACCTGCAGCGCGTCGGAGACCGACACCAGCGCGAACATGATCTGGCGCGCGTCACGCGCGGCGATTCGACACCGCCGCATTACCGTTACTGCGTGATCTTCGCGTCCTTCAGCAGATTGCCGATCATCTGCGCACTCGCCTTCTCGGCCGCGATCGCCTGCAACTGCTGCTGAAGCGTCGGCTTCGCGGTTTCGAAACCCGGCACCTGCGTCGGCCGCTTCGCATCCAGCTTCACGATCGCGCGCGCGCCATCGACCGGAATCGAATCCTTCGTCACCGCGCCGACCGGCAGTTTCTCGAGCGCCTGCGCGACCGGCAGCGGCAGCCCGGCCGTCTTGCCTTCCGCGGCCGGCGTGTTGAAGCTCACCCACGGCAGCTCGCCGCCGGTATCGCGGCTCGGCGCCAGGCTGTACTGGCGCGCCAGCCCGTCGAACGACTTGCCCGCTTTCAGCTCGCTCAGCACGGTCGCCGCCGCCACCGGATCCTTGACGACGATCACGCGCGGCTTGTACTCGTTCTTACCGAGCGCCGCGACGAGTTCGTCGTAGCGCGCCTTGACCTGCTCGTCGGTGACCGGCTCCGGCTTCACGTTGTCGCGCAGGTACAGCTGCACCTCGGCCGTCACCTTCGCCTGCTGCATCGCCGCCCTGACCTCGGGCTTGTCCGCGTAGTTTGCCTTCTCGGCCGCCTGCCGAACCAGCACGCGCGTGATCAGCTGATTCTTGATCGCCTGACGGATCTGCGGCGAATCGGGCTGCCCGGACGCGCGCAGCAGCGTATCGACGTCGGCCTGCGTGATCGGCGTGCCGTTGACGGTCGCGACGGTCGCCGCCGTCTGCGCGTGGGCAGCGCCGCTCAGTGCGCCGGCCAGCGCGACGATCGTCAACAGGCGATTCGGTGTCGTTTTCATCTTCATCGGTTGGGTCGCTTCGAGCATAAGAAACGCGGCAGGGGTAGCCGCGCCGGTTCATCGTGCACGCCCGCACACCGTCTGCGGGAGTCGCTGCCATTGTGCACGGAACCGCATTTCCACGTCGGGAGGTTCGGGAAGCGGGTCCGACACGGCGCCGCGCGCATGGTGCCCGCGGTTCATTGCGTGCGCGTTGCGCAACAATCCCGCGGAATCGCATCGATTGCGCGCACGATTGCTTTCACGACTTCGCGACTACGGCCGCTGCCCAAGGCGGCCGCACGTTCAAACCGTCACGGCGTCCACCGGTACACGGTGATGCTGTTCCCCTTCACGTTGTTCTTCATCACCACGTATTCGCCGTTCGAGCGGCGGTACGCGCGGATGCTGTACATCGCATCGATCGCGCTGCTGGTATCGACGGTCGCGGGGCTCGCGTTGACCAGCGTCGTGTCGAGATTGCCGGTGTTGAGGTTGAACGCGTCGACGTTCGGCCACAGCGGCCCGCTGCTGCTGAACCAGTAGCCGACGAACAGGTGGTTGCCCGCCGCGTCGATCGATTTCGCGCCGCTGTGCGGCAGCGTGATCACCGGGTCCGGCTTCGTCGTGTTGCCCGCGCGCCAGCCGTGATACACCTCGATGCGCGTGCCGATCGACGTCCAGTCGTTGGTCCCGACCGCGCCCTGCGCGAGCACCATCGTATCGCTGTCCGCGAGATAGACGATGCGCGTGAGCGGCAGGATGCTGGCCGGAATGCGGGTCGCCACGCCCGGCCCCCACGACGGCTTGCCGTTCGCGTCGAAGCCGGTCAGCGGGTAATGCGTGATCGCGCCGGTCTTGTCGAGCCCGGCCCATATGCCGCCCAGGCTGTCGACGCTGAAGCCGCCCGTCACGCGCTGCGTCGTGTTGAACGCGGGGCCCGGAATCGAACCGTCCGGAATCGCGATGTAGCCGTTCGCCGCGTTGAAGTGATAGAAGTAGAAGACCGGCGGGTTCTGGCCGGCCGCGACGAGGATCCGGTTCGCACCGACCGACGTGAGCAGCCCGAAGTGTTCGTCACGCTGCGTGTCGCTCATGTTGATGCGCGGGTCCGACGGATACGTGAACGGATCGACGGTGTTCGCGACGAACTTGCCGCCCGCGCTGCCGCTGTAGATGTGCGTGCCGCCGTAGAAGAGCGCGCCGTCCGTGACCGGGTCCGGCGCGGCGATGCCTTCGAAGTTCAGCGACTGCAGCGTCCAGCGCAGGTTGCCGCTGCTGCCGTACGCATGAATGTCGGTCGCGCCGTTGCGGCCGAGATCCCAGCTGCCGCCCCACGGGTTGTTGAGCACGTAGAGGTTGCCGCCGGTGTCCTTGCCGATCCCGGCGATGCGCGTGAAGCGTTGCGCGCCGACCTGCCCCTTGATGCCCGTCGTCGTGTCGAGATAGCCGCCTCGCACGCCGAACGTGCCGGCCAGCGCCGGCCGGCCCGAGATCGAATAACGCTTGATGTTCTGGTCGGGGCCTTCGTCGCCCACCAGCAACTGCCCGGCCGCCGTATCGACATACAGCGCCGACGGCCGCGAACCGGCCGGCATCCGGATCGTGTTCAGCAGCGCGCCGGCGGGGCCGAAGCCGACGATCGAGCCGGCACGCTTCTGCGCGACCCACACGTTGCCCGCGCCGTCCACCGCGAGCGCGCCCGGCGCCGACACGGCGATGTCCCGCTGCCACACGCCATCGGTCGTGAACACGCGCACGCGATTGCCGTAGAAGTCGCTCGCATAAAGCAGCGAGCCGGCCGTCGCGAGCCCGGTGACGACGTCGATGCGCGGCTGGTTGGTCGCCGCGCTGATCTGGATCACGAGGTCGCGATACTTGGTCGCGCGGTTGTAGCGCCCCACCGCGCCGCTGCCATACGTCTTGCCCGGCTGCAGCGCGACGAACAGCGACGTTGCATTGCCGGTGATCGCGCTGCCCTGGAATTCCGAATGCGCGCCGATCGAGCCGAGGCTCTTGCCGTTCTGGTAGATCGCGACGCCGCCTTCATCCTCGTCCCACATCGATGCGGTGTAGATCACGCCTTCGGGCGCGACCCACATCGCGCGCGCGACGTTGCCGACGTGCGCCGCGAGCGTGCCGTACGTGTTCGCGATCCAGTCGGTGGTGTTGGCTGCGTGCGTAGGAGGCGCAAATGCGGCGATTGCCGCGGCGACAAGCGCGGCCCGGATTCGTTGTCTGGCGACCATGACGGATGCTCTCCTGAACGGGGCAAACATTCACATAAGGGATCGGCCGGCCAGATGGCTTGAAGTCCGCGAGATGTAAATTCTTCCCCGAATCATCCGGCGCGGTCGGTATGACGTACGGCATGCATTCGACAATGCGCAGGGCGAGAATAGCGTTATATAAATCGAAAAAAATTGCGAATCGCCCGCGCTTGCGACGAGCGCGACTATGCGTCAGTGAATGGTCACTTCCGCGGCGGATCGGGAATCGGGAAAATCAGGCACTTGCCTGACGGAATATCGCCGCCAATTTGACGTCGATCAATTGAAACGGCGAATGCCATTTCGGAAGTATCGAAAAAGCTACTGCGCCCAACGCAAATCGCCAGCCTGAATCCGTATCGAATCCAGGCCGACGCATATCATGTGTCGCGGGTCGGGCAACGCGGCGTTGCACCGCCGCGTTGCAGTGCATCATGCCGACGTTTCACGCACCTTCACTTCGGCTACGCGCGCGCCGTCCGATTCGTCGTCGTCGCGCGGCGCGTCGAGCTGCCCCTCCCATTTCGCGACCACGGCCGCCGCGATCGAGTTGCCGACCGCGTTGGTGGCCGAGCGCCCCATGTCGAGGAACATGTCGACGCCCATGATCAGCAGCAACCCGGCTTCGGGCAGGTTGAACTGGTTGAGCGTCGCCGCGATCACGACCAGCGACGCGCGCGGCACGCCGGCCATCCCCTTCGACGTCACCATCAGCATCAGCAGCATCGTGATCTGCGTGCCGAGCGGCAGATGGATGCCGTACACCTGTGCGATGAACAGCACCGCGAACGTGCAGTACATCATCGAGCCGTCGAGGTTGAACGAATAGCCGATCGGCAGCACGAAGCTCGAGATCTTGCGGTTCACGCCGAAACGGTCGAGTGCGTCCAGCAGCTTCGGATATGCGGCCTCGGAGCTGGCCGTCGCGAACGACAGCAGGAACGGCTCGCGAATCAGCCGGAGCAGCGTGAACGCGCGCTTGCCGAGGAACGTCACGCCGGCGAGCGTCAGCACGGCCCACAGCAACGCGAGCGCCAGATAGAAGCTTGCCATGAACTTCGCGAACGTGAGCAGGATGCCGAGCCCTTCGGTCGTGATCGTCGACGCCAGCGCCGCGAACACCGCGACCGGCGCGAACCCCATCACCGCGCCCGTCACCTTCAGCATCACCTGCGCGAGATCGTCGATCACGCCGGTCAGGCGCTTGCCCGCTTCGCCGAGCGCGGACAGCGCGGTGCCGAAGAAGATCGAGAACACGACGATCTGCAGGATTTCGTTGTTCGCCATCGCCTCGGCGATCGACTTCGGCACCAGGTGCACGACGAAATCCTTCAGCGTGAACGCGCCCGTCTTCAGGTTGAGCGCCGCATCGGACGGCGGCAGCGGCAGGCTCAGGTGGCTGCCCGGCTGCAGGATCGTCGCGGTCAGCAGGCCGAGCAGCAGCGACGTGAACGACGCGATGACGAACCAGCCGAACGCCTTGACGCCCACGCGGCCCACCGCGCCGCCATCGCCCATCTGCGCGATGCCGACGGTCAGCGTCGCAAACACCAGCGGCGCGATGATCATCTTGATCAAGCGCAGGAATATGTCGGACAGCAGCGATACGTAGCCGGCGACTTCCTTCGCCATCTTCGGGTCGGGAAACGCGCTATGGCACGCGTAACCCACGGCAATACCAAGCATCATCGCGACAACGATGTACTTGGTAATGTTGTGTTTCTTCTTCATTAGTCGTCCAAATTACAAAGCGTATGTTGCTAACGGCGGGCCAATCATTCGCGTCCGGCTGCGAATCGAAACCTGTGTCGACATGCCGGCGATCTGTCCGCTGCGGGCGGTCTCCGGCGGTCACCCGGGCGGACAGGGGGGGCATTCTAACGCAAATGGCGCACCAGCTTTCAATTCCGAAAGCCGCGCCGGTTGATTTGCGTC
Organism: Burkholderia sp. LAS2; assembly: GCF_018417615.1. Classification (NCBI taxonomy): domain Bacteria; kingdom Pseudomonadati; phylum Pseudomonadota; class Betaproteobacteria; order Burkholderiales; family Burkholderiaceae; genus Burkholderia; species Burkholderia sp. LAS2. The sequence continues at coordinate 939,311 of NZ_CP071053.1, forward strand.
CTGATGTCGTCGGGAAAGGAGTCTCGTCGCGCACGACGCGACGCGACGCAGCGATCGCGACACATTCTCACAAAGATGCGCAGACATCGACACTACGACACGTAACCGATCTGTAATATTTGGAAATGATTCGCGTTGACGCCGGCGCTTGACGCCAACACGCAATCTCGAGCCGGAAACGCGGCACCGCGTTCACGTCATTGCTTCCATCAGGTCGAGTCATTCATTTCATCAGCAATCCTTCGAAATGAATGACCGAAAAAAAGCGGCATCGTGATGAACATTCTGTACACCAACTTCCACGGCGATTACGGCGGCGGCCAGGACACCTACGTCCGCGATCTCGCGGTCGCGATGAGCCGCCATCATCGCGTGACCGTGGCGTCGCCGGAAGGCAGCCGCCTGTCGCGACTCCTGCAGGACAGTCCCGACGTGGCGATCTTCGACATGGAATTCAAGCCGCGCTGGAACCGGCTGTGCCGGGAGATTCTGCGGCTGCGCCAGCGGATCGCCGGCGAGCGCTTCGACGTGATCCACGTGAACGGGTCCGCCGATCACCGGCAGGTGATGCTCGCGCTGCTCGGCTGCCGGTATCGGCCCGCGGTCGTGCTGACCAAGCACAATACCTATCGCGCCGACAGTTTCGGCAACCTGCTGCGCGCGCGGCTCGCCACCGACCATACGATCGCGGTCAGCGACTACGTCGCGAGCATGCTCGCGCTGCGCTCGCCGTACGGAAACGTCACCGTGGTCAAGCACGGCGTGCGCCGGCCGGCTGCCGAACGACTGGCGGCCGACGAGATCCGCCGCCGCAAGATCGCGCGGTTCGGGGCATCCGGCGCGGACGCGATCGTGCTGGGCAGCAGCGCCGGCACCGCCCCCGAAAAAGGCTGGATGGACCTGATCGCGGCGCTCGGCCGCCTGCCCGAAGCCGAGCGCGAGCGGTTTCGCGTGCTGCTGGTCGGCGCGGAGCCGTCCCGCGAGCAGCGCGAGCAGCTCGCGCGGCACGGCATGGCGTCGCGCACCGCGTTCACCGGGCGCCTCGACGATGTACGGGCGCCGTTCTCGATCATCGACGTGTCGTTCGTGCTGTCGTACCACGAGAGCCTGTCGTATGCGTGCCGCGAAGCGATGTCGCTCGGCTGCCCCGCGATCGTGACGCGAGTGGGCGGGCTGCCCGAAAACGTCGAACCGGGCGTGGACGGCTGGGTCGTCCCGCCGCGCGAGCCCGCGGCGATCGAAGCGATCCTGCGCGCGATCGTGCAGGCGCCCGGTTGCATCCGGGCGATGGGGCGCAGCGCGCGGCTGAAAGGCCGCCGCGAATTCTCGTTCGATGCGTTCATCGACGCGACCCTCTCCGTCTATCAGAAATCGGTTCGACACAACCCGTCGCGCTGGGTGACCCCGTTGAGAACCACGAAATGGCCATGAATATCTGGAAGAAGTACTGGGACCTGCGCATGCAGGAGTGCGACTTCAAGACCCTGCGGATTTTCCGCAAGGCCGTTTAATCCCGCCTTCCTGCGATCCACCCATGCTTGCGCGCACCTCACGCTATCCGATCCTGATGTATCACCAGATCCGCCCGCTGCCGCCGCCGACCGACCGGCTGCGCGGCCTGAGCGTCGCGCCCGACGCGTTCCGCCGCCAGATGACGCTGTTCAGGCGGCTCGGCTATCGCGGCCTGAGCGTGCGCGAGCTGCAGCCGTACCTGCGCGGGGAGCGGCAGGGCAAGGTCTTCGGCATTTCGTTCGACGACGGCTTTCTCAATGTGCTCACGCATGCAATGCCCGTGCTCGACGCGCTCGGGTTCACCGCGACGTGCTACTTCGTCGCCGGCCGGTTCGGCGGCGCGAACGACTGGGACGCAGGCGCGCCGACTGCGCGTTCGCCGCTGATGACGTGCGCGGACATGCTCGCGTGGCGCGATCACGGTCATGAAATCGGCTCGCATACGCTCGATCACGTCGCGCTGTCGTATGTGCCGTCGCCTGTCTCGGACTTTCAGCTCACCGAATCGAAGCGGAAACTCGAAAGGCTGAGCGGCCAATGCGTCGAATCGTTCTGCTATCCGTACGGTGATCTGGATGCGCGCGTGCGCGATCAGGTCATCGCTGCCGGTTACGGCAATGCGACGACGACCCGGCGCGGATGTGCCGGTGCGAACGACGATCCGTTTCTGTTGCCGCGGATTCCGGTCGCGGGTGGGGTCGGCGCCGTGAGGCTGGGGTTCAAGTGTCTGAAGGCACGGGTGGCGGCGGCCTGGTAGCGCGCATCGTCGCCGGGGCATGCGCCGCAGCGGCTCATCCGCCGACATCCCGATACCCGTCCATGCCGTGTGGGCGCACGGACGGGCTCCGCCATCACGCCAAGGCCGGCGAGCGGAAACGCGCCGACGGGATCGCGAATCGTCCCGCCGGCCGCGCGTTCGCCGCACGCATCGGCCCGGCTGCCCGTTACCGGTCGTACTCGAAAGACTCGGTGAAAGCCGTGTCGCCCGGATCGGACCAGCTCAGGCTCACGAACGAGAAGTCCGTGTTGCCGCCCCAGCCGGCCACCGACGGGAACGCGACGCCCTGATCGCCCGGCACGTTGAGCGTCACCGCCGCACCCGGCTGGACGAGCGGCGCCGATGCAGTACCGTTGACGAACGTCGCCGTTGTCTGCCCGGTCGCGGTTGCGCGAATCTGCACATTGCCGCGCTTGACGAACGGCAGCCCCGCTTTCGACGTCCACGCCAGCGGGAAGGTCGCGCCGCCCGCGAACGTGGCGGCAGAGCCCGGCGTCAGCTTGTCGCGCGTGGACTGCGCGAGGTCGTGCCACGCGTACTGACGCAGCGCATCGGGCGACGGCGACGGCGTGCGCAAGCGCACCGTGTAGTGCCTGGCCGGCGTCGACGTGTTGCCGTTCTGGTAGACGTCGATCGTATAGGCGCTGAACGGCTTGATGTCGGCCAGCTCGGCGGCGCTCAGTTGCGGCTTCGCCCACGCGGTATTGTTGCGCGGTGCGTCGCCGGGCCACGTGAACAAGCCCTGGTTCGCCGGGTCCTGCGCGACGCCGGCCAGGCGGAAGTTGTTGCGGCACTGCGCACTTTTCGCCAGTGCGGCGAGCTGCGCCGGCGTCTGCCCGCTGGCGATCTGCGCGCGGATGTTCAGTGTGTCGCAGGTGCCGCTCGACGGCTGGAGAAACACGCCGTTGCGCAAGCCGGGGCCGTTGACGATCGCGAAGTCCACCGCGACACCGGACGCGTCGACGGCGCCCACCTGCAGGTTGAGCGAATCGACGAACGCGTGGGTCCCCGTCGACGGATTGGCCGGGTTCAACCAGTCCCACTTCTGCGCGTTCGCGTTGACCTTGCTCAATACCGCGCGCTGGTTGCCGATCACGCGCCAGCCGGTATCGCCATTCGCGAGACTGCCCGGCCGCACCGCGAGCTGCACGTGTTGCTGCATGCCGTCGCGAATGCCGTCGCTGCGGGTCCACGCGAGCTTGATCCACATCGTGTCGCTCGCGACGACGCGGATGACTTCCGGCAGGCTGAAGCTGGCGTTGTTCATCGCATCGTCGGCCACGATGCCAGGCGTGCCGCCGGCCGGCGCACCGAACTCCTGGTCGACCGGCATCCCGTTGTTCAGATACGCGGCGGGCACGCCTGCATTCAGCGCGCCGGACGCGACATCGTCGACGAAGATCTGGCCGCACGCCGATACGCTGCCGCCCGTGCGCGCAGCGCCGGTCGACCCGGCGAAACACTGGTTGAGCGCGCGCTGCAATGCCGCCAGATCGCTGGCGCTCGGCAGGTTCGACACCACCGCGCCATTGATCGTCGCGGCAGCAGGCAGGCTGGCCTTGTCGCTCGCCTGCGGCGCGACGCCGGGCGCGAGCTGAAGCTGCACCGGCGTATCGCTGGACGCGCCCGCCACCGAGCTGATCTGGATGCCGCCATCCGGCAGCACGTTGATCTTCACTTGGTCGAGCAACCGGTCGAGCCCCGGCGCACCTGCGGTCAACGGGCCGGAAATCAGGTCGACGCCCGTATTGCCGGTGGCGGCGAGCAGGTCGGCCAACACCGTCGAATACGCCTGCACCGTGCCGGCAACGGCCTGGGCCGTGACCTTGCTTTGCAGCAAACCAGTGTCGGCCAGCAGCTTCGTCGGGTCGCCGCCGACGATCGTGGCCGCGATCGCGTTCGTGATCGGCGTGATGTTGATCGTCTGCGTGCCCGCGGTGGCGCTGAGCGCGATCAGCGTGGCCTGCGAATCGGCGACGTTGCCGTATGCGGACAACGCAAAAGGCGCGGTCAAGCCGGTCACCGCGCAATGAAACGCGCCGGTTGACGCATCGGCCGGGCAGTCGACCGTCTTGCCGGTCGCATCGACCAGCTTCACGGTGGCGGCCTGCATCGCAGCGCCGGCCGCCGCGACGCCGCTGACCGTCTGAGCCGCCGGCTGCCCGGGCGGTGGCGAAGAACTGTCGCTACCACCGCAAGCCGACAGGACGAGCGCTGCAATACCGGATACGACAGGCGTGAGTTTCATTGCGTTTCCCCCGACATCCTTCTGGTTGATGCGTGTCATATGCACCGCTCATGCACGCTGGATGGCAGGGATTCTCGCAAAGCCGATTTTGGCGATCATCATTCACGTGGATGAAAATCGGCAAATAACACCGCATGAAACGCGAACAACCTGTGTTAGCCTGAAAAAAATCCTGAAAATTCGGTATTCGAAGCAATATCGTCAGACAAAAACCACATACGAAGATCGCGAAGCGACGGGGGAAGCATGCAACGGGACCAACTCATCGGGGACCTCTATGAGGCCGCGCTGCAGCCGGACGGTTTTCTCGAAGTTTTTCATCGGGTATCCGAATCGCTCGGCGCAAACGTTTTTCACATGTTCAGTTGGGACGCCGCGCGCAATGCCCCGCAATTCTCGATCTATTCGCCGCGCGCGGAATTCGACGAGATCATCGCCCGCTACGACCAGTATTACGGTGCGCTCGATCCACGCCGCGGCTTCGTCGAGAACGCGCCGCTCGGCGAATTCGTTTGCTGTCAGGATCACCTCACCGACCGCGACGTCGAACGCAGCGAGTTCTTCCAGGACTTTCAGATTCCGTCGGGATTTCGCTACCTGATGGGGATTCGCTTCGCGCGCCCCGGCAGCGACAACATTCTGCTCGGGCTACTGCGAGCGCATGGCCGCGCGCCGTATTCGCCGGAGGAACGCGCGACGCTGACCGGTATGGCCGGGCATCTGCAACGCTCGATCAACCTGTGGCGAGACGCGCGCGTGCTGCATCGCGACGCCACGCTCGGCGCCGAACTGATGGAGGAGCTGGGCCTCTCCGTCTTTGCGCTGGACAGGCACGCGCATGTCGTCTTCGTCAACCGGGCGGCAGAGTCGATGCTGCGCGTCACCACCTGCCTCAAGCTCGAGAACGGCTACCTGAGCGCGACGAGCGCGCCGCAGAACGATGCACTCAAGGCGGCGTTGACACGTGTCGCGAAGACTCGCAAGAGCGAGAGCGTTGCGCTTTCGGGCACGCTGGTGGCCGCGCATGAAGTTTTTCTCAGCATCGCGGCGCTGTCCGGACAGGCGCTCCATGCGACGTTCGGCGATGCGACGCTGCTGGTCACGGTCAGGCGACGCGGCGCGGCGCCGCTCGTCGTCGCACAACAGTTGCGGCAGTCGTTCGGTTTGTCGAGCGCCGAAGCGGCGGTGGCTGAGGCACTGATCAACGGCAAGACGCCTGATGAGTGTGCGGCCAGCGCGGGTGTGTCGCTAGCGACGGTGCGTACTCAATTGCGGGCGATCTATGAAAAGACCCATTCGCGGAATCAGGCCGAAGCGGTCGGACGGATGCTTTGGGTGCTGCCGCAGCATAAGTGCAAGGATTGAGGCGGCGCAGGGGCGAGTGATCGTATTTTGTTCGTGATCAGTGACGGCCCCTCTCAAGGCATCAGTATGCGACGTAAGGCGCAGACCCGCCTTCCGCCGAACGATCCAGGCCAAAATAGATTGTCCGGCCGTAAAAGTATGGCAGGCCGAGATCGAGCCAAGAGGACGATCCGAAGCGACCAGCGACGTCATTGAATGCATATGTCGAACTTTTTGTGAACAACGTATCTGCATTCGCGACGGAGATGGAAACCATGCTCGCCGTGCCATCGAGACCCACCAGAGTCGCGGCATAAGTGGTCGTCGTTGACGGGCAATAGAATTGCGTGTTCCTGGTACACGTGATCTGCGACGAGTCATCGAAGAAATTCGCATTGGATCCCGTATCAAAGAACGCGGTGACCTTTCTGGAAAGAAACGCTCCCGGCACATCACCCGTCGTCGTCGACATCAGCTTCGTGGTGGCACGAAATGCATTGTTGCTTCGAGTGCCGATGCCAAAAATCAACGAGCCCGTCGCGCTTTCCTGACCGTCTGCCGAAATCTGCGGCATTTGTACGATCACGCCATTATTGTCTGCGGCAAACTGACCGACGGGGTTGCCGACCTGTTGCGATAGCGGCACGGTGACTTGTGCGCAGCTCGCGTTTCCGTCCATGCACGCGTAGTAGTTGCTCAACGACGCGACCTTCACACAGGTTGCGCCGCAATCATAGGGCGCCGGACCAATTCCAAGAATGCCGTTCGCACCAAGGTCGGTGGCCGAGTTCACAGCCTTGTTCCCGTTCGTACAGGAACTTGGCACGTTGTCCGTTCCGAGATCGCCGATGATCTGCACCGGCAAGGAACTCGCACGTTCATCGCCAATCGACAGGTCGATCGTTCGAACCGTGCCCCATGTATAACTCGACACGAACATGCCGCATTCGGAAAGCGTCGATCCGTCGCTTGTGGTCGTTTTAGGCAGGCTGTCGATGACGCCTGGAATTGCATCGCGTACGATCCGCAAGCCATACGATGCCGTGTCAACGAGCACGTTGGACACCACCTGGCAGCGTGACGTTCCGGGCGCACAAATCTTGATGTTGACGGTCGGAATGTTGACGACGCGTGCAACGCCTCGCGCGACCGTAACGATTGCGGTATTTCCGGTGTTGCCGTCCGACACACCCGAACTGCTGACACCCGTTTCGCCGGAACCTGAATCGCCGCCGCCGCACGCAACGAGGAAAGCTGTCGAGACGGTCATCAAGCTGAATATGCTTGACCACCGAACGACAGTACGAAAAATGCTCGTGATCATTGTCATTGGGGTTACAGGATATCGTTGCCGGTCAGGCCGGATGGAAGCGCAGGCGGCAACCAGGCTTGTCCGGAAAATGTCCCCATGTGCCCTCCTGTTTTGATCACGACATTGCTCGTCGATACAGATACCGGCGTACGCCAGCCACGAAGCGCATGCGCGGCTTCCACGCCTGCGCTGTAATCGCGAAGATACCCGCCGAACACCGACGCGAGATCGGGAACCGTCGGTCCTTGCCACGCTATGCCGAAGACGATTCCGTCGCCCGATGTGTATTCGCGAATCACGGTTCCCGATCCGAGCGTAGATTCACGGATGATGTAAGCGGCTGGGTTCGCCGTCAGGCCATCGGCCGCTCGATTCGCAGGCCGTATCACGCGCACTTTCGCGGCATGATCGGCGGCGGACAGCGACATCGGTGCGCCACCCAATTCGGCATGCGCGTATGGCATCGCCAGTCCCGCGATGAGCGCAGTGGCGTAAGCACAGCTAATCGACTTCACATTTCCCTCCCGGGTGGTAACACCAGCGCAAGAGGTTCGAAACGCCTCTGCTGCAAGCTGGCTCCATTGGAATCAAGCAACCCTCGACGCCGAGACCGGTCACCACGAGCCCTCACGAAGGCCGGCCGCGGCATCTTGTGACATTAAACTCAATACTGATATTTTAGTCACTCATGTTGATCGAACGTATCCTCGAATATTTCTTAACGTCGATGTCACGTTCGTCATCCGCACGACCGCACACGGGCGCGGGTTGAAACACGCAAGTGCCGTATCCGCGTCAATGCGGCTCAGAAGCGGTATCCGACCGAAAGGAACGTCACGATCGGATTGACCCGGAATTTGCTGGTGCTCGTGACCGTGCCGACGGAGGACCGCGTAGTCAGCGTGGCGCGCGTCGATACCCAGGAGTACGCCACCGACGCGTTGATCGACCAGTGAGAATCGATGTTGTAGGTCAGGCCGCCGTTGACGACGGGCGCAAAGGAATTGCTGAGCGACACGGATGTCGGTCCCTCGAGCGCCGTCCCGACGGTCGGCGAGAAATAGATCTGGCCGGTGGAAACGGGGTTGCTGAGCTTGATGTTGCTGAACCACGTGTAGGTGACGCCGGCGCCCAGATACGGCCTGAACCGTGCATTCGGCTGGCCGAAGTAGTAGTTGAAGATGATCGCCGGGCTCCATGCCCGCGCGGTCCCCAGCTCGCCGAAGCCGCTGAGCGTACCTGCGCCGTTCAAGTGCCATGTCGGCGGAAAACCCATGACCGTCGTCGCCGCGATATGGTCGGTCAGGAAGTACGTCGCGGTCAGTCCGAACGTATCGCCGCTTGCGATCTCCCCGCCGCTGCCGGTCATCACTTGCGACTGGCCGAGCGCATTGACGGTCAGCGGATCCGCCGATCCTTGCGGGGCGAAGTGGGACCAGCCGGCATTGACTACCCACTGGCCGGCCGATTGTGCATGCGCGCCGGAGATGGCCGCGAGCAGTACGACGGTTCCTGCGCTGATTCGTTTCATGAATGTCTCCATATTTTGGTGTTGATGTTCAAGAATCGTGCAACCTGCTTCGTCCCCGAGCACCAGACGTGACTCGCGGGCTGTCCCTACACTGATGAAGCGCGACGCTACAGGCATCGGGTTCTTCTTCGTTAATCCAAACTCCTTCAGTAACTTCGCACTGCAAAGTTATTGGATTACCTCGACCTCAAACACTCCGAGAATCGACAATCAGTGATGTTCGGGTTCGACCGAAGTTGAAAAGGCAAACGGAAAGCGGCCCATCACCGTATTGGTGTTCGCTATCTGCGCGCGATCGCTCAGCGCTACATGCAAGGTGAGCCCGCGCGACGGGTCGTCCACCATGCTCACCCGCGCACCCTCGACGCCGGCATCCTTCAGCGCGGAGATCAGCGCGTCGAACGTTTCCCATCGTTTGAGTTCGGGCTTGAAGATCTTGCCGACCGCCGTCAGCGGCATCGCATCGACGATATGAATCCGCTTCGGAAGCGCAGCACGCTCGCCGATCATGCTGCGTATGAATGTGTCGAGCTCCGTCTCGGTTGCTGTTGCGCCGGCTTTCAACTGCACGTACGCGACTGGCAGCTCGCCTGCATGCATGTCGGGACGTCCGATTGCCGCGGCGATTTGCACTGCCGGGTGGCGGTGCAGCGGTTCTTCGATCGTCGCCGGATCGATGTTGTGACCGCCCCGGATGATGAGTTCCTTGCGGCGACCCGTGAGCCAGAAGTAGCCCTGTGCATCGCGTCGCGCGAGATCCCCGGTGTTGAGCCACTGCCGGCCGTCGCCGAGATCGAGCCACAGGCTCTTGTTCTGATCTTCCTGAAGATAGCCCGCGAACACGTTCGGCCCGCAAATCGTCAGCACACCGACTTCGTTCTCGACGCAATCGCGCACGTAGCGGCCGGCGTCGTCGAGTATCACCGCCTTCATCATCTGGCCGGGGATGCGCAAGCCGATCGAACCGAGACGCCGCTCGCCGCCCGGCGGGTTGACGCTGCTGACGCATGCGCCCTCGGTGAGTCCGTAACCTTCGAGGATCCGGACCCCGGTGCGATCCTGGAACGTGCGGAATACTTCCACGGGCATCGGCGCGGCACCGCAAAGCCCATACTCGAGCGAGTCGATATTCCGGCCGTCGACGGGCACGTCGAGCAATGCCGAATACAAGGTCGGCACCGCGCTGAAGAAATTGATCCGGTGGTGCTCGACGATTTCCCAGAATCGTTTGACGACTCCGTCGCCGCGATAGCCCTGTGGCGTACCCAGCACGACATGTGCACCGCGCGAGAACGGCACCAGGCCCGTTGCCAGCACGGCATTGACATGGAACAGCGGTAGTCCGCAGAAAACGGTCTTCCCGGGGCCCATCCCGGCACCGACGACCTGCCCCACGCTCCAGGCATTGGCCACCTCGTTGCCGTGCCGACGAATCGCGATTTTCGGCAATCCCGTCGTGCCGCCCGTGCAGAAGTAGGACGATATGTCGTCGGCTTCGAAACGCCGGGGAATCAGCAGCGAATCACCGGATTCGCGCGACATCGCATTGTCGAAATCGTGGATCGCGATGTGGCGCGGAACGGCGCCCCGCACGCCCGCGCGCCCGTGCAGCCGTTTGCATTCGCGACGCTGCATCATGCGTGCCGCCATTCGGCGCCACCCCTGCACGCGCTCGGCCAGGTCGATCAGGACGAGGCTTTGCAGCGACGACACCTGGCTCAGGATCGGTTGGATCTTCGACCAGATATCCGTTCCCGGAAAGGGCGCCAGCGTCACCAGCACTTTTGCGTTCGCGGCCTTGAGCAGCGATGCGATTGCCGGCCCCTCCAGCAACGGATTGATCGCGCATACGATCCCGGCCGCTTCGCCGCCCCAGATGACGAAATGCGTCTCCGGCAAGTTCGGCAGCACGTAGGCGACCACCGAGTGCCGATCGATGCCGAGGCGCGAAAACACGTTCGCGGTCCGCGTGATATCCCGCAACAGCTCCGCATAGGTCCAGCGCAATGGCTTGCGATGATCGTCGGCGCGCAGGAAAAATGACAAGGACGGTGCGGTCGGGTCGATCGCCGCACCACGGCCGATCAATTCGTAAGTGCTGGCCGGGAGGTCGGCAGGCGGCCCCTGGTTTTCGATCCGAAGCACGTCCGCTTCGGTTGCGATGGCGTTCATGCGAGCTCGTCCACGATTCGGTTGCGTTGCACACCGAGGTCGATCGCTCCATCCCTGCTCCGGATCCGTGATTCGACCAGATCGCCGGCCTTCAGGTACTGCGGGCGCGCGGCCTGAACCTTCGTGAACATCCGCCACTTCACGTGCTCGGGCAGCAACGCGGCAAGTCGTTGCTTCGCCGGCGACGGAATGCTGAGCGCGCATCCGGACGGCGTGCCCGTTGCAAGCAAGTCACCGGCGTCCAGATCCTGAACCCCCGAAAGCTCGGTGAGCGTTTCGGCCGGACCGTACACGAGGTTCCCGGTCGAATCGCTCTGCCGCACTTCCCCGTTCACGGTCAGTGTGAGTGTCAGCGCGCGCAGCCGCGCGATATCGCTTGCCTCCAGCAGGCACAGATACGGCCCCACCGGCCCGAACGTCCGATAGCTTTTCCCCTTGTAAAACTGCATCTGGGGAATCTGGATATCGCGTGCGGAATAGTCGTTGACGATCACGAGGCCGGCCACGTACTCGTGCAGGTTCTTGTCCGTGATGGCTTGCCGGGACGTGATGTCGCGGCGAAGCACGAGCCCCAGTTCGATCTCGTAGTCCAGGAACTGCACATGTTGCGGCCGGATGACGTCGGAATCGGCGGCGACGATGCAGCTGGTCGCCTTCGTGAAGATCATGTTGAATGACTTCGCATCCGGATTCATGCCGGACTCGATCATGTGCTGGCGATAGTTGGCGCCCTGGCAAACGAACCGTTGATTGCGCGTGACCGGCGACAGCCACTCGACGTCCGACTCGGGAATCGTTTCTCCGCCAAGCGCGGCGAGTTCATCGATCCGATGTGCTCGCACGAATTCGCCGGTCGTCGCGTAGTCGCCCGGTATCGGTGTGATCCGGTGATTCCTCACCACGCCCCATTGGGCGCGCCCCTGATGCCGGTAGTGCAGGACGTGCAATGCCATGAAGATGCCTCGAACAGGTCTGAGTGAAGATGAAGGTCACGCAAACAGCTTCGCGAGCGTGCGCAGCTTCGCGAACGTGACGTCCGGACTGGTCCGGAGGTTTCGAATGAGCGATGCGATGCTTGCCGCGGTGAGCTTCGGTTTGGTGAAGCTGCGCGGCATCGGGGGGCCCCACTGCGACATCGCTTCACGGCTGACTTCGTGGATGCCGGTCGCCACGTCCGCCGTGAACATGTCCCCATCGCAATAGTGTTCGTGCTTGTCGCCCCACGGGTCCTGCCAATAGTCGAAGACCTGGCTACCGAGAATGTGGCGCCCCACCCCCCATGCGTGCGTCCATCCTTTTTCGCTCAGCACGCGCTGCCCGATCCCCACCGCGTCCGCGTCGACCAGCTCGAATGCCGAGTGACTGTAGAGCGCTGCGAATCCCTGTGCCAATGCCAGGGTATGGTGATCCGTGGGCGTCGCCCCGCGATCGAGTCGCAGGAACGCGACGGCGGGCGATCCATCCGGCAACACCTGAACGTCGCTCGGGATGAAGCCGAAGTGAGACGTGTACCACGCGCAGGTCGCCTGGAAATCGGCGAGTTCGAGCACGACATGACCGAGGCGAATCACTTCCGGCGCCTCCAGCGGCGGACGCTGGGTATCGTTCACGCGAACGACGGAATCGGGCGAGTTGAACGGTAACGCGGACCGGTGCGGCAAGGCGCCGGCCCGCGCTTGTCCCGCGACTGCGTCGACACGAAAACCCGATGGATCGACGAGCGTGACGCGATGCCCGCCGCCGGGCCACGGCGACGGCTCCACGTCCGACGCGCCCGGTACGTCGGCAAGCTTGCGCAGTGCATCGATGTCGTCAACTTCAAGCCCGAAGCCGATGAAGCGGCTTTTTTCAGCCCGCCGGACGACGTAGCAGAACGGTGTGGCCGCCGTGCCTCGGAGGAACAGATATTCGCCGTCACGGGATACCGTCCGCAGGCCGAAATCGTTGAGGAATCGTTCGGCCCGTTCGAGATCGGGACGCTCGAACATCAAATAGGAAAGCGCCCGAGCCTTCGTCGTCGGCCGGGGACTCCGTGCGGGTTGTGCAGTAGTGAGCTTCATGGGGGCCTCAGGAAGTCGGCTGGACAATGTGATCGGATAGCGACGACGACGAGGTGCGCGCGCCAAGCAATTGCAGGGATTCGAGAACGAGGCGGGTCGACTCGGCCACCGGGCCTTCATGCAGGACCGTTTTGTCCGGCCGAATCACGGCCGCCCAGCCAAACCGCACGACACCCGGCATGAACGTACCGTCCAGGTCTTCCCATCCGTCGTTGTCAATGCGGTGAAGGCGCTGCCCGCGGTGCACGACCTGCACCACGACACCACCCGCCGCAATCAGCGCGGCGCGCGCGCCAGCGTCGAGCTCGACGCCTGGATCCCGTCCGAATCCGATCAACGCGAGACCGCTGCCGAGCACGTCGTCGCTCAGGCGGATCGCCCCATCGTGCCTACGCAGCCAACCCTGTGGAAGGGCTGCACCGCGCACGAGCCGCGTAGGCGAATAGCCACGGACGAACAAACCTCTCCGGAATGCATTCTTCGGCTTGATCCCGAGCTCGTCGAAGTGATTCCGAAGCGCCGGAACGAGCCGCGTCAATCGCATCAGACCATGCGTGAACAACGCGATCCCGGCATTTCGCGGCATCACGAGCTTCCCCATGAATTTCGCGACGCCGATCATCGCCTTGGCGTGCGGTCGGCGCTCCAGATCGTAGGAGTCGAGAATTTGCGGGGTGGCGTGGCCCTTGACGACCCATGCCAGTTTCCAGCCGAGATTCGCGGCATCACGCAGACCGGCGACGAGCCCCTGACCGACGAACGGCGGAGTGATATGGGCGGCGTCGCCTGCAAGAAATACGCGTCCTTTGCTGAATGTCGTGACGGTACGAGCGTGAAAACGGTACACGGCCTTGCGTTCGATCACCATGTCCTTGATGTCGCCCCACGGCGCGAGCAGCTCGCGGATGCGTTCGTCGGATTCCATCTCCTCTCGCGTCTCGCCGGGATGGAGCATGAACTCCCAACGCTCGCGCCCACCGGGGGCGGTCATATGCGGCGTCGGCCGCCGGTGGTCACAGATGAACTCGACATGATCGATGGGGCGTCGCACGCTGCGCGCGTCGACGATCAACCAGTCTTCCGCGAACGTCTTGCCCTTGAAATCCCGTCCGATCAACTGGCGCACGATCGAGCTGGCACCGTCTGCGCCGACGACGTAGCGAGCGCGCACGAGGTGCCGCGCGCCCTGGCCGCTGTCGAGCGTGGCGGCGACGTGATCGGCGTGCTCGTCGAGCGACACGAGCGTCACACCGAGCGCCATTCGGGCGGTGCGGTGCGCGGTCAGTCGGGCACGCAAGCATCGCTCGAGGTCCGGTTGATAGAACGTCACGAGCTTCGGATGGCCGTCGATGCTTCCCAGCGTATTGATACGCCCGAATTCCCCGAACCAGGGCGAGCGCATCCGGACGTATGGAATCGCCACCGTATCGAGGTCGGCCTCATCTACCCCGACGTACTGCAGGATGCGAAGCGCGTCGTTGTCGAGCGCGATCGCACGCGGCGCCATGAAGATCTCCGCCGCCCTGTCGACGACAAGCACGCGCACGCCGTCCCGGCCGAGGAGCGCGCCGATCGCCGCGCCGACGGGACCACAGCCCACAACAAGCACGTCTACATCCGACGGCAAGTCGCGGCCGCCGGCACGGCTCGCGTTGTCGTTGCCTTCATGGACGCCCGATTCGCACATCAGTTTTGTCTCCACCACCGCTCTGCCTCCCATTCTTCAGACAGGCCGCTGCCGGCCGCCTTGATGACATTAAAGTCATTACTGATGATTTTGTCAATTTTGATGTTCGAACGTATACTCGGAACATCGAACCCATGTGCACGCCGATGCCCAACACTTCTTCCCGTCGCACCAGAACACCGCCGCCGGCCGTCTCGAACGAGCAAGCGCCGTCGGGCCCCGAGGTTCGCGAGCCGCGGGGCGCGCGCCGAAAGCGCGAGACGCGGGCACGCCTGCTGGATGCCGCCTTTGTACTCATGGCGCAAAAAGGGATGGAAGGCGTCGCGATCAATGAAATTACGGAAGCCGCGGACGTGGGGTTCGGCTCGTTCTACAACCACTTCGAATCAAAAGAAGCGATTCATGCCGCGGTTCTGGAAGTCGTGTTCGAGGAGTTCGCGGATACCCTGGACCGCATCGCAGGCAGCCTCGCCGACCCGGCCGAGATCATTTCCGTGTCGTTGCGCCATACTTTGCTGCGAGCCAGAAGTGAGCCGGTCTGGGGACAATTTCTTCTCCGCGAAGGGCTGTCCATGCGAGCACTCAGCCGCGGCCTCGGACCTCGGTTGTTGAGGGATATTCAGAAAGGGATCCTCGCCGAGAGATTCTCGGCAAACGATCCGCTGATGAGCGTTATCACGGTCGGGGGCGCGGCACTGACCGCCATTGCAATCGAGCTAGGATTCGATGCAAACGAGAAGCCGGTTACCGACATGTTGGACATGATCGGGTACAGTCGGAACGGCTTTGCCGAGCGTGCAGCTTCATCCCTTTTGCAGACGCTGGGTGTGCCGCGGAGTGAAGCGATAGAGATTGCGAGTCGCCCGTTGCCGCCAGCCGTGACGTCAGCGCTCAACGAATCGCCGGAACGTTAGCGATCTACCGTTCGCCCGCGATCGGAAACCTCTTTGATCATTCAACGCTCGTCGGCCTGTTGTGGGCTCCCGGAGAAGAGGTCTTTGCCCGCCTGGACGGATCAGGGAAAACATCCGGAATCAGCCGATCTGCCGGACCGCTGCCTCATGCACCAGCCGTCTTTTGACGCCCACGAACGCCAGGGCGGCCAGCGCGATGGATCCACCATAGAACAGCAGCGCCGTCACGTCCGTTCCCAGCCGGGAGAACACGAAGCCGACCGCCAGCATGCCCAATCCGAGGCCGGCGCGCTCCGCGACGTACGAGATACCGATCACGCGATTGCGTGACGCCGCCGGTGCCGATTGCAGGAGCGAATAGTAGATCGTCTCCGTAGCCGCGTCGAAAACGCCCGCCAGCAACACGAAGCCCAACATGCCCGGCATGCCACGCACCTCGAACACGCCGAGGAAGCACGCGAAGGTCAAAATCAGCAACCCGATGAAATACGGCTCGAGCGGCTGGTGACGCGATTCGAGACGCTCCAGCGAGCGCGGCGTCACAGCCGCGGAAACGAGCCGTCCGACACCCCACACCGCCATCAGCCAGCCGTACAGAAACGCGGGCTGATTCGCGTCGAACAGCTGCGACCTGATCGGGAAGCCGACGTTGTGCGTACCGGAACCGAACGCTTCGACGAAGCGCGCGCCGATCACCAGCATCACGATGGCCGACAAATAACGCGCCGTGCCTGGCAATACGCCGGCCGCGGCAGCAACGTGTGCCGCCTCGGCCGGTCGATGTCGGCGCGGCATGTTGCCCACCAGCATCAGAAATGCAATGGCGGAAACCGCAAACGTGATCGAATCGATCAGGAATACGCGCTTGTAGGCCAGGTACTGCGTGATCACCGATGCAAGCAGGCTGCCGCCGACCACCGACACGCCATCGGTCGCACTGAGGATCGCATTGAAGCGATGCCGGCCCTCCTGCCCGACCATTTCCGGAACCTCGGACATGATGGACACCCGGTACATTCCCTGGAAAAGGCCGATGAAGAAAGGTACGAAATAGATCAGCGACGCGTCGGCGGCACGCGACGACGTCGCCAGCACGCCGATCGCCAGTGCACTACCCGCTTCCGCGGCGAAGATCAGGGTACGGCGGGAAAACCGGCTCAGCCGCGGCACCGCGGCACCGCCCGCGACCGCACCCAGCAAGCGCGACGCCATCGTCAGGCCGAGCAGCGCGGCAGAGCCCGTGACCTCGAGTGCGTAGGTCGCCAGCACGATGCCGATCATCGTCGAACTGATGTCGGAGATCGTCTTGAACGACAACCAGACGTACAACTGCGCCAACGAAGACGACGCGCGTTTTTCTAGAACCAGCTCGGACTTCACGACAGCTCATCTCGCTGAGGAAATGGAAATCAGCAACATGTCCCGGAACGCGAGTTCGTCCGAGTTGGCTTGCTGAGCGGCATTGGCGCTGTGGTACAACACGGCGCCGCTTAGGACCACGGTATCGAGGAAATCCGTCAGCGGCCGTGCGAACAACGGAACAATGTCCTCGCGTTTTTTACAATTACCAATCAGCATCAATTCGATGATTAAGGATCACGCACCTCGCAGAAATGGCAGGTTTAATACATCCATCAAAGACAGAACACCCAACGCTTCCCAAATTATCAAAACACTCATCGACACCGCCACAGACTATGTCGGCAAGCCACGCAATCCCAAAAAATGTAGATAAACTACAATACGCCGATCCAGCTTAGTCGCAACACCTCCAACGCAGATTTACATAATCCTCGGAAATTCCCCCATATCCCGCCCTTGACGCACCACGCCGTCAGCGGTTAATGTTGAAAAACTACATGATTTAGCCGGCCATTCTGTTACAGGCACTGGCTTGCTTTTCATGGCTTCGCTTCCGCCGAGAGCAGGACAATAGCTTCTTACGCAAAAGAAAGGAATGCGAATATGTTCGTCAGGAACCTGAGCGATGTCGAAAAAAATGGATTGCTCGTCGAATGGGGCTCCGGCATGAGCCATCGCTTGTTGACGGAAAAGGACTGCATGGGCTACGGCGTGTGTCATACAGTGGCGCGTGCGGGTACGGAATCGCTTCTGCAATACCGCAATCATCTCGAAGCCTGTTATTGCATTGCAGGCGAACGCGAGGTCGAAGACATGGACGGTAACGTCTTTCCGATCCGCCCGGGCACCCTCTACGTGCTCGATCGACACGAACGGCATAACCTGGCGTCAGCAGAAGCATCCGCTTACTGAGGCTCGATACGCTCATTCCGGGAGGACCTGGGTACCCACCCTCCCGGCAACGTCCGCAGGAGTACGCATGCATCGCGTGCTCCACGCAAAAGAAAGGTGATCGTTCGTGCGCGCCCAGCATCAAGCCTTTTTCCATTCGCTTTTCCTTGCCCGCCTCGCCGACCAGATCCTGTTGTTTCTCGTGCCGCTGGTCATCTTTCAGATGACAGGGCGCGTGTCCTGGTCGGGGATCGCGTTTTCGCTCGAAACACTGCCGAGATACCTGAGCTTCCCGTTTCTGGGCGCGCTTTGCGATCGGTATTCGCCCACGAAACTGATGCGCGTCAGTCAGATTCTCCGCGCGGCGGTATGCGTCGCGGGCGTCGCCGCCTACGACCTCGTCGGCGGCATCGGATGGTTGATCGCGCTGTCCGCGTTGTGCGGCATGCTGACGAGTCAGGGCATTGTTGCGCGCGAGGTGATGCTGCCGCAGATATTCAGCAGCCATCGCTTCGAAAAAGTGCTGTCGTATTCGCAATTGGCAGACCAGCTTGGCCTGGTGCTCGGCCCCATGCTCGCGGCGATTCTGCTGTCCTGGTGGCACTGGGAATTCGTCGTGGCGGCCGCGGCCGTGCTGTTCGTCACGGCCGACGTCGCGCTCGCCTATTGGCAAAAGGCCAGCGCGTTCGAATTCACGATGCCGGAAGGCACGCACGGCACCTGGTTCACGCCGATCAAGACGGCCTTGTCTCACGTCGTCCATCTCCCGGGTCTCAAGTCCGTCATCATGCTGGCGGCCGCTGAGAACCTCGTGATCGGCGTCACGCTCGCGACATCCGCCGCGATGGTCACCGGCTTTCATCACGAAAGCGGACGCTATTACGCAGGGCTGCAAACGGCAGGTGCGTGCGTGACGATCGCGATTCTGCTGATGACGGCGAGGTTGCATGTCCCCAGGCGCATCCTCGGCCTCGTCGGCTTCGGTTCGATCTGTGTCGGCGGCGTCATCGCGGCAGCCAGCCCGGGAATTGCGGGGTACGTGTTCGGCTTCCTACTGATCGTCGGGTTCGACAAGATGTTCAACGTGTACATCCGGAGCACGCGGCAGAAGATCATCCCCGCGCGCGACTACGGCAAGACGACGGGCGTCGTCATCCTCCTCAACAACATGACACAGCCGCTCGCAGGCGTCGCGGTAGGCGCGTTCTCGACGCGTTTCGGACCCGACACGGTGATCATGGTGCTGTCCGTTTGCATGGGCTGCCTCGGGTTGCTGGCGTTCCTGTCCTTCTAGATTCGACACTACGCGACGAACCGGATCGTGCTGTTCTCGATGGCAGCCTGGTTGCCGTATTGCCAAGTGATGTTGCGGTGTTCATGTCCGATCGGCAGACCCGAGTAGATCGGCAGGCCGAAGCCGCTCAGCACGTCGACAAGCATCTGCTCGAGCGTGAAATCCGCGCCGTCCGGGATCGGGCAGCGCGTGAATTGGCCGAGCACGAACGCGCGGGCCCCGTCGAACGCGCCGCTCAGACGCAGTTGCGTCAGGCTGCGGTCTAGCCGGTAGCCGAACTCCGTCACGTCCTCCAGGAGTACGATTGCGTCGCGTGAGCGAAGCGACCAGCGTGTACCCGCGACGCTCGCGAGCACCGTCACGTTGCCGCCGCACAGACGTCCCCGCACCGCACCAGCGGCGCCGGACAAATGCCGCAGGCTCAGCGGAGCGCGTTTGCCGCCGGTCAGCACGGCGCGCATGTCGGCACGCGTCGCGTCGTCGACCTTGGTCGCCAGACTGTGGAATGTCGGACCATGCAACAAGCGCACGCCGGGGCGGTCGGCGAGCGCGCAGAACAGCGACGTCGCGTCGGAAAAACCGACGATCGTCTTCGGCGTCGCGATCTCGTCGGGCAGGCGCTCGAGCAGATGCGCGCAACCGAATCCCCCTCGCGCGAGCCAGACGATATCGATTGACGGATCCATCAAGGCACGCCGCAGATCGTCCGCGCGCTCCTCGGCGGTACCGGCGAAATAGCGGTACCGGCTGCCGAGATGTGCGCTCGTCGTGACCTTGAAGCCCCAGCTTTCGAGGAGCGCGATGCCGCGCTCGATTCCTTGCGGATCGGGCACACCTGCGGGCGCGACGACGCGCACTGTCTTGCGTCTTGATTCCATTGAACGGATAGCGTGAGGATAAGAATCCGCTGAATATAGCCGATACCACTCGCGAGCCGCTCACACCTGCGAGGCGACACGCTCTTGTGGGCTCTCAGAAAGGTGTCTTTGGGACCGGATAAAAATCAAGGACTTGGACATCTTTTGTGAGCAAATCGCATTGCGCCCGTCTCAGAAAAGATGGCCCTGGGCTCGTAAATTCTCAGAAAAATTGTCTCTGCGAACATCGCGCCCCGGCCTAGGTATCTCGCCCCCTGACGACAAAGCTCATCACCGTTAGCTTGAGTGTCCTGCATTTTTTGCGCGACATCGTTCGGATAGTGAACTGCTCGCAACTATCGATGAAGTGCCGGAATCAAAGTGATGGTGAGCACGATATGGCCGCAACCAAGGTGGGAACCAGGATTCTCTGAGCATGAATTTTGGATCGTGACTACTTGATGTCAGCTCCTCGGCAGCCCAAGCCACATCAGACCTCCACATGAACGCAATATGCATCACTCACCAATAACAGACTAAAAGTCACTTTTCTTGATATTCATATCACAACAAAGATCGGCTGCTGCATATCGACATTTGCCATTGACACATCAAATCTAAAGTTATTCTTCCTCCCGCCGATATCAGGAACGGGCATCACACCCCAAAACACGACAACCCATCAACAATCGAACCAACTGATGCAGAATAGCGAAAAATCAAAAAATCCCGAACCTGTCGACAACAATTCACGCCCATCTCCGAGTCGACGTGAAAGTTTTCGGGACTTATTAAAGAGAGTATCCATATGCATTGCGATGCTGGCGGTATTGATGACTTTAATTCCAGTCAGTTGGCGAACCGTATACCTCACCACAAGCCTAATATTACTAATTCCGACCCTCAGCATAAGAATCTTGCAGATCAATTATCCCGGGAGATTCTTATTTTCCAACATTATAAACATCTCACTAAGTTGGTATGAAGGGCTCAGTCGCCATCAGCAACTGTACCTTAACGTTGTACTGTGCATTCCATTCCTGATCTATATCTACTTGCTGGACCCCAAAACGCTGTTCGTCCCACTTCTATTTTTGTTCTACACATACTGCCTCGGCGTAGCAACATATGATATTTGTCGGATATACGTCTCACTTTCCAGCACCCTGATTGGAAAAGGCCTCATTGCGATTGCATTTGCCCTTGGCTCCAATCTCGCCTTTAGCATCTCAGGAAAAGTCATCGGTGAATTGACGCACGTTCCAGCTTCGACATTCCCGCACACCCTGTCATTTCTCGCGATCTTCACCATTCCCTTCCTGTTTGTGGCCGCCGGGGCAGTCTATGTGCCACTATCCATAATCCTCACCCCAGCCGCGATATACATCTCAAAATTCATGAATGAATCGCCACGAATCACAAAATGGATTTTAGGCATTGAGATTAAAAAAGAAAAATACCGCTACATAATTGCGACCGTTATTTTTCAAACAATCTTCTATTCCGTGATTGGAGCCGTTACACCAAAAATTTTTCTGCATGCTCTCGGTGAGAACAATCCAAGAATAGAATGGCTCATTGCTAACTCGATATACGAGCTTGATATGTACCCAGGTGTAGAGTGCAAGATGCCATCCAATTATCGAACGGCGTCCTTAGGTGATGAGAATTATGTCACGGCCGCAAAGGGAGTCACCGGAGTGAAGTTCGAACTTCCAAGGAAATGCGCTCTTTAGTCAAAGTTGGCCAAGCACCTAAATAAGACATCACGATTTTTTACTAAGCAGAAGACATAGGCGTCGTAGATGCATAAATTTACGTATTCTCCATTGCGAAATCGGCGCCTACCTCCGTCTAATCGCCTGTCAACGCGGAGTCGCGGAGTCGCGAGGTCGATCAAATCTCGTCGGCTATCATACCGATAGAGGAAAGCGAAGACCATCCCGCGGCTGGGCGTCCACGACGCTTACCTCAGATTCACTTCTCAAATCCTCAAAGACAACATATTGAGACTGCGGACATCTTTTCTGAGAGACAACAACAACGAAGGAACACCCGCCCCAATAAGTCTCGCCCCGTACCGGCATCCGCCAAGCAAACTGTACCGGTACTGTACAGAAATCCGTCGCTACACTGACTCCATCCCAGCCTCGAACCGAATGGAGAATCCGCGATGGAATTCCTCACCCTCAGCGCGCTGCCGGCCGGCATGCTGTTCGCGCTCGTCACGTCGATCACGCCCGGCCCGAACAACACGATGCTGCTCGCGTCCGGCGTCAACTTCGGTTTCCGCCGCACGATGCCGCACCTGTTCGGCATCAGCATCGGCGTCGCGATCCTGATGCTCTGCGTCGGCTTCGGCCTCGGCGAGGCGTTCAAGCGCCTGCCGCTGCTGTACACGATCCTCGAAGCCGCGAGCGTCGCCTATTTGCTGTACCTCGCGTGGCGCATCGGCACGTCGGGCGAAGTGAAGGCGCACGGCGCCAAGCCGCGGCCGATGACGTTCATCGAAGCCGCCGCGTTCCAGTGGGTCAATCCGAAAGCGTGGATGATGGTGCTGACCGCCGCGACGACGGTCCAGCTGTCCGCCGACTACGGGATGAACGCCGCATGGATGTCCGTCGTGTTCATCCTGATCGGCTTCCCGTGCATCTGCCTGTGGGCCGCGTTCGGCCTCGGCCTGCGGCGCTTCCTGTCGAATCCCCGCGCGCTGCGCATCTTCAACGTGACGATGGCCGTGCTGCTGATCCTGTCGCTGTACCCGCTCGTCGCCCATCTGCTGCCGCAGTAAGCGCTCACCAGCGCGCCCGTTGAGCTTCGCGTGCGGCAGGCGTACCCTTTCGGTACGGGCGCGTGCGACCGCTTCGGCGGTTGCACCGCTGCTCTGCATGGAGATTGCTGATGAAGCCAATGCTGAGAGCGGGCGAGCACATCGAGGGCATGCACTGGATCGCCGAGTATCACCCGCTCACGCACGACATCCGCGTGCTGCGCGAGAACATCGAAGTCGGCACTTACTGCGCGCCGCCGACGCTGTTCGGCGACGAGGAGGAAATGGGCGCCGCGAACCACGACGATCATCGCAGCCGGGAAGCCGCGTTGCGCGCGTATCTGCGCAACTTCGTCAAGGAACACGACGCGGAGGAGTAACGGTGCGACGGCCGGAATGCCGACGGGCCGCGAAGGCGGCCCGGTCTGCTGTCGTGCGTCGGTCGATTGGCTTGCAACCGACCCGAATCCGTCATGCACTGGGCCGGCGCACCGCACCGGCCCGTACGCCGCTCAATGCCCGAGCGACTCGATCTTGCCTGCCGGCTGCGCGACGCCATGCGGCCGCGCCATCTGCTTGATCAGTAGCGCAGCGCAGGCCAGCACGCCCGCGACGGCAATCGTCGCGAACACGCCCGCGAACGAGAAGTGCCGGCGCGTCAGTTCGGCGACGAGGAACGACCCCGCGATCCCGCCGAAACGACCGACGCCGAGCATCCATGCGACGCCCGTGCCGCGCCCTTCGGTCGGATAGAACGCGGCGGCCAGCGCCGGCATCGACGATTGCGCGGTATTCATCAGCACGCCGGCCACGAACACGACCAGCACCAGCAACCCGACGTTGCCGGCTGCCTGCCCGATCGCATATACGCTCACAGCCGTCAGCGCGTAGCACACGGCGATCACGCGGTTCGCGTTGAAGCGGTCCATCAGCACGCCGCACAGCACCGCGCCCACGCCGCCGAGCGGGAACAGCGCGGAGATCAGCGTCGCGCTCTTCGGCGTCAGCCCCGCATCCTTCAGCAGAATCGGCATCCAGTTGATCGACGCGTAGAAGATCACGAGGCCCATGAAGTATGCGAGCCACAGCATCACCGAGCCGACGAGGTACGAGCGCGACAGCACGACGCCGAGGCCCTTGCCGCCGGTCTGCGGCGCGGCTTCGGTCAGCACGAACGAGCCGGCGTTCAGCGCGTCGCGCGAGATCCGTGCGAGCGTGGCGCGGATCTTGTCGATGGACTGGCCGCTCGCGACCATGAAGCGCACCGATTCCGGCATCTTGAGCACCAACAGCACGCCGAGCAGCAGCGGCGTCACGCCGCCGAGCATCAGCACGCTGCGCCAGCCGAAATGCGGAATCATCCATGCGGCCAGGAAACCGCCGAACGCGGCGCCGAGCGGAAAGCCGCAGAACATCAGGTTGATCACGGTCGCGCGGCGCTTGTCCGGGCAGAATTCGCCCATCATCGTGACCGCGTTCGGCATCGCTGCGCCGAGCCCGACGCCGGTGATGAAGCGCAGGATCGTCAGGTGTCCGATCGTGTTCGAGAACGCGGACATCAGGCATGCGACCCCGAACAGGAACACTGAACCGAGCAGCAGCGAGCGGCGGCCGAGCCGGTCGGACAGCGGGCCCGACACGAGCGCGCCGCACGCCAGGCCGAACAGCGCGGCGCTGAGCACCGGCGCGAGATCGGGCTTCGTGAGGTTCCATTCGCCGAGCAGCGACGGCGCGATGAAGCCGATCGCGGCCGTATCGAAGCCGTCGAGCAGCACGATCACGAAACACATGAGGAATACGAGCCATTGAAAGCCGCCGAACGGCTGCTCGTTGATGAAGGTCTGGACATCGACCACGGGTGTGCGATTCATCGCTTGTCTCCTTGTCGGCCGGCGTGGGCGCGTCAGCGCTCGATCCGGTCGCATCCAACATTGATATAGATGCAACAAGCGCGGCCTCGTGGCCGCGCCTTTCCTTCGTTCACGCACCGATTCGCTGCCGGCGCGTTCTTCATCGACGACGGCCCGCCAACCTCGGCGGGCCAATCGATCAGATTACCGCCAGCACTTAACCGGCCCCATCTTGTTCCTTGAAGATCTTGTCCGCGAGATGGAACGCGGAATTCGCGGCCGGCACGCCGCAATAGATCGCGGTCTGCAGCAGCACTTCCTTGATCTCGTCGCGCGTCACGCCGTTGTTGCGCGCGGCGCGCAGGTGCAGCGCCAGCTCCTCGCCGCGGTTCAGCGCGACCATCATCGCGATGGTCAGCAGGCTGCGCGTATGGCGCGGCAGGCCGTCGCGCGTCCAGATCTCGCCCCACGCATAGCGCGTGATCAGGTTCTGAAATTCCTCCGTCACTTCGGTACGATTCTCGAGCGAACGGTCGACGTGCGCGTCGCCAAGCACCGCGCGACGCACCTTCATCCCTGCTTCATAACGTTCCTGGTCGTCCATCGCCGGTGCCTCACGCAGTCAGGAAATCGAGCAGCGCGCGGTTGAAACCGTCGGTGCACTCGATGTTCGAAATGTGCGCGGCGTCGAATTCGACGTGCAGCGCACCGGGAATCGCGGCGGCGAGCGCGCGGCCCTGATCGGGCGGCGTCGACATGTCCTTCGCGCCGGTCACGACAAGCACCGGCAGTGCGATGCCCTTCACTTCCTCGCGCAGGTCGGCCGCGTTCAGCGCGTCGCAGTTCGCCGCGTAGCCGTCCTTGTCGGTATGCACGAAGGTGTCGCGGATCGCGTCGAACAGGCGCGGCTCGCGGTCGACGAATGCGTCGGTGAACCAGCGCGGCAGCACGGCGTCGGCGAGCGCGGCCATCCCTTCTGCGCGCGCCTTCTGCGCACGCGGCGCCCACACTTCCGGCGAGCCGATCTTGGCCGAGGTATTCGACAGCACCGCGCGCACGATGCGCGACGGGTAGCGCGCGGCGAGCGCGGCGCCCGTCAATCCACCCATCGAGATCCCGCAGAAATGCGCGCAGTCGATGCCGACGTGGTCGAGCAGGCCGATCACGTCGCCGGCCAGCTGTTCGATCGTGTACGAACCGGCCGGCGCGTCGGAATGGCCGTGGCCGCGCGTGTCGTAGCGCAGGATATTGAAGTGCTGCGTGAGCGGGCGAATCTGCGGCGCCCACATCTGCAGGTCGGCGCCGAGCGAGTTCGAGAAGACGAGCCACGGCGCGTCGTCGCGTGCGGCACGGTCGATCCGGTAATGCAGTTTCACGCCGTTGACAGTGGCGAAAGGCATCAATGTTCTCCTGGTTGTTTCGCGCCCGCGTGCAGCGCGAGCACGGCGTCGACGTAGGCCTGTGCCTCGCCGACGTAATGGGCGGGATCGAGCAGCCGCGCGAGCGCGTCGCGCGACAGGTGGGCCGACACCGTCGCATCGGCGGCGAGCACGTCGAACAGCGTCGCCCCGGTGCGCACGGCTTCCTTCGACGCATGCTCGACGACGTGGTGCGCATCGAGCCGGCCGATCTTGTCGCCGAGTGCGAGCATCACGGCTTCGCCGAGGATCAGCCCGTGCGTCAGGTCGAGGTTCGCGGCGAGGCGGTCGGTATTGACGTCGAGGCCCGCGACGATCTGCGCGATCTGCGCGAGCGCGCCGCCCGTCAGGCGCGCGAGATCGGGCAGCGCATCCCATTCGGCCTGCCAGCCGCCGAGGGCGCGCTCGTGCTCCTGCACCATCCCCGCGAACACGGTCGCGACGAGGTTCGGCGCACGCACGGCGGCGGTCAGCACGGCCGCGCAGCCGACCGGGTTGCGCTTGTGCGGCATCGTCGACGAGCCGCCCTTGCCGGCGGCCGCCGGTTCGCCGAGCTCGCCCACTTCGGTCTGCATCTGCAACGACACGTCGCGTGCGATCTTGCCGAGCGTGCCGGTCAGCATCCCGAAGCACGACGCGGCTTCCGCGATGCGGTCACGCTGCGTATGCCACGGCACGGCCGGCAACGCGAGCTTCAGGTCGGCCGCGAGCGCGGCGCTCACGCCGGCCGCATGCTCGCGCAGGCTCGCGAGCGTGCCGGCCGCGCCGCCGAACTGCAGCACGAGCGCGCGCTCGCGCAACTCGACGAAGCGCGCGCGATGGCGCAGCAGCGCATCGAGCCATTGGGCGAATTTGAGGCCGAGCGTGATCGGCAGCGCCTGCTGCAGCCACGTGCGGCCGATCATCGGCGTCGCGCGGTGCGCGCGCGCGAGCGCCGCGAGCGACGCGCAGGCTTCGTCGAGCAGCGATTCGAGCACGTCGAGCGTGTCGCGCAACTGCAGCACGGTCGCGGTATCGATGATGTCCTGGCTCGTCGCGCCCCAGTGCACGAACTTCGCGGCCTCGGGGTCGTCGGCCTTCACTTGCGCGGTGAGTTGCTTGACGAGCGGAATCGCGAGATTGCCGCCGAGCGCCGCGCCGTGCGCGAGCGCATCGGCGTCGAGCCGGCCGGCGTCGCACGCGCGTTCGATCGGCGCGACCGCGGTGGCAGGAATCACTCGCTGCGCGGCGAGCGCGCGCGCAAGCGCGGCCTCGACGTCGAGCATCCGCTGGATCGTCGCGCGAGGCGACCAGATCCGGTTGAGCGGCTCGGTGCCGCAGATCAGGGAGGTCAGGCGGGCGCTGTCTTCGAGCATGGCATCGGAATGGGGAAACGGCGTGCGCCTATTGTCTACCCAAGCGTGCCGGCGTGCGCACGAAAGCGCGCACCGGCACGCTTGCCGTTCAGGCGGCTGCCTTCTGCGTCGCGTCGATCAGCGGCACGCCGGTCAGCTTCTGCAACTCGTCGAACGACAGGTCGGTGAAGATCTCGCTCACCGCGAGGCCATCGGCCGTCACGTCGAGCACGGCGAGATCCGTATAGATACGGCTCACGCATTGCACGCCGGTGACCGGATACGAGCACTGCGCGACGATCTTGCTCTCGCCCTGCTTCGTCAGGTGCTCCATCATCACGAACACCTGCTTCGCGCCGATCGCGAGGTCCATCGCGCCGCCGACGGCCGGAATCGCATCGGGCGCACCCGTATGCCAGTTCGCGAGGTCGCCGTTCGCCGATACCTGGAACGCGCCGAGCACACAGTAGTCGAGATGGCCGCCGCGCATCATCGCGAACGAATCCGAGTGGTGGAAATACGCGCCGCCGGTGAGCAGCGTCACGTGCTGCTTGCCGGCGTTGATCAGCTCGTCGTCTTCCTCGCCGGGCGCGGGCGCCGGGCCCATGCCGAGCAGGCCGTTCTCGCTGTGCAGGAAGATCTCCTTGCTCGGGTCAAGGTGGTTCGCCACCAGCGTCGGCACGCCGATGCCGAGGTTCACATACGCGCCTTCGGGGATGTCCTGGGCGACGCGCTTGGCCATTTCATCGCGGGTCAGTCGTTTCATGTCGGTTTTCCTCCAGGCGGTCAGGCGGCTTGCGATGCAGCGTGTTCGGCGGCCAGCTCGGCCGCGTGCGCGGCCTGCGGCACCTCGACGATCCGCTGCACGAAAATGCCCGGCGTCACGATGTGTTCCGGGTGCAGCCCGCCGAGCGGCACGACTTCCGACACCTGGACGATCGCGACCTTCGCCGCGCTGGCCATGATCGGCCCGAAGTTGCGCGCGGTCTTGCGATACACGAGGTTGCCCCAGCGATCGCCCTTGTACGCCTTCACGAGCGCGAAATCGGCGTGGATCGGCGTCTCGAACACGTACGGCTTGCCGTCGATCACGCGCGTTTCCTTGCCTTCCGCAAGCTTGGTGCCGTAGCCCGTCGGCGTGAAGAAGCCGCCGATGCCGGCGCCCGCCGCGCGGATGCGCTCCGCGAGGTTGCCCTGCGGCACGAGCTCCAGCTCGATCTCGCCCGCACGGTACAGCGCGTCGAACACCTGCGAGTCGCTCTGGCGCGGGAACGAGCAGATGATCTTGCGCACCTGCTTCGCCTTCAGCAGCGCCGCGAGACCCGTCTCGCCGTTGCCCGCGTTGTTGTTGACGATCGTCAGGTCGCGCGCGCCCTGTTCGATCAGCGCGTCGATCAGCTCGGACGGCATGCCGGCCGTGCCGAAGCCGCCGATCATGATTGTCGCGCCATCGTGGACGTCGGCAACCGCCGACTGAAGCGATTCGAAAATCTTGTTGACCATGTCTCTTCCTGATGCGAACCCGCGGCTCGTGCGCGGCCTGTCGAGGGGACACGCGCGTGCCGCGTGCCGCGCCGGAGGCCTTCGTCGACCCTCGGCTTTTGTTCGCTATTCGAACCTTGATTCGATTAGCGAACGATGGCCGATCATAGAGTCGCGCACAGCGCGTTGTCAAGGCGGGTTCGCTCGGGGGGCGTCGCGTCGTCGAACGGCAAGCCGACGTAGTTTTCGGCGAGCGACTGCGCGGCGGCCCGCGAACGCGTCACGTATTTCAGCTCGGCAAACTTCAGGCGATTGACGAACGGGGAGTCGTGCGGCGACGCATGCAGCATGTTCGTCATGAAGTAAGAAAAGTGCTCGGCGCGCCACACGCGTTCGAGGCAGGTCGCCGAATAGCGCTCGAGCGGCGTCGCGTCGCCCGTCCGGTAGCGCGCGCCGAGCGCGCGCGACAGCGCGCGGACGTCGGCCACCGCGAGGTTCATCCCCTTCGCGCCGGTCGGCGGCACGATGTGCGCGGCGTCGCCGGCGAGGAACAGGCGGCCGTGCTGCATCGTCTCCGACACGAAGCTGCGCATCGGCGTCACGCTCTTCTGCGTGATCCGGCCCTCGGTCGGCGTCCAGCCGGTGTCGTTCGAGAAACGCGTGTGCAGTTCGTCCCAGATCCGCGCGTCGGACCATTCGGCGAGGTCTTCATCCGGCTTGCACTGCAGGTACAGGCGCGTGACCGTCGGCGAGCGCATCGAGAACAACGCGAAACCGTTGTCGTGATGCGCATACACGAGCTCGTCGAGCGACGGCGCCGCGTCAGCGAGGATGCCGAGCCACGCGAACGGGTAGACGCGCTCGAACGTGTTCAGCCGCTCGGCGGGAATCGTCTGGCGTGCGATGCCGTGGAAGCCGTCGCAGCCGGCGATGTAATCGCAGTCGATGCGGTCGGCGCGGCCGTCCGCGTGCTTGAACGTGACGAACGGGTGCTCGCTTTCGACGTCGTGCAGCGCGACGTCGCTCACTTCGAAGTGCATCTGATGGCCGTGCTCGACGCCGGCCGCGATCAGGTCGCGCACGACTTCATGCTGGCTGTAGACGGTGATCGCGCGCCCGCCGGTCAGTTCGGACAGGTCGATGCGGTGGCGCTGGCCATCGAACAGCAGCTCGATGCCGTGATGTTCGAGCCCTTCGCGGCGCATCCGGTCGCCGAGGCCGGCTTCGTTCAGCGTGTCGACCGTGCCCTGCTCCAGCACACCGGCGCGGATGCGGTTCTCGCAGTATTCGCGCGAGCGCGCTTCGACGAGGATGGAATCGACGCCTTGCAGGCGCAGCAGGTGGGAAAGCAGAAGGCCGGACGGACCGGCGCCGATGATCGCGACTTGGGTGCGCATTGTTCGTCTCCAGAACTTTGGTTCGAATAATGGAACACATTTGAGCGCTTTCCCGACTATGCGGCAACGCGATTCAGGAGATATGTTGTATACGTTTTGAAGATACCAGCCCCGGCGATGGACCCGCTCGACCTGAACCTGATTCCCTACCTCGTCGCACTCGACGACACGCGCAACGTCAGCCGCGCGGGCGACCTGCTCGGCGTGAGCCAGCCGCGCGTGAGCACGGCGCTCGGCCGGCTGCGCGAATACTTCGGCGATCCGCTGTTCGTGCGCACGTCGCGCGGGATGGAGCCGACGCCGCGCGCGCTCGCGCTGCTGCCGGCCGCCCGCGACGCGCTCGCGCAGATCGAGCGCGGCCTCGTCGCGCCGCACGACTTCGACCCGGCCGCGAGCACGCATACGTTCTCGATCGCGCTGTCCGACGTCGGCGAGATCGTGTTCCTGCCGAAGCTGCTGCAGGCGTTCGCGACGCTTGCGCCGCACGCGAACCTGCGTTCGGTCTCGCTCGCGCACGACGAAGTCGGACGCGGCCTCGAAGCCGGGTCGATCGATCTCGCGGTCGGCTACTTCCCCGATCTCGACGGCAACAACTTCTTCCAGCAGCGGCTGTTCACGCACCGGTTCGTCTGCCTGATGCGGCGCGGCCATCCGTTCGAGCAGACGCCGCCGTTCACGGTCGAGCAGTTCCTCACGTGCGGCCACGCCGTCGTGCGCGCCGAAGGCCGCAGCCAGGAGGTGCTCGAGAAATATCTGGCGAAGCAGCGCATGCAGCGCCGCGCGGTGCTCGAAACGCCGCACTTCATGAGCCTGCCGTTCATCCTGAGCCGCACCGACCTGATCGCGACGGTGCCGCATGCGATCGGCTATGCGTACGCGGCCGAGCACGCGTTCATCGTGCCCGTCGAGCCGCCGCTCGCGCTGCCGCGCTTCGACCTGAAACAGCACTGGCATCGCAAGTACCACAACGATCCGCGCACCGCATGGCTGCGCGGCGTCGTCGCGTCGCTGTTCAACGACGAGCAGGACGAATGGCCGAAGTAAAGAAGCGGGCGCGGCGGCCCGCACACACGACCGGCGAAAGCATGAAACAATGGCCGGATATCGGCCGCCGCAGGCGGCCTTCGATGGAGCCACTACATGGGTAAGGGAAAGAAAACCACACAGCCCGAGCCGGTCGCCTCGCGGCCGAGCCGTGAAGAAGCAGAAGACGCCGTCCGCGTGCTGTTGCGCTGGGCCGGCGACGATCCCGCGCGCGAAGGTTTGCTCGACACGCCCGCACGCGTCGTGCGCGCCTACGAGCAGTTCTTCGCCGGCTATGCGCTGGAGCCGCGCGACATCCTCGCGCGCACGTTCAGCGAGGTCGACGGCTACGACGAAATGATCGTGCTGAAGGACATCCGCTTCGAGAGCTACTGCGAGCATCACATGGTGCCGATCATCGGCCGCGCGCACGTCGCGTATCTGCCGAACCATCGCGTCGTCGGCATTTCGAAGCTCGCGCGCCTCGTCGACGCATTCGCGAAGCGCCTGCAGATCCAGGAAAAGATGACCGTGCAGATCGCCGACACGCTGTTCGACGTGCTGCAGCCGAAGGGCGTCGGCGTGATCCTCGAAGCCGCGCACCAGTGCATCTCGACGCGCGGCGTGCACAAGCCGGGCGTCGAGATGGTCACGTCGCGCATGCTCGGTACGTTCCGCACCGATCCGTCGACGCGTCGCGAATTCCTGTCGATCGTCGCGAATCCTTCCTCGGTCAACCTGACGAATACCTGATGGAGCAGACGAAGCAAACGGCGCACGCGCCGGTCGTGCTCGTGACCGGCGCCGCGCGCCGGGCCGGGCGCGCGTTCGCCGAGTATTTCGCCGCGCACGGCTATCGCACCGCGGTGCACTACGACCGTTCGGCCGATGCCGCGCAGGCCGCTGCTCGAACGATCGCCGAACGCGGGCACGATTCGGTCGCGCTGCAGGCCGACCTGTCCGATGCCGCGCAGATCACCGCGCTGATCGACCAGGTGTATGCGCGCTTCGGGCGCCTCGACGTGCTGGTCAACAACGCGTCGGTGTTCTGGCAGGACCATTTCCCGAGCTTCGATCTCGCGGCGTTCGACCACGCGTGGGCCGTCAACTGCCGCGCGCCGATCCTGCTCACGCGCGCGTTCTACGAGCGGGCCCGCGCGGCCGGCACGCAGGGCGTCGTCGTGAACGTGGTCGACCAGAAGATCAAGGAAAACTTTCACCGCGACCATTTCAGCTACACGGTCGCGAAGGCCGCGCTCGGCAACCTCACGCAGATGCTCGCGCTGTCGTCCGCGCCGGTGTTGCGCGTGAATGCGGTGTTCCCGGGGCTGATGCTGCCGAGCGACGACCAGACGCAGGCCGACTTCGAACACGCGAGCCGCGCGTCGACGCCGCTCGCGCGCATCGCGGGCCCCGACGACGTCGCGAGCGCGATCCTGCTGCTGACGGGCAATGCATACAACGGCGTGGATTTCGTCGTCGATGCGGGCCAGAACCTGATCCGCGTCGATCAGGACGTGCTGTACAAGCACCGCTCGCCGGACGGCAAGCACTGACGCTTCGATGAACGAAGGCGGCTGCGCGCCGCCTTCGTGCGACGGGTCGAACAAGCTTCGCGCCGCTCACGCCCGATAACGCCCGACGGCGGGCCGGCCGCCGATCCATTACGCGTCATGCGCCGCGTTGTGCAGAACCACCCCCGCGCATTCGCCCGCCGCCACGTTACGGCTTCTCCGCGCTCCCGCCCTCGCGAACCTTGCCCTGCGCGACGCTCGTGCCGGGCGGCACGCTGTGCGTGAGCCACACGTTGCCGCCGATCACCGAGCCGCGCCCGATCGTCACGCGGCCGAGAATCGTCGCGCCCGCGTAGATCACCACGTCATCCTCGACGATCGGGTGCCGCGCATTGCCCTTCACCAGCGCGCCTTCGCCATCCGCCGGGAAACTCTTCGCGCCGAGCGTGACGGCCTGGTACACGCGCACGCGTTCGCCGATGATCGCGGTTTCGCCGATCACGACACCGGTGCCGTGGTCGATGAAGAAGCTCGGGCCGATCTGCGCGCCCGGATGAATGTCGATGCCGGTGGCCGAGTGCGCGATTTCATTGATGAACCGCGCGAGCAACGGCACGCCAAGCTGGTGCAGCGCGTGCGCGAGCCGATGGTGCATCATCGCGAACACGCCGGGGTAGCACAGCAGGATCTCGGTGATGTGCTGCGCGGCCGGATCGCCCGCGTACGCGGCCTGGATATCGCTGACGAGCAGCGCGCGGATCGCCGGCAACTGCCGGCCGAACTCGCGCGCGATCTCGAACGCGCGTTCGTCGAGCTCGGCGAACGGCGTGTCGACATGCTCGGGCAGGAACGGCAGCGCGCGGCGAATCTGCTCGGACAACACGCGCAGCGTGCTTTCGAGCGTGTGGCCGACGTAGTAGTCGACGCTTTCGTCGGTCAGGTCGGGCGCACCGTAGTGCGTCGGAAACATCGACGCGCGCAGGCCGGTCACAATCTTGCAGATTGCATCGCGCGACGGCAGCTCGCGGATGCCGCGCGGATGGCGCGTGCGATGGAGTTCCTCGCGCGACTCGCGCAAGCCGGCGACGATTTCTTCGAGGCCCCACTGACGGGCGGGTGATGTCGACATAGGCCAATGCAGACAGCCGAGCGCGGTTGCGCGGCCGCTAATAAAGTGACGGGTTCCGCAAGATTACCGCGTTTTTTGTCCGGGAGCGGCGCCCCCGGGGATCGGCCGGACGGCCGACGCTGCTCGCGGGCGACGGCGTCACATCGCGATGCTGCTCGCGTCGATCCAGCGCACGGCCCAGTCGCGCGCGTGCGCGATCGCGTCGCCTTCGTCGTTGAACTGGAGCTCGATCGGAAAAAACCGGTTCGCCACGAGTTCCCCGTCGCTCGATCGGGAGATCACGACGTAGGGCTTGAACGAACCGTCACTGGCGCGTGCGGGCGCGCAATTCAACAGATAACCGCGATGCGTGAAGGCAGTAGTCGCTTGCATGAGTCCGCCACCTCTAGTCCCTTGCTTTGTTGTTCGCTACCCGTCT
The DNA here is from genome assembly GCF_018417615.1 of Burkholderia sp. LAS2. NCBI lineage: Bacteria > Pseudomonadati > Pseudomonadota > Betaproteobacteria > Burkholderiales > Burkholderiaceae > Burkholderia > Burkholderia sp. LAS2. Next base: position 973,608 of record NZ_CP071053.1, read on the forward strand.
TTAAGGGTGCTGCGGCGCCCCGGCGCGGGCAGAGGCGGCGAGACTTCATCCCCTGTCGCCGCTTCGCAGGAAAAGAATCATACTCTGTAGAAAACGCGTCTTCTAGCTGAAATAAATCATGACAAATCAGTGCGCGTCGCGCGACCGCGGCGATCGCCCGCGCGCCTTTTCCCGTCGTGCCCGGAACGGGATTTGCTTCGATCCGGAGCGTGTCGCCGCCAGGAGAGCCGCGATGGAATCGTCCGCTCAAACACGGGGTGCGCATCCGCGCAGCATCGAACTCGACAACGACGACACGCACGACAGCACGGTCGACACCGACGGCAAGCACCGCGAAGCGTCGCGCCTCGCCGGCGTCGGGCCGATCTCGCCCGACCAGATCACGCGCAGCAACGCATCGCTCGTCAATGCGATGCCGGAAGCCGGCGACGGTTTGGCCGGATTCGACAGTCGCCCCGACGGCAACCATCCGGCGTTCGCGCTACGCGCCGGCTACAGGGTGATCGAGAAAGGCTTCGACGCGCCGTCTGCAGGCGACACGCCGTTCGGTCCCGTTCACCGGATGTACGGCAGCGCGTATTGGCCCGGCCACGGCCGCCGGCCGGCGCGCGTGATCGAGTTGACCGTTGTGCCAGGATAGCCGGCGCGGCGTTTGAATCGATCGTTCGATTGGGAATCGCGATCGGTCGATGACGGTGATCGATGGCGGTGCATCCGCGCGCGACCGGAGCGCGGGCCGCTACTCGCTCGCACGATGCCGCGGTGAACGATGCCGCGTATTGGCATCGGGATTCGCAATCATGCATGCCGTGCATCGTGTCGACGCGCATGCGTTGACCGAAGTCATCGCGTCACGGCGCGATTGCGATTCAATGGCGAGACGTACGGCGCATCGGCGTGGTTGCCGGGCCGGGTCGATGCGCGCGCATGCGTTTTCGCCGACGACGCAGCCGAACCATACGACACCCATCGCGCGATGCAGCACGCGTTGCGCGCATGGCCACGCAGGGCCGGCACAGACAGCGACAGCGCGGTCGCACGGCCCGGCAGGCGCCTCGCTGCACGATCGCGACCGTTGGTTTACCCTGCCTCGCAGCGTTGCGTATTGCCCACCCCGATCGGCCATCCGGCCGACTTCGTTTCAACCCGCCACTCGGAGACACTATGTACAAGCGAATTCTGGTTGCCGTCGACGGCAGCGACACGTCCCGCCATGCGTTCGATGCCGCGCTGGCGCTCGCGAAATCGCACGGCGCGGAGCTGCAGCCGTTCTACGTCGTCGAGAACGCCGCGATCTACTACAACGTGCCCGGCTACGATCCGTCCGTGCTGCGCGATCAGCTCGTCGCGCAGGGCAACGCGCTCGCGCAGGATTTCGCGAAGCTGATGCAGGCCGCCGGCGTGAAAGGCGAAACGCGGCTGAACGAAGCGACGTCGCTCAACGACGTGTCGTCGCTGATCCTCGACGGCGCGAAAGCGTTCGGCGCCGATCTGCTCGTGCTCGGCACGCACGGCCGCCGCGGCTTCCGCCGCCTCGTGCTCGGCAGCATCGCCGAACAATGCGTGCGCCACGCGACGCTGCCGGTGCTGCTGATCCCGACGGCCGCCAGCGCGGACGAGCCGGCTGCCTGAGCGGCGTTCGGCACGCGCGGCCGGTCGCGACGTTTTGTCACCCGACAGCGGCAACTTGCGGTGGGACAATGATTTCGTCGATCCAATGCCGGAGTAAACGATCATGCTGACGCCCGTCGCCACCCGCCCCGCCGCCGCGCCCCATACCGGTAGCTGGGCTCCCCGCCAGGCCGCACACTGCTCGTCGTGCGCGATGCGGCACCTGTGCATGCCGCAGGGCCTGGCGCCCGAAGCGCTCAGCCGCCTCGAGTCGGTCATCTGCGCGGCGCGCCCGGTCAAGCGCGGCGAAGCGCTGTTCCGCGAAGGCGACGCATTCGACAACCTGTACGCGGTGCGCTCGGGTTCGCTGAAAACCGTCGCGACACGCCATGACGGCCGCGAACAGGTCACGGGCCTGCATCTCGCCGGCGAAGCGCTCGGCCTCGACGGCATCTGCGACGATACGCACCCGCGCACCGCGGTCGCGCTGGAAGACAGCTCGGTCTGCGTGATCCCGTACAGCGCGCTCAAGGCGCTGTGCTCGGAAGCCGGCTCGATGCAATTGCGCATGCACAAGCTGATGAGCGAACAGATCGTGCGCGAAACGTCGCAAACGATGCTGCTCGGTTCGCTGAATGCCGAAGAGCGCGTCGCCGCTTTCCTGCTCGACGTGTCGTCGCGCTACCTGAAGCGCGGCTACTCGCCGTCGGAATTCAACCTGCGGATGACGCGCGAGGACATCGGCAGCTATCTCGGCATGACGCTCGAAACGGTCAGCCGCACGCTGTCGAAATTCCAGAAGCGCGGCCTGATCGAAATGCAGGGCCGCCACGTGCAGATCGTCGACTTCGACGGCCTGCAACACGTCTGACGCCGCACGGCGCGCATCTCGCGCGCGCCGCCTGCATCATGTCGCGGGTCAATCGAGAAACAGCGCGGCGCGCGCCTTCAGCGCCGCGCTGAAATCGTCGAGCCAGCCGATCGACAGACGCCAGCTCTGCCAGTACAGATCGATGTCGATGGTGCGCCCCCGCGACATGTCGATCAATTCACCCGCCGCCAGCTGGCGGTCGACCATCCGGTCCGGGCACATCCCCCATCCCAATCCCGTTTCGCATGCGCGCAGATAGCCCGCGACGTGCGGTATCCAGTGCTGCGGCGGATCGAGATCCGCCCGCGTCACGCGCCGGATGAAACGCGCCTGCAACCCGTCCTTCGGATTGAACATCACGCACGGCGCGCGGCGCAGCGCATCGCGCGTGATCCCCGCGTCGAAATAGCGCGCGTAAAACGCCGGCGAGCACACCGCACGATAACGGATCCGCCCGAGCCGCTCCGACCGGCACCCCTGGATCGGCTCGGCCTGCGCGGTCACCGCGCCCTGCACGCTGCCGTCGCGGATGCGCGACGCCGTGTAATCCTGATCGTCGATCACGAGATCGAGCAGCGTCTCGCGCTCGGTGCAGAACGGGCCGACCGCGTCGATGAACCACGTCGCGACGCTGTCGTCGTTGACGGCCACGCGCAACGTCGGCCACGCGCTCGCGATCTGGCCCGGCAATGCGGGCATCCGGCCGCCCAGTTCGGCTTCCAGCAGTTGCACGCGTTCAGTATGCCGGCACAGCAGCGCGCCCGACGTGGTCGCGACACACGGCTGCCCGCGCTTGACGAGCACGCTGCCGACCCGCTCCTCCAGCAGCTTCACGCGCTGCGACACGGCCGACGGCGTGACGTTCAGCTCCTTGGCCGCCCGCTCGAACGAACCGTGCCGGATCACGGCCGCGAGGGCATCGAGCAACGCATAGTCGAGCATTAGATTTCCTTAATCCACATTAGGTGATTTAGCTTCTCTTATTTTCGTGCCGATCGCAGACTAGCGCTACCCGATTGATTCGTCTACTGCTTCCACGGCTGTCCCCTCATGAACTGGCTCGCTTTTTCCCACGGCGTCGCACTATGCGCGTCGCTCATCGTCACCATCGGCGCGCAGAACGCATTCGTGCTGCGCCAGGGCATCATGCGCTCGCACGTCGGCAAGATCGTGCTGCTGTGCGCGGTGTCCGACATGATCCTGATCGGCGCGGGCGTCGGCGGCGCTTCGGCGCTCGTCGAGCGCTATCCGACCTTCGTCCATGCGGTGCTGTACGTCGGCCTCGCGTATCTCGCGTGGTTCGGCATCAACGCGCTGCGCCGTGCGTTCAAGCCGGGCCACGACACGCTCGACGTGCGCGGCGACGCGGTCGCGCCGCCGCCGCAGGGCGCGCTCGCGATCGTGCTGATGACGCTCGCGTTCACGTGGCTCAACCCGCATGTGTATCTCGACACGTTCCTGCTGATCGGCACGGCCGGCGCGCGCGAGCCGGAAGGCGCGCGGCTCGCGTTCGCGATCGGCGCGATGACGGTCAGCGTCGTGTGGTTCCTCGGGCTCGGCTATGGCGCGCGATTGCTGGCGCCGTGGTTCCGCAAGGCGGTCGCGTGGCGCGTGCTGGATGGCGCGATCGGCAGCATGGTGCTGTTTCTCGCGGCGGTGCAGTTGCGCTGACCGAACCTTCTGCAAACGGGCGGCGGCCTGCCGCCCGGCTTTCCCTCCGCGTGGGCACCACACCAGCGCAAGCTGCGTGATTCCCGTCGCGCACGTCGCCGCAAAATTCGCTCCCGATCCAACGCAACCGCACGGAATACGCATGCAGCGGACGCGGTCTCCGCCATCTGCCGCAAGCCGTCCACCATCGCGGCGTTACTGCGCCTGCACGAATCGAAACGATCGGCGAGAATGTCCGGTGTCCCGCGACCACGGCGGAACCGCACCGCGCATCCTGCCGTCCCGCCGGGATCGTCTCGACCCATCCCGCAGTTCAATCCCGTTACCTGCCGTTATCGGAGAGGAACATGGCACATCGCACCCTCGGTACATCCAGCATCCAGGTTTCGCCGCTCGCGTTCGGCGGCAACGTCTTCGGCTGGACCGTCGACGAGAACGCATCGTTCGCATTGCTCGACGCACTCGCCGACACCGGCATCAACTTCATCGACACGGCCGACGTCTATTCGGCCTGGGCGCCCGGCAACCAAGGCGGCGAATCGGAAACGATCATCGGCAAGTGGCTGAAGCGCTCCGGCAAGCGCGAGCAGGTCGTGATCGCGACCAAGGTCGGCATGCTCGGCACGCGCGCGGGGCTGTCGAAAGACAACATCCTGAAGGCCGCCGACGATTCGCTGCGCCGCCTGCAGACCGACTACATCGACCTGTATTTCTCGCACCGCGATCTGGCCGACACGGCCCCGCTCGAAGAAACGCTCGGCGCGTATCAAACGCTGATCGACGCGGGCAAGGTGCGCATCATCGGCGCGTCGAACTACAGCGGCGCGCGCCTGCGCGAAGCCGCCGCCATCAGCGCGCGCGACGGATTGCCCGCGTACCAGGTCATCCAGCCCGAATACAACCTGCTCAACCGCGCCGACTACGAACGCGATCTCGAGCCGGTCGTGCGCGACCTGAAGCTCGGCGTCGTCAACTACTACGCGCTCGCGAGCGGGTTCCTGTCGGGCAAGTACCGCAGCGAGGCCGACCTGAAGAAGAGCGTGCGCGGCGATCGCGTCGCCGGCTATCTGAACGAACGCGGCCTGCGCATCCTCGCCGCGCTCGACGCCGTATCGGCGAAGCACGGCACGCAGCCGGCCGCGATCGCGCTCGCATGGCAGATCGCGCGGCCGACGATCACCGCGCCGATCGCGAGCGCGACGTCGCTCGAGCAGCTCGCGCTGCTCGGCGAAGCGATCCGCGTCACGCTCGATCGGGACGACATCCGCCGGATCGACGAAGCCAGCGCGCCTTGAAGCCGCCGGCGGCAGGCCGACGGAATCGCACGGGCAGGCGGTTCCGCGGCTTGCCTGCGAGTCATGCAGGGCGGATGGATACAATGGCGAGCATCCGATGGCCGCGGGGCTCGACCGGGCTTCTTCGCGCCGAATCAAAACCACACATAAAAACCGCCGATGAACCACCTTGCCCGCCGTTCCCGTTACGTCCGTCATGGCCGTCCGCTCGTCGCAACGATCGCCGCGCTGCTCGCCTGCGCACCGGCCGTATCCTTCGCGGGCTGGTACGAAGTCGCGAACTACATCGGCACGATCGGCAACGCGCCGGTGCACGTGTCCGTGCAGACCTACGACGCGATCAACCACAACGACGCGGGCCGCTGGCGCGTCGACGGCAGCTACTACTACGACGCGCATCGCAAACCGATCCCGTTGCGCGGCCACCGCGAGCCCGACGGCCGCCTGACGCTGTGCGAAGCGTCATCGCCCGCATCGAATGCCGACTCGCCGGTCGTGCCGGCCGCGGCGCCGTCACGGCCGAAGCCCTGCCCGATCGCGCTCGTCGTCGTCGGGAAAACGGCAACCGGCACGTGGGACGACGGCCGCAAGACGCTGCCGATCACGCTGAACGAAGTCGGCCGGCTGAACGACACCGATACGCAGCACCTGCAACTCGACGGCAGCGTCGATATCCCGATGTGGTATCGCACGAAGACGCACATGCTGGTCGGCGTCTACGCGCTGTCCGACAAGTGCGGCATCGCGATGCAGTCGCTGCGGGCCGTGAACATTGCGACGGGCCGCGTCGATCGCACGATCGCGCTCGACTGCGACGCGGGCATGGTGATGACGTCGATCTACGCGAATGTCGCCGACACGCAGCCGGCCGGCCACGTGAGCGTCGAGTTCCGCGGCGGCAAGATGGGCTACCAGCAGAACGTGTCGCTCGGGCTGCCGTCGTCTTCATCGAAGTCGAAGTAGGCCGGTCACGCTTACCCCAAAGCCGCATACGTGTCTTGACTCGCCCAGCCGCTTTCGTTGACCCGGACGGACATCGACCGCGCAATCGCCCGCCGCGCCCCGCTGCAAGCGCGTCACGCGCGTGCCCCGGGTCTTTCACGGATTGACCGCGGCGTTCGGCGTGCCCGAGACTGCCCCGCTCGGGCCGTCATCGGGAGAACGTCATGCCGGACACCAGCACGGAGATCGCCACGATCTCGACGCGCGCCGTACGCGGCGCCGAGCGCGTCGACTTCTGGGTCGACCATGTCGCGCGCACGCTCGTGCGGATCGAATGCAGCGGAAGGTCGTCCGAAGGGATCGATGCGTCGCTGCGCAAACGCGATCTCGGGTTGTTCCGAGCGTGCGACATCGTCGCGAACCGGCACGCGGTCGTGCGCACGCCGCACAACATCCACGCGGACCAGCGCGACGCCGTGTTCATCTGCGTGATGCACGAGGGGCACGGCTATACGTTCCAGGACGTCGACTGCATGCAGCACGGGCCCGGCGACCTCGTGCTGTACGACACGTCGATGCCGTACGGTCACGGCTTTCCCGCCGACATGGCGATGACCGTGCTCGACGTGCCGCGCGACGTATTCGAGGCGCGCGTCGGCCCGTGGCGCTACCGCAGCCTCGTCAAGATCGACCGCGGCGACGGCGTCGCGTCGTGGGCCGTGCGGCAGGTGGTTGCGCTGCTCGCCGCGCCGCCCGAGCCGACGCCCGACGCGCGCGAACGGCGCGCCGCCGCGATCCTCGACCTCGTGCAATCGATGCTGCGGCTGCACGACGGTGACACGTCACCGACGAAGTCGACGGTCCACACGCTGTCGCGCGCGAAGGCCTTCATCGACAGCCATCTCGCCGACGACGACCTCGACAGCCGATTGGTCAGCCGTGCGATCAACCTGTCGCCGCGCCAGCTCGCGCGCATCTTCGAGATCGAGGGGATGCCGCTCACGCGCTACATTCTCGCGCGGCGGCTCGAACGCTGCCGCGCCGACCTGCGCGACCGATCGCTGAAGCACCTGACGGTCAGCGAGATCGCGTTCCGCTGGGGCTTCAACAACAGCGCGCACTTCAGCCGCAGCTATCGCGCGCGGTTCGGCGAGACGCCGAGCGACACGCGCGCGCCGGCCGACGCGCGCTAGACTGCACGCCGCGGCCCCTCCCCGCGATGTCCCGCCGAGGCAAGCACGGCGTCCGCCTCGGTCAAATAGGGCCCCAACCTGCTCGCTAAGCTGGCTTCGTGCGCGGCGGCATCCGTTCCGCCGCCCGACAGCCAGGAGAAGAAGCGGGATGGAGACGTACGACCACATCGTCGTCGGCGGCGGGTCGGCCGGCTGCGCGGTTGCGCACCGGCTGGTGAAGGCCGGCCGGCGCGTGCTGCTGCTCGAGGACGGCCCGAAGGACGACAGCCTGTTCATCCGGATTCCGGCGACGTTCATCCGCGTGCTCGGCACGCAGCGCACGGTCACGTTCGAGAGCGAGCCGCAGCCGGGCGCGGCGGGACGCAAGACCTACGTGCCGCAAGGCCGCACGCTCGGCGGCGGCAGCTCGGTCAACGCGATGCTGTACGTGCGCGGCACGCGCGACGACTACGACGACTGGGCCGCGCTTGGCTGCACCGGCTGGGGTTGGGACGACGTGCTGCCCGTGTTCAAGCGCGCCGAATCGCATCTGCGGCTCTCGGAGCCGTACCACGGCACCGACGGGCCGTTGAAGGTCGGCGACACGCGCTTCCGGCATCCGCTGAGCCGCGCGTTCGTGAAGGCCGCGCAGGAAGCCGGCATCGCGTACAACGACGATTTCAACGGCGCCGCGCAGCATGGCGTCGGCTTCTATCACACGACGATCTTCGACGGGCAGCGCGGCAGCACCGCGGCCACCTATCTGGCCGACGTGATCGCCGATCCGAACCTGCGCGTGCTGACCGGCTGCCGCGTGACGCGCATCCGGTTCGACGGCCGCCGCGCGACCGGCGTCGAATGGCGCACCGCGAGCGGCGCGACGGGGTCGGCCGCCGCGCGCGCCGACGTCGTGTTCGCGGCCGGCGCACTGAGCACGCCGAAGCTGCTGATGCTGTCGGGCATCGGGCCCGGCGCGCATCTGCACGCACATGGCATCGACGTGCTGCACGACAGCCCGGAAGTCGGCGCGAACTACCAGGACCATCTTGAAGTGTCGATCTACGGCCGCAGCGATGCGCCCGTCAGCCTGCTGGGCGAGGATCGCGGGTGGAAGGCCCTGCGGCACGGGCTGCAATGGATGCTGTGCCGCTCGGGCCTGCTGACGTCGAACGTCGTCGAATCGGGCGCATTCGTCGACACGACGGGCAGCGGCCGCCCGGACATCCAGTTCCACGTGCTGCCGACGCTGGTCGGCGACGTCGATCGCGAACCGCTGCCCGGCCACGGCCTGTCGATCAATCCGTGCCTGCTCCGGCCGCGTTCGCGCGGCCGCGTGCAACTGCGCGGCAACGATCCGGCCGCGCCGATCCGGTTCGACAGCGGCGCGCTGTCCGATCCGGCCGACGTCGACGGCCTCGTGCGCGGCGTCGCGCTCGCGCGGCGGATCCTGCGCGCACCGTCGCTCGCGCGCATCGTCCGCGAAGCCGAGCCGCTGACCGATGCCACGCTCGCCGACTACGTGCGGCGTCGCGCGAAAACCGTCTATCACCCGGCCGGCACGTGCCGCATGGGCAGCGACGCGCACGCGGTCGTCACGCCGCGTCTCGCGGTGCAGGGCGTCGACGGATTGCGGATCTGCGATGCGTCGGTGATGCCGCGCATCGTGTCCGGCAACACGAACGCGCCGACGATCATGATCGCGGAGCGCTGTGCGGCGTTCATGCTGGCGGAGTGACGCGATGCGCGCTACATCGCCCCGAAAACGAAAGCGGCGCGTCATGCGCGCGCCGCTGCCGCCGAACCCACCGGAAAACCGGCGTCAACTGCCGGCCTCACGCGCCGCATCGCGCAGCGTCATCGGCGACGCGCCATAGCGCTCGCGGATCGCGCGGCTGAAGTGTGCCTGGCTCGAAAATCCCCAGCGAAACGCGATCTCGCCGATGCTCGTCTTGCGCAGCCGTGCGTCGGTCAGCTCGCGGTGCGCGTGCGACAGCCGTTCCGACCAGATGTGCTGCGTGATCGATTCGCCTTCCGCCGCGAACAGGCGGCCCAGATGCCGCAGCGACAGCCCGACCGCATCGGCGACGGCTTGCGGCGCGAGCTCCGGCTCGCCGAGATGCGTCGCGATGTACTGCTTCGCGGTCAGCAGGTACGACAGCGACGCGCGCGATGTGCCCGCGCCGTTCACTTCCGTGTCGACGAGTTCCGCGATCAGCGTGCGCGTGTGCTCGGCGAACCGCGCGGCGTCGCGCTCGACCGGCGCCTTCATGAACCGCTCGACGCTCGCGCGCAACGTCGCGCCGAGCATCGCGCCCGCGCCCGGCTTCGGCGCGATCCGCAGCGGCAGCGCGGCCAGCGCCGCATCGAGGCGATCGTCGAACGTGGTGATCGGGATATCGATCAGCAGCTGCCGCATCGGCGTCAGGAATCCGAACAGATAGGGCACGCGCGTGTCGTAGACGACCACATCGCCGGCTTCCGCGAGCAGACACCGGTCGTGCTGGATGAAATAGGCGCGCCCGCTCACGATCTGGCACGCGAACAGCGACTCCTTCGGCAACTGGCGCACCAGCGCGGGGCTGCGTTCGATCACGTGGTCCTGCCCGCTGATGTCGGCGATGCCGAGGCCCGGCAGCGCGATGTCGGTCTTCTCGGCTTCGAGCCCGGCCGGCGACAGCGACGAGCAGCGCAGGCCGACCAGCGTCGCCGCGTTGAATGCATCCCAGTACGCCATCCTGTCGCGCGCCGGCACGTCGGCCGTCGAGCCTCGCGTGCATGAAAGAACGGTCGAATTCGTCACATCGCCTCCTGCGGGCGCCTGTCGTGCGGAGCGGCACGGATTGGGGGATGGTTCGTCTGGATTTTTGGTGCGCTGCAATGTCCGGCGCGGTCAAGCAATTCGTCCAGCCCAGTCAAGAGCGGCGCACACCGGCTGGCTAAAGTCGAGCCCACGACAACCCATACAAGGAGACAACCGTGGTCGACAAAGCCGTATCCGAATTCTGGCAAAACATCCCGGCGATTGCCAATCCGTTCAAGCCCGATGCGCTGCCCGAGGCCTACATCCCGAACGCGGCCACCGACGACGAGCGCTATTACGTTCCGTTCACCGAAACGGTTTCGTCGCGGCCGCTGTGGATCTCGCCGTCGCAGAACAAATGGTGCGACATCCTGATGGCAAAGGAAGCGGGGCTCGTGAACCGGCACTATCACCCGCACGAGGTGTTCGCGTACACGCTGTCGGGGAAATGGGGCTACCTGGAGCACGAATGGACCGCGACGCGCGGCGATTTCGTGTACGAGACGCCGGGCGAAGGCCACACGCTCGTCGCGTTCGATCACCCCGAGCCGATGCGCGCGTTCTTCATCGTCACGGGCCCGCTGATCTGGCTCGACGACGAAGGCAATCCCGACGGCTACTTCGACGTGCATTCGTACATCGCGATGTGCAAGGCGCATTACGAGAAGGTCGGCCTCGGCGCGCAAGCGATCGAGAAGCTGTTCCGCTGACGCGCGGCGAGGCTCACGATGACGTCCCCTTCCTTTTGCAGACCCGCCTGGACGTACGAGAACCGGCTGCTGCTGATCCTGTTCATGACGTTCGGCTTCGTGTTCTTCGACCGCCTCGCGCTGTCGTTTTTGTTCCCGTTCATGTCGGCCGAGTTGCACCTGACGAACACGCAGCTCGGCATGGTGTCGTCCGCGCTCGCGCTCACGTGGGCGCTGTCGGGCGCCGCCACCGGCGCGTGGTCCGACGCGCGCGGCACCCGCAAGCCGCTGCTGGTCGCGGCCGTGCTCGGCTTTTCCGTGTGCTCGGCGCTGTCGGGCCTCGTCGGCGGCTTCGCGAGCCTGATCGCATTTCGCGCGCTGATGGGCATCGCCGAAGGCCCCGTGCTGCCGCTGTCGCAATCGCTGATGGTCGAGAGTTCGACGCCGAGCCGCCGCGGGCTGAACATGGGCCTGCTGCAAGGCTCGGCCGCCGGCCTGCTCGGCGCGATGATCGGCCCGCCGGTCGTGATCGGCATCGCCACCGCGTACGGCTGGCGCGAGGCGTTCTACGTGTCATGCATCCCGGGCTTCCTGATCGCGTTCTGCATCTGGCGCTGGGTGCGCGAAGTACCGCCCGGCGGCGTGCGCCACACGCAGGCGGATACCACTGCAATACCGGCCGCAAGCGGCGCGGCGGTCAGCCGCTGGGCGCTGCTGAAAGAGCGCAACATCCTGCTGTGCGTGCTGATCAGCTGCTTCTTCCTCACGTGGTTCGTCGTGATCATCTCGTTCGCGCCGGTGTTCCTCGTCGAAAGCCGCCACCTGTCGCCGTCCGCCATGGGCGCCGTGATGACCTGCCTCGGCGCCGCGTGGGTGTTCTGGGGCTTCGCGGTGCCGGCGATCTCCGACCGGATCGGCCGCAAGCCGACGATGATCGTGTTCGCGCTGGTCGCGGCCGCGTGCCCGGTCGTGCTGATCCACGTCGGCTCGGTGTGGGCGCTCGGCGCACTCGTGTTCGCCACGTACACGGGGCTCGGCTGCTTCACGCTGTTCATGGCGACGATTCCGGCCGAAACGGTGCCGCCGCGCGCGATCGCGAGCGCGCTCGGGCTGATCATGGGCGCCGGCGAGCTGATCGGCGGCTTCGTCGCGCCGACCGTCGCCGGCTTCGCGGCGGACCGATACGGCCTGCAGTTCGCGATGTGGACGTCGGCTGCCGGCGCGATCCTCGCGTGCGTGCTGTCGTTCGGCCTCGTCGAAACCGCACCGGCCGTGCTGCGCAAGCGCGCGCTCGCAGGCGCTGCCGCAGGCCGTCTCGACACGCAGAACCTCGGAGGACGCTGACATGCGCGCACTTCAATGGCATGGCCCGCACGACGTCCGTCTCGTGGAAATCGACACGCCGCGCGTCGGCCCCGGCGACGTGCGCATCGCGGTCGCGTATTGCGGCATCTGCGGCAGCGACCTGCACGAATACGCGGACGGCCCGCACGCGATTCCGGTCGATGCGCCGCATCCGCTGTCGCGCCGCACCGCGCCGCTGACGCTCGGCCACGAGTTCTGTGGAACCGTCGTCGAAGTCGGCGAACGCGTGACGACGCTGCGCGCGGGCGACCCCGTCGCGGTCGAGCCCGAGTATCGCTGCAGCCAGTGCGCGTACTGCCGCTCCGGGTCGTACAACCTGTGCGTGTCGATGGGCTTCGCCGGGCTGATGGGCGACGGCGGGATGGCCGACTTCGCGGTCGTGCCGGCCTACATGCTGCATCGCCTGCCGGACGGCGTGAGCCTCGAACAGGCCGCGGTGATGGAGCCGGCCGCCGTGGCGCTGCACGCGCTGCGGCGCGGCGAACTGCGGCTCGGCGACACCTGCGCGGTGTTCGGGCTCGGGCCGATCGGCCTGCTGCTGATCATGCTCGCGAAGCTGCAGGGCGCGACGACGATCGTCGCCGTCGACGTGTCGCCCGAACGGCTCGCGGCCGCCACGCGCTTCGGCGCGACCCATGCGTTCGACGCGCGCGAGCTCGAAGCGTCTGCGTTGCAGGACGCGATTCGCGCGGCCACGGGCGGCCTCGGCGTCGATACGAGCTTCGAAGCGGCCGGCTTGCAGGCCACGTTCGAATCGGCGATGCGCGCATTGCGCAAGGGCGGTCGCGTCGTGATGGTCGGCCTGATGCCGCACGCCGGTTTCGACGCGTTCCGCGCGGTCAACGACGAGCTGACCTTCACCGCGAGCGTCGGCTACCGGCATGCGTACGAAGACCTGCTGCGCATCGTCGCGTCGGGCGCGCTCGATCTCACGTCGATCGTCACGCGCACCGTCGCGCTCGAAGATGCCGTCGCCGACGGCTTCGACGCGCTGCTCGCCGACCGCACGCAGATCAAGATCCTCGTTTCACCCGCGCAGCGGCCGGCCCGCCGCGCCACCACCATCGGGAGTGTCGAGCATGAGTCGTCTGTGGACGTTTGAAGGGCAGTCCGTCGTCGTGACGGGCGGCACGTCGGGCATCGGCGCGCGCACCGCGCTGCGGTTCGCGCAGGCCGGCGCATCGGTCGTCGCATTCGGGCTCGACGCAACCGGCCCGCATGCGCCCGTGCATGCCGGCATCCGTTGCGTGGAACTCGACGTGGCCGACGGCGATGCACTGACGCGCACGATCGCCGCGCTGCCGCGGCTCGACGTGCTCGTCAACGGCGTCGGCATCAGCCGCCACGCGGACGAATACCGGATGGATCAGTTCGAGCACGTGCTGAACGTGAACCTGACGTCGGTGATGGGGGCATCCGACGCCGCGCGGCCCGCGCTGGCGGCGCACGGCGGCAGCATCGTCAATATCGCGTCGATGTACACGTACTTCGGCAGCAAGGACCGGCCCGCGTACAGCGCGAGCAAGGGCGGCATCGCGCAGCTCACGCGTTCGCTCGCGCAGGCGTGGGCCGATCACGCGATCCGCGTGAACGCGGTCGCACCGGGCTGGATCGACACGCCGCTCAGCAGCGGGCTGATGGCCGACACGCTGGCGTCGCGTCGCATCCTCGAGCGCACGCCGCTCGGGCGCTGGGGCACGGCCGACGAAGTCGCGGAAGTGATCCTGTTCCTGTGCTCGTCCGGCGCGTCGTTCGTCACCGGCGCGGTCGTGCCGGTGGACGGCGGGTATTCGACGGTCTAGCGCATGGCGCGCGGCGCATCGGAGGATCGACGAGGCCTGCTGATGCCCGTTGCGCGCCACGGCTTGCTTTGACTGTCGCTGAACCGGGTTCGCCCGGTTCATGTTTCTTCATATCAATCAGTAGTCCGACTAAAAATATTCCGGCTCGATCGGATCATGTGAGGAGCACTTTGGAGATGACGAAAAAGACCTTTCTGGCGGTCGCGGCCTGCGCACTTCCGGCGGCGGCGTTCGCCCAGAGCAGCGTGACGATGTTCGGGCTGATGGATACCGGCATCAGCTACGTCAGCAACCAAGGCGGCCACGGCGCCGCGAAATTCGACGACAACATCTTCTTTCCGAACCTGCTCGGCTTCGAGGGCAAGGAGGATCTCGGCGCGGGCACGCGGGCGATCTTTCGGCTCGTCAACCAGTATTCGCTCGGCAACGGCGCGATCATCGGCGGCGGGCTGTTCGCGCGCACGGCCTATGTCGGGTTGCAGAACGACCGGTACGGCACGCTGACGCTCGGCAACCAGTACGAGTTCATGGTCGATTCGCTGGCTGCCAGCGGCAACGAGATCGCGCAGGATCTCGTCGGCCTGTACGGTTTTCGCAACGGGCCGTTCGACCGGCTCGCGCTGCCGAACAACCCGACCGGCGCATTCGACTGGGACCGCGTCGCGGGCAGCAATCGCGTCGCGAATTCGATCAAGTACACGAGCCCGTCGCTGTCGGGCCTGAGCTTCGGCGCGCTGTACGGCTTCGGCAACGTCGCGGGGTCGATCGGCGCGAACAACACGGTCAGCGTCGGCGCAAGCTACGACCACGGCCCGTTCGGCGCGGGCGCCGCCTATACGAACCAGAAATACGGCGCGGCCGACGGGCTGCCGCCCACCAGCGTGCGCAACTGGGGCGCGGGCGTGCACTACACGGTCAGCACGGTCACCGGGAAGGCGCTCTTCACGACCGTGCACAACGCGCGGAATGGCGCGCTCGCGTGGTCGGCGGAAGCCGGTGCCGCGTGGCGGCCGTCGCCGGCATGGGTGATCGGTGCGAGCTACACGTACATGAAGGGCAACGACACGCTCGACAACGCGCATGCGCACCAGGTGCTCGCCGCCGTCCAGTACTGGCTGTCGAAGCGCACGATGGTGTATGTGGCCGGTGTGCATCAACGCGCGAGCCACGGCAGCAACGCGCAGATCAACGGCGTGATGGATGCGAACGGCGCGTCGAGCGGCGCGTTGCAGTCGATCGCGCGCATCGGCTTCAGTACGCGGTTCTGATGCGGCGCGGGTTGTCGGCGTTGGGCAGCCCGCGCTGTTCGCCGACAATACGATTCCGCGCTCAGGTCACAGAAACAGCAGCGCCGGATTCAGCGCCGTTTCGTCGCACGGCTGCGTGCGCCAACCCCGCTCCACCGGAACCGAATACAGCCGTCGCGCGCCGAAACGCGGCCAGAAATGGCACAGCCCCGGCGCGATTACCTGCACCACGGACAAGCCGATGTCGGGCCGCGTCTTGTCGACGACGAGCACGTCCATCCCGGCCGCCGCGATGCGTCCGACACAATGCGCGATCGCCGCCGCCAACGACGCGGCATCGGCCAGTTGCCACGTCGAATGCGTCGTGGCGGGCGTGCCTGCCGCCGGATACAGAAATCCGGTCGACGAAAGCTTGTCGCGATCCCATGGATCGGGCGCATCCGCCGCGATATCGAGCAACTGGTTGACCTCGGTCAGCGCCCGCTGCACCGCGATCCGGCCGTCCGGATGGCAACCGAAGCCAATCGAGAAACGCCCGTCCTGCAGATTTTCCGCGAGCGCGACCACGGTCGGCACCGCGAGATCGGTGGTGATGTCGAGCGCCCACACCCGCCATCCGAACGTCGCGTATTCGTGCACGAGCGCGTCGAAATACGGATCGTCGAAACTCGCGAGATCGATGCCGGGGCGTTCGATCCGGTTGTACCACCAAATCGCGACTGCATCGCGCTCGATCAATTCGAGCATGCCCTGCAGGATCGCCTCGTCGACGCTCGAGCCCGCCGCGCAGCCGTTCGGGTTGTGCACGCACACAGCCGCGGCCTGCGCACTGTCGGGCGTTTCCGCATAGCAGTAGCTCAGCGGCACGAGACGGCGCCGGCCGGTCACGAGCGACCACGCAGGCGTCCAGTCGATCGCGTCGCACGACGTGAAGCGCGGCGGCACCTGCTTGCGGACATCGCGTGTCAATGCGTTGATCGCGTCGCGCGTGTCGAATTGCCGTTCGCTGAATTGCTGAAGATCGTTCACATGGATCGGCTCGGCGTCGCAAGCCGGATCGGCACGCAGACTGTCGATGCTGCCGGTCACCGTCGCCTCGTCGCCCTGGTACACGCTGCTGAACCGTTCGAGCGCTTCGCACAGCGCACTCGTGCGAGCCTGCTCGTCGGTGCGGCCCTTGCCGGAGCAGAGCCTGTCGAACCGGTTGCCGTCCGGTACGGCAGCCGGGCACACGAGAAAACCCGATGCATAGACCTTGCGCAGGCCCGCGTGCCGCTTCGGCATCGGATGCAGATACGCGATTGCGCCGCTGACCGGCGAAATCAGATGCGCGTGGCGCGCGAACACCTGCTGCGGCTCGGCGGCCCGGTAGCCACCGTCGGCGCGCGCCAACGGCACCGACCCGGCGAGCCGCGGCGCACGCGCCGCCTGCTCGCGCATCCACGCGGGATTCCCGCAGCACGGGCATTGCGGTCGCCGGATCACGCGGTGCGGTTCGACGGCCAGCGTGTCGAGGCGATGCGCGACGATGTGCGTTTGCGCACGTTCCGCGATCGCGCGATTGACGGCGATCTGCTCGACCGTCGCGGCCAGGAGCGCCGCGGCCGCCGCGGCCCCCGCACGCGAGGTGGCCGGCGGCACATGCGTCGCGTCGCTGCCATGATGGCGCGCCAGCAGCGCCTCGACCGGCCTGTTGATGCGAATCCAGTAGCGCACGCATTCGATGCACGGCGCATCGGCGAGCGCGCCGACGCCACTGCCGTTACCGCTGCCGGCCAGCAACGGCCCGATCAGCGTCTGCACGCCGCCGGTCGCCACGACGAGCAGCGCACCGCCGCGCGCCGCCACGCGGGCGGCGCACGCGGCGAGATCGTCACGGTCGTGCGTATCGACGATCGCGACGGTCAGTTCGGCATCCTTCACGACGCCGATGCCGGCCGTGTCGAGTGCGCGCCGGAGCGCCGCGCCGTCCGCGCCGAACGTCTCCACCGCGACACGCAGTTGCGCCACGCGCGCGCACGCGGCGTCGCCGTCGAGCCCGGCGCGCTCGAAGAAACCGCGCGCCGCGTCGTCGCCGTGCGGCGGATCGGCGCGCACGTAGCCGCGCCGCACCAGATGGTCGAGCCGCGCAAGCACCTCCCATTCGCCGAACGTGCGGGCAAGCGACGTCACGATCTCGGCAGTCGTCATGCGCGCCCGCAGGCACGCGGCGATCCGCACGAAGATTGCGCCGGACAGCATCGCGCGCTTGAATTCGTCGACGACGAACAGGGTCTCGGGCCCGGCATCGAGCACGAGCAAATGCGGCTTGAAGCGCAATACGCGCGAGAGATCATCGAGCATCGTCGGGTTCCGTGCGACGGGTCGGACAAACGTCGCGCGGCCTGGGCAACCGCCCTCGGGCCGCGCGACGGTGCGCGGGTCGGCCGCGCCCGGTCAGCAGCAGGTGAACAGGTAGCACGGCCCCGCGTCGCAGTAGGCCGCGAGCGCCACCGCCTCCTCGTCCAGGCGTGCCGGCTGCGCCGGTATGCCGACGGTCATCACGTTGCGTGGCAGGTTCCAGCTCCCGCCGCCTTTCCCGTCGCTCGTCCAGCCATGATCGGCGCCCGTCTTCTCGATGTCGATGTCGATGATCCACGGACACTGATAGCCGAAGTATTTCGCGAGCGTATCCAGCGGCCGGTCGAGCAATTCGGCCTTGAACGCCGGATCTCGCCATGAAAGCGCGATCGCACGCAGATAGATCTTCTGAAACTCCAGCATCGATTCGAGCGTCGGATTGGCGTTGTCCTTTGCCATGTCGGTTTCTCCGGAGTCATTCCATGATGGTGATGTGGTCCGCGTTGTACGCGGCCAGCGCCTGCGCGAACTGCGCGTCGTCCGCCGGCGCGGGCGGCAGATACAGCGTGAGCGTGTTTTTCTGGCCGGCCGTCCAGTCGCCGTTGACGGTTGGCGTCCATTCCGACGATTTGACCTGCACCTTCAGGTCGAGCTTGAACGGAAAGTGATAGTCGAACTGCTCGCGCAACGCATGGACCGGATCGGCCTCGAGCTTGTCGAGAAACGCCGGTGAATGCCAGGCGAGGGCGATCGCCCGAATGACGGTCGCGCGGTATTCGAGAAACTGTTCGTACGTCGGCAATCGAAGATCCTTGCTCATCGGTCTGTTCTCCTGAATGACGGTTTGAACTGCTTACGGCAACGACTGCAACATCGCTTCGGCGAGCCTGGCGATCCGGCCCATGCCCGCCGTCCTTGCAATTTCGACTGCGCGCCGGCACGCGTCCAGCGCGGCCACCCCGCCGCAACGCGGATCGGCACGGCGCAAGTACTCGCTCCGCTTCAGCCACAGCTGGGCTTCGTAATACCGTTCCCCGCTCGAATCGCACCAGGCGAGACACGTCCCGATCTGCGCGAGCGCCGCGTCGTAGTCGCCGCGTTCGGCATCCAGCTCTGCAAGCAGCGACGCGTAGTAGGTCAGCCCGAGCAGGCCGCCCGACTGCCGCTGCGCGTCGAGATGCGCGACGACGCCCGCGCGATCGCGTTGCGTCCACGCGTGAATGATCGCGGCGTAGTGCCCGACCGCGCGCAGCCGGTGCGCGTCCGCCAGCCGGAGAATCGCTTCCGACACGGATCGCGCCGCATCGCGGTCGCCCGCGAGCTGATGCGTGCGTGCGAGGTACATCATCGTGACGCCCAGCGTCGGCAGATGATCGAGGCAGGTCGCGCAATACACGGCTTCGCGCGCCATCGCGAGCGACGGCTGGGGATCGTCGTCCATGCACCAGCGCACGCTGGCGAGCGACGCCATCGTCCACGCGCGCGTATCGAGCCCGAGGATGCGCCGGTGCCCCGCGTCGCGTCGCACGTCGTAGCCGGCCAGCACCGCGTCGAACGCGACACGGGCGCGCGCATAGTCGCCATCGACCCAGAGGCTCATGCCGCGCATCGCGTCCGCCGCCACCTGCACGCCCGCATCGCCGCGCTCGGTCGCGAGCGTGTCGAGCCGCTTGCCGATCCGGCGCACGGTCGGGCGGTCACCGGCGACGTGGTAGCACGTCGACAGCGTCCACAA
Organism: Burkholderia sp. LAS2; assembly: GCF_018417615.1. Classification (NCBI taxonomy): domain Bacteria; kingdom Pseudomonadati; phylum Pseudomonadota; class Betaproteobacteria; order Burkholderiales; family Burkholderiaceae; genus Burkholderia; species Burkholderia sp. LAS2. Next base: position 993,148 of record NZ_CP071053.1, read on the forward strand.
CGCGCTGATCTCGAGTTCGGGATCGTCGAGCGTCTGCGTCTGCCGCAGCAACTGCTCCGCATGCTCGCGTACCTGCGGATCGGCCCAGCCGAATCGCGCCATCGTCGCGTGCGTCAACGTGGCGCGGATGCGCGCGCTGTCGTGCTCGCGCTGCGCGTGGTCGGCGGTGGCGAGCCAGTCGAACACGGCCTGCCCGTAGCGGATCGCGTCGTCGTATCGCGACCGTTCGAGCGCGCGACGCGCCGCGTCGATGCCGTGCGCGATCGCGTCCGCGCATGCGCCTGCCCGCGCGAAGTGCCCGGCGATGCCGAACGCATGCGCACCGGCGCCGCGATCGGCGTGCGCGAGCAGCGCGCGGCCGACACGCGCATGGTTGCCGCGCCGCACGGCAGGCGGCATCGATTCGTATGCGGCGTCGCGAATCAGCGCATGGCGAAACGCATAGAACACGCGATCGCGCCGATGTTGCGCATACACGATCCGTTCTTCGAGCAGGAGCCGCAGATGGGCGTCGAGTGTGGCCCGGTCGTGCGGCGACGCATCGGCGAGCAGTTGCGCATCCACTTCGAGCCCGATGGTCGCGGCGAGCTGCGCGGTACCGCGCGCATCGTCGAGCCGGTCGAACGCCAGACCGAGCATGCCGCCGAGACTGAGCGGCAACGGATACGGGTCCGTTGCCGATGGCTCGATGAGCAGACCATCCGCGCCGCTCACCGCCAGTTCGCGCGCGACGGCCTCGATGAACAGCGGGATGCCCGCCGTGCGATCGGCGAGCCGGTCGAGCCACGCCGGATCGGCCGCGCCCGGGCCCAGATGCGCCGACATCAGGCGCTGCGCGTCGTCGCGCGGCAGGCGGCGCAGCACCACGCGGTCGGTCGCGCCGCGCCAGCGCGCGAGCTTGTCGGGGCGCGACGTGAGCACGATGCACAGTGCCGCTGCGCGCGGCGAGCGGTGCAGATACGCGAGAAAATCCTCGGTCGAGCGATCGAGCCACTGAACGTCCTCGATCACGAGCAGCACCGGCGCGCCGTTGCCGAGCGACACGATCAGTTGTTCGAGGACGTCGAACAGTGCGTGCTGCTCGCGCGCGCTCGACCACAGCAGCCCATTCGCATCGCAGGGCAGCCCGAGCCAGGTCGCGAGCGCGACACGCGCCGCCGCATGATCGCAATCGAGCGGCGCGATCATCGCGTCGATCGCCGCGAGCGCCATGCCGGGCGCGCGCTCGGCATCGACATGCCAGTGCGCGGCAATGAACCGCAGGATCGGGAACAACGCATGATTCTCGCGTTCGGGCAGGCACCCGCACTGCGCGAACGCGTGGCCGCGTGTCCGCACGGCCTCGCACAGCTCGTGCACGAGCCGCGACTTGCCGAAGCCCGCGTCGCCGACGACGAGCCTCGGCACACCGAGCGGTACCGGCTCGCCACGCGCCGCGCGGCGATGCCGCCCATGCGTGTCCTGCCACGCGCGCAGCAGTGCGTCGAGCTCGCGTGCGCGGCCGACCATGGGCGTCCGCTTGTCGGCATCGAGCGAATCGAACGGCGTATCGGCATGCCGCTCGCCGAGCAATTCATGAACCGGCTGCGACACGAGGCCCGCCCGCGCCAGCCGCAACGCGGTCGGCCGGGCATCGGCATGCCGTTCGAGCACGAGCCGCGCATCGTCGCTGATCAGGATCTGTCCGGGGCCTGCCAGCCGGAGCAGCCGCGACGCCGCGGCGGCCGTCGATACGCCCGACATGTGCGACGCATGCGCGAGCACCCGCCCGACATGGATCGCGGCCGCCACTTCGACCCGCCAACCTTCTGCCGCGCCGGCCGCATGCCCGCCGGCAGCCGTCAGCGCCGGCAACCGCGCGCGCTCGGCCACGCGCACCATGTCGAGCGCCGCCCGCGCCGCACGGCGGGCGGGCCGGTCAATGTCGCCCTGCAGACCGAAATGAAACAGCAGCGTGTCGCCGAGCTGTCCGCCCGCATGCGCGCCATACCCGACCGCGATATCGGCGCACTTCGTCAGCCACTGCTCCTCGTAGCCGTCGAGCGCGATGCCGTGCTCGGTTCCGGCATGGCGTTCGCGGCCCTCTCCGGCAATCGTCACGCAGCAGCACAGCGTGGTGATCTGCCGATACTCGCCCGCCTCGACGATCGTTTCGCCGCGCGGCGCGAGCGGGCGCGAGCGCGTCTGCCGGCCGGCGCGAGCGGTGTCGAACTGGCCGACGAGCGCGGCGAAGTTGAGCGCACGAAACCGCGCCGCGAGCGCCTCGGCCGACGCGGCGCGCTGGCGCGGATTCTTGTTCAGCGCATCCCGCAATACCGCGCCGAGCGGAAGCGACGCGATCGACGGCGGAAGCGCGACATCCACCGGGCTCAGTTGTCGATAGACGATCTCGGCCACACTGGCGCCCTGCATGACCACCTCGCCCGTCAGGCATTCGATCACGATCAGGCCCCACGCATACAGATCGCTGGCGGGCGTCGGCGGCTCGTTGCGCAATTGCTCCGGCGCGCAGTAAGGTGGCGAGCCGAGCACCTCGGTCGCGAGCGTCGCCGTCTCGCGCGCGATGTCTTCGGCACCGGGCAGCAATGCACCGATGCCGAAATCGAGCAGCTTCGCGTGCGGCCCGTCGTCGGCCATCGCGATCACGATGTTCTGCGGCTTCAGATCGCGATGCACGATGCCGCGCCGATGGGCGGCCGCGAGCGCGTCGAGCACCTCCGTCATCAGCCGCCCGGTATCGACGGCCGACAGCGGCCCGTCCACCGCGAGCCGGTCGCGCACCGTCCGGCCTTCGACCAGTTCGAATACGGCGAACAGCCGCCCGTCCGGCGCTTCCCCCTGGTCCAGCAGCGCCACGATGTTCGGATGCCGCAGCGCCTCGCACAGGCTCGTCTCGCGCCGGAAGCGCGCGCGCCGGCGCATGCGCTCCGGCGCGATCAGCGCGGCGTCGTCGCGCATCAGCTTGATCGCGACGGCTTGCCCCGTCTCGTCGCAGGTCGCGCGAAACACCACACCGTTGCCGCCTTCGCCGAGCAGCGCGCCGAGCCGGTAATGCCATTTACCGGCAAGCGTCGCGAAAGGCACCGCGTGCCGCTGCGGTTCACGCGCGAGTGGTCCCGCGGCGGCGCGGGGTGCGCTCGTCAGCACGGCCGGTTCTCCCGCGTTCACGAGCACTGGACGACCGGGGCCGGCACCGCGCGCGGCAGGCCGATACGCGGCCCGACGGCCGGCACCGACTCGCATTCGAGATGCTCGCCGCGCATGATCCGGAACGGAACATCGCCGAAGCGGACGCTGCCGCGCCGACGCTCGACGAGCTGGCTCGCGCCCAGCCCGGGCAGCGCCGCGAACTGGCTTCGGGCGCGATGAATCTGCACGTTGACATGGGACGCGTCGATGCCGAGCATGCGCGCGAGCCGGTCGAGTTCGATCCATCCCTGCGTGGCGGCGTCGTACCCGGCCTGCATGTCGGCCGAGCGGGCGCGGGCAAGCGTGACGAGACCATAGTGATGGGCGCGCTCGCCGAGGTCGACCACGCCGCCGCGGACATGCAGCAGCATGCGCACGTGCTCCTCGTTCCGGCTGACGAAGAATTCGAGCAATTGCGCCGGCACGGCCGGATCGGCGCGGGCGGCGAGCATCACCGTCGAGCCGTGGCGCGCGAGGGCGAGGCGCCATGCGAAGTCGCCGGTCGACACTTCGTCACCGTCATGGAGCGCGCGCGGCGGCAATGTGTCGTCGCATAGCCATTCGCCGGCCGGCGAACGGACGATCGTGACCGGCTGCGCGGCGGGGGGCGGCAGGATCTGGCGCGGCGCGAGCACGATCGGCGCGGCGGCGCCGCGTATCGGCCACAGTGTATCGGCCGGATCGTCGAGCGACTCGACGCGCCACGGCGCGACACCGGCCCTGCCGAAGCGGATCACGTCGCCCCGCTGCAGCACCGCATGCTCGCCGTCGCGCAGCGATACGCCTGATACCGATGTGCCGTTGCTGCTGTGATCGTGGAGCTCCCAGCACCCGCCGATCCAGCGGATATGGGCATGGACGCGGGACACCGAGCCGTCCCGGATGACCGTGTCGCAGCGTGCGTCGTCGCGACCGAACACGTGATACGCGCGGAGCAGGCATGCTTCTCCGGACGCGTCTTTCTTGAGTATCGCCATGGCCGCCCCGTGTCGGATTCGCCCGGCTCGTTCGAGTGACGCATCGACGCTGCCGGACAAGCGATTGATTCAATGATCGCGAACGGTGCCGCCCGTTCGCCGTCTCGTTACCTGTTTTTCTAGCCAGCTTCCCTGCCACGGGGTGCCAAGCGTCGCGCGTTATTTCGGTAAATTGAATTGTCGACCGCTTTGTTGTTTTAAAATCGTGCCCCTCGATGAAAATCCTGCCAAATAAAATCACGCGTCGCAATCGGAATTCTCGGATCATGGTTTTATATTGCAATGCTTTACATTTTCGATGAATTTTCGGGGTGCGAATAAAGGGTCACGCCTCTTGCCTCCGCTAGAATCTGCGCCAGTCATAAATCACACAAACATCACGACATTGAACGACGGGGTGGATCCAATGGGTTTTGGTGCTGCGGACATTTTGTTTGATCGAGCGAAAATAAAATCGAACAATTTCTATTATTTAAATAATTTTCATCGTCGTTCTTAAAAACGATGCTGTTTAACTTATTCAGGAATCACGTGCCGGCGGAATAGCCAGCGATTAATCGCAAACGCAGACGGGCCGGCACGACCATGCGCAGAGGCCAATGGCTGCGCGGCACGCGTCAGACGGAGCACGACGGGTCGTGCCGATCTTTCGCACCAGGACCGACGGGAAACTTCATCGCGCCGTCGAAGGGATTTTTCTATCTTGGGTTACCACTGCGCGAGGCACCCGACCATAGCAACGCAAGCAATTGCCGCGAAGACAGAACCGGCTCGTCAGACGCACGCAATTCGGGCAGGCGATGCCACGCCACGCCGGGTTCGCGATGATGTTGTTGGTGATAGTTAATGTTGTACGGCCAGATAAAGAAGCGGCCAAGTAACCCGACGCGCCACGAATAAGTCCAGTCATTCCAGCCAGCCGTGGCACCAGGCCCACCACTGTGCTCTGCAATACTACGGATCTTCTGCACTAACGCCCCGATTGTCACGAGAGGGACGAACCAAAGCGCCGCAAGCGTCAACAGTTCGCGTACTGTGCATGCATGCACGAGCGACAAAAGCAGGATACCCCACGTCGCTATCGCCGTAAGCAGCGGCAGTGACATGGATGCACCACGCCCGTTCGCACGCCGATATGCGCGCATGTTTTTCACCATGTTGACCAGGAGCAAATCACCGAGCAGTTGCCGGACGAGGGGGAGTGTGTCGAGTGGCTCGAATTTCCATGGCTGCGCGTGGTACAGATAATTCCGCTCAGGATCTTCCGCCGTCCCGACATGTCGATGGTGGGCAAGATGCAGCGGGCGATAAAATTCGATGGGCACGAGCCCCGGTACGCCAATTGCCAAGTTGATCAGAAAGTCGTTCGCGGAACGGCGGCGGGTTAAGTGATAGTGGGTCGCGTCGTGATACAGAATGAATAATGCGTGTTGCCGAGTCGCGACAACAACGGCGGCGACAAGGTAGCCCCCCCAATGCCCCACCGATAACGCAACTCGAAGCGCAACTACGATACATAGCCATTCAAGCAGTAATGCGGCGGCCGTACGCAGGTCGACGTCGAGACGAATGAGTACGGTCGTCGCACAGCCGACGCCGATGCCGAGTGCGAGTCCCACGAGCATGTCCGCGAGCAAATGCTGTCCGGTCGTTAAGACGGTGATCGCCAGCATCGTGCTCCACGCAGCGTAATAGCGCGCTGCCCGGACGCGTAGCGCAGCCAGCACCACGGTTACAGCCACAGGCAGCGCAACATGCCCGCAGGGACTCGCCGCGAGCGGCGTGTCGATCCGATACAGCCACGCGATCCATCCTGCCGCTGCCGGCGACCGGCTCACGGCAGTCGGCCATAACAGATGACAGACGATACACAGGCCTGCGGCAAGTGCCCCGGCGAAAAATGCGGGCAGCAGCCAATTTCGGCTGCGGCCGAACCAGACAATCGACGGCATCACGAGCGCGTAGCTCAAATAAAGCGGTACGCTGGCAGACACACGCGGAATGACCGCATCGTACGGTCCCGGACGCAACAGCGTCACGGGTGCCATCGGCGCGTGTGTGACCCAGAAGTACAGTGCACCCGACACGACGACATAGATCGCGAGCCAGCGCCACGCGTCGAACGCCGACGGTATATAGGAGACGGAAACAGGAGGTATGGCACGCATGTGAAAAAAGGAGCGGCTCAATCGCGTATCATGATAAATCGTTTCAGCTCGCATGAATAACGACGCTATGCCGCTTCGAGCCAGTTCCATGACACGTGCGCAGCTGCGCGACGTCGATGTTGCACATATGTACGCGCTCTACTCGACCTGTTACCGGGATACGGAACAGGCACGCTTCGAACACGATCTCGACGACAAGACACATTGCGTCATCATGCGTGACGACACCGGCAAGCTACGCGGCTTCTCCACGTTGAAACTATATGAACAGCAGTGGCAAGACACTACACTGCGCATCCTGTTTTCCGGTGACACGATTGTGGATCCGGCCTGTTGGGGCAGTCAGCAACTCGCGTTTTGCTGGATTCGACTCGCCGGTGAACTCAAACGCAACGTGCCTGACGTCGCACTATACTGGTTTCTAATCTGCAAGGGGCATCGTACGTACCGCTACTTGCGAGCGTTCGCACATGATTTCACCCCGCGATTCGACCGACCGACTGAACCCGTAAATCAGGCGCTACTGGATCATCTGGCAATTGAGCGCTTCGGGTACGCATACGACGCCGCGTCCGGCGTGCTCAAGTTTCCGGTACCGCAAGGCCGCCTCGCCCCAGCCCTCGCCGAAGTGCCGGACGCGCATCGACGGCTGCCGGATGTCGCCTATTTTCTGAAGCGCAATCCAGAATACGCGTGCGGCAACGAGCTCGTATGCCTGTGCGAACTGACGCCGGAAAACCTACGCCCGATGGCAAGACGAATCTTCACCGGTGAATGAGCCAATGACGCGGATCCGGCTAGCCACAGCGGTCGACAACGAACGGCTCCTCGCGTTTCAAACACGTTACGCGATGCTCAGCGGGATGCCACTTCGCTTCGATCGTTCACCGGATTACTTCGCACTGCATCGGTGTCATTCGAACGACTGTCGAACGTGGCTCGCGGAGGACAGCGCAGGGCGCGTCAAGGGAATAGCCAGCATGGTCGTTCGCGACGGCTACCTCGCCGGCGAGAAACAGCGCATCGCTTACCTCGGCGACTTGCGCATCGCACCCGATCGCGAACTAGCGCACACTTGGGTCGACTATGTCGTCGACCGCCTCGCCGATCTCGCCCGACACGAAGGCGTACAGCATACGTACTGCTGCATCATTCGCGACAACCGGATCGCGACGCAATCGCTATTCAGGACAGGCAAGCGGCCCCGGCTCGGATTTCGACATTGGCGCGGCTACAGTAACGTATCGATCTATGCGCGGCGTATTGCTGCGCGGAGCGCCGGCTTGGTCAAGATCACGAACGCGTCGGCTGCCGATGCCGACGCACTCCGCGCATTCCTGGACCAAGAGTCTCGTTCCCAACCCTTCGGTTGCGTCTTTACGGCGGACGAATTCGCGCGCCGCCTGAACACCTGGCCCGACTTCGGAATCGAGCGCTTTCTGGTCGCACGTAACGCGCAGCGGCGTATCGTGGGCTGCGTTGCTCCGTGGGATGCAGGGCGTATCAAACGCATCGTGCTGGAACGTCTGCCGCGCTCGCTCGGTGCGCTGCGTCACAGCTTCAACGCCATCGCACCCTTGCTCGGCCGCCCTCCCATCACAGCTCCCGGCCAGCCGCTCCGGGATATCTACCTGACTCATCTGCATGTGAGCGGACGCGACCCGGACATTGCACAGGCGTTGCTCGATGCGGTCTGGCAACAAGAGCGGAGCCGCTATGCCTTGCTGCAGCTTTGCCTGTACGATCACGATCCGCTATGGCCCGCCTTGCAGGGTTATCGATACACCGCATTACCGATGGATCTATACACGCTATCCGCGCCCGGCACGAGCGCACTCGATTCGGGCGCCACCGAAGCAATCCCCGGGTTCGAGATCTATCTCGTCTGACCGCTTGCGACCGCTGCCGCCCGCGCGTCGTTCAGGAGCGCAACGAGTGCAAGCCAGAAACGCCCCGCATCGAAGCCGGCGCCGCCGAGCACAGGCTGGCCATGGTCGAGATGTGGCATGCAAACTCGCGGTATGCCGCGAAACGTCTGGTGGTCGAGGTAGAACTGTCCGTCATGCGCACAGCCGGGACGGTAGCGGTCGAGGCGTGAGTGATGTGCATCGAACCGGGACGTGCGTTCTATCGACCAGCTTACGACATGCACACAGTGCAGGCCACCGGGCACCGCAGACAACAGATTCGCGATGTCGGCGTCGCGCCCGCTGCCGATATCGCGCGAGCCTGCATACAACCAGCGTGTGCGCAGCAATCTCCCGGCGGCTCGACCCAACCATGCGGGATCGATGCGCGCCCCCCGTTGCTCGAGCAAGCCATCGATGATCGCACTCGGACCGACGGGCGGCTGAACGAGTGCGATACCGTCGCAGCGAGCACGAAGCCCTGAATCCGCATGCAGCGCCGCCAATGCATCGAGTCCCCCTTTGCTGTGGGCAAGGACGATAAAGCGGCGATCAGCGGGTAAGCGCGCATACAGATTGCGAACGATATGCGCGCCCTGCTCGGCAACCGCGCGCGACGAGCGGACCGGCACACGCAGGACTGAGTACCGCGCGGCACGCAACGCCTGCGCAGCATGCCGGAAGCAGGCGGGTATCCACTCGGAATAGAGTCCCGCAATCAGCACGATGACGATGTTCGAGGATGCATGGGCGTCATGCGCGTGCCAACATTCGATGAAGCGCTCGGTCCAGTCGAGTGCTGTGGGCGCCGGTTCGAACGGCGTCAATGGGTAGTGTTGCCGCCACTCGTCGAAGCCGGACGGCGACCATGCCGGATACCGTGCACTCATGCCGGCTCCGTTGTCACGCCATCGGCAGCGAGCGCCGCGCGGGCAGCAGCCAGCGTGGCTGGATTCCCGATTCGGTCAGGGTGAAAACGCGGCGAGAACCATGCCAGCCACGCGGGTAGCACGCGGGTAACGATGCCCCGCGCGCCGAACAGCCACCAGCCAAGCTGTGCCCAGCTTCGCCAATTGCCGGCGTCGCGGTCGGCACGCGCGAGACGGACGATGAAATACCCCAGATCGACGATGAAGCATGCCGTGACACCGAGCATCGCCGCCGCCCGAATGACATAGCGCTTGATCGCGCCGCCGCCGCAAGCGCGAAATACGTCGAACGCGACAGACTTGTGTTCGGTTTCCTCTATCGCATGCCACCGCCAGATCGCGGCCATCGATGGGTCGGCACCGTCGAAAATGGCGGGGTCGCGCAACAGCAGATCGGCCAGAATGGCGGTGTAGTGCTCAAGACATGCGGTGAAGGTCAATTGAAGCAGCGGCGACGCGACACGCCGGCATTGTTCCTGCCGTCTCCTCATCAGCGCCTCGAGTGCGTCGACCGGCATGCCTTGGCGAGCCAGGCGTCGGTTGTACGCGCGGTGCTCGCGGATATGAGTGGCTTCCTGGTACAGGAATGCATCCACTTGCGCGGCGAGCGTGCCGTCGGCCGGCAGCGCGTCGCAGTACTGCCTCACGCTATCGACAAAGAACTTCTCGCCAAGCGGAAACATGATCGAGAACGCGTCGAAAAAGCGCGTCACCCTGCGGTTGTCACGATACCAATAGCGCGGAATGTCGTCGGCAAAACGAAACCGCGGATTGCGCCGACGGATGTCTGCCGCGTCGTTGCGGCGTTCATGCATTGAATCGTCGGTTCGTTTGGCGTACATGGTCGTGGCCGATCGTGGCGTAACGCGCAGGGTCAGCGCAGGCGGGCGTATTGTTCGACGATGGCGATCGAAGGTATGCTCTGCGTCGCTGCCACCATCCATGTCCGAATTGTATGTTCGATGCCAATGCAAGCGCCATAGATAATCGTTCGCGACGGTTCGATCGGCTGAATCTCTGCGTGCTCGCGCTACAGAGCGTTATATGGGCGGGCATCCTGACGTGGCTGTCGCACGGTACGAGCCCGTGGCGCTGGGGGGCGCTCGTACCGTTCTGCCTGATCATGCAAGGCGTGTTTTCGATGATGCACGAAACATTCCACGGTTTCGGGCATCGGCGCGGGAAAATCAACTACTTGATGATGTGGTGGGCATCGACGATGTTCGGCGCCGCGGCAACGCTGATTCACGTGAATCATCTCGGTCACCACGTGCGAAATCGAACGCCTGCGGAGCGGGTGGACTTCGTCGAGCCGGATGCTTCGCTGTGGCGCAAGCGAGTCGCATACTACGCGGCGATCGTCGGCGGCATCTGGTTCGCGAGTTTCGCGGGCAGCTTCGTCCTGGCCGTGCTTCCGAGTCGCATTCCGTATGGTTGGGCCAAGTACGGACACGACAACACCTATGCGGCCGCGTTCAGAGACTTCGGCCACGCGGAATTCCGACGAATTCGATACGAAACCCTCGCAGGCGCGGCCGTATGGATTGCACTGGGGACATTGCTGGACTGGCGCGTGCTCGACATCTCGCTTGCCTACCTCGCATTCGCGTTTTCGTGGTCGTCGCTCCAATGGGTTTATCACATGCACACGCCGCTCGACGTTGTGGAGGGCACATACAATATGCGTGCCCCCATACTGATCCGCTGGGCATTCCTCAACTTCAACTACAACCTGACGCATCACCGGCGTCCGAGCCTGCGCTGGCAGGAGCTTCATGCGTGCTCCGACGCGGCGGAGACGCGGCCGCTGTGGTACGGTTGGCTGCATGTGTTCGAAGCGCCCCGGCGTTTGCCGAGCGATCCGACACAACTCGAAAAAACCTATTTCTAACGAGAGGACGCACGTGCGTGCACAGGATGCGTGGGCCGCGTTCGGCGCTGCTGCAGAACCCTTTCGCCGCGTGTGGCTCACGGCGCTCGACGCGCCGGGTGACGCCCAGGCGACCTATCTGTCACGCTTGCTCGCCGCCAATCGGAACACGGCGTTCGGCATCGCCCACGGGTTTGCCGATATCGCGGATCCGGCACAATTTCGCGAACGCGTGCCGGTTGCCCCCTACGCTGGCGTGTCCCGATGGATCGATCGTGCACTCCAGGAGTCCACTCCGATCCTGACCGCGCAACCGCCACGTTTCTTCGAGCGCACAAGCGGCGGCAGCGAGCAGCAAAAGCTCATTCCCTATACGCCGGCCTTTCTCGAAGAATTGCAGTTCGCACTGGTCGTCTGGCTCTCCGATCTGCATCACGCCGTGCCCGGCGTCGCAGCCGGCCGCGCGTACTGGTCGATGTCGCCTCCGCTGCAAGCGCGCGGCCGCGCTCCCAACGGCATCATGATCGGGTCGGACAGCGATCTCGATTATCTGGCCGACAGCCCGCTCGTCGATCTGCTGCCGACGCTCGTCGTACCATCGCTATCGGGTGATGCTCGCACGTGGCGCACCGAAACGTTGCGCGCGTTGATCGCCGCTCATGATCTGGCCTTCATCAGCGTATGGAGCCCAACCTTCCTGACCAGTCTGCTTCGTCCGCTGTTCGACAACGCCGAACCGCAACGCCGCGACACACTCACCTTCCTGTTCGATTCGCTGCCGCCGAATCGTACGGCCGCGCTGCGGCGCGCACTCGACGATGGTCACTGCGGCCGGCTGTGGCCTCAACTCGCGGCAGTGAGTTGTTGGATGGACGGTCCAAGCAAACACTACGCCGCACATGCCCGCACCTTGTTACCCCAGGCCGCATGGTTTCCGAAAGGCTTGTTTTCCACCGAGGCAGTGGTCAGCCTGCCGTTCGGCGATACGGCCGGCTGTCCCCTCGCCGTCTGCAGCCACTTCCTCGAGTTCCTGCTCGATGATGGAACCGCGATAGGCGTGGAAGAACTGAAGCCGGGCGACACGGTCGAGGTCGTCGTGACGACCGGAGGCGGCCTGTACCGCTATCGGCTCGGCGATCGGGTCCGTGTGACCGGATATGCGGGACGAACGCCATGCGTGACCTTCGTCGGGCGGGCGGACACGCAAAGCGATCTGGTCGGTGAAAAGCTGGACGAAGCCTATCTGGCCGCGTCGCTTTCCAAGTTACTGCAACCAGGCGACGAAGGTTGCGTGATTCCGTGCGCGGACGCGGATCCACCCCATTACCTGCTGTTGCTTGCAAGCGATACGCCGGACGTCGCCACCTTGGGCGTTGCGCTGGAACAGGCTCTCGCCCGCGCTTTTCACTACCGGCACGCACGCACGGTCGGCCAGCTTGGCCCGTTGCGCGCGGTTCGCATACGTGGGGGTGCCGCCCAGCTGGCGGATCTCGTCCAGCGAGCCCACGAGCGTGCATGCATCCGGGCTGGGGATGTCAAACCCCGCGCTCTGGTGGCCAAGCCCGCCGTGGCGAACGCACTCCGCGCATTTATCGAGGACGCGTGCTCATGTTGAACATATCGATCGCATCAACGTGTTCGCCGTGCGACGAATCCGCGCCGGATGCCGATGGCGAAGCCTTCGGCGCACTCGTCGAGCAATGGTATGTCGCGAGCACCGAAGCCGAGGTCAAGCGGGACAAACCGTTCGGTACTCGCGTACTGGGCCTCGGCATCGTGCTATTCCGGGCGGCCGACGGCGAGATCGTCGCGCTCGTCGATCAATGTGTGCATCGCGGCACCCGGTTGTCGGCCGGGAAAGTCGTCGACGGCTGCCTCGTCTGTCCGTATCACGGCTGGCATTACGACCAGCACGGCAGCGTCACCCGAATTCCCAGCATCGACAGCGCAAGCGCCGAATCGACCGGTACGACCTACCCATATCGTCAGCGCAGATTGCCGGTGTTGACTCGGCACGGTCTCGTCTGGGTCTACCGCGGGCGAGGCGATCCAGCGCTGAAGCGACCGTTCGACATGCCACACCACGGCGAACGGCCGTGGCAGTCGTACTATATGATCAATACGTTCGATGGCGATCTCGGTGCACTGGTCGAGAACTTCATGGACGTCCCGCATACGGTGTTCGTGCACGACCGGATTTTTCGTTCATCCACTGGGCGGCGACTACGGGCGACCGTCGAACTGAAGCAGCAAAGCGTCGAGGTCACGTATCACGATGACGGCGACAAGATCGGCATGCTGGATTGGCTGACCAATCCATCCAGGGAACCGCTTCGGCATACCGATCATTTTTATGCACCGAACGTCACGCGATGCGACTATCACTGGGGGAGCCGCTCGAGTTTTCTGATCATCAGCCAGATCACACCGCTCGACACTCGTCGATCGCGTGTCTATACCTACATCGCCTATCGCTTTGCGTTGCCGGCCGCGCTGCTGCGCGCGCTGAAACCACTGCTGCACCTCTACACGCATTCCGTGATCCAGCAAGACGTGCGAATCATGCGTGCGCACCGCGAGGGACTCGACAACGCCGCAGGCTTCACGCCGTCGAGCGTGCGCGCCGATGTGGTCCATATTGCGATCGGACGGTTGCTGGCCGCGACGCAGCGTGGCGAGCCGTTGCCGGATGCGCAATGCGGCACGAAGCCGATGGAATTCGTGATCTGAGCGTGACCAGCGTGATCAGCCGATGCCCGCCGGCTCGAGGCGCACCGCTCACGCGCACCGTATTTCCGTTAGCCTCCTGTCTGGTGCTGGCTCGCGATCAGGCGTGCTCCGCATGCCAGCAAGTCGCCGTCGCATGCGGCGACTTGCCCGTCGAATCGGGCGTGGCCCGACACCGTCGCAATGAAGGTCAGGCCGTGAATCTCGCAGATCGCGGGATCGTGCAAGCGTGCGATTGCGCGCCCGTTGATTCGCGAGTTCGGTGCCCCGGACACAACGCGTCCGCCGTGACTGTGCACATCGCCTTCGATGATGTATCGCTTTTGACCCATGACGTGTCGATCCGGTCCGTCAGTAATCCCAGTTGAAGGTCTGCGGATGCGCCTGCCGCGACGCGGCGTCCGGCGGCGTCAGCATGACGATCGTGGCATGCAGCGGGTCCCTCAGGTTGATCAGTGCGCTCGTCTTCCCGTCACCATAACCCATCATCAGCGCCAGTGCGCTCTGAACCCAGATCGAACTCGTTCCGGTGTCGCCGCCTATACGACGCTGCATGTCGAATGCGTCTTTCGGGTCGTCAATATCGATATGCTGCGGATTGTCGTGCAGCGACTGCACCAGCAACGCGAGATTGGCGGTCGAGGTGCCGGTATCGTAGAACATCCGTCCCGGCTGCTCGCCGGGCGCAAGCGTGCCCACTGCCTGCTGCCAGCCGGCGCGGATCTTTTCGATTCGCTGGCCCTTCTTCAACGGCGCCCCGTGGCCGTTGCTCAGATCGACTCGCACCGGCCGATGCAGATTGGCCAGAACCGGCCATTTGTCGTACTCCTTCAATTGCCACGTCGTCCACGGAATCGGCACCCACGGGTTCGGCTTGAAGCCGTCCGGCATCTTCAGCGCTGCGGTCTTCCAGAACTCGGGGAGCTTCGCGTGCCAATAGTCCCAAGACATTTCATAAACACCGGGCGCTGGCCTGGGATAGGATTTCTGCTGTGCCCAGAAGTAGTTCCACAGCTTGATGACATCAAATTGTGTCTTGGTCTTGTCGATCGCCTCCGGCGCATCGACAACATATGGTCGAATCGTCCGATCGACGCGATCCTTGCGCGTCACCAGCATCGCAACCAAACTATCCGGATATTGCGGAACGAAATTGCCGTTCGCGTTCGACTTGTCCAGATAATCACCGTGTGGCGTGCGCATGTAGCCTCGCGTCACAAGACCATCTTCGGCAAGCACCACGACAGCTGGCAAATCCGGATGCTGGTCGAAGAAATCGAACAGGCGCGCTACCGCCGTGTCGCCATGTTCGCCGTGAATCTCGTCGAGTCTGATGTATAGCGTGTTACCAATGCCCGCGCCGTTATCAGCGCTATTGATGTGGGTCGCCATGCGATCGGCATGCGGATCGGCGACGTTACGGGGCGGTCCCAGCACGACAACGGGAATAGGCCAGTAATCCACCCAGTTGCGCAATGCATAGCCGAACACGTTGTTCTGGCGCTTGGCGTATTCCGAATCGCGCGTATCACTTGACCAGGGATATTGCTTGGGATCTTGCAGCAGCAGCGTTCCGCTCGTCCCAGTTTCATCCAGGCGCATCAATAGTGCCCGTTGCCGGAAGCGGTCAACCGTCACGCCGATACGCCGAATCTCCAATGTGAATTGAGAATCCTGCGATCCCGCTCCGGCCGATGCCACACTCAGAGCAGACTGTGCGGTACTGGCTCCCTCTGGACGTGACGAGTCCTTGCGCAGCGATGCGCCATAGGTAAGGCTCACGCCAGCAGCCAGTAACAGTGGCGGCAGGATCAACAATAGCAATCGCCTTATCATCGTCATATTTTCCAGAAACGAAAATCCATATCTCGCAGTCAACTCGAATGCCACGAGCCAAATCAAAGTGAGGCTCGCGAACAAAAAAATAAATACTCGCGATCCTGATAGACGCGGGACCGATGTTGTCGTCATGTAGCGTCAACCGTGCATATGGTGGGGTGAACGAGCTCGAACCTGCTTGTTGATTTCATCGGTTCTCATCTCGATGGTTTCGCTGACTACGCCTGCAGGAAAGGCCTTGGGAATGACGTCTTCCCCAGGGAAATTCCCTTGGTCGTAATATTCGCAGTTCGCCCTGATGATGTGCAGCGTCTGCTCGTCCAGGTTCGTATGGGCTTTCGTCAATTTGTCGATCCTGCTCATTGGTGTACGCCAGTCGGCGACAGCACGCAGCAGCGTCGCCCAGTCCGGATCGTCCAGCGCACGCGCCTGGCCTACCGACACATCGAACGCAGTCGCACAGCGGTGATTTCTGCGACCACTCATGACCGCCGAGTGATATGAGCTTTCTCCCTTATGCTGATTCATCAGCCGAACCTTGGCTTCATTGAGCGTCTCCTGCCGATAGACGACGATGTGCCCGGGCGACGGCGGTACCGTCGATACGACCCGGCTTACCTTGCACTGATCGTCGGGACCCTTGCCAGCGTTCAGCGACGCCTCGACCTCGGTAGAGGTCGGCAGCGTCCCATCCTCACTCGTTGGCCAGTCGATGGTTTGTGCAGGCAATGCCTGCAACGCACCTTCGCCACTGTTCGTGCTCAATGCAATTTCCGCTTCAAGCTGGTCAATGGCTTGCTTGCCGGGCGCAAACTCGCCGTCATTATTTTTCGAGAGCGGCGTCGCTGCGGTTCCCGGCAGCACATTGCCTTCCATTTCGGGATCGAATGGTGGCGTCAATGCTTCGCCATTGATATTGCGCTGGGTACCCACGCTTATCTGCGCCGATTTGATCCACGTCGTAAAGCCACCGGGCAAGCCATGGGATGTTTCGCCCTTTTCCCGTATCGTAAAGTTTCCGGGCGGAGTACCAACCTGAACCGGCTTGCCCTGTCGCAGACGCCGGGTAAAGACGCGCTGCCGGAAAGCCGCCGACAGCAAATTGATAGTCTCCGGCTTGCCTCCCTGCTGCGCCGCACGCACGTCGATTGAGTCGGGCAGGCCCGAGCAACCCATGCCGTTGACGCCGCTCAGCCCGACGGTCGCATCCTCCGGGCTGAAGTACATATACACTTTGCCGCGATTGTCGCGCTCGGCGAACACGACGCATTCATTGCCTTGCGGCCCGCTCAGGCGCCTCGCCTGCGCGGGATCCCACGTCGGCCCGACGACGCCAAAATTGTCCCGGCCCGGCTCGTACTTCAATTGATCGAATGGTGGCGTCGGATATTTGCCGCTCGCCACATGCCCGACCAGGTTTGCCAGGGTCTTTGCACGCGCATAAGTCGTCTGCTGCTGATCCCCACGTTGCAGCAGCCGATCCATGAACTCCTCGCTCAAGCTGTAGGGCGAGTCGATCAGAACCAACGTGTCGGCAGGGCGGTCAGCGGGGCCACATTGGTTCGGAATCAGTCCCTCGACGAGATAGGCCTGGGCGAGCAGCGATATCAGCGTGCCCTGACTGTGCGCAATGATATTGACCGTCCCGTCCGCGTCGATAAGGCGGATTTGCCGCACCAATGCCGCGAGCCGCCGTGCTGCCAGCACCATGTAATGCCGATTTTCCGCCTCGCGAAGCGGATGCGTCGGGTCACCCTGCATCCTGTCGAGAATTTTCGTCGCCATTCCCCCTTTGAAATTCGAGTCGAACATGTCGGGAATGTTGTTGGTCGCATTGGCGAAGAATCCGCCGTTGCGCGCACGGTGCTCATCGAGGCGATTGCCGAACCGGTCGACGTACTGGCCGTTGACGGTTTCCTTATTGGGGTCCCGGGGCAAATCCTCCTTCCCGACGCGCAATCCCCAATAAAACGGAATCAACGGACTCCTCGTCTCTTCGCTTTCCTGCCGACGATAGATGACGTCGTCCATGTTCTTCATCATGTCGGCAACGCTCACTTGGCTCGGGTCGTTCGCCATGCGGCCGTGCGAGTACTCCGCGCCCTTGAAATCGGTGCGACCGAGGCGGTCGTTCAATCCCTCGCACAGTCCGCCTTCGACCGTGCCGAAATCCGTTCCCAGGTCGTTCACGCCATGGATCAGGATCGTCGTGCACGGGAAACGATTTTGTACGTCGGTATTGACGAACGCATTCTGTGGCCGGTTGCAATTGAGAATCGCCTGATGCTCGCCGACGATCCGGGGCGAAGAGGTTGTGGTATCGGACATGATCGCCTGCCTTAAGCGTCGAAAACCTGAATGTGTGCAATGTGCATCGCGTCGCTCGATGCAAGCTCCGTCAACCCGTGTGCATCCGAGACACCATTAATGACCTGGCCATTGCGCAGCGTGATCTTGTACGGACGATTCGGCACGGGATGCGTACCATCGTCACCGTCGGTGCCCGGGTACCGCAAGCGGAACTTCTGATCGGCTCCTCCGCGATTGAACGCCGGCGGCGCAACGTGGTCCGTCTTCGGACCGACGAAATCATGTCCCGCCGTGTGTGCGGTGAACGCACCGTCGGAACCGACCTCGACGCCGCCACCGACCTTCACGTAGCTTCCGTCTTCCGCGACGAACCGGATCGACTTACCCGAGATCAACACTTCGTCGCCGACCGACATGATCTGTATCCCCTTCTGCGCGGTCGCCGCGAGCGTGTCCTGTTGCGCCTGCAAGACAACGGGGCCTTCGCCGGCAATCGCGCGGACGCCTTCCCCGCGCCCGAACAGGTGGATTCCCTTGCCAGCCGTCGTGATCACGCGCTGCCCCCCGGCGAATTGCAGGTTCTGCTGCGCGATCTGATCGATGTTCTCGCCAGCGTAGGTCACGTAAGTCTTGGGAGTGATATTGAGCGCACCGGCCTTTGCGCCAAATGCCATCAGCGCCTGAGAATCGCCTGCGTCAGCGTTCGGCGCACGATCGCCGCCGGACGCATGACCGCCTGGCGTCCAACCCTTGAAGGCGGTCACGACAGCTTGCTGCCCCGTCGCATCGGTCGCCGTGCCACCGTGCTGTCCGGCGTAATCACCCAACGCCTTGAACAGCTCCGCGCACTCGCCGAGCAATTCGACGAGTTCATCGCGATCAAGCTGTCCGCCGCTCGCCTGAGTACGCGCGTAGGTGGTCAAAAGCATCCCTTGCGCCGCGCGCAACGCGGCTGCCGCGTCGGTGCGCAATTCGGCACCTTGGCCGCGGTCAGCACCCTGTCCGTTATCACGCGGTTGCGTCAGATAGCCGAGATTCAACTGACTATGCGCGTGCTCCGATGCAAGCTGCGCGCTGATTTGTTGCGGTGTGTCGTCGAGACGAAGTTGGTTGTAGCGCTGCCCCTTGATTTCCTTCGTCTTGATACCGGAAAGAAAGCGATTGCCGGGCAAACTGCCGGTATGAGTGAAACTCGCCGGCATGTTCGCGCCGTTTGCCAGTACGCCGATGATGACCAACCTGTCCGGATCTCCGCCGAGGCTCCCGAGCAGAACTTCGGTGCCCACCCGCGGCAAGAACGTCTCGCCGAAATTCGGCCCGGCCAGACTGGATGCCACGCGAATCGGTGCGCTGTCGCTCTCGTTGCTGTTTGTCCCGGCACCCTGCGCGTGCGCATGATCGCGGGAATCCTGCCCGAGAATCTGCACGAACACGCAGCCATTCTCGTCGCAACTGACTTCCTCGCCATCGGCCCCGACCACGCGCCCGGTAATCAACGGCGTCGGCGGAAGGTCAGTCTTGGGATCGTAAGGCGGCGTGAGAGGCGTGCCACGCGGCACGCACGAGAACGTATTTTCGTAGCGCGTATCCTGACCAGACGGATCTCCATCGCTCAGCGACTGTGGTTGCTGAAGCGTGTGGCTGGCGGCGAACAGTGCCTGCGCGCGCTCGCTCAACCCTTTGGGCAGATTGTTCCAGATCTCGTGGTGCAATGATGTAATCACGAATTGCTGCTTGTCGGACGGGAGCGCGCCCCACTCGTCCTCTCCGGCGATCGTGATCCATGCGCCGACTGCAAGGTCGCGAATTCCGCTCACGCCGTCGTATCGCACCGCCTGCGCTTCATGAGCCAGAATGCGATCTTCCGTCATCCGTTCGTGGTCTGCCCACGAGTCCGCCATATGCGGGACGTCGATCACGATGTCCGTCAGCAATTTCGCGAGATCGTTACCCGATTCGCCTTGATCGATCCTTGTCGATGCACTGGACTGGTCCACGCGGGCATATCGATAGTCCCACGAAGGGCGCCCCGATTCCCCCGAAATCAGTTGCTGACGCATCGTCAGAGCGGTGATGGTATCGCGCTGTTCCGTTCCAGCGTCTCGTGGATGAACCCGCACTA
This sequence comes from Burkholderia sp. LAS2, assembly GCF_018417615.1. Classification (NCBI taxonomy): domain Bacteria; kingdom Pseudomonadati; phylum Pseudomonadota; class Betaproteobacteria; order Burkholderiales; family Burkholderiaceae; genus Burkholderia; species Burkholderia sp. LAS2. Next base: position 1,013,186 of record NZ_CP071053.1, read on the forward strand.
TACCCGCGGCGGACTCGCCCAGTTTCCGAGGGTCATCGCAGAACACCAGCGCATGCACGGGAGAATCGCCGTCTTTCGTCTCCCCGCTTACCCGTCCGGCGCGCACGAACAGCGTGATGCCGTCGCGACGCGCAATCCGGGAGATGAAACGGGCATCAGATTCGTTGACCTGACGTACGAAAGAGCGAACCGGATAGCGGGATCTATCGAGTTGCGACAGGTCGAACTCGAACGCCTGCGCAAGGGCCACACTACGCTGTCGCCATTCGCTCAGGACGACGCCAAGTACATCGACCACGCTCACGTTACGAAAGATGCGAGAGTTGGTGCGCTTGTGCAGCAGGTTCAACGCGTCAGTCACGGCGAACTGGTAAACCGTCAACTCCCCGTCGGTCCGTCCGACCTGAACGGCGCTAATAATTGCGTTGATGGCATGCACTTGGCCGCGGTCCGTGACGATACCGATTGAGACCGGCGCTCCAATGAAAAGCTTCGGAGGCAGATCGCCCTGCTGAGAAATGCAGGTCAAATGACCGCTGATGCCTGTCATCATGCTTTCACGAATGCTCGCGTGCTGCAACGCGATCTTCGACCCCAGCGCGTGCTGCGCCTTACCCCAATTCAGCACGACTGGCCGGCGATTCGCATCGATTCCCGATACGAAATTGCGGAATGACTCTCGGATATTCACGACCGTCTCTCAGTTTGATTCATTATGATCCGCCGGATGTTGCTGTTCTAAATAGCGGGCGGCTGCGCGCGAGTTTACCAAAATGTGACACACAGGTAACAAATCGGTATGCCGATTAGCAATTTTTCATGTTATTTGACGAAAAACACTTTCCGTCGCTCTATCTGAAGCGACGGGAATGCTCGAATGCCGGCTATCCCCCAAGTCTCTCGACGCAGAGCATTTTTCAAAGCCCACCGCACGCGGACCGGAACCGACATTACGCGCATGTAGGTGCCAATCTGCTACGTTCGAGTTCGCCGCCTCACTCCCCAGCGATCAGGCAGGACCGCTGCCCGCAAGCCCTCCACCACAGCTCGGCCCCCCATCCCGCCCCCAATTAATCGCCCTTGACACTCTATCTTTCGATATATATCTTTAGATATGTTTTACGAAATATAGGACACGATCATGCGACACAACCCCTCCCGCGGCCATGCCCGATGCGACGGTCATGGTGCGCATGCCGGCCCTGACTGGTTTGCCGGCGTCTTGCACGCGATCGGCCGCCATCGCCGCGGCCACGATCCGTTTGGCGGCGGCAACCCGTTCGGCGGCCGGGGCGGGCGCGGCGGCTTTGGCGATTTCGGCGACGACGCGATGCCGCGCGGCCGCCAGTTCAGCTCCGACGATCTCCAGCTGCTGCTGCTCGCGCTGGTGGCCGAACAACCGAGCCACGGCTACGAACTGATCAAGGCGCTCGACACGCGCTCGAACGGTTTCTACAGCCCGAGCCCCGGCATGGTGTATCCGGCGCTCACGTATCTCGACGAAGTCGGCTTCGTCGCGTCGCAGGCGGAAGGCAACCGCAAGCGCTATGCGCTGACCGACGCCGGCCGCGTGCATCTCGACGCTCAGCGCGAAAGAGTCGACACGCTGTTCGCGCGCCTCACGCACCTCGCTCGCAAGATGGAATTCATGCGCCGCGCGTTCGCCGGGGAATCGGCGGGCGCCGACGCGCAGGACGAATCGCAGGCCGGCTGGCTGCCGGAATTCGTCGAGGCGCGTCTCGCGCTCAAGCGCGCGCTGCTGCACAAGAGCGCCGCCGATGCCGACGAACAGCGCCGCATCGCGGCCATCATGCGCCGCGCGACGGCTGAAATCGAAGGCGGCGCCGGCGCGTGATCCGCGCCGCCCCGTCACCACCCAAGGAGAACGGATCGATGCAGAACACGTCCGAACGCACCGTCACCCGCGTGCGCCACACCCTCAAGTTCCGCCTGCTGCAGGTGCTGCGCGTGCATACCGTGACGCCGCACCTGCTGCGCGTCACGCTCGGCGGCCCCGATCTCGCGGATTTCGAATCCGCGTCGTTCGACGATCACGTGAAGGTCTTTTTCCCGCCGCCCGGCGCGGAACGGCCCGCGCTGCCGACGCTCGGCGCGAACGGCCCCGAGTTTCCGGAAGGCGAACCGAAGCCGGTCGCGCGCGACTTCACGCCGCGCCGCTTCGATCGCGCCGCCGGAGAACTCGATCTGGAATTCGTGCTGAACCATCCCGGCCCCGCATCGCAGTGGGCCGCGCAAGCGCGTGTCGGCCAATGGCTCGGCATCGGCGGCCCGCGCGGTTCGTTCGTGGTCCCGACCGATTTCGACTGGCATTTGCTGATCGGCGACGATACGGCGCTGCCGGCCATCGCACGACGCCTTGAGGAACTGCCGGCCGGTGCGCGCGCGGCGGTCGTGCTGGAAGTCGCGGATCGCACCGCGCAGATCTCGTTCGAGACGCGCGCCGACGTGCATGAAATCTGGCGCTTCCGCGCCGAAGCCGACACGGCGAACGGCGACACGCTGCTGAACGCCGTCCGCGATCTGCCGCTGCCGCCGTCCGGCGACGGCTACGTGTGGGCAGCCGGCGAAGCACTGTCGATGCGCGCGGTGCGCCAGCACCTGACCGGCGAACGCGGCATCGACAAGTCGCGCATCCGCGCGGCGGCCTACTGGAAGCGCGGCGCGGCGGCCGTGCACGAAACGCTGGAAGACTGAGCGGGGGCGCCCGGTTGCCGGGCGGTTGCAACAATCGTGGCGCCCGCGCAGCAGCGGGCTTGGCACCGGCATCGCGGCTGGTATATATCTATGTCTGCGCGCCGCTGTCGGGCGACAGCCGCCGCAGCCCGCCCAGGAGCGCCCGGTCATGACAAAAGAAAGCCACGCTTCGCCCTTCCTTCGCCACCTGAAGATCGCCGGCTATTGCGGCCTCGCCGCGGTCGTCGTCGCGCTGTTCGTCGCGATGTGCGCGATCCTCACGGAAAGCGCCCTCGACCGCGATACCGCGCGGCATCCGGCCGATACACCCGAGCTGCGCGACGCAGGAGGCGGCCCGTCCGCGTCGGCCGAATCGGCGCGCACGCCCGGCTCGTCCGGCTGACGGCGTCCTGCCGCTTCCTTGCACCTACGGCGCCTGCCGGCGCCCCATCACGACCGCATGCACCGAATCGCCGAGCCGTTCGAGCAGCGCGGTCACGCGGTGCCCGTACAGGTGTGCGGCCAGCGCGCCGACCGTGCCGACCAGCACGCCGCCCGCCATGTCGAACGGCCAGTGCACGCCCGCATAGACGCGCCCCCATGCGATCGCCACGGCCATCGCGGCCATCACGAAACCGGTGACCCGCGTCGTGCCGCCGAGCAGCAGGCCGACCGCCATGCTCCACGCGAACGTCATGTGATCGCTCGGAAACGAGCTGTCCGGCGCATGCGGAATCAACTGCGTGCCGACGCCGGCCATGAACGGGCGCGGCGAGAACCAGACATGCCCGAGCGCCTGCGCGAGCACGAGCGCCACGCAGACGCCGACGCCGGCTTCGATCGCCTGGCGCCGCGCGGGGCGCGCACCGAAGATCCAGGTCAGCAGCAGCATCGCGGGCAGCGCATAGACGAGCCAGTCGGCGGCGAAGATCGCGAGGCGGGCAACGCCCGGGTGCGGCGCACCCCCGGCGTTGATGGCGGAAAAGAGGGCGAGATTGAGGTTCTGCATGAATCCGGTTGCGTGAGGCATGAATGATCGGCCAGTGGCCCGGCCAGAGACGAACGATGCTAGGACGTGACCGCTTAGGCGGTGCTTAAGGCGGCGGCCGCCCGGACAAGGACCGCGCGGCGAACGCACTTAGAACCTGCACTGCAACACAAGTTCACACAATTGTCATATTCCCGCGCCGGGCTTCCCGCAAAAGCTCACCCTGCTTCCCGTAAAGACTCACCTTTTTCACATGATGGCGTCATCGACGCGTGCGACGCTGACGCGGCCGGGTGCCGACACCGCCGTTTTACACCGTTCATCTCAATATTTACGCCGCAAATAATTCGAAATCGGCAACAATTAATTCCATATGCGGCATCGCACAACGGCAACGCACAGGCATACGATTACGACCACTCATCCACGAAGCGATCAACAACAAGGAGTCCGCATGAAACCCAGCGATGTCCGATCGAAAGCGTTTGCGATGCCGTTGACCAGCCCTGCGTTCCCGATGGGCCCGTACCGTTTCGTCGATCGTGAGTTTCTGATCATCACGTACCGCACCGATCCGGACCGCCTTCGTGAAATCGTCCCCGAGCCGCTGCAAATCACCGAGCCGCTCGTGCATTACGAATTCATTCGCATGGCCGATTCGACCGGCTTCGGCGATTACACCGAAAGCGGCCAGGTGATCCCCGTCGAATACGACGGCCAGCCGGGCGGCTATACGCTCGCGATGTATCTCGACGATCACCCGCCGATCGCCGGCGGCCGCGAGCTGTGGGGTTTCCCGAAGAAGCTCGCGTCGCCCACGCTGCACGTGAACACCGATCACCTCCTCGGCACGCTCGACTACGGCAAGGTGCGCGTCGCGACCGGCACGATGGGCTACAAGCACAAGGAACTCGACATCGACGAGCAGACGAAACGGCTCGCCGGCCCCAATTTCCTGCTGAAGATCATCCCGCACGTCGACGGCACCGCGCGCGTATGCGAACTGGTGCGCTATTACATGCAGGACATCAAGATGAAGGGCGCATGGACGGGCCCGGCATCGCTCGAGCTGGCGCCGCACGCGCTCGCGCCGGTGGCCGACCTGCCCGTGCTCGAGATCGTCGAAGCCCGGCACATCGTCGCAGATTTGACATTGGGCCTCGGCGAAGTCGTCTACGATTATCTGGCCCAGTAACACGTCCGCACTCCTTTCTCCCTGTCAATCCTTTCACCACGGGAATTCGAACATGAGCAACCTGAATGGCAAGACCGCAGTCGTCACGGGCGCCGCGAGCGGCATCGGCAAGGAAATCGCGCTGGAGCTGGCCAAGGCAGGCGCGGCCGTCGCGATCGCCGACCTGAACCAGGACGGCGCGAACGCGGTCGCCGACGAGATCGTCAAGGCAGGCGGCAAGGCGATCGGCGTCGCGATGGACGTGACCAACGAGGACGCCGTGAACAGCGGCATCGACAAGGTGGCCGACGCGTTCGGCTCGGTCGACATCCTCGTGTCGAACGCCGGCATCCAGATCGTCAACCCGATCGAGAACTACTCGTTCGCCGACTGGAAGAAGATGCAGGCGATCCACGTGGACGGCGCGTTCCTGACGACGAAGGCCGCGCTCAAGCACATGTACAAGGACGATCGCGGCGGCGTCGTGATCTACATGGGCTCGGTGCACTCGCACGAGGCGTCGCCGCTGAAGTCGGCGTACGTGACGGCCAAGCATGGCCTGCTCGGCCTGGCCCGCGTGCTGGCGAAGGAAGGCGCGAAGCACAACGTGCGCTCGCACGTCGTGTGTCCGGGCTTCGTGCGCACGCCGCTGGTCGACAAGCAGATTCCGGAGCAGGCGAAGGAGCTCGGGATCAGCGAAGAGGACGTGATCAAGAAGGTGATGCTCGGCAACACGGTCGACGGCGTGTTCACGACGGTGCAGGACGTCGCGCAGACGGTGCTGTTCCTGTCGGCGTTCCCGAGCGCCGCGCTCACCGGCCAGTCGTTCGTCGTCAGCCACGGCTGGTTCATGCAGTAACGCCGGCGTTTCCCCGACGGTAGGCGACTTCCGCGCCACCGCCCTTCTCGAGATGGCGTGCCGTCGATCGACGTCACGCCATCCATCACCGCCGTCCACGGCGGGATTTCTCGGAGCAACTGATGAAACCGCACGCGCGTACAGAAAAGCAGGCCGTCGATGCGGCGGACCTGCGCCACGAAGCCGGCGCGCCGGCCGCTGCGCGGTCGCTGCCGTACGAAACGATCGCGCTCGTCCTGCAGGGCGGCGGCGCGCTCGGCGCGTATCAGGCCGGCGTATTCGAAGGGCTGCATGAAGCAGGCATTCCGCTCGACTGGATCGCGGGCATCTCGATCGGCGCGCTCAACACCGCGCTGATCGCCGGCAATGCGCCCGAGCATCGCGTCGAGCGCCTGCGCGAATTCTGGGAAACGATCTGCCAGCCGGCGTTCTTCCCGACGATTCCGGCCGCGTTCGAATTCGCGCTGTTCAACAGCATCGATCAGATCCGCACGTTCTTCACCGCGTCGCAGGCCGCCAGCGCGATGATGCAGGGTCAGCAGGGCTTTTTCGTGCCGCGCTTTCCGCCGCCGCTGCCGGGCGTGTCCGACCATCCGGAAAAAATCAGCTGGTACGACACGTCGGCGCTGCGCACGACGCTGCTGAAACTGTGCGATTTCGACCGGATCAATTCGGGCGAGACGCGCGTGTCGGTCGGCGCGGTCAACGTCGGTACCGGCAACTTCGTGTACTTCGACAATTCGCGCATCCGTCTCGAGCCCGAGCATTTCATGGCGTCCGGTGCGTTGCCGCCCGCGTTCCCGCCCGTCGAGATCGACGGCGAGTACTACTGGGACGGCGGCGTCGTGTCGAACACACCTCTGATGGAAGTGCTGCGCGCCCGCCCGCGCAGCGACACGCTCGCGTTCCAGGTCGATCTGTGGAGCGCGCGCGGGCCGCTGCCGCGCACGATGGCCGACGTCGCCGAGCGCACGAAGGACGTGCAGTATTCGAGCCGCACGCGTTTCGTCACCGACACGCTGCAGCGCGAACAGCGCTACCGCAACGTGCTGCGCCACGTGCTCGAACAGGTGCCGGAAGAACAGCGCAAGAACGATCCGTGGTGCATCGAGGCCGAAGCGATGTCGAGCGGCAAGAAGTACAACATCCAGCACCTGATCTATCAGCAGAAAGCGTACGAGCATCACTACAAGGACTATCAGTTCGGTCTGTCGACGATGCGCGACCACTGGTCCGCGGGTCTCGACGACATCCGCAAGACGCTCGCGGTGAAGGACGGCCTCGCGCTGCCCGTCAACGACGCGGGCTTCGTCACGCACGACATTCACCGCCGCCGGTAATGCCGTGTGCCACGGGCCGGCGCGCCGCCTGCGCCGGCCCGTCCTCCTTTCCGATTCGACATGCCGATTTTCATTGCGCTGCTCGCGCTCATCGCCCTGGGCTGGGGCGCCGTTCACCTGTTTCACGTCATCGCCGCGCAGTTCGGCCCGCCGGTCGCGATCGCGGCCGCCGTGCTGGCCGCCGCGCTCCTGATCGCGCTGATTGCGTGGTGGCTGAAGCGCCGTCGCGACATCGCACCGAACACGAAAGAAGAAGGCTGGACGCATATCGTGCATCGCGCGTGGGGCGAGTTGCGCGTGTCCGCGACGCAAGGGCTGCTGTGGCTGTCGCATGACGGCGCGGACGGCCGCTATACGCTGTCGCAGCTCGACGGCTGCGAGGCCGCGCCGATCGACGGCCGCTGGCATCTCGTCGTGCGCGTGCGCGACGCCGTGCGCGGCGAATGGAAGCTGCCGATGATGGACAAGCGCGATGCGCAGCGCTGGGCGCGCGTGCTCACGCTCGCGAAGGACAACCGGCTCTGAACGCGCGTTGGGCCGCACGGCTCGCGCGCGTCAGCCGCACGACGGACGCTATCGCGCGCGGAGCGCCCGCAGCGCATCGAGCACGTGCTGCGTCGCCCGTTCGACCGGGCCGGCTCGATGCGCAATCCCCAATTCACGCCACAACGCCGGGCGTAGCGGCCGCATCACGATGCGCGCATCCGGCAGCGGCGCGCCCGCCTCATGCGGCAGCAGCGTCGCGCCGTATCCTGCGGCGACCAGGCTCTTGATCGCGTCGTTGTAGTTGAGTTCGATCCGCGGCTCGGGCCGGTGGCCGCCGAGCGCGAACCATTCGGTCGTGAGCCGCGACAGGCGCGTCGTCGCATCGTTGAGAATCAGCGGCCGCTCGGCCAGATACGCGGACGTCACACGCGCCGGAAGCGGCCAGTCCGCGGGCAGGAAGGCCATCACCGGATCGCGACGCCACGGGTGGATCGACAGCCCCGCGACCGGCGCTTGCGGCAGCGCGACCAGCCCGACATCGAGCGTGCCTTGCGCAAGGCGCGCCAGCGTGTCCTGCGACGTGAGCACCGCGATCTGCACGTCGATATCCGGATGCTGCGCGCGCAATCCGGCCACCGCCTGCGGCAACAGGTGCGCGATCGCGCCGGTCGATGCGCCGAGGCGGACGCGCCCGGTCAACCCCTGCACCTGTCGCTGCACGTCGTCCAGCGTGGATTCGACTTCCGCCAGCAGACGCCGCGCCCGCTCCACCAGCACTTCGCCGATCACCGAAGGACGCACGTTGCCGCGCGTGCGGGACAGCAGCGGCGCGCCGATGCGGCTTTCCAGCTCGGCGACATGCAGGCTGACGGTCGGCGGCGCGAGATGAAGCCATTGCGCCGCCGCCACGAAGGATCCGTGGTCAGCGATCGCGACCAGCGTACGCAGGCGGTCCAGACTGATCTCGCGCATCACACACCTCTCGTTCAGAAAAGCTGAATCGGACGGTCAGCAAATTCAACTTTTCCTATTCTAGGCGTTCGGTGGACGATACGGTTTCCCCCGACGACCGAACGCGACGCACACGACCATCATGAGCTTCCCCACTGTCTTCATCGACGGCGACCAGGGCACGACCGGGTTGCAGATTCACGCGCGTCTGCGCGAGCGCACCGACCTGCGGCTGCTCACGCTTCCCGCCGCCGAACGCAAGGACGCGGCCCGCCGCGCCGACGCACTCAACGCGTGCGATATCGCGATCCTGTGCCTGCCCGATGCGGCCGCACGCGAAGCGGTCGGCTTCATTCGGAACCCGGCGGTACGCGTAATCGACGCGAGTTCGGCCCATCGCACGCAGCCCGACTGGGTCTACGGCTTTCCCGAGATGGCCGACGGACAAGCGCAACACATCGCGCAGGCGAAGCGCGTGACCAATCCGGGCTGCTACCCGACGGGCGCGATCGGCCTGCTGCGCCCGCTGCTGCAGGCCGGGCTGCTGCCGCGCGACTACCCGGTGAGCATCCACGCGGTGTCCGGTTACTCGGGCGGCGGAAGGGCCGCCGTCGACGCGTTCGAATCGGGCGACGCCGCCGCACACGCGTTGCCGCTGCAGGTCTACGGCCTCGCGCTCGAGCACAAGCACGTGCCCGAGATCCGGCAGCATGCGGGGCTCGCGCACCGTCCGTTCTTCGTGCCGGCCTACGGTGCCTATCGGCAAGGCATCGTGCTCACCATCCCGATCGAGCTGCGCCTGCTGCCGGCCGAGGTGACCGGTGAGCGGCTGCATGCGTGTCTTGCGCACCATTACGCGGACGCGCGTCACGTCGACGTGATGCCACTCGCGGACACACGCGCGGCCACGCATCTCGATCCGCAAACGCTGAACGGCACCAACGACCTGCGGCTCGGCGTGTTCGTCAACGCAGACGGCGGCCAGGTGCTGCTGTCCGCCGTGTTCGACAATCTCGGCAAAGGGGCATCCGGCGCCGCCGTGCAGAATCTCGACTTGATGCTCGGTGCGCGACACGCGGCGTGACGCGCCCGCAGGCATCGTCGACGGTGCCTGCGCATGCCCCCCGTAAAAGCTCACCTTTAGCCGGTTTCAGGCCGTATCGTCACCCGCGGCGGCATTCAGGCCGGCCAGCGTCTCCACCAGAAAATCCACGCATACGCGCACCTTCGCCGACGCCGCGACGCGCTCCGGATACACGGCCCAGATGTTCGCGGGCTGGACCGCGTCCGGCAGCACGCGGCACAACGCACCGCGCTCGATCAGCGGCCCGGCTTCCCAGATCGAGCGCAGCACGATCCCGCGCCCGGCCAGCGCCCATTGCACGGCCACCTCGCCGTGGTTCGTCGACAGCGCGCCGCCGACCTTCACCGTCGCCGTTTCGCCGCGCACGGTCAGCCGCCATACGCCGAACGGATGATCGCGCTCCTTGATCGCGAGACAGTCGTGCGACGCCAGATCCGCGAGCGAGCGCGGCGTCCCGCGGCGGGCGAGATAGTCGGGCGATGCGCACAGCACGCGATGGTTCGCGGCAAGCCGGCGCGCGATCAGGTGATCGGCGATGTCGTCGCCGATGCGCACGTCGAGGTCGTAGCCTTCGCCGGCCACATCGACGAGCCGGTCGAACAGATCGAGCCGCACGTTCAGTTGCGGATAGCGCGCGCTGAAGTCGAGCAGCGCCGGCGCGACGACGTGCCGGCCGAAGCCGAAGCTGCTCGACATGCGCAACGTGCCGCGCGGCACCGTGCGCGTGGTCGACACGTCCTCGACGAGATGATCGACGTCGTCCAGGATCTTTTCGGCGCGCGCGAACACGCGTTCGCCGGCTTCGGTGACCGTCATGCGGCGCGTCGAGCGATGCAGCAGGCGCGTGCCGAGCTGCGCCTCGAGCATCGCGACGCGCTTGCTGACATACGCGGGCGACACCGCGAGCTGCTCGGCGGCCGCGCTGAAGCTCGCGAGGCGGACCACCAGGCTGAACACGCGCAGGTCGTCGAGGTTCGGCGATTTATTCACGATTCGTGGAAAGTCGATTAACTTTTGAGCGATTTTAATCCAGATGGAAATAAATAGAATGGCGTGACGGGCCGTTGCCTTCCCGGCGGCCGGCCAACCAGACAAGGAGATTTGCATGACCGACAGGACTTACAGGATTGCCGTGATCCCCGGCGACGGCATCGGCCGCGAAGTGATGCCCGAGGGCCTGCGCGCGCTCGCCGCCGTGACCGCGCGCTTCGGCATCCGCTTCGACTTCGTCGAGATCGACTGGGCGAGCTGCGACTACTACGCGCAGCACGGCACGATGATGCCGGACGACTGGAAAGCGCAGCTGTCGGACATGGACGCGATCCTGTTCGGCGCGGTCGGCTGGCCGGCGACGGTGCCCGATCACATTTCGCTGTGGGGCTCGCTGCTGAAATTCCGCCGCGAATTCGACCAGTACATCAACCTGCGGCCCGCGCGCCTGTTCGACGGCGTGCCGTCGCCGCTCGCCGGCCGCCGCCCGGGCGACATCGATTTCATGATCGTGCGCGAGAACACCGAGGGTGAATATTCGTCGGTCGGCGGCACGATGTTCGAAGGCACCGAGCGCGAAGTCGTGATGCAGCAGTCGATCTTCACGCGGCACGGCACCGAGCGCGTGCTGAAATTCGCGTTCGAGCTCGCGCAGCGGCGCGCGAAGCGCGTCACCGTCGCGACCAAAAGCAACGGCATCGCGATCAGCATGCCGTGGTGGGATGCGCGCGCGGCCGAGATGGCCGAACGCTATCCGGAAATCGCGGTCGACAAGCAGCACATCGACATCCTGTGCGCGCGCTTCGTGCTGCAGCCGGACCGCTTCGACGTCGTCGTCGCGTCGAACCTGTTCGGCGACATCCTGTCGGATCTCGGGCCGGCCTGTACGGGCACGATCGGCATCGCGCCGTCGGCGAACCTGAACCCCGATCGCACGTTCCCGTCGCTGTTCGAACCGGTGCACGGTTCGGCGCCCGACATCGCGGGGCAATACATCGCGAATCCGGTCGCGATGATCTGGTCGGCGGCGATGATGCTCGATTTCCTCGGCAACGGCACGGGCCGCGAACGCGACGCGCACGATGCGATCGTCGCCGCGATCGAGGACGTGCTGCGCACGGGGCCGCGTACGCGCGATCTCGGCGGCAACGCGGGCACGCAGGAAGTGGGCGAGGCGATCGCCGCGCGGATCGCGGGCTGAGGGTCGAGGGTCGTGCCCGGCGCGCGCGCCGGGCGGCGCTTCGTGAATCGGTCTGCGGCGAGCGACGCACGATGCGGTCGCGCACGTGTGCGGACTCCGCCGATGCGTCGGCGTGAAGTCGAGCGGTGAGCAACAACGCATCGCAACGCGCACTGCTTGCGCGGTTTTTCATCGCAAGCCGAAAGATGATCCGATCGGTGAGTTGCACGTGTCGCTCGCGCACACCGATCGTCAATGCACGATCGCTTCGACACGATCGGTGAAATGCATCGCACGGTGACGCACACCGCTGCACGTCGACGTATGCACCGCTTTACCCGTGCGATGTCGCGTCGACCTGTTCAACGCACACAGTTCGACGCGACATTTCACCTCGTCCCGAAAAATCTCACCTTCAGCGGAAGGCTCCCGAATTTCCTCACCATTGAACCTCCGCTGATGCGTTCGCCGCTCCTTCGAACGGGCGCGAGCATCACAGCCCGAGGTCGGACAGCCCCGGATGATCGTCCGGACGACGGCCGAGCGGCCAGTGATAAAGACGGTCCGCCTCGCGAATCGGCAGATCGTTGATGCTCGCGTGACGATGCGCCATCAGGCCGTTTTCGTCGAACTCCCAGTTCTCGTTACCGTACGAACGGAACCAGTTGCCGGCATCGTCATGCCACTCGTACGCAAAGCGCACCGCAATGCGATTGCCGTCGAACGCCCACAGCTCCTTGATCAGCCGGTAGTCGAGTTCGCGCGCCCACTTCCGCTGCAGCAGCGCGACGATCTCGTCGCGGCCCGTCACGAATTCCGCGCGGTTGCGCCAGCGGCTTTGCGGCGTATAGGCGAGCGACACGCGTTGCGGATCGCGCGTGTTCCACCCGTCCTCGGCGGCGCGCACTTTCTGGCGCGCCGTTTCAAGCGTGAAGGGCGGAACGGGCGGACGAACTTCGGGGGAAGCGGACATGGATTGCTCCTGTTCAGGGTTCTGGCTGCGAACGCACGCAGCCGGTTCGGATTCGCTGCGTCGGCTACCGCGATACGGTATCGAGCACCAGTTCAGCCGTCGCGCGCGCATCGCGCGCGGCGTTTGCATCGCCACTGACGAGCGCCACGCCGATCGCGCCGTCGATCAGCACGAGCCACTGACGTGCGAGGCGTGCGAGCCCGCGGCGCGCGACGCCGGTTTCGTCGGCGTAGGCGTCGAAGCGCTCGCGCACGAATGCCAGCAGGCGTGCCTTGTGCATGCGGGCGACGACGCGCACCGGATCGTCGGCGTCGGATATCTCGCCCGACGCATTCAGGAACGCGCAGCCGTGAAAGTCGGGCTGCCCGAACCAGTCGCGCAGCACGTCGAACATGCCGAGCAGTTGCGCGCGCGGCGCGTGGCCGCGCGCCAGCGTGGCGTCGACGAACCAGCGCATCCAGCGCGCGTCGCGACGTTCGAGCGCGGCGACGACCAGTGCCTCTTTCGATTCGAAATGCGAATAAAAGCTCTTTCGCGCCGCGCCGGATCGCTTGACGATCGCATCGACGCCGGTCGCATGGATGCCGCCCGAATAGATCAGCGCTTCGGCCGCGTCGAGCAGCCGGTCGCGAACGCCCGGTTCGCCGGAGGAGTCGAGAGGTGTGTTCATCGGTTTACGGTAGAACGATCGTTCTCCGTCGTCAATACCCGGATGAAAAAAGCCCTGCCGGTGGGAGGGCTGAATCTCGCGCGAAGCGCCGGCTCGTCGCGCTGAGCCTTCAGCGCGATCCGCGCGGATTCGAGGGTGAACGGATCAAGTGGGGGTCGCACGCCGGTCGAGGCCGATCGCGCTTCGTCTCAGTGAGTCGCAGCGCTGCATGCGGCTCACGGTTGATGTTCCGGGTCGGTACGATGCCGCCTAAGGTTGCGGGCGAACGCTCGCGCGCCAAACGAAGCGGGGAAGTGCATGGAAGAGGAAAAACGAGCACCGAATAGCGTGACGGCGAGAAGCGAAGCGGCTGCCGATAGGTGAAGCGAATCTGGCATTGCACGTCACCTATGCGGGATCGTGCGACGATTCGGCGCGCGAACACCGCTCCCGAATAACCTCACCTCAAGCGTTGAATCACGCGTTTCGATGCACGACGGTGCGTGCGTGTGCAAACGAAAACGGGGCAGCCGGCCAACGTGCCGCGCCGCCCCGGCTCTGTCGCCCCCCGACTCAGACGGTCCAGTCGAGAATCACCTTGCCGCTTTCGCCGGACAGCATCGCGGCGAAGCCTTGCTCGTAATCGTCGGCCGCAAAGCGATGCGTGATGATCGGCGACAGGTCGAGGCCGCTCTGCAGCATCGCGACCATCTTGTACCAGGTCTCGAACATCTCGCGGCCGTAGATGCCCTTGATCTCGAGCCCCTTGAAGATCACCTGGTTCCAGTCGATCGCCGTCTGCGCGGGCGGGATGCCGAGCAGCGCAACCTTGCCGCCGTGGTTCATCGCCTCGAGCAGGCTCGTGAACGCGCTCGGCACGCCGGACATCTCGAGACCGACGTCGAAGCCTTCGGTCATGTGCAGGTCGGCCATCACGTCGCGCAGCGACTCGCGTGCGACGTTGACCGCGCGCGTCGCACCCATCTTGCGCGCGAGCTCCAGCCGATAGTCGTTGATGTCGGTAATGACGACGTTGCGCGCGCCGACGTGCTTCGCGATCGCGACGGCCATGATGCCGATCGGGCCCGCGCCGGTGATCAGCACGTCTTCGCCGACGAGGTTGAACGACAGCGCCGTATGCGTCGCGTTGCCGAAAGGATCGAAGATCGACGCGAGATCGTCGGAGATCTCCGGCGGAATCTTGAACGCGTTGAACGCCGGAATCGCCAGGTATTCGGCGAACGCGCCTTCGCGGTTCACGCCGACGCCCACCGTGTTGCGGCACAGATGCCGGCGCCCGGCGCGACAGTTGCGGCAGAAACCGCAGGTGATGTGCCCTTCGCCGGACACGCGATCGCCGATCGCGAAGCCGCGCACTTCCTGCCCCATCTCGACGATCTCGCCGACATATTCGTGGCCGACGTGCATCGGCACCGGAATCGTCTTCTGCGCCCAGTCGTCCCACTTCCAGATATGGATGTCGGTGCCGCAGATCGCCGTGCGGCGGATCTTGATCAGCACGTCGTTGTGGCCGACTTCGGGGCGCTTCACGCGCGTGAGCGTGAGGCCGGGGCCGCGTTCGAGCTTTGCCAGTGCTTTCATGGTCGCGCCTCCGTCAGATGATGCCAAGCGACTTGCCGACACGCACGAACGCGGCGACCGTCTGGTCGATCTGTTCGGGCGTATGCGCGGCGCTCATCTGCGTGCGGATGCGCGCCCGGCCGCGCGGCACCACGGGGAACGAGAAGCCGATCACGTAGACGCCTTCGCCGAGCAGCTTGTCGGCCATGTTCGTCGCGAGCTGCGCGTCGCCGAGCATCACCGGAATGATCGGATGCGCGCCGGGCACGAGCGTGAAGCCGGCTTCGGTCATCTGCTTGCGGAACTGCGCGCCGTTCTCGCGCACACGCTCGCGCAGCTTCGCGCCTTCGTCGCTGCCGAGCAGTTCGA
The DNA here is from genome assembly GCF_018417615.1 of Burkholderia sp. LAS2. Lineage (NCBI taxonomy): Bacteria > Pseudomonadati > Pseudomonadota > Betaproteobacteria > Burkholderiales > Burkholderiaceae > Burkholderia > Burkholderia sp. LAS2. The sequence continues at coordinate 1,028,504 of NZ_CP071053.1, forward strand.
GCACCTTCAGCGATGCCGCGGCGATGCTCGGCGTGAGCGTGTTCGAGAACAGATACGGACGCGAGCGCTGGCGCAGCAGCTCGATCACCTCGCGCCGCGCGGCGACATAGCCGCCCGACGCGCCGCCGAGCGCCTTGCCGAGCGTGCCGGTGATGATGTCCACGCGGCCTTCGACACCGCAGTGCTCGGGCGTGCCGCGACCGTGCGTGCCGATGAAGCCGACCGCATGCGAATCGTCGACCATCACGAGCGCGCCGTAGCGATCGGCGAGATCGCAGATGCCTTTCAGATCGGCGATGATGCCGTCCATCGAGAACACGCCGTCGGTCGCGATCAGCTTGTGGCGCGCACCCGCGGCATCGGCTTCCTTGAGCTTCGCCTCGAGGTCGGACAGATCGTTGTTCTTGTAGCGAAAGCGCTTCGCCTTGCACAGGCGAATGCCGTCGATGATGCTCGCGTGATTCAGCTCGTCGCTGATCACCGCGTCGTTCTCGTCGAGCAGCGTCTCGAACAGCCCGCCGTTCGCGTCGAAGCAGCTCGAATAGAGGATGCTGTCCTCGGTGCCGAGAAACGCGGCCAGCGCGCTTTCCAGTTGCTTGTGGACAGTTTGCGTGCCGCAGATGAAGCGCACCGACGCCATGCCGAAGCCGTCCTGGTCGAGGCCGGCCTTGGCCGCGTCGATCAGCCGCGGATCGTTCGCCAGACCCAGATAGTTGTTCGCGCAGAAATTGAGCACGCCGGCGCCGCCGGCGAGCCGCACGGCTGCCGCCTGGGGACTCGCGATCTCGCGCTCGGTCTTGTAAAAACCGTCCGCGCGGATCTGGTCGAGCGTCCCGCGCACCTGGGCGAGAAAGGCATCACGCATCGCAAAGCTCCTGACAGGGTTTCGCATTCCGCGGCGCACGGCTCGTGGCGGCGCAACGGCTTGCTACTGTTATAGTCGGTCGTTCGGTTGACCGCATTTATCCTATATTCCGAACTAGAATTCGAAATATCGAACAACTCTAAGCGAACGGAATCCAAATGGCAAGTTCCTCCGGATCGCGGCGCACGCCCGCCGACGCCCCCCCGCAACCACCGGCCGCGACTCCGCCGCGCGTCGGCGAGCAGATCCAGCGGCTGCGCAACGAGCGCAAGCTGACGCTCGACGACCTGTCGCGCGCAGCCGGCGTATCGAAATCGATGCTCTCCGAGATCGAACGCGACAAGGCCAATCCGACAATCGCCGTCGCATGGCGGCTGACGAACGCGCTCGGCATCACGCTCGACGAACTGTTCTCACAGCCGAAGGCGCCCGAGACGATCCGCGTGGACGGCCCGCACGACATTCCGACGCTCGCCGGCCACGACGGCCGGTACCAGTTGCGCGTATGGGGCCCGATCGACCTCGCCGGCAAGTTCGAGTGGTACGAGCTGACGCTGCCGGGCGGCGGCGCACTGGTATCGAACGCGCACGAACCCGGCACGCGCGAGCACCTCACCGTGCTGCAGGGCGCGATGGAAATCGAGGCCGCCGCGGCCAGCCGCCGGCTGAAGACGGGCGACACCGCGCGCTACCCGGCCGACGAGCCGCATGCGATCCGCAATCCCGGCAAGGCCGAAGCGCGGGCATTGCTGATCGTGATCCATCGCTGACGGCGCGGATAGCCAGGGCCTGTTCACGCTAAAAGGTCAGTCGCAGGCCAGTTGCGGAAAATACTGTATGTTTGTACAGTATACGGACATTCCGCCATGCATGGGCCGGAGCCGGCGCACCGAGGCGCCCGTCCCGGTCGACAGGAGCCTGCAATGACAGAAGAACAAGATTTGGCCGCGCTCAGCTTCAAGGCTGCCGCGCATGACCTCGAATTGATCGTTCGCCATATCGCGGCGCGCTACATCCGTCAGCGCGTGCCGCTGACGTGGCGCCTGCTGCATGCGATCGAAGCCGAAGCGCTCGCCGATCTCGGCTTTGCCAGCCGACACGACGCGGGCATGCGTCAACTGTTCGAACGGCCGTCGGACATGACGTTTCCCGAAACGGACGATCCGATCGACTTCGGGCGCTCGAATGCGCTGCCGGCGGTCTTTTCGTTTGCCGTGCTCGCGTACGAAGCCGCGGCAAACGCGCACGACACCGCGCGTCCCGCGCGCCCGCACCGCCAGTCCAAGGCGTGGGGCGACTGACGGCCCGGCCCCGGCCGTCGCGCATGGCGGCCGGTTCACCCGCTTGCTGCCCGATACGTTGCGGAAAAGGGCTACTATGTACGCAACTAACGGAATTAATGCCATGTCCCTTCCCGCCTCTCCCGACACCGCCGCCTCGCCGGAAGAAAAGGATCTGTTCGACCGCGATGCGTCCGACTGGGTCGCCTCGCCCGAAGCCGCGTTCGACGCGTGGCTGGCGATGCAGGACTATCGCCGCTCGTCGGCCGACGTCTATCGCGCGCAATGGGGTGCGTTTCTCACGTGGATGCGCACCCATCAAAAGAACCTGGCGACGGTCGATACGCCGACCATTGCGAATTTCGTCGGCGAACTGCCGATCAAGAAAACCCAGCGAATGCGCTATCTCCGGCTGATCGAGCGGGTGCTCGATCATGTCCGCCGCACCGAGTACGCATCGACCAATCCGGCCCGCTTCATTGCTCAGGATGGCGAAGCGAACTGGCGCAAGGCACGCGACAACGAACCGACCGGTTTCCTCACGCCGGCGGAACGGGCGACGTTGCTCGCGTATCTGTTTTCGCCGATCGGCGTCTCGGGTTCCGCGTACTGGAAGGAACGCCGCGACCGTGCGCTCGTCGCCGCGTTTCTTGGCGCCGGCATCAAAACCGGCGAAGCGCGCGCACTTACGATTAGTTGCATCAATACGAGCGGCACGTCGCTGCGGATCGAGTCGACGCATCCGGATTACTCGCGCGACACCCATCTGGCCTCGTTTGCGATCGCGTTGCTCGAAGCGTGGCTCACCGAACGCAAACGCCAGGAGATTCCAGGAGAACTCGTCTTCCCCGCATCGCATGCCGGGCGGCCGATGCACAAGGCGACGATGCTGCGCGCGATCGACGCGATCGTCGAATCGGCCGGGCTCACATCGTCACGCACGGCGCGCGCCAGCCCGCAAACCCTGCGCAATAGCTACGCGGCCGAACTGTTCGAGCACGACGTGCCGCCGGAGCGCGTCGGCAAATGGCTGGGCTTCATGCGGCCGATCTCGTCGAATCGCCTGCATCGCGCCTGGAAAAACTGGCGTGACGGGCTGGCCGACAGCAACGGTGACGCGTCCGACCGCGACGAAACTCACTGATCGGGAAACGGCTGCTCACGGAAACGATCCGTGAGCAGCCTTGTGTGGCGCAGCCTCACCGTTTCACAGCTCCCGAAAAACCTCACCTCAAGCTTCCCGGATCTTCTCACCTGTGAGGCGCTGCCGGCTTCCACGTCAGGTCTGCGCAAAACGCGCGACGGCTTCGAAGCGGGACGGCCATGCGCCGGACGCGTGCTCGCACTCGGGGCACGCGACTTCAAACCCTTCGTTGCCATGTGACAGTTCCGGTTCGCCGTCGCAATGCGGGCACCGGCTCGGCGCCGGAATCTCGTGATCCAGCGAGGTGCCGATCGCGGCATACGCGTTGGCATCGAGTCGTCCCGCCTCGGCCAGGCGCCGGATCAGCGCGGCGATTTCCGGATTCATTCCGCGGTTCGCGCGCAACGAATTCACGTCGCGCGTGGCGCGCTCCAGTTCGTCGCTCTGGGTACGCAACTGTTCTTCGAGCCGGTCGGCGCGCGCCTTGGCCGAGCTCAACTGCTGCAGGAAATCGAATTCCTTGCGCTGGACGTCGCGCAACCCGCTCTGGTACGTCGACGCCATGCTGCGCAACGAATCCAGTTCGACCAGCATCGGCTTGACGCGGCGTTCGGCTTCGGCCACCGCATCCTTGATTTGCTGCGCGTAATGCTCGGTGCGCTGCTGCAATTCGGCCTGCAGCGCATCGATGCGGTCGCGTAGCGCGGCGTTCTGCGCTTGCTCGGCATCGATCCGGCCGGCAGCCGCGGCCAATTCCTTTTCCAGTCGAGCGACTGTGGTGAGCAACGTGGCTTCGCTTGCCGAACCGTGGGTGGTCTGGGACGCGAGCTGCACCTCGAGTTCGGTCACCCGCGCCTGTAATTGCTCGTTTCTCGCTTCCCCGCGCGCGAGCGCGCCTTCGAGCGTCTCCTGACGGATAGTTGCGTCGCGCAACCGCTGTTCCGCGTCGGCCATGTCGGCGCGGACCTGCTCGCGGTCTCCATCGAGGCTGTCGCGTGCGGCTTTCAATGCCTCTTCATAGAGTGCGCCGAGCAACGCGCCGGCTTTTTCCTCGACAGCTTTCGGGATCGCCGCGCCGTCGAGCCGGATCTTGGAAGCGGCACGGATGCGCTCCCAGAAATGATCGATGTCTTTCGGGATGTCGCTGGCGCTGCCGGTCTGGGTGAGATCGCGGACGTTGGCGGCCGACGGCCGGATGCCGAGATCGAAGAACAAGCGCTTGCATGCATGGAGCGACAATTCCTGACGCCGTGCACCGCTTGCGCGCAGCGATTCCAGTTCTTCCCGAATGACTTGACGCATTTCGTCCAGGGTCATGGCCATGCTCACAGACAATGAAATGTGTCAATCATAACGAAATACGTATTCATCGATACTTATTTCGAGGGTCCGTTGTGAATTTACGTCGTTTTGCACAGAAATCGGCTCGGCGAGTCCATCCTGCTGACGGTGACCTGGAATTCCGTGAAACAAAGCGAAGAAAGTCAGCCAAGTCCTTGTACTGCAAGCGATTTCCCGTGAACCCCGAATTTGGGCATTTGTTTCACATGACGATGGATCGGGTGGCCTGTGGGTGTTCAGGGGTTGGGGTGTCTGTGGAAAACTCCCCAGCGGATGGTTTGAGAGTATTAGAAGTAAACACCCTTGAACCCTTAGTTAAAAACGTTAACGCCACGGCACAGCCTTATGGCGCAAGGCTTTCCGGCCGACAAGGTGAAGTTTTACGGGAGCCAAGGTGATCTTCTGCGGGAGCTGACGTGATGGGGTTCAGGGAGCTGCGTGAGCCGTTGCAGGAAGGGTCGTGAGCGGATTCGGGATCACAGTAAAACACGCGTTTTCTCACAGGTGAGGGTTTTCGGGGCCGCACAGCCACAGAACCCGCGCCATGCCTGGCTGCACAGTTTTCTGCCTGTGCAGACATAGGTGAGAACTTGCAGGACGTGCTTCGCGCCCTGATTCTGCCCATCTTTTGGGCAGATTTGGCGAAAGGTGAGGTTTCACGGGACTCCACGGGAATTTGCTGTGAGGATTTCCGGGAAGCAAATGCCATTTTGCACAGCAAAAGTGCTTTTCGGCGCCTGTGATGCCCCAAAGGTGAGGCTTTTCGGGAGCGAAATCCGGGTTTTCCTGCTCCGATCCCCTAAAGGTGAGCTTTTTCGGGGCATCGATCACAGGCTGCGATCTCGCTCACAGGTGAGGCTTTCCGGGAGCAGTATTTGCTGAAAAAATGGTCAAAGGTGAGGCTTTTCGGGACTCGTGACCGGCCTAATTCGCCGAAAAGCCCGTCAGGACTGGCTGAAATCTCGTTTTTGCTGTGCCACTTTTTGGCACAGGTGAGACTTTTCAGGGGCCGAGATTCGGTTGTCGTATGAAGGATTCCCGTCGAAAGGTGAGGCTTTTCGGGGGATCCCGGCGATGCACAGCCAAATGCCTTCTGTGCATAAGTATCGGAAGGGATTGAGATTTTTGATACCGCGCCGGTTACGGTGAGATTTTTCGGGAGTCATTTCCGGACCCGCTGCGATGCCGCATTTCTTCTGTAAGGTGAGCGTTTGCGGGAGTCATTGGTAGCGAGTCCCGCGTGTGTCGGACCTTCGTCGGCATCCGGACGAATCCACATGCTGTGCCACAGGTGAGTATTTTCGGGACTGGACACGACTCGCGCACTGTACAATGCGCGCCCGGGCTGGCGAAGCAGCCGCCGATCGGGCTGCGCGTACCGGTTTCGATGGCGGTTTTCCACGCGTCGAAGCCGAACCGATGTTCCGGCGGACCACGCCTGTACATGCATACAGGCCGATGGGCGGCGGTCCGGGACGAACGGTGAGGTGCAATCGCGACCCTGTGTCGAACTCACGGTTGCGCAGTCGCAAAATTACGACAAATCGAAAGGTGAGCCGATACGGGAGCCAATTTCGCACGTGTCCTGCACAGGTGAAATTCTGTGAATCGGCGCATGCCGCGGCACGTCTGGACGAGTCCGGAACGCCGTCCGGGCGGACCGGTGAGCGTTTTCGGGAGCGGTACGGGTGAGTGCCGTTTTGCCGGCGTGCTTCACCGGCTATGGTGAGCATGTCGTTCTGGACGCACATCACCGCAGGCGCTATCCTTCCGGGAAACTTCTCCTCCGACCCGACGTATGGCCACGACGAAGCGCGCCAAGAAAACCGATGTGGATGTGGTGAGTGCCAGTTCAGCCGAATTGCGAAAGGCCGTCGAGGCGATCGCCATTCAGCCGAAGAGCGGCAAGATCACGCTCCTCACTCGCAAGCTGTTCAATGTCCTGCTGGCCGTCGCGCAGCAGGCCGACGACTCGGGCGACACGTATCGTGCGCTGCTGTCGGACATCGTCGCCAACTCCGCTTTCGATTCGAACGACACCGCGTTGGTGAAGGAACACCTGCGCCGCATGGTGTCGGTACAGGTCGAATGGAGCACGGGCACATCAAGCCAGAAGCCCGGCCGCAAGTGGGGGATCTCCACGCTGATCGCCGATGCGGAAATTCTCGAGGATCCGACTACCCGTCGCGTGTGGGTCGAATTCTCGTTCGCGCCGAAGATCAAGAAGAAGCTGCTCGACCCGGTCCAGTACGCGCGCCTCAGCCTGCAGTTCCAGAGCCAGCTGCGCAGCAGCGCCGGTCTCGCGCTGTACGAGATCTGCGTGCGCTACCTGACGAACCCGAGCCATCTGACGATGCGCGAGCCGTGGGAATGGTGGCGGCCGATCCTGTCGGGCACGCCCGACACGGAAGCCGGCGACGAAGCGAAGCGCGAGTACAAGTACTTCAAGCGCGATTACCTGCGCCCCGCGATCGCGGAAGTCAACGCGGTCACCAACATCTTCGTCGAGCTGATCGAGCACCGCGAAGGGCGTCGGGTGGCCGAGATCCAGTTCCGCGTGACCGAGCGCAAGCAGCCGATGCTCGCGCTCGACGAACACCCGAACGTGTTCGACAGCACGCTGGTCGACCGGATGGTGAAGCTCGGGATCCCGCTGAAGGAAGCGCAGACGCTCTATGCGGACAGCGAGGAAAACCGGATTCGCGCCGCGCTGCAGATGACCGAGCAGCGGATGCGCAGTACGACGCTGCCGCCGGTGCGCAGCGCGCCGGCGCTGTTCAAGGATGCGCTGAAGAAGGGGTATGCGCCGCCGGTCGAGTCGGTCGACGCACTGCCGGCCGGCACGCCGTCCGCGAAGGTCGCGGTTGCGCAGCCGGACGATCTGAAGGCGCGCTTGCTGAGCGAGTTCGCGGCGTTCCGCCGCAAGGAAGCGAAGGTGCTGTACGAAGAGCAGGGCGACGCGGAGCGCGAAGTCGCGCGCGAGTCATTCGAGTCGGAGGCATTGCCGACGATGGGCTCGCATCTGCGCGACGACTGGCGCAAGCGCGGCCTCGATTCCAAACTGGCCGAGACGGCCTTTTTCGACTGGCTGGCCCAGAAGACCTGGGGCGAGCCGACGGACGGCGACCTGCTGTCGTTCACGCTGAACCAGTCGCGGGCCGCTTGACGTCCGCTCAGGCCCGCTGACGGGCCGCCGCCGGTCCCCAGCCCCAGTCGGGCGGGGCCGGCGTCCTCACCAGGCCCTGCCGGCCGCTTCCCTCACTCCGACAACAGCATCCGCTCGAGCTGCTCGAGGATCGCGTCGCGCTTGTCCTTCGGGAGGCCGCGCAGGCGCAGCTCGATGCGGTCTTCGCCATACGACTTCAGGTCGCCGACTGACTTGCCGCCGAGCTTGATCTCGAGACGCTGCGCATAGCGTTGACGGCCGGCCGTCTTTGGCGTCTCCTGCGCCGCGACGCGGCCCTTGACGATATCCGACACCTGACGCGTGCTGAGATCGTCCGACACGATCTTGTTGATCAGCCGCAGCGTTGCCTCGGTGCCGCGCGCATTGTGATAGCGGCCGACCTGATACGCCATGTTCGATCCGAAGCGATCGGGGCGCGCGACCATTTCCTGCATGATCGCTTCCGGCAACTTGCCGATCGACAACGCGACGGCCACCGTCGACTCGTCGAGGCCGAGGTGCTCGGAGAGTTCTTTCTGGCTCTGGAAATGCTTGTCGTCGAGGAAACGGCGCCACACGACGGCGTTGTCGAACACCGTCTGCGAATCGCGCTGAACGTTGAGGTCGTAGCCGAGCTTGTAGCTCTGGATGCCGATCGGCACGTCGATCACGATCGCCTTGACCGACTCCTTGTTCGCTTCCTTCAGCGCCCGCACGCGGCGGCCGCCATCACTGACGAAATACGTGCCCGGATTGTCGTAATCCGGAATCACGTGGATGGCCTGCTGCTGACCCTGCTTCGCGAGGTTGACCGCAAGTTCGGCAATCGACGATTTCAGATAGAAGTGCCGCGGGTTGAACGGGCTATGCTTGATCGCCTTCAGCGGCAACTCGATCACTTGCCCCGGCGCATAGCGATTCTCGAGGCGCCACGCGCGATATTGCTGCGATTCGTCGATCGACGGATCGATCGTGAATTCCGGAGCAGGCGGAGGGGCGATGTCCTTTTTCGCGGATTTGGTCGATGCCGGGGTCGGCGTGTCGGACTTGACGATGCCGTCGATCGCATTGAGCCGATCAAGCGCCGTGCGCTTCTCGCTCGTCGTGATATCCGGGCGCGCTTGGAATCCTTTGGCAAATTGGGAAGGTTTCATGTGACTCCTTTATGCGCATAATGTCAGGGCAGCATGGCGACGATTTCGTCGGCGCATGCGCGAATTTCGGCGGCGGCCAGCTTGCCGCCGCGATCGTTCATCTGCAGCACGGTCTGACCGAGCGCCATTGCCTGCTTGTACGCTTCCCGGGTCGGAATCTGCGTCTTCAGCAGCGGGAAGCCGAGTTCCTCGAGCGCACGCTTGAGCTCGCGGGTCAGCATGCGCTTCTCTTCGGTCTTGTTCAGCAGGAACACCGCGCGGAGGTCTTCGTTCATCACCTGCGCCTGCTGAATCAGTTTGACCAGCCCGACGCTCGACCAGTAATCGGCCGGCGACGACGATGTCGGGATCACGGCAATCGATGCGGCCAGCAGGACGACGCCGGAGACTTTCTCGGTGATCGACGGCGGGCAGTCCACGACGATGATGTCGTAGTCGTTGATGAACTTCTTGATCTCGCGATGGATCTGGCCGTCGGCTTCGGCCAGGTTGACGACCGGAAACGGGATGCCGTTGTCGCTGTCGCCGGATGCGCTCGACCAGTGAACCAGCGTGTTTTGACGGTCTGCGTCGATGACGAGGACGCGCTTCCCTTTTTCATGGAACGCGGCGCCGAGATGCATGGCAATCGTGCTTTTGCCGACGCCACCTTTTTGTTGAGTGACTGCAATGATTTCCGCGGCCAATTTTCACTCCTGTTTTGGTCGTTGGAATTCTACAGGACGATATTTGAATTTCAATGAAATTGTCGTTCGACAACTACGCGTTGGCCATTCGGACTATCGGTTTATGCGCATAAACGAGATGGCGGAGATGGACGGCGGGTGTTGGTGGTGTCGTGGAGATGGCGAGGCCGATGCGGTGCTCGATGGCTGCGTCTTCACGGGCTACGTCGCCGGGAGCTGCTCGTCGTAGAGATATGTCTCGGTACGCTCCCCTTTCGCTAGATGGGCCGCGTTGCCTGCGAGCCGCCGAGTTTGTGCGCATAAACTCGGCAGAGGTCGCGGCGATCAACTTCGTTGGGAGCCCGCCGCGCATTCGCGAGCAGGATGAGTGGGTCTGTGAGGCTGGACGTGCGTCTTCGATATCCATCGCAGAACCGATGTGCATCGAGACAACGCCGTCTCGGCCCGCGGCGTTTATGCGCATAAACCAGACGCAAGGATGGCCCGCGGAGAAGGGCCGAAGGCAGGCGCCTCGCCCGCGTCAGGAGCGCAATGATGTCGTGCCGGGGCGATGGATTATCGATATAGCCATTGTCTGGTGCCGTCTCGTCTGGGCATAGACCTACGTCAGAGTGGCCTCGCACCTCGCCCGACAATCGCAGGCTTTATGCGCATAAACGCAGCCGAAGTGTCCCGCAATCACGCGCCCTTTCGCCACCCGGGACAGCCCTCGCTGGGCATTGGTCAGGCTGACCACAGTTGCCGGTCCCGCGAGGCCGTTGCCCGGCCTTTATGCGCATAAACGTAACCGCATCTTCGAAGCGTCTCCCAGACACCCGACGCACAGCACATCGCCAAACCGAACCACCGCAGCAACCTGTCGAGAGGAAAACTACCCCGATCTCGCTTGAACCACCCCACCGAGCCCGTCAATGCAGACTGGCTACAATACAGGGCTCCCCCATCCAGGCTTGAATGATGATCACGATCTACCACAACCCCCGATGCTCGAAGTCCCGCGAGACGCTCGCGTTGGTCGAGTCGCTGAATACCGCCGGCGCGCCGTTGAACGTCGTCGAGTACCTGAAGACGACGCCAACGGTCGAGGAAGTGGAAACGCTGCATCGGCAGCTCGGCCGCCCGGTTCGCGACATGCTGCGCGACGGCGAGGAGCCGTACAAGACATTGAATCTGGCTCGCGCGGATCTGAGCGACGCCGAAGCCTACGCGGCGATCGCCGCTCATCCGATCCTGCTGCAACGCCCTATCGTCGTATATCGCGGCAAGGCGGCGATCGGTCGCCCGCCCGAGTCGGTGAAGGCGCTGTTCGAATAATTCTTCCCCGGCGTATTTTTCTTATTGCATCAACGCGACCGAGTCCGGCCCGGCACACGCAACGGCAATCCAGGCCGACGCGACCGCCGGGCCGCACGCGCGAGCGGCCGGCGGAACGATACGTCGACACCCCGCGCCGCCTAGCCGCCACCGGACGATCCCTCATCATCGTCCGACTCCTGCCCCGCCGCCGCTTTCGCGGCCGTCCGCAACAGCGCGATCTGTCCGCGATAGGCGCGGCATCCGCTGCAGGTCGGCAGATGCACGCGTACCTGCAGACGCTCGTGCAGCGTCAGATGCCGATCGAGCGCATCCGACAGCAGTCGTGTCACGTCAGTACATTTCCCCGGCAGCATCTTCGGTCGTCAGTCCTTTTTCGCTCAGGCAGGTTCGCAGGCGCGTGCGCGCCCGGTACAGCAGCACGCTGCAATGATTCGTCGTCAGCGTCAATTCGCTACAGATATCCACAATCTCGACATCGAGGAATTCGCGCATCATGAACACGCGTCCGATCTGCTCCGGCAGATGGTCGAGGCAGACCTGGAACAGCGTCCAGAATTGCTGTTGTTGCAACAGCGTTTCGGGCTTCGGCCACGGTCGCGGTTTCGCATGCGCGGCCCAGTGCCCATTGTCCTTGAACAGTTCGCGATCGAGCACGGATTCGCCGTCGAGCTCCGCATCGAGCGCGGTCAGGCTCACCATTCGCTGGCGCGCGCGCAGCACGTCGATCAGCTTGTTGCGCAGGATCCCGAACACCCAGGTCTTGTGGGCCGACAGCCCCGCGAACTCGCCGGCATGCGACCACGCGGCGGCCAGCGCTTCCTGCACGGCGTCTTCGGCCGCGTCGGCATCGCGGAGCTGGAGTCGCGCGAAGCGCAGCAGGTCGCGCCGCAGTTGCGCGAGATAGGCGGGATCGTCGTGTGCGGACGGCATGTCTGGTTGCAGTGTCTCGAAGCAATGGCAATCGCGCGAGCGTCGTCACGGGAGCGGGCGCGTCGCGGTGCGAGCAGCTTACTGGGCGCGGTCCGCGCCTGCAACGCAATGTTCCGTCACGAATTCACGGAGCCCGCCGCCGCGCTGCGCTATGCTTGCCGAACCCCGTGTCGCGCGTCGACCACGCCGCGCGGCGGGCGATCTGTAACGTCGGAACATATCGGTCGAGTTATCCACAATTTCTGTGGAAAACCTTGTGGAAAGTCGGCCGGACGGCCCCGTGGGACGGCTCGCGGGCTGGCTTGCCTATAAACAGACCTTTGTCGCCCATTCGGAAGCAATCGATCCGATTCCTCACTCACCGGAAGGAGAATGCCATGTCCTATCGTATTGCGGTCGTCGTCGGCAGCCTGCGTCGCGCGTCGACGAATCGCGCGCTCGCGCACGCCGTGATCTCGCTCGCCCCCGCCGATTTTTCGTTCGAGTTCGTCGAGATCGGCGAGCTGCCGCTGTACAGCCAGGACTACGACGCGGATTTCCCGGAAGTCGCGAAGCGCTTCAAGCAGTCGATCGAAGCCGCGGACGCGCTGCTGTTCGTCACGCCCGAGTACAACCGGTCGATGCCGGGCGTGCTGAAGAATGCGCTCGACTGGGGCTCGCGCCCATGGGGTTCGAATTCGTGGTCGGGCAAGCCGGGCGCGGTGCTCGGCACGTCGCCGGGCGCGGTGGGCACCGCGCTCGCGCAGCAGCACCTGCGCAACGTGCTCGCTTACCTCGACGTGAAGACGCTCGGTCAGCCCGAGATGTTCATCAAGCACGACCCGGCGCGCATCGACGACCAGGGGCAGATCGTCAGCGAGGACACCCGCAAGTTCCTGCAGGGCTTCGTCGATCGTTACGCGGGCTGGGTGCGTCTGCTGAAATCGGCGTGACGTCGTCGGCGGCCTGATCGCCGCGTTCGTTCACGCCGTCGCGCCGGCGCCGCCCTGCGCACCGCGGGTCACGCGCCGGCGTGTCGTGCGTCGCGCGCTTCGCGGATGCCCAGCAGGATCTCGTCGAGCAGCGCGATATCGAACGGCTTCGACAGCACGCGGACGTTGACCGTGCGCGTGCGGTCGAGCTCCTCTGCATAACCGGTGACGAGAATCACGGGCAGCTTCCCCGGCCGCTTGTCGATCGCTTCGGCCAGGTCGATGCCGTTCAGGCGGCCCGGCATATGAATGTCCGAAATCACGAGGTCGAACGCGTCGTTCGCGGCGGCGCCTTCGATCAGGCGCAATGCGTCGTCGGCGGTGGGCGCGTAGGTCACGCGATGACCGAGCAGCGACAGCAGCGCTTCCGTGCCGGCCGCGACTTCGCCGTTGTCCTCGACGAGCAGCACGTGCAGGCCGGCGAGCTCGCCATTGGCCGCATCGTGCGCGGCGGCCGCCGGCCGCGCGACGACATCCTCGGCGCGCGCGCGCGGCAGGTACAGACGCACCGACGTCCCCGCACCGACCGCGCTGTCGATCGTCGCGAGGCCGCCCGAGCGTTCGCAGAACGCGAAGACCTGCGGCAGGCCGAGCCCGGTCCCCATCCCCTGCGCCTTCGTCGTGAACAGCGGTTCGAACGCGCGCGCGAGCACGTCGGGCGCCATGCCCGACCCCGTGTCGTCAAGCGAGATCTGCACGAAATCGCCGGTCAGCGGGAAGCCGTCCTCACGGCGCAGCGTGACGTTGCGCGCGCCGACCGTGAAGCGTCCGCCGGTCGCCATCGCGTCGCGCGCGTTGACCGCGAGGTTGATCACCGCGAGCTCGAGTTCCGCGACGTCGACGCGGATCGGCCAGACGCCCGGCTCGATCGCGACGACCAGCGACGACTTCGACCCGAGCGACGTCTTCAGCAGCTCGCGGCACGTGCCGACCCATTGCCCGATGTCGATCGTCTCGTTGTGCAGCGGCTGCTTGCGCGCGACGCCGAGCAGCTGGCGCGTGAGCGACTGCCCGTTCTTCAGCGCGCGTTCGATCGCGCCGAGCTCCTTGTCGAGATGCTGGACGCCGCGCCGCCGCGCGATCTGCACGTTGCTCGAGATGATCATCAGCAGGTTGTTGAAGTCGTGCGCGACGCTGCCGACGAGATTGCCGAGCGCCTGCATCTTGCGCGACTGCCGGTACGCCGATTCGATCGAGCGCCGCATCGACGCTTCGGCCTGCCAGCGGTCCCATGCCTCCTCTTCCGCCTTCAGCCGCTTGAGCGACAGCCAGATCACGGACCACAGCGCGACCGACGGCGCGAACATCGAGATGAACAGCACGCTCAGGTGTTCGTACCATTCATGCCAGATTGCCGACGTGCGGTACGCGCAGCTCACGTAGACGGGATAGCTGCCGACCTGGCGATACGCGACGATCTCGCTGCTCGCGTCGTCGTGACGCACGCGCACGACGCCCGCGCGCGGCTCGTTGTGCGCGTTGCCGAACGTGACCGAGCGATCGGTGTGCGCCAGCGACGGCGGCGGCGGATACGACGCGATCACCGCGCCGTCCGAGCGCGCGAGCGCCATCGTCATCGGCGTGCTCGCACCGCCGAGCAGGTCGCGGTAGAACGCGTTGAAATACGACGATTTCAGCGCGATCGACACCATGCCGGCGAACGAACCGTCGCTATGGCGTCGCGCGACGCCGGTGTTGAATACGGGAATGTTCTCGAGCTTGAGCGGCCCCATCATCAGTTTCGAGATGTGTTCGATGACCTTGCCGTCTCGGATGCCGGCGAAGTCGTCGCGATTCGCGATCGACGCATACGGCGCCGGATAGTAGAGGCTGTTGGCGAGCAGCATCCCGCTCGCACCGAAGATCGACACGGCGGCCACTTGCGGATAGCCGCCGCCGATCGTGTTCAGCGCCTCGTGGATGTCGGATTCCCTGCCGCGCACGGTCGCGTCGTCCATGTCCTGCACGAGGTCGACGATGCGCGCATCGAGCGTTTCGCTCAGGTCGAACACCTTGAGCGCGTGCTCCTCGGCCACGCGCACCGTGCGCATCGTCACGTCGCTCGCGGCGGCCTCGCGCGCCTTCAGGTCGCTGTACGCCATCACCACCACGTAGATGCACGGCAGCACGATCGCCGCGACGAGCAGCACGATCAGCGTCACGCGGCGCACCGCGAAATCGTGCTCGGGTGCGCCGGCCGCGTAGCTGCCGTCGTCCTGCCAGTCGTCGGCGGGAGGAGGCGCGGGGGTGTGGGAGTCGGCAGGCCGTTCGGACGTCATCGAGGAAAGCGGGTGAGGCAGCGGTGTCTGTCATCATAAACGAGTTGCGACGGCCCGCCGCGCGGCGCCGTACGTGGCGATCCTGCCGTTCGTACAGGCGCGATCCTGCCGTATATGACAGCGGTAAACCGTCGGATTGAAAACGCGACGAATCCGGCAGCGCAAACGTACACAAGGAAAAATTTTGCGTACTTATCTCGAAAATGGTCGCGGCTATTTTCGGAATGATGCGAGATCGGACCAATTCTGTTCGAAATGGCGAAAATGGCGAGTTGCATCGCCTCCGGTTTACTCCGAGAATCGCGCCTTGCTTTCCCTATGACAGATACATGCGCCCGCCGGCGATTGCCGCGCGGTGCGTCGCGCGCACCTGCGTCGCGGCGCCCGTGCGCGGCCGCAAGGCGGTTGCCCGCGCCGAAACGCATGGCCCTAAAGAAATGCGCCGCGCGGTCGTTAACGCGAGAGAGACCATTCCGTATACCGCATCGCCCCATGCCTTTGCCGATTGTAATTGCCGACGATTCGCTGCTCGCTCGCAAACTGCTGACAAAGGCGCTGCCGGGAGATTGGGACGTCGACATCGCGTATGCAGCGAATGGTCGCGAGGCCTTGGCGCTCTATCGTGACGGCAAAGCTTCCGTGATGTTTCTGGATCTGACGATGCCCGACATGAGCGGATATCAGGTCCTGGAAACACTGCGCCACGAAGATCTGAACACGTTCGTGATCGTGGTATCCGCCGATATTCAGCCGCAGGCGCAAGCACGCGTGCGTGAATTGGGCGCGATCGCATTCGTTGCCAAGCCCGTGACGTCGGAGGCATTGCTGCCCATTCTCAAGGAGTATGGGTTGTATGCCTGAATCGGTGTTCACGGCGGAGCAACGCGACGCGTTGCAGGAAATCGCCAACCTTGCAATGGGCCGCGCCGCCGCGCGGCTTGCGTTGCTGCTCGGGCACTTCATCGAGCTGTCGGTGCCGCGCGTGCGCGTCGTGAAAGCGGCCGATGCGAGCGACGCGCTGCGCGAGATGACGGGCATCCACGACAACGTGACCGCCGTGCGCCAGGGCTTCCGTTCCGACATCAAGGGCGAGGCGATCGTGCTGTGCCGCACGGCGGGCGTCGCGCGGTTGATGTCGGTCGTCGACCGCACGTTCGGCGACGGCGTGTACGGCGGCATGGCGACGCCGGACGAACTCGTGTTCGACGTCGCGAACGTGCTGATGGGCGCCTGCGTCGCGTCGATCCTCGACGAACTCGGCCGCAAGCCCGTGTTCTTTCCGCCGGGGCTGCTCGGCGCGAACGTGTCGTTCGACGACGTGTTCCAGCCGAACGAACTGGGATGGAGCGTCGCGCTGCTGCTCGAGGTGAATTTCGGGCTCGAGAACCATATGTTCCGCGCGCATTTCGTGATGTTGATGGCCGAGGATTCGATCCGGCTGATGGGCGACGCGCTCGACGCGTTGCTGTCCGCGCTATGACGGCCGCCGCCCCGTCGCTGAGCGACCTCGTGATCGAGCGCGTCGGCTTCGGCCTGTTCGTGCTCGACCGTTCGATGACCGTCCTGATGTGGAATCGCTTCATGCAGGACCACAGCGGGATCCCGGCCGCCGACGTGATCGGCCGCAACCTGTTCGACCGCTTCCCGGACCTGCCGCGTGCGTGGCTGTCGCGCAAGCTCGAGAGCGTGTTCCAGCTTGGCAGCTTCGCATTCAGCTCGTGGGAGCAGCGGCCCTACCTGTTCCGCTTCGAGCACGATCGGCCGATCACGGGCGGCGTCGACTACATGCAGCAGGACTGCACGTTCATGCCGCTCACGCGCGGCCGCGACGTCGAGGCCGTGTGCGTGACGATCTCCGACGTCACGCATGTGAGCGTGATGCAGCGAGAGCGCGAGGAAGCGGTCGCGAAGCTGCGCGAGCACGCGAATCTCGACGGGCTGACCGGCATCGCGAACCGGCGCTTCTTCGAGGCGCGGCTCGGCGACGAATTCGCGCGCTGGCAGCGCTACGGCGGCGACCTGTCGGTGCTGCTGTTCGACCTCGACCACTTCAAGACGATCAACGACCGCTTCGGGCATGCGGTGGGCGACGCGGTGCTGCGCGAGACGGCGCGCCGCGTCGCGTCGATCGTGCGCGCGCAGGATACGTTCGGCCGGTTCGGCGGCGAGGAATTCGCGCTGTTGCTGCCGTGCACGACGCTCGACGAGGCGATGCGGGTGGCCGACAAGGTGCGCGACGCGATCGGCAGCGTGCCGGTCGACGCCGAGGGCGTCAGCGTGCCGGTCACGGCGAGCGTCGGCGGCGCGTGCGCGAAAGCCGGCGCGCCGACCTGCGACGTACTCGTCAACGAGGCCGACGCCGCGCTCTATCGGGCGAAGCGGCTCGGGCGCGATCGGTCGGTCGCGTACGCCGACTGACCGCGCCCGCTCCGCTCAGCTTTTTGCGATGTCGGCGAGCACGCCGGCCAGCACGGCCGGCTGCGACACGAACGGCGAGTGGCTGCTGTCGAGCTGGTGCACGTGGGTCGGGTTGCCGGGCGCGAACGCGTCGGCTTCGTCGATGAAGCGTTGCTGCAGCGCGGGCAGGATCACGCGATCGGCCAGGCACTTGATGTAGTGGCGGTCGATCGCGCCCCAGCGTGCGGCGGTCGTCGGGATCGCGGTCGCGAACGGCGCGGCCGGCACGTCGCAGCTCATCAGGTTCGCGACCGCGTCGAAATCGGCTTGCGGCACGTCTTCGTACAGCGCGCGCTTCATCGATGCGCGATACGCGGCGTCGCCGCTGTGCGGATCGACGCGCAGCGCGCCGACCACGCGCGGGCTCGCGAGCATCAGCGGGCCGAGCAGCTCGCCGTTGTTTTCCGGCGCGCGCACGTAGTCGAGGCCCGGTACGCCCGACGCGGGCATGAAGGCCGCGAGATAGACGATCTTCGCGATCTTGTCCGGCGCGCGTTCGGCGGCCGCCGTGATCGCGAGGCCGCCCATGCTGTGCCCGACCAGCACGACCTTGCCGCGGCCGAGCGCGTACGCGTCGTCGACGGCCTGCGTCACCTGCGTCGCGTAGTCGTCGAGCGTCGTGTTGGCGACCGGCGACGGCTCGGCGCCGAACGCGTCCTTGTCGAGCGGCCGGGCGAGATACGACGCGGGAAAGCGCGCATGGATGCCGTGCGCGGGCAGGTCGCGCGCGATCGACAGGTAGCCGCGCGCGGCCAGCGCGGCCGCCACGTGGGCATAGCACCACGCGCCATGCCACGCGCCGTGCACGAGCACGAAAACGGGATGATCGGACGGCGGGGTGGCGGGGGCGTTCGTCTCCATGGTGTCCGTATTTTTTCGAGAAAGGTGTCATCTTAGACGAACCGGCCGCCATCGAGACGCGCTCGCGCGGCGCGTTTCTTGACCGGCAACGATCCGTCCCTTTGTGTCGCACAGGCCACATTTCGTCCTGATCCGATTTGAATTTGTGCCGAAGCGCGCTAATTTGTTGCTTTGCCTGCGATTGCACCCCATGAACGTCGACTATCTCTTCTATCGGAAGCCGAACAAACCCGGCCCCTATTCGCTCGACGACCTGGGCGACATCGCGCCGCCGATCGGCCCGGGCGCCGTGGTGCGCGCGGGAATCGCGCGCGTGTTCGAGCAGATCGACTGGCAGGAATCACTCGACGTGCCGGGCGCGTGGTTCGGTACCGGCGGCGCGGTTTTCCAGTTCACCGCCGAGCCCGACGGCCGCGTGACGAGCTTCATGGGCTCGCGCCTCGAGCGCCGCTCGATGCTGCAGCTCACGCGCGAAATGGGGCTCATCGCGCTCGATCTGCAGCGCGACATCGTGTACGGCTGACGCGCGTTCGGGCCGCCGTTCGCAAAGGCCGGCGCACCGGCCCGCCGGTGGCGCTCGGCACCCCGCCGGACAGGGTGCGCGTCCGCCATCGAACTTCAAAGATTGCTATACTTTCGCCCAATTCCGGCTTCCGGCCGGTAATTTGTGCCTGTCTGCGTCGATCGTTCGCATATCTCGCACGCATTCGACGCCCTGACCATCCCAGCCGGGCATGGCTTCTTCAATCGCCCCGCGTGGGTGTCTCCGTGGAGCTTCGTCTTGGCCGTTTCCCATTCCGTCGTGGACGAACAAGAAACCGACGCCGCTGCCGTCACATCGGGCAGCTCCTTCTATCTGGCGATGCGCATCCTGCCGGCCGTGCAGCGCGATGCGATGTTCCAGGTCTATGCGTTTTGCCGCGCGGTCGACGACATCGCCGACAGCGACCTGCCGCGCGCCGAGCGCACCGCGGGCCTGAATCGCTGGCGCGCGGACATCGACGCCTGCTTCGCCGGCCGCCCGCCGCGCCACCTCGTCGCGCTCGATCGCGAGATTCGCGCGTTCGACCTGCAGCGCGACGATTTCCACGCGATGATCGACGGGATGGCGATGGACGCGGTGGAAGACATCTGCGCGCCCGACGAGCCGACGCTCGACCTGTTCTGCGATCGCGTGGCGAGCGCGGCCGGCCGGCTGTCGGTGAGGATTTTCGGGATGCCGGAAGCCGAAGGGATCACGTTGTCGCACCACCTCGGCCGCGCGCTGCAACTGACCAACATCCTGCGCGACATCGACGACGACGCGGCGATCAACCGGTGCTACCTGCCGCGCGAGCTGCTTGCGCGCGAAGGCATCGCGATCACCGATCCGGCGACGATCGTGCGCGATCCGGCGCTGCCGCGCGTGTGCGCGACGCTCGTCGAGCGCGCGCTCGAGCACTTCCGCCAGGCCGACGCGGTGATGGATACCTGCCCGCGTGCGCAGGTGAAGGCGCCGCGCATCATGTCGGGCGCGTATCGCTGCATTCTCGAGGCCGCGATCGCGCGCGGCTTTGCCGCGCCGCGCGCGCCGCTGCGCAAGCCGAAGGCGCGCATGCTGATGATCGCCGCGCGCTACGCGCTGTTCTGAGTCGACCGACGCGATGCCCAGAACCGTCCACGTGATCGGCGCAGGACTCGCGGGCCTGTCGGCCGCGGTCGAGCTGCAACGTCGCGGGCGGCGCATCGTGCTGCACGACGCGCATGCGCACGCGGGCGGCCGCTGCCGCTCGTGGTTCGACGGGACGCTGAACACGACGCTCGACAGTGGGCTGCACACGGTTTTCGCGGGACAGCCCGCGACGCAGCGCTACCTGCGCGCGATCGGCGCGGCCGATCAGCTCGCGGGGCCCGCGCTGGCTGAACTCCCGGTCATCGACATCGCGTCGCAGCAGCGCTGGACGCTGCGTTTCGGCAACGGCCGCTGGCCGTCGTGGCTGTTCGATGCTGCGTCACGGGCGCCGGGCACGACGCCGCTCGACTATCTCGCGCTGGCCCCGCTCGCATTCGCCCGCACGGGCCGCTCGCTCGCGCAGACGATGCGATGCGACGGCGTGCTGTGGGATCGCTGGCTGCGACCGTATTTCCTCGGGGTGCTGAATATCGAGCCGCGCCACGCGAGCGCCGAACTCGCGCGCGCCGCGCTGTGCGGCACGTTTGCCGCGGGCGGCCCCGGCAGCCGTCCGCTCGTCGCGCGCCGCGGGCTCGGCAGCGCGTTCGTCGAACCGGCGCTGCGGATGCTGCAGTACGGCGGCGCGCAGATCCGCCTGAATTCGCGGCTCGACGCGTTCGAATTCGGCGCGCACGGCAATGCGATCGATGCCGTGTCGGTCGGCGGCGAGCGGATCGATCTCGCGCCGGGCGACGCGGTCGTGCTGGCCGTGCCGCCCGAGGTTGCGCAGCCGCTCGTGCCCGAACTCACCGCGCCCGACACCTTCAGCGCGGTCGTGACCGCGTATTTCGCGGTCGAATCGCCGGCCGGTCATCCACTGCAGACGACCGTCGTCAACGGCGTCGTCGATGCGGTGCGGACCGGTGACGGCCAGCTCGCGGCGACGATCCGCGATGCGGGCCGCTGGCTCGACATGCCGCGCGACACGCTCGCGCGGCGCATCTGGGAAGACGTCGCGCGCGTGACCGGCGCGAACCCGGAAACCATCCCCGCGTGGCAACTCGTCGTCGAGCCGCGCGCGGGCTTTGCGGCGGTGCCGTCGCAGGAAATGAAACGGCCGGCCGTGCGTACGCGCTGGACCAATCTTGTACTCGCGGGCGACTGGATTGCCACCGGCCTGCCCGCCACGATCGAGGGCGCGATCCGTTCCGGCCAGTTGGCCGCGGACGTGCTCCAGACGCAATAAAGAGAGGGACCGATGAACGATCTCACCGAAATGGCTACCTTGTCCGCCGGCGCCGTGCCGGCCGACGTCGACGCGGCTGTCGCGCGTGCGACCGACGCGCTGCTGGCCGCGCAGCAAGCGGACGGACACTGGGTCTACGAACTCGAAGCGGATTCGACGATTCCTGCTGAATACGTGCTGCTCGTCCACTATCTGGGCGAGACGCCGAACCTCGAGCTCGAACAGAAGATCGGCAAGTATCTGCGCCGCATCCAGCAGGCCGACGGCGGCTGGCCGCTGTTTACCGACGGCGCACCGAACATCAGCGCGAGCGTGAAGGCGTATTTCGCGCTGAAGGTGATCGGCGACGACGAGAACGCCGAGCACATGCAGCGCGCGCGCCGCGCGATCCACGCGATGGGCGGCGCCGAGATGTCGAACGTGTTCACGCGCATCCAGCTCGCGCTGTACGGTGCGATTCCGTGGCGCGCGGTGCCGATGATGCCGGTCGAGATCATGCTGCTGCCGCAGTGGTTCCCGTTCCATCTGTCGAAGGTGTCGTACTGGGCGCGCACCGTGATCGTGCCGCTGCTCGTGCTGAACGCGAAGCGTCCGCTCGCGAAGAACCCGCGCGGCGTGCGCATCGACGAGCTGTTCATCGACCCGCCCGTCAACGCCGGGCTGCTGCCGCGTCAGGGCCACCAGAGCGCGGGCTGGTTCGCGTTTTTCCGCGTGGTCGACCATGCGCTGCGCGCGGTCGACGGCCTGTTCCCGAGCTATACGCGCGAACGCGCGATCCGTCAGGCCGTGTCGTTCGTCGACGAGCGCCTGAACGGCGAGGACGGCCTCGGCGCGATCTATCCGGCGATGGCCAACGCGGTGATGATGTACGACGTGCTCGGCTATGCGGAAGACCATCCGAACCGCGCGATCGCGCGCAAGGCGCTCGACAAGCTGCTCGTCGTGCAGGAGGACGAAGCGTATTGCCAGCCGTGCCTGTCGCCCGTGTGGGACACGTCGCTCGTTGCGCATGCGCTGCTCGAGACCGGCGATGCGCGTGCGCAGGAAGCGGTGCTGCGCGGCCTCGAATGGCTGCGTCCGCTGCAGATCCTCGACGTGCGCGGCGACTGGATCTCGCGCCGCCCGAACGTGCGGCCCGGCGGCTGGGCGTTCCAGTACGCGAATGCGCACTACCCGGACGTCGACGATACGGCCGTGGTCGTGATGGCGATGGATCGTGCGCAGAAGCTCACGCAGTCGGACACGTATCGCGAATCGATGGCGCGTGCGCGCGAATGGGTCGTCGGCATGCAGAGCAGCGACGGCGGCTGGGGCGCGTTCGAACCTGAAAACACGCAGTACTACCTGAACAACATCCCGTTCTCCGATCACGGCGCGCTGCTCGATCCGCCGACGGCCGACGTGTCGGGCCGCTGCCTGTCGATGCTGTCGCAGCTCGGCGAGACGCCGCTGAACAGCGAGCCGGCCCGCCGCGCGCTCGACTACATGCTGAAGGAGCAGGAGCCGGACGGCAGCTGGTACGGCCGCTGGGGGATGAACTACGTGTACGGCACGTGGACGGCCCTGTGCTCGCTGAACGCGGCCGGCCTGACGCCGGACGACCCGCGCATGAAGCGCGGTGCGCAGTGGCTGCTGTCGATCCAGAACAAGGACGGCGGCTGGGGCGAGGACGGCGACAGCTACAAGCTCAACTATCGCGGTTACGAGCAGGCGCCGAGCACGGCGTCGCAGACGGCCTGGGCGCTGCTCGGCCTGATGGCGGCCGGCGAAGTGAACAACCCGGCCGTGGCGCGCGGCGTCGACTACCTGGTCGCGCAGCAGAACGAAGAAGGCTTGTGGGACGAGACGCGCTTCACGGCGACGGGCTTCCCGCGCGTGTTCTACCTGCGCTACCACGGCTATCGCAAGTTCTTCCCGCTGTGGGCGCTCGCGCGCTACCGCAACCTGAAGCGCGCGAACGCGACGCGCGTGACGGTCGGGATGTAACGCGTGGCGACGACGCAGCACAACGGCGCATTGCCCGTCATCGCGGTCACAGGGATGGCGTTCGAGGCGCGCATCGCGCGCGGCGACGGCGTCGAGGCCGTGTTCGCCGCGCGGGCCGACCGGCTCGAGCGCGCACTGGCCGAAGCGACCGCGCGCGGCTGCGCGGGCATCGTCAGCTTCGGTACCGCGGGCGGGCTCGCGCCCGACCTCGCGCCGGGCGCGCTCGTGATCGCGGACGCGATCGACGGGCCGTTCGGCCGCGTGCAGACCGATACGGGCTGGAGCGCGCGGCTCGTCGCCGCGCTGCAGGACACGCCGGTGTGGGCGCGTGTCACGCGCGGCACGATGGCGGCCGTCGGCGCGCCGGTGGTCAGCGAGCAGGACAAGACGTCGCTGCATCGTGCGAATGGCGCGCTTGCCGTCGACATGGAATCGCATATCGCGGCGGCCTTCGCGGCCGCGCGCGGCGTGCCGTTCGCGGTGTGCCGCGCGATCGTCGATCCGGCGTGGCGCACGCTGCCGCGCGCGGCGACGGCCGGGCTGCGCGACGACGGCAGCACGGCGATCCTGCCGATCCTGCGCGAACTGCTGAAGCAGCCGTCGCAGCTCGGTCCGTTGTTGCAAGTCGCCAGCGATGCGCGCGCGGCGCGCACGACACTGATCCAGGCACGCCACGCGTTCGAGCGGGCGGGCGCGATGCGGATCGTCTGAGCGGCGTTCGCTGCTGGCCTTTCCCCCGCTTCCCGGTCTGCCGTTTCGCGCGGACAAAAAAAGAGCGCTGCATGACGCAGCGCTCTTTTTTTGCGCGGCCGCCGTTGCGGCGTTACTGTGCGGCCGGACTGCTCGCGGGCATCGTCGGCATCGCCGGCGCGATCGGCGCGCCGTTGGCGGCCGGCGCTGTCGTCGCTCCGGCCGACGCAGCGACCGGTGCCGCAGCAGGCGCACTCGCCGGCATCGCATTGTCCGCACCCGGATCGTCATACTGCGGCAATCCCGGCGCGGCCGGTGCGTTGTTCGGCGTGGCGCCCGATGCGCCGCCCGCATCGCCCGGATCCTCATAGTTCGGCAAGCCGCCCGGCGTGGTTGGCGTGGCCGCCGGCACCGCGCCGGCTTCACCCGGCTCAGCGTAGTTCGGCGCGGCAGCCGATGCCGACTGGCCGTGATACGTCAGCGACTTGCGCTGCTGCAGGTACGCGTCGCGCACGAACGAATACGGATCGAGCGCGGCCTGCTTCAGCAGATCGGTCGCACCGAGCAGGTCCGAACGCGCGCTGATGAACTGCGCGATGTACATCGGATTGCGTGCGGCCGGCTCGATGTAGTTCAGCAGGTTGAAGCGCACGTCCACCGCGCGGCCGACGCCGTCGCGGATCGTGCTCGGCCCGAACACGGGCAGCACGAGGTACGGGCCGGACGGCATGCCCCAGCGCGCCATCGTCAGCCCGAAATCCTGGTGATGCTTAGGCAGCCCGGCCGGCGTCGCGATGTCGATCAGGCCGGCGACGCCGAACAGCGAGTTCATCGCCACGCGCATCAGATCCTGCGTCGCATCGGTGATGCGCAACTGCAGCAGGTTGTTCGCCATGTTGCCGAGATCGCCGAGGTTCGAGAAGAAGTTGCTGATCGCGGTGCGCACCGGCGTCGGCGTGACTTTCTGGTAACCCTTCGCGATCGGCTGCGCGATGTGCGTGTCGACCGTGTCGTTGAACGTGTACATCGCCCGGTTCATCGGCTCGAGCGGGTCGTTGGGATTGCGGTTCGGTCCCGTCGCGCAGCCGGTCAGCATCGCGCTGGCGGCGACGGTCGCCGCAATGATTCGCACCTTATTCATTGATTCCTTGCGATTGGTTCTGGGCGCGCTTGACGCGCGGTTTGCCCATCAGGACGGGCTGGAACACCACGGCGCCGATCAGCGTACAGGTCAGGGCCAGCGCGAGCAGCTTGCCCATGCTCGACGTGCCCGGATGGTGCGACAGCCACAGGCTGCCGAAGGCGGTCGCCGTCGTCGCGGCGCTGAACAGCACGGCGTGCGTGAGGCTCGAATGCAGCAGCCCCGTCTGCCCCGCGCGCCACGCCATCACGAAATACACCTTGAACGCGACGCCGACGCCGAGCATCAGCGGCAGCGCGATGATGTTCGCGAAGTTCAGCGACATGCCGAGCACGACGCACATCTCGAGCGTCACGATGCCCGACACGAGCAGCGGCACCAGCGTGCGCAGCACGTCGCCGAAGCGGCGCAGCGTGACCCACAGCAGGACCGTGATCGAGATGATCGACCACAGCGCCGCGTGCAGGAACGCGTTGATGATCGTGTCGGCCGAATGCAGGATCGAGATCGGGCCGCCAGTCGCGCCCGGTTCCGCGGCCTTCACGGCCTTGGCGAAACGGCGCAGCATCGTGTCGTCGTTCGGGTCGACGCCCTTCGGCACCTTCGGCGAGATCTGCACGAGCGCGTGGCCGTCCGGCGCAACCCAGTCGCGCACGACCTGCGGCGGCAGCGATTCGCGCGTGATGTCCTGCGGCTGCAGCAGCGCAGCGAGCTGGTTGAGCGCGATGCGCAGCGTATCGGAGAACGCGCGTTCGGCACGGTCGCGCGTCGCGCTGTCGGCGGCGGCGAGCTTCGCGAGCGACGCGGACAGGTGCTGCGCGGCCGCGGCGCCCGGGCCCGGGTGATCCTCGGCCGCATAGCTCAACAGGTCCGACACGCGCTTGAGCGCGGCCACGCGTTGCGCGTCGGTCGCGGGCGGCGCGGCCGGCTGCGTCAGCGCGGGCAGCAGCTCGCTCGCAGCCGCGGCGATCGCCGCGCGCTTGGCCGGCTGGTCGGCGGGGATGAAGGTCGACAGCGTGGTCGTGCGGCCGACTTCGGGCAGCGCGTCGAGGCGCTTCGCGGCCGCGTCGGCTTGCGCGAGCGACGGCGCGAGCAGCGTGACGTCGTTGACGGCGGCTTCCGGCGAATCCTTCAGCGCGAGCAGCGTCGCCATCGATTCGCTGTTCGGGTCCTTCAGGTGCAGCGGGTTGAAGTCGAAATGCAGGAACGCGAGCAGCGGCAGCGCGCCGATCACGACCGCCAGCGTGCCGATCAGGATCGGCTTGCGATGGCGATCGAGATAATCGTCGACCGGCGCGAGCCACGGAAAGCCCGGCGTCTTCGATTCGCCAGGCGGCGCGAACAGGCGCAGCAGTGCGGGCAGCAGCGTGAGCGTGGTCAGCAGTGCGACGAACATCCCGACGCCCGCGATCAGGCCGAGCTCGGACACGCCGCGATACGCGGTCGGAATGAACGAGAAGAAGCTTGCTGCCACGGCCGCGGTGGCGAGCGCGAGCGGCATGCCCATCGAGTGCGCGGCGCCGATCAGCGCGTGATCGATGCGCTCGTCGCGGAAGCGTTCCTCGCGGTACTTCACGCCGTACTGGATCGAGAAGTCGACGCCGAGGCCGACGAACAGCACCATGAACGCGACCGAGATCATGTTCAGCGAGCCGACCATCGCGAGGCCGAGCGCGGCCGTCACGACGAGGCCGACAAACAGCGTGACGAGCACCGAGCCGATCATCCGCTTCGAGCGCAGTGCAAGCCACAGGATGACGAGCACGGCGAGCAGCGTGAGCACGCCATTGAGCGCGGCGCCGTCTTCGACCGACGCGAATTCGTCGTCGGCGAGCGGCTGTTCGCCGGTCAGGCGCACGGCCGCGCCGTAGCGCTTGTCGAGGTCGAGCGAACGGGCCGCGTCGCGGATCACCTGGCTCGTTGCCGCGCCGGCCTTCAGCGCGCCGTAGTTGACCACCGGCTGCACGGTGACGAACGCGCGCGCGGGCTGCCGCGCGGCGTCGTTGTCGACCAGCGCGCGCCACGAGAACGCGGCCGGCTTGCCGGCCAGCACGTCGTCGACCGTCGCCGCGCTGCGCGCGAGCAGCTTCGCCATCGCGGGCAGCTTCACCTGGCCGGTCAGGAGCGGCTGGCCGAGCGTGGTGGACAGCGTGGTGGCGAGCCCGGTGAGGCTCGGGTTCTTCGCGAGTTCGTTGACGAGCGGGCGCGCGCTCGCGAGCTGCGCGGTCGTATCGGAGACCTCCTGCGGCGACAGGAACAGCAGCCCGTTGTGTTCGAAGAACGGCCCGCCGCCCGGTTCGGCGACCGGGCCGATGCGGCCGGCGGCGGCGTCCTTCTGCAGCGCTTCGGTCAGCGCATGCGCGGCGGCCGTCGCGAATTCGGGCGCGGGCGCCTCGACGACCGCGAGGATCGTGCCGTTGCGTTGCGGGAACGCCTTGTCGACGGCCTGGCCGAGCGCGGCCCATTGCGGTTCCGCATCGACGAGCTTGCTGATGTCGGTGTTGATCTTGAAATGCTGCGCGACATAGACGCCGCTGAAGGCGGCGATGACGAGCGACAGGACGACGACCCAGACGGGGCGGCGCACCGACCACGCAACGAGTCGGACGATGAGAGATGTCACCATGTGGTGGTGGGGAGCGGCTGGCTAGGGCAAAGTAGCCAAGTATACCGGCGCGGCGCGGCGACGGTCGTGACGTTGCGGAGAATCGGGGCGGGAAGGATATTTGCTACCGGCGTGGCAATCGGATCGCGCGGCCGGATCATTTGTATGCATATATTTACATAATCGCCGCGGCGATGCGTCGACACGCCGCGAAGCGCCTGTGACAAACGGCGCTGAAAGGTAACAGTCGGTCACCGGGCGGCAACGCGGCGTCGGGCCCGGTATACTTTGCTCCACCGGCCGATGCAAAGAGCCGGCCGTTTTTTCCCATCGAGTGCGAAATTCGTATGAAACGTCATCTGTTTGCTTTCGTCGCGGCGGCCGCCGTGTCGGTTTCCGCTTTCGCGCAGAGCGCGCCGGTCGACCTCGTCCGCACGGCGGTCGAGGGCACCGTCAACGCGATGAAGGCCGATCCGGCCGCCCGCGGCGGTGACATGGCGAAGATCACGCAGGTGGTCGAGCAACGCTTCCTGCCCGTGACCAACTTCGAGCGCACGACCCGCATCGCGGTCGGCGACGCGTGGAAGCAGGCCACGCCGCAACAGCAGCAGGAGCTGTACAAGCAGTTCCGGTTGCTGATGACGCGCACCTACGCCGCGTCGCTCGCGCAGCTCGGCAACCAGGACGCGAAGTTCTCGTTCAAGCCAGGCGGCGCGTCGGGTGCCGATGCGCTCGTGCAGTCGACGGTCACGACGCCGGGCGACAGCCAGTCGGTCGGCTATCGTCTCGGCAAGGTCGGCAACGACTGGAAGATCTACGACATCGACATGTCGGGCGCGTGGCTGATCCAGGTCTACCAGGGCCAGTTCAAGAGCCAGCTCGCGACGGGTGGGATCGACGGCCTGATCGCGTATCTGCAGAAGCACAATTCGCGGACGAACTGACGGCTGTTGCGCGTAGTTCAGATGCATGGAAGGCGCCTTCGGGCGCCTTTTCTATTCGTAGGTCGGTCGAACGAGGGTGGCTAATGCAAGAGGCTGACTCAGCGAATCACATACGAGGCGAGAAAAAACAGCATCGTAGGGGTAATCAGTTGGCTAACGGGATTTCCTGCGAGTCACGACAATTGCGCCGGCCATTGCGAAAATTAAAATCAATCCGCCCCATGTGACGAAAAATAGATTCGCGATCTCCGGGTCCGTGTCGAAGAGGCTTCCCTTGCCATGCAGAACGAATGCCCCGTACACGTAGAGCGCTCCCCAGCAGAACATTGTCGCGAGCGCTCCACCGACAAGTGCACCTGCTACCACAGTCACGAGTTTCATTTGACGGGAAAAAACAAGATGGTTTTCGAATTTCGGAAATCCGACCAGATGCCCGGTAGGACTATATTCCATGAGATCCGCACGCCTGATCCGAAGCCAGTGAGTTTGCTCCCGTTCCAGAGGTCGACGTGACCGCCGCTCAAGTTGTCCGGTGAGTCGCCATCCTGAAGCCAATAGCCGTCGAAGAATATGATTCCGGTCCGACCGGATATCCTACTCGCCCAATTCTGACCCGTGATGTTCTCCGGAGCCAGTACTCCCGCGATCGGCCGCAGCTTCAACCACTCCGCGAACTCGTATGCGCGAGTCGCGGTCGGTTTGCCGTCGATCAGAAGGCGGCCCAGCGCCGGTTTGCCGGGCATCGGCCGAACCCGCTTCTGCGAAAACGACTTCATTGCGATGCCGACCTTGTGCAGCGTCACGCTTATCCGGATCGCACACTGGTTCTTGTACTGTCCGTTCGGATCATCGTACGGGTTGCCGTGAGCGTAGTTCTTCCACAGCTCGGAAAACGTCACCGACTTCAGCTCGACTTCCTTGTACGAGTTTTGCACGGCGGTTGTCCTGACGACTGTTTTTCCGTTCGGCATTAAGCGTCTCCGTCCGATCTCGCGAGCGCTTCGTCGCCCCAATAGACCGTGTACTCGTCGCTGTCGGTCGTATGGATGCGCGGCAGGCACGCGGTGCTGTCGAGCCTGCCTGAATGAATGCGCCCGTCCGATGTTTCGATGATGTAGGGATAGTCTGGCGACGCGCCGTTTCCGACGGCGCGGACGCATTCGTCGTAGGCACCTGCGGCTAAGCTCGTGACGTTGCCTGCCCGGTTCAGTCCGGAAGTAACGACGCCTGCCGCTTCCGCCTGGTCGTCGCACCATGAATTGCCGGCGAGCAGCGCGACGATGCGCGGTGGTGTCGAGCATCGACATTGAACGATGTCGCCGTCGGCCGCCGTCTCGCCCATGAATTCGATGCGCTTGGGGCCGCCCATCTTGGCGATCCGGCCGGTGCTTTCACACGCTTCGCAGAACGCGAGGCCGCCGATCAGCGCAACCTGATGGCCAGCGTCGCCAAACGTGAATGGCGGCCCTGCGTAGGCGAGAATGTGTCCGCCGGTTTCCAGCGCGTCACCGACAACGGCGATACGGCGCATCATGATTTCGCTCCTCGATCCAGGTCACCGATATCAGCCGGTGATGCCGGGGCCGCATGACGAGTTCACGCGTGTCATGCGAATCACGAGCACGGTGCTCGTTTCGGCAAGCGAAAGAATTCCATCGCCCCAGGGTGAGGTCGATTGGACAAGTATGAAATTTGAAAGTGAATTGCGCGTCGCGCGAGCCATCCGGGTGCGCTTGCCTACCGCCGCCGATGCTCGACCGCGAACTTGATCAGCTCGGCCTGCCCTTCGATCTCCAGCTTGCGTTTCAGGTTGAGCCGGTGCGTCTCGACCGTGCGCACCGACAGCCCCGTCTGTTGCGCGATCTGCTTGCTCGACAGCCCTTCGGCCAGCGCGTCGAGGATGTCGCGCTCGCGCGGCGTCAGCCGGTCCAGCGGCGACGCCGTCGCGCTGGCCTGGATCATCCGCGCGGCCAGCCCTTCGCTGAAGAACGTCTGCCCGGCCAGCACCACGCCGATCGCACGCACGATCTCGCTCGCGGGCGAATCCTTCAGCAGATAGCCGCTCGCGCCGGCGCGCACCGCCTGCGTCACGTACTCGATGTTGTCGTGCATCGACAGCATCAGCACGCGAATACCCGGAAAACGCTCGTGGAACACGCCCGCGAGCGTGATGCCGTTCATCCCGTTCATGCCGACGTCCATCAGCGCGAGATCGGGTTCGAGCGAGGCGGCCAGCGCGAGCGCCTCGTCCGCGTTGCCGGCCTCGCCGACCACCGACAGGTCGGCCGCTTCGAGCCGCATCCGCAAGCCATCGCGCACGAGCGGGTGATCGTCGACGAGCAGCAGTCGGGCGGCGTGCCGGGCGGTATCGGGGGCGCTCATGGGCAAGGTCTCCGGGTAGGGTGTGCGTGCTCAGGCGGCCGCGCGCCGCAGCGGCACGCGCGCGGCCACGACGGTATGGCCGACCTGCGACGTGATCGTCAGCGTGCCGTCGAGCGCGTCGAGGCGCTCGCGCATGTTGCGCAGGCCGATGCCGCGGCGCGCGTCGGCCTGCGAGCGTTCGGCGTCGAAGCCGCAGCCGTTGTCGGCGATGGTCAGCGTGACGGATTGTGCGCCGACGTCGAGCGTGACGGCCGCGCGCGACGCCCGCGCATGATGCACGATGTTGCTCAGCGCTTCCTGCGCGATCCGGAACAGCGCGGTGTTGACGGCTTCGGGCAGCGGCTGCGTGCCGCCGTGCGCGACCTGCGTGTAGCCGATGTCGATGCCGCTTTCCGCGCCCAGCTCGCGCACGAGTTGCTCGAGCGCGGCCGCGAGGCCGAGATCGTCGAGCATCGACGGGCGCAGCGCGTGCGAGATGCGTCGGACTTCGCGCAGCGTGTCGCCGAGCCGCCCGACGCCCGACGCGAGCGCCTGCTCGGCTTCGGGCACGCGCGACGTGCCGCGCTCGAAGCGCGCCAGCGCGGATTCGAGCATCAGCTTCGCGGACACCATCATCTGGCTGATCCCGTCGTGCAGTTCGCGCGACAGCCGCGCACGCTCCTGCTCCTGCGATTCGACGACGCGTTGCGCGAGCAGCTTGAGCTTCGCGTCGGCGCTGCGCGACTCGCTGACGTTCAGTACCAGCGCGCACACGGCGATCGCCGCCGCGCCGGTGAGCGCGATCGCGGTGAGCCAGCTCATCGTGCGCTCGATGTTCGCGGACGCGCGCGCATCGATGCGCTGCAGCGCGGTGTCGACGTCGTCGAGATAGATGCCGGTGCCGACCATCCAGCCCCAGCGCTCGAGCGCGACGACGTAGCCGAGCTTCGGCGCGACGCGGCCCGTCGACGGCCGCTGCCATGCATAGCGCACGTAGCCGCCGCCCTGCGACGCCGCGCCGATCAGCTTCTGGATGGTCAGCGCGCCCTGCGGGTCGCGCATCGACCAGAAGTTGTGACCGACGCGCTCGGGCTCGCGCGGATGCATCAGCGAATTGCCGTGCAGGTCGTAGACGAAGAAATAGCCGTCGGGGCCGAAATCCATCTTCTGCAGCATCGCGAGCGCCTGCGTGCGCAGCAGCGCGTCGTCGCGCGCATTGTGGCCGCTCGCGTCGTAGAGCGGCATGATCGCGCTCGTCGCGAGTTCGACGTAGTGCTTCAGCTCGACTTCCTTGCTCGACAGGTACGCGGCCTGGATCGTCGCGTGCTGCGTGCGCGCGAGCGTCGTCGCCTGCTGGCGCACGCCGAAGCCGATGCCGGCAATCGCGAGCAGGAACGGCACGATGGCCAGAAGGAAGATCTTTGCCTTGAGTCTCATGGTGGTGCGAAGCGGCCGGCCCACGCGGCCGGCCAGGCGCGCAGGCCGGGCGCATCGGCCGCGCGGCCGCGCGGTGGCATATCGAGCCGGTATTGTCGGCGATTTTGCAGGCGGGCGGCGGCCGCCGCCCCGCCGCTGCCCGTGCGTTCAGGCCCGCCGCGATTCGCGAGTGTCGGGCGACGTGGCCGCCTGCACGGCGATGCGGTTGCGCCCGCCTTCCTTCGCCCGATACAGCGCATCGTCGGCCCGCTTCAGCGCGGCCTGGATGTTGTCGTCGTGTTCGGGGTAGCTGGTCGTCACGCCGATGCTCACCGTCAGGCGGCCGACCGTGCCCGCGTCGTGCCGGATGCCGAGATCGAGGATGCCCGTGCGGATGGTTTCGGCGATCGTCACCGCGCCGTCCGTGTCGATATCCGGCAGCACGACGACGAATTCCTCGCCGCCGTAGCGCGCCGCATAGTCGGCCGGGCGGCGCAGGCAGCCGGCGATGCAGTGGCCGACCGCGGCGAGTGCGTCGTCGCCGGCCTGGTGGCCCTGCGTGTCGTTGTAGCGCTTGAAGTCGTCGACGTCGATGAACAGCAGCGACAGCGCATGTTGCGAGCGCGCGGCGCGGCGCCATTCGCGCGCGAGCGTGACGTCGAGCATCCGGCGGTTGTCGAGGCCCGTCAGGCCGTCGGTGCGCGCGAGCGCCTGCAGCTCGGTTTCCGCGCGATGGCGTTTGCGCAACTGCACGTCGAGCAGCAGCGACAGGCCGACGAAGCCGATCGCGAGCGCGACCATCGCGGAGCCGATCGGGATCGCACGGTCGTACCACGCGGCGTAGGTGTCCGCTTCCGAGCGCGCGACCATGACGATGAGCGGCAGGTGCTCGAGGTGCCGGAACACGTACAGGCGCCGCACGCCGTCGATCGTTGCGGTATCGGCGAAGCTGCCTTCGTTGGCGGTCATGAAGTGCCGGAACGTGCTCGCGCGGCTGATGTCGCGGCCGACGATCTTGGGGTCGTACGGCTCGCGCGCGACCATCCTGCCATCCGTGTTGATCAGGGCGACCGAGCCGCGATCGCCGAGCGACAGCCGCGAGAACAGGTTCTGAAAATATTCGAGCCGGATCGACATCACCGCGACGCCGCCGAACGATCCGTCGGGCCGCGTGATTCGCCGGCTGAGCGCGATGCTCGGCGAGCCGCCGCGCAGCCGCGAGTGATACGGGGGGCTGACGTACAGGCCGACGTCGGGACGGTCGCGGTGCACGGTGAAGTACGGTTCGTTGGCGAAGTTGGCCTTGCGCGGCACGTCGCTCATGCCGTCGACCGCGATGTCGCCTTTCGCGTCGAGCACGTAGATGCCGCCGAGGTACTTGGCGGTCGTCGCGCGATCGAACAGCACCTGGCGGCGCAGCGCCATCGGCAGCCGGGTCACCGCCGGGTCGTTCGCGCCTTCGACGACCGCCTGCAGCGACAGCGAATAGATCTCGATGTTGCGTTCGATGTCCCACGACGCCATCAGCGCGAGGTTCTGCTGCATGCTGCGCGAGCGGTCGCGCGCGTCGATCCGGCCTTCGTACAGCACGATCCCGCACAGCAGCAGCAGGATCAGCGCGATCAGCAGCCCCGTATAGAAGATCAGGTGCGGCAGCAGGGACCGGCGCAGATGAGCGGCGACACGGCTCGTCACGCCGGATTCGCTGGGCATTGCGTAGTCGGTTTCTGCCATGGTCCGTGGATCGGGGGCATCGTCGCCGGGCGGCGGGCCGATGCGATTGTTCGTATGACTACCGGTGGCGATCCGGTGCGCGCCCTTCCCGTGCCAGCCTTCCGTTCAGCGGAGAAACCGGGCACCGATTATCGACAATCGCGGCCCGAGAAACCGATAAACCGGGTATTCACAGGTAACGTCTGCTGCAATTCGACCATCTGACGAATCGCGACGCGAATTGAACGGAGTATAACGCGCGTGTTTGTGTGCGCGGAAAATGTTGCAACCTGTTGATCGGGATCAAATTTTCGCGTAATCCCGGGCTTGCAAATATCGGCGAAGCGTTGTCGCGCAAGGCTGTGCGGCAGTGCGGAAAAGGCCGTGCGGCGCACGTCCGCGGGCGCACCGGGATTAACGTCGGGTGAGCACCGCATGCGAAAGCGCGCGATATCTACCGATTATCGGTTTCAACGGCACGGTGCACGCAAATAGGAAAACGGGCAGCCGCGCGGGCTGCCCGTTTCGCAAGGTCGGCGTACGACCGGTGTCCGGCATGCGGGCGAGCCCGCGTGCGCAGGTTCAGGCGCCGTGCTGTTGCGCCTTGAACGCGAGCCGGAACCGATGCAGCAGCGGCTCGGTATAGCCGCTCGGTTGCGACGTGCCTTGCAGCGCGAGCGCGCATGCGGCCTTGAACGCGGTCGACTGGTCGTAGCCGGGCGCCATCGGGCGATAGTTCGGATCGCCCGCGTTCTGCTGGTCGACGACGCGGGCCATGCGCTTGAACACGTCGAGCACGAACGCCTCGGTGATCACGCCGTGGCGCAGCCAGTTCGCGATGTGCTGGCTCGAAATGCGCAGCGTCGCGCGGTCTTCCATCAGGCCGACGTCGTGGATGTCCGGCACCTTCGAGCATCCGACGCCCTGTTCGACCCAGCGCACGACGTAGCCGAGGATGCCCTGCGCGTTGTTCTCGACCTCGCTCAGGATCTCGGCCTCGCTCCACGCGGCGCGCTCGACGACCGGGACCGTCAGCAGCCCTTCGAGCAGCGCGTCGCGCTCGCTCGCGTACGGCGTCTTCTCGAGTTCCTGCTGGACGGCCTGCACGTCGACGAGGTGGTAGTGCAGCGCGTGCAGCGTCGCGGCGGTCGGCGACGGCACCCACGCGGTGTTCGCGCCGGCGCGCGGATGCGCGATCTTCTGCTCGAGCATCGCATGCATCAGGTCCGGCATCGCCCACATGCCCTTGCCGATCTGTGCGCGGCCGCGCAGGCCGGCCGACAGGCCCGCAAGCACGTTGTTGCGCTCGTACGACTGGATCCACGCGGACGATTTCATGTCGCCCTTGCGGATCATCGGGCCCGCTTCCATCGCGGTGTGCATCTCGTCGCCGGTGCGGTCGAGGAAGCCGGTGTTGATGAACGCGACGCGCGCGGCCGCTGCCGCGATGCACGCGGCGAGGTTCACGCTGGTGCGGCGCTCCTCGTCCATGATGCCCATCTTCAGCGTGTTGCGCGGCAGGGTGTACAGATCCTCGATGCGCGCGAACAGCGTGTCGGCGAACGCGACTTCGGCCGGGCCGTGCATCTTCGGCTTCACGATGTAGATCGAGCCCGTGCGCGAGTTGCGCTTGGCCTTCAGGTCGTGCAGCGCGCACAGCGTCGTGACGACGCCGTCGAGAATGCCTTCCGGAATCTCGTTGCCGTCGCGGTCGAGCACCGCGCCGTTGGTCATCAGGTGGCCGACGTTGCGCACGAACAGCAGCGAGCGGCCGTGCAGCGACAGCGTGCCGCCGGCCGGCGTCGTGTACTCGCGATCGGCGTTCAGGCGGCGCGTAAACGTCTTGCCGCCTTTCGCGACTGCCTCGACGAGCGTGCCCTGCATCAGGCCGAGCCAGTTGCGGTAGAGCTGGACCTTGTCGTCGGCGTCGACCGCCGCGACCGAATCCTCGCAGTCGATGATCGTGCTGACCGCGGCTTCGAGCACGACGTCCTTCACGTTCGCGAGATCGGCGCGGCCGATCGGCGTCGACGCGTCGATCTGGATCTCGACGTGCAGGCCGTTGTGCTTCAGCAGGATCGCGGACGGCGCGTCGGCCGCGCCCTGGTAGCCGACGAACTGCGCCGGCTGCGCGAGCGCGACGTTGCCCTTCGCGGTTTCGACCGCGAGCTGGCCGTCCTGCACGCGGTAGCGCAGCGCGTCGCGGTGCGAGCCGCTCGCGAGCGGCGCCGCGTTGTCGAGCACGTTGCGCGCATAGTCGATCACGCGCTGGCCGCGCGTCGGGTTGTAGGCCGCGGTGCGTTCGGCTCCGCCGTCTTCCGGCAGCGCGTCGGTGCCGTACAGCGCGTCGTACAGGCTGCCCCAGCGCGCGTTCGCGGCGTTCAGCGCATAGCGCGCGTTCGACAGCGGCACGACGAGCTGCGGGCCCGCCTGCGTGGCGATCTCGCTGTCGACGTTCGCGGTGGCGGCCGCGACGTTCGACGGGACCGGCACGAGGTAGCCGATCTGTTCGAGGAACGCGCGATACGCGGCGTGGTCGCGTACCGGGCCCGGGTGCGCGCGATGCCACGCGTCGAGTTCCTGCTGCAGGCGGTCGCGTTCGGCGAGCAGCTCGCGGTTGCGCGGCGCGAGGTCGTGCACCAGGGCCGAGAAACCGCTCCAGAACGCGGCCTTGTCGATGCCGGTGCCCGGCAGCGCTTCGTTTTCAATGAACTGGCTCAGCGCTGGCGCGACTTGCAGTCCTGCTTGGTCGATCATCGTGATTCCTCCCGGGGAATTGAAAAACGCGCGCGCGTTGGCTGGCTATGCCACGACGCTTTGTGTACCGGCGCGGGCGATCTGCGCGTCCTGTTCGGACTTTACGCCAGACACACCGATCGCGCCTGCAATCCGGCCGTCGACCGTGACCGGCACGCCGCCTTCGAGCAACCCCGTCAGCGGCGCGCTCAGGAACGCGGTGCGGCCACCGTTGATCATATCCTCATACGCCTTCGTCTCGCGACGGCCGAGCGCCGCCGCGCGCGCCTTGTCCTGCGCGATGGTGCTGCTGGCCGGCGATGCGCCGTCCAGCCGCGCGAACGCGAGCAGGTGGCCGCCATCGTCGACGACGGCGATCGACACGGCCCAGCCGTGGCGTTCCGCCTCCGCGCGGGCCGCGGCGAGCATGCGCTCGGCATCGGCCAGTTCGAGTTCGGGTTTCGTTTGCATGGCGTTCCTCCGGAATAGGCGGTCAGTCGACCAGCCGGTTGTCGACGAGCTCGATCCAGTGGCGCACGGGCGTGCGGCCCGCGCCGTTCAGGTGAGTCTGGCAGCCGACGTTGGCGGTGACAATCAGGTCCGGCTGCGCGGCTTCGAGCGCATCGAGCTTGTTGTCGCGTAATGTCGTCGCGAGTGCGGGCTGCGTCAGCGAATAGGTGCCGGCCGAGCCGCAGCACAGATGGCCGTCGGCGACATTCGTCAGATCGAAGCCGAGCCGCGTCAGGATGCTTTCCACCGCGCCGCCGAGGCGCTGTGCGTGCTGCAGCGTGCACGGGCAGTGAACCGCGACGCGCCGTGGCGTCGCGTCGGCGAGCGCGTCGAGCGGCTCCGCCGCGATCACTTCGGCCAGATCGCGCGCGAGTGCGCCGACGCGCCGTGCCTTCTCCGCATAGACGGGGTCGGAGCGCAGCAGGTCGCCGTATTCCTTCACGAACGCGCCGCAGCCGCTCGCGGTCAGCACGATCGCTTCCGCGCCGGCCTCGATCGCCGGCCACCACGCGTCGATGTTGCGGCGTGCGCGTTGAAGGCCCGCGTCCTGCGCGTTCAGGTGATATTCGGTCGCCCCGCAGCAGCCGGCTTCGCGCGCCGGCGTCACGCTGATGCCGAGCCGGTCGAGCACGCGCGCGGCGGCCGCATTGGTGTTCGGCGACAGCGATGGCTGCACGCAGCCCTCGAGCATCAGCACCCGTCGCGCATGGCGCACGGCCGGGCGCGGCGCGGCCGCGGGCACGGCGGCCGGGATCTTGTCCTGCAGCGTGCCGGGCAGCAGCGGGCGCAGCGCGCGGCCGGCCTTCAGCAGCGCGGCGAACGTCGCCGGGCGCGGCACCACGTGACGCAACCCCGCACGCAGCAGGCGCTCGCGCGTGGGCCGCCGCGCGCGCTTCTCGGCTTCCGCGCGGCCGATGTCGAGCAGCGTGTGATAGCGCACGCCGGACGGGCAGGTCGTTTCGCAGTTGCGGCACGTCAGGCAACGGTCGAGATGTTGTTGCGTGCGTTCGCCGCACGGCTCGCCTTCGAGCAGCTGCTTGATCAGGTAGATGCGGCCGCGCGGCCCGTCGAGCTCGTTGCCGAGCACCTGGTAGGTCGGGCAGGTCGCATTGCAGAAGCCGCAGTGCACGCAGGCGCGCAGGATCGCTTCCGCTTCGTCGGCCCGGGCGAGGGCCTTGCTTGCTTCGCTGAGGTTGGTTTGCATCGGCGGGTCGAAGTCGGGTTCGCGTCAGAAGTCGGCGTAGAGCCGGCCGGGATTGAAAATCGTGTGCGGGTCGAGCTGCGCCTTGAGTTGCCGGTGCACGCGCAGCAGCGCGGGCGGCAGCGGCTGGAACGGCTCCGCTGTCGTGCCCGGCGTGTAGCAGGTCGCGTGGCCGCCGCACTGCGCGGCGAAGCGCTGCACGTCGGCCGGCGCGGCGTCGGTCTTCAGCCAGCGCTGCGCGCCGCCCCAGTCGACGAGCTGCGCGCCCGCGAGCGCGTCGAGCGGCGCGGCGGCCGGCACCGATACGCGCCACAGCGGCCGCGGATCGTCGAAGAACGGCAGCGACAGGTCGCGCAGATGTGCCCAGAACGCGTCGTCGCGGTCGTCCATCCGGTCGCCGCCGATCGTGTCGCGCGCGGCCTTCACCGAGCCGTCGCCGCCTTCGAGCCGCACGCGCAGCACGCCGTCCGCGTGGCACGCGCCCGCGAGCGGCAGCCCCGCGCGACGCCACGCGGCGACGCGTTGCACGGCTTCGCTCGCCGTGAGCGTCAACGCGAGATCGCCGGTCGCGCGCGGCTTCGGCAGCACCTTCAGCGACACTTCGGTCACGACGCCGAGGCAGCCGAAACTGCCGGCGAGCAGCCGCGACACGTCGTAGCCCGCGACGTTCTTCATCACCTCGCCGCCGAAGCGCAGATGCTTCGCGTGGCCGGTGATCACGCGGCAGCCGAGCACGAAGTCGCGCACCGCGCCGGCCCACGGGCGGCGCGGGCCCGACAGCGCCGCCGCGAACATGCCGCCGACCGTCGCCGCGCCGCCGAACGACGGCGGCTCGCATGGCAGCATCTGGCCGGCCGCGTCGAGCATCGCATCGAGATCGGCGAGCGGCGTGCCCGCGCGCGCGGTGATGACGAGTTCGGTCGGGTCGTACGACACGACGCCGCGATGCGTGCGCACGTCGAGCGTGCGGCCTTCGACCGGCCGGCAGACGAACGCCTTCGTGCCGGCGCCGCGGATGTGCAGCGGCTGGCGAGCGTGGATCGCCGCGTCGACCTGCGCGACGAGCGCCGCGCTGTCGTCGATGGACTCGATGGATTCGATGTCGCGTCGCATCAGAAGCGCTCCAGTTCGGGAAACGGCAGCTTGCCGTGATGGACGTGCATCGCGCCGAATTCGGCGCAGCGGTGCAGCGTCGGGATGTTCTTGCCGGGATTGAGCAGGCGCTGCGGATCGAACGCGGCCTTCACCGCGTGGAAGAACGTGATTTCATCGGCGTTGAACTGCACGCACATCTGGTTGATCTTTTCGCGCCCGACGCCGTGTTCGCCGGTAATGCTGCCGCCCACGGCGACGCACAGCGCGAGGATCTTGCCGCCGAGCGCTTCCGCGCGGTCGAGCTCGCCCTGCCGGTTCGCATCGAAGGTGCGCAAGGTGATCGGCAAGGACATCCCGATCCTGATCACCGGCGAGACCGGCACCGGCAAGGAACTGCTCGCGCAGGCGATCCACAACGACTCGCCGCGGCGCGACGCGCCGTTCGTCGCGGTCAACTGCGCGTCGATTCCGGAGACGCTGATCGAGTCCGAGCTGTTCGGCTACGAGGAGGGCGCATTTACCGGCGCGCGCCGCAAGGGGGCGATCGGCAAGCTGCTGCAGGCGAACGGCGGCACGCTGTTCCTCGACGAGATCGGCGACATGCCGTATCCGCTGCAGGTGCGGCTGCTGCGCGTGCTGCAGGAGCGCCTCGTGAACCCGCTCGGGTCGACGAAGACGATTGCCGTGGACATCGCGATCATCTGCGCGACGCACCGCGACTTGCGCGAGATGATCGCGCAGAACCGTTTCCGCGAGGATCTCTACTACCGGCTGAACGGCCTCGTGGTGCGCCTGCCGCCGTTGCGCGACCGCACGGATCTCGCGGTCGTCGTGCAGAAGATGCTGCAACGCGAGGCGTTCGCGGGGCCGGGCGGGCCGCCGCTGTCCGTCGCGCCGGACGTCATGGAGTTGTTCGTGCGCTGCACGTGGCCGGGTAACTTCCGCCAGCTCGGCAACCTGCTGCGTACGGCGGCGGCCATGGTCGACGACGATGGCGAAATCCGGCGCGAGCACCTGCCGGACGACTTCTTCGATGACCTGCGGCGCGGCGATGCCGTGCAGACCGGGCAGGCCGTGCCGGCCACGCCCGATTCGCCCGCCGCGGCGAGCACCGCGGCCGGGCCGGGCGCCGCGGACGCGTTGCCTTCCGTCGATGCGCGCCTGCAGGACGTCGCCGCGTCCGCGATCGCCGCCGCGCTGGCCCGTCACGGCGGCAACGTGTCCGCCGCGGCGCGCGCGCTCGGCGTCTCGCGCAACACGATCTACCGGAAGATGCCCGCCGCCGACGCGGGGCGCCAGCCGTCCGACGAAAGCTGACGCGCCGTGGCGCGGGGGGGGGCCCCGCCGCGCCCGCGGGGCCCACGAGCGTGGCGCGGTCGACGGTCGCCAACGGGCCGTCGATCCGTTCGTCGTAGATGAAACTCATCGTGTGTCTCCGTCTCCACCAGGCAGTTGGCCGCGCGATGCGCGACACGCCGGATGGACGGCATTCTTGGCGGGACGCGCGGGCCTGTCCAGCCGTCTTGACAGTGGTCGTACCAGTTTTTGGAAAGGCATCGATCCTGGTTTCCTGAATGATCGATAAAACCCAATCGAGACAAGGCTTTGTGCGAAAATCGACGGCATCCGTCAAAAGTGGTCATACCAGTATGGAAATGCAGGATCGGGAGCGGCCGGCGCGGCGCGTGGCCGACGTCGTCGCCGAGCGGATCGAGCAGTTGATCGTCGACGGCGTGCTGAAGGCCGGGCAGGCGTTGCCGTCGGAGCGGCGGCTGACCGAGAAGCTCGGCGTATCGCGCACGGCCGTGCGCGAAGGCATGAAGCTGCTGCACGCGCGCGGGATCATCGACACGGCGCACGGCAAGGGTTCGTTCGTCGCGAGCCTGACCCCGCAGCGCGCGATCACGCCGATGATGCATCTGCTCGGCTCGCAGCCGCGCACGCTGTACGACCTGTTCGAGGTGCGCGGGATGCTCGAGGCCGAGGCCGCCCGGCTCGCGGCGCTGCGCGGTACGCCGGCCGATTTCATCCTGATCCGGCGCCGCTACGAGGAAATGACGGCGGCCGACGCGCAGGATCTCGATCCCGCTGCGCGTGCGAAGCTCGACCACGCGTTTCATCTGGCGATCTGCGAGGCATCGCACAACCCGGTGCTCGTCAACACGCTGCAGTCGCTGACCGACCTGCTGCTCAGCTCGGTGTTCGCGTCGGTGAACAACCTCTATCACCGCGAACCGCTGAAGAAGCAGATCGACCGCCAGCATGCGCGGCTCTACAACGCGGTCACCGGCCGGCTGCCCGACCAGGCACGCAAGGCCGCGAGCGAACATATCCGTCAGTGCGTCGACTATCTGCGCGAGATCGAGCAGGAGGAACAGCGGCTCGTGCGTTCGACGTTGCGGCTCGAAGGGTGGACATGAGCGGGCGGGCTTGGCCGACGCGGTAACCGCTAGAATTGCGGTTTTAGCCCGGAACACGTCCATGTCTTTTGCCTCGCTTGGCCTGATCGAGCCGTTGCTGCGTAATCTGCAGGGCCTCAATTACCAGACACCCACGCCGGTGCAGGCCAAGGCGATTCCCGTCGTGCTCGGCGGCAAGGACGTCATGGCCGCCGCACAGACCGGCACCGGCAAGACGGCCGGCTTTGCGCTGCCGCTGTTGCAACGGCTCGTCCAACACGGCCCGGCGGTGTCCAGCAACCGTGCGCGCGTGCTGGTGCTGGTGCCCACGCGCGAACTGGCCGAGCAAGTGCTGCAAAGCTTCGTCGAGTACGGGAAGGGGCTCGATCTGCGCTTTCTGGCCGCGTACGGCGGGGTGAGCATCAATCCTCAGATGATGAAGCTGCGCAAGGGTGTCGACGTGCTCGTCGCGACGCCCGGCCGCTTGCTCGACCTCAATCGGCAGAACGCCGTGCAGTTCGATCAGGTCCAGACGCTGGTGCTCGATGAAGCCGACCGCATGCTCGATCTCGGCTTCGCGCGCGAACTCGACGCGGTGTTTGCCGCGTTG
The DNA here is from genome assembly GCF_018417615.1 of Burkholderia sp. LAS2. NCBI lineage: Bacteria > Pseudomonadati > Pseudomonadota > Betaproteobacteria > Burkholderiales > Burkholderiaceae > Burkholderia > Burkholderia sp. LAS2. Next base: position 1,071,259 of record NZ_CP071053.1, read on the forward strand.
CCCGCCAAGCGCCAGACGCTGCTGTTCTCCGCGACGTTCTCCGACGAAATCCGCACGCTGGCGGCCGGCATTCTGCGCAGCCCGGTCGACATCAGCGTCAGCCCGCCCAACGCCACGGCCAGCAAGATCAAGCAGTGGGTCGTACCGGTCGACAAGCGGAACAAGCCCGACCTCTTCATGCATCTGGTGGCCCAGAACAAGTGGGAGCACGCGCTGGTGTTCGTCAAGACCCGCAATGGTGTCGACTATCTGGCGGTGATGCTGGAGAAAGCCGGCTATGCGGTCGATACGATCCACGGCGACAAGCCGCAACCCGCACGTTTGCGCGCGCTGGAGCGCTTCAAGACGGGTGAGGTGCAGATGCTGGTCGCCACCGATGTGGCGGCGCGCGGGCTCGATATCGACGATCTGCCGCTGGTGATCAACGTCGATCTGCCGATCGTCGCGCAAGACTACGTGCACCGTATCGGCCGGACCGGCCGCGCGGGCGCCAGCGGCGTCGCGGTGTCGCTCGTGTGCGCGGATGAAGCGCCACAACTGGCCGCGATCGAAGCGCTGATCCGGCAGACGCTGCGCCGGGAGGAAGAGCCCGGTTTCGAAGCCGAACACCGCGTGCCGGAAACCAGCGCGACGGGCCAGATCATCAAGAAACCCAAAAAGCCGAAGAAACCGAAGGTGCCGCAAGCTGGGCCGGTGGCCAAGCAGACGCCGGGCAAGAAGCCGCATACGCAAGGTGGCGAAGGCAAGCGCAAGCCTGGGGTGCAGCACGCGGCGGCCAATGGTGCCGGTCAAGGCCCGGACTACACCATCGGCAGCCCGTTCAGCGTGCACAAGCCGCGCAGCAAACCGGCCGGCAAACCGGCCGGCAAACCGGCGCCGGGGAAGGCTGCCGGTAAATCTGCTGGTGGTCGCGGCAAACCTGGCAAACCGTCCAGGTAGCCTGAATCCTTCCCTTTCAAAGTGCCCGATACGATCGAACCGTCCGATGCAGTGAACGCATAGGGGTGGTTCGGAACAGCGCTGCCGGTTTTCTCGTGAGCGACCTGAAACCGCGCGCGATAGCGGCTTCGCCGCGTGACCCATGATGTGCGATGACTGAAGTGAGAGATGGAATGACGACGACATTCGACGAGGCGACAACGGCGGCGATCGCCGCGTTTGCCCAACTGGATTTCTACACGGCTGTGCAAGCGATGCGCGCCGAGGCCGATTACGACCACGAACGAGACCAGTGGATCTCGCGCTATATCGACGAGCAGGGCGGCGGCGTGGACGATGCGGAATACGACGCACTGCACGCGCGGGCACAGGCCACGCCGGAATACGCGGCGTTCATCGATGGGGTGCGGCGGGAAATTATGGCGTACTTCGGCGTGACCGACGAGCAACTGGACTGGATGATCGTGCTGCGCGACGACGACAGCGATGAACTGTGGGCGGAGGTCAACCGGCAGCGGAGCGCGTTGGGAACCGGGGAAGTGCGCGGGGATCTTTGACCGGGCGCGTCGTTCGTCGGTACGTTGGTGCGCGATTTGAAGGTCGGCTTCGCACCACGTATCGGACGCTCGACCATCGATCAATCTTCTCGCGCCAGTCGTAGCAAGATATCGGCGAGGGCCCGAATTTTCGGTTGTGCCGCCCGTTGGGGCGGATAGACGAGGAAGTAGGAAAGGCCGTCTTCAACCACTTCCTCAAACGGGGTCACCAGCGATCCGGCACGGAGTCGGTCTCTCGCCATTCGCGGGTCGCCGATTGCAATGCCGTGTCCTTCCATCGACGCCGCGAGCGTCAATTCGAGGGTATCGAATACGAGCCCGCGTCCCGCATCGGTCTGGCGTGCCCCCACGTGATCGAGCCAGCATCTCCACTCTGCGTGGCTGGGCCCGGGATGGAGCAAATCGACCTGCGCAAGGTCGGCAACGGATCGCAGCGATGTCGCCAACGCGGGCGCGCACATCGGTGTGAGCCGCTCGGAAAAGAGCGGTACTGCTTCCATACCGGTCCACTGTCCCGTGCCGCGCACGACGATGGCGTCGACGTCGGACGTCGTGAAATCCGGCGTGTCGTCCGCGGAGGTCGAAATACGCAGCTCCGTGCCGCTCATCGCGCGATGAATGTCCGGCAGCCGCGGGAGCAACCAGCGAACGGCGAACGTGGACGGCAACTTCAACGTGAGCACCGAGGTCGCCCGTGCATGGGAATCCGCATGCTGAACCAGTTGCGTGAGCACGTTGACCGCGACCGTCAGCAGTGCATTGCCTTCCGGCGTCAACGTCAGCCCCGAGACATGGCGCACGAAGAGTGCGCATCGATAATGCGTTTCCAACTGCTGTATCTGGCGGCTCACCGCGCCTTGCGTGCGGCATAGATGATCCGCGGCCTTGCTGACGCTGCCCAGTTGCGCCGCGGCGACGAACGACTGAATTGCCGCCAGCGGCGGGAGCGGCCGCGTCAGGTCGGCCAGCGGATATGCATGCGCCGCATACCCGGGATGCAAATTTTTCGATTGTTCGGTCATCGGTGCGTCGCTATCGTGCGTCTACCGGATGCCCTGTTCTGGCGAATGAACGGGTTGTCGACGAACGATCGGAGGATAATTTTGGGCTCAACGTCGGAATCACTCTACACGGAACAGGTTCGCGCTTACCTGCGGGAACTGGAGCGCGGCGATGTCGGCGCCATCTGCGCGCTATTCACGCCGGACGCGCGGATTTTCTCGCCATTTCTCGGCTGGATGCACCCCGGGCCCTTCTTTTCGAAGGTCGCCGCCGTATCCGGAGAAAGCAAGATTACACCGATCGATATCTGCGTCAGCACGACCGGCGCTCGACGTGCGACAGGTTACTTCATCTACGACTGGGCGCTGAACGACGGTTCGGTGGCGCACTTCGAGTGCGTCGACGTGTTCGAGTTCGACACTGCGGGGCTCATCGAACGGATGATCATCGTCTACGACACCCATCCGATTCGCAGTACGGTCGGCGACAAGTACGCGTAGTCGAATCGGTGTCGCTCGATGCCGAAGGCTGGCGTGTGCGGACGGCAGTTCCGCACGACGCCAAACTTCCGCGGACGCTGTCTCCCAGGTTTTGTCAGCAGGTCGAAATATGTCTCGACGACCGATGTCGATCGAAGTCGTACCCATCTGCGAAGCGCGTCGAAATCCCGGCAAGCTACGCGTCTGTGTCGCGGTGCGCTCTGTCGAAATTCTGCCTCGCTTCCCGGAAGCGGTCCGCATTCTCGACGATCCAGGTCCACAGCGGAACCATCCTGACGAGCAGGTCCATGCCCGTGTCGGACAACTCGTATTCGACTCTAGGCGGTACTTCTTCGAAATCGTGACGGAGCACCAGGCCGTCACGCTCGAGCTGCCGTAACGTGCGCGTCAACATGCGCTGAGTCACCCCGTGCATGCGCCTGCCGATTTCCGCATGGCGCAGTCTGCCGTACACGCCGAGCGTGTGGACGACACCGAGCGACCAACGGCTTCCGGCATGGGCGAGCACCTCCCGCCGCAACCCGTCATCATCGTCTCGCAGGCCGTCACACACGGTCTGCGAATATCGGAGAAGTTCGTCTCGATCCAACTATCCGGCTCCCAGTATCACGCGTGTACCTTCTTTCATACATGTCCGTGCATCGCTAGACTGCGTGCAACACATTCCTCAGCAGGCTGGACGATGAACCCAACAGACCCTCACGCGACTTCTCGGAACATCCTCGTGCTCGGTGCCGGCGAACTCGGCCTCCCGGTACTCCGCAATCTTGCACGTAGAGCGAAGGACGTCGCCGGCGCGAAGGTCAGCGTGCTGCTGCGCGCGAGTGCCCTCGAGTCCAGCGCACCCGCCAAGCGGCATGATATCGCGGAGATTCGCGCGCTTGGAATCGAGATCGTCGTAGGCGATTTCGTGAAGCATTCCATCGATGAACTCGCCGCCCTGTTCGCGCGATATGACACGGTAATCGGTTGCGCGGGCATTACAGCCGGCATCGACACGCCGATGAAGTTGGCGCGGGCTGCGTTGCAGGCGCGCATCCCGAGGTACTTCCCCTGGCAGTTCGGCGTCGATTTCGACGTGATCGGTCGCGGTAGTCCGCAGGACATCTTCGACGCCCAGCTGGACGTGCGCGAATTGCTGCGTAGTCAGCACGAGACCGAGTGGGTCGTCATCTCGACCGGCATGTTCACGAGCTATCTATTCGAGCCGGACTTCGGCGTAGTCGACCTGAAAAACGACGCAGTCCACGCGCTGGGTAGCCTCGACACCGCCGTGACGCTGACGACGCCCGACGATATCGGCGCGCTGACTGCCGCGATCGTGTTCGCCGAACCCCGTATCCGGAACGAGATCGTGTATCTGGCCGGCGACACCGTGACTTACGGGGAGGTCGCCGACAAGCTGGAAGCGGGCCTCGGCCGTCCCTTCAGCCGTTCGGTATGGAGTGAGCAGTATTTGCTCGACGAGCTGGCGCGCGATCCGAACAACATGATGCGCAAGTACCGTGCGGCATTTGCTCAAGGGCGGGGCGTCGCATGGGACAAGAGCGGGACGTTCAATCAACGCCACGCCATCCCGGTCACCGACGTGGCGTCGTGGATCCATGCCAACCTCGCTTCGGGTCGCGGCGAGTAATCGCAAGCCCGACCATCCGGATAAACGGCATCGACGACAGGCGATCGTCGACAGCGTTGAAGCCGGGATGGCGGATCAGGCTCACCAACCGACATCCGCCCAACCCGCAAGGCATGAAAAAAGCCCGCCGAAGCGGGCAACCTCACGATGCGGAGGGGGAGATGCGAAAACGCAACCGGCGCGCGTTCAGCCTTTCGTCGCGCCGAACGTGAGCCCCGCGACGAAATGCTTCTGCATCGCGAAGAACATCGCGACCGACGGCAGCGCGGCGAGGATCGACCCGGCCGATACCAGATTCCATGACGTCGTCCATTGCCCCTTCAACGCCGCGACACCCGCCGTGATCGGCGCGGCCTCGTCGCCTTGCGTGAGGCACAGCGCCCAGAAGTAATCGTTCCACACGAACGTGAACACGAGAATCGCGAGCGCGGCCAGCGCCGGCCGGATCAGCGGCAGCACGATGCGCCAGAACACCGTCCATTCGCCCGCGCCTTCGATGCGCGCCGCCTCGATCAGTTCGAACGGCAGCTGCTTGATGAAGTTGCGCAGGAACAGCGTGCAGAACCCCGTCTGAAACGCGACGTGAAACAGGATCAGCGCTTCGACGGTATTGAACACGCCGAGGCGCAGCGACAGGTCGCGTACCGGAATCATCAGCACCTGCACCGGCACGAAGTTGCCGGCGACGAACGTGCCGAACAGCGCGGTATTGCCGCGAAACCGGTACGTCGCGAGCGCGAAGCCGGCCATCGCCGCGAGCGCGATCGAGCCGACGACCGACGGCACCGTGATCTGCACGCTGTTCCAGAAGTAGTGCAGCATCGGCGACGTGGTCAGCGCGTCGCGATAGTTCTCGATCATCGAGAAATGCCGCGGCCAGCCCCAGTAATGGCCTTCGACGAGTTCCTCGGTCGAGCGCACCGACGTGACGAACACGGCGATCATCGGCAGCAGCCAGATCACGAGCGCGACGGGCAGCGACAGCTTGTACAGCCGGCGCGATACCGGCTTCCAGTGGGCAACGGGTGTCGGAAACATGATGAATGAACTCCCGAAAGGTCACTGTTCGTTGCGCAGCATGCGGCGCAACTGGAACGCGATGTAGACGAGCATGATCGCGAACAGCACGACCGCGATCGACGCGGAATAGCCGAGCCGGTAGTACTTGATCGCCTGGTCGTACATGTAATACGCGAGCACGGTCGAGCTCTCGAACGGGCCGCCGCCCGTCATCACCGAGATCAGGTCGAAGCTGCGCAGCGCGCCGATCACGGTGACGACGATCGCCATGAACGTGGTCGGCCGCAGCTGCGGCAGCACGACGTGCCACAGCAGCGCGAAGCCGCGCGCGCCTTCCATCCGTGCGGCTTCGATCTGTTCCGGGTTGACCGACGTGAGGCCGGTCAGGTACAGGATCATGCAGTACGCCGTTTGCGGCCACAGCGCGGCCAACACGATGCCGAAGGTCGCGTAGCGCGCGTCGCCGAGCACCGGGATGCCGTGCCCGGCGATGAGCGCGAGCAGCCCGAAGGTCGGATCGTAGAACCACGAGAAGATCAGCCCGACGACCACGCCCGACAGCACGAACGGTGCGAAGAACAGCGACTTCACGAGCCGGATGCCGCCGACCGCCTGGTTCAGGTAGAGCGCGAGCGCGAGGCCGAGCGGCGGCGCGAGCATGAACAGCACGAGCCAGATCACGTTGTTGCGCAGCGCCGTGTAGAACGTCGGCGCATGCAGCAACTCCGCGTAGTTCGCGAGGCCGACGAAGGTGCGCTCGGTCATCCCGTCCCAGTTGTACAGGCTCAGCCATAGCGTCGACAGGATCGGCCAGATCACATAGACGGCCACCATCGCGCAGGCCGGTGCGAGAAAGAGCCACGCGGCGCGCCGTTGCCGCCGCACGGCGGGCGACGGGCGGCGCGCGGGCAATGCGTCGGCGGATGAGCCGCGCGACGGCGGCGCGGCGCCGGCGGGCGGGGGGGACGCGATCGGACTGGACACGGCAAGCCTCCTGAAACGGACACGGCGGCGCGCCGCCGCCGGTTGGGTCACGCGGTCACTTCTTGTAGATCCGCTTGCGGGTCTGTTCGAGTTGCGCGAGCACCGTGTCGAGCTGCGCGGGATTCGAGACGAACTGCTGCATGCCCTTCATCCCCTCGTCGGCCATTTCCTTCGTCATGTCGCGGTCGTAGAACTGCGCGACGCCGCCCTTCGTGTCGGCGAGGATCCGGAAGCCGATCCGCGAGATCGGATCGGCCGGCTCCGGCGACTTGCTGTTGGCCGACAGCGAACCGAGCCCTTCGGCGAGTTTCGCGCCGATCTCGGGCGTTTCGACGAATGCGAGGAACGTGTGCGCGTCGGCCTTGTTCTTCGCCTTGGTCGGGATGTGCAGCGATTCGACCGGGCCGTCCTCGGCGGTCGGCACCTTCGGGTCGATGACGGGGAAGCGGTAGTAGCCCATTTCCGGCTTCACGTTCGGCGGAAAGCCGGCCGCGATGAAGGTGCCCATCAGCATCATCGCGGCCTTGCCCTGGAACAGGAACGGCTGCGCGCCGTCGAGATCGTAGGACAGCGCGTTGTCGATGAAGTAGCCCGAGTCGATCAGCGATTTCCACGTCGTGTAGACCTTCTTCACGCGCGGGTCGGTGTACGGTACGTCGCCGGCCATCAGCTGCTGGTGGAACGCGTTGCCGTTCAGGCGCAGGTCGAGATAGTCGAACCAGCCGGCGAGCGTCCACGCGTCGCGGCCGCCGATCGCGATCGGCGTGATGCCGGCCGCCTTCAGCTTCTTGCACGCATCGAGAAACTGGTCCCAGGTCTTCGGTTCGTCGGCGATGCCGACCTTGCGGAACAGGTCCTTGCGGTAGAAGAGGCCCCACGAGTAGTAGACGGTCGGCGCCGCGTACTGCTTGCCGTTATACGACGACGCGCTGCGCGTCGACGCGTACATCGCGTCCCAGCCGTTCTTCGTCCAGTCGCCGCTCAGGTCCTCGAACAGTCCGCGCTTCGCGTAGTACGCCATCCGCTCGCCCGCGTGCCAGTTCACGACGTCCGGCGCGACGGTCGTGAGCCACGCGGGGAGCTGCACCTTGTACGCTTCCTCGTCGACGAAGGTCGGCTTCACGTCGATGTCGGGATGGGCCTTGTGGAACGCTTCGATCGTCGATTGCCACACGGCGCGCTGGCTCGCGCCCTTGAACGCGATGTTGATGGTCAGCGTGCCGGCATCGGCGGGCGTCGTCGCGCCGAACGACGCGAACGCGATGGCGGCGGCGCTCGCCAGGCGGGCAGCGACGCGAAGGGGGCGATGGGTCATGAGTGTCTCCAGTCCTGTGTGTCGTTGTTTGTGCGTGACCCGGCGCGTGGCGGCGCCGGGGGCGGTTGCTACGAACGGCTTCGATACACGGCCACGCCTTGCGGCTCGACCTGCGCGGCGCCGACCACGAACGCGGACGGCGGTACGCCGTCGATCGCATGCGGCGTGTCGCGATAGTTGAATACGTAGGTCAGGCCGCCGCGCCGGCTCACGCGCACGGTGTCGCCGAGCGGCGTCGGGGCCAGGCCCGCAACGGCTGCGACATCGGCGAACAGCCGCGCGGTGGTCGCGTCGTCGAACAGCGCGGCCCAGTAGTGCAGCGTGCCGTGCGACACGCAGGCCGGATGGCCGTCGGCGAAGCGTGCGTGCACGACGCAGCGGGCGCCGTCGTCGTTCAATTCGACGAGGTCGCGCCAGTGACGCGCTTCGCCCGCGAGCGGCGAGCCGTCGCGCAGCGTGCCATCGATCCGTTCGGTCAGGTTCGGCCGCAGCGATTCGACGCGCCACACGCGTACCGGCAGGATCGATGCGAGCGGGCCGGGCGGCAGCGCCGGCGGAATCTGCAGGTCGGCCGTCTTCGAGCCGGTGCGCGGGCCGAACACCGCGTGCGCACCCGACGCGGCGAGCCGCGACGCGAAATCGTCCGGCACGACCGGCAGCGGCGGCACGACGACGAGCCGGTAGCCGTCGAGCGGCGCATGCGCGGACACGATGTCGACGTCGAGGCCGAGCGAGCGCAGCGCCGAGTAGTACTCGAACGCGAAACGCGGGTAGTGGAAATCGGCGCCCTGCGGCTGCACTTCGAACAGCCATTTCGCTTCGTAGTCGAACACCAGCGCGACCGGCGCGCGCACCGGGCCGGTTGCGTCGGCATCCGCGCCGGCGTCGAGCACGGCGGCGATTTCCTGCGCGACGCGCTGCGCTTCGCGGCCGCCTTCGTCGAGCCGGTTGTCGGGGGTGTTCAGGCCCGCGTGCATCTGCTCCTGCGCGAACGGCGCCTGCCGCCAGCGGAAGTACGATACGCAGCCGGCGCCGTGCGCGAACGCTTCCCAGCTCCACAGCCGCACCATGCCCGGCAGCGGCGCGGGGTTCCAGTGCGCCCAGTTCACCGGGCCCGGCTGCTGCTCCATCACCCAGAACGGCAGCTTCGACATGCCGCGATAGAGATCGTGATTGAACGACGCGAAATCGGGATGGCCGGTACGCAGCCAGCGCGCCTTCACGTCGGGCGCGAACCACAGCTCCTCGAGCGCGCCGAGCGGATAGCTGTCCCACGTCGCGACGTCGAGGTCGCGCGCGACTTCGTAGTGATCGAACTCGGTGAACAGCTGCATGAAGTTGTGCGCGACGACGCGGCCCGGCGAGTGCGCGCGGATCACGTCGACCTGCATCCGGTGATAGCGCGCGAGCTCGTCGGACGCGAAGCGCCGGTAGTCGAGGCGATGCGACGGATGGGCTTCGGTCACGGTGCCCACCGGCGCGTCGACTTCGTCGAAATGGCGATACTCCATGCTCCAGAACACGGTGCCCCACGCGCGGTTCAGCGCGCTGATCGTGCCGTAGCGCGCTTTCAGCCATTCGCGAAAGCGCACGAGCGCGGCCGGCGAGTAGCTGACGACGGTCTGGTGGCAACCCAGCTCGTTGTCGGTCTGCCAGTAGCGCACGGCCGGGTGGCGGCCGTAGCGTTCGGCGACCGCCGTGCAGATCTGGCGCGACGCTTCGAGATAGGTCGGCGACGAGAAGTCGTAGTGGCGGCGCGAGCCGAACGCGCGCGGCCGGCCGTCGGCGCCGATCGCGAGGATATCGGGATGGCGGTCGACCAGCCATTTCGGCGGCGTCGCGGTCGGCGTGCACATCACGATCTCGAGGCCGGCCGCGCCGAGCACGTCGACCGCGCGGTCGAGCCAGCCCCAGTCGTATTCGCCCGGCGACGGCTCGATGCGGCTCCACGCGAATTCGGCGATCCGCACCTGCTCGATGCCGAGCGCTTTCATCCGGCGGGCGTCGTCGGCCCACATCGATTCCGGCCAGTGTTCCGGGTAGTAACAGACTCCGAGGCGCATGCCCGATCCTTATGCGTAGTGGTGGACGGGAAGGTCGGCGCACGCGGGCGCCGCGCGGCCGTCTTCGGTGAACAGGTGGCAGGCCGCGGCCGGCGCGTGCACGTGCACGCGTTCGCCGGTGCGCACCTGCGCGTCGCCGGGCACTTTCGCGATCAGTGGCGTCGCGTTCGGCTGGCCGGCCGGATCGAGGTGCACGTAGGTCTGCTCGCCCAGGCGTTCGACGAGCGCGACGTCGCGCGCGAGCGTCGTCGCGTCGGGCGCGGCGCCGAGCGTCAGGTGTTCGGGGCGGATGCCGAGCGTCACGGCGGCGCCGGCGGAGAGCGCCGAGCCGTCGCGCGGCAGCACGAAGGTTTCGCCGGACGGCACGAGCGTGACGGCCGTGCGACGCGCGTCGCATGCGGTCACGACGGCCGGCAGGAAGTTCATCCGCGGCGAGCCGATGAAGCCCGCGACGAAGCGGCTGGCCGGATGGTGGTAGAGGTCGAGCGGCGCGCCGACCTGCGCGATGCTGCCGTGCTGTGCGGTATCCGCGCCGGCGTGCAGCAGCACGATCTTGTCGGCGAGTGTCATCGCCTCGGTCTGGTCGTGCGTCACGTAGACGACGCTCGCGCGTTCGAACTGACGATGCAGCCGCGCGATCTCGATGCGGGTCTGGCCGCGCAAGGCCGCGTCGAGGTTCGACAGCGGTTCGTCGAACAGGAACACGCCGGGCTCGCGCACGATCGCGCGGCCGATCGCGACGCGCTGCCGCTGGCCGCCGGACAGCGCCTTCGGCTTGCGCTCGAGCAGCGTGTCGAGCTGCAGGATGCGCGCGGCGTCGCGCACCTTCCGGTCGATCTCGGCCTTCGGCACGCGCGCGAGCTTCAGCCCGAACGCCATGTTCTCGTACACCGTCATGTGCGGAAACAGCGCGTAGCTCTGGAACACCATCGCGACGCCGCGCTGGGCGGCCGGCACGTCGTCGACGCGGCGGCCGTCGATCGACAACTCGCCGGCGCTCAGATCCTCGAGCCCGGCGATCATGCGCAGCAGCGTCGATTTCCCGCATCCGGACGGCCCGAGAAACACGCAGAACTCGTGCGCGCCGATCTCCAGATCGACGTCGCGAATGACCGGCGCGTGCTCGCCGTAGGCTTTCTGCACGCGTCGCATCGAGATGCTCGCCATTGTCTCCGCTCCATGTTTTAATGCGCCGTACGACTTGATTAAGCGCTTAATCACCGCGATCAAAAAAAGGGGCGATGCGATCGCGGCCGAGTCGCGCCCGTTGGCGGGCGGCAAGGTGTGCGGCGATAGTGCGCCGCTTCGGTGAGCGAAGCAAATACTGGATCGACGTCTCATATAGTGGGTAAGCGATGGCAACACTGGATGAAGTGGCGCGCCGCGCCGGCGTGACGGCCGCGACGGTGTCGAACGTGCTGCGCGACCGCGGCCGGGTGGGCGACGCGACGCGCGCGCGGGTGCTCGAAGCGGTCGACGCGCTCGGCTATCGGCCGCATCTCGCCGCGCGGGCGCTGGCGGAAGGGCGCGCGCCGACGGTCGCGCTGATGGTATCGAGCATCGCGAACCCGTTCTATCCGGAGTTCGCGCTGGCGGTCGAGCGCGCGGTGCGCCGCAACGGGCAGTTCCTGATCGTCTGCAACACGAACGAAGATCCGTTGCAGGGGCGAGCGTATCTCGACCAGATCGCCGGCACGGTCTCCGAAGGAATTCTCGTGACCAACGCGAACCTGCATCTGCCGGATCTGCTCGACGTCGCGCGGCGCGGTGTGCCGGTCGTGCTGTGCCTGTGGGAGCGGCCCGAGGCGCCGCCCGACGGGCTGCCATGCGTGGCGATCGATTTCCGCGAGGCGGGGCGGATCGCGACCCGGCATCTGCTCGAACTCGGCCATCGCGAGATCGGCGTGATCGTCGGCGGGTCGGCAAACGGCGTGCAGGCCGCGCGCTACGACGGCTGCGTCGACGTGATGCGCGAAGCCGGGCTGGACGCGTCGCGCGTCGGCGCCGGGCACGATTCGATCGAGGGCGGCGTGCGCGCGGCCGGGCAGTTGCTCGATGCGCATCCCGAGCTGACCGCGCTCGTCGCGACCAACGACCTGCCGGCGATCGGCGCGATGCACGCGGCGGCCGATCGCGGCCGGCGCGTGCCCGACGATCTGTCGATCGTCGGCATCACCGACATCCATCTCGCCCGCGACACGCGGCCCACGCTGACGACCGTCGCGATCCCGACCGCCGAGGCGGCCGGTATCGCGGTCGAATTGCTCAATACGCTGCGCGAGGCGGGCGGGCGGGGTGACGACGCATCGCGCGTGCGGGTCGCGTCACCGCCGACGCTGGCGGTGCGCGGTACGACGGGGCCGGTGCACGGCCGCGCACCGCACCGTGCCGGGCGGTCGCGCCGCACGTAAGGCCGCGAACCGGCCAGGTGGCGGCGCGAGGTTCGTTGGTAGAATTCGCATCCGTGGACAGCCGCCGGCAGCGACCCAGCCAGCCGGCGGCTACGCCAGACCGCCGACCCGCGCCCGCTTCGGCGCTCGATCCAATACGTGAATGAAGAAAACCGTCAAGACAGGTACGGCATCGGCTTCCGGCACGGCGCGCGCACGCCGGCCCACGCAGGCGGAGCGCAGCCAGGCGACGCGTGAGCGCGTCATTGCCGCCGCGATATCGCTGCTGCACAGGGAAGGCTATTCTGGTGCGACGACGCTCGCGATCCGGCGCGAGGCCGACGTCAGCATGGGCGCCATGCAGCACCAGTTTCCGACCAAGGCGGAATTGATGGCCGCGGTGCAGGAACGGCTCACCGGCGATCGCTTCGCGCAGTTCGAACGCGCGGCGCGCAGCGCCACGACGCCGCTCGAGCGGATCGACCGGATGCTCGATGTCGCGGGCGTGCTCATCGGCACGCCGCTATTCGCCGCCAGCATGGAGATCCAGTTGGCGCGGCGCGCCGACAAGGAGCTCGACGAGGCGGTGACGCGTATCCTCAGGCCGTTCGGCGAGGGGTTTCGCGCATTGATGGACGATGCCGTCGCGGGTTTCGATCGTGCGATTGCGCTCAAGATCACGCAATTGCAGTTACTGGCCGGATCGATGATCCGCGGGTTGACCATCGATGTCGTGACGGGCAGTGACCCTGCCGTGGCGCGGGCCGCATTCGCGCTCTGGCGTGAAATCGCGCTGCGGCACATCACGGACATGGCGCAATCTCCTGCGCCGGCGCCCACGAAAACCGGCAAGCGCCGCGCTTCACGCTGATATCCCGCTGACGATGTGGGCCGCGCGCATCGTCGCGCCGGCCTCAACCACCTTCGACGAGCCGCAGCACGGTGCGTCGCGCCGAATCGAGATGCGCGACGGTCATCGCGCGTGCCGCCCGCGCATTGCGTTCGCGACATGCCTGCAGAATCTCTTCGTGATCGACCTGGAACGACGGCGTATCCGCGAGCAGGGTGGCCTGCAGGCGCTCGTAACGTTCGACCTGGCTGCGCAGCTCCGCGATCGACTTCAACTGCCGCGCGTTGCCGCAGCACGCATACAGCAACGCGTGGAATTCGCGGTTCAGCTCGCCTTGCCGGCGCGGCGCCGTCGCATCGCCGAGCAGCCGATGCACGAGTTCGGCGCGCGCGAGCGTCTCGTCGTCGAGCCGCTTCACGCTGCGGTAGATCGCATCGCCTTCGAGCAGCACGCGCAAATCGTAGATTTCCTGCACGTCGGACGCGCTCAGCGTCCGTACGACCGCGCCGCGATTCCTGAAGATATCGAGCAAGCCTTCGCGTTCGAGCCGCTGGATCGCTTCGCGCATCGGAATTCGGCTGATGCCGAACCGTTCGGCCAGGTCGCGCTCGACGAGCCGCTCGCCGGCCGCCAGCTCGCCGTTGATGATCATGTCGCGCAGCGACGCGGCGACCGCGTCAGCGGTGGAGTCGAGTTTGGCTTCCATGCCTGCGTGTTCCGTTATTTTGGAATAATGGTATACCAAACGACGATCCGGTGCCAGAATGGCGATCACCGGCGGGCTTCACGTAACGGCGTCCGGCCCGTTCGGACCGGTCAAGACAACCGACATCAATGGAGAGCGAGATGGCATCGGGTGAACATCACTATCGCGTCGCAGTGGAGTGGACGGGCAATCGCGGCACCGGCACGTCGGGGTATCGCGAGTACGGCCGCGATCACGTGATCCGCGCCGGTTCGAAGCCGGATATCCCCGGTTCGTCGGACCCGGCGTTCCGCGGCGACGCGGCGCGCTGGAACCCCGAAGACCTGCTGCTCGCGTCGGCGTCGGCATGCCACAAGCTCTGGTATCTGCATCTGTGCGCGGAGGCCGGCATCCGCGTACTGGCCTACGTCGACCACGCGGAAGGCATGATGGTCGACGGCGCCGGAGCGGGCCGCTTCACCGAGATCGTGCTGCGGCCGCAGGTGACGATCCGGGCCGGCGACGATCGCGAACGGGCCGCGCATCTGCATCACGATGCGCATGCGCAGTGCTACATCGCGAATTCGGTCAACTTCCCGATTCGCTGCGAACCGGTGGTCGAGTTTGCCGCGGAGTAGGCAACCGCAGCTGCACAGTCACGGCGCGACGCCGTAAACCTCCCGCGCCGCGGCCCGAATCGCATCGACCATCACCGCGACGGCCGGCGAATGCAGCCGGTCGGTGCGCGTGATGAGCCCGAAATCGTCCATCCGGCAATCCATCTCCAGCGGCAGCACCGTGACGATGCCGTGCCGCGCGTAGTAGTGCGCGACGTCCTCGGCGAGCACCGCGATCATGTCGCTCTGCTCGATCAATTGCGTGATGAACAGCAGCGCGGCCGTCTCGACGACGTTCGCCGGCGGCGCGAGGCTCGCGCGCTGGAACACGAGCTCGAAGCGGTGACGCAGCACGCTGCCGGCCGGCGGCACGACCCACGCGGCGCGCTGCACGTCTGCGAGCGACAGCGGCGCCTGCGCGAGCAGCGGGTGGCCGGGCCGCACGACGGCGGCCACCGACTCGCCGGTCAGCGGTTCGTAGCGCAGGCGCAGCTTGTCGTGTTCGGCGGACAGCCGGCCGAGCACGATGTCGATCTTTTCCTGAGCGAGGTGTTCGAGCAGCACGTTGCTGGTGTCGATCTCGACCGACACGTGCAGGCCCGCATGCGTGCCCTTCACCGCGGCGACGGCCGGCGGCACGAGCCGCAGGCCCGGCGACGTGATCGCCCCCACGGCGACGTGGCCGAGATGCCCGGCCTTTAGCGCGGCCAGCTCCTCGCGCGCCTGGTCGAGGCTGCCGAGCGCCGCGCGCGCGTGGCGGATCAGCGCGTCGCCGTACAGCGTCGGCCGCATCCCGCGCGGCAGGCGCTCGAACAGCACCGCGCCGATCGATTCCTCGAGTTCGCGCAGCAGCTTCGACGCGGCCGGCTGCGTCATGTTCAGCGCGGCCGCCGCGCGGTGAATGCTGCCTTCGTCGGCGAGCGCGACGAGCAGCAGCAACTGGCGCGTCTTCAGGCGGGCGCGGTTTCCCCACGGGCTGGCTTCGGTCATCGTACGGGTTTATATCGATATCTGAATCGATATCGTAATCGCCTAAATCGTCATTAGCCAGTTATCAAAATTCTGCCTAGACTGCGCCGGTATCCCGTCACCACAGGACTGACGATGTCGGCAACAAAACCCAGGCTGCGCTCCGCTCAATGGTTCGGCACGAACGACAAGAACGGCTTCATGTACCGAAGCTGGATGAAGAACCAGGGCATTCCCGATCACGAATTCGACGGCCGGCCGATCATCGGCATCTGCAACACGTGGTCCGAACTGACGCCGTGCAACGCGCACTTTCGCAAGCTCGCCGAGCACGTGAAGCGCGGCATCTCGGAAGCGGGCGGCTTCCCGGTCGAGTTCCCGGTGTTCTCGAACGGTGAATCGAACCTGCGCCCGTCCGCGATGCTCACGCGCAATCTTGCGTCGATGGACGTCGAGGAAGCGATCCGCGGCAACCCGATCGACGCGGTCGTGCTGCTCGCCGGCTGCGACAAGACGACGCCCGCGCTGCTGATGGGCGCGGCAAGCTGCGACGTGCCGGCGATCGTCGTGTCGGGCGGCCCGATGCTGAACGGCAAGCTCGAGGGCAAGAACATCGGTTCGGGCACGGCCGTGTGGCAGTTGCACGAAGCGCTGAAGGCCGGCGAGATCGACGTGCATCACTTCCTGTCGGCCGAAGCCGGGATGTCGCGCTCGGCCGGCACCTGCAACACGATGGGCACCGCGTCGACGATGGCGTGCATGGCCGAGGCGCTCGGCGTCGCGCTGCCGCACAACGCGGCGATTCCGGCCGTCGATTCGCGCCGCTACGTGCTCGCGCACATGTCGGGTATCCGGATCGTCGAGATGGCGCTCGAAGGGCTCGTGCTGTCGAAGATCCTGACGCGCGCGGCGTTCGAGAACGCGATCCGCGCGAACGCGGCGATCGGCGGTTCGACCAATGCGGTGATTCACCTGAAGGCGATCGCCGGCCGCATCGGCGTGCCGCTCGAACTGGAAGACTGGATGCGCATCGGCCGCGACACGCCGACGATCGTCGACCTGATGCCGTCGGGGCGCTTCCTGATGGAAGAGTTCTATTACGCGGGCGGCCTGCCGGCCGTGCTGCGCCGGCTCGGCGAAGGCGGGCTGCTGCCGCACCCGGACGCGCTGACCGTGAACGGCAAGTCGCTGTGGGACAACGTGCGCGAAGCGCCGAACTACGACGATGAAGTGATCCGTCCGCTTGACCGCCCGCTGATCGCGGACGGCGGGATCTGCATCCTGCGCGGCAATCTCGCGCCGCGCGGCGCGGTGCTGAAACCGTCGGCGGCGAGCCCCGAACTGCTGAAGCATCGCGGCCGCGCGGTGGTGTTCGAGAACCTCGACCACTACAAGGCGACGATCAACGACGAAGCGCTCGACATCGACGCGAGCTCGGTGATGGTGCTGAAGAATTGCGGGCCGCGCGGTTATCCGGGCATGGCCGAGGTCGGCAACATGGGGCTGCCGCCGAAGCTGCTGCGCCAGGGCGTGAAGGACATGGTGCGGATTTCCGATGCGCGGATGAGCGGCACCGCGTACGGCACGGTCGTGCTGCACGTCGCGCCGGAAGCCGCGGCCGGTGGGCCGCTTGCTGCCGTGCGCAACGGCGACTGGATCGAACTCGACTGCGAGGCCGGCACGCTGCATCTGGACATTACGGACGAGGAGCTGCAGCGCCGCCTGTCGGACGTCGATCCGACCGCGGCGCCGGGCGTGGCCGGGCAGCTCGGCAAGGGCGGTTACGCACGGCTGTATATCGATCACGTGCTGCAGGCCGACGAGGGGTGCGACCTCGACTTCCTGGTCGGCATGCGCGGCGCGGACGTGCCGAGCCATTCGCATTGAGTGGCGGGCGGTGACCGCCGGTTGTGCAGAGATACGGCCCGCGTAAGCGCTGAAGCGCTAGCATGGGCCGACCGCGAAGCATGGGGCCCACGTAAGCGCTGAAGCGCTAACGTGGGCCGACAGGAGACAAGATGACGACGCAGTACACGCCCGCGCAGGCCGCGGCGGAACAGTCCGATTCGCCGGCAGCCGTCGACGAACGGCAACTGACCCGCCTGCTCACGCGCAAGCTGGTGCCGTTCCTCGCGCTGATCTACGTGGTCGCGTACGTCGACCGTACCGTCGTCGGCTTCGCGAAGCTCCACATGAACGCGGCGATCGGCCTCGGCGACGCCGCGTACGGGCTCGGCGCCGGACTGTTCTTCATCGGCTACTTCCTGTGCGAGGTGCCGAGCAACCTCGCGCTCGGCCGCTTCGGCGCACGCGTGTGGTTCGCGCGCATCCTCGCGACGTGGGGCGTGATCACGATGGCGATGGCGCTCGTGCAGGGGCCGACCAGCTTCTACATGCTGCGCTTCCTGCTCGGCGCGGCCGAAGCCGGCCTCTATCCCGGCATCCTGTACTTCCTCACGCAATGGTTCCCGATGCGGGATCGCGCCCGCGTGATCGGCCTGCTCGTGCTCGCGCAGCCGCTCGCCGGTATCGTCACCGGGCCGCTCGCCGGATGGCTGCTGTCGACGCACGGGTGGTTCGGCCTGTCGGACTGGCAGACACTGTTCGTCGTCAGCGGCTTGCCGGCCGTGCTGCTCGCATGGCCGACGCTGCGGCTGTTGCCCGAATCGCCGGCGCATGCGCGCTGGCTGAACGACGACGAACGCCGCTGGATCGCGCGGCAGCTCGCCGCCGACCGCGACACGTATCGCCCCGATTCGCACGGCAATCCGCTCGCCGCGTTGCGCGACCGCCGCGTGCTGCTGCTCGCCGCGCTGTTCCTGCCGTTCCCGCTGTGCATCTACGGGCTGTCGCTGTGGCTGCCGACGATCATCCACGCGTTCGGCGCCGGCGATGCGACGACCGGCCTGCTGTCCGCCGTGCCCTACCTGTTCGCGGTGGTCGGCCTGCTCGTCGTGCCGCGCCATTCGGATCGCAAGCGCGAGCGCTACTGGCACATCGTCGTCGTGTCGGCGGCCGCCGCCGTGACGATGGCCGCGAGCGCGTGGGTGCGGCAGCCGGCGCTGCAATTCATGTTCATCTGCCTGACCGCGTTCTCGCTCTATTCGATCCAGGCCGTCGTGTGGGCGCTGCCCGGCGAATTCCTGGCCGGCACGAGCGCCGCGGTCGGCATCGCCGCGATCAATTCGCTCGCGAATCTCGGCGGCTACGTCGGGCCGTACGGGATCGGGCTGATCAAGGCATCGACCGGCAGCCTCGCGGCCGGCCTGTACTTTCTCGCGGCGACGCTGCTGTTCGCGGTGCTGATGACGTTCGTGGTCCGGGCCGCGCTGCGCGCGCCCGAGCCGGCCGCGGGCGCATTCGCCCGCGAATCCTGAACGCCTTGTTTTCCGGCTGAACGCCGATTCGACCGACGCAGGACCCACCATGACATCGAGCAGCACACCGCGCTATCGCGGCATCTTCCCCGTCGTTCCGACGACGTTTTCCGACACCGGCGAGCTCGACCTCGCGAGCCAGAAGCGCGCGGTCGACTTCATGATCGACGCCGGATCGGACGGGCTGTGCATCCTCGCGAACTTCTCCGAGCAGTTCGCGATCACCGACGACGAACGCGACGTGCTCACGTGCACGATCCTCGAACACGTCGCCGGCCGCGTGCCGGTGATCGTCACGACGTCGCACTACAGCACGCAGGTTTGCGCGGCGCGCAGCCTGCGCGCGCAGCAGCTCGGCGCGGCGATGGTGATGGCGATGCCGCCGTATCACGGCGCGACGTTTCGCGTGCCGGAAGCGCAGATCTTCGATTTCTTCGCGCGCGTGTCCGATGCGATCGACATCCCGATCATGATCCAGGACGCGCCGGCGAGCGGCACGCCGCTGTCCGCGCCGTTCCTCGCGCGGATGGCCCGCGAGATCGAGCAGGTCGCGTACTTCAAGATCGAGACGCCGGGTGCGGCGAACAAGCTGCGCGAGCTGATCCGGCTCGGCGGCGACGCGATCGAGGGGCCGTGGGACGGCGAGGAGGCGATCACGCTGCTCGCCGACCTCCATGCGGGCGCGACCGGCGCGATGACGGGCGGCGGCTTCCCGGACGGTATCCGGCCGATCCTCGAAGCATGGCGCGACGGGCGCCACGACGATGCGTTCGCGCATTACCAGACGTGGCTGCCGCTGATCAATCACGAGAACCGCCAATCCGGGATCCTCACCGCGAAGGCGCTGATGCGCGAAGGCGGCGTGATCGCGTGCGAGCGGCCGCGGCATCCGATGCCGGAACTGCACCCGGACACGCGCGCGGAATTGCTCGCGATCGCGCGCCGGCTCGATCCGCTCGTGCTGCGCTGGGCGCGCTGAGCGATTCGCGAAGGAGAGACGCACGATGAGCCATCCAATTTCGCTGGGTGTCGTCGGGATCGGCAAGATCGCCCGCGACCAGCATTTGCCGGCGATCGCCGCCGAACCGGGCTTCGCGCTGACTGCCTGCGCGAGCCGTCACGCAGAAGTCAACGGCGTGCGCAATTATCCGGATCTGAACGCGCTGCTGGCCGCCGAGCCCGAGCTCGACGCGGTGTCGCTGTGCGCGCCGCCGCAGGTGCGCTACGCGCAGGCGCGCGCGGCGCTCGAAGCCGGCAAGCACGTGATGCTCGAGAAGCCGCCGGGCGCGACGCTCGGCGAAGTGGCGGCGCTGGACGCGCTGGCCCGCGAGCGTGGCCTCACGCTGTTTGCGACCTGGCATTCGCGCTGCGCGAGCGCGGTCGAGCCGGCGCGTGCATGGCTCGCGCAACGCACGATCCGCGCGGTGCAGGTGCGCTGGAAGGAAGACGTGCGGCGCTGGCATCCGGGGCAGCAGTGGATCTGGGAGCCGGGCGGCCTCGGCGTGTTCGATCCGGGCATCAACGCGCTGTCGATCGTCACGCGGATCCTGCCGCGCGAGCTGGTGCTGCGCGAGGCGACGCTGATCGTACCGAGCGACGCGCAGATGCCGATCGCGGCCGAACTCGATTGCGCGGATACCGACGGCGTACCGGTGCGCGCGGAATTCGACTGGCGGCATGGCCCGGTCGAGCAATGGGAGATCGCGGTCGACACGGCCGACGGCGTGCTCGCGATCAGCCGCGGCGGCGCGCAATTGTCGATCGCGGGCGAGCCGGTCGAGATCGGGCCGGAGCGCGAATACCCGGCGCTGTATGCGCATTTCCACGCGTTGATCGCGCGTGGAGAAAGCGACGTCGACGTGCGGCCGCTGCGGCTCGTCGCCGATGCCTTCCTGTTCGGCCGGCGCGTGCAGACCGACGCGTTCGGCCGCTGAACCTGCGTGCGCTTCGCCATGAAGCATGAAGCGCACGCGACGATTGATTGATATTTCGACACGCATCACGGCATCAGCCGATACCAAGGAGACACCATGAACCGCACGACTCACACGATCCGTCGACACACCCTGCGCGCGCTGCTGGCCGCGCTTTGCATCGCGCCGCTCGGGATGACGGGCGCCGCGCATGCCGATGCGCCGCTGAAGATCGGCTTCCTCGTGAAGATGCCGGAGCAGGCGTGGTTCATCAACGAGCAGAATGCGGCATCCGCGCTCGGCCAGAAGGAGAACTTCTCGGTCGTGAAGATCGGCACGCCCGACGGCGAGAAGGTGCTGGCCGCGATCGACAACCTCGGCTCGCAAGGCGCGCAGGGCTTCGTGATTTGCGCGCCGGACGTGCGCCTCGGGCCGGCGATCGCGTCGCGCGCGAAGCGCTACAACATGAAGTTCGTGACCGTCGACGACCAGCTCGTCGATTCGAGCGGCAAGCCGCTGCCGAACGTGCCGCACCTCGGGATGTCGGCGACCAAGATCGGCAACCAGGTCGGCCAGGCGATCGCCGACGAGATGAAGCGGCGCGGCTGGAAGCCGGAAGAAGTCGGCGCGCTGCGGATCACGAACTACGAGCTGCCGACCGCGAAGCTGCGCACCGACGGCGCGACGCAGGCGCTGCTCGCGAACGGCTTCCGCAAGGAGAACATCTTCGACGCGCCGCAGAAGACGACCGACGACGAAGGCGGCTTCAGCGCGGCGGCGCCCGTGCTCGCCCGCCATCCGAACGTGAAGAAATGGGTGGTCTACGCGCTGAACGAGGAAACCGTGCTCGGCGCGGTGCGCGCGACCGAACAGCTGCACATCCCGGCGGCCGACGTGATCGGCGTCGGCATCAACGGCGCGGGCGAGGCGTTCGCCGAGTTCCAGAAGAAGGAGCCGACCGGCTTCTACGGGACGATCGCGGTCAGCTCGACGAACCACGGCAAGGACAGCACGCAGAACCTCGTCGACTGGATCCGCAACGGCAAGACGCCGCCGGCCGACACGCAGACGAGCGGCAAGCTGATGACGCGCGCGAACTGGCAGGCCGTGCGCGCCGAACTCGGTATCTGAGCGGGGCGAGGCGAGAACGCGATGACGATGCAGACGATGACGGCCGTGTCCGGCCACGACGCCGAAGCGGGTACGCCGCCGGACGGCCCGCTGCTCGCGCTCGACGGCATCACCGTGACGTTTCCGGGCGTGCGTGCGCTCGACGCGGTGTCGCTGTCGGTGCGCGCGGGCGAAGTGCACGGGCTGATGGGCGAGAACGGCGCGGGGAAATCGACGCTGCTGAAGGTGCTGTCCGGCGTGAACCAGCCGCAGGCCGGCACGCTGACGCTGAACGGCACGGCGCAGCGCTTCGCGTCGACGCGCGCGGCACTCGAGGCCGGCATCGCGATCATCTACCAGGAGCTGCATCTGGTGCCCGAGCTGACGGTCGCGGAAAACCTGATGCTCGGGCAATTGCCGAGCCGGCTCGGCGTGGTCGACGAACGTGCGCTCGCCGCGCGCGCGCTCGATGCGCTGGAGCGGCTCGGCGAGCACATCGATCCGGGCATCCCGGTGAAGTATTTGTCGATCGGCCAGCGCCAGATGATCGAGATCGGCAAGGCGCTGATGCGCGATGCGCGCGTGATCGCGTTCGACGAACCGACGAGCTCGCTGTCCGCACGCGAAACCACGCAACTGTTCCGGATCATCCGCGCGCTGCGCGCGGAAGGCCGCGCGATCATCTACGTCACGCACCGGATGGAGGAAGTGTACGAACTGTGCGACCGCGTGACGGTGTTTCGCGACGGCCGCCGCATCGACACGTTCGATTCCGTCGCCGATCTCGACCGCGACCGGCTGATCGGCTGCATGGTCGGCCGCTCGATCGAGGACGTGTACGGCTACCGGCCGCGCCCGGCCGGCGACGTGCTGATCGAAGCGAAGGGGCTGGCGGGGCCGGGGCTGGCCGAGTCCGTGTCGTTCACCGCGCGGCGCGGCGAGATCGTCGGCTTCTTCGGGCTCGTCGGCGCGGGCCGCTCGGAGTTGATGAAGCTGCTGTACGGCGCGGTACGGCCGACCGTCGGCCACGTCGAGCTGAACGGCAAGCGGGTGGCGTTCGGCAGCCCGCGCGACGCGGTGCGTGCCGGCATCGCGCTGTGCCCGGAAGACCGCAAGCAGGAAGGCATCGTCGCGATCGCGTCGGTGGCCGACAACCTCAACATCAGCGCGCGCCGTCATTTCAGCCCGGCGCGCGTGCTGCTCGACGGGCGGCGCGAACGCGAGCTCGCGCAGAAATACATCGAGCGCCTCGCGATCAAGACCCGCGACGGCGAAACGCCGATCGGCGCGCTGTCGGGCGGCAACCAGCAGAAGGTCGTGCTCGCGCGCTGGCTGGCCGAGCGCATCGACGTGTTCCTGATGGACGAGCCGACGCGCGGCATCGACGTCGGCGCGCGCGCCGAAATCTACAACCTGTTCTACGAACTCGCGGAAGCGGGCCGCACGGTGATCCTCGTGTCGAGCGATCTGGCCGAGGTGATCGGCGTGTCGGACCGCATCGTCGTGATGAAGGAAGGACGGATCGCGGGCGAGGTCGCGAAGGCGCAGGCGACGCCCGATGCGCTGATCAAGCTCGCGCTGCCGCGCTAGCGGCCCGCAGTCAAACTGGAAAGCAAACGTTATGAGCCAGGCAATGCAACCCCAACGTACTTCCCCCTCCCCGGATACGCCCGCCGTGCCCGCGCGCGCGCGCGGCGGCGTGTGGCAGTTGATCAACCGCTCCGGCATCGTGATGGTGTTTCTGGTGCTGTTCGCGACGCTGTCGCTGACCGTGCCGGACTTCCTCACGCCGCGCAACATCCAGGGCCTGCTGCTATCGGTCACGCTGATCGGTTCGATCTCGGTGACGATGATGTTCGTGCTCGCGCTCGGCGAAGTCGACCTGTCGGTCGCGTCGATCGTCGCGTTCTCGGGTGTGGTCGCATCGACGCTGATTACCGCGACGCACAGCATCGTGCTCGGCGTCGCGGCCGGCGTGCTCGCCGGCGGCGCGGTGGGGCTCGTGAACGGCGTGCTGATTGCGCGCTACCGGATCAACTCGCTGATCGTCACGCTCGCGATGATGGAAGTCGTGCGCGGGCTCGCATTCATCACGTCGAACGGCGACGCGGTGATGATCTCGGAAGAGCGCTTCTTCGATCTCGGCGGCGGGTCGTTCCTCGGCATCTCGTTTCCGATCTGGAGCAACATCGTCGGCTTCGTCGTGTTCGGCTTTTTGCTGCGCAAGACGGTGTTCGGCAAGAACGTGCTGGCCGTCGGCGGCAACGGCGAGGCCGCGCTGCTCGCGGGGCTGCCGGTGATGCGCATCAAGATCGCCGTGTTCGTGCTGCAGGGGCTCGTGACCGGCTTCGCCGGCGTGATGCTCGCGTCGCGGATGAGCCTCGGCGACCCGAAGACGTCGGTCGGTCTCGAGCTCGGCGTGATTTCCGCGTGCGTGCTCGGCGGCGTGTCGCTGACGGGCGGCGTCGCGACGATCTCCGGCGTGCTGGTCGGCGTGCTGATCATGGGCTCCGTGCAGGACGCGATGAGCCTGCTGAACGTGCCGACCTTTTACCAATATCTGATACGCGGCGGAATTCTGTTGCTCGCGGTGCTGTTCGACCAGTATCGTCGCAACCAGCGGCGCGCGATGAAGATCTGATTTCGACCACGCGCGGCCGCCTGCAAATACGACGAATATCGGGAGACGGCATGCAACAGACTCATCCGGGCACGGCGGCGACGCTGCTGGCCGACAGCCGCAACACGCTCGGCGAAGGCGCGACGTGGTGCGACAGGACGCACGCGCTGTACTGGGTGGACATCGAAGGCGCGCAACTGTGGCGCTGCCGCGCGGACGGTTCGGACCTCGCGCAATGGGCGATGCCCGAGCGGCTCGCGTGCTTTGCGCTGACCGACGAGCCGGACGTGCTGCTCGTCGGGCTCGCTACGCATCTCGCGTTCCTTGATCTGCGTAGCGGTGCGTTCACGCGGATCGTCGACGTCGAACCCGAGCTGCCGACGCGGCTGAACGACGGGCGCTGCGACGGTTCCGGCGCGTTCGTGTTCGGGATGAAGGACGAAGGCAGCGAGCCGCCGAAAGCGGTCGGCGGGTTCTACCGGCTCAATGCCGATCTGACGCTCGAACGGCTTGCGTTGCCTGCGGCCGCGATCGCGAACAGCATCGGGTTCTCGCCGGATGGCACGAAGATGTATTTCTGCGATTCGCTGGTGCGCGAGATTTTTGTGTGCGATTACCGGGCGGGTGGCGACGTCGCGAACGTGCGGTCGTTCGCGCGGCTGACCGATGTCGATGGCGATCCGGACGGCTCGATCGTCGATCGCGACGGCGGGCTGTGGAATGCGCAGTGGGGTGGGCGGCGGGTAGTGCGTTATGGGCCCGATGGCGTCGAGACGGACCGCGTGGCGGTGCCGACCGCGCAGCCGAGCTGCGTTGCGATTGACGGTGACGGCCGGTTGTATGTGACGAGTGCACGTGTTGGCCTGAGCGATGATGCGCTGGCGAGCGACGCGCACGCGGGCGGTGTGTTCGTCGCGCAGACGCGGCATGCGGGGCTGCCGACCGCGCGGTTTGCGGGGACACATACTGGATGAATGGCGGGTGTGGACGGCAGGTTCTATCGGCCAGCGGGCAAAACGAAAGCCCCCGACTTGTGAAGGCTCGGGGGCTTTTTTTTCTTTCACACTCAATCACGACAATTAAAATAAAGGTAGTCGGGCGCGAATCCAATCCCATTTGGTAGGCGGAATCGCAATTAACTGCATCACATCGCTGCTCGAGCTATCGTAATATACGATTCCGCCGACACCCTCTACCAGTTCTCGCTCAGTCGCCGAATTTACGTAGTATAAAAAATAGCGTCGAGCGCGCAATTCCCCAGTTCCGTCAAAAAGCTGAAGCCTCACTTCATGCCCATTCCGGGCATTCGCTCCACACAACTTTGCGTAATATTCCACACCTCCAAATTCTTTCTTCCCTCCATTCAGTTCTTTTTCAAAAAAATCACATTGACCATAATTTGGTCTGGTCATATGAATGGAAAAACCAATCAGCAAAAACACAAGAATGGCTAGCTCAGTGATTCTTGTGAGGCTGGTCTGCATATTTCTTCCTGTATTAACCATTGTTGGTTCCAGTATTGCAGTCACTATTCTTTTACCCCATCACGAAGTGACGAACCATTTTCAAGATGAGAATCGATTGTTTTTGGTAATTTAATGGATGTGCGGACCGGTAATTTCGTACTTATACGAGGCAACTGAGAACATGGAGGGACGTTAAGCGTGATGTCGCGACTATGCGTCCGTCCCCCCACCTGCTGGTAAGATGGCCCGCAATTCCACCCAGCCCGCGCCATGAGTTCCACCCCGACCAAGCCCGCCCGTTCGAAACCCGCCGCGAAGAACGTCGCCCGCACGCCGGCCGACAAGCCGAAGCCGCGCGTGCAACAGCGCCTGACCTACGTGATCGGCGGCCTCGACCGGCTGCTGCGCCGCCACATGACCGACGCGCTCGCGCCGCTCGGCATCACGCTCGCGCAGTACACGGCGCTGTCGGTGCTCGAGGCGCGCGGCGCATCGTCGAACGCGCAGTTGGCCGAGCGCTCGTGGATCACACCGCAGTCGGCGAACGAGGTGATGAGCGTGATGGCCGCCCGCGGTTTCGTCACGCGCGAAGCCGACCCGTCGCACGGCCGCATCATCCTGCTGACGCTGACCGATGCGGGCGCGGCGATGCTGCGCGAATGCGAAGCCGTGCTGCGCCCGCTCGAAAAGCGCATGCTCGGCGACATCCCGGCCGACGACGCCGCGCACGTGCAGCGCGCGCTCGAACTGTTCTCGCGCAACCTGCGCGGCTGACCGCTTCCCCGGTTTTCACGACGCGGGCCTGCCAGGCCCGCGCTCGCTTCGTACGCGCCATCGGCGGCCTCCCGACCGCTCCCCGATTTCCCGTCGCTTTCCCCGCGTTCCGCTCCGGGTTTACACCGGCGCTCGTGCCGCTTGCAATATCAGGTAGCCTGATATTAAATGAAGTCGTCCGCAGCAGGGATGCTGCGCACCGAATCGCACTGGAAACGAACGACAGGAACAGACATGAGCAAGTACGACAACCGCTGGCAGACCGTTGAAGTGAAAGTGGAGGCCGGCATCGCGTGGGTGACGTTGAATCGCCCCGAGAAGCGCAACGCAATGAGCCCGACGCTGAACAGGGAGATGCTGGAAGTCCTCGACGCG
This sequence comes from Burkholderia sp. LAS2, assembly GCF_018417615.1. Classification (NCBI taxonomy): domain Bacteria; kingdom Pseudomonadati; phylum Pseudomonadota; class Betaproteobacteria; order Burkholderiales; family Burkholderiaceae; genus Burkholderia; species Burkholderia sp. LAS2. The sequence goes on from NZ_CP071053.1 coordinate 1,098,421, forward strand.
GTCGAGTTCGACGACGAGGCGAAGGTGCTGGTGCTGACCGGCGCGGGCGCCGCGTGGACGGCCGGCATGGATCTGAAGGAATATTTCCGCGAGATCGACGGCGGTTCCGACGCGCTGCAGGAAAAAGTGCGCCGCGACGCGTCGGAATGGCAGTGGCGCCGTCTGCGGATGTACAACAAGCCGACGATCGCGATGGTGAACGGCTGGTGCTTCGGCGGCGGGTTCTCGCCGCTCGTCGCGTGCGACCTCGCGATCGCGGCCGATGAAGCGGTGTTCGGGCTGTCGGAGATCAACTGGGGCATCCCGCCGGGCAACCTCGTCAGCAAGGCGATGGCCGACACGGTCGGGCATCGCCGCGCGCTGCACTACATCATGACCGGCGACACGTTCACGGGCGCGGAAGCGGCCGAGATGGGTCTCGTGAACAGCAGCGTGCCGCTCGCCGGGCTGCGCGACGCGACGATCGCGCTCGCCGCGCGGCTGATGGACAAGAACCCGGTGGTGCTGCGCGCGGCGAAACACGGCTTCAAGCGTTCGCGCGAGCTCACGTGGGAGCAGTGCGAGGATTACCTGTATGCGAAGCTCGACCAGGCGCAGTTGCGCGACCCCGAGCGCGGCCGCGAACAGGGGCTGAAGCAGTTCCTCGACGACAAGACGATCAAGCCGGGCCTGCAGGCATACAAGCGCTGAGACAAGCGCGGACGCAGCCGCCGGCTTCCCCGCCGGCGTAATCGCAAGAGACAGGCAAGGCAGGAGACGACATGACCGACAGACGGATGCTGATCGGCGGCGAGTGGTGCAACGCCCGCGACGGCCGCACCTTCGACCGCTTCAACCCCGCGACGGGCGCGCTCGCATCGCGCGCGCCGGCGGCCGGCGTGGCCGACGCCGACGCGGCGATCGACGCCGCGCATCGCGCGTTCCCCGCGTGGGCGGCACTCGCGCCGACCGAGCGGCGCCGCCGGCTGCTGAAGGCGGCCGACCTGATGGACGCGCGCATCGACGAAATCATCGCGACCGGCGTCGCCGAAACCGGCGCGACGCCCGCCTGGCTCGGCTTCAACGCGACGCTCGCGGCGAACATGCTGCGCGAGGCCGCGTCGATGACGACGCAGATCGCCGGCGACGTGATCCCGTCCGACGTACCGGGCAATCTCGCGCTCGCGATGCGCGTGCCGTGCGGCGTGGTGCTCGGCATCGCACCGTGGAACGCGCCGGTGATCCTCGGCACGCGGGCGCTGGCGATGCCGCTCGCCTGCGGCAACACGGTCGTGCTGAAGGCGTCCGAGGCGTGCCCCGGCGTGCATGCGCTGATCGGTGCGGTGCTGGACGAGGCAGGGCTCGGCGCGGGCGTGGTCAACGTGATCACGCACGCGGCGGCCGATGCGCCTGAGCTCGTCGAGCGGATGATCGCGCATCCGCAGGTGAAGCGGATCAACTTCACCGGGTCGACGCACGTCGGCCGCATCATCGCGCGCCACGCGGCCGCGCACCTGAAACCCGTGCTGCTCGAACTCGGCGGCAAGGCGCCGGTGCTCGTGCTCGACGATGCCGATCTCGATGCGGCCGTCGACGCGATCGCGTTCGGCGCATTCTTCAACCAGGGGCAGATCTGCATGTCGACCGAGCGCGTGATCGCCGCACGGCCGATCGCCGACGCGCTCGTCGAGCGGCTCGCCGCGAAGGCGCGCGCGCTGGTCGCCGGCGATCCGCTGGCCGGTCATGCGCTCGGCACGATGGTCGATGCGTCGGCTGCCGCGCGCGCGGCGTCGCTGGTCGAGGATGCGCGTGCGCTTGGCGCGCAACTGCCGCTCGGCTGCCGTGTGGAAGGCGCGACGATGCAGCCGGCGATCGTCGACGGCGTGACGCGCGACATGCGGCTCTATCGCGAGGAGTCCTTTGCACCGGTCGTCGCGATCCTGCGTGCGGACAGCGACGACGAAGCGGTGGCGCTCGCGAACGACAGCGAATTCGGGCTGTCGGCGAGCGTGTTCAGCCGCGATATCGCACGTGCGATGGCGGTCGCGCGCCGGATCGAATCGGGGATCTGCCACGTCAACGGGCCGACCGTGCACGACGAAGCGCAGATGCCGTTCGGCGGCACGAAGGCGAGCGGCTACGGCCGCTTCGGCAGCCGCGCGTCGATCGCCGAATTCACCGAGCTGCGCTGGATCACCGTGCAGACCGCGCCGCGCCACTACCCGATATGAGCGAGCCGACGATGAATGCAGAGAAGGCGCCGCTTCAGGTCGGCCAACACGCCGACGCCGACGCCGTGCGCTACCGCGCGGCCGCCGTCGCGGTCGGCGCGGCCGAGATTCGCCGCGCCGACGACGGTACCTGGTACCTGCGCTCGCGCGAGCCGCTCGGCGATTACCCGACGCGCATCACCGACTGCCTCGTGCGCGGCGCGCACGCGCATCCCGACCGCGTGCTGGCCGCGCGGCGCGGCGCCGATGGCCGCTGGATCGAGATCACGTACGCGCAGATGCTCGAACGCGCGCGCGTGCTCGGCCAGGGTCTCGTCGATCTCGGGCTGTCGGCCGAGCGTCCGCTCGCGGTGCTGTCCGGCAACGATCTCGAGCATTTGCAGATGATGTTCGCGGCGATGCTGGCCGGCGTGCCGTATTCGCCGATCTCGCCCGCGTATTCGCTGGTGTCGACCGACTACGGCAAGTTGCGTCACACGCTCGGCGTGCTGCGGCCGGGCGCGGTGTTCGTCGCCGAACGTGCGCCGTTCGCGCGTGCGCTCGATGCGACGTTGCCGGCCGATGCAACGCTGATCGTGGCCCGCGACGCCGATGCGCAAACCGATGTCGAGAGCCGCGCAGTGCCGCTGTCGCGCCTGCTCGCCACCGTTCCGCGCACGATCGACGCGATCCACGCGGCGGTCGGCCCCGACCATCTCGCGAAGATCCTGTTCACGTCCGGTTCGACGAAGCAGCCGAAGGCGGTGCCGACCACGCACCGGATGCTGTGCAGCAACCAGCAGATGCTGCGGCAGACGATGCCGGAACTCACGCGCGAGCCGCCGGTGCTGGTCGACTGGCTGCCGTGGAATCACACGTTCGGCGGCAGTCACAACCTCGGCATCGCGCTGTACAACGGCGGCACGCTGTATATCGACGACGGCCGCCCGATGCCCGGCCGCTTCGACGAAACCGTGCGCAACCTGCGCGAGATCGCGCCGACGATCTACTTCAACGTGCCGAAGGGCTGGGAAGAGCTGACCGCCGCGCTCGAACGCGATGCCGAGCTGCGCGACACGTTCTTCTCGCGCGTGAAGCTGTATTTCTTCGGCGGCGCGGGGCTGTCGCAGGCCGCATGGGACCGGCTCGACCGCGTGACCGAAGCGCATTGCGGCGAGCGCATCCGGATCATGGCCGGCCTCGGGATGACGGAGGCGTCGCCGTCGTGCCTGTTCACGACGGGACCGCTGATGCGCGCCGGCTATATCGGGCTGCCCGCGCCCGGCTGCGACGCGAAGCTCGTGCCGTGCGGCGGCAAGCACGAACTGCGCTTCAAGGGGCCGAACGTGATGCGCGGCTACTGGCATGCGGACGTCGATCCGCGCGACGTGTTCGACGAAGAAGGCTACTACCGCAGCGGCGACGCGGGCGTCTTTGCCGATCCGCAGCGGCCGGAACTCGGGCTGCTGTTCGACGGGCGGCTGACCGAGGACTTCAAGCTGAGCAGCGGCACGTTCGTCAGCGTCGGGCCGTTGCGCGCGAATGCGGTGTCGACCGGCGCGCCGTACGTGCAGGACGTGGTCGTCACCGGGATCAATCGCGACGACATCGGCTTGCTGGTGTTCCCGCGCGTCGATGCGTGCCGTGCGCTGGCGGGGTTGGCGGCCGACGCATCCGTGACCGACGTGCTGCGCGCGCCGGCCGTGCGCGCGGCGTTCGCGGCGTGGCTCGCCGCGCTGAACCGCAACGCGAGCGGCGGGTCGACGTTCGTCGCGCGGATCCGGCTGATCGACACGCCGCCGTCGCTCGATCTCGGCGAGGTGACCGACAAGGGTTCGCTGAACCAGGTGGCCGTGCAGAAGCATCGCGCGGCGACGATCGACGCGCTGTACGACCCGGCGCGACGCGATCCCGACGTGATTTACGCGTAAGCAGCACGCACGGGCAGTTGCAGCGGTAAGCAGCACGCACAACGACCGGCCGGCCACGACACCGGCAGGCATTTTTTCGGCCAGTGAATCAGGTTGCCTGATAAAGGCGGCCGTTCATACGACACCTCGCGCGCCGAACCGCCACTGGCCGGCGGCGGCGCGCGGCGGCCGTTGCAGGGCCGACCGACTACAAAGACATGGGAATGGAGACATGAACACTTACGTTGCCGAAAAATCCACGGTCGCGACCACGCTCGCGCTGTGTTTCGCGATCGCTCTCCTCGAAGGGCTCGACCTGCAGTCGGTCGGTGTCGCCGCGCCGCGCATGGCGCGCGAATTCGGGCTGTCCGTGTCGCAGATGGGCATCGCGTTCAGCGCGGGCACCTTCGGGCTGCTGCCGGGCGCGATGCTCGGCGGGCGGCTCGCCGACCGGATCGGCCGCAAGCGTGTGCTGATCGCATCGGTCGTGCTGTTCGGGCTGCTGTCGATCGCGACCGCGCAGGTATCGACGTTCGCGATGCTCGTCGTCGTGCGCGTGCTGACCGGCATCGGCCTCGGCGGCGCGATGCCGAACCTGATCGCGCTGTCGTCCGAAGCGGTCGAGCCGCGCTCGCGCAGCAGCGCGGTCGCGACGATGTACTGCGGGATCCCGTTCGGCGGCGTGATCGCGTCGGTGATCGGCGTGCTGCTCGCGGGCGACACCGAATGGCGGCACATTTTCTACGTCGGCGGCGTGGGCCCGCTGCTGCTCGTGCCGCTGCTCGTGTGGTGCCTGCCGGAATCGCGCGCGTATCTCGACGTCGCGGGCACGCAGGCATCACGCACGAGCGTCGGGAAGACGCTGTTCGGCGACGGGCGCACGACGTCGACGGTCGCGCTGTGGGTCAGCTACTTCTGCACGCTGATCGTCCTCTACTTCCTGCTGAACTGGCTGCCGTCGCTGATGGCTTCGCGCGGGCTCGATCGCGCACACGTCGGCCTCGTGCAGATCGCGTTCAACGTCGGCGCGGGGCTCGGCGCGCTCGGCATCGGCGCGGCGCTCGACCGGATGCGCGCGTCGCGCGTGGTCGGCGGCATGTATGTCGGGATCGTGCTGTCGCTCGCCGCGCTCGCGGCCGCGCCCGGTTTCGCGTCGCTCGCGGCGGCCGCGTTCGCGGCGGGGATGTTCGTCGTCGGCGGGCAGTCGGTGCTGTATGCGCTCGCGGCGATCTACTACCCGACCGCGATGCGCGGCACCGGCGTCGGCGCGGCGGTGGCCGTCGGCCGGCTTGGCTCCGTCGTCGGGCCGCTCGCGGCCGCGACGCTGCTGGCCGCGGGCCGCAGCGCGCCGGTCGTGATCGGCGCGAGCATCCCCGTCACGCTCGTCGCGGCCTTCGCTGCATTCGTGCTGATTCGTCGCCCGCAAGCCGACGACTGACGTTTCGTTTTTTTCAAGGCGCGCCGTCAGAGCGCGCAATTCAACACGGTCTGGAGACGCAACGAAATGAAGACGAAGACAAGGAACGGCCTGCTGGCCGCCGGCGCGTGCTGCGCGCTTGCCGCGCCGGGCGCGCACGCGCAGTCGAGCGTGACGCTGTACGGGATCATCGACACGGGCGTCGAGTTCGTGTCGCACGCGAACGCGGCCGGCGACCACGTCGTGCGGATGCCGGGCGTGACGGGCGAGCTGCCGTCGCGCTGGGGGCTGCGCGGCACCGAGGATCTCGGCGGCGGCTACCAGGCGGTGTTCACGCTCGAAAGCGGCTTCAACGTACGCGGCGGCGATCTCGGCCAGGGCGGCCGGCTGTTCGGGCGCCAGGCCTTCGTCGGGCTGAAGAGCGGCTTCGGTACGCTCGCGTTCGGCCGTCAGTACACGATGACCTATCTCGCGCTGCAGGGCGCGGACATCATCGGCCCCGACATCTACGGGCTCGGCTCGTTCGACGCGTACGTGCCGAACGGCCGCGCCGACAACGCGGTGACCTACGTCGGCGCGTATCGCGGCGTGACGTTCGGCGCCGCGTATTCGTTCGGCCGCGACGGCGCGGGCACCGGCAACTCGCCGGGGCAGGGCACGTGCGCGGGGCAGGTGCCGGGCGACGCGGTGCAGTGCCGCAACTGGTCGGTGATGCTCAAGTACGACAGCGCGTACTTCGGTGCGGCGGCATCGTACGAGGAACAGCGCGGCGGCACCGGCGCGGCCGCCAACTTCTTCGACGGCGTGGCGCCCGTCCCGTTCACGAGCAGCGGCGGCAAGGATGCGCGTACGCACGTGAGCGCGTATGCGCAGGCGGCCGGCGCGAAGATCGGCGCGGGCTGGATCGGGCGGCGCGTGTCGACCGGTTCGCCGGCCGCGCCCGGCGCGCATTCGGACCTGTTCTTCGTCGGCGCGTCGTATGCGGTGAAGCCCGATTTCATCGTCGACGGCGAAGGCTACCGGATCGTCAACAGCGCGCACGACACGCGCGCGACGATGGCCACGCTGCGCGCGACTTATCTGCTGACCAAGCGCACGGCCGTCTATGCGCAATCGTCGTATCTGTGGAACAGCGCGCACGCGCGCTACTCGGTCAGCGGCGGCGGGCCCGGCACGACGCCCGGCGCAGGGATGGGGCAGCTCGGCGCGATGGTCGGCGTGCGGCACATGTTCTGATTCAGCGGCGTGACGAACCGAATGGGAGTTATCTTGAACAGGAAATCTGCATTCCTCTGTATTGCGCCGCTGTCCGCCGCCGCCCTGCTCGCCGGTTGCGGCGGCGACGATTCGATCAGCGCGCCGCCCACGCACCTGAGCGCCGCGACGCCGGCCGCGATGGCGCAGACCTGCGACGCGCTCGCCGCGAAGCTCGCGTATGCGAACACGTCGTTCACGTCGGTGACGACCGCGGCGGCCGGCGCGCTGACGGTGGCCGGCAAGCCGGTCGCCGAGCACTGCGTGATCGCGGGGAAAATGAACGAGCGCGTGAGCGCGGTGGACGGCAAGACCTATGCGATCGGCTTCGAGATGCGCTTGCCGAAAGCATGGAACGGCCGCTTCTTTTACCAGGCGAACGGCGGGCTCGACGGCAACGTCGTGACCGCGACCGGCGAGATCGGCGGCGGCGGGCCGCTGACCAACGCGCTGAACCAGGGTTTCGCGGTGATCAGCTCGGATTCTGGGCACAGCGCCGCGCAGAATCCGCTGTTCGGCCTCGATCCGCAGGCGCGGATCGACTACGGCTACGGCGCCGTCGACGCGCTGACGCCGATGGCGAAGCAGGTGATCCGGCTCGCGTACGGCAAGGCGCCCGATCGCAGCTATTTCGGCGGCTGCTCGAACGGCGGCCGTCACGCGATGGTCACGGCGGTGCGCAATCCGGCCGACTACGACGGCATCATCGCGGGCGATCCGGGCTTCCATCTGCCGAAGGCGGCGATCGGCGAGATGTACGGCGCGCAGCAGTTCGCGAAGATCGCATCGGCCACGGGAACGAACGGGTTGCCGGATATCCGCAGCGGTTTCAACGATGCGGAACGCCAGTTCGTCGGCGCGAAGATTCTCGAAAAATGCGACGCGCTCGACGGCGCGGCCGACGGGATGGTGCAGGACGTCGCCGCGTGCCAGGCGCACTTCAGCGTCGATGCCGATGTTCCCACCTGCGCGAATGGCACGCGCACCGGGTCGTGCCTGACGCCTGCGCAGAAAACCGCGCTGGAGAACGTGTTCGCCGGGGCGCGCAACAGCGCGGGCACGGCGCTGTACGCGAGCTTTCCGTACGATCCGGGCCTGTCGGGCCCTGGCTGGGCTGCATGGAAGCAGTCGAACTCGATCATGCTCGACCCGGCCGCGATGGCGTTCACGTTCATGACGCCGCCGAAAACCGCCGCGGTGCTCGCGAACCTCGCCGGCTTCGCGCTCGGCTTCGACATGGACCACGATGCGCCGGCAATCTTCGCGACGAACGGCACTTATACGCAATCGTCATGGTCGTTCATGACGCCGCCCGACGAGACGAACCTCGCCGCGCTGAAGTCGCGCGGCGCGAAGCTGCTCGTCTATCACGGCACGGGCGACCCGGTGTTCTCGTTCAACGACACGCGCGACTGGTACGCGCAGGTCGCGCAGGCGAACGGCGGCGATGCGTCGAGCTTCGCACGCTTCTATCCGGTGCCGGGGATGAACCACTGCTCCGGCGGGCCGGCCGCCGACCAGTTCGACATGCTGACGCCGCTCGTCGCGTGGGTCGAACAGGGGCAGGCGCCCGCGGCGGTCGTGGCTGCCGCGCGCGACACGACGAACGCGGTGCCGAACGCGGACGTGCCCGCGTCGTGGGGCGCGGGGCGTACGCGGCCGCTGTGCCCGTATCCGCAGGTTGCGCGCTACAACGGTTCGGGCGACTTGAACTCGGCGGCGAGCTTCAGTTGTCGCTGACGTAGCCGTCGATGGGAAGCGGCCGGCGCACGCTGTCACGCGCCGGCCGCTTCATCGCCGCATTCACTCGCCGGCATCGACCGGCACGTCGAGCCCGACCTTCACGCGGCTCATGCTGACCAGCGTCTTGAACCGCTTCACGTTGTTGTTCGCGAAGAACAGCTCGAGCGTGAGCGCGTTGTACTGATCCATGTTGCGCACCGCGAGGATCAGCACGAAATCCCATTCTCCCGTCACGTAGTAGCACTGCTGGATCTGCGGGCAGCGCTCGAACGCGCGTTTCATCGCGTCGAGCTGGTCGATCTGCTCGCTCTCGACCTCGACGTTCACGACGATCGTCAGCGGATGATCGACCTTGTCCGGCGCGACGATGGCCGTATAACGCTCGATCACGCCCGCTTCCGCGAGACGCCGCAGCCGCCGGTTCACGGCAGCGGTCGACAGGTTGACGCGCGCGCCGAGCTCGGCCTGCGGCGTCTGCGCGTCGCGCTGGACTTCCATCAGCAGCTTGCGATCGAACGCATCGAGAGGGATCGTCATGATGGCGCGTGCAACCTCGAAGAATGAGAAATTTTTGCGTCGGAGCGGTCGATTTGGCGATTTCATTCACCCGACCGCGCAATATTATTTTTCAAACCGACGGCGCGCGCAACCCGCGCTGCCCGATCCGACTCACCCGACGGACCCCCCAGGGGTCCCGCTCCGGAGCCTTTCGCCATGCTGATCGCCAACCCGCGCGCGTCGCGCACCGCCTACCCGAACGCGCTGCGCCGCGTGATGAACATCGCGTCGGCCGACGAAAGCGGCGCATGGCTCGCGCACTGGCCGCTCGTCGGCAATGCACGCACGCCGCTGCGCGCGCTGCCCGATCTCGCCGCGCGGCTCGGCGTCGCGAGCGTCAGCGTGAAGGACGAGTCGTGCCGTTCGCCGCTCGGCAGCTTCAAGGCACTCGGCGCGCCGATCGCGCTGGTGCGGCTCGTGAAGCGGCTGCGCCGCACGCAGGCACTCGATCCGCAAGGGCTCGTCACCGGCCGCTACGCGTCGGCACTGGCCGACCTGACGGTGATCAGCGCGACCGACGGCAATCACGGCCGCGCGCTGGCTGCCGCCGCGCGTGCGATCGGCTGCGGCTGCGTGATCGTGCTGCACGCGCACGTCGACGCCGAGCGCGAACGCGCGATCTCCGCGTACGGCGCGCGGATCGTGCGCATCGCGGGGAACTATGACGAATCGGTCGTCTGCGCGGCGCAGCTCGCGCAGGCGAACGGCTGGTACGTCGTGTCGGATACGTCGTACGACGGCTACGAAGCGATTCCGCGCGACGTGATGCAGGGCTACGGCGTGATCGCCGCCGAAGCGGCCGCGCAGGCCGCGGAGGAAGACGGCCGGCCGTTCACGCACGTGTTCCTGCAAGGCGGCGTGGGCGGCCTCGCCGCGGGCGTCGCGAGTTACCTGTGGGAGCGTGACGGCGTGCAGCGGCCGCGCTTTGTCGTCGTCGAGCCGCGCCAGGCCGACTGCCTGTACCAGAGCGCGCTGGCCGGCCGCGCGACGAAGGCGAGCGGCAGCGTCGATTCGGTGATGGCCGGGCTCGCGTGCGGCGAGGCGTCGCCGCTCGCATGGGATTTTCTCGAGATGTGCATCGACCACTTCATGCTGATCGACGACGCGGATGCGGTGCAGGCGATGCGTGGCCTCGCGGCCGGCAGCGAACGCGACGTGCCGCTCGTCGCCGGCGAATCGGGCGCGGCCGGTGTGGCGGGGCTGGCCGTGTTGATGCGCGACCCGGCGCGCGCGCGGCAGGTCGGGCTCGACGCGAACGCGCGCGTGCTGGCGATCAACACGGAAGGGGCGACCGCGCCGTCCGTGTACCGGAACTGCGTCGGCGAGACGGCCGATGCGGTGCTCGCGCGCCAGCGCGACTGGCTGAGCCGCGCGGCGGTGGCGGCCTGAACGACATGACCACCGACGAGGCGAACGCAATGGATGCAATCGACGCAACGGCAGAAAGCACGCTGCAGGGCCGACTGAAGACCTGGCGCAGGTATCTGCACCAGCACCCGGAAACCGGATTCGAAGAGGTGAACACGTCGGACTACGTCGCGCGGATCCTGACGACGCTCGGGCTCGACGTGCATCGCGGCATCGGCGGCACGGGGCTCGTCGCGAACCTGACGGTCGGCACGGGCCAGCGCACGATCGGCATTCGCGCGGACATGGACGCGCTGAACATCGTCGAGCACGCGTCGGGCCGCGAACACGTGTCGCGCACGCCCGGCAAGATGCATGCGTGCGGGCACGACGGCCACATGTCGATGGTGCTCGGCGCCGCGCAACTGCTGGCCGAGCGCAAGGATTTCGACGGCACGGTGCGCTTCATTTTCCAGCCGGCGGAAGAGCACGGCCGCGGCGCGAAGGCGATGATGGCCGACGGGCTGTTCGAGCGCTTTCCGGTCGACGCGATCTTCGGTGCGCACAACATGCCCGGCATGCGCGCGGGCACGTTCGCGACGCGTGCGGGCGGCATCATGGCGAGCGAAGACAATTTCGTGATCCGGATCGACGGGCGCGGCACGCATGCGGCGCGGCCGCACATGGGCATCGATCCGATCGTGATCGGCGCGCAGATCGTGCTCGCGCTGCAGACGATCGTGTCGCGCAATCTCGACCCGGGCCAGCAGGCGGTGATCTCGTGCACGGAATTCATCACCGACGGGCTGCGCAACGTGCTGCCGTCGACGGTGACGATCAAGGGCGACACGCGCAGCTATTCGCGCGACGTGCAGGCGCTGCTGGAGGCGCGGATGCGCGAGATCAGCGAAGGGATCTGCCGTACGCACGGTGCGGCCTGCACGTTCGAGTACACGCACGAGTTCGCGCCGACGGTGAATTCGCCGGAATGGGTCGACACGGCCGCGCAGGCCGCCGCGCACGTCGCGGGCGCCGATGCGGTGAACGCCGACGTGCAGCCGATGATGATCTCGGAGGATTTCGGCGCGTTCCTGCAGGCGGTGCCGGGCAATTTCGTGTTCATCGGCAACGGCGAAGTGGCCGGGCAGGGCGGCGTGCCGCTGCACAACGCGACGTACGATTTCAACGACGAGATCTTGCCGACCGGCGCGCGCTATTTCGCGGAAGTGGCGCGACGCGCGTTGAAGGCGGTGTAGCGGAGGCGGTCGCTGCGTATTCGGTTCGCCGCGCGTGCGGCGTACCTTCGTCATTGACGACGCATCGATGCTCGAGCGCACCGGTTTGCCGGCGCGTCGAGGATCGTCCGTCGTCGCATTCGATCAACCGGCCAGTTCACCCAGGCACGCATCGAACTGTGCGACGAGCGTATCGACATCGTCGGCCGTCGTTTGCGGGCACACGAGCATCATGTTGTGGAACGGCGTGATCAGCACGCCGCGATTCAGCAGGTACAGGTGCACGATGTGCTCGAGTTCGCTGTCGAGTTGCGCGCCGGCCAGCGTGCCGTTGCGCGGCGGCACGGGCGCGAACTGAAACTCGGTGCGCGCGCCGATGCGCGTCACGCACCACGGCAGCCGGCGTTTTGCGATCGCCTGGTCGAGCCCAGCCGCGAGCCGTGCGGCGAGTGCGAACATGTACGCATACGCGGCGTCGGTCGCGACTTCGGCAAGCGTCGCGCGCATCGCATGCATCGCGAGCATGTTCGCGGTGAGCGTCGTGCCGATCCCCGAATGGCCGGGCGGCGCATTCAGCTTCGCCGCTTTCGCGCGTTCCGCGAATTCGGCGCTGAAGCCGTACACCGCGCACGGCACGCCGCCCGCGATCGGCTTGCCGACCACCAGCATGTCCGGTTCGAGGCCGTGCGCGACCGCGTAGCCGCCGGGCCCGCTGCTGATCGTGTGCGTCTCGTCGATCACCAGCAACGTGCCGTGGCGGCGCGTCAGTTCGCGCGCGGCCTCCCAGAAGCCGGGGTCGGGCAGCACCATACCGATGTTCGTCATCGCGGGCTCGGCGAGCACGCACGCGACGTCGCCGTCCTTCAGCGCCGCTTCGAGCGCGTCCAGATCGTTGAATTCGACGACGCGCGTGTTCGCGAGCAGGTCGTACGACTGCCCGAGCAGACTGTCGCGCTGCACCGGGCGGCCGTCGACGAGATCGACGAACACGTCGTCGACGGTACCGTGATAGCAGCCGTTGAACACGACGATCGTGTTGCGGCCGGTGGCCGCGCGCGCCCAGCGCAGCACGAAGCGGTTCGCGTCGCTCGCGCTCAGCGCGAATTGCCAGACCGGCAGCTGGAAGCGGCGCGCGAGTTCGCGCGACACCCAGGCGGCGTCCTCGCTCGGCAGCATCGTCGTATAGCCGCGCGTGGCCTGCTCGACGAGCGCGCGGGCGACCGGTTCGGGCGCATGGCCGAACATCGCGCCCGTATCGCCGAGGCAGAAGTCGACGTAGCGATGACCGTCGACGTCGATGAACGTCGCGCCGCGTGCTTCCTTCACGTATAGCGAGAACGGGGTCGACCAGTCCTGCATCCAGTGCAACGGCACGCCGAACAGCAAGTGCTCGGACGCTTCCGCGGAGAGTGCGCGGGAGACCGGCATGGCTTCGGTGAACGCGCGGCGCTCGCGATCGAACAGCGCGCGGGCGCGGATGAGGTCCACTCCGTGGCGGGTAGGCAAAGGCAGCTCCTGGCTGGGGGATAGGGGAAACGATAGCGCGGGCAGCAGGGAGCTGAACAGAGGCGGAATTACCGAGGCGGGTCGGCGGCGGTTGGCGAGCAGGGAAATCGCTTTGGCGGATAGGTCGGCCGAGACGATTTAATTGAAGTTTTTGCGCATAAACATACGACAACTTATCTCTAAGCGTAGGCAGTGAAATGTGAGTGTGTGCACACATATATACGGCTGTGCGCGTAAAAACTGGGTAAGCGACGGATGCATGATCCGTGCGAAGCGTGCGTCGACTGCGCGATATGGTATGACGACGTATAAATGCGAGCTGTCGCCCAGCGCATCGATACCCTTCCCCGGAAGGCGCGCCCATGGCGCCCATCGTCGTCGTTCATCTTTCTCTCCGATCACCCGCATCGAAGCGGGTAACGTGCCGCACCTTCATCGTCACGCTCGGCTGCGACGACCAACTGATGAGCGACGCGATGTGCACGCGAGCACCGGTCGTGCAGAACGTGACGGTCACGTCGCCGGGGCCGATCTATGCGTTCAACGTGAGCGCGATGACGCTGACGAACGTGACGATCGCCGGGCAGGTCGTCAACACGACGATCACCGACAAGCGGTGAGATGAGGTGACACGCCACGACGTTCGCGTGCGGCCGATCGGTACCTGCACGCGAACACGAATACGCTACGCCAGCGTCTTCACCATGTAGTGCTCGTCGTAGAAGCGGCCGTCGACGCACATCGAGCGCGGCTCCGTGCCGAACCGCACGAATCCCTGCGACGCATACAGCCGCTCCGCGGCGTGGTTGACTTCGTTCACGCACAGCATCAGCTGGCTGCATCCCCACGCGTTCGCCGCATGCGCGGTCGCGCGGTCGAGCAGCGCCTGCGCGACGCGTTGCCCGCGATACGCGGCGTCGACGTACACGCCCCAGATCGTCGCCTTGTGCGCGATCTTCGTGCGCGCATCGCGGCGTACGCCGGTGATGCCGACGAGCGTGCCGCCGTCGAACGCGCCGAACACGGCCTGTGCCTGCGTCGGCGTGAGGCGTTTCGCGAATTCGTCGACCGGCACCTGCGACTCTTCGTCGAGCGTCGGCAGGAAAGACGTCGGGGCGGTGTCGACCGCACGCAGGCGGACGGTCTGGAACTGCGCCGCGTCGGCGGCGTCAAGCAGGCGGATCGTTGTCGTCATCGTCATCGGCGGCATTCCGGTTGAGGGGTGTGCATGCCGGCGCGCCGCTGCGGCGGTCGCGGGGATGCATCGTCCTAATCCTAATAGGAATCCGGATGCCGCGTGGCGATGCGCGGTGCGTCGCAGGGGCGGCGGGCGCGATCGTGAACGGAGAAGACAGTGATGATGGCGTGTCGTACCGCGATCAAGGAGGGTGCGCGTCAAGCGCATGCGCGGTCGCGCCGGTCTGGCGCACGACGTCGAACAGGCGACGTGCGCGCGATCAACTCACGCGCACGCCACGGGAATCAATAGCGCGACAGTTGATTGCCGTTGATCTGCACGCGGTCGCCCGGACGCAGGTTGCCCGGCGACTGCACGTCGAACGAGCGCATCGAGCCGTCGCTGACCTGCACGTCGATCCGGTAGCTGCTTGGGCCTTGCGCGGCGCCCATCTGCTGGCCGATCTGGTTGCCGGCCACCGCGCCGCCGAGCGCGCCGATCACGGTCGCCGCATCGCGGCCGTGACCGCGGCCGAACTGGTTGCCCACCAGCCCACCGACCAGCGCACCGACGACGGTGCCGGCGATGCCCGACGGAGCGACCGAGCCGTTGACCGGCTGGATGTTCGACACGGTGCCGTACTGCGTGCCGTACGGGGTCGCGTATTGCTGTTGCGGGTTGCCGTACTGGTCATACGGCTGCGAGCCGTATTGCGACGGGTTGCCGTATTGATCGTACGGTTGCGGCGCCTGGTTCGGATACGCCGGTTGCTGCTGCACGTAGCCCGGCTGCGAATATGCGGGCTGCGCATAGCCGGGCGTCGCGTATTGCTGTTGCTGCGGATAGCCCGGCTGCGCGCCGTAGTAGCCCGGCGCGACGCACGCGGTGAGCGGAAGCGCCGCCACGGCGACGAGCGAGGCGAACAGAACGGTCTTCGTGGAAGGCATGCGCATCATGATGTTTCCTGCATCGGCAACGTGTCCGCCGATGGATTCCCGTCAGGGTGGCGAACTCGGCGTGAGTATAAGGAATGGCCGGATGCGCGTCCGGTGCGGCCGGGTAACAACGTGTAAAGTCTGTTGCCGCGTAAATCGCCGGTGGGGTGGGCGTCGAAGGGGCGGCCGGCAACGGCGCGACGCGGTTCCCCGGCGCACGCGTGCGGGCGCTGCACCCCCGCGCGGCCGCCGACATTCCAGCCGCTTCCACGGCCAACGAAACCCGTCTCCGCGTTCGGTCCGCCGGCGCTGCGCGCCGCACATCGGGAAATCGAATGCGCGGCATCGCGACTTTTAATTGGCCTCGCGCAGCGGCGTCCGATATCGTGGCCGGATTCCCTGCCAACGGTCGCGCCGCGCCGGCCGCGTTTCCTCCCCTGTCCGCGTCGGTGTCGCGCCGCGACCGCCCCAATCGAAGCCATGACCGAACGATTCTTCATCAACGCCCGCGACGCCAGCGGCCAACCCGTCAATCTCGTCGTCCGCGACGGCCGCTTCGCCGCGATCGGCGCCGATTGCACCGCCGCGCCCGGCGCGCAGACGATCGACCTCGACGGCCGCGTCGTGCTGCCCGGTTTCGTCGACGGCCACATCCATCTCGACAAGAGCTTCGTCGGCGATCGCTGGGTGCCGCATGAGCCGGTCGGCTCGCTGCGCGAGCGGCTCGCGGTCGAGAAGCGCCAGCTCGCGGCCGCGCCGCCGATCGTCGAGCGCGCGAACGCGCTGATCGCGCAGGCCGCCGCGTTAGGCACGATCGCGATGCGCAGCCACGTCGACGTCGATGCGACGACGGGGCTGTCGAACCTGCACGCCGTGATGGCCGCGCGAGAACAGTGGCGCGGGATCGTCGACATCGAACTGGTCGCGTTTCCGCAGGCCGGCGTGATCACGTGCCCGGGCACCGCCGAGATCCTCGATGCGGCGGTGCGCGAAGGCGCGGACGTGGTCGGCGGAATCGACCCGACGACGCTCGACGGCGATGCGGACGGCCAGCTCGACATCGTGTTCGGCATCGCCGAGAAGCGCGGCGCGAAAATCGACATCCACCTGCACGAGCCGGGCGAAACGGGCATCGCGCAATTGCTGCGGATCGCGGCGCGCACGCGCGCGGCCGGGCTCGGCGGACGCGTGAACGTGAGCCATGCGTACGCGCTCGGCCAGGTGAGCGCCGACGACGTGCAGCGCACCGCTGCGGTGCTGGCCGACGCCGGCGTATCGATCCTGACGAATGCACCGGGCGACTGCGCGTTCCCGCCGGTGCAACGGCTGCGCGACGCGGGCGTGCACGTGTTCGCGGGCAACGACAACATCCGCGACGCGTGGTGGCCGTACGGCAACGGCGACATGTTGCAGCGCGCGATGATGGTCGGCTACCGGTCGGGCTTCTACACCGACGAAGCGCTCGGCATCGCACTCGACATGGCGACGCACGCCGGCGCGCGCGTGATCGGCAAGGAGCACTACGGAATCGCGGTCGGCTGCGACGCGAGCTTCGTCGCGGTGCGTGCGCCGAATGCGGCGGCAGCCGTCGCCGGCGTGCCGGCCGAACGCTGGGTATTCCGCCACGGCGAAAGCGATCAGGGCGCACCGCTCGCGCCGTCGCTGCGCTTTACGCGCTGATCCGCCCGACCCGCGGCACCTTGCACCGACCGACCCGACCGGAACCGACATGACGAACCTGCTGATCCGCAATGTCCGCACGAACGCCGACGCCGCGCTCGATATCCTGATCGAAGGCGATCGCATCGCGCGCGTCGGCCCGTCGCTCGACGCGCCCGCCGGCTGTGCGATCGAGGACGGCGCGCTCGCGTTGGCGCTGCCCGGCCTCGTCGAAGGCCACACGCACCTCGACAAGACCCATTGGGGGATGCCGTGGTATCGCAACGCGGTCGGGCCGCGTCTCGTCGACCGTATCGAGAACGAACGCCGCTATCGCGCGACGAGCGGGCATGACGCGGGCGCCGCGTCGCTCGCGCTGGCGCGCGCGTTCCTCGCGGCCGGCACGACGCGCATCCGCACGCACGTCGACGTCGATACCGAAGCCGGGCTGCGCCATCTGCACGGCGTGCTCGCGACGCGCGAGACGCTGCGCGGGCAGGTCGAGATCCAGATCGTCGCGTTTCCGCAATCGGGCGTGCTCAAGCGGCCGGGCACCGATGCGTTGCTATCCGACGCGCTCGACGCCGGCGCCGACCTGCTCGGCGGGCTCGATCCGTGCGCGATCGAAGGCGATCCGGTCGAGGCGGTGGACGTGCTGTTCGCGATCGCCGAACGCCACGGCCGCGGACTCGACATCCATCTGCACGAGCGCGGGTCGATGGGCGCGTACTCGCTCGACCTGATCCTGCAGCGCACCGCGACGCACGGCATGCACGGCAAGGTCACGATCAGTCATGGTTTCTGTCTGGGCGATCTCGTCGAACGCGAGCGCGATGCGCTGCTCGCGCGGATGGCCGAGCTCGGCGTTGGCATCGTCACGACCGCGCCGGCCGCGGTGCCGGTGCCGCCGGTGGCCGCGTGCCGCGCGGCAGGCGTGACCGTGATCGGCGGCAACGACGGCGTGCGCGACACGTGGACGCCCTACGGTTCGCCCGACATGCTCGAACGCGCGATGCTGATCGGCATGCGCAACGATTTCCGCCGAGACGATGCGCTCGAAGTCGCGCTCGACTGCGTGACGCACGGCGCGGCGCGCGGCTGCGGTTTCGCGGATTACGGGCTGCAGCCGGGCAGCCGCGCGGACGTCGTGCTCGTCGATGCGCTGACGTTCGCGGAGGCCGTCGTCGCGCGGCCGGTGCGGCGTCTCGTCGTATCGTCCGGGAAGATCGTCGCGCGTCATGGCGCGCTGGTCTGAGCGCCGCGTCGCCCCGGTATGATCCGGTTTCAACCGGATGTCGGGAGACGACGATGCGACGCACGACCGCGGCACGGGCCGCACGATGGATGGCGGCGGCCCTGTTCGCCGTGAGCGCTGCGCATGCGGTGGCGACCGGCTCGGCCGACGACGCGCAGCAGGAAGCCAACCGGCGCACGGTGCTCGCGTTCTACGAGAAAGGCTTGAACGACAAGGATGCGGACGCCGCGCTCGCGTATGTCGGCGATCGCTACGTGCAGCACAACCCGAACGCGGCCGACGGGCGTGACGGTTTCCGCAAGTTCGTCGCGTTCCTGCGCGACAAGTATCCGCAGTCGCACAGCGAGATCAAGCGTGCGTTCGTCGACGGCGACTACGTGATCCTGCACGTGCACGCGGTGCGCGAACCGGGCACGCGCGGCAGCGCGATCATGGATATCTTCCGGCTCGAGCACGGCAAGATCGTCGAACACTGGGACGTCAACCAGCCGGTGCCCGAGCAGGCGGCGAACGGCAACACGATGTTCTGACACGTGTGGCGCGCGGCGCCCCCCTGCGCGCCGCTCCCGTTCGAAATCCGCTTCGCCTACCGCCCTTCGAGTTCCAGCATCGCCGCGAGCGTCTTCGTCAGCACGCGGACCATCGGGTCGGCCGTCGGCCGATGCAGGATCGCGATGTCCATATGCTCGATCGGCGCGAAGCCCTGCTTCGCGGTCAGCACCACATGCTCGTCCGTCACCACGCGCGCGGGCAGTACGCTGATGCCGAGCCCGTCTGCGACCGCCGCCTGGATGCCGCTCAGGCTCGACGTCGTGAAGCTGATCCGCCAGCGGCGGCCGCGCTCCTCGATCGCCTTGATCATGTCGTCGCGGTAGAGTCCGCGCGGCGGGAACACGACGATCGGCACCGGGTCGAGATCGATCGACGGATGCTTCGCGCTGTCGATCCAGCGTAGCTTCTCCGGCCAGCGCACGACGGCCTCGCGGCTGTCGCGCCGCTGCTTGATCAGCACGAGGTCGAGTTCGCCGCGATCGTACGCGGCGCTGATGTCGCGACTCAGCCCGCACGTCACTTCGAGCTTCACCTGCGGATGCTCGCGCTTGAACGCCGCGAGCGCGTGCGTCGTGCGGCCCGCCGCGAAATCGTCGGGCACGCCGAGCCGGATCGTCAGCGCGACCGTCGCGCCCGACAGCGCCTCCAGCATCTCGTCGTTCAGCGCGAGCATGCGTCGCGCATAACTGAGCACCGTCACGCCCGCATCGGTCGGCCGCACGTCGCGCGCGCCGCGGTCGAGCAGGCGGTGGCCGGCGATTTCCTCGAGCCGGCGCACCTTCTGGCTGACCGTCGACTGCGTCGAATGCAGGCGCGCGGACGCCGTCGTGAAACTGCCGCAGTCGGCGACCATCACCAGCGCACGCAGCAGGTCGATGTCGAACAGGGGTCTATTCATTTATGCACTTCTAGGGATTCGGGCATTGCATTTTCAAATGCGTGCGACGACTTTTAACATGGCAGGGCAGCGCGGGCAATCGCGGTTTCGCCCGAGTTGGGCGGGTGTTTTGCGGGATTGTGAGGTGCTTGACGACTTCCTGTGGATGACGTTCGCGGGCGCGGTAGGGATCAGCGGCGGCGCGATTTGGGTTCAGGCGTGCCGCCGGGGAGTTTTCGCAGGAATGCGTCGGCGAGTTCAACGCAATAGTCGAACGACGGCGTGTAGCCGAGTGTCCGGATGTCGTCGAACCGCGGTTGTACGAAGGCGCGATGCTCGTTGAGCAGACGCAGAAACGTGTCGCGATGCCGAACGAGGAACGCACCGGCTTCCATCAAGCTTTCCGGCTCCCGCTCGATGACCAGGCACAGATCGAACAGGTCCCGCGCAGTCGGACGATCGCCGCGGTGCCGCATTTTCTTGGCGACGATTTCCGCGGAAGTCTCGACCTTGACGACACGATCCATCAGCGTCCGTTCGTCGTAGCCGGGAGACGTCAGATTCCGGGAGACCACGAAGTCGATTTCGCCGTCGGGCAGCATCAGCTTCACGAACCCGGCGTGTTCCTCATCATTCGGCGTGATGTCGGACGCGGCATCGCTGATGTGGGGATTCACGTTGAAAAATTCCATCGCAGTATAGGGCACGTTGCCAGTAGATTCGACGGAACCGCGGGAAACACATCGCGGTGGTGGCCGGTGTCCGGAAAACGCATTCTGGGTCAGGTGCGGGATCGCGCAGGGTAAACATCCGAAATTTCCCGGAAAATCTCTCACTGGAGCGTCACCCGCGTCCCCGGCTTCGATCTTTTATTAATCCGCCGCCCTCCCGCATTTCCCTGCTTGTGCTCAAAAATCAAGCGGTCTAGACTGCATGGCAGTTTCACCGAAGTCCCTCGTCTTTCGCGCCCCGCGCCGGCACCCCGTCGCATCGCCCCAAACCGAACGCCGGCGTCGCCCGCCGCGTCGAGACCTTCAAGGACATGCCATGAACCGCACCGCAAAGCTCCTCGTCACCGCGCTGGCGTTCGCACCGCTCGTATCGTTCGCGCAGGACGCGTCGACGATCCGCTGGGGCATCGACCCCACGTATCCGCCGTTCGAGGCGAAGCAGCCCGACGGCTCGCTGGCCGGCTTCGACATCGACCTGCGCAACGCGATCTGCGAGCAACTGCATGCGAAGTGCGTGTGGGTCGAACAGAGCTTCGATGGGATGATCCCGGCGCTGCGTGCGCGCAAGTTCGACGTGATCATGTCCGCGATGACGGCCACCGACGAGCGGCTCAAGCAGATCGACTTCTCGAACAAGCTGTATGCGTCGCCGGGCGCGCTCGTCGCGCCGGTCGGCTCGAAGCTGCTGCCGAATGCCGCGTCGCTCGCCGGCAAGCGCGTCGGGATCGACCAGGGCACGACGCAGGAGGCGTACGCGAAGGCCGAATGGGCGACCAAGGGCGTGACGATCGTGTCGTACCAGAATCAGGACCAGGTGTATCAGGATCTGGTGAACGGCCGGCTCGATGCGACGTTCCAGGACAAGACCCAGGCTGGCTACTCGTTCCTGAAGACGCCGCGCGGCAAGGGTTACGCGTTCGCGGGCCCGGACGTGACCGACGCGCGGATCACCGGACACGGCGTGGCGATGGGCATACGCAAGGGCGACGGCGACATGAAGAAGCGGCTGAACGACGCGATCGTCGCGATCCGTGCGAACGGCACGTACCAGAAGATCGCCGCGAAATACTTCGACTTCGACATCTACGGCGCAAAGCAGCAACTGACTTCGGCGCCGTGACCCCGTGACTCATCCAACCGACAGGCACACCATGACGAGTATCCAGGATCGCGTCGCGCAAGCCGTGACGCCCGAACTGATCGCCGCGTTCCGCGACGAAGGCGCGGTCTGCATCAAGGGCATCTTTTCGCCGGACGAAGTGGCCGCGCTGCAGGCCGGCATCGACGCGAACCTCGCGCAGCCGAGCGAACGCGCGAAGGTCGCGAGCCGGCCCGACGATCCGGGCTGGTTCTTCGAGGATTTCTGCAACTGGCAGCACAACGACGCGTATCGCGACTTCATCGTGCGCTCGCCGGCGCCGTCGGTCGCCGCCGCGCTGATGGGCACGGACACCGTGCGGCTGCATCACGACCACCTGCTCGTGAAGGAGCCCGGCACGCGGCAGCGCACGCCGTGGCACCAGGACCAGCCGTACTACGACATCGAAGGCGACGACAACGTCAGCATGTGGATTCCGGTCGATCCGGTGCCGCTCGAATCGACGCTCGAATTCGTCGCGGGTTCGCATCGCGGGCCGTGGCTGATGCCGCGCACGTTCATGGACAAGGAGGCGAAGTGGTTTCCGGAAGGCAGCCTCGCCGACCTGCCCGACATCGAAGCCGACCGCGCGGCCTTCCCGATCCGTCGCTGGGCGCTCGAACCGGGTGACATGGTGTGCTTCCGGATGCTGACGCTGCATGCGTCGGGCGGCACGCAGAACCGCCGGCGCGCGTTTTCGATCCGCTTCGTCGGCGACGATATCCGTCACGCGCCGCGCCGCTGGAAAACGTCGCCCCATTTCCCCGGGCTCGCGGAACAACTGCCGGACGGTGCGCCGCTCGATCACCCGCTGTTTCCGGTCGTGTGGTCGCGCGATGCGGGGCAGGTCGGCGCGATCTGACTCTGGCGCGTCGAGGTAACGAACCCGGCGGCGGTTCCAGGGACGAAACGGCCGTCGTGCGTTGGGCGCGTGCGACGAAGGATCAGGTCGGGTGGCGCCCCGCGCCCGGTTTGAAGCGCGAGCCGAGCCGGTAGCGGTTGCCCGGATGCAGGAAATGCACGAACGTGACGGGCAGGCCATCCGTCCACGTGCGGCGCGTGAGCGTCAGGCACGGCTCGTCGGCGCGCATGTCGAGCAGCCGCGCCTGTTCGCCGGTCGGCAGCGACGCGTCGACGACGTGCTCGATTTCCAGTTCGTGGTGCGATACGTTGTTGTACAGGTACTCGGACGGCGGCTCGGTCTGGAAATCCTGATCGATGAAGCCGGGCGCGGCGGCCGGGTTCACGTAGCGATCCTCGAGCTGGATCGGGCGGCCGTTCTCCTCGTGCACGCACACCACGTGAAAGACCGGCGTGTTGACCGGCAGGCCGAACGCGGCCGCGACGTCGAACGACGCGGGCTCGCGCGACTGGCTGAGCACGCGGCAGCGGTACTCGTGGCCGCGCGCGCGGATCTCGTCGCGGATATGCGCGATCATCAGCAGGTTCGACTGCGGCTTCACCTCGGCGACGAAGGTGCCGACGCCCGCGATGCGCTTGAGCACGCCTTCCTCGGTCAGCTCGCGCAGCGCGCGGTTGACCGTCATGCGCGCGACGCCGAACTGCGCGGCGAGATCGAGCTCGGACGGGATGCGGTCGCCGGGGCGCCAGTCGCCGGACTCGACGTGCTGGCGAACGAGCGTCTTGATCTGCTGGAACGGTGCGGTGGCCTTGGTGACCATCGGAAGATCCTTGCGCGAAGAAGTGACGAGGCTAGTCGTCGTGGCTGACGATGACCAGGATCTCCGCCTGCGCGGCGCCGAGGCTGCGCGTGCGGTGCGGGATGAGTGCGTTGAAATAGACTGAATCGCCGGTCCTGAGTTGCACCGTCTCGTTCGGAAATTCGATTTCGACGCGCCCCTTGTGCACGAACAGGAATTCCTCGCCTTCGTGTTCGCGGAACGTCGACGCGACGAATTCGTGGGGCGGATGCACGACGAACGGCAGCATCTTCTTCGGCGCGACGCCCGCCGCGATGCTCTCGAAGCGGTGCGCGTGACTATCGGCTGCCGCGCCCATCGCGGTGCGCTCGCCGGCGCGCGTGACCGTGATCAGCTCGCGGTTGCTGCTTTCCGAGAACAGCTGCTCGACGTCGACGTTCAGCGCCTTCGACAGCTTCAGCGCGACCGCGATCGACGGCACGCTCAGGCCGCGCTCGACCTTCGACAGGTAGCTCTTGGTGAGGCCGGTCTCGTCGGCCAGCACGTCGAGCGTCCAGCCCTTCTGTTTTCTGAGCAGCTTCAGGCGAATCGTCATGGGGCGCCAGGTGTCCTTCGAAAAACCGATTGTAACGCATGACACAAAGTGTCATTCGGTGTATCGTGTGTCACGAACGCCGGAAAAAACGGCCGCGGACGGCGCGGCAGACCCGGTTCATTCAGGAGGCGAACATGGCGGAAACGCTGAATTTGACGAAGGAAGCGCTGGTCGCGCTGGCGGAGCGGCGGCTTGAAAAGGAAGTGGGCGACAGCGGCTGGTCTGCGCGACAAAAGCTCGCGCTGACGTGCCGGATCCTGTTCGACGCCGGCCACGATTCGGGCCTGGCCGGGCAGATCACCTGCCGCGCGGATGCGGCCGGCACGTACTACACGCAGCGGCTCGGGCTCGGTTTCGACGAAATTTCGGCCGCGAACCTGCTGCGCGTCAACGAGGATCTCGACGTCGTCGATGGCGAAGGCATTCCGAACCCGGCCAATCGGTTCCATACGTGGATCTATCGCGAGCGCCCGGACGTGAACTGCATCATCCATACGCATCCGGCGCATGTCGCGGCGCTGTCGATGCTCGAACAGCCGCTGGTCGTGTCGCACATGGACACCTGCCCGCTGTACGACGATTGCGCGTTCCTGAAGGACTGGCCGGGCGTGCCGGTCGGCAACGAGGAGGGCGAGATCATCTCGAGGGCGCTGGGCAGCAAGCGCGCGATCCTGCTGTCGCATCACGGCCAGCTGGTGGTCGGCAAGACGATCGAGGAGGCGTGCATCCTCGCGCTGCTGATCGAACGCGCGGCGAAGCTGCAACTGCTCGCGATGTCGGCCGGCGAGATCAAACCGGTGCCGCCGGCGCTGGCGCGCGAAGCGCACGACTGGATCTCGAAGCCGAAGCGCGATGCGGTGACGTTCGACTACTACGCACGCCGTGCGTTGCGTACGCATCGGGATTGCGTCGCTTGAGCGCGTGCGCCGTTTCGATCTCTTCACACAATCATTGAGGAATACCCATCGTGTCCATCCTGCTGAAAGGCATCATTGCCTACCCGGTCACGCCGTTCTCCGCCGCCGGCGACGTCGACCTGAAAGCGCTCGATGCGCTGATCGAACGCCTGATCGCCGACGGCGTTCACGCGATCGCGCCGCTGGGCAGTACCGGCGAAAGCGCATACCTGTCCGATGCCGAATGGGAGGCCGTCGCCACCGCGTCGATTCGCGCGGTGCGCCGGCGCGTGCCGACCGTCGTCGGGATTTCCGATCTCACCACGGCGGGCGCGGTGCGCCGCGCCCGCTACGCCGAACAGGCCGGCGCCGATGCGGTGATGGTGCTGCCGGTGTCGTACTGGAAGCTCGGCAACGACGAGATCGTCGCGCACTATCGCGCGATCGGCGACGCGATCGGCATCCCGATCATGCTGTACAACAACCCGGCGACGAGCGGCGTCGACATGTCGCCCGACCTGATCGCGACGATCTGCCGGGCTGTCGACAACGTGACGATGGTCAAGGAAAGCACCGGCGACATCGGCCGGATGCACCGGCTCGCGCAGTTGAGCGACGGGACGATTCCGTTCTACAACGGCAGCAATCCGATGGCGCTCGCCGCGCTGGCCGCGGGCGCGTCCGGATGGTGCACGGCCGCGCCGAACCTGAATGCCGCGTTGCCGCTCGCGTTGTTCGACGCGATGCGCACGGGCGATCTCGCGCGCGCCAGATCGGTTTTTCACGCGCAGTTGCCGTTGCTGCAGTTCATCGTCAACGGCGGGTTGCCGGTGACGGTGAAGGCCGGGCTGAGGCTGCGCGGTTTCGACGCCGGCGAACCGAGGCGGCCGCTGCTGCCGCTCGGCGACGCACGCACGCGCGAACTCGAGCGCCTGCTGGCGGCGCTGCCGGAGGTTGCCGCGGCATGAGCGACGACGCGCGGCCGGCGATCGCGGCCGTCATCGACGCGGTGCGGATCGGCGCGAGCCGGCCGCTCGCCGGCACGCCGCACGCGAGCGCGATCGACAAGCAGCCGGTCGATGCGCGCCGGTGGCTGGGTGCGCTCGGCTTTGCTGGCGACGAGCAGGCCGATGCGCGGCATCACGGCGGCCCCGACAAGGCCGTTCATCACTATGCGCACGATCACTATGCGTGGTGGGCCGGGCAGATCGGCGCGCGCGACGTGCTCGCCCGGCCGGGCGCGTTCGGCGAGAACCTGTCGACGCGCGGCATCACCGAGCGCGACGTGTGTCTCGGCGACGTGTTCACGCTGGGTGGCGCGGTGCTCCAGGTGTCGCAGTCGCGGCAGCCGTGCTCGAAGCTCAACGCACGTTTCGATCATCCGAGGATGGCGGCGCTCGTGCAGCAAAGCGGCCGGACCGGCTGGTACTACCGCGTGCTGCAGGAAGGCTGGGTGGCGGCGGGCGACGTGCTGGCGCTGCATGCGCGCCGCTACCCGCAATGGCCGTTGTCGGCGGTGCTCGACGTGCTGTATCGACGCACGCTCGACATGGCCGCGCTCGACGCGCTGTGCGACGTGCCGCTGCTGCCGCCCGGCTGGCGCAAGATGCTCGACAAGCGCCGCACGGAGCGGCAGGTCGAGGACTGGACGAAGCGGCTCGAAGGATGACGGGCCGCGTCCGATGCTTACTTCGTCGGCAGGTTGCGCACGTCGGCCGTCGGCTCGTTACCGAATGCGTCGCTCAGCACATAGCCGATCAGCTGTCGGGCGGTGGCCTCGGGCGTGGCGAGCGCGCCGCTCGCCTTCAACTCGTCGAATTTCTCGCGCATCGGGAAATTGTTTTGGTCGGTCGCGCGGATCGTGGCCTGCATGCCCGTATCGACGACACCCGGCGCGACGCTGCAGATCCGCAGTGCGCCGTTCGCGTCGAGCGCGACGGCGCGCGCATGGTGATCGAGCGCGGCCTTGGTCGCGCAGTAGATGCTCCAGCCCGCATACGCGTTGCGCGCCGCGCCGCTCGACAGGTGCGCGATCCGGCATTCGGTCGCGGCCGACGCGGCTTGCACGAGCGCGGCCGACAGCATCAGCGGCGCGGCGACGTTCAGGCCGACCGCGCGGGCGACGATCGTCGGGTCCTGCACGGCGAGCGGGCCGATCGGATCGACGATGCCCGCGTTGTTGAACAGCAGCACGAGCGACGCGCCGTCCACGAAGCGGCACAGCGTGTCGCCGGCCAGCCAGGCCGCGACGGCCGTGGAATCCGACAGGTCGAGTTCGACTTCGGCGAAGCGCTCGCCGGCCTGCGACGCGAGCGACGGATGGCGGCTGCGCGACACGCCGAGCACGGCGATGCCTTCCTGCAGCAGTTGTTCGGCGAGCGCCGCGCCGACGCCGCGCGTGTGTCCGGTGACGATGGCGCGCACGGGTGCGGGAGAAGATGCAGTCATGGTGGTGAACCGGTGAGGGGTGAACGGTAGTGGCGAGCGGCGCGCACGCACGGCGGCAGTGAATTCGGGGCGAGTGATGCGTGGTATCGACGAGCGAAGACGGTCGCGCGCGGCGCGCTCGATATCGTGATGAGCGCCTATCGTAGCGCCGGCATGGGCATCGCGCAAACGCGGGGGTGTGCGCGAAGGCCGAATCTGCGGCGCTGCGGCCCACGCATCGTCGCATTGCACCGCGCGCGATCGGCCGCGCCGCTACGTCGGACGAAAGCATGCCGCGGCACGTGCGCGCGCTGGTGCGATGAGCGGCGCCGGGCCGCTCGCCGCGAGCTATCATATGGCTCGCCCGTGCGCGATGCCGCGCGGGCCGCGATCGTTTCCCTTCACCTGCTGCACGCCGCGACGCTACTCATGAACACCACGCCGGATACGCCCACGCCCCGCGCCCTTCGCGAACTCACGCCCCTCGAGGCCCGCATTCTCGGCGTGCTCGTCGAGAAACAGCACACGGTGCCGGATACCTACCCGCTGTCGCTGAACGCGCTGACCGCGGGCTGCAACCAGAAAACCGCGCGCGCGCCGGTGATGAACGTCAGTGAGGACGAAGTCACGACCGCGCTCGACGGGCTGAAGCACCTGAGCCTCGTGATGGAAGGCAGCAGCAGCCGCGTGCCGCGTTTCGAGCACAACATGAACCGCGTGCTCGGCATCCCGAGCCAGGCGATCGCGCTGCTGACGATCCTGTTGCTGCGCGGCCCGCAGACGGCCGCCGAGCTGCGCCTGAACAGCGCGCGCCTGCACGGCTTCGCGGATATCTCGTCGGTCGAGGCGTTCCTCGACGAACTCGCGGCGCGCACGCAGCCGCTCGTCGTCCGGCTGCCGCGTGCACCGGGTGCGCGCGAGAACCGCTGGATGCACCTGATGTGCGGCGAAGTGAACATGGCCGACTTCGCGAGCGCGGATGCCGGCGGTGGCGCGGATTCGGTGCCGCCTTCCGAATTCGAGGCACTGAAGGCCGAGCAGAAGCGCCTCGCGGACGAAGTGGCGCGACTCAATGCGCTGGTTCAGCGGATGGCGAGCGAACTCGGTATCGACGTCGACGCGCCGGGCGACGCGGGCTGACAGACGCCCAAGGCACCTGAAACGGAGTGACACCGGCGCACACGCGCTCGCGCGCGCGCCGGGTGACGAACGCGCTCCGCAACCCTGCCCGAAGCCGCATTACCAGCGGCACCCCGCCTTCGCGGACGCATCGACCTCCTGCGCCCACGCGAAATCCGTTTGCTTGCCGGTGCGTGCGTTGCGGTACGTCATCGAATAGACGATCGCGCCCTGGCTCGTCATCTCGTACTCGCCGTTGATCTTGCCGTCGACCATTTCCCACCACGTGGTCGTGAACTGGTACGGTCGGCCCTCCGCCAGTTCTTCGTGATCCTCGTGCTTGAACAGCAGCGGGATCGCCGTCTTCGACTTCGCATACCGGACGACACCGCCTTGCCACTTGGCCACGTCGTCGTAGTACGTGCGCAATTCGAAGCGCACGGGTTTGTCTCCGCTCGTCTGAAAACACAGCACTTCGGTACTGACTTCCGCCGACGCGGGCAATGCGATGCACACCAGCAACGCCGCGAATGTTTTTTTCATGTTCGTCTGTCCGTCATGGAAAAGCGCTTCAACCGACACTGATTCGCGTGGCGCCCGCATCGACGAGCCGGAACAGCAGGTCCTCGACCGCCGCGCCCGGCGCCGAGCCGAGATCCGCGTTGACGCGCCATCCTTGCTCGGTGTTCGCCGGTTCCGACAGATAGTGAACGATGCCGTGCAGGCCGTCTTCGGCCGGCATGCTTTCGTCGTCGGCGTCGAACCACGCGAAGAACCAGGTCTTGAACACCTCGGTGGCCGCGGCTTCGTCGAGACCGTCGGCTTCGATCGTCGCCCAGTCCCACACGAACGGATGGATCGATACGGCTACCGTTTCGAGCTCGAACGCGAACGGCTCGAAATCGAGTTGTGTGGTCGAATCGACCATCGCCGGCTGGCCAGCCGATTCGCCTTCGCCGTGAATGGTGTCGGCCCGGCATGGCAGCGCGAGCGGGCCTTCGGTGGCGAGCGTGCCGTCGGCTTTCCGGTAGGCCGGCTCGACGACGGCGGCCGGTTGCGTGGCCGCTTGCGCGAGCAGGTCGGCGTAGGGTTGGCGGATGGCGCTGAGGAGGTCGGATACGGTCATCGTGGCGTGTCGGGCAAGGGGTGAACGATCGGTCGCAGGCAGGCGGCGCATGGTGCCGCCGGTGTCGAGCGAGGGGCCGCATCGGCAGCGGACAGCCACGATCGTACGGCACCGCGGTGACATGCGACCACTCGGCCGAATGGCCGGCGGACTGCGATCGCCGTCACGTCGCGACCCGTCGTGTCGATTTCGGTCGACTTCCCCGCAACCCGCTATCGTTCCGCACGGGTGCCATAATCGAGCCTGCCCATCATTCCAGACAGATGTCCCCCGGAGAATCACCATGCAGAACCTCGACAATCCTTCCCACGATCGCGAGGTAGGCAGCGCCGACGCGACGCAGGACACCACCCGCATCGACGACGTCCGCATCGGCGCGGTGCGTCCGCTGATTTCGCCCGCGCTGCTGCTCGACGAGCTGCCGGTGCCGGCCGCGACGCAGACGCTCGTCGAGGATACGCGCCGCGCGATCGGCGACATCCTGCACGGCCGCGACGACCGGCTGCTGCTCGTCGTCGGCCCGTGCTCGATCCACGATCACGACCAGGCGCTCGATTATGCGCGCCGCCTGAAGGCCGCCGCCGACGCGCTGAAGGACGACCTGCTGATCACGATGCGCGTGTACTTCGAGAAGCCGCGCACGACGGTCGGCTGGAAGGGGTACATCAACGATCCGCGCCTCGACGGCAGCTTCCGCATCAACGAAGGGCTGCGCGCCGCGCGGCAACTGCTGCTCGACATCAACGCGCTGGGCCTGCCGGCGTCGACCGAATTCCTCGACCTGCTGAGCCCGCAGTACATCGCCGACCTGATCGCGTGGGGCGCGATCGGCGCGCGCACGACCGAGAGCCAGAGCCATCGTCAGCTCGCGTCGGGGCTGAGCTGCCCGATCGGCTTCAAGAACGGCACCGACGGCGGCGTGCAGGTCGCGTCGGACGCGATCGTCGCCGCGGCCGCGAGCCATGCGTTCATGGGGATGACGAAGATGGGGATGGCCGCGATCTTCGAGACGCGCGGCAACGACGACGCGCACGTGATCCTGCGCGGCGGCAAGAACGGCCCGAATTACGATGCGGAGCACGTCGAAGCGAGCTGCGCGGTGCTGCGCAAGGCCGGCTTGCGCGAGCAGGTGATGGTCGACTGCTCGCATGCGAACTCGAACAAGTCGCACGAGCGGCAGATCGAGGTCGCGCAGGATCTCGCGCGGCAGTTGGGGCAGGGCGAGCACCGGATCGTCGGCGTGATGGTGGAGAGCCATCTCGAGGCGGGCAGGCAGGACCTGAAGCCGGGCGTGCCGCTGCAATACGGCGTGTCGATCACCGATGCGTGCCTGAGCTGGACGCAGACGGAGCCGGTGCTCGACGTGCTGGCGGAGGCGGTGCGGCATCGCCGGGTGTATGCGCGGAATGCGTGATGCTGCGCGGCGGCGCGGCGCCCGCCGCGTGATTCGATGTGTTCGATACGCCGCGAAGATCGGGCGCTCGTCCGTGAGATTGCGCTAATCGACGGGTCACGGCGCCATTTTCCGCGCCGCGCGCGCCGTCTGTTTGCACGAACCTTGATCCTGATCCGTTCCGCCCCGCTTGCCACGTTGCACGCTCAACGCACGATCCGGCGAATCCCGCTACCATGAAAGACGTGTTGCTCGCTGCAGTCCGGCCACGCACACACGCAGTGGCGGTGCGGCCGGCCGTCACGCGACCGACGAAGCGCGGGGCGGCCGTCCGCGGGGCGGCCATCCGCGGGGCGGCCATCCGCGGGGCGGCCATCCGCGGGCGCTCACCGATCAGCCATTGCGCCCGCGTCGCTTCGTTCCCGGAATCCACAACAACCGAACCGGAGTGCATCACACATGAAGTTCTACAAGACCCTCCTCGCAGCAACCGTCCTCGCGTCGAGCATCAGCGCGCATGCGCAGATCGCGGGCGCGCAGCCGATCAGCGTGACCGTCGAGCAATCGCAGGCGCTGCTCGAAGGCTGGAGCGTGAAGAAAAGCGTGCTCGGCAAGACCGTGTACAACGACGAGAACCAGAAAGTCGGCAAGGTGCGCGACCTGATCGTCGCGCCGGACGGCTCGGTGTCGGCCGCGATCGTGTCGGCAGGCGGCTTCCTCGGCGTGGCCGCGCACGACGTCGCGGTGCCGATCGCGTCGCTCGACGTGCGCAACGGCAACATCTACCTGCCGGGTGCGACCAAGGAAGCGCTGAAGGCCACGCCGGCGTTCCAGTACGCGAAGGTGCCGTCGGCGCCGAAGCCGAAGAAGGTCGACGAAAAGCACTGATTTGCCGTATCGCGCGGCACGCGTCGTACGTCGCGTGCCCGCGTCCTTGCGACGGTCAGGTTGCGTCGAGTCCGCCGTCGACCGTGATCACCTGACCTGTCATCCATGCCGCCTGCGGCGACGCGAGCGACACGATCCAGTTCGCGACGTCCGCGGGCTCGCCGCGCCGGCCAAGCGGAATGCGCGTGCGCTCCTGCGCCTTGATTGCTTCGATGTCGGGTGCCGACAGCTTCATCCGTTCGGACAGGAAGTCCGTTTCCGTCGGGCCCGCCGCGACGGCGTTCACGCGTACGCCCGCCGATGCGAGCTCGAGCGCCCAGCAGCGCGTCAGATGCTCGAGCGCGGCCTTGCTCGCTGCATAGTGCGACAACAGCGCCGCGGCCTTGTGTCCGAACGTGCTCGACACGTTGACAATGCTGCCGCGGGCTGCTTTCAGATGCGGCAGCGCGGCGGTCGCGAGCATCGACGGTCCGAGCGTATTGACGCGGAAGATCGCGCTGATCGCGTCGAAGGTCGCCGACTCGAGCGGCAGGATCGCCCCCGCGCCCGCATTGTTGACCAGCACGTCGAGCCGCCCCGCCAGTGCGACCGCTTCGTCGATCGTGCGCGTGGCGTCGGCCGGATCGCCGGCATCCGCGACCACGTAGTCGATGCCCGGCGCGCTGCGCGCGGCGGCGGAAAGCGCCTCTTCGCGGCGGCCCGTGATGACGACGCGCGCCCCTTCGCGTGCGAACGCGACGGCCGCCGCCCGCCCGATGCCGGCGCCGCCGCCGGTAATGAGGACCACCTTGTTGTCGAATGACTGCATGACTTTCTCGTGAAGATGATGGGTTGAACGTGCGTGCCGTTTAGCGTTCGTGCGCATCGTCCGCCGGCGCCAGCGCCACCACGTGGCTGATTCCCT
Source organism: Burkholderia sp. LAS2 (assembly GCF_018417615.1). Taxonomy (NCBI): domain Bacteria; kingdom Pseudomonadati; phylum Pseudomonadota; class Betaproteobacteria; order Burkholderiales; family Burkholderiaceae; genus Burkholderia; species Burkholderia sp. LAS2. The sequence continues at coordinate 1,130,913 of NZ_CP071053.1, forward strand.
CATGCGCCATCTTCGTGTAAGGACTGAAACGCTCCGTATTGCGGACGAGCTCTTCCGCCACGACGCGTTCGACGCCCGGCAGCCGCACGCGAATGTTCGCGTTCAGCATGAACAGCCCGTCCATCGGATCGCGGCAGAAGTCGATCGACGCGGACACCGATGCACCGGCGATCGACACCCCCGCCCGTGCAGCCAGCAGGCTCAGCGCGCCGTGAAAACACGCCGCATAGCTCGCGGCGAACAGTTGCTCCGGGTTCGGGCCGTCGCCGGGTCCGCCGAGCGCGGACGGCAGGCGCAGCTCGACATCGAGCCGCCCGTCGTCGGAACGCGCGACGCCCGATGCGCGGCCGTGCTCCGCCGCGCCGCCGGTAACGGTCACCGTCGTCGAGTACAGCGTCTGCGGTTCTCGTCCGCGATACCGGTCGAGCAGCGATAGCGGCGGCGGGCGCAGCGGCGTCATGATGTGCGTGATCCGGCCGAGGCGCTCAGCGCGCGGGCTGGTTCTGCCGGAACCACGCGTCGAAGGTCGTCGCGCCGAGGCGCGCACCGGCTGTCGGCACGAGCGTATCGTCCTGCAGCACGGCGCCGAAGTAGTCGGCGCTGGCGTCGCGCGTCACCGTGCGCGCGTCGTGCGTCGCCGACAGGAAACGCTCGACCAGATCGGCGATCCGCACGCGCTCGGGGCCGCCGATTTCGGCGATGCCGTTGCGCGGCGCGTCGAGCGCGAAGTCGGTCACGGCGGCCGCGACGTCGTCCGATGCGATCGGCTGGAAGTGCGCGGTGGTCAAGCGGACCGTGTCGCCCTGCGCGCCGGCCTGCGCGATCGCGCCGACGAATTCGAAGAACTGCGTCGAGCGCACGATCGTGTACGGCACGCCGGCTTCGCGGATCAGGTTCTCCTGGATGATCTTGCCGCGGAAATACGCGCTCTGCTGCAGCCGGTCGGTGCCAACCACCGACAGCGCGACGTGATGGCGTACGCCGGCCGCGCGCTCCGCGGCGAACAGGTTGCGCCCCGACGCCTCGAAGAACGCCTTCACGGCCGCTTCCTCGAACGACGGCGAATTCGCGAGATCGACGACGACCTCCGCGCCGGCCAGCGCGGCGTCCAGCCCCGCGCCCGTGATCGTATCGACGCCCGTCGACGGCGCGGCCGCCACCGCGTCGTGGCCGCGTGCGATCAGGTTCCTGACGACCTTGCTGCCGATCAGGCCGGTACCACCAATCACGACGATTTTCACGATTGCTCTCCTTGAACGGGCGCGCGACATGCGCGCCGCTTGAATCTGCCGAAACCGGCGCCCATCGCGTTCGCGCGATCGGGCCGGTACGTTGCCGAACGGCGCAGCGCCGTATTCGCGTGCCTGTCGAACAGCCCGCATCGTAGGCATGCGCCGCGCGATCCGGTAGAGGCCGGCAAGCCCTCACCATGTTGCCGGGAATGCATCAATCGACCGTCTCCAGCGGCGCCAGCGTCGTCATCGTGGTCAGGCACTGCAGATCGCGCGCCCGCGTCTGTTCGATCATGTAGTCGATGAACACGCGGATGCGCGTGGGCAGATGCTTGCGGCTCAGGTAGCAGAGATAGTGGCCGCCGTCGTCCGGCGCGTGCTGGCCGAGACAGCTCAGCAGCCGGCCGTCGGCGAGCAGGTCGCACACCTGGTACGCGGGCAGTTGCGCGATGCCGAGCCCGTCGAGCGCCGCGTGCACGACGAGATCGATGTCGTTGAACGTGTGATGCGCGGCGATCTGGCGCTGCTGCGTCGCCCCGTCGATCCTGAATTCCCATTCCGTCACGCGGCCCGATGCGGTGCGCAGGTTGATGCAGCGATGCCGCTCGAGATCGTCGACGTGGCGCGGCAAGCCGTGCCGGTGCGCGTACGACGGCGACGCGCAGACGATCATCTGCATCGGAATCAGCCGGCGCGCGACGATCGCGCTGTCCTCCATGCGGCCGTCGCGAAACGCGACGTCGATGCGGTCGGCGGAGAAATCGACGGGCCTGTCGTTCAACAGCAGTTCGAGCGTGATGTCCGGATACCGCGCATGGAAGTCGCGCAGCAGCGGCGCGATGACCTTGCGGCCGAAGCCCGGCGTCGCGCCGATGCGCAGGTGTCCGCTCGGCGGCCCGCTGCGCAGCTCGCGCATGTCCTCGAGCGCCTGCGCCAGATGCTCGATGCCGGGCCGGCAGTTTTCGTAGAAGAGTTCGCCTTCGCGCGTCAGCGACATGCTGCGGGTCGTGCGCTGGAACAGGCGGGCGTCGAGCCGATCCTCGAGCCGTTGCACGTGGCGGCTGACCGACGAGCGGCCGACGCCGAGGCGATCGGCGGCGCGTGCGAAGCTGCCTTCCGTGACAACGGCCAGGAAGGTGACGACGCCGGCGTAGCAGGTCGAGAAGCTGCGTGCGAAAGGGTCGTCGGCGTCGGGGCGGCGGATGGAGGTGTCGGGCATGGAGGCGCTGGAATCGTGGTGTCCGTATGCGACTAGACGGTTCAGCGCTGCCGCCTGTGACACCGCCCACCGCATTTTTTCAAAAAAGGGCGCGGCGGCGTGCGGGCCGGCTATTTCTCCGGCACGAGCACGGGCGCACCCTTGTCCTTCAACAGCAGCACGATGAACTTCGCGGGCCGCGTCCGGCTCGCGTTGCGTCCGACCGTGTGCAGATCGTTCGGGCCCTCGTAGAAGGTCTGGCCCGGCTTCAGCGTGACGGGCTCGCCGCCCTTCACCTGCATCACGATCGAGCCCTCGACGACATAGACGAAGGCCTCGGCGTGGTGACGGTGGACCGGGTCGACCGCGCCGGGCGGATATTCGACCGAGATCATCAGGGCTTCCTTGCCCGGATACGCGTCGAGCGGCTTCGTCATCAACGGGGTGACGATGGCCGAAGGCGCCGCGTGGACAGCGCCGGTGGTCGAGGCGGCGACGAGCGCGGCCGCGATGGCATGTTTCAGGCGAATCATCGGATGGATTCCAGTGAAGCCGCCGGCCGGCAGCCGGCGGCGAAGAAGGGAGCGGCCCGTAGCCGGGCGCGGGCGTCAGGCGAGATTGGCCTTGTCGAGGCCGTAAGCCTTGTCGGCCGAGCCCGGAGCGGTGCGGAACGCCACGTTCGCGCGGTTCCAGCCGTTGATCGCCATCACTTCGAACGTCAGGTCCGACAATTCCTTCTCGGAGAACTGGCCGCGCACGCGATCGTAGACGTCGTCGGGCACGCCGTGCTCGGGGAGTTTCGTCAGTACTTCGGTCCAGGCCAGCGCAGCCCGCTCGCGCGGCGAGAACAGCGTCGATTCGCGCCACGTCGCGAGATGGTGAAGGCGCAACTCGCGCTCGCCGTGCAGGCGAGCCTCCTTCACGTGCATGTCGAGGCAGAATGCGCAGCCGTTGAGTTGCGACGCGCGTGCGGACACGAGGTCACGGATCGATTCCTCGATCGCGCTGCCGCGCAGCAGGTTGCTGAGTTCGAGGAATTGCCGGAACAGTTCCGGCGATTGATGCATGTAGTTGAGACGCTGCGTCATGATTTCTCCTGGCGACGAAGAGGCTGGCCCGCGTTGGGCGGGCGTCGGGGGCGGCAGGGCGCCGCGCGAAATCATCTTAGGAGTGTGGGCCGGCGCGCGGTAGCCACGCACAGGGACGCATCGTGTTGCGCGGGCTGCACCAATGCCGCATCGAGCGGTGCACGACGCGCGCTTCGGGGTTCAACCCATCGCTAGGGCGTGAACACGCCCTAGCCAGCACTGCACGCGGCTGCGATGCGCGCGAGCTTGTCGGGGTTGCGCTGCACGAGAATCCGGACGATGCGCGTGCCGTCCGTCTCGAACGCCATCGCGGATTCGAGCTGGCCGGCGATGATGCGCAGCATCGCCCATTCGCCGTTCAGCACGACCGGACGCATTTCGACGCCGCTGCCGCAGCGCAACCACGTCGCGTAGAACAGTTGTGCGATGCGGCGACCGCCGACCATCGGTTTCGGGAAACTCTGGACCTTGCCGCCGCCGTCGCCGATCAGCATCGCATCTTCGGCGAGGAGCGCCTGGATCGACGGAAAATCGCCCTGCGCGAGGGCATGCGAAAAGGTCTGCAGCAATTGCCGGTGCGTTTCGCGCGGCACGATGTGGCGCGGCCTGTCGTCGTCGCGCAACTGGGCCTTCGCCCGGCTGACGAGCTGCCGGCACGCGGCTTCGGATTTGCCGATCGCGTCGGCAATCTCGTCGTAGTCGGCATCGAACACTTCGCGCAGCAGAAAGGCTGCGCGCGCTTCCGGCGTCAACCGCTCGAGCAGCAGCAAATAGGCGACCGACACGTCGTTCGCGCGCTCCGTCATTTCCTCGGGCGTCGCAGGCGATTCGCCGAGTTCGGGCTCGGGCAGCCAGATACCCGTGTAGTGCTCGCGCCGGATCTTCGCCGCGCGCAGCCGGTCGATCGACGTCCGGGTCGTGACCGCGACGAGCCATGCCTCGGCATTCTCGATACCGTCGCGCGCCGCGTCGTGCCAGCGCAGCCACACGTCCTGCACGATGTCTTCGGCGTCCGCGATGGAGCCGAGCATCCGGTACGCGATCTTTTGCAGGCGCGGACGCAGCGTGTGGAAGATCTGTGCGTCGTCGCTCATGACAGCCACACCCCGCTGAACCCGAATGCAACCGGCCCGCTCAGGAACACATTGCCGGTGCCATCCCAATGCACCGTCACGTTGCCGCCGTCGCATTCGACGTTCACGGTCTCGTCGAGCAGGCCGCGCCGGATGCCGTTGACCACCGCGCCGCACGAACACGAGCCGGAGCCGAGCGGCACGCCGCCGCCGCGCTCCCAGATGCGCAGGCGAATGTGCGTGCGATCGATGACCTGAACGAAATGCACGTTGGTTTTCCGCGGAAACAGCGGATGCGTTTCGATCGCCGGGCCGAGCGTTTCGAGGTCGAGTGCAGCGACATCGTCGACGAAGAACGTGCAGTGCGGATTGCCCATGCTGCAGGCGGCCGGTGTGCCGGGCAGCGGCAGCGCGAGCGTGTCGGCGGCTTCGGCAAAGGGTATGTCCTGCCAGCCGAACCGCGGAGCGCCCATCTCGACCTTGATCAGTCCGTGCGCATCCTGCGAACAGTGCAAGCGGCCGCGATTCGTGCGCAGCACGACCGACGCCGCGCCGGTTTCCCGCATCAGCTTCCATGCGGCGCCGCGCGTCGCGCTGCCGCAGGTATCGAGCGTCGAGCCGTCGGGATTCCGGAAGGCGACGTACGCGGTGGCGTCGTCGCAGTCCGAGATCAATGCGAGCTGATTGAAGCCGATGCCGCGATGCCGGTCGCCCATGCGCCGCACGAGATCGCGATCGACGCGGTGCGCTTGCTCGTGTCCCTGATCGCGCAGGTCGACGATGACGAAGTCATCGCCATTCGCGTTCATCTTCTGAAATGCGATCGGCATGGCGGTTCCGGAGTGGGGGTAGGCGAACACTGTACGTGGCTCGGCGGTCGCGGGCAATTGTTGCCCGACGAGGCGCATGCGACAGGGGTCTACGTAATTCTACGTAGCCCCGCATACGTAGTTATCCGCTTGTAAGCCTCCCCCATCGCGCGGAATACTACGGCCCATCGCCGCGGCCTCTGCGAGGCTGCGGCACGACGCATCGACGTCACGCGGGTTCGGCGCCTCGCCGCATCCACTCAAAAACACATTGGAGACCAGGAGACGCCATGAATCGGGCTTCCAGTACCCTGCTATGGATCGCGGTCGCGCTGCTCGGCGCGTTCGCATTCGGCACGATCGCACTCGCGCACGGCGAACGCGTCAGTGCCCTCTGGATCGTGATCGCCGCAGTCTGCGTGTATCTGATCGCGTATCGCTTCTACAGCCGTTTCATCGCCAGCAAGGTCATGCAGCTCGACGGGCTGCGGATGACGCCGGCGGTCAAGTACAACGACGGCCTCGACTACGTGCCGACCAACAAGTACGTGCTGTTCGGCCATCACTTCGCCGCGATCGCCGGCGCCGGGCCGCTGGTCGGCCCCGTGCTCGCCGCGCAGATGGGCTATACGCCCGGCATGCTGTGGATCCTGGCCGGCGTCGTGTTCGCCGGCGCGGTGCAGGACTTCATCGTGCTGTTCATTTCGACGCGCCGCGACGGCCGCTCGCTGGGCGACCTCGTCAAGATGGAGCTCGGCACGGTGCCCGGCGTGATCGCACTGTTCGGCGCGTTCCTGATCATGGTGATCATCCTCGCGGTGCTCGCGCTGATCGTCGTGAAGGCGCTGACCAATTCGCCGTGGGGCACGTTCACCGTCGCCGCGACGATTCCGATCGCGCTGTTCATGGGCGTCTATACGCGCTACATCCGCCCGGGCCGCATCGGCGAAGTGTCGATCATCGGCTTCATCGGGCTGATGGCCGCGATCGCGTTCGGTCAGAACGTGGCCGCCTCGCCGGCGATCGCCGCGTGGTTCACGTTCAGCGGCACGCAGCTCACGTGGATCCTGATCGGCTATGGCTTCGTCGCGTCGGTGCTGCCGGTGTGGCTCTTGCTCGCGCCGCGCGACTACCTGTCGACGTTCCTGAAGATCGGCACGATCCTCGGCCTCGCGATCGGCATCCTGGTCGTCGCACCGGAACTGAAGATGCCCGCGCTGACGAAGTTCGTCGACGGCACGGGCCCGGTGTGGGCGGGCAACCTGTTCCCGTTCCTGTTCATCACGATCGCGTGCGGCGCGGTGTCGGGCTTCCACGCGCTGATCTCGTCGGGCACGACGCCGAAGCTGATCGACAACGAAACCAACGCGCGCTTCATCGGTTACGGCGCGATGCTGATGGAATCGTTCGTCGCGATCATGGCGCTGGTCGCCGCGTGCGTGATCGAACCGGGCATCTACTTCGCGATGAACGCGCCGGCCGCCGTGCTCGGCTCGACGCCGGAAGCGGTCGCGAACACCGTCACGCAATGGGGCTTCGTGCTGACGCCCGACATGCTCACGCAAACCGCGAAGGCCGTCGGCGAAACCACGATCATCGCGCGTGCGGGCGGCGCGCCGACGCTGGCCGTCGGCATGGCGCACATTCTGCACCAGGTGATCGGCGGCGAAGCGATGATGGCGTTCTGGTATCACTTCGCGATCCTGTTCGAGGCGCTGTTCATCCTGACGGCCGTCGACGCCGGCACGCGTGCGGGCCGCTTCATGCTGCAGGATCTGCTCGGCACGTTCCACCCGGCGCTCAAGCGCACCGAGTCGCTGCCCGCCAACCTCGTCGCCACCGCGCTGTGCGTGGCCGCGTGGGGCTACTTCCTGTACCAGGGCGTGGTCGATCCGCTCGGCGGCATCAACACGCTGTGGCCGCTGTTCGGCATCTCGAACCAGATGCTCGCCGCGATCGCGCTGGTGCTCGGCACCGTCGTGCTGTTCAAGATGAAGCGCGAGCGCTACGCCTGGGTGACGATCGTGCCGACCGCGTGGCTGCTGATCTGCACGCTGACGGCCGGCTGGCAGAAGATTTTCGACGCGAACCCGAAGGTCAGCTTCCTCGCGCACGCCGCGAAGCTGCAGGCCGCGGTGGACGAGGGCAAGGTGCTCGCGCCGGCGAAGTCGATCGCGCAGATGAAACGGATCATCTTCAACGACTACATCGATGCGGCGCTGGCCGGGCTGTTCATCTTCGTCGTCGTGGCGATCGCGGTGTACGGCCTGCTCGCCGTGCTGCGCGCGCGCCGCGAGTCGAAGCCGACCGTGCGCGAGACGCCGTACGAAGCGATGCCGGCCGCGCAGGCGCTCGGCAGCGGACGTTAAGGGGGGCCGCGATGTTCAGCGATCTTGGCGGCGACCTGCGCAGCGCGGGGCGTTACCTTGGGCAGGCGTTGCGGCTGATGGTCGGCCTGCCCGACTACGATACCTACGTCGCGCACATGCGCGACACCCATCCGGACCGCGAGCCGATGACGTACGAGGAATTCTTCCGTGAGCGTCAGAATGCGCGGTACGGGTCGGGGGCGGGGAAGTGTTGCTGAACCGGGCCGTTGCAATCGCCTGACGAATCGGTTCGGTATCGAAACGGAAGCGCCGCGATGGCTGTCGCGGCGCTTTTTTCTTTGGTGGGCCGACGACGCGCACCGCAGGGCGCTTGCGTGCCGTTTGCCCGCGCGCAGCGCGGCGGCATCCGGCCGCCGGTATCATTAGGGCACTTTCTTTTCCCGATGGACCGCAGGAGAACACGTCGTGCATGTCGGTGAGCGTTTCAACAGCATTTCCCATCTCGTCGGCGCGGTGCTGTCGGTGGCCGGCCTCGTCGCGCTCGTGACGATGGGCGCGCTCGAAGGCGACCCGTACAAGGTGGTGAGCTTCAGCGTGTACGGCGCGATGCTGATCCTGCTCTACGCGATCTCGACGGCCTATCACAGCGTGCGCAACCCGCGCCTGAAGGCGATCCTGCAGAAATGCGACCATGCGGCGATCTATCTGCTGATCGCAGGGAGCTATACGCCGTTTACGCTCGTCACGCTGCGCGGCCCGTGGGGCTGGTCGCTGTTCGGCGTGAGCTGGGGGCTCGCCGTGTTCGGCATCGTGCAGGAGCTGACGCTCGGGCGCCGCACGCGCCTGCTGTCGATGATCCTGTACGTGCTGATGGGCTGGCTCGCGCTCGTCGCCGTGCGGCCGCTGATCCACGCGCTGCCGCCGGTCGGCACCGCATGGCTCGTGGCCGGCGGCGTGATCTACAGCGCGGGGATCTACTTCTTCATCAACGACGAACGCATCCGCCACGGACACGGTATCTGGCACCTGTTCGTGCTGGCCGGCAGCCTGTGCCAGTTCGTCAGTGTCGCGATGTATGTCGCGTGAGGGGCATGGCGCGTTGAGCGCGTGATGCTCCGCGCGTCGCGAGTCGGCCGCAGCATGCGCTACCGGCGCGGCGCGTCCCGCAGCGCGCCGAAGCCCACCCATCCCCAGTACACGCGATGATGCGCGATCAACCCGTCGCGCAGATCCATCACCTCGACGAGATCGACCTGATCGCCGTCCGGCGTGGCGCGCGGGTATTCCCAGACGAGCTGGCGGCCGTTCGAGAAGAACAGCCCGGTCCGGTACCAGCGTCCGAGCGGGTTGTCCGGATTGCGCAGGCCGGCCGCGAAGAACGCGCCGATCGCGGCCTTGCCGTGCAGCACGCCCGAGCCGTGTTCGGGCAGCGTGGCGACGACGAGCGGCGTTTCGAGCACCGCGTCGTCGGCATACAGCGACATCAGCGCGTCGAGGTCGCGGGCGACGACGGCCGCGTGCCAGTCGTCATGGATGCGCCGGGCATCGGCATCGGTGTCTGCGGGTGTCATGGCGGGTTTCCGGAAGTCGATCACGGAAACCACTGTAGGGGTGCGCCGCCGCGAGACGTTTCACGTCGACCCGAAACGTGGATGCCGGGCCGCGCCGCGGGCGCTCTGCGGGTGGCGCCTAGCCGGCCAGCGCGTCGAGATTCAGCGCATGCGACTTGCCGATCCACACCGCGCAATCGCGGTGGTCGCGCAGTTCGTCGTGCGTATTCGGATGCAGGAAGATGTCGAGCGCGCCGCGGTTCAGCACGAGCCACGGCACGATGTCGTCGAATCGCGCGGCATCGAACGCGATCTGGTACGACCACGCCGGATGCGGGCCGACGAGGCGTTCGTGAAAGCGGCCGAGTTCGATGACCGCGCCGAACCGCGCGTCGACGACCTGGCGAAATGCCCAAGCCGCGTCGCGGCTTGCCGCATCGAAATAGACGTGCGCGTGCCAGCTGTCGATGGCGGTAGTGTCGAGAGCAGCCATGGGAAGACTCGATTAAAAATGAAAATGCCTGGGATGCCGTGCGAAACGGTCGATGCGTGATTATCGCGCGTCCTTGCGGATTGCGTCGCGTCTCAATCCGGCAGGCCGATGCGAGTGATTTGTCCTGCATCAGAAGAATCGGCTGATCCGACTCGATCGCTTCGATGGTATCCGTGTGCGCGATAACACGCCAAGCCTTGTGCGCAGGCGCGCCGGCCGGATTTCCGTCGGCAACACGTCATTTCGGAAATTGAAAGAGCGCGGTGAGCGTCCCACCGGATCGCCGGTAAAAGTCCGATCAGATCGTTGAATGAAATAAAGAAATTCCATTTCGAACGGATACGCGAATGACGCAGTTCGCACGCTGAATGCGCGGCTGAAAATAACAATTGCGGATTCGGCTATTCAAGCGGGATGCGGCCCGACATACGATGATTTCAACGCATCGATGCTGGATCGATGCGGGGACAACCATCCGGAGGCCATTATGCGATCCCTCGTTCCCGTTGCCGTTCTTTCCTGCGCACTCGCTGCGCTGCCGGCCGTCAGCTTCGCGCAGACGATCGGCGTCGCCGACACTTCGCATGCCGCGCCGTTGACCTGGTCGGCGGCGCGTGCCGAAACCGATGTGCAGCTGATGCAGATGACGCGTGCCGGCTATCGCGCGACGACGGCCGGCAACCAGAACTATCCGCTCGCGATGCAACGTGCGCTCGAGCGCGTGTACAACCCGGTGCCCAACCGGTGGCCCGACGAAAAAGCCGCGATGCGAGCGCGGGCGGCCCGCGACGTGCAGAGCGGCCATCCGGTGAAGGCGTTCTTCGTGAAAACCGCGTACTACCTGAAGGGCGACAACACGTTTTGACGCAGGAGACGAACATGGCATGCGCTGACCGATTGCTCGGCGGGTGGCGTGCGTCGGCGATACGCAGGCCGCCGCACGCGTGCGCGGCACGGCGGCGCGCCGATGTGCACGGCATGCGACGCCGAGCGGACGACCTGCGCGACGCGGGCGGGTGCGCGGTTGCATGCGGCGATGCGCGGTCCGGGGCGACGGCGGACGACGCGAGCGCGAGCGAGGGCGGATCATGAAGGCTGCCCGGAAAGGCCGTCGCCATCCGCCGTTGACGCGCGAATGGCTGCTGCCGCTGCCGCCCGCGCATGCACGCGACATCTCGCTGAAATGCCACATGGCGCTGGTCGCGCTGCGCGGCGAGCACGGTAGCGAAACGCTGCTGATGAGGCTGCGCACGAGCGTGTATCTGGTGTTCCTCGCGCTCGACGATGCGGTCTCTCCCGACGCGACCATCGACCTGTGCGTCGACGCGGAGCGCGTGCTGGACGCGAGCGTGGCGCGCGCCGCGCGAAGCGGTGCATGGACGCTGCACGACGACGAATGCGCGGTGCTCGAACGCGTGCTCGCCGCGAACGACGCATGCGTCGCGACGCTCACGCGGCATCGGCTGGCCGAGCTGTGGCGTCACGTCTGCGCGTTCGCTTCCGCCGAACAGCCGGGGATCGTCGCGCAGGCGGCGGCGAAGATGCGGGCGCCGGCCGTTCTGCATTGAATCGCTGGCCGCGGGCCGCGTTTCATACCCGTCCGATTCCATCGCGCGGCCGCGCGCCGTCTAATGACACGACTGGAACCCGGCGTGGCCGGGCGACGAGGATCCATCCTCGCGTTTGCGGCGATCGTGCGTGTCGACGCGAACGCATTCGTTTCGGTCAGGAGGAGCGATGGCGCTATACAGGAGCGGCGGCTACTTCACGTGCGGAAGTGGCCGCGCATTCAGCGAGAATCTGCCGCCGGGCAGCAAGGTGACAGTGGCGGGCATCTATCGATGCACCGTGTGCGGCGACGAAATCGGCATTGCGAAATGGCAGATGCTGCCGTCCGAGGACGCGCATCCGCACGATCTCGATCCGCCGTCCGACCCGCTGCTCGATCCGGGGCCGACCGCGTGGCAACTGATCGCCGCGGCGGAGTCGCGCAGCTAGGCAACCGACGTTCGCCGCCGCACGCAGGCGCGTGAGCGCAATGCGGCACGCGGCGTCCGCCAAAACAAAAAGCGCCGCGGAGCGAACTCCGTGGCGCTTCTTCGATCCCAGGCCGCTGCGAAGGCTCGACCCTCCGCGCGGCTCACCGCGCTGCTTAAGCGGCCGTTGCCGACTTCGCCGGCTTCTGCAGCTTGCCCTTGCCGGCGCGCTGGATTTCCTCGAGCTTGATCTCGACGTGACGCGAGAACACGTATTCGGCCGGACGCTGCTTCGCGATCGAGATATCCGGTGCGAACGGGCCGTCGGTCTTGATGCCCTTGCGGCTCACGCGCAGCGCCTTCAGCGGGTTCGAGATCGTGTCCATCACGGCCGTGGCCTCGAAGCCGCAGTGGACCATGCAGTCCGCGCACTTCTCGTAGTTGCCGACGCCGTAGTTGTCCCACTCCGTCGTTTCCATCAGTTCCTTGAAGGTCTTCACGTAACCTTCGCCGACCAGGTAGCACGGCTTCTGCCAGCCGAACACCGTACGCGCCGGGTTGCCCCACGGCGTGCACTTGTACGTCTGGTTGCCGGCCAGGAAGTCGAGGAACAGCGACGACTGGCTGAACGACCAGCGCTTGCCGCCTTCGCCGCGCTTCAGGATTTCGCGGAACAGGTTCTTCGTCTTGTCGCGGTTCAGGAAGTGCTGCTGATCCGGCGCGCGCTCGTATGCATAGCCCGGCGACACGGTGATGCCGTCGACGCCGATCGGGCCCAGCGTGTCGAAGAACTTCGCGACGCGTTCCGGCACCGCATCGTTGAACAGCGTGCAGTTGATGTTCACGCGGAAGCCGCGGCGCTTCGCTTCCTTGATCGCCGCGACGGCCTTGTCGTACACGCCTTCCTGCGACACCGAGTGATCGTGCGCTTCCTTGTCGCCGTCGAGGTGGACCGACCAGACGAAATACGGGCTCGGCTGGTAGTCGTCCATCTTCTTTTCCATCAGCAGCGCATTCGTGCACAGGTACACGAACTTCTTGCGCTTCATGATGCCCTTGACGATTTCCGGCATCTCCTTGTGGAGCAGCGGCTCGCCGCCGGCGATCGACACGACGGGTGCGCCGCACTCGTCGACGGCCTGCAGGCATTCCTCGACGGACAGGCGCTGGTTCAGGATCGGATCCGGATAATCGATCTTGCCGCAGCCGTTGCACGCGAGGTTGCAGCGGAACAGCGGCTCGAGCATCAGCGCGAGCGGATAGCGTTTGTTGCCGGACAGGTGCTGGCGCACGATGTAGGCGCCGACACGGACTTGCTGGAGCAGCGGAATAGACAAGGGATGTCCTCCTTAAACTTCGCGGGCGACAGCTTGCGTGAGCTTCGCCGGCAACTTGAATTCGACTTTTTCTTCACGGCCCGCCATCGTCGCGACATCGACGGGCCCCAGCGCGCGCAGCGCGCCGATTACATCCTCGACCATTTCCTCGGGCGCCGACGCGCCGGCGGTCAGGCCGACCGTCTGCACGCCCGCGAACCATTCGGCCTTCACTTCCGAGCCGTCGGCGACGAGATAGCTCGGTACACCGCTTTCGGTGCCGATCTCGCGCAGGCGGTTCGAGTTCGAGCTGTTCGTCGCACCGACGACGAGCAGCACGTCAACCTGTTCGCTCAGCTCGCGCACGGCGGCCTGGCGATTCTGCGTCGCATAGCAGATGTCGCGCGTGTCCGGGCCGACGAGGTCGGTGAACCGGCGCTGCAGCGCTTCGATGATGCCGCGCGTGTCGTCGACCGACAGCGTGGTCTGCGTGATGTACGCGACCGGCGTATCGACGGGCAGCGTCAGCGTATCGACTTCGGCTTCGCTCTGCACGAGGATCACCTCGGCCGGAATCTGGCCGATCGTGCCTTCGACTTCCGGGTGGCCCGCGTGGCCGATCAGGATCAGCCGGCGGCCCGCCGCGACGTACTGGCGGCCCTGTACGTGCACTTTCGTGACGAGCGGGCAGGTCGCGTCGAGCACGTCGAGCCCGCGCGTTTGCGCGTCGCGCTCGACCGTCTGGGCGACACCGTGCGCGCTGAAGATCGCGACAGCGCCGTGCGGCACCTCGTCGAGTTCCTCAACGAATCGTGCCCCTTTATTACGCAGATTTTCGACGACATGCCGGTTGTGCACGATCTCATGACGCACATAGACCGGCGCACCGTGCTGTTGCAGCGCGCGATCGACGATCTCGATCGCACGGACAACCCCCGCACAGAAGCCGCGGGGCTGGGCAAGGATGACTCGCATAAGTGAGCGAACTCCGACGACAGACGCCGGGGTTCGAGGCGCTTGGCACGCGCTTGCTCGCCCCGGCTTGATGTTATGAAGGCAGGAACGAACCGGCCGGCCAGGCCCCGGAACCCCGAATTAATCGCGCATTTTAACCCTATCGGGCCGTCCGTGCTTCGGTGCCGTGTCGACACCGTTGCAATTGCGGGAGAGCCGCGTCGGCGCTGGCGCGCGCGGAACCCGGTAAACTGCGCGGTTTCGCGGGCGGCCGCTCCGGCTGCCCGCCATCGCGCTCATTTCAAGGCCATTCGATGACCGTCGATTCTCACGCGTATTGCCCGTCCGCCCGTGCGGCGTCGGGCGTTTTGTTCCGGACCCTTATTTCTACCGAACGAGCCGGCGGGCGGCAGGAGGCAGGCCGATGATGCTCGCGATCGCTTTCCTGGTGTCCGGCCTGTCGCTGGTGATCTGGATCGTGCTGCTCGTCGCGCGCGGCGGCTTCTGGCGCGCGCAGCCCGCACGGCCGCTGCCGCCCGACGCGCGCGGCGCGGCGGCCGAGGCCGGCTGGCCGGCCGTCGTGGCGGTCGTGCCGGCGCGCAACGAAGCCGACGTGATCGCCCGGGCGGCGACTTCGCTGCTCGAGCAGGACTATCCGGGCGACTTCCACCTGATCATCGTCGACGACCACAGCGACGACGGCACCGCCGACGCGGCCCGCGCGGCCGCGCTCGCGATCAACCGCGCCGACCGGCTGACGGTGCTGAGCGCGAAGCCGCTGCCGGCCGGCTGGTCGGGCAAGGTGTGGGCGCAGTCGCAGGGAATCGCGGCGGTGCAGACGCTCGGCCTGCCGGCCGACTACCTGCTGCTGACGGATGCCGACATCGGCCATCCGTCCGACGCCGTCGCGCAACTCGTCACGCGCGCGCAGGCCGAGCAGCGCGATCTCGTGTCGCTGATGGTGCGGCTGCGCTGCGACTCGTTCTGGGAAAAGGCGCTGATTCCGGCGTTCGTGTTCTTCTTCGCGAAGCTGTACCCGTTCTCGTGGATCAACAACCCGCGCAACCGGACGGCCGGCGCCGCCGGCGGCTGCATGCTCGTGAAGCGCACGGCGCTCGAGGAAGCGGGCGGCATCGAATCGATTCGCGGCGCGCTGATCGACGACTGCAGCCTCGCCGCGCAGATCAAGCATCGCGGCAGCGGCCGCCATCCGATCCGGCTCGATCTCGCCGACCGCAGCGTGTCGCTGCGCCCGTACGACAGCTGGCGCGACATCTGGAACATGATCGCGCGCACCGCGTTCACGCAGCTGCACTATTCGCCGCTGCTGCTGGCCGGCACGCTGCTCGGGATGACGATCATCTATCTGGTGCCGCCGGTCGTCGCGCTCGCCTACGGTGCGCGCGCGTGGCCGGCATGGCTCGCGTGGGCGTCGATGTGCGCCGCGTATGCGCCGATGCTGCGCTACTACCGGCGCTCGCCGCTGTGGGCGCCTGCCCTGCCGCTCGTCGCGCTGTTCTATGTGGGCGCGACGTTCGCGTCCGCGTGGCGTTACTGGCGCGGCAAGGGCGGCCAGTGGAAGGCGCGCGTGCAGGCGCCGGTGGAGCGTTGACCCACGCCGGCGGAGGCCGGCCGTCCCGATCAACCGGAACGCTGAAAACACACAGCCCGGATCGACGCTAGCCGATCCGGGCTGTTTGCTTTTTGGCCGGTTTCCGGCCGATGCGCGTGCTTACCGCTGCGTCAGCATCATGTACATCTGGATCACGACGTCCGGCGAGAACGTGAACGGCACCCAGCCGTAGCCCGTGTGGCGGGCGACCAGCAGGCGGTCGCCGTTCGCCTGCTTCTGCACGGCCATCATCGGGTTCTTCGTCGTCACGAAACGCCAGCCTGCCGGAATGCCGGGCGGCGGCTCCGGCTGCATCGACGCGCGGGCGTGCGCGAGTTCCTCGATCAGCTGGCCCAGTTGCTCCGGATGCAGCGTGATCGACTGGCCGTTGATGGTCAGCGTGAGTTCGTTCTGGGACGGGCGCGCGACGTGCAGCGTCGCCTTGTCGGCCGGCGCGGCAGCGGTGTCGGCTTCAACCGCGGTTTCGGCTTGCGTCGTCGGAATCGGCGCGGTCTCGGCATTGGCCGGGGCGTCGGCGACTTCGACCACATCGATCGTTTCCACCGTTTCCGCCGCCAGCGCGGTCGTGTTCACCGACGCTTGCGCCGCCACGGACGGCTCGACGACATCGGCCGTCACGGCAACCGCGCTCGTCGCGGCTTCCTTGACGACGGCCTCGACCAGCGCTTCGGCGTCGGCGATCGCCTTCGCGTGGTGCTGCGCGGCCGCTTCGGCCTGCGCGATCGCTTCGGTATGGCGCTGCGTGATCGCTTCGGCTGCGGCGGTCGCTTCCGCGTGGCGTTGCGCGGCGGCTTCGGCCTGGGCGATCGCTTCGGCGTGACGCCGTGTGATGGCTTCGGCCTCGGCGGTTGCGTCGGCGTGACGCTGGGCGGCGGCCTGCGTGTCGGCGAGCGCTTGCGTATGACGCTGGGCGAGCGCCTCGGCCTCGGCGATCGCGGCCATGTGGCGCTGCGCGGCGGCTTCGGCTTCGGCGGTCGCTTCCGCGTGGCGCTTCGCGGCGGCTTCCGCTTCGGCAGTCGCCGCGGCATGACGTTGCGCGGCCGCTTCGGCTTCGGTCGCCGCGGCGTGATGACGCTGCGCGGCGGCCTCGGCTTCGGCGATCGCCGCCGCGTGGCGCTGCGACGCGGCTTCGGCATCCGCGTGACGTTGCGCGAGCGCTTCGGTCAGCGCGGTGGCTTCCGCATGGCGCTGCGAAGCGGCTTCGGCTTGCGTGGCGGCATCCGTATGACGTTGGGCGGCCGCTTCGGCGGCGGCGGTGGCGTCGGCATGACGCCGCTGCGCGGCTTCGGCGTCGGCGGCTGCGGCCGTGTGGCGCTGCGCGGCCGCCTGCGCTTCGGCTTCCGCCGCCGCGTGACGCTCGGCCGCGGCCCGGGCTTCCGCTGCCGCGGCGCGCGCGAAGGCTTCCGCGCTGCGTGCCGCCTGCTGGGCGGCGTGGTGATCGTGGAGGAGCTGATCGACGCCCGTGGCGAGCGAAGCGATCTGATCGTTCAGGTTCATGCGTGTCTTCTCTGCGTAAGACCCGCGATTTTAACCGCTGCGCCGATGCCGGTCCGTGCGCGACGTGTAACAAAGTGCGCAAAGCGGCGCGACGTGCGCCGCTTTGTGTTACTTCAGGTAGCCCGCCGAGCCGAACCAGTCGAGCGCATCGCGCAGCCCTTCGCGATACGGGCGCGCACGGTAGCCGAGCTCGCGCTCGGCCTTCGCGGACGTGAAATACATCTTGTTCTTCGACATCCGCAGCCCGTCGACGGTGACGAACGGCTCCTTCTTCGTGAACTTCGCGACCGCTTCGGCGCCGACCGCGAGCGGGTACAGCGGCCAGCGCGGCAGTGCGATCGTCGGCGCCTTGCGGCCCGTCATCTGCGCGATGTCCGCGAGCATCTGCTGCAGCGGCAGGTTCTCGCCGCCGAGGATGTAGCGCTCGCCGATCCGGCCGCGCTCGAGCGCGAGGAAGTGGCCGTGCGCGACGTCGTCGACGTGCACGAGGTTCAGCCCCGTGTCGACGAACGCGGGAATCTTGCCGAGCGCGGCCTCGACGATGATGCGGCCGGTCGGCGTCGGCTTCACGTCGCGCGGGCCGATCGGCGTCGACGGGTTGACGATCACGGCCGGCAGCCCTTCGTCGGCGATCATCCGTTCGACCGCGCGCTCCGCGAGCACCTTGCTGCGCTTGTAGACGCCGATCGCCTGCTCGGCCGTGAGCGGCCGATTCTCGTCGGACGGATCGCCGGCGCTCGTCACCTTCAGCGTCGCGACGCTGCTCGTATAGACGATCCGCTCGACGCCTTCCGCGCGGGCCGCGCGCATCGTCGCGACCGCGCCTTCGAGGTTCGCGCGCTCGATCTCGTCGGGATCGGGCGCCCACAGCCGGTAGTCGGCCGCGACGTGCAGCAGGTAGCGCACGCCGCGCAGCGCGGCGCGCATCGACGCCTCGTCGCGCATGTCGCCGGTGACGATCTCGGCGTCGAGATCCGCGACGTTCGTGCGCGGGCTGGTGGGGCGCACCAGCACGCGCACCGCATAGCCTTTCTGCTGCGCGATGCGCGCGACGGCCGAGCCGACGAAACCGGACGCGCCGGTGACGAGAACGAGATCGCGGGAAGTATCAGTCATGCGTTTCCTTCGGGGCCGCGCGGGCGGCGCGGCGGTTGAGCATCGGCGAGATTGTACGTGGTCGGCGCGCGCGGCGACGCCCGGCCGGCGCGTGTGCGAAGCGGCCGACGCGACTACAATGCCGGGCTTGAATGCAACGGGAGGGCGACGCGATGAGCCGCAATGAACTGGACGAACGGATCGAGACCTACTACGTGCGGGTGCGCGGCGTCGTGCAGGGCGTCGGCTTTCGTCATGCGACGGTGCGCGAAGCGCATGCGCTGAAGCTGCGCGGCTGGGTCGCGAATCTCGAGGACGGCACCGTCGAGGCGATGATCCAGGGCCCCGGCGCGCAGATCGACCGGATGCTCGCGTGGCTGCGTCACGGGCCGCCTGCCGCGCGCGTGACCGAGGTGACGTTCGAGGAACGGCCGACCGAGAAGCGCTTCGAGCGTTTCCAGCAGCAGTAAGCGGCACGCGAAGGGACACACAACAATATGACGGGGTATCCGGAAGCCGGGCGCGGCCTCTTGCTGTCGGTGATGGCGTCGACGCTGTTCGCGCTGATGTCGGCTTACGCGAAACTGCTCGCGCCGCTCACGGGGCTCGACATCTTCGCGTGGCGCATCGTGTGGACCGCGCCGGGCGCGCTCGCGCTGATCGCGCTGCGCGGTCGCTGGCCGGCGCTCGTGGAGCTCGCGCGGCGCAGTGCGCGCGACTGGCGCCTGCTGGTCGCGCTGCCGGTGAGCGCGGCGTTGCTCGGCGTGCAGCTGTGGCTGTTCCTGTGGGCGCCGCTGCATGGCCGCATGCTCGAAGTGTCGCTCGGCTATTTCCTGCTGCCGCTGACGATGGTGCTCGTCGGCCGCTTCTACTATCACGAAAGGCTCGACCCGCTGCAATGGGCGGCGGTCGCGGGCGCGGCGCGCGGCGTCGCGCACGAAGTGTGGGCGACGCGCGCGTTCGCATGGCCGACGCTCGTCGTCGCGCTCGGCTATCCGCCGTATTTCGTGCTGCGCCGGCGGATCAACGCCGATTCGCTCGCCGCCTTCGCGATCGAGATCGTGCTGCTGTGCCCGATCGCGTTCGCGATGGTCGCGACGAGCGCGACGCGCGTCGCCGGCCATCCGCTGCTGTGGGCCGCGCTGCTGCCGGGGCTCGGCCTCCTCAGCACGCTCGCGCTCGCGAGCTACCTGAAGGCGAGCCGGATGCTGCCGATGGCGCTGTTCGGGATTCTCGGCTACGTCGAGCCGGTGCTGCTCGTCGTGGTGTCGCTGCTGCTGCTCGGCGAGACGCTGAGCGTCTCGCAGCTCGCGACGTACGGGCCGATCTGGGTCGCCGTCGCGCTCACCGCATGGCACAGCGCGATGCTGATGCGGCGCTTGCCCGCGCGCGGTTAAGCGCATCGTCGCGATGCGCGGGCCGTGCGGAACGTGCCGCGCATCGCGCATCGTCCGGCCGTCGAACCGCGTTCGTTCCGCTGCCACGTCCTCTCGAATCCGTCGATACTGACCGCCGACTGACGCCGCGCTGACGCGAATCTGGCGACGCTGCCTGCTTCGCCGCGCCACGCTCACGCTTGTAATCGAAGAGAAGATTCAGTTGCATTTTGTTACTTAGGGTCGCCCCTGATCGGCCATTAGACTGATCTGATCGACTTCCCTTCGTATCCGGCTTTTCATTGAACGGTCACCTCCCTGCCAAGTCGGCCGGGTTGGCACGATACGGGCATACGCGTATCGTCGCCGATCGCGCTCGCCGTCTTTCTCCCGCTCCCTTCCCCGGTGCACGTCGCACCGCCGCCGTGCAGGTGCGCTCATGTCGTTGAGCCCGCTGCATGCCGCCACGGCGCAGCCGTCGCGCAGCGGCCGCCTGATCGAAATCGACTTCTTCCGCGGGCTCGTGCTGTTGATGATCGTCGTCGATCACATCGGCGCGAGCGTGCTGTCGCGCGTGACGCTGCACGCATTCGCGCTGTGCGATGCGGCCGAGGTGTTCGTGTTCCTCGGTGGCTTCGCGACCGCGAGCGCGTACGGCGCGATCGCCGAGCGGCACGGCGCGCGCGCCGCGCAGCAGCGGTTCGTGCGACGCGCGATGCAGATCTACCGCGCGTTTCTCGCGACGTCGACGCTGATGCTCGTCGTGTCGGCGGTGCTCGATCACTACGGGATCGATGCGCCGAACCTCGCGCTCGACGACGTCAGCGTGATGCTCGCGTCGCCGCTGACGGGGGCGGCCGAGCTGCTGACGTTCCAGCGCCAGCCGTATCTCGCGTCGGTGCTGCCGATGTACGTGCTGTTCGCGCTCGCGTCGCCGGTGCTGGTGCCGTTCGCGCGGCGCCGTCCGTGGCTGCTCGTCGCGCTGAGCGTCGCGTCGTGGCTCGCGGCGGGCTGGCTCGGCCCGGAGCTGCTGGACACCGACGGCTTCCGCTGGAGCTTCAACCCGTTCGCGTGGCAACTGATGTTCGTCGCTGGCGTGCTCGCGCGCTCCCAGCCGTTCTACCGGCGCGTCGCGCTCGGCCGCTGGGGCGCGGCGGCGACCGGGCTCGCGTGCGCGATCGTGCTCGGTTGCGCGAGCTACAAGCTGTTCTCGGGGCTGCCGGCGCCCGAAGGCGTGCTCAAGCGCGATCTCGCGCTGCCGCGCGTCGTGAGCTTCGCGGCCATCGCGTGGCTGATGGCCGATTGCGTGCGCTTCGGCTGGATCGCGCGGATCGCGCAGGGCGTGCGGCCCGTCGTGGCGGTTGGCCAGCGCGGGCTGATCTGCTTCGTCGCGGGTGCGGCGATCTCGCTCGTGATCGATTCGCTGCTGCATCCGGTCGCGGGCAGCGCCGATCTGCGGCATGTCGGCGTGGGCCTTGTGGCCGACGCGTGCGCGGTCGGGCTGATGATGGCGGTGGCCGGTTCGGGGACGTGGATCGCGCGATGGCGCGGCGCGGCGGCGTAGGCGCGCGCAAGAAGGGCGGCGCGGCAGGCGCCGCGCGGCGTCAGTGAGGTGAGCCGATACGGGAGCGGGGCGTGGCGGTGGCGTCGTCGGCTTCGGCGTCGTCGCGTTCGTCCGGCGCCGGGTCGTCGCGCTCCGCGAGCACCGCGTCGGCTTCGGCCGCGGCCCGGGCGGCGCGCATCGCGGTGCAGCGCTGCGCGTGCCGGATGTCCGACAGGATCCTCAACAGCCGCGTCGTCTTGCTTTTCATCGGGTTCTCCCGCCAGTGCGCATCTCGGGAAGCGGATGCGTTGCCTGCAACCAGTGTAGGACGCGTTCGCGTTTCCGGCGGGAGAATGTGGCGTGCACGCCGCACGCCGAGGGATAGTACTTACTGCGCGGCGGCGGCCTGCGCCTGCAGCGCTTCTTCTCGGCGCTCGTCCGTGCAGCGCTGATGCTGGCGCGACAGGCGGTTCATCAGCGGCAGCAGCAGCAGCGCGAGCAGCATGCCGATCGCGGCGAGCCAGCCGAGCTTCTCGAACAGCGACAGATAGAGCGGCAGCGATTCGGTGGCCGGCAGCTCGTGCGACGGCATCTGCGCGAAGTTCGCGACGACGCTGCCCAGATACTGCGACACGCCCGTCGCGACGAAATACGCACCCATCATGAAGCCGCTCATGCGCGCCGGCACGTAGCGGGCGATCATCGCGAGGCCGAGGCCGCTCACCAGCAGCTCGCCGAGCGAGTACAGCCCGTAACCCCACACCATGAACCACGACGACACGCGGCCGTCGACCGCGTAGCGGCCGCTGATCGTGAACACCAGGTAGCCGGCGGCGACCGCGCCGAAACCGAGCGCATACTTCGCGGCGACCGGCAGGTCGCGGCCGCCCTTCGCGACGGCGTTGTAGACCCACACCAGCACCGGGCTCAGCAGCATGATCCAGATCGGGTTCAGCGCCTGGAACTGCGCGGCGCTCCACGTGAACAGCGTCGTGCCGAACAGCATGAAGCGCGGGTCGACGTTGCGCAGCGCGAACAGCGTCAGCGACGTCGACATCTGCACGTAGAAGATGAAGAACAGGATCACCTGGCCGATCAGCACGAGCGCCGCGATCAGGCCCGCGCGCTCCGAGCGCTCCGACTTCGCGATCATGTACGCGAAGATCGCGAGGATCGCGAATGCGGCCGCCCACACGCTGGCGACCGCGAGCTGCTTGTGCTGCAGCACGTACAGCGTGACCAGCGCGAGCGCGACGCCGCCGGCCGCGACCGCACCGAGGCGCTTCCAGCGGATCGGCTGGTCGTCCGGCTGCGAGCCGACGTGCGCGAGCGTGCGGTGCATCAGCATGAAGTTCAGGATCGCGAGCAGCATGCCGCCGCAGCAGACCGCGAACGCGGTGTGCCAGCCCCAGTGATCCTTGATCCACGGCGTCGCGAGCATCGACACCGTCGAGCCGATGTTGACCGCCATGTAGTAGATCGTGAACGCGCTGTCGATGCGCGCGTCGTCGCCTTCGTAGATGCGGCGCACGAGGTTCGCCGCGTTGGCCTTGAACAGGCCGTTGCCGACGACGATCACGCCGAGCGACGCGTACATGTACGTCAGCTGATCGTTCGGCACCGCGAGCATCAGGTAGCCGGCGCACAGCACGGCCGCGCCGATGATCATCGTGCGGCGGGCGCCGAGCACCTTGTCGCCGATCCAGCCGCCGATCGACGGCGCGGCGTAGACGAGTGCGGTGAAGGCCCCCCAGGTCAGGTTCGCGTGGCTGTCGGTGAAGCCGAGCCGGTCGACCATGAAGAGGACCAGGAGCGCGGCCATGCCGTAGTAGCCGAAGCGCTCCCACATTTCGATGAGGAAGACCGTCGTAAACGATCGGGTCTGTGAAACAGGTGCGTGCATCATCAATCTCGTTTGAAACGGACGGCGCGGATCGCGCGTCGCCTTAAGGTCGAACTGGCGCCGGAGCACTGTGGCCGGGTAGGCTGGCATCGGCGATGGAGCAGTCGAGCGGTTAGCTCGGGCCGGGGACGGATTCCACCTGGGAAGGCGGAGCGCGGCCCCGACCGGCGCGCGAATGGTAACGTTTGCCGGTCCGGTGCGTCGGGTCCGCGCCACTTAGGGAAACTCCCGATATGGCAGCAGCTTTCAGGAACATTTGTCTCATCATCTACTTGTAAGCTTGACGCCGGTTCTCCGCAAATTCCCGGAGAGCCGCTTGCAGCTTGCCTGTGAAGGCTGCGAGTCTGGCAAGATAGCGCGTCGTTTCGCTCGCTTCGGGCCCTGTTTAGTGCACCGGGCTCAACGCCGAAGACGGGGGCGAACCCGAAGATTAAGCTATCTCGAATTAACTTAGTTACTTTCCATCAAACATTTTTTGACGACCACTTTTCGGCCTGCTATGGTTCCCCCCACTGAAAACTCGCGATCGGCAGACGCTGTCGCACTGGGCAGCAAGATTCGCGCGTTGCGCCAACGTCTGAAGCGCACGCTCGACGACACCGCTACCGCCGCGGGGATTTCGAAGCCGTTTCTGTCTCAAGTCGAGCGCGGGCTCGCGTCGCCGTCACTGACGTCGCTGGCCGGTATCGCCCACGCGCTCGGCGTGACGGTGCAGTACTTCGTGGATACGCCGAGCGAGGAACGCTCGGTGTGCCGAGGCGATCAGCTGCGCTTCTTCGGGTTTGCGGATTCGGCGAACCTGTTCGCGCGACTGACGAACGTGTCCGAAGGGCGCCAGCTGGAGGCGATCCTCGTGAGGATGCCGCCGGGGCAGAAACGGTCCGAGGTGACGACACATGCAGGAGAGGAGTTCCTGTACGTGATTGAAGGGGAAGTGTCGCTGACGCTGGAAGGCAAGACGTTCGTCCTGCAGGCCGGCGACAGTTCGCACTATCAGTCGACGGTCCCGCACAGCTGGGTCAACACCGCGAAGATCGAGTCGGTGGTGGTCTGGGTCGGTACGCCGCGACTGTTCTAACGCACGGGTATTCCTTCGTTTCTTCGACGGGATACCTGTCGAAAGAAATGTAAGGAATACTAACATGCAATACGAGAATCACGGGCCTCCTCAATCGCTGCCCCCGTCAGCGTCTCACGCGTAAGCCGCGGCATCCGCCGCGCGACGCCCACCGAACCACCTTCTCAAGACTGCCACGATGAAATCCTTGCATGCCATGTCGGCCGTGCTGGCCGCGCTCGCCCTGACGACGCCCGTCGCCCACGCCGCAACCGTTCCGTCGAACGTCGCGCTCGCTCCGCAACAGGACCTGACGCGACAGGTGCCGGCCGAAGTCGAGTCGCTCGACCCGGCGCACATCGAATCGTGGACCGGCAACACGATCGGCCTCGACCTGTTCGAAGGGCTCGCGCGCATCGATGCGGCCGGCCAGGTCGTGCCGGGCGTCGCGCTGTCGTGGGAGCGCAAGACGCCGCAGACATGGATCTTCAAGCTTCGCCACGACGCGAAGTGGAGCAACGGCCAGCCGGTGACGGCCGCCGATTTCGTCTATTCGTGGCAGCGCCTCGTCGATCCGAAGACGGGCTCGAAGTACACGATCCTCGTCGAGTTCATCAAGAATTCGAAGGACATCATCGCGGGCAAGGCCGCGCCGTCGACGCTCGGCGTGCGTGCCGTCGATCCGTACGCGCTGGAAGTGACGACCGACGTGCCGGTCGCGTTCTTCCCCGAACTGACCGCGATGGCGCCGCTCGTGCCGGTGAACAAGGACGTGGTCGCGAAGTTCGGTGATGCATGGACGCGCCCGGGCAACCTCGTCAGCAACGGTGCATACCAGCTCGTCGACTGGCAGCCGAACAACCGCATCGTGATCGCGAAGGACGCGAAGTACTGGAACGCGCCGAAGGTCGTGATCAACAAGGTCACGTACCTGCCGATCGAAAGCGACGAAACCGCGATGCGCATGTACCAGGCCGGGCAGATCGACTACAGCTACTCGATTCCGTCGGGCATCTTCCAGCAGGTCAGCAAGCAGTTCGGCGCCGAGTTGCGCCCGGGCCTGCAGCTCGCGACTTACTACTACTTCCTGAACAACAGCGACGCGGCGCTGAAGGACAAGCGCGTGCGCCAGGCGCTGTCGATGGTGATCGATCGCGACGTGCTGACGTCGAAGCTCACGCAGGCCGGCGAGAAGCCGATGTACGGGCTGATGCCGAACGGCACGAAGGGCGTGCAGCCGTTCACGCCGGAATGGGCGTCGTGGCCGATGGCCAAGCGCATCGCGACCGCGAAGGACCTGCTGAAGCAGGCCGGCTATTCGGACGCGAAGCCGCTGTCGTTCACGCTCACGTACAACACCAACGACCTGCACAAGAAGGTCGCGCTGTTCACCGCATCGGAATGGCGCACGAAGCTCGGCATTACCACGAAGCTCGAGAACGTCGAGTTCAAGGTGCTGATGAAGCAGCGGCATGACGGCAAGGTGCAGATCGCGCGCGACGGCTGGTTCGCCGACTACAACGACGCGATGACGTTCTTCGACCTGATCCGCTGCGGCAGCTCGCAGAACACCGTCGGCTACTGCAACAAGCAGGTCGACGCGCTCGTCGAGGAAGGCAACCAGAAGCTCGACGACAACGCGCGCACCGCGCTGCTCACGCAGGCACACGACATGGCGATGAAGGACACGCCGATGGTGCCGCTGTTCCAGTACTCGGCCGACCGTCTCGTGAAGTCGTACGTGGGCGGCTATTCGCTGAAGAACGTGATCGACATGCGTGCTTCGCAGGACATGTACCTGATCAAGCACTGACGGAGCGATCATGCTGGCCTACGCATTGAGGCGCACGTTGTGGGCGGTGCCGACGATCCTCGCGGTCATCACCGTCTGCTACCTGCTGCTGCATTTCACGCCCGGCGGCCCGTTCGATACGGAGAAGCAGCTGTCCGCCGCGACGCTCGCGAACCTGAACGCGAAGTACCACCTCGACGAGCCGCTGTGGAAGCAGTACCTGCTGTATCTCGGCTCGCTGCTGCACGGCGATCTCGGCCCGTCGTTCCGCTACGTCGACTGGTCGGTGAACGATCTCGTGAAGAAGGCGCTGCCCGTGAGCCTCGGCGTGGGCGGCGTGTCGATCCCGATCTCGATCGTGCTCGGCGTGCTGCTCGGCACCGTCGCGGCCGTGCGCCGCGACAGCGTGATCGACCGCTTCGTGATGCTGATCGGCAACTTCGGCAACGTCGTGCCGCCGTTCGTGCTCGGCCCCGTCATGGTGTGGATCTTCGCGATCCTGCTGAAGACGTCGGCCGGCAACGGCTGGCTGCCGGCCGGCGGCTGGGGCGACGGCGGCTGGCAGTACCGGCTGCTGCCGATCGCGCTGCTGACCCTCATCAACGTGTCGCTGCTCGCGCGCGTGATGCGCGGCTCGATGATCGAGACGCTGTCGAGCAACTACATCCGCACCGCGCGCGCGAAGGGCCTGCCGGGCTCGACGATCGTGCTGCGCCACGCGCTCAAGCCCGCGCTGATGCCGGTCGTGTCGCTGTTCGGCACGGTCTGCATCACGTCGATCACCGCGGCCGTCGTCACCGAATCGGTGTTCGCGCTGCCGGGCGTCGGGCAGCTCGTCGTGAACGGCGCGATCAACCGCGACTACACGCTGGTGCTTGGCCTCGTCGTGATGACGACCGTCTTCGCGGTGCTGTTCAACCTGCTGGTCGACCTCGCGTACGCGTGGCTCGATCCGCGTATCCGTTATTGAGCGAGGCACAGCGATGACTCCGACCACTCCCGTCGTCGGCCTGCCCGTGCAGACCGATTCGCCGCCGCATTCGCGCTCGCCGCTCGAGCTCGCGTTCGCGCGCTTCCTTCACAACCGCGCGGCGCTGTTCAGCCTCGCGCTGCTCGTGCTGATCACGCTCGCCTGCTTCGTCGGCCCGTGGCTGCTCGCGGCCGATCCCGCCGCGAGCGACTGGGCGTCGATCAGCCTGCCGCCGACCTGGGCGAACCAGCACTGGTTCGGCACCGACGAGCTCGGCCGCGACCTGCTCGTGCGCACGCTGATCGGCGGCCGCGTATCGATCGAGGTCGGCCTGCTCGGCACGCTCGTGTCGGGCCTGTTCGGCGTCGCGTGGGGCGCGACCGCGGGCTTCGCGGGCGGCCGCGTCGATTCCGTGATGATGCGCGTCGTCGACATGATGTACGCGATCCCGTACCTGCTGATCGCGATCCTGATGATGACCCTGTTCGGCCGCTCGTTCATGCTGGTCGTGCTGACCATCAGCGCGTTCTCGTGGATCGACATGGCGCGCGTCGTGCGCGGCCAGACGCTGTCGCTGCGCAATCGCGAGTTCGTCGATGCGGCGCGCGCGATCGGCGTGTCGCCGGCATCGATCGTGCTGCGTCACGTCGTGCCGAACCTGCTCGGCGTGGTCGTCGTGTACGCGACGGTCTCGGTGCCGAACATCGTGCTGACCGAATCGGTGCTGTCGTTCCTCGGCCTCGGCGTGCAGGAGCCGATGACGAGCTGGGGCGTGCTGATCCAGGACGGCGCGCAGAAACTGGAATCGATGCCGTGGCTGCTGCTCGCCCCGGCCGTCATGCTGTGCGTGACGCTTTACTGCGTGAACTTCGTCGGCGACGGCCTGCGTGACGCGCTCGACCCGAAGGATCGCTGAAGATGGTTGCTCTACTGGAAGTTGAAAACCTCGGCGTGCGCTTCACGCGCAAGGATGCGCCGCCGATCGACGCCGTCAACGGCGTGTCGTTCTCGCTCGAAGCCGGCAAGACGCTCGGCATCGTCGGCGAATCGGGCTCGGGCAAGAGCCAGACCGTGATGGCGCTGCTCGGCCTGCTGGCCGGCAACGGCACGACGACCGGCGCCGCGCGCTACCGCGGCGACAACCTGCTCGACATGGATACGCGCGCGCTGAACGCGGTGCGGGGCGATCGCATCGCGATGATCTTCCAGGACCCGATGACGTCGCTCAATCCGTTCCTGACGATCGAACGGCAGATGACCGAGACGCTGCAGCTGCATCGCAGGCTGTCGCGCAAGGAAGCGATCAAGCGCGCGATCGAGGCGCTCGAATCGGTGCGCATTCCCGATGCGGCGCGCCGCATCCGCATGTATCCGCACGAGTTCTCGGGCGGCATGCGCCAGCGCGTGATGATCGCGATGGCGCTGTTGTCCGAGCCGGAAATCCTGATCGCCGACGAGCCGACCACCGCGCTCGACGTGACCGTGCAGGCGCAGATCATCGACCTGCTGCGCGAGCTGAACCGCGAGCGCGGCACCGCGATCGTGCTGATCACGCACGACATGGGCGTGGTCGCCGGCCTCGCCGACGACGTGATGGTCATGTACGCGGGCCGCACCGTCGAATATGCGCCGGCCGAATCGATCTTCGCGGCGCCGTCGCATCCGTACACGATCGGGCTGCTCAACGCGCTGCCGCGCCTGACCGACGCGGACGATGCGCCGCTCGTCGCGATTCCCGGCAACCCGCCGATGCCCGGCACCGCGCCGGCCGGCTGCGCGTTCGCGAAGCGCTGCACGTATGCGGAAGAACGCTGCGGCGCCGAGCGCCCGGCGCTCGAAACCTATGGCGCCGCGGGCGCGGTGCGCGCGTGCCACCGGCCCCTGGCCGATCTGACGGGAGGTCTGCGATGAGCGTCGATGAACGCCGCCAAGCCGGCGCGACGGACGACACGCTGCTGTCCGTCGACAATCTGAAAGTGCATTTCCGCGTGCCGCTCGGCGGCTATCCGTGGTCGCCGAAGGGCACGCTGCGCGCGGTCGACGGCGTGTCGTTCGACGTCAAGCGCGGCGAGACGGTCGGGCTCGTCGGCGAATCGGGCTGCGGGAAATCGACGCTCGCGCGCGCATTGATCGGCCTCGTGCCGATGACGGCCGGCACCGTGAAATGGCGCGGCCAGGCCGTGGCGCCCGATCACCTGCGCGGCACCGCGATGCGGCGCGAAGTGCAGATGATCTTCCAGGATCCGCTCGCATCGCTCGATCCGCGCATGACGATCGAGCAGGTCGTCGCCGAGCCGCTCGTCACGCACCAGCCGGGCCTCGGCCGGACCGAAGTGCGCCGCCGCGTGATCTCGATGCTCGAACGCGTCGGCCTGAACGCGCATCACCTGCTGCGTTATCCGCATGAATTTTCCGGCGGGCAGTGCCAGCGCGTCGGCATCGCGCGCGCGCTGATCGGCGAGCCGAAGCTCGTGATCTGCGACGAGCCCGTATCGGCGCTCGACGTGTCGATCCAGGCGCAGATCGTGAACCTGCTGCGCGATCTGCAACGCGAACTGTCGTTGTCCTATCTATTCGTCGCGCACGACCTGGCGGTGGTGAAGGCCATCAGCCAGCGCGTGCTCGTGATGTATCTCGGCCGCGTGATGGAGTTCGGCACGCGGCATGACGTGTACGGCGTGCCGCAACACCCGTACACGAAGGCGCTGCTCGATGCGGCGCCGACGCCGGAGCCGGCGCGCGAGCGTGCTCGCCGTCCGATGCTGCTGGCGGGCGAGATGCCCTCGCCGCTCAACCCGCCGTCCGGCTGCGCGTTCCGCACGCGCTGTCCGGTCGCGATCGACGCGTGCGCGCAGGACGTGCCGCTGCCGGAAGTGCGGCAGGGGTCGGCGGCGCGCGTCGCGTGCATCCGCGCGGGCGCGGCGTGATGTGAAGTAACGCAGCAAACAAAACCAAGGCAGGTCAACAGGGGTAGGTGCGGCGCGAACGATCTTCGCGCCGCGGGTACAGGCGCGTCCTTAGCCGGGCTCGCCGGGGGGCTGGAAGCGGATCGCAACCGGCGTGGACGATATCAACACAAGACGAGAATGATTACGATGAAAAAGCAGAAGAGGATCGGGACGGCATCGAAGATGCTGCTTGCATGGGGGCTGCCGGCGCTCGCCGGCGTCTCGCTGACGGGTGTCGCGCACGCCGACGACGCGGCGCCGCTGACGGTCGCGCAGGCCGCACCGGTCGCCGCGTCGGGCACGTCGGTTGCGCAGGCAACGACCCCGAACGCCGTGATCAACGCCGAGGCGACCCAGGCCGTCACGCCGCCCGACGAGCCGTCGGCGCAGTCGAAATCGAACGGCTTCATCGCCGACAGCCATCTCGACTTCCTGTTCCGCAACTATGCGGACGTGCTCGACAACAAGGGCGGGCCGCATCGTCATGCGTGGGTCCAGGGCGCGATGGCGAACTTCGAATCGGGCTACACGACCGGCCTGATCGGGATCGGCTTCGACGCGTCGTTGTATGCGGCGCTGAAGCTCGACGGCGGCCAGGGCGCCGGCAGCATGGTGCACATCGCGAAGGGCGGCGGTGGCGGCAACCAGCTCGCGTGGGCGTACCCGGGTATCTACGACATCAAGGCGCGCATCTCGAACACGGTGGTCAAGTACGGTCTGCAGGCCGTCGACAACCCGTTCATGGAGCAGCACGACAACCGCGCGCTGCCGCCGACGTTCCTCGGCGCGACGCTCGTCAGCAATGAATTCAAGAACGTGATGCTCGAGGCCGGCAGCTTCACGAAGACCGACGCGCGCGGCCATACCACGCTCACGAATCTGACGACGCAGTACGGCGGCACGCGCATCAATCGCCTGTCGTACGTCGGCGGCACGTGGGACTACTCGCCGAACGGCGAAGTCGCGCTGTACGCGAACCAGGCCGACGACGTGTGGCACCAGTACTACGCGTCGGTGAAGCACAGCATCGGCAGCCCGCAGACGATCAAGTGGACCGGCTTCGGCAACGTCTATTCGACGCACGACACGGGCGATGCGCTGCAGGGCAAGATCAACAACAACGCGTACAGCCTGTCGCTCGCCGCGCAGCACGGCCCGCATGAACTGCTGCTCGGCTTCCAGCACGTGCTCGGCGATCAGTTCTTCGACTACCTGAACGAAACGAACGGCATCTTCCTGACCAACTCGATGGACGTCGACTACAACGCGCCGCACGAAAAATCGCTGCAGCTGCGTTACACGTTCTACGGGAAGGAAGCGGGCCTGCCGGGCTTCAAGGCGATGGTGTGGGGCGTGACGGGCTGGGGCGCGGACGGCAGCGCGGGCGCGGCCAACGACCCGAGCAAGTCGAGCATCTACTGGAGCAACGGCGCGCCGGTGCAGGGCCGTCACCACGAGTTCGGCTTCATCCCGTCGTACACGTTCCAGAGCGGCAAGCTGAAGAACACGAAGGTCACGTTCATCGCGATGTGGCACAACGGCTCGGCACACTACTCGGACGCGACGAACACCGAGTACCGTCTGGTCGTGAACCTGCCGCTGCACGCGTTCTGATCGAACGGGGACGCACGTCCCCGGTGTCGTACGGGCCGGCCTGCGATCGGTGCGATCACGCCGGCTTGTGCCAGCCCGCCACGGAATCGTTCGCGGCGGGCATCTCTTCCACGAGCGACGTGAGCTGGCGGCCCGTATCGCGCCATGCATCGAGGCCGCCGCGCAGCGCGAGCGCATCGGTGAAGCCTGCATCGAGCAGGCGCTTCGCCATCAGCGCGGCCGTCACTTCGTTCGGGCACGAGCAATACACGACGAATTTCTGCGTGAGCGGATAGCGCGCGACGATGTCGCCGATCTGGCGTTCGTCGGCGAACTGCGCACCGGGAATCGTGAACGGGTCGAGCTTGCGATGCTCGGGCGAGCGGACGTCGAGCACTACCGGGGCGGTGGCGTCGCGCAGCAGCACGTCGAGCTCGTCGACGCCGATCCGCGCGTTCGCGAGCTGGCGGATCAGCGCACGGCGGCGCATCCACCGCACGGCCGCATAGATCGCGAGCAGCGCGACGATGACCAGCAGCACCGCGCGGCCGAGGCGGCTCGCGCCGGCGAACAGCCAGTCAATCTGCCGATAGAACACGAGGCCGGCGCCCAGCCCGACGATCGTCCACAGCGCGGCGCCGAGCGCGTCGTAGCCGGCGAACGTGCGATAGCGCGTGCCGAGCGCACCGGCCATCGGCACCGACACCAGCGACAAGCCCGGAATGAAGCGCGCGACCGCGAGCACGCGCACGCCGTAGCGGCCGAAGAAGCGTTCGGTCTTTTTCACGCAGGTATCGCGCGACAGCGACAGCCGGCAGATCGTCTTCAGCGTCGTGCCGCCGTAACGCCGCCCGGCCACGTACCAGACCGTGTCGCCGATCAGCGCGCCGAGCACGGACATCACCACGACCGTCACGAGCTGCGAGCCGATCATCGCCGGATGCATCGCGGACATCGCGCCGAACAGCACGAGCGTCGGCATCGCCGGCACCGGCAGGCCGATGGCCGCCGCGAGTACGTTGGCGAACACGAGAAGCGGCCCGTACTGGGCGACGAGGTCACGGAGCATGACGGCTGGCCGAAAAGGAAACGCGTGGGCGGGAAACGCAGATGGACCGATTATCGGCCTTTTTCAACACAGCGGCGGGAATGACGCAAAAGCGCCTGACGGCGGCAGGGAGATGTGGGTGAGCCGACGCGTTGCACGCGGCTCACCGTTCGGAATCAGGAAGGCGTACGGGCGAGCGATGCGGCGCCGTGGTTTTCGCCGGGCAACTCGGCGCCGTGCGAGCGGATCGCCGCGATCAGTTCGGCCGGGGTGATCTCGTAGCGGACCTCGCGGTGGATGCCGGGCTTGCGTTCGTCGACCTCGATCAGCAGCACGCTCTTGCCGTCGGCCGTGGCCTCGAGCCGGAGCGAGCGCAGTTCGCGGCCGTCGGCCGCGTCGTGTTCGGTGAGCAGGGTCATTGCCCCGGATGAGCCGGTAGTGCGCATCGAACCTATCCTCGTGTCGTGGTGCCGTAGCGGCAAAGATGTCTTTGTTGAATACAGCTTGACGCAGTTTAACGCGAACGGGCCGCGACACGGAGCATTTTCGTGGGGATGAAAAGAGGGTTACACCACCGATCCTTCTGATGTTTGAGCCGCGCCGGGCGGGCGTCTGCGCCGCATCGGGGCCGGTCGGAACCGGTACCCGAACGGCGTTCGCGGCCACGCCGGCGCGGGCGGCGACACGCGCTGCGCCGCGCGTCGCCGCGGCGGCGTCAGAAGCGGTCGGCGAGTCCCATCGCCGGATCGCTGACCGAGTGGCGGCCGGTTTCCACGCGGCCGGCCACGCGGCGCGAGAAGCTCGCGTCGTTGTCGGCGGTGACGATGAAGTCGTACCAATGGCCGGTCGAGTCGAGCTTCCAGTGCAGTTCGGACTGGTCGCCGGCGTGCACCGTGACCGTCCACACGGTGCCGGCGCCATGGCCGTCGCCGTTGCCGTTGCCGTGGCCATGACCGTGGTCGGCGTTTGCGCCGCGCCCGGACAGCGGCCCATAGACCTGGTTCGACTTGACCGTGAAGCGCACCGTGCCGCCGCCGTCGTTGCGCAGCCGCAGGTGGAGGTTGCCGCTCGCGCCCGCGTAGCCGACGCGCACTTCCGGCTGCGGCGCGCGCGCGCCGGCCACGCGGCTCAGGTCGCCGGTGAAGCGCCGGTGAAAGCCGTTCGGGCCGAGCACCCACAGGTCATATTTGCCGCCGTTGTCGGCGCGCGCGGCCCAGTCGCCGTGCAGCTTTTTGCCGGGCTCGACGACGTAGCGCCGCGGCAGCCGGTCGAGGTGCAGCTTGTCATAGACGTGAAACACGGCGGCGGCGCGGCCGGTGTTCGCGAACTTCAGCGTGACCGTGCCGGCGCCGGCATCGGTGCGCGCGCTCGCATGCAGCTCGTACGGCAGCGCGCGCGACGGGCGCACGCCGGTGGCCTGCGCGGGCAGCGCGGGCGTGGCGGGCGGCACGATCTTCGGCGCGGCTTGCTGCGCGGCGCTCAGCGCGTCGACCTGGCTTTTCGTCGTGCGGCCCGCGAGCGTCGGCAGCGGCTCGTCGTTCGGCGTGCGGAAGTTGAACGCGCTCGTCAGGTCGCCGCACACCGCGCGGCGGTATGCGCTGATCTGCGGCTCCGCGACGCCGAAGCGCGCCTCGAGGAAGCGCAGCGTCGACGTATGGTCGAACACCTGCGAATTGACCCAGCCGCCGCGGCTCCACGGCGACACGATCCACATCGGCACGCGCGGGCCCGGGCCGTACGGACGGCCGTCGGCCGCCGGCTGGCTCGCCGTGGCCGGCGCGAAGTCGTGGTACTCGACCGCGACGTCGGCGGCCGACAGCGTATGGCCGCCCGCGAGCGTGCCGTTGGCGTTGCGCGACGGCACGGCCGGCGACGGCATGTGGTCGAAGAAGCCGTCGTTCTCGTCGTAATTGACCAGCAGCACGGTCTTGCTCCAGATCTCCGGGTTCGCCGTCAGCGCGTCGAGCACGGCCTGCACGTACCAGCCGCCCTGCGCGGGGCTCGACGGTCCCGGGTGTTCGCTGTACGCGGACGGCGGGATGATCCACGACACTTCCGGCAGCTTGCCGTTGCGGATGTCGTCGCGAAACGTTTCGAGAAAGCCGTACGGCATCGTGTTGCCGAAGCCCTTCGCGAGCGGGCTCAGCGGATCGTCGATCGTCGGGTCGTAGAACGCGCCGGCCGCCGTCACCGGCTGCGTGATGTCGGTCGACGCGACATACGCGGGCCGGCGCGCGGCCGGCATCTGCTCGATCGCCGCGCGCCAGTGGCGGAAGCTCATCATTTCGTTGCAGCCGAAGTTGTCGATCAGGCTCTGGTAGACCTTCCAGTTCACGCCGGCCTGTTGCAGCCGGTCGGCATAGGTCGTCCAGGTCCAGCCCTGGCTCGACGGGCCGATGTCGTTGCCGCCGTTGAACTGGTTGTTCAGCGCGGCGATCTTCACGCGATTGCCGTCGGCCGGGCTGATGCCGTTCGGGCCGTTGGTGCCGCTCCAGTAGAACAGGCGGTTCGCGATCGTGCCCGTGTGCATCCCGCAGTGGTAGTGGTCGCACAGCGTGAACGCATCGGCGAGCGCGCGCTGGAACGGCACTTCGGCCGCGTCGTAATAGCCCATCGACAGCGGCGTCTTCGCGTCGGGCCAGCGGTTCATCCGGCCGTGATCCCACGCGGCCTGCGAATCGGCCCACGTGTGCGGCGTGCCGCCCGCGCGCTGCGCGTTGCCCTGGCGCGCGTCGAGGTGATACGGCGTCACGGTCGCGGCGGGCGTCCCCTTCGTGTACGCCTGATAGAACACGTCGCGGCCGTTCGGCGACGGCACCGCGAAGCGGTCGCCATAGCCGCGCACGCCCTTGAACGTGCCGAAGTAGCTGTCGAACGCGCGGTTCTCCATCATCAGCAGCACGACGTGCTTGACGTCCTGGATGGTCCCCGTTTCGTGGAAGGCGGGAATGGCGAGCGCGCGGCGGATGCTCGGCGGAAATGCGGACAGCGCGGCGGCGGCGAGGCCGGAGCCGGCGGTCTGCTGAAGGAATTTGCGGCGTGACGTCATGGCGTTCGGATCCTGTGAAGGTGGGAGCGTTCGTGAGTGCGTCTTGTCGTGCCCGGGCGTCGTCCCGCCCCGGGACGATCGCCGATGCGTGCGCGTTCGGTGCGTCGGCCGCGCGTCGCGGTGGTGCGCGCGTTGCGCCCGACACGCGACGCCCGGCATCCGACGTCGCGCCGATGCGGCGGCCTCGTCGTCGCGGTCCCGTGCGCCGCGCGCTCGTGATGCGCGGGGCAGGTGTCGGCACGCACCGGCCCGGCGCATGCCGGGCTCGGGCGGCGCCCAGTCTAGGGAGGCGACATGACGTCGACGTGATGAAGAAATGACATCGCATGTCGCGCACGTGACGTTGTGCATGCAACGATTCGTTCAAGCGCGATGCGAGGCTGAAGAAGGTAAGAAATTACCGATCGCCGCCGGTGTGACCGGTCAGAATTTTCCGGATTTCGCGACGATGGCGCGCGCGTTTCGTTGTGGATGCAACGTGATGGGCGCCGCGTGACCTCCGTGTTTCAAATGCATGAAATCGGCTAAGCTCGTTGCGTTGCTGCGCGCGTGCGCAGCCTGCGCCTTGGCGCGACTTTTCGGAACCGGCCCACCCATGACCGATATCAGAATCCGGCACTGCGAGACGCACGACGTCGACGCGATCCGGCAGATCGCCGCGCATCCCGCGGTGTACATGAATACGTTGCAGCAGCCGTTTCCGTCGCTCGAAAAATGGCAGAAGCGGCTCGACAACCTGCGCGAGCACGGCGTGAGCCTCGTTGCCGAAATCGACCGTACGGTGGTTGGCCATCTCGGCCTGCATCCCGAGCCGAATCCGCGTCGGCGCCACGCGGCGGCGCTCGGCATGATGGTCGACGCGGCCCGTCACGGGCGCGGCATCGGCGGCCGGCTGCTCGCGGCCGCGATCGATCTCGCGGAGAACTGGCTGAACGTCACGCGTCTCGAGTTGACCGTGTTCACCGACAACCGCGCGGCGATAGCGCTCTACGAGAAACACGGTTTCCGCATCGAAGGCGAATCGCCGGATTACGCGTTGCGCGACGGCGTGCATGCGTCCGTGTATCACATGGCGCGGATCAAGGCGCGGCAATGAAAGGCCGGCCGTCGCGGACGTGACGGCACACGCCGCCGCGCGTCATATCCAATCGAGAATTCGTTCGTTTTCCTTCGGCTGTACCCGTCGTATCGTCGAACGATTTGCCGGTCTCTGCGGCTGGCTTCGCTTTTCCGTATCGATGCATGCGCGGCGCTGCGCGTCGGCCGGCCTCATCGTCATCGCTTCACGGCCCTCGTTGCGTGCGCGGCATCTCCCTGAAACCGTCTTTTTCAACGGAACCCGCTTCGATGAAAACCGTTCTCCGCAGTCTCACCGCCGCGTGCCTGTTCGCTGCCGCCAGCGCGGCGCTTGCCGCCGCCACGCCCGTCGGCGCCCCGGCGGCGAGCGCATCGTCCGACGGTGCGCATCTGCCGCCCGGCATCGCGTGGCAACACGGCGACGTCGATACCGCGTTCGCGCTCGCGAAGCGCGAGGGCAAGCCGCTGCTGCTGTACTGGGGCGCGGTGTGGTGCCCGTCGTGCAACCAGGTGAAGTCGACGATCTTCAGCCAGCAGGCATTCAAGACGCGTTCGTCGTTCTTCGTGCCCGTGTACCTCGACGGCGATACCGAAAGCGCGCAGAAGCTCGGCGAGCGTTTCAAGGTGCACGGCTATCCGACGATGATCCTGTTCCGTCCCGACGGCACCGAAGTGACGCGGCTGCCCGGCGAAGCCGATCTCGACCGCTACATGCAGGCGCTGTCGCTCGGGATGACGGCCGCACAT
The DNA here is from genome assembly GCF_018417615.1 of Burkholderia sp. LAS2. Taxonomy (NCBI): domain Bacteria; kingdom Pseudomonadati; phylum Pseudomonadota; class Betaproteobacteria; order Burkholderiales; family Burkholderiaceae; genus Burkholderia; species Burkholderia sp. LAS2. The sequence goes on from NZ_CP071053.1 coordinate 1,168,260, forward strand.
CCGGTGCGGCAGACGCTCGCGACCGCGCTGAAGAACGGCGCGGCGCTGACGCCGGACGAATGGCGCCTGCTGGCCGACTATTCATGGGATACGGACGGCGCGCTGCCGGTGCCGGCCGATCGTGTCGCGCAGACGCTGCAGTCGCTCGCGCAACGCGCGCGGGCGGCGGGTGCGAAAGCCGAATCGGCGCGCTTCGCGCTGAAGTCGGCGGTGGTCGCCGCGTCGGACGACCCGACGCAGGCCGGCGCGCTCGACAAGGCCGCGCTCGCCGATTCGCTGCGCACGGTGCTGCACGATCCCGCGCTGTCGCGGGCCGATTCGGACGTGCTGGTCGCGGCGCCCGCGCGCGTGGTCGCGTATCTCGGCCGCGACGACGCGCAGCGCACGAAGTTGCGCGGCGCGTACGACACGGCGCTCGCGCGCCTGTCGACCGACACCACGCTGTCGTCGATCGACCGGCTGATGGCGCTGCACGGCCGCGTGCTGCTCGCGCGCGGCGACGCGCGCAACGGCGCACCGCTCGCTGCGCCGGCGCTGGCCGACACCGCGCGCAAGCAGATCGCCGCGTCGGTGCAGGGCGCGGCGAACGCGTACGAGCGGCAGGCGCTCGTCAGCGAAGGCGCGGACACGCTGACCGACGCGGGGCTGTACGACGAATCGGATGTGTTGTTGAAGGCCGAGCTGTCGCGTTCGTCCACGCCGTACTACTTCATGTCGGGACTCGCTGCGAACGCGAAGGCGCGCGGCGACAAGGCGGCCGCGCTCGACTGGTATCGCAAGGCGTACGACGCGGCGAGCGGGCCGGCGACGAAGCTGCGCTGGGGCGCGACTTACTTTGCGAACGCGGTTGAGCTGGCGCCGAACGATTCCGCGCGCATCGAAGGGATCGCGGCCAGTGTGCTTGCGCAGGCCGACAAGACCCGGGACGCGTTCTACGGCGCGAACCTGCGTGCGTTGACCAAGGTCGTCACGCAGTTGAATCGCTGGCGCGGTAGCGGCGCGCACGATGCGTCGGTCAGGACGGTCGTCAAGCAGTTCGACGGCGTATGCGGGAAGCTGCCTGCCGGCGATCCGCAGGCGGCGGCGTGCGCGAAGCTGATCCAGCCCGTGAAGGCGTAACGACGCGCGGGGGGATCGTCGAGCGGGCCGGGGGATTCGTTACCGGCCCGATTCCGACGACGCGCCGCGATCGCTGCCGTATCCGGCGTCGTGCTCGCGGGCGATCTTCGCTTCGGCCGATACGATGCTGGCCGGATAGAACCAGTCGCTCGACTGGAAGCCGGCCTGCTTGAGCGCCTTGACTTCGGCGTGGACCTGCGCGCGCGTGAGCGGCTGGTTCGACTGCGCTTGTGCGGCGAACGGGGCCGAGACGGCCAGGGCGATGGCAACGGCTTGGATCAGGCGCTTCATGATCGGGACCTCCACGATTCCGGTGAATCGCGGCGCTTCGTTCGTCGAAGCGCCGTGCGACGTTGAAACCAGTGTAGGCCGCGGCCGGCGCGCGAAAAATGCGATCGCGCCCAACGCAGTGTTTTGCTGCGGGTAACAATGGGCGCGTGAGGGGCGAGGCTGTGCAATGGCCCGGGCGGCCGCCACGCGCGTGCAAGCGCTGCGGCGTGGATCTGGCCTGATTCGACGGGCAGAAAATGAAATCGGACCGGATGCGCATTCCGGAATCCGTTCCGGTGCGCATGCGGTCCGATCTTGGAAGACGGGAAGGCGGCGCATGAAGCGCCGCCCGATGCCGACGCTTACACGAGCCCCGTCGCGTAGTACACGGCGATCACGAAGAACACCGCGAGCGTCTTGATGATGGTGACCGCGAAAATGTCGCGATACGACTCGCGGTGCGTGAGGCCCGTGACCGCGAGCAGCGTGATGACCGCGCCGTTGTGCGGCAGCGTGTCCATGCCGCCGCTCGCCATCGCGACGACCCGGTGCAGCACGTCCATCGGGATGTTGGCCGCCTGCGCGCCCTTGATGAACAGGTCCGACATCGCGGCGAGCGCGATGCTCATGCCGCCCGATGCCGAGCCCGTGATACCCGCGAGCGAGCTGACCGACACGGCTGCGTTGACGAGCGGGTTCGGGATGCTCTTCAGCGCGTCGCTGACGACGAGGAAGCCCGGCAGCGCGGCGATCACGCCGCCGAAGCCGTATTCCGACGCGGTGTTCATTGCGGCGAGCAGCGCGCCGGCGACGGCGGCCTTCGAGCCGGCCGCGAAACGGCCGCTGACGCGCTTGAACGCGGTCAGCACGACCAGCACGATACCGAGCAGCAGCGCGGCCTCCACCGACCAGATCGCGACGACCGTCTTGATCGACGTGGTGACCGGCGCGTGCACGCCCGGCAGCACTTCCGGCGCGACCGTGTACGACGCGGCGCCGTACCACTGCGGGATCAGCTTCGTGAACGCGAAGTTCGACACGCCGACGAGGATCAGCGGCAGGATCGCCAGCGCGGGATGCGGCAGCGCCTTCGCCTCGACGCGCTCAGGCTCGTTGACGAGCGACGTGCCGTAGCCTTCGCCCTTTGCCATCGCCGAACGGCGGCGCCATTCGAGATAGGTGAGACCGACGACGATGATGAACAGCGAGCCGATCGTGCCCAGCGCGGGCGCGGCCCACGCGGTCGTCTTGAAGAACGTGGTCGGGATGATGTTCTGGATCTGCGGCGTGCCGGGCAGCGAATCCATCGTGAACGAGAACGCGCCGAGCGCGATCGCGCCGGGCATCAGCCGTTTCGGGATGTTGCTCTGGCGATAGAGTTCGGCCGCGAACGGATAGACCGCGAACACCACGACGAACAGCGAGACGCCGCCATAGGTGAGCAGCGCGCACACCGCGACGATCACCGCATTCGCGCGCGAGCGGCCGATGTAGCGGATCGCCGCGTGGACGATCGACTCGGAGAACCCGGACAGTTCGATCACCTTGCCGAACACGGCGCCGAGCATGAAGACAGGGAAATACAGTTTGACGAAGCCGACCATCTTCTCCATGAAGATGCCGGAGAAGACCGGTGCGACGGCGGCGGGTTCGGTCAGGAGCACCGCGCCGAGCGCGGCGATCGGCGCGAACAGGATCACGCTGTAGCCGCGATACGCGGCGAACATCAGGAACGCCAGCGCGGCGAGGACGATCACGAAAGACAAGGGAGTCTCCTAAAAGCTTGGAATGGCTTTGGTTGTTGTTCGATCGCGCGATGCGCCGCGGACCAACTCAGGTTCGTGCAGGTTTCGTGCCATCGGCCGGATTGCGCCGCCGGACATGGGTCCGCCGGCGGCCGGCGGGCCCGCGCCGGTCCAAGTCTGACGATTCTACATAAAACGTCTCCATCTGGAGACGTTTCGGCCATCCGGCCAACCCTCGACATCGTGCAGGGCTTTCCCGGAAAACGCGTTGCGGTGTGTCTCCGGAGTGAGATAATCCGTCCCGTTCCGGAGACATCCGGCCGACGATATACGGAGACGACGACACGATGATGAACGACTGGGCCCGCCTGCCCGTCAACTACGGTGACGTGCTGCGGCGCGCCGCCGAGTCGCTGTTCCGGACCTTCGAGGATTCGAGTGCGGGCACGGTGGTCGTCGATCGCGACGCACGTGTCGTGTGGATGAACGAGCGTTACGCGGCGCGCTTCGGTTTCGCCGATCCGCAGCAGGCCGTCGGCCTCGACTGCGAGGCCGTGATCCCGAACAGCCTGATGCGCGAGGTCGTATCGACCGGCCAGCCGATCCTGCTCGACATCATGGAGACGGGCCGCGAGCCGCTCGTCGTCACGCGCCTGCCGTTGAAGAACGAGGCCGGCGAGACGGTCGGCGCGATCGGCTTCGCGCTGTTCGATCAGTTGAAGACGCTCACGCCGATTTTTTCCCGCTATGCGCAGCTTCAGCAGCAACTGATCGCGACGCAGCGCTCGCTCGCGCAGGCGCGCCGCGCGAAATACACGTTCGCGAGCTTCATCGGCACGAGTGCCGCGAGCCTCGAGACCAAGCGCCAGGCGCGCCGCGCGGCGCAGGTCGATTCGCCGGTGCTGCTGCTTGGCGAGACGGGCACCGGCAAGGAACTGCTCGCCCACGCGATTCACGCGGCGTCGGCACGTGCGCTCCAGCCGCTCGTGACCGTCAACGTCGCCGCGATCCCCGACACGCTGCTCGAAACCGAATTCTTCGGCGCGGCGCCCGGCGCGTACACCGGCGCCGATCGCAAGGGCCGCGTCGGCAAGTTCGAGCTGGCCGATCGCGGCACGCTGTTTCTCGACGAGATCGGCGACATGCCGCTGCCGTTGCAGGGCAAGCTGCTGCGCGTGCTGCAGGACAAGGAGTTCGAGCCGGTCGGCTCGAACCGGATCGTGCGCGCGGACGTGCGCATCATCGCCGCCACGTCGGCCGACCTGCCGGCGCTGGTGGCGGCCGGACGTTTTCGCGCGGATCTCTATTACCGGCTGAACGTGCTGACGATCCATGCGCCGCCGCTGCGCGAACGCGCATCCGACATCGCGGCGCTCGTCTACGCGACGCTCGAGGAACTGGCCGCGCAGCACGGGCGCGCCGCCCACTGCGAGCTGACCGACGATGCGCTGCGGATGCTGTGCGCGTATCCGTGGCCCGGCAACGTGCGCGAGTTGCGCAATACGCTCGAGCGCGCGCTGATGCTGTCCGACCGTTCGGTGATCGATGCGCGCGCGCTCGCGCCGTTTCTCGGGCCGGTGCGCATCTCGGCGGACGGCGCGGCGCCGGCGCAGCGGGTTGCCGCGGTGCCGGCCGAGCCGCGTGCGGGCGATGCGTCGACGGCCTCCGGGGCGCCGGCCGCTTCGTATGCCGATGCACTGGCGGCGTGGGAGCGCCAGTTCCTGAGCGATGCGCTGGCGGCTTGTGACGGCAAGGTCATTGAAGCGGCCGCGCGCATCGGCATCGGCCGCGCGACGCTGTACAAGAAACTGGCCGCGCTCGGTATTGGCCGTTAGGCCGTTCGGCGACGCCGATGCGGCCCGATGTAACGCATCGAACAGGAGGTCACGATGAAGCGGATCGGCTTCGCAGGGTGGTTGACCCTGTTGTTGGCGAGTGCCGCGCTCGCGCAGTCGGGCGATGCCGACGCGCCCGACGCGCGGCGCAACTGGTACAACGATCCGTTCGTCGCGCTGTCGCAGGACGTCGCCGAATGCCCGTTGCCGCTCGGCCCGTGGATGACGCGCGCCGAGATGACGGACGATGCGCACTACCGCGCCGAGCGCGGCACGACCTGCTGGCTCGCCCATCGCTGCACGAAGCCGAACTCGTATATGTATGACGCGTCGATCGCCGATGCGGCGAAGGCGCACTTCGCCGGCTCCGATCGCCTGCGCGGCACGAGCCTGTGGATCACCGTGCAGCGACGTTTCATCTACGTCGAAGGATGCGCGGATACGACGCTCGATCGCCACGCGCTGCAACGCGAATTCGAGGCGCTTCCGGACGTCGAGCAGGTTTTCGTTCGCATCACCGATGATCCGCGCAAGCGCTTGCCGTACAAGGCGCGCGGCCAACCCGACCGCGCGCCGGACTGACGGCCGAAGGGCAGCCCATGGCATACTCGCGACATTCAAAAAAAGGTTGACGGGAAGAATAATGAAACACATGCTTGCGTCGGTCTGTCGGTGGCCTCGGGCGGCCGTGATGTTGGCTCTGATTGCAGGGCTCGGCGGGTGCGGCGGCGGTGCTCCGCTGTTCACGTCGGATGGGCGCCCGACCACTCAGGTGCAATGCACCGGCAGCGACTGGAGCAATTGCACGGACAATGCCCGGGCCATGTGCAACGGGGATTTCGACGTGATCCAGCAATCCACGGATGACGCCGTGCGAAACCTTCTCTTCGCATGCAAGAAGAAAAGCGGTTATTGATCCCGAAATGACCGGCTGAGGAGACACGATCGGGCAAAGCGCTTTTCCGTTTGCTTTGAGTCACTTGTTTTTCACGAATAACACTCATGGAGTCCCATCCATATGGCGACCTACAGGCAACTGAGCGCGCAGCTCGAACGGCTTCAGCAAAAGATCGACAAGGAACGTGAAAAGGCGATTGCCGACGCGATTGCGCATATCCGCGCGAAAATCGACGAATACGACATTACGCCCGAAGAGCTCGGTTTTCGCCCGGCAGGATCGGCCGCCGCCAATGCCGCCGCGAAGCCCAAGCGCACCTTGCCGCCGAAGTACCTGAACCCGAAGACGGGCGAAACGTGGAGTGGCCGCGGGCGGGCGCCGGCATGGCTCGGCAAGAACCGCGGACGTTTCCTGATCAAGGACTGACTCCCGGAAATCCTCACCTTTCGTGTGCCGACTGACGGTGCGAACGGCCATGCGGCCTTCGCACCGTTTTGTTTTCGCGCAATCGTCACGCGATTTTCCCCGACGAATTGAAGTGCAATGCCGCGCAATTAACAGATCCCGTTTTGCGAATTCGCCGCGATCCGGCTGCATGTTGCCGGTAATTCCCGTAAACAACCGCGTAATGGCGCAATGTATGCGCATTGGCATGTGCGATTTTCGCGGTGCATGCATCACGCGGATTTTCATCACCTTTCGCATGCGGATGCGGTGTGTCGTGCGATTCCCGAAGATACTCACCATGGCTCCTGTAAATCCTCACCTTTGAGAAAACGGCTGCAGCGTCGTGCCGCGTGGCGTGCCTCGTGCATGCGGCGCTACGATGCCGGGCCGTATGTGTTGCAGGTCCATGGTGCGGGCGTTGACACCCGTCGAATAGTCGGCCGTTCGGCATATAGGCAGTCGCAAGCGGTTCGCCTATGCTTGGGGTTCGCGTCGATCGGCGCACGGCCTGCCCGGCCGCATGCCGATCGTGTCGTCTTTCGTCACCGCAGGGAGCCGATGTGACCGTTCGCCATCTCGATGCGTTGTTCCAGCCCAAGTCCGTTGCGGTCGTCGGCGCGTCGTCACGCGCCGGCAGTATCGGCGCGATGGTGTGGTCGCGTGTGCTCGACGGCGCGTTCCAGGGGCCTGTGTGGCTGGTCAATCCGAAATATCGCGAGCTCGACGGGCATGCGGTCGTCTCCGATGTCGACCGGCTGCCCACGCCGCCGTCGGTTGCCGTGATCTGCACGCCGCCCGCGACCTGGGCCGGCATCGTGCGCAAGCTCGGCGAACTCGGCACGCGCGTCGCGGTGATCGTCGGCGACGCGCGCACCGATGCCGATCGCGTCGCGGTCGATCGCACGCTGAAGGCGGCGAAGCCGTTCGTGCTCCGTATCGTCGGGCCCGGCAGCCTCGGCGTGTTGTCGCCTGCGCGGCATGCGCATTTCGGCGCGCCTGCCTATACGGCGCGATCGGGCGGCGTCGCGTGGGTGTCGCAATCGAACGCGCTGACGAACGCGGTGCTCGGCTGGGCCGATGCGCGCGGCCTCGGCTTTTCGCACGTCGTCGCGCTCGGTAGTGAAGCCGATGTCGATGCGGGCGACGTCCTCGACTATCTGGCAAGCGATCCCGGCACGCGCGCGATCCTGCTCGAACTCGATACCGTGCGCGCGGCGCGCAAGTTCATGTCGGCGGCGCGGGCGGCCGCACGCAACAAGCCGGTACTCGCGTTGCGCACCGGCCGTGCCGATCCCGGCGACGCGCTGTACACGGCGGCATTCCAGCGCGCGGGCATGGTGCGCGTCGATGCGCTCGACGATCTGCTCGACGAAATCGAGACGCTCGGCGTCGGCCGCGTCACCGCGCGGGGCGCGGCGACGCTCGTGACGAGCGATGCGGGCGTGGCGAAACTGGCGGTCGATGCGGTGGCCGACGTGCGCGACGTGCTGACCGACTGGTCGCCCGCGGCAACGTCGGCCGTCGCGGCCGCGCTGCCGCATCTCGCGGCGCCCGGCAATCCGCTCGCGCTGGGCGACGATGCGCGCCCCGAGCACTTTGCCGCGGCGATCAAGGCGCTCGCCCCGTTTCCGCAGACGGGCACGCTGTTCGTCGTTCATTCCACTTCGCACAGCGCGCCGGCCGAGTCGGTCGCGCGCACGCTGATCGATTCGCGGCAGTACGCGCATCGCGGCATCCTCGCGTGTTTCTTCGGCGCGGTCGACGCGGCGACGCGCGATGCGCTGCACGCGAACGGCATTCCGGTGCACACGACGCCGCAGCGGCTCGCACGCGCGTATGCGCGTCTCGTCGACTACAACCTCGGGCGCCAGTTGCTGATGCAGACGCCGGAGGGCACGCCGCTGCAGCCGGCCGAGTGCGTGGCGTCCGCCCAGGCCGATGCGCGCCGGCTGGTCGAAGCCGGTCAGCATGAACTGGCGGGCGAGGGCGCGCTGCACTGGCTGTCCCGTTTCGGTCTGCAGGGCGAGCAGCCCGACGAACCGGCCGGCAAGAAGGTTGTCGATATCGCGGTCGACATGTACGACGATTCGAACTTCGGTCCGGTGTTTCGCTATGCCGTGCCACCGGCCGATGGCGTATCGGCACCGTTTGTCGTCTACGGCCTGCCGCCGCTGAACACGGTGCTCGCCCGCGCGGTGATGGAGCGCTCGCCGTATGCGCGCAGCACGCGTGTCGAGCCGACGCTCGACGCGCTGACGGCCCTGTCGCAGGTCGTCTGCGACGTGCGCGAAGTCGTCGCGATGTCGGTCACGCTGCGCGTGCTGTCCGACCGCGCCTGGGTGATCGCGCCGCGCATCACGCTTGCCTCGGGGCGCAGCCGGCTCGCGATCATGCCGTATCCGCGACACCTCGAGCAGACGCTCGAGTGGCGTGGCGAGACGGTGACGATCCGTCCGATCCGTCCGGAGGACGAGGCCGCCCACAACGAACTGCTCGGTGCGATGACGCCGGAAGATCTGCGGATGCGTTTCTTCGGCGCGGTGCGCAGCTTCGATCATTCGCAGGTGGCGCGCATGACGCAGATCGACTACGACCGCGAAATGGCGTTCATCGTGTCGTTCACCGATGTGTCCGGGCGCGACCACACGCTCGCGGTGGTGCGTGCGGTCGCCGATCCCGACAACGAGACGGCGGAGTTCGCGATCGCGGTGCGACCCGATCAAAAGGGCAAGGGGCTCGGCCGGTTGTTGATGACTCGCATCATCGATTACGCACGCTCGCGCGGCACCGCGTGGATGGTCGGCGAGGCGCTGCGCGAGAATTCGGCGATGATCTCGCTCGCGAAAGCGTGCGGGTTTGCGGTGTCGACGACCGAGGAGCCCGGCGTCGTGGGTTTCAGGATGAAGTTACAGCCGTAGGCGTCGGTCCGTGGTTCGACGCCGAGGGCAGCGCATGGCGCCGATGCTGAAATGTGCCGCCATGCTGCGAATTCAATCAGGAATGCAAATAACTCCAAATCAATCTCTGCGGTGAAACGTCTGCCAACATGTCGGATCTGTCGATCGCGGCGATATCGCGCCGCACGCAGGGTGTCCGGAGACGCATGCAGTGGGCTGCGATGGCCACCTTCCGCAGCCGTTTCGAGCGATGTGCATGTACATGTTCGTGGCCGTATTCCGGCCTCGCCAATTCAAGGCCATCAGCAAGGTGAGACTTTTCGGGAGCAGCGAGTGAGCTTTTCCGGGACAGCGTGGTGAGCCGATACGGGAGCGTTCGGTGAGCCTTCCCGGGAACGGCCGGTGAGCGCCTGCGGGAGAGGCCGGTGAGCCTTTTCGGGACGTGTCGGTGAGCCCTTGCGGGAGCGATCGGTGAGGACGTTCGGGAGACGTCAGCGAGCGTCTCCGGAGGCCTTGGGTGAGACTTTTCGGGAGGTCGCGGTGAGTGCTTGCGGGATGCGGAGGTGAGCTTTTACGGGAGCATGCAAACGCACGGCTCCCGCCGGCGCGGCACCGGTCAAATGCCGGCTGACACGCGGGTGCGGGCACGCAGGAACCGTGCCCGCGGTCACGTTCACGCAGCGAGTTTCGACGCCGCGTCGTTCACCTGGTCGCGCGAAATCGCGAGTTCCTCGAGGTGCGGATCGGCGTAGACCGCGCCGGTTTCGCGCTCGAGGCGGGCGATCGTCAGCGCACAGCGCGCGGTGTCTTTCGGCATCGCGATGAAGCGCTTGACCGACTCGCCGGCCGTGAACGCGTCGAACAGTGCGCCGCGCACGTCGTCCGGAAGCGTCTTGGTCCACTGGTACGGCTTGCCGTTGAACGTGATCGACGGCGGCAGCGTGCGTTCCTTCTTGGTCGCCGTGATGAGCCCGTAGGTGCGCGCCGCGTCGCCGATCTGCTCGGGCGAGAAGAGTTCGTCAGGCGTGATGCCGAACTGCTCGATGTAGTTCTCGATCGCCTGCATCGCGGCGGCACGATCGTCGCGCTTCTTCTGCGCGCGCGCGACGATATCGCGCAGCTCGTCCGCTTCCTCGGGCGTGATCGTGAAGCTTGCCTGCTTCTGCTGAAGTTCGGAGAAACGCTGGAATTCTTGATCGTTCAGAAGTTTGGCCATGACATCCATCGGACACGACGGCCGCGACAACCGGCCGCCGTAGTTTTTGAGAGGGCCGCTATTCTAGCGTAGCGCCGCGGGCGCCCGATGCGGCATCGCGCATCGGGCGTCGCACGGGCATCGTGGATGCGGGACCGGGACCGGGACCGGGACCGGCGCCGCTGCGCCGCGGCCTGTGCGCGTTGCCTGGAACCCGCGCGTGTCAGCAGGTCTCCGTGCGGCACATCGACAGACGGGCGGCCGTGCCGCGCAGTGCGTCGACGACCACGTCGACGGACGGCGCGAGGTGCGCATCGATCCGGCGCATGTACGGGCACGTCAGCACCGCGATCGCATGGCCGGCCGGCCCGAGGATCGGCACGGTCAGGTCGGTCACGCCGTACGCCTGGCGGCTGTCCTGGCGCAGATAGCCGGACTGCCGGATCGACTGGCACGCGTTCGCGAGTTCCTGCTCGTTCAGCGGCGCTTCGCCCTTCACCTTGCGATGCTCGGCCAGCATGTGCGCGCGTTGCTCGGCGCTCTGGAACGCCAGCATCATGCGCCCCGACGCCGTGTCGGCGAGGCCGACGCGCGAGCCGAGCCGGACCGACACGCCCCACGGGCCGGGCCCGTCCACTTGCGCGATCACGAGCAGGTTGCCGCGATCGTAGACGGACAGGTGGCACGACTGCTCGGCGGCATCGGCGAAGCGCTGCATCGGCGGCAGCGCCTCGGCGATCAGCCGGTTCATCGGCGGATGCCGGTGCGCAAGCGCGAACAGCTTGAGGCTGAGCGTGTAGCGATCGCCGCCGGTCGAACGCATCACGTAGCGGCGCGCGACGAGGCGTTCGAGCATCCGGTAGATTTCGCTCGCATTGCGGCCGAGTTCCTTCGTGATTTCGGTGCGGGTGAGTCCTTCCTTCTGCTCGGACAGGAGTTCGAGAATGTCGAGGCCCTTGTCGAGCGCGGGTGCGCGATAGCGATCAAGAGCGGCCATCGATTCCCGTGCGTCGCAGCCGGGAAGCGGGTCGTTGGTTGTCTGCATTGTCGATGTGAAGTTGGGGGATTACCGTCGATCGGTGGGCGACGCACGCTGGCCGGTTCTGCTCCGCGTATGGCAATGAAAGCCGTCCGTACGAGCTTAGCAATAAACATACAGTGTGCAATGCAGCGTCTTTTTACCGATCATTACCCGACAAGAACGGATGGGCAAACGTTTTCGATGACAGGGGCACCCCGAATAGCCAGTATTCATGCCTCGATGGCAGGCGCGCCTGCGCATGACGGCCGGTCGATCGACGTGGGCGCGGCGCGTGTTGCGAAGCAGCTTCGGCAGTCGCACCAATAGTCGGTATCCGTCGCGTGTCATTTCACGGCGCGCGACCGGTGGTACAAAGGCTTGCGGGCCAGCGACGGCGCGGCCGCGCGTGCAGCCGGCCGGCATGGGCCGGCACGCGTCGCGGATGCCGGGCCGTCGTCGCCGATGCGCAGACCGGCGGCCGCCCGTTCGATGCGTGCCGTACTGCAGTACGGCGCCACGATCGCTGCGCCCGCGCGACGCTCGCGCGTCGACGGCATGCCGCACGCGGCGCCGACGCGTGCAATTGACGATCGACGATCGACGACCAGTCCGGCGCGTGGCTGCGAAAGGCCGCGTCGGCCGGTATCCTGTCCCATTCGACAACAGAGGTTAAGCACGATGAAACTGCTTCGCTACGGCCCGTCCGGCCAGGAAAAGCCCGGCATCCTCGACGCAGCCGGCCGCATTCGCGACCTGTCCGCGCAGGTGCCGGATCTTGCCGGCGATGTGCTGTCCGACGCGGGTCTCGCGCGGCTGCGCGCGATCGATCCGGCCACGCTGCCGCTCGTGTCCGGCGAGCCGCGCATCGGTGCATGCGTCGGCCAGGTCGGCAAGTTCATCGGCATCGGCCTGAACTATGCCGATCACGCGGCCGAAGCCGGCATGCCGGTGCCGAAGGAGCCGGTCGTGTTCGGCAAGTGGACGAGTTCGATCTGCGGCCCGAACGACGGCATCGACATCCCGAAGGGTTCGGTCAAGACCGACTGGGAAGTGGAACTGGGTGTCGTGATCGGCGCGAAGTGCAAGGACGTCGACGAAGCGCGCGCGCTCGATTACGTCGCGGGCTACTGCGTCGTCAACGACGTATCCGAGCGCGAATGGCAGATCGAGCGCGGCGGCCAGTGGGACAAGGGCAAGGGCTTCGACACGTTCGGCCCGATCGGCCCGTGGCTCGTCACGCGCGACGAAGTGCCCGATCCGCAGCGTCTCGACCTGTGGCTCGACGTCGACGGCCATCGTTATCAGAACGGCAATACGCGCACGATGGTGTTCACCGTCGCGCAGCTGATCGCGTATCTGTCGACCTGCATGACGCTGCAGCCGGGCGACGTGATCACGACCGGTACGCCGCCGGGCGTCGGGATGGGGAGCAAGCCATCGCCGATATACCTGAAGGCCGGCCAAACGGTGCGCCTCGGGATCGAAGGACTCGGCGAGCAGTTGCAGAGCACACGCCACGCACAATAAGCGCGTGCGCGGCGCGGACCGGCCGGAGGATGCAGCTACCCGCGCGCAGCGAACGGCGACGTAGCCAAAAACCAGGGGCCCGATTCCGCGCGAGGCGGAATCGGGCCCTTGTCGCTCGTGCGCGTCCGGACGAAGCGGATCACACGACGTTGTCGAGTGCGCAGTGCGCTTCGAGCCGATAGCCGTCGGGGTCGACGACGAACGCCGCGTAATAGCCGGGGCCGTAGTGCTCGCGCTTGCCGGGCCCGCCGTTGTCCTTGCCGCCGTGCTCGAGCGCGGCGCGGTAGAACGCGTCGACCTCGACCGGCGACGCGGCCTTGAACGACAGGTGCAGCCCGGAATCGGGATCGGCGACGACAGGCCGGGCCGCGTGCTGCAACCACAGCTCGGGCTCGGTCGTGCCGTAGCCGAGCGCGCCGTCGTCGCTATACAGGCGCTTGTAGCCGAGTGCGCCGAGCGCGCTGTCGTAGAAGGTGCGGCTGCGATCGATGTGGGCAACGCCGAACGAAAGGTGGTCGATCATCTGTGGCTCCTTGAACTGAGGGGGACGTCAGTGCGGCAAACCTGCTTACAGGCACCATGCCAGCCGCTTGTAGCGCAGCGCGCCGAGCGTGCTGTCGTCGTACCTGCGGCCAGTGGAGGTGTGGATAACGCTGAACGAAAAGCGATCGATCATCTGTGTCTCCTTGGATTGAACCGGCATCGGTGCGGCCAACCAGTTTTTAACCACCATGCCGGTTATGTTAGAAATCGCTCGGACGCTTGTCAACCGGCATGGTGGTTAGATACGATCGCGTCATGAGCAAAACGCAACCTTCCGTCACAACGGACTGCCTGATCCCGGCGCCGCCCGAAACGTTGAGCCTCGATTTCGCGAACACGCTGTATTGGCGCGGCAGCGACCCACCGACGGAAACCTTCGGCACGATGGACGACCTGTTCGCGTGGTGCCGCGAGCAGGCGGGCGTACCGGCCGGGCTGGCCGACGCGTGTCGTGAGCAATACCTGAACCTGAAGAAGAATGACGAACCCGCGATGCTCGCGCAGGCGCTCGCGTTGCGCGAGGCGCTATACCGGCTCTTTCACGCGCAGGCGGAGCAGCGCGAGCCGCAGGCCGAGGATCTCGCGCTGCTCGGCGGCTTCCTGGTGGAAGCATCGCCGCGCGTTGCGCTGGTGCGCGTCGACGGCCGCTATGCGTGGAGGATCGACGCGTCGGGCGCGACGCTCGCGCGCCTATTGAGCCCGGTGCTCTGGTCGGCGATCGACCTGCTCGGCGGCGCGCGGCTCGCGAAGGTCAAGCGCTGTGCGAACGACGCATGCCAGTGGCTGTTCATCGACGACAGCAAGAACGGCAGCCGACGCTGGTGCTCGATGTCGTCGTGCGGCAATCGCGCGAAGGCGTATCGCCACTATCACAAGGCCGAATGACGGCGCGGACGGAACCTATTTCGCCGACAACTTCCGCCACAGCGTCGTCTTGCTGATGCCGAGCATCGCGCACGCGCGATCGCGGTCGCCGCCGCACGCGTCGAGCACCGCGCGGATCTCGTCGGCTTCCGCGCGACGGCGCCGCGCGTGGAGCGTCCGTGCCTCGTCGCCGCCGGCGCCGGCCGCATCGGGCGGCGCGGCGAACAGCTCGGGCGCGATCACTCGCAGCGCGCCAGGGGCGAGCGCCGCGCACGCGGCGGCCGGATCGTTTTCGTCGACTTCCTCGGCCAGCTCCACCGCGATCCGCTCGACCACGTTCTGCAGTTCGCGCACGTTGCCGGGCCAGCGGTAGCGCGCGAGCGTCGCTTGCGTCGCGGCGAGCACGCGCAGCGCGTCGTCGGCGTCGCGCACGCGGTCGGCGAGACGCGGCTCGCGCCGCGCGGCCTGCACGAGCAGCGTCGCCGCGAGCGCGGGGATGTCGGCCGCGCGCTCGCGCAGCGGCGGCAGGCCGATGTTCAGGATGTTGAGCCGGTAATAGAGATCCGCGCGGAACGTACCGGCCTCGACGGCCGCGAGCAGCGGCCGGTGCGTCGCGGCGATCACGCGCACGTCGATGCGGATCGGCTCGGTCGAGCCGAGGCGGATCACCTCGCGCTCCTGCAGCACACGCAGCAGCCGGCTTTGCAGCGACGGCGGCATCTCGCCGATTTCGTCGAGAAACAGCGTGCCGCGGTGCGCGGCCTCGAACAGGCCGGTCTTGCCGCCGCGCCGCGCGCCGGTGAACGCGCCTTCTTCATAACCGAACAGCTCGCTCTCGAGCAGCGCTTCCGGAAACGCGCCGCAGTTGACCGCGACGAACGGATAGCTGCGCCGCGCGGACAGCGCATGCAGGCTCTGCGCGATCATCTCCTTGCCGGTGCCGCTTTCGCCGAGCACGAGCACGGTCGCGTCGGATTTCGCGTAGCGGCGCACGAGGTCGCGCACGCGCGTCATCGGCGCCGACGCGCCGACCACGTCGTCGAGCGCGTAGCGCGCGGCGAACTGCTGCGTGGTGGGCTGCGAGCGCAGCGCGCGATCGAGCCGTTCGACCGCGCGCGATTCCTGGAACGTCAGCACGCTGCCCGACGTGACGCCGCGATCGACCAGCGGCCCGCGATGCACGACGTAGCGCACGCCGCGCACGGTCGCGAGCGCGTCGCCGTCCTCGCCGCGCAGCGTGCGCAACTCGGGCCGCAGGTCGACGAGCGCGCGACCGACGGCCGCCGCGGGTTCGACCCCGAACGCCGATGCGAGCCGTTCGTTGATCGCTTCGACGCGGCCGTGTGCGTCGAGCGCGACCACGCCGTCGCGCAGGTGCTGCAGCAGCGTGTCGAGCCGCTGGCGGCGGAATGCCTCGGCGTGCGTCGCATACGCGACTTCGAGCGCCGTCTCGACGGCCCTGCGCACCGACGCATGCGAATACAGGAATACCGCGCCCATGCCGACGCTGGCGGCGAGATCGGTGACGAGGCCCGGGCCGACGATCGTCTCGATGCCGCGATCGCGCAGGTCGTGCACGCAGGCCTCCGCTTCCTGGGCGGACTGATATGACGCAAACTGCACGTCGAGGCCGTACGCGGCGACGAAGCGGCGCACTTCGGGCGGCGTCTCGCCGGCGCTGACGAGCGCGATCCGCGTCGCATCGCGCCGCGCGCGCGCGAGCGCCTGCATCACGTCGAAGCCGGTCGGCGACACGACCACCACCGGCACCTGCGCGCGCGTTTTCAGGAAGCCGCCGTTCGAGCCGGCCGCGACGATCACGTCGGGCCGCGCGGCGCCGGCCTCGGCGATCGCGCTCAGCGCATCTTCATAGGCGCGCGTGACGATGCGCACGTCCGCGCGTTCGTCGAATTCGCCGGCGATCTCGCGAAACAGCTCGCGCAGCCGGCTGATGCCCATCGCCCAGATGCGCGGGCGCACCGTGCGGTCGGCGGGGCCGACGGGCTTGGTCGAGGAGAGGTCCATGACGGCCGATTATGCGCGCGCGATTTCATTTTTGAAACATGAAATCGCTAAATTGAAATCGCCGGGCGGTACCGCACCCACCGCGGTCGCTTAAGAATCAGTGAGTTAGCGACGTTCCGCAAGCTGGCCCGGTCCTTGCTGTTATCGGGCATTCCATCAGGAGGCCGTTCATGAGCAATACGCATCTTCAGAGCGCCGGCGCGAAGTTCCGCGCGGCAGTCGCGGCCGAGCAGCCGCTGCAGGTGGTCGGCGCGATCACCGCGTACGCGGCCAAGATGGCGCAGGCCGTCGGCTTCAAGGCCGTGTACCTGTCGGGTGGCGGCGTCGCCGCGAACTCGCTCGGCATTCCCGACCTCGGCATCAGCACGATGGAGGACGTGCTGATCGACGCGACCCGGATCACCAACGCGACCGACCTGCCGCTGCTGGTCGACATCGACACGGGCTGGGGCGGCGCGTTCAACATCGCGCGCACGGTCCGCTCGTTCATCAACGCCGGCGTCGCGGCCGTGCACCTCGAGGACCAGGTCGGCCAGAAGCGCTGCGGCCACCGTCCGGGCAAGGAAGTCGTGCCGATCGACGAAATGGTCGATCGCGTGAAGGCCGCGGTCGACGCGCGCACCGACGACCAGTTCGTGATCATGGCGCGCACCGACGCGGCCGCCGCGGAAGGGATCGATTCGGCGATCGAGCGCGCGGTCGCGTACGTCGAAGCCGGCGCGGACATGATCTTCCCGGAAGCGATGAAGACGCTCGACGACTACCGCCGCTTCAAGGCCGCCGTGAAGGTGCCGATCCTCGCGAACCTGACCGAATTCGGCTCGACGCCGCTGTTCACGGTCGACGAGCTGCGCGAGGCGAACGTCGATATCGCGCTGTACTGCTGCGGCGCGTATCGCGCGATGAACAAGGCCGCGCTGAACTTCTACGAGACGCTGCGCCGCGACGGCACGCAGAAGGCGGCCGTGCCGACGATGCAGACGCGCGCCGAGCTGTACGACTTCCTCGGCTATCACGAATACGAGCGCAAGCTCGACGAACTGTTCGCGCAGGGCAAGAAGTAACGCGGCCCGCACCCCCCGATACCCATTGGAGAAGGAAAACATGAGCGAGACGAAAGACGCAGCAGCACCGGCCGCCGCAGGCGCATTCAAGCCGAAGAAGTCGGTGGCGCTGTCGGGCGTGACGGCCGGCAACACGGCGCTGTGCACGGTCGGCAAGACCGGCAACGACCTCCACTATCGCGGCTACGACATTCTCGACGTCGCCGAATCGTGCGAATTCGAGGAAATCGCGCATCTGCTCGTGCACGGCACGCTGCCGAACCTGACCGAACTGGCCGCGTACAAGACCAAGCTGCGCGCGCTGCGCGGCTTGCCGAGCGCGCTGAAGGCCGCGCTCGAACAGATCCCGGCGTCGGCTCACCCGATGGACGTGATGCGTACCGGCGTGTCGGTGCTCGGCACCGTGCTGCCGGAGAAGGACGACCACAACCTGCCGGGCGCGCGCGACATCGCCGACCGCCTGATGGCGTCGCTCGGTTCGATGCTGCTGTACTGGTATCACTTCTCGCACAACGGCAAGCGCATCGAGACGGAAACCGACGACGACTCGATCGGCGGCCACTTCCTGCACCTGTTGCACGGCAAGACGCCGTCGAAGTCGTGGGTCGAGGCGATGCACACGTCGCTGATCCTGTACGCGGAGCACGAATTCAACGCGTCGACGTTCACCGGTCGCGTGATCGCGGGCACGGGCTCGGACATCTACTCGGCGATCACCGGCGCGATCGGCGCGCTGCGCGGGCCGAAGCACGGCGGCGCGAACGAAGTCGCGTACGAGATCCAGAGCCGCTACAGCTCGCCGGACGACGCCGAAGCCGACATCCGCCGCCGCGTCGAGAACAAGGAAGTCGTGATCGGCTTCGGTCATCCGGTCTACACGATCTCCGATCCGCGCAACAAGGTGATCAAGGGCGTCGCGCACAAGCTGTCGAAGGAAGCGGGCGACACCAAGCTGTACAGCATCGCCGAGCGCCTGGAATCGGTGATGTGGGACGCGAAGAAGATGTTCCCGAACCTCGACTGGTTCAGCGCGGTGTCGTATCACATGATGGGCGTACCGACCGCGATGTTCACGCCGCTGTTCGTGATCTCGCGCACGTCGGGCTGGAGCGCGCACATCATCGAGCAGCGCATCGACAACAAGATCATCCGCCCGAGCGCGAACTACACCGGTCCGGAAGACCTGCAGTTCGTGCCGATCGAGAAGCGCTGATCGTCCGCCGCATGCGCCGGCGCCCGTGATGCGGGCGGCCGGCGCACGCGGCACGTCTTACCCCGAATTCCGCCCCACATCATGAATACCGCCAACCGCAAACCCCTGCCCGGCACGTCGCTGGACTATTTCGACGCGCGTGCCGCGGTCGACGCGATCGCGCCCGGCGCGTACGACACGCTGCCGTACACGTCGCGCGTGCTCGCCGAAAACCTCGTGCGCCGCTGCGATCCGGCGATCCTCGCCGATTCGCTGAAGCAGATCATCGAGCGCAAGCGCGAACGCGATTTCCCGTGGTTCCCGGCGCGCGTGGTGTGCCACGACATCCTCGGACAGACGGCGCTTGTCGATCTCGCGGGCCTGCGCGACGCGATCGCGGACGGCGGCGGCGACCCGGCGAAGGTGAACCCGGTCGTGCCCGTCCAGCTGATCGTCGACCACTCGCTCGCCGTCGAATGCGGCGGCTTCGATCCGGACGCATTCGCGAAGAACCGCGCGATCGAGGATCGCCGCAACGAGGATCGCTTCCACTTCATCGAGTGGACGAAGAAGGCGTTCGAGAACGTCGACGTCATCCCGCCGGGCAACGGCATCATGCACCAGATCAACCTCGAGAAGATGTCGCCGGTGATCCAGGTGCAGGATGGCGTAGCGTTCCCGGACACCTGCGTCGGCACCGACAGCCACACGCCGCACGTCGATGCGCTCGGCGTGATCGCGATCGGCGTCGGCGGGCTCGAAGCCGAGAACGTGATGCTCGGCCGCGCGTCGTGGATGCGCCTGCCCGACATCGTCGGCGTCGAGTTGACCGGCAAGCGCCAGCCCGGCATCACCGCGACCGACGTGGTGCTCGCATTGACCGAGTTCCTGCGCAAGGAGAAGGTGGTCGGCGCGTACCTGGAGTTCCGGGGCGTTGGCGCGGCGAGCCTCACGCTCGGCGATCGCGCGACGATCTCGAACATGGCGCCCGAATACGGCGCGACGGCCGCGATGTTCTTCATCGACGGCCAGACGACCGACTATCTGCGCCTCACCGGCCGCAGCGACGAGCAGGTGAAGCTGGTCGAGACCTACGCGAAGGCGGCGGGCCTGTGGGCCGATACGCTCGCCAATGCGCAATACGAGCGCACGCTGACGTTCGACCTGTCGAGCGTCGTGCGCAACATGGCCGGCCCGTCGAACCCGCACAAGCGGCTGCCGACGTCCGATCTCGCCGCGCGCGGGATTGCCGGTCAGTGGGAAGAGAAGCCGGGCGAGATGCCCGACGGCGCGGTGATCATCGCCGCGATCACGAGCTGCACGAACACCAGCAACCCGCGCAACGTGATTGCCGCGGCCTTGCTCGCCCGCAACGCGAACGCGAAGGGCCTGACGCGCAAGCCATGGGTCAAGAGTTCGCTCGCGCCGGGCTCGAAGGCGGTCGAGCTGTATCTGGAAGAAGCGAGCCTGCTGCCGGAACTCGAGAAGCTCGGCTTCGGCATCGTCGCGTTCGCATGCACGACCTGCAACGGGATGTCGGGCGCGCTCGATCCGAAGATCCAGCGGGAGATCGTCGAGCGTGACCTGTACGCGACCGCCGTGCTGTCCGGCAACCGCAACTTCGACGGCCGCATTCACCCGTATGCGAAGCAGGCGTTCCTCGCGTCGCCGCCGCTCGTGGTCGCCTACGCGATCGCCGGCACGATCCGCTTCGACATCGAGAAGGACGTGCTGGGTCACGATCAGGACGGCAAGCCCGTCACGCTGAAGGACATCTGGCCGACCGACGAGGAGATCGATGCGATCGTCGCGTCGAGCGTGAAGCCCGAGCAGTTCCGCAAGGTCTACGAGCCGATGTTCGCGCGCAGCGCCGACGCAGGCGAGCGCGCGGCGCCGCTGTACGACTGGCGTGCGCAGAGCACGTATATCCGCCGCCCGCCGTACTGGGAAGGCGCGCTGGCCGGCGAGCGCACGTTGAAGGGCATGCGTCCGCTCGCGGTGCTCGGCGACAACATCACGACCGACCACCTGTCGCCGTCGAACGCGATCCTGCCGGATAGCGCGGCCGGCGAATACCTCGCGAAGATGGGCCTGCCGGAAGAAGACTTCAACTCGTACGCGACGCACCGCGGCGACCACCTGACCGCGCAGCGTGCGACCTTCGCGAACCCGACGCTCGTCAACGAGATGGCGGTCGTCGATGGCGCGGTGAAGAAAGGTTCGCTCGCGCGCGTCGAGCCGGAAGGCGAGGTCATGCGGATGTGGGAAGCGATCGAGACGTACATGAATCGCAAGCAGCCGCTGATCGTCGTGGCCGGCGCCGACTACGGCCAGGGCTCGTCGCGCGACTGGGCCGCGAAGGGCGTGCGGCTCGCGGGCGTCGAGGCGATCGCCGCCGAAGGTTTCGAGCGGATTCACCGCACGAACCTGATCGGGATGGGCGTGCTGCCGCTCGAGTTCAAGCCGGGCACCAACCGGACGACGCTCGGCATCGACGGCACCGAGACCTTCGACGTGGTCGGCGAGCGCACGCCCCGCGCCGACCTGACGCTCGTGATTCA
Source organism: Burkholderia sp. LAS2 (assembly GCF_018417615.1). Classification (NCBI taxonomy): domain Bacteria; kingdom Pseudomonadati; phylum Pseudomonadota; class Betaproteobacteria; order Burkholderiales; family Burkholderiaceae; genus Burkholderia; species Burkholderia sp. LAS2. The sequence continues at coordinate 1,189,463 of NZ_CP071053.1, forward strand.
CCACAGGAACGGCGAACGCGTGGAAGTGCCGATGACGTGCCGGCTCGATACGGCCGAGGAAGTGTCGATCTACGAAGCGGGTGGCGTGCTGCAGCGTTTCGCGCAGGACTTCCTCGAATCGTCGCAGGCCGCCTGACCGGCGCACATTGGGAACACAGACATGGCTCACATTCCTCAAATCAGGATTCCCGCCACGTACATGCGCGGCGGCACCAGCAAGGGCGTGTTCTTCCGGCTGCAGGACCTGCCGGATGCCGCGCAGACGCCGGGCGCCGCGCGCGACGCGCTGCTGCTGCGCGTGATCGGCAGCCCCGATCCGTACGGCAAGCAGATCGACGGGATGGGCGGCGCGACGTCGTCCACCAGCAAGACGGTGATCGTGTCGAAGAGCACGCGGCCCGGTCATGACGTCGACTACCTGTTCGGCCAGGTCGCGATCGACAAGGCGTTCGTCGACTGGACGGGCAACTGCGGCAACCTGTCGGCGGCGGTTGGCCCGTTCGCGATCGGCGGCGGGCTCGTCGATCCGGCGCGCGTGCCGCGCGACGGCGTCGCGACCGTGCGGATCTGGCAGGCGAACATCGGCAAGACGATCGTCGCGCACGTGCCGATCGTGAACGGCGCGGTGCAGGAGACGGGCGACTTCGAACTGGACGGCGTCACGTTCCCGGCCGCCGAAGTGCAGCTCGAATTCATGGACCCGGCCGCCGAGGAAGAAGGCGCGGGCGGCTCGATGTTCCCGACCGGCAACCTCGTCGACGATCTGGCCGTGCCGGGCATCGGCACGCTGAAGGCGACGATGATCAACGCGGGGATCCCGACGATCTTCGTCGACGCGGAAGCGATCGGCTATACGGGCACGGAATTGCAGGACGCGATCAACGGCGACCCGAAGGCGCTCGAGAAATTCGAGACGATCCGCGCGCACGGCGCGCTGCGGATGGGCCTGATCGACACGCTCGACGAAATCGCGACGCGGCAGCACACGCCGAAGATCGCGTTCGTCGCGAAGCCGGCCGACTACGTCGCGTCGAGCGGCAAGCGCGTGAACGCGGGCGACGTCGACCTGCTGGTGCGCGCGATGTCGATGGGCAAGCTGCACCACGCGATGATGGGCACGGCGGCGGTCGCGATCGGCACGGCCGCGGCGATCCCGGGCACGCTCGTCAATCTCGCGGCGGGCGGCGGCGAACGCAATGCGGTGCGCTTCGGGCATCCGTCGGGCACGCTGCGCGTCGGCGCGCAAGCGCGGCGCGAAAACGGCGAATGGGCCGTCACGAAGGCGATCATGAGCCGCAGCGCGCGCGTGCTGATGGAAGGCTGGGTGCGGGTGCCGGGCGACGCGTTCTGAGCGTCGTCGTCGGGATCGACGCGGATGCGGGCGGCTTCGGCCGCCCGCGTCGTTTTCGTCAGCCGTGCAGGAAGCGGCGCAGCGCGTCGTGGCTCAGGCGGCGCGCCGTTTCCGAGACCCGCGCGCCGGGTACGAGGTCGAATCCGTGTACGCCGCCGGGCAGCACGTGCAGCTCGGTCGGCACGCCCGCGCGCAGCAGGCGCTGCGCGTAGTCGAGATTTTCGTCGAGGAACAGGTCGAGCGAGCCGACCGACAGGAACGTGGGCGGCAGGCCGTCGAGTCGCGTGGCGCGCGCGGCGGCCGCGTACGGCGACACGCCGTCGATGCCCGGCGCGTGACCGAGCAACGCGGTCCAGCCGAACCGGTTGTTGGCCGCATGCCAGATAAATTCGCCGGCATGCGGATGCGGCGTGCGCGTGCAGGTGCGATCGTCGAGCATCGGATAGATCAGGTGCTGGAACGCGAGCGGGAATTCGCCGCGGTCGCGGGCCAGCAGCGCCAGCGCGGCGGCGAGCCCGCCGCCCGCGCTTTCGCCCGCCGCGCCGATCCGCGCGGCGTCGATGCCGAGCGTGTCGGCGTGACGGAACACCCAGCCGAGCGCCGCGTAGCAGTCCTCGATCGCACCGGGAAACACGGTTTCCGGCGCGAGACGGTAGTCGACCGAGATCAGCGCGCAGCCGAGCTGCGTCACGAGCGACCGGTGCACCGCTTCGAGCTCCTTCGCCGCGCCGCGCACGTAGCCGCCGCCGTGCAGGTGGACGATCGCCGGCAGCGGGCGCGCATGGCCGTCGGGCAAATAGACGAGGACCGGGACGTCCGGCGCGCCGGCAGGACCGGGTACCGTGCGGCGTTCGAGCGTGCTGCCGGCCGGGTCGGGCGGCGGCAGCGGCAGCACGCGCTGGCGCGACTGTGCGAGGTTGTCGGCGCTGAGCGTGACGGTCGGCCAGGTCTCGAGCAGCGGGCGGATTTCGGGATCGACGAGAGGCAGGGTGTTCAACGCAGGGCTCCATCGTGGAAGTGGGCGGTGCGCCGCGGTCAGAGCACGCTGCGCGCGACGACCCAACGGTGCACCTCGGTCGGGCCTTCGAAGATGCGCATCAGCCGCGCTTCGCTGGCCATCTGCTGCAACGGCATTTCCTTCGTCATGCCCATCGCGCCGAGCGTCTGCATCGCATGATCGATGACGGTCGACGCCATTTCGGTCGCGAACACCTTGACCATCGAGATCTGCGTGCGTGCATCCTGCCCGGCATCCACGCGCGCGGCCGCTTCGTAGGTCATCAGGCGGCACGCATGGATCTGCGTGAGCGCGTCGGCGACCCACCACTGGACCGCCTGGCGCTCCGCGAGCGGCACGCCGAAGGTCGTGCGCTGTTTCGCATGGTCGCACAGCAGCGCGACCGCGCGCTCGGCGCGGCCGATGCACCATGCGGCCATCTCCAGCCGCCGGTTCGCGAGCCGGGCCTGCATCGGCGCGAAGCCGGCGCCTTCCCGGCCCAGCAATTGCGCGGCGGGAATGCGGCAGTCTTCCAGCACGATTTCGTAGGTCGACAGGCCGCCGATCATCGGGATCCGGCGCTCGATGACGAAGCCCGGCGTGTCGCGCTCGACGATGAACGCCGACATGCCGCCGCGCTTGCCCTTGCTGCGATCGGTCAGCGCCATCACGATCGTCCAGTCGGCTTCGGCCGCGTGGCTGATCCAGATCTTCCGGCCGTTCAGCACCCAGGTGTCGCCATCGCGCACGGCCATCGTCGACAGCGCACCCGGATCGGAGCCGGCGCCCGGCTCGGAGATCGCCATTGCCGCGCGCGTGGCGCCGCGTGCGTACGGGTCGAGATAGCGCGCACGTTGCGCCGCATCGGCCGCATCGCACAGCATCCGCAGGTTCGGCGAGTCGGGCGGCAGGATGTACGGGGTCACGGTCGTGCCGATCGCTTCGTTCACGCCGACCATCGCGACGGCCGGCAGGTCCGAGCCGCCCACGTCGAGCGGCGCGTCGAGTCCCCACAGGCCGAGTTGCCGCGAGCGCTCGTCGAGGTGCGCGCGCTCGTCGGCGAGCAGCCCGAAACGCTGGCCGTCGGCCTCGCGCGCCATCACCGCCGCTTCGAGCGGAATCAGTTCGTCCTTCACGAAACGTGCGACGAGGTCCCGGATCATCCGGTGTTCGAGTTCGAGGTCGAAATTCATGAGGGTGGGTCCGTACAGGGGGGAAGAAGGCGTGCCGTCAGCCGACGTTCGCGCGCGCCGCCGCGCGGGCGCGCAGCGTGCCGAGCAACGCGAACGCGCCGGCCGCCAGCAGCGCGGCATTGAAATAGAGGCCGCCGCGCATCGACCCGGTGGCCGTGTTGAGCACGCCCATCAGGAACGGGCTCGCGAATCCGCCGATCGCGCCGGTCATCGTGATCGCCGCGATCGCGACCGCCATCGAGCGCTTCGGCAGCGCGAGCCCCGGCAGCACCCAGAACGCGGGCAGCGCCGCGGCGTGCGTGGCGACCGCGATGCACAGCGCGATCATCAGGTGCGACGTGCCGGCGCTGCTCGCGAGGCCGGCGAGGGCCGCCGCGCACGCGAGCATCGCGACGGCGCCGTGCTTGCGCCATTCGCGCCGGCGCTCGGTGCGCCAGCCCATCGCGAGCATGCCGACGATGCCGCACAGGTACGGCAGCGCGGACAGCAGCCCGATCTGCATCGCGCCATGCAGGCCGCCGCGATGCAGGATCACGGGCATCCAGAACACGAGCGCGTAGCCGGCGGCCGCGATTGCGAAATTGGCCGCGCACAGCAGCCAGAAATCGCGATGTGCGAGTAGCGGTCGCGCTGCGTTCGCGGCCGGCGTACCGGCTTCGGCCTGCGCGTGCGCGGCGCGCAGCGCGGCCTTGTCGGCGTCAGACAGCCAGCGTGCGTCGTCCGGCCGGTCGTCGAGAAAGCGCAGCGCGACGAGGCCGAGCGCGCTGCTCGGCAGCCCTTCGACGACGAACAGCCATTGCCAGCCGCTCAGGCCGGCCACGCCGTCGAAGTACGACAGGATCGCGCCCGACACGGGGCCGGCGATCAGCCCCGCGAGGTACAGCGCGGTCATGAACAGCGCGAACGCCTTGGCGCGCTGCCGCGGCGGATACCACGCGCCGAGATAGAACAGGATGCCGGGGAAGAAGCCGGCCTCGAACACGCCCAGCAGAAAGCGGCACGCGTAGAACTGCGCGGGCGTCGCGACGAACATCGTCGCGGCCGAGCCGAGGCCCCACAGCACCATGATCCGGGCGATCGTCCGGCGCGCGCCGATCCGCGCGAGCCACGCGTTGCTCGGAATCTCGAACGCCATGTAGCCGATGAAGAAAATGCCCGCGCCGAGCCCGTAGACGGCGTCGGAGAAGTGCAGTTCGGCGGCCATCTGTGCGTGCGCGAAGCCGATGTTGATCCGGTCGATGAACGACAGCGTGTAGCAGAGGATCAGGAACGGCAGCAGCCGGCGCGAGATTCGGCGGTAGAGTGCCTGTGTCGCGCCATCGTCGACGGCGGCCGGGTGGATCGAAAGGGTCGGGGTCATGGGCACTCCGTCAGAAGCGGTGAGTGACGCCGAGCGCAAACACCTGCTCGGTGCCGCCCGGTTGCGGTGGCAGACCGGCGACGACGGTATTGCGGGCGTCGCCGCCGTTCTTCATGCAGAGATAGCGTGCGTAGAGCGATGTCCGCTTCGACAGCGGATGGTCGTAGCCGACGCCGAGCGCGGTCGCATCGTTCGCCGAACCCTTCACGTCGCGGCGCACCACCGACACGAGCACGCGATCGAGCGCGCCGACGTTGATCGACGCACCGACGCTCGCGGTCGAGAACGCGGGCAGGCGCGCCGCCGTGCCGACGCCATACAGGAACGCGGCGTACAGCTTGACGCGCGCGAACGCGTAGTTGGCCGCGAACACGTAGTGGCGGGTCGTCGACGGGGAGACGACGGGCGCCAGGTTGCCGGCCGACGTATCGCCCTGGAAGCCGGCGCCGACGTAGAGCCCGCCGATCCGGTACTGAAGCCCGGCGCCGTAGTTGCGTCCGGCTTGCGTCGAGAGTGCGTTCGGCGTCGGAAAGCCGTACGTGGCCATCACGCGCAGGCCGTTCCAGTCGGGACTCAGATACGACGCCGCCTGGTTGAAGCGCGGAATCGGCGGGGTCGTGTTGCTCGTGATCGTGTCGGTCGACGTTGCGAGCAGCGCGAGCGGCGACATCCGCTCGTTGAGTCCGAACGGATCGCCGTCGTACACGACGTAGAACGCGGGCGTGTATTGCCGGCCGAGCCGCAGGTCGCCGTAGCGCGTGTTCTGCAGCGATACATAGGCCTGTCGGTAGAACAGCGTGCCGCCCTGGAACGATCCGTCGGCTGGCGAGAAACCGCTTTCCAGCACGAATTTCGTCGATGTGCCGCCGCCGAGATCCTCGACGCCCGTCAGGCCGAAGCGGCTCGTCGACGCGCCGCCGCCGCTTTGCCGCAGGGTCGACAGACTGCCGATGCGATCGAATTCGACGTAGCTGTCGACGATCCCGTACAGCGTGACCGACGACGCGTGCGCCGGCGTGGCGCACAGCACGCACGCGCCGACCAGGAATGCTTTCCGTTGCATGAAGGTGTCTCCGTCCATGTTTTTTGGGCGCGCCCGCGTTCTGGGAGCGGTGCGCGCGGATGCTGCGGTGCGGCGCCGGGCTCAGCGGCCCTTGAACACCGGCTTGCGCTTCTCGAGAAACGCGCGGGCGCCCTCGATCCGGTCCTCGCTCGCGTAGACGTCGGGGCCGACGTCCAGCCGCAGCGCGGCGGCCACCGGCAGCCCCTGGCTGCGCGTCGCGGTTTCCTTGATGCGGCGGATCGTGAGCGGTGCGTTCGCGGCGATCGTCTGTGCCAGCTCGCGCACGGTGTCGTCGAGTGCGGCGCCGGGCACGACGCGGTTCAGCAGGCCGGCGCGTTGCGCTTCGTCTGCGTCGAAGCGGCGGCCCGTGAACAGCAGCTCCATCGCGATCGCGCGCGGCAACATGCGCGGCAGCAGCACGCTCGCGAAGTTCGCGCCCATGCCGACCCGCGCTTCGGGCAGCGCGAAGGTCGCGTGAGCGGCGGCGATCCGCAGGTCGCACGCGAGCGCGATTTCGCAGCCGCCGCCGATCGCGTAGCCGTTGATGGCCGCGATGGTCGGCTTGCGCAGCTCCAGGATCAGCTCGTGCACGTTGCGTGCGAGCCCACGCATCGGCTGCATTCCGCGGATCTCGGGGTCGCCGAGATCGACGCCCGCGCTGAATGCGCGTTCGCCCGCGCCGCGGATCACGACGACGCGAATCGACGGGTTGTCGTCGAGCGTGACGAGCGCGTCGCACAGGCGGCGGATCGCGTCGGCGGACAGCGCATTGGCGACGTGTGGGCGATGGATCGTCAGCCACGCGATGCCGTCGGCGTCGTCGCGCAGGATAGACGGGGCATCGTCGCCCGCCGGTGAAGAAAAGCGCTGGGTGGTCATGACGCGCTCCCGGCCACGTCCGCCCGCGTGTCGTGCAGCACGCCGGCCTGCCGCAGCGCGTCGCGGCGCGCCGCGTCGATCCCGAACGCGTCGAGCACGGCGTCGGTGTCGGCGGCAAACGGTTGGGGCGGCCGGCGTATCGAGCCGGGCGTGCGGGACAGTTTGGCGGGAATGCCCGCGCCGGTGTACGTATCGGTATCGACGAACATCGCGTTGCGCGCCGCCTGCGGATGGCCGAACGCATCGGCCACAGTGTTCACCGGCCCCGTCGCGACGCCGGCGTGCATCAGCCGCTCGACGACCTCGTCCGCCTGCAGTTCGGCGGTCAGCTGGCCGAGCAGCGTGTCGAGCGCTTCGCGATGCGCGACGCGCTGCGCATTGGTCGCGAAGCGCGGATCGCGCGCCAGTTCGGGCACGCCGAGCGCCTCGACGAGCCGCGCGAACGTGCGGTTGTTGCCGGCGCCGGTCGCGACCGGCTTGTCCTTGCACGGATAGACGCCGTACGGCGCGATCGCGCCGTACACGTTGCCGGTCGCGACGGGCACGTCGCCGGTCGCCATCCAGCTCGTGCTGACCGGATGCAGCATCGACAGCGCGGTGCTGAACAGGTCGATGTCGACGTGCTGTCCGAGGCCGGAGCGCGTCCGCTCGACCAGCGCGACCAGGATGGTGGAGACGGCGCTCAGGCCGGCCGCATGATCGACGACCGGAAACGGCACCTTGAGCGGCATGCCGCCCGGCTCGCCGTTGATCGACATGAAGCCGGCGAGGCCCTGCGCGACCGCGTCGTAGCCCGGAAACCGCGCGAGCGGGCCGTCGGTGCCGTAGCCGGAAATCGAGCAGTGGACGAGGCGCGGAAAGCGTGCGCGCAGGCAGTGTTCGTAGTCGATGCCCCAGCGTTCGAGCGTGCCCTGCTTGAAGTTGTCGATCAACACGTCGGCCGTTTCGAGCACGCGCAACAGCACGTCGCGTCCGTCGGGATGCGACAGGTCGAGCGCGAGATTGCGCTTGTTGCGGTTGAGCCCCCAGTAGTAGCTGGAGATGCCGTTCGGCATCGCGGGCCCCCAGTCGCGCGTTTCGTCGCCCTGCGGCGGTTCGATCTTGATGACGTCCGCGCCATGGTCGGCGAGCGTCTGCGCGCAGAACGGCCCCGCGTAGACGCGGCTCAGGTCCACCACGCGCACGCCTGCAAGTGCGCCTTCGTTGCTGCTGGTCATGACGATGTCTCCTTCGATGTGGATTCGACGGGCCGGCAGGCCGGCATGCGTCGGCTGCACGGCCGCGATGCGTCGCGGGTTCAGCCGCGCGAGGCGAACAGCGCGGTGACCGCCGCGCGATGCTCGGGGCTGGCGTGCGCGAACGCCTGGTACGACGCCGACAGGTCGAGCAGCGTGTCGAGGCTCGCGTGGCGGCCTTCGCGCAGCAGCCGCTTGGTCAGGCGCAACGCGGTGCCCGAATGACGGGCGATGCGGCCGGCCAGTTCCTGCGCATGCGCGAGGAGGTCACCGTCGGGCACGACGCGCGACACGAGCCCGCAGCGCAGCGCGGCCTGCGCGTCCAGCGCATCGCCGGTGAACGACATTTCCGCGGCGACCGCGGCGCCGACGATCTGCGGCAGGAACCACGCGCCGCCGTCGCCCGGCACGAGGCCGAGCGCGATGAAACTCTCCGCGAAGCGCGCGCTGTCGGCGGCGATGCGGATGTCGCACATGCACGCGAGGTCGGTGCCGGCGCCGATGGCAGGGCCGTTGACTGCCGCGATGGCCGGCACTTCGAGATGCAGGAACGCGTGCGCGAGCCGCTGGATGCCGCGCCGATAGCCGGTCCGGATCGCGGCAGGGTCGTGCGGGCCCGATTCCATGAACGTGCGCATCGTCTTCACGTTGCCGCCCGACGAGAACGTCGTGCCGGCGCCGGTCAGGACCAGCACGCGGATCGATTCGTCGCGGTTCGCTTCGTCGCAGCATTCGGTCAGCGCGTCGATCGCATCGGTGTCCGAAATGGCGTTGCGGGTGTCGGGACGGTTCATCGTGACGGTCAGGATCGCGCCCTGCCGTTCACGGTTCAAAAAAGCTGCCATGGTGTCTCCGTGTATTCGGTGCCGCGGGACTTCACGCCGCGGCCCGAAGCCTAGTATCGTCACGACGGTCGGCGGCGGGAAATTCCGTTCCACATACGTGGAAGGCCCGTGCCGGTCTCTGCGGAGAAGGCGGGATGAGCGGAAACGTGGTCAAGAGCGCAGCGCGCGTGTTCGAGGTGCTGGAACTCTTCAGCACCTTGCAGCGGCCGCTGAGCGTGCGCGAGATCGCCACGCGGTGCGGGTATCCGGGATCGAGCGCGGCGGCGCTGCTGACCAGCATGAAGACGCTCGGCTACCTCGCATACGACGACTCGACCCACGCGTATGCGCCCACCGCGCGGCTCGTCAATCTCGGCGAAGCGCTGGTCGATTCGGCGGCCGGCAGCCGTCGGCACTGGCATGCCGTCGCGAAGCGGCTGGCGGCGCGCACGCACGAGGCGGTCGTGGTCGCGGTGCAGAGCGACCTGTACGTGCAGTACATCGATGCGGTCGAAGGCTCGCATTCGATTCCGGTGCAGTTCTATGCGCCGATCGGCACGCGTCGCGAGATCTGCATGTCGGGCCTTGGCTGGGCGCTGCTGAGCCTCCAGCCGGACAGCACGATCCGCCGGCTCGTGTCGCGCAGCATCCGCCGGATCGGGAAGTCGGGCAGGACGATCGACGAGGACGTCGTGCTCGACAAGGTCGAACAGACCCGCCGGCTCGGCTATTCGTATTCGGCGCATACCGTCACGCAGGGCGCCGCGATGATTTCGATGGTGATCGCGGACGGCTGGAACGGGCTGCCGCTGGCGATGGGCGTGGCCGGGCCCGTCGAGCGGATCGACCCGCATCGGGACGCGATCGTGCGCGCGATGCGGGCGGCGCTCGCCGAGCGTGCGTGCGACGTGGTCGGCTAGGGAACATTCCGCTGTTTGGAGAAATTCATTCGTGAGGCCAGCGCAAGCCCGTTATTCGCGTGAACAGGTCCTAACCGCGCGAAACCGGCGCGCGCAGGCATTCACATAGAATCGGGACGTTTCGCCGCTCCTGTCCCGACTGCATTTCAGCGAGGCCGCCATGCCATTAAACGCGCCGCTTTCCGGCATCCACGTCATCGAATTCGAAGGTCTCGGCCCCGGTCCGCTCGCGGGCTGGATGCTTGCCGGCATGGGCGCGCGCATCACGCTGGTCGCGCGCCCGTCCGGCCGCACCAGTGCGCCGGACGCGCTGCGGGCCCGCGACGGCGACCTGCTGCGCGAAGGCAAGACGATCGTCGAACTCGACCTGAAGGCGCCAGCCGGGCGTGACGCCGCGCTCGACCTGATCGCGCAAGCCGATGCGCTGATCGAGGGCTTGCGGCCCGGCGTGATGGAGCGGCTCGGCCTCGGGCCCGACGTTTGCGCGCGCCGCCATCCGAAGTTGGTCTACGGGCGCATGACGGGCTGGGGCCAGCACGGCCCGCTCGCGGCCGCGGCGGGGCACGACCTGAACTACGTCGCGCTGACCGGGCTGCTGTCGCTGTCCGCGCCGCGCGACGGCCGGCCGGGCGTGCCGCCGACCGTCGTCGGCGATGCGGGCGGCGCGCTCGGGCTCGCGTTCGGGATCGTCTGTGCGTTGCTCGACGTGCGCGGCGGCAGGCCGGGGCGCGTGGTCGATGGCGCGATCGTCGACATCGTGTCGATGCTTGGTTCGCTCGCGCTGTGGGCACGCGCGAACGGGCTGCTCGACGGCGCGCAGCCGAGCCTGTTCCACGACGCGCCGTTCTACGACGTGTATCGCTGCGCGGACGGCGAATGCGTGACGATCGGCGCGCTGGAACCGCCGTTCTATGCGCTGCTGGTCGAACGGCTCGGGCTGACCGACGTCGATCCCGCGTCGCAGTACGACCGGGCGCGCTGGCCCGCGCTGAAGGCGCGTTTCGCTGAGGTGTTCGCGCAACAGCCGTCCGCGCACTGGCGCGCGCTGCTCGAAGGCACCGACGCGTGTTTTGCGCCGGTGCTGAGCGTGGCCGACGCGGCCGTGCATCCGCACAATGCGGCGCGCGGCATCTATCGGACGGATGAGCACGGGAACGTGCGGGCGCGGGTGGCGCCGCGGTTTTTGCCGTTGGCGGGGGATGACGCCGACTAGGGCCGTCTTTCAGGAGGCTGCTTCCGCTCCTCGACGGTCGAGTGCCCAGCGCATCCGAGAACTAATTTTGATGCTAAATTTAGTATCAAATGAAGTGCAATCGACGCTCGATCGAAAAAGGAGCAGACATGCCCCACACCATTCTGGCGAGCGTGACGGCGAGCGTCTCGGAGCTGAAGCGGAATCCGATGGGAACCGTTGCCGCAGGCGAAGGTTTTCCGGTCGCGATCCTGAATCACAACGAACCCGCGTTCTACTGCATTCCCGCGAAGACGTGGGAGGCGATGGTCGAACGTTTGGAAGACATCGAAGACAATGCGTTGGCCGATTCGCGCGCCAAGGAGAAGGTCGTCAAGGTCAAGCTGAATGACCTTTGAACTCGCCTTTCTCGAACCTGCATTGAAGGAGTGGAAGAAGCTCGATCGCACCGTGCGCGATCAATTCAAGGCCAGGCTCGCGGAGCGGCTGGAGCATCCCCGCATCCCGTCAGCCAAATTGCATGGCCACCCGGATCGCGACAAGATCAAGCTGCGTGGTGTCGGCTATCGCCTCGTCTACGAAGTGCGCGACGCGGAAGTCATCGTGCTGGTGGTCGCGGTGGGCCGCCGCGAGCGTGATGCGGTTTATCTGGCTGCGATGAAACGCTAGCGCGGCATCAACGCTCGGCCTCGGCAACTCACGCCGTTTCCGCCGGCGCATCCGGCATCTTGCCGTCGCCGACGCGGTTGATCGTGCCTTGCGCGATCGCGACGAGCCGTTCGTGGTCGCCGTCGATGACGAACACGTGGCACTGGCAGGTCGCCTGGTGCCGGCCCGCGTAGACGAGCTTCGCGCGGGCGACGAGCGTGCCGTTCACGGCCGGCCGCAGGTAGTTGATCTTGTATTCGGCGGTGATCACGCGCGGGCCGAGCACGAGCGCGCCGGCGAACGTCAGCGCGTTGTCCGCGAGATAGCTGATGACGCCGCCGTGCACGAAACCGTGCTGCTGCCGCAATTCCTCGCGCACCGGCAGACACAGCGACACTTCGTTGTCGCCGATATGCATCAGCTGCGTGCCCAGCAGCATGCTGAACGGCTGCGCGCGCAATGCGCCGCGCGCGTGGTCCGTGATGTCGGTCATTGAACGTCCTTGGAAATGAGTGCCCGCTTGCGCTGAACTCTAGGAAGGGGGCTCCGGATAAGCAAGGAAATTCGTCCGCGTTTCGTGCAAATCCCGGCGCGATGCGACGCGATTATTGTGCCGAATACGCAAGATCTCCGCGTTTGCGGGCGATTCGCCTGCATTGGCGGCCATTCCGCCTAAAGTCCGACGAAGAAATGCCGCTAATGCCGGGGCATCGCCTCATCGTCCGCTCTTCAGGAATTCCCCCATGTTCGGAAAAATCAAGCTCGCGTCGGGTCTGCTCGGCGTGTTGACCGTGTTCTGCCTCTTCCTGTTCGCGATCGAAGCGCTCGGCTTCTGGACGCTCGCGTCGACGCGCCGCGGCGTCGACGATCTGTCGAACGTCGCGATCTCGCAGGTCGACGCGGCCAGCCGCGCGACCGAGCAACTGCTCGACGCGCGCATCAACCTGTCGCGGGCCGGCACGCGGATGGTGCGCGGCGGCCCGAAACCCGAAGACATCATCCGCCATGCGGGCGCGTCGCTCGCGGAAGCGGACAAGGCGTTCGCGGCGCTGACGGCCGCGCAGCCGGTCGACGACACCAACCGCACGCGCGTCGCGGCGCTCACCGAGCGTTATCGCGCGCTGCGCGGCGCGCTGGGCGAACTCGTGCAGTTCCTCGACGCCGACAACATCCAGGCGTTCCTCGACCAGCCGACCCAGGGCTTCCAGGACGCGTACATCGCCGAACTGCATCGCTTTACCGACTACGGCGGCACGTCGAGCCGCGCGGCGCTCGACACCATCGACGGCGGCATGCTGTGGTTCAAGTCGGTCGGCATCGTGCTGCTGGTGGCGATGCTCGCGGCGAGCGTCGCGATCTACGCGGCCGCGCGGCGCGCGGTCGTCGCGCCGCTGGAGCAGGCCGGCCGCCATTTCGAGCGGATCGCGCAGGGCCGTCTCGACGAAGCCGTGCAGGCGGGCGGCGTGTTCGAGATCGACCGGATGCTGCGCGGCCTCGCCACGATGCAGACGAGCATCGCGGGCACCGTGCGCACGGTGCGCCAGGCGTCCGACGCGATCCATCTCGGCGCCGGCGAGATCGCGGGCGGCAACGCCGACCTGTCGGCGCGCACGGGCACGCAGGCCGCGTCGCTCGAGGAAACCGCCGCGAGCATGGAGGAACTGACCGCGACTGTCCGCCAGAACACCGACAGCGCCCGCGCGGCGAGCGCGCTGGCCGACGCGGCGCTCGAAGCGACGAGCCACGGCGGCGGCGTGGTCGACAGCGTGATCGACCGGATGCGCGGCATCGCGCAGAGCTCGGGGCGCATCGCGGAGATCATCTCGGTGATCGACGGCATCGCGTTCCAGACCAACATCCTCGCGCTGAACGCGGCGGTCGAGGCCGCGCGGGCCGGCGAACAGGGGCGCGGCTTCGCGGTGGTCGCGGGCGAAGTGCGCTCGCTCGCGCAGCGCAGCGCGCAGTCGGCGAAGGAGATCAAGGCGCTGATCGAGGATTCGGTCGCGCAGATCAACGGCGGCGCGGCGCTCGTCGAGCGCGCCGGCGACGCGATGCGCACGGTGTCGGCGTCGATCACGCGCGTCGTGCAGACGATGTCGGAGATCACGGCGGCGTCGGTCGAGCAGAGCGTCGGGATCGAGCAGGTGAACCAGGCCGTCACGCAGATGGATCAGCTGACGCAGCAGAACGCCGCGCTGGTCGAGGAAGTCGCGGCGGCGGCCGCGTCGCTGAACGACCAGACCGCGCACCTGATGCAGGCGGTGTCGGTGTTCGAACTGGGCGACGGGCGCGCCGCACGCGGCGATCGCGCGGCGCCGTCGTTCGCTGCGACGGGTTACGAACCGGCCGGCAGCGCCGCGTAGGCGGTCGCGAGGTGGTAGGGCGTCGTCGACGGCATGTCGGCGCGCGACACCTGCCCGTCGGCCGTCTTGCACTCGAACCAGCCGCGCGGATGCAGGAAGCGCGCGGCGAACCGCTCGATCTGGCGTGCGAGCGGCGCGGAGGCCGGCGTGCCGCCGTGCGTCGCGAGTGCGCGCAGGTATTCGGTCTGCGCCCAGATCCGCTGCGTGCCGTCGATGCACGCGCCTTGCGCGTCGAGCGCCGCGCACACGCCGCCCGTCTGCGGATCGACGCCGTATTGCTCGGCGAACGCGAACGCGCGCGACAGCGCGGCGGGGAGCCCGGTCTGCGCGAGCCGCGCACCGGCCGCGTCGACCAGATAGAACCACTCGAACTGATGGCCGGGCTCGAAACGGTTGTCGGCCGCCCCGAGCGGCAGTTCGGCCACGCAGCCGGTCGCCGCGTCGACGAACGTGCGCTCGACGGCCTGCGCGGTGCGCGCGAGCGCATCGTCGAACGCCGGGTCGCCGAACGCATCGGCGGCCGCGAGCCACGCTTCGGTCAGGTGCATCAGCGGATTCTGCAGCGCGCCGCTGCCGGATGACGAGAAATCGGCGTGGCGCGCGGCATCGAGCAACGCGTCGCCGTGGCGCGGCGCGAAGCGGTCCTGGATCAGCGCGGCGGTGGTTTCGGCCACCGTGCGCGCAGCGGCGTCGCCCGACGCCGCATGCCATGCGGCGCACGCGAACACGATGAACGCGTGCGTATAGAGATCCTTGGTCGTATCGAGCGGCGCGCCCTGCGCGTCGACGCTGTAGATCCAGCCGCCGTGGCGCGCGTCGCGAAAGTGCCGGCACAGCGCGTCGAACAGCGTGGCCGCGTGCGCGGTGTCGCCGGCCTGCGCGAACACGAACAGTTGCCGGGCGCACGCCATTGCGCGATAACGGGTCACGGGCAGCGGCGCATGGGTGGCCGGATCGACGGCCTCGAACGGCAGTTGCAATGCCGGGTCGAACCCTGAACCCCGCCAGATCGGCAAGACGACGTGCGCGAAATGGTGGCGCAGTTGGGCGGCCTGGGCGGAAGCGGAGTCGGAAACGGGCATGGCGGGGTTGAGCGCTTGGATCGAAACGTGTCGGCGGCCCGGAGAATCGGCGCGGCCGGGGCCAAGGATAAAACATTCCGCGCGGCCGGCACCAAAAAAAGGAGATAAATCGGATGCTCAGCAACCTGGAACTCGTGATGCGGCTCGTTCTCGCGGCGGCGCTCGGGAGCGTCATCGGCTTCGAGCGCGAGCGCCTGTCGTGGGCGGCCGGCCTGCGCACGCACATGCTGGTGTGCGTCGGCTCGACGCTGATCATGATCGTGTCGGCGTTCGGTTTCGCCGACGTGCTCGGCACCAGCGACCACGTCGTGCTCGATCCGTCGCGGATCGCCGCGCAGGTCGTGTCGGGCATCGGCTTCCTCGGCGCGGGCTCGATCCTGCTGCGCGGCGAGATCGTGCGCGGGCTGACGACGGCCGCGAGCCTGTGGTCGGTCGCCGCGATCGGCCTCGCGGTGGGCGGCGGGCTCTATGTCGCGGCGATTTCGGCGACGATCATCATTTTGATCATCCTGGCCGGCATCAAGCCGCTGGAGCGGCGCTATTTCACGGTGCGCCAGCGGCGCCAGCTCGCGTTGACGGTGGCGAGCGGCACGCTGACGTTCGATTCGCTGCACGCGGCGCTCGGCCCCGACAGTGCGCGCGTGAAGCAGTTCATCGTGCAGCGTGCCGACGACACGGGCGAGCAGGACGAGGTGCGCATCGCGCTCGCGCGGGTGTCGGAAGGCGAATACAAGGCGATCTGCGACAAGCTGCGCGCGCTGCCGGGCGTCACGCGGTTCGACGGCGGGAACGGGCTGGGGGGCGACGAATAGCAGGCCTGTCAGCACGAATGCGCTGGGCGGAGGGAGTCGTCGGTCCGGGGCGTTGGTTGATGCCGTCGAGCGCGACGGCAACCTGGACGTCGCTGGTGGAATGTCGTTGGCGTAATCCAACCGTCAATCGGTAGTGGAGACGCGATGATATCTGGCAACGTACTTTGCCTGAGCGATGATTTTCCCGTGCATCTGATAAGCGACGACTGCGGGACTTGCCGCCGGCGCCACGTCGATTTTTGCCACGTTCAGGGCGGACGCCGTCACGACATATCGATGCGACGCCCCCTGAGGCGGGCAGGGCCCACCGTATCCGGATTCGCCAAAATCCGTCAATGTCTCGACAGCGCCGCTCGGCATGAGCTTCGGATTGCCGGAAGCGCCTTTTTCGATCGACGACGCCGAAGGTGGAATATTGACGATTTCCCAGTGGGTCCAGCCGAGCCCCCCGGTCGGCGCATCGGGATCGAAGATCGTCACGACGATGCTCTTCGTGCCGCGCGGAACGTGAGCCCACGAAATGCGCGGCGAAACGTTCTGACCGTGACAGCCGAAACCTCCGTACACGTGTTCGTTCGTAAAGTGCCCGCGATGGAGGTCATCGACCGTGATCGTGAACGGCTCCGCGCTGGCTCTCGCCGGGATGAACCCTAATGCCGTTGAGGTGAATAGCATCGCGGACAAAAAAAATCCTCGGTCGCATGACGTTGCTCCGTTGATGGGTGAGAGTTCAGTACAACGGTATCCACCGTATCTTGTAGCGATGCGCCCCGGAAGGCGCATTCGCGAACCACGGTGTTGCCTTGGCTGCAACGTCGACGCGTAGCTACTGTCAACGTTTCTCTCGACCTGTTAGCCCTGAGCCGTCGCGACAGCCGGATCAAGGAGATGGGCAGACGGATCATTGACGACGCGTTGTGGAACCTGATCGAGCCACTTCTACCACCGGCCAAGTCCCCGTCGGTTCAAGTATCCGCGTCGCAAGCCCGTGCTGAATCGCGCAGCGCTGACGGGCATTCTGTTCGTGCTGAAGACCTGCATTCGCTGGCGCGATCTTCCTGCCAAAATGGGATGTGGCTCGTGCGTGAGTTGCTGGCTGCTGCCGCGGGACTGGCAAGAGGCTGCAGTCCGGGATGCATTTCACGCGTTGCTGTTGACCAAACTACTGCGAATCCCTGTCGATCCTCGCTTCCCTCGAGGCCGGGCCTTCGCACTGCGAATCAATACTCGCCTTTATGGTCGAAACATGTTCCAATTATTGCAACATTGCATGCCACTTTTGATCCGATCATGGACGCCAATCCGGCCACGCAGTTTCCGTGTTCCAACGCCTCTCCCTCAGAGGGTCGCATCCTGACAGCGCTACCAGATACATGGAAAAGCGCACCAGTGGCGTCACCGTGGGATGGGATTCAAGTGCATAACTATCAGATCCGCGAAGAGGGGGAAGTCCGGGATTTGCGATTCGAATCGAACCTGCTTCTTTGCTTGTATCGAAAGCCTCACGAGCGGGTTGAGAGCCTTAATCGATTCGGCCGCTGGCAGCACGCCGACGCTTCAGATAGCAGTGTGGCGTATGGTCCACCTAATGCGGCGTTGAATTATCGATGGGGCGTCAACCTCGAGCAAAGCCATCTCATTATCAATATCGATTGGCTTCAGGGTACCTCCGGCCGGATGCCGATCCCGCTCCATGGGTGGTTTGCGGGTATCCACGATCGCATACTGGTGCAACTCATTGACGAGATCGTGCGGGACGCGTCATCGGGCACGCCTACTGGCGTCGAACATGCCGAGTGGTTGGCGCTCTCGGCGCTTTACCGCTTCACGGCGCTGGCCCGAAATACCACATGGGAGTGCAACATGGGGCTCGCGGATGCGATTATGGACCGGGCATTGCAATTCATTCACGCTGGGCTGGATTCAACGCTTCGAGTCCGAGAGATCGCTAGTGCCGCGGGCTTCGAGTCAAATTTGTATGGTTTCATGCGCCTGTTCGGAAAGTACACCGGTTTACCACCACATCAATATGTGATGGAAGCTCGCCTCGAGCGTGCGAAGAATCTGTTGCTTCAGGGGCACGGGAGCGTAACCGACGTAGCGCTGGCATGCGGATTCAACAATATGAGCCATTTCTCGACCGCTTTCAAACGCCGATGGGCTGCGTCACCATCCCAGTTGATCAAAGGAAGCCGATGATCGCCACGGCGAGATATCACGTCGAAATCCTGCTCCCGGTCGGGAACGACACACCTTCCGCCCCGTAGGCCGCCTGTACGGAAAATTTATGAAACAAGCCTACAGCCTGCGCTGGTGGGTCGTGGCGCTCGGCTGCCTCGGTACCATCATCGATTATCTGTCCCGCAACGCGCTTGGGGTGATGGCGCCGGAACTCAAGTTCATTTTGAACATGAGTACGCAGCAATAC
Source organism: Burkholderia sp. LAS2 (assembly GCF_018417615.1). NCBI lineage: Bacteria > Pseudomonadati > Pseudomonadota > Betaproteobacteria > Burkholderiales > Burkholderiaceae > Burkholderia > Burkholderia sp. LAS2. Next base: position 1,207,810 of record NZ_CP071053.1, read on the forward strand.
GCATACGTGGTCGGTGCATTTCAGGCGGGCTATTTAGTCATGCAACCGATATGCGGGCTGGTCATAGACTTGATCGGCTTGCGGATTGGCGTTGCCATATTCGTAGGCATCTCGTCATTTGCGGGTATCTTGCACGGCGTGGCCGGTGGATGGCTATCGCTGGCTGCACTGCGTGCGGTAAAAGGCGCCGCCGATGCTGTCGCGATTCCCGCCGGGATGAAAATCGTTGCCGAATGGTTTCCAGACCACGAAAAATCGGTTGCGGTCGGTTATTTCAACGCTGGCACATCACTCGGCTCACTTTTTGCGCCGCTGGTCGTCGTGTTCCTGTCTCGCGAGTATGGCTGGCAAAGCGCGTTCGCCATTACCGGCGCACTGGGTTTCGTATGGTCGGCAATTTGGTATTTTGTCTACCGCTCGCCAGGGCAGTACCGGGGGCTGGTCAAGACGAAACAGGTTGAGCCTCCCGGTAAGCGAATGTCAGTCCGCACCGAGTGGCATGAAGGAATCCGGCGCATGTGGAAGGTCCTTGGAATGCGCCGTTTTTGGGCGATAGCCCAGGCGCGCTTCTTTGCCGAGCCCGTCTGGCAGACCCTGATTTTCTGGGTTCCGCTGTATCTGGCAACGGAACGGCACATGGACTTGAAGCACATTGCACTGTTTGCATGGCTACCCTTCCTCGCAGCCGACCTGGGCGGCCTTTTCGGCGGATACTTGTCGCCTTTTCTGACCAACCGCTTTCGCGTACCGCTAATCGGATCGCGCGTCGCCGGCGTAGCGCTCGGAGCCGTTTTGATGTTCGGGCCCGCGTGTATTGGCCTAGTCGCTACGCCGCTTCAAGCAATCGTTCTGTTCTGCATGGGTGGTTTTGCACATCAGATGATCTCCGTACTTCTCAATACGCTGTGTGCAGACGTCTTCGAACCGGATGAGGTAGGGACTGCAGCCGGACTGGCCGGTATGGTGGCCTCGATTGGAGGTCTTGGATTTTCGTTGCTGTTGGGTTCGACTGCCGACCGGTTTGGATATGGGCTTTTCTTTGGAGCATTTGGAGCCTTCGATCTTATTGGGGCGACGATACTCTTCATCCTTTTGCGTGACGTGACACGCCGGGCTCAGGTCGCCACGGAAGACAGGACCTTCCAATAGTTGCATCGATCGCAGTGTCCGGCGGCTCCGTCCGCCAACGAGCGCCGCATTCCGCCATGCACAGCCCGGAAAGTAGACGATGCAGCGGGCTCATGACTGGGCGTGCTGCTTAAACCTTCTCGAGTCTATATCCGAAGGTGTACACCGACTGCAGCCGGAGGCCATGCTCCCCATTCAGTCGCAGCTTGTTTTTCACGCGATAGATATGGGTGTCAAGCGAGCGCGAGGACGTGTCGCCTGCGTCTCCCCAGACAAACGTTATTAGGTGGTCGCGGGGAACGACGCGCCCGACATTTCTGAAAAGCGTGGCGATGATCTCGAACTCCTTCCTTGTCACTTTAACTGGCTCGTTGTTGACGAAGATATTTCGACCGCCGCGTGGAACCAGGTAATTTCCGACCAAGACGGAGTCATCTGATTCTTCAGAGATGTTCGTGCGTCGGATTACAGCATCCACTCTGGCGATAAAATCTTCTTTGCTCATCGGCATGCGGATCCAGTCATCTGCGCCAGCGTTGAGTACATCCGCGGTGGAACAGTCCGACAATACGCCGGACAAAGCCAAGACGGGAATTTGCTTGCCGAGGTTATGCCGAACCCAGCGGATGAGGTCGAGCCCCGGCATGGCCGGCACAGTCAATTCCAAGATAACGAGATCGAACATCGCTTGTTGAAGGGCGCGCACAGCCTGGGCGCCGTTCTTGACGGCGACCACATCATTTTCGCGTTGCTGACAGAGGAGGCGCGCGAGATCACCATATACTGCTCGCTCGTCCAAAAACAAAATCTTCATATATCGTTCGTGTGAAGCGAATATTTCACCTTTGTGTGGTGAAAATCAACCACCTTCGGTTGAGGTGTGGTTCTGATTCTGAGTTAATCTGATGTGTTTCAGGATCAAGTGCATTTCTGAAATGCTAATCTAGTAACGTGTGATCGCGACCCATTTGAAGGGGCGACAATGGCTCACCGGAGCGGAGGCTTCTCTGAGTCTCATCGTGCGCGACCGGGCTCAGCAAAAATTCTTTCCGGTTTTTCCCTTTAATCCAGTGCGGCTCGCGACCGACTCCTGACCACGTGCATCCGGACACCGGATCGTAGTATTTGGCCCTTCTTTTTCGCTGGCGTTGATGTTCAGGGGGGAATACGTCGCGTGCGGTCAAGTTGAACAATTTCACGCACATCCTGATCTCTGATATCACGGCGTCAATCATTTTCAATTTCTCAATCTCAAGTTCGTGATCGAGCCGCTTCTTCAAATCGAGATAATTTTGATAGGTCTGCATTGACGTGTCCTAGAAAGGTGGAAGCAAATTATCTACACGGCTGACGCTTCCTCAAGCAATGGCGAGAGGTGGCGGGGCATTCTCTAAATTCACCCGGACGCCACTGCTATCAGTGCGGCCGGATATAGCAGGTGCGCATACTCGCTCATTGACTACTCCGTGCGATCAGATGTTCGTCCATGGATGTCTGTCTTTCTGAAATATTGTCACGCTTCGCCGTGCCGTGCTTTTTGAATTTTTGCGGGCTTCGTGGACGCGAAAAAAATTTGAAAACATCAGACAGAACTACTGCCACCCGGAGAAAAGGCGGGGTTGGCGTGACGTATGGTCAGTCATTTTGGAGCGGTCGTTTGTTGCCATCGAGCGCCAATAAATTAAACGGCAGGCGATATTCGATCTGACGAACCTTGACACATATTCACCGGATTGGTGCATTTTCGTGAAAATTGTTCAGCCCTGACTGGAACGGTCAATTGGAGAATCGTCGCTAGCCGGTGGGTTGGTTTGGCATTTAGCTCGCCGTTGAAAGGTCGACATTTTTTAATTTGTCAGATTTATGTGAAAGGGTCGATTGGCGGAAGCTGCGGCTCGATATCGACGGGGATCTAAATGAACAAGAGTTACAGGACAATTTGGAACGAGGCGCTTGGCGCTTGGGTGGCCGCCTCTGAAAACGACTCGGCTCGCGGAAAGCCGAACAAGAGAAGCGTAGTTGCGCTGATGGCCCTTGCGCTGATTTCGTCCCCGCATACTGTTCTGGCGCAATATTCGGCGGGCTTGGGAGCGGCCACTCAAACAGGTGCGATCGCAATTGGTGGCAATAGCGGGATCACGAATGCATCGACTGCTGGGGACATTGCAATTGGTTCAGCTGCGGCAGCGAATTCAGGTTCGAACGTGCTTGGGACCATGGGGCCGGCGGTTGCCATTGGTTGGGCCGCTACCGCTTCGAATCTATATGCGACCGCACTTGGCGCGTTCGCGACCGCCGCCCAAACGCACGCCACGGCAATTGGCGGGCATGCTGTTTCGACAGTTGACGGTGGCACGGCAATTGGTTATGGGGCCACCGCTGCAGCTATAAACTCCGTGGCTTTAGGTAATGGGTCGATAGCCGATGCTTTGGTTACTGCACCGATCGGGACAACAATTAACGGTGTCCTATATACTTTTGCCGGGGGCGGCGGCAACGCGGTAGTTAGCGTAGGTGCCCCTGGTGCCGAAAGAACCATCACCAATGTTAATGCAGGGCAGATATCGTCAACTAGCACTGATGCGATTAACGGATCGGAGCTTTATGCGACGAACCAAGCGATTACTGCCGTCGCGTCGAGCGTGACAAGCCTGTCTACAGCAGCTGCCGGTGCTGTATCAGCAAGCAGTTCAATTGCGTCGCTCTCGACGGGACTCAGTTCAACCAACAGTTCCGTGACTTCGCTGTCGACGTCAACCTCCACCGGGATCAGCACCGCGCAAAGCGGCGTCACTTCGTTGTCGACAAGTCTGAGTTCGACCAAAAGCACGGTGACCTCGCTGTCGACGTCGGCCTCGACGGGGATCAGCACGGCTCAAAGCGGCGTGACGTCGTTGTCGACGGGCCTGAGCGCGACGAATAGCACGGTGACCTCGCTGTCGACGTCGGCCTCGACGGGGATCAGCACGGCTCAAAGCGGAGTGACGTCGTTGTCGACGGGCCTGAGTTCGACGAATAGCTCGGTCGCGTCGCTGTCGACGTCGGCTTCCACCGGGATCAGCACCGCGCAAAGTGGCGTCACTTCGTTGTCGACCGGTCTGAGCTCGACGAATAGCTCGGTGGCCTCGCTTTCGACGTCAGCGTCGACGGGGATCAGCACGGCTCAAAGCGGAGTGACGTCATTGTCGACGGGGCTGAGCTCGACGAATAGTTCCGTGGCCTCGCTTTCGACGTCAGCGTCGACGGGGATCAGCACGGCTCAAAGCGGAGTGACGTCGTTGTCGACGGGCCTGAGCGCGACGAATAGCACGGTGACCTCGCTGTCGACGTCGGCGTCGACGGGGATCAGCACGGCTCAAAGCGGAGTGACGTCGTTGTCGACGGGCCTGAGCGCGACGAATAGCACGGTGACCTCGCTGTCGACGTCGGCGTCGACGGGGATCAGCACGGCTCAAAGCGGCGTGACCTCGTTGTCGACGGGTCTGAGCTCGACCAATAGCTCGGTGACCTCGCTGTCGACGTCGGCGTCGACGGGGATCAGTACGGCTCAAAGCGGAGTGACCTCGTTGTCGACGGGTCTGAGCACGACGAATAGCACGGTGACCTCGCTGTCGACGTCGGCGTCGACGGGGATCAGTACGGCTCAAAGCGGAGTGACCTCGTTGTCGACGGGTCTGAGCACGACGAATAGCACGGTGACCTCGCTGTCGACGTCGGCGTCGACGGGGATCAGTACCGCGCAAAGCGGAGTGACCTCGTTGTCGACGGGTCTGAGCACGACGAATAGCACGGTGACCTCGCTGTCGACGTCGGCCTCGACCGGGATCAGCACGGCTCAAAGCGGAGTGACGTCGTTGTCGACGGGCCTGAGTTCGACGAATAGCTCGGTCGCGTCGCTGTCGACGTCGGCTTCCACCGGGATCAGCACCGCGCAAAGTGGCGTCACTTCGTTGTCGACCGGTCTGAGCTCGACGAATAGCTCGGTGGCCTCGCTTTCGACGTCAGCGTCGACGGGGATCAGCACGGCTCAAAGCGGAGTGACGTCATTGTCGACGGGGCTGAGCTCGACGAATAGCTCGGTGGCCTCGCTTTCGACGTCAGCGTCGACGGGGATCAGCACGGCTCAAAGCGGAGTGACGTCATTGTCGACGGGGCTGAGCTCGACGAATAGTTCCGTGGCCTCGCTTTCGACGTCAGCGTCGACGGGGATCAGCACGGCTCAAAGCGGAGTGACGTCGTTGTCGACGGGCCTGAGCGCGACGAATAGCACGGTGACCTCGCTGTCGACGTCGGCGTCGACGGGGATCAGTACGGCTCAAAGCGGAGTGACGTCGTTGTCGACGGGCCTGAGCGCGACGAATAGCACGGTGACCTCGCTGTCGACGTCGGCGTCGACGGGGATCAGCACGGCTCAAAGCGGCGTGACGTCGTTGTCGACGGGTCTGAGCTCGACCAATAGCTCGGTGACGTCGCTGTCGACGGGTCTGAGCGCGACGAATAGCTCGGTAGCGTCGCTGTCGACGGGCGTAGCAAATTCTGTGCAGTATGACAACGCAGCGCATACGTCGGTGACGTTGGGTAGTGTCGGCGCGACTACGCCGGTCACATTGACTAACGTCGCCGCAGGCGTGAATCCAACCGACGCGGTGAACTACAGTCAGTTGAGTTCACTGTCGACATCAGCGTCAACGGGCCTTTCGTCGGCGACCAGCTCGATCACGTCGTTGTCGACGTCGACCTCGACGGGCATCAGTTCGTTGTCGACCGGTCTGAGCACGACGGATAGCACGGTGACGTCGCTGTCGACGTCGACCTCGACGGGCATCAGCTCGTTGTCGACCGGGTTGAGCACGACCGACAGCACGGTGGCATCGCTGTCGACCTCCACGTCGACGGGCCTGTCGTCGGCCAACAGCTCGATCACGTCGCTGTCCACGTCGACTTCGACCGGCATCAACTCGCTGTCGACCGGCCTGAGCTCGACCGACAGCACCGTGACGTCGCTGTCGACCTCGACGTCGACCGGCTTGTCGTCGGCCAATAGCTCGATCAGCTCGCTGTCCACGTCGACTTCGACCGGCATCAACTCGCTGTCGACTGGCCTGAGCTCGACCGATAGCACGGTGGCATCTCTGTCGACTTCCGCGTCGACGGGCCTGTCGTCGGCCAATAGCTCGATCAGCTCGCTGTCCACGTCGACCTCGACGGGCATCAGTTCGTTGTCGACCGGTCTGAGCACGACGGATAGCACGGTGACGTCGCTGTCGACGTCGACCTCGACGGGCATCAGCTCGTTGTCGACTGGCCTGAGCACGACGGACAGTACGGTGACGTCGCTGTCGACCTCGGCCTCGACGGGTATCAGTTCGTTGTCAACTGGCCTGAGCACGACGGATAGCACGGTGACGTCGCTGTCGACGTCGACCTCGACGGGCATCAGTTCGTTGTCAACTGGCCTGAGCACGACGGATAGCACGGTGACGTCGCTGTCGACGTCGACCTCGACGGGCATCAGTTCGTTGTCAACTGGCCTGACACGACGGATAGCACGGTGACGTCGCTGTCGACGTCGACCTCGACGGGCATCAGTTCGTTGTCAACTGGCCTGAGCACGACGGATAGCACGGTGACGTCGCTGTCGACGTCGACCTCGACGGGCATCAGCTCGTTGTCGACTGGCCTGAGCACGACGGACAGCACGGTGACGTCGCTGTCGACGTCGACCTCGACGGGCATCAGTTCGTTGTCAACTGGCCTGAGCACGACGGATAGCACGGTGACGTCGCTGTCGACGTCGACCTCGACGGGCATCAGTTCGTTGTCAACTGGCCTGAGCACGACGGACAGCACGGTGACGTCGCTGTCGACGTCGACCTCGACGGGCATCAGCTCGTTGTCGACTGGCCTGAGCACGACGGACAGCACGGTGACGTCGCTGTCGACGTCGACCTCGACGGGCATCAGTTCGTTGTCAACTGGCCTGAGCACGACGGATAGCACGGTGACGTCGCTGTCGACGTCGACCTCGACGGGCATCAGTTCGTTGTCGACTGGCCTGAGCACGACGGACAGCACGGTGACGTCGCTGTCGACCTCGACCTCGACGGGCATCAGTTCGTTGTCGACTGGCCTGAGCACGACGGACAGCACGGTGACGTCGCTGTCGACCTCGGCCTCGACGGGCATCAGCTCGTTATCGACTGGCCTGAGCACGACGGACAGCACGGTGACGTCGCTGTCGACCTCGGCCTCGACGGGTATCAGCTCGTTGTCGACTGGCCTGAGCACGACCAACAGCACGGTGGCGTCGTTGTCGACCTCGACGTCGACAACCGTCAACTCGCTGTCGACGGGATTGAGTGCGACCAACAGCAACCTGGCATCGTTGTCGACGTCCACGTCGACGGGCATTGGCTCGCTGTCGACCGGCCTTAGCGCAACCGGGAGCAGCGTCGCGTCGCTGTCGACGGGGCTGAGCACGACGAACAGCAACGTGGCGTCACTCTCGACATCCGCATCCACCGGCGTCAGCTCACTGTCGACGGGCCTGAGCACGACCAACAGCAGTGTCGCGTCGCTGTCGACGTCAACGTCGACCGGCCTCAGCTCGACAAACAGCAGTATTACCTCGTTGTCGACGGGATTGAGCACGACCGACAGTAACGTGACGTCGCTCTCGACCGGACTGTCCACAACCAACGACAGCCTGGCATCGCTTTCAACCGCAGTGGCGCCCCTCACGTCGATCAAGACCCAGACGACGGACGGTAGCACCGCCATCGGCACCGGGGCCACCGCGGCACCGAACTCGACGGCCGTCGGTCAAGGCGCATCCGCGTCCGGAGCGAACTCGACCGCGGTGGGTGAAGGCGCGGTTGCATCCGGGCAAAACTCGACTGCAGAGGGGCAGGGCGCGATCGCCTCGGGCGCTAACTCGAAGGCGGATGGTCAGGCCGCAGCCGCGACAGGAGACAACTCGACTGCATTGGGCCAGGGATCGACTGCTTCGGGAGCCAATACGACTGCGGTAGGACAGGGCAGTGTCGCGAGCGCTTCGAATGCCGTGGCAATCGGTGCGGGTTCGGTGGCTTCGCAGCCCAACACGGTGTCGTTCGGATCGCCCGGCAATGAGCGTCGGTTGACGAACGTGGCGCCTGGCATCAACGGAACGGATGCAGCGAACATGAACCAGTTGTGGGGTGTCCAGTCGACCGTCAATGAGGTAGCACGTCGTGCCTACTCCGGGATCGCCGCGGCAACCGCGTTGACCATGATTCCCGAAGTCGACCCCGGGAAGACGATTGCGGTGGGGATCGGAGGGGGGAGTTACCAAGGGTATGCAGCGACTGCGCTCGGGGTATCCGTTCGCTTCAGCGACAACCTGAAAGCGAAGATCGGGGTAGGGATCAGCGGGAGCGCCAGCACTTATGGCGCTGGCGTCTCATATCAATGGTAAAGCGTTGATTTGAGCTCCGGGCGGATGCCGATCCTGTCGGCATCCGCCCGGAGATTTCCCTGCTCAACCGCTAATAATTTTGCCTCGTCAAGTGGGGCGTTTTATGGATAGCTTTCAACTACGCCACGCATTCCGGGTGGAACCATGAGGCATTCTCCGCTCGGATGTTCCCTCAACCACAATCGCAAAAGGCTGCGCCCAGGTGTGGGCATCTCGCTGTTTGCGCGCGACGGCCAGTCGTTGTGGGAAAACGGCATTCACCAGAACATCGCGTTCCTTGCGATGATGCTCACGCACTCGGACCGCATCGGCCCCGTCTATTTCCTGAACGGCGGGGACGCGAACGCGCTGCCGGCCGGTCTCGACCTCGACGGCCTCGACATCCCGCTCGTGAAACCCGTCGACGTCGCGCATGAGCTCGACGTCGTGATCGAGATGGGTGCACAACTGCCGGCCGAATGGCTCAGGCACGTGAAGGCGCTCGGCACGAAGCTCGTCGCGTGCTACGTCGGCCATACGTACAGTGGCCTCGCCGAAACGCCGATCTTCGAGAAGCCTTCGGGACACATCTTCAACGGCACGCAGTTCGACGAAGTGTGGGTACTCGAAAAATCGCAAAAGATCGACGTGCCGCTGCTGCGCACGCTCACGCGCGCGCCGGTCCATACGATTCCGCATCTTTGGTCGCCGTACTTTCTCGATCGCCGTATTGCCGCGCTGGCGAGCGAAGGAATGACGTTCGGCTATCGGCCTGGTCGCCGCGCGTGGTGTCTCGCGACGCTCGAACCAAACATCTCAGTTGTGAAGTCCTGCCATTACCCGATGCTTGTTTGCGACGAGTTCTACCGCGCGCATCCCGAGGCCGTGCAGCATCTGTTCGTCGTCAATTCGATACACATGAAGGCACATTCTACCTTCGTGCATTTCGCGAACAGCCTAGATCTCGTACGCCGACATAAGGCGACGTTCGAACCGCGCACCGACCTGCCGGGCTTCATGGCGCGCCATGCGGATGCCGTCGTGTCGCACCATTGGGAAAATCCGCAGAACTACCTGTACTACGACGTGTTATATGGCGGCTATCCGCTGATCCACAATTCGACGCTGCTCGGAGATGCCGGCTACTACTACCCCGACTTCGATTCCGTCGCGGGCAGCCAGGCGCTGCTCGAAGCGTGGCTGCATCACGACGAGCGGCTTGACGACTATCGCGCGAAAGCTGACCGGTTGCTGCGATCGGTCTCGATCGACAACCCCGCCAACCTGGACGCGTTCGTTGAGCGCCTGGCCGCATGAACCGGCCCATACGCGTGTCGGACGCCCATGTGCGTCCAGCGCCCGGCGAGGGCGAGCGCTTCGTCGTCGGTGTATCGCCGTTCATGCATCGCACCGGCCCGTGGCTGCGGGGCGACAGGATTTTTCGGAGCCTCGGGTTTCTGTGCCGGTTTTCGCCAAGGTTCGCGGGACGCCACGTTTTTCGTCCGAGTGTATGACGACGACATGAGCTACTGCACGAAGGCGATGGTGCAATATGCCCTTGCACGGGATACAGGATCTTACGGGACGCCGGACCTGAGAACGGCCGCCGTAGTGCTGGCTGCGACAGCTTGCGATCAATTGATGCTGTGCGCTCAGCCGATCTTGAGCGTACAAGATGGTGAACGGGTTTTGTATCACGAATGCCTGGTGCGACTTCGCGGCACCGACGATCAACCGATCACATATCCGTCGGCGTTTATTCCCAGTCTGGAACGGCTTGGACTCATGCGCTTCCTGGACCGCTATGTCATTGGCATGGCCATCGAGTTCCTGGAGTCGAACTTCAACATTCGATTGGGCGTCAATATTTCCGCGCAAAGTGCGAATGAGATCGGAGGATGGGCATCGGTTCTTCGGCTGCTTGAAGGCAGACCGGACATAGCGTCTCGTCTTGTGGTGGAGATTACCGAAACTACGCAGTTGTCACCCGTAACAGGTCGAGTATTTGTCGAGCACCTGCGGCGTATCGGCTGCAGTATCGCCCTGGACGATTTTGGCGACGGGTTCAGCGTGGAGAATCGCGCGGTGATTTCTTCGCCCGAAATCATCAAGATTTCTGGTCGAATGTTACCGACGGGCGAATACGACGCGATACATCTCGAGCAGTTCAAGAAATTGGTGACTAGTGCCCGAGACCAGGCATCACAGGTGGTGGTGGAGGGAATAGAAAGCGCCGACGCATTACGCACCGCCTCGCTGGCCGGGGCTCACTGGGTGCAAGGCTACTACACTGGCAAGCCGAGCCGGTTGAGAATGACAGAGCAGTCCGCAGGTGGATCGGTAGGGCGCTCGATGCAGCAATTCGAGCGTATCGCCAATGCGGTGATCGATCCGCACATGGACAGAAAGATACACGGCGACGCGAGGCGTGCCTTTTCGGCCGGACTTGCAAGCGCGTTGTATGGCAGGCGTTCCGCTATCGCAACGAGTATGCGCAGTTACCTGACGGACGCGATGGAAAAACAGGCGGAAACACACAATACATCATCAGTGCGACTGCTTCGGTGTTTTGCCATGCTCGGTCGAATCAATGGCCAGGAATTGGCACGCTCGATGAAATCGGGAGTCGACTTGTGAATGGTCGATATCGGAATTCTCAAGCGCCAAGCGCCCAGCGGTTCAACCTGGAGGAATAAACGGAAATGGCGACCACCAGACCAGTATCTCGCGCCCGCGGACGCCTCGTCGTCGGCGTGTCGCTGTTCGTGCGCGGCGCCGGCCAGTCGCTGTGGGAAAACGGCATTTTCCAGAACTGCCTGCTGCTGATCCTGCTGCTGCGCCAGTCGCCGCTCGTCGCGGATGCCGTGATGGTCAACGGCGGCGAACAGGTCGCCGATCCGCAGATGATGCTCGGCGAGTGGAACGTGCCGCTGCTGTCGATGGACGAAGCGCTCGAGCGCTGCGACGTGCTGATCGAGATGAGCGCGCAATTCGGCGCGGACTACCTGCGCGCGTTCCGCGAGCGCGGCGGCAAGGTCGTCACGATGCGCGTCGGCAACGACTACGTGATCGACATCGAGCGCGCGATGTTCGACAAGCCGTCGGGCTTCCTGTTCTCGGGCGCGCCGTACGACGCGGTGTGGACGATTCCCGAATTCGAGCGCTCGTGCCTGCACTACTACCAGACGGGCTTGCGCGCACCGGTCACGATCGTCCCGCACATCTGGCACCCGATGCTGTTCGACAAGGCGCGCGCGACGCTCGGCGCCGGTTTGTCGTTCGGCTATCAGCCCGGCAAGCCCCGGTGGCGCGTGACGATGTTCGAGCCGAACATCTGCATGGTGAAGACCAGCATCATCCCGATGCTCGTGACCGAGGAAGCGTATCGCGCGAAGCCGGCGTTCCTCGAATTCGTGCGCGTATGCAACACGCTGCACCTGAAGGAACATCCGACGTTCGTGCACTTCGCGAAGAGCCTCGACATCGTGAACCACGGGATCACGACGTTCGAAAGCCGCTACGCGGTGTACGAATTCATGGCCGCGTACGGCGACGCGGTGGTGTCGCACACGTGGGAGAACGCGCAGAACTACCTGTATTACGAGTTGCTGTACGGCGACTATCCGCTGATCCACAACTCGCCGTTCCTCGGCAAGGCCGGGTATTTCTATCCGGACTTCAATTGTCAGGAGGGGGGATGGGCACTCTTGCAGGCATTTTCAGAGCACGACGCGAACCTCGACGAGTACCGCGGAAAATCGAAATACGTGCTCGACTCGGTCAGCATCTACAACCCCGAGAACGTCGCGGCCTATACGGATGCAATCGCCGTTCTCTATCGCGACGCGTAATGCGCAGACCTTTCCGGACCCCGACAATGAACCCACGCCCGACCCTTACCCGCGCAAAATGGCTGAGTGGCTGCGCCGCCGCATCGATCGCGATCGGCGCACACGCGCAATCTTCCAGTGAATCGGCCGACACGCTGCTCCGCGATTCCGATGCGGTATTCAAGCAGCTCGATTCAGGCCTGTACGGCGCGGTATGGACCGACGCCGCACCCTTCCTCAAGGCGCGCATCAAGCAGGACCAGTTCACGGCGCAGATGCAGCAAGCACGCCAGTCGGTCGGCGCGGTCAGCCATCGTGGCTGGGCGCAGGTCGCGCGCATCCGCTACGAGCACGCAAGCGGGATGCCCGACGGGCTCTACGCGAACGTCGATTACGCGACGACGCTGGCGAGCGGCGCCACGATGTTCGAGAAGCTGAGCTTCCGCCTCGAACCCGACGGCCGCTGGCACTTGACTGGCTACGTACCGCGAATAGAGCAGAATTTTATCCAGTAGATCGTTGATCTTCGTGGACGGATAGATCGCTTCCCATCTGTCCCGGCGATCGAACTCGCGAAGCATCACCCGTCACGTCGACCAGAAGCCGGGAACAACTTGGGTCGCTTGCTGCATGACGCCGGCCGCCTGAGCGAGGCCGTCGCGTGTCTGAGACGTGCGTTGACGCTCGATCCTGGCCGTGTACCGACGATATTCAACCTGAACCCTGCTCCTGCTCGCGATGGGGCAGTACGAGGAGGGCTGCGGCTTTACGAGGCCGCTACCAACTCTCGTCGCATTGGGGCGCTGATGCATCGAATCACGTTACGCCGGACCTGCCTGCGCCGCGGCGGGGGCGAGACGCTCGACGGGAAGTCGCTCATCGTCTGGCCGGAACAGGGGCTCGGCGATGTCGTGCAGTTCGCGCGGTATCTGCCGATGCTGAAGCGGCGCGGGCTGGCGACGCTGACGGTTAGTGTGCCCAGCTGCGCTGACGCGCCTGTTGCATCGGTCGACAGGGTCGATCGTTGCGTAACGCTCGGCGATGTGGCTACATTGCCGGCGCACGATTATGCGTGTCGAATCATGAGCTTGCCGATGCTGTGCGAGACGACGGTCGACACGATCCCCGCGACGTTTCCGTATTTACACGTTCCGGCGCCGCTGGTCGAGCGGTAGCGCAGCAACGTGCCGGCCGCAGGCTTCAAGGTTGGGCTAGTGTGGGCTGGCGATCCGCGAGCCGGTCAAGCAAGTGCGCACGCGACGGACCGTGGGCGCTCGCGGTCGGCGACCGCGAGTGATCGTCGATACAACGGTAATGGAAAATACGTCGATATTTGCGACTAACCGAATGCTTTTTTGCCTGCCAGCGGGATTGCCGATCGGCACGTTCGTCGCTTCAGCGATGGAGATTTCAGGGTACGTGCCGAGGCCTGCGTCGCTTGCCAGTCACACGGCGAGGCCCACTTGCAGCCCGATTTCGTTGGAGTGAGCAGCAGTCCAGTCACTTTGCCGTCGAAGACGGGTTTGTCGCTTGGTTTGAGCGCTTTGGCTTGTTTGTCGGTTAGCATCGGTTTTTGGCCCATCACGTAGCCCATCGGGGATGACTGGACAGGCTGGATGGAGTCAGAGCAAATTGGATGGATTGAAGACGCAAGTTATTGATTTGTTGAAGAACAATAGGATTTCACTGGATGTCCCTGGACGATAATCTGGCAGACGTGAGCGAATCCGTTTCCACGCCTCGCTCCCGTTCCCGTTCCGCCCGTTCGTCGGCCCGTTCGCGCCAGCGCTCGGCCGCTGCCGCAGGCAGCACGTCCGCCAGGGCGACGGCGCGATCCGGCAGCGCAGCGGCCGGCGACGCGCCGCGCGACGAACGGACGCTCGACCTGTTCGGCGATCCGGTGCTCGAGCCCGGCGAACGCATGCCGGTTGCGGTGCGCGATGAAGCGATCGTGGGAGCCGATGAGTCGGCCGGCGCCGACGACGGGCGACAGGCCACGCTGGACGGATTCAGCCCGCCGGCGGATGCGGCTGCCGCGGGGCTGGCGGAAGCTGAAGGGGCGGCGACGCTCGATGTGGCGACCGTGGTCGTTTCGACGCCTGAAGGCGGTTTGGCCGCGAACGTCAACGGTACATCTGCAGGGGATCGTGCAACGGAGGCAGCGGATTTGCCTGCCGGCGATCGCGTCGTCACGCAGGTCGACGTGCCGGTGATCGATGGCGCCGCGAAGGCGAAGACGAACACGACACTGCAAGCTGCCGATGGCGAGGCGGCGCAGGCGGCGGAATCGCAAGCGGCAGAGGGCGAAGTCGCGAAGCCTGCCGTCGAGGCGGCGGGCGTCAAATCCCGCGAAGGGAAATCTTCCGGTGATGCCGCGAAGGAACGCCGTTCGTCTTCGGGCGGCAAGCGCCGGGCGGCTGCCGGCGCAAGCGAAGCGACGGCGACGCAGGCCGCACCGGTTCCGACGCGCATCGATTCGAAGCCGGAAGCGGCTGACTTGAACCCGCCGCCGGTCGTCGCTGCACGGGTCGAGCCGCAGACGCCGGCAGAGCCGTCCGAACCGGCGATCACCCCGCATTCCGCGAAGCCCCGCGACACGACCCGGCATCCCGACGCTTCGCCGTCGCCGGTCACGCAGCCGGTGGGCTCCGCCGCATCGTTCGTGACCAAGCCCTCGTCGGAGCGTACGCAACCGCCCACGCCGGCCTTCGATCCGGACACGCACCTGCGCCCGCTGACCGACCGGATCGCCGCGCTGCAGTCCGACGTGGACGGCCTGACGCGCGCGGCCGATCGCGAGATGCGCCGCGTGAACCGCCTGCTGCTCGCGCTGGCCGTCGTCGTGCTGGCGGGGCTCGTCGCGCTGGTACTGCAAACGCGCCAGATCGCGCACCTGAAGCAGGACGTCGCCACCAAGCAGCAGCGGATCGATCGCCTCGCGGCCGATCTGTCGACGCAGCAGGCCACGCTGATGACGCTCGAAGAGCACCACGAAGCGCTTCTGTCGCAAGTCGACCGGCTTCAGCGCAACGCGAACCGCGAGGCGGCCGTCGGGAAGCGGGCTCACCGCGCGCGCTGATCGTTTCGACCCCATCCTGGAAGCCCGACGCAGCAAGGATCGCCGTTCCGCGCCGGCGATCGGCTGTCGCGCGCCTGCGGCAAACCGATGCAGCTCACTGGCAGAATTCAGGGAAAACCCTTAGAATGGAGGTCATCTAAGGGAAAACCCTAGCCACGTCTGTCAGGAGTCTCACATGAGCTTCATCTTCGCCCTGCTGCAAAAAATCGACGACCTGTTCGTCTCCCCGCACCTGCCGCTCGACGCCGAGTACTCGTACGCTGCGCGTCATGCGGAAGCCGAGCGCGTGCGCCATGCGCACCTCGTGCCGATCGTCCTGTACCGTCGCTGATTCGCTGATTCGCTGATTCGCTGATTCGCTGATTCGCTGATTCGCTGATTCGCTGATTCGCTGATTCGGCGCGGCGTTCGCCGCACCTGCCTGCCCGTTCTCCACCGCCGCATCGCGCGCCGGTGCGACTGTCCCGCTACACTGGAAGTCCGATTCCGTTCACGGCGACCGGGCCATGTTGCAGATGCGGCCGATGACGGCCGGCGAATTCCGCGCGTACCGCACGCGAGCTATCGACGGCTACGCGAGCGATCTCGTTTCCTCCGGACAAAATGCTGTCGAAGACGCGGCCGATCGTGCGCGCGCCTGTTTCGACACGCTGCTGCCGGACGGCCTGCTGACCGCCGGCCAGACCCTCGTCACGCTCATCGATGGCGCCAGCGGCGACACGGTGGGCGACCTCTGGTACGCGATCGTCCCCGAAAGGCCGAACCGCACGCTGTTCATCTACGACCTCGACATCGTCCCGTCCCGGCGCCGCCAGGGCTGGGCCACGCGTGCGCTCGACGCACTCGACGCCGAGGCGCGCCGCTACGGCGTCACCGAGATCGGGCTGTCGGTGTTCAATCACAACGCGGCGGCGCGCGCGCTGTATCGCGCGTGCGGCTTCGTGCCGATCACCACGACGTTGATCAAACCGGTCGTGTCGGACTGAATCCGCCGGCCGGCGATGCGTCGTCACATGCGGCCGGTTCGGCACGCCGCGTCGCCGGCCAACGCCGGCATGCGTCCCTATCCGCCCTGTTGGTCGAGCGTCGACCGCCGAACGGCCCATCCGGCCATCCGCCATTCACCGCTCACCGCTCACCGCTCACCGCTCACCGCGCGCGGCCTTTCCATCTCCGCAGCAGCAACGCGTTGGTCACGACGCTGACGCTGGAAAACGCCATCGCCGCGCCCGCGATCACCGGGTTCAGCAAGCCGAGCGCCGCGAGCGGCACGCCGACCAGGTTGTAGACGAACGCCCAGAACAGGTTCTGCTGGATCTTGCGGTACGTGCGTTTGGAGATGTCGATCGCGTCGGCGACGAGCGCCGGGTCGCCGCGCATCAGCGTGATGCCGGCCGTGTGCATCGCGACGTCGGTGCCGGTCGCCATCGCGATGCCGACGTCCGCCGCGGCGAGCGCGGGCGCATCGTTGATCCCGTCGCCGACCATCGCGACGATCCCGCCGTGCGTGCGCTTCAGCTCGGCGACGACGCGCGCCTTGTCGTCGGGCAGCACCTGCGCATGCACTTCGCCGATGCCGAGCGCCGCCGCGACGGCCGCCGCGCTGCCGCGGTTGTCGCCCGTCACGAGTGCGCTCGCGACGCCGCGCGCCGCCAGTGCCGCGATCGCGTCGCGGGCGCCCGGCTTCACGGTGTCGCCGAAGGCGATCAGCGCGAGCACCGCGCGCGGCGCGTCGGCACGCATCAGCCACGAGATCGTGTTGCCGGCGCGCTCGAGTTCCGCCGCGCGGGCGTCGAGCGCCGGCGGCACCGCGATGCCGAGTTCGTCGCGCCAGCGCGTGCTGCCGAGCGCGAGCCGCTGCCCGCCGACGTGCGCTTCCACGCCGCGCCCGGCCACCGCGCGCGCATCGGTCGCGACGGCCGGCTCCGCCGCGCCGACTTGTGCGGCCACGTCCGCTTCATGCGCGGCTACCACGGCCCGCGCGAGCGGATGGTCGCTCTGCCGCTGCACGGCCGCCGCGAGCGCGAGCGCCTCGCCGCGCGGCACGCCGACGGCGTCGAACGCGGTCACGGACGGTTTGCCTTCGGTCAGCGTACCGGTCTTGTCGAACGCGATCACGGTCGTGCGCTGCGCGAGTTCGAGCGCCTGCGCGTCCTTGATCAGCACGCCGTGCCGGGCCGCGACGCCCGTGCCGGCCATGATCGCGGCGGGCGTCGCGAGACCGAGCGCGCACGGGCATGCGATCACGAGCACCGCGACCGCGTTGAGGATCGCGGTTTCCATTCCCGCGCCGGCGATCAGCCAGCCGACCAGCGTCAGCACGGCGATGCCGAGGATCGCCGGCACGAACACCTCGCTGACGCGATCGACGAGGCGCTGGATCGGCGCCTTCTCGGCCTGCGCGGATTCGACGAGGCGGATGATGCGCGCGAGCGTCGTCTCCGCGCCGATCGCGGTGGTTTCGACGACGAGCGCGCCTTCGCCGTTGATCGAGCCGGCCGTGACCGCATCGCCGTCGTCTTTCGGCACGGGCAGGCTTTCGCCGGTGATCAGCGATTCGTCGATGTGCGAGCGGCCCGACACGATGCGGCCGTCGACGGGCACGCGCTCGCCGGGCCGGATGCTCACGTGCGTGCCGACGCGCACCTGCGACAGCGGCACGTCGCGTTCGGCGCCATCCTCGACGACGCGCGCGCGGTCCGGCCGCAGCGCGTTCAGCGCGCGGATCGCCTCGGTGGTCTGGCGCTTCGCGCGCGATTCGAGCCACTTGCCGAAGCGCACGAGCGTGACGATGACGGCCGACGCCTCGAAATACAGATGGCCGGGATGCGCGGGATCGCGCAGCAGCATCCACAGGCTCAGCCCGTACGCGGCCGACGTGCCGAGCGCGACGAGCAGGTCCATGTTGCCGGTGCGCGCCTTCACCGCATGCCAGGCCGCGCGGTAGAAGCGCGCGCCGAAGCCGAACTGGACGATCGACGCGAGCACGAGCTGGAGCCAGCCGGGCAGCATCAGGTCGATGCCGAACGGCGCGGCGAGCATCGGCGCGACGAGCGGCGCGCTCAGCATGGCGGCCCCGATCACGAGGTTGCGTTCGCGGATCGCTTCGCGGCGCTTGCGGGCGTCCGGGTCCTGCGCGGGGCTGGACGGTTGCAAGTCGGCGCCGGCCGGTGCGCCGGCGGGCGACGCGACCGGAAGCGATGCATGGTAGCCGGCTGTGGTGACCGCCGCGATCAGCGTGGCGGCGTCGAGTGCGCTGGCGCCGTGCACCGACGCACGTTCGGTCGCGAGATTGACCGTCGCGCGCGTGACGCCCGGCACGGCGGCCAGCGCTTTTTCGACGCGGCCGGCGCAGGACGCGCAGGTCATGCCGCCGATGTCGAGTTCGACGTCGGTGGAAGCGGGCGTGGCAGCGGAAGTGGCGGCCGGAGCCGCGACGGCGGCCGGCGTCGCACCGTAGCCGGCTTGTTTTACCGCGTCGACGAGCTGTGCGGCGGATACGGCGTTCGACGCGTCGACGGTCGCGCGTTCGGTCGCGAGGTTGACCGACGCGCGCGTGACGCCCGGCACCTTCGCGAGCGCCTTCTCGACGCGCGACACGCATGACGCGCAGGTCATCCCGTCGATGTCGAGTTCGATGCTTGTGGGCGCGGTGGGCAATGCAGTGGCGGCGGCCGGGACGACGGTGTCCGACGCAGTTGGCGTCGCACCATAATCGGCCTGTCTCACGGCGTCCGCCAACTGGGTGGCCGAAACACCGGCCGACGCATCGACCGTCGCGCGTTCGGTCGCCAGGTTGACTGACGCTCGCGTAACGCCCGGCACCTTCGCCAGCGCTTTTTCGACGCGCGACACGCAAGACGCGCAGGTCATCCCGTCGATGTCGAGTTCGATCGTCGCAGCAGCGGGAGGAAGCCCGGAAGCCGCGGACGGCGTTTCGTCGCGCGACGCGTGCGCCGAATGCGTGGCCGCGCCGGCTTCGATGGCCGCTTCGCGCACCGCCGCGCGATAGCCGGCCTCCCGGACGGCGCCGACGAGCTGGCCCGCCGCGACGGTGTCCTGCGCCGTGACCGTCGCCGCATGCGCGTCGAGATCGACCGCCGCATCGACGACGCCCGGCACGGCGGCCAGCGCGCGCTGCACGCGGCCCGTGCAGCCGCCGCAATGCATGCCGTCGACGCTCAGTTCGATCGTTTGCAGCGCCGCGGAGGCAAGTGGTTCAGTCATGTCGGATTTCCCAAAAGCGCGGTTCGTACCGCGAATGGTTCCAGTATCAACATTCCCATGATGGTAAGGTCAAGCGTCGGCGACGATGCGACGCATGCCGATGCACACAGGGTGTCACAACGCGGAAAAAGCGATCGCCCGGCTTCCGGACGGACAGCCGGGCGATCGTGGCCGGGGCGGGTGGGTGCGTGCTCAGGCGCAGAGCTTGGCGCTGGCGAGGCGATTGAGACTGACGCCCTGCTCGGCGGCCTGGATGACCAGCGCGCGGTGCGCCTGCGGCGGGATGCGGACCTTGAATTCACCGCTGTAGGTTCGGTCGGCGATCGGCTCGGGCACCGTCTCGCCATTCGCCGTCATCTCGTGCACGACGTCGGCGACGAGCCGCCGAATACCGACCAGCGCGCCCTCGGGCGTTGCATCGAGCCACGAAAGAGACGGGAACTCCGCGCAGAGGCCGACGTGCTCCCCGTCCTCCGGGGACCACGTTACGCGGTACGTAAAGTGGTCTTGGTTCATGATTTCTGTTCCTTCAGTCGATCGATCGCGTCGAGAACCTGCCGCACCGGATAGGCCTTTGCCTTCCCGCGATCATTCTGGATATTCACTCGAGGATCGCCTTGCCACGGTGTCTTGAAAATAGCATGGCTGGAACCGGATTGACGGGCCGCTCCGAAGTGGGCCTCGCAGATCTTGAACAGATCGTTGAAGCGCACATTCGCGGGCTCGCGCCTCATTTGGTCGAGGATCTTCCATTCGCTTGTCATAGCTATGGTGTCAATAGTGACACCATTTGTCAATCCTCGCCGACGATCTTCGTCTGCCAACTGTTTCGGATACTTGCCGAATCCCGTGAACTATTTCGGATTTTGTGACGGTTCGGCTAGCGTTTTACCCGTTATTCGGCATATTGGGGGATGCCCTTAGGCGCTATGATACCGGCCTGACATCAGCGCCCACCGTTACGAAGCGTCACGAACGGTCATCCGGGCACGCTGGGGTGCCTTGCTTCGCCGTTCGCGAGACGAACAAGGCGTTGACTGAAAAGAACGATATTCGGCCAGTAATCGATGATTGAAAACCAGCGAGAATCAGTTTCTCTGCGACGCGCGTGCGCGTCGCTGGCCATTGCGGCGTTGCTTGCAGGATGCGCGTCGCAACCGGACGCGATCCAGCGCAAGACCGGCTGGATGCGCGCGGAAGTCGCCGACTCCTATATCTATGCGTATCCGCTCGTGCTGATGGACGTCGCGAAGGAAGCGGCGACGGGCGGCGACGGCGCGCAACCGGGGCAGGCGCCGCTCAACACGCTGCGCCACGCGCAGGCGCTGCCGCCTGTCGGCGCGGTCAATCCGCCGCTGCCGGGCGTCGACACGCTCGACTCGACCGGCTGGCTCGACGTCGCCGCCGAACCCGTGATCGTCACGCTGCCCGACACGCGCGGCCGCTATTGGGACGCACGCGCACTCGACATGTGGACGAACGTGCTGTGGTCGTCGTCGAGCGTCGCGGCACGCGGTACGCGTGGCGCCGGGCGATCGCAAACGATTGCCTTCGCCGCGAAGGCATGGGAGGGCACGCTGCCGAAGGGCGTGGTGCGCGTCGACGTGCCGTCCGCCAATGCGTGGCTCGAAGTGCGGCTGCAGACGAGCGGCGGGCGCGACCTGACGAACGTGAAGAAACTGCAGCGCGCGATCCGCGTGGTGCCGCTGTCGGTCTACACGGGCGCCGAGCGCGGCGCGTCGGTCGCGGTCCACGCGGGCAGCGCGCCGTCCGAAGCGGTGGGCGGCGGCACGCCGGCCGAGCAGGTGGCCGCGCTCGACCCGAAGGCGTTCTTCACGCGCTTCGCCCGGGCGCTGCAGGACAATCCGCCGCCGGCCGACGATGCGCACGCGCAGGAATCGCTCGGCGACATCGGCGTGACGGCCGGCTATCCGGTGCTGTGGACGGGCGATCGTCTCACGGCCGCGACGGCCGGCGTGGCCGAGGCGCGCGCGCGGCTCGCGACGCCGCCGTCGAACCTGCTGAACGCGAACGGCTGGACCTGGATCGGCGATACGGCCGGCAAGTACGGCCAGGACTACGCGCTGCGCGCGTACGCCGCCTTCACGCAGTTCGGCACCGCGACGCGCGACGACGAGACGCTCGCGGTCACCCGCGTCGATAGCGACGGTCATGCGCTGAACGGCGCGAACCGCTATGTGCTGCATTTCGCGCCGGGCGCGCTGCCGCCGGTACGCGCATTCTGGACGCTCACGCCGTACACGACCAACGGTGCGCTGCCCGACGTCGGATCGGCGCGGCGCTCGCTCGGCGATCGCGAGCGGCTGCGCCGCAACCGCGACGGCTCGATCGACATCGTCGTATCGGCGTCGCCGGGCGGCACGCATGCGGCCAATTGGCTGCCGGCGCCGCGTACCGATTTCGCGCTCGCGTTGCGGCTGTACGCGCCGAAGCCGCAGGCGAGCGACGGGTCGTGGATGCCGCCCGTCGTCGTCCGGAAATGAACGGTTGACCGCCGCCGTTGTCCGACCGGCGGGCGCGGCGGCGCCCGACCGCCGTACCGTCACCTCCTGAGCCTATACTTTCGGGATAGCGTGCGCGGCCGCCCGGTTGGTCCGGTGCGGCCCGGCATCCATTCCCGAGGCATTCAAGCATGGCAAGCGCAGACAAAGAAACCCTACCCTCGACCCTCCATGCCCTCGGTGGCGTTGCACGCTCGCACCGGACCCGGCGTATCGGCATCGGCCTGCTGATCTTCGTCGTTTTGTTTGGACTGCTCGGCTTCTTCGCGGCGCCGCCGCTGATCCGCCATGTCGCCGAACAGCAGTTGAGCAAGCAGCTCGACCGGCCGGCCACGATCCAGCGCATCGCGCTGAACCCGTACACGCTCAACCTCGAAGCCGACGGCATCCATCTCGGCGAGCGCGGCGGCCAGGGCGACTTCATCGACATCGGCAAGCTCGTCGTGAGGCCGTCGTGGTCGTCGCTGTTTCGCGGCGCACCGATCGTCAACGAGATCCGGCTCGACTCGCCGCGTTTTCACGTCGTCCGCTACGACGCGCAGCGCTTCAACTTCACCGACCTGATCGAGAAGTTCTCGTCGCCGTCGCCGACACCCGATAGCAAGCCGACGCAATTCTCGGTGTCGAACATCCAGGTCAACGACGGCCGGATCGATTTCGACGATCGCCTGCTGAACGAAAAGCACGTGGTCGACAACTGGACGCTCGGCATTCCGTACATCGCGACGCTGGCCTCGAAGACGGACATCTTCGTCGAGCCGAAGCTGCGCGCGCGCTTCGACGGCAGCCCGATCTCGATCGACGGCAGGACCAAGCCGTTCGCGCAGTCGCGCGAATCGGAGATCGTGCTGAAGTTCGACCGCCTCGACGTGCCGAAGCTGATCTCGTACGTGCCGGCGAAGCTGCCGGTGGCCGTGACGAGCGGGCTGCTGAGCAGCAACCTCACGGTCAATTTCGTGATGAGCGGCGAAACGCCCGCGCTGCGCGTGTCGGGCACCGTCGACCTGAACGACGCGAAGGTGACCGACCGCGCGTCCGCGCCGCTGTTCGCCGCGCGCGGCGTGCACGTCGCGGCGGCCGGGCTGGAACCGCTGCGCAACGCGATGCACTTCGACGAGATCCGGCTCGACCAGCCGGTGGTCGACCTGTCGCGCGACAAGCAGGGCGTGCTGAACGTCGAGAAGCTCGTCGCGCAACCGGCCGCCGCGCCGAAGGTCGAAGCCGGCAAGCCGGCCGCGTCGGCCGTCGCCGTTTCCGGAGCGTCCGCGGCGTCCGGCGCGACCGTCGCCGCGGCCAGCGGCGCCAGCGGTGCGAAGGCCGAAGGCGCCGCCGCGAAGGAAACGCCGCCGCTCGACCTGACGATCCGTCACGTCGCGATCGACGGCGGCACGATCAACGTCGACGACCGCGTGCCGGCGACGCCGACCGCGCTGTCGCTGACGAAGCTCGCCGCGACGCTCGACGGCTTCACGCTGCAGGGCAAGACGCCGGCGAAATACACGCTGTCGACGTCGCTGTCGCGCGGCGGCGACGTGAACGCCGAAGGCACGTTCAATCTCGCGGTGAAGCAGGCCGACACGAAGCTGACGGTCGCCGCGCTCGCGCTGCCGGCGCTGCAGCCGTACCTCGGCGAGGCGACGCGTGCGCGCGTGCTCGACGGCACGCTCGGCGCGACCGTCAACGCGAAAACCGACTGGGGCAAGACGCCGCTCGCCGCGGAAGTCGCGGACAGCACGGTGAGCCTGAAATCGCTGAAGATCGCCGCGCCGGACAACAAGGCGCCCGCGATCGTGCTGCCCGACGCGAACGCGAAGATCGCGAAGGTCGACGTCGCCGCGCGCACCGCGGAAATCGCGAGCGTCGACGCGACTGGCCTCGCGCTCGACGTGAAGCGCCTGAAGGACGGCAAGATCGATCTCGCGGCGCTGGGCGAGCCCGCGCAGGCGGCCGTGCCGCCGCGTACGGTCGCGCGCAAGGCGCAGGCCGCCGCGCCGTCGTGGCACTACCGGATCGACGCGCTGAACGTGAAGGACGCGTCCGCGAACTTCACCGACCTGTCGACGCCGCGCCCGGTGAAGCTGGCGATCAAGCCGCTCGACCTGTCGGTGCAGAAGGTGAGCGACGACCTGACGAAGCCGCTGCCCGTGCAACTGAAGGCGACGCTGAACCGCAAGGGCTCGCTGAACGTGACGGGCGACGTGACCGCGCAGCCGCTGAAGCTCGGCCTGAAGATCAACGGCAACCGCCTCGACGCGGCCGCGTTCGAGCCGTACTTTGGCAGCGCGCTGAACGCGACGATCGCGAGCGCGCTGCTCAACGCGCAAGGCAACCTGACGTTCGCGCAGGCGAAGGACACGCCGCGCGCGACCTACCGCGGCGACGTCGCGCTGGTCGACGTGCGGATGCTCGACAAGGCGACGTCCGACCCGTTCGCCGGCTGGCGCTCGCTCGCGCTGTCGAACCTGAAGGCGAACTATGACGAGAAGGGCACCGACGTCGACGCCGCGCGCGTGACGTTCTCGAACTTCTACGGTCGCGTGCTGCTCGACGCGCAGGGCCGGCTGAACCTGAAGGACGTGGTCGCGAAGGAGACGGGTCCCGCGCAGTCGCTCACGCGCGACGCGAGCAAGGGCGAGCCGGTGCCGCTGTCGCCGGGCGTGACGCCGCCGGCCGCCGCGCAGGCCGCCTCGGCCGCAGCCGCGCAGCAGGCGTCCGTGCCGGCCGCCGCGTCGGCGACGGTGGTCGTGAAGGCCGCGCCGCAGCCGCAGAACCCGGTGCGGATGCACTTCGGCGAACTGGTGCTGCAGAACGGCCGCGTCACGTACACGGACAACTTCATCAAGCCGAACTACACGGCGAACCTCGTCGCGATCAAGGGCACGGTCGGTGCGTTCGGCACGGATTCGACGACGTCCGCGCCGGTCGACGTCGCCGCGAACCTCGCGGGCAACGGGCCGATCTCGATCAAGGGCACGGTGAACCCGCTGATCGAGAAGCCGGCGCTCGACCTCACGGCCACCGCGCACGACATCGAGTTGACCAACCTGACGCCGTATTCGGCGAAGTACGCGGGCTATCCGATCACGAAGGGCAAGCTCAACGTCGACCTGCACTACCAGCTCGCGAACGACCAACTTTCGGCGAACAACCACATCTTCATCGACCAGCTCACGTTCGGCGATCACGTCGAGAACGACACCGCGACGAAGCTGCCGGTGAAGCTCGCGATCTCGCTGCTGAAGAACACGCGCGGCCAGATCGACGTGAACCTGCCGGTGTCGGGTTCGCTGTCGAATCCGGAATTCAGCGTCGGCGGGCTGATCTGGCACGCGGTGCTGAACCTGATCGCGAAGGCGGTCACGTCGCCGTTCACGCTGCTTGCGAATGCGTTCGGCGGCGGTGGCGGCGAGGATCTCGGCTACGTCGAGTTCGCGCCGGGCTCGTATGCGCTGACCGACGCGCAGCAGAAGAAGCTCGACACCGTCGTGAAGATGCTGACCGAGAAGCCGTCGATCCGCCTCGACCTGATCGGCCGCGTCGATCCGGCGCAGGACACGCCGGGGCTGCGCGACGCGTACGTCGAGCGGCTGGTGCGCCAGCAGAAGCTGAAGGACGTGATCGGGCAGGGCGAGAGCGTCGATCCGATGTCGGTGAAGGTCGACAAGGCCGAATACTCGAAGTACCTGACGCGCGCGTACAAGGCCGCCGACTTCAAGAAGCCGCGCAACCTCGTCGGCCTGCAGAAGACGCTGCCCGATGCGGACATGAAGCAGGCGCTCGCCGATCACGCGCCGGCCGACGACAACGCGCTGCGGGCGCTCGCGCAGCAGCGCGCGCAGGCCGTGCGCCAGTATCTCGACGGCAAGATCGACTCGAGCCGCATGTTCGTCGTCGCGCCGAAGCTCGACGCGAAGGGCATCTCGGACAAGGGCGCGACGACCCGCGTCGACTTCGGGCTGCAGTAAGCGTTACCACCATCCGTGATCCGCCGCCGCGCCCGCACCCGCCGGGCGCGGCGGTTTTTTTCAGCGGCTGGCGACGGCCGGCTCGCGCTTGTCCAGCTCCTTCCTCGCGGCCAGCGGCAGACGCGCGTCGTCCCACTGCGTCAGCCATTCGACTTCCTTCGTGGTGAACACCGGTCCGTGGTTGCGCAACGCGTACTGCAGCGCGTCGACGACGTGATGGCGAATGATTTCGGGGGTACGTGCATCGTCCAGCACGAACCGGAGGGCTTCCAGGGTCGACATACTCGTGCTCCGGGTCAGGGAAAACCCTTTATGCCACGCCAATAGTCGCGGGCCAACCCGAAAAAAAATCCCGGCGCACGCGACGGCCGCGCATGGCGACCGCTTCGTGTCATTTGCGATTGGTTACGTTTGACAGAGAACAGAAAGCCCCGCTTCATCCGACCGCCGCACGATCCGGCGATATTTTGCGCGCCTGATGGCAAGTCACGTAGTTCAACATCAATCGGTGAGGTGGGGTGATGATTTCCAGGTTCATCAAGCAACGGAAAACGGCGGTGATGGTGGCGGCTGCGCTGGCGCTCGTCGGCGCGGGCGTGCATGCGGCGCAACCGGACGGCAACGGCCGCGCGAGCCGCGTCGTGAAGCACGTGCTGCTGCTCAGCATCGACGGGCTGCACGAACAGGATCTCGCGCGCTGCATCGGCGCGAATACGTGCCCGAACATCGCGGTGCTCGCGAAGAGCGGCGTGACCTACGCGAATGCGTACACGCCGGGGCTGTCGGATTCATTCCCGGGCCTCGCCGCGCTGGTGACGGGCGGCTCGCCGAAGACGGCCGGCCTGTTCTACGACGTGTCGTACGACCGCAACCTGTACGCGCCGAGCGATACGACGTGCTCGGGCAAGCAGGGCTGGAACGTCGTGTTCGACGAGACGACCGGCATCGACGCGCAGAACGGCGGTGCGCTCGTGCACCTCGACGGCGGCGGCGCGTTCAATCCGCAGGCAATCCCGCATGCGAAGGTCAACGGCCAGTGCGTGCCGGTCTATCCGCACAACTACGTGAAGACCAACACGGTGTTCGAGGCCGTGAAGGCCGGCGTGCCGAATGCGCGCACCGCGTGGGCCGACAAGCACGCGTGGGGCTACGACTGGCTGAACGGCCCGTCGGGCACCGGCGTCGACGACCTGATGCGCACCGAGATCAATTCGATCGACCCGGCGACGAACACCGCCTACACCGACGTGTATTCGCACACCGCGCGCTTCGACAACCTGCACGTGCAGGCGCTGATCAACCAGATCGGCGGCCGCGATTCGACCGGCACGAAGACCGCGCCGGTGCCGACGCTGTTCGGCGCGAACTTCCAGACGCTGAGCGTCGCGCAGAAGGCGCCGGTCGCAAAGGGCGGCGGCTATCTCGACGCCGACTTCACGCCGAACGGGCAGGTCGCGAATGCGATCACGTATGTCGACGACGCGATCGGCCACGTCGTCGCGGCGCTGAAGCAGGCGAACCTGTATACGTCGACGGCCGTGATCGTCACGTCGAAGCACGGCCAGTCGCCGAGCGATCATACGAAGCTCGTGAAGAACGGCGACACGCTGACGAAGCTGCTCGAAGCGAACGACTTCATCGACCCGAACGGCAACTTCGGCCAGAACAACACGACGACGGGCAACCTGAACGACGGATCGGGCCTGGTCGGCACGGGCTTCGTGCAGACGGACGACGTCGGGCTGATCTGGCTGCGCGACCGCGGCCAGCGCACGGCCGTCGTGCAGGCGCTGAAGGCGAATCTCGGCTGCAACGCGCCGGGGATCTGCGCGGACGGCCCGCAGGCGTACGTGCTGTACGGCGCGGCGCTGGCCGACCGCTTCGGCGATCCGGCCAACGGTCGCGCGCCGGACATCGTCGTCCAGCCGAATCCGGGCGTGATCTACACGTCGAGCACGAAGAAGGACGAGGAGCACGGCGGCAACGCGCCGGACGACAGCCACCTCGGCCTGCTCGTGTCGTATCCGGGCATTCGTCGTGCGCGCACGGTGAACGATCTCGTCGGCACGAAGCAGGTCGCGCCGACGATCCTCGCGCTGCTCGGCGCCGATCCGCGCCTGCTGCAGGCGGTCGTGGCCGAGAACACGCGCGTGCTGCCGGGGCTCGGTATCGGGCGTTGACGTTGCAGGCCGGATGCCGCCGGGGGCGGTGTCCGTCGGGCTAGGGGCGCGCGCAGCCATGCGACGGTGCGCGTCGCCTTACGCGCGCCCGGCCTCGTCCAGCATCCATTCCCTGAAGCGCCGCAACGCATCGCTCGTGTCGAGGCGCTCCGGCGCGTAGCACAGGTAGTGTCCCTGCGCGGCCACGTCGACCGGCGCGTCGAACGGCTCGACCAGCGTGCCCGCCGCGAGATTGTCGAGAATCAGGAAGCGCGGCACGAGTGCGATCCCGAGTCCGGCCTGTGCGGCCTGGATCAAGACCGAATACTGCTCGAAGCGCGGCCCCGCCAGCGCGTTCATTTGCGCCGCGCGATGACGTTCCGCCCATGTGGACCACGCGATCTCCGCCTGCTCGTGCACGAGGCGCGGCGCCGCCGCCGCGTCGGCGGGCACACGCGCGCATGCCGGTCGGCGAATTCGCGCGAGCAGACGGGCACGAAGGTCCGCCCGCCGAGATAGTCGCTTCGTACGCCCTCCCATCCACCGTCGCCGTAGCGGATCGCCGCGTCGAGCCCGAACGGAAACACGTCGCCGGGCGCGAGATGACGGCGAAAACTCAACGTGACGCCCGGCGCGGCGGCGAGAAAGCGCGTGAGGCGCGGCAACAGCCACTTCGTCGTAAACGTCGGCACGCTGGCGATCGTCAGCAGGTCGCTGTTCTCGCGGGCACTCAGCAGTTCGATCGACGCGTTGCCGATTTCGCGCAGCGGCCCGACGACGCGCGCGTGATAGACCTGACCGGCACGGGTAAGCGCGAGGCCGCGCCCCTCGCGCACGAACAGCTTCACGCCGAACAGCGCCTCGAGGTTCGCGATCTGCCGGCTGACCGCGCTTGGCGTCAGGCCCAGTTCGCGCGCCGCGTACGAGAAATTCAGGTACTTCGCGGACGTGGCGAAGGCATGCAGCTCAGCCACGTTCGGATACAGATGCTTCATCGCGAGCTGTTCCGTCCTTGCACAGGTCGATGCGGGCTTTTTACGTTTTTTTCATGACGATGCCATGTCGAAACCGCACACTGCGCCGGCTTCGACAACGCCTGCGGGCCCGGCTGGCGGGCGTTGCGCGAGGTTTTTCCCGATCGTCAGCGAGTGTCTTCATGTCTGAGTCAACCGCCCCGGCCATCGCCGACGGTATTCCGATTC
Organism: Burkholderia sp. LAS2; assembly: GCF_018417615.1. Classification (NCBI taxonomy): domain Bacteria; kingdom Pseudomonadati; phylum Pseudomonadota; class Betaproteobacteria; order Burkholderiales; family Burkholderiaceae; genus Burkholderia; species Burkholderia sp. LAS2. The sequence continues at coordinate 1,237,357 of NZ_CP071053.1, forward strand.
GTCGTAACAAACCGGCCCGGCCGCCCGTCGGGCGCCTGCTGCTGCAGGCGCTGCTCGCGGTGTTCGGCCTCTACCTGCTGTTGCCGATCGCACTGCTGCTGATCGGCGCGGTGGGCGAATCGTGGACGAACACGTTGCTGCCCACCGGCGTCACCGGGCACTGGTTCGCCGACCTGGCCGCGAACCGGAGCTTCACGCGCGCGTTCGGCGTGAGCTTCATGGTGGCGCTCGCGTGCTGCGCGCTCAACGCGGTGATCGGCCTGCCGCTCGCGTATGCGCTCCATCATCGCGCGCAGGCCGGCGGCGGGTTGGCGCCGCGCGGCGCGATGCTGATGCCGGTCGCCGTGCCGGCGCTGACGCTCGGCTTCGGCTACATCGCGATCTTCAGCGGCGACACGTTGCCGTGGCTCGGCACGTTGCCGCTGATGATCGCCGCCCACGCGGTGCTGACGCTGCCGTATCTGCTGCAGACGCTGCTCGGCGACCTGCGCCACCTCGGCCTCGCGCGGCTCGATGCCTGCGCGGCGACGCTCGGTGCGACGCCGCTGCACCAGTTCGTCACGATCGTGCTGCCGAACCTGCGGCACAGCCTGTTCTCCGGCCTCGTGATGGTGGCCGCGCTGTCGATCGGCGAATTCCAGATTTCGAACCTGATCGCCGGCTTCCGCTACCGGAACTATCCGATCGTGCTGCTGCAGGCGTTCTACGGCGCGACGGGGATGGCGTGCGCGGCCACCGTCGTGCTGCTCGTGCTTGCCGTGCTCGCGACGCTGGTCTCCGTCGGTACCGTGCAACGTCTGAAGTGAGTCATCCATGAGCCTCGAATTCGAACACGTCAGCTTTCAGTATCCGGGCGCCCGTCATGGCGTCGACGACATCACGCTGTCGGCCGCGCAGGGCGAACTGCTCGCGGTGATGGGGCGCAGCGGGTCCGGCAAATCCACGCTGCTGCGGCTCGCGGCCGGGCTGCTCGACGGCTGGCGCGGCCGCATCGCGATCGGCGGCGACGACGTGGCCGGCGTGCCCGTGTGGCGGCGCGAAGTGGGGATGGTGTTCCAGCACTACGCGCTGTTTCCGAACCTGTCGGTCGTCGACAACGTCGCGTACGGGCTGCGGATGCGCGGCGTCGCGGCCGACGTGCGGCGCCGGCGCGCGCTGGACATGCTCGAGCGGGTCGGGTTGTCCGCGCATGCGACGCGCGGCATCGCGATGCTGTCCGGCGGACAGCAGCAACGCGTCGCGCTCGCGCGGGCGCTCGTGATCGAACCGAAGCTGCTGCTGCTCGACGAGCCGCTGGCGGCGCTCGATGCCGGCATCCGTCATCAGTTGCGCGACGAGATCCGTGCACTGCAGCGCGCCTGCGGCGCGACGACGTTGTTCGTCACGCACGACCAGGACGAAGCGTTGAGCATGGCCGACCGCGTCGCGATCGTCGACGGCGGCCGCGTGCTGCAGGCCGGCACGCCGCGCGACCTGTACGAGCGCCCGGCGACCGCGCAGGTCGCGCGCTTCGTCGGGCATTCGACGCTGCTGCGCGGCCGTGTGCTCGCGCACGGCACCGTCGACGTGCGTTTCGCGACGCTGCGCGCGGAAACGGGCGAGCACCGGCCGGGCGCGGAGATCGAGGTGCTGGTGCGACCCGAACACGTGCAGGCCGATCCGCCGGGGCACAGCGCGAACCGCATCGACGGCCGTCGCGGGGACGTGCGCTATTTCGGCGCGACGCAGCGCTACGACTTCATTCCGGACGGCTCGGCCGACGTGCTGCTGTGCGAAGGGCGCGAGCCCGCCGCGCGCAGCATCGCGATCGACCCTTGCCATCTGCTCGTGCTGCCGGCGTCGCCGGCCGCGCAATGACCTCTTTCGTTCAACGGAGATTCACGATGCTTGCAGGCTCCCTTTTTGTGAAGGCCATGCGCGCCCGCGTGCTGGCGCTGTGCGCGCTCGCGGCGCTTTCCTGCGCGGCGGCGCAGGCCGCGCCGCTGTATCCGGGCGAAGACGCGCTGTACGCGAAGGCGGCCGACGAAGGGCTCGTCGTGTCGTTCGACACCGGCCCCGAATGGGCGAACTGGAAGGCGCTGTTCGCCGAATTCCGCAAGCGCTACCCGAAGGTCGAGATCACGTACAACGACATCGGCTCGGCCGCGACCGTCGTCGCGCTCGACAAGTCGCGCCGCCGTCCGCAGGCCGATACAGCGTACTACTTCGCGGCGTCGGCGCTCGATGCCGCCGGCAAGGACGTCGTCGCGCCGTTCCGGCCGGTCAACTTCGACAAGCTGCCGGGCGTGTTCCGCGCGCCCGACGCCCGCTGGTTCGCCGTGCATTCGCTGAACATCGCGTTCCTCGTCAACCGGAAGCTCGTCAAGAACGTACCGCAGCGCTGGTCCGACCTGCTGAAGCCCGAGTACCGCAACGCGGTGGTCTATCTCGACCCGCGCTCGACCGGGCAGGGCCAGGTCGCGGTGTTCGCGGCCGCGTATGCGAACGGCGGCAGCGTCGAGAACCCGAAGCCGGGCGCCGACTTCTTCGGCAAGCTGAAGCAGGCCGGCAACGTGCTGCGCGTGGAGGGCACGACGCCGTACGCGAAGTTCGTGAAGGGCGAGATTCCGATCCTGATCGGCTACGAGAACGACGGCCTCAAGGCGAAGTACGCGGACGGCATGGGCGACGCGGCCGACGTCGTGATTCCGCAGGACGGCAGCGTGTCGGCGCCGTATGCGATGAGTCTCGTGAAGAACGGCCCGAATCCGTCCGCCGCGCAGCTCTGGCTCAACCTCGTGATGAGCGACGTCGGCCAGGCGCTGTTCGCGCAAGGCTATGTGCGTCCGGCGGTGCCGGGCACGCCGGTCGCGGCGGACGTGGCGGCGAAGCTGCCGAACGCGCCGCAGGTGCGCCCGCTCGATGTCGCGAAGGCGGCGGCGCGCAAGGCCGAGGTCGACCAGTTCTGGTCGCAGGCCACGCTCGGCCAGTAAGGGGCGCGGGATGCAGGCTTCCTTACCCGAGCGCGGCGTGCTGCGCCGTTTCGGCGCGCTGCCCGCGGCCGCATTGCTCGCGGTGTGCTTCGTGCTGCCGCTGGCCGCGCTCGTCGATGCGGCATGCGCGGGCGGCGGCCGCGCGTTCGCGGCGGTGTGGCGCGATCCGCTCGTCGCCGATGCGATCGCGCGCTCGCTGGCGCTGGCGGTGGGCGCCGGCACGCTGTCGGTCGCCGTCGGCGTGCCGGTCGCGTTCGCGCTCGCCGGACAGTCGCCGGCCCGTCGCCACTGGTCGCTCGCGCTGCTCGGCGTGCCGCTGGCGTTTTCCGGGCTGGTGATCGCGTACGGGTTCATCCTCGCATTCGGCCGCGCGGGCTTCGTGACCACGCTGCTGGCCGCGCTGGGCGCCGATCCGACCGTGGTCGGCGGCGCGATCTACACGATGCCGGGGCTCGCGGTCGCCTATGCGTACTACCTGATCCCGCGCGTCGCGCTGATGATCTACCCGACGCTCGCGAATCTCGACCGGCGGCCGCTCGAGGCGGCGCTGACGCTCGGCGCGCGGCCGTGGCGCGCATGGCTCGACGTCGCGTGGCGCGAGCTGTGGCCGTCGGTCGCGTCCGCGTGGTGCCTCGTGACTGCGATCGCGCTCGGCACGTACGGCACGGCGCTCGCGCTGGCCGGCACGCAGATCAACATCCTGCCGCTGCTGATGTATTTGAAGCTGTCGGACGGGCAAACCGATTTCTCGCAGGCGGCCGTGCTGTCGATCGTGCTGACGGCCATCTGTACCTGCGTTCTTGCACTGGGGGAAGGCCTTGTTCGGCAACGGCGTCATTGAAAGCGTGTGGTCCGAACCGGCGCGCGACGCGCTCGCGCGACTCGCGCAACGGCAACGCGGCACGCACCGGCACCGGATGCCGGTCGGCGTGATCGGCCCGCGCGACGCGACGGATGAACAGATGCGCGTCGCGGAACGGATCGCGCACGCGGTGGCGGCGACGGGCGTCGCGCTCGTCGGCGGCGGCAAGCAGGGCGTGATGGAGGCCGCCGCGCGCGGTGCGCACGCGGCCGGCGGCTGCGCGATCGGGCTGTTGCCGGAAGACGACGCCGCGCTGGCGAATCCGTACCTGAGCGTCGCGCTGCCGACCGGGCTCGGCATCACGCGCAATGCGCTGGTTGCACGTGCGTCGGTGTGCCTGATCGCGGTCGGCGGCGGGCTCGGCACGCTGTCCGAAATCGCGCTCGGGTTGCAGTGGGGCAAGCCGGTGTTCACGATTTGCGGTGCGCCGCAGGTCGCGGGCGTCGAGTGCTTCGACGAAGCAGATCGGCTCGTCGCGCGCGTCGCGCAGTGGCTGGCCGATTCGGCGTAGCGAGGCGGATCGGCACGGGGTTTCGCGCGACGAGCGTCGTGGCCGGGCTTGAAACGGGGCGCGCAACCCGCCATATTGGCCGGGTGTCACCCGTTCAACGACGTACCGAGAGGATCGTTCATGCGCCTTTTGCTTGCTCTGCTGCTCCCGTGGTTCCAGTTCTTCACGATCGGCCGCCCGATCGCCGGGATCATCTGCCTGCTCCTGCAACTCACGATCATCGGCTGGCTGCCGGCCGCGATCTGGTCGGTGTATGCGCTGAGCCAGTACAAGACCGATCGCAAGATCGAAGCGGCGTTGCGCGGGCGGGGGTAGACGCGCAGTGCGCGGTGGGGTGATTCAGCCGCGTGGTTCGTATTTCGGTAGAAATCTATATATTTCGTTCACATCGGCGATGTGATTTGTATGGATTTCTGCCTAAATGGCGGATTCATGCGTTGTTCGGCTTGATGCATCCGGCTGAAGCCGCAGCCATCCACGACAAAACGGCCGCCCGGTCCATCGTTCGACCCGGGCGGCCGCTCCGCCTACTTCACCGCAAACAGCGTCAGGTTCATGAAGATCTTGAACGCATAGCCGAGCGTGACGGCGCCGATCACGCCGCCCGCCCACAGAACGACGAACCACATCCAGCCGCGCATCCGCGGCCGCGGCGCGCCGGGCTGGCCGGCGGTGGAATCAGTGGTGGTAGTAATGCTGGTCTTCATGGCGCACCTTGCCTCGGAATACCCAATAGCCCATCGTCGTGTAGGCGATGATGATCGGGAGGATAACCGCTGCGCCGACCAGCGTGAAGGTCTGGCTCGAACGCGGCGCCGCCGCTTCCCAGATCGTCATCGTCTGCGGAATCGCATACGGGAACAGCGTGACGAGCAGGCCGACGTAGCCGAGCAGCACCAGCGCCAGCGCGAGCACGAACGGCGTCATGTCGTGCCGGTCGCGCACCGCGCGCCGCATCCACGCCGCGCACGCGGCCACCAGGAACGGCACCGGCAGCAGGCGCCAGAACAACCCCGAATCGAACCAGCGCTGCGCGATGGCCGGATCCTGCAGCGGCGTCCACAGGCTGATCACCGCGATGAAGCCGAGCAGCACGACGGTCAGCGGCCACACGACGCGATGCAGGCGGCGCTGCAGGTCACCTTCGGTCTTCGCGACGAGCCAGCAGCAGCCGAGCAGCGCGTAGGTCGCGATCAGGCCGAGGCCCGTCAGCAGGCTGAACGGCGTGAGCCAGTCGAACGCGCCGCCGGCGTACACGCCGTCCTTCACGTCGATGCCCTGCAGGAACGCGCCGAGCGCGATCCCCTGGAACAGCGTCGCGCCGGCCGAGCCGCCGATGAACGCGAGATCCCACAGCTGCTTCGTGCGCCGCGCCTTCGCGCGGATCTCGAACGACACGCCGCGGAAGATCAGGCACACCAGCATGAAGATCAGCGGCAGGTACAGCGCCGACAGCACGGTCGAATAGACGACCGGGAACACCGCGAACAGCCCGGCGCCGCCGAGCACGAGCCACGTCTCGTTGCCGTCCCACACGGGCGCGACCGTGTTCATCATCAGGTCGCGTTCCTGCTCGTCCGGGAAGAACGGGAAGACGATGCCGATGCCGAGGTCGAAGCCGTCGAGCACGACGTACATGAAGAGCCCCAATGCGATGATCGCGGCCCAGATTACGGTGACGTCCATAGGTTTTCTCGTTTGCGAATGGGGTGGGCTCAGACGGTCTCGATCAGCTCGTCGACGGCCGACATCGGGCGGCGCGCGGTGTGATCGGGGCGCGTATCGGGTTTGTCGTCGTGCTTGACGTCGGGCAGCGCGGGGCCGGCCTTCATCAGCTTCAGCATGTAGTACACGCCGGTGCCGAACACGAGGAAGTACACGATCACGAACGTCATCATCGACAGGCTGACCTGCTGCACCGACAGCGGCGACACGGCCTGCGCGGTGCGCATCACGCCATACACGACCCACGGCTGGCGGCCGGCTTCGGTCGTCACCCAGCCCGCGAGCAGCGACACGAAACCGGTCGGGCCCATCACGAGCGCGAAGCGCTGGAACCACTTCGATTCATACAGGCGGCCGCGGCGGCGCAGCAGCCAGGCGAGCGCGGCGAGGCCGATCATCGCGAAGCCGAGGCCGACCATGATCCGGAAGCTCCAGAACACGACCGTCGAATTCGGCCGGTCTTCCGGCGGGAAGGCCTTCAGCCCGCGGATCTCGCCGTCCCAGCTGTGCGTGAGGATCAGGCTGCCGAGGTGCGGCACCTTCACCGCGTAGCGGGTCGTTTCCGCCTTCATGTCCGGAATGCCGAACAGGTTGAGCGCGGTGCCGCCCTTTTCGGTTTCCCACAGCCCTTCGATCGCGGCGATCTTCGCGGGCTGGTGCTTCAGCGTGTTGATGCCGTGCTGGTCGCCGATCACGGCCTGCAGCGGCGCGAGCACCAGCAGCAGCCACAGCGCCATCGAGAACATCTTCTTCACGCCCTTGTCGCGGCGGCCCTTCAGCAGGTGCCACGCGCCCGTCGCGGCCACCACCAGCGCGGCGACGATGAACGCGGCGATCGCCATGTGGAACAGGCGGTACGGGAACGACGGGTTGAAGATGATCGCGAACCAGTCGGTCGGCACGACGCGGCCGTCGACGATCTCGAAGCCCTGCGGCGTCTGCATCCAGCTGTTCGACGCGAGGATCCAGAACGTCGAGATCAGCGTGCCGATCGCGACCATCAGCGTCGCGCCGAAGTGCGCGCGCGGGCTCACGCGGTTCCAGCCGAACAGCATGATGCCGAGGAAGCCGGCTTCGAGGAAGAACGCGGTCATGACCTCGTACATCAGCAGCGGGCCGGTGACGGCGCCGGCGAAGCTCGAGAAGCCCGACCAGTTGGTGCCGAACTGATAGCTCATCACGACGCCGGACACGACGCCCATCCCGAACGCGACCGCGAAGATCTTCGACCAGAACAGGCAGAGGGTTTTGTAGTACTGCTTGCCGGTCTTCAGCCAGCGATATTCGAGCACGGCGATGAAGCTGGCGAGGCCGATGCTCAGCGCAGGGAAGACGATGTGAAAGGAGACGGTGAACGCGAATTGCAGGCGGGCCAGATCGAGGGCCGAAAGTGCGGTGTCCATACCAGATGACCGAGGCTGACGATACCCGCCGGCGGGTGCCGGCGGCCCCCGGCGGACGGGCGTCGGGGTTGGCTGGAGTATGGGCTGCGATGTTGCACCGCGAAATGCGCCAACTCGTCGCAGATGTCCAGCCCGTCGTGCGTTGTTTCGCGATAAATCGTTGATTCGTATCAAGAAGGCCGTTCGCGGCGCATGCGGCCGCGGCGTGGCGGCCTGCCGCACGTGCGGCAATATGGCGCGTCGCGTCATCGGAACGACGTCGCGCGTGCGGCATCGCGGTGCGCGGCGACGGCCGGCAGGCGCCGCGCGAATTGCGTACACTCTCAGTCTCGTTTCGGCAGGGCCGGGCGCATCGGTTCCGGCTCGCGTTTACTCAGGGCACAGCGATGATCGATTTACGCAGCGATACCGTGACACGTCCGAGCCAGGCGATGCTGGCCGCCATGACCGCCGCCGAAACCGGCGACGACGTCTGGGGTGACGACCCGACCGTCCTGCGCCTGCAGGCGGTGACGGCCGAGCGGGCCGGCAAGGAAGCCGGCCTGTTCTTCCCGAGCGGCACGCAGAGCAACCTCGCCGCGCTGATGTCGCATTGCGAGCGCGGCGACGAGTACATCGTCGGCCAGCTCGCGCACACCTACAAGTACGAAGGCGGCGGCGCGGCCGTGCTCGGCAGCATTCAGCCGCAACCGATCGAGAACGCGCCGGACGGCACGCTGCCGCTCGCGAAGATCGCCGCGGCGATCAAGCCGCTCGACAATCACTTTGCCCGCACGCGCCTGCTCGCGCTCGAAAACACGATCGGCGGCCAGGTGTTGCCGGAAGGCTATGTGCAGGAAGCCGTCGCGTTCGCGCGCAGCCGCGGGCTCTCCACGCACCTCGACGGCGCGCGCGTGTGCAACGCGGCCGTCGCGTCGGGGCGCCCGATCGCCGAGCTGTGTGCGCCGTTCGACACCGTGTCGATCTGCTTCTCGAAAGGGCTCGGTGCGCCGGTCGGCTCGGTGCTGGTCGGCAGCCGTGCGCTGGTCGAGCGCGCGCAGCGCTGGCGCAAGGTGCTGGGCGGCGGGATGCGGCAGTCGGGCATTCTCGCGGCGGCGTGCCTGTATGCGCTCGATCACAACGTCGAGCGGCTCGCGGACGATCACGCGAATGCCGCGCATCTCGCGGCCGGCCTCGCCCGCATCGATTCGGTGAAGGTGCTGTCGCATGCGACGAACATGGTGTTCGCGCAATTCCCCGAAGCCGATTGCGCGCCGCTCGAGGCGTGGCTGAAGGAACGCGGGATCCTCACGCAGATGCTGTATGCGTCGCGCTTCGTCACGCATTGCGACGTGTCGCGCGCGGATATCGACACCTTTATCGGCGCGGTCGGCGCGTATTTCGCGCAGCGTCGCGCATAACGCGTTACGCGGAATGCGCCGGCCGGCGACGGGCCGGCGCGGCGTGGCATCACGCAAGACGCAGAGGAGTGACGCGCGCGGCGCGTTGCCGGCGACCCTGCCGTGCCGGCGGATTACGCTTGCCGCGGCATGTCGGCGGGCGGTGTGCCGTCGTGAAACAGCGATTTCAGTTGCGTGCGCAGTTCGGCGCTGTCGGTGTGCTGGTGCACCGAGACCGCATGCTGAACGGCGGCCTCCAGCAGTTCGTTGTCGGAGTCGGCGGAGATTGCGACCGAGCAATGCGTCGCGCTGGGAAACTCGCGGCAATCGATATAGCGGCGGGACATGATGTTCTCCTCACATGAAAGGGAACGGCCGGACCTGGATGAGCGGCCGCGCGGCGCGTTCGCGAGGCCGATGGGAAAAGTATAGGCGGCGCGGCCGACTTTCTCGTCGCCGTGCGTACCGCGCCGGCAGCGTCGCTCACCCGCGCGCCCGCCGGCGCATTACGGCAACGGCGCGAGCAGCCTGCGCGCTGCTTCGACCACCCGCGCGGACAGCGACGCCATCGTCGGCGACTGCACGGTCCACGCGTGCCAGTACAGCGTGACGTCGGTCGGATGCGCGGGCGCGAGATCGACGAGCCCCTGCGCATCGAGCGGCGCGGCGCCGATCAGCGGCTCCGGCACCATCGCGTAGCCGAGCCCGTGCCGCACCGCCGCGAAGTGCGAATGCGTGCCCGGCACGTAGTGGCACGGGTACGCGCCTTCGGGCAAGCCGAACTTCTCCTTCAGGAATGACGATTGGAGCGTGTCGCGCCGCGAATACGCGACGACGGGCGCGTGGCGCGCGCTCGTGCGGTTCAGCCCGCGCGGAAACCAGCGCACCGCGAACGCGGCGGCCGCGAGCAGCCGGTAGCGCATCGTGCCGAGCGGCGTCGCGATGCAGCCGCGCATCGGCTTCGGCTCGGTCGTCACGCAGCCGACCGCCATCCCGCTTTCGAGCAGCGCGAACGTGTGATCCTGATCCTCGACGATCAGTTCGAACAGGATCCGCTCGCCCGCGAGCACCGACGTCAGCGCCGGCAGGAACCATGTGCCGAGGCTGTCGGAGTTGAGTGCGATCGTCACGGAGATCGGCGATTCGCGGTCGGCCGCGAGCGTGCTTTGCAGGTCGGCCTGCAGCAGCGCGACGCGGCGCAGGTGCTGCAGCACGCGCTGCCCGGCCACCGTCGGGCGGCATGGCCGCGTGCGCAGCACGAGCGGCGTGCCGAGGCTCGCTTCCAGCGCGCGGACCCGCTGCGTGACGGCGGACGCGGTCACGTGCAGGCGCACGGCCGCCTGCTCGAAGCTGCCGGTGTCGGCGACGGCCAGCAGCGCGGCGGCCTGCTTCGGATCGATCGTCATCGACATGTATTAGACAAGAGAAGGTCGGACATGAGATCCCGGCTTGGCGTCGCCAGCCACGTCTCGACATATGAGAAGCCCCGCACTGGGCGGGGCTAGTTGACAGTGGTTAGTCAGAATCGCTGGTCTCAAGGTCGGGAGTGTCTCCCGCAAACGCGAGAATACGACTGCGTTCTGTTTCACGGGCCAAGGCAATATTGCTGAGTTTCAGTTGCTCGCTGATTTCTGCGTAGGCCGCTGCCCGTGGGCCGAAGCTTTCTTTCGGGGCTTCGGCGGCAAAGAGAACATCACCCACTAGAGTCTGATCGCGCCGCAGTTTCCTGATTTTTCCAATCCAATCCCAACCATGGTCGTACAGCCGCGTTGGATCGTCATGGGCCAAGAAAATTGGCTTAATAGCTCTTACGGCATCGCCGGCAGCGTTGACGCGAACGAAGGGCAGGCGTGCCTTGTAGGTATCGTCCTTGCCTAAGGTGCGTTCCCGGTAGAGGCCCGTCAGATCTGCCGCTCGGAGGATTTGGTGAATCCTCTTCTCAACGAATCGCTCTTGATACGCTTTCGTCGCAAACGATCTACCGACATAGTGATCGAAAAGTTCTTCGAGCTTTTCGCTGGGAGGCCCATCTGTCATCACTACCCGGTCACCTTGAGCAATCACCAACCCTTCTCGCGGTTTTACGAGTTCCCGGAACGCGAAGTTTGCGAAGTCCGCACTCGGCCCCATGCTTGCTTCCGCAAATGCTCGCTCGATCGATTGTGCAATGCGGACCAACTCGGTCGCGTACACCTTTCGTGCCTTACGAAAAATGTTTGCATCGAGCTCTTCAAAGAATGCGGTGATCCGAGATACGCGCTCAATCAGCTTGTATCCGACGTACTTGGCCGTCGGACTCATCAGAACGATGCCGATGTTTGCGAATTCGCCAGTCTCTGGGTACGGCATGAAGCGCACGATGGTGTATCTGCAAGCATGTTTCATCGGCGACTCCAGAAGTCAGGCAGGTACTCCGTCAGGATTGAACGTGCGTCATCTTGGCTGAAATTGAGGGGAAGATCGTCGTCAAGCCACCACCAAGAATCGGGCATTCTATCGCAAATGCCCTCCAGTTTGCCGAGGGCGGCATGAAGCCGATCTTCATAGTGTTGGCGCTCGATCAAGTCCTCAAAGACATGATCCCACGATTCGGCGAACGCATGTGACGAAAAGAAGGTGTCGCAATCGAAGTCCGTATCAAACGCCTGATTGAAGTCAATGACGACAAGTTCCTTGCGTGTCGGGTCCCAAAGCAGGTTGGGATTGCCTCCGAGATCTGTGAGTATGCGGTCCTGATTCCTCACCCAGTAGTCGAAGATGAGGACGTCGCTCCGCACAACTAGCGGGACTTCTTGTATGTTCAGCCAAGTAAATTCCATTACGCTTTCGGCCCGTCGGGAGAGGAACACGTAGCCGGCGCCCAGGTCGGCTAGCTCAGGAGCTCCAAACTGGACGATCGCGTCGTCCACCTCGCCGACAGCGAAGGGCGCGATCGGGAGGCCGAATTCACGTGCGAGTGAGCTTCCGAGCCATTCGGATACCAAGCTCTTGCGGCCAGCAGCCCGGCCCTTTGCGTAATAAAGCGCACCATCGTCGCCTCGACACAGGAATGGTTCGGTGATCCCTTGAGGCGTTCTTCCGAGGACCTCCATCACTTGGATCACGTGATCGTTAATCATTGTTTCGGACCAGTATGGGCGGGCTCAGCGGCGGCGCTCGTAATGGTCTCCGGTGCGAGCGTTCTTGTACTTGCCTCCCTTATGGGATGACCCGTGACCACCGGCATAGTGCCCACCCCGTGCAAGGCTGATCGTAGGGGCTGCCAAAGCGATGCAGAGCAGGATTGCAGCGATTCTTTTCATATTATGGTCTCTCTCAGTATGTGTCTCTTTGCACCGACAGTCCTGGCGCGGCTAAAGCGCAACCACGCGATTATAGCTAGGGCTCGTGGTGTATGTCCCCCGGGCTAGAGTGAGAGCTGTCCGTCACAGATCGCGTGTACTCGTCATCGATATATCTACAGAATCGTCGTGCAAGTACGGTTTGAATTCGCTATTCGCTCATCATCCGCGGTACACGTTTTGATCTACGCTTTAAAGACGCGCGGTACGGGCGATACGGCCATGGCGTGCCCTTTTCCTGGCAGCCGGGGTCAACCGACAACGGAGCACCGAGCCATGATCTTCCGGCAACTTTTCGACCCGCAATCGTCGACGTACACGTATCTGCTCGCCGACGCCGCATCGCGCGAAGCGCTGCTGATCGATCCCGTGTTCGAGCAGGTGCGCCGCGACGCTGCGCTGCTCGACGAACTCGGGCTGCGGCTCGTCGCGACCGTCGACACGCACGTGCATGCCGATCACGTGACGGGCGCGTGGCTGCTGAAGCAGCGCACGGGCAGCGCGATCGCGATCTCGGCCGCGAGCGGCGCGCAAGGGGCCGACCGCTACCTGAACGACGGCGAGCGCTGCGCGTTCGGCGCGCGCTACCTGACGGTGCGCGCGACGCCCGGCCACACGAGCGGCTGCGTCAGCCTCGTGCTCGACGACGAATCGATGGCGTTCACCGGCGATTGCCTGCTGATCCGCGGCACCGGCCGCACCGACTTCCAGCAGGGCGACCCGCGCGCGCTGTATCGCGCGGTGCACGGCCGGCTCTTCACGCTGCCGGCCACGTGCCTGTTGTATCCCGCGCACGACTATCGCGGGCTCACGGTGACGAGCGTCGGCGAGGAGCGGCGCTTCAACCCGCGCCTCGGCGGCGATCTCAGCGAAGACGATTTCGCCGGCTACATGCGCAACCTCGGGCTCGCGCATCCGCGCCAGATCGACGTCGCGGTGCCGGCGAACCTGCAATGCGGCGTCGCCGCGAACGCGCCCGATGCGCAGGCGGCCGCCGACTGGGCGCCGCTCGTCTACACGTTCGCCGGCTTCTGGGAAATCGATCCGCAATGGCTCGAGGATCATCTGCCGGCCGTGCAGGTCGTCGACGTGCGCGAACCGGACGAGTTCGCGGGCCCGCTCGGCCATCTGCCGGGCGCGACGCCGATCCCGCTCGGCGAACTGGCCGCGCGCACCGGCGAAGTCGCGCGCGACCGTCCGGTCGTGACCGTGTGCCGGGCCGGCGGCCGTTCCGCGCAGGCGACGGTGATCCTGAAGAAGGCCGGCTTCGACGCGGTCGCGAATCTCGGCGGCGGGATGCTGCGCTGGCGCGCCGAAGGGCGCGTCGTGATGGACGGTCGCTCGTAGCGGCCCAGGCGGTCCGTCGAAAAAAATATCGGGCCGATGTCGAAACGGCCGGGCGCCGAGCGTCGTCAAGGTATCCGATCATGCGGCGCCGCCTGACGCGGCGCCGAAACCCCAGGAGCCTCCACGATGATGCCGACGCTTTACGCCCATCCGTTTTCGTCCTACTGCCAGAAAGTGCTGACCGCGCTGTACGAGAACGGCACGCCGTTCGAGTATCGCGTGCTCGCGCACGACGATCCGAAGCCGATGCAGGAACTGACCAGGCTGTGGCCGTTGAAGCGCTTCCCGGTGCTCGTCGATGCGGGCCGCACGGTGATCGAGGCGTCGATCATCATCGAGTATCTCGGCCTGAACCATCCGGGCCCCATGCGCCTGCTGCCCGACGATCCGCACGCCGCGCTCGAGGTGCGGACGATGGACCGCTTCTTCGACAACTACGTGGCGACGCCGCAGCAGAAGGTCGTGTTCGATGCGCTGCGGCCGGAAGCCGAGCGCGATGCGCGCGGGGTGGCCGACGCGCGCGCGATGCTCGACACGTCGTATGCGTGGCTCGACAAGACGATGGCCGATCGCGAATGGGCGGCCGGCGACCGTTTCAGCCTCGCCGATTGCGGCGCGGCGCCGTTCCTGTTCTATGCGGACTGGACGCACCGGATCGATCCGGCGTTCGCGAACGTGATCGCGTACCGCAAGCGTCTGCTCGGGCGGCCGTCGTTTGCGCGCGCGGTCGAGGAGGCGCGGCCGTATCGTTCGTTCTTTCCGCTCGGCGCGCCCGATCGCGACTGACGGGCGCGGCCGTCGCACGGCGTGCCGCGGCCGCGCATGGCCGGCAGCGCGCGCCGGGGCGACGGAACGACAGCAGCAGCGGCAGCATCGCGCGTCTGCCCGTCACATCGTGCGCGTGGCCGACTGCGCGAGCGTCAGCAGTTCGTCGAACTGCGTGATCAACTCGAAGCACAGCAGGAACGCGAGCGTATAGGCCGGCGCGGGGAAGCGCCGGATCATCTCCAGCACCTGCGGGGCGAAGCGCGCGCGGATCGCGTCGCGCGTCAGCAGCCATGCGATCGCGATGCCGATCGCGGCGCCCGCGATCAGGTCGGTCGGATAGTGAAAGCCGAGATACGCGCGCGGCAGGCAGATGAACACGACCGAATACAGCAGCGCGACGATGCCGACGCGGCGCGCGATGATGAAGATGCCGGTTGCGATCGCCATCCACAGCATCGCGTGATCGCTCGGAAACGAACTCCAGGTCTGCAGCGTCGCCGCGCGCAACCCGGCCGACGGGAAGTGCAGGTGCAGGTCGGGGTTGTAGATCGGCCGCACGCGGAACGGCAGCACTTGCGCGAGCACGCGGCCGACGGCGAGCGCGATGAGCCCGCTCGCGATAGTGGCGACGACCAGCTCGCGTTGCCGCTCGCGGTTCGGGCCCGGCTGGAACCACAGCCAGCACAGCACCGGAACGAGCACGAAGCCCTTGAACGTGTAGAGGCCCGCGATCACGCGGATCGCGTGATTCATCAACGGACCGAACGTCATGTGAGTGAGGAAGACCTGGATCGTCGTGTCGAAATTGTTCATGTCCTGTGCGACCCGGGCGAACGCGCAGCGCATGACAGGCGGCCGGCTGGATCGGAAAGCGCGCTCGCACGGAGCGCAACGGGGGGCAAGTATGTCACCCGTTATTTCGAAGAAAATGCGAAAAAATACCGGGATTCCCCTGATAAAACGGGGTTCGGTGGAGGGGCCGGATGGGAGCGCGCCGGGTGGTGCGGCAGGGACGAATCGTCCGACGTTTGCGTGCGCGCGTGCACGGACGCCGGAAAAATATTTGGGTGAACTGGACAATTCGGTCAGTCGGCGCGGACCTTGCGCCGGATGAACGATTGCGGCGTTACAGCCGCGCGAATCTGCCGGGCGGCGCAGCGTCATGCGCGCGCCGATCAAAAATTAAAAAAAAGCGGGCAAGCCCCGTGGGCCTGCCCGCCGATGTTACGCGATGCCCGACTTCAGTTGCGCCACACCCGCACGGCGAGCGCGGCCAGCGACGTCACGACGGCCAGCGCGGTCACCGCGTTCCAGCCCAGTTGCGCGAGCAACAAACTGCCGATCGCGGCGCCGGCCGCCATCCCGATGAACATGCCGACGAACAGCACCGCATTGAGGCGGCTGCGCGACGCGGGATCGATCCGGTAGACGATCGACTGGTGCGCGATCAGCGTGGCCTGCACGCCGAGATCGAAGCCGATCGTCGCGACCGCGAGCAGCACGAGCTGCGCATGCGGCGACATCAGCGGCGCGGCGGCCATCGACGCGAACGACACCGTTGCGATGCCGATCCCGATCCGCGTCACGCGCTCGGGGCCGTGATGGTCGGCCAGGCGCCCGGCGATCGGCGCGGCCAGCGCGCCGGCGGCGCCCGCGAGGCCGAAGGCGCCGGCGGCCGCGCTACCGAGGTGGAACGGCGCGCCGTGCAGCATCACCGCGAGGGTCGACCAGAACGCGCTGAACCCGACGGCCAGCAGCCCCTGCGCGAGGGCGGCGCGGCGCAGTGCCGAATGCTCGCGCCACAGCGCGCCGAGCGAGCCGATCAGCGCGCGATACGGCAGCCGCGTGGTCGGCTCGAAGCGCGGCAACCCGCGTGCGGCCACGGCGCCGATCGCGGCGACGCTGGCGGCGGCGAGCGCGAACATCGCGCGCCAGCCGGCCGTCTCGGCGACGAATCCGGCCACGACGCGCGACAGCAGGATGCCGAGCAGCAACCCGGTCATCACCGTGCCGACGATGCGGCCGCGATGCATGTCGTGCGCGAGCGTCGCGGCGGCCGGCACGACGTCCTGCGCCATCGTCGCGGCGAGGCCGATCGCGAAGCTCGCCGCGAGCAGCAGCCCGAGCGACGGCGCGACGGCGGCCAGCAGCAACGCGGTGACCAGCGCCGCGGCCTTGATCACGATCACGCGGCGCCGGTCGAAGCGGTCGCCGAGCGGCGCGAGCAGCAGGATGCCGAGCGCATAGCCGAGCTGCGTGAGCGTCGGCACGAAGCCGATCGCCCGCGCCGACGCGCCGAGATCGGGCGCGAGCGCGCCGAGCATCGGCTGCGCGTAGTAGAGCGGGGCGACGCCGAGGCCGGCGGCGGCCGCGAGCAGCAGCACGAGCCGGCGATCGGGCATCGAATGAGCGGCCGGACGGGCCGGAGCGTGCGCCGTGCGGGGCGCGGCGTCGAGACGGGTCGGGGTGGACATCGCGTACATCCTGGGTTGAAGAATGGGATGGACGCGAGTGTGGCGGTACGCGGCCGGCGACGGTAGTGCCGCCTGGCGCAGATTTGTTATACGCTCCACGAATGACCGAAAAATCCTCTCCCTCTCCCGCTGCTGGCGGGTCTCGGCGCATTCAGGCGGTGCCGGTGGACGGCGCTGGCTATCGTTTCGAGCTGATGGAAACCTTCGTGCGCATAGTCGAGGCCGGCAGCCTGTCGGCGGCCGCCGTGCAGTTGCACACGACGCAGCCGACCATCAGCCGGCGGCTGCAGGCGCTGGAAAATTCGCTCGGCATGCGGCTGCTGCAGCGCACGACCCATACGATGCGGCTGACCGTCGACGGCGAGCGGTGCTTCAAGCAGGCGAAGGAGCTGCTGGCGAGCTGGGCGGCGTTCGAGGCCGATTTGCGCGGCGCGCAGGAGGAGCCGGACGGGCTGCTGCGCGTCGCGGTGCCGCACGCGTTCGGCCAGCAGCGTTTCGTTGCGCCGCTCGCGCAGTTCCTGCGCGACTACCCGCGCGTGTCGGTCGAGTGGCTGCTGCAGGACGAGGTGCGCGATTTCGTCGGCAGCGGCATCGATTGCGCGATCCAGGTCGGCGAACCGACCGATCCGGGCGTGGTCGCGATCCGGCTGACGAAGGTGCCGCGCTTCGTGGTCGCCGCGCCGTCCGTGCTGAGCGGCGCCGACGTGCCGGCCGATCCGGACGCGCTCGCCGCGCTGCCGTGGCTCGCGTTGCGCACGTACTACCGCACCGAACTCGCGCTGACGCATGCGACCACCGGCGACACGCGACGCATTCCGATCCGCCCGCGCATCACGACCGCGAACTTGTATGCGTTGCGCAGCGCGGCGCTGCTGGGCGTCGGCGCGTGCGTCGGATCGTCGTGGATGCTGGCCGACGATCTCGCGCGCGGCGATCTCGTGCACCTCGCGCCCGAATGGCAGGCCGCGGCGCTGCCCGTCTACCTGACTTATCCGCATGCGCAGTTCTATCCGTCGCGGCTCGTGCGGTTCGCCGCGATGATGCGGGAGGCGGTGCCGGCGCTCGTCGAAGGGCGCGACGGCTGAAGCGGGCGGCGCGGTGGCGGCGGCTCGCCGTCAGCCGCGCCGGATCCCTTCGGGCAGCGCGCTGATGCGGCGCACTTCGGGCGAATCGAGCCACGCGCGCGACGTCGCGCAGTCGACGAACATGTCGGTCGCGTCCTCGCCCCAGAACAGGTCGCCGTCGAGCGCGAAGGTCGGCACGCCGAACACGTTCTCGGCGATCGCGCGATCCGTGTTCGCGCGCAGCGCGTCCTTGACCGGCTGAGCCTCGACGGCCGTCACGCCTTCCGGAAAGCCGACCGCTTCGCACAGCGCGGCGAAGCCTGCGGGCGTCGACACGTCCTGGCCGTCGCGCCAGATATGCCGGAAGATCCGCCGGATCGCGTCGCGCGAGCTGCCCATCGCGATCGCGAGACGCAGCGGCTTGATCGGGTTGAACGGGTGCGCGGGCGGCATCCGGAACGCAATGCCCAGCTTATCCGCCCGGTATTGCGCATGCCGATAGGTGAACACGCGCTTGGCCGCGATTTCCGCCGGCGCTTTCTGGCCCCAGTGCGCGAGCAGCGCGCCGAGCACGATCGGCCGCGGCTCGAACGCGGCGGCGGGCGGCAACCGGTCGAACTGTTCCTGCTGCAGATAGGCGAACGGCGAAACGAAATCGAAATACCAGCTGGCGGTGCGCGCGGCGTTCATCGCGGGGGTCTCCTCGGGCGGGTCCGGTGGTCGGTTGCACGCATGGTGCGTCGCCTGAGAACGGCGCGCTGCGCGCATCGGCGGCCAGTGTCGCATGCGGCCGTCTTTCGCGCTGCCGTATCGCGTGCCGCGCGCAACCGGCTCCCTACGACCGGGCGGCGTCGTCCGCCGACGATGCGAGCCGCGCGAGACTGTCGCGCACGGCCGGCGCGTCGTAGCGCGCGCCCGCGCCGCCGAGTGCGACGGTCGCCTTTTGCGCGAGCGGCAGCAGCATCGCGAGCGCCGCCGTCATCGCCGGCGCGGCGGCGAGCCGCGACTTCGGGCCTGATACCGTTAGCGCACCGACGCATTCGCCGGCCGCGCCGAACACGGGCACGGAAGCCGACGCCGTTTCCGGGTCGCGCTCGCCGTACGACGCGGCCCACAGCTGTTCGCGCACGTCGTTCCAGCGGGCGTCCTGCGTGTCGGTGAAGGCCAGCAGCACCTTCCCGGATGCGCCCTGGCCGACCGGAAACTCCTCGCCGACGCGGATCGACACGCGTACCGCCCGCGCGGGCTCGACGCGATACAGCACGGAGCGCACATCGCCCTGGCGCACATAGAACGATGCCGTTTCCCCGAGTTCGCGGCTCAGCGTCTCGAGCAGCGGCTCGACCACCGGGCCGACGCGGAACGAACGCTGGTACAGCGCGGCGAGCCGCTGCGGCTCGTGCCCGATCGCGTACTGGCCGTCGTCGAGTTTGCGCATGAAACCGCCATGTTCGAGCGCGGCGAGCAGACGCAGGATCGTGCTCTTGTACAGCCCGGTGCGGCGCGACAACTCGGCGAGCGACAGCCGGTCGTCGGTCTGGCCGAACGCACGGAGGATCGCGAACGCGCGGTCGAGCACCGCGACGCCGCTGGACGCCTCTTCCGTCGCCGGATCGGCTGCGTCGCCGGCGTGATCTGCTGGATTCCTGGGCACGGCCTGATTCCTTCGAATGATGGTCGGCGGACTATATCGTTCTATCTGACAGAACTCAAGTTCCAGAAAAACGCGATTCCGCGGGTATACCCCGCTTATCGCCCATTCGACACACGCTTAAAGTTCTGTCAAACAGAACTATGTTCTTTCAGATAGAACGATGGGGTATCGAATGAAGGTTTCAGAAAACTCGAAGGTGCTGGTCAGCGAGGTCGGCCCGCGCGACGGGCTGCAGAGCATCAAGACCGTGATGCCGACGGCCGCCAAGCTGCGCTGGATCACCGCGCTGGCCGCGGCCGGCCTGCGCGAGATCGAGGTCGGGTCGTTTGTGCCGGCCACGCTGTTGCCGCAGATGGCCGACGTGCGCGAAGTCGTCGCGCACGCGCTCGCGATTCCCGGGCTGCACGTCGCCGCGCTCGCGCCGAACCTGCGCGGCGCCGAGGGTGCGTTCGACGCGGGCGTGCACAAGCTGACGCTGCCGGTCTCGGTGACGCAAGCGCATTCGCTGGCCAACATCCGCAAGACGCCCGCGCAGATGATCGACGAGGTGCGCGCGATCGTCGCGCTGCGCGGCGCGCGGTTTCCGTCGGTGCAGATCGAGGCCGGCGTGTCGGTGGCGTTCGGTTGCACGATTGCCGGCGCGGTCTCCGACGACGAGACGATCGCGATGGCCGTCGCGATGGCCGAATGCGGCGTCGACGAAATCGGCCTGTCCGACACCAGCGGTTATGCGAATCCCGCGCAGGTGCGCCGGCTGTTCACGCGGCTGCAACGCGAAGTCGGCGACAGGGCCGGCGGCGCGCATTTCCACAACACGCGCGGGCAGGGGCTCGCGAACGTCGTCGCGGCGCTCGACGTGGGCGTGACGACGATCGACGCGAGCCAAGGCGGCCTGGGCGGCTGCCCGTATGCGCCGGGCGCCACCGGCAACATCGTCACCGAGGATCTCGTGTTCCTGCTCGAAGCGATGGGAGTCGACACCGGCGTCGACGTCGACGCGCTGCTCGCCGCGCGCGCGATCCTGCATGCGGCGCTGCCGTCCGACGCGCTGTACGGCCACGTGCCGGACGCCGGGCTGCCGAAGGGCTTTCGCTATGCGGATGGCCGCGTGCCCTCGGCCGCGCAGCCGGAAGGATGCATGGCGGGAGTCGCACGATGAACGATCGGCAACCGGTTGCCGCACTGCCGTACGCAGGCGTGCGCGTGATCGAGATGACGCACATGGTGATGGGCCCGACGTGCGGGATGCTGCTCGCGGATCTCGGCGCGGAAGTGATCAAGATCGAGCCGATCGCGGGCGACAGCACGCGGGCGCTGCGCGGGTCCGGCGCGGGCTTCTTCGGGATGTTCAACCGCAACAAGAAGAGCGTCGCGGTCGACGTGAAGGATCCGCGCGGGCTGGAGATCGTGCGGCGGCTCGTCGCGACGGCGGACGTCTTCAGCGAGAACTTCAAGAGCGGCACGATGGACCGGCTCGGGCTCGGCTACCCGCAGCTGGACGCGCTGAATCCGCGGCTCGTGTACGTGTCGCACAAGGGCTTCCTGCCGGGGCCGTACGAGCATCGCACCGCGCTCGACGAGGTCGTGCAGATGATGGGCGGCCTCGCGTACATGACGGGCCCCGAAGGGCGGCCGCTGCGTGCGGGCGCGAGCGTGAACGACATCATGGGCGGCATGTTCGGCGCGATCGGCGCGATGGCCGCGCTCGCGCAGCGCGAGCGCACGGGCCGCGGCCAGCAGGTGCAGAGTTCGCTGTTCGAGAACAACGTGTTTCTCGTCGCGCAGCACATGATGCAGTTCGCGGTGACGGGGCAGGCCGCATCGCCGATGCCGAGCCGGATTTCCGCGTGGGCCGTCTACGACGTGTTCTCCGTCAAGGATGACGAACAGATTTTTCTCGCGGTCGTGTCGGATACGCAGTGGGCGCTGTTCTGCGATGCGTTCGGCCTCGCCGCGCTGAAGGACGACCCGCGCCTCGCGACCAACAACCTGCGTGTGCAGGCGCGCGAATGGCTGTTGCCGGAACTACGTTCGCGGCTCGCGCCGTACTCGGCCGCGGAGATCGGCGCGATCTTCGAATCGACCGGCCTGCCGTATGCGCCGATCACGAAGCCGCAGGACCTGTTCGACGATCCGCATCTGCTCGCCACGGGCGGCCTCGAAGCCGTGACGCTGCCAGCCGACGCGAGCAGCGCCGGGCGGCCGATCGACACGCGCACCGCGCTGCTGCCGCTGACGCTCGCGGGCGAACGCCTGCGGCTGCGCTCGGCGCCGCCTGCGCTCGGCCAGGACACGTGCGCGCTGCTCGGCGAGCTCGGCTACACGCCGGACGACGCGCGTGCGCTGATCGATGCCGGCGTCGTCGCGGGGCGGTACGGCGCGGACGTCGCCGCGCACGGCGACGGACCGGGCGGTGCGCCGTCGGCGAACGAAGTGGCGAGCGCGTAGCGCAGCCGCGATTCATCGAACGAACAAAGGCGTCCCGGCCGCGCGCCGCGCGGCAGAGGATCGCCGCATCCACGGAGACAACCATGACATCCGCTTCCCCGGCGCTGGCCGCCGATCGCGACACCGACGCGTCGATCGAGCAACGCGCGGTGCGCAAGGCCGCGTGGCGCTTCATCCCGCTGCTCGCGCTCGCGTACTTCTTCAACTATCTGGATCGCACGAGCGTCGGGTTCGCCGCGCTCACGATGAACCGCGATCTCGGGCTGACGGCGACGCAGTTCGGCTGGGGCGCGGGGATCATGTTTGCCGGCTACTGCGTGTTCGAAGTGCCGAGCAATCTCGCGCTGTACCGCTTCGGCGCACGCCGCTGGCTCGCCCGCATCATGATCACGTGGGGGCTGATGGCGGCCGCGACCGCGCTCGCGACCGGGCCGACGAGTTTCTACGCAATCCGGCTGCTGCTCGGCATCGGCGAGGCCGGATTCTTTCCCGGCGTGATCTTCTTCCTCGCCGTGTGGTTTCCGGCGAGCTACCGCACGCGCGTGCTCGCGTGGTTCACCGTGTCGACGCCGCTGTCGTCGCTGATCGGCGGCCCGCTGTCGACGTGGCTGCTGCAGCTCGACGGCACGCTCGGGCTCGCCGGCTGGAAGTGGATGTTCATCGTCGAAGGGCTGCCCGCGTGCGCACTTGGTTTCCTTGTGCTGAAGCTGCTGTCCGATTCGCCGGCGAATGCCGCGTGGCTGTCGGACGACGAACGTGCCGCGCTGCAGCGCGCGTTCGAGCGCGACGGCGCGGCGGCCGGCCGCAAGAAGCGCTTCGGCGTCGCGCTGCGCGACGTGCGCGTGTACGTGCTCGCGCTGATCTCGTTCGGCTTCACGATGGGCTCGTACGGGATCGGCATCTGGTTGCCGCAAATGCTGAAGGCGCACGGGATGTCGACGATGCAGACCGGCTGGCTGTCCGCCGTGCCTTACTTCTTCGCCACGATCGCGCTGCTGTGGTGGGCGAAGCGGGTGGACCGTCGCGGCGGCCCGATCGCGAACCTGGCGATCGGCTTGTTCATCGGCGCGGTGGCGCTCGGCGTGTCGACGCATTTCCTGACGCTCGGGCCGGCGCTCGTCGGCATCACGCTCGCGCTGATCGGCACGATTGCCGGCCGCACGATCTTCTACACGCTGCCGTCGCGCTTCCTGTCCGGCCAGGCCGCGGCCGGCGGGCTGGCGCTGATCAATTCGATCGGCGCGCTCGGCGGCTTCGCGGGCCCCTATCTCGTCGGCTACCTGAAGGACAGCTTCGGCACCTTCACGGCCGGGATGCTCGGCCTCGCGATCGTGCTGGCGATCACGACGCTGCTCACGCTGTCGCTGTATGCATTCGACCGGAGCGAATGACATGACTTTTTCGATCACGCGGCGCCGGTTGATCGGCGCGGCCGCCGCATCGTTCGCGCTGCCTGCGTTTGCCGACACGGCGGCCCATGATGGAGCTTCACGCATGACGCAAAGCAACTACCTCGCGGTTCGTCCCGACTGGCTCGCGTCGGCGCTCGAACCCGCGCTCGAGCCCGACCTGCCGATCATCGATGCGCATCATCACTTCTATGAACGGCCGGGCTGGATCTACCTGCTCGACGACTATCTGCAGGACGCGCGCTCGGGTCACAACATCCAGGCGTCCGTCTACATGCAGGCGCAGACGCGTTATCGCGATTCGGGCCCGGCCGAACTGAAGCCGGTGGGCGAGACGGCCTATGTCGCCGGCGTGACCGAGCCGCTGCAGCACGGCCCGGTGGCCGTCGCGAAGGGCATCGTCGGTCACGCGGACCTGCGGCTTGGCGAACGCGTGCGCGACGTGCTGGAAGCGCATGTCGAAGCCGGGCGCGGACGGTTTCGCGGCGTGCGGCACCTGAGCACGTGGGATGCCGATCCGACGCTCGCCAATCCGCTGTCGGCGGTGCCGCGCGGGCTGCTGCTCGATCCCGCGTACCGGGCCGGCGTCGCGCAGCTCGCGCCGCTCGGGCTGTCGTACGACGCGTGGCTGTTCTTCCCGCAGTTGCCCGAATTGTTCGAACTCGCGAAAGCGAACCCCGACACGCGGATCATCGTCAATCATTGCGGCGGCGTCGTGCGGATCGGCAGCTATGCGGACAAGCGACCGGAGGTGTTCGCGCGCTGGTCGGCGTCGATGCGCACGCTCGCGCAATTGCCGAACGTGTACGTGAAGGTCGGCGGGCTCGGGATGCGCATCAACGGGTTCGATTTCGAGAAAGGCGCGAAGCCGCCGTCGTCGACGCAGCTCGCCGACGCGTGGAAGCCGTGGATGATGACCTGCATCGACGCGTTCGGTCCCGGGCGCTGCATGTTCGAGGGCAATTTCCCGGTCGACAAGGGCTCGTATTCGTTCGTGAACGGCTGGAACGCGTTCAAGCGCCTGACCGCGCAGGCCGGCGCGGACGAGCGCGACGCGCTGTTTCGCGGCACGGTCACGCGCGCGTACCGGCTCGGCTGACGCGCATGCGCGGCGTCAACCGGCTTCCACCAGCGCCGCGAGCCGCGCCAGCGCCATCTGCCAGCCGGTCTCGTTGTCGGCGGCCGGCACGCCGGGCGGGACGCCGTCGTGCACCGCGTCCACGCGCGTGCCGCCCGCCTCGTCGGACAGCGTGATCGTGATCGTCATCGCGCCGCGCAGCATCGGGTCGTCGGTTTCGAATACATCGATCTCGACGATCCGCTCGTCGGGCACGAGCGTGACGAAGCGGCCGTGATAGGTGTCGGTGTGCGCGGTCGTCTTGCCGGCGCCGCCCGACGGCGCGTCGTAGCTCAGCGACACGCGCAGCGCGCCGCCTTCGCGCGTGTCGTACGCATGCACGCGGCACGTCATGCCGTCGGGCACTTTCCATTGCTCGACCGCGTGCGGGTCGAGCAGCGCGCGGTAGACCCGCCCGCGCGGCGCGTTCAGGTGCCGGCTGACCCGGGTCGAATGCGTGTGCGTGTGCAACATGTCGCCTCCCGCGAAGCGTGCGAGACGGTGCACGCCGGCGCCCGACGTGTCGTCATGCTTCCTTCAGGAATCCTAGGCGCGAGCGCGGCGGCATGCAATGACCGCACGCGCAGCGGCGTTCAGCGCAGGGTGGCGGCGAACGCGTCGAGCTGCGTGATGCAGGTGTTCCAGCCCTCGAAAAAGCCGAGCGCTTCGTGGCGCTCGCGCGTCGCGGCGTCGGGATGCATCACGCGCGCCTCGTAGCGGCTGCCCGCGTCGTCGTCGGCCATCGTGACGATCGCCGTGAAGCCCAGCCACGGCGTCTGCGGCCGCCAGCCGCCCGCGAGCATCGACGTGAACGCGATGCGCGATTCCGGCACGATGTCGAGGAAGCAGCCGGGGTTGTCGCTCGTGCCGCCGTCGGGGCCGCGCATGAACGTATGGAAAGCGCCGCCCGGCCGCAGATCGAATGCGCGCACCTCGGTGGTCCATGGTTTCGGGCACCACCATTCCTTCAGCAATTCCGGGTCGGTCCATGCGCGCCACAGCGCGTGGCGTGGTGCGCGCAGCGTGCGCGTGATGACGAGATCGTGGGCTTCAGCGGGGTCGACGTGGCTGGCTGACATCTTGCTCCTCCTGGTGACGGCGTTCGACGAATTCGACGAGACGATCGGATCGCGCTTCCCACTGCGCGCGCTGCGCGGCGAGCCATGCCTCGGCCTCGGTCAGCCGGCTGCCGACCAGCGCGCAGGTGCGCGAGCGGCCGGTTTTCCGGGTCTCCACGAGGCCGCTGCGCTCGAGCACGGCGACATGCTTCATGAACGACGGCAGCGCCATGTCGAACGGCGCGGCCAGCGCGGAGACGGTCCGCTCGCCATGGCCGAGCGCGCTGACGATCGCGCAGCGCGTCGGATCGGCGAGCGCATGGAACACGTCGCTGATGTGGAGGGGAAGGTTATCCATTCGGCTAAGTGTAGGCGATGTCGACACCGGTGCAACGACAATTTTCGTCGCGTACGATGATGGGGCGGTAACGCGCGCCGACCGGGCACGGCGTTGCCGGGCGTCTGTCGCGGGCCGCCGTGGTGGGCGCCTCGACACCCGGCCGGCGTTCGTTCCGATCCCGCCCCATGCCGAACCCGCGCGTGCGGCTCACCTGACTACCTGACTACCGGAGATGGCATGACCGAATCTGTTACCGTCCGCCGCGTCGGCACGAGCGAAGCGATGGCCTGTGTCGATGCGCTGGCCGACGTGCTGATCGATTGCGTCGAAGGCGGCGCATCCGTCAGCTTCATGCTGCCGATCGAGCGGGCGACCGCCGTCGCGTTCTGGACGCGCGTGGCCGAAGGCGTCGCGAACGACGAGCGCATCCTGCTCGTCGCCGAGGACGGGGCCGGGCGGATCGTCGGCACCGTGCAGGTCGTGACCGCGCAGCCAGAGAACCAGCCGCATCGCGCGGACATCGCGAAGATGCTCGTGTCGCGGCACGCGCGCCGGCAGGGCGTCGCCGGGCGCCTGATGGCCGCGGCCGAAGCGGCCGCGCGCGACGCCGGCAAGACCGTGCTCGTGCTCGACACGGTGACGGGCGGCGACGCCGAACGGCTGTACGAACGGGCCGGCTGGCAGCGCGTCGGCATCGTGCCGAACTACGCGCTGATGCCCGACGGCGCGCTGTGCGCGACGACGTATTTCCACAAGCAGCTCGCGTAACGGCATCCGTCAAACCGCTGCCTCGATGAAACGCTCCTATGTCGCTTTCGCCCTCACGGGCCTGCTGGTCGCGCTGCCGATTGCCGCGTATGCGCTCGTCAAGCCGCTGCGCGTCGTCGCGCCCGCGCTGATTCCCGGCGTGTCGTGCCCGAGCGCCGACATCTGCACGGACGATGCCGCGAAGCTCGACGACGCACGGCAGCTCTATCGCGACGGCTACGCGCGCGCGGCCGCGGCCGTCGGCGCGTTCCGGGCTTCGCCGCGCGTCGTGTTCTGCTCGACGCGCGCGTGCGCCGATGCGTTCGGCCTCGGCTCGCGCGCAGCGCTGGCGCTCGGCGATTTCGGCGTGGCGATCGCACCGCGCGGCTGGCAGACCTACTTTCTCGCGCACGAGCTGATCCATCACCGGCAGGCGGAAGTGCTCGGCAACGTCGCGGTCGTGACGAAGCCGCGCTGGCTGATCGAAGGAATGGCGTATGCGCTCAGCGACGATCCGCGTCATCCGCTCGCGCAACCGTTCGAATCCTGGCGCACGCAGTTCGCCGCGTGGAATGCGGCGCGCGGCGCGCAGCCGCTGTGGGACGCCGCGCGGGTGGTGGAATAGCGGGAATGACGGCAATGACGATCGCGCGCGACCGGCCCCGCCATGCCGCTACGCCGGCACGGTCGGATCGTCCGGCTGCCCCACGAGCGTGCGCCGCCCCGCGTCGAGAATCTCGTCGGCCAGCGCCGGATCGGTGCCGGCAATCGCGCGCGACAGCACGAGCGCGCCGATCATCTGGCTGAAGACGGCGAGCGCGTCGCGGCGCGCGTCTGCCGAGCCTTCGGCGGCCAACGTCCGCTCCAGCCGGTCGAGATAGCCGGCGACGCCGCGCGTGTAGCAGGCGCGCGCCGCGTCGGTCAGCCGCGGCGCATCGCCCGCGAACCCCGACAGCGGGCAGCCGCCTTCGACGTTGTCGCGATGCGCGGTCGACAGGTAGGCTGTCACTTGCTTCGCGACGCTGCCGGCACTCGGCGAATCCGCGCGGTCCTGCATGGCTTTCTCCATCACCGCGGCGACCAGCGCATTTTTCGATTTGAAATGGTTGTAGAAGCCGCCCTGCGTGAAGCCGGCTTCCTTCATCAGTTCCGTCAGCCCGACGGCCTCGACGCCGCGCACGCGAAACAGCCGCTCGGCGGCCGCGACGATCGCGTTGCGGTTTTCCGCGGCCTGTTGTCTCGAGACGCCCATCGATCCCTCCCTCTTTCCCGCAATTGCGTCGATTGAAAAACACAATGGTGATCACCATTGACGTGTCGACCTCGCGCTGGCACCATGCTTCGCAAAGACGATGGTGATCGACATTGAGATTCAAGTGTAGCCGACTTCGCGGACGAAGCGAAGCAACCCGGCGCAGCATGGATCGAAGTCGGTCGGCGTCCAGGGTGCGGCGAGGCGCGGGCGGCGGGACGGCCCGGCTGGCGGCACCGGCGGTGCAACGGTTCGGTACGCGATGGCAGCGTGGTTTTTCACCGGATTCCGGGCGTGTGGCGAACCGGCGCGCACGGGATTCAATCTCCGAAAGGAAGGGTCATGAAGATCGAAGGTGCAGTCGTTTTCATCACGGGCGCGAACCGCGGGCTTGGCCTCGAGTTCGCGAAGCAGGCGCTCGAGCGGGGTGCGCGCAAGGTCTATGCGGGCGCACGCGATCCGGCCAGCGTGACGCTGCCGGGCGTCGTGCCCGTGAAGCTCGACGTGACCGATCCGGCGGCGGTCGCCGCGGCCGCCGAGGCGGCGCGGGACGTCACGCTGCTGATCAACAACGCCGGCATCGCGCGGCTCGGCAGCCTGACCGACGACGGCGCGGTCGATGCATTGCGCGCACACCTGGAGACCAACGTGTTCGGGATGCTGGCGATGTCGCGCGCATTCGCGGGAACGCTCGCGGCCCACGGCGGCGGCGCGATCCTGAACATCCTGTCGGTCGCGAGCTGGACGAACCGGCCGATCCTGTCGGCCTACGGCGTATCGAAATCGGCCGCATGGGCGCTGACCAACGGGCTGCGCCATTCGCTGCGCGAGCAGCGCACGCGGGTGATCGGGCTGCATGCCGGCTTCATCGATACCGACCTGACGGCCGGCCTCGACGTGCCGAAAGCGACGCCGGCCGACGTCGTGCGCCAGGCGTACGACGCCATCGAGGCAGGGGCGGAGGAAGTGTCGACCGACGAGTTCACGCGGCAGGTGAAGGCCACGCTGTCGTCGGGCGTCTATCTGGAAGAACCGGCGCCGCGTTGACGGTGCCGGTCGTGCGAATCCGCCACCCCGCGCCGAGAGCGCGGCGGCGGCGGATCGACCCGTCAGACCGTCGTGTCGATGATGCCCGGGATCTTCACGTCCGGGTTCACGTCCGCGTCATAGTCGACGCCGGCGATCTCGAAGCCGAACAGGCGCAGGAACTCGGTCTTGTAGCCCGCGAAGTCGGTCATCTCGTACAGGTTCTCGTTCGTCACCTTGTCCCACATCGCGACGACCTTCGCCTGCACCTGCGGATCGAGCTCCTTGTAGTCCGCGCGCAGGCGGCCTTCTGCGTCGACGTGCGGCGTCGCGCCGTACAGGCTGTCCTTCAGGAGCCCGTACACCTGCTCGATGCAGCCTTCGTGCGTGCCCGTTTCCTTCATCACCTTGAACAGCAGCGACAGGTACAGCGGCATCATCGGGATCGCCGAGCTGGCCTGCGTGACGACGGCCTTCAGCACCGACACGCGCGCATCGCCGCCGTGCGCGGCCAGCTTGTCGCGGATCGACAGCACCTTCTTGTCGAGATCCTTCTTCGCTTCGCCGATCGAGCCGTTCCAGTAGATGTCGTGCGTGATCTGCTCGCCGAGGTACGTGAACGCGGTGGTCTTCGCGCCGTCGGCCAGCACGCCGGCGTCGGCCAGCGCGTCGATCCACATCTGCCAGTCCTCGCCGCCCATCACCGCGACGGTGCCGTCGATCTCTTCCTGCGTCGCCGGCTCGAGCGACACTTCGCGGATCACTTCCTTGTCGGTGTCGAGCCCGCGGAACGTGACGGCCTTGCCGACCGGCTTGAGCGTCGAGCTGATGGTTTCGCCCGTCTTCGGGTGCGTGCGGCGCGGCGCGGCGAGGCTGTAGACGACCAGGTCGACCTTGCCGAGATCCTGCTTGATGGTATCGATCGTGACCTGCTTGACCTTGTCGGAGAATGCGTCGCCGTTGATGCTGCGCGCATACAGCCCCTTTTCGGCGGCGAATTTCTCGAACGCGGCGCTGTTGTACCAGCCGGCCGTGCCGGGCTTCGTTTCGCTGCCGGCGCGCTCGAAGAACACGCCGAGCGTGTCCGCGCCCGAGCCGAATGCGGCCGAGATCCGGGCGGCGAGGCCGTAGCCGGTCGACGCGCCGATCACGAGCACCTTTTTCGGGCCGTTGGCGATCGGGCCGTGCGAAGTCACGTAATCGATCTGTTCCTTGACGTTGGCTTCGCAGCCGACCGGATGAGTCGTCACGCAGATGAAGCCACGCACGCGCGGTTTGATGATCATGGGAGAACCTCTAGTCAGAAAGGCGGGGACGGCCTGAAATCGGAAAAATCCCGCGCATTGTAAAGGAAGCGGCCGATCGCGGGCGGGCACGGACGGCAGGCGTCGGATCGCCCGGTTATTTCTCTCTTGACAGAAATAACTGAAATAACTAAATTCCCCACCATGGAACTCACACCGATTGCCGAACGATTCATTCTCCACTGGGGCGAAATGGGCTCGCGGTGGGGCGTCAACCGTACTGTGTCGCAGATTCACGCGCTGCTCTACCTGGCCGGACGGCCGGTTGCGGCCGACGAGATCGCCGAGACGCTCAACGTCGCACGCTCCAACGTCAGCACGAGCCTGAAGGAGCTGCAGGCGTGGCGGCTCGCGAAGGTCGTGCACGTGCTGGGCGATCGCCGCGACCACTTCGAGACGTCGACCGACATCTGGGAGTTGTTCAAGCTGATCGTCGAAGGGCGACGGCAGCGCGAGATCGAGCCGACGCTCACGGTGCTGCGCGATTGCCTGACGAATCCGGACATCGCGAACGAGAGCCGCGAGACCGAGCAGCGCATTCGCGACACGCTGCAGTTCGTCGAGACGCTCACGACCTGGTCCGACGAAATGCTGCGGCTCAAGCCCGATACGCTGATGAAGGCGCTCGGCATCGGCGCGAAGATCAGCCAGACGGTCAGGCGCAAGCCGTCGAAGTAAGCGGTAACGGCGGAGCGGGCACGCAGCCCGCTTTTTTCGGGGTTGATATTTCTGTCTGTACAGAAATAACTGTAAATATAGGATGAGCATGAACGCAGTCTTGCCGTCTACCTCCCCGCCCGATCGCACCGGCGCACGCGGCATGACCGTGCTCGTCTGCGGCGCGAACGGCTTCATCGGGCAGGCGCTGTGCGCGCGGCTCGAAGCCGGCGGGCATCGCGTGTTGCGCGGCGTGCGCCGCGCGGCCGGCCCGCACGACGTCGCGATCGACTTCGCGCAGGACGTCGATCCGCAAGCGTGGCTCGCACGGCTGAAGGGCGTCGACGTGGTGATCAACGCGGTCGGCATGCTGGCCGATCGACGCGGCGCGACGCTCGATGCCGTGCATCGCGCCGCGCCGTGCGCGCTCTTTACCGCGTGCTGCCTGGCCGGCGTGCGGCGCGTGATCCAGATCTCGGCGCTCGGCGTCGAACGCGGCGATACGCGGTACTTCGCGAGCAAGCGTGCAGCCGATCGTTTCCTTCAGACGCTGCCGATCGACTTTCGCATCGTGCGCCCCGCGCTCGTCTACGGGGCGGCCGGCGCGTCCGCGCGGTTTTTCCGGATGCTCGCGAGCCTGCCCGTGCACATGTTGCCGGCGGGCGGCCATCAACGGCTGCGCCCGGTGCATGTCGACGATCTCGCCGAAGTCGTGGCGCGGCTCGTCGTACAGCCGGGCGATTCGCGGGCGGCCGACAGCCGGGTGATCGACGTGGTCGGCAGCGACGAAGTCGAATACCGCGAGATGCTGGCCGGCTACCGCGCCGCGCTCGGATTTCCGCCGGCGGCCCGCGTGACGCTGCCGGGCCCGCTGGTCGGCGCGGCGGCCGCACTGCTCGGCACGCTGCCGGGGGCGATGCTGACGCGCGACACGTGGGCGATGCTGCGCGGCGGCAACACCGGCGACCCGACGGCCGTCACGGCTGTGCTGGGCCGGCCGCCGCGCGGCCTCGGCAGCTTCATCGGCGCGGAAGCCGGCGCATTGCGCCGCGACGCGCTCGCGATGTGGCGGCGCCCGGTGCTGGTGGGCGCGCTCGCGATCGTGTGGATCTGGACGGCGATCGCGAGCGCGTTCATCCATCCGCTGCACGCGAGCCTCGCGCTGCTGGCGCCTGCGCACCTGACGGGCCTGCCCGCGCTGATTGCGCTTTACGCGGCCAGCGCGCTGGATTTCGCGTTCGGCATCGCGACCGTCGTCGCGCCGTCGCGGCGCCTTTGGGCCGCGCAGGCGGCGCTGATCGTCGCGTACTCGGCGGTCATCGCGGTCACGATGCCGGGCCTGCTGGCCGAACCGTTCGGCCCCGTGCTCAAGAACGTGCCGATCCTCGCCATCCTGTTGATCCTCTATTCAGAAGAACACGCATGAATACCTATCTCGTCATCAAGGCGCTTCATATCCTGTCTTCGGTGCTGCTGGTCGGCACGGGGTTCGGCACCGCGTTCTACCTGTTCTTCGCGAACCGCACGCGGTCGGTGCCCGCGATCGCGGCCGTGTCGCGGCTCGTCGTGCGCGCGGACTGGTGGTTCACGACGCCGGCCGTGATCTTCCAGCCGGCGTCCGGGCTGTGGCTCGCGCACACGGCCGGCTGGCCGTGGCATACGCCGTGGCTGCTCGCATCGATCGTGCTGTATGCGGTCGCCGGTGTGTGCTGGCTGCCGGTCGTGTGGCTGCAGCTCGAACTTGCATCGATGGCGAAGCTCGCGCACGCGAACGGCGATGCCGCGTTGCCCGAGCGCTACTGGCGCTATGCGAAGCGCTGGGAACTGCTCGGCTATCCGGCGTTCTTCGCGATGCTGACCGTGTATTTCCTGATGGTGGTCAAGCCGATGTAAGTCTGCCGCCGTCGCGTGGGGGCGGCGGCGTACGCGGGACAGCAGTCAATCGATCGATTCATGATGCTTGCGATAACAAGAAGGAGTGCGAAGCATGGGATCAAGTGAAATGGTTCTCCACTTCGATGGGCGATGTCCGCTCACCCCGCGCCGCATCGTCGTGCGCTGGATGTACGCAGCCGCGATCGCGCACCTGCTGGTCGGCGCAGCCGCTCCGTGGATCGCCGGCGCATCTTGGCTCGACGCGTATCACCGCGACATCGAGTGGCATTTCTGGACGGGAGCCGCGCCCGAAGCCGCGCGCGCCCAGCAGGTCTGGTGGATGTCGCTGCTCGGCGCGACGGTGCAGTGCGCGTCGGTCTGGATGCTCGCGCTCGTCCATCTCGGCAACCGGCTGCGGAAACGGGAAGTGTGGGGCTGGCTGCTGGCCGGCCTGTCGGTCTGGGCGCCGCAGGACATGCTGTTGTCGTGGCAGGCGCAAGTGTGGAGTCACGTGGCGATCGACGTTGCCGCACTCGTCGCGATGGCGCCGCCGCTCGTCTGGCTTTGGAGGAGGGATGCCGCATGAACACGTTGCCTGCTTTCGACTGGGCGCTCAACCTGCTGATCGTGCAGGGCGCGATGGGCGCATTCGACACGCTTTATCACCACGAACTCACGCAGGACCTGCCGCATAGCCCGCGCGCGCGGCTCGAGCTGGCGATTCATGCGGTGCGATCCGTGCTGTACGGCCTCGTGTTCGCGTCGATCGCGAACGTCGCGTTTCACGGCGCGTGGGTCGCGGCGCTCGCGACGGTCGTGCTCGTCGAAGTGGTGCTGACGTTGTGGGATTTCGTCGTCGAGGACCAGAGCCGCAAGCTGCCGGCGACCGAGCGCGTGCTGCATACGCTGCTGGCCGTCAACGGCGGCGCGCTGTTCGGAATGGTCGCGATGCAGCTCGCCGTGTGGGCGCACGAACCGACCGCGCTGCACGCGATCGACGTCGGCTGGCGTGGCTGGTTGCTCAGCCTGTTCGCCGTCGGCGTGACGCTGTCGGGCGTACGCGACGGGATCGCAGCATACCGCATCGCGCCACGCGCGCCGGCCGCCAACCCGTTCGCCCGGCAGCGGCCGGGCAACGTACTCGTTACCGGCGGGACCGGCTTCATCGGCGAAACGCTCGTGAACCAGTTGCTCGATGCCGGGCATACGGTCACGTTGCTGGCACGCGATCCGTTGTGCGCGGCTTACCTGTTTCAAGGCCGCGTGCGCAGCGTGACGTCGGTCGAGCAGCTGCAGCCGCACGAGCGCTTCGACACGGTGATCAATCTCGCCGGCGCGCCGGTGCTGGGCGCACGCTGGAGCAAGCGCCGGCGGGCGCTGCTGCTCGCCAGCCGCGTCGGCGTCACG
The DNA here is from genome assembly GCF_018417615.1 of Burkholderia sp. LAS2. Classification (NCBI taxonomy): domain Bacteria; kingdom Pseudomonadati; phylum Pseudomonadota; class Betaproteobacteria; order Burkholderiales; family Burkholderiaceae; genus Burkholderia; species Burkholderia sp. LAS2. Next base: position 1,271,497 of record NZ_CP071053.1, read on the forward strand.
CAGGCGCTGATGCGCTGGGTGGAAACCGCCGAGGTCAAGCCGCGCACGTGGATCCAGGCGTCCGCGATCGGCTACTACGGCGTGCGGCCGGGCGACGAACGGCTCGACGAGGGCAGCAGTACCGGCGCCGGCTTCATGTCCGAGCTGTGCCGGCAGTGGGAGGCGGCCGTGCAACCGCTCGAGCGCCACGGCGTGCGCGCGGTGGTGCTGCGGCTGGGCATCGTGTTCGGCCCGGGCGGCGCGTTGCGCCCGATGCTGCTGCCGCATTACGTCGGGCTGGGCGGCCGATTCGGCGACGGCGCGCAGGTGATGAGCTGGATTCACCGCGACGACGTGCTGCGGATCGTCGCGCGAGCGATGTCCAATGCGGTGATGCATGGCGTCTACAACGCGGTCGCACCGGTGCCGCTGACCCAGCGCGCGTTCGTGCAGGTCGTGACGAAGGTGCTGCGCCGTCCGGCGTTCCTGCACGTGCCGGCCGCGCCGCTGCGCGCCGCGATGGGCGAGATGGCCGAGCTGCTGCTGGACGGGCAGCGCGTGGTGCCGGCACGGCTGCATCAGGACGGATTCATGTTCCGGTTCCCGACGGCCGAGCACGCGCTGCGCGACCTGACGAACCGGCCGCACACCGATTTCGCGCCCGCGGTCTGCCGTTTCCCGCGAGGTCGTGTATAAATTCGGCGTGAACGCGTTCGGCGTGTGCCGTGCGCGCCGAACGCTCCGCACCCGACCTCACAAGGAGACTGCATGCTGCACGTCCTCGGCAAGATTCCGTCCATCAACGTCCGCAAGGTGCTGTGGTTGTGCACCGAACTGAACCTGCCGTTCGAACAGGAAGACTGGGGCGCGGGCTTCCGCACGACCCACGATCCGGCCTATCTCGCGCTGAATCCGAACGCGCTCGTGCCCGTCATCAAGGATGACGATTTCGTGCTGTGGGAATCGAACACGATCATCCGCTACCTCGCGAACCGCTACGGCGGCGATGCGCTGTATCCGGCCGAGCCGCAGGCACGTGCGCGCGTCGACCAGTGGATCGACTGGCAGGGCTCGGACCTGAACCGCTCGTGGGTCGGCGCATTCCTCGGCCTCGTGCGCAAGTCGCCCGACCATCAGGATCCGGACGCTATCGCACGGTCGATCGCGGGCTGGACGACGCACATGCGCGTGCTGAACGCGCAGCTCGACAAGACCGGCGCGTACGTGGCCGGCAACACGTTCACGCTCGCGGATATCCCGATCGGTTTGTCGGTGAACCGCTGGTTCGGCACGCCGTTCGAGCATCCGGACCTGCCGGCGGTGTCGCGCTACATCGAACGCCTCGCGACGCGCGAAGGATTCAAGCAGTACGGCGGCAGCGCGAATCCGTAATGCAGCGCGGATAGCGCGTGAAGCGGCGGCGTCGTCACGGCCGCCGCCGTAGCGCGTGCGGCGGGCAAGCGCCCGTCGTCACGCACCGGGGGCCGGCACCGCGTCGAGCACGCGCGCGAGAAACGCCTCGTGATTCCACGCGGCTTCCGGCCGCGACAGCCCGAGCCGCACGATCACCAGCTCGCGGCTCGGCACCACGCTCACGAACTGACCTTCATGGCCGACCGCATGAAACGCGTCGACCGGCATCGCGCGCGCATGCGGATCGGGATCGTTGAACGGCTCCGGCACCTTCACCCACAGCTGCGCGCCGAATTCCTGCCGCGTCGACTGCGGCGTCGCGCGCGTCAGGTAATGCACCCAGCCTTCCGGCAGCAGCCGCTGCCCGTTCCACACGCCGTCCTGCAGCAGAAGCTGACCGAAGCGCGCCCAGTCGCGTGCGCTCGCATACAGGTACGACGCGCTGACGAGCGTGCCGGACGCATCGGGCTCGAACACCGCGCTGCGCATCCCGAGCGGCGCGAACAGCGCGCGGCGCGGAAACGCGAGGTAGTCGGCGTCGCTGCCGCCCAGCGCTTCGCGCATCACGCGCGCGACGATCGCGCTCGTGCCGCTCGAGTACGACCACTGTGCGCCGGGCGTCGCGGCAAGCGGCTTCGCCGACGCGAACCGCGCGGTATCGGGCTGCGTGAACAGCATCACCGCGACGTCGGACAGCGGGTCGTCGTAGTCCTCGTTGAATTGCAGGCCGCTCGTCATCCGCAGCAGCGCGTCGAGCGTGATGGCCGCGCGCGGATCGCCGCGGCCGCGCCATTCGGGCAGCAGCGCCGACGCGTCCGGCGACAGCTTGTGCCGCGCGACCAGCGTGCCGACCAGCGCGGCGGTCACGGTTTTCGTCATCGACCAGCCGGGCAGCGGCGTGTCGGCCGTGAAGCCGCGCGCATAGCGTTCGGCGATCACCTGGCCGCGCCACATCACGACGACCGCGCGCGTGCGCCGCGGCCGCGCCGGATCGGGTTCGTCGAACGCGCGGTCGAGCGCGGTCTGCAGCTTGCGTGCGTCGATGCCGGCGGGCGGCGTGGCCGGTGCGGGTGGGTCGGGCGGCGCGACCGGCGGATCGGGGAGGGGCGGCAACGCGGCCGGCAAGGTGGCCGCCGCCGCACCGGTCGGGGCCCCGAGTGCGAGCGTGCAGCCGAGCCCGGGTCGGAAGTCGGCTTCGCGTTCGGCGAAGCCGGCGAAGGTCGCCATCGCGCGATGATGGTCGGGATCGAGCGACGGGCGTACCAGTTTCAGCAGCGGATGGACGCCGGCCATGATGTCGACGTCGATCACGGACGCGGCCGGGCGGCCCGACACGAACACGCCCGAGCACAGCGCCTTGGCCGCATAGCCGGTCGCGATCGGCGCGAGCCGGGACAGCATGTAGCCGGTGTAGCCGATAGCGGCCACGAGGGCGAGCGCGACACCGCGCAGAATCAGCTTCTTGAGGGGGATCGTCATGCGCGAGCGTCCTCGGTGGCGTGCCGGCCGGCAACGATCCGGCAGTGTCGCAGGTTCGGGCGATGCGTTGCAATCGCGGCCGCGTGACGCGTGACGACGATCGCATGCGGTCGCGTTGTCGCCTGCTCGACGATTCGGCGCGCGTCGCGCGTCGCGCGAGTTGATATCGGGCCGGCCGTCGGCCGATAATCGTCCGGCATTGCTGTCCCAGTCCCACTGTCCAATCGAGATCGGAAAACGCCATGTCCTACGACAACAACAACCCGTTCGCCAAAATCCTGCGCGGCGAACTGCCGTGCGTGAAGGTCGCCGAAGACGACGCGACGCTCGCGATCATGGATCTGATGCCGCAGGCCGACGGTCACGTGCTCGTGATCCCGAAGGAGCCGGCCGCGCAGATCTTCGAGCTGTCCGGCGACGCGGCCGCGGCCGGCATCCGCATGGCGCAGCGCGTCGCGGCGGCGGTGCGCGCGGCGCTCGAGCCGGACGGCGTGTTCATCGGCCAGTTCAACGGCGCGGCAGCCGGCCAGACGGTCCCGCATGTGCATTTCCACGTGATTCCGCGCTGGGAAGGCGCGGAGCTGCGGATGCACGCGCGCGACATCGCCGACGCCGCGACGCTCGAAGCGCTCGCGCAGCGCATTCGTGCCCGCTTCGTGTAACAACCCGTCCGCACCCGGCGCGGCGGCCGTCCACCGGCCGGCCGCTGCGCCGCCAGAGCCTGTTTCAGCGGTCACACCAGGTAACACGTGTAACCGCCCGGGAAACTCGGCCGGCCGGGCCCGGCGCTAGACTCCGCGCATTGTTTCATCGAGCGACAGGAGGGGCGGATCGCCTCTTCGTGCCGGCCGTCGCGTGGTGCGGCGACACGCGGCGGCGCGGTCTTCGCGAGATGCCGTTCGTCTTTCGCGCCGGGAACCGAGCCATGTCCAGACTTCTCATCACGCTTGCCCTGATCGGCGGCCTGTCCGGCTGCTATGTCGCGCCGCCGTACGGCTACGCGCCCGCGCCGGCCTACTACGGCTATGCCCCCGCGTATTACGCGCCGCCCGTCACCGTCGGCATCGGCGGCCACTTCCACATCCGCTGATCCGTCGCAGCACGCCGGCCGCGGCCATACCGGCCCGGTCGGCTGCCGTTGGCCGGACGATGCCCGCGCGTTCGCGCGCCGCATCACGGTGCTGCACGGCGCGCGGGCTGCGCGGTTCCTATACTTCACAGGAATGCGTATCCCCGCGAGGCCGTCATGACAGCCACCCCCAAGGTCATCGTTCTGTCGAGCCTGTCCACGCTCGTCTATCTCGGGCTCGCCGTGCTCGGCATCGGCGGGTTCGCTGCATTCTTCTCGCATCCCCAGCTGACCGTCGTCGTGCTCGCGACGCTCGCGATGGCCGTCACCGCGCTGTTCACCGAAGGCAACCTGAGCAGCGGCGAGCGCGAGCGTCGCGACAACCGCTGGGTGCTCGCGGCGTTCGCGGTGAGCGGCTTCCTGCTCGCGTACCTGCCCGCGCTGACTGACCGGCTCGACGTCTGGACGTTCGGCGGCGACACGGTGCGCTGGATCGGCGTCGCGCTGTACCTCGCGGGCGGCGTGCTGCGGATGTGGCCCGTGTTCGTGCTCGGCAAGCGCTTCAGCGGGCTCGTCGCGATCCAGCCGGGCCATACGCTCGTGACCGGCGGCATCTACAGCCGCATCCGCAATCCCAGCTATCTGGGCCTGGTCGTCAATTCGTTCGGCTGGGCGCTGGCGTTCCGCTCGGGCGTCGGCGTGCTGCTGGTCGTGCTGACGCTCGTGCCGCTCGTCGCGCGGATCCGCTCGGAAGAGGCATTGCTGCGCTCGCAATTCGGCGCCGAGTACGACGCGTACTGCGCGCGGACGTGGCGGTTGCTGCCCGGCGTGTACTGACCCTCTTCATCTTCTCCCTGACCGTCGTTCGGAGGCCCACGCCGCGGCATGTGCAGATGTGTTGCCACGTGTGTCTCGAATGTGCGGCCGCTTGCATCACCGGCCTGTCGCGATGCGGGGCCAGAACCGTGCCGAAGCCAATGCCGGCAAGGGTTTCAGCCGGATTCGGCGGGTGCGTTTATCGTCTGTTATTCGTAAACAACTTGTTACCACAATGTCCACGGCAGGAATGCGGGACCGGTGCTATTCTTCGCCGCAAGCTCGTTGAAATGAATTGGTCCGCGGTTCGGCACAATGCCTGCCCCGACGTCGATCGATTCAGATCGTCGTACCGAGCGGACCTCGATAACCAGAATTGCGAACAAGGAAGAATACGGGAATGTGGAAGAAAATCGCCCCCGCTCTCGTCGTCGCCGCGTTGACCGGCGCGACTGCACTGCCGGCAATGGCCGGTGACTTGAACAACGCGCTCGGCGGCGCGCTCGGCGGGGTTGCCGGCGCAGCGGTCGGCGGCGCGGTCGGCGGCAGCACGGGCTCCGTCATCGGCGGCGCGATCGGCGGCGGCGCCGGCGGCGCGGTGACGTCGAACCGTCGTGAGCGCACCGGCGCGATCATCGGCGGCGCCCTCGGCGGCGGCGCGGGTACCGCGGCAGGCAACGCGATGGGCGGCCGCACGGGCGGCCTGCTGGGCGCGGCCGTCGGCGGCGGCGCCGGCGCGGCACTCGGCGGCAACATGTCGCGCAGCTCGTACGATCGCGATCACGGCGACCGCGGCTACCATCGCCGCAAGCATCGCCACCACCGCGACTGGGACTGATCGCCGCTGGCGCGGCCCGCGCGACCCGCGCACCGGCGCGCCGACGGCGTCGGCATCCCGACGCGAGCCTCAGCCCGGCGCGCTGCCGGGCCGCTTCGCCGGCCACGCCGGCGATTCTCCTCCGGCTTCATCAGCCGCTGCCATGTGCCCGATCGACGGGCCGGCAATTCTTCTTCCGCTGTTTTCTCCGTTTCTCGACGACACCCGTTGCCGCGTCCGAATGTGCGCGGGCAGGGTCGGCCGAATGCCGTCCGCTTTTCCTTCGACACGTCGGCTCGTTCTCTGACCTGACCCGTATCCCGCGACCATGCCGCAGCGGTCCGCTGTCGCGCACGTTTCGACTGCCTTCGATCCGCGTAACGGGATGCATCGAGACCGGCGCTTTGCACGCTGCGTTGTCGTGCACGGACCCATCGCGCGAGCGTTCGCAACCGTCAGGATTTCCCCGATAGCCGGCGCGCCCCGCAACGCTTCCCCACCGCGCATCGCGGGCGCCGGTGGGTAGTGCGAAATCGAATGCATGTCATCGCAACATTTAATTGGTCGATCGAGATCGACTTCGCTATCGTCGGCGATGCTCGCGTACCGAGTCGAACCGTGCCGCCTCGTCGGCGATGCTCGCGTACCGAGTCGAACCGTGCCGCTATCCGCGCCTCGCTGCATGATCGCGAGGGCCGCGGCCTGACCGCCGGCCCGACCATCCGGGCCGCCGCGTCCGCTCGACGGACGGACCCGATGCGAAGCCTGGCCGACCGACCGAAGGCGCATGCGCTTTCAAGCCACCCCGGCAACGACGTCCCGCCGTCGTCTGCGCGTTTCACGCGCAGGCGAACCGCCCGACGCCGTTTGCGCCCGGGGCCGGACCAACCCATTGCCTGGATGCACTATGTCTAAGACAACGTATTACGCGCCGCATGGCGGCCACCCGCCGCAGACGGATCTGCTGACCGATCGCGCGATGTTCACCGAGGCGTACGCGGTGATCCCGAAGGGAGTGATGCGCGACATCGTCACGAGCTGGCTGCCGTTCTGGACCCACACGCGCCTGTGGGTGATCGCGCGCCCGCTGTCGGGTTTCGCGGAAACCTTCTCGCAGTACATCGTCGAAGTGAATCCGGGCGGCGGCAGCGACAAGCCCGAGCAGGACAAGCACGCCGAAGCCGTGCTGTTCGTCGTCGAAGGCGAAGCGGAGCTGACGCTGCAGGGCAAGCAGCACACGCTGAAACCGGGTGGTTACGCATTCATTCCGCCGGGCGCGGACTGGACGCTGCACAACGTCAGCGATGCCGCGGTGCGTTTTCACTGGATCCGCAAGCACTATCAAGTGGTCGACGGCATTCCGCTGCCGGACGCGTTCGTGACGAACGAGCAGGACGTCGAGCCGATTCCGATGCCGGGCACCAACGGCGCATGGGTGACGACGCGCTTCGTCGACATGAGCGACATGCGTCACGACATGCACGTGAACATCGTGACGTTCGAGCCGGGCGGCGTGATTCCGTTCGCCGAAACGCACGTGATGGAGCACGGCCTGTACGTGCTGGAAGGCAAGGCCGTTTATCGGCTGAACCAGGACTGGGTCGAGGTGGAAGCCGGCGACTTCATGTGGCTGCGCGCGTTCTGCCCGCAGGCATGCTATTCGGGCGGGCCTGGGCGGTTCCGTTATCTGCTGTACAAGGATGTGAACCGTCACATGAATCTGACGCTGAACCCGGCGCGCTGAAGGCACGGCGCAGGTCGGATATGAAAGCCCGTCGGTGTTTGCCGGCGGGTTTTTTTTCGCGTTCAGCGTAGGGTCAGACAGTCAGCGGATAGGCTGTCCGACAACCCGAGCCCACACCGCCCGAAGGCGTCGCGCGCGGTCTTCGAAGAGATATGACGCCGCAAGCGCCAAGAGACCTGAAATCGCACCCGTCACGATGTGCTCGACATAGGGGATGCGGTAATGACTCGTGTGCGAGTAGGCGTCGCCCAACGTCGTCAGGACGCCAACGATCAGCGCATTGCCGTATCGATGCGCGTAGAGTTTCGAGACGGGCGTGAAAGTCAGAAGTATCGCCAGGAGCCCGGTCAGCAGACCCGTATGAAAGGCGATAGTCCAGTGGGTAACGCTCATGACGTTTCCCCAGCTCCCGGGCATGCAGGTCATGCACGCGCTGGTCGGCTGCCAGAAGCGCTGGATAAACAGTCGGACGCGGTGCTTCCACTCGGTTGACATGATGCGTTTCCATCAATGCCGTCGTCACGGCCGTTGCCACTATACGTAGATGGGTCGGCGGTGCGCCGTAGAGGCCGGGTAATCACCTCGATATCGGGGAATACTACTCCACGATCGGACGGCCGCGGTTTCAAACGAGCCCGGAGTTCAGCGCTTGTGTCTATCTGTGCGGCACCGTCCGTCCGGTGGTCTTCGCCGCTTCCCCGCAGACATTCGCGATGGGCTGTTTTCATGGTCGATGCGTATCGCTACAGCCCGAGCGCAGCCGCCGCAAGCATCGCAACCTGCAGCCGCGTATCGGCCGGCTGCTCGTCCTCCATCAACCACACCGCCGACAGCCCGGCCCACGCGAGTATCCACTTCAACAACCGTCCCCGTTCGAGCCGCGCCGCATCGGCCACGACCACGACACGCCGCTCGAAACGCACCGGATCGACCGCGATCTCATGCGCAGGATTGCAGAACAGATTCGCGTAATCGAACGCGCGCCAGCCGCGATCGCCGAAATGAAGCATGTTGTCATGGTGAATGTCGCCATGCAGCACGACTTCGTCGACCGACGGCCCCGCCAGCAACTGACGAGCGACCGCCGCCGAACGGCGCAGCGCGTCATTGTCGGCATCGCTCGACAGCAACGCATAGAACCAGTCATGCAGCGGCACGACCTGCGGCACCTGCGGCGCACGATGCGCGTGCAACCGAGCGACGACGTCGCACGCGATGCGCATCGTGTCGTCATCGTGGCCCGCGGCCGACAACACGGCGAGCGTCGGCGTCGGCTGCGCGCGTTCGAGCAGGATCGCGTCGCCGTCGTGCTGCCACACTTGCGCAGCGCCTTGCCCGTTCCACCACGCCATTAGCGCATTTCCACGCCGCTCTTCGTCGCAAGTGGCGACTTTCAGCATCGCGGGCCGCGCATGCCAGACGACCGGCAGCAGGCCGCCGCTTGCGGTCAGGATCGGGCCGCCGTCGGGGACGAGGCTCCACAGGTCGAGGTATCGATCGAACATCCGACGATGGTACAAGCGAACCGGCTCGCGCGCCCGGCGCGCTCGTCGCGACGAATGCCGCAAACCCGCATACACGGGGCGAGCGGGCTCCAAAGCGCTTTCCTAAATAAAATTTAGCCAGCCAAACTTTGGCTAAAGAATGTTCCGGTTTCATGCCATCCCTTCGACAATGCGCGCCTTTCGTGACCGATCGGCGCGTGTCTCGCGCCGGCCGTCGCGGCACTGAAGAAGGAGCCCGACATGACCGACCCCACCGCCAATCCGCCTCCGCCGCCCGCGCCGCCCTCCACACCGCCGCGCCGCCGCCGCGTATGGCGCACGCTCGCGGGCGCGCTGCTCGGCCTGACGCTCGCATGCGCGGGCATCGGCGCCTGGACGATCGATCGCATCTGGACGCAACTGCCGTCCGTCGAGCACCTGGCCGTCTATCGTCCCGCGTTGCCGCTGCGGATCTTCTCGCGCGACGGCGACCTGCTGGCCGAATACGGCGTCGAGCGGCGCGAGTTCGTGCCGCTCGAACGCATCCCGCCGCTGATGCGGCACGCGCTGCTCGCGGCCGAGGACGCAAAGTTCTACGAGCACGGCCCGGTCGATGTCGGCGGCCTCGCGCGCGCAACGTTCGCGAACGTCGTCACCGGGCAGCCGGGGCAGGGCGGCAGCACGATCACGATGCAGGTCGCGCGCAACTTCTACCTGACGCGCGACAAGGTGCTGAGCCGCAAGCTCGCCGAGATCCTGATGGCGGCCAAGCTCGAACGCGCATACAGCAAGAACAAGCTGCTCGAGCTGTACATGAACGAGATCTATCTGGGCGAGCGCGCATACGGCTTCGCGGCCGCCGCGCACGTGTACTTCGGCAAGCCGCTCGACGCGTTGAGCGCGGGCGAAGCGGCCGTGCTCGCCGGGCTGCCGAAGGCGCCGTCCGCGTTCAACCCGGTCGTCAATCCGGCGCGCGCGACCGCGCGGCGCAACTACGTGCTCGGCCGGATGCATGCGCTCGGCCAGCTCGACGATGCGGCGTATCGCGCGGCCGTCGACGCGCCGATCGCGCTGGCGACCACGCCGCCGCCAGGCATCATCACGGCGCCGTACGTCGCCGAGCGGGCGCGCCGGATGATGGTCGAGCGGTTTCATGACGACGCGTACACGCTCGGCCTCGACGTGACGACGACGATCTCGATGCGCGACCAGCGCGCCGCCGAGGCCGCGCTCGAGCGCACGCTGAGCCGCCAGTCGCGCGCGACACGCGATGCGCGCAACGGCCTCGAAGGCGCGCTCGTGTCGCTCGATGCGGCCACCGGCGACATGCTCGCGCTGGTCGGCGGCGCGGATTTCAATCGCAACGTGTTCGACCATGCGCTGCAGGCGTATCGGCAGCCGGGGTCGAGCTTCAAGCCGTTCGTCTATTCGGCGGCGCTGGAGAAGGGCTACTTCCCCGGCGTGCTCGTCGACGATACGCAGCGCACGCTCACACACGCGGAAACCGGCGCGCGGCCGTGGCGTCCGCGCAATTTCGGCAATCGCTACGAAGGCTTCATCCCGGTGCGGAGAGGGCTCATGCGCTCGAAGAACCTCGTCGCGGTCAGCCTGATGCAAGCCACCGATGCGCGCTACGTGCAGCAGCACGCGGTGCGTTTCGGCTTCGATGCGCAGCGCAATCCGGCGTCGCTGCCGCTCGCGCTCGGCGCGGGCGCCGTGACGCCGCTCGAACTCGCGAGCGCATACAGCGTGTTCGCGAACGGCGGCACGCGGATGGAGCCGCGCCTGATCCTGTCGGTGAAGCAGCGTCACGGCGGCGCGATGTACGAGGCGACCGTGCCGGCGGGCGAGCGGGTCGTGTCGGCGCGCAATGCGTTCGTGATGGACAGCATGCTGCGCGACGTCGTGCGTGCCGGCACCGCGCGCGGCGCGCTCGCGCTCAGGCGTGACGACGCGGCCGGCAAGACGGGCACGTCGAACGGGTCGAAGGACGTATGGTTCGCCGGCTATTCGTCGGGCATCGTCGCGGTCGCGTGGCTCGGCTACGACACGCCGCGCCCGATGGGGCGGGCGACCGGCGCGACGCTTGCGCTGCCGGTCTGGCTCGACTACATGAAGACGGCCGTCGACGGGCGCACGCCGGTCGATGCGACGCCGCCGCAGGACGTCGCGCTCGTCGACGGCGATTTCGTCTACGCCGAATACACGCGCGGCACGTGCACGGCCGACGTGCCGGCGTATATCCGCAGCCGCTTTGCGTGCGGCGGCGCGGCGGCCGTCGATGCGCCGGATGCATCGGCCGACCACGGCCAGCGCGACGAACCGATGCCGGCCGCCGTCGATGCGGCCGAGCGCGAACGCGTGCTCGACCTGTTCCGGACCGACGACTGACGCGCGCGATGCATACGCTCTATCTGATTGCGATCGTCGCAGAAGCGATGTCGGGGGCGCTGATGGGCATGCGGCGCGGAATGGACCGCTTCGGGCTCGCGCTCGTCGGCGCGGTGACGGCGCTCGGCGGCGGCACCGTGCGCGACGTGCTGCTCGGCCACTATCCGCTCGGCTGGATCGCGCATCCCGAATACCTGGTGATCACGCTCGTCGCGGCGACCGTCGCGTCATGGGCCGCGCGGCACGTCGCGCGGATGAAGACGCTGTTCGTCACCGTCGACGCGATCGGCCTTGCGGCGTTCACGATCATCGGCTGCGACATCGGCGCATCGACCGGCACGGCGCCGATCATCGTCGTGCTGGCCGGCGCGATCACGGGCGTGTGCGGCGGGATGCTGCGCGATTTACTCTGCAACGAGATGCCGCTGATCCTGCGCGAGGAACTGTATGCGAGCGTCGCGTTCGCCACGGGCGCGCTGTATGTCGGGATGCAGCATGTCGACATCGATGCGGGATTCGCGACGCTCGTCGCGCTGGCGGCCGGCTTCTCGATGCGGATGCTCGCGGTGCGGCTCGGCTGGAAGATGCGGACCTTCGGCGCGGCGGACGTCGAGCATTGAGCGTTCGTGCTCATGCCTGCCGTGCCGGCATTCAGTCCGGCTGCATTACCTGAAAGACGTTCCCTTCCGGATCGACGCCGTCATACAGTCGGAACGGGAAGCCATCGTAGCGCTTGGGATCGCGCACGGTCACGCCATCGCGGGCGAGCCGGTCGCGATGCGCGTCGAGATCGGCGTCGATCCTGAATACGAGTTTCACGTTGCTGGTGGTTGCGTACGCGTTCGTGTTTGCGAATGCGGCCGCATCACGGAACGCCGGCCCGGCCCGATGCAGCGCGAGTGCGATCGCGCCTGCGTCGAGCACGACCCATTCGACGTCGATTTCCCGATGACGGGCAGTGCGAAATATCGTTGGTAGAACGCCTTCAGCAACGCGACGTCGCGGACGTACAGGATGATGCGGGTCATCGGAAGCGGCACGGAGGTTTCCTCGAAAGGGGCAGACGAACGATCTCGAGCGAACGCCGCCGCTGACGGCAGCGCACGACGCTACGATCATGCGACACACGCCCGCGCTACGCGGGCACCATCACCGGCGGCGTCCCGTCGCCGGTGTCCACCCTCTTCACCGCGAAGCCATAGCACCGCGCGATATGGGCCGGCGTCATCACGTCGCGCGGTGTGCCCTGCGCGACGATCGTGCCGTCGGCGAGCATCGCGATCGTATCCGCATGTCGCGCGGCGAGGTTCGGATCGTGGACGATCGCGAGCACGCCGAGCTGCCATTCGCGCGCGACGGCGCGTACGGTATCGAGCAGCCGGTGCTGGTGCGCGAGATCGAGCGCGGCGGTCGGTTCGTCGAGCAGCAGGTAGCGCGGGCCGGTTTCCGTCGCGTCGTGGTCCGGCCACAGCTGCGCGAGGACGCGGGCGAACTGCACGCGCGCGAGTTCGCCGCCCGACAGCGTCGTGACGTCGCGGCCGACGAGTGCGTCGGCCCCCGCGCGTTCGAGCGCGCGCCACGCGATGTCGCGATCGCGGTGCGCAACGACGTGGCGGGCGCCGCTGCGCCGCGCATGCGGATAGCGGCCGAGCAGCACGATTTCGTCGACGCTGAACGGGAACGCGGGCTGCGCGGCCTGCGGCAGCACCGCGCGCAGGCGCGCGAGCCGCGGCGCATCGATGCGCGCGAGCGGTTCGCCGTTCAGCGTGACGTCGCCCGTCACGCGCACGCCGTTCGGCGCGACGCTGCCGGTCAGCTCGCCGGCGAAGGTTTTCAGCAGCGTGCTCTTGCCCGCGCCGTTGCGGCCGAGCAGCGCGGTCACGCGGCCGGGTTCGATCGACAGCGACAGATTCCGCAGGATCGTGTCGTGCCGACGGGTGACGTCGAGGTGATGGGCAGTCAGCATGGTCGTCGTGAAGAAGGGATCAGCCGCCGAGCGCGCCGCGGTTCTTCCACAGCAGCGCGAGGAAGAACGGCGCGCCGAGCAGCGCGGTCAGCACGCCGAGCGGAATGTCGGCGGGCGCGGCGACCGTGCGTGCGGCGAGGTCGGCCGCGAGCGTCAGCAACGCGCCGAGCAACGCGGCGCCGGGCAGCACGATGCGCTGGTCGGGGCCGCACGCAAGGCGCATGCAATGCGGCGCGACGAGCCCGATGAAGCCGATGATGCCCGCGCACGACACGAGCGCGCCGACCGCGAGCGCGACCGCGACGAGCACGCGCCGCTTCAGTCGCTGCACGGGCACGCCGAGATGCAGCGCTTCGGTTTCGCCGAGCTGCAGCGCGTTCAGCGCATCGCGTTCGCGCACGAGCAGCATGCAGCCGAGCGCCACGCACGGCGCGACGGCCGCGAGCGTCGACCATTGCGCGCCGCCGAGGCTGCCGAGGCTCCAGAAGGTCAGCGAGCGCAGCTGCGCGTCGTCGGCGACGAACGTGAGCAGCCCGATCGCCGCGCCGGCCAGCGCATTGATCGCGATGCCGGCGAGCAGCAGCAGCGGCAGCGCGAGCCGGCCGCGCGACGCGGCCAGCCGGTAGACGAGCGCCGCGACCGCGAGGCCGCCCGCGAACGCGGCGACCGGCAGCGCGGCCGCGCTCGCGTGGGCGGCAAAGAGCGCGGGGCCGAGCACGATCAGCGTGGTCGCGCCGAGCGCGGCGCCGCTCGACACGCCGACGAGCCCCGGATCGGCGAGCGGGTTGCGGAACAGCGCCTGCATCGCGGCGCCGGTCGCGCCGAAGCCGCCGCCGACCAGCAGCGCGAGCACGACGCGCGGCGCGCGGATGTCGAGCAGCACCGCGCGCGCCTGCTGAGCGGCCGCGTCGCCGCTCAGCGCGGCCCAGGCTTGCGCCAGCGGAATGCGGTATGCGCCGACGCACAGCGCGACGACGGCCATCGCGCCCACCAGAACGGCGAGCGCGGCGAGGACGAACGGCGCGAAGCGGCGCGACGTGCCAACACGGGCGGCGCCGGCGCGCGAGGCGGGCGACGGCGCGTTGAAGGGCGAAGCGTGAGCGGGCATCGGGTCGATCCGGAATCAGGCGAGCGCATCCGACAGGCGTCGATGCAGGGTCGTGACGGCGAGCGGCAGGCGCGGGCCGAAGCCGAGCAGGAACAGTGCGTCGAGCGACACGACGCGCCGCGCGCGGCCGGCCGGCGTCGCGCCGAAGCCGGGCGTCGCGAGCAGCGCGGCGTGGCCGCCGACGGCCGCCAGCCCTTCGTCGGAGATCAGCACGACGTCGGGCGCGGCCGCCGCGAGCGCCTCGGTCGTCAGCGGCTTGTAGTGCTCGAAGCCCTGCATCGCGTTGCGCGCGCCCGCGTAGCGGATCATCGCGTCGGCGGCCGTGCGCTGGCCCGCGACGAGTGTCTGGGTGCCGGTATGGTTCAGCACGAACAGCACGCGCGGCGGCTGCGCGCCGCCGGGCGCGCGCGCGGCGACCGCGTCGCGTGCGGCCTGCCAGTCGCGATCGAAGCGTTGCAGCAGCAGGGTGCCGGCATCGCGCACGTCGAGCGCCTGCGCGACGCCGGTGATCTTCGCGCGCACCGATTCGACGTCGTGGCGCTCGTCGAACGTCGTCACCGTGACGCCGGCGCCTTTCACCTGCGCGATCGCCGTCGGCGGGCCGGCTTCCGCGGTGGCCAGCACGAGATCGGGCCGCAGCGACAGCAGCCCTTCGGCCGATAGCGCGCGCTGGTAGCCGACCTTCGGCAGGCGCTTCGCGGCGTCGGGATACGTGCACGTCGTGTCGGCGCCGACGAGCCGGTAACGCGGCGTCTCGGCGCCGCCGAGCGCGAACGCGGTTTCCGCCAGCGCGCCGCCGATCACGATCACGCGTTTCGGCGCGGCGGCAGCGACCTGGGCGAGCACGCCGGCGGGCAGTGCGCCCGCGAGCGCACCGGCCGCCGCGCCGGCCAGCAGCGACCGGCGGCGCGGATCGAACGGCCGCGCGCTCACCGCGCGCCCCCGCGTGCGGCCGCCGGCAGCGTCGCGACGAGCGCGCGCCAGTCGTCGCGCTCGACCTTGCCGGGCTTGCGCTCGCCGAACAGCAGCGCGACGTGGTCGCCCTGCCGGTCGAACAGCTCGAGCGACGTGACGATGCCGTCGCTCGTCGGCTTCTTCACGACCCATGCGGCGGCGATCAGGTCCTCGCGGACATGCAGGTTGAAGCCCGGATCGAGGACGTTGATCCACGCGCCGACCTCGCGCACGTTCGCGACGGGGCCCGTATGGATCTGGATCATCCCCGCGTTGCCGACGAACACCATGATCGGCTGGCCGCTTTGCGCCGCGTGTTCGAGCACGTGGCGCAACGCATGCGCGGTTTCGACCGGATACGCGTAGTGCGGATCGGCGAGGCGCAGCGCCTGCATGCGGCTCACGCCGAAGCGCTGCGTGATGCCGAAGAACTGGTGCGTATCGGTCATCGCGTCCCATGCGGCGCGAAAGCCCGCGACGTCGATCTCGCTATCGGCGCGCTCGGGCGTTTTCGGCGCAGCGGGCGCGACCGCGAGGCCCGGCTCCTGCGACGACGCGCGCCAGCGTTCGACGAACGCGTCGTACGCGGCGTGATCGCTGTGCGCGCGCAGATAGACCTTGTGGATCGCATGGCCCTGCGCATCGAAGAACTGCAGGCTCTTCAGCGGGCCGTGCGCAGTCTCGTCGCGCACCGCGAACGCCGACACCCAGTGACGATAGAAGATGCGCAGGTCGATGTCGCCGAGCGCGAGGCCGACCGGGCCGTCGTGGCTCATCTGCGCGTATTCGCCGTCCTTTTCGTGGACGGCCGTGTCGTTGCGCGTCAGCGCCATCACGCGGCCGAGGCGCGGCATTTCCTCGAACATCGCCGGAAAGCGCGCGTCGAGCCGCACGACGTGCTCGCCGACGAACGCGGCGAGCGCCTCGCCTTCGCTGACGCCGAGCGCCTGCGCGACGTCGCGGTTGCGCAGCTGACGCTCGGTCTTGAGCTTGACGAACGCGTCGCGCAGCGCGGCGGCCGCGCGGGCCGGCGTGGCCGATTGACCGGGAAGGGCGGATTGCATCATGTCGGACTCCTTCGAGTAACGGTTGGGATGGGCGCGCGGGCGACGCGCATCAGAAATCCACTTTCATGCTGACGGCGACGGTGCGGCCGGGCGACGAATACGCGTCGAGCACCTGCGCGTCGGACGCGAGGCCGCGCACGTCCGACCAGTTCCAGTACTTGCGGTCGAACAGGTTGCGGATGCCGATCGTCGCGCTCACGTGCTTGTTGAAGCGGTAGCCGCCGTGCAGGTCGACGACGAATGAAGACGGTGGCGCGAAGCACGACGTTCTCGCCCCCGGGCACGCGTTCGCCGGGATGTCCTTGTCGCGTTTGGCGGCCTGGAACAGCAGGTCGGTCTGCACGAACCAGCGTTCGCTCGGTTCGTACCGCACGCCGAACACGGCCGAGAACGGATTGATCGTGTCGAGCGGCTGGCTGGCCGCGCCGTTGTCCTGCGTCGAGCCCTTCGTGAACGCCATTGCCGTCTTCAGCGTGATGCCGTTCGGCATCACCCATTCGGCGCGGCCTTCGAGGCCGTGGATGCGCGCGTCGGCGAAGTTCACGTACTGGAACACGAACGGGTCGACCGGCCGGCCGCTGCCGGCGATCGTCGTGCGCGAGATGAAGTTGCGGTAGCGGCCGGTGAACGCGGCCGCGCTGTAGCGCACGACGCCGTAGCCGGTGCCGGCCTTGCCGCGCAGGCCGGCTTCGAACGTGTCGCTGGTTTCTGGCTTCAGGTTCGGATTGCCGATCGACGTGTAGCCGTACACCGGGTTCGAGAAGCTGCTGTTCACCTGATCGGGCGTCGGCGCACGGAAGCCATGCGCGTACTGCACGTACGGAATGACCGCGGGCGTGATCTCGTAGAGCACGGCGACGCGCGGCGACAGTTCGTTCGCGCTCGTCGACACGGCCTTGCCGGTGAACAGCGGATCGTTTGCGGTCGGACTCAGCCGGTACGTGTCGAAGCGCAGGCCCGGCGTGACGAGCAGGCGGCCGTAACCGATCTGGTCCTGCATGAACGCGCCGAACAGCGTGTAGTCGGTGTCGGGGAACGCCTTGTTCGGAAACGCTTCGCCGACGCCCGGCACCGTGCCGTCGCGCAGGTTCGTCACGCGCGACACGCTGCCGTCCACGCCGTAGAGCAGCTTGTGTGCGAACGGGCCGGTCGCGAAGCCGCTTTCGGCGAACGCGGTGCCGCCGAACGTGCGTTCCTTGTACTGGTTGTCGCGCGAACGCGAAGCCGCCCGGCCGCGCGTCTCGAACGCGTACTGGTCCTGCTTCGCGTCCTGGTAGTAGAACTGCACGTGCGCGGTCTGGAACCAGCGGAACGCGTCGTCGCGGAAGTCGTAGTCGACGCTGAAGCGATTGCGCTCGAGCCGGTCGTAGGTCGTGAGGCCGAGCGTGGTCGGCGGGCTGATCGCCGACAGCACGTCGGTGCTCACGCGCCGCTGCACCGTTTCGGCGGTGAACTTGATCGTGTCGCGCGCGGTGGGCGTCAGCACGAGCTTGCCGAGCAGCGATTCCGAATAGACGTCCTGCGGGTTCGACGTCGTGCGCAGCGTGCTCGCCGAATTGTTGCTGCCGCGCGTGTCGACCTCGTGGCCGCGCCGGCCGTCGGCGATGATCATCCCCTGGATGCGATCGTTGCCGCCCGCGGCCGATACGGTCGCGCCGATGCTGCGGTCGGTCGAGTCGTAGCTCGGCCGGAACGAGAAGTAGTAGGGCTTTCCGTAGATCGACAGCAGGTCGCGCGGGTCCTTCGTGATGAAGTTCACCGCGCCGGTCAGGCCGTCGCTGCCGTACAGCGCCGACGCCGGCCCGCGCAGGATCTCGATGCGCTTGAGCGTGTCGAGATCGGCGTAGTCGCCGCGGCCCGCTTCGAGCGGACCGAACGAAAACGCGTTCGGCAGGCGGATGCCGTCTTCCATCAGCAGCACGCGATTGCCTTCGAGGCCGCGGATGTTGATGCTCGAATCGCCGTCGCGGCCGCCGCCGAGCGCGGCGCTGCCCGGCCGGTACGCGGTGCGGCGCACCGTGATGCCCGGCTCGTAGCGCAGCGCGTCCTTGATGTTGGTGACCTGCCGTTCTTCGAGATCCTCGTCGGTGATCACCGACACGGACGCCGCCGTGCGGCTCGCCGCAGTGGCGGTGCGGGTGGCCGTGACGGTGACGGGATCGAGCAGCGCCGCATCGCCGCGCGCGGACGCGGCGGCGGTCAGGACGGCGGAAGGCGGGTTGGCGCCTTGCGGCGACGAATCGGCGTGAGCCGGGGCAGCGGACAGGCCGAACGCGCCGAACAGCGCGGCACAGATCGGCCGCCGCGCCAGCGTATAGCAATGCACAGGTGGTCTCCCATTGACGATAACAAGCCCGAAGGCTGGCTGGGCGACGCGTTCACCTGGCTGGCCCGTTTGCGCGCGATAGGCGGCAAACGGCGATTTGAAAGGCAACTGACAACCTTGTCAGTGTAAATGAGAATTGTTATCAATACAAGAACGCAAAGCGGCTCATGCGAGTGAGCACTTGCATGCACGGCTCGGGCGAGCCGTGGCGCAAAATTTGAGAGAAACAGGCGCTAAGCCAGCGCTTCGATGCGAATCAGCAGGTTGCGCGCATGCGCGATGAACGCGTCGTGCGTCGCGCGATCGCTGTGGCTTTCGATGCCTGCCTGTTCGGCGAACGCGATCTGTTCGGTGTAGAGCTCGACGAGCGCGCGACGTGTGTCAGGGGGAAGCGCGCGGATCATCGACACGATCAGCAGTTCCTGCGCGCGAAGCATGCCGGACAGCGATTGAGCGTTCATGCTGGCCTCCTCGGACGATGCGGCGGCGAGCCGCTCTTTCCATACTAGGCGGTTGGCGTCCGCCGTGGAGGCGAGATGCGTGTGGAGCGGCGCATGGCACGCGATTCGACGGGCAGGCCGCGCACACCGACGCTCGCCGCGGGCGTGCGGCAAGCGCGAATCGAAGCGTGCACGAATGGAGTGGAATCAGCCGGCGGCGGTGGCGGACTGCGCATCGCGCACGACCTGCGCGACGCGTTCGACGAACGCGGCGTCGACGCTCGACAGCGCTTCGCGCTTGCCGTCGGGCATCTCGACCATCAGCCGATACGTGATGTCCTGCGTGGCCCACGCGAGATAGCCGACGACGACGAGCATCACGCCGACCACCAGCGCGGCGCTCGATGCGCCGATGCCGCCCGCGACGGCGACGGCCGCGCCGATCAGCGAGATCAGCGACGGCACGAGACGGTTCTTTGGAATCTTGACGACATCGACCTGGCGGATGTCACGCAGTGCGAATACCTGCCCGGCGGCCGACAGGCCGTTGCGCGTGACCATGACGCCACGTTCGTTGAATGCGTTTTCCATCGTGTGTGACGTGGACGAAAACGCGCAGCGTAGCAGGTTTCGTTGCCGCGTCAAACGAGACCGACTGCCGCACGATGCGTGCGGCGCGGCCGGCGGACGGGAAGCGGGTGGAATGGAAACGCGTTCAGAACTGCAGCCGGCCGTCGCCGTAAAGCCGGCCCGGCACGTGCGACGCGACGACCTCGGCGATCTCTTCGTCGGTCGATTCGGCCGGCACGATCTGGCGCCGCGCGGGTGCATCGAGATGCATCGTCCACTCGACGAGACGATACGGACGGCCCCATGGCCGCTGCATTTCCACCGAGACGCGGCAGCTCTGGACCGGCAGCGAGTGTTGGCACGTCAGAATCGCGTGCAGATGGCTGAAAACGGTATCTTCGATCATCGTGGCCTCCGATCCTGTCTTGTGGGCAGTTGATGGCGGTGCCGTAGGGAGTCTCAAAAAAAAAGCCGCCGATGCTCAGGCGGCCAACAGGGGGGGTGAGAGCATCGTCTCAGCCCAGAATTAAGCGAAACTTAAAAGCGCATAAAAAAGCGCCCCGCGTGGAGCGGGGCGCTGCGTGCCGTCCTGATCCGCGCGTGACGCGGACAGTTAAGCGGATGCTTTAGAACTTGTGACGGATACCGACGCGAGCAGCCAGCTGGTTCGACGAACCGTTGCCCGACGTGTTGAAGTAGCTCGTGCTCGAACCGATCTGCGCCTGCACGTTGTTGCCCGATGCCTTCTGGTAGATGACCAGGCCGTACACGTCCGTACGCTTGCTCAGTGCGTAGTCGAGGCCCACGTTGCCCTGGTTCCAGTGCGCCGAGCTGCCGCTTTGCGTCGCGTTCGTGTACGTGTAGCCCGCTGCCGCCGACAGCGCCGGCGTGAACGCATACTTCACGCCTGCTTCGTATGCGTTGTAGAACGTGCCCGATGCGCCTGCCGCGATCGGGGTGAACTGCGTGCGCGTCCACAGCAGCCATGCCGTTGCCGGGCCGAAGACATAGCGGCCGCCGACGCCATACGTGCGCAGGTCGCGGATGTTCGTCAGCGCGATGTTCGCGATCGACGTCGAGAAGGCCGGCGTCGACTGGCTCGGGAAGCGGATGTCCGTGTACGCGGCGCCGAGCGAGAACGGGCCGTTCGCGTAGTTCAGGCCGAAGCTGTAGGCGCGCGACGAACCGGCCGTCGTCGTGGTGCCCGTCGTCGTCGACGGTGCGCCGGCGAAGTCGGTCGAGTTCGAGAAGCCGTACAACGCGCCGAACGTGAAGCCGGCGTAGTTCGCGCTCTGGAACTTCACCGCGTTGTTGATGCGGCTCGACGTCAGCTGGTCGATGTCGTTCACGTGGTAAGCGTAGTTACCCGCGACCGTGTTGCCGCCGGTCGAGTAGTTCGAGCCGAGGATGTCGGTCGAGAACGAGTACTGGCGGCCGAACGTGACCGTGCCGTATTGCGCCTGGCTCAGGCCGACGTAAGCCTGGCGACCGAAGATCGCGCCGCCTTGGCCGATCGTGCCGTTACCGCTGTTGAAGCCGTTTTCGAGCACGAAGATCGCCTTCAGGCCGCCACCGAGGTCTTCGGTGCCGCGCAGGCCCCAACGGCTGCCCTGGGCCACGCCGTCGTCGTACTTGAACAGCTTGCTGCTGCCGCCGTTGGCGGTCTTGCTGTGGTTCACGTAGCTGATACCGGCATCGATGACGCCGTACAGGGTCACGCTGCTTTGTGCGTGCGCCGTGCCGGCCGTTGCTGCGAGGGCGGCGATGGTCAACAGTTTCTTGTTCAAAGGATTCTCCGAGCGAATGAATGGCGTGTCCAGTTGCGGTTCCGGCGCTCTCTATGGAGCGCTTTCACGGACCGGCGCAACTTTATCGGCGGGCCACGTAATGAATATGACAGCGACTGTCATATGACGAATCTGTGGTGCCGATGCGACACCGAATTCTGCCCGGGTTGTATAGGGGGGGTTATACCGATTTCGGCTGAGATTCGATTCCGAACCGGAATATGCACATGAAATAAGCTTGGTTTGCCGCATCCGCGCCCCGTGCCACGATCCGTCCTCCAACAAACGACACGGGACAAGAGGACACCCCATGCGACGTTCGATTCTGACCGGCCTCGGCGCACTCGCCGCCGCGCTGGCATTCGCCGCGCCCGGCGCGCACGCCGACTCCCAAACGCTGAAGATCGGCACGATGAGCGGCCCCGACGCGCAGATCTGGACCGAGGTGACGAAAGTCGCCGCGCGCGAAGGCCTCGCGATCAAGGTCATCGAATTCAACGACTACGTGCAGCCGAACGCGGCGCTCGATTCCGGCGATCTCGACGCGAACGGTTTCCAGCACCAGCCGTTCCTCGACAGCCAGATCAAGCAGCGCGGATACAAGATCGTCAACGTGGGGCTCACCTATACCGCGCCGATGGGCTTCTATTCGACGAAGCTCAAGTCGCTGAAGGATTTGCCGGCGGGCGCGAAGGTCGGGATCCAGAACGATCCGTCGAACGGCAACCGTGCGCTGTTGCTGCTGCAGAAGTACGGGGTGATCAAGCTGAAGCCGGGCGTCGGCGCGAACGGCGTGAACGCGACGCCGCTCGACATTGCCGAGAACCCGAAGAAGATCAAGATCGTCGAGCTTGATTCCGCGCAACTGCCGCGCGCGCTGCCCGACCTCGACGCCGCGTCGATCAACACCGACTACGCAGTGAAGGCCGGGCTCACGCCGGTGAAGGATGCGATCGCGATCGAGGATCTGCGCGGGCCGTACGCGAACCTGATCGCGGTGCGCGCGCAGGACAAGGACAAGCCGTGGGTGAAGAAGCTCGTCGCGGCCTATGAATCGGACGACGTGCGCAAGTTCATCGACCAGAAGTTCGGCGGCGCGATCGTGCCGGCGTTCTGAACGTCCTTCGCGCGCAGCGCGCGGCGGCGCAGCATCGGCTGCCGACGCCGGCTCCGGAAAGCAAATCGCCCGCGCAAGCGGGCGATTTCGTTTGATGCGGCCGATGGCGTGCGATGCGCGCCGCGGCCCGGCGCGCGGGCCGCGCTCAGGCTCAGGCCGACAGCAGCGAACCGGTACGGATCGCGGTCGCGCCGGCGATGCGCGCGACTTCCATGCCGGCCGTCGCGAAGCGCACGACCTGGCGCGCGTACAGCACGCCCGACACGCTGCTCTTCAGCGTGACGACGCGATCGGTCAGCGGATCGACGATGTCGGCCACGGCCTGGCCGGCCTCGATCATCGCGCCGACCGGCGTGCGGAACACGATCACGCCCGACACGGGCGCGACGAGCGGATCGGTGCCCGCGAGCGGCGTGGCCGGATGCGCGAGCGGCGGCAGCGGCGCCGGCGTGCCTTCGACGATGCCGCGCTCGGTCAGGTAGTCGACGATCGCCTGCGCGTCTTTTTCCGCGAACTCGTACGACACGTCGCGTTCGCTGCGCAGTTCCACCGTGACGGAAATCGCGCCGTTCGGGATCGGGAAGCGGTCGCCGAAGCGGTTGCGCAGATCCGACCAGCAGAAGCTGTGGATTTCGTCGAACGGGTTGCCGACCGAATTCAGCGCGAGCAGCGACGCCTTGGCATCGAGGTAGCGCGCCAGCGGCTCGACGTCCGCCCACAGATCGGGATTCGTGTAGAGGTGCATCACCGCATCGCTGTCGCAATGCAGGTCGAGCACGATATCGGCGTCGAACGACAGCTTCTGCAGCGCAAGACGCTGCGAGTCGAGTTCGGTGCGCGGCTTCTGTTCATCGAGCGCTTCGCGCATCGCCGCGCGTACGACGGCGAGATTGCGCTGCGCGTCGTTCGTGAGGCGGCTTTCGACATGCGGCAGCACGAGCGCCGCGAGATCGTGGAAATTGCGGTTGAAGTTCTGCATCGAGCCGAGCTCGAAGCGGCCGAGGTGATCGCCGAACACGTGTTGCGACAGGCCGATCGGATTGGGCACGGGCACGATGACGACTTCGCCTTGCAGCTTGCCGGCCGTCTCCAGCGCGGCGATCTTGCGACGCAGCAGCGTGGCGACCAGCATGCCGGGCAACTCGTCCGCGTGCAGCGACGACTGGATGTAGACCTTCTTGCCGCCGCGCGGGCCGTAGTGGAAGCTGGTGATCTGGCGTTCGGTGCCGACGGCGGGGGAAATCAGCGGATGGGTCTGCGTTTGCATGATGAGGGGAGTGCGGCGCAGCCGCGAATGATCCGTGTGCGTGGAAGATCGATTGTACGTTGCCTTCCTCGCCGCCATCAAACCGGTGCCGGAGCGTTCTGTTTTCCGTTGAGAATCATCGGGTTGGCGCAGAAAAAATAACGCTGCCCGCGCCGCGCGCAAAAAAAACGGGCTCCTCGCGGAGCCCGTTCCCGTCGCGCCGAATCGCGCGTCGTTCGGCCGGATTACTTGCCGTAGACGTCGAAATCGAAGTACTTCTTCGCGATCTTGTCGTACGTGCCGTCCTTGCGCATGCCGGCGATCGCGCCGTCGATCTTCGTCTTCAGGTCGGTGTCTTCCTTGCGCAGGCCGATACCGGCGCCATTGCCGAGCGTCTTCGGATCGTCGAGGTCTTTGCCGGCGAAGTCGAAGTTCGCGCCGCGCGGCGTCTTCAGGAAGCCGATCTCGGCTTGCACCGCGTCCTGCAGCGCGCCGTCCAGACGGCCGGAGATCAGGTCGGCGTAGACCTGGTCCTGGTTCTGGTAAGGCACGACGTTCACGCCCTTCGACGCCCAGTACGTCTTCGCGTAGGTTTCCTGGATCGTGCCCTGCTCGACGCCGACCGACTTGCCCTTCAGCGATTCGGCCGTCGGCTGCAGGTTCGCGCCCTTCTTCGTGACGAGGCGCGTCGGCGTGTTGAACAGCTTCGACGAGAACGCGATCTGCTCGGCGCGCGCCGGCGTCATCGACATCGACGACAGCACGCCGTCGAACTTGCGGGCTTTCAGCGCCGGGATCATCCCGTCGAAGTCGTTTTCGATCCACACGCACTTCGCGTTGATGCGGCGGCAGATCTCGTTGCCGAGATCCACGTCGAAGCCGACGACCTTGCCGTCGGCGCCTTTCGATTCGAAAGGCGGGTAGCTGGCGTCGACGCCGAACCGCACGGTCGACCAGTCCTTCGCGTATGCACTGCCGGCCGATACGGCGAGCAGGGCCACGGTCACTGCCGCAAGAATCTTTTTCACTCGGTGACTCCTCGTTTTGTTCGATGGGTGCGCGGTTGTGCCGCGCCGTAAGCCTTCGGCCCGCCGCGGCTTCGCGTCGGACAGTCCGTTTCGCCCGCCCGATGGGGGCGCGCGACGTGCGGAAGATTATCAAGACAAAATACCGGCGGGGCGCCTAGGACAAGCCCCGATACCGGGCCCGGCGGCGGCGCGTCGGACGCGCGGCCGTTTCATACACAGGAACGATTCAGCCGAGCGTTTCGTTGACCGCGCGCTGCAGGCAGGTGGCGAAGTGCGACACGGCCGGCGTGGGCAGCAGGTCGCGCCGCGCGATGATCGACAGGTCGAAGCGCGGCATGCTTTCGTCGAGTTCGGCCGTGCGGATGCCGAGCGGCGCGACCATCGCGGCAAGCGGGCGCGTGAAGCAGCCGATCACGTCCGAGCGCGCGACGAGCCCGAGCGTCACCGCGAACGACATCGGCGAGCGCAGCAAACGTTTCGGCAGCGGCAGCCCGTGCGCCTCGAACATCCCGACCATCACGCTGTGCGGAAACTGCTCGGCGCCGACGGTGACGATCCACTCGGCGTCGAGCAGTTCCTCTAACCGGCGCGCGTGCGCGAGCGGGTGGCCGTCGCGCATCACGATCGTGAATTCGGTCGACAGCAGCGGCAATTGCGTGAAATCGCGGTCGAGCGCGGGCACATGGTGCATCGCAGCGATGTCGAGCGTGCCGTTGCGCAACTGCGCGAGCGCGTCCGGCACCGTCACTTCCTCCAGATGCAGGCTCACGTTCGGCATCGACCGGCGAAACGCCGTCACCGCGTGCGGCAACGCGGTCAGCGCGATCGACGGCATCGTGCCGACCGCGACGCGGCCCGACATCTCGCCTTTCACCTGTTCGACGGCTTCGACCGTGCGGCGGACGTCGCCGAGCAACTGCTCGGCGCGCGGCAGCAGCGCCTCGCCGCAGGCGGTCAGTTCGACGCCGCGCACGCTGCGCACGAGCAGCTCCGCGTTGAGCGCCGTTTCGAGCTCGCGGATCGTGTGCGTGATCGCCGGCTGCGTGACGCCGAGCTCGCGCGCGGCGGCGCGCAGGCTCTTCAGATGCGCGGCGGAGACGAACGCCTGGAGCTGCGCGATGTTCAGGGGATTGCGGATGCGGGTCATCGGTCGGGTCCGGTTGGCGCGAAAGGGGGCGGCGGGTTCAGGCGGCGAGCCCGATGAAGGTCACGCATCGGCGCGTGTGCGGAACGCCTGCCGATAGCGCTGCGGCGACGTGCCGACGATGCGCGAGAAGCGCTCGCGAAACGCGCTGACCGAGCCGAACCCGGCTTCCGTCGCCACATGTTCGATCGACAGTTCGGTCACCTCCAGCAACTGCTGCGCATGCCTGACGCGCGCGGTCTGCAGCCATTGCCCCGGCGACGTGCCCGTCTGCTCCTGGAAGCGCCGCGTCAGCGTGCGCACGCTCGTCGATGCCTTGCGCGCGATCGCGTCGAGCGTCAGCGGCTGGCGCAGGTTCGCGTGCAGCCAGTCCATCAGGTCGTGCAGCCCGTCGCCGCCGGCCGGCCATTCGGGCGCGATGAACTGCGCCTGGCCGCCTTCGCGCACGCGCGGCGCCACCGCGTTGCGGGCCGCGTCGACGGCGACGGCCGCGCCGTAGTCGGCCTGGATCATGTGCAGGCACAGATCGAGGCCGGCCGCCGCGCCGGCCGAGGTCAGGATCCGGCCGTTGTCGACGAACAGCACGTTCGGGTCGACGTCGACGGTCGGATAGCGGCGCGCGAGTTCGGCGGCCGCGAGCCAGTGCGTCGTCGCGCGCAGGCCGTCGAGCAGCCCGGCTTCCGCGAGTACGAACGCGCCGCTGCAGATCGACGCGATCCGGCGCCCGCGCGTGGCCGCCGCGCGCAGCGCGTCGAGCACGCGGCGCGACGTCGGCGCGAGCGGCACCGACGTGCCGGGCACCATGATCGTATCGGCGTCGGCCAGCGCGTCGAGGCGAAACGGCGGGCGCAGCTCGAACAGGTCGCCGCCGACGCGCGGCTGTTCGCTGCACACGCGTACGCGGTACGCCTGTTCGACATGGGAGGCCCGCACGCGCACGAACGTGTCGCAGGCGACGCCCAGATCGAACGGGACGACATCGGGCAAGGCAAGAACGGCGACCGTGTGCATGGCGTTGCGGCCGTGGCCAGAATCCGTTGAAAGATGTCATTCTAGCCAATGGCTCGGGCCGGCACCACACGCGACAATCGCGGCGGACCACCTGGAGCCCTGCCGATGAAACAAGACGATCGCAACGCGTTGCGGAACCTGCAATACCTGTCGCTGCTGGAGGCGACCACGCTCGTCGCGCTGGTCTGCGTGGCCGTGCCGCTCAAGCATCTGGCCGGCTACCCGGTCGCGGTGTCGATCATGGGCCCGGTTCACGGCATCGCGTTCGCGATGTACGTGTGGGCGGTAGTCGTCACCGCATCGAGCGGGCTATGGAGCAAGGGCGAGGTCGCGCGGCTCGTGCTGTCGGCCGTCGTGCCGTTCGCGGGGCTCGCGAGCGCCGGCTGGATCGCGCGCAGGCGGCACGCGCAATGATCTATCTGGTGCTGAAGGCGGTGCATCTGGCGGCCGTCGTCACGTTCGTCGGCGGGTTGTTGTTGTCGTCCGTCGCGGTCCGGATCGCGAACCTCGCCGTGCATCGCGCGGTGCGGCGCTGGGATCGCACGGTGACGGCGCCCGCGCTCGCGATCGTCTGGATCGCCGGCATCGCGCTCGCGCTGAGCGGTCACTGGTTCGGCGCCGCGTGGCTGTCGGTGAAGCTCGCGCTCGTCGTCGCGCTGTCGGTGCTGCACGGGATCCTGGCCGGCACGCTGCGGCGCATGGCGCGCGACGATCTCGTCGTCGTGCCGGCGCCGTGGCTCGGGCACGCGGCGGGCGCGGTGATCGTCGGGATGGCGCTCGTCGTCGGGCTGGCAGTGATCAAGCCGTTCTGACGTGGCGCGTTCAGGCGAGCGCCATCTCGACCGCTGCCAGCGTGCGGCGCCGGATCCAGCCGCTGCCCACTCGGATCGCGAGCCAGTACGGCGTGAACAGCCAGCGCGTGCGCGCGCTCGGGCAATGGACGAAGGTTTCGGTGCGCAGGATGTGCGCGCCCGACGCGAGCCCGACGACCTCGAACCGGAGCACCAGCTTCGCGTCGCGCGGGTCGTCGTGCCGGACGAACGCGTCGGCATCGGCGACGGCGCGCACGTCGGGCGTCGGGCGCCAGAAGCGTCCGACGAGGCCGAGCGACAGCGACGTGTCGTCGCGATGGAGCGGCGTGAACGTGTCGAAGCCGAAACGCGCGCGTTCGGGGCGGGCCGGCGCGTGGCGCAGCGCGCCCGCGACGGCTGCCGGGAATTCTCGCATCGTCAGCAGCGTGTCGATGACGGGATCGGCGCGCATGTCGAGCGAGGCGACGACATCGATGATGGATGCGGGCGGCGCGTCGATCGGCTGCGATTCATGCACTTCGTGGAAGCCGAACGACGGAATGAACGGCGGCTTGCGCGCCGAGGCCCGGGTGGTCGATTCGGAGACGATGCCAAGTGGGTTCATCGCGACTCCTGAAGGGGCAAAACGCGATCGTAGCACCGCGCGCGAATGAGCGCCGCGACGTTTTCGCGCAGTGCGTCGCGCTGCGTCGCACCGATAAAAAAAGCCTGGAAACTCGCGTTCCCAGGCTCGAGGCCATCAACGACGATGGTGGAGGAGACGGTATCGTCCCGATGCGCGCCGCCCTTCTGCAGGCGACGTCGCGCATGTGTCGCGCTCAGATCGCCCAGCCGCCGAGATAGAACGTGACGAGCACGGCCGCGATCAGCACGGTGCCGACGTTGAGCTTGCGGAATTCGCCGCTGGCGACGCGGCCGATCACGAGCGTCGAGAAGCCGAGCATGATGCCCGTCACGATGTTCGCGGTCAGCACGATGAACACCGCGCACACGAGGCCGGACATCGCGTCGACCATGTCGTCCATGTGCAGCTTGCTCACGCTGCCGAGCATCAGCAGCCCGACGTACATCAGCGCGGGCGCGGTCGCATACGACGGCACGAGGCCCGCGAGCGGCGAGAAGAACATCACGACGAGGAACAGCAGGCCGACCACCGCGGCCGCGAGGCCCGTCTTCGCGCCGGCGGCCACGCCGACGCTCGACTCGATGTAGGCCGCCGCCGGCGCGCCGCCGAGGAAGCCGGAGAAGATCGAGCTGATCGAATCGGCGGTCAGCGCGCGGCCGCCGTTGATGATGCGGCCGTTCGCGTCGAGCTGGCCGGCCTGGCCCGCGACCGCGCGGATCGTGCCGGTCGCGTCGAACACGGCGGTCATCACCAGCGCGAGCACGCTCGGCAGCACGGCCATCGACAGCGCGCCCTTGATGTCCATCGCGCCGATCAGCGACGCGTGGCCCGGTGCGCTCAGCGACGGCAGCGCGAAGATGCCGCGGTATTTCACGCCCGGATCGAAGATCAGCCCGAATACCGAGATCGCGATCACGACGAGCAGGATGCCGCCCGGCACGCGACGTTTTTCGAGGCCGAAGATCGCGGCGAGTCCGACGACCGACATGATGACCGGGAACGCGGTGATCTGGCCGAGCGACACCGGCAGCCCGGCGCCCGGGTTCTTGATCACGAGGCCCACGTCGTTCGACGCGATCAGCAGCAGGAACAGCCCGATGCCGATCCCCGTGCCGTGGGCGACGCCCGCGGGCAGGTTGCGCAGGATCCACGAACGCACGCCGGTGATCGAGATGCCGGTGAACACGAGACCCATCAGGAACACCGCGCCGAGCGCGACCGTCGGAGGCAGCCCCTTGCCGAGCACGAGCCCGAACGCGGTGAACGCGGTCAGCGAGATCGCGCAGCCGATCGCGATCGGCAGCTTCGCCCACAGGCCCATCAGCAGCGAGCCGAACGCGGTGGTGAGACAGACCGCGACGAACACGGCGCTCGTGTCGAAGCCGGCCTTGCCGAACATGCCGGGCACGACGAACACGGAGTAGACCATCGCGAGGAAGGTGGTCACGCCGGCAATGATCTCGCGGCGTTGCGTGCTGCCGCGCGACGAAATGCCGAAGTACCGGTCGATGGCGCCGTTGGCGCCCAAGCCGGTTTCTTCCGCGCCGACGCCGAGCGTCGGCTGCACCGGGGTATCACTCATGAGCTTGCTCCTTTATCAGCATGCTGAAACGGCTCGCAGCGAACCGTCGTCAGGGTGTCTCGTATCTGGTTGGATTGATCGGCAACGTCGCGGGGACGCATGACGCGCGGTGCGTGTCGTGACGGGCGAATCGAAACGATCGCGAGGGTGTCGCGTCGGACGACGCATGGTGTGGTCGACCCCGTCACGTGTGCTTTGCCGTAGCGAAGGTTAGGCGAGCGGCTCATCACGTCCCATCGGGGGAAGAGCATGCAGCGCATGTCGCAGCGCTTATATCGGCGTGCAACGGGGCTCCGTCGCGCCGACACGCGTGTATACGCCTAGTTCGAATCCGTTAAGGCGACTATTTGAATGCAGGGTCGGCGGGCGGGGGGCGTTGGACGTTACGAATGGCTTTCAAGGTGGCCCGGGAGGCCGGCGCGCGTGCATGGTTTCCGTCCCGATGCGGGCTTCAACTGCGCGCGAGATGCGCGAGATACGCGCAGAACATGTCGGCCATCGCGTCCGAGTACGCGTCGATTTCCGCGGGCGTGCGCGCGGTTTCGGAGAACGCCTTGCCGCCCGTCGTGAGCGTCGTCAGGATCAGCTCGCACGCGAGCGCATGCGTGGCGTCGGGCACGTCGGGCAGCGCTTCGCGGATGAACGCGCTGAACGCCCGGTTGCCCTCGGCCTTCACGTCCTGCGCCTCGGGGGCGTCGCGATAGAGCGGAGCCGCGTCGTCGAGCGCGGTCCGCATCGGCGCCTCGTCGCATTCCGAACGGATGAACGCGTGGACGGCAGTGCGCAGCCGCTCGGGCGGCGTCTTCTGCGTGTCCTGCAGGATTGCGCACAGCATGTCGTGCGTCTGCCGCCACTCGTCGTGCTGGAGCCGGAACAGCACGGACGCCTTGTTCGGGAAGTACTGGTATAGGGAGCCGACGCTCACGCCGGCCCGCTCGGCGACGCGCGCCATCGTGAAGCGCTGCGCGCCTTCGCTCGCCAAAACCTGAATAGCCGCCTGCAGGACGTCCTCGACGAGGCGGGTCGAGCGCGCCTGCCGAGGCTGCTTGCGCGTGGCGATCGGGGCGTTTCGGCGGTCGGTCATGAGCGGTTTGCCAATGCGAATAGTAAAACCTGAATAGTTCGTCATATTCTAGTCGGGTGCACTGACGCACTCAACCCGATACGGAGATATCGCATGACCACCCTGATGCTCGACCCGCTGGCTTCGCTGCTGGCGCGCCTGTTCGACGAAGCCGACGCGTCGTCGCCCGCGACGAGCCCGGCCTTCACCAACGTGTCGCGCGACGAGCAAGCGCGGCTGATGCGCAGCAAGACGGACTACGCCGATCTGTATGCGCGCCTGAAGGACTACCCGCTTCCCGTGTCGCGCGAGACGGGTATGCTGCTGTACATGCTCGCGCGCAGCGGCGGCGCGAAGGCAATCGTCGAATTCGGCACGTCGTTCGGCATCTCGACGCTGCATCTCGCGGCCGCGCTGCGCGACAACGGCGGCGGCCGGCTGATCACGAGCGAGTTCGAGCCGTCGAAGGTCGTGCGCGCGCAGGCCAACCTGGCGGCGGCCGGCTTGGCCGATCTCGTGGAGATTCGCGAAGGCGATGCGCTGCGCACGCTGGCCGCCGATCTTCCGGATTCGGTCGACCTGCTGCTGCTCGACGGGGCGAAGGCGCTGTATCCGGAGATACTCGCGCTGGTCGAGCCGCGGCTCAGGGCGGGCGCGTTCGTCGTGGCCGACAACGCGGAATACAGCCCCGACTATCTTGCTTACGTGCGCGCGCCGGAACACGGCTACCTGTCGGTGCCGTTCGGCGGCGACGTCGAATTGTCGATGCGGCTGCGCTGACCGGACGGAGCGAGGGTGTCGACGATTTCACGCTTCCCCGCATCAAATATAGGAAAACTGATTAAGCGGAAGCGGGGCGAAAGGTGAAGGGATGATCCCCGTCGCTGCGACGCCGTGCGCGTCACTTCAGGAACACATAGCGCGCGAAGTACGGGAAGCGGCCGACCGCATGCTCGGTCGTGCACGTCGCGGCCGGCGGCGTGCCGCCCGCCGTGTCGAGCCGCTGCACGAAGCGCACGCCGGCGAGCGTGCCGGTTGCGGCCGGCGTCGCCGCGAGCAGCAGTTGCGGAATGCTGGCCGGGCTGGCGCTCGGCACTTCCGCGAGCTTCTTGCCGGTAATGCGGCTGCCGTCGAGCGCTTCCCACGACGGTCCCGCGCCGTGCCGGACGACGAGCGTGCCGCCGGCATCGAACAGCAGCGCTTCGGGGTGCTGGAATGTCCACGCGAGCCGGTGTTCGGCATCGTATTCGCACGTGTAGACCTGCAAGCCGCTCGCGGTGGTCGTCAGCACCGGCGTGGCCGGCGCTGGCGCCGTGAGGCCGGCAGCCTCGTTGGCGTGCGAAGGCGCGGTAAAGGCCGCGAGGGAAAAACCGGCCGCAAGGGCCAGCAGCATGTCGCGTGTCGGGGAGCGGCTTGGCATGACGGGGCGTCCTTTCAGGTCGGGTGACGGTCGTATGGCGTCGATCCCGTCAACGTTAGACGCCGATCGCCCAGGCCGCAACTCGGAAATGACGATCGCGGCGATAGTCGCCGCGATTGCCGGAGGGCGGATGCGCGATCAGCGGATCGCGACCGGGTTGATATTGACCTGCGTGGAGCCGACGTACAGCGGCTGGCCGAGCACGAACAGGAATTCCCATGCCTTGTCGCGCACCAGCGCGCGGCTGTCGACCAGCTCCAGGTTGTAGATGCCGCGCTTCGCGAGCATGTACTGGTTGACCGGGAATTCGTCCTGCGTATGCGGATTCGGATAGACCTCCGACGCCCACGTGTCGCCGCCGAACGCGACGATCCCCTGATCGGCCAGCCACTTCGCGGCTTCCATGCCGATGCCGGGCTCGACGGCGAGGAACTGCTTGTCGTCCTTGCCGACCAGTTCGAGCCAGCCGGTGTTGAACAGCACGACGTCGCCCTTGCGCAGCGTCAGCCGCTGCTTCTTCAGCACGGCCTGGATATCGGCGACCGTGAACTCGGTGCCGCCCGGCACGATCGGCTTGCCGTAGTGGGCGGTCATGTCGAGCACGACGCCGCGCGTGACGATCGGCGGCACCTTCTCGACGCCGAGCTTCTTCACGCCGTCGACGGTCACGAAATCGGCCGCGCGGTTGCCGTTGTAGTACACGTTGTCGATGCCGATGTGGCCGATGCCGTTCAACTGCGTGCCGACGCCGGTCCATGCGTTGACGAGTTCGTCGTTGAACGTGAACTTGTTCGGGCCGAGGCTCTTGCCGGCCTGCTGGCCGACCTGCACGTTGTACAGCCGGAAGCTGCGGTGGCGGTACGCCGGCAGGTTCTTGTCCACCGGCACGGCCAGCGGATAGGTCTTGCCGGCTTTCACGAGGCCGACCGCCTGCTTGACGACGTCGGGCGTCAGCAGGTTGGCCGCGCCGATTTCGTCATCGGCGCCATAGACGGACGGATACCAGCCGGCCGCCGCCGCCTCGGACGGGGCGGCGTGGGCCGCTTGCGCGGCCGCGAACGGCAGGATCGCGGCGAGCGCGAGCCGGGCGAGCGTCGCTTTCATTCGAGACTCCTGTCGATCGTTATGCCGCGGCTTGCGCGAGCGTCGGGTAGTCGGTCAGGCCGTGGGCGTCGCCGCCGAACAGCGTGTTGCGGTCGTGCGGCGCGAGCGCGGCGCCGGTGCGCAGCCGCTCGGGCAAGTCGGGATTCGCGACGAACGGGCGGCCGAATGCGACGAGGTCGGCCCAGCCGGCGGCGATCGCCTCGCGCGCGCGCTCGGCGGTGTATGCGCCGGCATAGATCAGCACGCCCGGGAACGCGGCACGCAGTTGCTGCTTGAAGGCGACCGGCATCAGCGGCGCGTCGTCCCAGTCGGCTTCCGCGATGTGCAGGTAGCCGACGCCGAGTTCGCCGAGCAGCTTCGCGGCGGCGAGGTAGGTCGTTTCCGGATCGTCGTCGACGCAGCCGTTCAGCGTGGTCAGCGGCGCGAGGCGGATGCCGACGCGCGATGCGTCGCCGGTCCCGTCGATCAGCGCCTGCGTGACTTCGCGCAGGAAGCGCAGCCGGTTCTCCAGCGAGCCGCCGTATGCGTCGGTGCGCGTGTTCGCGTTCGAATCGATGAACTGGTTCACGAGGTAGCCGTTCGCGCCGTGCAGCTCGACGCCGTCGAAGCCGGCTTCGATCGCGTGGCGGGCGGCGGTGCGGTACTGGTCGACGATCTCGTGGATCTCGTCGATCGACAGCGCGCGCGGCTCGGACGCCTGCACGAAGCCCGGCGTGCTGCCGTCCTCGCCGGCGATGAACACGTTCACGCCCTTCGCCTGGAGCGGCGACGACGACACGGGTTGCGCGCCGCCGAGCAGGCTCGTGTGGCTCAGCCGGCCGACGTGCCACAGCTGCGCGAAGATGCGGCCGTGCGCGGCATGCACGGCGTCCGTCACCTTGCGCCAGCCGGCGACCTGCGACGGCGTGTGGATGCCGGGCGTCCATGCGTAGCCCTTGCCGAGCGGCGCGATGTAGGTGCCTTCGCTGACGATCAGGCCCGCACTCGCGCGCTGCGCGTAATACGCGGCCATCAGTTCGTTGGCTTCGTCGCCGGGCTGGCTGGCGCGCGAGCGCGTCATCGGCGGCATCACGATGCGGTTTGGCAGCGTCAGCGCGCCGAGTCGCAGCGGTTGGAAAAGCGGGTCCTGGGTCATGGTGGATTCCTGTCGGTGCCGCGGCCGGCGGGCCGCGGACGGGTCATGTCGGATGAAGGCGGCGTGTGCTCAGTCCCACTTCGGCGCGAGGCCGTCCGGGTCGACTTCGCGGCCGTTGCGCTCGAGCGCGGCGATCTGCGCCATGTCTTCGCCGGTCAGGCGCAGCGTCTGCGCGAGCAGGTTGCTCGCGAGGTTCTCGCGCTTGGTCGACGACGGAATCACCGAGTAGCCGAGCTGCAGCGCCCAGGCGAGCGCGACCTGGGCCGGCGTCGCGTCGTGACGCTGCGCGATCGCGCCGAGCACCGGGTCGCCGAGCACCTTGCCGTACGCGAGCGTCATGTACGACGTCACGTGAATGCCTTCGGCGTTCAGGAACTCGACCAGCTTGCGGTTCTGCAGGTACGGGCTCAGTTCGATCTGGTTCGTCGCGATCGCGTCCTTGCCGACGGCCGCGATCGCTTCCTTCGTCAGTTCGATGTTGAAGTTCGAGATGCCGATCTGGCGCGTGAGGCCCTTCGCCTTCGCGTCCGCCAGCGCGGTCATGAACGCGTCGATCGACACGCCGTTGCCCGGCGCCGGCCAGTGGATCAGCGTCAGGTCGACGACGTCGGTGCGCAGCTTGCGCAGGCTTTCCTCGAGGCTGGCCGCCAGTTTTTCCGGCGC
The DNA here is from genome assembly GCF_018417615.1 of Burkholderia sp. LAS2. Taxonomy (NCBI): domain Bacteria; kingdom Pseudomonadati; phylum Pseudomonadota; class Betaproteobacteria; order Burkholderiales; family Burkholderiaceae; genus Burkholderia; species Burkholderia sp. LAS2. The sequence goes on from NZ_CP071053.1 coordinate 1,306,857, forward strand.
GTAGTTGTCGACCCAGATCTTCGTCGTGAGGAACAGGTCTTCGCGGCGCACGCCCGACGCGGCGATCGCTTCGCCGACTTCTGCTTCGTTGCCGTAGATCTGCGCGGTGTCGATCGCGCGGTAGCCGACTTCGAGGCCGTTGCGGACCGAGTCGATGACGACCTGGCCTTGCAGGCGGAACGTACCGAGGCCGAATGCGGGAATCTTGCTCATCATGTGCTCCTGAAAGAGGGGGAACGATTGCGGTATGGAAGTCATTCTGGCGCGTGAGACTGATGAGATAAACGCGTTCATCAGTCAAAAATATTTGATTTGAAGTCAAATATAGGTCGCGCCATGGGCGTCCGGACCGTGGTCGCCGCTTATGCGGCGCGCGTCTGCGGCGTCGTGTTCGGATGGAACGCGGGCAGCACGTCCGATGCGATTTCGGCCATCGTCTCGTCGAGCGGCCGCCGGTTGCGGCGGAAATGCAGGCCGATGTGCTGCACGCCCGCGTCGCGCATCGCCGCGAGTTCTTCCGTCAGCGCGATGCGCCCCGCGCGGGCGCCGAAGCGGTGCCGCTGCAGCGGTTCGTGCGGATCTTCCGCGAGGTCGAGATGGATGAAGCTCACGTACGGCTTGTCGCCGGCCACTGCGTGCCAGTTCGCGGCGCGCTGCAGGTGATCGGCCGGCGTTCCCGGATACGCGAGGCAGCCGTCCATGTGTTCGCCGATCCACGCAGGCGTCTGCTGTGCGAGGCCCGCGACGAGCAGCGGCACCGGTGAACGGGCGGCGGGCAGCACTTCCAGGCCGGGCGGCAAGTGTCCGCGCGCGCCGTCTCGCAGCAGCGCGATCTGGTCGCGGAAGTTTTCGCCGCGCGTGGCGAAGTCGCGGCCGAACAGCGGATATTCGACCGGCCGGTCGCCGCTCGCGACGCCGAGCAGCAGGCGACCGCCGCTCAGTTCCTGGATCGTCGCGGCCGATTTCAGCGTCAGCAGCGGTTCGCGCAGCGGCAGCACGACGGCCGCGGTGCCGAGCAGGATGTCGTGCGTGATTCCGGCGAGGTAGCCGAGATACGAGAACGTTTCGAACACCTGCGCGGCATCGCCGAACGACGGGTCGTACACCGGCACGTCGCGCACCCAGAGCGCGCGAAAGCCGAGCGTGTCGGCCAGTTGCGCGAGCTCCGCGTGGATGTCGAGGTCGGGCACGCCGGGGTGGCGGCCGTCATGCCGGCGTTTCGCGTTGCCGGACGGGGTCCAGTCGTTGTCGAGCGGCAGTTCGATGCCGATGCTGAAGCCGCCGGCGGCGAGCGTGTCGAGTGAAGTGGACATGGTCGGGCTCCGTTCAGATCGCGCGCAGGCTGCCGTCGAGCCGGTAGAAATCGAGCGACGGCGCGGTGAAGAACGAGCGCGACGTGCCCGCGGCGAAGTCGTCGATATGCACGACGGTGGCGCGATCGGCTTCCTGCCACGAGATCGCGTAGGTGTCGTCGGCGATGGGCTGCCACGTATAGGCCACTTCACCCTTCGCGCCCGCGTACGGGCCTTCGGTGATCTCGTAGCGCATGTGGAGGCCGTCTTCGTCGTACGCGTTGAGCGCGGTGAGGCCGTCGTAACGGACTTCGAAAGTCTTGCCGGCGAACGGCGGACGTTGGGTCGATGCGTTCATGCGGGTGGCTCCTGCAAAAGGATGGCGTTCAATGGGCGAGTTCGACGGGTTCGGCCGTGCGTTCCGGCAGGCCCTGACGGCTGTCGAGACGGCCGCTCAGCGCGGTGAGCGCAAACGCGCCGAGCGTGACGACGGCGGCGATCCACGGCGTGTGGCCGAGGCCGACGTTCGCGACGATCAGGCCGCCGAGCGACGACCCGCCGGCCACGCCGAGGTTGAAGGCGGCGATGTTGAAGCCCGACGCGACGTCGGTGGCGTCCGGCGCGAAGTGGCGCGCCTGCTTGACGACGTACACCTGCAGCCCCGGCACGTTGCCGAACGCCACGGCGCCCCACGCGAGCATCGTCAGCACCGCGAGCCATTTCACGTGGATCGTGAAGGTCAGCGCGAGCAGCACGATCGCGAGCAGCAGGAAGATCCGCTTGAGCGCCTTCACGGGGCCGACGGCGTCCGCGAGCTTGCCGCCCCACACGTTGCCGACCGCGACCGACACGCCGTAGCCGACGAGCACGAGGCTGACCTGCGACGGCGTGAAGCCGGCGATCTGTTCGAGCAGCGGCGCCATGTACGTGAACGCGATCAGCGAGCCGCCGTAGCCGACCGCCGTCATCGCATAGACGAGGAGCAGGCGCGGCTGGGCCAGCACGCGCAGCTGGCGGGCGAGCGGCGCGGGCGGCGTCTGCGGCAGCCCGCGCGGCACGAACGCGACCGCGCCGAGGAACGCGACGAGGCCGAACAGCGCGACGATCAGGAACGTCGCGCGCCAGCCGAAGTGCTGGCCGATGAAGGTGCCGAGCGGAATGCCGGCGACGAACGCGACGGTCATCCCGCTGAACATCGTCGCGATCGCGCTGGCGGCCTTGTCCTTCGGCACGAGCGTGGTCGCGATGATCGAGCCGACCGAGAAGAACACGCCGTGCGCGAGGCCGGTGAGCACGCGCGCGACGATCAGCGATTCGTAGCCCGGCGCCTGCCACGCGACGAGGTTGCCGACGGTGAAGAGCGCCATCAGCCCGGCGAGCAGCGCCTTGCGCGGCACGCGGCCGGTGAGCGCGGTGAGGAGCGGCGCGCCGATGGCCACGCTCAGCGCGTACAGGCTGACGAGCAGGCCGGCGGACGGCAGGCTGACGCCGAGGTCGGCGCCGATCGTCGGGATCAGCCCGACGATCACGAATTCGGTGGTGCCGATGGCAAAGGCGCTGATGGTCAGCGCAAGCAACGCGAGTGGCATGACGGGATCCGGGTTTCAGTAGGAATGGATCGCAGTGTGCCGGCTTTACTTTTGCGGAAAAACTGGTCTATAAACCAAATTGTTTTGATTTCAGATCAACAATGAAGATCACTCTCGACGAACTCCAGGCCTTTGCCGCCGTGGTCGACACCGGTTCGATCACGGCCGCCGCCCAGCAGCTCGACCTCACCGTGTCGGCGACGAGCCGCACGCTCGCGCGGCTCGAGGAAAAGCTGAAGACCACGCTGCTGCGCCGGACCACGCGCCGGCTCGAACTGACCGAGGAAGGGCGCGCGTTCCTGCAGGATGCGCGCGCGATCATCGAATCGGTCGAGAACGCGGAAGAGCAGATGCTCGCGCGGCGCGAGATGCCGTCCGGGCGCCTGCGCGTCGACGCCGCGACGCCGTTCATGCTGCACGTGATCGTGCCGCTCGTGCGCGGCTACCGCGAGCGCTTCCCGAAGGTCGAGCTGGAGCTGAACAGCAACGAGGGCATCATCGACCTGCTGGAGCGGCGCACCGACGTCGCGATCCGGATCGGCCGGCTGAAGGATTCGACGCTGCACAGCCGGCGGATCGGCAACAGCCGGGTGCGCATCCTCGCCAGCCCCGACTACATCGAAGCGCACGGGCAGCCGCGCAAGGTCGAGGATCTGCCGAAGCACACGCTGCTCGGCTTCACGCAGCCCGAATCGTTGAACGTATGGCCGATCCTTGGCGCGGACGGCGAGCCCTGCCGCATCGAGCCCGACGTCTGGTCGTCGAGCGGCGAGACGCTGCGGCAGCTCGCGCTGGCGGGCACGGGGGTCGTGTGCCTGTCGGATTTCGTGACCGCGCAGGATCGCGAAGCGGGGCGGCTGGTGCAGGTGCTTGCGCGCCAGACGCTCGACGTCAGGCAGCCGATTCACGCGGTGTACTACCGCAATACCGCGATCTCGTCGCGGATCGCGTCGTTCGTCGACTACCTGATCGAGGTGCTGGGCGGTGGCAGCGGCGGCGATGCGCCGGCGCGGCGCAAGGCCGCGTGGATGGAGTCGCAGTAGCGACGCGGCGCTGCCTTTCCAAGTTCGGCGTGCCGCGCGGCGGCACGCCGTCGTGCGGCGATTACGCCTCTTCGGCCCAGGACATTCCGTCGCGCGCGAGCAGCGCCGACGAAGCCGCGGGCCCGAACGTGCCGGCCGTGTACAGGCGCGGCCGGTCGCCGAGCTGCTTCCAGCCGTCGAGGATCGGCTCGACCCACGACCAGGCGGCTTCGAGTTCGTCGCGGCGCATGAAGTGCGTGAGGCGGCCGCGGATCACGTCGATCAGCAGCCGTTCGTACGCTTCCGCGCGCCGTTCCGGAATCGCCTGCTGCAGGTCGAGGTTCAGGCTCACCGGCACCATGTTCATTCCGCTGCCCGGCTCTTTCGCGAGCATCTGCAACTGGATCGACTCTTCCGGCTGAAGCTGGATCACGAGACGGTTGCCGTAATTGCGCGGGCCGGTCGGGATGATCGAGAACGGCATGTCCGCGAACTCGATCACGATTTCCGACTGGCGGCGCTGCAGCCGCTTGCCGGTGCGCAGGAAGAACGGCACGTTCGCCCAGCGCCAGTTGTTGATGTGCGCGCGCAGCGCGACGAAGGTTTCCGCACGGCTGTCCGCCGGCACGTTGTCTTCCTCGAGATAGCCCTTGACCGGCTGCCCGTCGACCGCGCCGGCCGTGTACTGGCCGCGCACCGTGTCGCGCGCGACGTCCGACAGCGACATCGGCCGCAGCGAGCGCAGCACCTTCAGCTTCTCGTCGCGCACCGCGTCCGGGTCGAGCGACACGGGCGGCTCCATCGCGACGATGCACAGCAACTGCAGCAGGTGGTTCTGCACCATGTCGCGCAGCGCGCCGGTATGGTCGTAGAAGCCCGCACGGCTGCCGACGCCGACCGTTTCCGCGACCGTGATCTGCACGCTGCGGATGTTCGGCGCCTGCCACAGCGGCCCGAAGATCGGGTTGCCGAAGCGCAGCACCATCAGGTTCTGCACGGTTTCCTTGCCGAGATAGTGGTCGATCCGGTAGATCTGCGATTCTTCGAAGTGCTTGCCGACCGCGTTATTGATCGCCTTCGCGGACGCGAGATCGTGGCCCAGCGGCTTTTCGAGGACGACGCGCGAGTGCGCGTCGACGAGGTGCGCGGCCGACAGGTTGTCGCAGATCGTCGTGAACAGCTCCGGCGACGTCGACAGGTAGAACACGCGGATCGCGTCGCCACGCGCCGCTTCGGCGAGCCGCAGGTAGTCGTCCGGCGCGTTCACGTCGATCAGCACGTACTTGAACAGGTCGAGGAAGCGGCTCCACGCGTCGGCGTCGAACGCCTTCTCGTCGATGAACGGGCGCGACTGCTCGTCCATGAACTTGCGATAGCCGTCGATGCCCCAGTCGCGGCGGCCGACGGCGATGATGCGCGTCTCGGGCGGAAGATTGCAGTGCAGGTGCGCCATGTACAGCGCGGGCAACAGCTTGCGGGCGGCCAGGTCGCCGCCGCCGCCGAAGATGATCATGTCGACGGGCCGGTCGGCCGCCGTCTGGGAAGGCTGATTCGTCATGGGAGGTTCGCGGTTTGAAACGGTGAACGTGAAACGAACGTCGAGGGCAATCGGGCGCCGGATGGCCGGCGCCGGTACGGCAAAACGCAATAGTGCACCGTTTTGATGGTTTGCGTGTGCGTTCCCCCGGATGTAACAGGGCTTGCGTTCTCGTTGATGGCTCGATTATGATTGAGTGCTCACTCATTAAAGGAATCGAACGTGGCCCGACCGCGCAGTCCCGACAAGCACGAAGCCATCCTCGCCGCAGCCGCGCGCGCGCTCGCCGAGGACGGCGCGACCGCGACGACCGCGCGCATCGCGCGGCTGGCCGGCGTGGCGGAAGGCACGGTGTTCACCTATTTCGACACCAAGGATGCGTTGCTGAACGCGCTGTACGTGAGCCTGAAGGCCGACATGCGCGAAGCGATGATGACCGGGTTTCCGGAACACGCGCCGGCCGAGCAGGCGGTACGGCATGCGTGGAACGGCTATGTGTCGTGGGGCGTCGCGAATCCGGACGGCCGGCGCGCGCTGCAGCAGCTCGGCGTGAGCGGGCGCATCGACGACCCGCATCGCGCGGCCGGCGCCGAAGGCTTCGGCGCGATCCGTGCGCTGCTGCGCGAACAGGTCGCCGCGTCGGGCGCGCTGAACCGCGACGAAGCGCATGCGTTCTGCTCGGCGTTGTTTACGTCGATCGCGGAAACGGCGATGGAATCGATCGCACGCGATCCGGTGCGCGCCGATGCGTACCAGGAAGCCGGCTTTCGCGCGTTGTGGGCCGTGTTGCACGCGGTGTGAGTCAGGCACGGCCGTCGGGCGGCGCGTGCCGCGATGGCCGGCACGGAGTTTCAGGCAGGGCGATGCGGGTCATGAAGGATCGGTTTATCGTCCATATTAATGAGTGAGTAATCATTCATTTTCATCGTTTCACCACGATCAAGGAGTGGAAAATGTCGAAAGTCTGGTTGGTAACAGGGGCCGCACGCGGCCTGGGACGCGCGATTTCGGAAGCCGTGCTGGCGGTGGGCGACCGACTGGTGGCCGGCGCACGCGACCCGGCGCAACTGGCCGATCTGGCCGAACGGTATGGCGACCGGTTGCTGCCGGTCGCGCTCGACGTCACCGACGAAGCGGCGGCAGAGCAGGCCGTCTCGGCGGCACGCGCCGCATTCGGCCGCATCGACGTGCTGGTGAACAACGCGGGCTACGGCCATACGGCGCCGTTCGAGCAGATGGGCGCCGACGTGTTCCGCGACCAGATCGAAACGAACCTGTTCGGCGTGATCAATCTCACGCGCGCGGTGCTGCCGACGATGCGCGCACAACGCGCGGGGCGCATCTTCCAGGTATCGTCGGTCGGCGGGCGCACGTCGACGCCCGGGTTGTCCGCGTATCAGGCCGCGAAGTGGGCGGTCGGCGGATTCAGCGACGTGCTCGCGAAGGAAGTCGCGCCGTTCGGCGTGCGCGTGTGCACGCTCGAACCGGGCGGGATGCGGACCGAATGGGCCGCGCAGGCGAAGCGCGACGTCGACGATCTGCTGCCCGACTATCAGCCGTCGGTCGGCAAGATTCTCGAGTTGCTCGGTGCGTATGGCGGCCACGAGGTCGGCGATCCCGCGCGGATCGCGGCGTTGATCGTCGACCTGTCGCGCCGCGACGACGTGCCGCTGCGCCTGCTGCTCGGCGGCGATGCGCTGTTCGTCTGCGAGCAGGCGGAACGGCAGCGCGCGGAAGAGGCGGCGCGCTGGCGGGACGCCACGCTGTCCACGCAGTTTCCGGACGCGAAGCTGCCGGACGGACTGGAGGCGCTCAAGGCGATCGAGTAAGGGCGGCCGCTGTCGCGGGCGGCGCGTCGATCGCGTCGATCGCGTCGACCGCGTCGCTCCCGCAAGCCGGGTCGCGTGCCGGCGCGATCGATTTCGCCGGCGGCCCGGCGCGCAAAACGCCGTGTGGGTCCGCATCGCAACGCCGGCTTTCGCCCGACCATTCGCGAAACGAGAACGATCAATTCTCCTCAGCGGGGATTCTGTCGCAACCGCCGAGTTTCTAGACTTGCCTCAAGCGATGAGACCTGCTCGTCGCACCTCCAAAAGGATACAGTCATGAAGCTCTACGTTCATCCGCTTTCCGGTCACTCGCACCGCGCCCGCCTGCTCATCTCGCTGCTCGGCATCGAGCATGAACTGGTCGAAGTCGACCTGGCCGCCGGCGCGCACAAGTCGCCTGAATTTCTGGCGCTGAACCGCTTCGGTCAGGTGCCGGTGCTGGTCGACGGGGACACCGTGATCGCCGATTCGAATGCCATCCTCGTGTATCTCGCCCGCACGTCGGGCAACAGCGACTTCCTCCCGCAATCGCCCGTGCAGGAAGCCGCCGTGCAGCGCTGGTTGTCGGTCGCGGCCGGCGAGATCGCATTCGGGCCGGCCGCCGCGCGGCTCATCACGGTCTTCGGTGCGAAGTTCAATGCCGACGAAGTGATCGCCCGCGCGCATCGCATCCTCGCGCTCATCGACGCCGAACTCGCGGGGCGCGACTTCATCGTCGGGTCGAAGCCGACCATCGCCGACGTCGCGTTGTACGGCTACGTTGCGCGTGCACCCGAAGGCAATGTGGACCTGTCCGGCTATTCGAACGTCTCGGCGTGGCTGCGCCGCATCGAAGCGTTGCCGGGTTTCGTCGAGTTCGTGAAGACGCCGGTCGGGCTCGCGGCCGCTGCGTGATCGAGGTCGACCCGTCGCCCGTGCGGTGACGGAGGCGACGCCGGGCGCGTCAACGCGCGCTGAAAGCGTCATGTGCAGGTTCCGTCGAGGAGACACATCGTGAGCACGGTATCGAATGAAGCGAACTCGCCGTGGCATCGGGGCGAACTCGAGCTGCAGGAAAAAGCAGGCGTGATGCAGAAGATGGACAGCGTGGGACGGCGCTTCGTCAGGGATCACATGCCCGACCAGCATCGCGCGTTCTTCGCACAGTTGCCTTTCGTCGTCGTCGGTGCGGTGGCCGACGACGCAGACGTATGGGCGACCTTCGCATTCGGCCAGCCCGGCTTCATGCAGTCGCCGAACGACAAGCGCCTGCGCATCGACACCGTGTTCGATCCGAACGATCCGGCTGGCAGTGGCACGCACGACGGCGCGGCGATCGGCCTGCTCGGCATCGAACTGCATACGCGGCGTCGCAATCGCCTGAACGGCATGATCCGTCGCGGCGAGACGCGCGCATTCGATCTCGATGTCGTGCAGAGCTTCGGCAACTGCCCGCAATACATCCAGTTGCGCGATTTCGCGTTCGTACGCGAACCCGATACGTTCTCGGAAATCGCACCGGAGGAAAGCGATCGTCTCGACGATCGCGCCCGCGCGATCATCGCGGCTGCCGACACGCTGTTCGTTGCGTCCTACGTCGGCGACGGCGCCGAGCGTCAGGTCGACGTTTCGCATCGCGGCGGCAAGGCGGGGTTCGTGCGCATCGGCGACGACGGCGTGCTGACGATCCCGGATTTCGCCGGCAACCTGTTCTTCGCGACACTGGGCAATTTTCGGGTCAATCCGCGCGCGGGCATCGTGTTCGCCGACTTCGAAACCGGCGACGTGTTGCAGATGACCGGCGAAGCCGAAGTCGACCTCGATTCACCGGAGATCGCCGCATTTCAGGGCGCGGAGCGACTGTGGCGCTTCAAGCCGCGCCGCGTCGTTTATCGCGCCGGCGCATTGCCGTTGCGCTGGACGTTCCGGGCGGAAGGCTGGTCGCCCAACTCGCTGATGACGGGGAGCTGGGACGAGGCCGCGCGCCGCCTGAGCGCCGCCGAACTGGCACGGGCGTGGCGTCCGTTCAGGGTCGCGAAAATCACCGACGAGAGCACGCTGATTCGCTCGTTCCAGCTCGACCCTGCGGACGGCGCCGGCTTGGTGCCGCACCTGGCGGGCCAGCACGTGCCGATTCGCGTGAATCTGTCGGAGGGCGGCGATCCGCTCATCCGCACCTATACGTTGTCGAGCGCGCCGTCGGACGGTGTGTATCGCATCAGCGTGAAGCGGGAAGGGCGCGTGTCGTCGCATCTGCATGACGGGGTGCAGGTCGGTGACCGCATCGAAGTGCGAGCGCCCGCCGGGCAATTCACGATCGATGCGCTCGAGCGCCGTCCCGCCGTATTGCTGGCGGCCGGTGTCGGCGTGACGCCGATGCTGGCGATGTTGCGTCACATCGTCTACGAAGGCGCGCGCAAGCGCGGCACGCGCAAGACCTGGTTCTTTCACGCGGCACGCTCCGTGAAGGAGCGCGCGTTCGGCGACGAGATCGGCCAGCTCGCGTCGGCGGCGAACGGCGCGGTGAACGTGGTGCGCGTGCTGTCGGACGCGACCGGCGCGCGCGAGGGCGACGAATTCGACGTCGTCGGCCGCATCGATGCGAACCTGCTGCGCGCGACGCTGCCGTTCGACGACTACGACTTTTACCTGTGCGGACCGTCGGGCTTCATGCAAGCGGTCTATGACGCGCTCCGCGACCTGAACGTGGCGGACCATCGAATCCACGCGGAGTCGTTCGGCCCTTCCGGGCTCAAGCGTCGAGCCGATTCGGACGCGAGTGCCCCACTGCGTGCGCCGGCGGATACGCCGACACCCGTCGCGTTCGTCAAGTCGGGCAAGGAAGCGCGCTGGCAGCCGGGCAGCGGCTCGCTGCTGGACCTGGCCGAGGCGCGCGGACTGACGCCGGAATACGGGTGTCGCGGAGGCAGTTGCGGCACTTGCCGCACGCGGATCGTCGAAGGCGCGGTGACGTATCCGGTCGCGCCGGAATTCAAGGTACCGGACGACGAAGCGCTGATCTGCTGCGCGGTGCCCGCGCATCGCGAATCGGGCGGCGGCGATCGTCTGCTGCTCGACGTGTGATTCAGAACCCTCGTCGCACGGCGACGATTCCCGACGAAAGGAGTTTGACCATGAAAGACGTCAACGTTGCCCGCCCGCCGGTTCCACCGTTCTCGCTGGACACGGCGATCGAGAAAGTGCGGCTTGCGGAAGACGGGTGGAACACGCGCAATCCGGAGCAGGTTTCGCTCGCGTACAGCGTCGACAGCGTGTGGCGCAACCGCGCCGAATTCGTGACGGGCCGTCCGGCGATCGTTGCGCTGCTCACACGCAAATGGCAGCGCGAACTCGACTACCGGCTCATGAAGGAGCTGTGGGCGTACGGCGGCAACCGGATCGCCGTGCGCTTCGCCTACGAGTGGCATGACGACGCGCAGAACGGGTATCGCTCGTACGGCAACGAGAACTGGGAATTCGGCGACGATAGCCTCATGCACCACCGCCATGCGTGCATCAACGATCTGCCGATCGCCGAGGCCGATCGCAAGTTCTTCTGGCCGCTCGGGCGCAGGCCCGACGATCATCCGGGCCTCAGCGATCTCGGTCCGTAAGGCCTGCTTGCCTACGGCGCGCGATGCTCGCTACGCGTGCCGACTCGCCGGTGCCTGCTAGGGCGTGAACACGCCCTAGGCAGACCACATCGGCGCTTGGGCCCTCAGCCTTTCGACGCAGAGATCGATGAACGCGCGCGCTTTCCGGTTCGCGTGCCGGCCCTCCCGATGCACGACGTGAACCGGGAGCGGCGCAAGTTCGTGCTCGGCCAGCAGCACGCACAGCGTGCCTTGCGCGAGTTCGTCGACCACCTGATAGGACAGCAGGCGCACGATGCCGAGGCCGGCCGTTGCCGCGGCGATCGCGGAATCGTTCGTCGTGGTCAGCAGGCGCGGCTGGATGGGGACGGTGAGCGTCTTGTCCCGCGCGCGGAAGCGCCATTCGGGCGCCGGCGTGATGCCCGTCGCCTGAATCGTGACGTGAGCCGCGAGATCGTCCGGACGCTGCGGCGTGCCGTGCGCGTCCAGATAAGCGGGAGACGCGCACAGCACGCGGCGTACCTTGCCGACCGAGATCGCCTGCAGCGACGAGTTCGGCAACTCGCCGATGCGCACGGCCACGTCGGCGCCTTCATCGACGAGATTGACGACGCGGTCCAGAAACCAGCAGTTGAGATTGACGGAAGGATGCTGCTGCAGATACTCGAGCGCGATCGGCGTCACGTAGCTCTTGCCGAACAGTACAGGCGCCGTGACGGTGAGCTGGCCGCGTGGCGTATTGCCGGTGCCGGTGGCGGAAAGCTCGGCCGCGTCGATGTCCGCCAGAATGCGCCGGCAGTCCTCGTAAAACGACGCGCCCGCATCGGTGATGCGGACCACGCGCGTCGTCCGCGTCAACAGCCGCACGCCGAGATATTCCTCGAGTTCCGTCATCACGCGGCTGATCACCGACGGCGAGACGTTCAGCTTGCGCGCCGCCGATGCGAACCCTTCCGTCTCGACCACCGTGACGAAGGTGGTCATGGCCTGGAGCCTGTCCATGTATGAAAGATATCCGGGTGAAGTGAACGTGGCCTCACGCGCATCGCGTGTCAGGATGAACGCGTGTCCGGCTCCGCGATGCTCGACGATCGGATGCGCCACTTCGCCGGCGTCATGCCTACCTGCCGTTTGAACACCCGTTGGAACGCGGCCTCGGATCGATAGCCGACCGATTCGCCGATTTCGGCGACGGACATCGTCGTTTGCGCGAGCTTGCGCCCGGCAAGCGCCATGCGGATTTCAGTCAGGACATCGGTTGCCGAGCGGCTGATCGCCTCGTCGAAGTGGCGTGCGAACGTCGCGCGCGACATGTGGCAGCGCTCGGCCAGCTGGGCCAGCGTCCAGGGCTTTTCGGGCTCGTCGAACATCGCTGCGAGCGCCGGCTGCAGCCGATGACGTTGTGCCAGTGCAAGCAGCCCGCGCGGCGCGTGGCCTGCCTCGGACGCACTGCGCAGGGTCAACGCGAACAGCGCGCCGGACAGATGATCCACGACCGCGGTACTGCCGGCGCGTTGCTCCAGCGCTTCCTCGCGCATCAAGTCGATGAGCCGCGCGAGCCGCGTGGCTGCAAACGCGGCGTCGCGCGTCTGTTCGTCGCCCGCGGTTACGCTGCTCACGATCAGACGTCGCGGCAGATGGTCGCGCAGCAACTGCTGCGGGACGGCAGGCAGCACGAAGCGCCCGCACAGCACATCGGTGTTCGCATTGGTGCTGCCGTTCGTCGCAACGGTCAGGCCGTTTCGGTGCCGCTCGCGCGCCGCGCGCGGCGCCTCGCCGCTGCCGTCGTGCAGCCGATGGGCGCTGCCGGACGGAAACACGACGATGTCGCCGGCCTTCATCCGCAGCGTCGGTTCGTCTTCTCCGTCCGTCTCGCACTCGACGACGGCCTCGCCGCGCAACAGGATGTGATAGGGGAGTTCCCACTCGCTCGACTCGGGATGGTCGATGCGCCACGGCGACCCGAAGTGGCACCGCACGTCAAGCCGCCCGGTGACCGGCATCATGGACAGCAATCGGTCGAGCATTTCCATATGAGACGTTTGAGCATGGAGTTGCGGCAGTATGGCATTAAAGAAAACGTCACGCATCCCTACACTGACTCCCATGCCATACGACATGGCTAACCGTTCAACCACGAAGCAAGGAGTCGATCATGTCCCGTCTCACCACCATTCGCCCTGAAGAGGCAACCGGCGCGGCCGCTGAAGTGTTCGCGAAGATCAAGAAGGCCGTCGGCAAGGTGCCCAACGCATACGCCACCATCGGCACGCAAAGCCCCGAAGCGCTCGGCGCGGCGCTGGCGTTCGATGCGGCGGTCGCGGCGAGCACGCTCGGCAAGGCCGATATCGAAGCGATCAAGCTGGCGGTCAGCGAATACGCGGGATGTGATTACTGCGTCGCCGCTCACACGCTGATGGGCAAGCTGGCAGGCCTGACAAGCGATCAGATGAAGCAGGTGCGCGCGGGCGCGGCAACCGGCGACGCCGCGCGGGACGCGCTGGTCGCGTATGTTCGTACGCTCGTCGGCACGCACGGCACGGTCCCCGTTGCGGTCGTCGATGCGGTGCGCGCAGCGGGCTATACGGAACGCCAGCTCATCGAGATCAATCTCGCCATCGCATCGATCACGTTCACGAACCTCGTCAATCGCGTGAACGATACGACGCTCGATTTTCCGGCCGTGGCGTAACGGCGCGGTGGATCGCGGGCAGGAAGCCCGCGTCCGCGCCGATACGCGGATGCACTACCGGCTGTCGGGATCGGCCCGGTACCCGAGCTCGCCGCTGATCAGCCCGGCCTCGTGGCGCAGTGCCGTCGCGACTGGCCCGTCGATCGATGCGTCGAAGCCGCCGGTCGCGCCCAACGCGGTGATCGCCGCACACATATGTCCGTTCGCATCGAATAGCGGCGCCGACACGGCGCTGATGCCCTTCAGGTTCGTGTCGCGGACGGTCGCGAGGCCGGCCGCGCGAATCTCGCGCTGCAATTGACCGACCGGATCGCGTCGATCGAGCTGCGCGCGCAGCTCGGCCGGCGCCGACGCGAGTTCGTCTTCCGCCAGCTGCCGCACACGCGGCTCGTCGAGCAGCGCGAGGAACAGCCGCCCGGTTGCGGACCATAGCAACGACATCACCGAGCCGGCGCGAACATTGACCGTGACCGGCAAGCCGGGCTCTTCGAAGCGCATGATCGTCGGCCCGCGGTTGCCCATGATCGCGACGAAGCACGTTACCTCCAGGCGCTCGCGCACGCGCACGAGCGACGGTTCGGCGAGCCGTATCGGGTCGGCCATCCGGATCGCCGCGAGCCCGATCGAGATGCACTGGGGCCCGAGCACGTATTGCTGGGTCGCGCGCTCCTGCGTGACGAACGCTTCCTCCATCAGGCTCGCCAGATAGCGGTGAACCTTCGCGGGATTCTCGTCGAGCCGCGCGGCGAGCGCGGTCAGCGTGGCGCGGCCGCCGCACGCGGCGAGTTCCTTCAGCACGAGCAGGCCGGTCGACGCGGACTGGACGCGTTGCCTGCGGTCGCGCTCGGCGGCCGCGGTCTTCTTCGTTCTGGCGATCTTTTCCATAAGCCGGATTCTAGCCGGACGACCGGCGGTGCCCGGCCGCCAAGGTTTACCCCAGTCGCTTGATTACGCATTGCGTATTAGATTTACGCAAAATCATAGCACGGGAGCGAATCATGTCCGTCACGGACCGCCACGCGTCATCGTCGAAATGTCCGTTTCATCCTGCGCCGGCCGCGGCGAGCGCACCGAACGGCTGTCCGGTGAGCGCCGCCGCAGCCGCGTTCGATCCGTTCGACGACGGCTACCAGCAGGACCCGCCCGAGTACGTGCGCTGGGCGCGCGAGCAGGAGCCGGTGTTCTACAGCCCCAGACTCGGCTACTGGGTCGTCACGCGCTACGACGACATCAAGGCGATCTTTCGCGACAACCTCACGTTCAGCCCGTCGATCGCATTGGAGAAGATCACGCCCACCGGCCCCGAGGCGAACGCGGTGCTCGCGTCATACGGCTTTGCGCTGAACCGCACGCTCGTCAACGAGGACGAGCCCGCGCACATGCCGCGCCGCCGCGCGCTGCTCGACCCGTTCACGCCCGACGCGCTGAAGCATCACGAACCGATGGTGCGCCGGCTCGCACGCGAATACGTGGACCGCTTCATCGACGACGGTCGAGCGGATCTGGTCGACCAGATGCTGTGGGAAGTGCCGCTCACCGTCGCGCTGCACTTTCTCGGCGTGCCAGAGGAGGACATGGACACGCTGCGCGAATACTCGATCGCGCACACGATCAACACGTGGGGGCGCCCGAAACCGGAGGAGCAGGTCGCGGTCGCGCATGCGGTCGGCAAGTTCTGGCAGTTCGCGGGCAAGGTGCTCGACAAGATGCGCGAGAATCCGTCCGGGCCCGGCTGGATGCAGTACGGGATCCGCAAGCAGAAGGAACTGCCGGACGTGATCACCGATTCGTATCTGCATTCGATGATGATGGCGGGCATCGTCGCGGCGCACGAGACGACCGCGAACGCGACGGCGAACGCGATGAAACTGCTGCTGCAGCATCCGGACGCGTGGCGCGACATCTGCGAGGATCCGTCGCTGATTCCGAACGCAGTCGAGGAGTGCCTGCGCCACAACGGCTCGGTCGCCGCATGGCGACGGCTCGCGACGAAGGACGTGACGATCGGCGGCATCGACATTCCGGCGGGCTCGAAGCTGCTGATCGTCACGTCGTCCGCGAATCACGACGAAGCGCGCTTCGCGGACGCCGACCTGTTCGACATCCGCCGCGAGAACGCGAACGATCAGCTGACGTTCGGCTATGGATCGCATCAGTGCATGGGCAAGAATCTCGCGCGCATGGAGATGCAGGTCTTCCTCGACGAGTTCACGCGCCGTCTGCCGCACATGAAGCTCGCCGAGCAGCGCTTCACGTATGTGCCGAACACGTCGTTCCGAGGCCCCGAGCATCTGTACGTCGAATGGGATCCTGCGCTGAATCCCGAGCGCCGCGACCCGTCGGTGCTGCACCCGCGCGCGGCGGTGCGCATCGGCGAGCCGCCGTCGCACGCGGTGAGCCGCGCGGTCACGGTCGAACGCGTGTCGATGTGCGCGGATCGCATCGCCCACATCCGGCTCGTGTCCGCCGACGGCCGCCCGCTGCCGCGCTGGACGCCCGGCTCGCACATCGACGTGATCTGCGGCGATACCGGCATCACGCGCCAGTATTCGCTGTGCGGCGACCCGGACGAGCGCGACGTGTACGAGATCGCGGTACTGCACGAAGCGCAGAGCCGCGGCGGATCGGCGTGGGTGCATGCGAACCTGCGCGCCGGCGATGGGCTGAAGATTCGCGGCGCGCGCAATCACTTCCGCTTCGCAGCCGACGTCGACAAGGCCATCTTCGTCGCGGGCGGCATCGGCATTACGCCGATCAGTGCGATGGCGCGCGAAGCGAAGGCGCGCGGCATCGATTACGAAATCCACTACAGCGGCTCGCGACGTGCGTCGATGGCGATGCTCGGCACGCTCGCCGCGCTGCATGGGGAGCGTCTGCACGTATACGTGTCGGAAGAAGGCTCGCGTAACGACTTTCGCGCGCTGTTCGCGCAGCCGGCCGACGACACGCACATCTACGCGTGCGGCCCCGCGCGGATGCTCGACGCACTCGAAGCGAGCTGCGCGCACTGGCCGCGCGATGCGCTGCGAGTCGAGCATTTCGTGTCGACGAAGGCGGCGCTGGATCCGTCGAAGGAGCGGCCGTTCGAAGTCGAACTGAAGGATTCGGGCATCACGCTGACGGTCTCGGCGAACCAGACCGTGCTCGACGCGTTGCAGCACGCGAACATCGACGTGCAGAGCGACTGCCGAGAAGGGCTGTGCGGCTCGTGCGAAGTCCGCGTGCTGGCCGGTCGAGTCGATCATCGCGACAGCGTGCTCACGCGCGCGGAGCGCGACGCGCACGACCGCATGATGACCTGCTGTTCGCGCGCGTGCGGTGGCGAGCGGCTCGTTCTCGAACTTTGAACGCGCGGTGGCGCCGCGAGCGCCGCTCGCCCCCCATAAACCACAAAAAAGACCGGAGACATGCGCGATGAAAAAGCGTGCCAACCTGATGTTCGCCTGCACCGTCGGCACCACGCTCGAGTGGTACGACTTCTTCGCGTTCGCCGCGTGCGCGGTGCTCGTGTTCGACAAGCAGTTCTTCGTCGTCGGCAATCCGCTCGCGGCCACGCTGCTCGCGCTCGCGACGTTCGCGGTCGGCTTCGTCGCGCGGCCGCTCGGCGGCATCGTGTTCGGGATGATCGGCGACCGCATCGGCCGCCGCAAGACGCTCGTCGTCAGTCTGCTGATGATGGGCATCAGCACGTTCTGCGTCGGCCTGTTGCCGACCTATGCGTCGATCGGCATCGCGGCGCCGCTGCTGCTCGTGCTGCTGCGGATCGTGCAGGGGATCGCGGTCGGCGGCGAAGCGACCGGGGCGATCCTGATGATCGCCGAATCGATGCCCGCCGCGCAGCGCGGCTTCTGGACCAGCTTCACGATGTTCGCCGGCCCGCTCGCGAACGTGCTGACCGCGTTCGTGATCGGGCTGGTGCAGCGGTTCTACGGCGATGCCGCATTCGTCGACTGGGCGTGGCGGATTCCGTTCTTCATCTCCGCGCTGCTCGTGATCGTCGGTTTCTGGACGCGCCGGCGCGTCGAGGAATCGGCGGCATTCGCCGAGCTGGCCGCCGCGCATCGGACGGTCGAGCGCGCGTCGCTGCGCGAAACGTGTGCGGGCAACTGGCGGCAGATGGCGCGTGCGTTCTTCGTGAAGGCCGCGGAAAACACGTTCCTGTATCTGTTCTCGACGTTCGCGCTCGGACTCGCGACCGGCTATCTGCACTTCAGCCGGCCGCAGGCGCTGTCCGCGCTGATGTGGGCGTCGGCGATCGAGGTCGTCGTCATCCTGATCGCCGCGCACGTGTCGGACCGGGTCGGACGGCGCCCGGTGCTGATCGCCGGCTTGCTCGGCGCGGCGGTCGCCGGTTGTTCGTTGTTCACGTTGTCGCCGGGCAGCGATTATGCGCATCTGCAACTCGCGTTGATCGCGTGCCTGGCCTGCCACGGCATCATTCTCGGACCGATGGCCGCGTACATGGCCGAACTGTTTCCGACGCGGGTGCGCTTTACCGCACTGTCGACCAGCTATCAGCTCGCATCGGTGCTCGGCGGGTCGATCGCCCCGATCGTCGGCACGCTGCTCGTCAGCTATACGGGCTCGGCGATCTTCGTCGCGGGTTACGCGATGCTGATGGCGCTTCCCGCGTTCGTCGCGGTGATCGCGTCGCGCGAATCGCGCGGTGAGGACATCGATTCACAGTCGATGTTCGCCGGACATGCGATGCGGACGAACGACCGGCCGCGTTCGACGCATGCGTAAAGAACGGCGGCCGCGTCATGCGGGCGAAGAAGCGGGTTGCGCGGCTGCGGGTCCGATCCGTCCGTATTAACCCTGATTAAAAACCCTTATCACGGTGAAAAATTCCGCATCTTATTGAACCGATATCGGCTGGCTATAGTGGCTCGCTTTCCCGCACGCGCCACCGGCGTGCGCAGACAAACGCAGGAGCCCCTTGATGACCACCACCGATACCCGCTTCACCGAAGTCGAGGATCTGATGCCCGCCGCCGGCGGGCTACGCGAGATCCGTCACCACATCCATCACCACCCCGAACTCGCGTACGAAGAGCACGACACGGCCGCGCTCGTCGCCGACAAGCTCGAGCAATGGGGCTGGCAGGTGACGCGCGGGGTCGGCAAGACGGGTGTGGTCGGCACGCTGCGGGTGGGCGACGGCACGCGCAGCATCGGCATTCGCGCCGACATGGATGCGTTGCCGATCGTCGAGGCGACCGGCCTGCCGTATGCGAGCGGCACGCACGGCAAGATGCACGCGTGCGGCCACGACGGCCACACGACGATGCTGCTCGGCGCCGCACAGCATCTCGCGAAAACGCGTCACTTTTCGGGCACCGTGCACCTGTATTTCCAGCCGGCGGAAGAGCACGGCGTCGACAGCGGCGCGAAGAAGATGATCGACGACGGCCTGTTCGAGCGCTTCCCGTGCGATGCGGTGTTCGGCATGCACAACCATCCGGGCGCGGCGCCCGGCGTGTTCCTCACGCGGCGCGGCCCGTTCATGTCGGCGGGCGACAAGGCGATCATCACGATCGAAGGCGTCGGCGGCCACGCGGCGCGGCCGCACCTGACGGTCGATCCGGTCGTCGTCGCCGCGAGCATCGTGATGGCGCTGCAGACGATCGTCGCGCGCAACGTCGACCCGTCGCAGCCGGCGGTCGTCACGGTCGGCTCGATGCACGCCGGCACCGCGAACAACGTGATCCCGAACGGCGCGCGCCTCGAACTCAGCGTGCGTTCGTTCAGCCCGGAAGTGCGCGCGCTGCTCAAGCGCCGCATCACCGAGCTGGCGCAAACGCAGGCCGCGAGCTACGGCGCGAGCGCGAACGTCGAGTACATCGAAGGTTATCCGGTCGTCGTCAATACGGATGCCGAAACGGATTTCGCCGCGCAGGTCGCGCGCGAACTCGTCGGCGATGCGCACGTGGTCGAGCAGACCGACCTGCTGATGGGCAGCGAGGATTTCGCGTTCATGCTGCAGCAGCGGCCGGGCTCGTTCGTGCGGCTCGGCAACGGCGAAGGCGAGGACGGCTGCATGGTGCACAACCCGAAATACGACTTCAACGATCGCAACCTGCCGATCGGCGCGGCGTTCTGGACGCGCCTCGTCGAGCGTTACCTCGGGCAGTGATCGCGGCGGCGGCGCGCGGTCGGCGCTTCCGGCCGCATTGACAGGAGAGGATAGCGATGCAGAAAGACCATCTCGCGCTGCACCCGGCGTCGGCGGGCGTGGCCGAAGCCGACACGCCTGCCGTCACGAAGCGCGGCGCGATCGCAGCGGCCGTGATCGGCAACTGGCTGGAATTCTTCGATTTCACCGTGTACGGCTTCTTCGCGGTGCTGATCGGCAAGCTGTTCTTCCCGTCGAGCGACCCGACCACGTCGCTGCTGCTGTCGGTCGCGACGTTCGCCGCCGGCTTCTTCACGCGGCCGCTCGGCAGCGTCGTGCTCGGCGTGTACGCGGACCGCAAGGGGCGCAAGGCCGCGCTGAACCTGACGATCATGCTGATGGCGCTCGGCACCGGCCTGATCGCGATCGCGCCGACCTATGCGCAGGTCGGCGTGGCCGCGCCGTTGCTCGTCGTGTTCGCGCGGTTGCTGCAGGGCTTCTCGCAGGGCGGCG
Organism: Burkholderia sp. LAS2; assembly: GCF_018417615.1. Lineage (NCBI taxonomy): Bacteria > Pseudomonadati > Pseudomonadota > Betaproteobacteria > Burkholderiales > Burkholderiaceae > Burkholderia > Burkholderia sp. LAS2. The sequence continues at coordinate 1,327,018 of NZ_CP071053.1, forward strand.
AATTCGGCGCGGCGACGTCGACGCTGCTCGAACAGGGCGGCACGTCGCGCCGCGGATTCCGCGCGAGCTGGCAGCTCGCGACGCAGGGCGGCGCCGCGCTGATGGGCTCGGGCTTCGCGGCGCTGCTGTCGAACACGATGACGAAGGACGCGCTCGAAGGCTGGGGCTGGCGGCTGCCGTTCCTCGTCGGCGTGCTGATCGCGCCGGTCGGAATGGTTCTGCGTCGCCGGCTCGCGGACGACTCGCCCGGCGACCGCCATCACGGGATCGAGCGCGGCGTGCTGCACGAGCTGTTCTCGAAGCACACGCGCACGGTGGTGCTGCTGATGCTCACGGTGATGGGCGGCACGGTGTCGACCTACATCCTGACGTTCTACATGCCGACCTACGCGATCCATACGCTCGGCCTGCCGATGAAGCTGTCGATGTTCGTCGGCGTCGCGTCGGGCTGCGTGATGCTGGTCACGTGCCCGCTGTTCGGCTGGCTGTCGGACAAACTCGGCAGCCGCCGCCTGCCGATCTTCGTCGGCCGCGGCGTGCTGGTCGCGCTGCTGTTCCCGGCGTTCTGGCTGATGAACCATCATCCGACGCTGTCGGTGATCCTGCCGCTGACCGCGCTGATGCTGCTGTTCTATTCGCTCGGCTCGGCATCGGAAATGGCGTTGATGTGCGAGTCGCTGCCGCGCCACGTGCGCGCGACGGGCATCTCGATCGCGTATGCGCTCGCGGTGACGATCTTCGGCGGCACCGCGCAGTTGATCGCGACCTGGCTCGTGAAGACGACCGGCAGCAAACTCGCGCCGGCCGGCTACGTGGCCGCATGCGTGGTGCTGTCGCTGATCGCGGTCGCGATGCTGCGCGAGACGGCGCGGGAATCGCTGGACTGACGCGCGAGGCGGGCGGCAGCCTGACGTGACCGGGCAGACTGGTCGGCATGACCGGCAAGGATCTGTATCGCCAGATCTACGACATCACGTTCGTCGATAAGTCGGGCGCGACGTTCCAGGGCATCACGAGTAGCGAAGCGTCGTCCAGCGAATGCTCGATGAGCGGTGTGGACGTTTATGTGGTCACTCAAAAGATCGACGGTGGGCAGTAACACTATCGGCCCTAATCTTACTGTGTCAATAAATTCATGCCATTATAGGAACTTCTTCATCCATGACGTGAGGAATGATGGACTGGGAAAGATCATTCGATGCGTATCTGGAACATTTGTGTGAAGCGCTTGGGCATAACGATCGTGAATCAGGATTGAAGGGCATTGCCAAGGGCTGATGCTGCCAATTCGGCGCAAGAGCGTCGAGCCGCTGGCGGCACATCTGGAACCGGAGCATGTGAGCGCGCGGCACCAGTCACTGCATCATTTCGTGGCGAAGTCGGAATGGTCCGATACGGCGCTGCTCGAGCAGGTGCGGCGCTGGGTGCTGCCGCACATGGACCCGGCTGGCGGGTTGTACTGGATCATTGACGACACGGGATTTCCCAAGAAGGTTAAGCATTCGGTCGGCGTGGCACGGCAATACTGCGGTCAACTGGGCAAGCAGGACAACTGCCAGGTCGCGGTGAGCCTGTCGGTGGCGACGGAAGGCGCGAGCCTACCCGTGTCGTATCGACTGTATCTGCCGCGTGAATGGAGCGACGATCCCGTGCGACGACAGAAAGCCGGCGTGCCCGAGGAAATCGAGTTTGCAACCAAACCAGGGATTGCGACCGGGCAGTTGCACGAAGCACGGCAAAGCGGTGCGCCCGACGGTATCGTGTTGGCCGATGCGGGCTATGGAGACGACACCTCGTTTCGCGAGGCCGTCAGCGAGCTCGGGCTGCAATATACGGTGGGCATTCGCTCGAACACGCGCGTATGGGCGCCGGGCACGGCTCCTCTCCCTCCCGAGCCCTCCACGGGGAAGTCGGGTCGGCCACGCAGCTTGTTACGGCGCGCACCGGGACATGAGCCGACCGGAGTCAAGGATCTGGCCTCTACGCTCGATGCCTCGTGCTATCGTAACGTTATATGGCGCGAAGGCACGTGCGCCGCGCTCAGTTCGCGCTTTGCTGCCGTGCGCGTGCGTGCTTCACACCGAGATTACTGGCGCTCCACACTGCGCGATGAGGAATGGCTGTTGATCGAATGGCCCGAAGATGATGCGGAGCCACTCAAGTACTGGCTTTCGACTTTGCCCCAGACACGACGCTCGAACGACTGGTTCATGTCGCCAAGATGCGCTGGCGTATCGAGCGGGACTATCAGGATCTCAAGCGGGAGTTTGGCCTGGGACACTTCGAAGGACGTGGCTGGCGTGGCTTCCATCACCATGCATCGTTGTGTATTGCTGCCTATGGATTTCTTGTTGCTCAACGCCTCATTCAAGGCGACAGTAAAAAAAACTCCGCGATCGGCGACCCGTTTGCCTTACCCTCGGATTACGTGCCACGCGGGTCCCCAGCGCGCACAGCGCCACGTGGCTGATTCCATCACCACGCTGCGCTGGCGTATCGCTGCATACATCGCGCGCCGGCTTGAGCGATGTCCGTTTTGTTCAGCATCCAATGCTGATTTATTGACACAGTAAGATTAGATGCCGGTCGGCTGGCGACAGTCGATCGAGCGCGAGGTGCGGGGCAATGCGGCCAGCGATCTCAATAGCGTCAGGTTGTAGGTTGCCATTGGTAGCGGCAGCAGTTGTTCCACTTTCTCGAGTCCGCGAACCATGCTTGTCCGAGCGGGCCTATCGTTTTGCCGCTACTAACCCGCTATCAGGAGTGAAATCAGGGGTCAATTATACGGGCCCACATTGTCAAGAACGATTCCAAGGCACGTCATCTTTGCGATATATCGATGGCCATCGGATCGATACGGAACCTTCCATTGGTGGAGATCAGTGACGTATTCGAAATTCTCGTCAAAAATTACTTGAGATAAGCCATTCTGTTTGGCGTATTTTTCAACGAATTCCGTTATTTCGTGGCGAGTCATTTTGGGGCACGTACCATCGCCGCCGTCCCAATTCCTTACGTAAGCTAAAATTGCAAATAAAACTAATGCGCAGGCTAGTAATGCGCCGCCGGCGGCTATCGTGTATTTGAGTATTTTTTTAATCAAAATTCTCTCCGCAATCAAAAAATCCAGTTTGTCGATGTGAGGAAAGCTTTTGAGCTTTCCTCATGCCGGTTCACGGATCAGCAAAATTGACTCATGGTCTGCGCCCGAAACCACCAGGCCTTGCCGTATGGATCGCCGCTGGCGTTCCGTCTGGATTCGTTGCTTTGATGCTGGCTCTGGTTCCATTGACGTTGAGTGGCTGCGATCCAGTAAAATAGATCATGAAATCTTTGTGATCAGTAAATTCTCCAATCTTACGGACGAAAGTAGTCAAGGCCTCTTGTATCGACGGACGAGACCGCGATGCATCAAAGTCGAATTTGTCTGGGTTGAGTGTGTATTCGCCTCTGAAATAGAAACTATCATCACTTCCTAAAAATAGCTCACCCTGGATGTGGCCGCTCACTCGTCCGAGTGCCGATCCGACAATTAATTCTTGGTTGCTCAATAAATTCGTGCTGAACTGGGCGTCGATCCGATAGGTTCCTGGGCCCATGGCATCGTTGACAATAATGTCTCTTATTGGGGAGATCTGCTGAACACCGATTCCGAGTTTCAAAGATTTTAGGTCGACCGATTTCGGGTCTCCGTTTCCTCTGATCCAGTTATAGTAAGCTGAAAGGGTGAAGAATGGAGTGGCGTAGAATTTGAAGCTCTCAATGGGTGGAGCTGGGAGGTGACTGAAATAATAGTCGCTGAACAACCCGAATGCTGTTGTGAGACCACTAAACGTCGTATCGGAGAGGCCATACTGGGTCGCGCCAGTGATGCCTTGCCAGCCCATGTCTGCAATCCACGAAGTGAAAAGGGCATAGGTTGAAATTTGCGCTTGCACAACTTGCTTGCTTGCAAGTTCCATCCCATACCCAAATTCAGAAAGCACGTCCCGGGAACGTCCGGCGGCGGCAGCTTCGAGAATCTTTTTCCCATTGACTAATCTGAATTTGCCAATTTGAAATATGCCACCGCGAATATTATCTCCATTTATTGCCCAATGATAACCTCCAGCGGGGCCATTGGGTGTTGCTATGGGGAGTGCAAGTTCGGTGGGTGCCGTAACGCTGATTGGTGGCAAAAGATCGTCGGCTGGACCGTGTCCTTGCGCGAGTGATCGAACAGGATTGCTTACTAAAAAAGCAGTGGAGGCGCCAAGAAAGTTTCGTCTTTTCATCTAATGGTCCCAGTAGCGTTTGGTTTTCTGTGAAAAAGTTACATCGATTTTAGAGTTGACGAAGTCAAAACGCTTTGCCCTCGGAGTTGCAGCAGGCATGACACGCGTGACTGAGATTGTTGCCACTCGGCCATTCTTTCAATGTGACTTCATCAACATTACTAGTATCTAACCAATTCGTATGATGTTGCAACCAGAGTGAGATAGGCGTCCAATCGAACTCGTACGATGTCGTCAACAAAACTCCCATGACGTCGGCGGCAGTGCCCCGAGCAGCCGGTCCCGGTCGACGAGCTTGCGCGCGATCAGATGCCGCACGTTACCCTCGGCTTGCCATACGCCATGGATCGCAAGCAGCGCGCGCGGCGCAGTGACCCCGTGTGCTTACCGCCCGCGCACCACCCTCAGATACGACGCGAGCATCGTCGCAAGTTCCTGCGCGGCCGGCGTCAGCGGCACGGCCGCGCGTTGCAGCAGGCAGACGTCCTGCGCGTCGGCCCGTTCGCATACGGGTACTTTCGCAAGCGCGCCGGCGAACGGCCCGTGCCGCGTGATCGCCTCGGTTTCGAGCGCGAGGGAATCGGTCTGCGTGACGATCTGCAGCGTCTCGAACATCCCTTCGACGGTCGCGAGAATCCTCGGCGGCGGCTGGCCGTGCGCGTCGAAGTACGCGAGCAGCCGATTGACGACCGGATCGGCGCTCAGGTTCGGCGAGCGCGTCGACACCCATCCATAGTCGGCCAGCTCGGCGAGCGATTGCGCGTGCATCGCCGGGTGCCCGTTGCGGCACACGACCACCGGCGCCGACGTGCGCAGCGGCGTGACCGCGAGATCGGTCGTGTCGGTCTGCTTCGCGACCAGCGCGATCGCGAAATCGACCGCGCTTTCGCGCAGCCAGCCGATCATCATCCGCGACGTGCCGGTGCGCAGGTGCACGTCCACCTTGTCGAAGCGCGCGCGGAACGCGGTCAGCACGGGCGCGAACGCGTCGATCAGCGGCTCGGTCACGAGGCCGAGCGTGACGGTGCCTTCGTAGGCGCCGCTCAACTGACGGATTTCCCGCTCGACCTGCTCGCATTCGCCGAGGATCGAACCGGAGCGCGCGAGCAGCCGCCGGCCGACCGCCGTCGGCACGATTCCGCGATTGGTCCGCGTGAACAGCGTCGCGCCGAGCGTCGCCTCGAGGCCCTGCAGTTGCTGCGTGACGCCGCTTTGCGCGAGGTCGAGCGCGCGGGCGGCCGCGCGCAGGCTGCCGTGCTCGACGACGGCCTGGAAGATGCGGAGCTGGGACAGCGTGAACGCCATGGGAAGCAGCGAAGCCGGTGATCGGAAATACCGATCATGATAAGTCAGCCGATGGTTCCGGCGTGGGCCCCGCGCTTCTACGATCGCAGGCAGTCCGGCTCATGCCGTTTGCCTCGCTTCCTGCCCATCGTCGACCATGAAACGTTTCCTCGTCCCGCTCGTTTCCCTGTGCCTTGGCCTGGCCGCCACGTCCGCGTACGCGCTCGACGCGCACGTGGTGCGGCTCGGCATCGACCCGACCTATCCGCCGATGGATGCGAAAGCGCCCGACGGCAGCCTGAAGGGCTTCGACGTCGATCTCGGCAACGAAATCTGCCGCCGCGCGCAGTTGCGCTGCCAGTGGGTCGAGCTCGAATTCTCCGGGATGATTCCCGCGCTGCAGGCGCGCAAGATCGACGCGATCCTGTCGTCGATGGCGATCACCGCGAAGCGCGAGAAGCAGATCCTGTTCTCGTCGAAGCTGTTCCGTTTCAAGTCGCGGCTCGTCGCGCGGCCCGGCAGCGGGCTCGACGGCACGGCGGCGTCGCTGGCCGGCAAGCGCGTCGGCGTGCAGTCGGGCACGCAGTTCGAATCGTGGGCGCTCGCGCACTGGGCGCCGGCCGGCGTCGGCGTGGTGCCGTACAAGAGCCAGGACGACGTGTTCGCCGATCTCGTCAACGGCCGCCTCGACGCGGCGCTGCTCGGTACCGTGGAAGCCGACTACGGGTTCCTGCGCCAGCCGCGCGGCAAGGGTTTCGCGTTCGTCGGCGCGCCGCTCGACATGGGCGATCGCGGTGTCGGCATCGGCATGCGGCAGTCGGATACCGCGCTGAAGGCGTCGATCGACGGCGCGATCGCGTCGATGCTGAAGGACGGTACGTACGAGCGGATCGCGAAGCAGTATTTCGATTTCAACCCGTACGGCGACTGAACGCCGGGCGACCTCGACGTTTCACCCGCTTCTTCGTTTTCATTTCGTTCGAGACCATCGATGCAGATTCGCACTACGCCGCTCCTGTCGCCGTCGATCGGCACGCAGCGCACGCTGACGAGCTTTCATTTCGGGCCGGCCGACAGCGGCCGCAAGATCTATCTGCAGGCCGCGCTGCACGCGGACGAGACGCCCGCGATGCTCGCGGCGTTCGTGCTCAAGCAGCGCCTCGCGCAGCTCGACGCCGAAGGCCGGCTCGCGGCCGAAATCGTGCTCGTGCCGGTATCGAACCCGATCGGCCTCAATCATCATCTGCTCGGGCAGTTCATCGGCCGTTTCGACCTCGCGAGCGGCCGCAACTTCAATCGCGGCTTCCTGCCGCTCGCGGAGATCGCCGCGAGCGCGCGTGACCGGCTCGGCGACGACGGCGCGCACAATCGCGCGATCGTGCGCGAATGCGTCGGGGCGGCGCTCGCGGAAATCGCGCCGCGCACCGAATTCGATGCGCTGCAGCTTGCGCTGCTGAAGCTGTCGCACGACGCCGACGTCGTGATCGACCTGCATTGCTCGCTTGAAGCGGTGATGCACGTGTACACGAGCGATAGCGCGTGGCCGGACGTCGAGCCGCTCGCGCGTTATCTCGGTGCACAGGTGTCGCTGCTCGCCGAGGACTCGGGCGGGCACGCGTTCGACGATGCGCATCACCTGCTGTGGTCGCGGTTGAGCGCGCTTTTGCCGGCCGGTACGCCGATGGCGGCCGGCACGGTGGCCGTGACGGTCGAGTGCCGCGGCCAGCGCGACGTGACGTACGAATATGCGCAACGCGACGCCGACGCGCTCGTCGACTATCTGGTGTGGCGCGGCGCGGTGCGCGGCGAACCCGCGCCGCTGCCGCCGCTGGCCGCGCCGGCCACGCCGCTCGCGGGCAGCGAGCAGTTCTACGCGCCGGTGAGCGGGATCCTCGTGCACCGTGCGGCGATCGGCGCGACGATCCGTGCGGGCGATCCGCTGTTCGACATCGTCGATCCGCTGACGGATGCGGTCACGACGATCTCGAGCGCGACCGACGGCGTGTTCTACATGCGCCGCGCGATCCGCTTCGTGACGGCCGGCGCGCCGCTCGGCCGCGTGACGGGCACGGTGCCGGTGCGCAAGGGGATGCTGCTGGGCGCGTGAGCGGCGGGACGGGCGCGTGTCCGAGTGGTGCCCCGCAATTTCGTTCTCGTCAAATTGACCGGGCGTGGCCGCATCCCTAAATTGGTTGATGCGGAGCGCGCTCCGTGTTCCGTGAGAAGGACGTTGCAAGCAGAGTCAGAGAGTTGAGCGGGCGGCCCATGCCGCCCGTCTTTTTATCCGCGCGATCCGCGAATGACCGTCGTGCCGGTCCCGCGAGCGAAGTAACCGCTCACCCGCGCCGCGCGACCAGTTCCGACACCGTCTGCGCGGCCTGCTGCAGCGGCCCGAGAAACTCCTTCACCATCTGCTTCGCGGTATGCCGCTGCGCGTTGCCGCTGATGTTCATCGCGGCGATGATCTGCCCGCGCCGGTTGCGGATCGGCGCGGACAGCGACATCAGCCCCACTTCGAGTTCCTGGTCGACCACGGCCCAGCCCTGCTGGCGCGCCTGAGCGATCGCCGCCTTCAGCTCGCCGAGGTCGGTGATCGTGCGCGGCGTGTGCGCGCGGATGCCGCTCTGCGCGAGCGTTTCGTCGAGCGCCGCGTCGTCGAGCGCGGACAGCAGCACGCGGCCCATCGACGTGCAGTACGCGGGCAGCCGGCTGCCGATCGACAGGTTGATCGTCATGATCTTGCGGGTCGGCACGCGCAGCACGTAGACGATCTCGGTGCGATCGAGCACCGCGGCCGAGCAGCTTTCGTGGATCTGCGCGGACAACTGCTCCATTACCGGATCGGCGAGATTCCAGAACGGCATCGACGTGAGATACGCGAAGCCGAGCTCGAGGATCTTCGGCGTGAGCCGGAACAGCCGGCCGTCGGCCTCGACGTAGCCGAGCGTCTGCAGCGTGAGCAGGATCCGGCGTGCGCCCGCGCGCGTGAGGCCGGTGGCCGATGCGACCTCGGTGAGCGTCTGCTCCGGGCGCGTCGCGTCGAACGCGCGGATCACCGCGAGGCCGCGCGCGAACGACTGCACATAGGAGTCGCCGGGTTTCTGGATGTCTTCGGTTGTCATGAACGGTTGGTTTGTCGTGCAGCCGAGAAGATAGCGCATGGGGCCTGACACGCCAACCGCCCGGCAGACCGCGCGCTTGACAGGTCGTCCCCGCACTCCCTATGATGCGTTGAACGTTCGATACACGATCTTATGTTCGTATATAGAACATTTAAGCGCATCCCGGCGGGCAATGCAAGGGGCGCGCCCTGTTCATTTCCCAGCCTTCCGTGGGACCGGAGACACTGATGACCGAAGCTTTTCTGTGTGATGCGATCCGTACGCCGATCGGGCGTTACGGCGGTGCACTGTCCGGCGTGCGCGCCGACGATCTGGGCGCGGTGCCGCTCAAGGCGCTCGTCGAGCGCAACCGCGACGTCGACTGGACGGCGATCGACGACGTGATCTACGGCTGCGCGAACCAGGCCGGCGAGGACAATCGCAACGTCGCGCGCATGTCGGCGCTGCTCGCGGGCTTGCCGGAAGGCGTGCCGGGTTCGACGATCAATCGCCTGTGCGGGTCGGGGATGGATGCGGTCGGCGTGGCCGCGCGCGCGATCAAGTCGGGCGAAGCCGCGCTGATGGTCGCGGGCGGCGTCGAGAGCATGACGCGCGCGCCGTTCGTGATGGGCAAGGCCGCGAGCGCGTTCGCGCGCCAGGCCGACATCTACGACACGACGATCGGCTGGCGCTTCGTCAATCCGCTGATGAAACAGCTGCATGGCGTCGATTCGATGCCGGAGACCGCCGAGAACGTCGCGGTCGACTACAACGTCAGCCGCGCGGATCAGGACCTGTTCGCGCTGCGCAGCCAGCAGAAGGCCGCACGCGCGCAGCAGGACGGCACGCTCGCCGAAGAAATCGTGTCGGTCACGATTGCGCAGAAGAAGGGCGATCCGCTGGTCGTGTCGCGCGACGAGCATCCGCGCGAAACGTCGCTCGAGACGCTCGCGAAGCTGAAGGGCGTCGTGCGCCCGGACGGCTCGGTCACGGCCGGCAACGCGTCGGGCGTGAACGACGGCGCCGCCGCGCTGCTGCTCGCGAACGAGGCAACCGCGAAGCGCTTCGGCCTGACGCCGCGCGCCCGCGTGCTGGGGATCGCGACGGCCGGCGTCGCGCCGCGCGTGATGGGTATCGGCCCCGCGCCGGCCACGCAGAAGCTGCTCGCCCGACTCGGGATGACGATCGACCAGTTCGACGTGATCGAGCTGAACGAGGCATTTGCGTCGCAAGGTCTTGCGGTGCTGCGCATGCTCGGCGTCGCCGACGACGATCCGCGCGTGAACCCGAACGGCGGCGCGATCGCGCTCGGCCACCCGCTCGGCGCATCGGGTGCGCGCCTCGTGACGACCGCGATGTACCAGTTGCATCGTACGAACGGCCGCTTTGCGCTGTGCACGATGTGCATCGGCGTCGGCCAGGGCATCGCGATCGCGATCGAACGCGTGTGAGCGGCGTGATGCGGTGAAGCGGCCGGATACGCGCCGCTTTGCTGCTGCGCTGTTTCCCCTACGAAGGGCGGCACGAGACATCTCGCGCCGCCCTTCGTCGTTAACCACCGGCCCGCGACAGTTGCTTGAAGCGCGCGCCGCCATCCGCGCGCCAGCCGTCAGGCCGTCGGCCCTTCCAGATGAATGTCGTCGGGCTCGAGCGCATAAAGCTCGGGATCGGGCGACGCGCTGACCGTGAAGCCGAGCCGCAGGTAGAAGTCGATCGTGCGCTGCGACGGCGTGGCCGATACGTACAGCCGCTCGGCGCCCATTGCACGCGCCTGCGCGCGGGCCGTGCGGTAGAGCTGTTCGCCGAGCCCGCAGCCGCGCCAGTCGTGGCTCACGTGCAGGAACTTCAGCTGCAGCATGTCGCGTTGCGGGCCGAGCCGCCGGCTGTCGACGACCGCCGCCGCGACGAGCCGCGCGCCGTCGAACCTGCCGAGAAACCAGCCGCCGCGGTCGTGGCAGTCGAGCAGGATCGGCGTGTAGTGATCGGCTTCGCCGTCGGGCCAGCCGGCCACGTCGTAGAACTCGGGCACGAGATGCAGCGTGCCGTCGCGCAGCACGTACAGGTGTTCGATGATTTCGCGCCGGTCGATGGTCCATACGAGCGGTACGTCGTCGCGCGCAAGCGGGCGGGCCGACAGCGCGTCGCGTTCGGCGGCGGTGCGGCGCGTCATGCGGCCCTCCGGTGCGCGGCGATCGTACCCGTCGGCGGCAGGCGCGGCATGCGGTCGGGCGGCGCCATCCGATAGCCGTCCGGTTCGCGTTGTCCCGGAAACCGCGTGGCGTCGCCATTCCGGAAAAACGCGGCCTGATCGCGTTGATGGCGCTCATGCGCGGCCGTCGCGGTATTCCAGGACAGCCGATTCAGCTCATGCAATGCCTTTTTCATCGAATTCGAATTCCAGTGGAATGGAGCAGGATAGGCCAATCGTTTCGCTGCACGCAACAGCGGCCGGCATTGCCAATGTCGTTCGGCGCTTCGTGACCGACAGATAAACGTGCGCGGGGATTATCGGCGGATTATTTGATCTGAATCATGGTAATGGCCGGATTGCCCGTTTTATTCGCATCGAAATTAAGGTTTGCCGGTGAATTGCCGACAGTAAGGACGAGAGTGTCGTAAAGCGAACAACCGTTTTTCGGCTACTGAGCGCGATTTCAGCGCGGCGCGGACGACAGATCCGCCTTTCGGAGCCTTGCATGCGCAACAACCAGCCCGTTACCCAACAGGAATTCGATTTTCCCGACGACGTCACGCTGATGTCGACGACCGATGCCGACAGCATCATCACCTACGCCAACACGACGTTCGCGCAAGTGAGCGGCTTCTCGACCGAGGAGCTCGTCGGCCAGCCGCACAACGTGGTCCGTCACCCGGACATGCCGAAGGAGGCGTTCGCCGACATGTGGGCGACGCTGCGGCGCGGCGAGCCGTGGACCGCGCTCGTGAAGAACCGCCGCAAGAACGGCGACCACTACTGGGTGCGCGCGAACGCGATTCCGGTGATGCGCAACGGCGCGCCGCAGGGCTATATGTCGGTGCGCACGAAGGCGCCGCACGACGAGAGTACTGCCGCGGACGCGCTGTATCGCGCGTTTCGCGACGGCAAGGCCGGCCGGCGCCGGTTCCACAAGGGGCTCGTGATCCGCACCGGGCTGCTGCGAGTCGCGTCGCTGCCGCAGACGATGTCGGTGCGTGCGCGCGTTCATGCGGCACTGTGCGTGCTGGCGCCGGCCGTCGTCGGCGCGGGATGGGCCTGCGGGCTCACCGGCGGCGGGCTCGCGGCGTTTGCCGGCGTGACGGCCGGCGTGGCGGTCGCGGCAGGCTGGTGGCTCGACGCGCAGATCGTGCAACCGCTGAAGCGGCTGCACGAGCAGGCGCTGAACGTCGCGACCGGCGAGAGCCGGCGCGGCGTACGGATGAACCGCGTCGACGAGATCGGCATGACGCTGCGCACGATCAACCAGCTCGGGCTGATGTTCCGCTGGCTCGTCGACGACGTCAGCGAGCAGGTGCACAACGTGCAGCGCGCGAGCAACGAGATCGCGCAAGGCAACAGCGACCTGAGCGCGCGCACCGAACAGGCCGCGTCGAGCGTGCAGCAGACGGCCGCGTCGATGGCCGAGATGACGGCGACCGTATCGAGCAACGCGGAGACGGCGCTGCAGGCGAATCAGCTGTCCGTTTCCGCGAGCGGCGCGGCCGAGCGCGGCGGGCAGGCGGTGAGCGAGGTCGTCGCGACGATGAGCGAGATCACCGACAGCTCGCGCAGGATCGCGGACATCATCGGCGTGATCGACGGCATCGCGTTCCAGACCAACATCCTCGCGCTGAACGCGGCGGTCGAGGCCGCGCGGGCCGGCGAACAGGGGCGCGGTTTCGCGGTGGTGGCCGGCGAAGTGCGCGCGCTCGCGCAGCGCAGCGCGAACGCGGCGAAGGAAATCAAGACGCTGATCGGCGCGAGCGTCGAGCGCGTCGAGTCGGGTGCGCGGATCGTCGACGGCGCGGGCAAGACGATGGAGGACATCGTCACGCAGGTGAAGCGCGTGTCGGACCTGATCGCGGAGATCAGCTCGTCGACGGCCGAGCAGAGCACCGGCGTCGCGCAGGTCGACCAGGCAGTCGTCCACCTGGACAACATCACGCAGCAGAACGCGGCGCTCGTCGAGCAGAGCACGGCGGCGTCGGAAAGCCTGAAGCAGCAGGCGACGCGGCTCGTCGATGCGGTGAACGTGTTCAGGTGAGGGTTGCAAGCGTGCGCGACGTGCGGATTCGATCAATGAATCCGGCATGTCGCGCACGATACATGTTCGGATTGGCGAATTCGATCGAATGACGCCAAACGCGAAATATTCGTATTTACGACTTTATCGTTACGCGCTAAATCGGGCCGAACGCATCACGTCGAACGATCGGGCGAATGGCCGTCAGGCCGTTGTCCGGCCACGCATTCTGGTTTATCCATAAACAAATCATTCGGCAAAAACACGATCATGCATCTTTAATGCATATTTACCCGAGTACGGCATCATGTTTTGGCGGAATTTGCCGAAAGCGCAGGAGTCGACTCACACGCGGGCGAATCGATCGCCATGCGTGGAGTCTCGAATCAATCGACGAACGGACGCAAGATCCGTCACCCGGAGCTCCACACCATGCGCAACAACCAGCCTGTCACGCAACGCGAATTCGAATTTGCCGATGATGCGACGCTGATGTCGACGACCGACGTCGACAGCCACATCACGTACGCGAACGCGGCGTTCATCCAGGTCAGCGGTTTTTCTCCCGAGGAGATCGAGGGCCAGCCGCACAACGTGGTACGGCATCCGGACATGCCGAAGGAAGCGTTCGCCGACATGTGGGCGACGCTCAAGGGCGGCGAGCCGTGGACCGCGCTCGTGAAGAACCGCCGCAAGAACGGCGATCACTACTGGGTGCGCGCGAACGCGATTCCGGTGATGCGCAACGGGCAGCCGAAGGGCTACATGTCGGTGCGCACGAAGGCGACACGCGACGAGATCGCGGCCGCCGAGGCGCTGTATCGCGATTTCCGCGAAGGCAAGGCCGGCAGCCGCCGGTTCCACAAGGGATTGATCGTGCGCACGGGCGCGATGCGCGTCGCGTCGCTGTTCCAGACGATGTCGGTGCGGGCCCGGCTAGTGTCGACGCTGTGCGTCCTCGCGCCGGCTGTCGTCGGCGCCGGCTGGGCGGCCGGGTTGACCGGCGGCGCGTTCGCGGCGTTTGCCGGTGCGGCGGTCGGCGTGACGGCGGCGGCCGGGCTGTGGCTCGATGCGCAGATCGTGCGGCCGCTGGGGCAACTGCGCGACGAGGCGTTGCGCGTGGCGACCGGCGAGAGCCGCAGCGGCGTGCGGATGAACCGGGTCGACGAGATCGGCATGACGCTGCGCACGATCAACCAGCTCGGGTTGATGTTCCGCTGGCTCGTCGACGACGTCAGCGAACAGGTGTTGAACGTGCAGCGCGCGAGCAACGAGATCGCGCAAGGCAACAGCGACCTGAGCGCGCGCACCGAACAGGCCGCGTCGAGCGTGCAGCAGACGGCCGCGTCGATGGCCGAGATGACGGCGACCGTATCGAGCAACGCGGAGACGGCGCTGCAGGCGAATCAGCTGTCCGTTTCCGCGAGCGGCGCGGCCGAGCGCGGCGGGCAGGCGGTGAGCGAGGTCGTCGCGACGATGAGCGAGATCACCGACAGCTCGCGCAGGATCGCGGACATCATCGGCGTGATCGACGGCATCGCGTTCCAGACCAACATTCTCGCGTTGAACGCGGCCGTCGAGGCGGCGCGCGCGGGCGATCAGGGGCGAGGCTTCGCGGTGGTGGCCGGCGAAGTGCGCGCGCTCGCGCAGCGCAGCGCGAACGCGGCGAAGGAGATCAAGACGCTGATCGGCGCGAGCGTCGAGCGGGTCGAGTCGGGCGCGCGGATCGTCGATGGCGCGGGCAAGACGATGGAGGACATCGTCACGCAGGTGAAGCGCGTGTCGGACCTCATTGCGGAGATCAGCTCGTCGACGGCCGAGCAGAGCACGGGCGTCGCGCAGGTCGACCAGGCAGTCGTGCATCTGGACAACATCACGCAGCAGAACGCGGCGCTCGTCGAGCAGAGCACGGCGGCGTCGGAAAGCCTGAAGCAGCAGGCGACGCGGTTGGTCGAGGCGGTGAACGTGTTCCGCTGATCGCGGGAGGGGAAGGTGACGCGGGCACGGCGGAGAGGGATACCGGCCCGCGTCGGGCCGCCCGGTTCCGGCCGGGCGGCCAGGGCCTGTCGCCGAGGCGGCAGGCCCCGAACCGTCAGACGGCGAGGCAGAGGTACTTGATCACGACGTAGTCGTCGATGCCGTAGTGCGAGCCTTCGCGGCCGAGGCCCGACTGCTTGACGCCGCCGAACGGCGCGACTTCGTTCGAAATCAGGCCCGTGTTCACGCCGACCATCCCGTATTCGAGCGCTTCGGCCACCTTCCACACGCGGCCGATGTCGCGGCTGTAGAAGTACGCGGCCAAGCCGAACTCGGTGTCGTTCGCGAGGCGGATCACCTCGTCGTCGCTGCCGAACTTGAACAGCGGCGCGAGCGGCCCGAACGTCTCTTCCTTCGCGACCTTCATCGCCGGCGTGACGCCCGTCAGCACGGTCGGCTCGAAGAAGCCGTGGCCGAGCGCATGGCGCTTGCCGCCCGTCACGACGGTCGCACCCTTCGCGAGCGCGTCCTCGATGTGCGCCTCGACCTTCAGCACGGCCGCTTCGTTGATCAGCGGGCCCTGCGTGACGCCCGGCTCCGTGCCGCGGCCGACCTTCAGCTGGCCGACGGCCGTCGCGAGCTTCTGCGCGAACGGGTCGTACACGGCTTCGTGCACGTAGAAGCGGTTCGTGCACACGCACGTCTGGCCGCTGTTGCGGTACTTCGACGCGATCGCGCCCTGCACGGCCGCATCGAGATCGGCGTCGTCGAACACGATGAACGGCGCGTTGCCGCCGAGCTCCAGCGACACCTTCTTGACCGTCGCCGCGCATTGCGACATCAGCAGGCGGCCGACCGGCGTCGAGCCGGTGAACGACAGCTTGCGCACGATCGGGTTCGACGTCAGTTCGCCGCCGATCGCCTTCGGGTCGCCCGTGACGACGCTGAACACGCCGGCCGGCACGCCCGCGCGCTCGGCCAGCACGGCCATCGCGAGCGCCGAGAACGGCGTCGCTTCGGCCGGCTTCACGACGATCGGGCAGCCTGCGGCGAGCGCCGGGCCGACCTTGCGCGTGATCATCGCCGCCGGGAAATTCCACGGTGTGATCGCCGCGCACACGCCGATCGCTTCCTTCGTCACGACGATGCGCTTGTCGCTCGCCGGCGTCGGGATCGTGTCGCCGTACACGCGCTTGCCTTCTTCCGCGAACCACTCGAGGAACGACGCCGCGTAGCCGATCTCGCCCTTCGCTTCGGCGAGCGACTTGCCTTGCTCGGTCGTCAGGATCAGCGCGAGGTCGTCGGCGTTCTCCATCATCAGGTCGTGCCACTTGCGCAGGATCGTCGCGCGCTCCTTCGCGGTCTTCTTGCGCCACGCGGGCCAGGCGGCGTTCGCGGCCTCGATCGCGTGACGCGTCTCGGCCGTGCCCATCGCCGGCACGGTGCCGAGCAGGCCGCCGGTCGCCGGGTTGCGGACCTCGAACGACTCGCCGTTCGTTGCGCCTTGCCATTCGCCGTTGATGTACGCCTGCTGGCGGAACAGCGACGGATCTTTCAGTGCCAGGGTTTCCTGAACGGTGCTCATATGAATCGCCTGCTATGAAAAGGACGGATGAAAACGGCCGCCGCCGTCTTCACGACGGCGGCGGCGCATTCAGTGGAAGCGGACGGGCACTCAGGCCGGCACGCCGACCGTTTCCTTCAGCACTTCCTCGAGGATCACGAGCGCTTCGTCGAACACGGCTTGCGGGATCGTCAGCGGGAACAGGAAGCGCACGACGTTCGAGTACACGCCGCACACGAGCAGCAGCAGCCCGCGCTCGAGCGCACGCGTCTGCACGCGCTTCGTGAATTCGGCATCCGGCTCGCCCGAACCCGGCTTCAGGAATTCGACCGCGATCATCGCGCCCGGGCCGCGCACGTCGGCGATCTGCGGCACGTCGGCCTGCAGCGCGTTCAGCTTCGCCTTCAGCACGTCGCCGAGCTGCGTCGCGCGCTCGCACAGCTTCTCTTCGTCGATGATCTCGAGCACCGCGTGCGCCGATGCGACGGCCAGCGGGTTGCCCGCGTAGGTGCCGCCGAGGCCGCCGGGAGCCGCTGCGTCCATCACGTCCGCACGGCCGACGACGCCCGACAGCGGCATGCCGCCCGCGAGGCTCTTCGCCATCGTGATCAGGTCGGCCAGCACGTCGTAGTGCTGCATCGCGAACAGCTTGCCGGTACGCGCGAAGCCCGTCTGCACTTCGTCGGCGATCAGCAGGATGCCGTGTTCGTTACAGATCTTGCGCAGCGCGCGCACGAATTCGGCCGGCGCCGGGTTGAAGCCGCCTTCGCCCTGGACCGGTTCGAAGATGATCGCGGCGACGCGCTTCGGATCGATGTCGGCCTTGAACAGCATCTCGATCGCCTTGATCGAGTCGGCCGTCGTCACGCCGTGCACGGCGTTCGGGTACGGCGCGTGGAACACGTCGCCCGGGAACGGGCCGAAGTTCAGCTTGTACGGCGCGACCTTGCCGGTCAGCGCCATGCCCATCATCGTGCGGCCGTGGAAACCGCCCGAGAACGCGATCACGCCCGGACGGCCGGTGGCCGCACGCGCGATCTTGATCGCGTTCTCGACGGCTTCGGCGCCGGTCGTGAAGAACGCGGTCTTCTTCGGGAAGTCGCCCGGCGCGCGCTCGTTGATCTTCTCGGCCAGCTCGACGTACGACGCGTACGGGACGATCTGGTAGGCGGTGTGCGTGAAGTGGTTCAGCTGATCGGCGATCGCCTTGACGATCTTCGGGTGGCGGTGGCCCGTGTTCAGCACCGCGATGCCGGCGGCGAAATCGATGAAGCGGCGGCCTTCGACGTCCCACAGCTCCGCGTTCTCGGCGCGGGCTGCGTAGAAATCGCACATCACGCCGACGCCGCGCGGGGTGGCGGCGTTCTTGCGGGCCTGCAGGTCGGCATTCTTCACGGTCATCTCCTTGATGTTCTGTCCGGTGGGTAGGAAATCGGGCGCCTGGGCAGCCCATGGAGGCGACTATAATCACATTTGGCTCTGGCAATCAGAGCCATTTCAATAAATATTCAGGAGCCAATCATGCGCGCAAGCGTGTTGTCGGACTGGCTGGCGCAGCGCCTCGTGCGCGGCGGCGAACAGCCGATCTACCGGCAGCTGCATCGCCTGCTGCAACAGGCGATCCTGTCGCGCGAACTGCCGGCCGGCACGCGCGTGCCGTCGTCGCGACTGCTGGCCGCCGAGCTCGGGATCGCGCGCAACACGGTCACGCAGGTTTACGAACAGCTTGCGCTTGAAGGCTATGTGAACTCGGCGACGGGCCGCGGCACCTTCGTCGCCGACAGCGCGCCGGACGAGATCGTCGGCGCGCCGTCCGACGCGGCGGCCGGCCCGGCCGTCGCGACGCCGTCCGCGCGGCGGCTGTCCGCGCGCGGCACGCGGCTCGTCGAAGGCGCCGGCGTGTCGAAGCGCCAGGGCGGCGCGTTCATGCCGGGCGTGCCCGATGTGTCGCGCTTTCCGGCGCGCGTGTGGACGCGGCTGCACAACAAGTACTGGCGCCGCCTGCGCCCGGACCTGCTGACCTACGCGCCCGGCGGCGGGCTCGCGCTGCTGCGCGAGGCGCTGGCCGACTACCTGCGCACGTCGCGCTCGGTGCGCTGCACGCCCGAGCAGATCGTGATCACGACCGGCATCCACCAGTCGATCGACCTCGCGGTGCGCTTGCTGACCGACCCGGGCGACGCGATCTGGACCGAAGATCCGTGCTACTGGGGCGTGCGCAGCGTGCTGAACGTGTCGGGGCTGACCACGCGGCCGATTCCGGTCGACGACGAAGGCATCGCGCCGTCGGCGGCCGATCTGGCCGAGCCGCCGAAGCTGATGCTCGTCACGCCGTCGCACCAGTATCCGCTCGGGATGGTGATGAGCCTCGCGCGGCGGCGGATGCTGCTCGAATACGCGCGCCAGCACGGCTGCTGGATCATCGAGGACGACTACGACAGCGAATTCCGCTATGGGAGCCGGCCGCTCGCGTCGCTGCAGGGCCTCGACACGGCCGGGCAGGTGATCTACGTCGGCAGTTTCGGCAAGACGCTGTTCCCGGGGCTGCGGGTCGGTTATCTGGTCGCGCCGGAGCCGCTCGCGGAGAGTTTCGCGACCGCGAGCGCCGAGCTGTATCGCGAAGGGCAGTTGCTGCAGCAGGCGGTGCTCGCCGAATTCATCGCGGAAGGGCATTTCGTGTCGCATATCCGCAAGATGCGCACGCTGTACGGGCAACGCCGCGAGGTGCTGCTCGACGCGGTCGCGCGCCGCTACGGCGATACGCTGCACGCGCTCGGCAGCGACGCGGGGCTGCATCTGGTCACGCAATTGCCCGATGGCGTCGACGATCGCGCGGTCGCGCAGGCGGCGCTCGAGCGCAACATCGTCGTGCGGCCGCTGTCCGGGTATTACGCGGATCGCTCGCGCGCTGCATCGGGATTGCTGCTCGGCTATGCGTGCGTGCCGGAAGACGAGATCGCGACCGCGTTCGCGACGCTTGCCGAGGCGATCGACGAGCGGGCGTTCGGCGGGGCCGTTGCGCTGGCTTGACGGGTGAGCACAAGCGATATCGACGCGTTGCGATTCCGTCAAAGGCCGGTCGAAGCGCGATTCTCTCCGCAACGTGGAGTGCGTATCGGGCGCGCTCGCGCCGAATTGTCGATAATAGAACGTTGTTATTCACCGGATGCCGACGATGACCGAAGCCACCCAAGCCCAGCCTGCCGTTCCGCGCCTCACGAGCCTGTCGCACGGGGGCGGCTGCGGCTGCAAGATCGCGCCGGGCGTGCTGTCCGAGCTGCTCAAGCGCGCGACGCCGCCCGCGCTGTTCCCCGATCTGCTGGTCGGCACCGAGACGTCCGACGACGCGGCCGTCTACCGGCTCAACGACGAGCAGGCGATCGTCGCCACCACCGATTTCTTCATGCCGATCGTCGACGATCCGTTCGACTTCGGCCGTATCGCGGCCACCAATGCGCTGTCCGACGTCTATGCGATGGGCGGCAAGCCAATTCTCGCGCTCGCGCTGGTCGGCATGCCGATCAACGTACTGCCGCACGAGACGATCGCGGCCGTGCTGCGCGGCGGCGAATCGGTGTGCGCGGAGGCCGGCATTCCGGTCGCCGGCGGCCATTCGATCGATTCGGTCGAGCCGATCTACGGGCTCGCGGCGATCGGCGTCGTGCATCCGTCGCGCGTGAAGCGCAACGCGGCCGCGCGCGCGGGCGACGTGCTCGTGCTCGGCAAGCCGCTCGGCGTCGGCGTGCTGTCGGCCGCGCTGAAGAAGAACCAGCTCGATGCCGACGGCTACGCGCAAATGGTCGCGACTACAACGAAGCTCAACCGGCCGGGCGCCGAACTCGCCGCGTTGCCGGGCGTGCATGCGCTGACCGACGTCACCGGCTTCGGGCTGCTCGGCCATACGCTCGAACTGGCGCGCGGCGCGCAGCTCACCGCGCGCGTGCACTACGCGTCGCTGCCGTGGCTCGCGGGCGTCGAGACGTTCGTTGCCGACGGCGTGTTCACCGGCGCGTCGGGCCGCAACTGGGCCGCGTACGGCACGGACGTGCGGCTCGCCGACGGGCTGCCGCCCGTCGCGCAGGCACTGCTGACCGATCCGCAGACGTCCGGCGGGCTGCTGGTCGCGTGCGCACCCCAGGCCGTCGATGACGTGCTCGCGTGCTTCCGCGCCGACGGTTTCGAGCGCGCGGCCGTGATCGGCGAGATGGTGGACGGGCCGTCGCGCGTCGACGTCGCTTGACGCGGTTTTTCTCACGGTGGCGTGCCGTCGGTCGATAGAATCGATGCCTTCCGTTGAAGGTATCGACGACCGATGAACGACTTCCTGTTCGGGCTGATGATCGCGCTGTCGGTCGAGCCCGTCGCACTGATGATCGCGAACTACGGCATGCGCGCCGGCACTGGCTGCTCGGCGCAGCGTGCGTGTTTGCGGGCAGCCTCGCGGGGCAGCTCGTGTTCGCGTTCGGCGGCAGCGCGATCGGGCGCTTCGTGAAATCGCCGGGGTGGCTCGCGGCGAGCCACGTGGTCGCCGCATTCGTCGTGCTGGGTTACGGCGTCGCGGGGTTGATGCGCGTGTAGTGCGGCGAGAGACGGCCGACGTCGCGCGTGGCGAAGAACCCGATAGCATTCCTGATGTTTGAAAGGCCGCGGCGAACGTACGATTTTCGATCACGCAACATGCGTTCGTTCGCACGAAACAGCACCCGTCGTTTCGTAGTCGGGTTCCGCATCGCGCACGCCCGTTCTATACTCCCTCGCGCAGTCTCCGACAGCCGTTCTCACCCAACACCATCGAAACAAGGAACGCCGATGCTGACTCGCTCCATTCTTTCCGCCGCTGCATTCTCGCTCGCCGCCTGTGCGACCGCGCCATCGATCGCGCAGGACAATCAGGGCAACGACGCAGGCAACGCCGCATTCGCCGAGACCGGCTCGCATGGCCGCCCGGTCAAGGTCATGATCATCACGATGTTCGGCCCGGAAGGCCAGGCGTGGCTCGACCGGCTCGGCCCGTGGCGCGACATCGCCGTGCCCGGCCTGTCGCCCGACTATCCGGCCGTCCACTGCAACAAGCAGGACGTGTGCGTGGTGACGACCGGCATGGGCTATGCGAACGCGTCGGCGACGATCATGGCGCTCACGTTCTCGCAACGCTTCGATCTGCGCCGCACGTATTTCCTGGTCTCGGGCATCGCGGGCGTCGACCCTGCACAGGGCACGGTCGGATCGGCCGCGTGGTCGAAATACCTCGTCGATTTCAGCCTGCAGTGGGAGCTCGATGCGCGCGAGATTCCGGCCGGGTGGAACACCGGCTTCCTCGGCATCAACACGAAGAGCCCGAGCGACAAGCCGCCGCTCGACTATCGCACCGAAGTGTTCCAGCTCAACCCGCAGTTGACCGATGCCGCGTATGCGTTGTCGCGCAACGTCGTGCTCGCCGACAGCGCACAGGCGCAGGCCGCGCGCGCGAAGTTCACGTATGCGCCGGCGAACCGGCCGCCGACGGTGATCCAGTGCGACACGTCATCGGGCAACACGTGGTTCTCGGGCACGCTGATCGGCGAGCGCGCGCGCCAGTGGACCAAGATCCTGACGGACGGCAAGGGCACCTACTGCATGACCGCGCAGGAAGACAACGCGACGTTCGAAGCGCTCAAGCGCGCGGCGAGCGTGAAGCGGGTCGACCTGTCGCGCGTGGCGGTGCTGCGCACGGGGTCCGACTTCGACCGGCCGTATGCGGGGCAGACGAGCGCCGACAACCTGCTGAACTACGCGGATCAAGGCGGCTTCGCGCCCGCGACCGAAAACCTGTATCGCGCCGGCAATCCGCTGGTGCAGGACATCGTCACGCACTGGGGCGAATGGCGTGATGGGGTGCCGCGTCGTTGATCGCCGCAGGGCGGTATCAGCGACGCGTCGACGCGAGCCTTAATGCGATTGCGGCCCGGAACGGAACGGCGTCCACACCGGCGTGGTGTCGTCCCAGTGATCGAGCGGCGAAGGAAGTTGATCGTTCATCATGTGCTCCTGTAACTCACTGATTCAGCAAAGTCGTCGATAAGGTCGTTCGAGACGCCGCGCACGGGGCAACCCGCTGCGCGGCGTCGCGCGTTTACCGGCCCCCGCCGGCGAGCTGGTTGCCTTCCGGCATCGGGCGATACGGGCCTTGGGCGAGTTCGAGCCCTTGCGGATACGAGGTCGCCTTGCGCAGGTACGCGAGCGTGCCGTCCTTGCGCGCCTGCTCGACTTCCGCGCTGACTTCGGCGCGCGTACGCGGGCCGTTGTGTTGCGAGTACCACGACGTGTTGGCGTAGTCGCCGGCATGCGGGGTGCCCGAGTCGGCAAAGGCCGGTGCGGACACGGCAAGTGTGAGAGCGAGGGCCGAGAGAAGATGGCGGCGGTTCATGGCGTAACTCCTAGAGATGTCGGAGCTGGCGCCCGAGCGCTGACTCCGGTCCCGCCAGGCGGGATCTGTTCGATGCGCAACGAGGTGCGCGACAGGGTTTACTCTAGGTGTCCGTTCCGTCGCGATAAATGCGGCAGACGCGAATTGAATTGTCGCTGTACAGGAACAATTGGAATCCGCACACGCAGTGAGGACATGCGCGCAGCCTTGCCCGGCGGCGCCGACAGCGAGATACGGCAGGTCCGCCGGAACGCGCCGCGACGATCGGCGCGTGTTCAGCAACAGTCCATTGCGTACGGTGTCAGGATGCCGCGGCGCGCGCCGTTCATCGCGCATCGTGTCGACGGGAACGGCCGGCTGCGGTACGCGATGATGGGACGGCGAATCAGATCGCTTCGAGCCGGTAGCCCAGCGTATAGACCGCGCTGAGGCGCACGCCGTTCGACGGCTGCAGCGCGAGCTTCATCCGCAGCCGGTAGATATGCGTGTCGAGGCTGCGCGACACGCCAGCCATGTCGCGGCCCCAGAGCGAGCGAATCAGCGCGTCGCGCGGCATGATCCGCCCGGGATTGCGAAACAGCAGCACGGCGAGATCGAATTCCCGCGGCGTCAGCTTGACCGGCGCGCCATGCAGCAGCACGGTTCGCGTTCGCGTGTCGATCAGATAGCTGCCGAGCCTGAGCGTGTCGTGCCGGCCGGCGCCGCCGTGATACGCGCGCCTGAGCAGCGCGTTGGCGCGCGCCAGCAGCTCGAACTGATTGATCGGCTTGACCATGTAGTCGTCGGCGCCCGCGTTGATCGCGGAGAAGACTTCATCGTCGCGCGCGCGTTGTGTCAGGAACAGGATCGGCAGACGGCCCCCAATGCGCTCGCGTGTCCATTGGAGCACTTCGAATCCGGACATGCCGGGCACCCGCCAGTCGAGAATCAGTAGATCGACCACCGAACTCTCCAGATGGCGAATCGCCTGATTTCCGTTGCTGACTGCATGCACGCGATAGCCTGCCGTTTCCAGTGTCGACGTGATCAACTCCACATAGGCGGGATCGTCCTCGAGATAGAGAACGTTCATGTTACGTACTCCTTCGATGTTGATCGTAACGATCGGGCCGTGTCGAGCGTCCGGGCGGGAAAGGGAGATCCGGCTCACGCACGCGACGATCGACAGCACGTAATTTGCCGCGATATTCGTCTCGATGCGTCGGAAAAATTGTCAACGATTTTGAACGTGTGGAATTCGTTAAGTTAGTGCTATTGATCATTTTTCGGTTTATGGAAGGCGCGAGGTTTGGTCTCTTTGTTGACAAAGGTTGTCAATGTCCGTGAATGGCTCGATTACGCTTGGTCGTGCCGGTAGCAGGCCGGCGCACGACAGGAATGAGCGATCCAGGGGGCACGCATGTTGATTTACAAGTCGTTTGTGGAAAAGAAGGCGCTGCTCGAGGCCCAGCTGGAGCGGGAGCGTCTTGCCATTGCAGCGACGGTATTGACCGAAGTGCGACGTTGCATCGAAGAGTTCGGTTTCACGCCGCAGGAGATTTTTTCGGACAACGGCGGTACGCCCGGAAGAAAGCGTCGCGCGAAATACTTCAATCCGGAGACCGGACAGACGTGGTCCGGCGTCGGCCGTGAACCGGCATGGATACGCGGTCAGGATCGAAGCCGGTTCGCGATCGATGCGCCGCCTGTCGATTCGAATCAACCTGAGTACTCCTGATCTCGTATGAACGATGAATCGGCATGTGGGTTCCGGCGGTGCGGTAACGCTGATGTTTCCCCGTGCGTCCCGCCCGCCTCGCAGGCCGGTCACCGACAGCGCGATCGCCGGTCGGTGGGTTGACTTGCTATGGCCCGATTACCATCATGAATGGGACCGGTTTCCAATACAAATATATTACATCCGTAGTGTGACATTTCGTGGAACTGACCAAGGTCCTGCCGGCAAGCGGGCGGGATACGGGTCGGTAGCGAGGGGAAATGCGTATGAACAATGGAACGGCCGGTCGGCATCGACGGGGGCTGGCACCCGCACCCGTCTGCGTGGGTATCGGCGTGACGCACGACACGCTAGAGATGTGCATTTCGTCGATGAGCGTGATTTTCGGTTACCGGAACGAGACGTTCGGCATCGAGTCGCTGGCCGATGGGATCGTCGCGTGGGCGCCGGCGCTCATCGTGCTGGAGTCGGCCGGCGGGGCCGAGCATGAAGTGGCGTGTGCGCTTCAGGCGCTGCGATTGCCGCTCGCCATCGTCAAGCCGCAACAGGCGCGGGACTGGCTCCCGGATTCGGCGACGCTACCGCTCGACGGAAAAGGGGCGCGGGCAAGCCTGCTGGCGGCGCTCGCCGATGCGCTGAACCGGCATCCGTCGGGCGGGCGCCTCGTCGAGCCGCTGTCCGATCCGCAACTGGGGCACGTGCAGGCGCTGGTTCAGCGCCGACGTCAACTGGCGCGCATGCAGATCGCGGAATATCAACTGCTGACGTTGTGTCACGGGAGCGTGCGCAACGGCATCGTGCAGACGATCGCGTTCCTGAAACACCAGATCGCGGTGGTCGATCGCCATTGCGCGCGGCATGTGAACACGCAGCGCGACGCGTTCGCGCGGTTGCTGGCGCACGAGGTGCGACCCGGCCGCGTCGCGCGTCACGTGCAGGTGGGCGCGTTCATCCGCAACTGGCGGGCGAAGTGACGCGGCGGTGCGCCGCGTTCAGGCAACCCACTCGTTGATGACCGGCGTATCGAGCACCGGCGCGCGTTCGGCTTCCTCGAACGTCCGCTTGCTGCACGTCGCGTCGAGGCTGCCCTTGCCGCTCAGCAGCGGGCAGCGGTCGAACACTTCGGCAATCCAGTCGACGAACACGCGCACCTTCGGCGACAGATGGCGGCTGTGCGGATACACGACCGAGATCGGCATCGGCAGCGGCTTGACGCCGGGCAGCACTTCCTTGAGCCGGCCTTCGCGCAGGTGCGGCAGCACCATGAACAGCGGCGGCTGGATCAGCCCGAAGCCCTCGATTCCGCACGTCACGTACGCGTCGGCGTCGTTCACCGACACGATGCCCTCCATCTTCATCTCGACTTCCTTGCCGTCGATCAGGAACGTCCAGTCGATCGTGCGGCCCGTGCGGCTCGAGAAGTAGTTGACGGCCTTGTGCTGGCTGAGGTCGTCGATCGTCTGCGGCTCGCCGTGGTGCTCGAGATAGTCGGGCGACGCGACCGTCACGCATTCGAACAGGCCG
Source organism: Burkholderia sp. LAS2 (assembly GCF_018417615.1). Taxonomy (NCBI): domain Bacteria; kingdom Pseudomonadati; phylum Pseudomonadota; class Betaproteobacteria; order Burkholderiales; family Burkholderiaceae; genus Burkholderia; species Burkholderia sp. LAS2. The sequence continues at coordinate 1,353,085 of NZ_CP071053.1, forward strand.
ACGCGGCGCGCAACGAGCGACGAGTCCTGCAGCGCGCCGACGCGGATCACGCAGTCGACGCCTTCCTGCAGCAGGTCGACCGGCCGGTCGGACAGGCCGAGTTGCAGGTCGATGTCCGGATAGCGCGTATGGAATTCGCACAGCGACGGAATCACGAGCAGCCGCCCGATCGAGCCCGGCATGTCGATACGCAACTTTCCGTGCGGCTTCCGGTTGTTGGCCTGGAAGCTTGCTTCGGTTTCCTCGACGTCCGCGAGGATTCGCACGCATCGTTCGTAGTACGCGGCGCCGTCCGGCGTGAGCGACAGCCGGCGCGTGGTCCGGTGCATCAGCCGCACGCCGAGGAAGGCTTCGAGATTCTGGATGATCGTCGTGACGGACGCCCGCGGCAAGCCGAGCGTTTCTGCTGCCTTGGTGAAGCTGCTTGTATCGACGACGCGAGTAAACACCTGCATGGCCTGAAGCCGGTCCATCACAACCTCCGCAATTTAATTTGCCGCCGGAACAAGAAGGCTGCGCTACCTCGTGGGTAAACGCAGCCTCGGATTGTTCGGGGGCGTTGAATTGTGTTGCCGGATTATAGGCATTTATCCCAATGTCTGCCGGACTCAGAATTCGTTCCATCTCGAAATGGACGCTGCATCGTCATGGACGCTTCTGAATTCAGCAAATTCCTGAAAGCCGCACTGCCCGCTCAAGCCATAGCGGGCGCGGCGCTGACGGTTGCCGAAGTGGAAATTCCCGGCTACGCGCAGGACATCGTGCTGCGCCTCTACCGCCGTCCGGACAAGACCGGGCTGCCGGTAGTGCTTTATTTTCACGGCGGCGGCTTCGTCCGCGGTTCGCTCGAAGACGCGGATTTCGCCGCGCGCTTTTTAGCAGAACGCTTACCAGCTCTCGTAGTGTCGGTCGATTATTCGCTCGCGCCGGCCTTTCCTTTTCCGGCCGCGCCGGAGGATGCGTATCGCGCCGCCGTGTGGGCCGCGACGCGCGCCCGCGCGTTCGGCGGCAACCCGAAAAAGATCGGCGTGGCCGGGCACGACGCGGGCGGCCAGCTCGCGAACTGCCTGGCCTTCATCGCCCGCGACCGCGGCGAAGTGTCGATCGCTGCGCAGGCGCTGTTCGGGCCGATGCTCGATCCGAGCATGACGCGCATCGGCGACGCCGAGCGCCTCGCGTCCGACATCACCGCGCGCGAATGCGCGGCCTGTTATCGCGCATATCTGCCGCAGGCGGCGCAGCGCATGCACCCGTACGCGGCGCCGATCGAGTCGGTGCGCCTCGCGGGGCTGCCGCCGACGCTCGTCGTCACCGCGCAGAACGACGTGCTGCACGTCGAGGCGGAGAAATATGCGGGCTGCCTGATCTCGTCGGGCGTGCTCACGCAGGTGATCCGCTATCCGGACATCACGCACGCCGCGCTCGCCACGCACGAAGCCGCATTCGAGGAAGCCGTGCGCTTCTTTCAGTGCCGCTTCCAGGCGCGCCAGCCGAACCGTTCCGAATAACCAGAACCAATCCACGCTTACCGGAGATCCACATGGCCATCCTACGCACCTCCCGCTCCCGAATCGCGACCGCGGCGATCGTCACGCTCGCCGTCGTCGGCCTCGGCACGTTCGGCGCGATGCGCGTGAACGCGAACGCCCCCGAGAAAGCGGCGGCGCCGCTGCCCGAAGTCGACGTCGCGACCGTCGTGCCGCAGACCGTCACCGACTGGCAAAGCTATTCGGGCCGCCTCGAGGCGGTCGAGAAAGTCGACGTGCGCCCGCAGGTGTCGGGCACGATCGTCGCGGTGAACTTCAAGGACGGCGCGCTCGTGAAGAAGGGCGACGTGCTGTTCGTGATCGACCCGCGCCCGTACCAGGCGGAAGTCGACCGCGCGGCCGCGCAACTCGCGGCCGCGCAGGCGCGCAACGGCTATGCGCAGACCGACTGGCAGCGCGCGCAGCGGCTGATCGGCGACAACGCGATCGCGAAGCGCGACTACGACGAGAAGCAGAACGCGGCGCGCGAAGCGAACGCGAACCTGAAGGCCGCCGAAGCCGCGCTGGAAACGGCGCGCATCAACCTCGGCTATACGCGCATCACGGCGCCGGTATCGGGCCGCGTGTCGCGCGCGGAAATCACGCTCGGCAACGTCGTATCGGCCGGCGCATCGGCCGCGCCGCTGACGACGCTGGTGTCGGTGTCGCCGATCTACGCGTCGTTCGACGCGGACGAGCAGACCTATCTGCAATACATCAACGGCGCGCGCAGCGGCCGCAAGGTGCCGGTCGAGCTCGGCCTCGCGAACGAAACCGGCTACTCGCGCAGCGGCGAGATCGATTCGGTCGACAACCGGCTCGACACGTCGTCCGGCACGATCCGCGTGCGCGCACGCTTCGACAACGCGGACGGCACGCTCGTCCCGGGCCTCTACGCACGCGTGAAGGTGGGCGGCAGCGCGCCGCACGAGGCGCTGCTCGTCGACGACGCGGCGATCAACACCGACCAGGACAAGAAGTTCGTGTTCGTCGTCGATCAGCAGGGCCGCGTGTCGTACCGCGAAGTGCAGCCGGGGATGCAGCACGGCAACCGGCGCGTGATCGTGAGCGGCCTTGCCGCCGGCGATCGCGTGGTCGTGAACGGCACGCAGCGCGTGCGCCCCGGCGCGCAGGTGAAGCCGCACATGGTCCCGATGACGGGCGGCGACGAGCCGTCCGCGCCGCTCGCGGATAACGCGAAGCCGGCCGCACCGGCGAAGGCGGATTCGTAAGCGGCGCGCCGCTTCGCATCCGCGTTCAACCAGACAGAGCAACCCATGAACATTTCCAAATTCTTTATCGACCGGCCGATCTTCGCAGGAGTCCTATCAGTGATCATCCTGCTCGGCGGGGTGATCGCGATGTTCCTGCTGCCGATTTCGGAATATCCGGAAGTCGTGCCGCCTTCCGTGATCGTGAAGGCGCAGTACCCGGGCGCGAACCCGAAAGTGATCGCCGAGACGGTCGCGTCGCCGCTGGAAGAACAGATCAACGGCGTCGAGGACATGCTCTACATGCAGTCGCAGGCGAACAGCGACGGCAACATGACGATCACCGTCACGTTCAAGCTCGGCACCGATCCGGACAAGGCCACGCAGCTCGTGCAGAACCGCGTGAACCAGGCGCTGCCGCGTTTGCCGGAAGACGTGCAGCGGCTCGGCATCACGACGGTGAAGAGCTCGCCGACGCTGACGATGGTGGTCCACCTGATCTCGCCGGACAACCGCTACGACATGACCTACCTGCGCAACTACGCGCTGATCAACGTGAAGGATCGCCTGTCGCGGATCCAGGGCGTCGGCCAGGTGCAGCTGTGGGGTTCGGGCGACTACGCGATGCGCGTGTGGCTCGATCCGCAGAAGGTCGCGCAGCGCGGGCTGTCGGCCGAGGACGTCGTGCAGTCGATCCGCGAGCAGAACGTGCAGGTCGCGGCCGGCGTGATCGGCGCATCGCCGTCGCTGCCCGGCACGCCGCTGCAGCTGTCGGTGAACGCGCGCGGCCGTCTGCAGACGGAAGACGAATTCGGCGACATCGTCGTGAAGACGACGCCGGACGGCGGCGTCACGCACCTGCGCGACATCGCGCGGATCGAGCTCGACGCATCCGAATACGGGCTGCGCTCGCTGCTCGACAACAAGCCGGCCGTCGCGATGGCGATCAACCAGTCGCCGGGCGCGAACTCGCTGCAGATCTCGGACGAAGTACGCAAGACGATGGCCGAGCTGAAGCAGGACATGCCGGCGGGCGTCGACTACAAGATCGTCTATGACCCGACGCAGTTCGTGCGCTCGTCGATCAAAGCCGTCGTGCACACGCTGCTCGAAGCGATCGCGCTGGTCGTGATCGTCGTGATCGTGTTCCTGCAGACCTGGCGCGCGTCGCTGATTCCGCTGATCGCGGTGCCGGTGTCGATCATCGGCACGTTCTCGCTGCTGCTTGCGTTCGGGTATTCGATCAACGCGTTGTCGCTGTTCGGGATGGTGCTCGCGATCGGGATCGTGGTCGACGATGCGATCGTCGTCGTCGAGAACGTCGAGCGCAACATCGAAGGCGGGATGAACGCGCGGCAGGCGACCTACAAGGCGATGCAGGAAGTGAGCGGGCCGATCATCGCGATCGCGCTGACGCTCGTCGCCGTGTTCGTGCCGCTCGCGTTCATGTCGGGCCTGACCGGCCAGTTCTACAAGCAGTTCGCGATGACTATCGCGATCTCGACGGTGATCTCGGCGTTCAACTCGCTGACGCTGTCGCCGGCGCTGTCCGCGATCCTGCTGAAGGGGCACGGCGACAAGGAGGACTGGCTCACGCGCGTGATGAACCGCGTGCTCGGCGGCTTCTTCCGCGGCTTCAACAAGGTGTTCCATCGCGGCGCGGAGAACTACGGCCGCGGCGTGCGCGGCGTGCTGTCGCGCAAGACGCTGATGCTCGGCGTGTACCTCGTGCTGGTGGGCGCGACCGTGCTCGTGTCGAAGGTCGTGCCGGGCGGCTTCGTGCCCGCGCAGGACAAGGAATACCTGATCGCGTTCGCGCAGCTGCCGAACGGTGCATCGCTCGACCGCACCGAGAAGGTGATCCGCGACATGGGCTCGATCGCGCTGAAGCAGCCGGGCGTCGAGAGCGCGGTCGCGTTCCCGGGGTTGTCGGTGAACGGCTTCACGAACAGCTCGAGCGCGGGCATCGTGTTCGTCACGCTGAAGCCGTTCTCGGAACGGCACGGCAAGGCGCTGTCGGCCGGCGCGATCGCCGGGGCGCTGAACCAGAAGTACAGCGCGATGAAGGATTCGTTCGTCGCGGTGTTCCCGCCGCCGCCGGTGCTCGGCCTCGGTACGCTCGGCGGGTTCAAGATGCAGATCGAGGATCGCGGCGCGGTCGGTTACGCGAAGCTGTCGGATGCGACCAACGACTTCATCAAGCGCGCGCAGCAGGCGCCCGAACTCGGCCCGCTGTTCACGAGCTACCAGATCAACGTGCCGCAGCTCAACGTCGATCTCGACCGCGTGAAGGCGAAGCAGCTCGGCGTGCCGGTGACCGACGTGTTCAACACGATGCAGGTGTATCTCGGTTCGCTGTACGTGAACGACTTCAACCGCTTCGGTCGCGTGTACCAGGTGCGTGTGCAGGCCGATGCGCCGTTCCGCCAGCGCGCGGACGACATCCTGCAACTGAAGACGCGCAACGACAAGGGCGAGATGGTGCCGCTGTCGTCGCTCGTCACGGTGACGCCGACGTTCGGCCCGGAAATGGTCGTGCGCTACAACGGCTACACGGCGGCCGACATCAACGGCGGCCCGGCGCCCGGCTTCTCGTCGGGGCAGGCACAGGCCGCGGTCGAGCGCATCGCGCACGAGACGCTGCCGCGCGGCGTGCGGTTCGAATGGACCGACCTCACGTACCAGCAGATCCTCGCGGGCGATTCGGCGATGTATGTGTTCCCGATCAGCGTGCTGCTCGTGTTCCTCGTGCTCGCCGCGCTGTATGAAAGCCTGACGCTGCCGCTCGCGGTGATCCTGATCGTGCCGATGAGCATTCTGTCGGCGCTGACGGGCGTGTGGCTCACGCAGGGCGACAACAACATCTTCACGCAGATCGGCCTGATGGTGCTGGTGGGGCTGTCCGCGAAGAACGCGATCCTGATCGTCGAATTCGCGCGCGAGCTCGAACACGACGGCAGGACGCCGCTCGAGGCCGCGATCGAGGCGAGCCGGCTGCGGCTGCGCCCGATCCTGATGACGTCGATCGCCTTCATCATGGGCGTGGTGCCGCTCGTCACGTCGACCGGCGCCGGTTCGGAAATGCGCCATGCGATGGGTGTCGCGGTGTTCTTCGGGATGCTCGGCGTGACGCTGTTCGGGCTGATGCTGACGCCGGTGTTCTACGTCGTGCTGCGTACGCTCGCGGGCGGCAAGATCCACGTCGCCGGCAAGGATTCGACGGGGTACGGCGTGCCGGCGCCCGATGCTTGAGGACCAGAAAATGAATAACTTGCACAACACGAACGGCCTGATGCGCTTCGCGAAGGTGGCGGCCGCGAGCACCCTGCTCGCGACGCTGCTCGCCGCGTGCGCGGTGGGCCCCGACTACAAGCGTCCGGACGCGGCGGCGCCGGCCGCGTTCAAGGAAGCGCCGACCCTCGCCGCGGGCGAGCAGGCCGGCACGTGGAAGACGGCCGAGCCGTCGGACAACGAACATCGCGGCGAATGGTGGAAGGTGTTCGGCGACCCGGTGCTCGATTCGCTCGAGACGCAGGCGCTCGCCGCGAACCAGAACCTGAAGGCCGCGGCCGCGCGGGTCGAGGAAGCGCGTGCGGCGACCCGTTCCGCGCGCTCGCAATGGTTCCCGCAGATCGGCGCCGGGTTCGGGCCGACGCGCGAAGGGCTGTCGTCGGCGTCGCAGTTCCAGCCGCAGGGCACCGGCCCGACCAACGCGACGCTGTGGCGCGCGCAGGGCACGGTGTCGTACGAAGCCGACCTGTTCGGCCGCGTCGGCCGCAACGTCGAGGCGTCGCGCGCCGACCAGGCGCAGAGCGAAGCACTGTTCCGCTCGGTGCAGCTCGCGCTGCAGGCCGACGTCGCGCAGAACTACTTCGAACTGCGCCAGCTCGATTCCGATCAGGATCTGTACCGCCGCACGGTGGAGTTGCGCGAGCAGGCGCTGAAGCTCGTGCAGCGTCGCTTCAACGAAGGCGACATCAGCGAGCTCGACGTGTCGCGCGCGAAGAACGAGTTGGCGAGTGCGCAGGCCGATGCGGTCGGCGTCGCGCGTCGGCGTGCCGCGTCCGAGCATGCGCTGGCCATTCTGCTCGGCAAGGCGCCGGCGGATTTCGCGTTCAAGGAAACGCCGATCGTGCCGGTCGCGGTGAAGATTCCGCCGGGCCTGCCGTCCGCGCTGCTCGAACGGCGTCCGGACGTGTCGGCGGCCGAGCGCGCGATGGCGGCCGCGAACGCGCGGATCGGGCTCGCGAAGTCGGCGTACTTCCCGAAGCTCGATATCACCGGGGCGTTCGGGTATGAAGCATCGACGCTCGGCAACCTGTTCCTGTGGTCGAGCCGCACGTTCCTGCTCGGGCCGTTCGCCGGCACCGCGCTGACGTTGCCGCTGTTCGACGGCGGACGGCGGGCTGCCGGTGTGCAGCAGGCGCGCGCGCAGTACGACGAGCAGGTCGCGAACTACCGGCAGCAGGTGCTCGTCGCGTTCCGCGAGGTCGAGGACAATCTTGCGGACCTGCGTCTGCTCGATGATCAGATCCGCGCGCAGGATGCGGCCGTCAACGCGTCGCGTCGGGCGGCGACGTTGTCGCGTACGCAGTATCAGGAAGGCGAAGTGGCCTATCTCGACGTGATCGACAGCGAGCGGTCGGTGCTGCAGTCGCAATTGCAGGCGAACCAGCTGACCGGCGCGCAGGCCGTATCGACGGTCAACCTGATCCGGGCGCTGGGCGGCGGGTGGGGGCCGGCGCCGGCGCCGGCTGCGGTTGGCGACGCGGCGACCGGCAAGGCGGAGGTGGCTGCGCGCTGAGCGTGAGCGGCGGGCGATTCGGGCAATTCGTTGCCCGGCCGTCGGCCGCGAATCGAAGAACCCCGGCATGCAGGCTCAGGCCTGCGTGACCGGGGTTTTTTCATGGTGCGTCGAGCTGATATCGCAACTAACGGTCAAACTCGCCCGGCACCGGCGGGCGGAGCGTGCGGCCGTGTCCCGCCGCACGCCCGATCAAGCTAGGTGGCCTTCAGCCCGCAGCGCCCGCACCAGTCCGCCGGCCGCCTTGCCGAGCCCCGAGTGCTTCGGCCGGCGCAGATACACGGGCAGCGGCAGCCCGTTGCGGATGTTCGCGAACACGAGCGGCGCGAGCTCGCCGGCGGCGACATGCCGGCCGATCAGCGATTCGGGAAAATTCGCCCAGCCATGCCCGGCCTTCACGAGCGCGATCGCGGTCGCCATGTCGGTCACCTTCCACGTGCGGTTGCCGATCACCGGGCGCACGTCGGTGAGCGGTCGCCCGGGATCGGCGATCACGATCTGCCGGAACCCCGACAGTCGCTCGATTGCCTCCGGATGCGCGGCTTCGGCAATCGCCGGATGATCGGGCGCGGCGACCGCGATCAGCGTCTCGGTCCACAGCGCGTGGATCTGTTCCTGCGGATGAAGATCGAGCCCGCCGTACGCGACGCAGAGATCGACGGCGCCGCGATGCAGGGCGTCGACGATCGCGTCCTGCGGCGCGGTGACGATGCTGATCGCGAGCGCCGGATACTTCGCGGCCGCGGACGTCAGCGCGCGCGCAACGGGCGCGCCGTCGAGCTCGGCCGCGAGACCGAGCCGCAGCGTGTCCTCGACGCCTTCCGACAGATGCTGCGCATGCGCGCGCAGCGCTTGCAGCCGTTCGGCGATCGAGCGCGCGTCGGGCAGCAGCGCGGCCATCGCGGCGGTCGGCGTCGGCTCGCGCGTGCCGCGATCGAACAGCACGAGGTCGAGTTCGGCCTCGAGGTTCGCGATCGCCATGCTGACCGCCGACGGCGTGCGGCCGAGCGCACGCGCGGCCGCCGAGAACGAGCCTTTGTCGATGACGGTCAGCAGCATGTCGATGTGATCGCTGGTCAGCATGGTCGGCCGCCTCCTGTCAGAAAAATTGAAACGACCTGACTTTTGCGGACGCAGTGCCCGCTGTAGTCTCGCCACCTGGTTCGAAACGAAGGTGGTCGGTCATGCAAGGATGGAAGAGACGCATAGTTTACGTCGTGATGTTCGAGGTGCTCGGCATCCTCGTCGCGTCGTCGGTGCTCGGCATGCTGAGCGGCGCGAGCGCGGCGACGAGCGGGCTGCTCGGCGTGATGATCTCGACGACGGGCGTCACCGTCAATTTTCTGTACAACCTCGGGTTCGAGGCGTGGGAGCGGCGGCGTGCGGAAACGACGCGCACCGTCGGGCGGCGTGTCGTGCATGCGATCGGGTTCCAGGTCGCGCTCGTGACGTTCCTGATTCCGCTGATCGCGTGGTGGCTCGACGTGTCGTTATGGCAGGCGTTCCTGTACGACGCGGTGCTGATCGTGTTCTTCCCGATCTTCACGTTCGCGTACAACTGGGCGTTCGACAGCGTGTTCGGGTTACCAGATGCGGTGACGCGCAAGGCAGCGTCGGGTGCGTGATGCAGACGGATGCGGAACGAGGCGGACTGCCCGCGTCGTTTCGCTTCTGCAAGAGAGAGGAAGACGGGGCGGCGCGCATGCCGCCCGTTCGCGTTACGCGGCGACGAACTCGTGCACGTAACGGTTGAACACCGCGGGGCTCGCCGCATTCATCCCGTGCGATGCGCCGGCAACCGTCTGCCGTTGCGCATGGCCGATCCACTGCGACAACGTGTCGACGTTGTGGCGGAACATTTTCGGGCTGCGCTGGCCGTCGATCAGCAGCGTGCGGCATGCGATATCGCCGGCCGTGTGCTGCGAATACGCGGGCAGCGGGTCGCGCAGCTGCTTCGGCAGCGTGCTCGCGTTGTCGATGGCCATCGTACGAAAGCGCGACGTGCTCTTCTTCCATGCACCGGGCAGGCTCACGGAATCGACGAACATCTCGAGGCCGGCTTCGACTTCGCCTTGATCGATCAGGTTCACGGCCTTCGTGCGCAGTGCGATCGCGGTGGCCGGCATCGCGGCTTCGTGCACGCCCGGCTGCTGGAGCGGGCCGCCCGGATCGGCGAGCGTCAGCGATTCGACGAGGTGCGGATGCTGGCGCGCAACGTTGAACGCGACGCTGCCGCCGCGCGAATGGCCGACCAGATGCACGGGGCCGAGATCGAGCGCGTCGATGAATTCGGCGAGTTCGTCGACGTGGTTCTGCCAGCCGAACTCGTCCTGGATGCCCGCTTCGACGGCCGGCCAGTAGTGGCTCAGGCTCGGCGCGATGCAGCGGTAATGGGCCGACAGCGCCGCGAGTTGCGGATCCCAGTAGCGGTAGTCGCACAGCGAGCCGTGCACGAATACCATCGGCGCACCGCCGCCCCGCTCGACATACGGCAGGCTGATGCCTGACGAAAGCGTCGCAAATTGCAGGTCGGGGTTCGCGAGCACGGACGGCTCGATTCGCATGTTCATGACTGAAAGACTCAAGGGTGCGTCAACACGACGCAACTATGCATCACGGCGACCTGCAAGGAAAACGCATAATTTTCATCGTCACGATCAATTTTATTGATGACTGCGCCGGAAACCCCTGTCGCAGCGTGGTCATGCATCGAAACCTTCAATCATCTGACGATTGATTGCTGCACCGAAAGGGGCGTGCGGCCGCCTGCGCGCACGCGCCTTTGCATTGAGAAAGGGAGGGTGGCGCGTCAGCGCACCGTCAACGCCGGCACGCGCTGAAGCTCGACCGGCAAATCATTATCGGCCGCGAACTGCATCGCGAACTCGAACGCATCCGCACACACGGCGCGCAATTCGTCGGACACGAACAGGCATTTGACGCCTCCATCGACGACCGGCATCGCGAGCCGCGACAGCGCGCACGGATAGCCGGGCCGCCGTTCGCCGACGAACAGCGTGATGACGCCCGCGAGCCGCTCGGGCCAGTCGCTCGGGCGGAAGGTTTTCTGCGCGCGCGTGACGCCGCGGATCAGGTGGCCGGCGATGCGGCCGTGCTCGGTGATGTCGATGCGATCCATGCTGTTGTGCGTGTCCTCGTGCGCGTCATTCGCCGCCGTCGGCCGCCGCGTCGCCGCGCGCGGGAATCCGCAGGTTGCGCAGCTTGTGATAGAGCGTTTTCTTCGGCATGCCGAGCGCCTCGCTCGCGTCCGCGACGTTGCCGTTGTGACGCCGCAGCATGTCCTCGATCAGCATCCGCTCGAAATACGCGAGCTGCTCCGCGAGCGTGCTGCCGGCCGTCGGCGTGCCGCCGGACGACAGCAGGCTGTCGCCGGTCAGCCCGAGCACGAAGCGGTCGGCCACGTTCTGCAGCTCGCGCACGTTGCCGGGCCACGCGTGCGTCATCAGTTCGGACACCTGCGCGGCGGTGACGACCGGCGCCGGCTGCCCGAAGCGCCGCGCGGCCGCGAGCACGAAATGCTCGAACAGCAGCGGCACGTCCTCGCGCCGTTCGCGCAGCGGCGGCAGCTCGATCTGCGCGACGTTGAGGCGATACAGCAAGTCCGCACGGAAACGCCCGTCGGCCGCGAGTTCGGCGAGATCGGCCTTCGACGCGGCCACCACGCGGCAGTCGACCGGAATCAGGTCGTTCGCGCCGAGCCGCTCGACCACGCGCTCCTGCAGCACGCGCAGCATCTTGATCTGCAGCGCGATCGGCATCGTCTCGATCTCGTCGAGGAACAGCGTGCCGCCATCGGCCCATTCGATCTTGCCGATGCGCTTCTTGATCGCGCCGGTAAACGCGCCGGCCTCGTGGCCGAACAGCTCGCTCTCGAACACCTGCTCGGGCAGGCCGCCGCAATTCAGCGCGACGAAGTGCGCGTCGCGCCGGCCGCCGAAGTCGTGCAGGCTGCGCGCGATCAGCTCCTTGCCGGTGCCCGTCTCGCCGGTGATCAGCACCGACACCGACGTATCGGCGAGGCGCAGGATCTTCTTGCGCACGTCGGCCATCGCGGGCGACTTGCCGAGCACGAACGCCTCGATGCCCTGCCAGTTGTTCAACGCGGCGCGCAAGCCTTGGACCTCGAGCGTCAGCCGGCGCTTCTCGATTGCGCGCGCGACGCGGCCGGCGATCACGTCCGACGAAAACGGTTTCTCGATGAAGTCGTACGCGCCGACCTGCATCGCGCCGACGGCCGTCGAGATGTCCGCATGGCCGCTGATCAGCACGACCGGAATCTGGGCATCGATGGCCATCACGCGGTCGAGCAGCTGCAGCCCGTCGATGCCCGGCATTCGCACGTCCGACACGATCACCACCGGCGCGCCGGGCGCGACGTGCGCGAGCGCGTCGGCGGCCGACGCGAACGCGTCGACCGGGAACCCGGCGAGCGCGACGGCCTGCTCGACGCCGATCCGGACGTTCTCGTCGTCCTCGACGACCAGCACGCGAATCTCATCTTCCATGCTCTGTCCTTTGTTGCGGCGTCGCCGCCGCGAATTCGATGGTGAACTGCGCGCCGCCTTCGTCGCGGTTCGTCGCGGCGATCTTCGCGCCGAACGCCTCGACGATGCGCGACGTGATCGCGAGGCCCAGCCCGAGGCCCTGGCCGCGCGGTTTGGTCGTGACGAATGGCTCGAACAGGTGCGGCAGCACGTCGGGCGCGATGCCGGCGCCGCTGTCGGCCACCGTGAAGCGCACGCGGCCATCCTCGTCCGGGCCGGCCGCGTCGATGACGATGCGGCGCACCGGCGCGTCGTGCACCGCGTCGAGCGCGTTGCCGAGCAGGTTCACGATCACCTGCTGCAACTGGCTCGATTCGGCCGAGACCGTCGTGCCGGGCGCGATGTTCACGTCGAGCCGCACGCCTTCGTCGCGAATCCGCGCATCGTAGATGAGCCGCGCATGCGCGACGGCCTCGTTCAGCGACACCGCGACGCGCTCGACGTCGGGCTTGCGCGCGAAGGTCTTCAGTTCGCCGGTGAGCACGGCCATGCCGTCGACCAGCTTGCCGACCCGTTCGAGATTCGCGAGCGCCGGCGCCGGCTGGCCGCGTTCGAAGAATGTGCGCGCGTTGTCGCAGAGCGTGCGGATCGCGACGAGCGGCTGGTTCAGCTCGTGCGTGAGGCCGGCGGCCATCTGCCCGAGCACCGCGAGCTTGCCCGCGTGCACGACTTCCTGCTGCGAATCGCGTAGCCGCTGCTCGGTGCGCTCGCGTTCGTCGATCTCGCGCTGCATCCGCTCGTTCGCGGCCGTCAGCGCGGCCGTGCGCTGCGCGACGGTCAGTTCGAGCCGGTCGTTCGCGCGACGCAGCGCGTCCTGCGCGCTCAGCCGCGCGAGGATCGCCCGGCGGCGCTGGATCGCATAGCCGACCAGCAGCGCGACGATCAGGAACGCGCCGGTGACGAACACGAAAGCCGTCTGCTGCTGGCGCCGCGCGCCCGCGATGTCGAGCAGCACCATCAACGAATCGCCGCCCTGCGGCGCGGGGCGCGACATCACGAGATAGCGCGTGGTGCGGCCGGCGTGGCGCGGATCGGGGAAGGTGCCGAACCACGCGGCCGAGCTGCGGTCGCCGATGCGGCGATAGGGCAGCGCGTCGACGGTGCGGCCCGCGTACTGGCGCGACGCCTGGATGTCGCGCTGCTGCTGCGCGGTGATCGGGCGCAGCGCGGCGAATTTCCACGCGGGCTCGGTCGAGATCACGACCACGCCGTTGCTGTCGACGACCAGCGCGGCGACGCCCGGCGCACGCCACGCCGATTCGAGCGGGTCGACGCTGATCTTCACGGCGGCCACGCCGATCGGCGCGCCGTCGCTGCGCACCGCGCTCGCGAAGTAGACGCCCGGCACGCCGGTGTTGGTGCCGATGCCGAAGAAGCGGCCGCTGCCGCGCGCGAGCGCGTCCTTGAAGTACGGCCGGTACGACACGTTGGTGCCGACGAAGCTGATCGTCTCGTTCCAGTTGCTCGCGGCGATCACGTCGCCTTGCAGATCGATCACGTCGACCGCGCCGCTGCCCGCGTCGCGATTCACGGCTTCGAGGTAGGTGTTCACCGCATGCACGAGCGCGGGTGCGTCGTTCGGCGCGGCTTTCAGCATCGCGCGCACGCCGTCCTGCCGCGCGACCAGGCCGGGCAGGATCTCGAAGCGGCCGAGCTCGCTTTTCAGGCTCGACGCGTACAGGTCGAGCCGGTGCGCGCCGGCTTCCTCGAGCGCGTCGATCGCGCGTTCCCATGCGAAATCGACGGCCGCGCCGGCCACGCCGACGTACAGCACCGCGGCCGATGCCCAGCCCCACCACGGGATTCCCTTGAAGCTTTTCTGCACGTTCGCCCTCATCGAAGCCGCCACCGGCCGTCCGCCACCGGCCGTCCGCTACCGGCCGTCCCAATCGCCCGCCCGGAACGACGCGCGCCGCGCGCCGGCTCAAGGCCGGCGGCGGCGCGTGCGAGGCAGCCGGCGCGACGGTGCGCGCGGCCGCGCGTTATCCGAAGTGCGCGACCAGGATCAGCGTCACCGTGACGACGATCGCGCCGCCGATGCGGGTGGCGATCTGCGCGAACGGCATCAACTGCATCCGGTTCGCGGCGGTCAGGATCGCGACGTCGCCGGTGCCGCCTTGCCCGCTGTGGCAGGCGTTCACGATTGCGGTGTCGATAGGGTACATCTTCAGCAGGCGGCCGACCACGAAACCGGTGCCCATCAGCGTCGCGACGGTCGACACGATCGTGACCACGTTGACGATCGTGAACGCGGCGGTCAGCTTGTCCCACGGCGTCATCGCGACGCCGATCGCGAACAGCAGCGGATACGTGACGGCGGTCGAGAAGAACTTGTAGACGACGAACGCGCCTTCCTGCAGCGGCGGCGACACCGCGCGCGCGAGCTTCACCAGCACCGCGAGGAACAGCATCGCGACCGGCGCGGGCAGGCCGAACAGCTTGTGCGCCATCAGGCCGACGAGGTACAGCGTGATCGCGGTGATGCCGGCGCCCGCGATGTGCGTGACGTCGACGTGGCCGCGGATCTCTTCGCTTTGCGGCGCCATGTCGCCGCTTTCGCCGACTTGCAGGCGGCCGTTGCCGGTCAGATGCGGCAGGCGCTTGCCGAGCATGTCGAGCGCACCCGACAGGATGATCGCGGTCAGGCTGCCGAGCATCACCGGCGGCAGCACCATCGCGAACATCTCGCCCTGCGGCAGGTGCATCAGTTCCGAATAGCCGATCGACAGCGGAATCGCGCCTTCGCCGACGCCGCCCGCCATGATCGGCACGACGATGTACAGCAGCGTGTGGCGCGCGCCGAGGCCGAGCGCGGTGCCGACCGCCGTGCCGACGATCGCGGCCGCGACCGAGCCGGCCGCGAGCGGAATGAAGATCTTCACGAAGCCCTGGATCAGCACGCGGCGATCCATGCTCAGGATGCTGCCGACGATGATCGACGCGATGAACAGGTACAGGAAGTTGGTCGATTTCGTGAATTCGACCGTCAGGTTCAGCACCGGCTTCGGCAGCACGTGGTAGTACGTGAGCGCCGACGGCACGAAGGTCGCGAAGATCGCGGCCGCGCCGATGTTGCGCAAGAGCGGCAGGCGCTTGCCGAGTTCCGCGCAGGTGAAGCCGAAGAACGCGAGCACGGCGATCGCCATCGAGATTTCGCCGGGCACCTTGCCCGTCACCGCGAAGCCGACGATCAGCCCGAACAGGATCACGTAGACCGGTAGCGGAATGATGCCGATGCGAATCTCCATCAGCTTCCACCAGCCTTCCGGCCAGAAGCGTTCGCGCGTGGCGGGACCGGCTGCCGCAATCGGCTCGGGATGGGACGGGGTATGGATAGAGGTCTGCAAGACGTGTCTCCTGATGTTTGGAATGCCTGCATTGCTTCGCGGCATCGTGTGCCGTCTATTACGCAACCCCCATGCCAGAATTCCGAAGCGCCGGAATATTTTTAGTCCATTGATTCATAAGGGATTTATTTCGTCTGCGGAAAGAGTTTTCCGTAAGGGCTGGCCGAGATTTCGGAATTCCCGCGGCGGCGAGGCCGAGATTTCGGCCTGACGGCGGCCCGGGCGCCCGGCCCTGCCAGCCGCCCGCCGTACCGCCCGCCATATCGCCGCGCGCGATTTTCTTCGCACAATCGCTTCGTAGACCGCTTTCCCGCCGCTCTCTATCATCGGCTGATCTTTTTCCGACGTGACGACGACTGTCCGGAGAACGCCCGCGCGTTCGCCGCGGCTTCGCTCATCCGTCGATACCGTCTTTGGACAGGAGAGTGGTTCCCATGCTGCATCCCGTGTTTTCCGCCCGCTTTTCCGCCGGCCGTGTGGCCCGCCTGGCCCGCCTGCTGACGGCCGCGCTGCTCGGCGTCGTGCTGCTGAACGGCGCGCGCGCCGACACCGCGCCGCTGAAGGTCGGCATCTCGACCAGCCCGCAGATCGAGGCGCTGAAGATCGCCGCGAAGGAGGCGAAGGAGCAGGGCCTCGACGTGAAGATCGTCGAATTCACCGACTGGAATACGCCGAACGCGGCGCTCGCGAACAAGGACATCGACGTCAACTACTTCCAGCACATCCCGTTTCTCGAGAACGCGAAGAAGCAGGGCGGCTACAACTTCATCTCGATCGCGCCCGGCACGATCATGAAGATCGGCCTCTATTCGAAGAAGGTGAAAAGCTTTGCCGAGCTGAAGGATGGCGCGCGCGTCGCGATCGCGAACGATCCGGTCAACGGCGGGCGCGGGCTGTTGCTGCTGCAGCGCGCGGGGCTCATCACGCTGAAGCCGGGCGCCGACTACCGCGCGACGACGCACGACATCGTCGCCAATCCGAAGCACCTGAAGATCATCCCGCTCGAAGCGTCGCAACTCGCGCGTTCGCTCGACGACGTCGACCTCGCGCAGGGCTACCCGAGCTTCATCAAGCTCGCCGGCACGACCGACCCGAACAGCGCGCTGCTGTTCGACGGCACCGAGAACAAGAACTTCGCGATCCAGTGGGTCGTGCGGCCCGAGAGCGCGAACGATCCGCGCATCCGCAAGTTCATCTCGATCTACCAGCACTCGCCGGCGGTGCGCAAAGCGCTCGACAACGCGTTCGGCTCGCTGTACGCGATCGCGTGGTGACGGAGGCGGCATGACGACGGCGAACCGCAAGAAGATCCTGCTCAACGCGTTCAACATGAACTGCGTCGGGCACATCAACCACGGGCTGTGGACGCATCCGCGCGACCGCTCCGCGCATTACACCGATCTCGACTACTGGGCCGATCTCGCGAAGACGCTCGAACGCGGCAAGTTCGACGGGATCTTTCTCGCGGACATCGTCGGCGTGTACGACGTGTTCGGCGGCGGCCCCGACGCCGCGCTGCGCGAATCGGTGCAGGTGCCCGTCAACGATCCGCTGCTGCTCGTGCCCGCGATGGCGCAGGTCACGCGGCATCTCGGCTTCGGCGTGACCGCGAACCTGACCTACGAGCCGCCGTACCTGTTCGCGCGCCGCATGTCGACGCTCGATCATCTGACGAAAGGGCGCGTGGGCTGGAACATCGTCACCGGCTACCTCGACAGCGCCGCGCGCGGGATGGGCCTCGCGCAGCAGATCGGCCACGACGATCGCTACGAGCGCGCCGACGACTATATGGACGTCGTCTACAAGCTGTGGGAACAGAGCTGGGACGACGATGCGGTGATCCGCGACGCACAGGCGCGCGTGTTCGCGCAGCCGGGCAAGGTGCGGCGCGTGAAGCACGACGGGCCGTTCTATTCGATCGATGCGATCCATCTGAGCGAACCGTCGCTGCAACGCACGCCGGTGCTGTACCAGGCCGGCTCGTCCGCGCGCGGCGTCGAGTTCGCGGGCCGTCACGCGGAATGCGTGTTCGTGAACGGGCAGAGCAAGGCCGCGGCGCGCGCGGCGGCGCTCGACATCCGCGCGGCGGCCGCGCGGCAGGGGCGCGACCCGGCGTCGATCAAGATCTTCGCCGGCGTGAGCGTCGTGACGGCCGAGACCGAATTGCTCGCCCGCGAGAAGTTCGACGAGTACCGGCGCTACGCAAGCCCTGAAGCCGGCCTCGCGCATTTCGCGAGCTCGACCGGCATCGATTTCGCGAAGTACGGCCTCGACGAGCCGATCTCGTACGTGAAGACCGATTCGATCCAGTCGGCCGTCGATGCGATCTCGCGCAAGAGCACGACCGGCACGTGGACCGTGCGGCGGATGCTCGAACAGATGTCGCTCGGCGGCCGCTATGCGCCGATCGTCGGTTCGCCGTCGCAGGTCGCGGACGAACTGCAGGCGTGGATCGACGAGACCGGCATCGACGGCTTCAACCTGACGCGCACCGTGATGCCCGAGTCGTTCGAGGATTTCGTCGACTGGGTCGTGCCCGAGCTGCAGAACCGCGGCGTCTACAAGGAAGACTACGATCCCGCGTCGACGCTGCGCGAGAAGCTGTTCGGCGCCGGCCCGCGCCTGCCCGCCTGGCACACCGGCGCGCAGCACCGGCCGGCGGCCGCAGCCGAACCCGAACCCGCGCATCCCGCGCATGCCTGAACGTGACGGAGCGAAGCGATGACGCAATTGTTCGATACGCTGGGTTTCATCGAGGCATCGGCCGTGCGCGCCGGCGCGGGCGTCGGTGCGACCGCGCATGACGAAACGGCCGTGCCGGCCGACGGCGCGGCCGTGTCGCTGGAGCAGGTCGGCAAGGTGTTCGCGACGCCGCGCGGCCAGGCCGCCGCGCTGCGCGACGTGACGCTCGACGTGCGGCGCGGCGAGGTGTTCGGCATCATCGGCCGCAGCGGCGCCGGCAAGTCGACGCTGCTGCGCCTCCTGAACGGCCTCGAACGGCCGAGCTCGGGCCGCGTGCGCGTGCAGGGCGTCGACGTCGGCGCGCTCGACGAGGATGGCCTCGTCGCGTTGCGGCGCCGCACCGGCATGGTGTTCCAGCATTTCAACCTGCTGTCCGCGAAGACGGTGTTCGAGAACGTCGCGCTGCCGCTGAAGATCGCCGGCGTGCCGAAGGCCGAGCGCGTGCGCAAGGTCGACGCGCTGCTCGACCTCGTCGGGCTCGCCGCGAAGCGCGACGCGTACCCGGCGAGCCTGTCGGGCGGGCAGAAGCAGCGCGTCGGCATCGCGCGGGCGCTCGTGCACGATCCGGAGGTGCTGCTGTGCGACGAAGCGACGTCGGCGCTCGATCCGGAAACCACGCAATCGATCCTCGCGCTGCTCGCGGACATCAACCGTCGTCTCGGGCTGACGATCGTGCTGATCACGCACGAGATGGAGGTGATCCGCGCGGTATGCGACACGGTCGCGGTGATCGAACAGGGCGAAGTCGTCGAAACGGGCCCGGTGTGGCGCGTGTTCGGCGATCCGCGCCATGGCGCGACGCGCGCGCTGCTGAGCACGCTGCAGCACGACCTGCCGGCCGAACTGGCCGCGCGCGTGCGGCCGCTGCCCGAGCAGGCCGCGCTGCCCGACGGCGCGCAGATCGTGCTCGACGTCCGCTATACGGGCGAAAGCGGCGGCGAGCCGGACGTCGGCGCGCTCGCGGCGGCGCTCGGCGGCTCCGTGCGGTTCCTGCACGGCGGCATCGAAAGCATCCAGGGACACGCGCAGGGGCGGCTCGTGATCGCCGCGACACCGCGTGCGGATGACGCCGGCCCGTCGGCCGCGCGCGGCGGCGCGGTCGCCGCGCTGCTCGAACGTGCGCGCCGTCATGCGAATCATGCGGAGGTGCTCGGCTATGTTTGAGCTCTGGTGGCCCGAACTGCTCGACGCGATCCGCGACACGCTGTCGATGGTCGCCGCGTCGGCCGCGATCGCCGCGCTGATCGGCATCCCGCTCGCGGTGATCCTCGTGACCACCGCGCCCGGCGGCATCTACGCGCGGCGCGGCGCGAACGCGGTGCTCGGCGCGCTCGTCAACGTGTTCCGCTCGACGCCGTTCATCATCCTGCTGGTCGCGCTGCTGCCGTTCACGCGCATCCTGATCGGCACGACGATCGGCGTGTGGGCGGCCGTCGTGCCGCTGTCGATCGCCGCGATCCCGTTCTTCGCGCGGATCGCCGAAGTGAGCCTGCGCGAAGTCGATCGCGGGCTGATCGAGGCCGCGCTCGCGATGGGCGCGAAGCGCCGCCACATCGTGTGGTACGTGCTGCTGCCCGAAGCGCTGCCCGGCATGCTCGGCGGCTTCACGATCACCGTCGTCGCGCTGATCGGTTCGACCGCGATGGCGGGCGCCGTCGGTGCGGGCGGCCTTGGCGATCTCGCGATCCGCTACGGCTATCAACGTTTCGACACCACCGTCATGGCGACCGTGATCGTGATCCTGATCGCGCTCGTCTCGGCCGTGCAAATCACGGGCGACCGCCTGGTCCGACGCGTGACCCGGCGAACCTGAGCGACGCCACAAGCGTCCGCTCGCTTTATTCCTGATCCTGAGAGAAAAACCATGACCTTGCCCATCGGCGCGCCGCGCGAATGGAACGGACAATTCGAGGAAGCGCTGTTTCTGCAGGTGGCGCGACGCCATCGCCCGGACTTCCCCGACAAGGTGGCGACGCCGCCGCGCGAGCCGCGCAACGGCGACGAGCTGGCTGCCGTCGCGGACTACTACACGAAGATGGCGTCGCACGACCTGTTCATCGTGCAGGTCGTCGCGAAGGCGATCGACACGCTGTTCCGCGACGATCCGCATTTCCAGTTGATCTTGTCGCGCCAATTGGGCGACGACGGCGCGCACGCGGTGATTGGCCGTGAGCGCGTGACCGAACTCACGGGGCGCGACCCGCTGCCGGAAGTCGACCGCCTCGTCGCCGCGCACTGGGCGCGCATCGGCGATATCGCGGTGCGCGACGCCGCGGGCTTTCTCGCGTTCGAATGGCATTACGAGCTGCACATCCTCGCGAAGCTGTGGATCCAGCGCAAGACCGGCCGCATCGGCGACAGCGCGATGCGCGAGCACGGCGAGAACCGGATTCGCCCGGACGAGGAATGGCATCGCGTGCAGATCGTCCAGTGGTGGTTCGACACGCTGCAGGCGCTGCCGGTGGCCGAGCGCGACGCGCTGATCGATCGCGTGATCGCGGCCGACGAGGAAACCCAGGCGCGGCTCGACGGCTATCTGCACGACGAATACGCGCATACCGCACTGGTGTTCGGCGCGGATATCGCCGACTATCGTGCGATCTACGACGACTGGCGGCGCGAGATCCTGTCGCGGCTGACCGGCCGCCGGCTTGGCGCCCTCGTCCCGCTGTCGGGCGAAACCGTTGAACAGGAAGCTGTCGCATGAACGATCCACGCGGCCCGGCGACGCTGGCGCCGGATACCGATACACCGGCCGTCGACCGCGCCGCGCTGGCACGCGCGATCGATGCGCTGCGCGTGAGCGCCGCCGAGCGCGACCGCGCCGGCGGTCATGCGGCGCAGGAGAAGCAGTGGCTCGCCGACGCGGGCCTGCTGACGCTCGCGGTCCCGCGTGCGTTCGGCGGGCAGGAAGCGGCGTGGCCCGCGATCTACGACGTGATCCGGCAGGTCGCGCGGGTCGACAGCGCGCTCGCGCATCTGGTCGGCTTCCAGTGCCTGCAGGTCGTGAGCGTCGACGTGTGGGGCAGCGCCGCGCAGCGCGAGCGCTACCTGCGCGGCACGGTCGACGGGCGCTGGTGGTGGGGCAACGCGGTCAATCCGCTCGACACGCGGCTCGTCGCCACGGCGACGCCCGACGGCGGCTACCGGCTCGACGGCGTGAAGGGCTTCTGTTCCGGCACGCGCGGCTCGCAGCGGATGACGGTGTCCGCGCACGATCCGGCGATCGGCCGCACGGTGTTCGGCGTGGTGCCGACCGATCGGGCCGGCATCACGGTCAACGAAGACTGGGATCCGGTCGGCCAGCGTCAGACCGATAGCGGCAGCGTGCGCTTCGACGGCGTGACGCTCGCGCCGGACGACGTGCTGCACCGCTCGGAAGCGCCGCCGACGCCGCGCGCGACGCTGCGCACGCTCGTGTCGCAGCTCGTGCTGACGAACCTGTTCGTCGGCCTCGCGGAAGGCGCGCTGGCCGAGGCGCGCGACTACGTGCGGCAGCATGGCCGCCCCTGGATTCACTCGGGCGTCGAGCGGGCCGAGGACGATCCGTACACGCTGCAGCGCTTCGGCGACATGCGCGTGCGCGCGGTTGCCGCGGCGGCGCTGGCCGATCGCGCGGCCCACGCGTTGCAGCACGCGTGGGCGCGGCAGGATGCGCTGACGGCGGACGAACGCGCCGAAGTCGCGCTCGCGGTATCGGAAGCGAAGATCGTCGCGCAGCGCGCGGCGCTCGACAACGGCGAGGCGCTGTTCGACGCATGCGGCGCGCGCGCGACGGCTGCGTCGCTCGGCCTCGACCGCTTCTGGCGGAATGCGCGCACGCATACGCTGCACGATCCGCTCGACTACCGGCTGCGCGACGTGGGCCGGTTCGCGCTGACCGCGGCGTTGCCGCAGGCGTCGCTCTATACGTGAAGGCGGCCCGCCCCCTGCGCCGTGGCGCCGATGGCGGGCCGCCCGACGTCAGGAGCCGCGCCCTGACGCGTCGCTGTCGCAAGCCGATTACCAGCGGTAGCCGACGCCCGCCCCCGCGCCGAACGAGCCGTGCCCCGACACCGCCGTCGTGACCGAGCCCTTGACGAGCCATTTCGCCGTCGCGACGGACAAGCCGACCGCCATCGCGCTTTGACCGCCGTACGTGCCGCCGCCGAGCGCGACGACCTTCTCGCCCGGCAGCACGGCTTGCGGCAGGTTCGCCATGGCGATCGCGCTCGCCGTGCCCGCATTCGCGTCC
Source organism: Burkholderia sp. LAS2 (assembly GCF_018417615.1). Classification (NCBI taxonomy): domain Bacteria; kingdom Pseudomonadati; phylum Pseudomonadota; class Betaproteobacteria; order Burkholderiales; family Burkholderiaceae; genus Burkholderia; species Burkholderia sp. LAS2. Next base: position 1,375,514 of record NZ_CP071053.1, read on the forward strand.
TTGCGGTACTTCGACATTTCCTCGCGCACGGAGTTGATCGCACCGTTCAACTGGCGCACGTTCACGCCGTCCGTCGGTGCGGTGCCGTCCGCCACGTTGGTCAACTGGCGCTCGGCCCCGGGCGAGCCGATCGACACCGTGTTGTCCCGATCGGCAACCGAATTCGCGCCCAGCGCCACAGCATTGTTCGCGGTGGCCCGGCTGTTCGTGCCGATCGCGGTCGAATCCGTGCCGGACACGTTCGAGCCCGTGCCGATCGCCGTTCCGTTCGCCGTCGTGACTTTCGAATTCGTGCCAATGGCCGTTCCGTTCGTTGCGGTGACCGTGGAGTTGACGCCGACAGCCGTACCGTTGTCGCCCGAGACGTTCGAGCCGTTGCCGACCGCGGTGCCGTTCGTCGCGGTGACCGACGTATTCGTGCCGATCGCGGTGTCGGTCGGGTTCGTCACCGTGCCGCCCGGGACGCTCGACGAGATCTTGCCGACGGTCGTCGTGAGATTGGCCAGGTCCGCCGTCAGCGTCGACACCTGATTGGCGATCGAGAAGAGCTGCGAGCCGTTCACCGCATCGGTGCTGGTCGCGCTGATGGCGCCAGCCGCGACGTTGACGATCTGACGCTCGGCACCCGCGCTGCCGACGCTGACCACACCGACCGGCGTGCCCGCGAAGCCGCTGTAGGTCACGCCGTTGAGCGCCACGCTGTTGACGGTCGTATAGGCGCGCGTGGTCGCGTTCGAGCCCAGCGCGACGGCGTTCGCGTCGGCGGCGTTCGCCCCCTCGCCGATGGCGACCGCGTTCACGGCGGAGGCCGTCGCACGGGCAATGGCGACGCTGCCGGTCGCGGATGCCGAGCTGTCGACACCGAGCGCGACCGCATCGGCCGCGCCGGCATTGGCCTGGAAGCCGAGAGCCGTACCGCCTGCTGCAATGCTGCCCTTGCCGACGGCCGTCGAGAACGTCGCGGTGGCACTCGCGTCTTGCCCGACGGCTATCGACTGATCGACTGCGAATGCACCCTGGCCGAAGGCGGACGCCGTGCCGCCGGTCGCGATCGCGCCGTTACCGACCGCCGTTGCCTGGCCGCCGACTGCGCTCGAAGCCGTTCCGATCGCCGTCGCCTGGTCGCCGGTCGCCACGGCGTTTCCGCCGACGGCCGTCGCGAACGTACCGGTCGCGGCCACCATGCGGCCGATCGCGACGGTCTCGCTATAGGCGCCGGTCGACGAGCCCGAATTCGCGACGGCCGCCGTGCCGATCGCGATGTTGTCGCAGCCGGTTGCCGCGGCCGGATACGTGCTGCTGCCCGAAATGGCGATGTTGCCGACGCAGCCCGCGGCCGTTTCGGTCGACGTGCCGTTCTGCACATAGTCGGCTCGCGCGGGCGCGGAAGCGGCGAAGGCTGCCACGGCTGCGCTAACCGTGACGGCAAGCGCGACCTTCGATTTGCGCGGTGCGCGTTGTACGGAATTTCCCAACCCTTGATGATGCGTGTTCATTTGTTTTCCTGAGCTCGATGTAAAAATCGTGTTGTGGCTTGCATGGCCCCCGCTCGCCGTCCCGGTTGCATCGATTCGTTCGTGTCTCTTTCGTGACAGGTATCGGTTTTTCGATCTGTAAAAATGAAAGGTCTACTAACGAAATTTAACGTTCGCCGGTCTCGACGCGACGGGAGCAGGGCGCGGATTACGGCGACTTGCTTGTTTCCGTTACGGCTGTGTCAAAACTTCGCGAATCCGAAGTCCGGATCGCGACGACGCATTTTGATGGGTTCGGGTCGTGCGCATGTTTGCCGCGGCGGCTGAACGCTATGCTTCGGCAGACATTCGTTGAGTGGGGCGTGATGAGGCAGTGAGCGATCACCGGCGCCGGGCAGCCGGGTTGCCGACGATCACGCGCTCGCTGGCGAGGAAGAGGAGACGGCGACGCTGCCTGATTGCATGTGCTCACGCGAAGGCGGCACCGGCCTTCGCTTGCCGGTCGTCCACCTGAAGACGGGATTCGTGCGCCGCGCTGCGTTGTCGGCGTGTCACTACGCCGGCAACGCGTCCGCCAGCGCCCGCATCGCCTCCACCGTTTCCGGGTTCGCCGGAAAGAACGCCTCGATCGCGAGTTCCGACAGCGTCACGTCGACCGGCGTGCCGAACACCGTCGTCGTACTGAAGAACGTCAGCTCGCCGCTCGTTGTGCGTAGCCGCAGCGGCACGGCGATATCCGCGAAATCGGTGCGCGCGTGCGAATCGTCGGGCTGCCCGGCCGGCGCCGGATACGCGGAGAGCTCGTCGCGCAGCGCATGCAGCGTGCGGTCGCCGCTCGCGTCGATTTGCCGTTGCAGCCGATGCAGGATATGCGCGCGCCATTCGTGCCAGTTGACGATCTGCGACGCGAGACCGTCCGGATGCAGGCTCAGCCGCAGCACGTTGACGGGCGGCTGCAGCAGCGCCGGATCGGCCTGCGCGACCAGCGCGCCGAGCATCCGGTTCGCCGCGAGCAGCGTCCAGTGGCGGTCCACCGCGAGCGCCGGATAAGGCTCGTGTCCGCGCAGCACGGCTTCGACCGCATGACGCGCGGCATCCAGTTGCGGGTCCGAAAACGGCCGTTCGCGAAACAGCGGCGCGAAGCCGGCCGCGACGAGCAGCGCATTGCGTTCGCGCAGCGGCACGTCGAGGCGTTCGGCGAGATGCAGCACCATCTCGCGGCTCGGCTGCGCGCGGCCCGATTCGACGAAGCTCAGGTGGCGCGCGGAGACTTCCGCATCGAGCGCGAGCGCCATCTGGCTCAGGCGCCGGCGTTGCCGCCACGTGCGCAGCAGCGGGCCGATGCCGGACGCGCGGCCGGCGGACGGAGGGGGCGATGGGAGGGCGGCGGTAGAGTTCATGGGGAAGATGATAGGCAATCCCGCGCACGCCGGGCATTACCTGCGAGGTAAGCATTCCGGATCGGCGCGCGTCGCCGGGTCCGCCAGCCGGCACGCGCGGCGCCGTCTCACAGCCGCATTCCGTTGCCGGAAGCCGCTGGAAGCTGCGTTACCATAGCGCCCGTGCCACCTGAGAGGCGGTGCCGGACCCGCGACCACAACGCATGGGCCGGTCCGCGCACATCGACAACAAGGCATTCCAGGGGAATCCAACAATGAAAAAACGTGCCGTCCGGCTCGCCTGCGTGGCGACGCTCGCACTCGCCGCGACCAGCGGCCAGGCGCAGACCGAAGCTGCGCAGGTCGAAATGAGGGCCGCCGCCGCGGCCGCCAACGAAGCGGTCGTGAAGGGGCCGACCGACATCGACGTCAAACACGAAGCCGTGCTGAAGCTGAAGGCCGGCGAATCGTTCGTGCCGGCCGCCGAAGCCGGCCGCTATCTGCGCTCGATGGGCAACGCGATCGACGAATCGAAACTGGTCGGCCTCGTGCTGCCCGACGATCCGGACGCCGACTGGATCTCGGTCGTGTCGTTCGAGCCGAGCGGCTACATCCGCGACGACGACGCGAAGGACTGGAAACCCGACGAGCTGCTGAAAAGCCTGCAGGCCGGCACCGAGGAAAGCAACCCGGCGCGCAAGGAGCGCGGCCTGCCCGAAACCGAGGTGGTCGGCTGGGCGAAGGCGCCCGCCTACGACGCGGCCACGCACCGGCTCGTGTGGTCGGCGATCATTCGCGACAAGGGCGCGGCGCCGAATGCCGCGAACGACGGCGTGAACTACCGGACGCTCGTGCTCGGCCGCGACGGCTACCTGTCGCTGACGATGGCGTCGACGCTCGCCGACCTGCCGAAGTACAAGGCGTCGGCCGACGAGTTGCTGTCGAACATTCGTTTCAACGATGGCAAGCGCTATGCCGACTTCAACCAATCGACCGACCACGTCGCCGAGTACGGGCTCGCGGCGCTGATCGTCGGCGTCGGCGCGAAAAAGCTCGGCCTGCTCGCGCTGATCGGCGCGTTCGCGGTGAAGTTCTTCAAGATCGGCGCGGTTGCGCTGCTGGCCGGCGGCGCGGCGCTCAAGCGCTTCTTCGGGCGCAAGCCGAAGGCGGCCGCGGTGCCGGCCGTCGCCGACGCATCCGCCACAGCCGCCACGGAGCGCAAGGAATGACGAAGCTGCTGCTGCTGATCTTCGGCGGCCTGAAGCTCGGCAAGGTGCTCGTATCGGCGGGCACGATGCTCGCGTCGATCGCGGTCTATGCGCTGTTCTACGGCTGGCGTTTCGCGGCCGGCTTCGTCGCGTTGCTGCTGGTGCACGAAGCCGGCCACTACGTCGCCGCGCAGCGGCGCGGGCTCGACGTCGGGCTGCCGACCTTCATCCCGTTCGTCGGCGCATGGATCCAGTTGAAGGAAATGCCGCACGACGCGGAAACGGAAGCGTACGTCGGGCTCGCCGGGCCGTTCGTCGGCACGCTCGGCGCGCTGGCCTGCTACGCGGCCGCGCGCCACACCGACAGCAACCTGCTGCTTGCGCTGTCGTACACGGGGTTCTTTCTCAACCTGTTCAACATGATTCCGCTGTCGCCGTTCGACGGCGGGCGGATCACCGCGGTGCTGTCGCCGCGCATCTGGTTCGCGGGCGTGCCGGTGCTGATCGCGCTGTTCGCGTATCGGCCGAGCCCGCTGCTGATCGTGATGGCGATCCTCGCGCTGCCGCAGTTGAAGCGCGCGTGGCGCTACGATCCCGACGCGCCGGAGAACCGCATGTATTACGCGACGTCGATCGAGACGAAAACGACCTACGCGCTCTGCTACGTCGGCCTGCTCGCGTTCCTCGCGCTGATGACGTCCGGCGTGCACGACATGCTGAGCGTCGTGCATGGGTCGACCTGACGCCGATCCGATGCAAAAAAGCGGCGGCCGCGTAAAAGGCGGCCGCCGTTTTTCAAAGGCCGAACCTCACGCGTCGCGATGACGCAGTTCGACGCGCTTGATGTCCTTCACGATCACGAGATAGCTGAACACGGTGACGAGCGCGTTCAGCCCGACGAACACCAGTGCGCCGTTGAACGAGCCGCTCGCGCCGACGAGATAGCCGATCGCGATCGGCGCGACGATGCCCGCCGTGTTGCCGAACATGTTGAACAGGCTGCCCGACAGGCCGATCGCTTCCTTCGGCGCGGTATCCGCGACGACGGCCCAGCCGAGCGAGCCGATCCCCTTGCCGAAGAACGACACGGCCATCAGCATGATGACCAGCGCTTCGCTGTCGACGTAGTTGCAGCCGATGATCGTCATCGACAGCAGCATCCCGCCGACGATCGGAATCTTGCGCGCGAGCGTCAGCGATACGCCGCGGCGGATCAGCGCGTCCGACAGCATCCCGCCGAGCACGCCGCCGAGGAACCCGCAGATCGCCGGCAGCGACGTCATGAAGCCGGCCTTCAGCAGCGACATCCCGCGCGCCTGGACGAGGTAGATCGGGAACCACGTGAGGAAGAAGTACGTGAGCACGTTCACGCAGTACTGGCCGAGGTACACGCCAATCAGCATCCGGTTCGACAGCAACTGGCGCACGTAGTACCAGCCGGCCACGCGGCTGCCCTCGGAAGCGCCGCCGCCGCTGCCGCGCGCGCCGCCCGTCGACCGCACGAGGCCGCCACCCTGCTCGATATGATCGAGTTCCGCGCGGTTCACGGCCGGATGGTCGGCCGGGTCCTTCACGACGCGCAGCCACAGGAACGCGAGCGCGATGCCGGCCAGGCCCAGCCACAGGTACACATGGTGCCAGCCGTACGCATGCGTGAGCCAGGCCATCAGCGGCGAGAACACCACGGCCGCGAAGTACTGCGCGGCGTTGAAGATCGCCGACGCGGTGCCGCGCTCGGCGGTCGGAAACCAGCTCGCGACGACCTTCGCGTTCGCCGGGAACGCGGGCGCCTCCGCGATGCCGACCGCGAAGCGCATCGCGAACAGCGCGGCGACCGCGAACGCGGCGCTGCCGCCGAGGCCGATCGTGCTCTGCAGCAGCGTGAACGCCGACCACAGGAAGATGCTCGCCGCATACACGCGCCGCGCGCCGAAGCGGTCGAGCAGCCAGCCGCTTGGCAGTTGCGCGAGCACGTACGCCCAGCTGAACGCCGAGAAGATGTAGCCCATCGTCACCGGGTCGATGCCGAACGCCTTGCGGATCGGCGTGCCGGTGATCGACAGCGTCGCGCGGTCCGCATAGTTGAGCGTCGTGACGACGAACAGCATCGCCAGGATCCAGTAACGCACCGCGGTGCGGCGCGCGGTGCGCGCGAGGTCGAGTGGAAGATCGCGAGGGGAGGACGGATTGCGCATTTTAAACGTACGTCGTCGTATGACATAGCCGAAAGTGTATTGGCAATACACGAATTCAGAAACCTCGGGTTTTCCCTTTGAAGTCCGCGTCACAATATGGGAATTTCGCGATTTACTGGCCGGACAACGCGCACCGGTGTATCGTCCGCGCCCTCGCAGGCGGCGAGAATGACGCAATGCCGTCGGCAGACATCGTATCTGTTGCGTTACAATGAGCCATCCATTCCCGAACCACGGAGCACACCCATGCAACTGACAGGAGAGATGCTGATCGGCGCCGAAGCGGTGGCCGGCTCGGCAGGCACCTTGCACGCGTTCGACCCGACGAAGGGCGCGCCGATCGAGGCCCCGGCGTTCGGCGTCGCGACGCAGGCCGACGTCGACCGCGCGTGCGAACTCGCACGCGACGCGTTCGATGCGTACCGTACGCAGTCGCTCGCGGCCCGCGCGGCGTTTCTCGAAGCGATCGCCGATGAGATCGTCGCGCTCGGCGACGCGCTGATCGAGCGCGCGCACGCCGAAACGGGCCTGCCCGTCGCGCGGCTGCAGGGCGAGCGCGGCCGCACCGTCGGCCAGCTCCGGTTGTTCGCGCGCGTCGTGCGCGACGGGCGCTTCCTCGCCGCGTCGATCGATCCCGCGCAGCCGGCACGCACGCCGCTGCCGCGCTCGGACCTGCGGCTGCAGAAAGTCGCGCTCGGGCCCGTCGTCGTATTTGGCGCGAGCAATTTCCCGCTCGCGTTCTCGGTGGCCGGCGGCGATACCGCGTCGGCGCTCGCGGCCGGCTGCCCGGTGATCGTGAAGGCGCACGAAGCGCACCTCGGCACGTCCGAACTGGTTGGCCGCGCGATCCGCGCCGCGGTCGAGAAAACCGGCATGCCGGCCGGCGTGTTCTCGCTGCTGGTCGGCCCCGGCCGCGTGATCGGCGCGGCGCTGGTCAGCCATCCGGCGGTCCAGGCGGTCGGTTTCACCGGGTCGCGGCAGGGCGGGATGGCGCTCGTGCAGCACGCGAACGCGCGCCCGCAGCCGATTCCCGTCTATGCGGAAATGAGCAGCATCAACCCGGTCGTGCTGTTCCCGGCCGCGCTGGCCGCGCGCGGCGACGCGATCGCGACGGGCTTCGTCGATTCGCTGACGCTCGGCGTCGGTCAGTTCTGTACGAATCCGGGCCTCGTGCTCGCGATCGACGGCCCCGATCTCGACCGTTTCGAATCCGTCGCCGCGCAGGCGCTCGCGAAGAAGCCCGCCGGCGTAATGCTGACGCACGGCATCGCGGATGCGTACCGCAATGGCCGCGGCAAGCTGGCCGAATTGCCGGGCGTGCGCGAAATCGGCGCGGGCGAGGCCGCGCAGACCGACTGCCAGGCGGGCGGCGCGCTGTATGAAGTGGGCGCGCAGGCGTTCCTGGCCGAGCCGGCGTTCAGCCACGAGGTGTTCGGGCCGGCGTCGCTGATCGTGCGCTGCCGCGATCTCGACGAAGTCGCGCGTGTGCTCGACGCGCTCGAAGGCCAGTTGACGGCCACGCTGCAAATCGACGCCGACGACAAGCCGCTCGCGCGCCGGCTGCTGCCGATCCTCGAGCGCAAGGCCGGCCGCCTGCTCGTCAACGGTTACCCGACCGGCGTCGAGGTGTGCGATGCGATGGTGCACGGCGGGCCGTTCCCCGCGACGTCGAACCCGGCCGTCACGTCGGTCGGCGCGACCGCGATCGAGCGCTTCCTGCGGCCGGTGTGTTATCAGGACTTCCCGGACGACCTGCTGCCCGAAGGGCTGCGGGAAGGCAATCCGCTCGCGATTCCGCGGCTGCGGGACGGCAAGGCGGAGTGACGTGGCATAACCGGTGAACGCACTGTCCCGGGAGGGATGCGTCCCGGCACGTTGGAACACGGCGGCGGGGCCCCCGGGCCCCGCCGCTTTTTTATTCCGCGCGGGCTTTGGTGCAGGTTTCGCTCGGTCAGTGAGCGGGGCGGGCGACGAGTTGCAAGCGTTCCGCTGCAGCCAGCAGGCGCCGGTCGCGCGTCCATAGCTTGCTGTCGCTGGTCAGTCTGGCCGACGCAAGCAGGTGGGCATCGACGTAACCGATGCCGAGCCCGTGAAGCGGGACGGCATCGATCATGCGCTGCACCTCGTCGTCGGTTGCAACGGTTGCGGCCGGAAGGTCGCGCAGCGCATCCAGCACGGTCTCGCGATTGCGCATGCTACGGAGGGCAAGCTCGCCGACGATGAACGGATGGATCAACACGCGCTCCGCTTCCAGCAATGCGGTGAGCGTCGCGTCGCCGGCCCGCAAGTGATCGATCCAGACCGAAGTGTCGACAAGGATCATGCGGGCTCCGACGGGCGGCGTGGAACCGATTCAAGGTCGGGCTCGGTGCCGCCGAGGCGGGCGAGTCGTCGCGCGCTTTCGCGGGCGATCAATGCGCGCAGCGCTTCTCTCACGAGCGCCGACTTTTCGGTGAGGCCGGTCAATTGCTGCGCTTTTGCGAGCAGTGCGTCGTCGAGGGACAAGGTGGTGCGCATGGGCGGCTCCCGGGAAAAGTCGATGCATCAATTATGACATCAAGTGGTGATCATATTGATGCGCGGACGGGGCGGCGAGAGGTCGGCTTTCCTGTTGCCCGCGTTTCTCCTACAGTAGCGAAGCCTCGGGCCGTCCGGCCCGCAGGCGAGCCTGAGAGATCACAAGACCAACAAGGAACCATCCGATGACTATCAGCAAGCGTGGCGACCACCTGTTCGCGGCAGGGTTGTGGAAAACGATCGGCGACGTCGCGAAATCGGTCCGTACCCAGATCGGCGAAACCAGCGAAGGGCGCGTGCTGGCCGACGCGCTGTTCGCGCTGCAGCGCGAACTGGGCGGCAGCGAATTCGACGTGACGATCAACCAGGGGCGGCCCGTCGCGGGCTCCGATCCGCATTCGTTGATCTTCGGCAGGGCCGTCGAGCGCTTCAAGTACGACATGGAGGCCGTGGTGTTCGCGCTGAAGCATCGCCGCAGCATCGACGGGCCGAACGGCGCGGAGCGCGCCGACGCGCTCACGCAGGCCAACACGCATCTCGCGACCGCGAAGCAGTACGCGATGTTTACCGTCGGGCGCTTCTTCGATGCGGTCGTCGATCGCGACGTGCTGGAACAGATCGTGGGCGCCGAGTCGCCGGCGCGCGGCCGGCCGCTCGCGGCCCGCAAGGGGATCGACGAGACGCAGCGTACGCTCGCGAGCGTGCGGCAGCGGATCATCGGCGCGATCGCGCAGATGTAATGCAATGGCCGCGCCGGCTCGTCGAGCCACGCGGCCATTGCGCGATACGGATAGGGAGGACTGCGGGAGCCGGCGCGCCGTGCCGATGAAGGCCCTGCGCCGCCGGCGAACCCGGCTTACTGCGGGCCCATCTTCTTGATCAGCACGTCGAGTTCGGCTGCTTCTTCGTCGGTCAGGTCGACGAGCGGCGCGCGCACCGGGCCCGCGTCGTGGCCGACGAGCTTCGCGCCCGCCTTCACGATGCTGACCGCGTAGCCGGCGCGGCGATTGCGGATCTTCAGGTACGGCAGGAAGAACTCGTCGATCAGGCGGCCGACCGTCGCGTGGTCGTCGTTCGCGATCGCTTCGTAGAATGCCATCGCCGTCTTCGGGATGAAGTTGAACACGGCCGACGAGTACACCGGCACGCCGAGCGCCTTGTACGCGGCCGCATAGACTTCAGCCGTCGGCAGCCCGCCGAGGTATGCGAAACGATCGCCGAGACGGCGGCGGATCGTGACCATGCTCTCGATTTCGCCGACGCCGTCCTTGAAGCCGATCAGGTTCGGGCAACGGTCGGCGAGGCGCTCGAGCATGTCCGCATTCAGCTTCGAATTCGCGCGGTTGTACACCACGACGCCGATCTTCAGCGCGCGGCACACCTGCTCGACGTGGTCGGCGATCCCTTCCTGGCTCGCTTCGGTCAGGTAGTGCGGCATCAGCAGCACGCCGCTCGCGCCGAGGCGCTCGGCTTCCTGCGCATATTCGATCGCGACGCGCGTCGCGCCGCCCGCGCCGGCCAGGATCGGCACCTTGCCCTTGCAGGTTTCCGTCGCGACGCGGATCACGTCCGAATACTCGCGCTGCGTGAGCGAGAAGAATTCGCCGGTGCCGCCGGCCGCGAACAATGCGCTCGCGCCATACGGCGCCAGCCATTCGAGGCGCTCGGCGTAGGTGGTCGGACGGAAGCTGCCGTCGGCGTCGAAATCCGTCAGCGGAAACGACAGCAGGCCGTGGGAGATGATTTGTTTGAGTTCTTGCGGTGAAGTCATGGTTGGGTCGTCCGTCTAGCGCGAGTGCTGGTTCGTCGGAAACGGCATACGAGCCGAATTGGCGATGTCGTTGTATGTCATCGTACAACGCATGAATGAGCGACGCAAGCGGTTTGCTGGCGGGTCGGGGGTAGGGTCTTTCCGGATAAGGGTTTACGCAGCATCATCAAGTGAGGTTGAATGTCGTATGATGACTAACGATATCGCAGATAGGCTTCCAGGAATTCCGATGACTGCTTCCCCTCTCTACATCCGCGTGCATCCGGACGACAACGTCGCGATCGTCGTCAATGACGGCGGTTTGTCCGAAGGCGCGACCTTCGCCGACGGGCTGACGCTGTGCGAAGGCGTGCCGCAGGGGCACAAGGTCGCGCTCGTCGACCTCGCGACCGGCGATCCGGTCATTCGCTACAACGTGGTGATCGGCTATGCGCTGACCGACCTGCGGCGCGGCAGCTGGGTCAACGAGCGCACGATGCGCATGCCCGAGCCGCCGGGGCTCGACGACCTGCCGCTCGCGACGCGTGCCGCGCCGCCGCTCGAGCCGCTCGAAGGCTATACGTTCGAGGGCTTTCGCAATGCGGACGGCTCGGTCGGCACGCGCAACATCCTCGCGATCACGACGACCGTGCAGTGCGTGTCGGGCGTCGTCGAGCACGCGGTGAAGCGGATCAAGGACGAGCTGCTGCCGCGCTACCCGAACGTCGACGACGTGGTCGGGCTCGAACATACGTACGGCTGCGGCGTCGCGATCGATGCGCCCGACGCCGACATCCCGATCCGCACGCTGCGCAACATCAGCCTGAACCCGAACTTCGGCGGCGAAGTGATGACCGTGAGCCTCGGCTGCGAGAAGCTGCAGCCCGAGCGCCTGCTGCCGCCGGGCGCGATTCCGGTGGCCGCCGACGGCGCGACCGACAACGGCGGCGTCGTGTGCCTGCAGGACGCCGCGCACGTCGGCTTCCATTCGATGATCGATTCGATCATGAAGATGGCCGAATCGCATCTCGAGCGGTTGAACCGTCGGCGCCGCGAAACTTGCCCGGCATCGGACCTCGTCGTCGGCGTGCAGTGCGGCGGCAGCGACGCGTTCTCGGGGCTCACCGCGAACCCGGCCGTCGGCTTCGCGGCCGACCTGCTCGTGCGCGCGGGCGCGACGATCATGTTCTCGGAAGTGACCGAAGTGCGCGACGGCGTCGCGCAGCTCACGTCGCGTGCGGCGAACGAAGCGGTGGCCCGCGAGATCATCCGCGAGATGGACTGGTACGACCGCTATCTGGAGCGTGGCCGCGTCGACCGCAGCGCGAACACGACGCCGGGCAACAAGAAGGGCGGCCTGTCGAACATCGTCGAGAAGGCGATGGGGTCGATCGTGAAGTCGGGCAGCGCGCCGATCGCCGGCGTCGTGCGCCCCGGCGATCGCGCGCGGCAGAAGGGGCTGCTGTACGCGGCGACGCCCGCGAGCGATTTCATCTGCGGCACGCTGCAGCTCGCGGCGGGGATGAACCTGCATATTTTCACGACCGGCCGCGGCACGCCGTACGGGCTCGCGCAGGTGCCGGTGATCAAGGTCGCGACGCGCAGCGATCTCGCGCGCCGCTGGCACGACCTGATGGATCTCGACGCGGGGCAGATCGCGACCGGCGCGGCAACGATCGAGGACATGGGCTGGGAACTGTTCCGGCTGATGCTCGACGTCGCCAGCGGCAAGCGCCGCACGTGGGCCGAGCAATGGAAGCTCGCGAATGCGCTGACGCTGTTCAATCCGGCGCCGGTGACCTGACGCCTGACGCGCGCGGTGGTGGCGGCAAGACGATGCGGGCGCCTTCGGGCGCCCGTTTTCTTTGCGGCGGCGTATTCCCGATTCGGCGGCGCAGGCGTGCCGCGCATGGTCGGCGCGATTTCCTTACCTCGCGCGTAATCGACCGCTTGCGCGGCCCCGGCGACGATAGCGGCACGCGGACCCGAAACGTCCGCGACATCGTCTACCGACACAAGGAGCCTCGCCATGAACACCGCTCAATCCGCTTCGTCCGTTCACGCCGACCTGATCGACCGCTACTTCGACGCGTGGAACGAATCCGACGCCGCGCGCCGCCGCGAACTGATCGACGCGACGTACGCAAGCGACGCGGCCTATCGCGATTCGCTGATGGCCGGCGACGGCCACGCGGGCATCGACACGATGATCGCCGCCGTGCAGCAACGCTTCCCCGCGTACCGCTTTCGCCGCACGACCGACGTGGACGCGTTGGGCCAGCATCTGCGGTTCTCGTGGGCGCTCGTGTCGCCCGACGGCGCGGCGATCGTGAAGGGCTCGGACTTCGGCATCGTCGACGCGTCGGGCCGCCTCGCGTCGGTCACGGGTTTCATCGACGAAATGCCGGCCGGGGCGTCGTGACGTGAACGATGCATGCACCACGGCCGCCGGGATCGGGTAACGTTATGCGATTCGTTCCCCACCCCGGAGACCCACCGACATGCTGAAGAATCTCGACCCGCTGCTGCACGCCGACATCCTGCACACGCTGCGCGCGATGGGCCACGGTGACGAAATCGCGATCTGTGACGCGAACTTCCCGGCGGAATCCGTCGCCGAGCACACGGTGGTCGGCCGCGCGCTGCGCGTCGACGGCGCCGATTCGGCGCGCGTCGTGCGCGCGGTGCTGTCGGTGCTGCCGCTCGACACGTTCGTCGACACGCCCGCGTGGCGGATGGAAGTCGTCGGCGACGCGGCCGCGGTGCCGCCCGTGCAGCGCGAAGTCCAGGCCGAAATCGACCGCGCGGAAGGGCGCTCGGTGCCGCTGACCGGCGTCGAGCGTTTCGCGTTCTACGAGCGCGCGCAGCAGACGTATGCGGTGATCGTCACCGGCGAAACGCGCGGCTACGGCTGCTTCATCTTCAAGAAAGGCGTGCTGTTGAGCGACGCGGGCTAAACGCGTTTTTCAGCGCGCCGGGCCGCCGGCGCGGCCGCCGCAGTGTAAAGATTTGCTACAACCTTTTTCTTGGACACCGCGGAAAGACCCTCTATGCTGGCCCATTTGCCGCGCGCCCTCCCGGGCCGCGCGGCGCCGAACCGCCCGGGCGCGCCCGGCGCGGGCGGCCGAATTGCATACGAGGAGAGAGGCATGACGCGTACCGTCGATTCCGGCGTCATTTTTTTCGCACGCCTGGCGCTGGCGGCGTTGTTCTTGTGGGGCGGCATCATGAAGCTGCTCGGCTACAGCGATTTCGTCGCGTATCTGCACGGGATGAACGTGCCCTATCAACAGGTCGTTGCGCCGATCGTCGTCGCGATCGAGGGGCTCGGCGGCCTGCTGCTGATCGTCGGCTACAAGGTCCGGCCGCTCGCATTGCTGATGGCGGTCTACACGATCGCGACCGCGATGGTCGGGCACAATTTCTGGGACGCGACGAACGCCGCCGTCCAGCACGACATGGTGATTCACTTCTGGAAGAACGTCGCGATCGCCGGCGGGTTCCTGCTGCTGTTCGTCACCGGCGCCGGCGGCGCGAGCATCGACGCGCTGCGCCGGCCGAATTCGTCGTACGGCGTGCTGCGTTGAACTGAGCACACTTGGGTAGTCGTCGCGACGCCGACGCAACACAAAAGGGCCGAATCCCCCCCGCCGCGGGGTTCGGCCCTTCGTTCATCCGGCCGGCGCGTGCGCGCCGACGTTCAGCGTGCGTCCTTCACGTCCTTCGCATCCTTCGAGAACTGCACGGCGATCGCGCCGAGCACGCAGATCGCCGCGACGTATACGACCGGCGCGAGCGGATTCGACTTCATCATCAGCGACACGATCACCGGCGTGAGCCCGCCGAAGATCGCGTACGCGACGTTGTACGAGAACGAGATGCCCGAGAAGCGCACGACGGCCGGGAAGCTCCTGACCATCACGAACGGCACCGCGCCGATCGTGCCGACCATGAAGCCCGCGATCCCGTAGTAGAGCGGCAGCGTCGACGCATCGGCCGCGACCTGCACGAACAGCAGGTAGTAGCACGCGGCCAGCCCGATGCCGCCGATGCCCAGCACGCGCTTCGCACCGATCCGGCCCGCGAGCGAACCGGCGGTGATGCAGCCGGCCGTCAGGCACAGCGTCGCGATGCTGTTCGCGAACAGCGTGGTCGCGGGCGCCAGGTGGAACTGCTTCTGCAGCAGCGCGGGCGTCATCAGGATCACGACGACGATCGCGGCCGACAGCATCCACGTGAGCAGCATCGACACGATCACCGCGCGGCCGTGGTCGCGCAGCACCGCCTTCAGCGGAATCTCGGCCGCGAGCGCCTTTTTCGCCTTCATTTCGGCGAACACCGGCGTTTCATGCAGCCAGCGGCGCAGGTACACGGAGAACAGCCCGAACACGCCGCCGAGCAGGAACGGGATGCGCCATGCGAACGCGCCGACTTCGGCCGCGGAGTAACGGCTGTTGATGCCGGCCGCGACGAGCGAGCCGAGCAGGATGCCGGCCGTGAGGCCCGCGGTCAGCGTGCCGCACGCATAGCCGATGTGGCGCGACGGCACGTGCTCGGACACGAACACCCACGCGCCCGGCACTTCGCCGCCGACCGCCGCGCCTTGCAGCACGCGGAACAGCAGCAGCAACACCGGCGCGAGGATGCCGATCGTGTCGTAGGTCGGCAGCAGGCCCATCAGCAGCGTCGGCACCGACATCATCAGCACGCTCAGCGTGAACATCCGCTTGCGGCCGAACAGGTCGCCGAAGTGCGCCATGATCACGCCGCCGAGCGGGCGCGCGAGATAGCCGGCCGCGAAGATGCCGAACGTCTGCAGCTGGCGCAGCCAGTCCGGAATGTCGTGCGGGAAGAAGAGCTGCCCTATCGCCGGCGCGAAGAACACGAAGATGATGAAGTCGTAGAACTCGAGGGCGCCGCCGAGTGCGGCGAGGCCAAGGGTCTTGTAGTCGCTGCGCGTGAGCGCGCGTTCGGCGGCGCGAGGCACGCCGCTCAATTCGGAAGCTTGCATGGTCAGGACGATCGTTTTTCGAATGGTGTTGTCGGTGCTGCGTCTCCAGGGCCCGCTTTTCGGCATGGACTGACAAGGCGCGGCTTGCGTCGTCGAAGCGCGCCGCGTGCCGGGTGAGGCACGCAACACGCGCCGCCGCACCGGGATGGGGCACGGCGGAGACGAAGCGTCAAAGCGGGTGGGGGGATTCTACAGGAGCGCGAAATGCCCGCGCGCGGGCGCGCGCCGTGAGCGGCTTCGGACCATGCAGCCGAAGCGCGCGGCGCGGGCGGCCGGTGAGCCGCGGGCGCGCCGCGCGGGGCAGGGGCCGCGTATCGGTTATCAGTTGCCGGCGATCGTGTCGACCGGCTTGAACGCGCCGCGCTCGACCTTGTAGATCGTCACCGGCGCATCCTTCAGGTCGCCCTTCGCGTCGTACGCGATGCTGGGCGCCGACACGCCCTTGATCGACACCTTGCCGAGATACGGCGTGTACACCTTCGGATCGGTCGAGTTCGCGTCCTTCATCGCGCTGAGCAGCGCGATCGTGCCGTCGTACGAATACGGCGAGTACGTGATCACGTCTTCGTTGAAGCGCGCCTTGTAGCGTGCGGCGTAGCCGGAGAAGCCCGGCATCTTTTCCTTCGGCAGCCCGCCCATGTAGACGATCGCGCCTTCGGCCGCGTCGCCGCCGACCTTCAGGAACGTCGGCGA
Source organism: Burkholderia sp. LAS2 (assembly GCF_018417615.1). Classification (NCBI taxonomy): domain Bacteria; kingdom Pseudomonadati; phylum Pseudomonadota; class Betaproteobacteria; order Burkholderiales; family Burkholderiaceae; genus Burkholderia; species Burkholderia sp. LAS2. Next base: position 1,391,742 of record NZ_CP071053.1, read on the forward strand.
GCGCGACATCTCGCCCGTCACGAACGCCGACTTCATCCCGAGTTGGCGCATCTTGCGGATCATCGGCGACGATTGCGCGTCGCCGCCGCCGTAGAAGACCGCGTCCGGATTCACGCCCTTCAGGTTGGTCAGGATCGCGGAGAAATCGAGCGCCTTGTCGTTCGTGAAGTCGCGCTTGACGATCGTGCCGCCGGCCGCTTCGACGGCCTTCGCGAATTCGTCGGCGATGCCCTGGCCGTAGGCCGTGCGGTCGTCGATGATCGCGATGCGCTTGAAGCGCAGCGTCTTCACCGCGTACGTGCCGACGATGCGGCCCGCCTGCGCGTCGCTCGTCAGCAACCGGTAGGTCGTCTTGTAGCCGCGCGCCGTGTATTGCGGCGACGTCGCCATCGAGATCTGCGGCAGCCCCGCGCGATCGTACAGGTCGGACGCGGGAATGCTGGTGCCCGAGTTGAAGTGGCCGATGATCCCGCGCACGTTGTCGTCGATCAGCCGCTGCGCGACGGTCGTGCCGGTGCGCGGGTCGGCCTGGTCGTCCTGCGCGTCGAGCTGGAACGTGACGGGCTTGCCGCCGATCGTCGGATGCGTCGCGTTGAAATCGGCGATCGCGAGCTGCACGCCCTTCTGCATGTCCGTGCCGTAATTCGACTGCGGGCCGGTCAGCGGTGCGGCGAAACCGATCTTGACGACGTCGGCGGCGACGGCGTGCGCGCCCGACAGTGCGCAGGCGGCGGCCAGCGCGACGTGCGATACCTTCAGCTTCACTTTCACTTCCCCTTGATGGCGTGGTTGGGGGCGCCGCGCGCATGCGGGCGGCGCCGGTAAACCGGGCGAGACGGTTCGGTCGGCAGGCCGATGCGCAGGCCATGCGTGCTCGCCGCGTGCCACGCGCGTTGTGCCGGAATCGTCGTACGCGACAGCGGATGCGGTGACCCGTGCGTGCCGATTGCGGCAGCACCGGGAGGTCGTCTCGTGACCGTGAAGCGAAGTCTAGTTAGCGAAAATGCGTGCGTCTTGCGCATTCGATGCGCGGCCGGCGACGATATCGGCATATCGTCGATTACCCTGATATATGCCGAAATCGTCATGACGAGTGCGCAAACCCGCCAAGACGCGGGTCGTCGGCATTTTTACGATGACGGGATTGGGGTGCGTGGTGCCGGCGTGTCGGTGCGCTGCGCCGGCTACGGAGAGGGCGGAACGGTCGCTAGCCCGCACACCATATGCGCATTAGTTGCGTGCACAACCAGCGGCGCCCACCGATGGAGCCGATCGGCGGCGTGCGATGCCGCCGGCCACAGTCTTGTCCGCCCCGCATTCGATGCGACGCGATCGAAGGGGCGCTCCTATAATCGACGCCATCTGCCACTCGCTTCGCGGTTGCCGGGATGACGACCTTGCTTGCCGTACCGCCCATGAGCCTGTCCGATACGTTGTGCTACCAGCCCGACAACGCCGATTTCGGCGCGATGCTCGCGCATTTTCGCCTGCTTGAACCGGTGTTCGATGCGCTGCCGGACGTCGCGTTTTTCGTGAAGGATGCGAGCGGCCGCTATGCGATCGTCAATCGCACGCTGGCGATGCGCTGCGGCTACAAGGACAAGCGCGACCTGCTCGGCAAGACGGCCGACGAGGTGTTTCCGCGCCGCTTCGGCCGCAGCTATTTCGAGCAGGACATGGCGACGATCAACGCCGGCCAGCAGTTGATGGATCAGCTCGAGCTGCACCTGTATCCGGGCCGCCAGCCGGGCTGGTGCCTGACCTGCAAGGAGCCGCTGCGCGACGCCGCGGGCCGGGTGGTCGGCCTCGCCGGCATCTCGCGCGACCTGAAGGCGCACGAGGGATCGCACCCGGCGTACAGCCGGCTCGCCGACGTGGTCCAGCACATCCAGGATCATTACGTGCAGCCGCTGAACCTGAAGCAGCTCGCGCAGATGGCCGGGATGTCGGTCGCGCAGCTCGAACGCTACTTCCACAAGGTGTTCCACCTGACGCCGCGCCAGGTGCTGCTGAAGACGAGGCTCGACGCGGCCACCGCGCTGCTCGTCACGCACGACAAGGTGACCGACGTCGCCGCGCTATGCGGCTATACGGATCACAGCGCGTTCACGCGCCAGTTCAAGGCGACGGTCGGCGTGACGCCGACGGAATACCGGTTGATGCTGCAGGAGCGGGCAGGGTGACGCGACTCGCCGGGGCGGCCGGCGCGTCACAGGGATCGGGGTAAGGCGGGGTAAGGCGGGGAAACGGGAAAGGGTGAAGCGCTGGCTCAGCGGTAGCCGAGCCCTTTCAGGACGGCCGTGCCGTCTTCGGTCAGCCGGAAGCTCGGGCTCGTATCGGGGTCGAGCTTGACCATTTCGACGAGGCCGGCTTCCTGCAGCGCGGGCAATTCGGGTTTGGCGTTCGCGCCGATCGGTGCATGCAGCAGCACGAGCAACGTCGCGATTTCATGATGACTGAGCAGGCGGCGCAGCATCGTCTTCTTTGCAGGGGGCGCGGCCGGGCGGCCCGCGGGTGCTTCTACGGCGCTCATCGCTTTCCTCCTTTTCGAGATAACCATCGGGTACTGGTTGCGGATGGTGCCGTCGAAGACTTAAGCGATTCTTAAAACCGGGGCGAGCGGCGCAATGCTGCACCGCGGTACGGGTTACGGGATGTAACGGCGGCCGGCGCGCGGGTTCCGGCATGGCCGCGGCCGACCGCGCAGGCCGGTACCTGGCTGCCCGATGTGCGACGATGGCGCGCGGCGAGATCGCGCGGTCCAATCGATCGCCGAATCGCGAGCGCGCTCCGGCCCCGAACTTCTCTCATCCTTATTTCCGCCGCTGCGCCTGCGCCTGCGCCGCAAGCCGCACGGCCGCGTTCGCCGCGCCGTAGCCGTCATACCCGCCGCGCCGCTCGACGATCTCGAGCGAGAAGCGGTTGTCGACCAGTTCCGTATACGCATGCAGGAATTCGCCGCCATCCTCGTCGCGGTCGTAGAGCAGGTGATGCGCGCTCAGCGTGTCGATCAGTTCGTCCGGTAGCGCATAGCGCGCGGCGAGATCGTCGTAGTAGTTGGCCGGAATGCGCAGGAACGGGACGCCGTCGGCCGCGAACGCGGCGACCGTCTTCACGATGTCGTCCGTGCGGAACGCGACGTGGTTCAGCCCGGTGCCGTGGTAGCGGTCGAGCGATTCGGCGACGGCCGTATGACGGTCGACCGACGCGTTCAGCGCGATCCGCACCGAGCCGTCGGCGCTGCGTACCGCGCGGCTGCGCATCAGCCCGTACGGGTCGGGCACGAGCCAGCTGCGCTCGGCGTCGAAGCCGAACGCAGTCTTGAAGAACAGGATCCACGTGTCGAGCGCGTCGGCCGGCAGCGCGAGGCACACATGGTCGATACCCGTCAGCGGGCCGACTTCGGTGGGGCCGTCGATGTCGGTCAGCACGAAGTCCGATTCATACAGCGTCGGCGCATCCGGCGCTTCGTCGACGAAATATTCGAGGCTGCCGTCCGGCGCCTTCACGCTCGGCAGCACGCGCTCGTTCGGCCCGACCCGGCCGGAAAACGGCGCGTAGCCGAAGCCTGCCGCGCGTTCGAACGCCACTTTCGCGTCGTCGACGCGGAACGCCGACGCGCACAGCGACAGCCCGTGCTGCTGGAAGAACGCATCGGCGAACGAGTCGCGCTCGGCGTTCAGCACGATCGATGCAGCGCCGTGCTGGAACAGCGTCACGTCCTTCGAGCGATGCCGGCCGGCGAGCCGGAAGCGCATCCGGCCGAGCCATTCGCCGACGGTCGCCGCCGCCTGCGCGTCGACCGCGAATTCGATGAACTGGAACCCGACGTGCGCGGGCGGCGCGGGCGGTGCGAACAGCGGCTGGCTGGCGGCCGGCGCGCGGCCCTCCTGGGCGAGCCGCGCACGCGTCAGGTCTTCCAGATAGAGCAGCGAGCGATGGCCGTCGGCGGCCGTGAGCGCGGTCGGCGCCGCGCGGAAGCCATCGTTGAAGATCTCCAGCGATAGCGGCCCCGTATAGCCCGACTCGATCACGCGCGCAGTGAAGCGCGCCAGGTCGAAGTCGCCCTGGCCGGGGAACGAGCGGTAGTGGCGACTCCATTCGATCACGTCCATCACGAGCTTCGGCGCGTCGGCGATCTGCACGAAGGCGATCCGGTCGCCGGGGATGTCGGCGATCCCGTCCGGCGAATCGTCGAGCGACAGCGTGTGGAAGCTGTCGAGCGCGAGGCCGAGGTGCGGGCTGTTCACCGCGTTCACGAGCTTCCACGCGTGGCCGTACCGCTTCACGACGCGGCCCCACGCGAGCGCTTCGTACGCGGCCACCACGCCGGCCTGCCGCGCGGCTTCGGCGAGCACGCCGAGCTGGTCGACGAGCAACCCGTCGTCGGCGATCGTATCGGCCGCCACGCTGCTGCAGACGAGGATGCGATCGGTGCCGAGCGCATGCATCACGTCGAACTTGCGCTTGATCCGGTCGAGATTGCGCGCGAGCTGGGCCGCGCTCACGCCCTCGAAGTCGCGAAACGGCTGGAACAGCACGATGTCGAGGCCGAGATCGGCGGCCATGCGCCGGACGTCGGCCGGCGATCCGTCGAAGTAGACGAGGTCGTTTTCGAAGATTTCGACGCCGTCGAAGCCCGCGGCCTGGACGGCGGCGAGCTTCTCGGCGAGCGTGCCGGACAGTGACACGGTGGCGATCGAGCGCTGCATGGGGCGATTCCTGCGGATGAGCGGGGCATGACGCCGGTCTAACCGACCGTGTCTAACCGACCGTGCCGAACCGACCCTGAATGAACCAGTCGTTGAGTTCGGCGCGGGCGCCATATCCCGAATTTACTGGGCTAGTCATCCGTATTGTACAAACTAACTAGATGGTACAAATTAGCGAAAACCCGGAAAGACAGCCCGCTTGCACGGGCGCACACTAGCGCCAAATTCCGATGTCTTCGGGGCGGCGCCGATCGTGGTCCGCCCCTGTTTCAGGAGCAGAAACACGATGAGCAAGCACAAGGTACTGGTGCTGAACGGCCCGAACCTGAATCTGTTGGGCACGCGCGAGCCCCATATCTACGGCGCGGAAACGCTCGCCGATCTCGAGCAGCGCTGCCGCACGGCGGGGGAAGGGCTCGGGCTGGAAATCGACTTTCGCCAGTCGAATGCCGAGCATCAGCTGATCGACTGGCTGCACGCCGCGCGTCACGACACGCACGGCATCGTGATCAACCCGGCCGCGTATACGCATACGTCGGTGGCGCTGGCCGACGCGCTTTCCGCGATCGCGAAGCCGGTGATCGAAGTGCATATCTCGAACGTCCATCGCCGCGAGGCGTTCCGTCACCATTCGTATGTGTCGGCGCTCGCCGAAGCCGTGATCTGCGGCTGCGGTACCGAAGGCTACGTGTTCGCGCTGCAGCGCCTGGCGACGGTGTTCGCGAAGGGAGCCGCACGATGAGCCGCCCGTCGTTCCTGATCGGCCTGATCGGCCAGGGCATCGGCGGTTCGCTGTCGCCCGCGATGCACGAGGAAGAGGGGTTCCGCCAGGGCTTCGGCTACGTGTACCGGCGCCTCGATCTCGACGTGCTCGGCGTGACCGCCGACGCGCTGCCGCAACTGCTCGATGCCGCGCAGCGGATGGGCTACAACGGGCTGAACATCACGCACCCGTGCAAGCAGCGCGTGATCGAGCACCTCGACGCGCTGTCGGACGACGCGCGTGCGCTCGGCGCGGTGAATACCGTGCTGTTCAAGGACGGCAAGCGGATCGGCCACAACACCGACTGGTCGGGCTTCGCGAAATCGTTTAGCCGTGGGCTGCCCGGCGCGTCGCTCGAACGCGTCGTCCAACTCGGCGCGGGCGGCGCGGGCGCGGCCGTCGCGCACGCGGCGCTGCAGATGGGCGCGGCCGAACTGACGATTTTCGACGTCGACGGCACGCGCGCCACCGCGCTGGCGGGCGAATTGCAGCAGCGCTTCCCCGCCGCCCGCGTCACGCCGGGCAGCGATCTCGCCGCCGCGATGCGCGCGGCGACCGGCCTGATCCACTGCACGCCGACCGGCATGGCCAAGCATCCGGGCCTGCCGCTGCCGGCCGAGCTGCTGCATGCGGGCATGTGGGTGGCCGACATCGTGTATTTCCCGCTCGAAACCGAACTGATCCACGCCGCGCGCGCGGCCGGCTGCGCGACGCTGCCGGGCGGCGGGATGGCCGTGTACCAGGCCGTCGACGCGTTCGAGCTCTTCACCGGGCGCACGCCCGACGCCGAGCGGATGTTCGATCACTTTCAGTCGCTCGTCGCGCGCTGACCCCCTTACAGACACAGAAAGAGACCAGGAGACGACCATGCAGCACACTACCCACACGAGCGCCGCGCCGGCGCAGGCGGCCGGCACGGTCCGGCGCACGTCGGCGCGCTACAAGATCCTCGCGCTGCTCGCGATCGGCACGATGATCAATTATCTCGACCGCACCGTGCTGGGCGTGGCTGCGCCGCAGCTTACCAAGGAGCTCGGCATCAACGCGGCCGTGATGGGCATCATGTTCTCCGCGTTTTCGTGGACGTACGTGGCGATGCAGGTGCCCGGCGGCCTGTTCCTCGACCGCTTCGGCAGCAAGGTCACCTATTACTGGTCGATGACGCTGTGGTCGCTGTGCACGTTCCTGCAAGGTTTCGTGCCGGGCGTCGCGACGTTGCTCGCGTGCCGGCTGGGCCTCGGCGTGACGGAAGCGCCATGCTTCCCGACCAACAGCCGCGTCGTCGCGACGTGGTTCCCGCAGAACGAACGCGCGATGGCGACCGGCACCTATACCGTCGGCGAATACATCGGCCTCGCGTTCTTCAGCCCCGTGCTGTTCGCGCTGATGGGCGCGTTCGGCTGGCGCTCGCTGTTCTGGGTCGTGGGCGCGGTCGGCATCGCGTTCGGCCTCGTCTGGTGGAAGTTCTATCACGAGCCGCGCAACCATCCGGGCGCGAACTCGGAGGAACTCGCGTACATCGAAGCGGGCGGCGGCCTCGTGCACGGCGTGCGCAAGACCGACGCCAAGAGCGGCAAGGCCGAGCAGCCGAAGTTCAGCTGGTCGATGGTCGGCCAACTGGTGAAGAAGCGCCAGCTCGCGGGCATCTGCCTCGGCCAGTTCGCCGGCAACTCGACGCTCGTGTTCTTCCTGACCTGGTTCCCGACCTATCTGGCAACCGAGCGCCACATGGGCTGGCTGAAGATCGGCTTCTTCGCGGTGATGCCGTTCATCGCCGCGTCGGTCGGCGTGATGTTCGGCGGGATCTTCTCCGACTGGCTGCTGCGCCGCGGCAAGTCTGCGAACCTCGCACGCAAGCTGCCGATCATCGCGGGCCTGCTGCTCGCGTCGACGATCATTCTCGCGAACTACGTGCAGAGCAACGAAGCGGTGATCGCGATCATGTCGGTCGCATTCTTCGCGCAGGGCATGGCCGCGCTCGGCTGGACGCTCGTGTCGGATATCGCACCGGACGGCCTGCTCGGCGTGACGGGCGGCATCTTCAACTTCGCGGCGAACCTCGCGGGCATCATCACGCCGCTCGTCGTCGGCTTCATCGTCGCATCGACCGGCTCGTTCGTCGGCGCGCTCGTGTTCATCGGCGTGATCGCGCTGGTTGGTGCGCTGTCGTACATCTTCGTCGTCGGCGACATCAAGCGGATCGAGCTGTAAGCACCCGTTCCCCGCACACACGGTGCGTTCGCCCGGCGGCCAATCGGCCGCCGGGCTTTTTTGTTTGCGGGCGCCGGCGGGCGGGCCGGCATGTACGTCACTTCATGCGTGCTGCATCGCGATGGCGAGCGATTCGACCGCAGCGGCGATCGCCGCGACCGCACGCCGGATATCGCCCGCATCGATCGCGCCGATGCAGCCGACGCGGAACGTCTCGAGCCGCGTGAGCTTGCCCGGATACAGGATGAAGCCCGCATCCCTCACCGCGTCGTAGAAGCGGCGGAAATCGTAGGCCGGATGGTCGGGCGCGTGAAACGTGACGATCACCGGCGCCTGCACGCTCGCGTCGAGGAACGGCACGAAGCCGAGCGCGCGCATCGATTCGACGAGCGTCCGGCAGTTCTCCGCATAGCGCGCACCGCGCGCCGGCTGGCCGCCTTCGGCGAGGTACTGGTCGAGCGCGGCACGTAGCGCGGCAATCACGTGCGTCGGCGGCGTGAAGCGCCATTGCCCCGTCTTGCGCAGATACGCGTACTGATCGTGGAGATCGAGCGCGAGCGACCGCGCGTTGCCTTCGCTCGCGTCGAGCGCGTCGCGCCGCACGATCGCGAATCCCATCCCCGGCACGCCTTCCAGGCATTTGCCGCTGGCCGAGATCAGCGCGTCGATGTCGCTGCCCGCCAGCGCGATCGGCAGCGCGCCGAACGAACTCATCGCATCGACGATCAGCCGCTTGCCGTGCCGCCGGCATGCGGCCGCGATCGCATCGAGCGGATTCAGGATCCCGGCGCTCGTTTCCAGGTGCACGAGCGCGACGTGCGTGATGCGCGGCTCGCGCGCGAACGCGGCCTCGACGGCCGCCGTGTCGACGGCCGCGTCCTCGCCGAACGGCAACGCGATCGCTTCGATGCCGAGCCGGCCGAGGATCTTCAGGATGCGCGCGCAATACGCGCCGTTGTCGGGCACCAGCACGACGCCGTCGCGCGGCACCAGCGTGCCGAGCGCGGCTTCGACCGAGAACGTGCCGCTGCCCTGCATCGGCACGCACACGTACGCGTCGCCGCCCTGCGCGATGGCGACGAGATCCGCGCAGACGCTGGCCGTCAGTTGATTGAAAGCGGCGTCCCACGACCCCCAGTCATGTTGCATTGCGTGGCGTGTTGTGGCGGACGTGGTGAGCGGGCCGGGCGTAAGCAGAATCGGGTCGGGCATGGCTTTTGTCTCCAGCAAAGGGCGAACGGAACGCCGGGCGGCATTTCTCGATGACTTGCATGATAGTGGCAAAATGTGTCATTTTTTGGAAATTGTGGCATTCGTCACGGCTTTGTCATCGAACGCTGTGATCCTTCGGTTGCCGCGCGACACCCAGCCCGAGCGCGGTAGCGCGGCGGCCGTTCAGCGGCCTGCCCGAAGACAACAGGAGAGCCGGATCGTGCCCCGGCCGTTTGGTGTTCCGCCTACGGAGAAGTGAGATGACACTGCAGAAACCCTCGCGCGCCGCCGCCGGCGCATTCCGCAAGCTCGCGCTGGCCGCCTGCGCCGCCGGTCTGCTGCAAGGCGCCGCGATGCCGGCGCAGGCGGCGAATGCGGTCGTGCTGTACACGGCGGACGGCCTCGAGAACCTCTATCGCGATGTGCTGCCGGCTTTCGAGAAGAAGGAAGGCGTGAAGGTCAACATCGTGACGGCGGGCAGCGGCGAGGTGGTGAACCGCGCGAACATCGAGAAGAATTCCCCGAAGGCCGACGTGATCGTCACGCTGCCGCCGTTCATCCAGCAAGCCGGCCAGATGGGCCTGCTGCAGCCGTACCAGAGCGTGAACTACAAGAACGTGCCGGCCATCGCGAAGGCCGAGGACGGCACGTGGGCGACCTTCGTCAACAACTACTTCTCGTTCGCGATCAATCCGGACGTCGTGAAGAACCAGCCGAAGACGTTCGCCGACCTGCTCGCGCCGGCCTACGCCGGCAAGGTCGCGTACTCGAACCCGGCCACGGCCGGTGACGGGATGGCCGTGCTGATCCTGACGACGTCGCTGATGGGCGAGGACAAGGCATTCGACTACCTCGCGAAGCTGTCGCAGAGCGTGAAGTTCCACACGAAGGGCACGGGCTACCTGAACGTGCTGCTGTCGCGCAACGAGATCAGCGTCGCGAACGGCGATCTGCAGATGGATCTCGACGACGCCGAACACGGCGCGCTGTCCGTCAAGCCGATCTTCCTGGCCGCGAAGGACGGCGACCGGCCGACCACGTTCCAGCTGCCGTACGGCATCGGCCTGATCAAGAGCGGCCCGAACCAGGACGCCGGCAGGAAGCTGATCGACTACCTGATGTCGACGGACGTGCAGTCGAAGGTACCGGACATGTACGGCATCCCGGGCCGCACCGACGTGCCGCTGGCCGGCAAGAACGGCGAAGCGGTCAAGAAGGCGATCGCGGGCGTGAATCTGATCCCGGTCGACTGGACTCACGTGATGGCGAAGAAGCCGGAATGGATCGAGCGCTGGAAGAAGGACGTGATCGGCAGCTCGGGCAAGCAGCTCGACGTCGTCAAGCCGAAGTGACCGGCGCACGCCGCCTGTATCAGCGAGCAAGAGGATGAACCCGGTGGATACCGCCCTGACCCATCCCGGCGCATTCGGCGCCGCCGAACCGCACGCGACGCTGCGGTCCGGCGTGCCGGGCGGCGTGCAGATCCAACACCTGAGCGTGCGCTACGGCGCACGCACGGTGCTCGAAGATCTGTCGCTGTCGATCGGCGCCGGCGAATTTCTGACCGTACTCGGCAAGAGCGGCTGCGGCAAGACCACGCTGCTGCGCTTCATCGCCGGATTCGTGAAGGCCGACGGCCTGACCGGCACGCTGACCGTGGCCGGCCGCGACCTGACCTATGCGCCGCCGCACAAGCGCAACCTCGGTCTGCTGTTCCAGAATTACGCGTTGTTCCCGCACCTGTCGGTGTTCGAGAACGTCGCATTCGGGCTGCGCGCACGCGGGATGGCGTCGTCGGAAGTGACGCGCCGCGTCGCCGATGCGCTGAAGCTCGTGCAACTCGGCGATGCGGGCCACCATCTGCCCGCGCAGTTGTCCGGCGGGATGCAGCAGCGCGTCGCGCTGGCGCGCGCGCTCGTGATCGAGCCCGACGTGCTGCTGCTCGACGAGCCGCTGTCGGCGCTCGACGCGAACCTGCGCGCGTCGGTGCGCAGCGAACTGAAGGCGCTGCACGAGCGCCTCCCGAACCTGACCGTCGTCTGCGTGACGCACGACCGCGACGACGCGCTCGTGCTGTCCGACCGCGCGCTGCTGATGCGCGACGGCCGCATCGCGCAGCTCGGCACGCCGCAGCAGCTGTACGACGCACCGCGCGACGGCTACGTCGCGCGCTATCTCGGCCCGGCGAACCTGCTGCCGCCGCACGTGATCTTCCCGCTCGGCGATCCGCGTCACGAGATACGCGGCAAGGTCGCGTGCGTGCGCCCCGAGCGCCTGACCGTGATGCCGCCCGCGGCCGGCGGCCTGCACGGCACGGTGTCGTCGGTCGAATGGCAGGGCGCGGACTTCTCGATCGCGGTCGTGATCGACGCGGCGCCCGACGAGCCCGTGCGCGTGACGATGCAACGCGGCCGCGGCGCGGCGCCCGAGCGCGGTGCGCGCGTGTCCCTGCATTGCGAGGCAGACGATGTCGTCCTTATCGAGCCCTGAAGCCGGCCTGCCGCCGCACGTGCTCGCGTCGGCTGCGGCACACGCCGCCGCCGCGCGGCGCCGCAGGCGAATGGGCGACCTGCACCTGGCCGCGCTCGCGATCGTCGTGCTCGGCCCGCTCGTCGTCTATCCGCTGGTGCGGCTCGTGCTGCTGAGCGTGTCGGGCGATCACGGGCTGAGTTTCGCCGCGTACCGGACCTTCTTCGGCAATCCCGACACGCGCAACGTGCTGCTGACGACGCTCGGCGTGCTGTTCGCGAGCGCCGGCACCGCGTCGGTGCTCGGCGTGCTGCTGGCCGCACTGCTGTTCTTCAGGCCGTTCCCGGGCGCGTCGCTCGTCACGCGCTTCCTGGAACTGTACGTCGCGTTTCCGTCGTTCCTCGTCGCGTTCACGCTGATCTTCCTGTACGGCTCGCAAGGCTCGATCAGCATCGCGCTGCAGCACCTGTTCCATCTCGAGAATCCGCCGCTCGACTTCCTGTTCGGCATCGGCGGCGTGATCCTCGCGCAGACCGTGTTCTACACGCCGTTCGTCGTGCGGCCGACGCTCGCGTCGTTCGCGACGCTCGACCTGCGGCTGATCGAAGCCGCGCGCAGCCTCGGCGCGCCCGGCTGGATGCTCGCTCGCCGCGTCGTGCTGCCGATCGCATGGCCGGGCATCGCCGCCGGCACCGTGCTGTGCTTCCTGCTGACGCTGAACGAGTTTGGCATCCTGCTCGTGCTCGGCAGTGCGCGGCTCGTCACGCTGCCGGTCGCGATTTACAGCAGCGCGACCGTCGATCTCGACCTGCCGACCGCGTCGGCCGGCGCGGTCGTGATGTTGTCGCTGTCGCTGGCGCTGTATGCGGTTTATCGCCGGGTGAACCGGCGCGCGACGGGAGGGAACGATGTCCGCTGAATTCCGTATCGGGCACGCCGTGCCCCGTCACCCGATCGGCTGGACCGACACGCTGCTCAAGCATGCGTCGCGCACCGCGCTCGCGCTGGCCGCGTTCGCGTGCTTCTGGCTGTTCGTGCTGCCGGTGATCGTCGTCGCGCTGTCGAGCGTGTCGACGCAGTGGTCGGGCACGATTTTGCCGGCCGGCTACAGCCTGCGCTGGTTCGAGCGGCTCGGGTCGCCGGAATACGACGCGCTGCTGACGAGCCTCGAAATCGGCTTCGGCGTGTCGGTTCTCGGCACGATCCTCGGGCTGTGGCTGGCGCTCGCGCTCGAAGGGCGCGACCGGCGCGGCCTCGGCGCGCTCGTCGACGCGCTCGTGATGGTGCCGAACGGCGTGCCGAGCGTCGTGCTCGGGCTCGCGGTGCTGATCGCGTATCACCAGAAGCCGCTCGACCTGTCGAGCTCGGCGGCGATCGTCGTGCTGGTGCAGCTCGCGCTGATTCTGCCATTCTGCTATCGCTGCGCGGCCGCCGCGCTGCGCCCCGAATTGACCGTGCTGCGCGAAGCCGCCGCGAGCCTCGGTGCGCCACCCGCGATGGTGCTGCGCCGCGTGCTGCTGCCGCAGCTCGTGCCGGCGTTGCGCGCGAGCCTCGCGCTCGGCTTCGCGCTGTCGCTCGGCGAGCTTGGCGCGACGCTGACGGTGTATCCGCCCGGCTTCGCGACCGTGCCGATCGTCGTGATCGGCCAGGTGGAGCGCGGCTATTACCTGCCGGCGTCGGCGCTGTCGCTGCTGATGCTCGGCGCGTCGCTCGCGGCGCTGCTGCTGATCGCCGCGCGTGTGCCGCGCGGCAAGCAGGCCGCATCATGAACGCCGCGTTCGCGTTGCGGCGCCCCGGCGAGCAAGCAGCCGCCGGCAACGGGTCGACGAACCTCGCGGGACGCTCGATCGACGTCAACGGCCGACGCTACCGGTTGCCGGTCGAGCCGACCGTCGTCGCCTGTGTCGATGGCTGCGAGTACGACTATCTCGAACGCGCGGTGGAAGCGGGCGTCGCGCCGTTCATCGGCCGGATGATCGAGCAAGGCACCGCGTGGCGTGCCGATTGCGTCGTGCCGACCTTCACCAACCCGAACAACCTGTCGATCGTTTGCGGCGTGCCGCCGTCGGTCCACGGGATCTGCGGCAACTATTTCTGGGATCCTGCTGCTGACGGCGGGCGCGGCGCCGAAGTCATGATGAACGACCCGGCCTACCTGCGCGCCGGCACGCTGCTCGCGGCGGCGTCCGATGCCGGTGCGCGAGTGGCCGTCGTCACCGCGAAGGACAAGCTGCGCCGGCTGCTCGGCTGGCAGTTGAAGGGCATCTGCTTTTCGGCCGAGAAGGCCGCGCAGGCCAATCTCGCGGAAAACGGGATCGTCGACGTGCTCGACTGGGTCGGCCTGCCGTCGCCGGACGTATACAGCGCGGCGTTGTCGGAATTCGTGTTCGCGGCCGGCGTACGGCTCGCGCAGACGCGGCAGGTCGACCTGATGTACCTGTCGACCACCGACTACGTGCAGCACAAATGCGAGCCGGGCAGTGCCGGCGCGAACGCGTTCTACGCGATGATGGACGGCTACCTCGCGCTGCTCGACGCGCTCGGCTGGGCGATCGGCCTCACGGCGGACCACGGGATGAACGCGAAGCACGATCCGGCGACGGGCCGGCCGAACGTGATCTATCTGCAGGATGCGTTCGATGGCTGGTACGGCGCGCAGGCTGCGCGCGTGATCCTGCCGATTACCGATCCGTACGTCGTGCATCACGGTGCGCTCGGTTCGTTCGCGACGATCTACCTGGCGCCGGGCGTCGACCGGGCCGACGCGATGTGGCGCGTCGGCGGCCTCGACGGCGTCGAGCTCGTGCTCGACAACGCGGAAGCCGCCGCACGTTTCGAACTGCCGCCCGACCGGATCGGCGATCTCGTCGTGATCGGCCGCCGCGACATGACGCTCGGCACCCGCGAGCGCGAACACGACCTGTCGGGCCTCACGGTGCCGTTGCGTTCGCATGGCGGCGTGTCCGAGCAGGAAGTGCCGCTGCTGTTCAATCGCCGTATCGAGCGGGACGATCCCGCCCGTCGCCCGCGCAACTTCGACGTGTTCGATTTCGTGCTGAACCGGATCGCGACATGATGGCGCATCCGCGGCAGGATCATCCGTCGTTTCGTGCCGAAGCGTTGCGCTGGTGCGGCACGCGCGCGATGCGCGAGCGCACGCTCGACGTCACGGATCCGTACACGGGCACACGCGTCGGCACCGCGCCGCTCGCCAGCGTCGACGACGTGCGCGCGGCGTTCGATTACGCGATGGCCTACCAGCCGACGCTCACGCGCTACGCGCGTTCGCAGATTCTCGAACGGGCGGCTGCGTTGCTGCGCGAGCGCACCGAGGAAGCCTCCGACCTGATCACGCTCGAGTCGGGGTTGTCGAAACAGGATTCGCGCTACGAGATCGGCCGGGTGGCCGACGTGCTGAAGTTCGCGGCGGCCGAGGCGCTGCGCGACGACGCGCAGAGTTTCTCGTGCGACCTGACGCCCCACGGCAAGATACGGCGCGTGTTCTCGCAGCGCCAGCCGCTCGGCGGCGTGATCGTCGCGATCACGCCGTTCAATCATCCGATGAACCAGGTCGCGCACAAGATCGCGCCGGCGATCGCGACCAACAACCGCGTGATCGTGAAGCCGTCGGAGAAGGTGCCGCTGTCGGCGTTCTATCTGGCCGACCTGCTCTACGAGGCCGGTCTGCCCGAGCCGATGCTGCAGGTGCTGACCGGCGCGCCGGCCGAGATCGCGGACGAACTCGTCACACATCCGCATGCGTCGCTGATCACGTTCACGGGCGGCGTCGCGATCGGCAAGGCGATTGCCGCGCGGGCCGGTTACCGGCGCATTGTGCTGGAGCTGGGCGGCAACGATCCGCTGATCGTCCTCGCCGATGCCGATCTCGACCGCGCGGCATCGCTGGCGGTGCTCGGCTCGTACCGGAATTCGGGCCAGCGCTGCACGGCCGTCAAGCGGATGCTGGTGCAGCGCTCGATCGCGCCCGCATTCACCGAATTGCTCGTCGAGAAGACGCGCGCATGGAGATACGGCGATCCGTTCGATTCCGCGAACGAAATGGGCACGGTGATCGACGAGGCGGCGGCGCGACTGTTCGAGACGCGCGTGAACGAGGCGGTTGCGCGGGGCGCGCGTCTGCTGACCGGCAATGTGCGGCGCGGCGCGCTGTATGCGCCGACCGTAATCGACAACGTCGATCCGTCGATGACGATCGTGCGCGAGGAGACCTTCGGGCCGGTGTCGCCCGTCATCGCGTTCGACACGATCGACGATGCGATCCGGATCAGCAACGGCACGGCATTCGGGTTGTCGTCGGGCGTCTGTACGGACAGCACGGCGGCGGTCGTGCGGTTCGTGAACGAACTGAACGTTGGCACGGTGAACGTGTGGGAAGTGCCCGGTTACCGGATCGAGCTGTCGCCGTTCGGCGGAGTCAAGGATTCGGGGCTCGGTTACAAGGAAGGTGTCCAGGAGGCGATGAAGAGCTTCACGAACCTGAAGACGTTTTCGCTGCCTTGGGAGTAAACGGATGGCGTTGACGGTGGAAGAGATTCACGGGCTGTATCGCGAGCATGGCCATGTGGCCTATAGCGGCGAACCGGTCACGCAGCTCGAACATGCACTGCAGAGTGGATTGCTGGCGGAGCAATCCGGGGCGGACGAAGCGCTGGTCGCGGCTGCGTTCCTGCACGACCTCGGCCATCTGCTGAATCGTCAGGGCGACACGCCGAGCGTGCGCGGGATCGACGATCTGCATCAGTATTACGTGCTGCCGTTCCTGCGGCCGCTGTTTGCCGACGCAGTACTGGAGCCGATTCGGCTGCACGTCGACGCGAAGCGCTGCCTGTGCCGCACGGACGCCGGCTACTTCGAGAGCCTGTCGCCGGACTCGGTGCGCAGTCTGGCGTTGCAGGGCGGCATTTTCAGTGAAGAGGAGACGGCAGCGTTCCTGCAGCGCCCGTTCGCGGAGGACGCGCTGCGACTGCGTCGCTGGGACGACATGGCGAAGGAGGAAGGCAAGGTGACACCGGATCTCGCTCACTATATGGAGATCGTCGCGCGCCAAGTGCGCGCGGCCCCCTGACGACGGTTCGGCTGCTTCTATTTCTATATAAGGCGCCGCACGCGGCAGCGTGCGGCGCCTTATATTTTTCGCGAAACCCCTTGCGCGATTGCCGGGCGATGCATAGAATCACGCCTCTTTCGCGCTAACGGAAACGCGGCGCGGAAGGAAGGGAAGCGGTGCTGTTGGGGTTCGGTCGTAGCGAGCCTTGGCGGTACAGGAAGTTGAGCCCCGCAGTCGCAACGATGTAGTGTAAAAAGTTGTTGACGAGCTGCGAAACACGGTTCATAATCTCGCTTCTCTGCTGCTGAAAACGCAGCGCTGCCGGGAAACACGAAGTTCCTCGCAGAATGCTCTTTAAAAATTAACAGCCGATAAGTGTGGGCGCTTGATGGAAGCGAGCTGATCCTCGGATCAGATAGCGAAAGTATCAAGAGTCTCACACTAAAGTAAGTCAGGTTTATGAAGTGATTCATATTCCTGTCAGCTTTGAGTGAGCGACCGGTTCTACGGAACCGAAAACAGTAACAGGTTTGAACTGAAGAGTTTGATCCTGGCTCAGATTGAACGCTGGCGGCATGCCTTACACATGCAAGTCGAACGGCAGCACGGGTGCTTGCACCTGGTGGCGAGTGGCGAACGGGTGAGTAATACATCGGAACATGTCCTGTAGTGGGGGATAGCCCGGCGAAAGCCGGATTAATACCGCATACGATCTACGGATGAAAGCGGGGGACCTTCGGGCCTCGCGCTATAGGGTTGGCCGATGGCTGATTAGCTAGTTGGTGGGGTAAAGGCCTACCAAGGCGACGATCAGTAGCTGGTCTGAGAGGACGACCAGCCACACTGGGACTGAGACACGGCCCAGACTCCTACGGGAGGCAGCAGTGGGGAATTTTGGACAATGGGCGAAAGCCTGATCCAGCAATGCCGCGTGTGTGAAGAAGGCCTTCGGGTTGTAAAGCACTTTTGTCCGGAAAGAAATCCTTGGCTCTAATACAGTCGGGGGATGACGGTACCGGAAGAATAAGCACCGGCTAACTACGTGCCAGCAGCCGCGGTAATACGTAGGGTGCGAGCGTTAATCGGAATTACTGGGCGTAAAGCGTGCGCAGGCGGTTTGCTAAGACCGATGTGAAATCCCCGGGCTCAACCTGGGAACTGCATTGGTGACTGGCAGGCTAGAGTATGGCAGAGGGGGGTAGAATTCCACGTGTAGCAGTGAAATGCGTAGAGATGTGGAGGAATACCGATGGCGAAGGCAGCCCCCTGGGCCAATACTGACGCTCATGCACGAAAGCGTGGGGAGCAAACAGGATTAGATACCCTGGTAGTCCACGCCCTAAACGATGTCAACTAGTTGTTGGGGATTCATTTCCTTAGTAACGTAGCTAACGCGTGAAGTTGACCGCCTGGGGAGTACGGTCGCAAGATTAAAACTCAAAGGAATTGACGGGGACCCGCACAAGCGGTGGATGATGTGGATTAATTCGATGCAACGCGAAAAACCTTACCTACCCTTGACATGGTCGGAATCCTGCCGAGAGGTGGGAGTGCTCGAAAGAGAACCGGCGCACAGGTGCTGCATGGCTGTCGTCAGCTCGTGTCGTGAGATGTTGGGTTAAGTCCCGCAACGAGCGCAACCCTTGTCCTTAGTTGCTACGCAAGAGCACTCTAAGGAGACTGCCGGTGACAAACCGGAGGAAGGTGGGGATGACGTCAAGTCCTCATGGCCCTTATGGGTAGGGCTTCACACGTCATACAATGGTCGGAACAGAGGGTTGCCAACCCGCGAGGGGGAGCTAATCCCAGAAAACCGATCGTAGTCCGGATTGCACTCTGCAACTCGAGTGCATGAAGCTGGAATCGCTAGTAATCGCGGATCAGCATGCCGCGGTGAATACGTTCCCGGGTCTTGTACACACCGCCCGTCACACCATGGGAGTGGGTTTTACCAGAAGTGGCTAGTCTAACCGCAAGGAGGACGGTCACCACGGTAGGATTCATGACTGGGGTGAAGTCGTAACAAGGTAGCCGTATCGGAAGGTGCGGCTGGATCACCTCCTTTCCAGAGCTATCTCGCGAAGTTGAGCGCTCACGCTTATCGGCTGTAAATCAAAGACAGACTCAGGGGTCTGTAGCTCAGTCGGTTAGAGCACCGTCTTGATAAGGCGGGGGTCGTTGGTTCGAATCCAACCAGACCCACCATTGTCTGACGTGTCGGTGATCGTTAGCGCTTTAGCGCTTACGAGCAGCCCATGCCGATAGGCTGTAGTACCTGAGGTCATCTGTACTCAATGGGGGCATAGCTCAGCTGGGAGAGCACCTGCTTTGCAAGCAGGGGGTCGTCGGTTCGATCCCGTCTGCCTCCACCAATCTTCAATGACAAGCGTTCGAACGAAGCGTTGTTCGAGTCTTTGTCATTGGCGATTGAGCCAGTCAGAGTGATACGTAGTATGTATCGGCTGTCGTTCTTTAACAATCTGGAAGAAGTAAGTAATTTGGATAGCGGAAGCGTCTCGAGATGGACGTGGAAGTTATCCGGGTTGTGATTGTATCGATGTATCTCAAGATGATTCGAACTCTATGTTCGACTCAATTGGAATACGGCACAACGCGAGAACTCAACCTGTAGCGGCTGTCGAGAGACAGACTCGTTATAGGGTCAAGCGAACAAGTGCATGTGGTGGATGCCTTGGCGATCACAGGCGATGAAGGACGCGGTAGCCTGCGAAAAGCTACGGGGAGCTGGCAAACGAGCTTTGATCCGTAGATGTCCGAATGGGGAAACCCGGCCCTTTTGGGTCATCCTGGACTGAATACATAGGTCCAGTGAAGCGAACGCGGTGAACTGAAACATCTAAGTAACCGCAGGAAAAGAAATCAACCGAGATTCCCAAAGTAGTGGCGAGCGAAATGGGATGAGCCTTGCACTCTTTATTTGTATTGTTAGCCGAACGCTCTGGAAAGTGCGGCCATAGCAGGTGATAGCCCTGTAGGCGAAAACAGTATGAAAGAACTAGGTGTGCGACAAGTAGGGCGGGACACGTGAAATCCTGTCTGAAGATGGGGGGACCATCCTCCAAGGCTAAATACTCGTGATCGACCGATAGTGAACCAGTACCGTGAGGGAAAGGCGAAAAGAACCCCGGGAGGGGAGTGAAATAGATCCTGAAACCGCATGCATACAAACAGTCGGAGCCTCGCAAGGGGTGACGGCGTACCTTTTGTATAATGGGTCAGCGACTTACGTTCAGTAGCAAGCTTAACCGTATAGGGCAGGCGTAGCGAAAGCGAGTCCGAATAGGGCGTTCAGTTGCTGGGCGTAGACCCGAAACCAGGTGATCTATCCATGGCCAGGATGAAGGTGCGGTAACACGTACTGGAGGTCCGAACCCACTAACGTTGAAAAGTTAGGGGATGAGCTGTGGATAGGGGTGAAAGGCTAAACAAACCTGGAAATAGCTGGTTCTCTCCGAAAACTATTTAGGTAGTGCCTCGTGTCTCACCTTCGGGGGTAGAGCACTGTCATGGTTGGGGGGTCTATTGCAGATTACCCCGCCATAGCAAACTCCGAATACCGAAGAGTGCAATCACGGGAGACAGACATCGGGTGCTAACGTCCGGTGTCAAGAGGGAAACAACCCAGACCGCCAGCTAAGGTCCCCAAATATAGCTAAGTGGGAAACGAAGTGGGAAGGCTAAAACAGTCAGGAGGTTGGCTTAGAAGCAGCCACCCTTTAAAGAAAGCGTAATAGCTCACTGATCGAGTCGTCCTGCGCGGAAGATGTAACGGGGCTAAGCTATATACCGAAGCTGCGGATGCGAGCTTGCTCGCATGGTAGGAGAGCGTTCCGTAAGCCTGCGAAGGTGCCTTGTAAAGGGTGCTGGAGGTATCGGAAGTGCGAATGCTGACATGAGTAGCGATAAAGGGGGTGAAAGGCCCCCTCGCCGTAAGCCCAAGGTTTCCTACGCAACGTTCATCGGCGTAGGGTGAGTCGGCCCCTAAGGCGAGGCAGAAATGCGTAGCTGATGGGAAGCAGGTCAATATTCCTGCACCATTGTTAGATGCGATGGGGGGACGGATCGCGGAAGGTTGTCCGGGTGTTGGAAGTCCCGGTCGCTGCATTGGAGAAGGCGCTTAGGCAAATCCGGGCGCGCAATTCAAGGGTGTGGCGCGAGCTCCTTAGGGAGCGAAGCAATTGGAAGTGGTTCCAAGAAAAGCCTCTAAGCTTCAGTCTAACGATGACCGTACCGCAAACCGACACAGGTGGGCGAGATGAGTATTCTAAGGCGCTTGAGAGAACTCGGGAGAAGGAACTCGGCAAATTGGTACCGTAACTTCGGGATAAGGTACGCCCTTGTAGCTTGACTGGCCTGCGCCAGGAGGGTGAAGGGGTTGCAATAAACTGGTGGCTGCGACTGTTTAATAAAAACACAGCACTCTGCAAACACGAAAGTGGACGTATAGGGTGTGACGCCTGCCCGGTGCCGGAAGATTAAATGATGGGGTGCAAGCTCTTGATTGAAGTCCCGGTAAACGGCGGCCGTAACTATAACGGTCCTAAGGTAGCGAAATTCCTTGTCGGGTAAGTTCCGACCTGCACGAATGGCGTAACGATGGCCACACTGTCTCCTCCCGAGACTCAGCGAAGTTGAAGTGTTTGTGATGATGCAATCTACCCGCGGCTAGACGGAAAGACCCCATGAACCTTTACTGTAGCTTTGCATTGGACTTTGAACCGATCTGTGTAGGATAGGTGGGAGGCTATGAAACCGGAACGCTAGTTTCGGTGGAGCCGTCCTTGAAATACCACCCTGGTTTGTTTGAGGTTCTAACCTTGGCCCGTGATCCGGGTCGGGGACAGTGCATGGTAGGCAGTTTGACTGGGGCGGTCTCCTCCCAAAGCGTAACGGAGGAGTACGAAGGTACGCTAGGTACGGTCGGAAATCGTGCTGATAGTGCAATGGCATAAGCGTGCTTAACTGCGAGACCGACAAGTCGAGCAGGTGCGAAAGCAGGTCATAGTGATCCGGTGGTTCTGTATGGAAGGGCCATCGCTCAACGGATAAAAGGTACTCTGGGGATAACAGGCTGATACCGCCCAAGAGTTCATATCGACGGCGGTGTTTGGCACCTCGATGTCGGCTCATCTCATCCTGGGGCTGTAGCCGGTCCCAAGGGTATGGCTGTTCGCCATTTAAAGAGGTACGTGAGCTGGGTTTAAAACGTCGTGAGACAGTTTGGTCCCTATCTGCCGTGGGCGTTGGATATTTGAAGGGGGCTGCTCCTAGTACGAGAGGACCGGAGTGGACGAACCTCTGGTGTACCGGTTGTCACGCCAGTGGCATCGCCGGGTAGCTATGTTCGGAAGAGATAACCGCTGAAAGCATCTAAGCGGGAAACTCGCCTTAAGATGAGATATCCCTGGGGACTAGATCCCCTTGAAGGGTCGTTCGAGACCAGGACGTTGATAGGTCAGGTGTGTAAGCGCAGTAATGCGTTCAGCTAACTGATACTAATTGCCCGTAAGGCTTGATCCTATAACAAGTCTGCCTTGTCGATGATCGTTAGTGCTTCAGCACTTACGAGCATCCCACGCGGAGCATCGAGCAGCGAAGCTGATCGATGCGGCGCGCCGGTTGAAGTACCGGCGACCTGCGTAGCAAGATGAGACAAGTTGGATTCTCGTGTGTGATACACACAACTCAAAATTACTGCTTCTTCCAAGATTGGTTGCGCTGCGAAGCAACGCAACAACCCCCTTTGCCTGATGACCATAGCGAGTCGGTCCCACCCCTTCCCATCCCGAACAGGACCGTGAAACGACTCTACGCCGATGATAGTGCGGATTCCCGTGTGAAAGTAGGTAATCGTCAGGCTCCCTTAGCCAAGAACCCCCGCCCGACAAGGCGGGGGTTTTTGCATTTCGGCGTCCCCAAAAGCATGTGGCGAAGCGTGACCGAGGCGACTCCGCTTTCCGCTTACGCAATCCATCGCAGCGAGCGAGCCCCTCATTCAGCGCTCTGCCGTTCTCGAGCACTCCGCGGTTGTGCCGTCTGAATCTCTCACCCCTCCCGCCAGCCGGACCCATCCATCTTCAGATCGATTCCGTCCCACGCCATACTTCGGGTGACGATGTTGTGATGGCCGGTGATGCGCGATATTGAGCGACAATGAATGATAAATACCGCTTTCTGGCGAAAATCTCCGCATCTGCGCGTTCCTCGAGGCACCACGTCATGCGCATCACTCGGCGAACGCAGCGCGAAATCCTCACAAAAATCTATGCGCATAAAGTTCATTCGCGCGACGTGCGCGACATGCGCGGCAGAGCGGGGAGCCAACCCTTCGGGGTAACATCACCGTTCGTCCCGATTCCCGGGTGCTTGCCTGCATCCGCCCGCGATCGGCGCTTTTTGCATTTCGTCTCCCGCATCGTTCATGACTGACAACCCTGCCCAAGGTGGTCGGACGACCGACTTCTTGCCGTATCTCGTCGCCGCGACGTTCTTCATGGAGTATCTCGACACGACCGTGATCGCGACCGCGCTACCGCAAATGGCGCGCTCGTTCGGTGTGGGGCCGAACGCACTGAGCCTCGGGATGACGGCCTACATGCTGGCGCTGGCGGTGTTCATTCCGATCAGCGGCTGGATCGCGGATCGCTATGGTTCGCGCACCGTCTTCGCGAGCGCGATCGTCGTCTTTACCGGTGCGTCGGTGCTGTGCGGGCTGTCCGAAGGCGTGATGTCGTTCACGGCTGCCCGGCTGCTGCAAGGTGTCGGCGGGGCGATGATGGTGCCGGTCGGGCGGATGATCGTCGTGCGCAGTACCGAGAAGGCGAAGCTGATGCGTGCGATCGCGACGATCACGTGGCCGGGCATCGTCGCGCCCGTCGTCGGGCCGCCGATCGGCGGCTTCATCACGACCTATGCATCGTGGCGATGGATCTTCCTGTTGAACGTCCCGTTCGGCCTGGCCGCGCTCGTTTGTACCTGGCTGATCGTCCGGAATACGCGGACCGACGAGCAACGGCCGCTCGACTGGGTCGGCTTCGTGCTGGCCGGCGGCGCCTTGACCTGCCTGCTGATCGGCACCGAAGCGGCCGGTCAGCAGGATGTCGACTTCACGCGCGCGGTTGTCCTGATGGGCGCGAGCGTGCTGTTCGGCATCGCCGCATGGTTGCATGCGCGACGCTGCGCGCATCCGCTGCTCGATTTCACGACGCTGAAGGTGCCGACGTTCTCGGTGACGGTCATCACCGGCTCGATCACGCGGATGGCGATCAACGCCGTCCCGTACCTGCTGCCGCTGCTGTTCCAGATCGGTTTCGGGCTGTCGCCGTTCCAGTCAGGGCTGCTGCTGCTCGCGAGCGCGCTCGGCAATCTCGGGATGAAGGCGGGCACGTCGTGGATCCTCGACCGTTACGGCTTTCGGCGCGTTGCGCTCGTCGACGTGACGATCGTCGGCATCTTCACGATCGCATGCGGCTGGCTGACCGCGTCGACGCCGCTGGCGATCACGCTGCTCGTCGTATTCGTCTACGGGCTCACGCGGTCGATGCAGTTCACGACGCTCGCGACGCTGGCTTATGCGGACATCCCGGCTCAGCAGACGAGTGCGGCCAGCACGCTGTGGAGCGCCGCGCAGCAGATGACGATCGGGATGGGGATCGCGTTCGGTGCGTTGTCGCTGCGGCTCGCGGCATGGGGGCGCGGCGACGCGGCCGGCATGCATTACGTGCTCGACGATTTCCGCTGGGCGTTCGTCGCGGCGGGCGTGCTCGCGCTGCTGACGTTGCCGGGCTACGCGCGGCTGGCGCTCGATGCCGGCGACCGGCTGCGGGCCAGCGTGGCGCGAGGATAGGCTGGACTGCAAATCATGTTGGCGGGGCGACAGGTGAGTAAGCGTGTTTCGTCGTGCTCACTGGAAGCGCTGATTCATTGCGACCGCGATTGCTTGACGGTCAGCGCAATCGGTCTTCGGCTGCCGCGGGCGAGCGGTGTTCTGGCCGGCCATGCTCGGTTGGACCGCTTTCCTCACGGTGGCATGCGGTGCCGAGACGAGCATGAATGCAATGCGCAATAAGTGGCGCGGCAGCAGCGCAGCTGTCCCCGCTCCCGCTACTGCGCGTCATGGAAGATGATGCCGACCGTGTGGCGATGGCCGCTTCGGATCCGGCTCACGCCGTGGCGCAGGTTGACGCGATAGACGCCGCGGGTTCCCTGCACGGGCCGGCCGTGTACCGCGAAGATCACTGCGTCGCCTTGCGTCAGCGGCACCACTTCCGCACGCGACTGCATGCGTGGCCGCTGTTCCGTCAACACGAACTCCCCGCCACTGAAATCGCGGCCCGGCGCCGACAGCAGGATCGCGACCTGCAGCGGAAACACGTGCTCGCCATACAGGTCCTGATGGAGGCAGTTGTAGTCGTCGGCGCCGTATTGCAGGATCAGCGGCGTCGATCGCGTCTGTCCTGCCGCGTGGCAGCGATCGAGGAACGTCGCATGGTTTTTCGGATAACGGACGTCGATCCCGAGTGCCTGGTTCCAGCGATTCGCGATCGGTGCGAGATGCGGGTAGATCGTCGTGCGCAGCTCGGCGATGATCGCAGGCAGCGGATACGCGAAATATTTGTACTCACCGCGGCCGAAGCCGTGTCGCGCCATCACGACACGTGAACGATAGAGCGCATCGCGGGGATAGAGCGACGCGAGCGCATCGCACTCGCTTGCCGACATCAGGCCCGGCACGCGCGCGCATCCGTAGCGATCGAGCTCGGCATCGACGCTCGGCCAGTCGAGGGAGTCGACGCGTTGCGCGATGTCCGGCGGTTCGACGGCAGGGGGCAGATCGAGAATGTTCACGGGCGTACCTCGGGGCATCGGCGGTGTCGCGCCGGGCGGTCGCGCACGGTCGAATCCACGACGAAAGTTGACGAACCCAGTCTAGCGGCGTCCGGGCGCCGGCACGCTCCAGATCTTGCGCTTTAATTCCGGCCAGGAAACGGGGAAACGTTGAAGGCGCGGTATCGGCACACTGAATGTGGCGACGGGCCGGAGCGGCGAGGGAAGCGGAAAGGCGGAGAAGCGCCACATCCAACCTACCGCAGCAGGTAGCCGGCTATCGCCCGCCCCCCGCCGCGTACACGATCACGCCAGCGACCGGAACAACCAGTAAAGCCCAGCCGCCAGCGCAATCGACGCCGGCAGCGTCAGCACCCATGCGAGGACGAGGCTGCGCACCGTGCTCCATTGCAGCCCGGAGCCGTTCGCCGCCATCGTGCCCGCGACACCCGACGACAGCACGTGAGTCGTCGACACGGGCAGCCCGTACATGTCGGCGGCGCCGATCGTCAGCATCGCGACCAGTTCGGCCGATGCGCCCTGTCCGTACGTCAGATGCTGCTTGCCGATTTTTTCGCCGACGGTCACGACGATCCGCTTCCATCCGACCATCGTGCCGAGACCCAGCGCGATCGCGACGGCGACCTTCACCCACGTCGGAATGAACTTCGTCGCGTGGTCGAGCTGCTTGCGATAGTTGTCGATCGCGAGCTTGTCGTCGGCGGCGAACGCGGGCTGGCCCGACTTCTCCATCAGACGAATGGCTTCGGACACCAGATACATCGTGTTGCGCACGTTGTCGACGTCGCGCTGCGGCACGGCCGCCATCGAGCCCGACGCGCCGACGGCGGTCGCAAGCGACGTGGACAGCTGCGCGACGGCCGGCAGCACGGCGGGCGTCAGTTCGCGATGCTGCACGTAGTGTTCGACATCGGCGCGCGGGTTCGCGGACGGCGCGACGCCGTTCGTGTATTTCCCGAACGTCGCGGCCGCCTGGTTCGCGACCGCCACGAAGGTCTGCGATTCGGCGGGCGTGACGGCCTTGTTCAGCGCATACGCGGTGGGCACCGTGCCGATCAGGATCAGCATGATGAGGCCCATCCCTTTCTGTCCGTCGTTCGACCCGTGCGCGAACGACACGCCGGTGCAGGTGAGGATCAGCAGGCAGCGAATCCAGAACGGCGGCGGCTGATCCTTCGGCGGCTCCTTGTACAACTCAGGAATCCGCACGGCGGCCTTCAGCACGAGCAGCAGCAGCGACGCACACAGGAAGCCGACGATCGGCGACAGCAGCAGCGACTTGCCGACGCCGAGCGCCTGGCCCCAGTCGACACCGCTCGTGCCGGACGGCCCGTGCAGCAACTGGTTCATCAGCCCGACGCCGATGATCGACCCGATCAGCGTGTGCGAGCTCGACGACGGCAACCCGAAATACCAGGTCGCGAGGTTCCAGACGATCGCGGCGATCAGCAGCGCGAACACCATCGCGAAGCCCGAGCCGCTGCCGACCTGCAGGATCAGCTCGACCGGCAGCAACTGCAGGATCCCGAACGCGACGGCGCCGCTCGAAACCATTACGCCGAGGAAGTTCCACATGCCCGACCAGATCACCGCGACGTTCGGCGTCAGCGAGTGCGTATAGATCACGGTCGCGACCGCATTCGCGGTGTCGTGGAAGCCGTTGACGAATTCGAAGCCGAGCGCGATCAGCAGCGCGGCGCCGAGCAGCAGGTACGGGAACAACGTCCCTTCGCGGACCGGCGCCAGATCGTCGATCAGGTGCGTGGCGATATAGACGGCGCCGAGCACGAGCACCAGCAGGAACGCGGCATAGCCGATCTGCCGGGTGCGTGCGACGGAGCCCGGATTGTTCGGGGCGGATGAAGCAGGTTGATTCATGACGGCATCTCGTGAGGGAACCGCGTCCGATCCTAGCTGCGGCTAGCAGTCAGTTTGATGACAGTCGGGATGACGAACGGTGTGTCTTACGGGATGTAAGGCGAGCGGCGACATGCGACGCGTCGGCGCGCATCGTTCGCTCACATAGTGAGCAGGACAGTGAGTTTACGCGCCGGTGTCGCGCACGTTGGCGGCCGTCGCGGCCAACGTCCAGCCGCTCGGCGACGCGACGAATGTCGTGCACGACAGCGGCGCGACGTCGAGACGCGCGGCGGCCTCGAGGCTCATCCGCCGCACGTGCGCGAGGGTTGCGCGGACGATCGGCGCATGCGTGATCGCGACGACATCGCGATCCGTCGGCAGCGTGCTCAACCATGTGCCGACCCGATGCGCGGCGGCGTCGAACGATTCGCCGCGATGCGGCGACGCGGACGGCGTGCCGATCCACGCGGCCAGTTCGTCGGGCAGGTCGCGCGCGAGATCGTGCAGCCGCTTGCCGCGCCAGTTGCCGTAGTCGATGTCGCGCAGCGCGTCGTCGATGTCGGCGTGCAACCCGAGCGCATCGGCGGTCTGCGTTGCGCAGCGTGCCGGGCTGCACAGCACGAGCGAGCCGGCAGCACCCGTCAGCCGGCCGCGCAGCGCAGCGGCTTCGGCGAGCCCGTGCGCGTCGAGCAGGTCGTCGTCGGGAAACGTGCCGGTGCGCATCGCGCGGGTCGATGCGTGTGCGATCAGGCAGAGCGAGGCAGGTTTGGTCATGTCGGTTGTCGGATGATCCGGAGCGGGACGCGCTTACCCGTGTGTCATCGCTTCAATACGCGAACGTTCGCGCGTACAATTCGCCCGATACGAAGCGCGGAAGCCGGTGCAATTCCGGCGCGGTCGCGCCACTGTAACCGGGGAATCGACGATCCCGGAAGCCAGACCTGCCTTCGTACCCATCCATCATTTGTCGGGGCGCGATTCCCCTGAGGTGCATCCATGAGCGAAGCAGTGCTGAAGCCGGCGGTCGTGCCGGCACCCATCCCCGTCCGCGAGCTGTTGCCCTGGGCCGTGTTCGTCGGCCTGATCCTGCTGCTCGCGCTGTATTTCGTCGGTGCGGAACAGGGCGCGACGTCGCTCGTGCCGGGCATGTATGTCCACGAATTCGTCCACGACGGCCGCCATCTGCTCGGCTTTCCCTGCCACTGACGCGGAGCCTGCGATGGTCGGAAAGCTGCTCATGCGCGGGATGCTCACAGGCATCGCCGCGGGCCTCCTCACGTTCGGTTTCGCCAGGATCGTCGGCGAACCGCAAGTCGATCAGGCGATCGCCGTCGAAGAGAAAACCGCCGCCGCCCAAGGCGAGGCGCCGGAACCCGAGCTGGTCAGCCGCCACACGCAGGCCGGCCTTGGGCTGCTGACGGGCGTCGTGACGTACGGCGCGGCATTCGGCGGACTATTCTCGCTGGTCTTCGCGTATGCGTACGGACGCGGCAGCCGCCTGCCGGCACGGCCGCTGGCCGCATGGCTCGCGCTGGCGGCGTTCGTTGCGCTCGTGGTCGTGCCGAACCTCAAGTACCCGGCCAATCCGCCGTCGGTCGGCGACCCCGACACGATCGGCTATCGCACCGGCCTGTTCTTCCTGATGATCGCGATCTCGGTCGCGACGATGGTGTTCTCGGTCGGCGTGCGCCGCCATCTGCTGGCGAAGCTCGGCCCGTGGAACGCATCGATCGTCG
This sequence comes from Burkholderia sp. LAS2, assembly GCF_018417615.1. NCBI lineage: Bacteria > Pseudomonadati > Pseudomonadota > Betaproteobacteria > Burkholderiales > Burkholderiaceae > Burkholderia > Burkholderia sp. LAS2. The sequence continues at coordinate 1,420,641 of NZ_CP071053.1, forward strand.
CCGGGCTCGTGTTCGTCGCGATCATCGCGGCCGTGCAGATCGGGCTGCCATCGGTCAGCGAACTGCCCGCCGATTTCCCGGCGACCTTGCTGTGGAAGTTCCGCGTGGCGGCCATCGGCATGCAGGTGATCATGTGGACGACGATCGGCCTGCTGTTCGGCGCGTGGGTCGAGCGCGGCGAACGCGCCGGCCTGTGCGCCGCCTGACGCGCGGGGCAACCGGGCGCGCCTAGCGCAGCATGCGCGGCGCTCTCCACGTCGATTCGCGCGCCAGCGCGACGAACGCGGCCAGATAGTCGATCGCTGCGTCCGCTTCGCGGATGCCGAGGAAGATCTGCTTCGCGATGCCGTTCTTGCCGAGCTTGACCGGCACGACCGGCATCCGGTCCGCATACTCGTCGGCAAGCCACCGCGGCAGCGCGGCCACGCCGCGCCCGCTCGCGACCATCTGCAACATGATGTCGGTCGTCTCGATCGACTTGTGCCGCCTCGGCACGATGCCGGCCGGCGTCAGGAACTGGTTGTAGATGTCGAGCCGGTCGGTCTCGACCGGGTACGTGATCAGGATCTCGTCGGTCAGTTGTTCGGGCGTCACGTAGTCGACGTTCGCGAACCGGTGCGAATCCGCGACCACCAGCACCTGTTCGTAGTCGAACACCGGGTCGAAGCGCAGCCCCGGCTTGTTCAGCGGATCGGGCGTCACGAGCACGTCGATGTCGTAACCGAACAGCGCGCCGATGCCGCCGAACTGGAAGCGCTGCTTCACGTCCACGTCGACGTCGGGCCAGCGCGACAGGTACGGCGACACGACCTTCAGCAGCCACTGATAGCACGGGTGGCACTCCATCCCGATGCGCAGCGTGCCGCGCTCGCCCTTCGCGTACTGCTTCATCCGCTCCTCGGCGAGCTCGAACTGCGGCAGCAGCCGGTTCGCCAGCTTCAGCAGATAGTGCCCGCCCTGCGTGAGCCGCAGGCCGCGGCCTTCGCGGTCCCAGATCGCCGTGCCGAGCTGCTGCTCGACTTTCCTGACGGTGTGGCTGAGCGCCGATTGCGTGAGGTGCAGCGCATTGGCCGCCGCGGTCAGCGAGCCCTGGCGCTCGACTTCACGTATGACGACGAGATGGAATCGTTCCAGCATGGATTGCGTGCATCGGGCAGATGCATGAAAAATGTTAATGGATGAATGAAATAATGCCATTTTATTTCATGGTTTGAAATCCCTATGATGGCTGCCGGATCTACACTTTCTTCTGGACGGCAGCTTCATGGTCACGACACACAACCTCGGTTTTCCGCGCATCGGCGCGAAGCGCGAACTCAAGTTCGGTCTCGAACGCTACTGGAAGGGCGAATCGTCGCGCGACGAACTGAAGGCGCTTGGCGCCGAGTTGCGCCGGCGTCATTGGCACGACCAGCGCGATCTCGATCTCGCGCCGATCGGCGACTTCGCGTTCTACGACCAGGTGCTCGACATGAGCTTCACGCTCGGCAACCTGCCGAAGCGCGTGCAGGATTTCCACGGCGATGCGCTCGACAATTATTTCCGCGTCGCACGCGGCCGTTCGGCGCAGTCGACGGAGGAGCACGCCGCGTGCTGCGGCGGGGTCGCGGCCGGTGAAATGACGAAGTGGTTCGATACGAACTACCACTACATCGTGCCGGAGTTCCATGCGGACACGAATTTCTCGCTCGATCCGTCGCGTCTGCTCCAGCAACTCGCCGAAGCGACCGAGCAGGGCGTGAATGCGAAACCGGTGATTCTCGGCCCCGTCACGTACCTGTGGCTCGGCAAGGCGAAGGACGATTCCGACCGCCTCGCGCTGCTGCCGAAGCTGCTGCCGGTGTACGGCGCGCTGCTCGACACGCTGACCGCGCAGGGTGTCGAATGGGTGCAGATCGACGAACCGATTCTCGTGACCGAGCTCGATGCCGAATGGCGCCAGGCATTCCGCATCGCGTATGAGGCGCTGGAAACGCGCCGCATCAAGCTGCTGCTCGCCACGTACTTCGGCCAGCTTCAGGACAATCTGACGCTCGCGGCGTCGCTGCCGGTCGACGGCCTGCATATCGACGCGATCAACGCACGCGACGAAGCCGACGCGCTGGTGCGCGAACTGCCGCCGGAGCGCGTGCTGTCGGTCGGCGCGATCAACGGCCGCAACATCTGGAAGACCGACCTGAACGCCGCGCTCGACTGGCTCGAGCCGCTCGCGAAGCAACTGGGCGACCGGCTGTGGCTCGCGCCGTCATGCTCGCTGTTGCACGTGCCGGTCGATCTCGCGAGCGAAGAGAAGCTCGACGCGGAAATCCGCTCGTGGCTCGCGTTCGCGCTGCAGAAGCTCGACGAGCTGAAGGTGCTCGCGACCGCACTGAACGAAGGCCGCGACAAGGTGGCCGACGCGCTCGCCGCGAATGCCGCCGCGATCGATTCGCGGCGCCGCTCGCCGCGCGTGAACAACCCGGCGGTGAAGGCCGCGCTCGCGCGCATCGACGCGCCGCTCGGCAACCGCGCGAGCCCGTATACGCAGCGTGCATCGAAGCAGTCGGCGCGCCTGAACCTGCCGGCGTTCCCGACGACGACGATCGGCTCGTTCCCGCAGACCGCCGACATCCGCCAGGCGCGCAGCCGGTTCAAGGCCGGCGCGCTGGACGAAGCCGGCTATCGCGCGGCGATGCAGGCCGAGATCGAACGCAGCGTGCGCGAACAGGAATCGCTCGAACTCGACGTGCTCGTGCATGGCGAAGCCGAGCGCAACGACATGGTCGAATACTTCGGCGAGCAACTCGACGGCTATGCGTTCAGCCAGTTCGGCTGGGTGCAGTCGTACGGTTCGCGCTGCGTGAAGCCGCCGATCCTGTTCGGCGACATCAGCCGCCCGAAGGCGATGACGGTCGAATGGATCGCCTATGCGCAGTCGCTGACGGACAAGCCGATGAAGGGCATGCTGACCGGCCCCGTGACGATCCTGAACTGGTCGTTCGTGCGCGACGACCAGCCGCGCTCGGTGTCGTGCTACCAGCTTGCGCTGGCGATCCGCGACGAAGTGCTCGATCTCGAGAAGGCCGGCGTGCGCGTGATCCAGATCGACGAAGCCGCGCTGCGCGAAGGGCTGCCGCTGCGCCGCGCGCAATGGAGCGACTACCTGAAGTGGGCGGTCGAGTCGTTCCGCATCACCGCGAACGGCGTGCAGGACGATACGCAGATCCACACGCACATGTGCTATTCGGAGTTCAACGACATCATCGCGTCGATCGCCGACATGGACGCGGACGTGATCACGATCGAGACGTCGCGCTCCGACATGGAGTTGCTCGATGCGTTCGACACCTTCAAGTATCCGAATGAAATCGGGCCGGGCGTGTACGACATTCACTCGCCGAACATCCCGACGCAGGATCATATCGTCGGGCTGATGAGGAAGGCGGCCGAGCGGATTCCGGCGGAACGTCTGTGGGTGAACCCGGACTGCGGGCTGAAGACGCGTCAGTGGGAGGAAGTGATTCCGGCGCTGACGAACATGGTCGCCGCGGCGAAGACGCTGCGTAGCCAGGTGCGGTAACCACGCAGCGAATGCAGGGCGGTAGCGGTCGCCGATCGTCGATCATCGATCGGGCGGCAAAGAAAACGACCCGCGAAAGCGGGTCGTTTTACGTCATGCATGCATGTGCGACAGGCGCTACGCGTCGGCGCTACGCGGCGCGTGCGCCGCGCGGCAGCGCTTCGCGCGTCTTGCCGGGCGCGCCCGCATCGTCGATGCTGACGCGGCGCGAGATCAACCACACGCACAGCGACGACAGCACGGCGGCGCTCGTGTACTGGAGCGCGAGCGGCCACCATTGCGGGGCCGCGTTCTGCGCGATCAGCGTCGCGACGAGCGGCGTGAGGCCGCCGGCGAGCGCGCCGCACACCTGGTACGCGATCGAAATTGCCGTATAGCGGATCCGTGCGATGAAGATGCCGCTGACGAAGCCCGCGACGACCGAGTAGTAGCCCGATTCCGCGAGCGTCGCGAGGCCGACGCCGACCGTGATCGACACCGGCGTGCCCATATGCACGAGCGGCAGCATCACGAACGGGACGATCATTGCCCACGCGCCCGTGATCAGCAGCACGCGCGTGGTGCCGAAGCGCTGCGCGAGGAACGCGGCCGCGAGCTGCACGACGAACTGCAGCACCGCGACGATCGTCATGCAATGCAGCACCATCGACCGGTCGAGCGACAGGAACTGGGTCGCGTAGCTGATCATGAAGATGTTGCTGAAATACACGCCGGCGATCCCGTACACGTTCGCGCCGATCGCGAGCAACAGCAGCGGCCAGGCCTTGAGCGCCTCGCGCAGCGGTTTTTGCGCGATGTTGCCGCTCTTCCTGACTTCCTCGAACTCGGGCGATTCCGACACGCTCGCACGGATCACGAAGCCGACGACCAGCAGCACGGAACTCGCGAGGAACGGCACGCGCCAGCCCCAGCTCATCATGTCGTCCTTCGACAGCGTGCTGATCGCGCCGAACGCGAGCATCGACAGGATCAGGCCGCTCGCGCTGCCCAGTTGCGCGAACGACGCGAAGAACGTGCGCTTGCCTTCGGGCGCATGCTCGCCGGCCAGCAGCACCGCGCCGCCCCATTCGCCGCCCACTGCGATGCCTTGCAGCACGCGCATCAGCACGAGCAGGATCGGTGCGATCACGCCGGCTTGCGCATGCGTGGGAAGCAGGCCGATCGCGACCGTCGACACGGCCATCAGCATCAGCGTCGCGAGCAGCGACCGCTTGCGGCCGAAGCGGTCGCCGAGATAGCCGAACATCACGCCGCCGAGCGGCCGCGCGAAGAAGCCGACCGCGAACGAGCCGAACGATGCAAGCAGGCTGATGAAACGGTTTTCGCCGGGAAAGAACAGCGGCCCGAACACGATGGCGGCGGCGGTCGCATAACTATAGAAGTCGTACCACTCGATCGTGGTGCCGACGAACGACGCGAGCGCCGCCCGCTTCGGTTGCTTGACGGAAGTCCCCATCTTTCTGTGTGCTCCTCTGGAATCCTCTGATTTGGAATAGTGGCGGCGCCGGGATCAATCGCGGTACTTGACGCCCGGCAGCACGCACAGCAGCTCGTACGCGAGGTTCGCGCCGAGCAGCGCGGTGGTGCCGAACGGGTCGTACGGCGGCGCGACTTCGACGAGATCGCAGCCGACGATGTTCAGCCCCTTCGCGCCGCGGATGATCTCGAGCGCCTGCGGCACCGTGAGGCCCGCGATTTCCGGCGTGCCGGTGCCCGGCGCGTAGGCCGGATCGATGCCGTCGATGTCGAACGTGATGTAGACGGGCGTGTCGCCGATGCGCGCGCGCACTTCTTCCATCAGCGGCGCGAGCGACTTGTTCCAGCATTCCTCGGCCTGGACCACGCGGAAGCCCTGCTCGCGGCACCAGTCGAAATCCTCGGCCGCGTAGCCGGTGCCGCGCAGGCCGATCTGCGTGACCTTGTCGCCGTGCAGCAGTCCTTCCTCGACCGCGCGGCGGAACGGCGTGCCGTGCGCGATCTTTTCGCCCATCATCGTGTCGTTCACGTCGGCATGTGCATCGACGTGGATCAATGCAACCTTGCCGTGCTTGCGGTGGATCGCGCGCAGGATCGGCAGTGCGATCGTGTGGTCGCCGCCGAGCGTGATCGGCTTGCAGTCGTGCTCGAGAATCGCGTCGTACGCGGCTTCGATGCGGGCGATCGAATCGTGCAGGTTGTACGGGTTGATCGCGACGTCGCCGATGTCGGCGATCTGCAGCGAATCGAACGGTGCTGCGCGCGTGGCCATGTTGTACGGGCGCAGCAGCACGGATTCGGTGCGGATCTGGCGCGGGCCGAAGCGCGCGCCGGTGCGGTTCGACGTGCCGAGATCGAACGGCACGCCGACGAAACAGGCGTCGAGGCCTTCGGCGCTCGACACGTGCGGCAGGCGCATCATCGTCGCGATGCCGCCGGAGCGCGGCATTTCATTGCCGCCGAGCGGCTGGAAATGGATGGGGTCGTTCATGGGGTCGTCTCTTCCGGTGTGGGGCTGCCGTATCATGCGACGCGGCCTGGCGCACAGTTTTACGCGCTCGGCCGGGAAAGAAGAATGCGAAGATATCGACGTAAACATCGATCTTCATCGATGTATGGAAGGGGATGAACGTGCTGGGGAATCTGTCGACCCTCGATCTGCGGTTGATCCGCGTGTTTCTCGCGGTCACGGACGCGGGCGGCGTGTCGGCCGCGCAGGCGATGCTGAACGTCGGCCAGTCGACGATCAGCGCGCAGCTGTCGTCGCTCGAGACGCGGCTCGGCTACCGGCTCTGCGAGCGCGGCCGCAGCGGCTTCCGGCTGACGCCGAAGGGCGAGCGGTTCCACGCGATGAGCCGCAGGCTGCTCGCGGCGCTCGACGAGTTCGGGATGGCCGCGCGGCACATGGACCGCCAACTGGTCGGCACGCTGAACATCGGCCTGATCGGTCATACGCCGGTCAGCCAGAATGCGCGGATCGCCGAGGCGATCGCCGCGTTCCGCACGCGCGACGAGGCCGTGCGCTTCTCGATTTCGGTGCGCGCGCCGGGCGATCTCGAGGAAAAGCTGCTGAGCAACGAGATCCAGATCGCGGTCGGCTATTTCTGGCATCGCGTGCCGACGCTGCACTACACGCCGCTGTTCATCGAGCGGCAGGTCGCGTACTGCGGCCGCGGCCATCCGCTGTTCGAACGCGCCGGCACGCTGACGCCGGCCGACGTCGCCGGCTTCGAGTGGGCCTGGCGCTCGTATCCGCTGCCGGAGGCGCAGATGTCGACGACGCCCGATCGCGTGACCGCGACCGCCGACAACATGGAGGCCGTCGCGCTGCTGATCCTGTCCGGTCATCACCTCGGCTACCTGCCGCAGCACTTCGCGGCGCCGTATGTCGCGCAGGGGCTGCTCGCGCCGCTCAATCCCGAGCAGCTGCACTATGAAGTCACGTTCCACATGGTCGTGGCGCGCGACGGGCGCGGCGATCCGGTCGTCGAAGCGTTTCTCGAGGATCTCGAACGCGCGCATCAGTCGCTCGACGCGGTGTGACGCCGGCGCGGCCGACAATGTGAACAAGCGTTGCGCGCGCGGCTTGTCGGCCCGGCGTGCGTCACGGCACCGGCAACCCCGCGTCGTGCTTCACCTCGCGCAACGACAGCGCCGATTCGATCGACGTCACGCCCGGCAGCATCCGCAGCGAATCGCGCAGGAACGTGCCGTAGTCGTCGAGGTCGCGCGCGACCACCTGCAGCAGGTAATCGGCCGTGCCTGCTACGTTGTGGCACGCGAGGATCCGCTCGATGCCGAGCACTTCCCGTTCGAACCGGTCGGCGACCTTGCGGTCGTGCGTCGCGAACCGCACGAGCACGAACGCAACCACGCCGAAGCCCAGCGCCTGGCGTGACAGCTGCGCGCGATAGCGCTCGATGTAGCCGTCGTTTTCCAGACGTTTCAGGCGCCGCGCGCACGGCGTCTCGGACAGGCCGACGGATTCGGCGAGCCGCGCGATCGGCAGGCGGCCGTCGCGTTGCACCGCGGCGAGTATCGCGCGGTCGGTTTTGTCGAGCTCGGTCATGTTGGTGGAATCCTTTTTACAGTTTCGTGATTGTGGCGGATTCCCCTATGAATCGCCATTCCTGAGCCAAAGTTGGCCAATAATCCCTCCGCCTTCAGCGGCAACATATCGTCATTGAAGGACGGGGGCAGACCATGATTTCCACGCATTTGCTGTTGATTTATCTCGCCGCGCTGGCGGCCATTTACGCGGTGCCCGGGCCCGACATGGCGCTCGTGCTGCAGACCAGCATCGGCCGCGGCGTGCGGCCGGGGATGGCCGCGGCGGCCGGCCTGTCGCTCGCGCGCACCGCGCACGTGACGCTGTCGGCGTGCGGTGTCGCGACGCTGATCCGCAGCGCGCCCTGGTTGTACGAGGTGATCCGCTACGGCGGCGCGTTCTATCTCGCGTACGTCGCGATCCAGGTGTTCCGCTCGCCGGTGTTCGCGCTCGGCGACGGCGACGCGGCGGCGGGCGAGTTGCGGCAATCGTTCGTGAAGGGGCTGCTGACCAACCTGCTGAACCCGAAGGCGCTGCTGTTCTGCTCGGTGCTGCTGCCGCAGTTCGTGCGGCCCGAGGCCGGGCCGGTCGTCTGGCAGATGTTCGCGCTCGGCGCGCTGCTGGTGGCGGCCGGCGTGTGCTTCGACCTCGCGTGCGTGTTCGGCGCGTCGCGCATCGCGGCGTGGATGCGCGCGCATCCGCTCGCGCAGACGGTGCAGCGCTGGACCTTTTCCGCTGCGTTGATCGGTTTTGCGCTGCGGTTGTCGATGGACTGAGACCGAGCGCCGCCGCATGGTCGCCGGCGGGTAGGCAGGCCGCGCGGGCGCGCCATGCGCGAATCGACACAGGCCGCGCGCGATGCCGGCCTTCGCGCGCACGCTTGCCGCAGAAGGGCGTGCGCGCAAATCGTCTGACTGTTCTAAACTTCCTCTACCTTCGCGCCGTCGCAAACGCGCCGTCGCAAACGCGCCGTCGCAGACGCGCCGTCGCGAATCGACTGACCGAACGGAACCGTCTTCCGCGGGCTATGTCCGATTTCCTGGCTGTTCCGTGCAACGCGGTACCAAGGAGGGTCTGAACATGGCAAGGCATCTTCAAGCCGACCGTGAACCCCGTATCGTCGCCGAGTCCAAGTGTCTCGGCCAGTGCGATCCGGCAGAACGCATCCACGTCACGATCATGTTGCGGCGGCAGGAAGAAGGGCAACTCGATGCATTGGTCCACCAGCTCGCCAGCGGCGACGCCGGTGCAAAACCGCTGTCGCGCGACGCATTCGCGCAGCGTTTCTCCGCCAATCCCGACGACATCCGCAAGACCGAGGACTTCGCGCACCGTCATCAACTGGCGGTCGATCGTGTCGACCCGGTCGAAAGCGTCGTCGTGGTGTCCGGCACGATCGCGCAGTTCGAAGCCGCGTTCAGCGTGAAGCTCGAGCGTTTCGAGCATCGGTCGATCGGCCAGTATCGCGGCCGTTCGGGCCCGATCACGCTGCCCGACGAGCTCGGCGATGCGGTGACGGCCGTGCTGGGCCTCGACAGCCGGCCGCAGGCGCGGCCGCACTTTCGCTTCCGTCCGCCGTTCAAGCCGGCGCGCGGCGCGGCGGCCGTCACGTTCACGCCGATCCAGCTTGCGTCGCTGTACGATTTTCCGGCCGGCGACGGCGCCGGGCAATGCATCGCGATCGTCGAACTCGGCGGCGGCTATCGCGCGGCCGACATCCAGCAGTATTTCCGCGGGCTCGGGATCACGACGCCGCCGACGCTCGTCGACGTGAACGTCGGCACCGGCCGCAACGCACCGACCGGCGAGCCGAACGGCCCGGACGGCGAAGTCGCGCTCGACATCGAGATCGCCGGCGCGATCGCACCGGCCGCGAAGATCGCCGTCTACTTCGCGCCGAACAGCGACGCGGGCTTCATCCAGGCCGTCAACGCGGCCGTCACCGACAAGACCAATCGGCCTTCCGTGATCTCGATCAGCTGGGGCGGCCCGGAGGCGATCTGGCAGGCGCAGTCCGCCCATGCGTTCAACCGCGTGCTGCAGGCGGCCGCCGCACAGGGCATCACCGTCTGCGCGGCGTCGGGCGATAGCGGCTCGGGCGACGGGCTGCAGGATGGCGCCGATCACGTCGATTTCCCCGCGTCGAGCCCGTACGTGCTCGGCTGCGGTGGTACGCAACTCGACGCGCTGCCCGGGCAGGGCATCCGCAGCGAGGTCACGTGGAACGACGAGGCGGCCGGCGGCGGGGCGGGCGGCGGCGGCGTCAGTTCGCTGTTCGACCTGCCGGCATGGCAGCAGGGGCTGAAGGTCGCGCGCGCCGACGGCACCACCACGCCGCTCGCGAAGCGCGGCGTGCCGGACGTGGCCGGCGACGCGTCGCCGCAGACGGGTTACGAAGTGTCGGTCGCCGGCACGCCGTCGGTGATGGGCGGCACGAGCGCGGTCGCGCCGCTGTGGGCCGCGCTGATCGCGCGGATCAATGCGACGGCCGGCGCGCCGGCCGGCTGGATCAATCCGGTGCTGTACAAGCATCCGGGCGCGCTGCGCGACATCACGAAGGGATCGAACGGCACGTATGCGGCCGCGTCCGGCTGGGACGCGTGCACGGGCCTCGGCAGCCCGAACGGCGCGCAACTCGCCACGATCCTCGCGCGCAAGCCGTCGAGCTGACGCGCCGGCGCACGCCTTTCCGTTCGACGCGGGTGGTCTGCCCGCGTCTTTTTTCACCTCCAGGAGCAGCACGATGGGCATCGATTCCGCATCTTCCGGCGGCGTGTATCCGCTGCATCACGGCGACCACAATTCGCATGGCGTGCCGCCGACCATCAACCCGGTCGCGCTGAGCCACGGCCGCGACCAGCCGTTCTTCGATCCGGTCGCGTACGGCAACGGCCCCGACGACTCGGTGACGGACACGACCGAGGCGGCCGCGATCACGCACCACACGATCCTGATCGATGGCAAGCGGATCGCGTACACGGCGACGGTCGGCCACCTGGTGACGGTCGATCCGAGCAGTTCGCAGCCGGCCGCGAAGATTTTCTACGTCGCGTTCACGGCCGACGGCGCGAAAGAGGAAACGCGGCCCGTGACGTTCTTCTATAACGGCGGGCCCGGTTCGTCGTCGGTGTTCGTGCTGCTCGGCTCGTTCGCGCCGAAGCGCATCAAGACGTCGATGCCCGGTTTCACGCCGCCCGCGCCGTACCAGCTCGAAGACAACCCGGACAGCATGATCGACCACAGCGACCTGGTGTTCATCAACCCGGTCGGCACCGGCTATTCGGCGGCCGTCGCGCCGAACAAGAACCGCGACTTCTGGGGCGTCGACCAGGATGCGGATTCGCTGAAGCAGTTCATCAAGCGCTACCTGACGAAGAACAACCGGTGGAATTCGCCGAAATACCTGTTCGGCGAATCGTACGGCACCGCGCGCAGCTGCGTGCTCGCGTACAAGCTGCACGAGGACGGCGTCGACCTGAACGGCGTCACGCTGCAATCGTCGATCCTCGATTACCGGCAGGCCGGCAACCCGGTCGGCGCGCTGCCGACCGCCGCGGCCGATGCGTGGTATCACAAGAAGCTCGGCATCAAGTCGGCGCCGAGCGATCTCGGCGCGTTCGTCGAGGAAGTCGCGCAGTTCGCGCGCACCGACTACCTGAGCGCGCTGCGCGCGATGCCGCATGCGAACCCGGCCACCGTGCAGAAGCTGTCGGCATACACGGGTATCGATACGGCGACGCTGCAATCGTGGGGGCTCGACATCGCCGGCTACGACACGCGCGGCAATTCGCTGTTCCTGACGACGCTGCTGCATGCGCAGGGGCTCGCGCTCGGTTCGTACGACGGCCGCGTGACCGGGATCTCGTCGGGCATCGCCGGCAAGATCGACCCGAATTCGGGCGGCAACGACCCGACGATGACGGCCGTGACGGGCGTCTATACGGCGATGTGGAACAGCTACCTGAACGAGCAGTTGAAGTTCACGTCGAACTCGGCGTTCACGGACCTGAACGACCAGGCCTTCAAGAACTGGGATTTCAGCCACATCGACCCGACCGGCGCGCAGCAGGGCATCGATGCGCAGGGGAACGTGATCCTCTACACGGCCGGCGACCTCGCCGCGGTGATGGCGCTGAACGTCGACCTGAAGGTGCTGTCGGCGAACGGACTCTACGATTTCGTCACGCCGTTCTACCAGACCGTGATCGATCTGCAGCAGATGCCGCTGGAGGACCAGAAGGTGCGGCAGAACCTGTCCGCGCGGTTCTACCCGTCGGGGCACATGGTGTATCTCGACGGCGGCTCGCGCACCGCGCTCAAGCGCGACCTCGCGACGATGTACGACGCGACGGTCAGCGATACGGGCGCGCGGCTGCGGATTCGTGCGCTGCAGGCGAAGAAGACGGGCGGGAACGCATAGCGTTGCCCGGCGCCGATGTGCCGCGCGCAGCCGTGACGGTGCGCGCGGCGGTATGTCGGTAGCCGGGCGGCCGGCTTAGGCGGTCGGCCAGTCGAACATCGTGTACGGCAGCGCGCGCTTGTGGCGCGACCCGTCGTAGAAGCGCAGCACCGTTTCGTAGACGCGGTCGGCGACCGGCTTGCCTTCGAGGAAATCGTCGATCTCGTCGTAGGTCACGCCATACGCGTGCTCGTCGGGGCGCAGCGGGCGCAGTTCCTCGAGGTCGGCCGTCGGCACCTTCATCACGATCAGCTCGTCGCCGCCGAGCGCGCGTGCGACCCCGCGCACACGACGCTTGCTCAGGCCCGCGAGCGGCAGGATGTCCGCGCCGCCGTCGCCGAACTTCGTGAAGAAACCCATCAGCGATTCGGCCGCGTGGTCGGTGCCGATCACGATGCCGCGCCGCGCGCCGGCCACCGCGTACTGCGCGATCATGCGCTCGCGCGCCTTGATGTTGCCGTGCACGAAATCCTGTTGCGCGGGGTTTTCGAACGCGTGGCCCGACGCGACCAGCGAACGGAGCATCGCATCGGCGGCCGGCTTCACGTCGACCGTCAATACCTCGTCCGCGCGCACGAACGCGAGCGCGCGCTGCGCATCGTCTTCGTCGTTCTGCACGCCGTTCGGCAAGCGCATCGCGATGAAGCGCGCGTCGTAGCCACCGGCGCGCAGCTTTTCGACCGCGAGCTGCGCCAGCCGGCCGGCCGTCGACGAATCGACGCCGCCGCTGATGCCGAGCACGTAGGTCCGCAGGCCGGTCGAACGAAGGTATTGCGCGAGGAAATCGACGCGGCGGTCGATTTCGGCCTCGGCGTCGAAGTGCGGGGCGACGTTCAGTTCGGCAATGATCGCGCGTTGGCGGCTGGCGTAATCGGCGGATGTCATGAGGAAAGTTCCGGGACGAAATGCAAGGCGCTCATCATAAGCGCAATCGCGGCGCGCCGCCGCGCCGGACAGGCGTTTCCGGCGGTTTCGCGTTGCATCGGCGAGACGCGCCGCATTGCCGTGGTGCGCGGTGCGCCGGGCGGGTGCAGGAGATGCTGCGCGAAGGGCGGCCGTGCGCGCGGCTTCAGCGAGGAGGGATGGAGGCCCGATGATGGCGTGGCCGCTCGATCCCGCGTGCGTCTTCGCCCGTCAGCGCCGCGCGAGCACGACGCCCACCAGCGCGAGCGCGAAACCGGCGAGCTGGATCGTCGCGAGCGTTTCGCCGAACAGCGCGTAGCCCTGCAGCGCGGCCAGCGGCGGCGCGAGGAACAGCAGCGACGTCGCGCGCGCCGCATTGCCGTGCCGCAGCATCCACATCAGCATCGTGACCGCGCCGCCGGACAGGAACACGACGCCCCACACGAGCGACACCCACAGCGCCGGCGCGTCGATCCAGCGGGTTTCATGGAGCAGCACGACGAAGACGGCCGCGACGAGCGCCGCGCCGAAGTTCTGCACGGCGACCGCCGTGCGCAGGTCGCTCTGCGCGAGCTTGCCTTTCTGGTACAGCGAGCCGGCGGTGATCGACCCGACCGCCAGCACCGACACGGTGACGACGAGCCACGCAGGCGCGGCGCCCGGCGGCGGCGCGACGCCGCCGGTGACTTTCGGCGCGAGCACGAGCGCGACGCCGGCCAGCCCGAGCGCCATCCCGAGCCAGCCGCGCGCGGGCAGACGTTCGTTGAACAGCGGAACCGCGAGCACGGCGGTGGCAAGCGGCTGCAGCGCGCCGAGCAGCGCCATCACGCCCGCATTCAACCCTTGCGCGACGGCCCAGTAGCTCGCGCCGAGATAGACGCCTTGCAACAGCGCGCCGGCGATCAGGTGGCGCGGCCATTCGCGGCGGGCCGGCCACGGGGCGCGCGCGGCGAGCGCGACCACGCCGAACAGCGCGGCCGTGCCCGCGAAGCGCGCGAGCAGGAACAGGTTCGGATCGGCGTAGGGCTTGATTGCCCGTGCAACGATGAAGCCGGTGGACCACAGCGCGACGAAAACGGCGGCGACGATCGAGTTGAGCATGCGTGACGGGCCGCGACGCGGCCGGACAGATCCGGAAAGTCGGCCAGTATCGGGCGAAGCGACGCTGGCGTCTTGTCGAATCCTGCACTCACGCCGCGCGGTGCGTGACGGTGCGGGCGATCATCGCGCGCCAGGGGGCGGTGTGGTGGGAGCGAGCGCCCGTCGCGCGGGGCGGGCGCGCAGCAGCGACGCTCAGTCGATCGAGAACGTATCGAGCGGCTGGTTGGCGCGTGCGTCGGTCGCGAAGCGCGCGGCGAGCTGTTCGTAGAGCCGACGCGCTTCGTCGAGCGTCAGGTCGATCCAGTACGGATCGCCTGCCGCGTCGTTGAGGCGTTCCGGCGGAAACTGGATTTCTATCACACTGCCTTTGCGATACATGGCGCGAGCCCCTTTATTGGTCGGTCTTGGTCGGTCGTTCGGCGAAGCGCAAAGTGTAGCAACCGGCGCCGCGCGGATTCGCGCGCGCCGGGCAATACAGAATTTCGCTTTCGGGCAACGCGCGCGGCCGCCGCCCGGCCGTGTTACCGGGCCGTGTTTCCCGGCCCGGTCAAATGGTCGTCAAACGTCCGTAATACAATGGCCGGCTTACCCATTACCAGTCGCCTCGGGCGCACACGCGATGCTGGCGGAACAACGTCATCAATACATCCTGTCGGCGCTCGGACGCTCGGGCGCGCTGACGGTCGCGGAACTCGTGCGTTCGCTCGACGTGTCGCGCGAAACGGTGCGGCGCGACCTGAACGCGCTGGCCGCGCGCGGCCTGCTCGTGATGACACATGGCGGCGCGCTGGCCGCTGATCGCCGCGAGCCGAGCCTGTCCGAGCGCGAAGCCGCGAACGCCGACGCGAAGCGCACGATCGGGCGGCGCGCGGCCGAATTCGTGCCCGACGATGCATCGGTGCTGATCGATTCGGGCAGCACGCCGCATGCGGTCGCGCTGGCGCTCGCCGACCGGCACCGGCTGTCGATCTACACGAACGACTGGCGTACCGCGTTCGTGCTCGCGCGGCGCAACGGCAACCGCGTGACGTTGCTCGGCGGCGAGCTGTCCGACGACGAGGACGCCACGTTCGGGCTCGACACGATCCACCAGCTCGCGCAATACCACGTCGATTTCGCGTTCGTCGGCGCCGGCGGCATCACGCCCGACGGCGAGTGCACCGACTACTCGCGGCTCGCGGCCGAAGTGCGCAGCCGGATGATCGCGGCGGCGGGCACGGCGATCATCGTCGCCGACCATTCGAAATTCGGCCGCGTGACGCCGGTGCGGATCAACGGCACGTCCGCCGCCCGCTATCTGGTGACCGAACGCGCACCCGACAAGGCCGTGCGCCGCGCGCTGACGGCGCGCGGGATCGAACTGCTCGTGTGCGACTGACGCGCGTCCGACATACAAGGTTCATCGAACGGTCATCGCGCGGGAAGAACCGCCATCAAGACTGACGCATTCATCTCGACCGGCCGCCGGGCCAGGGAGCAACGAATGACCGTCAGCGTGCGCAGCTATCTTTCCCCCACCCTGGTCCTGCTGGCTTTCGACTGGCCCGATGCGGCGTCGCGGTCCGATTTCCTCGGCTTCGCGATCCGGCGCACGCCGGGTTTCTGGTCGGCCGACGGCAAGACGCGTGCGCCGGACAGCTGGCTGCCCAACCGCCTGACGTTCGACGGCCCGGCCGCCGACACGCAGGGCGATGCGCCGACCGATCAGGCGCCGATCCAGAAATTCATGTGGTGGGACGCGCGCATCGATCCGCAGGACCGCGGTGCGTCGTTCCGCTACGACGTCTATCCGGTCGTCGGCACGCCGGCGAACCTGCAGGTGCTCGACGCGCAAGCCGGCGTGTGCGACGTCGTGCTGCCCGCGCACGTCGAGGACGGCATCGGCACGTGGTTCAACCGTGCGGTGGTCAGCTCGCAGGCGTTCGCGAAGCAGGTCGCGGCGCTCGGCCTCGCGCCGAACGAGGCGCCGAGCGCCGCGCAGGCGCTGAAGCTGCGCACGTGGCTCGCGAACGACATGGAGCAGGTGTTCGCGCAGATGCTCGATCCGGCATCGCGCGCGGTGTCGGCCGTCTATCACCTGACCGACACGCTGTGGGCGCTGCCCGCGTTCGACGCGTTCGGCCGCCAGCACGGCGAAGCGTCGCTCGCGATCGTCTACGACGCGCACACGACGGCGCGCAAGGGCAAGCCGCCGCTGCCGTCGCCGAACCAGCCGGCCGTCGATGCGCTGCAGGGCCTCGCGCCGCTCGCGCCGCGCGACAAGACGCACATCATGCACGACAAGTTCATCGTGACCGATGCGCCGTCGAACCCGGCGCCCGCGCGCGTGCTGACCGGCTCCGCGAACTTCACGACCGAGGGGCTGACCGAGCAGGCCAACGTGCTGCATGCGTTCGACTCGCCTGCGCTCGCCGCGCTGTACAACGAGCGCGCGCATGCGCTGGCCGGGAATCCGTCGATTGCGGAGACCGCGCGGCTGTCGCCGGGCTGGTCGGCGCCGATGACGATCGGCAGCGCGCAGGTGCGCGTCGCGTACTCGCCGGAGCCCGCGGGGCAGCGTACCGAGATCGATACGATCGTCGCCGCGATCGCGGCCGCGAGGCATTCGGTGTCGTTCTGCCTGTTCATGCCGACCGACGCGGCGCTGCGCGACGCGTGTTTCGCGGCTGGCGACCGCGGGCTGATGATGTTCGGCCTCGTGAACAAGATCAGCGTCGGCAGCGCGACGAAGGCCGATACCGCGCAGCACGACGGCCAGACGCTCGATGCGGCGACGCTCGCGAACCTCGAGCTGTACCACCGCAGCCGCGACAACCACGACGTGATCGACGCGTCGTATTTCTCGCCGGCCACGGTGCCGCAGGGTTTCGAGCCGGAGTTGCGGCTTTTCCCGGGCGAACCGGCGCCGGTTTTCCCGCCCGTCGTGATCCATCACAAGTTCATCGTGATCGATGCGGAAGGCGCGAATCCGGTCGTCTATACGGGTTCGGCGAACATGAGCCGCAATTCCGAGCAGTACAACGACGAGAACCTGCTCGAGATCCGCGACAAGCGGATCGCGGCGATCTATCTCGCGGAATTCCTGCGGCTGTACGAGCACTACCGCGCCCGCGCGCTGGCGATCCATGCGAAGCAGCAGCACGGCACGGGTACGCATGCGCGGCTCGCGCTCGCGCCCGATTCGAGCTGGGCGAAGAAGTATTACGTGGCGGGGAGCCCGGAACAGAAGGCGCGGATCGCGCTGGCGTCGACCGCGCCGACGGACTGATGCGCTGAAGTGCTGAATGAAGTTCGCGGGGCGCGGATGTCGCGTGCCCCGGCCGGCGACTACCGCCGCTTACGCGGCGACGTAGCGGAGCACCGCGTCGGCGATCGTGTCGCGATGTCGCGCGCGCAGGCGCGGTGCCGACGGGTCGCGACCGAATGCAGCGCCGAACGTGTAGCGGTTCGCCACGCGGTGGAAGCAGAACGAGCTGATCAGCAGGTGCAGGTCGAATGCGTCGATGTCCTTGCGGAACACGCCGCTGGCCGCGCCGCGCTCGACCAGTTCCTCGAGCGTCTTGATGATGCTGACGTTGCGGTTCTTGAACGACTTCAGCTGTTCGACATACTTCGCGCCGTGGATGTTCTCGATCGACACGAGGCGGACGAAATCGCGATGCTTGTCGTGATAGTCGAACGTGAATTCGACGAGACGGCGCATGCCTTCGCGCGGCTCCATGTCGCCGACGTGCAGTTCCTGCTCGAGCGCGCGGATGTCGCCGTATACTTTCTCCAGCACGGCCTCGTACAGGCCTTCCTTGCTTTCGAAGTAGTAATAGAGCATCCGCTTCGTCGTGTTCGTGCGCTCGGCGATCGCGTCGACGCGCGCACCGGCGAGGCCCATCGCGGAGAATTCCTGCGTGGCGACGTCGAGGATGTTGCGCTTGGTTTGCTCGGGATCGTATTTGCGCCGCGCGTCGGACGCAAGCGCGCGGGGGTCGGACGTGGCGGCCTTGCTTCCTGCTTTCATGTGACTTTGTTCTGGTTCGCGGCGGCTTGGAAAAGGCATTCTAGCATGTGGGAAATGCCCGCCCGGCCGACCTTCCGCTCTAATCGGCAAGGCTGCGGCGGGCGCTCAGCGGCGGCAGGACGCGAGCGCGTCGCGGGCCTGGTACGCCGTATACGTGAGCTGCGCGGCGGCGAGGCCGGCCAGCCCGAACGTGCGCGTGAGCCCGAACGCGGCGAAGCCGTCCGGCACCGGACGCTCTCCCGCCAGCGCGGCGGCGAGCACCTCGCCGGCGACGGTGGTCGGCGCCATCCCGTGACCGCCGAATGCGATCGCGTGCCACACGCCGTCCGTGTCGCGGCCGATCTGCGGCATCTTGTGCCGCGCATAGCTCATCAGCCCACCCCACGCGTAGTCGACCTTCACGCCGTCCAGTTGCGGATACACGCGCAGCAGGTCGCGCCGCAGCAGGCGCGCGATCGCGTCGGGGCCGCGATCGAGCACGGAGATCCGGCCGCCCCACAGAATCCGCGTGTCCTTCAGCGGACGGTAGTAGTCGAACGCGAAACGCGTGTCGTAGATCGCGTACGGCGCGTCGATCGCGTCGGGCAGGCGCGTGCCGAGCGGTTCGGTCGCGATCACGTAGGTCGCGATCGGCAGCACCGCGCGCTCGATGCGCGGCGACACGCCGCGCGCGTAGCCGCCGCCGGCGAATACGACGTCCTTCGCACGCACCGCGCCCTGCGCCGTGCGCACGACGTAGCCGGCGCCGTCGCGCGCGATGCCGAGCGCGGCCGAGCGTTCGTACACGCGTGCGCCGCCGCGCGACGCGGCCGCCGCGACGCCGAGCACGTACTTCAGCGGATGAAAGTGGAATGCGTTCGGCTCGAACAGGCCGCCGTAATAGCGCTGCGTCTTCAGCCGCGCACGCAGCGCGTCGGTCGCGACCGGTTCCCAGTCGACGTTGAATTCCTGCTTCATCAGCGTGCGCACGCCGTCGAGCCGCGACGGATCGTCGAACCAGTTCGCGAGCATCACGCCTTCGTCGACGATGTCGCAGTCGATCCCGTAGCGGGCGATGCGCGCGCGGATCAGGTCGACCGCGTCGACGGTGAGCCGGTACAGCCGGCGCCCTTCGTCGCGGCCGAGCGTGCGCAGCAGGTCGGCGTTGTCGAGGCTGTAGCCGCCGAACACGAAGCCGCCGTTGCGGCCCGACGCGCCGAAGCCGACCCGTTCGCCGTCGAGCACGACGACGTCGTGCACGCCGCGCTCGACGAGGCCGAGCGCCGTGCACAGCCCGGCGAGGCCGCCGCCGACGATGCAGACCTGCGTATCGATCGTGTCGGTCAGTTGCGGGTAGGGCTGGCGGCTAACGGTGGCTTCGTAGAAGTTCTGCATGCGTGTTCGGTGACTCGTGACGGCGGAAAGGCGGACGGCGCGCGTCGATCTTGCCTGAACGCGCGCGCCGCGTCGAATGGGGATTTCAGCGCAGCGGCCGCCGCGAAGGGGCGGCTGCCGGCGCGTGACCGGGCGTCAGGCGCCCGGCGTCGGGTTGGCCGGACGGGCGACATAGGCCGGATAGCCGGCGTCGGCCTTTTCGGTCGCTTCATGCGTCGCGTTGCGTTCGATCCACGGCGCGATGTCCATGTCCTCGTAGCGCACCAGCCGGCGTTTGCGCACGAGCGCGTAGCCGAGCCAGATCGCGAGGAAGAACGGCAGGCCGACGTAGGTCGCGGCGACGCCGGTCCAGTCGATCTTGTCGGCGAGGAACGCCTGATAGTCCTGGCCGAGCGCGACGGCCGCGCACAGCGCGAACGCAAACAGCGGGCCGAACGGGAACCACTTCGACCGGTACGGCAACTGGTCGAGCCGGTAGCCTTGTTTCAGGAAGCCTTTGCGGAACCGGTAGTGACTGACCGCGATGCCGAGCCACGTGATGAAGCCGGCCATGCCCGACGTGTTCAGCAGCCACAGGTAGACGGTCTTGTCGCCGTACAGCGACGTGAGGAAGCACAGTGCGCCGATCGCGGTGGTCGCATACAGCGCGTTGCGCGGCACGCCGCCCGGCGACAGCTTCGCGAACAGCTTCGGCGCGCGGCCTTCGACCGCGAGGTTGTAGAGCATGCGCGTCGACGCGTACATGCCCGAGTTGCCGGCCGACAGCACGGCCGTCAGGATCACCGCGTTCATCACGCCTGCGGCGAAGGCCAGCCCAGCGTGGCGGAACACGAGCGTGAACGGGCTCACGCCGATATCGGTCACGTCGCTCTTCAGCAGGCTCGGATCGGTGTACGGAACCAGCACGCCGATCACGAAGATCGCGAACACGTAGAACAGCAGGATGCGCCAGAAGATCTGGCTCACCGCGCGCGGAATCGTCGTGCGCGGATTCTCCGATTCGCCGGCCGCGACGCCGATCATCTCGGTGCCCTGGAACGAGAAGCCCGCGATCATCGCGACGCCGAGCATCGTCGCCCAGCCGCCGACGAACGGCGCGTCGCCGATCGTGAGGTTGCCCCAGCCGGCGCTCGGGCCGCCCTGCATGATCCCGAAGATCATCAGCAGGCCGACGCCGACGAATGCGAGCACCGTCAGCACCTTGATCAGCGCGAACCAGTATTCGGCCTCGCCGAAGCCGCGCACCGACAGCGCGTTGAGCGCGAAGATCAGCGTGAGGAACAGCGCGCTCCACCAGACGCCCGGCACGTGCGGGAGCCAGTAGTGCATCACGAGCTGCGCGGCAACGAGCTCCACCGCCAGCGTCACGGCCCAGCTGTACCAGTAGTTCCACCCGAGCGCGAAGCCGAAGCCTTCGTCGACGAACTTCGCGCCGTAGGTCGCGAACGAGCCCGACACCGGCATGAACGCGGCCATTTCGCCGAGGCTCGTCATCAGGAAATAGACCATCAGGCCGATCATCATGTACGCGAGCATCGCGCCGCCGGGCCCGGCCTGCGAGATCGACGCGCCGGACGCGACGAACAGGCCCGTGCCGATCGAGCCGCCGATCGCGATCATTCGCAGATGGCGCGCCTGCAGCGCACGGTGGAGGGACGGCTTCGCGGGCGGCGAGCCGGACGGGCGGGACGAATCGGGGCGGGCGTCTGAATGCATGGCGGGCGCTGGGCGCTGTCTCCGGGATTGTTTTTCGGTGACGAAGCGCGACGCGTTGCCGGCCGTGGGCCGGGCAGCGGTGATGCGGTGCGAAGCGGGCCCGCTGACCCGGGCCGTGGTGCGTGTCGCGTTCGTCGGTCGTCCGGCGGCGGTCGTGGCGGCCGGCGGCGCGCCGGGTGCGTTGCACCTCGACGTCGCACCGATTGTGTGGGGTCCGATGCACGGGCGGCAAACGATATTTCCGCACAGGGTGATGCGGGATCGTCATCAACTTGCGTCGGGCCGGGACGCGTCCGCGTGCCCGTCTGCGGGCTTTGGAACCGTCTGATATCAGCGTAGGCAAAGGCGCGGCTGTGCGGCTGACTTCTTGCGTTTTGGGAATGAAGTCGTGAGTTAATATCAATAGCGGCCCGACTTGTGGCCATCGACAATGTGTTTCATGGATCGTGCCTCGCGAGGCTGGGGCGCGCCGTCCGGCCGGGCTTGCCGGCGGCGGCGCCGCGCGATGCGCCGGATGGCGCACCGGGCCCGCCGCGCGGCGCATCCGCTTGCACGAGGCGCTCGAACGCGCTCCAATCGAATCACGCGGGCGGCGCTGCCGCCGCACCGATCAATCTGTCCCTGAAGAGGAAGTGATGCAATTCAACGACATTCTTGCCGCGCTCGACATCGATCTCGCCCAGTGGAAAGGCAACGCGCTGACCGCGCGTTCGCCGCTCGACGGCGCGACGCTCGCGACGCTGGCCGTCGACACGCCCGCCGACGCCGAGCGCAAGATCGACGCCGCGCACGACGCGTTCCTCAAGTGGCGCACGGTGCCGGCGCCGGTGCGCGGCGAACTCGTGCGCGTGTTCGGCAACGTGCTGCGCGAGCACAAGGCCGAGCTGGGCCGCCTCGTCACGCTCGAAGCAGGCAAGATCACGTCGGAAGGGCTCGGCGAAGTGCAGGAAATGATCGACATCTGCGATTTCGCGGTCGGTCTGTCGCGCCAGCTTTACGGCCTCACGATCGCGTCCGAGCGCCCGGGCCACCGGATGATGGAAACGTGGCACCCGATCGGCGTGTGCGGCGTGATTTCGGCGTTCAATTTCCCGGTCGCGGTGTGGGCCTGGAATGCGGCGCTCGCGTTCGTGTGCGGCGATTCGGTCGTGTGGAAGCCGTCCGAGAAGACGCCGCTTACCGCGATCGCGTGTCACGTGCTGCTCCAGAAGGCGCTCCGTGAGTTCGAGAAGACGCATCCGGGCGTCGCGCCGGCTGAGCTGAGCCAGCTGGTGCTCGGCATGCGCGATGTCGGCGAGGTGCTGACGGCGTCGAAGAAGGTGCCGGTCGTCAGCGCGACGGGCAGCGTGCGGATGGGCCAGGAAGTCGCGAAGGTGCTGAGCCAGCGCCTGGCGCGCGGCATCCTCGAACTCGGCGGCAACAACGGGATGATCGTCGCGCCGAGCGCCGATCTCGACCTCGTCGTGCGCGCGGTCACGTTCGCGGCGGTCGGCACGGCCGGCCAGCGCTGCACGACGCTGCGCCGCCTGATCGTGCATCGCAGCCTCGTCGAGCAACTGCTGCCGCGCATCGAGAAGGCCTACGCGTCGGTGAAGGTCGGCAACCCGCTTGAAGAAGGCACGCTGGTCGGTCCGCTGGTCGATCGCGCGTCGTTCGATGCGATGCAGAAGGCGCTGGGCGATGCACGCGAGCAGGGCGGCGAAGTGAAGGGCGGCGAGCGCGTCGACGTCGGTCACGCGGATGCGTACTACGTGCGTCCGGCCATCGTGCGGATGCCGAAGCAATCGGCGGTGGTCGAGCGCGAAACGTTCGCACCGATCCTGTACGTGATGGTCTACGACAACTTCGACGACGCGATCGAACTGCACAACGCGGTGCCGCAAGGCCTGTCGTCGGCGATCTTCACGAACGACATGCGCGAGGCCGAGCAGTTCATGTCGGCAGCGGGCAGCGACTGCGGGATCGTCAACGTGAACATCGGCACGAGCGGCGCGGAGATCGGCGGCGCGTTCGGCGGCGAGAAGGAAACGGGCGGCGGCCGCGAGTCGGGTTCGGATGCGTGGAAGGCCTACATGCGCCGCGCGACGAACACGATCAACTACAGCCGTCAGCTGCCGCTGGCGCAGGGCGTGAAGTTTGATGTTTGATGTCGGGGTGGGATTGGCGTGTTGTTGGCGCTGATTTCATCGGGCGACTGATGTCGCGTTGTTATCGCTTCAAGCGGGAAAGCCGGCCATGGGCCGGCTTTTTTGTTTTCTGATGTGGTGATTGATTGGGATGGGTGGTTTTGGGAC
Organism: Burkholderia sp. LAS2; assembly: GCF_018417615.1. NCBI lineage: Bacteria > Pseudomonadati > Pseudomonadota > Betaproteobacteria > Burkholderiales > Burkholderiaceae > Burkholderia > Burkholderia sp. LAS2. The sequence goes on from NZ_CP071053.1 coordinate 1,444,083, forward strand.
GTTTTCGCGCGAGTGGATTCGTTGATAGCGTGTCGGAGATAAGGAATCGTACAAGTACGGAATTTTCGAATTATTTTTGATGTTTCGTATGTGTATGAAAATAAGGCGATTTCTTGTTTTCTTTCAATTCTTTCTATATCTTTATGGCGTTGCATATCGCTGGCGGTTAATGTGATTTATGGATTTTGCTTGGTAACATTTCGATGCATTGATTAGGTATACATATGAAATGGTGGCGGGAATTGAGAGGTCGTGCATGTGCTAACAGGCGCGAAGGGGGAGCACACCGTCGGCCACTATTGACGGCAACGGGGGGCGGTGCAGGACCTCGAAATGTCCTTTCCTTCTTGATCGAGTTTTATCGTCGAAGTCCTGTACTCATGGCTTTGCATTTCGCTGGCGCACTGATCGCGTGGTTCGCACCTGATGACACGCTAAAGCGTTGGCCTGTGCTGAAGCCAGCGGTGACCGCAATCGGAGAAGTATTTCCACTACTGCCTAAGGCAATCGAGAAATCTCTGTTTCCGGACGTCACCGCGGTCTATTTCGCACTGGTGCTGGCCGCGGTACCTATCAGAATATTTGAAGGTTTCCGCCTTTGCTATGCGGAGAGGAAGGAAATAGTTGCTGGGTACTTTGGCTACTCGTGGAAAAGAAAGATTTTTGCATTTCTGGTTGCGATCTTGTTTTTGTCTGGCAGCGTGTTTCTTCTGATTTTTCATGGTCAATATTTTGACTGGAATTTCATGTCTGTCGGAAAGTCGAGATTCTGGCTTGGAGCGGTCGGGCCATTGTTTGCTGGTGGATATCTGATTATTTGCTTTGTTGCGGCTGGCGTTGCGATTATTTCTTTGTTGTGTTGTATGTATTTTGTTGAAAAGAGATGCTGCGAGGCGTGATTTGACCCTGATGGACTTAGTTATTTCGGTGTGTGAGTTGGGCGTAAGTACGGGGCGAAGGTGGAATGAGGTCGATAGCATTTATAGAATTTATTAGGTATCGATATGGAAGGACGTCAAGGGACAAGGTGGTGTGCTCGTTCTAAAGGACGAGAGGGCAGAGTGGGCTATGGGTCGACGAAGGAAGAGGCGGGGAGTGACGTCGAGCCCACGAATATCTTTAGCCTGATGATCAGGCTCTATCGCATGAGTCCCGCGCTCTTGACGTTGCATTTGTCTGGTGTGGTGATCGCTTGGTTTGCGCCGGATGACGCGTTGACGCGTTGGCCACTTCTAAAGATAGCGGTAGCCGGCGTCGGAGAAATATTTCCTTTGCTACCAGAGGCGGTGAGGAAATCCAAGTTTCCTGACGTGACGGCGCTGTATTTTTTGCTGATGTTGGTCGCGATTCCGATGAGGCTTTCGGTAGCGATTCGTTTTTGTTATTCGTATCGGTCTCGGATCGAGGATGGATATTCGAAAATTTCCATTTCGAAGAAAATTTACTCGATTGTAGTTGTCTTGACGTTTATGTGCATGGGATTTTCTTCGATTTTGGTTGATGGATATTTTTATGAGTGGAATTTTATGGAAATAAGCCAGTCGCAGCATATTGCTTGGCTTGATCGGACCGTTTTTTGCGGGTGGAGTTGAGGTTGTCGCTATCGCGGCTGGCGTGGTTGCAATTTTCATTGCATTGCGCCGCGTCTTTGCTTGTAAAGAGGAGTAGGTCATGGCTGGTTATGAATTTCAAAAATGGGATGTGCTTGATTAGATGGGAAGGCGGGAAAATCGCACTACGAAAAGCTGCTGCCCCATGGCTATATTTATTGGTTATCTATATGAAATTTGAGAATGAATAAAAATAATTCGATATTTCCAGTCGCGGGGGCGGTGGAGAGGGTATGAGGGGAGTCTTTGTTTTATTGATGCTTTCATTTGTTTTGTCTGCCTGCATCATCAATCCCACGAGAGGTCGCCCTGTCAGATCGCCGACGAGCTTTTTGAGGGATGTCAAGATTGTTGTGGATTCTGGTGATCTTGGAAACGTTGAATTTGTAAGAAATCGTCTAGAGATTGATTGTGATTCTGGCCCACGGGAAGCCGTTCGCGATAGAGAAGGGGCGATTAAGGGATATGGAGTGGACATGAAATGTATTGCATCCTCTAGAGAATACGAGAGGGAAAGGGGTTTCTATTATGGATTGTTTTGGCCTGCCGGGATGGATTTCTATAGGGCTGGATTGTCACTTCCGATTAATGATAGGGCGATATGCATTACTCCATACGATCTTCGTGAGGTGTTTGGTGATGTTGAGAAATATCCTGTTTCTCATTGGAGTTCGTGGTCGTATATGTATAAAAGAGGTGATGTAAATTCAAGGGTGGTTTTTTCGATTGACAGGGATGGCTGTGTTGGTGGCATTTATATTTCTATGAATCGAGAGAGAGAGTGAGGCGAGTGATGAAGATAACTGGTCGTGAAGAGTTGTTCAAAGGGATGATTTTGGGGCAAGAGGCTATTGATCTGATAAATAAGAGTCCGTTGCTCGTGGATCAAATAATTCAATACAATGAAGGCGTATTGATTAAGAGTTTGAATCCAATTGAGGTTGGCACAGGCGAGCGGGGAATATTCTGGGATCGTGGACGGCCTGGAATTGTATTTGGGAATTACGATGGCTTGACGTTCGACAAGCTCGATCCACGTGTATTGGTCGGTATTTTGAGTCACGAAATTGGTCACTATATCTATGACGCACACGCTCAAGCTCGGGAGCAGCATCACGCGAATGAAATGCGAAACGATTATCATTTGGCGGCGATGGTTGGAGTGATGAAGGAGGCTGAGGCGGCCTATAACAACTGGCTAGTAGCGCGAGAAGTCGCGAAAAATGGTGGTGGCGTGATTCCTGTGCTTGGAGATCGTCGGGATCAAATCGCGGCGCCGGGGTTTGATATCAATGGTGCGTTCACTAGAGTCTACGAGGCGAATGTCGGGAAAATGCCTGCCGATGTGCTAAAGCAGGTCATGCTTGAGGTCGGAGGAAACTATCTGGCACGAGCACGTCCCGGGGCAGATCTGGACACGACGTACTATGAGCAAAATGGTGCCGCCTATGGGGCGTCCGAAAAGCGATTGTCTCAAGCGCCGGTCATTGGAGTGAGTTATGCGTTAAATCTGGCAACAGGTTTTATCAAATCCACGAAGTTGACTTTCTCAACGGGTATAGTGCAAGTCAACGAGTACAACAGCGGGGTGTTGGGTGCCGCAACGTTGTACGGCCCGAACGGCCAGATGACGGCGTATGTGAAGTACGCAACGAATGGCATCAAGCTTCAGGAAACTTGCTATACAGACGACGGCCGAATTGCCACCACGCGGACCGACATCAACGGCGACGGCATCGTCGATAGCATCAAAACAGAAACCCGCCTCGCCGACGGCGCCAGCGTAATCCGCGAAGACACCAACGGAGACGGCGTTACCGACCACAATTTCGTCGTGAACGGCGGCCAGCGCTACGACCTGTCCAATGTCCGCGATGCAGCCTTCGCCGACAGCCTGCTGTCGCGATACCGCGCGACCGGACTACTGAGCGGCACGAGCTTCCTCGACCTGAGCCAGATTATTTCCCGCACGCTGACCTACGGCGGTCGAAACGACTACGGTTTCACGATGCCGTCCGGCTGGTACAACCCGATCGGTGCATTCTACGAAGCCAAAAGCGCCGCATTCGACAAAGCCGCCTCCATTGCCGACAAGACGCCTGTCCTGCTCGACGCGAACCGATGGGGAGTAGGCGTTAGCGCGCTCCAGTCGCGCGACGCGAACCGCGATGGCAAGCTGTCCGGCGCGGAACTGAACGGGCTACAAGTCTGGATCGATGCGAACGAGGACGGCATCGGCGACGCCGGTGAATTCAGGTCGCTGGCGCAAGCTGGGATCAGCGAGATTCGCGCGGTTGACTATGACGTCATCACGCGCGGTAACGGCCACTACGCATCGGCACCGGTCGCCGCGCCATGGAAACCCTGGGAAGCATCGCAACCCGGCCGCATGTACTTGGCGCCGGCCGTTCCGCTGTCGAACTACCGAACGCTGCGCGATAACGACAAGATCTACTGGATCAACTCCAGAGACTTCATCATGTTCGGCCCGACGCAGATCAAGGTCAGTCCTTCCAACCGGAGCTACCTGATCGGTACCGACGGGAACGACGTATTCGATGCGAATTACTACGCTGCTTATGGTCACTGGATCGACAGCAATCTGCTCGTCAACTTCCTCGCGGGCGATGGCAACGACATGATGGGCGGCAGCAGCCGCAACGATAATCTGTGGGGCGGCACCGGCAACGACACGCTGTTCGGCTATGACGGCGACGACAGGCTGTACGGCGAGGAGGGTGACGACGAACTCAATGGCGGTGCCGGCAACGACGTGCTCGACGGCGGTATCGGCAACGACAGGCTGTTTGGCCAGGTCGGTAACGACATCATGAATGGCGGCGACGGCGACGACATCATGATGGGCTTTACCGCATCGAACGAAAGCAAGCAAACCCTGGCGTGGGGCGAAACGGATGACGACATCATGTACGGCGGCGCAGGCAACGACCGGATGTGGGGCGGTGTCGGTCACGACTACATGGACGGTGGCGACGGGGCGGACTTCGTGAGTGGCGGGGACGGAAACGATACGGTGTTCGGCGGCGCCGGGAACGATGAACTGCATGGTGACGCAGGCAACGACCGGCTTCTTGGAGACGCCGGCAACGATCGCATTTTCGGCGAGGCCGGGGACGATGTGCTCTGGGGCGGCGATGGCGATGACGTGCTGGTCGGCTTCACTGCCAGCAACGATGCGAAGCAAACGTTGTCGTGGGGTGAATCCGACAACGACATGCTGTATGGCGGCAACGGCAACGACGCGCTATATGGAGGTCTCGGCAACGACTACCTCGATGGCGGCAACGACAACGATTTTCTCGACGGTGGTGATGGCGACGATCGGCTCTTTGGCGGCGCGGGCGACGACGAACTGAACGGCGGCAACGGCCACGACGCGCTTTCGGGTGAAACCGGTAACGACAAGATTTTTGGCGGCGCAGGCAACGACACGATCTGGGGTGGTGACGGTGACGATATTCTGGTCGGCTTCACGGCCAGCAACGACGCAAAACAGTCGCTGGCTGCGTGGGAAACCGATGACGATACGATCTACGGCGGAGCCGGAAACGATCTGATCCTGGGCGGTCTTGGCAACGATCTGCTCCACGGCGACGCCGGCGACGATGAAATTCAGGGTGGGGACGGCCACGACAAGCTTTATGGCGGCGATGGCAACGACCGACTGTTCGGCCAGGTCGGGAACGACATTCTGTACGGCGGCGCAGGCGACGATTTGCTGGTGGGCTTTACCGGCAACAACGAGGCGAAACGGACGCTCGGTCCCGGCGAGACCGACAATGACTATCTCTACGGTGGAGAAGGCAATGACACGCTCCTCGGCGGCCTGGGCGACGACTATCTCGACGGCGGGGCCGGCGCCGATCACATGGAAGGCGGCGAGGGCAACGATACTTATATCGTGAACAGCGTCAATGACGTGATTCTCGAATACGCAAACGAGGGTTACGACACGGTAATCAGCAGCTCAAACTACATTCTCAACGCCAACCTCGAAGAATTGAGACTCGTCGAGGGATTCAACATCAATGGCACGGGCAATGCGCTCGATAACCGGATCGTCGGCAACAGCGCAGACAACATCCTCGATGGCGTTACCGGTGCCGACACGATGATCGGCGGAAAGGGCAACGATACCTACTACGTCGACAATGTCGGCGACCGCGTCATCGAATTCGCCGACGAGGGCATCGATACGGTTCAGAGCAAGATCAGCTATACGTTGGGCGAACACGTCGAGAACCTGAACCTGCTGGATTTCGGCAAGCCGGAAAAAGGGCTCGTCGATGGCGTGGCCGTTCACGTGTACGGGTACCCGAAAGCCAACGAGCTGGATTACATGCAAGGCGATGCGGTTCCGAGGTTCCAGGGAACGTGTGCGCTGACGTCGATCGCGAATTTGCTGACGCAGACCGGGACGCCGACTACCGAGGGAGACGTCGTCCGCCGCGCAATCGACAACCAATGGGCAGTCACCAACCCGGCTGCAACGGACTACCAGCGAGGCGGATCGAATTACGTTCAGCAACAGGCACTGCTCAAGAGTTACGGCATTGCAAACAATCTGCTTGCCGGATACGACGAGCATGCGGTCGCGAATCTCATCCGCAGTGGTCGTGGCGTGATACTGGCGCTGAACTCGGGTCGGCTTTGGGATGACAGCGCTTATCTCGACGGCGGCGGCGTGAATCACGTCGTAACCGTGACGGGCGCGGTTTATGGAGACGCCGATGGCCAGCTCAAAGGCTTCTATATTGCCGACTCGGGCCGCCAGCGCGTCAGCGACATGACGCGCTACATCAGCCTTCAGGAATTCCGGACGGCCGCCAACGTCCCGAATGCCTACGCGATCTACACGGCCGAGGCGCTGAAACTGTGGAACGAGGACATCGACGGCACGGGCAACGCACTCGACAACACGATCATCGGCAACCGCGGCAACAATGTGCTGGATGGCGGCGCTGGCAATGACATCCTGGTCGGCGGCCTGGGCAACGATACCTATCGATTCGGTCGCGGGTCCGGTCGTGACACGATCCGGGACGACGACGAAACGCTCGGCAACAGCGATGTGATCAGCATCGGGGCGGGCGTATCGGCGGATCAATTGTGGTTCCGTCACGTCGGCAACGATCTGGAGATCAGTATCCTCGGCACCAGCGATACCGCGACGGTTCGGGACTGGTACCTGGGTTCAAGGTATCAGATCGAGCAGATCCGGGTAGACGACGGTCGGACGCTCGTCAACACCGATGTCGAGAAGCTGGTACAGGCCATGGCGGTATGGTCGCCGCCGGCCGCGGGGGCGGTCACGCTGTCCCCTGAGCATCAGGCCGCGCTTGCGCCGACGCTGGCGACGAGCTGGCGTTAATTCCCGTTCCCGAAGGTCAATCCGTCCGGTTGCACATTACGTGCGACCGGACGGCCTGCTGCCGGCCGTATCGCATTTCCTTCCTCGTCTCGTGTTCCCTTCATGGACAGTTCCATTCTCCGGCCTCCGGCGTCGTTTGCGACGCAGGATGTCGACTCCGGTCTCGCCGTCGTTCTGACGATGGCCAGCCTGCACGGCATCGCAGCCGACGAAGCCGCGTTGCGACATGAATTCGGCTTCGGCCGTTTCGATACTCAAACAATCCTGCGAGCCGCGCGCTCACTCGGCATGACGGCCCGGGCCGTTCAACAGAAGTTCGAACGACTGGATCGGGCGCCTTTGCCCGCGGTCGCACGGACGAAAGGCGAAGGTGGCTATTTCGTGGTCGCGCAGTATCAGGCCGGGGATGAAACGCGCGCGCCTCGAACGCTTGTCCAGTTTCCGGGTGAGGCGCCTACCGTGCTGATGCGTGAGCGTCTTCTGGAAATCTGGACGGGTGAGCTCATCTATTTCACGAGCAAGAGCAGCATTGCGGGTACCCTGGCGCGTTTCGATTTCAGCTGGTTCATTCCGGCAATCGTCACGTACCGGAAGCTGCTGGGCGAAGTCCTCGCGATCTCTCTGGTATTGCAGTTGATTGCGCTCGCCACGCCGCTCTTCTTCCAGGTGGTAATGGACAAGGTGCTGGTCAACCACGCGATGAAGACGTTGAACGTGATTGCCGTGGGGCTGATTTGCGCGACGCTGTTCGAGGCGGCGCTTTCGGGGATACGAACATGGGTTTTTGCGCATACGAGCAGCAAGATCGACGTCGAGCTCGGCGCGCGGCTTTTCCGTCATCTTCTGGCATTGCCGCTGGCATGGTTTCAGGCGCGCCGTGTCGGCGATTCTGTCGCCCGTATTCGCGAGCTGGAGAACATTCGCGCGTTCCTCACCGGCAATGCCGTGACGCTGGTGATGGACCTCGCGTTTTCGTTCGTTTTCCTCGGGGTGATGCTCTGGTACAGCGCATGGCTTACGTTGATCGTCGTTGTCTCGATTCCGCTCTACATGCTGTTGTCGGTCGTGTTTACGCCGATCATTCGGCGGCGGCTGAACGAGAAATTCAATAAGGGCGCCGAGAATCAGTCGTTCCTCGTTGAAACCATCAGCGGAATCGATACGGTCAAGGCGATGGCACTGGAACCGCGCTGGACGGATCGATGGGACCGTCAACTGGCCGCTTATGTGAGTGCGGGCCTGTCGGCCACCAATGTTGCCACGATTGCAAGCGGCGGCGCGACGTTGATCAGCAAGCTGGTGACCGCGGCGATCATGTGGCTGGGCGCCACGCTGGTGATCGACGGCAAGTTGACCGTCGGCGAACTCGTCGCGTTCAACATGCTGGCCGGGCAGGTGTCCAGTCCGATACTGCGTCTCGCGCAGCTATGGAACGACTTTCAACAGGTCGGGATTTCGATGGGGCGTCTTGGGGATATCCTGAACACGGTGCCCGAAACCGCCGCCAAAAAGACGCGAGTGCCACGTCTCGACGGCGCGATCGAATTCGACCAGGTATCGTTTCGCTATCGGCCGGATGCGAGCGATGTCATCCGGCAAATCTCTGTCAGGATCGCGGCGGGGGAGGTCATCGGAATCGTCGGCCGCTCCGGGTCGGGAAAAAGCACGCTGACCAAGCTCGCGCAGCGGCTCTACGTGCCGGATCGCGGGCGCGTGCTGGTCGACGGGCAGGATATTGCCGTGATCGATACGGCGAGCCTCCGCCAGCAGATTGGTGTTGTTCTGCAGGAAAACACACTGTTCAATCGTTCGGTACGGGACAACATCGCGCTGGCACGACCCACTGCGTCCATCGATGCGGTGATCGATGCAGCGCGGCTGGCCGGCGCACACGAGTTCATCTGCGAGCTTCCGGAGGGTTACGACACGCTCGTCGGCGAGCATGGCACCGGGCTATCGGGCGGCCAGCGGCAGCGCATCGCCATTGCTCGCGCATTGATGACCGATCCACGCATCCTGATATTCGACGAGGCGACCAGCGCGCTCGACTACGAATCAGAAGCCGTCATACAGGCCAACATGCGGGACATCTGCGCGCGGCGCACGGTGCTGATCATTGCGCATCGGCTCTCGGCGGTGCGCGATGCCGACCGGATTCTCGTGATGGATCGCGGGCAGATCGTGGAAAGCGGCACGCACGACACACTGCTGCGCATACAGGATGGGATCTACGCACACCTGTATTCGCTGCAACAGGGCGGTCGTGACGTAGCAGAGGCACGGATATGAGCATGCGACAGCAGGCAGGGGCCTGGCGTGAACTGGTCGGGCGCTACCGCGATGTCTGGCGTCACTGCTGGAAGCAGCGCCATCGGACGACGCTACCGGCATTCAATGCGAACGAGGCTGAATTTCTGCCGGCGGCGCTGTCTGTCCAGGCGGCACCGGTTTCGCCTGCGGGCCGGTGGGTCGCGCGCATTCTCATCCTGCTCGTGATGACGGCGATCGTCTGGTCTTACTTCGGGAAAATCGATATTGTCGTCGACGGCGGCGGCAAGATCATTCCATCCTCCCGGACCAAGACGCTGGCGGCGGTCGAAGTGGCCAGCGTGCGCGCGCTGCACGTGCGCGACGGGCAGGCCGTGACGGCTGGCGACGCACTGATCGATCTCGATACGCGCGTAATCGACGCCGAACGTCAACGGGCGGACGGCGACCGGCTGAATGCGGTACTGCAAGCCGAGCGTGCACGGGCGTTGATCGACGCGATCGATACCGGCCGACAACCTCGACTGGCGGATGTGGAAGGTGTGCCGCCCGAGCGCCGGCGCGAGGTCGAGCGGCACCTGCTGGATCAATGGCGCGATTTCGTCGCGCGACGGGACCGTCTCGACAGCGAAATCCACAGGTACGGCCAGGTCGCTCCGCTTGCAGCGCGTCGTGCGGACGATTACGCCAAGTTGATGAAGACCCGCGACGTTGCGGAGCACGCGTGGATCGAGGCCGAGCAGCAGCGCATCGAGACGGCGGGACAGCTTGCGGATGCTCGTCACCAACGCGCGGCGCTCGTGGCAGAGACGCGAAGGAATACCCAGGATGCGCTGAACGATGCGCAGCGTATCGTCGATGCGTCGTCGGGCGACATGCGGCGTGCGGAGGCGCACGGGGAACTGCTGCGCCTGACCGCGCCGATCGACGGAACCGTCCAGCAGCTTGCCGTCCATACCATCGGGACGGCGGTGCCGGCCGCGCAGCCGCTGATGCAGATCGTGCCGCGAGAGGGGGCGGTAGAAATGGAAGCATTCGTCGACAACCGGGATATCGGCTTCGTCAAGGAGGGGCAGGTCGCCAGCGTGAAGATCGACGCATTCGAGTACACGAAATACGGCACGTTGTCGGCGACCGTGAGTCATGTCTCGCGCGATGCGATAGACGACGACAAGAAGGGACTCGTCTATTCGGTCAGGATCATGCTCGATCGTTCGGCGCTGGTGGTAGACGGCCGCGAGATCGCACTGTCGCCAGGTATGTCGGGTAGTGCCGAGATCAGGACCGGAACGCGGCGGGTGATCGAGTATGTGCTGTCGCCTTTACTGCAGCATGCACGGGAGAGCTTGCGTGAGCGCTAGGAGCTTGAAGGACGGCGTGTGTCCGTGGATATGCGGCCTGATGTTGGTTTCAGTTGCATGCAATGCCGAAACCCGCGGGATTCCGGATGTCCTGACCGATCCGTTGCTGACCCGTCCGCCGGTGCTGAATGCGGGGCAGCGATTACCGGGCGACGACACGCCAGTTGCATGCGCTTCGTCGACTGACCTGGCGAAGCCGCTGACGATCGGTGATGCGGTTGACCTTGCGCTATGCCACAACCCCCGTATTCGAGCCGCGTGGGCATCGATCAAGATCCAGGCCGCTTCGGTGGGTGAAGCCAGATCGGCATGGCTCCCCATCGTCAACGGGTCGATCAGCCAACTGACGACTTATAACCGTTATTCCGATGCCCCATCGATGAATACGCGCGGCGTCGGTCGAACCTCGAACGCGACGTTGAACTGGAGGCTACTCGACTTTGGCGGGCGAGCTGCAAACCGCGTGGCGGCACAACAGCTGCTGACGGCAGCGCTGGCGGGCCACGACGCAACGATGCAAAAGGCGGTCGTGGATGTCATCGGGAGCTATTTCGATGTTCAGAATGCGCAAGCGGCGTTTGCCGCGCGTAACGAGTCCGCGACTTTGGCGGAGTCGACGCTGCGTGCGTCGCGTAAGCGGCTGGCCATGGGCGTCGCATCCCGAGCAGACGTATTGCAGGCGGAAACGGCGTTGGCCAAGGCATTGCTCGCTGCGCGGCGAGCGGGCGGAGAGGTGGCTCGGGCCCGCGCCGATCTGGTCTTTGCGACCGGTCTGCCGGTTGGCACGCGGGTCGAGGTCGAGGAGGCAGTCGTGCCGGTTGCACTGGACGCGGAGCGCCAGCTAAGCGACTGGCTTCTTGCGGCCGAAGGTTCTCACCCTGAGATCCGGGCAGCGCGAGCCAAATGGGAAGCCGCGCGCGCGAAGGTCACGGCCGTGCGGTCCGACGGAATGCCGACGCTCGATCTAAGCGGCACGTTGTCCCGGAACGGCTACCCAAATCAGGGGCTGCAGTCAGTGCGGGCGACGCAAACCAGCATAGGCCTGACTTTGACGATTCCGTTCTTTGACGGCTTTTCTCGCACGTATCGGATTCGTGGCGCGCAGGCTCAGGCCGAACTGGCACAGGCACAGCTTCACGATACGCAGCACCAGATTCTGCGTGACGTGCTGAAGGCCCATGCCGATGCGGAGACGACGGTGGACAGTCTGGATGCTTCTGCACGCTTGCTGGCTGCCGCGGAAGCGGCGCTAACGTCGGCGCGCAATCGTTACGCGTTCGGCGCAGGCGATATTCTGGAACTGCTGTCGGCGCAAGCGGCGCTTGCCGATGCCCGCCAGGAACGGGTGCGAACGCTTGCCGAATGGGAGGCGGCGCGGCTTCGACTGTTTGCCACCGCCGGCATCATCGGACGATGGGCATTTCGGTAGTACGGGAGGCGGCCGTCGCGACAGCCGCAGTCCGCGACCGGCCGTCCTTATTCACTTCTCTTGCGCCGGCATGTTCTGCACGACCAGCATCTGCGGGCTCGACAGCGTGATTCCCGCCGCGCGCAACTGCTTCAGGATCTCGAACAGCAAATCGCTCTTCGTCGAACCGGCGATCCGCGGGCTCGACACGTAGCCCGTCACGCTCAGCGTGATGCCGTCCGGCGTGAGCTGGCTGAACGTGACCGACGGCGCCGGCTTCTCGAGAATCGCCTCATGCGAACGATAAGCTTCGAGCAGCAGGTCGCGCACCTGCTCGGGATCGGTGTTCAGCGGGAACGTCAGCACCAGCGTCGCGACGCCCTGCGTGCTGTTGCCCATCGTCACGTTGCGCAGGTTCTGCGAGATCAATTGCGAGTTCGGCACGATCACGGTCGAGCGGTCGCTGAGCTGGATCTCGGTCGCGCGCACGTTGATGCGGCGAATGTCGCCTTCGACGCCCGCGATGCTGATCATGTCGCCCACCTTCACCGGGCGCTCGGTCAGCAGGATCAGCCCCGACACGAAGTTCTTCACGATTTCCTGCAGGCCGAAACCGATACCCACCGACAACGCGCTGACGATCCACGCGAGATTGCTCCACCGGACGCCGAGCAGCCCGAGCGTCATCAGCACGAGCAGCACGTAACCGACGTTGGTGAACAGCGTGATCAGCGACACGCGCATGCCCGTATCCATGCCGAGCGCGGGCATGAACTCGCCGTCGAGCCAGCGGCGCAGCGAGCGCAGCAGGTAGAAGCCGATCGCGAAGCCGATCACGGCGTTGAAGATCCGGTCGGGCATGATGTTCAGGCTCTGCAGCCGCTGGCTGCCGATCATCGCGACCGCACTGTCGAGCAGGTCGCCCGGCGTCGTGCCGAAGCCGCCCGTCAGCAGCGCGATCGCCGCGATCAGCATCAGCAGGCTCGTGCCGAAGCCGGACAGGACCGTGCGCGCCTGGTCGAGGTGGCGATCTTCGAGCGCGAACAGATGCTTGATCTGCTGGCCCGTCGACAGGCTCGACGAGAACAGGCTTTCGCTCGCGTCGCGCGTCAGCTGGATCAGGATGTAGGTCGCACACAGCACGATCTCGAACCACACGAGCTCGTACGTGATGAAGCGCGCGACCGTGATGTAACCGATCAGGAGTGCGATCAATGACGCGACGATCGCGAGCGTGACGCCGGCATGGATTAGCCCGGCAAGCGTCGAGCGCTGCTCGGGCGCCTCGCCTGCCGCCGCGAGGGCGCTGCGCGCACGGTTCGCGCGCAACAGCGACGCGCCGACCGTCAGCGCGACGACGAGCGACACGATGCCGCGGCCGAACAGCGTGACCGACAGGCTGGTGTCGACGATCCGGTTGATCGATTCGAGCGTGCCCGACACCAGCAGCAGCCCGGCCAGGACGGCGGGGAACGGCTTCATCGCGAGCGCGACGGGATCGGCGAGCGCGGGCAGGCGCCACGACGGATGCTTCGTGCAGAGCAGTGCGCGGCCGAGCCCGGCGATCAATGCGCAGGTCGCGGCGAGTTTCGCGAACTGGTCCCACAGATCGGTCAGCGACGGCGTGAGTTCGTAGTGGCGCGCGACGGCGAGGTAGAGGATCTGAATCGCGATGGCCGTCGCCAGGAAGGTCGACAGCGCGGTCGACAGCGCCAGCGCACTGCGGCGCAAGCGGGTGGGCGGCAGGCGGTTCAGCGCGATCCACGCGAGCCCGCGCTCGATGAGCCGGCGGCCGCCGAGCCATGCGGCGAACGCGGCGATCAGCAGCAGCGTGGTGATCGCCCGTTGTCCGGGGACCCACGACGAGCGCAGCATGTCGAACAGTTCGCCGTTGAAATCGTCGAGCCGCTGACGGTCGTCCGGCGACAGGTGGAACAGCGGCAGCCAGAACTGCGCGCTGAAGATGCTGCCCGAACGGAACGCGAGCTGGTTCTTCAGCAGGCTGCGGTGCAGTTTCGCGAACTGCTCGGTCAGGTTCGTGAGGCTCGTCTTCTGGTCGGCGGCCTGCTTCAGCGCGGCATCGATCTGCGTCTTGCGTGCGTCCAGCGCGGCCCGCTGCTTCGCGACGGCGGGCGTTTCCGGCGCGGCGCCCTCGGCCGGCGGCGGGCCGAGCACGTCGAGTTGCGCCTGAACCTGCGCGCGTTGCGGCGTGAGATCGCTCTGCAGTTTCGCGACATCGGTGCTCAGCTCCTGCGCCGAGTCGTCGAGCCCGTCCAGCTCCTTGCTGTTGGACGCGGTCGACGTCTGCTGCTTGATGCGGTCCAGCTCGGCCTGCATCTGCTTGAGCTGTGCGACGGCGTCGGGCAGCGAGATGGCCGGCACGGTTGCGCCGACGCCGCTCGCGACGGGAGCGGAAGCGGCGGCCGGAAACGCCGACGCCGTCGCGATCGCCGCGAACTGCAGCAGCGCGATCAGCGCGATCCGGCGGGCGTACGTGGATAGTCGTTGTATAGACATGGAATACTTACGATTTGCCGACAATGCCGGTTGCCGAAAGGCAGCCGGAAGCCGGTAGTTGGCCCGGTAGCATGTTACCGGGGCGCGGAGATGAACGACTTTCGAATCTGCTTCCGCGGTGTCTGCGACGCGGGCATGGGCGACGGACCGGCGGAAGTCCTGTTTATCCCGTCGCATCGGGGCCGTGTCGATCGAGCCACGCCCCGGAAGGGCGCCATTTTCAGCGTCGGGCGGCCGTTGTCACCGCGACAGACGGTTACGAAATTTACATAAAGTCGGTGCGACCGCGAGCCGCGATAAATGGGGCGCGAAGAATTGGGCGGCTACGGGGAAACCGGACCTTTCATTTTCCCGTCGCCCAATCGTCGGTACAATGCCGCGAGCCGTTGGCCGATCATCCGGGACACGAGAAGGCGAGGCCGTCGCCGCACGTCGAAAACCGAACAACCAGAAGAATCCTGAGAGCATGGCAGATCAAAAACTCCCTCCGGGCGCGGAGTATGAGCAGGCCACCCCGTGGTTGACCGATGTTCATCCGGACGACGTCGTCGCATCCGGCGAAGGCTTCAACGCGTGGCTGATCAGCGTGACGCATGGCTACGTGGACGTCGATCGACTGAAAACGGTCGCGAGCATGATTCCGGTGCTCAACAACCTGATGGCGCTGGCCGATGCGCTCACCGACATCGTCTCGATCATCCGCAAGCGCGGCGGCGAACTGCTCGACTATCTCGGACTCGCGATCAACCTGATCGGCGTGATTCCATTTCCGCCGGTACTGGCGCCCATGCGCCTCACGGCGCGGCCGCTTCTGGCGCTGATTCGCAATGAAATCCTGATTCACAAGCGCGACATCGGCGCCGCGCTCATATCGATCGTCGTCACGCATGTCCAGGCGTCATGCGCGACCGAGATCGAGGATTTCCTGACGAAGCTGCAGGCCGTGCTCAACGATGTGATCGATCACTGCGCGGCGAAAGCACGGGAGATCCTGACAAGTCTCGCGGACGGCATCGATGCAGTGTTGGCGGGGCAACTGTTCGATCCTGCGGAGAACGAGCGGCGGGCCGCCGAGTATCGTCAGCAGATGAAGAAGAGCGGATGGTTCAGCAAGGATCTGGTAACGGGGGCGTGGGGGTATCTGGCCGAGTCCAGGACGGCGCTCGTCAAGCGCGGCGCCAACGCGGCGACCAGCACGGCGACCGGGCTTATTTCGGAGGAATACGTCGCACCGATTCGCCAGATTGCCGTGTCCTTGCGCACGCTCGCTCCGGTGGTGGTCGGCAAGATCAACGAGCTGAAGGGCAGCGACGAAGGCAAGCTGATGTGGCTGCTGCTGAAGCTGGTCAATGCGTTGCGGCACAAGCGCGACGCGATGCGGGCCGCATCGATCAAATCGCAGGGCACGACGGAAGCGACGGCCCGGCGGCCGCAGGTGCCCGTTGCCGCGACGAAGAAGGAGGCGAGAGCGAAGGGCTCCGGTGTCGACCACTGCGAAGAGTGCGGGGTCGGCGCGTCGGGCGGTTCGATCAGCTACGCGTTCGGCGACGAGACGTTTTCTCATGCCGATTTCGAATTGCCGGGTGCGATGCCCGTCGTCTGGATACGCGTCTATCGGTCCCGGCTGGCCGGATACGATGCCGGCGAACTGGGCGCGCGCTGGCTCTCGCCGTACATGACGCGCATCGATGTTCGGGACGGCAAATGGATCTACAGCGATTCGACCGGCCGCAACATCGAATATCCGGCGCTCGCGGCAGGTGCGGTTCACGACGACCGCGTGGAAGGTGTGACACTGAGCCGGCTCGACGACACGTGGACGACGGTCGCGTACGGTCACGATTTGCTGCACGTGTACGAGAAGCGCGGCGATTCGTTCCGTCTCGCGTTGCAGAAGGATCGCGCGGGAAATACGATCGCGCTCGATTACGATGACGCGAATCGTCTGGCACGGCTCGTCAGTTCGGCCGGCCATACGCTCGCGTTTCGCCACGACAGCCGCGGACGTATCGCAACGATCGAGCAGATCGTCGACGCGAACACGCGCACCACGCTTGCCCAATACCAGTACGACGAGAACGGCGATCTCGTGCGTGCGGCGGATCGTTACGGCAACGTGCGCCAGTATGCTTACGACCGTCATCTGGTCACGCGCTATACCGATCGCACCGGCCGCGGCATGAACCTCGAGTGGGAAGGGGCGGAGCGCGACGACAACACGAATGCTCGGTGCGTGCGCGAATATGCCGACGACGGCAGCCACGACATTCGTCTCATGTGGCACCCGAACATCCGCCTGACCTATGTCACCGATGCACTGGGCAACGTCACGCGGTACTACTACAACATCCGCGGATACATGTACCGGATCGCGTATCCGGATGGCACCGAGGAGTGGATGCGGCGCGACCAGGACAACAACCTGGTCATGCATGTTCATCGCGACGGCGGCATCGAGGAGATGGACTACGACGCACGCGGGAACATGACGAAGCATTACCGCGTCGACGGGGCTGTGGTCGAGATAGGTTACGACGACCGCGATCAACTCGTTCGTCTCAAGGATCCCGAAGGATATGAGTGGGAGCGCTCGTACGATGACGCGGGTAATCTGGTCGCGCAGAAGGACCCGCTCGGGCACGAGACGAAGTATGCGTACAACGCCGCCGGGATGCCGGTCAAGATGGTCGATGCGAAGGGCGGTACGAAGGTACTTGTCTACGATGACGCGGCACAACTGCTTCAGTACACCGACTGCTCGGGCAAGGTGACGAAGTGGCGCTACGATGCCGACGGGCGACTGGCGCAGTCGATCGATGCGGCTGGCAATGCCACGGTTTACCGGTACGGCCCGAATGGGGCGGTCAGCGAGATCTCGTCTCCGGCAGGCACCTATCGATATACGCACGATGCCGAAGGCCGTCTGCTGTCCCATACCGATCCGCTCGAGCGCATGACGCGTTTTTCATACGACGTCGCGGGGCGTGTGGCCAGCCGCGTCGATGCGCTCGGCTACACGCTCGCCTATCGTTATGATCGCCTCGGTCGCTTGACGGTGTTGACCGATGCGAATCGCGCGACCTACCAATTTCACTATGATCCAGCGGGGCGATTGCTGGAAGAGATCGGGTTCGACGGCAAGCGGACCACATACGGATACAGCGAGGGCACGCTGCAGCCGGTGAAGATCGACGAGGGCGGGCAGGTGACCGAACTCGAATTCGATCAGGCCGGCCGCATCGTATGCCGGACCTCGGGTGCGAGCAAGGAGCGATTCGCATACGACGCCAGCGGGCGACTCATCGAGGCGCTTAACAGCCACAGCCGGACGCAGATGTTTTTCGATTCGGTCGGCAATCTGGTGCGCGAACATCATGCTTATCGGCTGTTCGGTGAATCGCGCAGCTATGTGTGGCATCACGAATACGACGAAATCGGCACGCGGATCAAGACCGTCCGCCCCGATGGTCATGTGCTGGACTGGTTGATCTACGGGTCGGGTCACGTGCACGGGCTCGTGCTCGATGGTGAGGAGCGAATCCAGTTCGAGCGCGACGATTTGCATCGAGAAACCGGGCGGATGCTGTCGAGCAAGGTCGGGCAGCAGACGCAGTACGATCCGGCCGGACGAATCACCCGGCAGGCCATTCGGCGAGCGAATGCGCCTGCCGCATTGGCCGAGCGCCGGTATCGGTACGATGCCGTGGGGCAGCTCGAGCATATCGAGGACAGCCGCAAGGGGTTGATCAACTATCGTTATGACCCGGTTGGCCGCCTCATCGCGGCGATCGGGCCGCTCGGTACCGAGACTTTCGCCTTCGACCCGGCAAGCAACATCATTGACCCCGGTAGTCCCCGGCACGCTCGTACGCCGGGGGCGGTGAAAGCAAGCCCGGTTGTGCCGGACAGCGTGGACAGCACATTGCCTGCGGAAGTGCCGCGCGTGCTAGGGAATCTGTTGAAGGAATATGCAGGTACCCACTTCGAATACGACGCGCGCGGGAACCTGATCGGCAAGCGATCGCCGGTGGGGCGGCAGGAATACGAGTGGGACGGATTCAACCGGTTGCGAGTGGCGCGTGTCGAGGAGACCGGGCGGCAGCATGAGGCGCGGTATTTCTACGATTCCTTCGGACGCCGGATCGGCAAGGACGTGGATGGCGTGCGGACCGTTTTCGGCTGGGATGGGGATCAGCTGGCGTACGAAAGTAATGAAGCCGGTGCGACGCAGTACGTGTATGAGCCGGAAACGTTCGTTCCGCTTGCCCAATATGTGACGGCGCAACCAGTCGCGGGGATCCATACGCCGGTGTGGCAGGAGGGCGAGCCGTATGTGCCGGAGAAGGATCCGCTGCAACGTGTGCCGGAAAGACAGTCGGACGCGCATTTGTTCTATTACCACTGTGACCAGATTGGGACGCCGTTGTTGATGACGGATGAGGTCGGGGAGGTGGTGTGGGAGGCGTCGTATCGGGCCTGGGGCGAGGCGCGGGAAGTGATCGCGCGGGTGTCGAAGGCGGCGGGCGTGGAGCCGAGGAACCCGATTCGGTTCCAGGGGCAGCAGGAGGATGCGGAGACGGGGCTGAGGTATAACCGGTATCGGTACTATGATCCTGTTCTTGGGCGCTTTGTCAGCAGGGATCCGATTGGTCTGGTTGGCGGGTTAAATGCCTATCAATATGCACCCAATCCGGGGCAGTGGATTGATCCGCTCGGGCTGGCAAGAAAGTGCCAACTTGGCAGCTATGGAGGCTTGACTGGAAAGGCAAACGCTCGAGACGAGCTGGACGCACACGAGTTTGTTCGGAATGAGGCTTTGGAGCAGATGGGACTTACCCCTGAGGGGGTACGCAATAAAGCGAATCCGTCGATTGCACTTCCGCGTCCGATGCACACGGAAGTTCACAAGAATGAGAACGCGTTAGCGGCCCTCCATCTGGGGGTTGGTCGAGATGAGTTTCAATTCGGCGAGAACGGGCTGCCTACGAAGCGCCAGATGGATGTTTGGCAAGGGGCCTTGCGCCAGGCAGGTGTTCCTGCGGCACGTGCGCGCGAACTTCGAAGGCAAGCGGGACGCTTCCTGTCTCGGTGCCCATGTCCATGTAATTAGGAGGATCGTAGATGTTCAATGAATTGATCTTTGTTGACGGGGAGCCAACCCCATCCGTGGCCTATTTCGGAGGGAGCCCCTTTTTGCCCGGAGCGTTCAATTGGCCGGCTGATTCAAACGGTGCTCCGTTGCTTCATCTGGCTACCTTTCCTGCCGAGTTTCTCTGCAAATATGTGTCTGGGCTCCGTGTGAAGAGCGACTTGGTGGTGTCCATCTTTTCCCCATACTCGCTAACAGACGACGGATACATCGATAGCGCGATGAGCGAAGGTGGGGTCGCATTGGCCTATCGTCCTAGCAATATTTCGGTGGACCGGTACGGAAGCCCTATTCTGCCGCCCAAGCGGATTGACGTCGTGCAGAACCCCGCTGACGACAGCGAAGAAAATGGCATTGCAAAAATCGCAGGTATTCCCGCGTGGGTGCAGGATGAGGAAGAAAGAGACGGGATGATTTATGTCCTACAACTCAACAACTCACGTCTAAACAAAGCCGCGCCCACGCACAAGAGCATTCTGGTGGGTGGGGTCGGCTACTTGCTTCTGAAAAGTGATCTTGATCATGAGGGACCAGACGCGGGAGTGTTCATTATCCAGACGTCGTAGAGCGGGCTCGCATTACAGGGAGGTTTGATATTGTGGTGGTCGATTCGTCTGTAAGGATCTGATCCACATTGTGATCAGTCGGGACGGAAGGGGGGGCTGATGTGTCAGGAATTAGTTCCCCCCAGAGCGGCGGCCAAGACAACGTATATGTCGGTTGGAGAGCTTATCTTCCGACCGATGTCCGCTGGCCGATGTCTATCAGTGGCTAGCCGCTGGTTCAGCTGATGAATCTTCCAGGAATATGGTTTGGCCTAAATATCAAAAATGATGATTTCTGTATTTACCCATTATATAGAAGGTAAAGTTGATTATTATCGATAGCTTCGCGAAAGAGATGGCCGTCGAGGCAGTCGTTGCTGGGCCTCTGGCGAGCGAATCTGATGCATTTATTGCCACGTCTTGATTGAATATTTAGAGAGATTTTTAGTGCGAGGCCGAGTAAGCGGCCTTTGTTTTTTAGGCGGCAGATCAACGTGAGTCGACTAGGTTCCTTGGCCTCGGTCGTCGAGGACCCGATCGCCTGGATTGACCCGCTTGGTTTGGCGTGCCGCCGGCCCCGGCGGCTATCGCGTGAATGACGCAGATCAACACGGCAACCTTAGCCGCAAAGCGAATCGCGCGCCAAGTAACACGAATACGGTTGCCGACGGGGGTGGTGCAGTCACATCATCCGATTCAGCAGGAATGGGCGAAGCAACAGATGTTTCCTAACGGGGACTATAGTTCACGAGCTGCGCCGGCGGTTTTGCTGTCGAGCACTTCGGGCTCCATCCATGCCCAAATCTCCGGTATGCAGCGGGCATTCCGAAATCAAAACGGCTTCAATACGGATGTACAGACTGAGTTTAACGAGGCCGCCCGGCAGATGGGGGCGGCCGGTGTTCCAGAAAGTGTCGTGAGACGAGCGATACGGAAAAATTTGACGTATTTAGACTGTTTGGGGGGGCTTTCAATGCTAAATAAAGCGTATCTTAGTCAACATTTCGAACTGAGAATTCCAGCGACCACTAGTCAGATTCATGTTGCGGAGGCGAAGGTCGGGTTGTCTTTTCCTAAAGAGTACGTTGACCTTCTCCAAATCACCAACGGGCTAAATTCGATGGGCTGCTTGGCTCTGCATGAGATAGAAATTTTGCCGGAGCGGAATGTCGATTATGAAGTCCAGAAGTGCCTCCCTGGATATTTCATGATCGGGGATGATGGTGGTGGTCAAGCAATTTTGATCAATTCCAGCGGAGAGGTATTTGAAGTAGGAATGGGGGTGATGAACCCGAAATTTCTGGAGAGATCGGCCGACTCACTGACCGATTTGTTGGTGAATCTCAAAGGCTTGACGCTTGGCGAAAGATGAACTCTAGGCCGCCTGCTTGAAGTCGTTGATCAGTCAAGATCCGATAAGGCTACTGAAGGCAGAACCATCGACCATGGGCGTGTCCGACCTGAGCGGGGAAGTATGACGAAAATCTGGACCACGGAGGCGGACTATCCGGAAAGTCGGATGGCACTCTACGACGAGGCAAAAAATGGGGTGGATCGCTTCGAGTTGCAGGAGGCAAAGCGCCTCGCAAGACTCGATCCCTTATTATTCGAGCTTCCCAAGAAAGGGCTGTCAAAGATTCGAGACTACGGCGTCATCTGGTCAGACATCTTGATTCCGCTCGTAAGTGAAGCGGTGCGTGTTGCGATTGAAGAACTGGCGAATGACGATGATGTTCAGTTCATCCCGGCTGTCGTTAGATCGAACGGAGAGGCGATTGATGGCCCGTACTTTCTTCTCAACCCGACTAGGAAAGTTGACGTGGTTGATCACGATGCTTCAGAGCCGATAATGGTGAAAGTCTCGGGATTTCCTGACGCTAAGGTCGGTTTCAAAAAGATGGTCTTGCGCCCCGATTTCCCAGCCAATGGCATTGGCCGGCAATACGACTCCCCGACATACATTGTCGTCGGCGATCAATTGGCCGATGCTGTTTTGCGTGCCACGAAGAAAGGAGTGAGATTCACTACTGGTATCCCACCGGTCAGTTGATGCCGAACTGACCGGCAGTGCCCGGACGGTTCCACCTGAGCCACAACCTGATGCAGCACGGAAAGGCGCCCCTCTCG
This sequence comes from Burkholderia sp. LAS2, assembly GCF_018417615.1. NCBI lineage: Bacteria > Pseudomonadati > Pseudomonadota > Betaproteobacteria > Burkholderiales > Burkholderiaceae > Burkholderia > Burkholderia sp. LAS2. The sequence continues at coordinate 1,466,460 of NZ_CP071053.1, forward strand.
TTCCAGGGGCAGCAGGAGGATGCGGAGACGGGGCTGAGGTATAACCGGTATCGGTACTATGATCCTGTTCTTGGGCGCTTTGTCAGCAGGGATCCGATTGGTCTGGTTGGCGGGTTAAATGCGTATCAATATGCGCCTAACCCCGTTCAGTGGACCGATCCCACAGGGCTTACACGATGCTGTTGCCCGTCGTTGCTTCCCGGCGAAGGAGACGTCGGAAAGTACAGGGATTTGAAGAGAGCCGGATCAACGGGTGACAATCTCACTCCGCATCACATTCCATCTGATGCGTATATGGAGGGAATTGCTGTGCCAGGTTATACGCGCGGCGACGGTGTGTCTATTAACATGGAAATGCCTCCGACCGGAGGACGTCATCGTCAAACTAGTTCTTATGGGACAACCCCTGATCTAACGATGGCGCCTAGGGATATGTTGGCGCAGGATATTCGAGATGCTAGACGAATTTACCAGCGACAAAATTGTTATACGTCTAAAGTTCGTGCTGGGCTGCAGAAAGTTATTGCTCAAAACAAGGCTCAGTATCCGTCGACATTTGGGAAGGGATTATGAAAAAAGATTGCTTGGAAGATCTGCTGCGTGTTCGTCAACTTGAATCCCCGGATGAAGTTGCCGTATTCGATGGGGTGCTTGAGACTCTTAGTTCTGACGTTTTATCGAAGGGGGACCTTGTGGATCTCCTTTCTGTATTTATTGACCGAACTAGAAATGAAGAAGTCATGTATGGTCTTCTTCATTTAATAGAGGGTGGTGATATAAATTTAGTTGTCGATGCTTTAATGCAGGTAGCCCCGGATATGAGAGCAACTGCGTCTGATTGGCTGGATACGTTCATCTATCGACTACTGAATGGTGATCATTCTCGGGGTGTATTGATTGATCATCTAAAGCAGAGCAAGCATACACCCGGCGGCGCAGAAATTGTTTATCGGCTTGCCGCGATGGAGCAGGATGCCTCCGAGAAAATCAGAGAGAGGGCATCATTCGTTCTGTCTAAATTAAATTAAATATATTGATGGCGTGTTGATTTGCTGGTTGGCGGGCAGTGTGGCAGTTACCTGCTAAAAAAATGCGCAAAATCAATGGATGGTCACTCTGCCTGGAATCGAGGTTGATTATGGGGATTCCCGGCTGCTGCTGAATTATGTGAAAGGCGTGCGGTTATTGCGTTTATCAACTCGGAAGAGTTCTTGTCTGAGTATCGGGGAGTTTCGAAATATTTGGCCCGGATGTAAGTGGTGTAGCCGTGAGGGCAAGGGCGAGATGAACCCGTGCTCGTTCAGACATTCATCGCGAAACCGCCCGTTGAACCGCTCCGAAGACATTCGGCCCACCCCGCCATCACCCGATTGATGTGCTCCCGCACGCGCCTCGCTAAAATGCGCGAAGCCGCTCGCCAGTTTCCTCTGCTGGCGCCAACGACAATCAAGAATCCGGAGACTCGCCACCATGGCATCCACCCAGCCCGACCCGCTCACGGCAGCAGGCGCCGCGCGCCCCGCCGCGATCGACCCCGGCTCCATCTCGGCCCGTCTCGACCGCCTGCCGCCGACGCGTAGCGTCTGGAAGCTCGTCGTGCTGCTGAGCCTCGGCTTCTTCTTCGAGCTCTACGACCTGCTCTACAGCGGCTATGTCGCGCCCGGCCTCGTGAAAAGCGGCATCCTGTCCGCGACGACGCACGGCCTGTTCGGCACCACGGGCGTCGCGAGCTTCATCGCCGCGCTGTTCTCCGGGCTCTTCATCGGCACGATCGCGTGCGGCTTCCTCGCCGACCGCTTCGGCCGCCGCGCGATCTTCACGTGGTCGCTGCTGTGGTACACGGCCGCCAACGTCGTGATGGCGTTCCAGGACACGGCCACAGGTCTGAACTTCTGGCGCTTCGTCGTCGGTCTCGGCCTCGGCGTCGAGATGGTCACGATCGGCACGTACATCTCCGAACTCGTGCCGAAGCAGATACGCGGCCGTGCGTTCGCGTGCGAGCAGGCAGTGGGGTTCGTCGCGGTGCCGGTGGTCGCGTTCCTCGCTTATCTGCTCGTGCCGCACGCGCCGTTCGGCCTCGACGGCTGGCGCTGGGTCGTGCTGATCGGCGCGCATGGCGCATTGTTCGTGTGGTGGATTCGCCGCGAATTGCCGGAAAGCCCGCGCTGGCTCGCGCAGCAGGGCCGGGTCGACGAAGCCGACCGCATCATGCGCGCGCTCGAGGCGAAGGTCGAGGCCGAATACGGGCGGCCGCTGCCGCCGCCCGCGCCGGCCGAACCCGTGCCGCCGCGCGGCAGCTTCCGCGACATGTGGGTGCCGCCGTATCGCAGCCGCACGATCATGATGACGATCTTCAACGTGTTCCAGACGGTCGGCTTCTACGGCTTCGCGAACTGGGTGCCGACGCTGCTGATCAAGCAGGGCATCACGATCACGTCGAGCCTGATGTATTCGAGCGTGATCGCGCTCGCGGCGCCGATCGGCCCGCTGATCGGCCTCGTGATCGCCGACCGCTTCGAGCGCAAGTCGGTGATCGTCGCGATGGCGGCGGCGATCGTCGTCTGCGGGCTGCTGTTCAGCCAGACCACGGTGGGCGCGTTCCTGATCGTGCTCGGCATCGGCCTCACGCTCGCGAGCAACATCATGTCGTACAGCTTCCACGCATACCAGGCCGAGCTGTTCCCGACGTCGATTCGCGCGCGGGCCGTCGGCTTCGTCTATTCGTGGAGCCGCTTCTCGGCGATCTTCTCGTCGTTCGTGATCGCCGCCGTACTGCGCGGTTTCGGCACGTTCGGCGTGTTCGCGTTCATCGCGGGCGCGATGGTGATCGTGATGGCCGCGATCGGGGGGATGGGGCCGCGCACGAAGGGCATCGCACTCGAAACCATCTCGAAGTAGTCGGCATCTGCGCATGCGTGTCGCACGGTTCGTGCGGCATGCGTGCGGTGCGGTTGCGTTCCGGTGTTCGCCATCGTCGAAATGATTTGGGATGCAAATCAACTGCGAGGCGATATCGGAACCGCATGAAACACGCAAGCGCGCCGAAAACATCCAACACGCCAGCCTGCCACGCAACGAAAGCTCAAGCGGCAGCGAGTTGAAACAAAGCGTGACGAAGCGCAATTACACGTAAAAGCGCGCTTCCGGTCGCTGCCGATTCGCGTATCGACGAGTAGAATGAAGGGCCTGACGACTCATTAGCCGCCATCGGAGCGCCCGCGTTGCACAGCGACGGCTCCGCCGCGAAGAGGCGTCGGCGCCGGGCGCGCACGATGCGCCGGACGTGTCGATGGCTTGCGCGGAAGATGCGCCGCTCGCACCAGCAGCATGCGGCGGCCGGATCGGCCGATGGCTTCGAACGTATGATTCTTGCCCCTCTGGCGCGGCGCTTTGCGAAGCCGCGTTGCCTCGAACGTGCAGCCGCCGCATACGTGTGGCTCGCTGTCGCGATGTCGATTTCCGTTCTCGCCGAGCAGCCTGCCTTTGCCGCGTCCGACGCTGCGCCGTCTTCGTCCACTGCGTTGCCGGCTTCAGCGGCGTCCCGCACGCCGCCGGCTTCATCTGCGCATGCAGTGTCGGGCGCATCGGCTGCCGCGCCAACATCCGCCGCGTCACACGCGAATCACGCGGAATCCGCGAGCGCAACATCGGGGGCATCCGCGGCTTCCGCCGCGTCGGCCGCCGCGCCCGCATCGGCCGCATCCGGCACGCCCGCCAGCGAGGCCGAGCCGCCTCCACCCACTCCGCCGCGCCGGCATCCGCCGCTGTCGGTCGAGGAGGCGCAAAACGCGACGACCCGTGCGCTCGACATGCGCAAGCGCTTCACGCAGGAAGTCACGCGACGTCTGAACGTGCCAGCGAACGAACAGCGCGCGTACGGGGACCGCCTTCAGAAAGCGCTCGCCGATGCGGATCTCGGCGATCTCGCCGGCGAATACGTCGTAATGGTCGATCGCGCGCCGAACGTGCAGGCGCTGTTCATCTATTTCCGCGCGACGCCGGCCAATGCGTGGTTGATGATCGGCGCATCGCCGGTCGGCACCGGGCTGCCGGGCCAGTACGACCATTTCCTGACACCGCTCGGCGTGTTTCATCACTCGCCCGACACGATGGATTTCCGCGCGGAAGGCACGACGAACGAGAACGGTATTCGCGGCTACGGCCACCGCGACATGCGCATCTACGACTTCGGCTGGGTGGATGGCGAGCGCGGCTGGGGCAAGGGTGGCGTGTCGCCGATGCGCTTCCAGATGCATGCGACCGACCCCGACCGGCTCGAAGCGCTGCTCGGCATCCGGCATTCGAAAGGCTGCGTGCGGATTCCCGCGTCGCTGAACACATTCCTCGACCAGCACGGCCTGCTCGACGACGACTATCAGGCACGCGTCGAGGCCGGCAAGTCGTTGTGGGTGCTGCGTCGCGATCGCGACGTCACGCCGATCGCGGGCCGCTACCTGGTCGTGATCGATAGCGCCCGCAAGACTCGCCCGGCCTGGTCACCGATGCCGGGGCGCGGCGCGTGGTCGAAGCTGCCGAAGGGCGGCGACACGGCGGACTGAGCGCCGGTTCACCGACAGCGGAATGCGCGAGGATGAGAATAAATCCGTTTTATTGACATATAAGGAAAGCAAACTTTTATTATCCGATCCGGGTTCGTATAGTCGAGTCCAGTTTCGCGGAACCCTGCCGCGCCTGGACTACCACCGACCACACGACCCGCATGAAAACTCTCTACAAGCTCGCTCCGCTCGCGATGCTCGGCGCCTTCGCGACCCATGCCGGTGCGCAAAGCAGCATCACGCTGTACGGTCTCATCTCGGCCGGTGTCGGGTTCGCGACGAACCAGGGCGGCAAGAACGCGTGGCAGGCGTTGTCCGGCACGAACCAGAACCCGCGCTGGGGGCTGAAGGGCAAGGAGGATCTCGGGCAGGGGCTGTCCGCCGTCTTCCAGCTCGAGAACGGCTTCAACGTGATGACGGGCACGGCCGCGCAGAACGGTCGCGAGTTCGGGCGCATGGCGTACGTGGGGCTCGCCGACCGCACCTACGGTTCGCTGACGTTCGGTCGCCAGTACGATGCGATCCACGACTACATCGGGCCCGTGATCATCGCGAGCAACGGCGTGAACATCGGCGACAACGACAACGGCTACAACGACATCCGCGTGCAGAACTCGGTGAAGTACGTGAGCCCCGTCTACTACGGGCTGAAGTTCACCGCGCTGTACGGCTTCAGCAATACGACCGGTTTCGCGAACAATAGCGCGTACAGCTTCGGGCTCGGGTATGAGCGCGGCCCGCTGCGCTGGAGCGTGGTCTATGCGCAGTACAACCATCCGTACAGCGCGACGAACCAGAACGGCGCGATCGCGAACGACTATGCGTCGCCGCTGCTGATCTTCAGCAAGAGCGCGATGTCGCCGGCCGCATACGCAAGCCGGCAGCGGATCGCGGGCACGGGCGGCTTCTACACGATCGGCCGTGCGCAGTTCGCGGCGATGTTCACCGACGTGCGCTACGATTACCTCGACAATTCGCACCTGCACCTGCAGAACCTGGGCGTGAACGTCGTCTACACGATGACGCCGCAACTCTTTCTCGGCGCCGCGTATGCGTTCACGAACGGCAAGTACGACGTGATCGACAAGCGTCCGAAATGGCATCAGGTGAACCTGCAGGCCGATTACTTCCTGTCCAAACGCACCGACGTCGCGCTGACGGTGATCGCGCAGCAGGCGGCCGGCGACGCGGACCATGCGCAGATCTTCGCGTATGCGCGTTCGACCGGCACGCGCCAGATGATGGCGACGCTCGGCGTCCGGCACGTGTTCTGAGCGCCCGACCATGACCCATCCGATCGCCTCCCGCCGCACCTTCCTGAAACTGTCCGCCGCGCTGGCCGGCACCGCGTTGCTGCCCGAAACGGGCGCATTCGCGGCCGGCGGCGACGCCGCGCGCCGCACGGTGATCATCGACACCGATCCGGGGCAGGACGACGCCATCGCGATCCTGTTCGCGCTCGGCGCGCAGGACCGGCTCGACGTGCGCGCGCTGACGGCCGTGGCCGGCAACGTGCCGCTCGAGCTGACCGAACGCAATGCGCGGATCATCCGCGACTGGGCCGGCCGCACGAACGCGCTGCCGGTGTATGCGGGCTGCCCGCGGCCACTCGTGCGCGATCTCGTGACGGCCGCGAACGTGCACGGCAAGACCGGGCTCGAAGGCGTCGAACTGCATGCGCCGCGCGCGCCGCTCGCCGCCGGTCACGCGGTGTCGTACCTCGTCGATACGCTGAGCCGCGCGGAGCCGAACAGCGTGACGCTGTGTGCGCTCGGCCCGTTGACGAACCTCGCGACCGCGCTGGTCGAAGCACCGCAGATTCGCGCCGCGTTGCGCGACATCGTGCTGATGGGCGGCGCGTTTTTCGAGCGCGGCAACATCACGCCGGCCGCCGAGTTCAACATCTACGTCGATCCGCACGCGGCCGACGTGGTGTTCGGCAGCGGTGTGCCGATCGTCGTGCTGCCGCGCGACGTCGCGGTGAAGGCGTCGATCACACCGGCGCGCGTCGCGCCGTTCCGTGCGCTCGGCAACCGCTGCGGCGCGATCGTCGCCGACATCATGGAGGCCGAGCTCGCCTACAACAAGAAGCGGCGCGGCGTTGAAGACGCGCCGATGTACGACCCGACGGCCGTCGGCTATCTCGTCGATCCGACGCTGTTCGGCGGCCGCAAGGTGAACGTGGTGGTCGAGACGACCGGGCAGTGGACGCTCGGCGAGACGATCGTCGACTGGAACGGGCGCAGCGGCCGTGCAGCGAATGCGACATGGATCAACGAGGTCGACGCGGATCGCTTCTACGCGACGCTCGTCGAGCGCATCGCGAAATTGCCCTGAGTGCGGGCGGCCGTGCGCGGCGAACGGAATCAGATGCGTTGCTCGATCCACTCGCGGCACGCGCGCACGTGCGGGCCGCGATCGTCGGCGGCGAGCGAGATCAGCGAGATCGCGCGCGTGACGCGCGGCTTGTCGACGCGCAGCGCGACGAGTTCGGGATCGTGCAGATGCATCGTGTAGAGGCTCGGCAGCACGGCGGTCGCGAGGCCGTTGCGCGCGAGCGCGTAGAGCGGCTCCGTGTATTCCATCCGGTACGTGACGTTCAGGCGCAGCTTTCCGGCGCCGCCGGTGCGATGCAGCGATTCGCTGACGCTGCCGCGCACGAACACCGCGAGATCGCGATCGGCGAGCTTCGCCCACGTGACGCTCTTCGCGCGGGCGAGCGGATCGTCGTGCCGCACGACGATCACGATCTCGTCCTCGAACAGCTGCCGGTAGCGCAGCGTGCCGTCGTCGCCGTCGGGTTCGCGCACGCCGATGCCGAGATCCGCGACGCCGTCGCGCACCGCTTCGACGAGCGCGCTGTTCGGCAAATCGGTGAGCGTGAAGCGCAACGTCGGGTGCGTGGCGCGCAGCGCGTTGAGCGCGGGCAGCAGGCGGCCCGCGACCGACGGGATGAACGCGATGCGCACGGTCTGGATGCGTTCGCCGATGAGCCGCGTCATGTCGTCGAAGGTGCCGCGCGCCTGATTGAGCAGGCGCTCGGCGAGCGGCAGCACGGCTTCGCCCGCGGCGGTCAGCGTGAGCCGGTGCGCGGTGCGTGCGAACAGGCGGCCGCCGAGCAGGAACTCGATCTGGCGGATCGACGCGGTGAGCGCGGGCTGCGTGAGCGACAGCGCCTGCGCGGCCTGCGTGAAGCTGCGTGCGTGTGCAAGGACGACGAAGTGCTGGACCTGCCGCAGCGTGAGCGCGGGAAGCAGCGACGAGCGGTCGGACATCGGGCAATGACGGTCGGGATGCGGTACGCGGCAGTATAAGACCGCGCTGCACGACCCGACACAGGACAATATTCGGAATCACAGGAGAACCACCATGTCAGCGACTGACACGATGCCGGCGCGCGTGCCGGCCAACTGGCTCGAACGCCGCTTCGCGCTCGCCGCGCGCGGCACGAGCGTGCGCACCGAGACGATCGCGGGCGTCACGTCGTTTCTCGCGGCCGCGTATCTGCTCGTCGTGATCCCGTCGCTGCTCGCGACGGGCGGCATGGACCGCGGCGCGGCGACGACCGCGACGATCATCGTGTTCGTGCTGTTCACCACGCTGATGGGGTTCTACGCGAACCTGCCGTTCCTCGTCGGCCCCGGTATCGGCGGCTCGGTGATCATCGGCGTGACGCTCGCGACGACCGAGCACGTCGGCTGGCAGACGGGCCTGGGCATCGCATGCGTGTCGGGCGTGCTGTTCTTCCTGCTGACGATACTCGGCGCGCGCGGCGTCGTGGTGCGGCTGATTCCGGTGCAGATCAAACTCGGGCTCGGTGCGTCGATCGGGCTGTTCGTCACGATGCTCGGGCTGCGCAATGCGGGGATGGTCGTCGCGAACGCGAAGACCAACGCGTTCGCGCTCGGCGACTTCTCACGGCCGGGCGCGTTGGTTGCGCTGATCGGCCTCGCGGTCGCGATCGTGCTGCAGGCGCGCAAGGTGCCCGGCGCGATCCTGATCGCGATCCTCGTCGCCGCCGCGGCCGGTGTGCCGCTCGGCGTCACGCACCTGCCCGCGTCGTTCATGTCGCTGCCGCACGGCATTGCGCCGATCGCGTTCAAGCTCGATATCGGCAGCGCGTTGAGCCTGGCCGCCGCGCCGTACCTGTTCGCATTCTTCGCGGCGGAATTCTTCTCGACGCTCGGCACCGCGCTTGCGGTCGGCGCGAAGGCGAACCTGCTCGACGAGCACGGCAACCTGCCGAACATCAACCGGCCGTTTCTCGTCGACTCGCTCGCCGCGACGCTCGGGCCGGTGTTCGGCATTCCCGCGCTGACCGCGCTGATCGAATCGGCCGCGGGCGTCGAGTCGGGCGGCCGCAGCGGGCTGTCGTCGGTGGCGGCGGCCGTGCTGTTCGCCGCGATGCTGCTGTTCGTGCCGGTCGCGCTCGCGATTCCGAAGGAGGCGACGGCGCCGGCGCTGATCCTGATCGGGCTGTCGATGTTCGCGACGATCCGCCATACGCATTTCGACGACTTCACCGATGCGCTGCCCGTGATGTCGATGGTGCTGCTCACGCTGATGTCGAACAGCTTCGGCACCGGCATCGCGGGCGGGCTGCTGTGCTACGTGCTCGTCAAGCTGCTGGCTGGGCGCTGGCGCGACGTGTCGTGGGGGCTCGTCGTGCTCGCGCTGCCGCTCGGTTATTACTTCTGGACCGTCGTGAAGCCGCACTGAGAGACGGCTTCGCGACGCAATGGCACTACCGAAAAAAGAGACTGACATGAAGGGAACACCAGGCAACGTCCCGGCCGCGCGCACGGGCATCGAGATCACGCCGGCCCATCGGGCCTTCTTCCGCGCGCTGCCGAAAGTCGAGCTGCATTGCCACCTGCTCGGCGCGGTGCGGCACGACACGTTCGTCGCGCTGGCCGAACGCAGCGGCGCGCCGATTGAACGCGCGGAGATCAACGCGTTCTACGCACGCGGCGAGAAACCGGTCGGCGTGCTGCACGTGCTGCGCGCGCTCGATAAATATCTGCTGACGCAACCCGACGACCTGCGGCGTATTACCTATGAGTATCTGGAAGACGCAGCCGCCCACAACGTGCGGCACGCGGAATTCTTCTGGAATCCGACGGGAACGGTGCGCGTGTCGGGCATCGCGTATGCGGATGCGCAGGCCGCGATCGTGACGGGAATTCGCGATGCCGCGCGCGATTTCGGAATCGGCGCGCGCGTGATTCCGAGCATCGACCGCGAGCAGGACCCCGACGAAGCGGTTGCGATCGTCGAGTGGATGAGCGCGCATCGCGCGGACGAAGTCGCGGGACTCGGTATCGATTATCGCGAGAACGACCGGCCGCCCGAGTTGTTCTGGAAGGCGTACCGCAGCGCGCGTGCGGTCGGCTTCCGCACGACTGCGCATGCGGGCGAGTTCGGGATGCCGTGGCGCAACGTCGAGACGGCCGTCGATCTGCTGCAGGTGGACCGCATTGATCACGGCTATACGATCGTCGACAACCCCGAGCTGTGCGCCCGCTATGCGGAGCGCGGCATCGTGTTTACCGTCGTGCCGACGAATTCGTATTACCTGCGCACGCTGCCGCCGGCGCAATGGGCCGAACTGCATCCGATGCGCAAGATGCCGGGGCTCGGGTTGAAGATCCATCCGAACACTGACGATCCGACGTTGCACAAGGTGAACCCTTCGGAAGCGTGGGAGCTGATGTTCAGCCATTTCGGCTTCACCGTGGCCGAGTTGAAGCAGTTCATGCTGAACGGGATCGACGGCGCGTGGGTCGATGACGCGACGAAGGCGGCGTGGCGTGCAGCGTGGGTGCCTGAATACGACGCGCTGGCCGCCACGCTCGCGGCCGGCTGAACGCGGTCGAGTGCCTCGCCGGCCGGTACGTCGCCGGGCCGGCGATTCATTCGAATCGGGAAGATAGTCGCGGTCGAAATCGGATAGCGTATTGCGCGCCGTCATGGTCGAACGATGACGGTGATGGTGCGCGGCGCAGGCGGCCACCGCCGGCGTCATCGCGTGCTTCTATAATGGGCGCCGACACGATCACGGCAACAATAATAACGAGGGCGACCCTTCCGATGGGCAATCGAGCATGGCTTTATCTCCAGCCAGGTAATGGCGACGACGCGCGAACGATCGAGTTCGCGGAATCCAATAATCACTTTCCGCTGCTGTGGCGCGTGCTGTTGGCCGACGGCGGCGCGGGCGACGCGATTACCGATCAACGCGTGTGCGGCGATGCCGGCACGCCGAATCTCATGAGCGATGCACGCGCCGCGCTTGCGCGCCTCAGCCGGCTCGCGGCGTTCGTCACCGCGTATCCACTGCCGGGCGACGATCCGGCGCTCGCGCGCCAGTTCGATGCGGTCGTGCGTCATCTCGGCGAGTCGATCGATGCGCTCGGCGACGCGCACGGCGCGGCCCGGCTATCCGCGAACCTCGACGAACTGTCATGGCTCGACGACGGCGATCCGAACGACTACATCGACGAGGAACGCGATGCGTGCACGCGCCTGTGGTGGCAGGTCGCGAACTGCATGGACTTCCGCGACGTGCGCGGCGTGCGCGATGCACTCGAGATCGATACGCCCGCTGACTGGGGCGACTGGGCGTGGGGCTTCGGATTCGGCGGCGTGTCGCATCATTATTTCCGGCGGCAGAATCCGCCGCGCCGCGTGACGTTCGCCGAGATGTTCGACGCCGGTGAGCTGCACGGCAACTGGCTCGATCACGACACGTTCAGCTTTCGCGGAAGCAACGGCCTGTGGGGCGTGCGGCGTGAAACCGACGACGCGTGGGACGTGATCGTGCCGCCCGAGTGGACGAACCTGTGGGCCAGTGGCGCGCGTGACGACCGGTTGTTGTGGGCCGCGCGCGACGGCAAGGTCGGCCTGCTGCTTGCCGATGGGGACGTCGAGGGCGACGGTGTCAGGATCGTGCGCGAACCGGCGTTCGACGCGGTGTGGGATTTCAGCGGCGACGTCGCCTGCGTGCGCGTGGGCGAGCGGTTCGGGCTCGTGCGCACGGACGGGGCGTGGGTACTCGAACCGACGCTCGACGATTTCGGCGAGTTCACCGGCGGTGTCGCGTCGGCGAGCCTGAATGGCCGCTGGGGCTTCGTCGATACGCATGGCGCGTGGACGATTCCGCCGCGTTTCGACGACGCGCACGAATTCGTGAACGGCGCCGTCGCGGCGGCAGCCGAAGGCGAGCGATGGGGGCTGATCGGGCGCGACGGGCAATGGCGCGCACAGCCCGAGTGGGCGTCGCTCGAATGGTCGTCCGAGTGCGGCGCGTTCGTCGCGCGGCGTAACGGTCACGTCGGTCTCGTCGATGCGAAAGGCCGGGTGATCGTCGAACCGCATTACGCGGAAGTTGCACCGCTGACCGGCGGCGAACACGCGGAAATGTTCGATGAGCTCGGCACGATCCGCCATATCGTGCGGCGCGACGACGGCCGTTGCGCGATCGTCGACGGGCAGGGCCGCGTGCTCACGCCGTTCGACTTCGTCAACATGGGCGCGCTGTCGTGGCTGCCCGACGACGAAGCGGTGCCGGGCGAGCTGTTCACGCGTTACGCGATCGGCGTCCTGCCGGGCGAGCCGGTGCAACTGGCGATCTGCGATCTCGAGACGGGCGCGACGATCGCGCAGGGGCGCTACGACGACGTGGCCGGCCTGTTCTGGGGCGCCGATCATGGCTGGCTCGCCAGCGTGCAGGACGACGACGGCCACGACGTGCGCGCGACGGTATTGCGCGCGGACGGCACCGTGCTGCATCCGGCGCGTTACACGCGAATCGGCGACGATGCGCTGTTCGACGACGATCGTGACGACGATGCACGGCATGCGACGTTGATGCCGTGGTTCGTTCGCCGTGTCGAGATCGCGCAGCGCTGGCGCATGGATGAACCGGTCGCCGCATTGCGCGATGACGGCGTTCCCGTGTGGCTGTACGCGGATGGGCACGCGACGACGACGCTGCGGTAGCCCGGAGCGCCGCCGGCACGTTTAGCGAAAGAACCTCAACCAGTCGAACAGGCCCGAATGCGGCGGTGCGCGTCGCTTCGGCGCCGGCGCGCTGCGCGGCCGGAAGTCGGGCGAGAACTGCACGTGCGGATCGATCGCCCGCGCGCGCAGCGCCGCATCGTAGAACGACCCGACGATCGGCAGCGCGCTGTGCGCGCCCGCGCCCCAGTAGTCGCTGCGCAGCGTCACGCTGCCGTCGTCGAAGCCGACCCATGCGCCGGCCACCAGTTGCGGATGCATCAGGATGAACCAGCCGTCCGTGTTGTCCTGCGTCGTGCCGGTCTTGCCCGCGACGTCGATCCGGATCCCGTAGCGCGAGCGGATGTCCGCGCCGGTCCCGTAATCGACGACGCCGCGCATTGCGTCGACCAGCGTCTGCGCGGCAGGCGCGGGCAACGCGCGTTCCGGCGGCGCGCTGCCGAACGCGGCGAGCACCCGGCCGTTGCGATCCTCGATGCGCGTGATCATCTGCGGCGCGACGTACACGCCGCGGTTCGCGATCGTGCCGTACGCGGACACCATCTCTTTCAGCGTGACGGGGCTCGTGCCGAGCGCGAGCGACGGCACCGCATCGAGCGGGCTGTCGCGTACGCCCATCGCGCGGGCGAGCTGAGCGACCTTCGCGGCGCCTTCGTGCTGCATGACCTGCGCCGTGATGCGGTTGCGCGACAGCGCGAGCGCGTCGCGCAGCGTCATCGGCTCGCCGGTCGGCGGTTCCGCATCGGTCGGATGCCACACGGCGCGGCCGTCGATCGGGATCGCGACGGGGCGGTCGACGAAGGTATCGCCCGGCCGCATCCCGTCCGCGAACGCGGCGCCATAGACGAACGGCTTGAACGTCGAACCCGGCTGGCGCCGCGCCTGTACCACGTGATCGAATGGCTCGCTGCCGAAATCCGGGCTGCCGACCCACGCGCGGATCGCACCGTTGCGCGGATCGATCGCGACGAAGCCGGCCTGCACCTGCGTCTTGCGCTCGCACAGCGTGCGCATGAATTCGCGATTCGCGCCGAGCTGCTTCAGCGCGAGCACATCGGTGAGCCCCGTGTCGCGCGCCTGGCGATACTCGGGCGTCTGCCGCATGAAGCCGACGAACAGGTCGTTGCGCAGCCCGCAACCGGACGGCCCGCGCCATGCGCCGTCGGCGATCGCCTGCAGTCGTTCGGTCTGCCGCGTCAGCGCCTGCGTGGCCATGTCCTGCAGCCGTGCATCGAGCGTCGTGCGCACGACGAGGCCGTCCGCGTACAGATCGTAGTTGTTGCGGTCGGCCCATGCGATCAGCCACTTGCGCAGTTGCACCGCGAAATGCGGCGCGAGGCCCGGCTGCGCGGTCTGCGGTTCGAAGTCGACGTGCAGCGGCCGGCGCTGCAGTTTCGCGAGCTGCTGCGGCGACAGCATGCCCATCTGCGCCATCCGGCCGAGCACGATGTTGCGCCGCTGGACCGCGCGGTCCGGATTCAGCACCGGGTTGTAGTAGCTGTTGCCCTTCAGCATCCCGACGAGCGTCGCGCTTTCCGTAATGTCGAGCTGATCGGCCGATTTGCCGAAGTACGTGCGCGCGGCCATTTCGACGCCGTACGCGTTGTACAGGAACGGCACGGTGTTCAGGTAGGTTTCGAGGATCTCGTCCTTGCTGTACACCGCTTCGATCTTGAACGCGGTGATCAGCTCCTTCAGCTTGCGCGTGAGCGTCGGCGCGCGGCCGACTTCGTCGGGATACAGATTGCGCGCGAGCTGCTGCGTGATCGTCGAGCCGCCCTGGCGGTCGCCCGAGAACGTATGCAGTCCGGCCGCGAGCGTGCGGCGCCAGTCGATGCCGTGATGCGCGTAGAAGCGGTGATCCTCGGTCGCGATCAGCGCATCGACCATATGCGGCGAGATCTGCTTGAGCGGCACCCATTCACGGTTCACGGGCCGGAATTCGGCGATCAGCTGGCCGTCGGCCGACAGCACGCGCGCGGGGCGGTCGATGCGCGCCTTGCGGATGTCGCCGATGCTCGGCGTGAACGGAACGAACGCGAGCAGCACCAGCAGGCCGAGCACCGGGATCGCGGCGAGCGTCAGCGCGACGCCGCGCCGGGTCGGATGGCGCAGGCGATGCAGCGCGCCCGCGCCCAGCGCGCGGACGCGCGTGCGGCACGCGGCGGCGAGCGGCGCGACACGGGCGCGGCAACGAAGCCACGCATCTCGGAGAAACGGCACGAAGCGATTCAAGGCGGCAGGAGCGCGGAGGGAAGACGCGCGATCCTAGCAAACGGAACCCGGGCGCCGGTGCCCGAAACGGCCGTTTGCTTGCAGGATTTACAGACGATTACGTTTGTTGCCCCCCGCGAACCTTTTACCGCGCGCGGGGCCGCTATTCCGCCGACGAAACGACGTCCGCGAGCCGCTGCGCGGCCGCTTCCATCTGCGCACGGTCGAACCCGCCGAAGCCGAGCACGAGCCCGGCGCGCGCCGTGCCGGGCGCGAACATCGGCGACACCGCACGCACCGCGACACCGGCCCGGGCGGCGCGTGCGACCACGTCGAGATCGTCGATCCCTTGCGCGAGCCACAGGACGACGTGCATCCCCTGGTCGCCCGGCTGTACCCACGCGCGTTCGCGCGGCAGGCGCGCGCCGAGCGTGTCGATCAGCAGCGCGCGCTGTTCCGCATAGACGCCGCGCACGCGACGGATGTGGCGATCGAGATGACCTTCGGCGATGAACGCGGCGAGCACGTGCTGGTCGGCGGTGGGCGCATGGCGGTCCATCAGCACGCGCGCGCCGCAGAACGCGGGTACGAGATCGTCGGGGGCGATCACGTAGCCGAGTCGCAGCGACGGAAACAGGATCTTGCTGAAGGTGCCGAGATAGATCACGCGGTCGGGCGCGAGACCTTGCAGCGACGGGAACGGGTAGCCTTCGTAGCGCAATTCGCTGTCGTAGTCGTCTTCGACGACCCAGGCGCGATGCGCGCGCGCCCATGCCAGCAGCGCATTGCGCCGCGCCATGCTCAACGGCATGCCGAGCGGGTACTGGTGCGACGGCGTGACGAATGCGGCGCGTGCATCGGGGGCGACGCGGATGCCGGCGTCGACGTCGAGGCCGTCCGCGTCGACCGGCACGCGCACCATCGCATCGCGCCGCCCGGTGCTGTCGAGCAGCGCGGTGATGCCGCGATAGGCCGGATTCTCGACCCACGCGCGGTCGTGTGCGCCGAGCAGCACCTGGCTCGCGAGATGTAGCCCTTGCTGCGTGCCGCTCGTGATCACGACCTGGCTCGCATCGCAGCGCACCGAGCGCGACCGGCGCACGTAATCGGCGATCGCTTCGCGCAGCGGCAGCGCGCCTTGCGGGTCGGCATAGCCGGACGGCGCGCCGGCGCCGCGGGCGCGCAGGCGATTGCCGAGCCGGCGCCAGATGTCGTCGGGCGCGGTGAGGCCGACCGGCACCGAGATCGCGAACGGCATGGCCGGCAGCGGACTGAATTCGCGGGCGATCCGCGCGAAGGTGGCGGCCGGCTCGGGCAGGCCGTCGCGCGCCGGGTGCTGGCGGCTGTCAGCGGGAGCGGGTTCGTCGACGGGCGGCGGTTCCGCGAGTGCGTTCGCGACCCGCGTGCCCGCGCCGCCGCGCGATTCGAGAAAGCCTTCGGCGATGAGTTGCGCATACGCGTCGACGACGGTACCGCGGGCGACCTGCAGCGATGCCGCCAGCAACCGCGTGGACGGCAGCGCGTCGCCGGGCCGGACGTCGCCGCGGCGCACCGCGTCGCGCAGCGCCTGCGCGAGCTGGCGGCTCAGGTCGCCGGCCGCGCGGTCGAGCGCGCCGAGCGACGGGATTTCGACGATCCGGGCCGTTCTTGCCATGATTCTGGTCTGCTGAAATTGTTTCAAACCGGCTCTACAGCATAAACCAGTTTCGGCACACAATCGGCGCATGACGGGCCAGCACCCGCGCCATTTCCCACCCCGCACGACCGTGGAGCCGACATGTACGTCCCCGCCGATTTCAACGAACCCAATCCCGACGTGCTGCGCGAACTGATCGTGCAGCACCCGTTCGGCAGCCTGATCACGCACGGCAGGAGCGGGCTCGACGCGAACCACCTTCCGTTCGAGCTGATGCCCGACGACGGCGGGCTCGGCGAACTGCATGCGCACGTCGCGCGCGCGAATCCGGTCTGGCAGGACGTCGCGGACGGCGACGAGGTGCTCGTGATCTTCCGCGCCGGCGACGCGTACATTTCGCCGAACGGGTATCCGAGCAAGCACGTCGCGCACCGGCAGGTGCCGACGTGGAACTACCGCGTCGTGCATGCGTACGGCCGCATCACGGTGCGCGACGACGAGAAGTTCGTGCGCGGCGTGGTCGCACGGCTGACGCGCACGCACGAGGCGTCGCAGCCGGTGCCGTGGAAGATGGGCGACGCGCCGAAGGACTATATCGACACGATGCTGCAATCGATCGTCGGGCTGCAGATCGAGATCACGCGGTTCGTCGGCAAGCGCAAGCTCGGGCAGAACAAGGCCGAGGCCGATATCCGCGGCGCCGGCGAAGCGCTGGTCGCGGACGGGAAGCGCGCGATCGGGGAAGCGATGCTGGCCGAAGCCGACGCGAAGCGCACTTGAGCGTATGAGAGCCACGGCGTGCGGGCGAGCATCGCGCCCGCACGCCGCACCGGTCACTGCGTGCGCGTCGAACCCTTCGCCTCTTCGCCCGCCTGCGCGAGGGCGCTCCGAATCGCCGCCTCCGTCTTGTCGTATCCGCCCTCGCCATACCGCGTATAGACGATCTTGCCGTTCGCATCGATCAGGTACAGCGCGGGCCAGTACTGGTTGCCGTACGCGCGCCACGTGTCGTAGTGGTTGTCCTGCGCGACCGGATAGCGGATGTCGAAGCGCTTGATCGCATCGGCGACGTTCTTCGCGTCGCGTTCGAACGGATATTCCGGCGTATGCACGCCGACCACGACGAGCCCCTGGTCGCGATATTTCCGATACCAGTCGTTCACGTACGGGATCGTATGAATGCAGTTGATGCACGAGTACGTCCAGAAATCGACGAGCACGACCTTGCCGCGCAACTGGTCGAGCGTCAGCGGCGGGCTGTTGTGCCAGCGGTCGATGCCGGTGAAAGCGGGCGCCGCCATGCCGGCCGGCGACGCCTGGATGCCTGCGTCGTCGCGGGTGCCGGCGAACGCGGCGAGCCCGGCCGTGGCGGCGAGGGCGAGGACGAGGGCGGCGGTCTTGAGTCGGGGCAGCATGGCGTTCTCCTGATCTTTGGGGCCGCGGCGCGAGGGCGGCGGCCCGACGTGTTTCGACAGGCCCCATTAGGCGGCGCCGACGTATCTGCGATGTGTCCGGCCCGTCGCGCGTGTGCAATGTTGTGTGTCGTCGCGGTTGCGCGATACATTGGGATACAAACGCGTGCCCGCCGTGCGGTATAAAAGCGGACATCGCCCGCCCGAACCCCGATACCGCCCCCGACTCATGGACAAGATCGACCACGTGCTGATCGTCGACGACGATCGCGCGATCCGCGAACTGATCGCGGACTACCTCGAGAAGAACGGCATGCGCGTGTCGCTCGCCGCGAACGGCCGAGAGATGCGCAACGTGCTGGACGACGGCGCGCCCGACCTGATCGTGCTCGACCTGATGCTGCCCGGCGAGGACGGCCTGACGCTGTGCCGCGACCTGCGCGCCGGCAAGTTCCGCACGGTGCCGGTGCTGATGCTGACCGCACGCGGCGAGGAAACCGACCGCATCATCGGCCTCGAGATGGGCGCCGACGACTACCTGGCCAAGCCGTTCGCGGTGCGCGAGCTGCTCGCGCGGATCCGCTCGGTGCTGCGCCGCGCGCGCATGCTGCCGCCCGGCATGCAGGTGACGGAAACGGCCGCGCTGCTCGCGTTCGGCGAATGGCAACTCGACACGACCGGGCGCCACCTGCTCGACGCCGAAGGGACGCTGGTCGCGCTGAGCGGCGCCGAATACCGGCTGCTGCGCGTGTTTCTCGACAACCCGCAACGCGTGCTGACGCGCGACCAGTTGCTGAATCTCACGCAAGGGCGGCAGTCCGACCCGTTCGACCGCTCGATCGACCTGCTCGTGAGCCGGTTGCGCCAGCGTCTGCGCGACGGCGCGCGCGAACCGCGCTACATCAAGACGCTGCGCAACGAGGGCTACGTGTTCTCGTCGACCGTCACCGCCGTCGACGGTACGCCATGAGCGCGCGCACGCCGTGGCATTGGCCGCGTTCGCTGTTCGCGCGGCTCGCGCTGATCCTGTGCGTGGGCCTCGCGCTCGCGCAGACGCTGTCGTTCTGGCTCACCGTGACCGAGCGCGACCAGGCGACCACGAACCTGATGATGGGCTACATCGAGCGCGAGGTCGCCAGCTCGGTCGCACTGCTCGACCATCTGCCGCCCGCCGAGCGCGCTGCGTGGCTGCCGCGCCTCGCGCGGCGCAGCTATGCGTTCATCCTCGGGCCCGGCCAAACCGGCACGCCGCCGGAAGCGCGGCTGTCGGCGCGCGTCGAGCGCTCGATCTCGGACGGCATCGGCGGCGACTATCCGCTGACCGCGAATTCGATCCCCGGCGACAGCGAACATCTGCAGGTGCATCTGCGGCTGACCGACGGCTCGCCGCTGACGATCGACATCCATCCGATGTCGACGGTGCCGCTGTCGGGCTGGCTGCCGGCCGTGCTCGTGGTGCAGCTCGCGGTGCTGGCCGCGTGCTGCTGGCTCGCGGTGCGGCTCGCGACGCGGCCGCTCAAGCAGCTCGCGCAGGCCGCCGACGCGCTCGGGCCGGACCTGAAGGGCGAGCGGCTGAACGAAGACGGGCCGTCGGAAGTCGCGCGCGCCGCGCGGGCGTTCAACGCGATGCAGGACCGCATCGCGCAGTACATGGCCGAACGCATGCAGATCCTCGCGTCGATCTCGCACGATCTGCAGACGCCGATCACGCGGATGCGGCTGCGCGTCGACGTGATGGACGACGACACGCAGGGCGCGAAGCTGCGCCAGGACCTGCTGGAGATGGAGCATCTGGTGAAGGAGGGCGTCGCGTATGCGCGCACGCTGCACGGCACCGAGGAAGCCGCGCGCCGCATCGATCTCGATGCGCTGCTCGACAGCATCGTGTACGACTACACGGATGCGGGGCAGGACGTCGCGCTGCACAGCCATGCGCCGCTCGCGCTCGTCACGCGGCCGAAGGCGCTGCGCCGCATCGTCGGCAACCTCGTCGACAACGCACTGAAGTTCGCGGGCACGGCCGAGATCGACGTGCGGGCGGCGCCGGACGGCGGCGCGGTGATCGCGGTGCTCGACCGCGGGCCCGGCATTCCGGACGATCAGCTCGACGCGGTGTTCGAGCCGTTCAGGCGCGTGGAGACGTCGCGCAATCGCGATACGGGCGGCACGGGGCTCGGCCTCGCGATCGCGCGGCAACTCGCGCTTGCGATGGGCGGCACGCTCACGCTGAACAACCGGACGGACGGCGGCGGGCTCGAAGCGCGGCTGACGCTGAGGAACGCGGGGTGATGCGCTGGTGTTGCAGGCGTCGAAGCCGCGCGAGGGGCGGATGACGAGCCGGGACGCGCGCGTCAGCAGCGGCCGGTGCGCAGCGCGACCGCCCAGTCGTCGCGTCCGCGCGACGCCGCGATCGCGGCGGCCGTGTGCCAGTCGTATTCGACCGCATGGAATTCGACGTTCCAGCCGGCCGCCGTGCGCGACACCGTCGCGTAGCGCGCATGCGGCGAGCCCGTCTCGATTCGGTGCGGATGCGGCAGGTCGTCCGCGTACGCCTGCAGCCCGACGCTGCCCGGATTGACGATCAGCCGGCCGTCGTCGAGCTTCGCGGTGCGCGGCACGTGCGTGTGGCCGCACAGGATCAGCGAGGCCGCCGTGTCGCCCGCGCGTTGCTCGACTTCGTCGGGCGTGGCCGCGCGGCAGCCGTCGGGCGTGACGGTTTCGAGGAAATAGACGAGATCGCTGGCCGGCGTGCCATGCACCATCAGCACGTCCTCGTCGAGCGTCAGGCGTTCGGGCAGCGCGGCGATCCACGTGCGGTGGTCGGCGCGCAGCGTGTCATGCGCCCAGCGATCCGACAGCCCCATCGCGTCGCGCTCGTGCGTCAGCAGTTGCCGTTCGTGATTGCCCTTGATGGTCGGCAGGTCGAGCGCGATCAGGCGATCGGCCGTCTCGACCGGATGGAGCGCGCCCGACAGGATGTCGCCGAGGTTGACGATCACGTCGGCGCCGCGGCGGCGGACGTCGTCGAGCACCGCGTCGAGCGCGGCGAGGTTGCCGTGGATGTCGGACAGCGCGGCGATTTTCATGGCGGCAAGGCGATGTGGGGAACGGCGATTGTCGCCAATTCGGCGCGGGGCGTCTAATTGCGTCGCGGCATCGGCGCGTGACGCGCGGCGCAGTGGCGCGTCAGTCGGTCGCGAGCCGCGCGTACATCGCGAAATCGCCGGGCGTGCCGCGCACCATCTTGTAGGCGCGCAGCAGCCCTTCGTAGCGGTAGCCGCACTTCTGCAGCACGCGCGCGGAGCCCGCGTTGCGGGTTAGCACGACGGCCTGCATGCGGTTGAAGCCGCCTTCGTCGAATGCCCACGCGGTGACGGCGTCGCACACCGCGCTCGCGATGCCGCGCCCCCAGTGCGACGGCGCGAGGTCGTACGCGATCTCCGCCGAACGGTTCACGGTGGACACCGTATGCAACCCGACCGTCCCGGCAAGTGCGCCCGATGCGGTGTCGACAATCGCGAGGCGCCGGATCGAATCGGGATCGGTCGATTCGATGTTGTCGAACAGCGGCAGCAGACCGTCGGGCGAGCGCAGGTTCCAGCTCGTGTGACGGAAAACGTCGGGGTTCGACAGGTACGCGTACCACGCGTCGAGGTCCGCGCGTTCGAGTTGCCGGAGCGACAGGCCGGGGAATCCGGCGCCCGGCGGCGCGGCGACTCTCATCGAACCGGGCGCCTACGCGGCATGGCGCCGGTACAGCGCGAGCGAACCGGCGAGCGCGAGCAGCATCGCGCCGCACGTGCGTTCGAGCCACAGCGCGCCCGAGCGCTTCAGCAGCCGCACCGCGCGTGCGCCGAGCAGCGCGTAGCCGAACATCACGACGCCGTCGAGCAGCGCGAACGTGAGGGCGAGCGCGACGTACTGCGGCGCGAGCGGCGCCAGCGGATCGAGGAACTGCGGCAGGAACGCGGAGAAGAACAGATAACCCTTCGGGTTCGTCACCGCGGTCAGGAAGCTTTTCGCGAAGATCGACGCGTTGCGTTCGGTTGCCGCACCGGGTTGCGCGGCCCCGACGTCGAGCGCCCCCTTCGACGTGAGCAGCCGGATGCCGACATAGGCGAGGTAGGCGGCGCCAAGCCACTTCACGACCGAGAACCAGAACGCCGACGCCAGCAGCAGCGCGCCGAGGCCGAGCGCGACCGCGACGACCAGCACGAAGTCGGACAGCATCGCGCCCGCGAAACCGTAGGCCGCGCGGCGCACGCCGTAGCGCGAGCCGTTGGTCAGCGCGAGCAGCACGGTCGGGCCGGGCGTCGCGATGCCGACGAACGCGACGGCGGCGAAGATCAGCAGGGTCGTTTCATGCATGAAGGAGCTCCCGATGGAAGGCGCGCAGCCGATTATCGTCTGCGTCGCGACGCGCTGTACAGGCGCGGCGACCGCGCTCCCGGCCGGTCGCCGACTATCTCAATTTTGACAAGAAACTGTTGCCATTATTCCGCTTTGGAAAGGAACCGGTTCCAACTACCATACCGGCCGCAGCGGGCATGCCCGCCCGTCGTCGCGCGCGGACGTCGCCGGTCTCGCACCGCCGGCGGATGTCGGCGCCCGCGCGTGATATTCGCAAACAGCCAGCCAGAACAACGGGTTCACCGCCCGGAGACAACCAACCATGAACAAGCAACTGATCGCAGCCCCGCTGCTGCTCTCGCTCGCCGGTGTCGCCGCCGCGCAAAGCTCCGTCACGCTGTACGGCATCGTCGACGCGGGCGTGACCTATCGCAGCAACGAACGGGTCGGCTCGGCCGGCGCGTACACCGGGCATTCGAGCGTTGGGCTCACGACCGGCAACCTGTCCGGCAGCCGCTGGGGCATCAAGGGTTCCGAGGATCTCGGCG
Organism: Burkholderia sp. LAS2; assembly: GCF_018417615.1. NCBI lineage: Bacteria > Pseudomonadati > Pseudomonadota > Betaproteobacteria > Burkholderiales > Burkholderiaceae > Burkholderia > Burkholderia sp. LAS2. The sequence goes on from NZ_CP071053.1 coordinate 1,489,198, forward strand.
GCGGGATGCGCGCGCTGTTCGTCCTCGAGAACGGCTTCGACATCACCAACGGCACGTCGGGCCAGGGCGGCCGCCAGTTCGGCCGGCAGGCGTTCGTCGGCGTCGGCAGCGACCGCTACGGCACGATCACGCTCGGCCGCCAATACACGTCGCTCGACGACTTCGTGAGCCCGGTCGGCCCGTCGTCGTTCATCGGCGGCTTCGGCGCGCACCCGGGCGACATCGACGATCTCGACCAGACCGCGCGCGTCGACAGTTCGATCAAGTACACGAGCGCGAACTACGCGGGCTTCACGTTCGGCGCACTGTACGGCTTCGGCGGCCAGCCGGGCAGCATGAAGCAGCGCAACACGTGGAGCGTCGGCGCCGCGTACGCGGCCGGGCCGCTGCGCGTGGGCGTTGGCTACGAGCGCTCGGACAACAGCAAGACGGGCGCGACCGATCCGACGGCGGGCAAGTGGCAGAGCACCGACGACGGCCTGTTCAATTCGTCGATCAACGAAGGCTATGCGAGCGCGCAGTCGCAGCAGGTGATCGCGACCGGTGCGACGTACGACTTCGGCCCGGCCGTCGTCGGGGTGAACTACAGCAACGTGCAGTACCGCAGCGGCGCGCAGTCGCTGTTCTCCGGCCATGCGACGTTCAACGTCGCGGGCGTGTTCACGCGCTGGAACGTGCAGCCGCAGACGCAACTGTTCGCCGGCTACAGCTACACGCGCGGCAGCGACGTCGACGGCATCGACAACCGCGCGCAGTATCACAACGTCACGCTCGGCGCGGTCTACGACCTGTCGAAGCGCACCAGCGTGTATCTGCTCGGCGCGTACCAGCATGCGTCCGGCACGACGCTCGACGCGCTCGGCCGACCGGTGGCCGCGACCGCATCGGTGTCCGACAAGGCGAACGGTCACTCGTCCGATTCGCGCTCGCAGGCGATCGTGAGCCTCGGGCTGCGCCAGAAGTTCTGACGCACGGTCGTTGCGCGTGCAACGGAGCCCGCGGCCGAGGCGAGCCCCGTTGCATGCATGCTCCTATACTGTTGCCTCCCTTTTCGAGGAGACGACATGACCCGAACGCTTTCCGCGCGCTGCCTGTGCGGTGCCGTGACCGTCACGCTGCGCGGCGAGCCGGCCGCGCGGGCGAACTGTCATTGCGCGACCTGCCGCGATTTCTACGGCACGCCGATGCTGTCCGCGACCGCATGGCCGCCGGAGCAGGTGACGATCGACGGCGGCCACGCGACGTTTCCGCACCCGTCGAAGTCGATGGCGCGCACGTGGTGCGCAGCGTGCGGCGAGATCGTGTTCGGGACGAACCGGCTCGGCATGCGTGTCGTGCCGAACAGCCTGACTGCGCGGGCGCACGGCGGGCCATTGCCGGGCGACCTGCAGCCGACGATGCACCTGTTTTACCGGCAACGCGTGCTCGACGTCGTCGATGCGCTGCCGAAATACGTCGACGGCTGGGACGGCCCGACGCTCGATCCGGCGAACTGAACATCGCCGCCGCGTGCCGGTACGGCCGGCGCGCGGCCTTCCCCTCCGCATTCCTCTTTCCTTCCTGTTTTCCCTTCCGTGCCCGAAATCGCGAAAAGCCGATCGCGCCGCACAATAATTTTTCTCTTTCATTTTAATTTCGATTTGTAATAATCGAAAAGAATTCCGGGATGAAAAGGCAATACGGCAATGTCAGAAAAAATGACGGATTTGTATTGGATGACCCGGAAGAAAATGCCGGGGAATGCGCCGGAATCGTGCGGCTGGCAGGCCGTCGCGGCGCGGTTTCGAAGATTTTTCGATCGTTGACGAAAAAGCGCCGGACGCCAAAAGGCGTGGAGTGAATAATTCGGGGGGACGGCGAATGCGCATTTGCCGGAATCACCAATATTTCATGCGCCGCGATTTACAGTGTCGACCATTGTTCGTCTGGGAGCATTATTCATGTCAATGAAACAAATCCGCGCGGCGTTGCTCGGAATGTGCATCGCGCTGCTGGCGCCGGCAAGCCACGCGCAGGCGCAGTACTCGACCGACTGGCTCGCGAACACGTACGGCACGCTGGCCTCGCACGTCGGCAACGGCGCGCGCTCGATGTGGGTCGCGCCCGAAGGCGTGATCTACACGGCGTCGCGCTGGGACGAGAACGCGGGCGGCGTCGCGATCTACCAGAACGGCCAGCCGCTCGGCACGATCGGCATCCACGACGAATTCCACGGCGGCGCGATCACCGGCAATTCGACGTCGCTGTTCGTCGCGCTCGGCTACAACCGCACGTTCGGCAGCGGCTCGGTGGGTCGCTACAACCGCAGCACGAACCAGCGCGACCTGCGCATCCCGGTCAGCACGTGGACGGGCATCCAGTATGCGGACGTGATCACGGGCCTCGCGACGGGCGGCAACCTGCTGTACGTGAGCGACTTCTACGGCAACCGCGTGCGCGTCTATACGACCGACGGCGTGTGGCAGCGCGACATCGGCGTCACGGGCCCCGGCGCGCTGGCGCTCGATGCGGCCGGCAACCTGTGGGTCGCGCGCAAGAGCGCGGGCGTCGTCGCGCAGTTCAGTGCGACCGGTGCGGCGATGAACACGCTCCAGATGGCGGCCGGCGCGCGGCCGGCGTCGCTGTACTTCGATGCGCCGATGGGCCGGTTGATGGTGGGCGACGAAGGGCCCGACATGAACATCAAGGTGTACGGCGGGCTGCCCGGGATGCCGGTGCAGGTCGGTACGTTCGGCGTGCAGGGCGGCTATCTCGACACGACGACGGGCATCAAGGGGCAGGTCGGCGACAAGCGCTTCACGCGCGTCGCGGCGCTCGGCAAGGATGCGGCCGGCAACCTGTACGTGCTGAACAACGCGTGGGGCGGCGGCTGGGATCTCGGCCGCAACGGCAGCACCGATCTGCATTCGTACAGCCCGGTCGGCACGCTGCAATGGAAGCTGCAGGCGCTGAACTTCGAGGGCATCGCCGCGCCCGATCCCGCGACCGACGGCGCGTTGTTCTTCAGCGGCAACAATGTGTATACGGGCACCGCGGGCGGCACGTTCGTCGCGAACACGATCGACCCGTTCACCTATCCGAAGGACCCGCGCCTCGACATGAACGACTATCAGCGCGGCCAGCACTTCGGCCAGCTCGTGACGGTCGGTGGCAACCGGATTCTCGTCGCGTCGGGCCAGAACCCGGGCAACTTCAACTTCTATTACTTCAACACCGCGAGCGGCTATATCGCGATTCCGGCCGGCTCGCTGCCCGGCAAGCCGTTCAACACGACGCTTCAGGTGACGGCCGGCTTCGACATCGACGGCAACGGCGACGTGTGGGCCGGACTGAACGGCTCCAACGTGATCACGCGCTACCCGATGACGGGCTTCGACGCGACCGGCAAGCCGTCATGGGGCAAGCCGGTGACGACGGCCGTGCCGAGCAGCGTGGCGCCCGTGACGCGCATCCTCTACCAGGCCGACAGCGACACGATGATCCTCGCGCAGGGCCTCGCGGGCAACTGGGACTGGACCGCGATGAACGGGCACATCGAGGTCTATCGCGGCTGGAAGAACGGCAACACGAGCACCCCGAACCCGGTGATCAACCTGACGAGCGCGAACCCGAAATCGATCGCGGCGGCCGGCCACTACCTGTTCGTCGGCTATGTGCACACGGTGCCGAACATCGACGTATTCGACCTGAACACCGGCGCGCTCGTCACGACGCTGACGAACTCGAACGCGTCGGCGATGGACGTCGGCAACGACGTCGACTCGATGTACGGCGTGCAGGCGTACCTGCGCTCGACCGGCGAATACGTGATCACGAAGGACAACTACAACGGCTCGAGCATCGTCGTGTATCGCTGGCGTCCGTGAGCGCGTCAGGCCGTCAGAACGATACCGTCGTCGTCAGCGTGACGAGCCGCGGCTCGCCGACCGCGACGATCAGGTTGCTGTTGCTCGACGGATAGTAGGTCTTGTCGAGCAGGTTCTTCACGTTGAGCTGGAAGCGGGTCGGGAACTTGCCGATCGTCGTTTCGTACGCCGCGAACGCGTCGACGGTCACGTAGCCGGGCAGCGAGAAGCTGTTCGCGGTGTCGCCGGGCCGCGCGCCGACGAGCCGCGCGCCGCCGCCGAAGCGCCAGCGCCCGGGCAGGTTCGCGATGGCCGTGTCGTACACCGCGAACAAGCTGCCCGTGTGGCGCGCGACGTTGACGAGCGGCGTGTTGCTGTCGCGATCGTTCGCGTTCGTATACGCATAGCTGCCGATCACGCTCAGGTGGCGCGTGATCTGCCCGGCGACGTCCAGCTCGATCCCGCGCGAGCGCGCGGTGCCGATCGTCGACGTGATGTCGCCAACCGTGACCGCGACGTTGCGCTTGTCGATCTGGTAGACGGCGAGCGTGCCCGTGATCGCGGGCTTCAGGCTGAACTTCAGCCCGGCCTCGAGCACGCGGCCGTATTCCGGCGCGAGCGGCGCCGCGACGTTCGACGCGACGTTCGGCTTGAACGAGCGGCTCACGTTCGCGTAGGCGGTCAGCGCCGGCGTCAACGCATACGCGAGCCCGAACTGCGGCAGCCAGACGCTGCCGCGCGAGCGGTCGGCGAACACGAACGGCCGGCCCATCCCCGATTCCTGCTGCCAGTTTTCCCAGCGCAGCCCGCCGACCGCAGTGAGGCGATCGGTGATCTTCACCGAGTCCTGCACGATCGTCGAATACGCATGCACGACCGAGCGCGAATCGCTCTGCTTCGGATTCGGCACGCCGCCCGGCGCGAGCAGGTCGTACGCGGGATCGTAGAGATTGAAGCCCGTCGTCGCCTTGCCGCGGATTGTGTCGCCGCGGAAGCTGCGCTGCCGCTCGTATTCGCCGCCGACGTAGATCGCGTGTTGCATGCCCGCGAGCGTCACGTTGCCGAGCAGGCCGAGCGTCGCGATCTGGTCCGAATCGTTGCGCCCGAGGTTCGCATCGGACGAGCGCGTGAGCGCGCCGGTCCTGCTGTTGAACGCGGTGGCGCGGGTGATGTATTGGTCGTAACGGTCGCGGCCCCAGCCGTAGGTCGCGCGTACGCGCCATGCATCGGAGAAGCGGTGCTCGATGCGCGTACGCAGCGTTTCCTGGATGCCGCTGCTTTGCGACCACGCTTCCTCGTAGCGGCGATAGCGCAGCGCATCGTCGAGCTGGCCGTTGACGAGCACGGTGCCGCGGTCGAACGGCATCGTGTAGTCGACGTACTGGTAGCTGACGTCGATCGACGTGTTCGCGTCGTGCCACGACAGCGCGGGCGCGATCAGCGCATTGCGTTCGCGGCCGAAGCTGCGCCAGTAGCGGCTGGTGTCGTATTCGCCGGTCAGCCGGAATGCGAGCGTGCCGCCTGCGATCTGGCCGGGTTTGCCGAGCGGCCCCGTGAGATCGAACTGGGCGGTGCTGCCGCCGTGGTTCGTGCGCGACGCGGAGATCGAACCGCCGAACGTGTCTTCCGGCTTGCGCGTGACGAGATTGATCACGCCGCCCGGGTCCTGCATCCCGTACAGCAGCGAAGCGGGGCCCTTCAGCACTTCGACGCGATCGATCGTCGCGAGATAGCTGTGCAGCACCGGCGTGCGCACGCCGTCGACCAGCACCGAGCCGTCGTTGTTGGACCCGAAGCCGCGCTTGATGAACGCGTCGCGCGTGCCGCCGAGCGTGTTCGTCTGCGTGACGCCGCTGATGTTGCCGAGCACGTCGTCGAGCGAGCGCGCCTGCTGGTCCTGCATCACGCTGCTGCTGACCACCGCGACCGATTGCGGAATCTCCTTCAGTGGACGGTCGTCGTCGCCCGCGATGCTCGTCGTGCGCGGCTGATAGCCGATCGTCGGATCGACGGTGGCCGATGCATTGACGCTGATCGCCGGGAGTTCGTGTTCGGCGGCGGTCGCCGGAGCCGGTGCGGGGGCAACGGGTTCGGCGCCGGCCGCATGCGCGCCGGTCGCGGCGCACAGGGTGAGCAGGGCAGGCAGGCGCGTGTGCCACGGACGCGGGGTCCGGACACGGCAGGGCGTTCGACGGGATGGCATGAATCGAGGCGGGAAGAGGCGTGCTGAGGATGGTGGCGCGGGCCGCGGCGTTGCGTACAGGACGCGCATGATATATGTAATGAGAACCATTTGCAATTGTAATGGGGCGACCGGGCAACGCTTGGCCCTGGGTTGCCGGCCTGTCGGCCGTCTGCTACCGTAGCGGCCAAAATCAGACGCAGTGAAATTCAACGAGAGAGCCGGGGGCCGCACCATGTCATCTTCCTGTCACGTCGCGCTCGGCGCGACGCCACGCACCGCGCACGACCGCGCGGGCGACGAAGTGATCGCAGCCGTGTCCCGCCATTCGAACGATTAAAGCGACGCAAGCGCATTCCGCCGGCGTTGCGCCGGGCTTCGATCATTTCAACCACCACGCTAGACGGGAGACCACCCTTGAAGAAGATTTCCGCGCCGTTCGCGGCGGCTGCCCTTGCGGCCTGCGCGCTGCTGACGGGCGTTCACCAGGCCGCGTGTGCGGCTTCGAACGCCGAACCTGCGATCGACGCGCACTACGGCGCGATGATCGAGGCTTATACGCAGGACATGGCCGCCGCGAAGGCGAAATACGACGGCAAGCGCGTCACGTTCGTCGGCGCCGTGATCCGGATGGGCAGCGACCCGGGCGGCACGTACTTCGGCGCGCTGACGGCCGACGGCGAGCAATTCGACACGCATTTCGACGTGGCCGACCAGGACGCGCTGAAGCCGAAATTCCCCGGCGGCGAGATCAAGCCGTTCGTTACGTCGGCGGCGTTCCGGTTCAGTTGCGTGAACGAAGGCTATGTCGATGCGCCGGTGCTGCCGGGGTTGAAGCTGTCGCATTGCCGGCTCGCCGATTGAGCTGACTGAGCGATGGGCGCGGGGCGGCGTGCGATGGTTGGGCGGGTTCGGATTGCAGCACCATCGATCGTCTTCGTTATCGTGGGGTCGGCCGCCGCGTGTCGGGCGGTCCGACTACCGATCTACAGATCGAGCACCAGCAGGTTGGTGCGCGATCGCGAGCAGCACGGCATGAACTGGTCGCCGGCCGCTTTTTCGTCGTCGGTCAGATACGCATCGCGATGATCGGGCTCGCCTTCGAGCACGCGGGTCAGGCAGGTGCCGCACACGCCTTGCTCGCACGACGTCAGCACGTCGACGCCGTTCGCCGCCAGCGCCGCGATCACCGTGCATTCGGCCGGCACGTCGATCACCTTGCCGCTGCTCGCGATCCTGACCTGGAATGCACGATCCGCGCCGGACGATGCGACCGCGCCGCCGAAGAACTCATAGTGCAGCCGTGCGTCGGGCCAGTCGCGCTCGCGCGCGGCGTTCAGCACCGCATCCATGAAGCCGCGCGGGCCGCATACGTACAGATGCGTGCCGTCGGGCGCGCCGGCCAGCACGGCAGCCAGATCGAAGCGTTGCGCAGGAGCGCCGTCGTCGACGTGGAAGCGGACGTGATCGCGAAACCCGGCCGCATTGATCCGCTCGACGAAGGCCATGCGATCGGCCGAACGCGCGCAGTAATGCATGTCGAACGGGATGCCGGCCGAGCACAGCCGTTCCGCCATGCTCAGGATCGGCGTGACGCCGATCCCGCCGGCGAGCAACAGATGGTGCGGCGCGTCGGGCGCGAGCGGGAATTGATTGCGCGGCAGGCCGATCCGCACGGTATCGCCTTGCCGGACTTCGTCGTGAATCGCGCGCGACCCGCCGCGGCCGTCGGCCTCGCGCAGCACCGCGATCTGATAGCGATCGCGTTGCGCCGGGTGGTTGCACAGCGAGTACTGGCGCACGAGCCCGCCCGGCAGATGCACGTCGATATGCGCGCCAGCGTCGAAGTGCGGCAACGGCGAGCCGTCGTCGCTGACGAATTCGAAGCCGCAGATGTCGCGCGCTTCCTGCCACTTGCGGGCTACGCGGACCGTCAATGTCGCGCCGCTCATGACGCTTCCCTGACCTGCGCGACTGGAATCGCGGGCCGCTGCGGGCTCGCCGCGTTTTCGGCGGCGAGCAGCCGGTCGATCACCTTGCGCGACAGCACGCCGCCGGCGTCGATGTTGAGCTTGAGCAGCGTGCGCTCGGGCCACTGCTCGAGATTGCGCTGCTGTCGCTCGAGCATCTCGAGATCTTCCGAGAAGATCTTGCCCTGGCCTTCGCGGATCTCGGCGGTCAGTGCGCGATCGTCGGGCCGGAAGTTGCGCGCCATCCCCCAGAAGTACCAGATCGACGTGTCGGTCTCCGGTGTGATGAAGTCGACCACGATCGACGACGCCTTCTTGTGCGCCGGCGCGTCGTAGCCGCCGTGGCCCGCATGCGCGACGCCCACTTCGATCATCACGTGGCTCGGCGGCGTGAAGCGGCAGATCTGCCAGCGGTCGACCGGCACGTCGTCGGCGAGCCCGTTGCCGCGCAGCGCCATCCGCCAGAACGGCGGCGGCATCACGTTCTCCATGAAGCGGCTCGTGACGACCTCGTCGCCATGGCTCACCGTCTTCGGCGGCGCTTCGTCGATTTCCTTCTGGCCGATGCTCGACGCATGCACGTAGGTCTCGTGCGTGAGGTCCATCAGGTTGTCGACCATCAGCCGGTAGTCGCAGCGGATGTGATACAGGCCGCCGCCGTGCGCCCAGGCCGGATCCTCGGCCCACGCCAGCGCGGGCAGTTTGGCGGGATCGGCTTCGGACGCGTCGCCCGGCCAGACCCACACGAAGCCGTACCGCTCGACCGCCGGGAAGCTGCGAATCGGCGGGAAACCGCCGACCCGCTGGCCCGGCATGCCGGCCGTCTTGCCGTTGCACCCCATTTCGAGCCCGTGATAGCCGCACACGAGCACGCCGTCGCGCACGAATCCCAGTGACAGCGGCGCGCCGCGATGCGGGCAGAAATCCTCGAGCGCGGCGACCCGGCCGTCCGCCGCGCGGTAGAGCACCATCGACTCGTTGCAGATCTTGCGGCCCAGCGGCTTGCCGTCGATTTCATCGGGCGTGCACGCCACGTACCAAGCGTTCTTGAGAAACATGTTCTTTGTCTCCTTCGGGGACGGTGCCGCCGGGGATGCGGCCCGATCTTCATTCCGTGTACTGAATGAGATTCAGTGTACGCATTGAGATTGGCGGAAACAAGGCGAGCGGTATACTGGTTTTCCCGGGAAATGGCGCGACGCAGCGCCATGCCGACGGCGCGCGCAACCGGCGTGTGCCGCCTATGTCATCGACTCATTCATGGAAAAAACGAATCCCGCCGACCTGCCGGCTTTCCCGATCGACCTGTACGACGAACCGGGGCACCTGATCCGGCGCGCGCACCAGATCGCGGTCGCGATGTTCTACGAGAAGCTGGGCCGGGACGTGACGCCCGTGCAGTACGCGGTGCTGCGGATGCTCTACGAGAATCCGGGGCTCGACCAGGTGACGCTCGCGCAGCGGGTGGCGCTCGACACGTCGACCACCGCGGATCTCGCGGTCCGGCTCGAAGCGAAAGGATTGATCGTCCGCGAAGTGCTGCCGCGGCGTCAGCGGCGTCTGTTGTTGACGCCGGCGGGCGTCGAGCTGCTCACCCACCTGATTCCGTCGGTGCAGGAACTGCGTGCCGGGCTGTTCGACGGGATGGGCGAAGATGATTCGCAGGAATTGATGCGGCTGTTGCGCAAGTTCGTGCATTTGAACAACGAGCAGAGTCGCGCGCCGCTGCGCGTCAGCGAGGATTCGTAGTGGCGCCGCGCCGTGAGCGACGGCGCAGAGGCTGCGGCGAGGCGGTCGCCGCGCTGCTCATCCGCGTCACGCGCGTGACGCTTCCCCTTCCAGCCGCCGCACCGCTTCCGCCACTTCATTCCTGAAGCGCACCAACGCCGCCTGCTCCGGCGCCGGCGGCTGCATCGCGGCCCACAGCATGTCGATCAACTGCGTGGCCGTCGTTTCCGTATCGAGCTTGCGGTGCCCGAGGATCGCATCCCACAGCACATGCTCCATCGGGCCGAACACCATCGAGCGCAGCAGGCTCAGCGGCAGATCCGCGCGAACCTGCCCGGCCGCCTGGCCGCGCGCGAGCACGTCCATCAGCGGCGCCGTGTAGCGGCGCTGCAGCGCGGTGAGTTCGTCGCTCAGCGCATGCTGCTTCGCGCGGCCTTCCGACAGCACCAGCGCGCACAGCCCCGTCCCGTTCACGAGCATCAGCCGCAGGTGCGTGCGCACGATGAACGCGAACTGCTGCTGCACCGATGCGTCCCGCGGCATCCCGTGTTCGAACGCGGCGATGATTTCGTCGTACCAGTCGGCGATCACTCGCGCGCACAGCTCGCGCTTGCCGCGGAAATAGCTGAACACCGTCGCCTCCGATACGCCCACGCGCTGCGCGATCTCGGCGGCCGTCGCATGCTCGTAACCCTTTTCGGCGAACACTTCACGGCCGGCGCGCAGAATGTCCTGCACGCGCTGCTGGGATTTGCGCCCGGCGGGTGCGCGCGGCGTGTCGGCGCGGTCGGCTTTGGCGGTGGCGGTCATGGTGTCGGCGGGAGCGGCTGTCATGCTCGCATCATATCTGAGTATCACTCAGAAAACTATTGACGCCGAACCCGGCGAGGCGCGAAACTGTGCAAAATTTCCGCTTTATTGGTCAATGAATACCCGTATTCATTCGATTTGAGCGAAACTCAGAAATCGGTGAGTGCGACACACTTTCTGGAAGACGGAGGAGACATGATCAACCTGCCCGGCGTGCAATTCATGCTCGGTGAAGACATCGAGATGCTGCGCGACGCCGTCGCGACGTTTGCGGCGAAGGAAATCACGCCGCGCGCGGCGGAGGTCGACCGCACCGACCAGTTCCCGATGGATCTGTGGAAGAAGTTCGGCGATCTCGGCGTGCTCGGCATGACCGTCTCCGAGGAATACGGCGGCGCGAACCTGGGCTACACCGCGCACATGGTCGCGATGGAGGAGATCTCGCGCGCATCGGCGTCGATCGGCCTATCGTACGGCGCGCACTCGAACCTGTGCGTGAACCAGATCCACCGCAACGGCACCGAAGCGCAAAAGCAGAAATACCTGCCGAAGCTCGTGTCCGGCGAACACATCGGCGCGCTCGCGATGAGCGAGCCGAACGCCGGCTCCGACGTCGTCAGCATGAAGCTGCGCGCGGACAAGCGCGGCGATCGCTACGTGCTCAACGGCACGAAGATGTGGATCACCAACGGCCCCGACTGCGACACGCTCGTCGTCTACGCGAAGACGGACGTCGAAGCGAATTCGCGCGGCATCACCGCATTCATCGTCGAGAAGGGGATGAAGGGCTTCTCGGTCGCGCAGAAGCTCGACAAGCTCGGCATGCGCGGTTCGCACACGGGCGAGCTCGTGTTCCAGGACGTCGAGGTGCCGGAAGAGAACATCCTCGGCCAGTTGAACGGCGGCGTGAAGGTGCTGATGAGCGGCCTCGACTACGAGCGCGCGGTGCTGTCGGGCGGCCCGACGGGCATCATGGCCGCGTGTCTCGACGCGGTGGTGCCGTATATCCACGATCGCAAGCAGTTCGGCCAGTCGATCGGCGAATTCCAGCTGATCCAGGGCAAGGTCGCCGACATGTACACCACGTTCCAGGCGTGCCGCGCGTATCTGTACGCAGTCGGCCGCCATCTCGACTCGGCGGGCAGCGACCACATTCGCCAGGTGCGCAAGGACTGCGCGGGCGTGATCCTCTACACGGCCGAGAAGGCGACGTGGATGGCCGGCGAGGCGATCCAGATCCTCGGCGGCAACGGCTACATCAACGAATACCCGGTCGGCCGCCTGTGGCGCGATGCGAAGCTGTACGAGATCGGCGCCGGCACGAGCGAGATCCGCCGGATGCTGATCGGCCGCGAGCTGTTCGCGGAAACGATGTAACGCCCTACGTCACGCGAACGGAGCCCCGTCGATGCCGATCATCGAATCGAAACTGAACCCGCGTTCGGAAGACTTCCGCGCGAATGCCGCCGCGCTCGAGGCGGTCGTCGCCGACCTGCGCGCGAAGATCGAACAGCTCGCGCAAGGCGGCGGCCAGGCCGCGCGCGACAAGCACCTGTCGCGCGGCAAGCTGCTGCCGCGCGATCGCATCGCGCAACTGCTCGATCCGGGCGCGCCGTTCCTCGAGTTCTCGCAACTCGCCGCGAACGGCATGTACAACGACGACGCGCCGGGCGCGGGCGTCATCACCGGCATCGGCCGCATTGCCGGCCGCGAATGCGTGATCGTGTGCAACGACGCGACGGTCAAGGGCGGCACCTACTACCCGATCACCGTGAAGAAGCACGTGCGCGCGCAGGAAATCGCCGCGGAAAACCGGCTGCCGTGCGTGTACCTCGTCGATTCGGGCGGCGCGAACCTGCCGAACCAGGACGACGTGTTTCCCGATCGCGATCACTTCGGCCGCATCTTCTTCAACCAGGCGACGATGTCGGCGGCGGGGATCGCGCAGATCGCCGTCGTGATGGGTTCGTGCACGGCCGGCGGCGCCTACGTGCCGGCGATGAGCGACGAGTCGATCATCGTGAAGGACCAGGGCACGATTTTCCTCGGTGGGCCGCCGCTCGTGAAGGCCGCGACCGGCGAGGAAGTCAGCGCCGAGGATCTCGGCGGCGGCGACGTGCATACGCGCCTGTCGGGCGTGGCCGACCATCTCGCGCAGAACGACGCGCACGCGCTGTCGATCGCGCGCAACATCGTCGGCCACCTCGCGCCGAAGATCGCGCCGCCGGTCGCGCTGCGCGAGCCGAAGCCGCCGCGCTACGACGCGAAGAGCCTGTACGGCGTGATTCCGGTCGATACGCGCAAGCCGTTCGACGTGCGCGAGGTGATCGCGCGCATCGTCGACGATTCCGAATTCGACGAATTCAAGGCGCGCTTCGGCACGACGCTCGTCACCGGCTTCGCGCACATCTGGGGCCATCCGGTGGGGATCGTCGCGAACAACGGCATCCTGTTTTCCGAATCGGCCGTGAAGGGCGCGCATTTCATCGAGCTGTGCTGCCAGCGCAAGATCCCGCTCGTGTTCCTGCAGAACATCACGGGCTTCATGGTCGGCCGCAAGTACGAGAACGAAGGCATCGCACGGCATGGCGCGAAGATGGTGACGGCCGTGTCGAACGCGAAGGTGCCGAAGTTCACGGTGATCATCGGCGGCTCGTTCGGCGCCGGCAACTACGGAATGTGCGGCCGCGCGTTCGGCCCGCGTTTCCTGTGGATGTGGCCGAATGCCCGGATCTCGGTGATGGGCGGCGAACAGGCCGCGTCGGTGCTCGCGACCGTGCGCCGCGACGGCATCGAAGCGAAGGGTGGTTCGTGGTCGCCCGAGGAAGAAGATGCGTTCAAGCAGCCGATTCGCGACCAGTACGAGCGCCAGGGCCATCCGTATTACGCGAGCGCCCGGCTGTGGGACGACGGCGTGATCGACCCCGCACAGACGCGCGACGTGCTCGGGCTCGGCCTCGCCGCGTCGATGAACGCGCCGATCGACGACACGCGCTTCGGCGTGTTCCGCATGTAACGCCCGGGAGGACCGACCGATGCGATACGAAACGATCAAGGTCAGCGAAGCCGGCCGCGTGGCGACCGTCACGCTCGCGCGTCCCGACGTGCGCAATGCGTTCAACGAGACGACGATCGCCGAGCTGACCACCGCGTTCGAATGGCTCGATGCGCACGAAGGCGTGCGCGCGATCGTGCTCGCCGCGGAAGGCGCCGCGTTCTGCGCGGGCGCGGACCTGAACTGGATGAAGAAGATGGCCGGTTACTCGGACGACGAGAACCGCGCCGATGCGCGCAAGCTCGCGCGGATGCTCGAAGCGATTCATCGCTGCGGCAAGCCGGTGATCGCGCGCGTGCATGGCGACGCGTATGCGGGCGGCGTGGGCCTCGTCGCGGCGGCCGACATCGCGATCGCCGCGGACGGCGCGAAGTTCTGCCTGTCGGAAGCGCGGCTCGGGCTGATTCCCGCGACGATCGCGCCGTACGTCATCCGTGCGATGGGCGAGCGCGCGGCGCGCCGCTACTTCACGACGGCCGAAGTGTTCGACAGCGTGCGCGCCGCATCGCTCGGCTTCATTCACGACGCGGTGCCGGCCGACGCGCTCGACGAAACGGTCGCGAAGCTGGCTGCGACGCTCGTCGCGAACGGCCCCGACGCCGTGAAGGCGTGCAAGCGGCTCGTCGCCGACGTGGCCGGGCGCGCGCTCGACGCGACGCTGATCGAGCAGACCGCCGACTGGATCGCGAAGACCCGCGCCGGCGCGGAAGCGCGCGAAGGGATCGCGTCCTTCCTCGAAAAGCGCACGCCGTCGTGGCGTGAATGATTGCGTGACCTCAACCTTCCGGACGACATCGAAGCCATGTTCGACAAGATTCTGATCGCCAACCGCGGCGAAATCGCGTGCCGCGTCGCTGCGACGTGCAAACGTCTCGGGATCGCGAGCGTCGCCGTCTATTCCGACGCGGATGCGAACGCGAAACACGTGGCCGCGTGCGACGAGGCCGTGCATATCGGCGGCTCGGCCGCGGCAGACAGCTACCTGCGCATCGAGCGCATCATCGACGCCGCGCGCGCGACCGGTGCGCAGGCGATTCACCCCGGCTACGGCTTTCTGTCGGAGAACGAAGATTTCGCGCACGCGTGCGAAGAGGCCGGCATCGTGTTCATCGGGCCGCCGGTCGACGCGATCGCGGCGATGGGCTCGAAGGCTGCCGCGAAGGCGCTGATGCACGCGGCCGCCGTGCCGCTCGTGCCCGGCTATCACGGCGACGACCAGGACGCGGCCAACCTGCATGGCGAAGCCGATCGGATCGGCTACCCGGTGCTGCTGAAGGCGAGCGCAGGCGGCGGCGGCAAGGGGATGCGCGTGGTCGAACGCTCCGACGATTTCCCGGCGGCGCTCGCGTCGTGCCAGCGCGAAGCCGCGAGCAGCTTCGGCAACGACCGCGTGCTGATCGAGAAATACCTGATGCGCCCGCGCCACGTCGAAGTGCAGGTGTTCGGCGACACGCACGGCAATACCGTCTACCTGTTCGATCGCGACTGCTCGGTGCAGCGTCGTCACCAGAAGGTGCTCGAGGAAGCGCCGGCACCGGGTTTGCATGCGGACGTGCGCCAGGCGATGGGCGAGGCGGCCGTCGCGGCCGCGCGCGCGGTGGGCTACGTCGGTGCGGGCACCGTCGAGTTCATCATGACGGGCGAAGCGTTCTACTTCATGGAGATGAACACGCGCCTGCAGGTCGAGCATCCGGTGACCGAGATGGTCACGGGGCTCGATCTCGTCGAATGGCAATTGCGCGTCGCGTCGGGCGAACCGCTACCGCTGAAGCAGGAGGAACTGCGCGTGCACGGTCATGCGCTCGAGGCGCGCCTGTACGCGGAGAACCCCGCGCGCGGCTTCCTGCCGTCGACGGGTACGCTGAAGCATCTGCGGCTGCCGGCAGGCGTCGAATTCGACATCGGGGCGGCGGTGCGCGTCGACAGCGGCGTGCGCGAAGGCGATGCGATCACACCGTTCTACGATCCGATGATCGCGAAGCTGATCGTGCACGGCGCGGATCGCGCGGAAGCGCTGAGCCTGATGCAGCGTGCGCTGCGCGCGTGCGAAGTGGTCGGCCTGCACACCAACGCCGCGTTCCTGCAGCGGATCGTTGCGTGCGAGCCGTTCGCGATCCCCGATCTCGACACGGGTCTGATCGAGCGCAACCACGAGGCGCTGTTCGCGCCGCAACAGCCGCCGCGTGCGACGCTCGCACTCGCATGTGCCGCGCTGCTCGCACGCGAGCGTGGCGCCGCCGCGCAGGAAGGTGCGTCGCCGTGGTGTTCGCTGCCGGACTGGCGGCTGAACGGCGGCTATCGCCGCACGCTCGAATGGCACGCGACCGAGCGCGAAGCGGACGTGACGGTCACGTACGAGGACGACGGCGCCGGCACGCGCATCGCGATCGGCGACGCGGCGGCGCAACCGTTCGCATGGACGCGCGGCGCCACGCCGCTCGATTTCGACGTGACGCTGGGCGGCGTGCGCAGCAGCGGCCGCGTGTATGCGGACGGCGACACGTTCCACGTGTTCACGCAGGGCGCGGCCGAGACGTTCGAATGGCGCAACCTGCTTGCGCATGCGGGCGACGCGGAGCAGGGCGGCGGCCGCCTGACCGCGCCGATGCCCGGCAAGGTGATCGCGGTGCTGGTCGAGCCGGGCCAGAAGGTCGAAGCCGGTACGCCGCTGATCGTGATGGAAGCGATGAAGATGGAGCATACGATCGGCGCGCCGAGCGCGGGTGTCGTCGCGGAAGTGCTGTACGGCGTCGGCGATCAGGTCGCGGACGGTGCGCAGTTGCTGATGATGGCGGAAGGCTGAGCGTTGCATACACGTGAGGGCC
Source organism: Burkholderia sp. LAS2 (assembly GCF_018417615.1). Taxonomy (NCBI): domain Bacteria; kingdom Pseudomonadati; phylum Pseudomonadota; class Betaproteobacteria; order Burkholderiales; family Burkholderiaceae; genus Burkholderia; species Burkholderia sp. LAS2. The sequence continues at coordinate 1,505,613 of NZ_CP071053.1, forward strand.
GTTGCCGGCTCTCACGCACGGGCCGTCGTGCCCCGCATTATCCGGGCGTCCCCGACGCGATCCGGCTGCGAATACCTGATGTGCCTTTCATCAGGACGACATCGCATTCTTGTGCAGTGATCGTCGCTCTCGTCGCGCATAGAAAAAAACAAATAATTTGCGTGTCGCATCTTCAAGATTTTTGAATAATCCCGGATTCTCGCCGGTGACCGGCGCGCTCGACCCGCGCTACTTTGCCCCGGCCGGTTTGCTTGCCCATTGCAACAGTTGTTCAAAGATCGAAACCGGGCTGTCCAACTTCTTCGCCAAAACGCGCTGCCTGCTTCCTCTTGTGAAGAAAGGCCGCACGCGATCGCGACTGCTTTCCGGAGTGCCCGGAAAGTTCGGCTCGATTGGAGAAACGGCTGCGCGTTTCCGCCCGTGCGCGACATGGTTGCGTTAGCGTAATCGCCGGGATGTGCGGGCCAGTGTCCTGCGCAATGTAGCCGAGAGAAAGACTGAGATGGCGAACAAATATAAATACGGAATTCATATCGACCTTACCCGCCAGAACTTTTCTGCCTGATTGTCATCGACGTGGCCTGTGATGAATTGGGTATCGATGATGCTGTCGGGATCGCAATGATTTTGTTAGGTCAGAGGTTCGTGCCGACCCGAGGGAAATTCGGCGGAGCGGTTAAGGGGACTTCGATCGCATCCAGGGTATCGAGAAAAGTGTTGCCCTATGAAATCAAGTACAAAATTCTGCCGACGGTAACGTCATTCAGGAGCCTCCTGCTGCTCAAGATCAAATTTACCCGGGAGCTCGGCGCCTTTGTCGGTCGGGCCGTGCCGGTGGTCGGCTGGATCATTACCGCTATCGATATATCAGTCATCATGTATCGCTCGACAGTCACGTACAATGGCTTGGTCAAGCAGGAGGATCGCTTTTAATGGACGGTCGTCTGATGGAGATGGTGCGGGATGAGGCCGATTCGCCACTATGGGGCGAACTCGAGATTACCGAGGACACGGATCTCTGCATCGATCTTGAAATTTCCGACAGGGCCATGTTGAGATTGATGCGGAGATTTTCGGAAACGTTTGGTGTCGATATTTCCGGTTTCGACATTGATTATTATTATTATCCTGCGCGGAAACTGGGAATGAGTCGATTCTTGATGGCGGTATTCAGGTCGCCATTTGGCGCCGACGCCAGGGACAAAATACTGGAGCGTCCACTCACCATCAAAATGATGGAGGCGGCGATTGAAACCGGACGGTGGACGATGTAACGGTTCGAAAAAGGGCCAGCGCGATGGCGCACCTGTCATTTCTGCATCAACGCGGTGATCTGCATGCGCGTCGGCCCCTGTCGCGCGACACCGTCGTGTCACAAGTCGAACATAGCATCTCGGCGTCGATATGACCGGCGCGGCTTCGCGTCCGCGTCACGTCATCATCCTCACGGAGAACCGTTATGCGAACGTCGGCCCTACGGCCTTTCGCGGTCGTCGGCCTGGTCATGCTGACCGCCGTCCTCGGCGCCTGCAACGACGACCTGACCGCACCCGCCGCGCCCGTCGCGCAGCAGAAGGCCGCGTGCGGCGGCGCCGTGGTCGCCACCGCGCAGATGCGCTGCCCGCCGGGTTTCACCGCGCCTGCTTCGTCGCCCGCTTCCTGATACCGGCCGTTTCCACCAGAAATCCCATCAAGAGCAACCAGCATGGCCATCCATTCGCGACGCGATTTTCTGAAGTTCTCGGCCGGCCTCGCCGGCGCGACCGCCGCCACCGCACTGCTGCCGGAATCGATCCGCAAGGCGCTGGCGATCGAGCCGAACACCGTGACAGGCACGATCCAGGATGTGCAGCACATCGTCGTGTTCATGCAGGAGAACCGCTCGTTCGACCACTACCTCGGACATCTGAGCGGCGTGCGCGGCTACAACGACCGCTTCCCGGTCACGCTGCCGAACGGCAAGCCGGTGTGGTTCCAGCCGCGCCAGGAAGACAAGTCGAGCGTGATCGCACCGTTTCGCTACGATACGACCAATCCGGGCGTCAACGCGCAATGTATCGGCGGCCTGCCGCATACGTGGGCGACGACGCACGGCGCGATCGACAACGGTCGCGCGGACCAGTGGGCCGTGCAGAAGTCGAACATGACGATGGGCTATCACGTTCGCGACGACATCCCGTTCCACTACGCGCTCGCGGATGCGTTCACGGTGTGCGACAACTACTTCTGCTCGATCCCGGGCAACACGCACCCGAACCGCATGTACCTGATGACGGGCATGGTCGATCCGCTCGGCACGGGCGGCGGCCCGCTGCTCGACAACACCGACTACATCGACAACCCGTTCGACAAGGTCCAGCTACCGCCCTTCAACTGGACGACCTACCCGGAGCGGCTCGAAAAAGCCGGCATCTCGTGGCAGATCTATCAGCAGGGCACCGGGTTCGACAATTTCACCGGCAACTACGGCACGAACATGCTGGCGTGCTTCGACAACTTCGTGAACGCGCCGGCCGGTTCGTCGTTGCAGACGCGCGGGATGAGCACGCGTCCGATCACGCAGCTGAAGGCCGACGTGCAGGCGAACGCGCTGCCGCAGGTGTCGTGGCTGCTGCCGCCGGCTGCGTATTCCGAGCATCCGAAGTTCACGCCGCTGTACGGCGCGTACTACCTGTCGACGATCCTCGATGCGCTGACGTCCAATCCGGACGTGTGGAGCAAGACCGTCCTGCTGATCATGTACGACGAGAACGACGGCTTCTTCGACCATGTCGTGCCGCCGTCGGCGCCGACGCTGCCGGGCTCGGGCATGAGCACCGTGGACGTATCGCTCGAGCGGCACAACGTCGTGACTGCGACGCAAGCCGGCACCTATACGGCCGACAACCTGCCGTACGGCCTCGGCCCGCGCGTGCCGATGTTCGTCGTGTCGCCGTGGTCGAAGGGCGGCTTCGTGTGCTCGCAGGTGTTCGATCACACGTCGGTGCTGCAATTCATCGAGAAGCGCTTCGGCGTGATGGAGACCAACATCTCGCCGTGGCGTCGCGCGATCTGCGGCGACCTGACTTCGGCGCTCGACTTCTCGAAGTCGGATGCGACGCTGCCGACCCTGCCGAGCACGCAGGCGTATGTCGCGCAGGCCGACCTGCAATGCTCGCGCGCGTCGTCGCAGACCGCGCCGGCCAGCACCGCGCAGCAGGTCGTGACCGCGCAGGAACCCGGCACGCGGCCGGCGCGCGCGCTGCCGTACGAATTGCATGTCACCGGCCAGCTCCAGGCGCAGGGCTATGCGCTGACGTTCGCGAATACCGGCACGCAAGGCGCGCACTTCTGGGTCTATACGGGCGACCCCACCGCGATGCCGCGCCGCTATACGGTTGAAGCGGGCAAGCAGTTGACCGATACGTGGGCGCTCGATGCGAACGGCAACTACCTGGCGAGCGTGTGGGGGCCGAACGGCTATTTCCGGCGCTTCGCGGGTTCGGCCGCCGCGGATGGCGCTGCCAAGCCTGAAATCACGCCGTGCTACGACACCGCGAACGGCGATGTCTACGTGACGATCGCCAATGCCGGCACCGGCCCGCTCACGGTCACGGCAACCGATGTCGCATACGGCGGCGCGGCGCGCACGCTGACGGTCCCGGCCGGGCAGCGCGTCGAAGCGCACTGGGACCTGTCGTGCAGCAGCCACTGGTACGACCTGCAGTTCACCGTGGCGGGCAATGCCGGCTGGACGCGCCGCATCGCGGGTCACGTCGAAACCGGCAAGCCGAGCATCACCGATCCGGCGGCCGTGGCGCCGACGATCGCGGCGATCTGACGACGGCAACCGAAGCGACGACGGGCCGGCCGGTGGCATCCGCCCGGCGCGTCGCGTTGACCGATCGATGGCGGTGCGACGAAGTCGCACGCTGCCCGCTCGAATGCCGCGAGAAAACCGGCCGCCGGGCGGCACGAGTGTCGCATGACGGTCGGACGGATTGGCGCTGCCGGTGGCGGCGCTGACCATCCCTGACAGTGTGCGGCCGGCGCTCCGCTAGAATGCCGGATTGCCGCCGCTTGACGCGGGCGGCGCGTCGCGCGCTACACTGCGCCTAGCCATCCCCGTTCAACCTTCCATCCCGCCGACGATGACGTCTCCTGTCCTGACCGGCCTGCGCATCGGTATCACGATCGGATTGCGTGCCCCCGACGAAAGCCTGTGGATCAACGGCATCAAGCAGAACGCGCTGTTCCTCGCGAAACTGCTGATGGCGTCGCCGCACGGCTACCGCGTGACGCTGGTCAACACGACCGACGTGCCGCTGACCGACGCGCTGCCGTGGGATCGCAGCGTGTACGACACGCGCGCGTTCGCCGACATGAAGGACGCGCTCGACGTGGTGATCGAGCTCGGCGGGCAGATCGACGGCGAGCAGACGGCCTACCTGAAAGCGCGCGGCGCGAAGCTCGTCAGCTATTGCTGCGGCGTCGAGTACATCAACGCGATGGAGTCGATGCTGTTCGGCCGCCGGCTGTGGGATTCGCTGTTCATCAACCGCGGCTACGACGAGGTGTGGGCGATTCCGCAGATCGCGCCGTCGTCGCTGCCGTTCCTGCAGTCGCTGCGCCGCTGTCCGGGGCGCGTGGTGCCGTTCGTGTGGGATCCGATGTTCCTGACCGAACGCGCACAGTCGCTGCCCGAGCACGGCGAATACCGGCCGCGCAGCGAGCCCGGCAAGCGGCTCACGGTGATGGAGCCGAACCACAACGTCGTGAAGTTCTGCGTGTATCCGATGCTGATCATCGACGAGGCGTATCGTCGCGACCCCGACGCGATCTGCTTCACGCACGTGACGAACGCCGATCGCCTCGCGCACGACAGCCCCGAGTTCGTGATGCTGATGAACTACCTGGATATCGTGCGCGCGGGCAAGGCGAGCTTCGTCGGGCGCTTCGATACGCCGCTGTTCCTGGCCGACCTGACCGATATCGTCGTGTCGCATCAATGGTCGAACCCGCTGAACTATTTCTATTTCGACGTGTGCTGGCAGGGTTATCCGCTCGTGCACAACGCGAGTCTCGCGCCCGATCTCGGCTACTACTATCCGGACAACGACGTGCAGCAGGGCGCCGATGCGCTGCTGCGCGCGCTGCATACGCACGACGACGACTGGCAAGCGTATGCGCGACGCCAGCGCGAGATCCTTCGCCGTTACACGTCGGCGAATCCGGCGCTCGTCGCCGAGTACGACGCGCTGCTCGCGAACCTGATCGGCGCGCCGGCCGCCTGAGGCCGGTGTTCCGCGGCGCACGGTCGTTGCGCTCCGCTCGCCTCCCGCCGTCGGGTTTGTCCCGCCCTCATGTCTGACGAAATGATGCCGTTAAAAAAAGAAACCGACGAACCGGATGGGTTCGACGGTTTTCGAAGGCACGAAATTGACGGCTCCGAGGGAAGTCCGTCAAAAACAAGTTTATAGGTTAACAAGTTGGAAAGATTGTTAAATATGTTTCAATCTATAATCTTCATATAATTGAAATTGGTATTATGGATTAAGCGAGACTGATTCCTGTTGGAAATTTAACAATATCGTTGGGAACGCGGAAATTGCATGCCGCAGTGATCGAATGGCGCGCGGCGGCAGGTATCAAGAGTGAGGCGGCACGTGCGGAGAGCGGCATTTCTCCCCGACATATCGAGCGCGGGCGGTACTTCGTCGCATAGTATTTATCTGATCAATTGACGGTGCCCCGATTCGAGCGACGAGCGAATCCGGGAAAAGAAGATTCGGATAAAACGGTCTGGATGAAAAATATAAGCGATTCGGATTTGAGGTTCTTGTAATTCGCGTTGTGTAACCTGTCGCACTGTTGGTATCGCGCGCGCGTGGTGTATTTCAGGTAATCGAATATCGTAAAAATATCGAATTTGACGGTGCCGAAGCGACCAGTACGCTCCCCGGAAAAAATCGACATACAGGATGGGCCGGGTAGGCGGCGGAGCGCGTCGAGGTGGGCGCGTTCCGTCTGGGTGTTGAGGTCGAGCCGCGATCGGCGGCTCGCCATTTGCCGGAGCGCCGGATGAATGCGGTCGAAGCTCGCCAGGAGGCGAATCGGAAAGCGAATCGCGATGAAATCGATCTCGTGTTCGGCGCGCGCGACGATCATCCCGACCTTGCGTCGGTACGCAGTTTCGTCGAAAGCCGGCTCGGATTCGCGCACGAACCCGTCTGCCGCGCCGACCTGTCGGGCGGCGTGCTGTACGAGGAACGCCTGGCGCGGTTGCGGTGGGGCGAGCGCGATGCGCTGCCGCCGCTCGTCTTCTTGCCGCGCCTCGAAGCGCTCGGCCTGATGCGCTGGTTCGACCGGCTGGTGGTCGGCCGTACGATCGATGCGCTGCGCGCCGATCCGGGCGCCGTGTACGGTTGCAACGTCGCGGCGGCGAGTGCGGTGGTGGACGACGCGTGGCTGGCGATTTTCAGGCGGCTCGAGCGCGAGCCGTCGGTGGCCGCGCGGCTGGTCGTCGAGATCACGGAGACGGGGCCGCTGAACCCCGTCGCGGGCCGGTCGTTCGTGTACCGCTTCCGGCGGGCCGGGTGCCGGATCGCGATCGACGATTTCGGTGTCGGCTTCAGTGCATTGAACAATCTGGTGGTCGGCAATCCCGACATCGTGAAGCTCGACCGCTCGATCCTGTCGATGATCAAGCGCAACGCGATCGGGCGCTACCAGTTCCGGCGGCTGATCGCGTTTGCGCATGAAGGGGCGCGGCACGTCGTCGTCGAAGGCGTGGAAAGCGAGACCGACCGGCAGATCATCGTGGATGCCGGCGTCACGTGGGCGCAGGGCATTCGCTTTTCATGGCGATCGCCGGCCGCCGCGTGATAGCGGAAACGGGCAGGGCGGCGCGCGCGGTGCGCGTCGGGGGCGGGACGAATCGCAAAGGGGCGTGGGCATGACGGAGACGAAAGCCGGAGGCGGAACGGGCACGCAGGCGATCGATGCGCGCGAGCTGGTCGCGATCGCCGAGCTGGCCGACATGCTGCGGCAACTGGGCGCCGAATCGGCCGATGCGCCGATCGACGTCGCGCCGTATCTGGACGGTCTGACACGCGTCGCACGCCGTATTCGGCGAATGATGCCGCTCGACGCGGGCGGCCGCGAACTGGCGGCCCGGCACTACTACGCGGGCGTCATCGCCGGCGCGTGCGGCGACGAGTCGGCGATCGCGCGCGGCGTATCCGACAGCCTCGTCCGGCAATCGGCCGACGCAGGCCGGTCGGCCGCCCGTTGTTTCGCGGTGCTCGCGCGCATCGGGCGGCGGCATGGCCGCGCGTTCGCCGCGCAAAGCGGCGATCGGGTACTGGCGTAACGCAACCGGCGCGTGCGCAGGCAATCAGCCGAGCGGGCGGCCGGCGAACAGGTGCTGGATCTGCGTGGAATAGGCGCGAACGTTGTGCTCGGCGAGCGTGTCGACCCGGTGCAGGCAGCGGCGGGCGGCCGCCGCGTAGTCGTCGAGCCGTGCGTCGTGCGTTTGCGCGGCGGTCGCGATCGCGCGCGCCGCATCGAAGATCTCGAAGTCCGGATAGTAGTAGCCGACGTCGCGCAGGAACGGCGAGTTGTGCACGAGCGGGTAGTTGCCGTACAGCGCGTCGTACAGCAGGTAGTTCAGGCCGTTTTCCCAGTGGTGCGACACGACGATGTCGGTGTGATGCGCGGCCCACGCGACGAACGGCGCGCGCACGTCGGCGGTGGCCTTGCCGTCGCGCACCATCTCGAGCCCGAGCGCGAGATGCTTGAAGGCGACGTTTTCCTTCTTGTCGAACGTGTTGGTCATGTACACGTGCTCGACGAGCTCCGGATGCTCGACGTAGCACGCGTTCGCGGCGAGCATCGGCACGATCGCGCTCTTCACGACGTTCAGGTTCGGCTCGAAGAACGCGATGCGCTTGGCCGGGCCGCGGTTGCGATAGCCGAAGCGCGCCTTCAGTTCAGGGTCCGCGTCGAGGCTGCGTTCGATGAAATACGGCGACCAGATATGCGGCAGCTCGATCACCGGCGCGCGGTACACGGCCTGGAAATACGCGGCGCACGTATGCATGTGCTGCGGATTGGTCCAGATCTCGTCGAACTGCACGCGGTGCGGGTTTGGCCGCCAGTCGTTCTTCTCGAAGTTGATCGTCTCGACCGCGATCACGTAGTCGTTGCCGAAGCGATACGACACGCACTTGCCGCCGCGCTGGCGCACGACCTCCGTGTGCGACGGGTCGACGAACGCGTTCATCTCGATCAGCAGGTCGGTCTGGTGAACGACGGCCGACAGCGGCCGCAGCGCGTCGCCGAATGCGTCCATCATCAGCGCCTGCGGATACGCGGCGATGCCGTCGTCGTGCGCGAGCCAGACCTCGCCGATCAACGGCGATTGCTTCAGCAGCATGTACAGGTATACGCAGTGCTGGTTCGCGCCGTTGTACCAGATCGACTGCGTCGCGTCGCGCTGCACGTTGATCGTTATCGCGACATTGAGTTTCATCGGCTCGGCTCCGTGGGACGAGGATCGGTCATGCGTCGCGATAGAGCGTGGCGATCGCGTCCGTATAGGCCGCGACGTTCTCGGGGTTGTAGATGCTGACCGAGTCGAGCACGTGCTTCGACTGCTCGCGGTATGCGTCGAGATTCGCGTCGTGCTCGGCGAACGCCTGCAATAGCGCGCGGCCGCCCGCCTGGCAGTCGAAGTCCGGATAGAAATACCCGGCCTTGCCGAGGAACGGCGAGTTGTGGATCAGCGGATAGTCGCCGTACAGCAGCTCGTAATACAGGTAATTCTGTGCGTTCTCCCACGTGTGCGACACCACCGCATCGCCGTACGCGGCCATGAACTCGTACACCGCATAGCGGCTTTCGAACGTCGTGATGCCGTGGTTCACGATGTCGAGGCTCTTCGCGAAGTGGATGAACGTCGCGTGATCCTTCAGGTGGATCGTGTTGCACACGCGCACGAATTCGAGGAATGCCGGATTCGCGCGATACGCTTCCTCGGTCACGAGCATCGGAATGATGCTCGTCTTCACCATGCAGATGTTCGGCTCGAACATCGTCACGCGCCAGCGCGGCTTGCCGGGCCGATAGCCGAACGACAAACCGGCGCCGAGCGTCGCGCGCGCCTTGTCGAACAACATCGGATGCCAGATGTGCGGGACGATCGTGACCGGCGCGCGCAAGCCCGTCTGGTAGTAGTGCAGGCACGAGCGCTCGAATTCGGGAATCGTCCACACCGCGTCGTACGGCGCGCCCGAGAACAGGAAGCCTGACGGCTTGTCGAACATCGCGCGCTCGATGTCGATCACGTAGTCGTTGCCGACCCGCATCGTGACGACCTTGCCGCCGCGCTCGCGGAACGCGCGCAGGTAATCCGCGCCGAATTGCGCGCTCATTTCGATCAGCACGTCGCAGCGCTCGAGCGCTTCGTCCATCGACAGCAGCGGCACGTTCCACTCGCCGAGCATCATCTGCGGATCGGCGACCTGTTCGCCGCCGTTGACCATCACGGCATCCGCGACGAGCGGCGACTGGCGCAGCAGCAGGATCAGCAGCAGGCAGTTCTGGAAAATGCCGTTTTCCCACAGCGACTGGCCGGCGCCGCGCACGAACAGCGACACGCCGACGACGAGACGCTTGCCCTCGCCGGGCGCTTGACGGGCATTGGAGTCCGACATGCGTATGCTCCGGTTCAGGCGACCAGACGCGAGACGAACGCGTCGAGGTTCGCGGGGTTGTCGATCGAGACCGAGTGCAGCAGCCGGTCGGCTTTCGCACGGTAGTCGTCGAGGCGTTCGTCGTGATGCAGCCACGCTTCGAGCAGCGCGCGACCGCCGGCGGCCGAGTCGAAGTCCGGGTAGTAATAGCCGGCGTCGCCGATCAGCGTCGAGTTGTGGATCAGCGGATAGCCGCCGTACAGCACGTCGTAATACAGATAGTTCTGCCCGTTTTCCCAGTGGTGCGACACGACCGCATCCGCGTGGCGCGCCATGAAGCCCGGCAGGTCGATGCGCGGCTCGAACGTCGCCTTGTGCTGGCGCACGAGATCGAGGCTGTTCGCGAAGTGCACGAAGGTCGGATGTTCTTTCATGTGCATCGAGTTGACCACGAACATGTGTTGCACCGCATCAGGCCGCGCGCGGTAGAGCTCGTCGCAAGCGAGCATCGGGTAGTGGCAGGACTTCGCGACCGAGATGTTCGGCTCGAGCATCGCGAGCTTCCATGGCCGCTGGCCGGGCCGATAGCCGAACGTCGCGCCTTCGTCGGCGAGCGCGGCCACGCGGCGCTCGAGGAAGTACGGCGACCAGATGTGCGGCATCAGGTGGACGGGCGCGCGCAGGATCGTCCGCAGCATCGGCGCGGCGGTCTTGTCGTATTGCGGCAGCAGCCACACTTCGTCGAACGGCGCGCCGTTGAACACGTGCCCCGACGGTTTCCCGAAGATCGGCGTTTCGCCCAGCCCCGCATACACGTGCCCGCAGAAGAACGCAGCGGTCTTCTTGCCGAGCGCTTTCATGTGCCGGAGCCATTCGACGGGCAACTGCGCGCCCATTTCGATCGCGACGTCGAGTTCGTGCGTGACGTCGGCGGGTTTCACGAGCGGGATGTCGAGGCCGTCGAGTTCGAGGCCGGCCGGCAGCGCATTGGCGTCGCCGCCGTTCAGGAAATAGACGGGGCCGACGCGATCCGAGCGCTTGAGCATCATCGCGAGGAACGCGATGTTCTGGTGAATGCCGTTTTCCCAGATCGCCTGGCCATCGCGCGCGAACAGCGAGATGCCGACCGCCGGCCGGTGCTTGCGGGTGCCGCCCGCGGCGGCTTCATTGATGTCCGTCACCGGTTGTTTCCTCTGCAGCGTCGTGCGTCCGGCATCGCGTCGAGCGTCTGGCCGGCAGCGGCGCGCCGTGGATTGTCATGGTTGGATTCGCGCCGGTGCGCCGCGGTGCGCGAATCGGTCGACGAGATTCGCGAAGGCGGCGGCCGGATTCCGGCGTGTCGTCGGGCACGCCTGGCACGGCGCGCGTCGGGCGGGCTGCCCCGGCGACTGTTTGCGGCGATTGTGGCATGGAAACCGCCGGTTTTGGCAGCGCGTGACGAACTTTGACATAGCCGACGGCCAACGGGAGCGGGCGCAGGCGTTGCGGCGCCCGGTGGTCCGGCGGAATTCCGGCGCGGCGCGTGCGGCCTGCCGGATCGCGCGGCCGCATGCGCGGCCGCGGGCGGCTCAGTGCTGCAGCCGGATTTCGACGCGACGGTTGCTGGCGCGGCCTTCCGGCGTCGCGTTCGAGGCGACCGGATCGGCCTTGCCGCGGCCCGAGACCGTCATCGAATCGGTCTTCAGTCCATGCGCCTTCAGATAGGCAGCGACCGATTCGGCGCGGTGCTTCGACAGCGCGAGGTTGTAGTCGTCGCTGCCCCCCCCCCCCCCCCGGGGGCCCCCCCCCGGCCCGCCCCCCCCCCGCGGGGGGGGCCCCCCCCCCGCGGCGACCGGCGCGAGCGTGTCGCGCAGCGTGGCCGGCGCATCGGCCCACGGATCGGCGATCGACGGCCCGAATTCGAGCGCGACGGACCGCACGCCGCCCCACGCGGCCGGCTCGGGCGACGGGCCTGCGCGCGACACGAGCAGCGCGGCGGCCGCGTCGCCGTAGCCGACCAGGTCGCCGAACTGGCGGAAGAACGGGTAGAGCCACTTGTCGCTGAGGATCACGAGCGCCTGGTCGCCTTCGTCGCGCAGCAGCCCGTCGAGCAGCATCAGCGCCGAATACCAGCCGAGCGTGCCGTTCTGGCCGAGCGCGAACGGCGTCACGCGCTGCAGCCCGAGTTCGTACTGCATGCGGCCGACGACCGAGTCGCCGATGCCTTCGTTGAGCGCGCAACTGGCGACGATCACATGCGTCGTGCGGGCCAGCGCGCCGGAGCCGAGCTGGTCGCGCAGGTCGAGCGCGGCATCGGCGGCGAGATCGGCGAGGCTGCGCCCGGGCGGCGCGACGCGTTACTTCCACTGATACAGCATGCCGGCGCCGATCACCTTCTGACCGCCGCTGAAACCGCCGTTGACCGACGCCTTCAGGTTCTCCGTGATACGCGCCTGCATGCTGACCGCCATCGCCTTCTGGCCGAGGAAGGTCGACGTGCCCACGCCCATCCCGAAGTTGGCGTCGCGATCGAGCTGCGGGATCGACGCCATCGCGCCGACGGCCGCGATACCCTGCTTCGCCATCTGGTCGGTCTGCTGCAGTTGCGAACCCAGCGAGTTGATCTGCGCCTGCTGGCCCGACAGTGCCGTCGACAGCGTCGTCTGCACTTGCGTCAACTGGTTCACGTTCACCGCGTCGGTGCCCTGCGTACCGGGCGCGACGTTCGTGATCTGGCGCTGCTGCTGGTCGTTGCCGACCGACACCACGTTCGAGCGACCGCCGTCGTTCGACGCCGCGCCGATCGCCACGGAGTTCGAACCGGCCGTGACGACCGGAAGGTCGTTGCCCTTGCCGTTCAGGTCGGCGGCGACGCCGTTGTTGTTCGCCGTACGCGCCGTGTTGTTGTTGATCGTCGTCGACAGCTGGCTCACTTGATCGCCGAGGTTCGTCACGCCGGTCGACAGCGAGGCCACCGTGCTGTTGGTCGAACTCAGGCCGGTGGACAGCGAACCGATGCCGGTCGACGTGGACGTGGACAGCGACGTCAGGTTGCTGTTCGTGGAACTGAGCCCCGTCGACAGCGAGTTGATCGCGGTCGACGTGGACGTGGACAGCGACGCTACGTTGCTGTTCGTCGTGCTCAGGCCGGTCGACAGCGAATTGATGCCGGTGGACAGCGACGCGACGTTCGACGCGGTGGACGTCGACAGCGTGTTGAGCGCGTTGTTCGTCGCGTTCAGCTGGCTGCCGTTGATCGCGTCCGTGCTCGTGGCCGAGATCCGGCCCGCGGCGACGTTCGTGATCTGGCGTTCCTGACCCGGTGCGCCGACGCTCACCACGCCGACCGGCGAGCCGCCCGCGAACGGGTAGGTGACGCCGCCGATCGTGGCGCTCGAGGTGCCGACCGCCGCGGCCGTGACCGAGTTCGCGCCGAGTGCGATCGAGTTCGCGACGTTCGCTTGCGCGTTCGTGCCGAAGGCGAGGGCGTCGGCGGCCGTGGCCTTGGCGGCCGAGCCGTAGGCCTGGGCGCCGGTGGCGCTGGCCGTGGCCTGGCTGCCCAGCGCGATCGTGTTGTCCGCGGTGGCCTGGTTCGCGCTGCCGAGGGCGAGCGCGCTGGCGCCGGTTGCCGTGTTCTGGTTGCCGAGGGACACCGCGCCGTCGCCGGTTGCCGTGTTGTTGGCGCCCATCGCCACCGCGCCGGTGCCCGTCGCCACGTTCGGATCGCCGATCGCGACCGCGCCGTCGCCGGACGCCGTGTTGCCGGAGCCGATCGATACCGCCTTGCCGCCCGTTGCCGATGCGCTCTGGCCGATCGCGACCGCACCCGCCGTCTGCGCGTTCGAACCGTCGCCGACCGCGACGCTGCTGGCGCCCGCCGCGCTGGCGTTCACGCCGGCGGCGAGGGCGTTGGTGCCGGTGGCGCCCGTGTTGTCGTAGTTGGCTTGCTGCACGCCGTTGTCGTTGACGCTGTAGTAGTGCGTCTTCGCGGCGTTGATCGCGGTCGAGGTGGACGTGGACAGCGACGCCACCGAGCTGTTCGTGCTGCTCAAGCCGGTGGACAGCGAGCCGATGCCGGTCGAGGTCGACGTGGACAGCGACAGGATCGTGCTGTCCGTGCTGCTCAGGCCGGTGGACAGCGAGCTGATGCCGGTCGAAGTCGAGGTCGACAGGGACGTGATCGAGCTGGTCGCCGAGGAGAGGCCGGTCGAGGTCGAAGTCGACAGGGAGCTGATCGAGCTATTCGCCGACGACAGGCCGGTCGACGTGGAGGTCGACAGCGACGTCACCGAGCTGTTGGTCGAGCTCAGGCCGGTGGACAGCGAGTTGATGCCGGTCGAGGTCGAGGTCGACAGCGAGGTGATCGAGCTGTTGGCCGACGACAGGCCGGTCGAAGTCGACGTCGACAGCGACGTGATGGAGCTGTTAGCCGACGACAAGCCGGTCGACGTGGAGGTCGACAGCGACGTCACCGAGCTGTTCGTGCTGCTCAGGCCCGTGGACAGCGAGCTGATACCGGTCGAGGTCGAGGTCGACAGCGAGGTGATCGAGCTGTTGGCGGACGACAGACCCGTCGAGGTCGAAGTCGACAGGGAATCGATCGAGCTGTTAGCCGAAGACAGACCCGTCGAAGTCGAAGTCGACAGCGACGTGATCGAACTATTGGCCGACGAGAGGCCCGTCGAAGTCGAGGTGGACAGCGACGTGATGGAGCTGTTCGCCGACGACAGGCCGGTCGACGTGGAGGTCGACAACGACGTCACCGAGCTATCGGTCGAGCTGAGGCCCGTCGACAGCGAATTGATGCCCGTCGAGGTCGACGTGGACAGCGACGTGATGGAGCTGTTGGCCGACGACAGGCCGGTCGAGGTCGAAGTCGACAGCGACGTGATGGAGCTATTCGCCGACGAGAGACCTGTCGAGGTCGAGGTCGAGAGCGACGTGATGGAGCTGTTCGCGGACGACAGACCTGTCGAAGTCGAAGTGGACAGCGACGTGATCGAGCTATTCGCCGACGACAAGCCGGTGGACGTGGAAGTCGACAGCGACGTTACCGAGCTGTTGGTCGAGCTGAGGCCCGTCGACAGCGAATTGATGCCGGTCGAGGTCGAGGTCGAGAGCGACGTGATCGAGCTGTTGGCCGACGACAGGCCAGTCGAGGTCGAAGTCGAGAGCGACGTGATAGAGCTGTTAGCTGACGAGAGGCCGGTCGAAGTCGAAGTGGAGAGCGACGTGATCGAGCTATTCGCCGACGAGAGACCTGTCGAGGTCGAGGTCGAGAGCGACGTGATGGAGCTGTTCGCGGACGACAGACCTGTCGAAGTCGAAGTGGACAGCGACGTGATCGAGCTATTCGCCGACGACAAGCCGGTGGACGTGGAAGTCGACAGCGACGTCACCGAGCTATCGGTCGAGCTGAGGCCCGTCGACAGCGAATTGATGCCGGTCGAGGTCGATGTGGACAGCGACGTGATGGAGCTGTTGGCCGACGACAGGCCGGTCGAGGTCGAAGTCGACAGCGACGTGATGGAGCTATTCGCCGACGACAGGCCGGTCGACGTGGAGGTCGACAACGACGTCACCGAGCTATCGGTCGAGCTGAGGCCCGTCGACAGCGAATTGATACCCGTCGAGGTCGAGGTCGAGAGCGACGTGATGGAGCTATTCGCCGACGACAAGCCGGTGGACGTGGAAGTCGACAGCGACGTCACCGAGCTATCGGTCGAGCTAAGGCCCGTCGAAAGCGAGTTGATGCCGGTCGAGGTCGACGTGGACAGAGAGGTGATCGAGCTGTTAGCCGACGACAGGCCGGTCGACGTGGAGGTCGACAGCGACGTCACCGAGCTATTGGTCGAGCTGAGGCCGGTCGACAACGAGTTGATGCCGGTCGAAGTCGAAGTGGACAGCGACGTGATCGAGCTATTCGCCGACGACAAGCCGGTGGACGTGGAAGTCGACAGCGACGTCACCGAGCTATCGGTCGAGCTAAGGCCCGTCGACAGCGAGCTGATGCCGGTCGAGGTCGACGTGGACAAAGAGGTGATCGAGCTGTTAGCCGACGACAAGCCGGTGGACGTGGAAGTCGACAGCGACGTCACCGAGCTGTTGGTCGAGCTGAGGCCGGTCGACAGCGAATTGATACCCGTCGAGGTCGAAGTCGACAGTGAGGTGATCGAGCTGTTGGCGGACGACAGACCCGTCGAAGTCGAAGTCGAGAGCGATGTGATGGAGCTGTTAGCCGACGAGAGGCCGGTCGAAGTCGAAGTCGAGAGCGACGTAATCGAGCTATTCGCCGACGAGAGGCCCGTCGAGGTCGAAGTCGAGAGCGACGTGATCGAGCTATTGGCCGACGACAGGCCGGTCGAGGTCGAAGTCGAGAGCGACGTGATCGAGCTATTGGCCGACGACAGGCCGGTCGAGGTCGACGTGGACAGCGAGGTGATCGAGCTATTAGCCGACGACAGGCCGGTCGAAGTCGAAGTGGACAGCGAGGTGATCGAGCTATTGGCCGACGACAGACCCGTCGAAGTCGACGTCGACAGCGACGAAATGGCGCTGGTCGCGGTACCGACTTGTTGGGCGACGGAATAAAGCTGGCTGCCGTTGATCGCGTCCGTACTGGTCTCGGTTACTTGGCCGGCGGCGACGTTGGTGATCTGCCGTTCTTTGTTGAAGTCGCCGACGCTGACGGTGCCGACCGGCGTGGCGCCAGCGAATCCGCCGAACGTTACGCCGTTGACGGTCGCGCTGCTCGTCGGGCTGGCCGGGGCAGTCACCGAGTTCGCGCCGAGCGCGACGGAGTTGTTCGTGCCCGCGACAGCACCGGTGCCGATGGCGACGGCGTCGGTGCCCGTCGCGGTGCTGTCGGCGCCGGTCGAGTTCGCGTGGAAGTACTTGATGCCCTGGCTGTTGATGTTGTTGATCGCCGAGCCCACGCTGTTGGCCGTCGACGTCGTGCCGTTCGCGTTGTACGTGGTGTACGCCGGAGCCGAGACCGTGCCCGTCGTCGGGTCGTACGTCGAACCACCGCCAAGTGCGGACGCGGTGCTGTTACCCAGGTTGTCTGTCTTCGTCGAGACCGAGCTGAGGCCAGTGGAGAGCGAGTTGATGCCGGTCGAGGTTGAGGTCGACAGCGAAGTGATCGAGCTGTTAGCCGAGCTGAGGCCCGTGGAGAGCGAGTTGATGCCAGTCGAAGTCGACGTCGACAGCGAAGCGATCGAACTATTCGCCGACGAGAGCCCCGTCGACGTGGACGACGAAAGCGACGTAACCGAACTGTTTGCCGAGCTGAGGCCGGTGGACAGCGAGTTGATACCAGTCGAAGTCGACGTCGACAGCGAAGCGATCGAGCTGTTGGCCGACGACAGGCCCGTCGACGTGGAAGACGAAAGCGACGTGACCGAGCTGTTAGCCGAGCTGAGGCCAGTGGACAGCGAGTTGATGCCAGTCGAGGTCGACGTCGACAGCGAAGTGATCGAGCTATTCGCCGACGAGAGCCCCGTCGACGTGGACGACGAAAGCGACGTAACCGAACTGTTTGCCGAGCTGAGGCCAGTGGACAGCGAGTTGATGCCAGTCGAGGTCGACGTCGACAGCGAAGTGATCGAGCTATTCGCCGACGAGAGCCCCGTCGACGTGGAGGACGAAAGCGACGTGACCGAGCTGTTTGCCGAGCTGAGGCCGGTGGACAGCGAGTTGATACCAGTCGAAGTCGACGTCGACAGCGAAGCGATCGAGCTGTTAGCCGACGAGAGCCCCGTCGACGTGGACGACGAAAGCGACGTGACCGAGCTGTTAGTCGAGCTGAGGCCGGTGGACAGCGAGTTGATACCAGTCGAAGTCGACGTCGACAGCGAAGTGATAGAGCTATTCGCCGACGAGAGACCCGTCGACGTGGAAGTCGAAAGCGACGTAACCGAGCTGTTTGCCGAGCTCAGGCCGGTGGACAGCGAATTGATGCCGGTCGAAGTCGAGGTCGACAGCGAAGCGATCGAGCTATTAGCCGACGAGAGGCCCGTCGACGTGGAGGACGACAGGCTCGTGATGCTCGACGTCGTCGTGCTTGCCACTGCGAAGAGCTGGCTGCCGTTGATCGCATCCGTGCTGGTCGCGCTGACGAGGCCCGCGGCGACGTTCTGGATGCGGCGTTCCGCGTTCGGCTGACCGACGCTGACGATGCCGCCCGTAGGCGTCCCGGCCTGATACGTGCCGAACGACTGGCCGCCGATCGTGGTGCTATTGACGGCGGTGGTGCCGCCGGACGTCGTCGTCAGTGCACTGTTCGTGATGGAACTGCTGCCGAGTGCGATCGAGTTCGCGACGTTCGCGGTCGAACCGACGCCGATGGCGATGGCGTTCGACGCCGAAGCATTGGCATTTTGCGCGAACGCGACCGAACCGGCACCCGACGCAGTCGAGTTCGAACCGAAGGCCGTTGCGTAGGAGTTCGACGCCACGGCTGCCGCACCGACGGCGACCGCGCCGGCGCTGCCGCTGGCCGTCGAGCCGTTACCGAGCGCGAGTGCGTCCGTGCCGCTCGCGATCGAGGTGGCGGCAAAGCTGCCGACGTTACCGAGCGCGATCGCGCCGGTGCCGTTCGCGGTGGCCGCATTACCGATGGCGACCGCGCCGTTGGTGCCCGTCGCCGAGGCCGAGCTGCCGATCGCGACGGAGCTGTTGATCGCCGTGCTGTTGTTGCCGAGCGCCACGGCGCCCGTGCCGTTCGCCGAGTTGTTGTTGCCGAGCGCGATGGCGCCGGAGCCGTTCGACGTGTCGTTCGCGCCGATTGCCAGCGCGCCCGTGCCGGTCGCGCTGTTCGGATCGCCGATTGCAACGGCGCCGTCGCCGTTTGCGCTCTGGCCTCGGCCGATCGCCACTGCACCGCCGGCAGCGGTGGCGCTGTTTGCGGTAGTGCCGGACGAACCGATCGCCACGTTCCGGCCCGTTGCGCCGGAGACGACGCCGTCGCCCTGCGCGATGCCGTACGCACCGTTGACGGTTGCGCCGCGGCCGACTGCAATGCCCGACGTGGCGGCCGACGCGACGGATGACTGCCCGCCGATCGCGATACCGTCCGCCGCGGCCGATTGGGCGCCCTTCGTTGCGTTGCTGCCGATGGCGATTGCGCCTGCGCCCGAAGCGATGGTCGAGTTCGCCTGCGACAGCGGCGTTGTTCCATTGCCGCCCGCGCCGCCGATCGCGACGGAGTTCAGCGCGTTCGCAGTCGAGCCGAAGCCGAGTGCGGTCGCGCCGGCACCGCTGGCGGTGGTTTCGAGGCCGGCCGCGACGCCCCAGAGGCCGGCCGAGCTGAGGAAGCCCATCGCGGTGCCGCCCTTGCCGGTGACTTGCGAGTAGGTGCCGTAGACCGTTGCTGCGAGATTGCCGTTGCCGGATGCGTTACAGCCGGTCACGGTCGACCACGTGCCCGAACCGTCGGTGGGATACGCGTTGGTGTCGCCCATTGTCGTGCGCCCGGCGGCCGTGTTGCCGCTGCTGGACGTACAGCTTGATACCGTGAACTGCCCGAATCCGTTCACTGTTCCGGGAATGTAAGTCGACGCGCTTGCAAGCGACGGCAGGCTGATCGCCAGAGCCGCGACTGCTGCCACCACGACGGCCGACTTGTTCGGCTTGCCCCGTGCCGAATCGATTTCCGATGCTGCAACCCAGGCGCCGAGCGCTTCGTTCCAGATCGAGCGGTATGTGCGGTTCATGTCCTGCTACCTCCAAATGTGCACGCCACACACCGGTCTCTTTTGTTAGAGGATTGCTCCGTGCGCTCGCGCGAATCTCAAAATTGATGGGCGGATTTTATTGGAGGTGGATTTTGTAGATTGACAAAAAGTGATAAATGAAGTGTTTTTAAAGTTAAAGAATGGTTAATGCATCACGTTTTGACGTGCTGCGGAGAAACGAATGTCAAAGATATGAGGATGGGTCGGGCAGGGTTCGTTTTACTGTTGGCTTGGCGAAAATTATCCATATAAATCAATGGCTTATGATGGTTGTGTGCGATAGGAAACACGATCGATCCACCTAAAAGTAAGACGAAACGGAGCGCAAACGTTTGCGCGCCATCGAATACTTTCATGTTTGTAATGTTTGAGGGTGGGGTCGTGGATAATGTTATTGATATTTTATTAACTTATTAATATTTTGGTTTGTGTTGAATTTGTGTTTGTATTTACTGGTTATCTGGTAATTGAATTTGTCTGATGTCGGGTGCATTGGTTTGTGCTGATCTGCGCATTTCGCGCGGCGCCGGAGCCCGAGGGACGGGCGTTGCGGGCTGCCCGGGCCGTGGAAGTTGTAAAAAAGTGCTACAGACACGCAGACGAAACAATTCGCGTCAATTTATCGGTTTTGTCCTATTGACGATCGCGTTGGCGTCGGTGTTAAGGCGGAATCGGCGCGCGTGCCGGAAGTCGAGCGGGCGCGCACGCGGCGGGTGTTCCGCGCGGCGTCGACAGGCCGTCGAAGATCGAGCGTTGGCGGGAGCGGCGGTGTCTGAAATGTCAGATCCGGCGTGCGGCAATGTGTCTGCCGTGCCGCTGGCGCTCGATGTGTCGAGGAAAAAGAGGGGAGGAAGCGAATGTATCGGGCGCGCCACACTCGAACCACGGGCGGGGGCCGATCCGGGCGCTTGCCGCATGATCCGCGGCAAGCGCCCGACTTCACTTCTTCAGAAACCGCAGCGCGAGCCGCGCCATCCGCGGCACGAACATCGGACGCAGCAGACGCTTGTCGTAACCGGCCATCCGCCGGTCGTTCTCCACGAGACACAGCTCGATCAGTTCGCGCGGGTTCAGCGCATCGCCGATATCGGCGGTGCCGGTCGCCGGAAAATTCGCGTCACGCGCGGCGCCGTCGGCATCGATGCCGCGCGCGATATTCATGCGGTCACGAATCAGTTGCACCCACACGGCCGCGACGCGTGCGAAGAACCACGGCCGGCGCCACCACGGCATCGTGCGCCAGTACCATGCGTACCAGTTCACGAAGAACAGGATATGGCGGCCTTCTTCCTGGATCACGGGCTCGAAGGTCTCGACGAGCTCGGGCGGGAAATAGCCGGAGCGCTGCGCGGAGCGGAACAGGCCGAATGCGAAAAAGCTGTCGATGCATTCGCTGAAGCCCGTCATCATCCACGACCATTCGGGATCGGCGGGCGCCGGATAGGCCGGCTCGGGCGCGAGCCGGATACCGTACGCCTCGACGAGCTTCGACAGTACGACCTTGTGGCGGGCTTCCTCGCCGCCGTCCATCTCGAGCGCGCGGCGCAACAGCGGATCGTCGACCGTCGCGGCGTAGGTCGCGACGCGAATCGACGCGCGGCCTTCCGTTTGCACCGCGATGTCCCAGATCGGCAGCGACGTGAGCCGCCTGAGTTCGGCCGGCTGGAGCGCCGGCCAGTCGATTACCGCCGGCTTGTACGGATTGTGTGTGTCGAGCAGCATCCGACAGAACATCTGCTTGTGCGCATCGGAACCGATCCGGACCGGACCCTGCCTCTCGAAGGTCCAGTTGCGCATCGCGTGATCTGCGGCTGCATGCTCTTCCTGCAGCGTGTCGGTCATGGCTATTGTTATGCGATTACGGATCGAAAGATTCTGGCACAGCTTCCGTCATCGCGTATTTTCGGGCGGCCATGTGCACGCGGCCCGCGCGGGTCACGCGTTCGTGTCGACCCAGAGGCGGCCCCAGCGCGATGCGTACGCGAGGGCGTGCTCTTCCTCGAAGAAGAAATCGATGGCGTCGAACGACACGGAGCGCGGCGACGGCCCGCCGCTCGCGCGTTCGATCGTCAGGTTGGCGGCGAACAGCCCGTTCGGCAACCGGGCGGCAGCGGGAGCGACTTCATAGCCCTTGTAGCGGATCGTACGGTTCATGGCGTGCGCATAAAAAGTTCGGACTTTCAGCGTACGAAAACCTGCCGGCCGCGTGAACCAATCTTTCGGCCAATGCAAATCATGCGGTGGGCTGAATCGTTATCGGGGCGGTGCGCGGGAACGATGTGTTCGAGCGGCGAGACGGACGCGCCCGGCACATCGCCGTGCGTCGGAAGACGCGCCGCGCACCTGCGTCGAACCGTGTCGACCGAAGGGGCGCGGCGGAATGCGGAGCTTACTGGTTGGCGACCTTCAGCACGGGCGCGAGCGCATCGACCGAGGCCGCATGCGAGGCCGCACGATGCGACGCGAACGCGAGCGCGAATTCGGCGGCTTGCGCGCCGACCGTCTCGAGTTGCGCGACGACCTTCGGATCCGAGCAGCTATCGGCGCTTTCGAAGCGCGTTTCCAGCGTGTTGACGGTTGCGCCGAACGGTGTCGGCCAGCCGCGCAGTGCGTGGACGATCGAGCGCAGCGACGTCAGCACGGTGCCGGCCGCCTGCCAGCCGTACGCGGTGACGATCAGGCCGACCGCGCGGCCGTCGAGATACGGGCGGCTGTCCGCGCGCAGTTCCTCGAGCGTGTCGAGCGCGTTCTTCACGAGGCCGGACACGCCGCCGTGATAGCCGGGCGTCGCGATGATGATCGCGTCGGCCTCGCGCACGGCGTCGATCAGCTCGCGTTGCGCGTCGGTCAGCGTTTTGTGTTCGGGTGCGTAGTGCGGCAGCGTATGCAGGAACGGGCCGTCGAACAGGCGCGTGCGCGCGCCGGCGGCTTGCGCGCCGCGCAGCGCGAACGACAGTGCGCGTTCGGTGGACGATGCGGCCCGGGTGGTCCCGCCGATGCCGACGACGAACGGGCGGCGGTGTTGATCGAATGCAGTCAAGGGGCGCTCCTGGGAGTGGCTTGCCCGGCTAAGCACAGGCTTAAAACCAGATGGTAACGACCCCGCCGCCACTCTGAAAACGACTTTTCGTTCTATCGATATGCCGCGCGGCGGGGCAATCGTGTGCGCGGCCGCGCAGATCGATAGCAGAAATGCTTGGTTGGGACGGTGCGCCGCGGTCGATAAGATGGGCTCGTCTCCTCCATGATGTCTCTACTGACATGGGTTGGCCCCGCCGCGCGGATGCTGGCGGGGCTTTTTTTCGTCCTCGGCCGGAAAACGGGGCGCGATGTGCGGCGATGGGCCTGTTTCGTCCGTTACTCGAACACCGGCCGGAAGAAGCTGCGCTCGTAGCTGACGATGCACCGTGTTTCCTCCGCGTAGCGGAATGCGGCCTGGCAGGCCGGATCGTCCTTCGAGCGTTCGCGGTAGCGCGCGTAGTCGGCGAGGCTCGGGAACGAGAACATCGCGAGCGCGATGTTGTTCGCGCCTTCGGACGGCAGGAAGTAGCCATGATGCGTGCCGCCGAACTGCTCGACGAGCGGAATCCACATCTTCCCGTAGGTTTCGAATTCGACGAGTTTGTACGGATCGACGACGTAGCGAAGGAAGCAGGTGATCATGGGCGCTCGCGATGCGGTGACGGAGCAGCGAGTCTGGAGCGTGGGGCGGTACGTGTCAACGCGCGTGCGCGCCGGGCGTCGATTTCAACGCTTGGTGCGTTGCTTGCGCGAGCAACGATCGGCGCTTCGATGCGTTCGCGCATGACGTCCGCACAGCTTCGAAACGCACCGTACTCGCCGTGTCCACCAGCCGCGTTACCCCGGATTTTTACGACATTTTTTCTTGCGACGGCGACCGGCGCGCTCCTAGACTTCGGGCATCTTCACCACGGAGCATGGCCATGTCGATACCCTGGAACGCGATCGCCGAACGCACCCCTGCCGCGCCGCCTTCCGCGTGCGCCGATCGGGTGATCGTCCGGCGTTTCGATCCGGCAATCGACAGCTATGCGCAACTCACGCCGATGCTGCATCGTGCGTTCGCGCGGCTCGGTGCGATGGGGCTCAACTGCACGTGCGTCGATCAGGACGAAGACGTCACGCGCCGTCGCGCGGAAGCGGGCGAGTGTTATGTCGCCGTATGCGGCGGGCGTGTCGTCGGCACGGCCACGCTGTATGCGACCGATCCGTCGTCGGCCTGCTCGCTGTATCGGCGCGAAGGCGTCGCGAGCGTGCGCCAGGTGGCGGTGGACCCGACTTGCCAGAGTCGCGGGATCGGCGCGTTGCTGCTGTCGTTCGCCGAGCAGTGGGCCGCGTTGCGCGGCTATGCGTTGCTCGCGCTGGATACGCCGCATCCGGCTTCGCACCTGCTGGCGTTCTACGGCGCGCAGGGCTTCGAGGTGGTCGACGTGATGCGCTTTGCCGGCAAGCGCTACGACAGCGCGATCCTGTGCAAGCGGCCCGTTGCACGTGCCGCGCGGCGCGTGTCGCCGGCGTCGCGGCTGGCGGCGCGTGTGGCGGCCGTGCGGTGGATCATGCATGCGTGGGCGCCGCGCGTCGTCGCGACGGGCCGGCGCGAGTCGGGCCTGCGTCGCGGCGGAGGTTTCGCGGCGCGCCGCGCGGCCGGGGCGGCCAGTTGCCGGTCGTCGCCGTGGCGACCGCGTCAGCACGGCCGCTTCGTGGCCAGAGAGCGGCGGGCGGGTTCCGATTCGCGCCGCTGACGCGTCGCATCGCCTTCACGTAAAGACGGGCGCGGGCACTCGATGAATCGGTGCGACCGCGCATGGCGATGGCCCAAGGAACCGGCCGGCGCGTCAAGCGGCTCGCAAATGCGTGTGGACGTCACTCGTCGCGGCTGCGCGTGTCGCCGCCG
Source organism: Burkholderia sp. LAS2 (assembly GCF_018417615.1). Classification (NCBI taxonomy): domain Bacteria; kingdom Pseudomonadati; phylum Pseudomonadota; class Betaproteobacteria; order Burkholderiales; family Burkholderiaceae; genus Burkholderia; species Burkholderia sp. LAS2. The sequence goes on from NZ_CP071053.1 coordinate 1,529,915, forward strand.
CCTTTCGCGACGCGCCACGCGATCGCGCCGAGCACGCCGACCGCAACGATCAGCGCGCCCCACAGCACGTAGCGACGCCCGGCGTCCGCATCGGCGGCTGCCGCCGGCGCGACCGCCGACACGGGTAGCGCCGCGCCGACGCGGGCCGGCCGTATTTCGGGCGCCATACCGACCAGCAGCGCGTCGCGGCTCACGGCCGACGACATGAGCGATGCATCGCCCACGCCGAGCGTAAATGGCGGCGTGCCGCGCGCGACGAAGATCAGCGCGGCCGGATGCCAGCCGATCGCGACCGCTGGCCGGCCGCCGCCGAGCCCGCCGTTGCGCATGTCGACGACGATCCGCCACGCGCGATCCGTATTCGCCGCGAACTCGAACGGTGGATTGCGCTGCTCGCCGCCCTTGCCCTGCAGCCGGAACAGCACCGCGGCCGCGACGTCGCGCCACGGCGCCTGCGCATCGGCGCGGCTTTGCAGCGTCGCGCGCGCGACGGTGTTCGGCTGCGGCAGGTCGATGCGCACGCGGTCGACCGGATACGCGCCGTCGGTGTCGAACAGATACTCGCCCGGCGCAGCGCCGGCGCGTATCCGTACGGCGTCGCGCCACTGGCGCGGCACGGACGCCGTGTCGGCGCCGCGTGCGTCGCGCGGATGCGTGTCGGCGTCGATCGACGCGATCGCCGGCGCGCCGTCGAGCCAGTCCAGCCGCAGGTAGCGCGGCGTCGCACCGTCGAGTGCGATGCGCTCCTGCACCAGCAGGTCGTTGCCGCGGCCGACTTTCAGCAACTGCGTGCTGCCGAGCGGCCGCCAGTTGCGCAGGTCGTCGCTGGCTTCGACGGACACGCGCCCCTGGTAGCTGTCGTCGTTCACGTGCACGAGCAGCGCATCGATGCTGCCGTCGGTATGCGACAGGTCGACGACGTCTGCGCCGTGCCGAGTGCGCGAAGGGGGGGCGACGGCCGCGCGCAGCGCGCCGTCCGGGCCGACCGTCACGCCGAGCGGCGCGTTGCCGTTCTCGGCGCGCGCGGGCGGCAGCGGGAACCAGTGCACCGGCGTGCGCGACGGCGGCACGGCGGGCGCGGCCGGCGCGTCGAGCGAATACGGCACCGGCTCGCCCGCGCCGTTGAAGATCCGCACGTCGCCGAGATCGTCGCGCCGGCTCGCCGCATACACAGGCTGCGGCACGGTGAGCTGGTAATACGCGGCGCTGCCGTCGAGGTCGAGCGCGAAGCGCTGCGTGACGCGCCCGGCGTTCGATGCGCCGTCGGCCGCCGCGAACGACGCGAGCAGGCTCAGCCCGAGCAGGGCGGCGAGTCGTTTCATGGCTGGCCGTCCTGTTGCGCGGCGGCCTTCGGCGGCAGCGGCGAGAAATAGCCGATCAACAGCAGCAGCACGCCGATGCCGATGAACGACACGATGCGCTCGATGCCGGTGACGTGCGACAGGTCGAACAGGAACAGCTTGACGACCGTCAGCGCGAGCAGCGCGGCGCCGACGAACCACAGCGGGCGCAGCCCGCGGCGCGTGGCCCAGATCGTGATCGCGAGCGCGCAGACCGTCCAGTACACGGACACCGATGCCTGCACGAGCGTCGATTCGGCCATCGCGCCGAATGCGTACGGCACGCCGGCCCAGTGATGCAGCGTGCGCAGCAGGATCGCGTTCAGCCACAGGAAGCCGGTCGCGCCGGCCGCACTGAGCAGCTCGACGCGATACGCGCCGAACGACCAGCCGAGCTTGCGCGCGCGCACGAACCACGACGCGGCGAGCGCATAGACGACCGCGAGCACGAGATCGAGCGGGTTGAACAGCGGCACGCGCGCCCAGCTTCCGCCGTCCTGCGTGAAGTTCGCGTAGAAGGTCCACGCCCACATCACGACGATCAGCGGCAGCGACGCGAGCGCGCAGAGGCGGGCGATGCCGTCGCGGCGCGTGAGCCACATCCCGGCGAATGCGAACAGGCTCCAGCCGACCATGAACACCTGCTGGATGCCGAACGACGACAGCACGGTGTCGACGTCGTAGCCGAAGTGGAAGCGGTGATGCAGCGTGCGCAGCATCAGCGCGTTGAACCACAGGAACACGGTCGCGATCGCGAGATAGTCGACGACGCGCGGATGCCACGCGATGCCGAGCGTCTTGAGGCGACGTAGCCACGCGGCGAAGGCGACGAACACGAGACCTTGCGCGATGTCGAGCGGATTGAGCAGCGGCAGCCAGAAGAGCGGCGCTGCGTCGCCGTCGCTGACCGTGCTGGCGAGGCTCCACAGCCACAGCAGCGCGGCGAGCGGCGCCGCACCCCACACCTGGTATGCGCGCGGGAACGCCGCGACCGGCCAGCGCAGCCGGGAGCCGGGGCCCGACACGAGCAGGAGCAGTGTGCCGAAGCCATACGCCCATGCGCTCCAGCTCCATGCGCCTTCCGGGACGAACGCGCGCAGGCGCCAGAAACCTTCGAGCGACAGCAGCCCGCACACGGTCCAGAACGTCAGCGTATGCAGCGGCGCGAGGATGCGCGTTGCAACGGACGGCGTCGCGCCGTTCGCGGCAGCGGCGCCGGTCGTGCCGCGCGACTGGCGCCACAGCAGCCCAAGCCCCGCGCCGACGGCCACCGGCCACGCGAACGCGCCCATGCCCGACAGTGGCGCTTCGTGCGCATCGAACGCGCGCAGCGCGAGCAGCGCCAGCACCGGCGTGAGCGCGAGTGCGGGCCATTCGGCGAGCGGCCACGCGAGCCCGCGGCGTGCGACGTGCGCGAGCCACGCGGTACCGGCCGCGAACAGCGCGGTCGTATCGACGACGAAGCGATCGGCATGCAGATCGACGTGACGGCTCGCATGGACGAGGATCTCGTGCAGCCCGCCGCTGACCCACCACAGCAGCCCCCACGCGGCAGCCGCGACGCCGATCTCGGGCATCCACGCGTGCCATGCGCGCGCTTCGCCGCGCCCGTGCAGCCACCAGCCGGTGAACAGGCCGGCGAGCGCGATCAGCAGCATCGCGATGGTCGGGCCGTTGAGCACGGGCAGCGCGGTCGCGTCGGCCGGACTCAGCAGGCTCGTGAAGAACGCGCCGGCCGCGGCGACCTGCATCAGCAGCCCGAAGCCGAACGCGAGCAGGCGTTTCTGGCGCACGCCGAGCCATACGACGGCCGCGCCTTCGATGGCCCACGCGGCGCTGGTCGTCGGCCCCGAGAACGCGAGCGGCACCGCGAGCGTCGCGAAGATGACCGCGAGCGCGAGCATCGATTCGAACAGCAGCCCGAGGCGGTCGCGGCGCCGCGCGAGCCATGCGGCGATCGCGACGTAGAACGCCGACAGCGCGACCGCACTCCACGCGAGCGCGAACGGCATGCCTTTCACGAGCGCCGCCTGCAGCGCGGTCGCGACGATCGGCGTGCCGAACACGAGCGTGCCGTCCACGTAGTGTCGCAGCGCGAGTTCGCGTTTCACCGCATACAGCAGCGCGATGCCGACGTACATCAGGAAGAACAGGATCAGGAACGGCTCGGTGCTCGCGAACAGCGCGGGGCGATAGGCGGTCACGCCCCACGCGGAGCCGATCGTGAACGTGAACACGAAGCCGAGCAGGTTCAGCGGGCGCCAGGCCTTGAACCACGCGATCGCGAAGATGCCCGCGTTCAGCAGTGCGTAATAGCTGAACAGCGCGACGTGGTTGCCCTGGCCGGTCGACAGCAGGATCGGCGCGAGAAAGCCGCCCGCACTGCCCATGAACGCGAGCGGCAGCGCGTTCTGCCGCACCGCGAGGAACGCGCTCAGCGCGCAGACCGCGACCATCAGCGGGAACGCGGCGCCGATGGGCAGTAGTGCGTAAAGCTTGGTCGCGGCGAAGATGGTCAGGTACAGGATGCCGACGCCGCCGCCTTGCAGCACGAGGCCGTATGCGGCGCGGCGCGGCCGCACGCGCCAGCCGATCGCGAGCAGCGCGGCCGCGGCGAGCGCCGTGCCCGCGAGGCGGAATTCGATCGGCAGCATCGCGTTGTCGGCCGCGTACTTGAGCAGGAACGCGACGCCGAAGAACAGCACGATGATCCCGACACGCACGACCGTGTTGCCGCCGAGCAGCCAGTCGCGCGCGGCGCCGAACGCGCGTTCGGCGAGGCCGGGTTCGCGCGGCGCGGGCGGTTGCGGTGGGGCAGGGCGGATCGGGGTGGCTTGTGCGGTGGCTGCGGCGTGAGCGTTAGCGTGAGCGGACGCAGCCGAGGTGCATGCTGCGGTGGCCGGTGCGGGCGGTGTCGCGGGCGTCGTCGTCGAAATGGATGCCGGTGTGTCGGCGCGCACGGCGACAGGTTGTTGCGCGGGCGGTGTCGGGAAGTGTCCCGGCAGCGGCGCGGACGCAGCGTCGGCCGAAGCCGTTTGCGCGATGCCGCCGGAGGTCGCCCCACCGGCCTTCGCGCCCGCCAGTTGAGCGCGCAGCGCGTCGAGTTCGCGTGTGAGTGTGTCGACGGTTGCTTCGAGGCGCGCGACACGCTCGGCGAGCGGTAACGGAGTAGGCGACGTCGTCGCGGCGATCGCGAATGCGTCGGGTGCGGCGCGCGGCTTCTGCAGCTTGCGTTGCCGCAGCGCGTGTCCAAGCCAGAACCCGCCGGCGGCCCCGAGCAGCGAGCCGCTCGCGGCAGAGAAATCCCCGATCAACGCGGCGATGCCGCCCACGATGAAGCCGATTACGGCGAATGCCCAGTTCAACGCCTTGCTCCCTCTCACTATCGTTATCGTCCTTCGATCGCGGATCACACCGGATCGAGGCAGTTTCAGCACGGCCGGCAGGCGAACCGGCATGCGCGCGCCGTGCGGCCGGGCCCTCGTGCGCAAGGCCCGCGGCAACGTCGCGATCGGCGTGTTTGCGGGAATGTATCACAGCGCGCATGCTCCTATTTCCGGGGTTGGCGCGGTATCGCGGCGTGCGCCGTCCGGTGTCGCCATCCGGCTTTTTGCACGGTCATGCTTTTTACTGACGCATGCGGTGGTCGCTTTCGTCTGAATAGATCGACGCCGGAACGGACGTCAACTTGTCGCAAAGCGACGCGTGCCCGATACGGTCTGGCGCAAAACCTCATGCGCCATTCGCCGCGCTGCTGCGCACAAGTCCGGCGGGGGATGCCCGTCATTGCTGGCCGTGCGCGTATTGCGCCGCCGCAATCGGCGGCGCGGCCCGCCGGGCGGGGCTGGCGGGTGTGTCGTATTTGCGCAAGCGTTTGTCGTAATTCGTCGGCAGGCCGGGGTTTTTTCTGGCAACTATGTAGGCACGCTATGACAAGCGCGAGTCCCCGCTACACGAGGAGAAGGTTTCGATGGATGCCCCCAAGGTTGTGGTCGAAGGTCTGTGCAAGGTATTTGGAAGTAACCCGCAGCAGGCGCTCGACATGCTCGCCGCCGGCGCGACGAAGGACGATGTGCTCAAGCGCACCGGCCAGGTCGTCGGCGTGCACAACGTCTCCTTCGATGTGCAGGAAGGCGAAATTTTCGTGCTGATGGGCCTGTCCGGCTCCGGCAAGTCCACGCTGATCCGCCTCGTGAACCGGCTGGTCGATCCGAGCGCCGGCAAGGTGCTGATCGACGGGCTCGACGTCGCGTCGGCGCGCCGCTCGGCGCTGACCGCGCTGCGCCGCAAGGACATGAGCATGGTGTTCCAGTCGTTCGCGCTGATGCCGCATCGCACCGTCGTGTCGAATGCCGCGTTCGGGCTCGAAGTGGGCGGCATGGGCAAGAAGGAGCGCGAGCGCCGGGCGATGGAAGTGCTCGAGCAAGTGGGTCTCGCGCCGTTCTCGCACAAGCTGCCGTCCGAGCTGTCGGGCGGCATGCAGCAGCGCGTCGGCCTCGCCCGCGCGCTGGCCGTGAACCCGTCGCTGATGATCATGGACGAGGCGTTCTCCGCGCTCGATCCGCTCAAGCGCCGCGAAATGCAGGACGTGCTGCTGCAACTGCAGAAGGAGCAGCGCCGCACGATCATGTTCGTGTCGCACGATCTCGAGGAAGCGCTGCGCATCGGCAACCGCATCGCGATCATGGAAGGCGGCCGCCTCGTGCAGGTCGGCACGCCGCAGGACATCATCGCGAACCCGGCCGACGATTACGTGCGCGCGTTCTTCGACGGCATCGACACGAGCCGCTATCTGACGGCGGGCGACCTGATGCAGACGGGCGCCGTGCCGACCATGTCGAAGTGCGATGCCGCGAACGTCGCCGCTTCGCTGAACGGCAGCGCCGACTACGCGTTCGTACTCGATGCCGCACGCAAGATTCGCGGCTTCGTCACGCGCGAGGCGCTCGGTCAGGACACGCCGTCCGTGCGGCCGATCGAAAGCATCCGGCGCGATGCGTCGCTCGAACATGTCGTCGCGCGCGTGGTCGCGAGCCCGAATGCACTGCCTGTCGTCGACGACGACGGCTGCTACTGCGGCTCGGTCGATCGTGCGCTCATCCTGAAGGCCATCACGCGTTCGCGAGGTTCCCATGTCTGAAATGATTCCGCTCGGTACCTGGGTCGACCAGTCCGTTCACTACCTGCTCGACCACGACGCGAAGACGTTCGACGCGATCGGTCAAGCGATCGAGGGGCTCGCGGCATTCGTCGAGCATGGCCTGCAGGCGATCCCGATGTGGCTGATGATGGCGATCTTCATCGGCGTCGGGCTGTGGCGGGTGGGCTGGCGCTTCGCGCTGTTCACCACCGCATCGCTGCTGCTGATCTTCGCGACCGGCTTCTGGGACCAGACGGTCATCACGCTCGGCCTCACGCTGTCGTCGACGATCATCAGCCTCGTGCTCGGCATCCCGCTCGGCATCTGGGCCGCGAAGAGCAAGTGGGTCGCCGCGATCGTTCGCCCGATCCTCGACCTGATGCAGACGATGCCGGCCTTCGTCTACCTGATTCCGGCCGCGATGCTGTTCGGTCTCGGCCGCGTGCCGGGGATCCTGTCGACGGTGATCTTTGCGATGCCGCCCGCGGTGCGTCTCACGAGCCTCGGCATCCGCCACGTGAACCGCGAGATCGTCGAAGCCGGCCAGGCGTTCGGCTGCACGCCGTGGCAACTGCTGTACAAGGTGCAGTTCCCGAACGCGCTGCCGTCGATCATGCAGGGCGTGAACCAGACGATCATGATGGCGCTGTCGATGGTGATCATCGCGTCGATGGTCGGCGCCGGCGGCCTCGGCAACGACGTGCTCGCGAGTATCCAGCGTCTCGACATCGGCCTCGGCTTCGAAAGCGGCCTGTCGGTCGTGCTGCTCGCGATCATTCTCGACCGCATCACCGAGAGCTTCGGCCGCGCGCCGGGCACCGTGAAGGCGCCGCTGTTCTCGGGCCTCAAGCAGCTCTTTCGCGTGAAGGCTTCGCCCGCGCAGGCCTGATCTCCGGCGGCCGGACCACGCTCCTGCCGCTCACCCTGAATGGATAACGGCTCCCGCGGCTTCGGCCGCGGGGCTGGCCCTCTACAACCTCCTCGCCAGGAGACCGATGTGACGTCCGCCGTCGCCGTCGCGCCCGCCGCCTGCGTTTCACCGGTTTCGTCCCTCGCCCATTTCGGCTTCCTCACGCTGCCGAATTTCTCGATGATCGCGTTCTCGAGCGCGGTCGAAGTGCTTCGGATGGCGAACTACGTCGGGCGGGCGGATCACTACAAGTGGTCGATCTACTCGCTCGACGGCGCGCCCGCGCATGCCAGCAACGGCATCGCGGTGCGGCCCACGCAGGCGCTCGACTACGACAACCTGCCCGACGTGATGATCGTGTGCGGCGGCATCCGCATCCGCGACGTGGTCGACGCGGGCGCGCGCGATACGCTCGCGGCGCTCGCCGAACGCGGGCTGCCGCTCGGCGGCATCTGCACGGGCGCGTACGCGCTGATGTCGAGCGGCCTGCTCGACGGCTATCGCTGCACCGTGCACTGGGAGAACCTGTCCGCGCTGCATTCCGAATTTCCGCAGGTGGGCTTCGCCGACGAGCTGTTCGTCGTCGATCGCGACCGGCTGACCTGCACGGGCGGCACCGCGCCGCTCGACCTGATGCTGAACCTCGTCGGCATGCGGTTCGGCCAGCAGCTCGCCGCGCAGGTCTCCGAGCAGTTCATCCTGGAGCGCATCCGCAGTTCGACCGATACGCAGCCGATTCCGGTCGACGCGCGCGTCGGCTTCTCGCGCGCGGAGCTGATCGAGGTCGTGCGGCTGATGGAGGCGAACATCGAGGAGCCGCTGTCGCTCGAGGAACTCGCGCGGCTCGTGCGGCTGTCGCAGCGGCATCTGCAGCGCATGTTCAAGGTGTACCTGAACGTATCGCCGACCCACTATTACCTGACGCTGCGCCTGAAACGCGCACGCGACCTGCTGCGCACGACCGACGCATCGATCGCGCGCGTGACGACGGTCTGCGGCTTTCATTCGCCGTGTCATTTCAGCAAGGCATACCGCGCGCAGTTCGGCCATGCGCCGAGCTACGAGCGCCGGCTGCCGGGGCGCTGAACGGGGCAATCATTCGGTCCGCGACGTCGCCGGGATCGCGGCGCGCGGCTTCAATAAACGATCCCGGATTCAAGCAAACGACATCACTTTGAGGAGAAGCAAGATGAAGCGCCTATTGATCGCAGCGGTGTGCGGGATCGGGATGACCGCACCGATGTCGGCCGTCTATGCGGCCGATCCGCCCGTGTGCAAGAACGTGCGCTTCGCCGATGTCGGCTGGTCCGACATCGCGGCGACCACGGGCCTCGCATCGACGATGCTGCAGGGGCTCGGCTACAACCCGACGAAGACGATCGCGTCGGTGCCGATCACGTTCGCGGGGATCAAGAGCAAGCAGATCGACGTGTTCCTCGGCTACTGGTCGCCGACGATGGACCCGATCATCCAGCCGTTCACGAAGGCCGGCACGATCAAGGTGCTCGCGACGCCGAACCTGACCGGCGCGAAATACACGCTCGCGGTGCCCGACTACGTGTACCAGGGCGGCCTGAAGTCGTTCGCGGACATCCAGAAATACGCGGACAAGCTCAACGGCAAGATCTACGGGATCGAGCCCGGCAACGATGGCAACGCGCTGATCAAGAAGATGATCGACGGCAACCAGTTCGGCCTCGGCAAGTTCAAGCTGGTCGAGTCGAGCGAGGCCGGGATGCTGGTCGAGGTGAATCGCGCGATCCGCGACAAGCAGTGGATCGTGTTCCTCGGCTGGGAGCCGCATCCGATGAACGTGCAGATGAAGATCGACTACCTGACCGGCGGCGACGACGTGTTCGGCCCGAACTACGGCGAAGCGAAGGTGCTGACGGCGACGCCGCCCGACTACGCGCAGCGCTGCCCGAACGTCGCGAAGTTCGTGTCGAACCTGCAGTTCACGACGGCGATCGAGAACCACGTGATGGTGCCGATCATGAACAAGCAGGACCCGAACAAGGCTGCCGCCGCGTGGCTGAAGGCGAACCCGGACGCACTCGACAAGTGGCTGGCCGGCGTGACGACGATCGACGGCAAGCCGGGCCTGCCGGCAGTGAAGGCGTATCTCGGCGCGCATTGAGCATGACGCGTCGGGCTTTGCGGCTGCGGCCCGAAGCCTGACGTGAATGTTGAGCCGGGGTAAGCGGGGTGACCTGCTTGCGCCGGTTTCTTGCTACGTACTTCGTGCTCGCGCCGACGGCGGGCGGGCGATGCGCTAGACTGCTCGATCCCCGATCGAGGAGACGGCCATGGCCCGCAACCCGCTGGATGCATCCGGACGGCAACACGCAGCCGGCACGTGGCCGAATCACGCGACCGCTTCGGTCGACGCAGGCTGCAACCGGACCGTCCGGTGCTTCGACCATTCATTCGCATGAGGCGCATCGAGCAAGTCGTGCTGGCCGCCGATCTCGCGGGCACGGGGGTGTTCGCGATCGAGGGCGCCAATGCGGCGATCGGCGCCGGCCTCGACCTGTTCGGGGTGATGGTGCTGTCGCTCGTCGTCGCGCTCGGTGGCGGCGTGATTCGCGACCTGCTGATCGGCGCGCGGCCGCCGAGCGCCGTGAGCGACTGGCGTTATCCGGCGCTCGCGTTCGCCGCCGGGCTGTTCGCCTTCGTGTTTCATGCGCGGGTCGCGTCGTTTTCGCCGTCGCTGCTCACGACGCTCGATGCGGCCGGCCTCGCGCTGTTCGCGGTCGCGGGCGCGGTGAAGGCGCTCGAATTCCGCGTCCACCCGTTCATTGCAACGCTGATGGGCGCCGTGACCGGCTGCGGCGGCGGCGTCGTGCGCGATCTGCTGCTCGCGCGGATACCGGTCGTACTGGTCACCGACATCTATGCGAGCGCGGCGCTGCTCGGCGCGGTCGTCGTCGTGCTGTGCCGGCGACTCGGTTGCCCGTCGGTCGTCGCGGCCGTGCTCGGCGGCATCGCCTGTTTTGCGCTGCGGATGGCGGCGGTGCGGTTCGGCTGGCAGTTGCCGAAAATTGCCGGCGGGGCGTAGGCCTCCGGCTCACGACCCCTTCGTCGCCGCCGGCACGTCGAACACGCCTTTTTCTCGTGTTCAGGGCTATTCGTGTGCTGGATCGTGCTCTGTTCGAACGATCCAGAATTTGAGTAATAGAAGTACATAAAAGTTAGTTATACGAATTTCGAACTCGTATGATTGAAAGCTGCTTCCGGATCGTGAATTTTGGTGGGAGTCAATTGCATCAATTTCACGAAGGAGAATTCGGATGCAGCACAAGCAGAGAATACTTGCGTATTCATCGACTGTCGTCGGCTCATCTGCCCAGCGCGGCGGGCGGGGCAACGAGACCGTCAACTGCCAGACGGTCGTAGTGCCTGCAATCGCATGCGTTGAACGGGAGGATGGCGCATGATCCGCTACTTCCTCGCCGAAGGTGACCGAGGCGGCAGTGCGACGATCACGGAAGGCCTGCCGACCGTCACTTGTTCCAACCCGCCGCCGCGCGTGCATATCGCTACGCTCGGCATGAAAACCTACTGTACTGCTTGCGGGAAGAACGGATTTATCGCGCCGAAAGGGCCGCGATGGCCCGGAACCGGGCCGAACGGCAAACCCTGGGCGTTGAGCGGTGACGTCAACGTTTGTGGATGCAATCCGCCGCCCGTCTTTTATGCCGAGCGTGGCATGAAGATGATATTCACGACCGAGCAAGCAGCTGCATTGACTGAACCGATCCGAAATCACCCTGAATCAGCGTTCGCGGCCAACGACGAGCAATATGTCTTGTGTGATGAGCGAAGCGGTAGGCCGCTTGTACATGTTCAGTACCGCATATACACAACTTCGGGGCGGGTCTTCAGCGGTGTCACGGATTTCGAAGGAAACACCCAGCGTGTAGCCACACGTGGCGCCGAAAAACTGAGGCTCGAGATCATGGAGAATGATGACAATGCCCTGTAACGAATACGTTTGCGTTCACGATTCTGCCGTGACGAACACCGTGCAGGGTTCGAAGCTTAAGGTATTCCTGACACTCAACGGTCCGCCAATCTGCCCGGCCATGACCGACGCGGAATTCAGAAAGCTGATGATGCAACTACGCGATGAGGGCGCCGACCTGGTGAAGGAGCGGCTTGAGAGATTGGCCGAGTGGTCGCCAGAAGAGCGTAGGCGTGTCTGGACGTGGTTCGGCGCGAGCGACCACGAGATTCGCCACCGTCTTGTCACGGGGTTGACGGCCACCCTTGCAGTTATGCGGTCGCTAGTGTCCTGTTCCGTTGTTAACCGGTCTATGTTCACGTAGCATGTTGACGTCAACGGAACGGGAGACGTCAGCATGGCGATGGGACGACCGAAGGCGGAACTGGTGCTGAGCGAAGACGAGCGTTCGCAACTGACATCGATAGCGCGTTCTCGCTCGATTTCGGCTGCGCTGGTCTCGCGGGCGCGCATCGTGCTGGCGGCGGCTGACGGCGAGCCCAACAGCGCGATCGCGCAACGCCTGCAACTCACACGTACCACGGTGGGCAAGTGGCGTCTGCGGTTTCTGGAGCAGCGAATCAACGGACTCTACGACGAAGTACGTCCCGGCAAGCCACGCACCATCGACGACGAACGGCTGGCCCAACTGATTCACAAGACCCTGCACACGAAGCCGGCAGATGGATCCACTCACTGGAGCGTGCGCACGATTGCCGCCGAAACCGCCATCTCGCCGACGAGCGTGCACCGCTACTTCAAACTGCTGGGTCTGCAGCCGCACCGAAGTGAAAGCTTCAAGCTCTCGACCGATCAGTTCTTCATCGAGAAACTGCGCGATGTGGTCGGCTTGTACCTCAGTCCGCCGGAGAACGCTCTGGTGCTGTGCGTGGACGAGAAGAGCCAATGTCAGGCGCTCGAGCGCACGCAACCCATGCTGCCGATGGGTTTCGGCTACGTTGAAGGCGTCACTCACGATTACGTCCGTCATGGCACCACGACGCTGTTTGCCGCCCTGAATGTGCTCAATGGCGCCGTGCTCGCTACCTGCAAGCCGCGTCATCGACATCAGGAATTCCTGTCGTTTCTGCGCGAAATCGACAAGGCCGTGCCAGCCGAACTCGACGTGCACTGCATCGTCGACAACTACGGCAGTCACAAGCATCCGAAGGTCAAGGCGTGGCTGGCGGCACGCCCCCGCTGGCATATGCATTTCATTCCCACCTACAGTTCGTGGCTCAACCAGGTCGAACGCTTCTTTGCGCTGATCACCGACAAAGCGATCCGTAGAGGCTCGTTCGGCTCGGTCAAACAACTGGTCAAGCGAATCGATCAATTCGTCTCCCACTACAACGAAAACTGCAAACCCTTCGTCTGGACCGCGTCAGCCGATTCGATCCTCGAAAAGCTGCATCGACTTTGCTCGCGAATCAGCGGAACAGGACACTAGGTCCGGCGAACTTTCTGAGAGCTCACCCCGATCTGGATCGATCGCTTGGATGCTTGCCGACCAACAAAAATGTTGGCACTGTTGCGCACGTATGTGGTCCAGACACTGCAACGCGCACAATCAGCATCCACGAAGAATTTTGCACGATTCGTGACAGAAGCCGGGCAGCGACTTCCAAGTTGTCGACAATCATCCACGAGTGTACTCACTTCACAGATACGTTCGGAGCCGGCGATCCAAAGTATGGAATCACACGCTTTCTGCCCGAGTGGGGCCAAAATAACCCAGATATGGCTATTAAAAATGCAGACAGCATTTCGGCATATGTTATCTGGCTTGATTAGCGGCGTAGTCTTATTGTTTGTGACTGGACCTTTGTATGCTTGCGACAGTGTCGAGAGCTTGCCAGGACAAAATTTCGATCTTATGTTCGCGCAGAATTCTGCAGCGGTGAGTGTGGAGCAAGCGAAGAGACTGGAAGCCTGGGTATCGAAAATGCTGTCGCAGTTTCCTGTTCGAGAAGGTGTAGCCGTGAGTGGTGTAGCCGAGTCTGCAGAAATCGAACCCGATGAACTGTCTGTCAGAAGAGCCGAGTCCGCTCAACGGTTGTTGATGCATTTCGGGCTGAAACAGGAGCGCTACGCTGTTCACAGTTATGTCTATCAACGCATGAGTATTCAGGACAATGAGAACGCAAAACGTGCGGAGATAACATTGCTCCCCGGCTGTTCCGACCACTGTTGTATCAATAGGTAATGCATTTCGTGGCGCGACGGCGCATATCCAGGTCTTTTCCTTGCAATATGAGCCGCGTCGCTCATTTCCCCTTCGTCGCCGCCGGCACGTCGAACACGCGATCGAACGCCCACTGGAACACGAACGCGTAGCAGAAGAAGAACGCGAACAGCGCGATATCGACGACGAACGCATCGAACCACGAGATGTCGAGCCACCACGACACGACCGGCACGAGGATGAAGATCAGCCCGCCCTCGAATCCGGTCGCGTGGAGGATCCGCCGCCCGAGCGTACGCGCCGGCTGCCGGCGCGATGCTTCCCAGCGCTCGAACAGCGCATTGAAGATCATGTTCCACAGCATCGCGATCGCCGACATCGTCGCCGACAGCGCGCCCGAGTAGACGAGGTCCTGCTTGAAGATCGCCGCGATCGCGGGCGAGATGCAGGAAATGGCGATCGCTTCGTAGAGCACCGCCTGCGTGATCCTGCGCGATAGGCCTTGCACGGGGTTCCTCCGGTTCGACGGCAACCGCCGCGGCGACGTGCCGCGACGTTCCGGAAGGCTAGCCGCGTTGCGCAGCCGCTTCAATTCACCTAATCTCACCCGGATTGAATCGAATTCAACCCGGCCGCATCCGGCCCGCGAGGCCCCGTGTTCTCGAAAATTCCCCTGACCGCATTGCGTGTGTTCGAATCGTCGGCGCGGCTCGGCACGTTCAAGGCCGCCGCGGAAGAACTGTCCGTGACGCCGGCCGCCGTGTCGCACCAGATCAAGTCGCTCGAAAGCCGCGTCGGCGTGCTGCTGTTCGAGCGCGGCGCGGGCGGCGTGCGGCTGACGGAGGAAGGCGAGCAACTGTTTCGTGCGAGTCACGATGCGTTGCTGGCACTGAGCCGCGGGCTCGACGCGCTGCGTCCGGACGCGGCCGATGCGCGCCCGCTCGTGCTGACCACCACGCCCGCGTTTGCGGCGATGTGGCTGATTCCGCGGCTCGGTGCGTTTCGCCGCGTCGATCCGCACCTGCACATCAAGGTCGAAACGGGGAACACGCTCGTCGATCTCGAACGCGATGCACGCGTCGATCTCGCGATTCGCGCGACGTCGCGCAGGTTTCCCGCACTGCACGAGATTGCGTTGATCGACGAGTATTTCGGCGCGTATGCGGCCGCCGGGTTCGACGCGCATCGCGCCGACGCGCCGCTCGACCTGATCGAAACCGTGTGGGATACGCCGCTACCGGTGTCGGTCGACTGGGCGTCGTGGTGTCGTGCGGCGGGCCGCGAAGCATGGCTCGAACGCGCGGTGTTTCGCCATTACGACGACGAGCATTACGCGTTGCAGGCCGTGCTGCACGGGCAGGGTATCGCGCTGCTCAGCTCGGTGCTGGCCGCCGAGCATGTCGAGCGCGGCGCGTTGATGCCGATCGAGCCCACGGTGCGGCTCGACGGTGCGCGCTTCGTCGCACTGTGCCGGCCGGGGCGCGAGCGCGAGCCGCAGGTCAGGCGGTTTCTCGACTGGCTCGAAACGGAAATCGCAACGACGCGCGAGGCGGTGGCTCGGATGGCGCCGGATGATGCTCGCGCCGCTACCCGAACCTGACGCAATACACCGGCGGCAAATGCGCCGATACCTGTTGCCAGTGCTCGCCGCCATCATCGGACGTCCATAACCCGCCGGTCGTCGACGCCATCGCGAGGCGCGTGCCGGAATCGTCCACCGCGAGCCCGTGCCGATACACGAGGTCGTACGCTGGTGCGGCCGGCAACCCGTTCGACAGGCTCTCGAAACTGCGGCCGCCGTCGCGCGTCCGCGTGACGACGAGCCGGCCATTCACCGGAATCCGGCACGCGTCCTTCACGGCCGGCACGAACCACGCGGTATCCGGTTCGTGCGGATGCACGGCCACCGCGAAACCGAAGCTCGACGGCTGCGCTTCGATCCGGCGCCAGCGTTCGCCGCCGTCGGTCGAGCGGAAGATCGCGCAGTGATGCTGCGTCCACAGCACGTCCGGATTGGCCGCGCACTGCACGACGCGGTGCGGGTCCTGCATGTTCGGCTCGCCGCGCCGCTCGGGCGGCATGTAGTCGGCTTCCATGCCTTCGGCGGTCACGCGCCATGTCGCGCCGCCGTCCGCGGTTTGCCAGACGCCGCCGCACGAGATGCCGACGATGACGTGCCGGCTGTCGCGCGGATCGACCATCACCGAATGGATGCCCGGCGCGTCGTACCCGCCGCCGCCCCATTCGGCGCGTTCGGGGCGATCCCACAGCGGGCGGTTGAGTGCCCACGAATCGCCATGGTCGTCGGAGCGGAACAGGCCGCCGGGAATCGTGCCGGCCCACAGCACGCCGGGTTCGTCCGTGCCGCCGGCTTCGAGCGACCAGATTTGCTGAAGCGTCCACGTTGGCTGCGGCGACCCGGCAGCGGCGGCTTCATCGTCGGAATCGCCGCTGCCTGCGTGCGGATCGGCACGGGTAGGCGACGCGTCGGCGGGCTGCGGCGGATAAACCGGGGCTGCACATTCCTCCCAATCGCGGGCGCCTGCGCGCAGCCGATGCACCTTCACGCCGAAATGGCCGAGATTGAGCGCCGCATACAGCGTGCCGTCGCGCGGGTCGGCAAGCGCCATGCTGACGGGCTCGCCGATGAAATGCGGTTCGCCGGGCGTCCAGCCGTCATGACCGTCCGGTTGCAAGACGAACAGGCCCTTGCGGGTGGCGACGAGCAGTCGATCGTTCATGTCGGATGTCTCCGGATGGTCAGCCTTGGCGCGACGGCGCTTGGTATCGGGGAATGCGCCCGTGCATCCGTCCCTTTATCCGCCGGTCAGCGCCTGCACGACATACACGCGGCTGGCGGCACCGAGCGCATCGGACAGGTATTGCCGGTCGCGGATCGGCTGGCCGTCGATGAATACCGACAGGTGCTTTCGCAGCGCGCCCTGGTCGTCGACGATGTAGCCGCGCAGCCGCGGCTGCTCGCTGAAAATGGTGTCGAATGCTTCGCCGACCGTATGCGCGTCGATGTCGCGCTCGGGCGTTTCGACATGCCGCTGGATCGACGCGGCGAAGAAGAGGTGCGCCATGGCGGTAGCTGGCAGGAGCCGCACGAGGGGACGGCTTGTAGTTTAGGCGATCCGGCGGGCGCCGAAAGGCGGAACGCAGCCGCCGTGCGCGGCGTGGGTGGCGTCCTCGCTAAACCGGAATCGACCGCCCCCTGATCCGGATCCCGAGCCGCACGACGCCGATCACCGCATTCGACAGCCACATGAGCCAGCGCGGCATCCCGCGCCGGCGGATATCGAGCAGCAGCACGATCCGCACCGCGTCGCTGTCGTTCCACACCTCATGCGTGAACGTGTCGTCCCACAGCAGGAAGCGGCCTTCGTCGAGCCGGTATTCGCGCCCGTCGACCTTCAGCACGGCGGCCGGCGTGCCGTCCGCGCGGGTCGGCATCGACAGCACGAGATACCCGCGCAGGATGCCGCGAAACGGCCCGCGATGCGGCGGGATGTGCTTGCCGGGCGCGAGGAACGACAGCGACGCGGACAGCACGTCCGGCGACGCCGCGACGAGCGACGCGACGGTCGGGCAGCGCGACAGGTTGCGTGCAAACGGTTGGCCGTACGCCTGCATGATGAACATGCGCCAGTCGCGCGCGTCGTTGGCCGAGATGTCGTACTGCTCGCGCATGATTTCGTGAAAGCGCGGGATGCGCGGCATGTCGCGTGCGACGTCGAGCGCCTCCGCACGGATCGAGGGCCACGCGCGCACGAAGCGCTCGGCATCCGGGAACGCGGCCGCGTCGAGCACCGCGCCGCTGTCGATATGGCGGTCGTACAGCCTGCGCAGCAGGGCGGCTGCATGGTCGTAAGCGGCGGACATGGTCGATCGAGGGGCGGTCCGGATGAAGTGGTGGTCAGTCTGCCCGAAGCACGACGGGCACTGCGTTACGTCAGGTTACGCCGGCTGACGAATGAATGACAGTTTCATGAATGTTGGGTCGGCGCGAATGGAAAGCCGGGAATAAACCGCGCCTCTCCGTCGTCATACGGGTGTAGCACATCGTTTCGTTGACTGATGAAGGAGTGAACATGAACACGCACTGGCTGGTGGCCGCCACGGTAGCGGCGATTTCTCTCGCAGGTGTCGCGACGCAAGCGTCGGCACAGGCGCTCACGCGCGAACAGGTCCGGCAGGAACTCGTCGACGCGGAAAACAACGGGCTGCGCTTCGTGACCGATACGTCGTATCCGGACGTGAGCCCGCTGTTCCAGCACCAGGCCGATCGGATGCCGCAGCGGCAGGCGAGCACGGCGGTCGGCGGCGATCCGGCCATGTCGTCCGAAGCGGGCAAGCCGGCGACGATGTCGCCGCGTCGAAGCGCCGCCGCATGCGTCGGCCCCGCGAGTTTCTGCACGATCTATTTCGGAAGCTGATCCACCCGCCTGCATCCGCAGGTCACGCCTGTCCCGTGGTTGATCGATACGTCACATTGAAGGAGTCCATGATGAAAACATATATCGCACTACTGATGATGATCGGAGCGATCGTCGGTCAGTCGGCATTCGCGCAATCGGCCGCGCCGCTGACGCGTGCGCAGGTTCGCGACGAACTGATCCGCGTCGAAGCGGCCGGGTACGACCCGGCGAAGGGCGAGGACGGCGCGTATCCGGCCGATATCCAGGCCGCGGAAGCGAAGCTCGCGGAACAGGACCGCGCGCGGCTGGCGGTGTCGGCCACGCGGGAGGCCGGACCCGGCATGCCGGCGCAGGTCGCCAACTAGGTGCCGGCATGTACCCGTGTTGCGCGAGACCGTCGGCGTCGCGGCGGAACGCGGCACGTGCGCAGCGTGTCGTGCGGAGACGAATCGTGGAGAGGGGTGTGCGGTGTCGACGCGGCGCCGATGCGCCTTTCATGCAGGCGGGCGGGGATGCAACGCGCGTCGTTGCGCGTCGGGGAATCGGTCAGGCCGCGTCGATGCGGCCCGACCCGGCGTCAATCAGCGCCGTTCGTCCGCGATATGACTGCGGATCACGTCCGCGAACGACGTGTCGCCCTTCAGCCCGAGCGCTTCCGCGCGCGACGTATCCCAACGGCCCGGCCAGCTCCCGACGATCTTCTCGACGCGTTCGTCGGGCACATGGCGGATCAGCTTCACGACCTCGTCGCCCGCGACGTCGCGCAGCGCCGCGATCATCTCGTCGACCGACACCGACAGCCCCGGCAGGTTGATCACGCGCTTGGTGCCGAGCGTCGCGCCGTCGATCTCGCACCCGGCGACCAGCGCTTCGATCGCGCCGCGCGGCGACAGCAGCCACAGCCGCGTCGAGCCGGGCACCGGGCACACGCTTTCCTCGCCATTCAGCGGCTCGCGGATGATGCCGCTCGCGAACGACGACGCGGCCGCGTTCGGGCGGCCGGGCCGCACGCTGATGGTCGGCAGCCGCAGCACGCGGCCGTCGACGAAGCCGCGTCGTGCGTAGTCGCACAGCAGCAGTTCTGCGATCGCCTTCTCGGCGCCGTACGACGATTGCGGATTCAGCGCGGTGTCGTCCTGCACGACGTCGGGCAGCGCGCCGCCGTACACCGCGACGGAGCTCGTGAACACGACGCGCGGCTGGTGGCCGCGCGCGCGGCACACTTCGAGCAACGTGCGTGATGCATCGAGATTGATCCGCATGCCGAGATCGAAATCGGCTTCGGCCTGCCCGCTGACGATCGCCGCGAGGTGGAAGATTGCGCCCGTCCGCGTGTCGATCGCGCTTTCGAGCACCGCGCGATCGGCGATGTTGCCGACGATCGACGTCACGCGCGCATCGCCGAAATCGCTGCCCTGGACGACGTCGAGCAGCACCAGTTCGTCGATCTTCTCGATGCGACCGTCGGGGCCGGTGAGGTCGCCGCGCTCGAGCAGCTTGCGTGCGAGACGCTGGCCGAGAAAGCCGGCGCCGCCGGTGATCAGTACTTTCATGTTCTTGACCCTCTGGGAAATACGGGAATTACAGGTATGTCTCGAGCCAACCGAGACCTTCCGACGTGCCGGCCTTCGGCCGATACTCGCAACCGATCCAGCCGTCGTAGCCGAGCGCGTCGATCAGCGCGAACAGATACGGGTAGTTGAGTTCGCCGACGTCCGGCTCGTGGCGTTCGGGCACGCCCGCGATCTGGATATGGCCGATGCCCGCGAAATCGCGCTTGAGCTTCATCGCGAGATCGCCTTCGACGATCTGGCAGTGGTAGCAGTCGAACTGCACCTTCAGGTTCGGCGCGCCGACTTCCGCGCGGATCGCCTGCGCGTCGTCCTGGCGGCTCAGGAAATAGCCGGGCATGTCGCGCGGGTTGATCGGCTCGATCAGGATCGTGACGCCGTGCGCGGCGGCGGCCTGCGCCGCATGACGCAGGTTCGTCAGATACGTATCGCGATGGCGTGCGCGGTCGGCGCCCGGCGGCACCATGCCGGCCATCACGTGCAGCTTCTTGTTGCCGATCACGCGCGCATAGTCGAGCGCTTGGTCGATGCCGCGGCGAAATTCGTCCTCGCGGCCCGGCAGCGATGCAATGCCGCGTTCGCCCGCGGCCCAGTCGCCCGGCGGCGCGTTGAACAGCGCCTGTTCGAGGCCGTGCGCGTCGAGGCGCGCGCGGATGTCCTCGGCGGCGAAGTCGTACGGGAACAGGTACTCGACGGCCTTGAAGCCGTCGCGGGCGGCAGCGCCGAAGCGGTCGAGAAACGCATGCTCGGTGTACATCATCGAGAGGTTGGCGGCGAAGCGTGGCATGGCAGCGGGTCCTGTGAATGAATGGGGCGGGGCGCCGCGCGCCCCGCGTCGAATGATGAATCGGCCGGCGGCGGATCAGCGGTTCACGAGCTTGGGCGGCGTGAGCCACACGGCGATCGCGCCGATCACGAGCATCGCCGCGAGCACGTACATGCCGGACGCAGTGCTGTGCGTGGCGTCCTTCAGGTAGCCGATCACATACGGGCTCGCGAAACCGGCGAGATTGCCGACCGAGTTGATGATCGCGATCCCGGCGGCAGCCGCGGAGCCCGCGAGGAACGCGGTCGGCAGCGACCAGAACAGCGGCGCGCAGGTCAGCACGCCGCCTGCCGCGAGCGACAGGAACACGATCGACACTGCCGTATTGTGCGAGTACGACGCGGCGACCGCAAACCCGACCGCGCCCATCAGCGCCGGCACGATCAGGTGCCAGCGGCGTTCGCGGCGCTTGTCCGCGCTGTGGCCGAACAGGTTCATCACGACGATCGCGACGACGAACGGAATCGCCGACAGCAGGCCGATCTGCAGCGTATCGGTGATGCCGGTCGATTTGACGAGCGTCGGCATCCAGAACGTGAGCCCGTACTGGCCGGTGACGAATGCGAAGTAGATCAGCGACATCCACCACATGCGCGGGTCCGAGAACACGGCCTTCAGCGAATGGCCGTGCTGCTGCTGTTCCTGCGGCTGCGCGGCGATTTCGTCCTCGAGCAACTGCTTCTCGCGCTCGTCGAGCCACTTCGCGCCGCGGATGCTGTTGTCGAGATACAGGATCGTCGCGATGCCGATAAGCACGGCCGGCACGGCCTCGATCATGAACATCCATTGCCAGCCGTGGAAGCCCGAGCCGCCGTGGAAGCGCTCCATGATCCAGCCCGACAGCGGGTTGCCGAAGATGCCCGACACCGGAATCGCGGACATGAACACCGCGATGATCTTCGCGCGGCGATGCGACGGGAACCAGTACGTGAGGTACAGGATCACGCCCGGATAGAAACCGGCTTCCGCGAGCCCGAGCAGGAACCGCAGCACGTAGAACTGCGTCGGCGTCTGCACGAACGCGAACAGCGCGGACAGCAGCCCCCACGTGATCATGATCCGTGCGATCCAGATGCGCGCGCCGAGGCGGTGCATCAGCAGGTTGCTTGGCAGTTCGAACAGAAAGTAGCCAAGAAAGAAAATCCCCGCGCCGAGGCCGAATACGGTTTCGCTGAACGCGAGATCCTGCGACATCTGCAGTTTGGCGAAGCCGACGTTCACGCGGTCGAGATACGCGACCACGTAGCAGAGCATCAGGAACGGCACGATGCGCCAGAACACTTTCTTGTAGGTGCGGTCGAGTTCGCCCGATTGGGCGGCCGCGGCGGGCGAGCGGCTTGCGGCCGCGTCGAGAGCAGTCATCGTCGTCTCCAATGATGTTATGTGCCGGCGGCGCGTACGCCGCCAGTCGTGTGTGCTGACGGAAAGGCCCGCGCACACGGCGGGTAGATAAATCGATACGGACTACTGCATGATCGGGTCGCGGTGCGTTACCAGCGCGCGCCGAAGCTCTGGCGCAGTTCGTCGAGCGCGGCGTCGGACAGCGGTTCGGGCTTCGGGTTCGTCATCAGCCACAGCCGCGCGGTTTCCTCGAGTTCCTCGAGTGCATACGACGCGTGCGATACCGAAGGCCCCCACATCACCGGGCCGAGGCGATCGAGCAGCACGCCGCGCACCCGGTCGGCCAGCGCCGCGACTTCGGCCGCGACGGCCGGGTCGCCGGGGCGGCGGTAACGGATCAGCGGAATGTGGCCGACCTTCATCACGTAGTACGGCGTGATCGGCGGCAGCACGTCGGTATCGCGCCACACGCCCGCGAGCGTCAACGCGACGAGATGCGTCGAATGCGTGTGGACGACGCCGTGCGCCTCCGCGTTGCGTGCGTAGATGCCGCGATGCAGCGCGAGCGTCTTCGACGGCTTGCCGCCCGATACGGGCTGGCCGTCGGCGCCGACCTTCGCGATGTCGTTCGGGTCGAGCCGGCCGAGGCACGCGTCGGTCGGCGTGATCAGCCAGCCGTCGTTCAGACGCGCGCTGATGTTGCCGGCGCTGCCGACCGCATGGCCGCGCGCATACAGGCTCGCGCCGACCACGCAGATCTCTTCGCGCAGTTTTGCTTCGTCGCTCATCGTGCGGCTCCATCCAGCGCGCGCAGCGCCTTGTCGAAAAAGTCCGTGGTGCCGAAGTTGCCGGATTTCAGCGCGAGGCCGAGCGGCTGCGTGTCGATGGTGGCCGTGGCCGGCACGCCCGGATCGATTTGCGCGCCGATCTGCAGCGACTTCACGTCGAGCGCCTGCACGACGGCGCCGGACGTCTCGCCGCCCGCGACGACGAACTTGCGCACGCCGAGCTCGCGCAGCCCGCGGGCGATCGCCGCGAGCGTGCTTTCGACGAGACGGCCGGCCGCGTCGACGCCGAGCGCCTGCTGCACGGCCTTCACTTCGTCGGGCGTGGCGGTTGCGTAGATCAGCACGGGCTGCGGCAGGTGCGAGCGCGCAAAGGCGAGCGCTTGCTCGACGACGGACTCGCCGCGCGACGCCGCGAGCGGATCGATGCGGAAGCTCGGCCGCGTCGCGCGCCACGCGGCGACCTGCGCGTTGGTGGCCTTCGATGCACTGCCGGCGAGCACGGCCGACGGGCCGTCGATGCGCGGCAGCGATGCCGCGTTGTCGCGCTCGGGCAATTGCTCCGCGCGGCGGAAATTCGCGGGCAGGCCGAGCGCGATGCCGGAGCCGCCGGTGACGAGCGGCAGGCCCGCGCATGCTTCGCCGAGGACGTAGAGGTCGCGGTCCGACAGCGCGTCGGCAATCGCGAAGCGCACGCCTTCCGCGCGCAACTGGTCGATCCGCGCACGCACGGCGGCCGCGCCGAGCGCGATCGTGTCGTAGCGGATCAGGCCGACCGGCGACTTCGTCTGCCGTTGCAGCACGCGTACGAGGTTCGCGTCCTGCATCGGCGTGAGCGGATGATGCTCCATCCCCGATTCGTTCAGCAGCACGTCGCCGACGAACAGGTGGCCGCGATAGATCGTGCGGCCGTTCTCGGGGAACGCCGGGCACGCGATCGTGAAGTCGCCGCCGGCCGCATCGAGCAGCGCGTCGGCCACCGGCCCGATGTTGCCCGCGTCGGTCGAGTCGAACGTCGAGCAGTACTTGAAGAAGAACTGGCGGCATCCTTGCGTGCGCAACCATGCGTACGCGGCGAGCGATTGCGCGACGGCGTCGGCGGCGGGGATCGTGCGCGACTTCAGCGCGACGACGATCGCGTCGGCGTCGGCGATCGTGTCGGTCGCGCCGTCGGCGGGCACGCCGATCGTCTGCACGGTGCGCATGCCGCTCTTGACGAGCATGTTCGCGAGATCGGTCGCGCCAGTGAAATCGTCGGCGATGCAGCCGAGCAGGGGACGGGAAGCGGAAGCGGTCATGGCAGGCACGTCGTTCGAATCAGCGGGCGGGCGGCAGCGTGATGCCGGGGAAAGTCTTGATCACGGCGGAATCGTCCTCGCCGCCGTGGCCGGCGCTCGACGCGCTCATGAACATCTGGTGCGCGGTGGCGGAGAGCGGCAGCGGGAATTTGCTGCGGCGCGCGGTATCGAGCACGAGGCCGAGATCCTTCACGAAGATGTCGACGGCCGACAGCGGCGTGTAGTCGCCGTTCAGGATGTGCGGCACGCGGTTCTCGAACATCCACGAATTGCCCGCGCTGTGCGTGATCACGTCGTACAGCGCGTCGGCGTCGACGCCTTCGCGCAGGCCGAGCGCCATCGCCTCGGCGGCGGCCGCGATATGCACGCCGGCCAGCAACTGGTTGATGATCTTCACTTTCGAGCCGATGCCGTGCGCGTCGCCGAGACGGTACACCTTGCCGGCGATCGCGGCGAGCACGTCCTCGCAGCCCGCATAGGCGGCGGCCGGGCCCGACGTCATCATCGTCATCTCGCCGGAGGCCGCGCGCGCGGCGCCGCCGGATACCGGCGCGTCGAGCATCTGCAGGCCGGCCGCTTCGATGCGCGCGCCGAGCGCGACCGCGAATTCGGGCGCGACGGTCGCGCTCGCGATCACGACGCCGCCCGGCTTCATCGCGGCGACCGCACCGTGTTCGCCGAACAGCACCGTTTCCGTTTGCGCGGCATTGACGACGAGCGTGACGACGACGTCGCACTGCGCGCCGAGTTCGGCCGGCGTCGCGCACGCGATGCCGCCTTCGGCGGCGAACGCCTGCAGCACGGTGTCGCGCACGTCGCATGCGTGGACGCGCAGGCCGGCGCGCAGCAGCGAGCGTGCGACGCCGAGGCCCATCGCGCCGAGGCCGATGACTCCAACATTTCGTGACATGGTCAACCTTGATCGATTCGGGAGAGGTTCGTGACGGCGGCGCTGCCAGGAACGGCCGCGACCGCCGGCTTCAGCAGATGCCGGCTTCCGCGAGACGGCGGGCGGCGTTGTACATGTGCGTGCGCGCCGCGTTGCGGGCGGCCATCGGGTCGCGCGCGCGGATCGCGTCGGCGATCGCCGCGTGCTCTTCGCGCACCTGACGCGAGAAATCCTCGCGCGTCGCTTCGTTGCTGCGCGTGACCTTCACGCCGGCTTCGAGATACTGGTTCAGGAATTGCAGCGTCTTCAGGAAATACGGGTTGCCGGTGACGGCCGCGATCGTGCGGTGGAATGCGACGTCTTCCGCGACGCCGTCGCGCCCTTCGGCAACGGCTGCGTCGATCTTGCGCAGCGCGTCGTCGATGTCGGCCATGTCGTCGGCGGTGTGGTGCAGCGCGGCCTCGGCCGCGACTTCCGCCTCGATCGCGCGGCGCACCGCGAGCAGATGCGGCAGCGAGCTCGCCTCGACGGCTTCCGCGTAGTCGATCCGCAACGGCCGGATCGCGCCGTGCTGGTTCACGAATACGCCGCTGCCCTGGCGCGGCTCGACCACGCCTTCGTTCTTCAGCCGCGAGATCGCCTCGCGGATCACGGTGCGGCTCACGCCGAATTCCTGCGCGAGCACGGCTTCAGTCGGCAGCTTGCCGGTGGCCGAGAAGCTGCCCACTTCGATCTGCTTGAGCAGTTGCTGCGCGACGTGGTCGCTCATCGCACGGGCGGGAATTTTCTCGAACATGATGCTCAGGTTTGTAAGGTGATGTGGTCATCATACAAATTTGAGCGAGCATCAGCATCCGGGATAACCCTCGTTCAAGAGAGGTAACGTCGGCTAAATTGATTGGAACCGGTTCCAAAAGAACGGAAACCGACGCGAACATGCGTCGTTCTGCAATCGATCAGGGAAGGGGCTGGCTGCCCGGCCCCGTCACTCGGCGATGTCCTCGACGGGGTCGGCCGACGCGTCGGGCATCGCGGCCACTTCGGCCACGTCGCCGCCGCGCTCGCGATAGGTCGCCGGCGGCACGCCGAACTGCTTGCGGAATTCGCGCCCCAGGTGCGACGCATCGGCGAATCCGCAGCTCGACGCGATATCGGCGACCGTGCGGTCCGAACTCGTCAGCAGCCACGCGGCCGTGCGCAGCCGCACCTGCTTCGCGAAGGCCTGCGGGCTCCTGCCGGTCTCGGCCTTGAACAGCCGTTCGAGCTGCCGCGTCGACAGGTCGAGCTTGCACGCGAGTTCCTCGAGCGGCAGCGCACGCCCGACGTGCTGTTCCATCAGAAGAATCGCGCGCTTGACCTTCGGGTGCGTCGCCGGCTCGAGCCCCGGCGGATGCGGCTGCGGCGCATTGCCTTTCTGCATCTCGCCGACGAGCAGGATGCGCAGCGCCTTCTGCACGGTCGCGTGATCGAAATGGCGCAGCAGGATCGCGGCGGCGACGTCGATCGACGCGCGGCCGCCCGAGCACGTGATCCGGCGCCGGTCGATCACGAACAGCCGGTCTGCGATCAGCAGGTCGGGATCGGCGGACGGAAAGCGCTCGATGAAATCCCAGTAATGGAACCAGCTCACGCAGGTGCGGTAGCCGTCGAGCACGCCGGCGCGCATCAGCGTGAACACGCCGGTGCAGATGCCGACGACCGTCGCGCCGCCCGCCGCCGCGCGGCGGATGAACTCGAGCGTTTCAGGGCCGGCCTGCGGCCCCGAATGCAGCAGCCCGCCGACCACCACCACATAGTCGAACGGCTCGGCCGCGTCGAACGTCTCCCACGGCGTGATCTGGATCCCGCAGCTCGCGCGCACCGGCGCGAGCGTCTCGCCGATCACGCTCCACGCGCAGCGCACGGGCTTGCTGTAGTCGCCGTCGTCGGCCGACAGCCGCAGCATGTCGACGAAGCCGGAGAAGGCCGTCAGCGTGAAGTTCGGCAGCAGCACGATGCCGAAGCGGATGCGCCGCGGCGCGGGTTCTGCGAGGGGGGAAGCGGGTACGTCGGGGGTCATCGCGGCCAATCTCGTCACGCCGGGCAGGCGGTCTCACTCGTTTCACACTGTTTGCGGGTTGCGGCTGCCGGAGGCGGCGCGGATGCAGCCAGCGTCGCCGATCGGCCGCGGCCGGACTTGTGGTTTTTCGTCGCGAACCATCGCCAAAACGCACTTTCGGGCCGGCCGGCACGGCGCTTGGCGGCGGTATCCCACGCCGATGCCGTTTTTGTTCTATCGGCCGATTTTACGCTTTGATGTACTGGTGCCCAACGACATTTCACGCATGCAACCCAAAGGAAGCCAGATGAACGTCAGCGCGTTCGACCTGTTCAAGATCGGCATCGGCCCGTCCAGTTCGCATACGGTCGGCCCGATGATCGCCGCGTGCCGCTTCGCGTCGCACGTCGAGGACGCGAACCTGCTCGGCTTCGTGCGCCGCGTGCGGGTCGAGCTGTACGGCTCGCTCGGCGCGACCGGCAAGGGCCACGGCACCGACAAGGCCGTGCTGCTCGGCCTCGAGGGCCACCTGCCCGACACGATCGATCCGGACCTGATCGAGCCGCGGCTGGCCGCGATCCGCGCGGAGAAGTCGCTGTCGCTGCTCGGCAAGCAGACGGTGCGCTTCGACGAGAAGGAACACATCGGCTTTTATCGCAAGCTGATGAGCGGCACGAGCATCGTGCATCCGAACGGGATGCGCTTCCAGGCATTCGACGAGCACGGCCAGCTGCTGGTCGAGAAAGAGTATTACTCGGTCGGCGGCGGCTTCGTCGTGAACCGCGACGGCGATCGCGTGAACGGCGTGCGCGCGGCGGTCGAGGTGCCGTATCCGTTCCGCACCGGCGACGACCTGATGCGCCAGTGCCGCGAGCACGGGCTGTCGATCGCCGAACTGATGCTGCGCAACGAAAGCGCGCTGCGCCCCGCCGACGAAGTGCGCGCCGGGCTGCTCGCGATCTGGCGCACGATGGCCGCCTGCGTCGAGCGCGGCTGCAAGGTCGAGGGCGACCTGCCGGGACCGATGCGCGTGAAGCGCCGCGCGGCCGAACTGAACGGCCGCCTGCGTTCGCGTTCCGAAGAGTCGCTGCGCGACCCGCTGTCGATGCTCGACTGGGTCAACCTGTATGCGATGGCCGTGAACGAGGAAAACGCGGCCGGCGGCCGTGTCGTCACCGCGCCGACCAACGGCGCGGCCGGCGTGATTCCCGCGGTGCTGCACTACTACGTGAAGTTCGTGCCGGGCTCGAACGAAGCCGGCATCGTCGAATTCCTGCTGACGGCCGCGGCGATCGGGATCATCTACAAGGAAACCGCGTCGATCTCCGGCGCGGAAGTCGGCTGCCAGGGCGAAGTGGGCGTCGCGTGCTCGATGGCCGCCGCCGCGCTCGCCGCGGTGATGGGCGGCACGCCCGACCAGGTCGAGAACGCGGCCGAGATCGGCATGGAGCACAACCTCGGGATGACCTGTGACCCCGTCGGCGGGCTCGTGCAGATCCCGTGCATCGAGCGCAACGCGATGGGCGCGATCAAGGCGCTGAACGCGTCGCGCATGGCGCTCAAGGGCAACGGCCAGCACTACGTATCGCTCGATTCCGTGATCAAGACGATGCGCGAAACCGGCGCCGACATGAAGACGAAATACAAGGAAACGTCGCGCGGCGGCCTCGCCGTGAACGTCATCGAATGCTAACGAAGGATCCAAACATGAGCCGCTACTCGATATTCAGCCTGTTCCGCAACGGCCTCTCGTATCACGAGAACTGGGAAAAGCAGTGGAAGAGCCCGGAGCCGAAGAAGGAATACGACGTCGTGATCGTCGGCGGCGGCGGCCACGGCCTCGCGACCGCGTACTACCTCGCGAAGGAGCACGGGATCACGAACGTCGCGATCCTCGAGAAGGGCTGGATCGGCGGCGGCAACACCGCGCGCAACACGACGATCGTGCGCTCGAACTATCTGTGGGACGAATCGGCCGCGCTGTACGAGAAGGCGATGAAGCTGTGGGAAGGGCTGTCGCAGGATCTCAACTACAACGTGATGTTCAGCCAGCGCGGCGTGATGAACCTCGCGCACACGCTGCAGGACGTGCGCGACACCGAGCGCCGCGTGAAC
This sequence comes from Burkholderia sp. LAS2, assembly GCF_018417615.1. Lineage (NCBI taxonomy): Bacteria > Pseudomonadati > Pseudomonadota > Betaproteobacteria > Burkholderiales > Burkholderiaceae > Burkholderia > Burkholderia sp. LAS2. The sequence goes on from NZ_CP071053.1 coordinate 1,558,777, forward strand.
GCGAACCGGCTGAACGGCGTCGACGCCGAATTCCTGACGCCCGCGCAGATCAAGGAAATCGAGCCGACGATCAACCTGAACAGCCGCTACCCGGTGCTCGGCGCATCGATCCAGCGCCGTGCGGGCGTCGCACGCCACGACGCGGTGGCCTGGGGCTTCGCGCGCGGCGCGGATCGCGCCGGCGTCGACATCATCCAGAACTGCCAGGTGACGGGCATTCGCCGCGAAGGCGGCGCGGTGGTCGGCGTCGATACGGTGAAGGGTTTCATCAAGGCGAAGAAGGTCGCGGTGGTCGCGGCCGGCAACACGACGACGCTCGCCGACATGGCCGGCGTGCGTCTGCCGATCGAAAGCCATCCGCTGCAGGCGCTGGTGTCCGAGCCGATCAAGCCGGTCGTCAACTCGGTGATCATGTCGAACGCGGTGCACGCATACATCAGCCAGTCCGACAAGGGCGACCTCGTGATCGGCGCCGGTATCGACCAGTACACGGGCTTCGGCCAGCGCGGCAGCTTCCACATCATCGAAAGTACGCTGCAGGCGATCGTCGAGATGTTCCCGGTGTTCTCGCGCGTGCGGATGAACCGCCAGTGGGGCGGCATCGTCGACGTGTCGCCGGACGCGTGCCCGATCATCACCAAGACCGACGTGAAGGGCCTGTATTTCAACTGCGGCTGGGGTACCGGCGGCTTCAAGGCGACGCCGGGCTCGGGCTGGGTGTTCGCTCACACGATCGCCCGCGACGAACCGCATCCGCTGAACGCGCCGTTCGCGCTCGACCGCTTCTACACGGGCCACCTGATCGACGAGCACGGCGCTGCCGCCGTCGCGCACTAACCGCACTGAGGAGAAAGAAACATGTTGCTGATCGAATGTCCGTGGTGCGGGCCGCGCGCCGAATCCGAGTTTACGTGCGGCGGTGAAGCCGACATCGTGCGCCCGGTGGCGAACGAGACCATGACCGACCGCGAATGGGGCGAATACGTGTTCATGCGCGAGAACAAGCGCGGGCTGCACAAGGAGCAATGGCTGCATGCGCAGGGCTGCCGCCGCTGGTTCAAGGTCACGCGCGACACGGTGACCTACGATATCAAGGGCTACGAAAAGTTCGGCGGGGCTGCCAATGGCGCCGCTGCCGGCAACGCACACGAAGAGGGCACCAGCAAATGAGCCAGAAAGACCGCCTCGGCACCGGTGGCCGCATCAATCGCGCGATTCCGTTGACGTTCACGTTCAACGGCCGCACGTATCAGGGCTTCCAGGGCGACACGCTCGCGTCCGCGCTGCTCGCGAACGGCGTGCACTTCGTCGCGCGCAGCTTCAAGTACCACCGTCCGCGCGGAATCGTGACGGCGGACGTCGCGGAACCGAATGCCGTCGTGCAGCTCGAAACCGGCCCGTACACCGTGCCTAACGCGCGCGCGACCGAGATCGAGCTGTACCAGGGGCTCGTCGCGACGAGCGTGAACGCGGAGCCGACGCTCGAGAACGACAAGTACGCGATCAACCAGAAGTTCTCGCGCTTCATGCCGGCCGGGTTCTACTACAAGACCTTCATGTGGCCGCGCAACATGTGGCCGAAGTACGAAGAGAAGATCCGCGAAGCGGCCGGCCTCGGCAAGGCGCCCGAGGTGCTCGACGCCGATCGCTACGACAAGTGCTACGCGCACTGCGACGTGCTCGTGGTCGGCGGTGGCCCGTCGGGCCTCGCCGCCGCGCATGCGGCCGCCACGGCCGGCGCACGCGTGATCCTCGTCGACGACCAGCGTGAGCTCGGCGGCAGCCTGCTGTCGTGCCGCGCGGAGATCGACGCGAAGCCCGCGCTGCAATGGGTCGAGAAGATCGAGGCCGAGCTGCGCAAGCTGCCCGACGTGACGATCCTGTCGCGCAGCACCGCGTTCGGCTATCAGGACCACAACCTCGTGACGGTCACGCAGCGCCTGACCGATCACCTGCCGGTGTCGATGCGCAAGGGCACGCGCGAACTGCTGTGGAAGGTCCGTGCGAAGCGCGTGATTCTCGCGACCGGCGCGCACGAGCGGCCGATCGTATTCGGCAACAACGACCTGCCGGGCGTGATGCTCGCGGGCGCGGTGTCGACCTACGTGCATCGCTTCGGCGTGATGCCGGGCCGCAACGTGGTCGTGTTCACGAACAACGACCGTGCATACCAGACCGCGCTCGACCTGAAGGCGTGCGGCGCGAAGGTGACGGTCGTCGATTCCCGCGCATCGTCGAACGGCGCGCTGCCGGCGGCGGCCAAGCGGCAGGGCGTGACGGTGATGAGCGGTGCGGTCGTCACGGCCGCTTCGGGCAAGTGGCGCGTATCGTCGGTCGACGTCGCGTCCTACTCGAACGGCCAGACCGGCGGCAAGATGCAGTCGCTGCCGTGCGACCTCGTCGCGATGTCGGGCGGCTTCAGCCCGGTGCTGCACCTGTTCGCGCAGTCGGGCGGCAAGGCGTGCTGGAACGACGACAAGGCGTGTTTCCTGCCGGGCAAGCCCGTGCAGGCGGAAGCGAGCATCGGTGCGGCGGCCGGCGAATTCGGGCTGGCCCGTGCGCTGCGGCTCGCGGTCGATGCGGGCGTGGAAGCGGCGAAGGCCGCGGGCTTCACGGCCGCGCAGCGCCCGGCCGCGCCGCAGGTCGCCGAAGCCGTCGAAGGCGCATTGCAGCCGTTGTGGCTCGTCGGTAGCCGCGAGGCGGCGGCGCGCGGGCCGAAGCAGTTCGTCGACTTCCAGAACGACGTCGCAGCCGCCGACATCCTGCTCGCCGCGCGCGAAGGCTTCGAGTCGGTCGAGCACGTGAAGCGCTACACGGCGATGGGCTTCGGCACCGACCAGGGCAAGCTCGGCAACATCAACGGGATGGCGATTCTCGCGGGCGCGCTCGGCAAGACGATTCCGGAAACGGGTACGACGACGTTCCGCCCGAACTACACGCCCGTGTCGTTCGGTACGTTCGCGGGCCGCGAGACGGGCGATTTCCTCGACCCGATCCGCAAGACGGCCGTGCACGAATGGCACGTCGAGCACGGCGCGATGTTCGAGGACGTCGGCAACTGGAAGCGGCCGTGGTATTTCCCGAAGAACGGCGAGGATCTCCATGCGGCCGTGAAGCGCGAATGTCTCGCGGTGCGCAACAGCGTCGGCATCCTCGACGCGTCGACGCTCGGCAAGATCGACATCCAGGGCCCGGACGCGGTGAAGCTGCTGAACTGGATGTACACGAACCCGTGGAACAAGCTCGAAGTGGGCAAGTGCCGCTACGGGCTGATGCTCGACGAAAACGGGATGGTGTTCGACGACGGTGTGACCGTGCGCCTCGCCGACCAGCATTTCATGATGACGACCACCACCGGCGGCGCGGCGCGCGTGCTGACGTGGCTCGAGCGCTGGCTGCAGACCGAATGGCCCGACATGAAGGTGCGGCTCGCGTCCGTCACCGATCACTGGGCGACGTTCGCGGTGGTCGGCCCGAAGAGCCGCAAGGTCGTGCAGAAGGTGTGCCAGGACATCGACTTCGGCAATGAAGCGTTCCCGTTCATGAGCTATCGCAACGGCACCGTCGCCGGCGCGAAGGCGCGCGTGATGCGGATCAGCTTCTCGGGCGAGTTGGCCTACGAAGTGAACGTGCCGGCGAATGCGGGCCGCGCGGTGTGGGAAGCGCTGATGGCGGCCGGCGCCGAGTTCGACATCACGCCGTACGGCACCGAAACGATGCACGTGCTGCGCGCGGAGAAGGGCTACATCATCGTCGGCCAGGATACCGACGGCTCGATCACGCCGTTCGACCTCGGGATGGGCGGGGTCGTCGCGAAGTCGAAGGACTTCCTCGGCAAGCGCTCGCTGTCGCGTTCGGATACCGCGAAGGAAGGCCGCAAGCAGTTCGTCGGCCTGCTGACCGAAGACGAACAGTTCGTGCTGCCGGAAGGCGCGCAGATCATCGCGAAGGACACGCAGGTGTCGGCCACCGATCCGACGCCGATGATCGGCCACGTGACGTCGAGCTACTACAGCCCGATCCTGAAGCGCTCGATCGCGCTCGCGGTGGTGAAGGGCGGCCTGAACAAGATGGGCGAGAGCGTCGTGATTCCGCTGGCCAACGGCAAGCGCATCACCGCGAAGATCTCGAGCCCGGTTTTCTACGATACCGAAGGGGTGCGTCAGCATGTGGAATGAAACGAGAAACCAGACGCAGGTGGCGGGCGCGGGCGGCGTGACGCTTGAATCGCCGTTCGTCGGCGCGGCCGACGTGCTGAAGCCGCACCAGGCGCGCGCTTCGAAGAAGTTCACGCTGCGCGAGCGGCCGTTCCTCGATCTCGTCAACGTGCGCGGCGAGTTGGGCGATCCGGCATTCGTCGCCGCGTTCGAGCGCGTGGTCGGCTGCCGGCCGCCCGCGGAGCCGAACACGGTGGCGCGCGGCGCCGAGTACGACGTGCTGTGGCTCGGCCCCGACGAATGGCTCGTGCGGTCGAACGGGCCGGTGCAGGCCGGCGTGCTCGAGGCGAAGCTGGCCGAGGCCGTGCAGGGCTTGTACGCGGCGGCCGTCGACGTCGGCAGCGGCTACACGGTCGTCGAGATCACCGGCGAACGCGTGCGCGACGTGATCGCGCGCGGCTGTCCGCTCGATCTGCATCCGCGCGTGTTCAAGCCGGGCCAGTGCGCGCAGTCGCACTACTTCAAGTCGCCGATCACGCTGATCCCGACCGGCGACGACACGTTCGAGATCGTCCTGCGCCGCAGCTTCGCCGACTATTTCGTGCGCATCATGCTCGACGCCGCGGCGCCGCTCGCATCATGAAGCCGTTCGACGAACCGTTCGTGGCGATCGACGCGCCGCGCCTGCGCGGGCGCGGCTGGAGCGTGTTCGTCGACGAACTGAAGGTGCCCGCGCGGATCGGCATCCATGCGCACGAACACGAGGCGCCGCAGCCGATCGTGATCGATGCGCGGCTCGGGTATCGCTGCGAGCCGAGCGAGCAGGGCGAGTGGATCGATTACGACGGCTACTGCGCGCGCGTCGCGTCGTTTCTGTCGCACAAGCCGCATACGCGGTTGCTGGAGACGCTCGTTGCAGATATCGCGGTGCTGTCGTTTCGCGAATGGCCGGCGCTGGAGTCGCTGACGCTGTCGGTGTACAAGCCGAAGATCCGGCCGGGGACGAAGCGCGTGGGTGTGTCGCTGGACTGGACGCGCGGGGATTACCTGCGGTGGACGGGGGCGGCGGGGCAGCTTTGATCAGAGGGGGCCGGATCAAGGCACGAGGGAGGTGATCCGGTGACGCCATGGGGCGGCGGCGCGAATGCGCCGCCGTACTCGTTTACAGTTCCTGAAATATGAGAAGAATGGGCTACCGCTGGCCTTTGGCGTTTTTGTTCCTGAAATATCGGAACAATTGGCGATATGGCACGGCCGGCGGTCAGTTCGGCTGCGTCAGTTGCGCTTCCCACTTCTTCAGGATGCGCACGCGTGCCTGACTGAAATCCACCCAACAGTTGAGCCAGGCGTCACTCGGAATCGTCTGCTGCGGATTGGCGGTCTTCACGTAGTCACAAGTATCGCCGGCAAAGGCGGCCCAACTCGTCTGCGATTTCGCGAGTCGGGCGGCAGCGTCGGGGTTGCGTTGGCGCAGCTTGCGAGCGAGCGACCGGTACGCGCTGTCCACTTGCTGCTGCTGCTGATCGAGCGCGCAGCGCCGCACGGCTTCCATCGTCGGCCCTGCCTGTTCGCAGTCGACGGCAGCGAAAGCCGATACAGGGCCGGCCGACAGCGCGACAATGGCGAACAGCCGGACCGCGCGGCGTCGGGCCGGGGCCGTGCGAACGGGGGGGCCCATTGCTTACTTCGCGTTGCGGTTCGCGGCCGGCGCCGCTGACGGATCGCTGACCGGCACCATGTGCGCCTTCGCGTTGTTCGCATCGTTCGCGGTATTCGCACTTTTCGCATCGTCATCGGGTTCGAGCACGAACCGGAACGAATCGACCCGCTGCATCACTTTCGCCGCATACGCACTGGATCCGCCGCTGTAGCTCCTCAACCCGGCCTGCACGTTGCCGCCGGCCGCTTTCACATAGCCCGACAGAATGCGCGAGCCGACCTCGACGTTCGCATTCGGCTCGGTCAGGTCCTTCACGTCGCGCAGCATGCCGCGGTGCGCGGACGGCACGACCTGCATCAATCCGGTCGCGCCATGCTGGCCGCGCGCCTTTTCCTGGAAGCGCGATTCGATCGAAATAATCGCGTAAACGAGTGCCGGCGGCAGCGAATATTTCGTCGCAGTGACGCTCACGATATCGGCGAGCTTCGCGGCCTTTTCTCTTGCGACGCCGAATTTCTTCGTCAGGTAGGACGTGATGCGGCGGTTTGCTTCGTTAGGCTGATCGTTGGTGCTCGCGAGCGGCGCGGGCGCGGCAGCCGGCGCCGATGCCAGTGCATCGGGCGCGGAAGCAGGCAAAGCGGGCGCCTGCTGCGCCGCGGCCTGTTGCGCAATGCCGAGCGAAAGCACGATCAGCCAGAAGAACCGTCGTCGCATGGTCGAGTGCGGGGAAATGGGAGGCGCATAGTATATCGACCAATCGCGGCGCGTGGTCGAGCGCCGGCTCGAATGAAAGCGACGTGTAGGCTTGTCACGTTCGCGATCATCGACGTGCCGATCGTTGCGCGGACACGCATCGGAGTCCGGACGCGCGCTAGTTGATGATCTCGCCGATGCCGGTTTCGATGCGGATTCTGAGCTGCTGGATGAACGCCGGATCGTACGGTTCCCAGCTATCGAGTTCGCCAACGATCTTCAAAGGCGATGTGCTTCGATACGATCGCGTCGGATTGCCCGGGAATTTCTTGTCCGTGACGTTCGGGTCGTTTTCGAATTCGCCGGTGGGTTCGACGATGTAGACCCGCGGCCGGCCATCGCCTTTGGCCATGTCCGCAGCCAGGCCGGCGCCTTTGGGCAGGGCCGTGAAATAAATGTGATTCATCACGACGTCATCCCGATAATTCGATCTGAAGCCTGCCGTCAGCAAGTCGCCGGTCCGCAGATCCGCTTTCGTGCCATGAAAAAACGGGCCGGTGTCCAGGGCAGCCATGGTTTCTCCTTCGAAAAATTTTGCGACGGCTGCTACGCGCGCCGCGCGCTCGCCACCCGCGCGATCGCGCCGATCGCATCGCTGACGAGCACCGCGAGCAAGCCGACGATCACGCCGCCTTGCAGCACGAACGCGGTGTTCGACGTCTGCAGGCCCGCGATGATCACGTCGCCGAGCCCGCGCGCGGCGACCGTCGAGCCGATCGTCGCGGTGCCGAGATTGATCACGACCGCGAGGCGGATGCCGTTGACGATCACCGGGAACGCGAGCGGCAGCTCGACGGACACCAGCTGCTGCCAGCCGCTCATCCCCATCCCGCGCGCGGCGTCGACGACGTCGCGCGGCACGTCCTCGATCCCCGCGATCGTGCTTTCGAAAACCGGCAGGAGCCCGTACAAAACGAGCGCGATCAGCACGGGTTTCAGGCCGAAGCCGACTGCCGGCACGGCCAGCGCGAGCACGGCGACCGGCGGGAAGGTCTGGCCGATATCGACGACGCTGCGCGCGACCGGCAGGAAATCCGCACCGAACGGTCGCGTGACCGCGATGCCGGCCGCGACCGCGACGATCGTGCCGATCAGGCTCGACAGCGCGACCGTGCCGAGATGCGCGAGCGTGAGATCGAGCAGGCTCGCGCGATCGTAGATCACCGGCGCGCCGTTGTCCGCGAACGGCGCGAACAGACCCTGCAGCCACACGGGGCGCAACAGCAGCACGAGCAGCAGCGCGAGCGCGGCCGCGCGGGCGACGTACGCGGGAAGCGACGACCGCTTGGGGCCCATGCTGCCGCGCGTCGTCATGCGGGCTGCCTCGCGTGTGAACGGATCGCGTCGAGCGTGATGCGGCGGGGGCCGTGTGCGTGGCGGTAGCCGTCGGCCGTATCGTCGACGGGTAGCGCATCGACGCCGCGCCACAACAATTCGGACACCGCATCGCGCAGCGTGCGCGTCGCCGCGATCGGTTCGCCGTCGGCGTGGCCGGCTTCGGCCACGGCGTCGATCGGCGTGAGCGCGAGCAGGCGCAGCGGCCGATCGACGCCCGCGACGAGCTGTTCGACGACACCCGCCGCCGGCTTGCCGAGAATCTCGGCCGGCGACGCGACCTGCAGCAGCCGGCCGCCGTCCATCACCGCGATCGTGTCGCCGAGCTTCAGCGCTTCCTCGATATCGTGCGTGACGATCACGACCGTGATGCCGAGGCGGCGCTGCAGCGCGAACAGATCGTCCTGCGCCTTGTTGCGGATGATCGGATCGAGCGCGCCGAATGGTTCGTCCATCAGCAGCATCGCAGGCTCGGCCGCAAGGGCGCGCGCAACGCCGACGCGCTGCTGCTGGCCGCCCGACAGTTCGTGCGGGAGCTTGCCCGCGAATTCGGCCGGCGCGAGATGGAACAGGTCGAGCAGTTCGTTCACGCGGGCGTCGATGCGCTCCGCCGGCCAGCCGAGCAGGCGCGGCACGGTCGCGATGTTGCGCGCGACGCTCCAGTGCGGAAACAGCCCGTGCCCCTGGATCGCATAGCCGATGCCGCGGCGTAGTTGCTCGGGTGCGACGGTCGCCGTATCGACGCCGTCGATGCGAATCGTGCCGCTGGTCGGCGCGATCAGCCGGTTGATCATGCGCAAGAGCGTCGACTTGCCGCTGCCCGATGCGCCGACGAGCGCGGTGATCGTGCCGCGTTGCATCGTCAGCGATACGTCGTCGACGGCGACCGCGTCGCCGAAGCGTTTGCCGACTCGTTCGATCTCGATCATCCTGCACGCCCCTTCGCGAGCGACGTCGCGGCTTCGAACACGACCGCGGCCGCCAGTGCGAGCGCGATCGTCGGGATCGCGCCGAGCAGCACGAGATCGGCGGCCGATTGCCCGATCCCCTGGAAGATGAAGGTGCCGAACCCGCCGCCGCCGATCAGCGCGGCCACCGCGGTCAGCCCGATGTTCTGCACGAGCACGATGCGCACGCCGCTCAGGATCACCGGCAGCGCGAGCACGAGATCGACGCGCAGCAGCCGCTGCGCACGCGTCATGCCCATCGCGCGCGCGGCTTCGGTCACGTGCGGCGGCACCTGTTCGAGCCCGACCACGACGCTCGATGCGATCGGCAGCAGCGAGTAGAGGAACAGCGCAAGCACGGCCGGCGCGACCCCGATGCCGCGGATGCCGAGCGCGGCCGCGAGCGGCACGTGCGTGGCGAGCAGGCCGAGCGGCGCCATCATCAGCCCGTACATCGCGATGCTGGGGATCGTCTGCACGATATTGAGCGCAGGCATCGCGACGGTGCGCACCGTCGCGATGCGCGCGCAGGCGATGCCGAGCGGCACGCCCGCGACGAGCGCGGCGGCGACCGAGCCGCCCGCGAGCGACATGTGACGGATCGCTTCGCGCCAGAAATCGTCGCTGCGCACCGCGTATTCGCGCATCACGGAGAGGCCGTCCCACCAGCCGCTCGCAAGCGGCACCGAAACCGCTGCTATCGCGACGGCGAGCGCGGCGAGGCGCCGCCACGGGCCGAACGCGAGGCGCGCGAGCGCGTCGGCGATCAGCACGGCCCATGCGAACAGCAGCAGCCAGACGCCGGCGTCGGGCGACACGCGGGCCAGCATGTCGTCGGGTGCGACGACATGCGCCGCGGCCGCGCCGACCGCATACGCGAGCGTCGCGAGCCCCGTACAGCCGGCCGCGAGCCGCCACGCGGGACGGCTCGCCGTCATCACCCACAGCGCGCCGACGGTCCACAGCGCGGCGAGCACGGCGCCCTGCATCGGCGGCAACGCGGCGAACACCGACAGCCCGGTGCCGGCCGCGATCCGGTTCGGCCGCAGCACCGCGAACGACAGCCCGAACACCGCGACGATCGTCAGCATGCCGATCAGGATGCCGACCTTGTCGAGCGTGACGCGCCGCGCGGACGCTGCCGCGCGCGCCGTCATTTCACGAAACCCTTCGCTTTCAGGTAGCTTTTCGCGACGCCGGCCGCCGGCTCGCCGTTGAGCTGGATGCGGGCGTTCAGCGATTGCAGCGTTTTCAGGTCGAGGCTCGCGAACACGGGCTTCAGCAAGTCGGCGATCTGCGGATGCGCTTTCAGCGCGGCTTCGCGGATCACCGGCGCCGGCGCGTAGACGGGCTGCACGTGCTTGTCGTCGTCGAGCACCGCGAGGCCGCTCGACGCGATGCCGCCGTCGGTGCCGTAGACCATCGCCGCGTTCACGCCGTCGGTCTGGTTCGCGGCGGCCTTGATCGTCGCGGCCGTGTCGCCGCCGGACAGCACGACGAGCTGCTCGGGCTTCAGCTTGAAGCCGTACGCTTTCTCGAACGACGGCAGCGCGGACGCGCTGTTCACGAATTCGGCCGAGGCCGCGAGCTTCACCTTGCCGCCGCTGGCCACCCACTTGCCGAAGTCGGAGAAGGTCTTCAGGTGCTGCGACTGCGCCACGGGCGCGAGCAGCGCGACGCCCCACGTGTTGTTCGCGGGCGCCGGTGCGAGCCACACGAGATGGTTCGCCGCGTAGTCGAGTTGCTTCGCGGTGTCGTAGCCTTGGCTCGCGTTCTTCCACACCGGATCGTCGGCCTTGTTGAAGAAGAACGCGGCGTTGCCCGTGTATTCGGGGTAGACGTCGATCTCGCCGCTCGTGAGCGCCTTGCGCACGATCGGCGTCGTGCCGAGCGCGATCTTCTCGGTGACGGGAATGCCGTGGGCCTTCAGCACCTGTGAAATGAGGTTGCCGAGCAGGTTGCCTTCGGTGTCGATCTTCGACGACACCACGACGGGCGTGTCGGCGTGCGCGCCGGGCGCCACGATCGCGGCGGCGAACGCGAGGCCCAGGATCCGGGCGGGCAGGGCGAGCTTCATCGGGGCCAATCTCCAGGAGGGGGCGTACGCCGAAAGTTACTTGACTGAGCGGGCTTTGGCAAACCGCGTGCGGCGGCGTGTCCACAGCCGATGTGAGGATAACCCGCAACCGCCGTACGGGCTTGTTACACTGGAATTCACTCCCGCCTGCGGACACTTGCTGACATGAAGCCCGAGCTGCTGGTCCTCATCGCATTGCGCGGCGACGCGCATCGCGAGATCGTCGCGTCGTTCGACGTGCGTTATGCCCCGACCCCCGACGCGCGCGAACGCGCGATCGCCGAACACGGCAGCACGATTCGCGCGGTGCTGACCAACGGCAGCACGGGGCTGACCGCCGCCGAGATCGACCGGCTGCCGCAGCTCACGTTCGTCAGCGCGCTCGGCGCGGGCTACGAGCACATCGACGTCGCGCACGCGAAGGCGCGCGGCATTGTCGTAGTCACGGGCGCCGGCACCAACGACGATTGCGTCGCCGATCACGCGTTCGCGCTGCTGCTCGCGGCGGTGCGCAACGTCGTGCAGCTCGATGCGAAGACCCGCGCGGGCGTGTGGCGCGACGGGCTGTCGATGCCGCCGAACGTGTCGGGCAAGAAGCTCGGCATCGTCGGGCTCGGCAAGATCGGCGAGAAGTGCGCGCGTCGCGCGGTCGGCTTCGACATCGAGATCGGTTATCACAACCGGTCGGAGAAGCCCGTGCCGTACCGCTATTTCGACCGGGTCGACGCGCTCGCGCAGTGGGCCGATTTCCTGATCGTCGCGACGCCGGGCGGCGCGGGCACGCGGCATCTGATCGATCGGACCGTGCTCGACGCACTCGGCCCCGGCGGTTTTCTCGTCAACGTATCGCGCGGCAGCGTTGTCGATACCGCTGCTTTGGCGGACGCGCTGCGCGAGCGGCGCATCGCGGGCGCGGGGCTCGACGTGTACGAAGGCGAACCCGAGCCGCCGCGCGCGCTGACGGATCTCGACAGCGTCGTGCTGACACCGCACATGGGCGGCTGGTCGCCCGAGGCGCTCGATCGTTCGGTGCGGCAGTTTCTCGACAACGCGGCGCGGCACTTCGCGGGGCAGCCGGTGTTGACGCCGGTGTGAGCGCCGGGCGGCGGCGTCTACTCAGTTCGCCTGCCTGCAGAATTCCCAGTAGAAATCCGGCAGATTCGCCGGCTTGTCGGCATCGAGATCGATCCAGCCGAACTGGTTGTGCTCGTCGCTCAGCACGATTTCGTGACGATCGGCCTGACACTCCTTTCATCTAGCGATCCCCCGCCCGCATCGACGGGCATGCGGGCGGGGGACGCGGCGCCGTTACGCCGGCAGACGGCGCACGATTACGCGCCCGTCGACGGCGACGCCAGCGGCACCGTCACCGACGTGCCGGCCGGATCGAGCGTCAGCCCGGTGCCCGGCGTCGGCCGCAACGTCGCCTCATAGTCGCTGGAGAGCACGACGAGCCCCAGCCGGTGGCCGGCCTCCAGCTTGTAGTCGCGCGGCATGAACGTCAGCTTCAGGTCGTACGGCATGCCGGGCAGCACCGGTTGCGACACCCACTCGGACAACCGGTTGCGCGGGTCCGTCCATGCGCGCGTGACGATCGTCGCCGTGCCGTCCGGCGCACGGTCGACCAGCAGCGCCGTCACGTTCGCGACGCCGGTGAACGTCAGCCTGACGCGTGCGGTCGCGGTGCCGGACAGGCGTGCCGCGGCCGTCAGCGGTGCGGTCTCGAAGCGGCTGCGGTTTTCGCCGGTCGGCGTGTTCGCCAGCGTGAGCGCGGGAATGCGCGCATCGTCGGTGAAGCGCGCGAGCGGGCCGCCGCTCGGCAGTCGCAGCAGCGTGCCGGTGCTCGCGCCGTCGCCACCGGCGAAGTACGTGACCGGCGTCGCGTGGCGCGCGGCCCAGTCGGCTTCCTTCAGCAGCGTGCCGTCCGCTTGCGCGACCACCGCGCGCGGATCCTGCTCGACGCCGTTGTCATAGCCGATCAGGTAGCGCGTGAACCACCGGTTCACCTCCGCCGTCCACGCGTCGGCCATCGCCGGCACGCGGGTCGGATCGGTGTGCTTCAGGCGATGCAGCCACAGCTGGGTCGGCACGCCCTGACGTCGCATCGCCAGATACCACGACGTCGACTGGTCGACGCGCACGTTGTCGTCGGTCAGCCCTTGCGCGACGAGCGCCGGCGCGACCGCGAACGCGGTCGGAATGTCGCGCGCGGCCCAGAACGGCGAATAGTCGCCGGTCTTGCGGTCTTCCTGCTGCAGCGCTTCGTCGATCAGGTGCGTGCAACGCTCCGGATGCGCGTTCGTCAGCAGCGCCTTGATGTACACGTCGACATCCTCGCCCTGATAGCCTTCCGGCGCGCGCACGAGGCCGCCCGAGCGGTAGTAGCCGTACATGTTCGACAGCCCCGCGATCGGCACGATCGCGTCGAGCCCGCGCGTGCGCAGGCTCGCGACCATCTTCGGCAGCGTGCCGTCGTACGACACGCCGTACATGCCGACGTGGCCGGTCGACCAGTTCGCGACGACCGTCTTGCCGTTCGCGTCCTTCGCGGTCGCGTCGCGGCCGAGCCAGCGGATCACCGACGCCATCGCGACCGATTCGTCGCGCGTCAGGATCGTCGGGCAGCCATCCGAGCCGGCGGTGCCGAGCGAATCCGCATAGACGATCGTGAAGCCGCGCGGCACGAAGTAGCTCTCGATCCATGAACGGCCGGCGGCGGCCGCCTCGAGCTGCTGCAGCATCCGGGTTTGCGGTGCGGCGGCGAGGATGCGCGTGGATGCCGATGCCGCGGCGCCGGCGGTCGAGGCCGGATGCGGCGTGCCGTCGAGTTCGACGTCGACGTCGTGGTTCGGGCTGTCGGCGAGCCCCGCGTAATACGGGCTCGCGAGCACGATGACGGGCGTGCGCGCGCCGTTCGCCGTTTCGGACGGCCGCACGATGCGCACGTGGATGCGGTCGCGCGTGCCGTCGCCGTCGGAATCGACCGGCGTGTCGACCCACGCGTTCTCTTCGATCGTGCCGCCGGACAGCGACGGCTGCACCTGGCCGTTGCTGATCACCGGCTTGTAGCGGCCGCCGCTCGCCGGATTCGCGTAAGGCACGCCGGACGGCGAAAAGCGCGACGCGAGCGATTGCGTATTGGACTGATCGGCCGCGGCGGCGGCCCCCGCCTGTTGGCCCTGCGCGAGCGCTGACACGCCCGCCACGCTGCCGCCGTCGTCGCCGCCGCCGCCGCACGCGGCGAGCGTCGCGGCCGCCACGAGCGCGGGCAGCCATGCGCGCCGTACTCCGGTTCGATGAATGTTCATGGAATCGACCTCGTCTCTTGTGTTTGTCTGGAACCGGCCGGCTCGCGATACGCCCCCTGCGGCCTGGCCGGGTGCTGCGTCGGATGAAGCGGAACTGCACCATCAAAAACGGCGGACGAGATGGATAAGGATCTCGCCCGGTGCCGGCGTGCGTCGGGCGGCGCGCATCCGGCCGGCGTCGAGGCGAGCGCATCGCCCCGAACGGGAATCGTCAGTGCGGCGGTTCGCTACGAATACAGGAGTGCGAATCAAATGCGGGCATGCCCTGGCTTCCTTCAGGTTTCGGATGAAACGGAACGGCACGATGCGATGAGGCGGGAGTGTTGCGAACGACGGTGCTGCAACGGCAGGAAAGCGCGACGCGAGTCGGCACGCTGGCCGGATTGCTTTCCGGAAGCTTGCGCAAAAGTTATCTCAGTGAAATGTTCGTGTCAAACTTTTTTAGCTTGAATCAAACAAAGTTTCGATATGGGTGCGCATGTGTGCTCAACTTCCCGGCAATCCGTCCGTAAACAGGGAAAAACAGGCTGAAAACGAGAGAGAAAGAGGGCAATGACGATACCGGTTACGGCGGCGGGCGGCCTTACGCTCGCGCAAATGGCGCAGGCGGCGCTCGCCGGGCGCGAGACGCCGGACACGACGGCGTCCGGCGCGCAGCAAGACACGCCGATCAGCGTCCGGGCAATCGATCCGGACGCGCTGCAGGCGGCGATGACGAAACAGTTGTCGATGGTGGGCGATTTGACGATGAAGCTGCGCGGCGTGACCGATATGCTCGCGACGAGCCTGCAGGACATCGTCGCGAAGCGGCCGGACTTGGCCGATGCGCCGTTCGACTTCATGACCGACGACGGCCGGATCAAGGTCGTGTCGAAGACGATGACGGACAGCGATCGCGCGTGGATCGAGTCGACGCTGAATTCGAACGCCGGCCTCGTGCTCGCGACGCGCGATTTTCACGAGCAGGCCGTCGATATCGCCGCGCAAGGTGCGGCCGTGCGCGGCGACGCGTTCACGGACAGCGATCGCGCGGCGGCGAGCCAGGGCGCCGACGCACGCTTTCACTTCATGAGCCTGCTCAACCGGTCGGTCGCGGACAACCCGCCGCCCGTGCCGCCCGGCGGGCACTTCACCACGCAGGACGGCACGACGCTGACGATCGAGCCGTCGGCCGGCACGGCGCGCGGCACGCTCGCGCTGCTGAGCACCGCGCGCCAGTTGTCGTCGGGTGCGGCGATTTTCGTCGACGCATCCGGCAACACGTCCTACGGCATGCGTATGGAACTCGTCAACGTCGGCTTCGACGTGCTCGCCGGCTACACGCCCGACGGCGGCAGCAGCGTCGGTTTCCACGAGACCGCGTAACGCCGCGCCAATGGCCTCTACTCGTCGCGCAGCGCCTCGGCCGGCCGCACCCGCGCGGCGCGCCAGCTCGGGTACAGCGTCGCGACGCACGACATCAGGAACGCGGCCGACGCAATCTCGATCACGTCGAGCGCCGACAGCTTCGACGGCAGCGCGCTGAGGAAATACACGGACGGCGTCAGGAAGCGGATGTCGAGCAACTGTTCGACCGCCGGCAGCACCACCGGGATGCTCACCGCGATCGCGCAGCCGAGCGCGACGCCCGCCAGCGTGCCGGCGAGGCCGATCGTCATTCCCTGGATCGCGAAGATCTTCATGATCGCGCGGGGCGGCGCGCCGAGCGTGCGCAGGATCGCGATGTCGCCCTGCTTCTGCGTGACCGTCATCACGAGCGACGACACGAGGTTGAACGCGGCGACCGCGACGATCAGCATCAGGATCAGCGACAGCATCCGCTTCTGCAGCCGCTCGGCTTCGAACCACGTGCGGTTCTGCCGCGTCCAGTCGCGGATATACAGGTTGCCCGACAGCGTGCGCGACAGCGCCAGCGCGATCTCCGGCGCGCGCTGCAGATCGTCGACGCGCAGCCGGATGCCGGTCGGCGCGCGCGTAGCGCAGCCCGATCTGCCATTCGAACGGGAGTTTCAAGCGGTTTCCTTTCGTTTCGATTCGATCCTGCCGAGCCGCGCATTCTAGCGAACGCGGCGTGGCCGCGTGCGGAGGCTGGACATCGGCGGCCCGCCATCCGCCCGATACCCGCCCGACCGGCCGGTCACCGGCGGGCGTTGCGCGCCGGCACACCGCTGTTTCCATCGTTTCGGGTCTGATCGATAATGGCGCCCAGCATCCGGTCGAAGATACCCAATCATCACGGCGCAACCGGGCCGCGCCGTCACAGACCCATAACGATTCGGGGAAGGTTGCCGCTTGGGCAGCATGTCCTTGACAAGGAAATAACAAAATGGATTTGCTGCGTTTCCTGCTGCTCCTGCCGATTCGCGCGGCGGGCTTCGTCTGGTGGCTGCTCGGCTGCGCGCTGCGGCCGCTGGTCGGCGACGTGTCGTGGACGGCGCCCGCATGGATGGGCGTCACCGCCGCGGCCGTGCGCCGCCGCCCGTGGCATGCCGGCGGCATCGTGCTGCTCGCGGCCGCGCTCGGTTACGGCGGCTACTGGTTCAAGCATCGCCCGAAGCCGCCGGAGCCCGAAACCGTCGGCTTCACCGTGAAGGCGCCGGCGATCACGACCTACGAGGTCGACGACACCGACAAGCCGAAGATCACCGTGCATCCGCTGGAAGTGGCGTTCTCGCGATCGGCCGCGCCGATCGAACAGGTCGGCAAGCCGGCCGGCGACGGCGTCGAGATGACACCCGCGCTGAAGGGCGCGTGGGAGTGGGCCGACGACAAGACGCTGCGCTTCACGCCGGCGGCCGACTGGCCGGTCGGCGCGCACGTCGAGGTGCGCTTCGCCGTGCATCGCGTGTTCGCGCCGCAGGCGACGATGCGCGACGATCGTTTCGCGTTCGACGTGCCGGCGTTCGCCGCGACGTTCGGCGACAACCAGTTCTACCAGAACCCCGACAATCCGGCGGAGAAGCAGGCGCTGCTGCAGTTGCGCTTCAACTACCCGGTCGATCCGGCCGAGTTCGAGAAGCGCATCGGCCTCGCGCTGGTCGGCCGCGACGGCAAGACCGTGTCGCCGCTGCGCTATACGGTCAACTACGACAAGATGAAGACGAGCGCGTGGGTCTACTCGCAGCCGCTCGACATTCCGCGCGATCCGCTGGCAGTGCGGCTCGACGTCGACAAGGGCGTGAAGAGCGCGCGAGGCGGCAACGGCACGCCGGATGTGCTGCACGCGTCGGTCGACGTGCCGGGGCTGTACAGCCTGTCGATCGGCAATATCGCGCCGACGCTGGTCGACAACGAGCGTTACGAGCCGGAGCAGGTGCTCGTCGCCGAAGCGTCCGACGGCGTGCGCAGCGCGGAGCTGGCCGCGCGCGCGAAGGCGTGGGTGTTGCCGAAGCGCAAGCCGGGTGTCGATCAGTCGGCCGACGATCCGCCGTACGAATGGAACCTGGCCGACGTCAGCGACGCGGTGCTGAAGCAGTCGAAGCCGCTGCCGCTCGAAGCGGTGCCCACCGAGAACGACTACGCGACGCTGCAAAGCTTCAAGTATCACGCGACGCCGGGCGATCGTATCGTCGTGCGAATCGAGGGCAACCTTAAATCGGCCGGCGGTTACCTGCTCGCCGAGGCGGCGACGACCGCGTTCACGGTGCCCGACTATCCGAAGCTGCTGCGCTTCATGGCTGATGGCTCGCTGCTGTCGATGAGCGGCAGCAAGCGGCTGTCGGTCGTGTCGCGCAACCTGCCGGGGATGAAGGTCGAGATCGGCCGCGTGCTGCCCGACCAGATCCAGCATCTCGTGAGCTTCAACAACGGCACGTACGCGCGGCCCGAACTGTCGTATTCGTTCAGCGAGGATCACATCGTCGAGCGTTTCGTGCAGACTCGCGCGTTCCCGGCCGGCGACCCGGGCCGCGCCCATTACGAAGGCGTCGACCTCGGCCAGTATCTGAAGGACGGCAAGCGCGGCGTGTTCCTGCTGCACCTGTCGAAGTACGATCCGGCGGCCGAGAAGAAGAAGGCCGACGATGCGAAGGATGGCGACGCGGCGTCCGATGACGGCAGCCACGATCAGTCCGACAACGCCGATTCGGGCGACAGCAGCGGCAACGGCGACGACGGCGACAACGCACTCGGCGACACGCGGCTGATCGTCGTGACCGATCTCGGGATGCTGGTCAAGAAGGCGCTGGATGGCAGCCAGGACGTGTTCATCCAGTCGATCCGCTCGGGCAAGCCGGTTGCGGGCGCAACCGTATCGGTACTCGCGGTGAACGGCCAGGCGCTGTTCACGCAGACCACCAGCGCCGACGGCGTCGTGCATTTCCCGGCATTCAAGGGGCTCGACCGCGAGAAGCGTCCGCAGCTCTACGTCGTGAAGAAGGACACCGACCTGTCGTTCCTGCCGGTGGCCGGCCGCGACCGCCAGCTCGACTTCTCGCGCTTCGACGTCGACGGCGAACGCAACGCGACGGGCCAGGGGCAATTGTCCGCGTACCTGTTCTCGGATCGCGGGCTGTACCGGCCCGGCGATCCATTCCATATCGGCCTGATCGTGCGTGCGGCCAACTGGGCGCGCAGCCCGGCCGGCGTGCCGCTGCAGGCGGAGATCGTCGACCCGCGCGGGATGACCGTCGAGCGCAAGCCGGTGACCGTCGACGCGACCGGTTTTACCGAGATCGGCTACACGACCGCCGAAACGGCGCCGACCGGTACGTGGACGGTCAATCTGTACATCGTGAAGGACGGCCAGCCGGGCGCCGAGCCGATCGGCAGCACGACGGTGCAGGTGAAGGAATTCCTGCCCGACCGGATGAAGGTCGACGCGAAGCTGTCGCAGCAGGTCGTCGAAGGGTGGGTGAAGCCGAAGGGGCTGAAGGGCATCGTCGATGCGCAGAACCTGTTCGGCACGCCGGCCGAGAAACGCCGCGTCGCGGCGACGCTGACGCTGCGCCCCGTGTGGCCGTCGTTCCGCAGCTGGCAGGGGTATCACTTCTTCGACGCACGCCGCGCGAAGGAGGGCTACACGACCGCGCTGCAGGACGGCACGACCGACGACAAGGGCCATGCCGAATTCGATCTCGATCTCGACAAGTACGCGGACGCGACCTACCAGCTCTACTTCCAGGCGAAGGCGTATGAAGCGGAAGGCGGCCGCAACGTCGCCGCGAACGCGCAGACGCTCGTGTCGAACAACGACTGGCTCGTCGGCTACAAGTCGGTCGACGATCTCGGCTACGTGAAGCGCGGCAGCCCGCGCACGGTGCGGCTCGTCGCGATCGATCCGGGCGCGAAGGCGATCGACGTGAAGGACCTGCGCGCGCAGCTCGTCGAGCAGCGTTACGTGTCGGTGCTGACGAAGCAGGATTCCGGCGCGTACAAATACGATTCGCGGCTGAAGGAAGTGCCGGTCGACGAGAAGCCGCTGTCGATTCCGGCAGCCGGGCTCGACTACGCGCTGCGCACCGACAAGCCGGGCAGCTATGCGCTCGTGATCCGCCGCGTCGATGGCGCCGCGGTGAACCGGATCGAGTATTCGGTCACGGGTGCCGCGAACGTCACGCGTTCGCTCGACCGCAACGCGGAGCTTCAGGTAAGCCTCGCGAAGCACGACTTCAAGCCGGGCGAACAGGTGGAAATCGCGATCCGCGCGCCTTACGCGGGCAGTGGCCTGATCACGATCGAGCGCGACAAGGTGTATGCACATGCGTGGTTCCATGCGGACACGACGAGCTCGATTCAGCACATCACGGTGCCGGCCGGCTTCGAAGGCAACGGCTACATCAACGTCCAATACATTCGCGATCCGTCGTCGGACGAGATCTTCATGAGCCCGCTGAGCTACGGCGTCGTGCCGTTCTCGGTGAACCTCGATGCGCGCCGCAACGCGGTGAGCGTCGATGCGCCGGCGCTCGTGAAGCCGGGCGATACCGTCAACTTCACCGTGCATTCGGCGAAGCCCGCGAAGGTCGTGGTGTTCGCGGTCGACGAGGGCATCCTGCAGGTCGCGCGCTACAAGCTCGGCGATCCGCTGAAGTTCTTCTTCCGCAAGCGGATGCTCGAAGTCGGCACGTCGCAGATCCTCGACCTGATCCTGCCGGACTTCGAGAAGCTGATGGCGATGGCCGCGCCCGGCGGCGACGCCGACGATGCGATCGGCCGCCAGTTGAACCCGTTCAAGCGCAAGCGCGACAAGCCGGTGGTCTACTGGTCGGGGATCGTCGACGTGAACGGCGACACGCGCCTGAGCTACACGGTGCCCGACTACTTCAACGGAAAGCTGCGCGTGATGGCCGTGTCGGTGTCGCCGGATCTCGTCGGCACGTTCGAAGGCGCGACGACGGTGCGCGGCGATTTCGTGCTGTCGCCGAACGTGCCGACGACGCTCGCGCCGGGCGACGAGGCCGACGTCAGCGTCGGTGTCGCGAACAACCTGACGGGCGTCGGCAACCAGCCGGTGCCGGTCGCGGTCACGCTGAAGACGGGCCCGCAGTTGCAGGTGATCGGGCCGGCGACGCAGAACGTCGCGCTCGCGCCACAGCACGAAGGCGTCGCGCTGTTCCGCGTGAAGGCGACCGATACGCTCGGCTCCGGCGCACTGTCGTTCGGCGCGCGCTACGGCGCGAAGGGTGCGCAGCAGCGTGTCGACGTGTCGGTGCGGCCGGCCGCCGCGTTCCGCACGCAGCTCGACATCGCGCGGCTCGACCCGGGCAAGAAGACGGGCGTGCCGAACCTGCGGTCGATGTACGACGCGTATGCGTCGCGCGACGCGAGTATTTCCACCGCGCCGCTGGTGCTGACCGAAGGGTTGTCGTCGTATCTCGTCAACTTCGAGCATTCCTGCAGCGAGCAGATGGTGAGCGCGGCCGTGCCGCGCGTGTTCGCGGCGAAATGGCTGTCGGTGCGCGCGCTGACGAGCGCGATGCATGCGCCGGAAGCCGGCGCCGACACGGCGAACGCGAGCGCGATCGCGCAGTTCCTCGGCGTGTTGCGCGGCCGGCAGAACGCGCAGGGCGGCTTCGGCTTGTGGAGCGCGACGCCCGATGCCGATCCGTTCGTGTCCGCGTATGCGATGCACGTGCTGCTGGATGCGCGCGAGCGCGGCATCGCGGTGCCGAAGGACATGCTCGACGCGGGCAACGCGTATTTGCAGCGGCTCGCCGCGAACGATTCGCTTGGCTCGCTCGACCTGTTGCGGCAGCGCGCGTACGCGGTGTACCTGCTGACGCGCCAGGGCAACGTGACGACCAACAGCCTCGCGGCCGTGCAGAAGCGGCTGCAGGCGGCCTATCCGAACGACTGGAACAACGATCTCGCGGCCGCGTGGCTCGCCGCGTCGTATCAGTTGCTGAAGCAGGACAAGGAGGCCGCCGCGCTGATTGCCGGCCCGCAGGCGTTGCTCGAACGCAAGCGCGCGTCCGACGGCGGTGACGCGGCCGGCTACTACATCGACCCGCTGACGCGCGATGCGAGCGTGCTGTACCTGCTCGCGAAGCACTTCCCGGAGCGCGTGCGCAAGCTGTCGCCGCGCGCGATGGACAACCTCGCCGCGCCGCTCGTCGACAACCGCTACAACACGCTGTCGTCGGCGATGACGATTCTCGCGCTCGACGCGTATGCGGCGTCGAACGCGGGCCAGCTCGACCGGCTCGCGATCAACGAGGTGCGCGCGGGCGCAGCGCCGAAGGACGTGTCGTCGATTCAGGCGAACCTCGTGCGCTCGGGCACGTGGGCGGCCGGCGCGTCGCGCGTCGACTTCGTGAACGGCAGCGCGCTGCCGGCGTGGTGGGTCGCGAGCCAGTCGGGCTACGACCGCGGCACGTCGACGAAGGCGATCAGGAACGGGCTGGAGATCGTGCGCGACTACACGGATACCGATGGCAAGCCGCTCGCGAGGATCGCGCTCGGCCAGGAGATCGACGTACACCTGAAGATTCGCGCGACCGGTTCGGCGAACGTCGGCAACGTCGCGATCGTCGACCTGCTGCCGGGCGGCTTCGATCCGGTGATCGCGCCGCCGCCGGTGACCGATACGCAGGACGGCAACGGCGACGGCAGTGCGTCGGCGCCGGTGGCCGATGCACCGTGGCATTCGCCGATCGGCGTGAAGGGCTCGACGTGGCAGCCGCAGTTCGCCGATATCCGCGAGGATCGCGTGGTGATCTACGGCACCGCGACGACCGACGTGCGCGAGTTCGTCTACCGGATCAAGGCGAGCAACGCGGGCCGCTTCATTGCACCGCCCGCTTACGGCGAATCGATGTACGACCGCCGCGTGCAGGCGCAGGCGCCGGGCGGCACGGCGCTGACGGTGGAGCGCGTGCGATGACGGGGCGGTTTCATCCGCGTTGCAGGTCGCGCACGTCGCCAGGAGCGGCCGCGCGTGGCTGACGCATCCGTGCTCCGGCGCGCGCTGCACGGCGCCGGCCGCTGGCTGCATCGCTGGCAGAACTGGCTCGTCGGCGCGCTGCTCGGATTCGGCGTGCTGGCCGCGTGCCGGCTGTGGCCGCATCCGCCGCTGCGCGACTGGAAACCGTCGTCGGTCGCGGTGACGGACGCTCAAGGCCGGCTGCTGCGCCTGACGCTCGCGAAGGACGACCGCTACCGGCTGTGGGTGCCGCTCGACCGGATGTCGCCGCAACTCGTCGAAGCGGTGATGCTGCACGAGGACCGCTGGTTCCGGTGGCATCCGGGTTTCAATCCGTACGGGCTCGCGCGCGGTGCGTGGATCACGTACGTGCGCGGCGGCAATCCGCAGGGCGGCTCCACGCTGACGATGCAGCTCGCGCGCTCGCTGTGGAAGCTGAACACGCGCACGCCGGCCGGCAAGCTCGAGCAGGTTGCCCGCGCGGTGCAGCTCGAACTGTTCTACTCGAAGCGGCAGATTCTCGAAGCGTATCTGAACGACGCGCCGTACGGCCGCAACGTCGAAGGCGCGGGCACCGCGAGCGTCGTCTATTTCGACCGGATGCCGGACGCGCTGACGTTGCCCGAAGCGCTCGCGCTCGCGGTGATTCCGCAGGACCCGGCGCGACGCGTGCGCGGCGGGCAGGACGAGATCAACCGTGCGCTGGCCGCGTCGCGCAATCGACTCTATGCGCGCTGGCTGACGAAGCACCCGGGCGATGCGTCGCTCAAGCCGTTGTTCGCGTTGCCGCTCGCGATGCGGCCGCTGTCCGCGTTGCCGTTCGACGCGCCGCATGCGGTCGACCAGGCGCTGGCCGCGCGCAGCGCGTGGCGTACGACGTCGAGCGGCGCGGCGGACGATGGCAACCGCGACGGCGATGGCGGCGCCCGTCTTGCGATGACGCTCGATCTCGACCTGCAACGCACGCTCGAACGGCAGATTTCACGCTACGTCGCGCGCAACGATACGCGCGGCGTGCGCAACGCGGCGGCCATCCTCGTCGATACGCGCGACATGGGCGTGAAGGCGCTGGTCGGCTCCGCGAACTTCTTCGACCGGACGATCGACGGGCAGGTGAACGGCACGCTCGCGCGGCGCTCGCCGGGCTCGACGCTCAAGCCGTTCATCTATGCGCTCGGCTTCGACCAGGGCGTGCTGCATCCGCAGACCGTGCTGCGCGACGTGCCGACGTCGTTCGGCCCGTATGCGCCGGAGAACTTCGACGGTCATTTCCTCGGGCCGATCACGGCGACCGACGCGCTGAACCGCAGCCGCAACGTGCCGGCCGTATGGGTCGCGTCGCAGCTCAAGTCGCCCGACCTGTACCGGTTCCTGCAGGACGCCGGCGTGCGCCGGCTCGCAAGCGCGCAGCACTACGGGCTCGCGCTCGTGCTCGGCGGCGGTGAAGTGACGATGCAGGATCTCGCGGCGCTGTACGCGATGCTCGCGAACCGCGGCGAGTTCCGGCCGCTGCGGCTGCGCGCGGACGAGCCGGCATTGCCCGGCCGGCGCCTGCTCAGCGCCGAAGCGAGCTACATGACGATGGACATGCTGCGCCAGCACCTGCGCCCCGACGAGACGAGCGGCGCGCAGCCGTCGAGCGTGCCCGTGTACTGGAAGACCGGCACGTCATGGTCGTTCCGCGACGCGTGGACGGCCGGCGTGTTCGGCCCGTACGTGCTGGTCGTGTGGGTCGGCAATTTCGACAATTCGACCAATACCGCGTTCGTCGGTGTCGATGCGGCCGCGCCGCTGTTCTTTCAGGTCGTCGATGCGCTGAATGCCGAGCGGGCCGTCGTCGAGCCGCCGCGCGCGGTGCCGCCGAAACTGAAGCGCGTGCGCATCTGCCTCGCGAGCGGCGATCTGCCGAACGAGTGGTGTCCGCAGCAAGGCTGGACGTGGTTCATCCCCGGCACGTCGCCGATCCGGGTGAGCACCGTGCACCGGCCCGTCGTGATCGACGACGCGACGGGGAAGGCCGCGTGCCCGCCGTACGACGGCAAGCGCACGCATACGGAGGTCTTCGAGTTCTGGCCGTCGGACTTGCAGCAGGTGTTCGCGCAGGCCGGCATTCCGCGCCGGCGGCCGCCGCAGAATGCGGATTGTCGCGATGCCGGGCAGGTCGAAGGCGACCCGCCGCGCATCACGTCGCCGCTGCGCGGCAGTACGTATGCGATGCGCGTGAAAAGCACCGACGACACGCGCATCGCGTTCAACGCGACCGCCGATGCGAGCGCGCATGCGCTGTACTGGTTCGTCAACGACGCGTATGTCGGCCGCAGCGGGCCGGGCGACGCGCTGTTCTGGCAGCCGCGCACGGCCGGCAGCTATACGGTGCGGGTGGTCGACGATCACGGGCGCAGCGACCAGCGGCCGCTGGGCGTGGGACTGGAGCAGTAGCGCCGGTTCAGACCGTGTAGCCGATGCGCAGCACACCCCACGGCCGTCCGCCGACGACGATCGGCGCGGACACGTCCTTCATCAGCACGAACTGGCCGTTGCCCATGTCGCGCCGATAGGTCTGCAACAGGAACGGCTTGTCATGCGCGACGGACATGCGCGCCGTCCGGTCCGTGTAGATCCGGCGGTTTCGGCAATTTGCCGCATTCCACGCGGCGTCCGCACGCTGCGGCAGGGAAAACTTGCGGTTGTGGGTCGGCAGGTAGCACTGCCGGTCGAAGCTCGCGCAATAGACGACGCGTGGGTCGACGTCGAGCACTGGCTCCTGGATCGCCGGCAGCACGCGATCGGTGAACGCCGTGAAGCGCGTCATGAACTGTTGCGGGTCGGTGCCCGGAATCGGTTCGTAGTGCGCGTCGAAGAGCGCGTCGAGTGCGATATCGCCGCGGGCGACCGCGTCCTCGAAGAGCTTGCCGATCTTGGCGGCCGTGCTCCGTGCGGTGTCGATCAGGCGCGTGTCCGGCGATTCGATGCCGGTCGCGGCGGTGAGCTCGATCAGCGTCTCGGAGACGGAGAGCAGATTGCCGAGGCGGTCCTTGGCCTGCGAGAAGTTGTCGGCCGAATTCTCGACGCCGGACGCCATCTCGCCCACCTGCTCGTCGAGACGGTGGCACTGCGCCTCGATCTCGTCCGTCAACGACGCGATCTGTTCGGCTTCGCCCGCGAGCTCGGTGATCGCGTGCCCGGTCGCGTGCACGACCTCGCCGATCGTGCGCGTGCCCTCGCGCACGCGATGCGCGCGGGCGGCGTTGTCGGTGCCTTCCGCGAGCAGGTGTTCGGTCTGCTCGGCGAGCCGCGCGAGCGTCGTCTCGATCTGGGCCGTCGCCTGCCCGGTTTTCGCGGACAGGTTCTTGACCTCGGCCGCGACGACCGCGAAGCTGCGGCCCGACTCGCCGGCGCGCGCGGCCTCGATCGCGGCGTTCAGCGCGAGCAGGTGGGTTTGTCTCGCGATGACGGAGATTTCCTCGGACACCGCCCGCACGTGACCGAGCGCGTCGCGCAGCGCGCCCATCTGGTCGCTGATCGTGGTGACGCCCTCGACGAGGCCGTGAATGTCGGCGAGCGACGCCTCGATCGTCTGCTGCGACTGCCGGACCGCGTTCGACGCATTGGCGCTGACGTCGCGCACCTGCTGCGCGGCTTCGGCGATCCGGTGGTTGCCGCGCAGCGTGACGGCGGCCGATTCGCGCAGCGTATGGCAGACCTCCGCCTGCCGGGCGACGCGTGCCGCGACTTCCTCGACGTGGCCCGATACGTCGCAGATCTCGATGCCGAGCCTGCCGGCCTGTTCGGCGATGTCGCCGACGAGCGCGCGCGACGAACGGCGGCCGCGGCCGATTCCGAAGAAGTTCACGTTGGTGGGTCTCCTTGAGGGCACGCGCGCCGGGTTCCCGGCGGATGTTGCGCATGCGTTCCTGACTTGACGGCCGCGCGGCCGAGGACTTGAGGTCGGGTAAACATCGAGATCGGTGCGCAGGATGACCGGGTCCGCGCCGGGCGGGGCGTTTGCGCGACGTTTCCGTGGCGGGACGGGCAGCGCGTGGTGGCCGCCCGTCCTCGGGGGATATCAGAACACGTGATGGATGCCGGCGTTGACGCCGACCGTCGTGCCCGGCAACCCGTACAACGCACCGCCCGTGATGCCGAGGCCCGTATTCATCGCGCCGTGGTTGTTGACCACGCCGACCTGCGCATACAGGCCCGTTCGTTTCGACAGGCTGTAGTCGGCGCCGATCGCGGCGAGCAGCGAATGGTTGTGCGAATCGTTGCGGTCGGTCGTGTACCACGCGCCCGTGTTCAGGTCGAGGGCCGGCGTGACGCGATAGTCGAGGCCGGCGCTATACACGTTGTTGCTGAACGAGCCGGCGACCTTGTAGCTCGTGAACGACGCCTTGCCGGTTACCGGCCCGAACGTATAGGCGGCGCCGATCGTGCGGCCGACGAACGCGACCGTGCTCGGCACCGGCGTCGGCGTCGTGCCGCCGTTGCCGTCGTAGAGCGCCGCGTTGAGCATGAAGCCGCCGTTCGTATAGGTAAGGCTGCCGGAATACTGGCGTCCCGCCTGGAAGTCGCCGGCCTTGCCGCCGAAGCCGAACATCGCGCTGGCCGTCAGCCCGGCGATCGTCGGGCTCGTGTACGAAATCGCGTTCGGGTTGAAGAGGCCCGTGACGAGCACGTTGTCGACGTACGGCACCAGCGCGGCCCCGAAGTGCGAGACGTTGCGCGGATCCGATCCGAGGATCGCGAGCACGAACGGCGAGAACTGCAGGCCGACCTTCGTCTCGCCGAAGCCGCCGTCGATCCCGACCCACGCCTGACGGCCGAAGAAGTTGCCGTTCGAATGGCCGAACGCGCCGTCCGTGATGTTGAAGCCGCTTTCCAGCTTGAATCGCGCGTGCAGCCCGCCGCCGAGATCCTCGGTGCCCGTGATGCCGAAGTTGGTCGGCGTCATGCCCGTGTCGGTCAGCGCGAACTGGCGCCCGGCGTTGCCGCCGGTTGCCGAATCGAGCGATCGGCTCGTATAGAGCAACGCGGCGTCGAGATCGCCGTACAGCGTGACGCTGCTCTGCGCGAAGCTGCTGGTGCTTGCGGCCGCGCCAAGCAGCGCCGCGCACATCGTCCGTGTCATTCCCTTCATCGTCTGTCTCCGTTTTGTGAGTGTTGTAATACGTACGACTAATTAAAAATGCAGTGGCGAAAGTGCTGCGATCCGCCTGCATGCCGTGCCGTCGGGGAACGCACGGCGATGCTCGTCGCCGGCGCGAGCGCGGCCGCGCGCCCGGCGTGATGAACGGGCAAGCGGTCGTGCTCCGGCGCCGCGGTGACGCGATAGGCCCGCCGTGGCGGGCGATGTCACATCGCGTGGTTCAACTGCTCGAGGATGGCCGGATTCTCGAGCGTGGACGTATCCTGCGTGATCGCCTCGCCCTTCGCGAGCGAGCGCAGCAGGCGCCGCATGATCTTGCCCGAGCGCGTCTTCGGCAGGTTGTCGCCGAAGCGGATGTCCTTCGGCTTCGCGATCGGCCCGATCTGCTTGCCGACCCAGTCGCGCAGCGTCTTCGCGAGCGCCGCCGCTTCGTCGCCTTCCGGGCGCGAACGCTTCAGCACGACGAATGCGACCACCGCCTCGCCCGTCGTATCGTCCGGACGGCCGACCACCGCCGCTTCGGCAACCAGTTCATGCGATACCAGCGCCGACTCGATCTCCATCGTGCCGAGCCGATGGCCCGACACGTTCAGCACGTCGTCGATCCGGCCCATGATCGTGAAGTAGCCGGTCTCCTTGTCGCGCACGGTGCCGTCGCCGGCCAGATAGAGCGTGCCGCCGAGCTCTTCCGGGTAATAGCTCTTCTTGAAACGCTCCGGGTCGCCCCAGATCGTGCGGATCATCGCGGGCCACGGCCGCTTGACGACGAGAATCCCGCCTTGCCCGTTCGGCACGTCCTGGCCCGTCTCGTCGACCACCGCGGCCATGATGCCCGGCAGCGGCAGCGTGCACGAGCCCGGCACGGTCGGCGTGGCGCCCGGCAGCGGCGTGATCATGTGGCCGCCGGTTTCGGTCTGCCACCACGTGTCGACGATCGGGCAGCGCTCGTGGCCGACGTGCTTGTGGTACCACATCCACGCTTCCGGATTGATCGGCTCGCCGACCGTGCCGATGATGCGCAGGCTCGACAGGTCATAGCTCTTCGGATGCACCTTGTCGTCGGCTTCGGCCGCCTTGATCAGCGAACGGATCGCGGTCGGCGCGGTGTAGAACACGGTGACCTTGTGATCGTCGATCATCTTCCAGAAGCGGCCGGCGTCCGGATACGTCGGCACGCCCTCGAACACGACCTGCGTGCCGCCGCATGCGAGCGGCCCGTACGTGATGTACGTGTGGCCCGTGACCCAGCCGATGTCGGCCGTGCACCAGAACACGTCGTCGGGTTTCCAGTCGAAGGTCCACTTCATCGTCTGCGCGGCCCACAGCAGGTAGCCGCCCGTGCTGTGCTGCACGCCCTTCGGCTTGCCGGTCGAGCCCGACGTGTACAGGATGAACAGCGGATGCTCGGCGCCGACCCAGGTCGGTTCGCAGCGGTCGGACTCGCCGTCGGTCAGCTCGTGCATCCACAGGTCGCGATCCGCATGCCAGTCGATCTGGCCGCCGGTGCGGCGATAGACGATCACGCTCTTGACCGCTTCGCAGCCGCCCATCGCGATCGCCTCGTCGGCGATGCTCTTGAGCGGCAGCGTCTTGCCGCCGCGCGCCTGCTCGTCGGCGGTGATCAGCGCGACCGCGCCGACGTCGACGAGCCGCTCGTTCAGCGATTTCGCGGAGAAGCCGCCGAACACGACCGAGTGGGTCGCGCCGATGCGCGCGCAGGCCTGCATCGCGACGATGCCTTCGATCGACATCGGAATATAGATGACGACCCGATCGCCCTTGCCGATGCCGCGTTGCTTCAGCGCATTCGCGAAGCGCGACACGCGCGCGAGGAGATCCGCATAGGTGACGCGGGTGACGGTGCCGTCGTCGGCCTCGAAGATCACCGCGACGCGTTCGCCGTGGCCGGCTTCGACGTGGCGGTCGAGGCAGTTGTACGACGCGTTCAGCTCGCCGTCGTCGAACCACTTGTAGAACGGCGCGTTGCGCTCGTCGAGCACGGTCGTGAACGGCTTGTGCCACGTGAGGCCCTCGCGCGCGAGACGCGCCCAGAAGCCTTCGTAATCCTGCTCGGCCTCGGCGACGAGCGCGCGATAGGCCGGCATGCCGGAAATGGTCGCCGTCTGCTCGAGCGCCGCGGGCGGCGCGAACTGACGGGTTTCGTGAAGAACCGATTCGATCTTGGACAAGCGAGTCTCCCTGCGTTCGTGTAATTCCTGACGGTGCCTGGGAAAACGCAACATGCGTGCCAGTTGCGCGACCGGTGCGCGGCTGCGGCGAAAGCCGCGACAGCCGGGCGCGTGACGCCCGATCCAGCCAAACCGTCGGGTTTGCGGACGGTCGCGCGATGCGGTGCGGCGTTCACAAATGCAGCAGGCGTGTTGCAGTCCTGAGCAGTTCGGTGTGCGAGCCGTCGCGTGCTCGCCCGGCGCGGGCGCGTCAGGCGAGCAGCGAGCGCAGCGCTGGTGCGTGCCGGAATTGCCGGATGCGTTCGAGCGCCGCCACCTCGAGCTGACGAACGCGTTCGGCCGACAGGTTCAGTTGCCGGCCGATCTCGCGCAGCGAATACTCGTTGTCGACGTCGATCCCGTAGCGCAGGCGAAGAATCCATGCTTCGCGCGCGGGGAGGCAATCGATCAGCGCCGCGACCGCCGTGCGCAACTGGCCGGCGCTCGCGGCTTCTTCCGGCGTCGGCGCGTCGGGGTCGATCGTGACGTCGCACAGCGTGAGGTCGTGATCGGGCGAAACCGGCAGGTCGGCCGAGATCGGTTCGCGCACGATGCCCATCAGCTCGCGCACCTTGTCGACCGGCAGCCGCATCTGCGCGGAAAGCGCGCGCGCGTCGGCGACGTCGCCGGTTCGTTGCCGATGGATGCGTGCGAGCCGCGACAGCTTGTTGAGCGTATCGACCGTATGCGCGGGCACGCGTATCGTGCGGCCCAGATCGGCGAGCGCATGGGTGATCGCCTGCCGGATCCACCAGGTCGCATAGGTCGAGAATTTGAAGCCGCGCCGGTGATCGTAGCGATCGACGGCCTTCATCAGCCCGATATTGCCTTCCTGGATCAGGTCGGAGAACGGCAGGCCGCGATCGGCATAGCGTTTGGCGACCGATACGACGAGCCGCAGGTTGCTCTGGAACAGCTTCGTTCTCGCGGGTTGCATCGCCCGCTCGATACGCGAGCACCGCGCGTCGAGCGCGATCGCGATGTCGAGCGGCAACGGCGACTGAGCGGCGACGCGCGCGAGCGCGCCGCGCGCGTCGATTAGCGCCGGCGCATGGCGGGCGAGGGCGCCGGCGCAGTCGGGATGCGCGGTGCCGCATGCGTGCAGCCATGCGTATACGTCGTCGCACGGCGCGAAGAGGTCGTGGCGCGCGGATTCGGCATGTATGCCCGCAGCGGCCAGCGTGTCGACGAGCCGCTTTTCGAACGTGCGCGCTCGGGTCGCGCGCTCGCGGTTCGCCTGTCCGATGCGTTCGATCGCGCGTGACGTGAAGCGGATGGCGCCGGTCAACGCGGCCGCTTCGCGCAGCAGCGCCCGGCTGGCGGCCGACGCGAAACCGTCCGTGTGCGATGCATGCTGCATGGCCGGCGCCAGCGCACCGGCGCGCTCGAGCGCTTCGACGACCGTATCGCGCCACGCGTCGCTGTCGACGGAAGGGCCGGCCGCATCGTCCGGCGCCGGCGACGCCATGGCCGGATCGTGGGGCAACATCGACGGCGTACTTGCAGGCGATTCGATCTCACCGGTAAGCCCCGTCACGTAAACCGACGCCGCCGCCTTGCCGGCACGGATGTCGTCCGCGATCGCCGCGACGGTCGCGAGCGCCGCCGGATCGCGGCTCAATGCGTCCATGCAGGCGGTGCGTCCGCTTTCCAGACGGAGCGCGAGCGCGATCTCTTCGTCGCGTTCGAGCAGCGGCGTCGCGCTCATTTCCCGCAGATAGAGCCGGACCGGATCGTTGGTCCGGCCCGCGAGCAGGTCGTCGGCCGCGAGCGGCGTCGATGCGTCGGCGAGCGGCGACGCCACCTCCGACACCTGCGCAAAATGACGGTCGAGCGTCCACCCAGTGTGCTCGCCGGCATGCTCGCGTACGTCGATGCCGAACTCGCGCAGCATCGACGCGGCTGCGTCGACATCCGCGCGTTCGGTCGCGTTATCCGGCAACGCATCGGGCAACGCATCGGCGATTTCGCCGTGCGTCACGTATCCGCGGTCGATGCCCAGCGCGATCAGCGCATGCAGATGCACCGCGCGTTCGGCGTCCGCGCCGCGACGCGACGCGTCGTCGCGCTCGCGGGCGGGCCCGGCATCAGGCGAGCTTCGCATAGACGTTGCACCAGCCTTCGGCGGCAACCGTCTTGCCCGCGAACATCGGGCACGTGCCGACGGCTTCGCCCGCGGCAGCCTTGTAGAAGCGGCAGTTCGAACACGTCTGGCCGGCCTGATACTTCGGGAACTTGCCTGCGTCGACGGTCGTCGCCTTTGCGCGGTAGCCGAGCGTCTTCGCTGTCGCGTCGTTTTCGTCGACGGGCGGGGCGGCCGCGAAGGCGCGCGTGCCGGCCGCGAGCGCGGCGCACAGGCCGGCGGCCTGCACGATGAAGGTTCTGCGATGGCGGGAGATCATGATGTCGTCCTGAACGAAATGAAATGAAAAGAAAAAGCCGGGCCCGCGCGCCGGGCAGGCTGCCCGGCGCGGCGGTCGACCGAAACGAAAGCGGGCGGGAAAGTTACTTGCGCGGCCCGGCGATGAGCGGCGCCTTCGACGCGTTGGCGATATCGGCGGTCAGCTTGCTCTGCGACGCGTCGTAGCCGTTCGAGTAGAGCAGGAACGCCATCAGGTCCTCGTATTCCTGTGCGCTCATCTTGCCGGGGCGATCGGCCGGCATGTTGCTCGACATGTACAGGAAGATGCCGCCGACCGTGATGTGCGACTTGCCCTCGGGCGCGAACGATTCCCCGCTCAGCGCGGGCGCGGTATTGCCCTCGAGCTGGTCGCCGTGGCATTTCGCGCACGCGTCGCCGTAGAGCTTCTTGCCGTGCTGCACCTGCGCCTGGTCGAACGACGGGACGCCGCTGCCTTCGCTCGTCGACACCTTGATGAAGCCGCTCCTTGCCGGCCGCTGCGCGGACGCGATCGCGCCGTCGAGAAACCGGCCGGGCGCGTGCGTGGCGGCGGCTTGCGCGATGTCGGCGGGAAGCGTCCAGCCGCGCGTGAGCGACGCGAGACGGCCGTTGCCGCTCATCTGCGACAGCGTCGCGTCGATGCGCTTTTGCAGCGCGTCCTTGCCCGGCCCGAATGCGAACGACAGTTGCCAGTCCGAGTACGGCGACGACGTCGCCGCCACCTTGAACCGCTGTTTCGGATGGGCACGCTCGTACGCGACGACGCTCGGGTACCAGACGATCGCGCGCTGCGCGCGGCCCGCGGCGAGCGCGCCGATCGTTTTCTCGCTCGTGTTCTCGAGGTCGAAGCGTGCGTTCGCCTGCTGCGCGGCGATCAGTTGCGACGGGCTGCCGTACGTGGCCGCGATCGTTTCCTTGGCGCCGGACGGCGCTGGCGCATCGGGCAGCGACACGCTGACGTAGCCTGAGCGCAGATAGCCCTGCGAGAACGTCATTTTCGATCCCGACGCATCGGCGATCGCCGAACGCGGGAAACCGGCGATCACGTCGCAGTCGCGTTCGAGCGATTTCGTCAGCTCGCTGGCGGAGATGCCGTCGTCGTCGCCGTTGTCGTCTACGCCGCGTGTGTTGAAGGTCGCGGCGATGCCCGCGGCGCGGAACACTTCGCGCGCAACGGAGCGGTCGAGCGCAGTGGTCGGGCTACCGGGCAGCGTGCAGACGCGCACGCCGGCCGACGCGGCTGCCGGTGTCAGCGCCACGCCCACGGCGAGCAGACTGGCGACGGTAACGGAAGTGAGGCGAGTATTCATGGTGGTGTGTCCGGTTGAAGCGGGTGGGGCGTCGCGCCCGCATCGGGCGCATGCGGGCGCGACTCGGGCGTGGCGCCGGGTCAGTTCAGCGCGAACACGTAGAGCGTGCCGCCGCGCGGAACGTCCTTCGCGATGTCCGCCATCGGGCCACCCCAGATCGGGTTCGCGCCGCCATAGCCGGCGAGCACGGCGACATATTCCTTGCCGTCGACCTCGTACACCGACGGCTGCGAAATGATGCCGCTCGCCAGTTGCGGGCTTTCCCACAGAACCTTGCCGGTCGCCGTATCGAACGCGTACAGGTGGCCGTCGAGCGAGCCGCTGAACGCGAGGCCGCTCGCCGTGGTCGCGACGCCGCCGTTCCACGGCTTCTTCGACCAGTGGCTCCACAGCTTCTTGCCGGTGTTCACGTCGATGGCCGTCAGTTCGCCGTAGCCTTCGCTGCCCGGTTCGGGCTTGATCTCGAAGCCTTCGCCGAGATACGGCAGCCCTTCCATGTAGCTGACCGACTTGCCGGTCAGGCTCATGCACGCATGCAGCGCGGGCACGACCGCGATGTTGCGTTCCTGGTCGTACGAGATCGACCACCAGTTCTTGCCGCCGAGGAAGCTCGGGCACGTCTCGATCGTCGTGCCGGCCTTCGGGAACTTCGATGCGTCCTGGATCGGCTTGCCGTCTTCCGTGTAGCCGGTGACCGACAACGCTTTCACGAACGGCGTCGCGTAGATCAGCTTGCCGGTCGTGCGGTCGATCGCATGGAAGAAGCCGTTGCGATCCGCGTGAATGATCGCGTCGTAGTCCTTGCCCTTGTACTTGATGTCCGCGAGGACGGCCGCGTTCACGCCGTCGTAGTCCCACGTGTCGTTGTTCGTGTACTGGTAGTGCCACTTCAGGTTGCCGCTCTTCGCATCGAGCGCGAGCAGCGAGTCGGAATACAGGTTGTCGCCGGGGCGCAGCGCCGCGAGCCACGGGCCGGGGTTGCCGACGCCCCAGTACAGCGTGCGCGACGCGGCGTCGTACGTGCCGGTCAGCCACGCGGCGCCGCCGCCGTGGCTCTGCATGCCGTCGGGCCAGGTTTCCGCGCCCTTTTCGCCGGCGGCGGGGATCGTGTAACGTTTCCAGACCTGCGAGCCGTCTTCCGGATTCAGCGCGGCGATGTAGCCGCGAATCCCGTATTCGCCGCCGGACGTGCCGACGACGATCGCGCCGTCGATCGCGAGCGGCGCGAGCGAGAACGCGTAGCCGAGGCCCGGCTCGAACATCTGCTTCTTCCACACGAGATTGCCGGTCTGCGCGTCGAGCGCCGCGATTTCGCCGTTCAGCATCGCGATGTAGACGTTCTTGCCGTACAGCGCGACGCCGCGGTTGACGACGTCGCAGCACGCGGTCTTGAACGAGGCCGCGCCGAGTTTCGGCTCGTATTTCCACAGCTGCTTGCCGGTCTTCGCATCGAATGCGTAGACGTTGTCCTTCGGCGTCGTCACGAACAGGTAGTTGCCGTTGACGATCGGCGTGGCCTCGAAGCCCTGCTTCAGGTCGGCGGGGAACTTGTACGCCCACACCTGCTTGAGATCCTTCGCGTTCGACGGGTCGATCTGCTTGAGCGGCGAATGCGAGCGGCCGTCGTAGGTGCGGTAGTAGGTCAGCCAGCCCGGATCGCCGTGTGCATCGGTCAGGCGCTGGTAGGTCACGGCCGGGTAGTCCGCGGCCGCTTCGACGAGGCCGGGGTTCAGCGCGACGGCGGCTGCCACCGCGATGCCGATCGTCGCCAGCCGGCTCGCTGAAGCCGAGAGTTTCTTCATGGTTGTCTCCTGGGTCATTGTGGTCGCACCGCCGCGAACGATTCGTCGCGCCGGCACGGTTGGGGTTTCCGGGCCGAGTGCACTGCCCGTCACGCAAATCGCATGCCATCGCGGCAGGAAGCCGGTGTGGCGCGGCACACCGGCGTATCGCTTGCGATGGGCCGATCGACGACCCGCGCCGTGGCGTCGGCGCAGGTGTTGCATTCAGGTACACCGTCGCGCGGGAAGTGTTGCCAAACATGACAGGTGGCGCAGTCCGTAGAACAGCGGGACATCGGCCGAACGCATGCGTTTCGCAAAGCGAGGGGCGACGCGGCGCGCACCGCTTGCGCTCGCGGCGCTGGCACGGTTCTCGCACGCGGGTTTCGCGACAACCCGGCGCCGCGCGGTGCATCGCGCGGCCCGGCGGAAAACAAGTGCGGAGACAATGGAATGATCAGGAGACCAAATGGCGCCGTGCGCGCCGGCGCGACGCGGCGCGGCCGGCGTGCGCGATGCATCGGCACGACCGTCGGCGCGCTGGCGCTGTTCGGCCTGCCGCCCGGCAGCGTGCGCGCGCAGCAGCAGGCCGACGGCAGCGCGATCGCGCCGCCCGAGCCGGCCATCGTGCTGCCCGCGGTGGTCGTCGTCGGCACGACGCCGCTGCTCGGGATCGGCACGCCGTTGTCGGAGGTGCCGGCGAACGTGCAGACGGTGCGTGCGGCGGAACTCGACGCGCAGCACCGCGCGACGCTCGCCGATTTCTTCGCGGCGAACCTGCAGAGCGTGACGATCTCGGATGCGCAGGGCAACCCGTACCAGACGGACGTCAACTATCGCGGCTTCACCGCGTCGCCGCTGCTCGGCACGCCGCAGGGGCTGTCGGTGTTCGTCGACGGCGTGCGCGTGAACGAGCCGTTCGGCGACGTCGTGAACTGGGACATCCTGCCCACGCAGGCGATCGACCGCGTGCAGCTGATTCCGGGCTCCAACCCGGTGTACGGGCTCAACACGCTCGGCGGTGCGCTCGCGATCACGACGAAGAACGGCAGGTCGAGCCCGGGCGGCGAAGCGGAGGTGTCGGGCGGCTCATGGGGCCGCAAGACCGCCAGCGTCGAGCAGGGCGGGACGATCGGCTCGAATCTGGACTATTACGCGACTGCAAACGTCGCGAACGACGGTGGCTGGGCCGACCATAACGCGAGCCGCGTGCGGCAGGCGTTCGGCAAGCTGCGCTACACCGATGCGGACACGACGCTGTCGATCGCCGCAGGCGGCGCGGACAACACGCTGTCCGGCACCCAGACGATCCCGCGCTCGTTCCTCGACAACCGGAAGCAGGCATATACGTATCCGGACCGGAACCGCAACAGCGCGGGCTACCTGACGCTGTCGGGCGAGCGCTTTTTCGGCGAAGACGTCGAGCTGAGCGGCAATGCGTACTACCGGCACCTGCGCAACGTCAACACGAGCAGCAACAACAATACGGATTACGGATCGGTGGACGACGATGGCACGGTCGACACGATGCAGGGCAGTAACGCGCAATCGACGATCGTCACCGACAGCTACGGCGGCAGCGTGCAGCTCACGCTGCTCGGCAAGCTCGGCGGGATGGCGAACCGGCTGGTCGCGGGCGTCTCGGCCGATGTCGCGAACTCGAGCTACGTTGCCTCATCGCAGGACGCGTCTTTCACCGACGCGCGCGCGGCGATCGGCATCGGCGATTTCGTCCCGCGGACCAGCGCGAAGACGCGCAACGCGAATGTCGGCGTGTACTTGAGCGACGCGCTGTCGCTGACGCCGCACTGGACGCTGACGCTGTCGGGCCGCTACGACTGGTCGAAAGCGCAGATCGGCGACGAGAGCGGCGTGCAGCCGCTACTCGACGGCACCCACGTGTTCTCGCGCTTCAACCCGGCGGTCGGGCTCAACTGGAACCCGGTCGCGGGCTTCACCGCGTATGCGGCCTACAACGAAGGCATGCGTTCGCCGACCGCGATCGAACTCGCGTGCGCGGACCCGGCCGCGCCGTGTTCGCTGCCGAACGACTTCATCGCCGACCCGGCGCTCAAGCCGGTGATCTCGAAGACGTTCGAAGCCGGCGTGCGCGGCCGCATCGGCGCGGCGACGACCTGGAGCGCCGCGGCCTACCGCACGACGCTGACCGGCGACATCCAGTTCATCAGCAGCCCGGCCAGCGCGCAGGGCTACTTCCGCAACGTCGGCGATACGCGGCGGCAGGGGATCGAGCTCGCCGGCCGCACGCGGTTCGGCCCGCTCGGTGTCGGGCTGTCGTACAGCCATGTCGATGCGACCTACCGATCGTCGTGGACCGAACACAGCCCCGCCAATTCGGCGGCCGACGCGAACGGCAACGTGACGGTCAAGCCGGGCGACCGCATCCCCGGCATTCCCGCGCATACGGTGAAACTGCGGCTCGACTATGCGGCGACGTCCGCGTGGGACATCGGCGCGAACGTCGTGTGGCGTAGCGGCGTGTACGCGCGCGGCGACGAGAACAACGGCGACGTGAACGGCCGGATCGCCGGCTACGTGCTGGTCGATCTCGACATGCGTTACCGGGTCACGAAGCGGTTCGAGGTGTTCGCGAGCGTGACGAACCTGTTCGACAAGCGCTACGCGAGCTTCGGCGCACTGGGCCAGAATTTCTTCAACGGGGCGAACCATACGTTCGACGGCGCCAATCCGGTGAACGAGCAGTTCGTCGGGCCGGGCGCGCCGCGCGGCGCGTGGGTCGGCATGCGCTATGCGTGGGATTGAGCGTGATGCGGCTGCGTGTGCGGTCCCGTCGCGACACGAACGAGCGCCGGGTCGTCACGTGAACGGCACCGTCGCGAACATCGCATTCACGGCGCGGGCGACGCTGCGCGCCAATGCGGGATCGCTTGCCAGATGCCCGGCCTTCACGCGTTCGATTGTCGCGTCGGGCACGGCGCGCGCGAGGCGCTCGACGTTGCCGACCGGGCAAACGGGATCGTCCATCCCGTGCGCGGCGAACAGCGGCACGTGGGCCAGTGCGGCCCGTCGCGCGAGCGCGAGTACGCGGCGCTCGCCGAGCCAGCAATCGTGTTGCAGGTAGTGCGCCTGGATCCGGTATTTGTCGATCAGCCGGCCGACGGTCTTCTGGGACCGAATCGGGCGCACGGGCGAGCGGCGTGTGCGTACTGACGCGAGGATCGCGTTTTCGTATGCGTGCCACGCGAGCGCGACTATGCGCTGCCGGGTTGTGCTCGCGCCGCGGCGCAGCCCCGCAGCGCAGCGCGACAGCAGTCGCTCCGGCCGGCCGCCGCCGGCCGCGGCATGCAGGCGCCGCCATTCGCGCGGCGCGCGCGTGCGGGACGTCACGAAGAGTCCACGGACTTCGCGTGGCGACGTCAGGAACAGGCCGCGCAGCACGACGCCCGTCACCCGCTCCGGATGCGTGCCTGCATATGCGAGCGCGAGCGCGGCGCCCCACGATCCGCCGACGACGCCCCAGCGTGCGATGCCGAGCTGATCGCGCACCGCTTCGAGATCCGCGATCAGCCGCGCGGTGTCGTTGTGACGCGTGCCGCCGCGCGGTGTCGACGCGCCCGCACCGCGCTGGTCGACGAGCACGACGCGCACGCGGGCAAGGTCGAACAGCCGCAGGATGCCGGCCTGGCTGCCGCTGCCGGGCCCGCCGTGCAGTACGACGACCGGATGGCCTTGCGCGGCGCCGGCCACGGCGAACGCGATCGATTGCGCGTCCCGGTGCAGGTGTCGGCGAACGGGCGTGGGCGGTGACGTCGATGCGTCGGGCAAGGCCCGCATGGCAGGCGATGGCGTGGATCGAATCGGGCGACGCGTCATGTCGATAGGGTTCGGGCGGAATCGGAAGGCAACCGTCACGCGGCCGGGCAGCGGCCGGATGGGTTCTGCGATGAAGCCAGAAACGCGCCAGCCGCGAGGATCCGGATTCGCACGGGTAGTCACGCGTCGGGAATTCGCGGTATCACGAAGGCCTGCCCGTCGCGCGACGCGACACGACACGCCCGGCCGCGCCCGGATGATTCATTACATCGTCCTTTCAATTTATCGCGCGGCGCTCGCGTGGCCCGATGCTTGCTTGCAATGACGGCAAAGAGTCCGGCAGTTGACCGGAAGGATCCCCCGGAGGAGACAATGCGCGATGACGTAGAGCAGGCGGCCGGGTCACGGGCCGCGCATCCCGCTGGCTGGCCCGCGCCGTCGATCCAGAAGGCCCACGAGCGCTCGGAGACGTTCGGCCTCCAGGTATCGGCACGACCCGACTACGACGTGCTGTCGAACGCGGCGCTGGTGCTCAAGCGCGAGCAGAGCCGGGTGCTGTGCGTGCACGCGATGCCGGTGATGGAGACGCTGCACGAGCAGATCGTCAACACGCAGAGCATGATCGTGCTGACCGATGCGGAAGGGCTGATCCTCCATTCGATCGGCGACGACGATTTCCTG
Organism: Burkholderia sp. LAS2; assembly: GCF_018417615.1. Lineage (NCBI taxonomy): Bacteria > Pseudomonadati > Pseudomonadota > Betaproteobacteria > Burkholderiales > Burkholderiaceae > Burkholderia > Burkholderia sp. LAS2. Next base: position 1,598,718 of record NZ_CP071053.1, read on the forward strand.
CGCCGCGCGGAGAAGGTCGCGCTGCGCCCGGGCGCGAACTGGGCGGAGAGCCGGCAGGGCACCAACGCGATCGGCACGGCGCTGGCAGAGCTGTGCCCGATGGTCGTCCACGGCGACCAGCACTTCCTGGCCGCGAACCGCTTCCTGACCTGTTCGAGCGTGCCGATCCTCGATCCGTACGGCGACGCGATCGGCGTGCTCGACGTGACGGGCGACCACCGCAGCTATCACCAGCATACGATGGCGCTCGCGAAGATGTCGGTGCAGATGATCGAGAATCACCTGTTTACGACGACCTTTCAGGAAACGCTGCAGGTGTCGTTTCATGGCCGCCCCGAGTTCCTCGGCACGCTGATGGAGGGGATCGTCGCGTTCACCGCCGACGGGCGCTTCCTGTCGGCCAATCGCAGCGCGCAGTTCCAGCTCGGCATGCCGCTCTCGGCGCTGCGCGCGCACACGCTGTCGTCGCTGTTCGACGTCACCAGTGCGCAGCTGATCGACCGCATGCGCGCGAGCACCGACCGGCACCTGATGCTCAATCTCGGCAACGGCGCGGTGGTCTGCGCGCGCGTGCACTTCCGCCGCGCGACGCTCGCCGAAGGCAGCCGGCCGACGGACGTCCACGACGCGGGCGCGCCGGCCGCACGCGCGAACGCGGCGCCCGCGCCGGCGGCCGGCACGTCGGCCGGCCTGTCGCGGCTCAACTATCTCGACACCGGCGATGCGCAGGTCGCGTGCGTGATCGCGAAGGTGCGCAAGGTGATCGGCAAGGACATCCCGATCCTGATCACCGGCGAGACCGGCACCGGCAAGGAACTGCTCGCGCAGGCGATCCACAACGACTCGCCGCGGCGCGACGCGCCGTTCGTCGCGGTCAACTGCGCGTCGATTCCGGAGACGCTGATCGAGTCCGAGCTGTTCGGCTACGAGGAGGGCGCATTTACCGGCGCGCGCCGCAAGGGGGCGATCGGCAAGCTGCTGCAGGCGAACGGCGGCACGCTGTTCCTCGACGAGATCGGCGACATGCCGTATCCGCTGCAGGTGCGGCTGCTGCGCGTGCTGCAGGAGCGCCTCGTGAACCCGCTCGGGTCGACGAAGACGATTGCCGTGGACATCGCGATCATCTGCGCGACGCACCGCGACTTGCGCGAGATGATCGCGCAGAACCGTTTCCGCGAGGATCTCTACTACCGGCTGAACGGCCTCGTGGTGCGCCTGCCGCCGTTGCGCGACCGCACGGATCTCGCGGTCGTCGTGCAGAAGATGCTGCAACGCGAGGCGTTCGCGGGGCCGGGCGGGCCGCCGCTGTCCGTCGCGCCGGACGTCATGGAGTTGTTCGTGCGCTGCACGTGGCCGGGTAACTTCCGCCAGCTCGGCAACCTGCTGCGTACGGCGGCGGCCATGGTCGACGACGATGGCGAAATCCGGCGCGAGCACCTGCCGGACGACTTCTTCGATGACCTGCGGCGCGGCGATGCCGTGCAGACCGGGCAGGCCGTGCCGGCCACGCCCGATTCGCCCGCCGCGGCGAGCACCGCGGCCGGGCCGGGCGCCGCGGACGCGTTGCCTTCCGTCGATGCGCGCCTGCAGGACGTCGCCGCGTCCGCGATCGCCGCCGCGCTGGCCCGTCACGGCGGCAACGTGTCCGCCGCGGCGCGCGCGCTCGGCGTCTCGCGCAACACGATCTACCGGAAGATGCCCGCCGCCGACGCGGGGCGCCAGCCGTCCGACGAAAGCTGACGCGCCGTCGCGCTGCGCGCGACCTGTCACAGCCGGTGTGTCAAGTTGCAACACCGGTGTTCAACGATTCAACACCTGTGACCACGCGCGGACAGCGTTCCGCCGGGGTGGCGGAACGCATTCGCGCGAATCGTGTCGGCTATTCGTAAGGATTCCGCCGCGATGCCCGGATGATGGCCGTCTACCGCCGCCGGGCCGCCGAAAAGCGGCTTCGGCACGCTCCTTGCTGAATAGAAACCGACCGCTCGATTGCCGCGGTCGTTCGATTCATCCAGCAACGCATCGACTCATCGACTCATCAATTCAGACAGGAGACACACCATGCAGTGGACGACACCGTCTTACACCGACCTGCGTTTCGGCTTCGAAATCACGATGTACATCGCCAACCGCTGATCGCCGTGCGTGCCGCCCGTTTCGCCGTGATCGGCGCGGGCGGCCTCGGGAGCTGACGCCATGAAGATCAAGATACTCGGCTCGGGAGCCGGCGGCGGGCTGCCGCAATGGAACTGCAATTGCGCGAACTGCCGCCGTGCGCGCAGCGGAAGCGGCCATGTGCTGCCGCGCACGCAGTCGTCGATCGCGGTCAGCGACGACGGCGTCGACTGGGTCCTCGTCAACGCGTCGCCCGACATCCTTTCCCAGTTGCGCGCGGATCCGGACCTGCAACCGGCGCGCGCGATTCGCGACAGCGGCATTGCCGCCGTGGTGCTGTGCGACGCGCAGATCGATCACGTGACGGGCCTGCTGATGCTGCGCGAGCGTTCGACGCCGCTGCCGCTTTACGCGAGCGCGCCGGTGCTCGACGACCTGTCGACCGGCTTGCCGCTCGTGCCGCTGCTCGGCCATTACTGCGGCGTGGCCGCGCACACGATCGTGCCCGGCGAGCCGTTCGCGGTGCCGGCCGCGAGCGGGATCCGTTTCACCGCGCTCGCCGTCGACAGCAAGCCGCCGCCTTATTCGCCGCGACGCGCGTCGGCCGCGCCCGGCGACAACATCGCGCTGTCGATCGAAGACGTCGCGAGCGGGCGGCGCGCGTTCTATGCGCCGGGGCTCGCGTCGGTCACCGACGAGGTACGTGCGGCCATGGACGGCGTCGATCTCGTGCTGGTGGACGGCACGTTCTGGACCGGCACCGAGATGATCGATCTCGGCCTGTCGGGCAAGCACGCGGCCGACATGGGACATCTCGCGCAGTGCGCGGAACCCGGGCGGCCCGGCATGATCGACTGGCTCGATACGCTGCCCGCGCGCACGCGCAAGGTGCTCACGCACATCAACAACACGAACCCGATTCTCGATCCGCATTCCGTCGAGCACGCGCACCTGCGCGCGCACGGCATCGACGTCGCGCACGACGGCATGCAATTCCAGGTCTGACGATGAACGCACCGATCCCCGCTACGGCGTTGCACGCGACGCCCTGGACCTCGACCGAATTCGAGGCGCGCCTGCGTGCGCTCGAATCGCGCTATCACATCCATCATCCGTTCAACCGGCGGCTCAACAGCGGCGCCTGTTCGCCCACGCAGATCCGCGGCTGGGTCGCGAACCGCTTCTATTACCAGATCTGCATCCCGCTCAAGGATGCGGCGATCCTGTCGAACTGCCCCGACCGCGAAACGCGGCGCCGCTGGATCCAGCGGCTGATCGACCACGACGGGCAGGGCGACAACGAAGGCGGCATCGAGGCGTGGGTGCGGCTCGGCGAGGCATGCGGTCTGACGCGTGACGAGCTGTGGTCGCTCGAACACGTGCTGCCCGGCGTGCGTTTCGCGGTGGACGCGTACGTGAACTTCGCGCGGCGCGCGCCGTGGCAGGAAGCGGTGTGCTCGTCGCTGACCGAGATGTTCGCGCCGCAGATCCATCTCGACCGGCTCGCGGGCTGGCCGTCGCATTACCCGTGGATCGAGCCGGCCGGGCTGCATTACTTTCGCAGCCGCGTGCCGCTCGCGCAGCGCGACGTCGAGCATGGGCTCGCGGTCACGCTGCAGCATTTCACGACACCGGACGCGCAGCAGCGCGCGCTCGGCATTCTGCAATTCAAGCTCGACATCCTGTGGTCGATGCTCGACGCCGTCGAAAAGGCCTACCCCCTATGAACGCGATCGAAGCCGCCAGCGGCGTGCCGCTGCGCCCCTGCCTCAGGGGCATGTACCGCCTGCAATGGGAGGCGGCCCAGGATGCGTACGTGCTGCTCTATCCGGAGGGTATGGTCAAGCTCAACCCGAGCGCCGGCGAGATTCTCGCGCGCTGCGACGGCACGCGCGAACTGGACGACATCATCGGCGAGCTCGAGCGCCTGTTCATGCAATCGGATCTCGCGACCGACGTCTACCGTTTCCTCGATCATGCGCGACTGCGCGGCTGGCTGGACTGACATGACACCCGACACGCCCCATCCGTCCGCGCCGCTGTGGCTGCTCGCGGAACTCACGTACCGCTGCCCGCTGCACTGCGCGTTCTGCTACAACCCGGTCGACTTCGCGACGCACGGCGCGGAACTCGACACCGACGCGTGGCGCACGGTCATCAGCGATGCGCGCGCGCTCGGCGCCGCGCAAATCGGCTTCTCGGGCGGCGAGCCGCTGCAGCGCGGCGACCTCGAGACGCTCGTCGCGCATGCGCGCGGGCTCGGCTTCTATACGAACCTGATCACGTCGGGCATCGGGCTGAACGTCGCGCGCATCGAGCGGCTCAAGGCCGCCGGGCTCGACCACATCCAGTTGTCGCTGCAGGATTCGACGCGCGAGCTGAACGATTTCCTGACCAGCACGCGCACGTTCGGACTGAAGCGCGACGTCGCGCGGCTGATCAAGGCGCACGGCTACCCGATGGTGCTCAACTGCGTGCTGCATCGCTACAACCTGCCGCACGTGGGGCAGATCATCGAGATGGCGCTCGATCTCGGCGCCGATTACCTGGAACTCGCGAACACGCAGTACTACGGCTGGGCGATGCTCAATCGCGACCAGTTGATGCCGACCGTCGAGCAGGTGCGCGAGGCCGAGGACACGGTCAACCGCTATCGGAAGCTGATCGGCGAGCGCTGCAAGATCCTGTTCGTCGTGCCCGACTATTTCGAGCGCCGCCCGAAGGCGTGCATGAACGGCTGGGGCTCGGTGTTCCTCGGCGTCGCGCCGGACGGCACCGCGCTGCCGTGCCATGCCGCGCGGTCGCTGCCGGGGCTTGCGCTGCCGAACGTGCGCGATCGCTCGCTGCGGGACATCTGGTACGACAGCGATGCGTTCAATGCATTTCGCGGCGACGACTGGATGCGCGAGCCGTGTCGCACGTGCGACGAGCGGCATGCGGATCACGGCGGTTGCCGGTGTCAGGCGTACCTGCTGGCCGGCGATCCGAAGGAAGCCGATCCGGTGTGTGCGAAGTCGGCTCATCACGGTCAGATCGAACAGGCCGTGCAGTTCGCGCGACGTCGCGCGCCGCGTGACGAGCAGCCGCTGGTTTTTCGCAGCAAGGAGAATTCGCTCGCGCAATGCAGCGCGGCGTGCGACGGCTGACGGCTGACGCGGCGCCGCCAGGACGACGGCAGGGGCGAACACGGCACCGCGCTCGTCGAACTGGAAACCGATGCGCGGGCCGAATCGTCGCCGCGCATGTCATGACTGGCACCGGCTATCCGCGCCTCGATGCCGCGGCGCGCGATGTGATGCTCGCGAGCCGCTGCGCTGCGCATGGAGAAAACGGCGCGCCTGCGCCGATGCGGGCGCGCGCGCCGATCCCGTTCAATCCCGATGAATGACCGGGCACGTTGGCGACATCACCCGTCGTCCGCCTTCGCCTGCAAACCCTTCAGCCCCTGAATCACGACCAGCAGCGCGCGCCCGTGCTCGTCCGACCCGTCCCACGCGTCGACGATCGCGTCGCGCAGCAGGTCGTTGTACCGGCGCCGTGACGGCTCGGTATCGACGCCATAGAAACTGCATAGCTTGTTGAATGGCGCGCTGCGGCGCAGCCGGCGCCCGTTCGACAGCCGAAGGCGCGACACGGTTGGCTGGCTGACCCCGGAAAGTCGCGCAATTTCGCTGGACGAGCGTGTGTCTGCCATCAAGCGGCGCAACAGGTCTTGAACGGGAAAATCTTGGTCCGGGGCTTCCATGCGATGCATTATACCTATACAGTTACGGCTGTTGAATGGGCTTGCTGTCAGCAGCGAGGCTGTATCCCCGAGAAAGTTGATGACACTGAAACACCTCCCACCCACGTTCTGCTGGACCAAGATCGGCGCCGAGTCCGGCGAGGAATTGCCGACCGTCGTGCTCCGCAAGGAATGGGAGCGCCGGCTCGGCGGCGGGCGTTTTCTGTGGGGCATCAACCAGCCGCTCGGCAGCAGCGCGCAAGTCGCCGCGCATCGCACGGGTTCGCTGCTCGCATTGTTTTCGCCGGTCGCGTCGCGTCCGCGCGCGGGCGAGCGCAAGGACGCGCTGCTGTGGAATGCGTGGGTCGACGCAAGCGGTCAGGTGCGGCCGTTGCCGCCGCACACGTTCATCGCCAGCCGCTCGACGTTGCCGTCGGGCCGGCGTCGCGAGCAGCATTACGCGCTCGTGTGCGCGTCGTCCACCGCGCTGACGGTCGGTACGCAGTTGCGCGTGTTTCCCGACCATCTGCGCAGCGTGAGCACGGGCAGGCCGCTGGGCGCCGCGCAGGGCGCGGCCGTGGTTGACTGCATCGGGCGTGCGAAGGAGCAGACGGGCAAGAGCTATCCGCTCGCGCTGTCGGTCGAGCTCGAGGCACCGTATTTCGTGCGGCTCGCGCAGCCATGCGTGCTGAAGGCGCGCGATCTCGCGGAAGTGAACAAGGCCACGCGCGCGGGCGATTTCGATCGCTTCGTCGAGCTGGTCGCGCGCTTGCGCGGCCGTTCGCCGACCGACGCCGTGCGCGGCGTCACGCGCGATCTGTTCGACGTGCCGCCGCTCGAAACGGCGGCCGCGTACGTGGCGCCCACGCATGTCGCGCGCCTGCGCAACCGGCCGGCGGCCGAGCATCCGCGCGATCTCACCGGCGATCTGTTCGACCTGTCGCCGGGCGAGGCGGCCGCGTTCGCCGGGCTCGCGCATCCGCGCATCGGGCGCGCGTGACGCCGGGCGCGACGCCGTTCGCGCAAGAATTTGTTGCAATCTCGCCGTAGCGGATCGACGAGCGCGGAGCGACAATCGGCACGAAGCGCGCGGTGCGGCGGCCGATGCGTCGACACGCGACGGGTCGTGGTTCACGTCGCCGACATGCGTACCACGCACACTGGGCGTCGGCGTGCTTCACACTGCAATCCTGACGGAGGAGTGTCGATGTCGACCCACATCTGTTCGCCGGAAGCCCGGGCCGCACAACGCTTCGTCGAAGCGACGCGCAACGTCGATCAGGCGTTTCGCGCGGTGCGCGGCGAAAGCGACGACGACGGCTCGTCGGCCGAATACGCACGCGCGATGTCGCGTCTCGATCGCGCGCTCGACGAGCTGGCGCGTGCGCAGGAATTCTTCGATCGCGTCGTCGGCGCGGACACCACGCACGGCAACTGACGGCTTCGTCGTTTCTCTTTTTCGTGCGTCAGCCCGCGCGCGTCATACCCGGTGCAGGCGGCGCGGCACGGTACGCATAGCCGCGATGCTGGAACGACGTCGCGAAGAACCGCATCTGGTAGCGGATCGCATTCGCCCAGTAGTCCCACGTATGGCCGCCCGGCCGCTCCGCATAGTCGTGCGGCACGCCGAGCGCGACGAGCCGTTCGTGCAGCGTGCGGTTCGAGTCGACGAATGCGTCGTCGCGGCCGCAATCGATCGTCAGGTCGAGATGGGCGCGCACGAATGCCCGCGCGTTTTCGACGATCACGTTTCGGTTCCAGAACGACGGATGGCGATCGGGATCGCCGAACACGTGTGCGATCCCCGGCTCGTCCGTGCAGCAGCGCGGATCGACCGCGCCGCTGATGCTGCCCACCGCGCCGAACGTGTCGGGCCGGTCGAGCGCGATGCGCAGGGCGCCGAAGCCGCCCATGCTGAGCCCGGTGATCGCGCGCGCGTGCTGGGCGGCGATCGTGCGGAAATGCAGGTCGACATAGGACACGACTTCATCGCCGACGAAGGTCTCGTAGCGGCTGCCCGAATCGAACGGGCTGTCGATGTACCAGCTTTCATGTCCGCCGTCGGGCATCACGAGGATCACGCGATAGCGGTCGGCCAGCGCGGCGATGTGCGTGTTCGACGTCCAGTCGGTATGGTCGCCGCCCGAGCCGTGCAGCAGATAGACGACGGGGTAGCGCTCGCCGTGGTTGTCGCGTGCGTAATCGTCGGGCAGCACGATGGTGGCCTTCAGCGTTTCGCTCATCGCGGCGCTTGGAATCGCGACGACCCGCGCATGAAAGGCGAACGCAGGGCTCGTGACGGCGAGCAGCAGTAGCAGCCAGAAAGTACGTGCCAGGTTCATCGATCCTTGCATGTGTCGTTCCAGTCCGGGGCGGGAGGCCGGGAAAACCCTGTTGCGACGACTTTAGCAATCGCGCCTTTCAACCATATTTCGGCGAACCCTACGGGTTGTCAGGCGGACGATTTGCATAGGATGCGCGCCGTAGCCGAGCAGGTCGGAGCAAAGATGCGGGCCGTGCCAGCCGTGCACGTCGAACGTGCCGATGAAACCGTGAATGGAGACGACGGGCGCGGGCGCGATCATGCGGCCGCCGCTGCAGGCAGGGGCGGCAATTCGAGTTCCGCGAGCAGTTCGTCGAGTTCGAGCACGTGCGTGCGGTCGTGATCGAGCAGTTCGCGCACGAGTTCGTCGAGCGACATGCGGCGGATGCCGTCGCGCAGCCCGCACCGTTGGAGTTGCGCTGGCTCCAGCGCGGCCGCGGTGGCGCACAGCGCGGCGCGGCCACTGCCGAATGCCGCGACGGCGAGATCGAGCGGCTGCGCGAGATAGTCGCGTTGCGCGGCGAGCGCGGTGCCGTCGACGGATTCGATCGCGGGAAGCTCGGCCGTGCGCACGGCGTCGATGCGCGCGGCGAACACCGCATCGAGATCGCGCAGGTGGCACGCATGTTCGACCAGCGAGAAGCCGGTGCCGGCCGGGCGGCGCGTGGCCAGCGCGGCCGGTACGTGCGCGGCGTAAGCGGCGAGCCGGGCCGGCATGCGCGCCAGCGCGGCGACGATGTCGGCGAACGGCAGCCGGTGCGGGGATGCGCTGAACACCGCGCCATAGCTGAACAGCGCACCGCCGAGCCGCCCGCGCGCCTGCACGACCTCGTGGCCGTGGCGGCGCATGACGTCGGCGACCATCGCGCCGCAGAATTGGCGGGCCGTCGTGTCGGCTTCGATTTCGGGGAATTTGTGCGCGATCTCGTCCTGGATCGCGCCGATCGCGGCGACGCCGACGCGCGACAGCGCCGCGAACTCGAGATAGCGCTCGGGCTGTTCGATCAGCGCTTCGAGCTGGGCGCCGAGCGCGGTCAAGCGGAAACGGTCGAAACGGGAATGCATGACGAAGCCCCGGTCAGTAACGTGTCAAAACGATACGTTAATGACCGGGGCTTCGTCAACCGGCTCATTTGGGTACAGGCGGGCTGCGCCCACACCGCCCGCTTGCCCCGCTCAGCGCTTCTGCCGCGCGTCCATTTCCGCGACGATGCGCGCTTCCTGCTCCTGAAGCTCGGGCGTAAACGCGTCGCCGAATTCCTCGAGTTCGTACAGCGGGCGGATCTCGATGTCCGAGTCGCCGGGCATCGGGTTCGGGCAGCGCTTCACCCATTCGACGGCTTCCTCCATCGATTTCACCTGCCACAGCCAGTAGCCGGCGACGAGCTCCTTCGTTTCGGAGAACGGGCCGTCGACGACCGTGCGGTTCTTGCCGGAAAAGTGCACGCGCTTGCCGCGGCTGCTCGGGTGCAACCCGTCGGCGGCGAGCAGGATGCCGGCTTTCACGAGTGCCTCGTTGAACTGGCCCATCGCGGCCAGCATGTCGGTGTCGGGCAGCCGACCGGATTCGGAATCGGCGGTGGCTTTGACGATGACCATGACGCGCATTGTCGTCTCTCCTTGAAAAGGAACAGGGCGCTTGCCGACGGTGCGACGGCAAAACGATCGGTTACGACAACACGACGCGCGACGGCGACGCGAATCGACATCGCGGGCGAGAAATTTTCACGCGCGATGGAGTCGGTGCGCCGCGCGGCCGCTGTCACGGAGCGCATCGGCAAAACTGGTATGCTGGTCCGCATCACGTGTACGCGGAGGGCGCCATGGCTGCTAAGGAAGTCTCGAAGAAGAAGTATCTGAAAATCCTGAACAAACGCCTGCGCGCGGAGCCGGCGGCCCCGGCCGGCGCGTCGTTCGTCTTTTTCCCGCTGGGCGCGAAGGCGAAGCACGCGACGGGCGTCGTGTCCGGCGACACGCGCAGCAAGCGCGAGTTGGCCGTGATGGCCGCGGTCCAGCGCAAGGCGGCCGAAGAGTTCGTCGTCGCCGACGCCTGACGGGCGCCGCTGTACGCGTGCCGGATGACCGCCGCCGCGGCTTACGCGGCGGCGGCCTCGCACTGGACGATCGCGCGGCGAGCACGCGCGGAATGTCATGCGCGATCGCCGCGCCGTGCATCGGCAGGATGAGGTCGAGATCGAGGAGCACCTGGATTCGGCTCGAAACGGCCTGAAAACCCACCCGGCGATCAGGACGCCTCGTCCGCCGCCGGTGCCGGATACCGGCCGCTGCCGCCCGCGTCGTCGCCTGCCGCCAGTTGCTCCAGCGCGAGCCCCTTCGTCTCGATCCCGAGCGTCCACACGGCGATGGCCGCCGCGATGAACGACAGCGCGCCAAGCGTGAACACGCCGCCCTGGCCGAACACCGGCAACACCACGCCGACCACGTAAGGCCCGATCAGCGAGCCGATCCGGCCGATCGCCGACGCGAAGCCCGAACCCGTCGCGCGGGCGCCGGTGCCGTACAGCTCGGGCGTGTACGTGTACAGCGCCGCCCACATCCCGAACAGGAAGAACTGCATCGCGAGGCCCGTGACGATCAGCAGCGTCGTGCTGCCGCCGTACAGCGCGCTCTGGCCGTACGCGTACGCCATCGCGCCGCCGCCGATCAGCGACGCGATGCAGGTCGGCTTGCGGCCCCAACGCTCGACGAGCCACGCGGCGCACAGGAAGCCCGGCACGCCGCCGAGCGAGATCAGCACCGTGTAGAACACCGATTTCGTGACTTCGAAGCCGGCCTGCTGCAGCAGCGCGCCGAGCCACGACGTGAGGCCGTAGAAGCCGAGCAGCGCGAAGAACCACAGCAGCCACACCATCACCGTGCGGCGGCGGTACACGCCGCTCCAGATCTCGCGCAGCGCGCCGTGGCCGCGCGCGGCGGCCGGCTCGGCGAGCCGCGACGGCGGCGGCAGCGTCGTGACGCCGGCAGAGCGCATCACCTTCGCCTCGATCGTCTGCATCACCGTGTCGGCTTGCGCGTGCCGGCCCGCATGTTCGAGCCAGCGCGGCGATTCCGGCACGATGCGGCGCACGACCAGCACGAACACGGCCGGAATCGCGAGCAGCGCGAACACGGTGCGCCAGCCGAATTGCGGCAGCACGAAATACGCGACGATGCCGGCCGTGATGAAGCCGAGCGGCCAGAAGCCGTCCATCAGCGCGATCAGGCGGCCGCGCTTCTCGGTCGGCACGAATTCGGACAGCAGCGTCTGCGCGACCGGAAACTCCATCCCCATCCCGATGCCGAGCAGCACGCGGTAGACGATCAGCGCGTCGACGCTCTGCGCGGTCGAGCACAGGTACGACGCGGCGCCCCACAGCACCATGCTCCACTGGAACACGGGCCGGCGGCCGAAGCGGTCGGCGAGCAGGCCGGCCACGGCCGCGCCAAGCACCATCCCGAAGAAGCTCGCGCTCGCGACGAGGCCGGCGGCGGCCGTCGACAGCCCGAACTCCTTGCGGATCGAGCCGAGCACGAACGTCATCGTGCCGAGATCGACCGAGTCGAAGAAGAACGCGATCGCGATGATGAAGAAGATGCGCTTGTGATAGCCGGAGAACGGCAGGCGTTCGAGCCGGGCGGCGGCGGAGGCGGGAGCGGTGGCGGTGGGCATGGCGTCCTCTGAAATGAAAAAGGGGCCGCGCAGCGCATGCTCGACGGCCCCGATGCTTCGTATTCAGTAGACGCGACCACAAACTGCCGCATCGGAGGAAAAGCGCCGCCTGCTTGCCCAAATGCGTCATCGTCGGGCGGCGCGCGCGACGCTCGCCGGCGTCAATTCTTCAGTTTGTAGCCGGTGCGGAACATCCACGCGACGATCGCGAGCAGGATCACGAGGAACAGCGCGGTCGCGGCGAGGCTGATCCACACGTGCACGTCGGCGATCCCGTAGAACGACCAGCGAAAGCCGCTGATCAGGTAGACGATCGGATTGAACAGTGTGACGACGCGCCATGCGGGCGGCAGCATGTCGACCGAGTAGAAGCTGCCGCCGAGGAACGTGAGCGGCGTGATGATCAGCAGCGGCACGAGCTGCAGCTTCTCGAAGCTGTCGGCCCAGATGCCGATCACGAAGCCGAACAGGCTGAACGTGACAGCCGTCAGCACCAGGAACAGCACCATCCAGACCGGATGCAGGATGTGCAGCGGCACGAACAGGCCGGCCGTGGCGAGGATGATCACGCCGAGCAGGATCGACTTCGACGCGGCCGCGCCGACGTACGCGATCACGATCTCCCAATACGACACGGGCGCGGACAGGATCTCGTAGATCGTGCCGGTGAAGCGCGGGAAGTAGATGCCGAACGACGCATTCGAGATGCTCTGCGACAGCAGCGACAGCATCACGAGGCCCGGCACGATGAACGACCCGTAGCCGATGCCGTTCACGTCGCTGATGCGTGAGCCGATCGCGGAGCCGAACACGACGAAATACAGCGACGTCGAGATCACCGGCGCGATGATGCTCTGCATCAGCGTGCGGCGCGTGCGAGCCATTTCTGCGCGGTAGATCGCGCGGATTCCATGCCAGTTCATACGTCAGGCTCCTTGCACGCCGTTGCGGCGGTTGTCGATCAGGCTGACGAAAATGTCCTCGAGCGAGCTCTGCGTCGTGTGCAGGTCGCGAAAGCCGATGCCGGCCGAGCCGAGCGCGTTGATCAGCTTCGCGATGCTCGCGTCGTCGCGCTGCGAGTCGTACGTATAGACGAGCGCGGCGCCGTCTTCCGCGCGTTCGAGCCCGAACGGCGCGAGCGCGGGCGGCACGTCCGCGAGCGGCTGCTCGAGCTGCACGGTGAGCTGTTTCTTGCCGAGCTTGCGCATCAGTTCGCGCTTTTCCTCGACGAGCACGAGCTCGCCGCCGAGGATGATGCCGATCCGGTCGGCCATTTCCTCCGCTTCCTCGATGTAGTGCGTGGTCAGCAGGATCGTCACGCCGCTTTCGCGCAGCGAATCGACGAGCTTCCACATGTCGCGGCGCAGCTCGACGTCGACGCCGGCCGTCGGTTCGTCGAGGAACAGGATGCGCGGCTCGTGCGACAGCGCCTTCGCGATCATCACGCGGCGCTTCATGCCACCCGACAGCGTCATCAGCTTGTTGTCGCGCTTGTCCCACAGCGACAGCGCCTTCAGCGTCTTCTCGATGTACGCGGGATCGGGCGCCTTGCCGAACAGGCCGCGGCTGAACGACACGGTGGCCCAGACGGATTCGAACGCGTCGGTGGTCAGCTCCTGCGGCACGAGGCCGATCATTTCGCGGGCCGCGCGGTATTGATCGCGGATGTCGTGGCCGCCGACCGTCACGCGGCCTTCGGTCGGCGTGACGATGCCGCAGATCGAGCCGATCAGCGTCGTCTTGCCGGCGCCGTTCGGCCCGAGCAGCGCGAAGATCTCGCCGGGGCGGATGTCGAGGGTCACGTGCTTCAGCGCCTGGAAGCCGGACGCGTAAGTCTTGGAGAGGTCGGAGACGGAAAGGATCGGTTGCATGCTCACGGATGGCACGGCCGGCCGGCGCGACGGCCGGCGCCGCGCGTGCCCGGCGCCGCCGCCGCTGCGAAGCGGCCGGGACCGGGGACGGCATGGCGAACGGGCGTCATGTCGAACGGCAGGGTAGTGCGGGATCGCGGGACCGCCATATTAGCAATCGGCAGATCGAAATGCATTCTGATGGAAAGGCCGGGTCGTGCCGGTGCCGAATTTGGGTGGATTGCGGTGATATTGCTCAATGATTCGGTGTTTTATTTGAGTGGCGCGAACAATTCCGGTCGTTTTCCGTCAATCGGCCCGCGCTCGCGTGGCCACCCGGCCGGCTGGCCGACTGTGCCGCCCGCCGGCCCTCGCGCCGTACCGGGACGACACGCGTGGCGCTCGCGATAATGCGTTCCTTTCCCGGCGATACGGAGCGGCGCGCATGTCTTTGATCGATTTGAAATCCGTGGCAAACGCGCAGGCCTGCGCATGGCAATCCACGATCGTCGGCGAAGTGGGTCCGGCCCGGATCAAGGTGCTGCGCATGGATGCCCAGCCTTACGAAGCGGAAGTGCACGACTACAACGAGGGGCTGCTGGTGCTCGACGGCACGTTGATGCTCGAGGTCGAAGCGGAAACGGTCGTGGTCGGCGCCGGGCAGATGTATCTCGCGCGCGCCGGCACGCGCCACGCGGTGCTGCCCGGCAGCCACGGCACGCTCGCGATCATCGACGTGTGAGGGTGCGCCGCAGCATGCGTGCTGGCCGCGGAAGGCCGGCCGGCTTGGCCCGGCACGGATTCGCAGGGCCGTTCAAACGCGTGTTCCACGCGGCGTTTATTTGTCTGAGCAAATAAAATGAAGGCCGTTTGAAAATCTGTTAAATACCGTATAAACGCTAGGATCGCGCGGCGTCCGTCGTTTGGAACTCTGCATCCATTTACTTGCGGGAATGGTCCGATCATAGTCTCGACACACGACGCATCACGAAAACGAATCAAGCGTACGTATGGAGACCAACATCATGAGACGCCTATCCGCCGGGCCGGCGGGACTGCCGCTTCCCGATTTTTCGCTGAATGCAGGCGCGACGCAGGTCGCATGCCTGCGCCGTCACCTCGCCGTGTAGCGGCAGGCCGTAGCGGCGAGCCGTAGAGGCAAGCCACTTTCCGTTTCGATCGTTCCGACGGCGCCGTGCCGCATGACGGCGCCGCGGGAGCGCGTTTGTCCGCCGCCGCGTGTGCCGCCTATGCCCGACCGGTTCGCGGCGGTCCCGCGTGCAGCGTCATGCGCCGCGCATTCGTGCGGCGGCGCGATACCAACCGGCAGGCCATGCAGCCCGGCCGGACGAGACTTGTCGTACCTGAAAAGGAGGGGTTGATGATTTGCATTCCTGAATGGCGGAAGGCGATCCTGTCGTGCGCGGTGCTGGTGCTGCCGTTCGTCGCCGGTTGCGGCGGCGGCGACGATCCGGGGCCGATCACCGTGCCGCAGTGCTCGGGCAGCGCATGCGGGCCGAGCGGCGCCGAAACGACGCCGCCCGTCGTGACGAAGCTGTGTCCGGACGCGCTCGATTACACGACGACGTATACGGGCGGCGCCGGCAGCGGCGAATACGTGAAGGTGAAGTTCGACACGACGAAGCTGACTTACCAGATGCAATTCATCGACTCGTCGGTGCCGACCTCGGCAGGGCAGATCAACGACACGCGCGCGGGCCTGACGATCAGCGGCGCGTTCCATCATCCGACCAACCTCCCGACGGCCGAGCAGAATCGTTGCGCGTTCGTGCTCGACAGCGGCGCGACGAGCGACGGCGCATATTCGGTGACGATCAATCGCGCCGATCCGCCGATGCTGTTCGTCGGCAACGGCGTGGTCGGCGGCGGCATTCCGGGCGCGACGATCGCGTTCCAGGGCATCGAACTCGCGCCGGGCTTCTTCCTCGGCTCGGTGCCGTCGCGCACGTTCGACTTCTATCCGTTCATCGGCTTTACCGACACCGAAACGGACTTCACGAAGGTGGCCGGCGTGTACAACGAAGTCGGCATTCATCTGTCGCCGACCGGCACCACCTATCAGACCACCACGCCGCAAGGCTGGCAGCCGGACGTCGTGAACTGGAACCAGACGCTCAATGCGGACGGCTCCTGCACGATCACGCAAGGCAGCGACTACTCGTGTCAGACGACCGGTTCGCCGTGGACCTTGCGCAAGAATGCGGACGGTACGCCTGACAACGTATTCGTCAGCCATGCGCAATCGGGGCAGGCCTATCCGTCGGCAGGCCAGGGACAGCCGCTCGTGATCCTCGTACCGAGCCAGGCGCACGGCGTGATGATCGTCGGCAAGCTGAACGGTGCGCTGGTGCCGGTCGTGATCCGCGTCGGGTATGCGTTTGCCGCACCGGGCAATCCGCTGGGCTCGGTGGCCGATGCGGAGGTCGGCATCTCGATGCTCGCGCCCGCCAAAGCCGTCGCGCCCAACGTGCTGAAGGGCGGGTTCATCGGGGCGACGAGCGCATCCGCATGCGGCGTGGTGACCAACAACGGGCCGTCGGGCAGCGCGGCAGGCCAGGGCCCGAGCTTCAATCCGTTCGTTCCGCATCCGGACCTGCCCGGCACGTTCAACACGACTTTCAATTACTTCACGCCGTCTGCCGGCAACTGCAGCGACGGCACCGCCGTGTCGACCATCGCGGCGAACTACACGTCGACGCTGTTCCAGGGCAATACCGCGGCGTTCATCGATCCGCAAACGTCGTCGCCGACCGCGCAGTTCGGGCTCGACTACACGCAGGCATCGCCCGGCAAGGTCAAGGTCACGGCCAACAGCGACTTCAACGCGAAGGGCGCGGCCGGCAACGTGGCGATCTTCAAGAAGGGCGATACGGGGTGGATCGTGACGGCCGGGAATGTCTACGCGATGGTCGTCAACAACAGCCAGGTCAACCCGTTCTTCACAGTCGGCGCGTTCGTCCAGTAACCCGGCATCGAACACGTCACACCGGCGGCGCATGCGCTGCCGCCGGTGAATCGAATTTCAAGAGGATTCCTATGAATTTTAAGCATTGGATGGCCGCGGCATCGGTCGCACCCGTGCTGGCCGCATGCGGCGGCGACGGCGACCCGCCGCCCGCGCCGGTGGTCCGGCTGTGCCCGCAGACGATCGACTACAACACGGTGTTCGTCGGAGGCTCCGGGTCGGGCGAGCTCGTGAAGGTGCAGCTCGACACGACGAAGATGACGTACCGGATGACCTACCTCGCGTCGCCGGTGCCGACCACCGCGGGCACCGTGCAGCCGACGCGCGACACCGCGCCCGCGAACGTGGTCGACGGCACGCTGGCCGACGAAACGGGGCTGCCCACGGTGAAGCTGAACCAGTGCACGTTCCGGATGCAGAACGCGAGCCTCGACCCGAGCCGGCCCGCGCGGCTGTTTCTCGGCGAAGGCGTGCTGGGCGGCGCGATCCCCGGCGCGACGATCCAGTTCGACGGCGTGATCGGCGTCGGCAAGATCCCGAAGACGACATTCCCGTACTACCCGTTCATCAGCTTCTCGTCGCTCGAAACCGACCTGACGAAGATCGCCGGCACGTACAACCAGCTCGGCTATCACCAGGTGCCGTCGCAGAACTTCCAGCCGGTGGCGCTCGACCAGAAGGTGACGATCAACGCGGACGGCAGCTATACGGAAACCGACAACTTCGGCAAGAAGAACGGCGGGCAGCCGCTGGCGTCGAGCGCGACCGTGAACCAGCCGTTCACGCTGCGCCCGGATGCGCCGGCATTCCAGTCGCTCAACTACCAGCCGCAGATTCCGCCGACGCTCGCGGCGCTCGATCCGGCGAAGGCCGGCAAGGGGATCCTGATCGTCGGCAAGCTGCGCAACCAGCTCGTGCCGATCTTCATCCGCACCGGCGCCGCGAATGCGGACCTCACGCAAGGGGCGCCGAGCGCGGACGACGAATCGGGCATCTCGTTCCTGAGCCCGCAGACGGCGGTCTCCCAGGGCTCGCAGAACGGCGAGTACACGGGCGTCGACAGCGCGTTCAACTACCGCGCGACCGCGCTCGTCGGCGCGCAGGCCACGCTGCTCGATCCGTTCAATGCGTCGCAGGCCGCGCTCACGCGCGCGCTGAACCTCGACTACACGCAGACAGTGCCGGGCGTCGTGACGACCGTGCACGCGGACGCGGCGTCGGGGCCGGCGACCGGCAAGTTCGTGTTCACCGGCGGCGTGTTCGGGTTCCTCGACATGGCCGATACGAGCAATCCGTACTTCACGGTCGGCGCGTTCGTGCAGTGACCGCGTGTGGATGGAGACACGGCGGCGCCGCGCGCGAATGCGCGGCGCCCCGACAGAATGAGGGGGAGACTTCATGAAGAAGCTGATTGTCGCGGGTGTCGTCGCAGGCGTGTCGACGCTCGCATCGGCCCAGCAGGCGGGCGACAACGTCGCGACGCTGGGCTGGCTGCACATCATGCCGCAGGATTCGACCAACGGGCTGACGACGAATCTTGCAAGCATGCCGATCAACGGGCCGCTGCGCCTGCCCGGTTCGTTCACGTCGCCGGGCACGAGCCTGACGGTCAACAACGCCGACACGGTCGGCCTCACACTCACGCACTTCTTCACCGATCACATCGCGGTGACGTCGGTGCTCGGCGTGCCGCCGGAATTCACGCTGACCGGACACGGCGTGATCAGGCCGCCCGGCCCGGCCGGCGCGCTCGGCAACGTCGACATGGACAAGTCGGCGAACCAGCCGGCCGTGAAGAACGCGCGGCAGTGGAGCCCGACGGTCATTCTGCAGTACTACTTCAATTCGCCGACGGCGAAGTTCCGTCCGTTCGTCGGGATCGGCGTGGCCTACAGCTGGTTCAGCAACATCGAACTGAACGGCAACTTCGCGAAGGACATCAACGAGAACCTCGGCAGCGTGCTCGCGGCGGGCGCCGGCAAGCCGGGCGCGACGTCGGTCGAGGGCAAGGCGTCGTCGTCGTTCACGCCGGTCTACAACGTCGGCGCGAGCTATGCGATCGACAAGCACTGGGGGCTCACGGCGACGCTGACGTACATGCCGCTGAAGACCTACTCGTCGCTGGTGATCAAGGCGGCCGACGGTTCGACGCTCGCGACCACGCGCACGCGACTGAAGGCCGACCCGTTGATCACGTTCGTCGGGATTTCCTACAAGTTCTGAGCCGACCGGCGCGCATGACGCGTGCCGGCGGCTTCCTGCGACCGGCTGGCCGGAGGGTTCCGGCCGGAAGATCGCGTTCCTGGCGGCGTGCCGCCATTTGTGAAGAGAGGGGGCAGTTCAAATGAGCATTCGCAAAATCGTATCGCTTGTTGCTGCAGTGGCTTTCACCGCGGTTTCGGCCGCGCCTGCTTTCGCGGTCACCGTTTCGCGCGCGGACGGTCAGCCGATGAACCCGAACGGCGAGCCGTTCTCCGCATCGGGTCTCACGAACCTGAGCAAGGGGTCGATCACGGCGGCCTGTACCGCGACCTTCAACGGCACGATCACGTCGACCGGCATCGTCAACATCACGTCGACGACGTTCACGGGCGGCGCGACGTGCTCGCTGATCAGCGGCAGCGCGAGCAGCACGTCGCCGTGGACCGGGCAGGCCGACAGCACGACGCAGCTGTCGATCAACAACGTGAAGGTGAACGTTACGCTGCTCGGCGCGTGCGGGCCAAGCAAGGTCGTGACGGCGTGGAGCGATGCGA
Source organism: Burkholderia sp. LAS2 (assembly GCF_018417615.1). NCBI lineage: Bacteria > Pseudomonadati > Pseudomonadota > Betaproteobacteria > Burkholderiales > Burkholderiaceae > Burkholderia > Burkholderia sp. LAS2. The sequence continues at coordinate 1,618,142 of NZ_CP071053.1, forward strand.
ACTCGTCGCTGACATTCAACAACGCGACGCTGACGCCGGACTGCACGGTGGGCGGCACGGTGCTGACGTCGCCGAAGTTCCACGTGCAGTAAGCGTCGCGCGATCGAAGCGGAACCCGCCGCGCGCGAGGGCCGTGCGGCAAGCGCGGCGGGTTTTCGCGGCTTCGATGCTTCGACGGGGTCGAGCCGTCGCGCGTATCGGCGCGGCGGCCGGTTGACCGCCCGTGTCGCGATCCGGCACGGGCGGCGTGGCAGGGCGGCGTCGCGTACTGCGCCGCCCGATTCGATTGAAACAAAACCAGGTCAATTAGCCAGAACCATCCCGGACGCCCCATGCTTACCGATCCAGCAAAGTATGGCGACGCCCGTGGCGCGACGCCCGACCGGCTGCGCACGGCCGCGTGGCTGCAGTACCTGATCGAACATCTCGACGGGGCGGCTTGCGCCGGCGACCCGGTTGTCGTCCCGTCGCACGCGATACATGTGGGCGCTGGCGCGAGCCTGTCCCGCGAAGCGAGGGCCGTGCTTCACCGGCTGGTCCCGTGGATCGCGACGGACGGCAGCGGCTGCGCGTGCGATCCGGCCGATTCGCCCGGCGCATGCTCGCACGTGCCTTCCGCGCAGCAACTCGCGCAGGCCGAACGTTGCTGTCCGGGCTCGCGTGCCGTATTCGACACCGCGCACGGCGTGATCGATGCGTGCGCATTCGATGATCCCGAACTCGGCTGGGCCGCGCTCGAACGGATTGCCGGCGGCGTCGAACGCAGCGGCGACGACGCGGGCGCATGCATCGCGAACGAACACGACGGGCCGCGCGAGACGCCGCCTGCGAAGAACCTGAGAGAAAATCCGACGGCGGTCGCGACAACGGACACGGAAACGCCGGCCCGTCCCGGCGCCGTGATCGACGCGATCGTGCTGCGCGCCTGTGGCCCGCGCGACGACGCCGCGCGTATCGACGAGATGGCTGCGCTCGCGACGTTCTCCGCGGAGCTTGCGGCTGGCCACGGCGTTTCCGTTCAGGCGTACGGCGGTCAGCACAATCTCGTCGCGCGCGCGATCCGCGCGCATCGCGCCGATCTCGCATCGACGGACGGGCTGCTTGCCGCGCTCGCCGTGTGCCGGCTCGATCGGCTCGTCGGTGCGGGCAGCTTCTGGGCCTATTACCTGTTGGCGGGCATCGCGATCGCCGCACCGGATACGGTGCGGGAAATCGGCCGCAGGTTTCATGGCGACATCTGGCAGACGTGTGTCGACCACGTGCTCGCGTGGCCGGCGGTCAGCCGCTTCGGGCCGACGGAGGATGCCGCGTTCGAGCGCCTGCGTGACGCGATGAGCCTGACGTCGCGCTGGAACCCGATCGTCCGCGCCAAGCGGATGCGGACGCGGAGCGTGTCGGCTGCCCGGCCGCGCAGCGCAAACGAGCCGGCCCAATGAAACGCGGCTCGCGGCGAGAACGCCGCGCGCCGCAGGAGTGGTATCGCGGCGCCCGGTGCGGGCGGCCGCCTTCGTCAGACCGTCTCGGGCTGCCGCACGGCCTTCGCGACGTTGCGCGCCGGTGCGCCGTTCGCGACGAAGTACGGCACGTCGACACGCGCGAGCGGCGTGCGGCCGCGGATCTTGTCGGCGATCTTCTCGGCGATCATGATCGTCGGCGCGTTCAGGTTGCCGGTCGTGATGATCGGCATGATCGACGCATCGACGACACGCAGCCCGTCGAGCCCGTGCACGCGGCCTTCCTCGTCGACCACCGCCATGTCGTCGTAACCCATCTTGCACGAGCACGACGGATGGAACGCGGTTTCCGCGCGGGCGCGCACGAACGCGTCGAGTTCCTTGTCGCTCTTGCAATCGGCGCCCGGATTCAGCTCGCGGCCGCGATAGCGATCGAGCGCCGGCTGCCGCATGATCTCGCGCGTCGCGCGGATCGCATCGCGGAACTCGCGCCAGTCGAGCGCTTCGGCCATGTAGTTGAACAGGATGCTCGGATGGTCGTTCGGGTCGCGCGAGCGCAGCTTCACGCGGCCGCGGCTCGGCGAGCGCATCGAGCCGACGTGCGCCTGGAAGCCGTGCATCTCGATCGCGTTCGAGCCGTTGTAGTTGATCGCCACCGGCAGGAAGTGATACTGGATGTTCGGCCACAGGTCGTCGTCGCGCGTGCGGATGAAGCCGCCCGCTTCGAAGTGGTTGCTCGCGCCGAGGCCCGTGCCGTTCAGCATCCATTCGAGGCCGATCTTCGGCTGGTTCCACCACTTGAGCGCCGGGTACAGCGACACCGGCTCCTTGCACTCGTACTGGATGTACATCTCCAGGTGGTCCTGCAGGTTCTGGCCGACGCCGGGCAGGTCTAGCACGACCGGAATGTCGAGTGTCTTCAGCCATGCGCCGGGGCCGACGCCCGAGCGCTGCAGCAGTTGCGGCGACGCGATCGCGCCGCTGCACACGAGCACTTCGCGGCGCGCATGCGCGGTCGCGCGCTCGCTGCCGCGCAGGTACGTGACGCCCGACGCGCGCTTGCCGTCGAACAGGATGCGATCGGCGAGCGCGTGCGTGACGATCTCGAGGTTCGGCCGCACCTTCGCCTGGTCGAGGTAGCCGCGCGCGGTGCTCGCACGGCGGCCCTTCGGCGTGACGGTGCGATCCATCGGGCCGAAGCCTTCCTGCTGATAGCCGTTCAGGTCGTCGGTGCGCGGATAGCCGGCCTGCACGCCCGCGTCGACCATCGCCTCGAACAGCGGGTTCGCGCCCGGCTTGCTGGTCGTGACCGACACGGGGCCGCTGCCGCCGTGATAGTCGTTCGGGCCGACGTCGCGCGTCTCGGCTTTCTTGAAGTACGGCAGGCAGTCGAGATACGTCCAGTTCTCGAGGCCCTTGTGCGTCGACCAGTTGTCGTAGTCGAGCGCGTTGCCGCGGATGTAGCACATCCCGTTGATCAGCGACGAGCCGCCGAGCCCCTTGCCGCGCCCGCACTCCATCCGGCGGTTGTCCATGTGCGGCTCGGGATCGGTTTCGTACGCCCAGTTGTAGCGGCGGCCCTGCAGCGGATAGGCGAGGGCGGCCGGCATCTGCGTGCGGAAGTCGAAGCGGTAGTCGGGACCGCCCGCTTCGAGCAGCAGCACCGTGACGTCCGGATCTTCCGTCAGGCGTGTTGCGAGCACGTTGCCCGCGGAACCCGCGCCGCAGATGATGTAATCGTATTCGCGTGTCGTCATGACGGATCTCCTTGTCTTAGAACACCGGGTTGTAGCGGCCGAGCTCGACCTGCACCGACTTGATTCGAGTGTAGTGCTCGAGCGTCGTGATGCCGTTCTCGCGCCCGACACCGGATTGCTTGTATCCGCCAACCGGCATTTCGGCCGGCGATTCGCCCCACGTGTTGATCCAGCAGATGCCGGCTTCGAGGCGATGGATCGTGCGGTGCGCGCGCGACAGGTTCTCGGTCACGACGCCGGCCGCGAGCCCGTAGTGCGTGTCGTTCGCACGCGCGATCACTTCGTCCTCCGATTCGAAATCGAGGATGCTCATCACCGGCCCGAAGATTTCCTCGCGCACGATCTTCATGTCGTCGCGGCAATCGCCGAACACGGTCGGCGCGACGTACTGACCGTTCGCGAAGTGGCCGTCGGTCAGGCGCGTGCCGCCCGCGAGCAGCTTCGCGCCTTCGGCCTTGCCGCTCTCGATGAAGCCGAGCACCTTGTCGAGTTGCGCGGCGGAGACGAGCGGGCCGAAGTTGGTGTCGGCATCGGTCGGCTTGCCGACGCGGATGCGCTTCACGCGTTCGAGCACCTTCTGCGTGAACATGTCCTTGATCGAGCGGTGCACGAACACGCGCGTGCCGTTCGTGCAGACCTGGCCCGAGCTGAAGAAGTTGGCGGTGACCGCGATGTCGGCCGCGCGATCGAGATCCGCATCGTCGAACACGATCAGCGGCGACTTGCCGCCGAGTTCCATCGTCACTTCCTTCAGCGACGACGCGCCGGCGAGCGACATCACCTTCTTGCCGGTTTCGACGCCGCCGGTGAACGACACCTTCGCGATGTCCGGATGGCCGGTGAGCAGCGCGCCGACCGAGCCGTCGCCCTGCACGACGTTGAACACGCCGGCCGGCACGCCGGCTTCCGTATAGATTTCCGCGAGCTTGAGCGCGGTCAGCGGCGTGACTTCGCTCGGCTTGAACACCATCGCGTTGCCGGCCGCGAGTGCGGGCGCGGTCTTCCAGCACGCGATCTGGATCGGGTAGTTCCACGCGCCGATGCCCGCGCACACGCCGAGCGGCTCGCGGCGCGTGTAGACGAACGACTCGGCACGCAGCGGCACCTGCAGCCCTTCGATCGCAGTCGCGAGGCCCGCGTAGTACTCGATCACGTCCGCGCCGGTGACGATGTCGACCGCGAGCGTCTCGCCGATCGGCTTGCCGGTGTCGCGCGTTTCGATCGCTGCGAGTTCGTCGTTGCGCTCGCGCAGCAGGTCGACCGCGCGACGCAGGATGCGCGAGCGCTGCATCGCGGTCATCGCGGCCCATTCGCGCTGGCCTTCCTGCGCGGACGCAACGGCGCGGTCGACGTCGGCCGCGCTCGCCTGCTGCACCTGCGCAAGCAGTTCGCCGGTGGCCGGATCGAAGGTGTCGAAAGTCTTGCCGCTGGTGGCGTCGACGTAACCGCCGCCGATGTAGAGGCGCTGCAAACCGTATACGGACATGAGGATCTCCTTGAGGGCGACTGCATCGCGCGTCAGTCGGACGCGAGCAGCAGGTCGATGTAATCGTGGGCGAGCTTCAAAGCAGCTCGGGTGTCGATCGGGCCGCCGGCGAGTGCGCCGCGCAGCCACAGGCCGTCGATCAGCGCGGCGAGGCCGCTGGCGGCTTCGCGCGCCTTCGCGAGCGGCAACGCCTTCGCGAATTCGGCGCACAGGTTCGAATGCAGGCGCCGCGTGTTCACGTGCTGCAGGCGCTTGAGCATCGGGTCGTGCATGCTCTGCGACCAGAACGCGAGCCACGTCTTCATCACGGGCGCGCTGACCTGCGTGACGTCGAAGTTCGCGGCGACGACCGCGCGCAACCGCGAACGCGGGTCTTTTCGTGCGGCGACGCGGCGGCGCGTGGTGGCCGACCACAGGTCGCGCAGTACGTGCCGCATCGTCGCTTCGAGCAGGCCGTCCTTGTCGCCGAAGTAATGGCTGACGATGCCCGTCGAGATGTTCGCGCGTTGCGCGACCGATGCGAGCGTCGTGCCGGGCAGGCCCGCTTCGTCGATCGAGCGCAGCGTGGCGTCGATCAACTGCGCGCGGCGTATCTCCCGCATTCCGACTTTTGGCATCGCGACTCCCTTCGCCCGGGCGGGCCGTCCATGGAAGTCGAGAGCTTAGCGGTTTTTTATTGATCGTTCAATCAACAAAAAATCGGGGCCGAACGGCGGGCTGCGTTCCAAACGGGAAGGATCGCCGCCGCCGGAGCCGTGTGCAGGTGCGGAAAAACGAGTTGAAAGAAGGTTAATTAAGTTTGAATCTGTTTAAAACGATTCGTGAAAACATGATGCAATTCGGAGGACCGTTTCCATGCTCGATTTCATTACAAATGGAAAGAATGTCGAAATCTGAAAAATTATTCACGATATGAAATCGTAAAATCGGATGGTGAAGGTGGGTGGTTTTGCGGAAACCGTTTTAATCCGCCGATTTAAACTTCATAACTCATTGATATTAATGAATAAGTATGTTTTTTTTTAACGCTGAGGAGGATTGCTCGCAAACGATTGCCATCGTCTTTTTTGAGATTCTGCATACCATAGAAATCGACAAATAAATTTGAATCTGGCGGATTTCCGGGCCGAGTAGAGGGATTTTTGGAATGACTTGAGTGAGCAATATCGACCGTATTAGTATGGCGCCGCACCACGAGGAATGAATGGCGCCGCCGGCAATTGCCGCGGTGCGTCGGCAATCGGCGCGTCCATCGATCGCGCACGGGCCCGACGTCAGCCATTGCGCAGCTGCAGCATGCCGCGACGTCGAGACGCCGCATTCACCGGAGAACGACGATGCCGACCGAAAAACACGTGGTCCCGCTGCCGAATGGTCTGAAGGTTTATGTCGAACGGAACGTGTTCGATCCGGCCTTCGACACGGCGATGCTCGTCAACGGCGCGCTCGCGACGACCGCGTCGTTCGGCCAGACCGTCCAGTATCTCGGCGAGCGGATCAACACGATCTGCTTCGACCTGCCGTATGCGGGGCAGTCGCGCCAGCACAACCCCGGCTGCTCGATCCTGACCAAGGACGACGAAGCCGCGATCCTCCAGTACCTGGTCGAACACTTCGCGCCGGCGTTCCTCGTGTCGGTGTCGTGGGGCGGCGTCGCGTCGCTGTTCGCGCTCGCGCGCGGCTGCCCGAGCGTGCGGCGCGCGGCGATCTGTTCGTTCTCGCCGTTCCTGAACGACGCGATGATCGACTACGTGACGCGGGCCCGCGACCACATCGCGGCCGGCGAGAACCTGAAGGCCGCGCAGCTGCTGAACGACACGGTCGGCCGCTATCTGCCGCGCATCATGAAGCTGTACAACTACCGCTATCTCACGCGCCTGCCGCGCGACGAGCAGGACCAGGTCGCGTTCCACGTCGACCAGATCCTGTCGCTGCAGCCCGAGCGCTACTTCAGCGAGTTCTCGAACATCGGCTGCGAACTGCTGTTCCTGAACGGCGAGCGCGATGAATACACGACGCCGGCCGACGTGCGGCAGCTTGGCGCGCATGTGGCGCGCGCACGGTTCGCGACGGTGCCCGACGCAGGCCATTTCCTCGACATCGAAGGCCGCGCGCAGCGCGAAGCCACCCGTACCGCGCTGCTCGATTTCTTCTGCGGCGAAGCGCCCGCCGCGGCCGGCATCGCACGTGCCGCCGCGCACGCATGCGTGCCCGCGCCGATGCACGCGCTGTCGTCGTGACGCCGTCCGTCGAGCAGCGGGCACGTCCCGCGCATCCGAATTCCCATCCCAACGAGGCAGGCCAGCCGTGAATATCGTTCAGACCATCGCCATCGTCGTTCCGTGGGCCGCGTGGCTCGCTTACTGGATCGCCACGTCGCAGCGCGTCAAGACGACCGTACGCAAGGAGGCATCGCGCTCGCGCACGCTCCAGTCGATTCCGCTGATCGTCGGCGGCGCGCTGATCATCCTGCCCGATCCGTCGTGGCAGGCGCTCGCGCCCGACTGGCAGCGCTTCGGCCTGCAGGCGCAGTGCGGGCTCGCGGTGCTGGTGGCCGGCCTGCTGTTCTCGGTATGGGCGCGGCTGCATCTCGGCACGAACTGGAGCGTGTCGGTCACGCTGAAGGAAGACCACGAACTCGTGCGCACGGGGCCGTATGCGTTCGTACGTCACCCGATCTACACCGGCTGCCTGATCGCGCTGGTCGGCGCCGCGCTGATCGGCGGCGAATGGCGCGGCGCGCTCGGCGTGCTGCTCGTGTTCGCGTCGCTCGCGTACAAGGTGCGCGTCGAGGAGAGCTGGCTGACCGGGTATTTCGGGCCGGCCTATGCGCAGTACCGCCGCGAGGTCGCGGCGCTGATCCCCGGCTTCTACTGACCCCCGCGAGGCGCGCGATGGCGAAGATGATCGTGACCGCGATCGGTTCGGCGGGCGACGTGCATCCGTTGCTCGGCGTCGCGCGCACGCTCGCCGCGCGCGGTCACGACGTCGTGTTCTGCACGCACGCGCCGTTCGAGGCGGCCGTGCGCCGCTGCGGGTTCGCGTTCGTGCCGGTCGGCACCGCGGCCGACTACGACGCGGCGATGGCGAACCCCGCGCTGTGGGATCCGCGTACGTCGTTCCGCACGCTGTGGCAGGTGATCGCGCCGACGCTGCGCCCGCATTACGACGCGCTGCGCGCGCTGACCGATGCCGACACGGTGCTGGTCGGCACGCTATGGGCGTTCTCCGCGCGCTTCATGCAGGAATTGCACGGCACGCCGTACGTGTCGGTGCAGGTATCGCCGTCGACGCTGCTGTCCGCGCATGCGCCGCCGACTCATCCGCGCCTGACGATTCCGGCGCGCTGGCCGTTGCCGGTGAAGTCGGCGCTGATGACGCTGATCGAGCGGCAGGTGCTTGACCGCGTGTGCGGCCCGGCGCTCGACGCGGTGCGCCGCGAACTCGGGCTCGCGCCCGCGCGGCGCGTGCTCGGCCGCTGGCTGCATTCGACCGACGGCGTGCTGTGCCTGTTTCCCCAGTGGTTCGCGCCGCCGCAGCCGGACTGGCCGTCGAACCATCTGCAAAGCGGTTTTCCGCTGTTCAACGATATTTCGACCTCCGACGATGATGGGGCACTCGATGCGTTTCTCGCGGCAGGCGAAGCCCCGGTCGTGTTCACGGCCGGTTCGACCCTCGTCGATCACGCGGCGTATGCGCGTGCGGTGGCGGACGCGCTGCGCGCGACCGGCGCGCGCGGCATCCTGCTGACGCCGCACGATGCGGCGCAGGATGGCGACCGGCTGCTCGTGCGCCGCTTCGTGCCGATGCGCACGCTGCTGCCGCGTTGCCGCGCGCTCGTGCATCACGGCGGCATCGGCACGGCGGCGCTCGCGTGCGAAGCCGGGATCGTGCAGGTCGTCACGCCGTTCGCGCACGATCAGTTCGACAACGCGCAACGCGTCGTCGCGAACGGTTGCGGCGTGCGGGTCGACGGGCCGCTCGACGGCGCGCGGCTCGGCGCGGCGCTCGCGCGCGTGCTCGACGAACCCGCGTTCGCGGTGCATGCGGCGCGTACGCGTGCGCTGCTCGCGGCCGCGCCGGACGGCTGCGGCGCGGCCGCCGATTTCATCGAACGCTTCGTGCCGAAGCGCGGGCGGGTGGCCGCGCGGGCCGATGTCGCGGTGGCCGGCACATGAGCACCGCATCGCCGCTGCACGACGGGCCCGTCGCGCCGTCCGCGCTCGACGTGTCGGCGCCGGTGCCCGCCGCGCAGCCGATGCGCGGCATCCGGCTCGCGCTGCTGACGTTCGCGCTGTCGCTCGCGACCTTCATCGAAGTGCTCGACTCGACCGTGACCAACGTCGCGGTGCCGGCGATCTCCGGCAGTCTCGGCGTGTCGAACAGCCAGGGCACGTGGGTGATCAGCTCGTATTCGGTCGCGGCCGCGATCGCGGTGCCGCTCACCGGCTGGCTTGCGCGCCGCGTCGGCGAGTTGCGGCTGTTCGTCGGCGCGGTGCTGCTGTTTACGCTGACGTCGCTGCTGTGCGGGCTCGCGCGCGACCTGCACGTGCTCGTGATCTGCCGCGCGCTGCAGGGGTTGTGCTCGGGGCCGATGGTGCCGCTGTCGCAGACGATCCTGCTGCGCACCTTTCCTCCAACCCAACGCACGATCGCGCTCGCGCTGTGGGCGATGACGGTGCTGCTCGCGCCGATCTTCGGGCCGGTGGTCGGCGGGTGGATCGTCGACAACTTCTCGTGGCCGTGGATCTTCCTGATCAATTTGCCGATCGGGCTGTTCTCGTTCGCGGTGTGCACCGCGATGCTGCGCCCCGACGCGCAGCGCGGCGCGGCCGGTCCGATCGACGTGCCGGGCATCGTGCTGCTCGTGATCGGCGTCGGCTCGCTGCAGGCGATGCTCGATCTCGGCCACGACCGCGGCTGGTTCGATTCGCCGCTGATCGTCACGCTCGCGGTGGTCGCGGCGCTCGCGATCGTGTCGCTGCTGATCTGGGAAGCAGGCGAAGCGCATCCGGTGGTCGATCTGAGCCTGTTTCGCGACCGCACGTTCTCGTTCTGCGTGCTGATCATCTCGCTCGGGATGATGAGCTTCTCCGTGGTCGGCGTGGTGTTCCCGCTGTGGATGCAGGCCGTGATGGGCTACAACGCGTTTCATGCGGGGCTCGCGACCGCGTCGCTCGGCGTGCTCGCGCTCGTGTTCTCGATCCTCGTCGGGCTGCATGCGCACCGCTTCGACGCGCGCGTGCTCGCGACGTTCGGCTTCCTCGTGTTCGCGGCCGTGCTCGCCTGGGACGCCCATTTCACGCTGAAGATGACGTTCGCGCAGATCGCCGCACCCGGGCTGATCCAGGGGATCGGGCTGCCGTGCTTCTTCATTCCGCTGACCGCCGCGACGCTGTCGCGCATTCCGGACGACCGGCTCGCCGCCGCGTCGAGTCTGTCGAATTTCCTGCGCACGCTGTCGGCCGCGTTCGGCACCGCGATGAGCGTGACGCTGTGGGACAACCGCGCGACCTATCACTACGACGTCGTGTCGCAATCGGTCACGCACGCGTCGGCGAACACGCAACGCTTCGTGCATGCGCTGAACGCGATGGGCGTGGACGGCGTGCGCGAGCTGACGACGCTGCATCACGTCGTGATGCAGCAGGCCTACATGATGGCGACCAACGACATGTTCTGGATGGCGAGCATGACGTGTGTCGCACTCGCCGCGATGATGTGGCTGACGCGGCCGAAACGCGGCGCGGCCGCATCGTTCGGACATTGAGGAGCAGACCATGACGACACTCGGCGCACTCGTGATCCTGTATCACCCGAGCGACGCGCAGCTCGACGCGTTGCGCGGATGGCGGCACGCGTGCGACGTGCTGCTCGTCGTCGACAACACGCCGCAGCCCGATGCGCGGGCCCGTGAACTGTGCACACGCGAAGGCATCGCGCTGCTGCATCACGGCAATCGCGGCGGCATCGCGGGCGCGTACAACGCGGGGCTCGCGGCGCTGTTTCGCGACCGCATCGACGCGGTCGCGCTGTTCGACCAGGATTCGTCGGTGCCGGCTGCCTATTTTCCGACGATGCGCGACGTCTGCGCGGGGCTTGCCGGGCGTGCGTTCCTGGCCGGCCCGCGCATCTTCGACGAGAACGCACGCAGCTTCCTGCCCGAACTCGCGACGAACGGCATCGGCGTGCGCCGCCTGCACATCGACCCGGGCACGCCGATGCAGCGCTGCGCGTTCCTGATTTCGTCGGGCTGCGTCGTGTCGCGCGACGCGTTCGACGTGCTCGGCCGTTTCGACGAAACGTTGTTCATCGATCACGTCGATACCGAATACAGCTTCCGCGCGCTGTCGCGCAACGTGCCGCTCTATGTCGTGCCGTCGCTGGTGCTGACGCATCGGATCGGCGCAAAGCAGCGGCACGCGATCGGCCCTTTTGAAATGACGTCGATGAATCACTCGTGGCAACGGCGCTACTACAGCGCGCGCAATGCGGTGCAGCTCGGGATGCAGTACGGGCTGCGTTTTCCGGTGGCGCTCGTGCCGAACCTGCTGACCCTGTGGCAGGTCGTGCAGATCGCGCTGGTCGAGCGCGACAAGCGCGCGAAGCTGGCCGGCATCCTGTTCGGCGTCGCGGACGGCCTGTTCGGCCGGCTCGGCCCGCTCGAGCGCACGCGGCCGCGTCTGGCTGCGCGGGCGCAGCGCGTTCGGCAGGGGTGACGATGCGGCGTTCGACGAAAGCGGCAGGTTCGGCGCGTGGCGCGAAGGGCGGCTCGATGGTCGCGGCGGCGGCCATGCTGTTCGCGTTGGGCGGATGTGTGCCGTCGGGCTTCCTGCCGTCGCTGTCGCTGCGCGCGCCGGCCGACGATGCGCTCGCACGGACGGCCGGCCCCGGCGCGAACGGCGCGTGGCCGGCGCCCGACTGGGTGAAGCAGCTGCAGGACCCGCAGCTCGACGACCTGGTCGCGGAGGCGTCGCAGCACAGCCCCGATCTGCAGGTCGCACAGGCGCGGCTGCGGATCGCGCAGGCGCAGCTTCAGCAGTTCGATTCGCTGACCGGTTTGACCGGCACGGCCGGCGCGACGATCAGCCGGGCACGGATGCCGAAACCCGGTGACATCGCCGACGTCACGGCCGGCGGCTATCGCGTGCCGGTGCAGATCTTCGGCGATCCGAACGTATCGCCGTCGTCGATCTTCGTCGGGCTGAACTACCAGCTCGACCTGTGGGGCAAGAACCGCGCGGCGACGAAGAGCCTGATGTCGCTGCGCGACGCGGCCGGCGTCGAGGCCGAACAGGTACGGCTCACGCTCGCCGTCGCGATCGTCACCGTGTATTGCCAGCTCGACCAGGCGTACGCGGTGCGCGACCTGTTGCAGCAGAAGCTGAAGATCAGCCAGCGCGTGACGGCGGTGCTGCGCGAGCGTACCGCGCGCGGCCTCGACAACGCGTACGATGCGAGCGACGCGTCGATCAAGCGCAGTCGACTGCTCGAGCAGATCGCGTTGAACGACGAGCAGATCAAGCTCGCGCAACTGCAACTCGGCGTGCTGTCGGGCCGTGGCCCGGAGCGCGGGCTCGCGCTGCAGCGGCCGCGCGTCGGCGCGTTCGCGGGCGGCGCGGTGCCCGCCCGGCTGCCGGCCGACCTGCTGGGCCGCCGGCCCGATATCGTCGCCGCGCGGCTGCGGGTCGAAGCCGCGTTCGCGAATGCCGACTCGACGCGTGCGCAGTTCTATCCGGACGTGAACCTCGTCGCGCTCGGCGGCGTGTTCGCGTTGACGCCCGCGTCGCTGTTCTCGCGCGATTCGCTCGCGGGCTCCGTCGGCCCCGCGATCTCGCTGCCGATCTTCGACCGCGGCCGGCTGAAGGCGAAGCTCGGCGCGGACGTCGCGCAGGCCGACGTCGCGATCGGGCTGTACAACAAGACCGTCGACGACGCGCTCGGGCAGGTCGCGCAGCTCGTCACGTCGCTGCAGACGTCGCAGACGCTCGTCGCGCAGCAGCAGGATGCGGTCGCGGCCGCGCAGAAGATCGTGCAGATCGCGACCGATCGGCATCGACGCGGCGTGCTGATGCAGAAGGACGTCGATGTCGCGGATCTCACGCTGATCGACGAGCGCGCGCAGATGATCGCGCTGCTCGGCAAGCAGCGGACATTGCGCGTCGGGTTGATCGGCGCGCTGGGCGGCGGGTTCGATGCGGGCGCAACGGTCGCGCAGGCGCAGGCGTCGGCCGTGCAGCGGGCGCGTAGCGGGGCGGCCCGGCGCGGGGCGGCCGTTGCCATGGCCGCGAACCGGGCTGCGGTGGCGGGCCCGTCGAACGACTCGCAAGCGGGGCGCACGGCAATGTCGCCGGCCGCTGCCACGACGCGGGCCGCGTCCGCGCCCGAATCCGTCCGACGCGACGACCCCGCGCGCCCGTCCACGGTCGGTGCCTCCCGCCCCGACGCGATGCCGCGCAGCACGCCCGTTCTCGCGCGCACGGCCTCGGCGAGCCCGATGCCGGGCTCGGCGTCGACGCCCGCGATTCCCGTCTTCCAGCACGATCGTCTGATCGTTACGCAAAGCGACTGATGCACCACGACAACCTTCATTCCGCCGCGCCGCCGGCCGCGCTGAACGATCCGGCCCTCGACGCGCGCCGCGCGACGCGCCGCAAGCGCTTCACCGTGTTCTTCGCGATCGTGCTGCTGGCCGCGATTGCGTGGATCGCGTACTGGCTGTTGAGCGACCGGTACTACGAAGACACCGACGACGCATACGTCGCGGGCAGCATCGTTCAGGTCGCCGCGCAGATCCCGGGCGCGGTGACCGACGTGGTGGTTGCCGACACGCAGGCCGTGCGCGCGGGGCAGACGCTCGTGAAGCTCGACGACACCGAGGCGTCCGTCGCGTTCGCGCAGGCGAAGGCGCAGCTCGCGCAGGCCGTGCGCCAGGTCGCGAACGCGAGGATTTCGAACACGATGTACGTCGAGGCCGTGAATGCGCGGCGAGCCGACCTGTCGCTCGCGCAGCGCGCGCTCGCCGCGCGTTCGGGCGCATCGGTCGAGATCGTCGCGCCGGAAGAACTGGCGCGGGCGCGCGCGGCGGTGGCCGGCGCGCAGGCGAACCTCGCGGCCGCGCAGGCACAGCTCGACGCGGCGCGCGCGCTCGGCAGCAAGCTGCCTGTCGACGAAAGCCCGGCCGTCATGCAGGCGGCCGCGCAGTTCAAGCTTGCGTACCGGAACCTGAAACGCACGACGATCGTCGCGCCCGTCGACGGCACGATCGGGCAGCGCTCGGTGCAGGTCGGCCAGCAGGTCGGGCCAGGCGTGCCGCTGATGTCGATCGTGCAGCTCAACCGGCTGTGGGTCGACGCGAATTTCAAGGAAGGGCAGATCCGCCACATGCGCGTCGGGCAGCCGGTCGAGGTCGTGTCGGATCTCTACGGCTCGCGCATCGCCTATCGCGGCCGCGTGCAGGGCTTCTCGGCCGGCACGGGCAGCGCGTTCTCGATGCTGCCGTCGCAGAACGCGGCCGGCAACTGGATCAAGGTCGTGCAGCGCGTGCCGGTCGTGATCGCGCTCGATCCGCGCGATCTCGCCGCGCATCCGCTGCGCGTCGGGCTGTCGATGCGCGCGACGGTCGACACGCACGACCGCAACGGCCACGCGCTCGACAGCGAGCCGCCGACGCCCGCCGTCAGCACGCGCGTGCACGACGGCGTCGCGGGCGACGCGGAAGCGGCCGCCGCCGCGATCATCCGCGAGAATCAGGGCGGGTAGCGGCTGCCGGTCGGGGCGCGGCCGGCAGCAACGGCCGGTCCGGCCCCTGTGTGTCTCGCGCCCGGTAGATTCCCGCCCGACTTTCGTATTTCCGCCATCGATGTCGGCGCCGATCAAACGCATGTCGCGTTTGAGACATCGGCGCCCCTGCCTCCCGGACTACTCTCGAACAGCACGTTGCGCGTGCGCCGCATGGCGCCGGCGCGCCGCGGCGCCATCCAACGAGACATGGAGACAATACGATGAGCAGCAATCGAGGTGTCGTCTATCTTGGGCCGGGCCAGGTCGAAGTCCAGAAAATCGATTATCCGAAGATGGTCGACCCGAGCGGCCGCGCGATCGGCCACGGCGTAATCCTGAAAGTGGTCAGCACGAACATCTGCGGCTCCGACCAGCACATGGTGCGCGGCCGGACGACCGCGCCGGTCGGCCTCGTGCTCGGTCACGAGATCACCGGCGAAGTGGTCGAAGTGGGCCGCGACGTCGAGACGCTGAAGCTCGGCGATCTCGTGTCGGTGCCGTTCAACGTTGCGTGCGGCCGCTGCGCGATGTGCAAGGACACGCATACGGGCGTGTGCCTGAACGTGAATCCGTCGCGTGCGGGCGGCGCGTACGGCTATGTCGACATGGGCGGCTGGATCGGCGGCCAGGCCGAGTACGTGCTCGTGCCGTATGCCGATTTCAACCTGCTGAAATTCCCGGATCGCGACCAGGCGATGGCGAAGATCCGCGACCTGACCTGCCTGTCCGACATTCTGCCGACCGGTTATCACGGTGCGGTGAGCGCGGGCGTGAAGCCCGGCTCGACGGTCTACATCGCGGGCGCGGGCCCGGTCGGGATGGCGGCGGCCGCCTCGGCGCGCCTGCTCGGCGCGGCCGTGACGATCGTCGGCGACATGAACGCGGAACGCCTCGCGCATGCGCGGGCGATGGGCTTCGAGACGGTCGACCTGTCGAAGGACGCGTCGCTCGGCGAGCAGATCGAGCAGATTCTCGGCGTGCCCGAGATCGATTGCGCGGTCGACTGCGTCGGCTTCGAGGCGCACGGCCACGGCTCGTCGGGCCATTCGGAGGAAGCGCCCGCGACGGTACTGAACTCGCTGATGGAAATCACGCGCCCGGCCGGCGCGATCGGCATCCCGGGCCTGTACGTGACGGACGATCCGGGCGCGAAGGACAAGGCCGCGCAGCACGGCAGCCTGAGCATCCGCTTCGGCCTCGGCTGGGCGAAGTCGCATTCGTTCTTCACGGGCCAGACGCCGGTGCTGAAGTACAACCGCAACCTGATGCAGGCGATCCTGTTCGACCGGCTGCCGATCGCGAAGATCGTCAACGTCGAAGTGATCTCGCTCGACCAGGCGCCGGAAGGCTACAAGAAGTTCGACGGCGGCGCGCCGCGCAAATTCGTCATCGACCCGCACGGGTTGCTGGCGACGTGATGCGCTAGCGTTCGACGCGCACCACACGAAGCGGGCGGTTCCGGAAACGGGCCGCCCGTTTTTTCGTTGCGGGAGCGACGGTGACGGCAGTGCAACGCGACGACCGCTGAGCCCGAGCCCGGGTCACGCTCAGTGGCCGCGATAGAGCTTCGCGAGTTCGGCGTTGCTGGCCGCAGCGCGACGTGTGCGCCCGGTGTGCACGCTGACGCGGCGGATCGCACGCGTGCGATGGGCGGTGTCGCGGCTGCCTTTCCAGTCGGCCACGCGGACCGCGCCGGCGCGCGTCCGGTCAGGCGGGCGCAACGATGGCGCGGCTTGTGCAATGGCCATCTTGCGAGCAGGTTGGGCTGCGAGTCGGGCGCCTGGTGGCAGACTGGCCGCCACTTGCGTTTCATCGGGCGAATGAAACGGGTAGACGGGTGCCGGCACGACCGGCAGCAACGGATCGTTCGACGCGGGCAGCATGGTTTCGGTCGCGACGGCGGCCGGCGCACCGGATCCGCGACAAACGGGATCGGCCTTGCAGGTCTGGTCGACCGCCACGTAGCCGCCGACCAGCAGCACGAGCGTAAGGATGCTCAGGATCGGCGCGCTCGACGCGCGCGGCCGCTGGAAAGCCGCGTTGCGCATCGCGCGGGCGATGCGTGACGACCACGTGTGAAACGATCGCGGCGCATGGGCGGCGTGCGCATCGGCCGACGTGTGTCGGATCGGTTCGAACGGCCCGTTCCATTGACCGCAGACGGGGCAGTGCTCGAGCGCACGGAACGCCACGAAGCCGCATTCGCGGCAGCGGCAGCACGTCGCGTGCCGCGATTCGGCGCGCGCATTCAGCACGGCACGCCAGGCATCGCGCGCGCGGACGCTGCGGCTAGGCAGGACACGCATGTCAGCGACCGACGGGCGCGATCGTCGGGCTAGAGATCGGCGGTCGTTCGCATGCGGTGCTCATGGGATTCTCCATAACATCGGACGGGTGGAACCCGTTCGTCCACGTCTGCCTGCTGCTTCATTCTTGGTCGTTCGCGCACGAAACGCAAGGCGCATGTCGCGCATTCCGCTCCGTACGTTTCGTCCTAGCTGCCGTGCCGCTGTCGGGCCGCGAGCGTGCCGAGCGTCTCCAGCGCGCGCTCGACCGCCGGTGTCCACGGCCGCCCGTAATTGAGTCGCAAATAGCGGCGGAAGCCGCCGGTCGTGGAGAAGATCGGTCCGGGTGCAATGCTCACGCCGTTCTCCATCGCATCGTCGAACAGGTGCATCGCATCCATGTGCGGTGGCAGTTCAATCCATAGAAAATATCCGCCGCGTGGCGCGAACACTTCGGTGTCAGCCGGAAAGTACGCGCGTACGGCCGACAGCATCTGCGCCTGGTGCGCGGCGAGATTGCGGCGCAGCTTGCGCAGGAAGCGGTCGTATGCGCCGTCGCGCAGGTAACTCGAAATCGCCATCTGCGCGGGTACGTCGGCGGCCGGCGCGCTCGCGCCTTTGGCCTTGCGGATCTGCCGGACGAAGCGGCCGGCCGCGACCCAGCCGATCCGGAATCCGGGCGCGAGACATTTCGAGAACGACCCGCAATGCAGGACGAGCCCGCTGTCGTCATACAGTTTCGCGGGGCGCGTGGGCGCCGTGCCGAACTGCAATTCGCCATACACGTCGTCCTCGATCAGCGGCACGCCGCGGGACGCGAGCAGGTCGATCAGCGCGCGCTTGCGCTCGTCGGTCAGCGTCGCGCCGGTCGGGTTGTGGAACGACGTCATGAACCAGCACGCGCGCACCGGATGCGTGTCGAGCGCCTCGGCGAGCGCGTCGAGGTCGAGGCCCGTGCGCGGGTCGACCGGAATCTCGACCGCTTTCAGATGCAGGCTCTGAACGGCTTGCAGCACCGCGTGGAAGGCCGGCCGTTCGATCGCGACGATGTCGCCCGGGCGCGTCAGCGCCTGCAGGCTGAGCATCAGCGCTTCGGTCGCGCCCGTCGTGATGACGATTTCCTCGAGCGGCAGCGACGCGCCCGCGTTCAGGTAGCGCAACGCGATCTGACGGCGCAGCGCTTCGTTGCCGGGCGGCAAGCCTTCGAGCAGTTTCGTGCGGTCCATGTGGCGCGCGGCCGACGCGACCTGGCGCCACAGGCTGCTCATCGGGAACAGCGAATAGCTCGCGAATGCCGAGCCGAGCGGCACGATGTCGTCGCATTTGAGCGAGTCGAGCAGACGGAACAGCGCATCGTCGTCGCCGGGTTGCGCGGCGTCGTTTTGCGCGGCGCCCGGCTTGCGCGGCGGATCGCGCGCGAACCGCACGTGCTTGTCCGCGACGTTCGCAACGAAATAGCCGGAGCGCGCCCGCGCGACGATCAGGCCCTCGCTTTCGAGCGCGTAGTACGCACGAAACACCGTGGAAGGACTCACGCGATGCGCGCGGCATGCGGCTCGCACGGTGGGGATGCGCGCGCCGGGCACCAGATCGCCGCGCCGGATCGCGTCGGCGATCGTCTGTGCCAGCACCGCATAGCGCTTCATGCGCGTTCTCCCGGCCATCGACCTCGATGACAAAGAGTAGTACGGCAGCCGTCACGTGCAAGCGCGCCCCACATCGCTGATCCGTATGTTTTATCGGCGCTCTGATCCTGTTCTTTCGTCTGACAAACGGGCATCCTCTCGCAAGCTTTGTTCCCGCTGTCCGACCGATACGGAATTCACGCTGCCCGACCGCGAATCCGTGACGCCCGCGCGTGTCGCGCGAGTCATTTTCTGCGGCGTCCTTACCTTACCCGGAAGTATCCAGCGTGACATTGAAGACCCTCGTCGCGGGCCTCGCGGCCGGCATCGCCCTCAATCTGTTCAGCGGCGTGGCCGCCGCAGCCTGCGTCAACAATCCCGCCGCCCAGCCGAACGCGACGTTCCCCGCCGCGCTGACCGGCAAACTCGTCTATCACAGCTACGTCAAGTACGGCGACGGCACGAGCCAGTTGTTCCTCTACGATTTCTCGGCCCGTACGCTGACGCAACTCAGCAAGAGCGCGTGGGGCATCACCGATCCGATGAACGGCGTGTTCAGCCCCGACGGCAAGTGGCTCGCGTTCATGGGCATCCGCAACGGCGCATGGAACGTGTTCATGCTGCAGCTCGGCGCCGGCACGCCGCCCGTCAACATGACGAACAGCACGGGCGCCACGCGCAACGAAGACCCGAAGTTCAGCACGGACGGCAAGACGCTCGTGTTCAAGCAGAACGGCGACGTCAAGCAGGCGACGCTGTCGTACACGAGCGCGGGCCCGGTGTTCACGTCGGTCGTGAGCCTGACGAACGCGCCGGCCGGCGCCGAATACTCGATGCCGTTCCTCGCGCCGGACGCGAGCGCCGTGTACTACGCGACCGGCACCGGCTCGAACATGGGGCTGATGAAGCGCACGATCGCGACCGGCGCGACCGCCGTGTTCGATCGTCCGGCCGGGCTGCAGACGTACTACCCGACCGTGCGCGCGGACGGCATGGTGTACTACGCGCGCTGGAAGGACAGCGGCGGGGCCGACCAGATCTATGCGAAGACGGCGGACCCGGCCTCGACGCCGAGCGCGCTGGCGCTCAACGACTGCATGAGCAACAACTCGGACCCGGCGCCCGTCAGTGGTACGAACTACCTGTTCTTCTCGTCGACGACGGCCGGTGGTTATCAGCTCTACGTCGGCGACGTGACGACCGGCCAGCGCTGGAGCCTGTCGCAGTTCGGCGTGAATGCCGATGCGACGAAGGCGAAGCTCGGCGCGAACTACTACGGCGGCGCGGCCGCGGCACGCACGCTGCTGTCGCAGGGGCGGCCGGCCGCGGCGTCGGCAAGCTACAACGCCTCGCTCACGCCGGACAAGGCATTCGACGGCAACACGACGAGCACGCGCTGGGATTCGCCGGAAGGCACTGGCGTCGATCCGCAATGGATCTCCGTCGATCTCGGCGCGACGAAGACCATCAGCAGCATCGATCTGTATTGGGATGCGGGCGCACTCGTCTACCAGATCCAGACGTCGAACGACAACGCGAACTGGACGACGATCTATTCGACGAGCAATGGCGTGTCGTATGGGCACGTGACGTTGCCGAACCTGAACGGGCAGGGCCGTTACGTACGGATGGTTGGCACGAAGCGGGCGACGCAGTGGGGGTATTCGCTCGATGAAATGCAGGTGTGGGGATCGTAAGCGCTAGCGGGAAGGTGTGAAAGGCAGGGGAGGACGGCCCGCGTTGTGCGGGCCGGTAAATGGACCGTGCCGTGTCAGTGTGTCTTGGGTATCGGGTTCAGGTTCGGGCAGCAGTGGTCAGGGCATCCCGGGCCGAACGTGATCTCGACGCGACGCCCCGTATCGTCGAACTCGCTCGCGGGAAACGGCAACTTATAGATCCGCGCGATGATGGAATTTCGTTCGCCATAAATCGAAAATTGATCCAATGCTGCCTTGACGTTCGCGGCACGTCGTTGAGCTAGAGCCTTCGGATCTTGCTCCGTCGATTCCGCCAGTCCGACAATCGACACCGCATCGATAATCGAAAAGCGGTTGCGCATGTCGGTCGACCATACTGACAGTTTCGCCAGTTCGGCGATGGATAGGTCGCTCGAATCCTTGCTGAATCGAACATCAAAATCCCAACCCGGCAAGTTCGACGGACCTTCACATGCCAATACCGATTGTGTGCAGCTCAACGCGAGCGCTGTAAGGAATTTAGTCAATGTCAACGACGTACCCCGCGATGCTGTCGGCGTTGTTGATTGATAACTTGGGATGTGATCGTCCCCACCCAGGGAGCAACGGGGTAATCGTGTATTGGTCATCGGTTGACGACATAGTGTCGTGGAAATGAGTCGCTTCGTGAATGATAGTTGATACGTGCGAATCGGCATTCGCGGTCCACGGGCGCATCGTGCAGAATCGCTCGCCAATCGCGATCGTATGCGTCGTTGTGTCAGGCGCACACACGTGAGCGGCCTCGTTAATCGTTCCGCGCGGATGAGGAGTGCAACCCGTCGCTAGATCGCCGGCGCTACCGCTCCGAACGACGTTGTTTTCATTGAATGCCCGAACTACGCCAAGTACCTTCGTTAAACCCGTGAGCAAATGCATTCGAGTTTTGTCGTCGTCTCGACCGAACCACTTGAACACGCGATCTTTGTCTTGCTTTGACCACTTTTTCAAGTCGGCGATGCGAATCGTCAATCGATCGACTGCGCGCCCCTGTGCTACCGCAAACATCTTGCGAAATTCCGAGTTCGTCATGTTTTCGCAGATCGGACGCAAGTCGACGTCTGCGAATCGCTGTGAGCCCTCAATGGTGTTTGTCGTTGTCTCGGCAACGGTAGTTTGGTTTCCCATCTTCTCAGTCCTCGATGACCAGCTTCAAAATTTGCGCGTCTTCGGTTTGCACGCGTGCGGTACAACCATGCCGATCGCTCACGCCCGTTGCAAGTACGTTTCCGGCTCGATCCTTGATCCAATAGCGCACGTTGCTTAATCGCTGCTTTGTCCGCACGTCGCGGATCACGAATCGGTCGTCGTGGATACCGGGTGCCGCCATGTGCCGCGTGGGCGCCACTGCCGAACCCGCAGCGAACCGGTTCGCTGCATTTCCGCTACCGCTGTCGCTATAGAAAATCGTGCTGTCGCTCCCCGCGATCAGTCGGTTTCGACCGCATGGGCACAATACGGCGTCACCCTCCAGCGCAACACATCGCCCGTGGTGAATCATGCGCTGTGCGCCGCCCACTATCGGGAACGCCCCTTCGCAATTTCCGCATGTCGCCTTGTCGCCATCCAAGGCTACCTGTTTGCCGTGATTGAACATCGTGGACGTCACCGCGATGACGACACCGCCCGTTGTCGTCGGATCCCCATTTCTTGCTGCTCGTCGACTCATGGTCGTTTCCTCAATCGAAGTTGGTAAAGATCCAGTCGACCGAATCGGGATCGTAAATCGCGTATTGATCGATCTCCGCGCCTTCAATGACGACGGTCGGTGGCATATGTGCCAATGCTTCGGCCTCTGCATCGGCGATTTGCTCGGCGGTCCATGTATCCATCATGTCGAGCGTCTTGACGAA
Source organism: Burkholderia sp. LAS2 (assembly GCF_018417615.1). Lineage (NCBI taxonomy): Bacteria > Pseudomonadati > Pseudomonadota > Betaproteobacteria > Burkholderiales > Burkholderiaceae > Burkholderia > Burkholderia sp. LAS2. Next base: position 1,640,121 of record NZ_CP071053.1, read on the forward strand.
CTCGGATAGTCCGGCTCGTGAATAGGCGGTTTCAATCCGATCGACCACGCTGTCAGGGAAGCGGATGGTGAAGTGGTCGCGATGCTCGACCGGCACGTCGAAGGATGCAAACGTGTAGGTCATCAGCGGATAGCCTGCATCGGAAACCACCAGACGGCCTCCGGTCGCCGCATACGCATAGTTCACGGCGATCAAAAGCCGGCCATGCTGCTCCATGAAATGACGGGTATCGACCTGCCGGAAATCGATTGGCCAGAAGTCGTCGTCGTGCGCAAGCGTCCGCGAACCTATGACTGCATCAACGGTGAAAGGTAGGTGCAAATGAACGGATCACTCGTGCAGACCATTTGCATATTGCCGCTATATGCTGAATCGATCGTGCCGGGTGCGCAGGGCCGCGTGGTGCTCAGGTGCTGAACCATCGCGTAAAGTTGGATCGACGAGTGAAGAAAATATGGACAATCGGCTTGTTCTTTTTCTGTCATGGGCTCGGATATCTCATGCATGAACGAGCTATGAACGTTCGCCGGGAATTGTTGCCGTGTCTATCGGACAAGTATGATTTTAGTTTGGATTCCGACTGAAAAGAGACGCCGTGACAATCGGCAATATTGAGTAGGCGTCAATTACTCGATTCCGAAGCGTGCTGTGCTTTGAATAAGCGACTCGCGAAAGCTTCCCGCCAACTTCGAACGCGTGATCGCGCTTATCGTCGCGCCGGACGACAGCGGGCGCGATTGCGCGATGGAATCGGAATGTCCGCTAGCGGGAATTCCCAAGCGCGGACGGGCGGCGTGTTCAGTGCGCCCTCCGCCGATTTCCGGCGAACGTCTTCTTGTGGCAGGAGCGCACCGGGAAGAGGAAAGTCGGCGATTACAACGGTAATGCCGTCAGTTGAAGCGGCGCGAAAGCATCGCGCCGAAAGGCTGAAACGTCCGTCTGGCTTTTTTGATCATGCCTTCGCAGTCGCTCGGCATGTTTCCTGCCGCACAGCGCCCGCCTCACGCATGCAGCACATGCGCCGGAAACGCCGGCCCGGCACTCGCCGCACCCTGCGCGAGCGGCGCCACCTGCTTGCGTCGCTCACGCGTCGGCGCGACGCCGAACGCGTCGCGATAGCTCTTGCTGAAGTGGCATGCCGACTGGAAACCGCACGCCATCGTGATGTGCATGATCGACATGTCGGTCTGCAGCAGCAGCTCGCGCGCACGGCGCAGCCGCAGCGTCAGGTAGTAATGCGTCGGCGTCATCCCGAGATGCTCGCGGAACAGGCGCTGCAACTGCCGCTGCGACATGTTCGCGAGCCGCGCGAGTTCCTCGCGCGACAGCGGCTCCTCGATGTTGTTCTCCATCAGCGAGATCACTTCGAACAGCGACTTGTTCGCCGAGCCGAGGCGGGCGACGAGCGGCATGCGTTGCTGCGCGCTCGTGTCGCGCACATGTTCGACGATGAACTGCTCGGCGATCTGCGTGACGCGCGCGGTGCCGACGCGCGCGGCGATCAGGTTCAGCATCATGTCGAGCGGCGCGACGCCGCCCGTGCACGTGATGCGGTCGCGGTCGATCACGAACAGTTCTTTCAGGAAGCGCGTGTCCGGAAACTCTTCCTTCAGCGCCGACATGTTCTCCCAGTGGATCGCGCACGCGTAGCCCGCGAGCAGCCCCGACTTCGCGAGTGCATAGGTGCCCGTGCACAGGCTGCCGAGCGGGAGCCCCATGCGTGCGAAGCGACGCAGCGTCGACAGGTGGGCGGACGTCGTCGCGCGCTGCACGTCGACGCCGCCGCACACGAATACGATGTCGGGTTGCCCCACGCATTCCGCCGGCCCCGTGTCGACCGTGAGGCCGTTGCTCGCCGTGACCGGACCGCCGTCCGGGCTGATCACCGACCAGCGGTAGAGCGGCTGGCCGCTCAGGTAGTTCGCCATCCGAAGCACCTCGATCGCATTGGTGAACGCGATCATCGTGAAGTTCGGTAACGGCATGAACGCGAAGTGGGACAGCGACGCTGTGCGGTCGGGCGACATGGGGAGCGTTCCTTGAATCTCTAATAGCTTTTGGCCCGGGGCACGAATCGGGCTGCGGTATTGTGTGAGCGAGTGCAACAAGCGTGCCATACGGCTAAACCCTAGCTCCAAGCGTTGTCTGGGCATCGGGCCGTTGCTGCACTGCACCGTATCCGGGAGAAGCCGCACGCGAACGTGCGGCAAACGCACTGCCGGTGTGCGTGTCCATAGGTGAACCATCGATACCGTTTCGGGCGCTCGTCCCGAAAAGCACGACCGGTCACTTGTACAAAACGGACGCGCATGGCGGAAAAGGCAAAGAACGCGTCTAAATTCATCAATCCGCCGAAAATCCGAACGACAAGAATAGAGCCGTCGGCAGCCTTGCACTGGACGAGCGGGAAACCCAGTGATGGCGGGCCTTGAGCTTCGGTTGCAGCCCTTTATTCTTCGTCACGGACGCACTATGTCGAACACTCAGCCTTTCTTCTCGCAGCCCCTTGCCGAGCGCGACGCGCCGGTGCGCAGCGCCATCCTGAAGGAACTCGAGCGTCAGCAGTCGCAAGTCGAGCTGATCGCGTCGGAAAACATCGTGTCGCGCGCCGTGCTCGAGGCGCAGGGCTCGGTACTGACCAACAAATACGCGGAAGGCTATCCCGGCAAGCGCTACTACGGCGGCTGCGAATTCGCCGATGAAGTCGAGGCGCTCGCGATCGAACGCGTGAAGCAGATCTTCAACGCCGGCTATGCGAACGTGCAGCCGCACTCGGGCGCGCAGGCGAACGGCTCGGTGATGCTCGCGCTCGCCAAGCCGGGCGACACGGTGCTCGGCATGTCGCTCGACGCGGGCGGCCACCTGACGCACGGCGCGAAGCCGGCGCTGTCGGGCAAGTGGTTCAACGCGGTCCAGTACGGCGTGAACCGCGACACGCTGCGCATCGACTACGACCAGGTCGAGGCGCTCGCCCACGAGCACAAGCCGAATCTCATCATCGCCGGCTTCTCGGCGTACCCGCGCGCGCTCGACTTCGCACGCTTTCGCGCGATCGCCGACAGTGTCGGCGCGAAGCTGATGGTCGACATGGCGCACATCGCCGGCGTGATCGCCGCGGGTCGCCACGCGAACCCGGTCGAGCACGCGCACGTCGTCACGTCGACCACGCACAAGACGCTGCGCGGCCCGCGCGGCGGCTTCGTGCTGACCAACGACGAGGACATTGCAAAGAAGATCAACTCGGCCGTGTTCCCCGGCCTGCAGGGCGGCCCGCTGATGCACGTGATCGCCGGCAAGGCCGTCGCGTTCGGCGAAGTACTGCATGCGGACTTCAAGACCTACATCGACAGCGTGCTCGCGAACGCGCAGGCGCTCGGCGAAGTGCTGAAGGCCGGCGGCGTCGATCTCGTCACGGGCGGCACCGACAACCACCTGCTGCTGGTCGACCTGCGCCCGAAGGGCCTGAAGGGCGCGCCGGTCGAGCAGGCGCTGGAACGCGCGGGCATCACCTGCAACAAGAATGGCATTCCGTTCGACACCGAGAAGCCGACGGTCACGTCGGGCATTCGCCTCGGCACGCCGGCCGGCACGACGCGCGGCTTCGGCGTCGCGGAGTTCCGCGAGATCGGCCGCCTGATCCTCGAAGTGTTCGACGCGCTGCGTGCGAACCCGGAAGGCGACCCGGCAACCGAACAGCGCGTGCGCCGCGAGATCTTCGCGCTCTGCGAGCGCTTCCCGATCTACTGATCGACCCACCCCACAAGAACAGTCACACGAGCGAGAGCAGATATGAGCACGCTGCATCAGGACAGCATCATCATCGACGGACTGAACATCTCGAAGTTCGAGAAGCCGGTGTTCGAGGACATGCGCAAGGGCGGCATCACGGCCGCGAACTGCACGGTGTCGGTGTGGGAGAACTTCACGAAGACCGTCGACAACATCGGCGTGATGAAGAAGAAGATCCGCGACAACGGCGAGCTGCTGACGCTCGTGCGCACGACGGACGACATCTTCCGCGCGAAGCAGGAAGGCAAGACCGGGATCATCCTCGGCTTCCAGAACGCGCATGCGTTCGAGGACAACCTCGGCTACATCGAGGCGTTCGCCGACATGGGCGTGCGCGTCGTGCAGCTTTGCTACAACACGCAGAACCTGGTCGGCACCGGCTGCTACGAACGCGACGGCGGCCTGTCGGACTTCGGCCGCGAAGTGATCACCGAGATGAACCGCGTCGGCATCATGGTCGACCTGTCGCACGTGGGCGGCAACACGTCGTCGGAAGCGATCGCGTTCTCGAAGAAGCCGGTGTGCTATTCGCACTGCCTGCCGTCGGGCCTGAAGGAACATCCGCGCAACAAGAGCGACGCGCAGTTGAAGGAGATCGCCGATGCGGGCGGCTTCGTCGGCGTGACGATGTTCGCGCCGTTCCTGAAGCGCGGCATCGAGGCGAACATCGACGACTACATCGAGGCGATCGACTACGTCGTGAACCTGATCGGCGAAGACGCGGTCGGCATCGGCACGGACTTCACGCAGGATTTCGCGAAGGAATTCTTCGACATGCTGACGCACGACAAGGGCCGCTATCGCCAACTGACGAACTTCGGCAAGGTGATCAACCCGGACGGCATCCGCACGATCGGCGAATTCCCGAACCTGACCGCTGCGATGGAACGCCACGGCTGGAAGGAGTCGCGGATCCGCAAGATCATGGGCGAGAACTGGGTGCGCGTGTTCAAGGACGTGTGGGGCGCGTAAGCGCCCGCCGAGCCGAACCGCACTCGTCGTTTCAACATAAAAAAATCGGGACGTGCCAGCGCAAGACGCGCGGGCACGCGGACGATGTCGCGCCTGCGCACTGAGCCGCGCGGCCACTTTCCTCACGGAGTCACCACGATGCAACCGCAACTGCCGATCAACGTCGATCCCGATACCGGCGTCTGGACCACCGACGCGCTGCCGATGCTGTACGTGCCGCGCCATTTCTTCACGAACAACCACGTCGCCGTCGAGGAAGCGCTCGGCGTCGATGCGTATGCCGAGATCCTCTACAAGGCCGGCTACAAATCCGCCTACCACTGGTGCGACAAGGAAGCCAAGCTGCACGGCCTGACCGGCATGGCCGTGTTCGAGCACTACCTGAAGCGCCTGTCGCAACGCGGCTGGGGCCTGTTCTCGATCATCGAGGCCGACCCGGCGAGCGCCCGCGCGAAGATCGAACTGCGCCACTCGTCGTTCGTGCTCCAGCAGCCGGGCAAGGAAGGCAAGCTCTGCTACATGTTCGCGGGCTGGTTCGCGGGCGCGATGGACTGGGTCAACGACACGACGCCGGAAGGCAAGGGCGCGCCGCGCGCATACTCGAAGGAAGTGCAATGTGCGGCCGAGCATCACGATCACTGCATCTTCGAAGTGTCGCCGATCGCGCACTGATGCACTGACGCATTGATTCACTGAAGCAGAACAACACCCGCAACACGAGACATTCGAACGCCAGAGGTCGCCAGCGATGCGTTATCCCCACCTGTTCAAACCCATGCAGCTGAACCAGCTGACGCTGCGCAACCGGATCGTCAGCACCGCGCACGCGGAGGTGTATGCCGAGCCGGGCGGCCTGCCGGGCGACCGCTATATCCGCTACTACGAAGAAAAGGCGAAGGGGGGCGTCGGCCTGGCCATCTGCGGCGGGTCGAGCCCGGTATCGATCGACAGCCCGCAAGGCTGGTGGAAATCGGTGAACCTGTCGACCGACAAGATCATCGATCCGCTCACGCGCCTGGCCGACACGATGCACAAGCACGGCGCGAAGATCATGATCCAGGCGACGCACATGGGCCGCCGCTCGTCGTTCCACGGCGAGCACTGGCCGCACCTGATGTCGCCGTCCGGCGTGCGCGAACCCGTGCACCGCGGCAACGCGAAGATCATCGAGATCGAGGAAATCCGCCGCATCATCGGCGATTTCGCGGCGGCCGCGAAGCGCGTGAAGGCGGCCGGCATGGACGGCATCGAAATCTCCGCCGCGCACCAGCACCTGATCGACCAGTTCTGGAGCAAGCGTTCGAACCACCGCACCGACGAATGGGGCGGCAGCCTCGAAAACCGCCTGCGCTTCGGCATCGAAGTGCTGACGGCCGTGCGCGAGGCGGTCGGCAAGGATTTCTGCGTCGGCCTGCGCATGTGCGGCGACGAATTCCACGAGGACGGCCTCGATCACGAAGCGTTGAAGGAAATCGCGCAGGCGATGTCGGAGACGGGCCTGATCGACTACCTGAGCGTGGTCGGCTCGGGGGGCGATACGCACAACACGATCGCCAACTGCATGCCGCCGATGGCGTTGCCGCCGGAGCCGTTCGTGCACCTCGCAGCCGGCATCAAGTCGGTCGTGAAGATTCCGGTGATGCATGCGCAGAGCATCCGCGATGCGGGCCAGGCCGAGCGCCTGCTCGCGAACGGCATGATCGACCTGGTCGGCATGACGCGCGCGCAGATCGCCGATCCGCACATGGTGATCAAGATCCGCGACGGCCGCGAGGACGAAATCAAGCAGTGCGTCGGCGCGAACTACTGCATCGACCGCCAGTACAACGGCCTCGACGTGCTGTGCATCCAGAACGCGGCGACGTCGCGCGAAGCGACGATGCCGCACATCATCGAGAAGTCGCGCGGCCCGAAGCGCAAGGTCGTGGTGGTCGGCGCCGGCCCCGCGGGCCTCGAGGCGGCGCGTGTCGCGAAGCTGCGCGGCCACGACGTCGTGCTGTTCGAGAAGAACGCGGAAGTCGGCGGCCAGGTGATGATTGCCGCGAAGGCGCCGCAGCGCGAGCAGATGTCGGGGATCATCCGCTGGTTCGACATGGAAACGAAGCGCCTGGGCGTCGACCGGCGTCTCGGCGTGGCCGCCGACGAGAAGATGATCATGGCCGAGAAGCCGGACATCGTCGTGCTCGCCACCGGCGGTTCGAGCTTCACGTGGCAGGTGCCGGCGTGGGGTGTGGCCGAAGGCCTCGCCGTCAGCTCGTGGGACATCCTGACCGGCAAGGTCGAGCCAAAGCAGAACGTGCTGCTGTTCGACGGCGTGAGCACGCATGCGGGCGCCGGCGTGGCCGATTTCATGGCGAGCCGCGGCTCGAAGGTCGAGGTCGTCACGCCGGACGTGAAGGTCGCCGACGACTGCGGCGGCACCACGTTCCCGATCTTCTATCGACGCCTGTACGCATTCGGCGTGATCCCGACGCCGAACACGATGCTCGATCGCGTCTATGAAGAGAACGGCAAGATGATCGCCGTGCTGCGCAACGAGTACACGGAAGAACTGGAAGAGCGCGCGGTCGACCAGGTGGTGATCGAGAACGGCTCGTCGCCGAACGACGAGCTGTACTGGAAGCTCAAGCCGGAATCGGTGAACCGCGGCCAGATCGATCCGCACACGCTGTTCGCGGCCGAGCCGCAGCCGTGCCTGTCGGAAGAACTCGGCAACGGCCGTTTCCTGCTGTTCCGTGTCGGCGACTGCATCTCGATGCACAACGTCCACGGCGCGATCTACGACTCGCTGCGTCTCGTGAAGGATTTCTAAAAGATGAACCCGTCCTTCCTCATTACCGCCCTGCTGTGGCTGTCGGTGGCGGGGCTCGCGTTCGCGGTCGCGAAGCGCTCGTCCTACTGGCGTCTGGGCCGCGCGACGGCGCCCGGCTCGTTCGGCGTCGCGAACCTGTTCGCGATTCCGAAGCGTTATTTCGTCGACCTGCACCACGTGGTCGCCCGCGATCCGTACATCGCGAAAACCCACGTCGCGACCGCTGGCGGCGCGATCGGCGCGCTCGCGCTGGTGTTCGTCAACTACGGCCTCGCGATCTACTCGCCGTGGCTCGACAAGCTGATCTTCCTCGCGGCGCTCGCGATGCTGGTCGGCGCGGTGTTCGTGTGGCGCCGACGCGCGGCGAAGGACGTGCCGGCGCGCCTGTCGCGCGGCCCGTGGAATACGCTGCCCTGGCTGCTCGGTTCGTTCGCGCTCGGCCTCGTGCTGTTCATGCTGGTGCCGACCGGCGCGATGTCAGGTGCGTTCGCGGTGCTCTGCGCGCTGCTGATCGGCGTCGGTGCGTTCACGATGACGGTCGGCGCCGCGAAGGGCGGCCCGATGAAGCATGCGATCGCCGGCCTGCTGCACCTCGCGTTCCACCCGCGCCAGGAGCGTTTCGCGGCCACGCGCGAATCGTTCACCGGCAACGGCACGGCCACGCCGCCGACCGCGCTGAAGCTGCCGGACATCGAGCATCAGGAGTACGGCGTCGCGAAGCCGGTCGAATTCCGCTGGAACCAGCTGCTGAGCTTCGACGCGTGCGTGCAGTGCGGCAAGTGCGAAGCCGCGTGTCCCGCGTTCGCGTCGGGCCAGCCGCTGAACCCGAAGAAGCTGATCCAGGATCTCGTCGTCGGGATGGCCGGCGGCACCGATGCGGCGTACGCGGGCAGCCCGTCGCCGGGCATCCCGGTCGGCCAGCATCGCGGCGAGCCGAACGGCCCGATCGTGTCGGGCCTGATCGAGGAACAGACGCTGTGGTCGTGCACGACCTGCCGCGCGTGCGTGCAGGAATGCCCGATGCTGATCGAACACGTCGACGCGATCGTCGACATGCGCCGCAACCGCACGCTCGTGCACGGCACGGTGCCGGGCAAGGGCCAGGAAGTGCTCGCGAACCTGCGCGAGACAGGCACGATGGGCGGCTACGACACGGCCGCGCGCTACGACTGGTCGGTCGACCTGAGCGCGCCGGTCGCGCAACCCGGCAAGCCGGTCGACGTGCTGTTCGTCGCGGGCGAAGGCGCGTTCGACATGCGCTACCAGCGCACGCTGCGCGCGTTCGTGAAGGTGCTGACCAAGGCGGGCGTCGACTACGCGGTGCTCGGCCCGACGGAAACCGACACAGGCGACGTTGCCCGCCGGCTCGGCGACGAAGCGACGTTCCAGCAGATGGCGAAGCGTCTGATCGGCACGCTCGGCACGCTGTCGTACAAGCAGATCGTGACGGCCGACCCGCACGTGATGCACAGCCTGCGCAACGAATACCGCGCGCTGGGGCTGCGCGTGACGGTCAAGCATCACACGACCTATCTGGCCGAACTGGCCGACAGCGGCAAGATCGCGCCGAAGGCGGTCGAGGCGCTGCAGGAGAAGCGCACGACCTATCACGATCCGTGCTACCTCGGCCGCTACAACGGCGAGATCGAAGCGCCGCGCAAGCTGTTGAAGACGATCGGCATCCAGGTCGTCGAGATGGAGCGCAACGGTATGCGCGGCCGCTGCTGCGGCGGTGGCGGCGGTGCGCCGCTGACCGACATCCCCGGCAAGCAGCGCATCCCGGACATCCGCATTGCCGACGCGCGCACGATCGGCGCGGACGTGGTCGCGGTTGCGTGCCCGAACTGCACGGCCATGCTCGAAGGCGTCGTGGGCCCACGCCCCGACGTGCTCGACGTCGCCGAACTCGTCGCCGCCTCGCTGGAGTGAATCGATGAATACGATCAAACGAATCGATCCGCGCCGGCCGTTCATCATCACGGCCGCCGGCCTGAAGCGCATCACGCTCGGCGAGGAAGGCAGCGCCGATGCGAACGCCGCGCAGTGGTCCGCCCACGGCCATGGCGCTGCGACCGCGAAGCCGCGCCGTGCGCTGCAGGACCCGAAGCACGTGATGCTGGTGGTCGCTCACAGCGAACGCGGCGCGCTCGACGACCATTCGCGTCAGGCGATCGCCGCCGCCGCGGTGCTTGCCGATGCGCAGACGGAAGTCGCGCTGCTCGCGTTCGGCGAATTGAAGGACGACGTGGCCGAACTCGGCGTCGACAAGCTGCTGGAGCTGACCGGCTTCGATCGCCGTGCGTTCGATCCCGAAAGCGAGCTGCAAGCATTGCAGGCGTGTGTTGCCGCGCTCGCCCCGAAACACGTGTTCGTGCCCGACAACGCGACGGGCGACGGCGATCTCGGCCGGCGTTACGCGGCGGCCGCCGGCGCGAGCGTCGCGACGCACGTCGTCGAAATCGACGCGAAGCACGTGGGGACGTATGCGCAGGCCGGGCGGGCGTTCGCGACCCGCGCGCTGCCCGACGTGATCCTGCTCGCGCAGAACGCGGTGGACGCGAAGCTGCCGTTCGTCGGCGCGGGCGAGCGCGTGGCGTCCGATTTCATCCGCCCGGCGCATGACGCCGCGCAGCCGTACCGCGATCTCGGTCTCGACGAAATCGACGCGGCCCAGGTCGCGCTCGAGGAAGCCGATTTCATCGTGTCGGCCGGCAACGGCGTGTCCGACATCGGCGCGTTCGAGCGGCTGGCCGGCGTATTCGGCGCGGCGATCGGCGCGAGCCGCGTCGCGGTCGACAACGGCCACTTCACGCGCGACAAGCAGGTTGGCGCGACCGGCAAGACGGTCGAGGCGAGCGTGTACATCGCGTTCGGCATCTCGGGCGCGGTGCAGCATTTGCAGGGGATCAAGGACTGCCGCCACGTGATCGCGGTGAACCTCGACGGCAGCGCGCCGATCGCGAAGCGCGCGAACCTGACGGTGGTCGGCGACGCGCAGGCGACGATCGCCGCGCTGATCGAACAGGTCCAGGCCGCGCGGGCCGCGCGCGGCGAATCGCCGGCCGCGGTCGGCACCCGTGAACCCGAAGGAGTCGCCGCATGAATGCCCCCCGCCCCTTGCAACGCATCGCGGTGCTCGTGTCCGTCGGCCGGCATCCGGTCAGCGGCATCGCGCGCTACAGCCGCAACGATGCGGCCGCGCTCGAAACCGGCCGCCAGCTCGCCGAGAAGCATCGCGCGACGCTCGACGTGATCCACGCGGGCGACCCCGCGAACGCGGCGCTGGCCGAGTATCTCGCGCTCGGCGCGCGGGAGGTCGAGGTGCTGGCCTGCCGCGACGGCGACGATGCCGTGCACGCGCTCGCCGCGCGTGTCGAAGGCTACGACCTCGTGCTGACCGGCACGCGCGCCGAGGGCGCGTACGACACCGGGATGCTGCCGTACCGCGTCGCCGCGGCGCTCGGCTATCCGCTCGTCGGCTCGGCCGTCGACGTGACGGTCGAAGGCGGCCGCGCGGCGGTCCGGCAATTTTTGCCGAAAGGGCTGCGACGGCGGGTCGACGCGGCGCTGCCGGCCGTCGTCGCCGTCCACCCGCTCGCCGGTGTCGAGCCGCGCTATGCGTATGCGCGGCTGCGCGCGGGCGCGATCCGTCCGGCGCTCGCGGCGAGCGGCGCGGACGCCGATGCGGCCGCGTGGACGGTCGGCCCGATCGAGCGTAAACCCGTAAAACTGGTCGCCGCCGAGAAGCGCTCCGGGCATGCCCGGATGCTGTCCGCGACGACGACCGAAAGCCGTGGCGGCAACGTCGTAAATGAAGGGAGTTCGGTCGAAAAAGCACAAGTGATCCTCGCGTATTTGCGCGAGCATCAGCTCATCGACTACTGATTTTGATGCCTGTCGGCAAGCAACCCAGGGATGCAAGGAATCCGGAGCAAACGATGAAAGTATCGGCAGACATTCGTGCACTGATCGAACGCCGCAAGGAAGGCCACAGCCTCGAAGCGCCGTTCTACACGAGCGAGGACATCTTCGCGCTCGACATGGAGGCGATTTTCCGCCAGCACTGGATCCAGGTGGCGATCGAACCGGACATTCCCGAGCCGGGCGATTACGTGACCGTGGAGCTGGGCAGCGATTCGATCCTGATCGTGCGTGACGACGACATGGCGATCCGCGCGTTCCACAACGTGTGCCGTCACCGCGGCGCGCGCCTGTGCAACGAAGACAAGGGCTCGGTCGGCAACATCGTGTGCCCGTACCACAGCTGGACGTACAACCTGACGGGCCAACTGATGTTCGCCGAGCACATGGGCGAGAAGTTCGACCGTTGCAAGCACAGCCTGAAGTCGGTGCACGTCGAGAACCTCGCGGGCCTGATCTTCATCTGCCTCGCCGACGAGCCGCCGGTCGATTTCGCGCAGATGCGCGCGGAGATGGAGCCGTACCTGCTGCCGCACGATCTGCCGAGCACGAAGATCGCCGCGCAGATCGACATCATCGAGGAAGGCAACTGGAAGCTCACGATGGAGAACAACCGCGAGTGCTATCACTGCGTCGCGAACCATCCGGAGCTGACGATCTCGCTGTACGAATACGGCTTCGGCTACCAGCGCTCCGACGCGAACGCCGAAGGCATGGACGCATTCGCTGAAACGTGCGTGCGGCGCGGCAAGGAGTGGGCCGAGATGGGCCTGCCGTCCGCCGAAATCGAAAAGCTGCTCGACGTGACGGGTTTCCGCACGCAGCGCCTGCCGCTCGACCGTCACGGCGAATCGCAGACGCTCGATGCGAAGATCGCGTCGAAGAAGCTGCTCGGCGGCTTCGACAAGGCCGACCTCGGCGGGCTGTCGTTCTGGACCCAGCCGAACTCGTGGCACCACTTCATGAGCGATCACATCGTGACGTTCTCGGTGATTCCGCTGTCGGCCGGCAAGACGCTCGTGCGTACGAAGTGGCTCGTGCACAAGGACGCGAAGGAAGGCATCGACTACGACGTGAAGAACCTGACGGCCGTGTGGAACGCGACCAACGACCAGGATCGCGCGCTCGTCGAATTCTCGCAGCGCGGCGCGACCAGCAGCGCGTACGAGCCGGGCCCGTATTCGCCGTACACGGAAGGTCTCGTCGAAAAATTCTCGGCCTGGTACATCGGCCGGCTCGCCGAAAAAACCGGCGCGTAGCACCCAGCAGCGTATAAGCGGAGCAAGACATGATGCGAGATGCGGCCAATTTCGAGCCGGCGGACAGCCGGGTGACGCACCCGGCCTTCTGGAACGCGCTGCCCGAGCGCTGGACGAGCGACGTCGAGGAAACGCTGGTGTGCTGCCACGTGCGGCAGGAAACCCACGACGTGAAGAGCTTCTTCTTCCGTTCACCGCAGGGCCGCACGTTCTCGTTCGAGCCCGGGCAGTTCATCACGCTCGAGCTCGACATCGACGGCGAGACGATCAACCGCTGCTACACGATTTCGTCGTCGCCGGCGCGGCCGCACACGATCTCGATCACGGTGAAGCGCGTGCCGGGCGGCAAGGTGTCGAACTGGCTGCACGACAACCTGCAGCCGGGCGCATCGGTGCGCGTGCTCGGCCCGGCCGGCGAATTCACGTGCGCGCGGCATCCGGCACGCAAGTACCTGTTCCTGTCGGCCGGCTCGGGCATCACGCCGCTGATGTCGATGAGCCGCGCGCACCATGATCTCGCGGAAGACCGCGACATCCTGTTCGTGCACAGCGCACGCACGCCGGACGACATCATCTTCGCGCGCGAGCTCGACCTGATCGCGTCGAACCACACGAATTTCCGCACGTCGTTCGTCGTCGAGCGCGTCGGCGCACGCACCAACTGGCCGGGCGTCACGGGCTTCCTGACGCTGCCGCTGCTGAAGCTGATTGCGCCGGATTTCATGGAACGCGAGATCTTCACGTGCGGCCCCGCGCCGTACATGAAGGCCGTGCGCGACCTGCTCGACGAAGCCGGTTTCGATCGCAAGCAGTATCACGAGGAAAGCTTCTCGTTCGAAACGCTCGCGCAGACCGCGAGCGATGAAGTGCTCGCCGAACTCGTGCCGCCGGCGGAAGGCGGCGACGCCGCGACGAAGCAGTACACGGTCAGCTTCGCGAAGAGCAACCGCGAGATTTCGTGCGGCTCGGAGCAGCACGTGCTCGACGCGGCGCGCCAGTCGGGCGTGCGGCTGCCCGCATCGTGCACGCAGGGCATGTGCGGCACCTGCAAGGTGAAGCTCGTGTCGGGGCAGGTCGAGATGAAACACAACGGCGGTATCCGCCAGCGCGAAATCGATCAGGGAATGGTGCTGCTGTGCTGCAGCAAGCCGCTGTCGGATCTCGTGATCGACAAGTAGTCGAAACGCGTCATCGGCTGTCCGGGCGCGTCGCGTCCGGACAAGCATCTGTCGGAAAACAACGATACCGCGGATTTGTGGTTGAAGAACCTAGAGAGACAACGCGCACGGTGCGCAGACCAAGGAGATCGACCATGAAATTGTTCGGAAAACTGTTTTGGACCGGCACCCTGTCGGCGATGGTGGCATTGAGCGCATCGGCGCTCGCCGATACGAAGCCGACGCTGAAAATCGGCTACGTCGAAGGCTGGGACGACAGCGTCGCGACGTCGAACGTCGCGGCCCGCGTGATCGAGAAGAAGCTCGGCTACGAGGTGAAGCTCGTGCCGGTCGCTGCCGGGATCATGTGGCAGGGTGTCGCGCGCGGCGACCTCGATGCGACGCTGTCCGCGTGGCTGCCGGTCACGCACGGTTCGTACTGGAGCGAATACAAGAGCAAGGTCGTCGACGTCGGCGCGAACTTCCCCGACGCGAAGATCGGCCTGATCGTCCCGGATTACGTGAAGGCGAAGAGCATCGACGACCTGAATGCGGAGAAGGCCAGCTTCGGCGGCCGCATCGTCGGCATCGATGCCGGTGCGGGCGTGATGCGCAAGACCGACGAAGCGATCAAGAACTACGGGCTGAGCTACACGCTGATGCCGAGCTCGGGCAGCGCGATGACGGCCGAGTTGTCGCGTTCGGTCGGCGCGAACAAGCCGGTGATCGTGACCGGCTGGGCGCCGCACTGGATGTTCGCGAAGTGGAAGCTGCGCTTCCTCGAGGATCCGAAGAAGGTGTTCGGCGGCGCCGAGCATGTCGACAGCGTCGTGAATCCGGGGCTCGAAACCAAGGCGAAGCCGGTCGTCGCGTTCCTGAAGAAATTCCAGTGGAAGCCCGGTGAAATCGACAGCGTGATGCTGGCGATCCAGAACGGCTCGAAGCCGGAAGCCGCTGCGGATGCGTGGATTGCAGCGCATGCCGACCGCGTGAATTCGTGGACGGAAGGCGCGCAGTAAGCATCGCGACATACGTCGTACGAGTCATTATAAAAACACGCCGGGAATGGCACGCAGGAATCCGAAATAATCAGGATGCAATGCGGCCATATCCCGGTTTTATTTTGCGGATTCTGCAAAAAAGCCCGTAAATTGTTACACTACGGCCCTTGTGCGGAATCATCTGCTTTGCATCGGACCAGAGTAAGCGCTGAAGCGCCAACTCTGATCGAGAGGAGGAATTGGATGAGTCAAGCAGGACTGCGTGCGAATCGCACCAGTGATGTTGAGGCAACGATCTCACATGATTCGACGGGCCACACGCTGCATCGTGGCCTGACCTGGAAAGACGCTTTTTGGGTGACGAGCGGCGTGCCGGCAGGCGTGCTGTTCACGATCGGCGGCGTATGCGCGACGATCGGCCAGCCCGCGTGGGCGATCTGGATCGCCGCGATCACGATGGGGCTGATTCAAAGCGCGACTTATGCGGAAATATCGGGGCTATTTCCCCATAAATCGGGCGGCGCGTCGGTGTACGGCGCGATTGGCTGGGTCCGTTACAGCAAGCTGATTGCCCCGGTTTCCGTGTGGTGCAACTGGCTCGCGTGGTCGCCGATGCTTGCGCTCGGCTGCGGCCTCGCGGCGAGCTATGCGCTCACGAGTCTCTTTCCCGCCAATGCGGCGGTGCTGCACTGGCAGCTCAAGGTGGCGGATCTCGGGTTCATCAAGCCCGGTCTCTCCCTGCGAATCAACGCGACGTTCATCATCGCGACGATTCTGCTTCTCATCACGTTCAAGCTTCAGCACAGCGGTGCGTCAAAGGCTGCACGTACGCAGCGCATTCTCGGCATTGCGTCGCTCACGCCGCTCTTGATCGTCGGCATCGTGCCGTTCGTCACCGGCGACGTGCCGATGTCGAACCTGCTGCCGCTCTTGCCGCTCGGTCACGACGCGCAGGGCAACCTCACGGCCGCGACGTTCGGCTCGTGGAACGGGCAGGGCGTGACGATGGCGCTCGGCGCGATGTTCATGGCCGGCTGGGCGTCGTACGGTTTCGAGACGGCCGTCTGCTACACGCGTGAATTCCGCGATCCGCGGCGCGATACGGCCAAGGCGATCTTCTGGTCGGGTGCGCTGTGTCTGGTCGTGATGACGCTCGTCCCGCTCGCGTTCCAGGGCGCGCTCGGCACGCAGGCGATGCTCGATCCGGCGATCGGCGACGGCACCGGCGTCGCGGCCGCGATGGCGAAGATCGTCGGCGGCGGCGCGTGGGTCGCGAATGCGGTCGTCGTGATGCTGATGCTGTCGATCCTGCTGATCGTGATGACGTCGATGATGGGCTCGTCGCGCACGCTGTACCAGGCATCGGTCGACGGCTGGCTGCCGAAGTACCTGTCGCACGTGAACGAGCACGGCTCGCCCACGCGCGCGATGTGGACCGACCTCGGCTTCAACCTCGTGTTGCTGATGATGTCGGACTACATGACGGTGCTGTCGATTTCGAACGTCTGCTACATGCTGTTCGTATTCCTGAATCTTCAGTCCGGCTGGATCCACCGGATGGATCGCGGCAACTGGGATCGGCCGTTCCGTTGTCCGACCTGGCTGCTCGTCGGCGGCGCGATTTGCGGGTACGCGAACCTCGTCTACGTCGGCGCGGGTGCGAACCTGCAAGGCGAAGGCACGCTGCGCAACGGGCTGATCGCGATGCTGCTGATCGTGCCGGTGTTCCTCTATCGCCACTACTGGCAGGATCGCGGCCGCTTCCCCGCGCAGATGCAGCGCGACATGGAGCTGGAAGTGCCGAAGCGCGCGCTGTGGCTGAGCCTGATGCCGTATGCGGCGCTGATCGGTGCGGGGTTGACGATCGGGTTGTCGTATTACTTCGCGTGGGTGAAGTGACGCGGTAATGCGTGCGTGTCGGGGCACGCGATGGCTTCGGAAACCGCACACGGGGCCATCGCGCGAAGCGCCGGCGCAGCGCGACGACAAAAAAGGCCCGACCGGTTACACGCCGGTCGGGCCTTGTTCGTTGACGCCGCGTTCGAGCGCAGCTGCGATCCGCTTACGGAAATACCACCGTCCGGTCGCCATTCAAAAACACCCGCCGCTCGATGAACGCCTTCACCGCGCGCGCGAGCGTGAGGCTTTCGACGTCGCGCCCCACCGCGAGCAGTTGCTCCGGTCGCAGCGCATGATCGACGCGCTCGACGACCTGCTCGATGATCGGGCCTTCGTCGAGATCGTCGGTGACGAAGTGCGCGGTCGCGCCGATCAGCTTCACGCCGCGCGCATGGGCCTGGTGATACGGCTTCGCGCCCTTGAAGCCGGGCAGGAACGAGTGATGGATGTTGATCGCGCGGTTCGCGAGCTTCGCGCTCGTCTCCTGCGACAGCACCTGCATGTAGCGTGCGAGGATCACGAGCTCGGCGCCGCTCGATTCGAAGAAGTCGAGCCATTGCGCTTCCTGCTGCGCCTTGGTGTCGGCCGTGATCGGGAAGTGCCGGAACGGCAGCCCGTGCTGCACGGCGAGCGGCTCGAAGTCGGGGTGGTTCGACACGATGCCGACGATGTCCATCTTCAGCTCGCCCATCCGCCAGCGGAACAGCAGATCCGCGAGGCAGTGCTCGAGCTTCGACACCATGATCAGCACCTTCGGCCGCGCATTGACGTCGTGGATCGCCCACTGGATGTCGCCGTCGCGGCCGCCGAGTCCGGCCGCGATCGGCCCGAATTCCTGACGCAGCGCGTCGATCTGCAACGTCTCATCCGTCGGATGAAAGACGCAGCGCACGAAGAAGCGGTTGCTGAGATCGTCGTCGAACACGTTCAGCGCATCGACGTAGCAGCGATGGCGATCGAGAAAGCCGACGACGGCGGCGACCTGACCGGCCGCGCTCGGGCACGACAGTGTCAGGACGAATTGATCGGGGCGGTGCTCGGCGGTCATGAGACTCCTCGGATGGCGTGGGGCGCACGGCCGCGCGACGGCGCACGACAGCGCCGCGCCGCGCGGGTAGCGGGAGGCTCAAGTAAATCAGGACGATTCCGGGGCGGATAGAACCAACGCGCCGTGTGGCTGGTATCGGCGCGCCAGCGGGCGCGGGCCCGGGAGCGGGGAAGGGGGACGGAAACGGGGCGGGCGCGCCGCGTCAGGCCGCCGCGCACGCGTCGAGCAGCCAGCGCCGGAACACGTGGGTCGCGTCCGGCTCGGGCCGCTGCGGCGGGCGCACCAGGAAGTAGCCGCGCGACGTGACGACGGGCGCGTCGACCAGCTTCACGAGCTGGCCGGACGCGACGAGTTCGTCGACGAGCGGCGCCCAGCCGAGCGCGACGCCTTCGCCGAGCAGTGCCGCATGGATCACGAGCGCATAGCTGTTGAAGGTCACGCCGCGCGCGGCGGCCGGCGGTTCGAGCCCGTGCGCGTCGAACCAGCCCGACCACGACAGCCAGCGCTCGGGGCGCGTCGGCTGCACGTGCAGCAGCGGCAGCGCAAGCAAATGGTCGGCCCGCGCGACGTCCGGGTGCGCGTCGCGGAACGCGGGCGAGCAGACCGGCGTGACGGATTCCGGAAACAGCCGCGCGGCCGTGCACGACGGCCAGTGGCCGTCGCCGAACAGGATCGCGATGTCGCCATGGTCGCGCTGCGCGTCGTAATCCTGTGACGTGACGACGCGCACGTCGACGTCCGGCATCACGTGCTTCAGCCCGGCCAGGCGCGGCATCAGCCAGTAGGTCGCGAAACCGAAATCGGTGACGATCGTGAGCGCGCCGTGCTCGCGGCGCGCACGCAGCGTCGCGGTCGCGCCGCGCAGCGTGTCGAGGCTCAGCCGCACGGCTTCGTACAGGCACTGGCCGTCGGCCGTCAGCGTGACGCCGCGCGGGCTGCGTTCGAACAGCGGCACGCCGAGTTCGGCTTCGAGCTGGAACACCTGCTGGCTCACGGCCGGCTGCGTCGAGCCGAGCTCGCGCGCGGCGGCCGTGAAGCTCGCGAGCCGGGCGGCCGATTCGAACGCGCGCAGCGCCTGCATCGACGGTAACGGTTCGGATTTCGACATAAGTCCCTCTAATGGCCCCATAAGGGCCGGACGCCTACCCGCGCGAATTCGGGCGGGCGATAGTGCAGCGGACGGTGCGGCAGATGCGCTTCATGCGCCAGCGCGCCACGCATTCCGCGATTCTAGCCAGCGCGGCCCCCGCGCGCGGCGGTTTCTGCGGATCGCCTCCGTCATGCCGGACGTCTCGCTGCCAAAGCGGCGCGCCGTTCCATTCGAACACCGCTTTCCCCACGATCGCCGATGACGAACCCGACACCCAACATCCTGATCCTGATGGCCGACCAGCTCACGCCGTTCGCGCTGCCCGCGTACGGCAACCGCGTCGCCCGCACGCCGACGCTCGACCGGCTCGCCGCCGAAGGCGTGGTGTTCGACGCCGCGTACTGCGCGAGCCCGCTGTGCGCGCCGTCGCGCTTCTCGCTGCTGACCGGCAAGCTGCCGTCGGGCATCGGCGCCTACGATAACGCCGCCGAATTGCCGGCGCAAACGCTGACGTTCGCGCATTACCTGCGCGCGGGCGGCTACCGGACGATGCTGTCCGGCAAGATGCATTTCTGCGGGCCCGATCAGTTGCACGGCTTCGAGGAGCGACTCACGACCGACATCTATCCGGCCGATTTCGGCTGGGTGCCGAACTGGGACAGCCCGACGGAGCGGCCGAGCTGGTATCACAACATGAGCTCGGTGCTCGATGCGGGCCCCTGCGTGCGCACGAATCAGCTCGACTTCGACGACGAAGTGACGTTCGCCGCGAAGCAGAAGCTGTACGACGTCGCGCGCGAACGCGCGGCCGGGCACGATGCGCGGCCGTTCTGCATGGTCGTGTCGTTGACCCATCCGCACGACCCGTATGCGATCACGCGCGAATACTGGGATCTGTACGGCGACGAAGAAATCGACATGCCGGCCGTGCGGCTCGATGCGGCCGAAAGCGATCCGCATTCGCAGCGGCTGCGCTTCGTCTGCGAAAACGACCGCACGCCGCCGACCGACGCGCAGATCCGCGCCGCGCGCCGCGCATATTACGGCGCGACGTCGTACGTGGACACGCAGTTCGGCAGCGTGCTGGCCGCGCTCGAGCAATGCGGGTTCGCCGACGACACGATCGTGATCGTCACGTCCGACCACGGCGACATGCTCGGCGAGCGCGGGCTCTGGTACAAGATGACGTTTTTCGAGGGCGGCTGCCGCGTGCCGCTGATCGTGCATGCGCCGGGCCGCTTCGGCGCCGCGCGCGTGCGCGGGCCCGTGTCGCACGTCGACCTGCTGCCGACGCTCGTCGATCTGGCCGGCGCGGCGCCGGCCGGCGGCTGGCCGGACCCGGTCGATGGCGCGAGCCTCGTGCCGCACCTGCAGGGCACGCCCGCGCACGACGTCGCGCTCGGCGAATACCTCGCGGAAGGCGCGCTCGCGCCGGTGGTGATGATTCGGCGCGGCGACTGGAAATATGTGCATTGCCCGGCCGATCCCGACCAGCTCTACCACCTGTCGGACGACCCGCGCGAGCTGACGAACCTGGCCGGGCAGCCGGAAGCCGCCGACGTGCTCGCCGCGTTCCGCGCGGAGGCCGCGCAGCGCTGGAACCTGCCCGAGCTGGACCGGCAGGTGCGCGCGAGCCAGCGACGCCGGCGCTTCCATTACGCGGCGACGACGCAGGGCCGCATCCACGCGTGGGACTGGCAGCCGTTCACCGACGCGAGCCAGCGCTACATGCGCAATCACATCGAACTCGATACGCTCGAAGCGATGGCGCGTTTTCCGCGCGTCGGGCGTTGAACGTCCCGCAGCGATCATTGAAGAACGACGGAGGAAGCGAACCATGAAACGGCAACGCAATGCAGCATTCCGAAGGATCGGCGCGGCGTTCGCCGCCGCCGCGTGCGTGGCGGCGACGCAGCCTGCGTCCGCCGCCGATCCGCAGACCTGCGGCGACGTGAAGATGGCGGCGCCCGGCTGGACCGACATCGACGCGACGAACGCGATGGCGGGCGTCGTGCTGAAGGCGCTCGGCTACCGGCAGGACGTCGCGAACCTGTCGGTGCCGATCACGTACCAGGGGTTGAAGAAAGGGCAGGTCGACGTGTTCCTCGGCAACTGGATGCCCGCGCAGGCGCCGCTCGTGAAGCCCTTCGTCGACGAGAAATCGATCGACGTGCTGCACGCGAACCTGAGCGGCGCGAAGTTCACGCTCGCGGTGCCCGACTATGTGGCCGCGGCCGGCGTGCACACGTTCGCCGATCTCGCGCGCTACGCGGACCGCCTCGGCGGCAAGATCTACGGGATCGAGCCCGGCGCGCCCGCGAACCAGAACATCAAGCGGATGCTGTCCGACCACGCGCTGGGGTCCGCGAACTGGTCGCTCGTCGAATCGAGCGAGACGGGCATGCTCACGCAGGTCGAGCGCGCGGTGCGCGACAAGCGCTGGATCGTGTTTCTCGCGTGGGAACCGCATCTGATGAACACGAAGTTTCATCTGACGTATCTGTCGGGCGGCGATGCGTACTTTGGACCGAACTACGGCGGTGCGACGGTCAACACGGTCACGCGTGCCGGGTTCGCCGGCCAGTGCACGAACCTCGCGCGGCTGTTCCGGCAGATGACGTTCTCCGTCGACGTCGAGAACCGGATGATCGCCGACATGCTCGACCACAAGACGTCTCCCGCGCTCGCGGCGCAGCATGCGCTGAAGGCCGAGCCCGCGCTGCTCGCCGGCTGGCTCGACGGCGTGACGACGGCGACCGGCGCACCGGGCCTGCCGGCCGTGCGCGCGGCCCTCGACGGCCGCTGATTGCCTTCCTCCTGGCGGCCGGTTTTTGCCGTGCCGCCCGTCTACGTGTTTTCCCGACCCGTCGCATCGTGACCATTTAGTGTCGCCTTCAGACGGGTGACCGGAAATATGGGTTTGTATTTTTCGCCAATGGCTGCGTTATTGCGGAAAACGAAATAGCGGAGCCAGCAGACGTACCGAATTCGAATCAGCCGGCGTATTGCGGCACGCGCCAGGCCACGGTTCTTTCCATCGAACGGTTCAGGGAGGGTGGTCGACAATGAAGCAAAAGAAAGTCGCCGTAGCCGCCGCGCTTGCATGCGCGGCCTGTATTCCCGCCATCGGGCATGCGCAGAGCAGCGTGACGCTGTACGGGATTCTCGACGCGGGCATCACGTACGTGAACAACACGGGCGGCTCGCACGTGGTCAAGTTCGACGACGGCATCGCCTACGGAAACCGCTTCGGCCTCAAGGGCACCGAAGACCTGGGCGGCGGCCTGAAGGCCGTGTTCACGCTCGAGAGCGGCTTCCACCTCGGCAACGGGCAACTCGGCTTCGGCGGCGCGGAATTCGGCCGGCAGGCGTATGTCGGCCTGCAGAACGACTGGGGCACGCTGTCGTTCGGCAACCAGCTCGACATCACGAACGAACTCGTGTCGATCTACAACATCTCGGCGTGGGGCAGCGGCTATGCGATCCACCAGGGCGACTTCGACCGCTTCAACGGCGACCGCCTGCCGAACTCGGTGAAGTTCCTGTCGAACGACCTGAGCGGCTTCAAGTTCGGCGCGATGTATTCGTTCGGCAACGTCGCGGGCAACTTCCATCGCAACAGCGCCTGGAGCGCGGGCGCGAGCTTCACGAAGGGCGACTTCTCGATCGGCGCCGCGTACACGCGCCTGAACAACCCGAACGGCATCTACGCGTTCGACCCGTACGCGATGATCGGCACGCATACGTTCCTCGGCCAGCAGACCGTCACCGTCGATCCGGCGACCGGCGCCCGCACCGACCTGTTCTCGAACACCGCGATGGACGTCGACAGCCAGGGCACGTTCGGCATCGGCACCAGCTACACGATCGGCAAGCTGACGCTCGACGCGAACTACTCGTACACGACGATCAAGGGCTTCGGCCAGTCGTCGCACATGCAGGTGTACGAAGGCGGCGGCCTGTACCAGTTCACGCCGGCGCTGAGCTTCATCGCGGGCTACCAGCACACGCGCTTCGAAGGCCATCACTGGAACCAGGGCACGGCCGGCCTGCACTACCTGCTGTCGAAGCGCACCGACATCTACATCTCCGGCGATTACCTGCGTGCGTCGCAGGGCGTCGATGCGGTGATCGGCTACAGCTTCACGCCGTCGACGACGCAGACGCAGGCCGACGTGCGGATCGGGATGCGGCATTCGTTCTAAGCGGCGTGGCAGGATGATGTGACGTCTTCAGCGAGGTCTCTCTTTGGCGCGAACCACGGTTCGCGCTTTTTTTTGTGCGATGCGCCGGCTTCATCGGGCGCGCGGCCGACTGCCGGCCGGTTTTTCGTGGTTGGCATATCATCGCGGTTTGGCCGCGTCCGCACCGTCGCCGCGCGCACGCACTCGCGTGTGTCGTCGTTTCCCGAACGGTTGCGGTGCGCAGCGCCAACCGCCGAGATCCCGATGACCACCCCCGTGCCCGATTCCCGTCCTTTATCCCCGTTACCCGCCAATCTGTTCCGCCACGCACCGTTCCAGCGTTTCTGGGGCACGCGCGTGATGTCTTCCCTGGCTTTCCAGATCCTGTCGGTCGCAATCGGCTGGTATGTGTACGCGCTCACGCACAGCGCGTTCGCGCTCGGTCTCGTCGGCCTCGCGCAGTTCGTGCCGATGTTCGCGCTGACGCTCGTCGTCGGGCAGGTGGCCGACCGCTACGACCGCCGGCGCATCGCGACGATCTGCCAGAGCGTCGAGGCGCTGGCCGCCGGCGTGTTCCTGATCGGCGGGGTGCAAGGGTGGCTGGCCGCGCCGGCCGTGTATGCGCTCGCGGCGATCGTCGGCACGGCGCGCGCGTTCGAGTCGCCGTCGGTGTCGTCTTTGTTGCCGGCCGTCGTGCCGCGCACCGACCTGCCGCGCGCGACCGCGCTGTCGACGTCCGCGAACCAGGCCGCGCAGATTCTCGGGCCCGCGTTCGGCGGGCTGCTCTACGGTGTCGGCGCGCCCGTCGCGTTCGGCACGAGCGTCGCGGCCTTCGCGATCGCGGCGATGCTGAGCGGCACGATTCCGCTGCGTACCGCGCCGCCGGCGCGCGAGCCGGTCACGCTGCGCTCGGTGTTTTCGGGCATCGCGTTCATCCGGCGCGAGCCGGCGATCCTCGGCGCGCTGTCGCTCGACCTGTTCGCGGTGCTGTTCGGCGGCGCGACCGCGCTGCTGCCGATCTACGCGCGCGACATCCTGCAGGTCGGCCCGTGGGGGCTCGGCGCATTGCGCGCGGCGCCGGCGGTCGGCGCGCTCGCGGGCACGCTGTGGCTCACGCGTTTCCCGTTGAAGGGGCGGCCGGGCCGCGCGATGTTCGGCGGCGTGATCGCGTTCGGCATCGCGACGATCGTGTTCGGATTGTCGCGGCACTTCGCGTTGTCGCTCGTGGCGCTGGCCGCGCTCGGCGCATCGGACGTGATCAGCGTCGTCGTGCGACTGTCGCTCGTGCAACTGCGCACGCCGGACGACATGCTCGGCCGCGTGAGCGCGGTCAACTCGCTGTTCATCGGCACGTCGAACCAGCTCGGCGAATTCGAATCGGGCGTGACGGCTGCGTGGTGGGGCGCGCCGGCCGCGATCGTCGTCGGCGGCGCGGCGACGATCGCCGTCGCGCTCGCATGGATGCGGCTCTTTCCGCAGCTCACGAGCATGAAGTCGCTCGAACGCGACGCATGACGCGCATCACGCGTCATGCATCCTGCGTCACGCGCACGGCCGTGCCGTAGCAGATGACTTCGGTCACGCCCGCGCCGATCTCGGTCGAGTCGTAGCGCATCGCGACGATCGCGTTCGCGCCGAGCTTGCGCGCGTCGGCGAGCATCTTGTCGAACGCCTGCTCGCGCGCCTTCTCGCACAGCGACGTATAGAGTGTGATGTTGCCGCCGAAGATCGTCTGCAGCGACGCGCCGAACGAGCCGACGATCGAGCGCGAGCGCACGACGATGCCTTGGGCGACGCCGAGCGAGCGGACGGTCGTATGGCCAGGCAGGTCGAAGGCGGTCGTGACGCGGGCGGGCGACAGGTCGTCGATGGAGCGGATGGGTTCGGTCATGGTGGGCAAGCGTGTGGCGAGTGGTCGAACGACGATTCTAGCCGGACCGAGACAACGCATTCGAACGGGCGCCCCCAGAAGCAGACGGGCGCCCGTGTCGTTGCCGAACGCGAGAGCCGCTCGGCAACGCACGCTCAGCGCTTGATCGTCGCGCCGGCAATGCCGCCGAGATCGACCGCATAGGCGAGCGCGAGCTTGCCGAACTTCAGCGCATGGTTCGCCTGTCGATCCGAGTTTTCCAGCGTGTCGTTCACCGTGTGGATGTATGGGCTGTCGTTCTGGTCGGCTTCGAACGGGAACGATGCCGGGTACCCCTGCGCATTCCACGACGCATGATCCGAGCACGCATAGCCGCACTGCGACGTGCCGATCGCGAGCTCCGGCAGGTAGGTCGCCGCCAGGTTCTTCACATAGGTGTTCTGCGCGGCGTTCGTGTAGTCGGTGATCAGGTAGATGTCCTTCGGATCGCCCTTGTAGTTCGTCATGTCGAGCTGCAGCACGCCGACCACGTTCGCATTCTGCGTGCGGAACTGCTTCGCGATCGCCTTCGAGCCGAGCAGGCCGGCTTCCTCGGCCGCATACCCGACGAACTTGATGGTCCGTTTCGGCCTGTAGTTGTTCGCGAGCAGCACGCGCAGCGCCTCGGTCAGGCTGGCGATGCCCGACGCGTCGTCGTCGGCGCCGGGCGAGCGCGAGTTCTCCGTCGTGCGGCCGACGGTCGAATCGAGGTGGCCGCCGAGCACGACCGTGCCCGCGGCCGGATCGCTGCCGCGGATCGTCAGGATCACGGATTTCTGCGGAAAGCCCGTGTGCGCGAACTGTTCGACGGTGATGTCGGCGCGTGAGCCCGCCAGCTGCTTCCACTGCAGCGCGAGCCAGTCGGACGCGGCGACGCCGTGCGACGTCGTGTAGTAGCGGTTCGTGAAGCCGGACAGCGACGTGATCGTGCCGACGATGTTGCTCGCTTGCAGTTGCTGGACCCACGTGCCGATCTGCGGCACGTTGGACACCGTGTACGCGGGGGCGGCGGCCTGTTTCGCGAGCGTCGCCGGTAACGGCTGCAGCGCCTGCCGCGCGTCGTCGAACGAATCGTGCACGACGTAGCCGGGCCCGTGGCCGCGCGTGTGGTGGACGGCGTGGGCCAGCTCGCCGAGCCGGGCATCGTCGATCTCGACGACGTGAACGGTTTCGCGGCGCGCGGCGCCGTCGGCCGCCTTGCCGGCATCGACGGTCGTGCTGTACTGCGCGGTTGCGGTCGCATCGATGCGTTGAAGCTGGCGGAACGCGGTGTCGCCGAGCGTGATCCAGACGGGTGTCGCGTGCGCGGCGGCGCTCAGCAGCATGCCGCCCAGCGCGGCGCTCAGGCAGGTTGGTGTCAGAGTGGGCATGTTCGATCTCGTGAGGATGGCGATGTCGATGAAGGGAGCGCGCCGCAGGTCGTGCGATGCGCTCCCGCCTGCTGCGGTATTACGACTTCTGCGGAACGGTCACGCCGTACGTGCAGCTCTTGTTGTACGCGTTGCCGATCGCGGTGAGCTGCGCGCTGCTGTAGCCGAGCGCGGAGGCAGCCGTCAGCACGGCCTGCGCGGCGGCCTTCTGGTTGGTCGAGCTGTTGGTCATCGACAGCCCCTTCAGGAACGCCTTGTCCATCGCCTGCGCGCCGATCGCGTCGCGCGCGACGAGGTTGCACGACGCCCAGTACTGGCCGGCCGTGTGGATCTCCGCGCCGCGCGCCTGCGCGTAGGTGCGCCCGACGTTCCAGTTGGTCACGCGGCCGCCCCAGAACTCGTTGTGACCGTCCCAGTTGTAGACCCAGTGATACTGCGCATCCGACGGGCTCCACTGGTTGAAGTCGCGGCTGTACGCGGCGGCGAGATAGTCGCCGGTGCCTTCCGACAAGCCTTCCTGTTGCGACAGGCCGCCGTTGGTGACCCAGTCGTGGATGCCGTGGCCGAGTTCGTGGATCACGACGTCCGCGTCTTCCGCGTCGTCGACGCCGCCTTGCCCGAACGTCAGCCGGCCGCTGCTCGACGAATACGACGAGTTGTCGTCGCCCGATTCGCCGTGCGGGTCGTACTGCACGCCGCCCGTGTACTGGTACGGCAGCGCCTTGATGCCGAGCGTCTGGTTCACGTAGCGCAGGAACGTGTCGATGTGGTAGTACACGTTCACGGCCTCGAAATACAGGTTGCCGCGCGTGAACTCGAACGCGGGCGTGGACTGCGACGGGCAGGCCTTGTCGAGCGGCGCATCGAAATCGATGCACGACGCGTACGGGCCCGTCAGCGTGTAGCGCGTGCCCGACTGCGCGAGATCCTTCAGCGTCACGCGCACGCGCGCGGCCGCGAGCTGCGTCGAATCGGCGTCGTTGCTGTCCTTGTAGCCGGTGCTGCCGTAGCTGCTTTTCGTCGGCGACAGCGGATCGGGGCGGAACACGAAGCCGGTGCCGTCGGTCGCGTAGAACGCCTTGTCCTCCGCGCGCAGCACTTCGCCGCTTGCCGAGTCGATCAGCAGTTCCCAGTCGCCTTTCGGGCCGTCCTGCGGACGGCCGCGCACCTTCCACGCGGTGTGCGTGCCGGCCTTGTCGACGAACGCGACGAGCTGCGCGTCGAGATGCGTGAAGCCGCTCACGCCGAGATACGCGCGGGCGCGGTCGAGCGCCTGCTGCTGGTCGACGGCCTGCGACTTGCGCGTCGTCGCGACCACGCCGTTGATCGTGTTGCTCGCGACGTACAGGATGCGGCCGTCCTTCGCGACGGTCACCGCGATGTCGCTGCCGTACACGGGCAGCCCGGCGGCCTGCTGCTGCAGGCGCACGACGGTGAAGTCGGCGTCGTTGCGCTCCGACGTGACGACGAGGCTCGCGAGCGCGGCCGCGTCGAGCCCGAGCTGCGCCGCCTGCGACGCGACGAAGTCGCGCGCGGTGGCGGCGGGCGTCGCGGCAGCTTTCTTGACGCGATAGGCCGGGTTGTACAGCGTGACGGCGACGCCGTCCGCGCGGAATTGCCCGGCGGCCGTGTCGGCCTTCGCGGCCGGCGGCGCGACGCCGCGCGTCAGGCTTTCGCGCAGGCTCGCGGCCTGCGGATTCGACACTTTCGTATCGGCCTGGGTGCCGCCGACGATGCCGAAACCGAGCACGAGACCCAGGGCGAGCGGCAATGCTTTGCGTGATGTCTGCATACGTGATCCTCATCTCAACGGTTGGACACGCCCGCGCGCTCGTGGCGAGCAGGCACGACACGGCCCGCGCGCCGGTTCGATGGGACCGGTGCGGCGAAGCGGTGTGGGAATGTCGACTGACTAAGGAGCTCTAAATGTCAGGTCGAAAAGAAGCGGGCAGGCGAAGCGGAGAAGAAGCGAACGGCAGGCAGGTGCGGCGACGGCGAATCGAGCATCGTCATGTCATACCCCTCGGATCGATCGTGATATCGGTGGGCAGCCTGCGTGGCACGACGCGCGCGAGATGAAGCAGGCGTATCGTTAGGCTGCCTATCTAACTTTTTTTGGTATGTTACAGAATATTTTCAACGACATTCCAGATTATTTTCGACGACCGCTTCGGTTCGTCGACCAGTTGCCGACATTGTTCAGCGAACGGACGGAAACGCCGCCGGAACGCGCAATACCGCGCCGGATTGTGATCAAAAGCCGAGACGATCAGCGCGTCGCCCGCCGGTCGCTGCGCGGGCTCATTCCGAATCGTGCGCGATAGGTGCGCGAGAAATGCGACGGCGATTCGAAGCCGCACGCGACGCACACCGACGTGATGCTCATGTCGGTCTGCTGCAGCAGTTCGCGTGCGCGATCGAGGCGCAGGTTCAGGTAGAAGTGCGTCGGCGTGTCGTTCAGCGTCGCGCTGAACAGCCGTTCGAGCTGGCGCCGCGTGATCGACACCTCCTGCGCGAGCGCGTCGGAGCCGAGCGGGTTCTCCATGTGCCGCTGCATCGTGCCGATCACCTGGATCAGCTTGCGGTTGTGCACGCCGTAGCGCGCGGCGATCTCGAGCCGCTGGCTGTCCGAGCGCTGCCGGATGCGGCTGACGACGAACTGCTCGGAGATTGCGGCCGCGAGATCGGCGCCGTGCCGGCGGCCGATCAGGTCGAGCATCATGTCGATCGACGCGGTGCCGCCCGCGCACGTGATGCGCCGGTCGTCGATCTCGAACAGCTCCTGCGTCGCGTTCAGGCCGGGATAGCGCTCGCGGAACGCGGCCAGCGCTTCCCAGTGCAGCGTGAGCGATTGCGACGCGTCGAACAGCCCGGCCTCCGCGAGCACGAAGCTGCCCGTATCGATGCCGCCGAGCGTGGCGCCGTGCCGGTGCTGGCGGCGCAGCCAGTCGCCGAGCGTGCGCGTGTAGCACACGAGCGGATCGAAGCCGGCGACGACGAACACCGTATCGACCTGCGGGACGTCCGCGCACGCGGCTTCGGCGGCGACCGGAATGCCGTTGCTCGCGGCGACGGGCGCGCCGTCCGCGCTGATGACGTGCCAGCGATACAGCTCGGTGCGAAAGCGGTTCGCGACGCGCAGCGGCTCGACCGCGGACATGAAGCCGAGCGCGGAGAAGCCGGGCAGCAGCAGGAAGTGGAAATCCTCGGGCATCGGGGCGTGGGGTGGAAGCAGGGGGGGCGCCGCGCACCGCGCGGGCCGGCGCGCAGTGCGCCGAACGTTCAAGCCGGGATTATCGCGGTTTTTTGCCGGCGCTCAGCGCGTTTTTGCACCACGCACCGTCCGGCGCGCCGTCGTCGACGGCAATTCGCCGAATTGCGCCTTGTACGCGTTCGCGAAATGCCCGAGATGCATGAAGCCCCAGCGTGCGGCCGCTTCGCTGATCGGCAGGTCCGATTGCCGCGTGTCGAGCAGCAGGCGTCGGACCTGCGCGAGGCGCAGCGCGCGCGTGTAGTTGAGCGGGCTCGTCTGGACGACCGACTGAAAGCTGTTCTGCATCGTGCGCCGGCTCACGCGCAGTTGCGTGCACAGGCTCAGGATGTCGACGGGCGCTTCCGGGTGCTCGATCACGTAGTCGTGCACGCGGCGCACGATGTCGGCGTGACAGGCATGCGTGAGCCGGTTCGACGGCTCGGGCATCCGGTACGTGAGGAGATCGACGAGCACGTTGCCGACGTCGGCGCGCAGCGCGTGTTGCGCGGGCGCCGCGTCGAACGCATCGGGCGCCGACAGCACGCGTTCGAGCAGCGTCGCGAGCTGCATGCTCGCACGGTCGCGCGCGGCGACCGGCACCTCGACGACGCCGCGCCGCAGCGCGCGTGCGTCCAGCCGCACGTCGGCCGCATCCTCGATCTGCTGCATCAATTCGGGTTCGACAACCACGCCGATCAGCGACATGTCGTCGGGTGAATGGAGTTCGAACGGCGCGCCGCCGCGCGCCATCACGATCGTGCCGCGCTCGAGGCGCGCATCGCCGAACGCGAAGGTGCCCGAGCCGGTGAGCGGCATGCCGAACACCGTATGGCCGTGCGGCAAACATCCGCGCTGGATGATGCGCACGTTCGCCGCTTCCTGGAACAGTTGCGCGCCGTCGAACACCGCGTTTTTGACCGCGCTGCGATACGCGCCGGACCCGATCTGGTCGTAACGCTGATTCCAGCCGCGCAGCGCCTCGGCATGTCGGTCTGCGTCGTCGAACCTCTGATGAAACGCGAGCACGGCCCCTCCGGCGATCGTTCGAACCGCGCAAGATTAAACCGACCGAATAGTCGGCGCAATACGGGGCAGCGCTATTCCGTGTGCATGTTTCAGAGGGTCGGAAGGGGCGGTACAGCGAGGCTTTCACGCGCATTTCCAATATCCCGAATCGGCACGTACGCGTTGCCGGTCCGGGTGCTGACGGGATTTATTGTCGAACTACAGTCGCCCCACATAACGTGAATTCCCCACTGGAGGCGGCATGAGGACAAGGCGACGAACCGCGGCGCTCGCGGCGACGCTGGCGTTGGCGGCGGCATCGGCCGGCAGCGCGAACGCGACGGAAAAACCCGAAGAGCTGGTCGTGCAGAAGATGCCGCCGTGGCATCCGCACGAGGTCTATGTCGTCGACATCTCGATGCCGTCGATGACCGACGGGCGCATCCACGTGTACGACGCGGATGCGAAGAAGCTGCTCGGCCAGATCGACGGCGGCTTCGCCCCCGGCTTCGCGATCTCGCCCGACCGCAAGACGAGCTTCGTCGCGACGACCTATTTCTCGCGCGGCTCGCACGGCACGCGCACCGACGTCGTCGAGATGATCGACAACACGACGCTCGATCACGCGGGCGAGATCGTGATTCCGGCGAAGCACGGGCAGCATGTGCCGTCGCCGTACAACACCGCGTTCAGCGCCGACGGCAAGCGGCTGTACGTCGCGAACATCACGCCGGCCGCGTCGGTGACGGTGATCGACGCCGTCTCGAAGCAGGTGCTGTCGGAGATCGACATGGCTGCGTGCGTGCTCGCGTATCCGTCGGGCAACGACCGCTTCACCGCGCTGTGCGAAAGCGGCAAGGCGCTGACCGTCACGCTCGACGCGAACGGCAAGGAAACGAAGCGCACGATGTCGGACGCGTTCATCGACGTCGACAAGGATCCGGCGTTCGTGAACGCGTCGCGGTACAACGGCGGCTATCTGTTCACCACGTACGGCGGCACCGTGCGCAGCGCCGATTTCAGCGGCGACAAGCCGGCGTTCGGCACGCCGTGGCCACTGCTGACGGACGCCGAGCGCGCCGAAGGCTGGCGTCCGGGCGGCCTGCAGCAGACGGCCGTGCACGCGAAGCAGCACCGTTACTACGTGCTGATGCACAAGGGCGCCGACGGTTCGCACAAGGATCCCGGCACGCAGGTGTGGGTGTACGACCTGAAGACGAAGCAGCGCGTCGCGCGCTGGGATCTCGCGCAACTGAAGGTCGAGCCGCTCGTGTCGATCCAGATCAGCGAGGACGACAAGCCGCTGTTCTACGGGCTGACGGCGACCTCCGATCTCGTCGTGATGGACGCGCGTACCGGCACGCTGCGGCACGTCGAGAAGCAGATCGGCAATACGTCGTCGCTGCTCGTCAACCCGTGAGGCCGCGATGACCGTCGATCCCGTACTCGCCACCAGCGCGCAGGCCGGCGCGGCCGCCGTCGTGCTGCTCGGCGCCTTCGCGAAGATGCGCCGCCCCGCCGCGTTTCGCCACGCGCTCGCCGGCTACCGGCTGCTGTCCGATGCGCTGACCGCGCCCGTCGCGTTCGCGATTCCGCTCGCGGAAGTCGTCGCCGCCGTGGCGCTGCTGTTTCCCGACACGCGCGCGGCCGGCGCGACCGGCCTGATCGCGTTGCTCCTGGCGTTCGCGGCCGGCCTCGCGATCAACCTGCTGCGCGGCCACACCGACATCGACTGCGGCTGTTCCGGCTTCACCGCCGCCCGTGCGGACGCGCCGCGCGGCATCGGCTGGCTCCATGTCGGCCGCGTGCTGCTGCTCGTCGCGCTGGCCGCGACCGCGTTCGTCGAGCCGGGCACGCGCGCCGTCGTGTGGTTCGACTACCTGACGCTGTTCTTCTCCGTGCTGCTGATCGTCTGCGCGCTGCTTACCGTCGACGTGCTGCTCGCCAACGTCCCGCGCCTTTCTCATCTGAGGAATTCATGATGCAAACCGCTCTTACCGCTTCCACCGCCCTGTTGTGGGTGGCCGTCCTCGCGCTCGGCGCGATCTGCCTCGCGCTGGTGCGCCAGATCGGCATCCTGTACGAACGCATCATGCCGGCCGGCGCGCTGATGATCGACAAGGGGCCGGCGGTCGGCACGATCGCGCCGACGTTCGAACTGACCGACCTTCGCGGCTCGCACGTGAAAGTCGGCGGCATCGATGCAGCGGGCAAGGCGACGCTGCTGTTCTTCCTGTCGCCGACGTGCCCGGTCTGCAAGAAGCTGCTGCCGCTGCTGCCGTCGCTGCAGGCCAGCGAGGCGACGCCGGCGAACATCGTGCTCGCGAGCGACGGCGATGCCGACGAACATGCGCGCTTCGCGCGAAAGCACGACCTCGGGCGCTTCCCGTACGTGCTGTCGCAGGAGCTCGGCCTTGCGTACCAGATCGGCAAGCTGCCGTATGCGGTGCTGCTCGACGAAACGGGCGCCGTGCGCGCGAAGGGGCTCGTCAACACGCGCGAGCACCTCGAGAGCCTGTTCGAGGCGAAGGAGCGCGGCGTCGCGTCGCTGCAGCAGTTCGTGCACGGCGATCACAGCCACGATGCGCACGACGCGCACGCGCAACACGCATGACCGGCCGGACCTTTTTCAACGTCATTGGAGAACGACGACATGGGCGTGTTTGATTCATGGTTCGAGCGGTCGGCGCGCGGCGTCGCGCAGCACAGTTCGCGGCGCAGCGCGATGGCGAAGCTCGGCAAGGTGCTGGTGGGGTCGGCGCTGCTGCCGCTGCTGCCCGTCGATCGCACCGCGTATGCGGCCGATGCGGCATCCGGGGCATCGGCGGCGCCGGGTGCATCCGGTGCCGCCGCGGCGGGCGCGAGCGACGACCCGACGAGCTGCGACTACTGGAAATACTGCGCGATCGACGGCTGGCTTTGCAGCTGCTGCGGCGGCACGTCGAGCAGTTGCCCGCCGGGCACGACGCCGTCGCCGATCACGTGGATCGGCACCTGCCGCAATCCGCACGACGGTTCGGACTACATCGTGTCGTACAACGACTGCTGCGGCAAGACCTCGTGCGGCAAGTGCTTCTGCAACCGCAACGAGCGCGAGAAGCCGCTGTACAAGCTGTCGCTGAACAACGACATCAACTGGTGCATGGCGAACGGTAATTCGAATTACCACTGTTCGGTTTCGGTTCTGCTAGGGGCGGCTAAGCAATGAAAGTGAAGCAGGCAGGAAGGACCGTCGTTGCATGCATGGCGGCCGTGGGGACCTTCGCATTACCCGGCGCGGCCGGCGCACAGGAAGCCGTGCATCACCCGGCCGGAAAAAGCCTGTTCGACGCACAGTGCGCGGTGTGTCACCAGGCGGGCGGAAAAGGGCAGGACGGGCTGGCGCCGCCGCTGACCGAGTACCCGGGCAAGTACGCGGCGGCGGAAGCCGGCCGGGCGCAGCTGATCGCGACGCTGCTGCACGGCATGTTCGGCGAGATCGAGGTGCACGACAAGCGCTACAACTTCAAGATGCCGTCGTTCGCGAGCGCGAGCGACGACGACATCGCGCACGTGCTGAACTACGTCGTGTTCGACCTCAACGCGCAGCACGGCGACGCGAAGCCGTTCACCGCGGCCGATATCCGCGCGGCGCGCGCGAAGCAGATGGACGGCACGGCCGTGCACGCGCAGCGCGCGGTGGTGATCAAGGGGCTCGGCCTGTGAACGGCGTGCGCGCGTCCGTGCACGGCACGCGGTGCGCGTCGTCGTCATCGCGGTTCGGCGGCCTGCCGCGTCGCCTGTCGTGCTGGCTGCTGCTGTCGGGCGCCGCGGCCTGCGCGTTCATCGTGTCCGCACCCGCACAGGCCGACGGCGCGGCCGATGCCGCGCTCGCACGGCAGCACTGGGTCCTCAACTGCATGGGTTGCCACACGGCGACGGGCGGCGGCATTCCCGGCAAGGTGCCGCCGCTCGCGAATTCGCTCGGCTATTTCACGCATCTGCCGGCCGGGCGCGAATACGTGATGCGCGTGCCCGGTGCGTCTAACTCGGCGCTGTCGGATCGGGAGCTGGCCGACGTGCTGAACTGGGTGCTCACGACGATGAACCGCGACGCGCTGCCGCGCGACTTCAAGCCGTATACGGCCGCCGAAGTCGCCGCGCATCGCCGCCCCGCGCTGTCCGACGTCGCGACCGTGCGCACCGGGCTCGTCCGCGCGTTGCAGGCGCGCGGGATCGACGGCGTCACGGAGCGCTACTGACCGACTCACTCAACGAATCAGGGAAACAGGAACATGGAGACGAACGAAACCTTTGCGCTGCTCGACGCGACGCGTGCGTTTCTCGCGAAGCCGAAGAAGATGCTGATCGGCGCCGAATGGAGCGACGCCGCGTCGGGCCGCCAGCTCGATGTCGTGAACCCGGCCGACGGCACCGTGATCGCGCACGTGCCCGAAGCCGACGAGCGCGACGTGCAGCAGGCGGTCGCCGCCGCGCGCCGTGCATTCGATGCTGGCCCGTGGCGCACCGCGAAGACCACCGACCGCGAGCGCCTGATGCTCGTGCTCGCCGACCTGATCGAAGCGAACGCGCGCGAGCTGGCCGAGATCGAATCGCTCGACAACGGCAAGCCGGTGACGGTCGCGCAGGGGCTCGACGTCGCGATGGCCGCGCAGTGCTTCCGCTACATGGCCGGCTGGGCGACGAAGATCGAAGGCAGCGTGATCGACGCCGGCATGCCGTACCTGCCGGACAGCGAAATTTTCGCTTATACGCGCAAGGAACCCGTCGGCGTGGTCGGCGCGATCATCCCGTGGAATTTTCCGTTGCTGATGGCTGCGTGGAAAATCGCGCCGGCGCTCGCGACGGGCTGTACCGTCGTGCTGAAGCCTGCCGAAGACACGCCGCTGAGCGCCTTGCGGCTGGGCGAGCTGATCCAGGCGGCCGGCTTCCCGGACGGCGTCGTCAATATCGTCACCGGCTACGGTCACACGGCCGGCGCGGCGTTGTCGCGCGATCCGCGCATCGACAAGATCGCGTTTACCGGGTCGACGCAGACGGGCAAGACGATCGGCCACGCGGCGCTCGACAACATGACGCGGATGTCGCTGGAACTCGGCGGCAAGTCGCCGGTGATCGTGCTGCCCGACGTCGATCTCGACAAGGCCGCGCAGGGCGTGGCGAACGCGATCTTCTTCAACCAGGGGCAGGTGTGCACGGCCGGCTCGCGCGCGTACATCCACGCGAAAGTGTTCGACGGCGTGATCGAGCGCGTCGCGAAGCTCGCCGCGAGCCTGAAGATCGGCCCGGGGATGGACCCGGCGACGCAGATCGGCCCGCTCGTGTCGGCGAAGCAGCGCGAGCGCGTGTGCGGTTACATCGACTCGGGGTTCGGCGAGGGCGCGCGCGCGGCGGCGGGAGGCCGCGCGCTCGACGGCCCCGGCTTCTTCGTCGAACCGACGGTGCTGGTCGATACGACGCAGGCGATGCGCGTGGTGCGCGAGGAAATCTTCGGGCCGGTGCTCGTCGCGATGCCGTTCGACGACGTCGATACGGCCGTGCAGCTCGCGAACGACACGCCGTACGGGCTCGGCGCAAGCATCTGGTCGAACGATCTTGCGGCGATCCACAAGCTGATTCCGCGTATTGCCGCGGGCACCGTGTGGGTCAACTGCCATTCGCTGCTCGACAACGCGTTGCCGTTCGGCGGGATGAAGCAGTCGGGCTTCGGCCGCGAACTCGGCCGCGCGGTGATCGACCAGTACACGGAGAGCAAGTCGGTGATGATGAACTACGCGTGAGCGTCGCGGCGCGTGCGTGCGCGGCCGGCATATAGGCCACGCACGCGCCGCCGTCACGCGCGGATCAGCACGACCCCGACGATGAGGCACGCCGCGCCGGCGATGCGGATCGCGCTCGCCGAATGCTGCGGGATGCCGAGCACGCCGAAGTGGTCGAACACGAGCGCGCCGGTCATCTGCCCGACGACGATCAGCGCGAGCGTCGTCGCCGCGCCCAATCGCGGCACCATCAGGATCGCGACGCCGACGAATACCGCGCCGAAGAATCCGCCCGTCCAGCTGAACCACGACCCGGCGCCGGACAACGTGCCGCTCACGCGCGGGTGAGGCGACAGCAGCGCGACCGCCAGCATCGCGGCGAGGCCGACGACGTAGCTGACCGACCCGGCCCACCACGGTGAACCGATCTGCGTGCGCAGGTTCGCGTTGAGCACCTGCTGCAACGCAACACTGATGCCGGCCGCCGCGACCAGCAAATAAGAGAGGACGGTAGTCACGAAGATGAACGCGCCGAAAGCGTGGCCGCCACGGTGGTGCGGGCACGGAAGGCTTTCATTCTGCGCAGCGCGCCGGTATAACACAAATATCGAATCTGGCGCTCATCCATCTCGTTTCGGCATGCCATCACTCCGGCAAATCCAGTATTTCCTGACCGTGGCGGACCTCGGCGGCTTCACGCCGGCCGCGGGTGCGCTCCATGTCGCGCAGTCGGCGCTCAGCCGGCAGATCGGCCAGCTCGAGGACGAACTCGGGTTCCTGCTGTTCGACCGCGAACCGAGAGGCGTGCGGCTCACGCCGGCCGGCGCGCTCTACCGCGAACGCGTGGCGTCGATCCCGGCCACGCTGACGGCGGCCGCCGACGAAGGCGCGCAGTTCTCGCGCGGGGAGGCCGGCGTGCTGCGGCTGCTGCATTCCAGTACCGTGCCCGTCAGCAGCCTGATGCCGGATCTCGACCGCCTCATGCGCGATTGTCCGGGCGCGCGCATCGATCTCGACCGCGCGTCGTCCGAGGATCAGGTGACGGACATCGCGAACGGCCAGGCCGATGTCGGGATCGTTCGGTTGCCGGTGCTGCGGCGCGATGCACGCGTGCGTTTCGTCGAGCTGGCGGCCGAACGCCTGTGCGTGGCGGTGCCGGCCGATCATCCGCTCGCGCACCGCAAGCGCGTCGCGATCGCGCGGTTGCGGCGCGAGCCGTTCGTCTCGGCCGTGTATCGGGAGCGGGGCGGCCTCGCGCGCGTCGTGATCGATCTGTGCCTGAAGCGCGGCTTCGTGCCGTCGGCCGCGCGGATCGTGTCGCCGAAGACGTCGATGCTGAATCTCGTCGCGGCCGGCCACGGCGTGGCGATCGTGCCGGCGCGGATGGCGAGCATCGGGATCGACGGCGTCGTGTTCGTGCCGATTTCGGACGAGGATGCGAGATCGGTGTGCGCGCTGGTGTTGCCGATCG
The DNA here is from genome assembly GCF_018417615.1 of Burkholderia sp. LAS2. Lineage (NCBI taxonomy): Bacteria > Pseudomonadati > Pseudomonadota > Betaproteobacteria > Burkholderiales > Burkholderiaceae > Burkholderia > Burkholderia sp. LAS2. The sequence continues at coordinate 1,678,020 of NZ_CP071053.1, forward strand.
AGCCTACGGTGCTCGCGGACGCGTTCGTGCGGGTGGTGACGGCGGGCTGAACGCGCCGCATCGCCACCGGGCCCGACGTCGATATTCAGACGCGGTACCCCGCATCGTGCATCAACCGGCGCGACGCGTCTCCGCGCGGGCCTTCCGCATCGAATTGCGCACGAAGTTTCGCATCGGCGCTGCGCATCACGCGGCGGCGCATGGGCACGACGAGGGCGACGAGGGCGACGACGAAGAAAGCGGCAAGCATCATGGTGTTCCTTGGCGGAAAGACCGGAGACGGACATCGCGACGGCCGGCCGTGTCCGTCCGCATCCGTTCGAGCGACGCGCAACGGCCGGACGATACGAGTCGGCACGGCAACGGGCAGGCCGCGCGCGATCGCTCGGCGACTGCCAGCATAGGGCCGGCCCACGGCCTCCGGCGACCTGTCGGAAATCCGTCAGCATGGCCATGGAAGAATCGAAAGGTGCGCGCCGCATCCGGGCAATCCCGCCGCTCCCCGGAGAAACCCGAAACCCCCGTCAGTCAAGCCTCAGACGAAACATAGTGGTTTCCACTCATAGTCGCAAACAGGCAAGAACAGGTCGCCGCCGGTCTTCTCGCGGCGAATATGGCTCGTTACTTTTACTCCCACGATGCAGGCCGGCGCACACTCCGCGTGCCGGCTGCCGCGAGACCAATCGGGAGGAACCGAACCATGAAGTCGACGAAGATCGCCGCGCTTGCCGCGGCCGTGCTGGCGACCGGCGCGTTCACGCAAGCCGCGCTGGCCGAGACGGAGGCCGCGACCTGCCGCACCGTGCGCTTCGCGGATATCGGCTGGACCGACATCACGTCGACCACGGCGCTCGCGTCGACCGTGTTCGAGGCGCTCGGCTACAAGCCGACCACGACGATCGCGTCGGTGCCGATCTCGTTCGCCGGTCTCAAGAGCAAGCAGCTCGACGTGTCGCTCGGCTACTGGTGGCCCGTGCAGCAGAAGCAGCTGCAGCCGTTCCTCGACAGCAAGTCGATCAACGTCGTCGAGCCGCCGAACCTGTCCGGTGCGAAGGCGACGCTCGCGGTGCCGAGCTACGCGTACCAGGCCGGCCTGAAGACCTTCGACGACATCGCGAAACACCGTGCGGAACTCGACGGCAAGATCTACGGGATCGAGCCGGGCAGCAGCGCGAACGCGACGATCCAGAAAATGATCGACACGAACCAGTACGGGCTGGGCGGCTTCAAGCTCGTCGAATCGAGCGAGGCCGGGATGCTCGTGACGGTCGAGCGCGCGGCCCGCGAGAAGAAGTGGGTCGTGTTCCTTGGCTGGGAGCCGCATCCGATGAACATCCAGCTCAGCATGAACTACCTATCCGGCGGCGACGCGGCGTTCGGCCCGAACTACGGCGAAGCGCGCGTGTACACGCTCACCGCGCCCGACTTCATCGCGCGCTGCCCGAACGCAGGCAAGCTCGTGACGAACCTGCGCTTCTCGACGCAGCTCGAGAACCAGCTGATGCAGACGGTGATGAACAAGACCAAGCCGGCCGATGCCGCGAAGGCGTACCTGAAGAAGAACCCGCAGGTGCTCGATCCGTGGCTCGCGGGCGTCAAGACGTTCGACGGCAAGGACGGCCTGCCTGCGGTGAAGGCGTATCTCGGGCTGTAACGGCCCGCGCCCCTATGCCATTAGCAATGCGACACAACCCGAATCAAGCGAGGCACCCATCATGAATCACGAAGTCATCATCACCTGCGCGGTCACCGGCGCGGGCGATACGGTCGGCAAGCATCCAGCGATTCCGGTCACGCCGAAGGAGATCGCGGCCGCCGCGATCGAAGCCGCGAAGGCCGGCGCGACGGTCGCCCACTGCCACGTGCGCGATCCGCAGACGGGGCGCGGCAGCCGCGACCCGAACCTGTATCGCGAAGTGGTCGACCGCATCCGCTCGGCCGACGTCGACGTGATCATCAACCTCACGGCCGGCATGGGCGGCGATCTCGAGATCGGCCCGGGCGAGGACCCGATGCGCTTCGGCAAGGGCACCGACCTCGTCGGCGGCCTCACGCGCCTCGCGCACGTCGAGGCGCTGTTGCCCGAGATCTGCACGCTCGACTGCGGCACGCTGAATTTCGGCGACGGCGACTACATCTACGTGTCGACGCCCGCGCAGTTGCGCGCCGGCGCGAAACGCATCCAGGAACTCGGCGTGAAGCCGGAGCTGGAGATCTTCGATACGGGCCATCTGTGGTTCGCGAAGCAGTTGCTGAAGGAAGGGCTGCTCGACGATCCGCCGCTGTTCCAGCTGTGCCTCGGCATTCCGTGGGGCGCGCCGGCCGACACGGGCACGATGAAGGCGATGGTCGACAACCTGCCGCCGGGCGCGCACTGGGCCGGCTTCGGGATCGGCCGCATGCAAATGCCAATGGTCGCGCAGGCGATGCTGCTCGGCGGCCACGTGCGGGTCGGTCTCGAGGACAACATCTGGCTCGACCGCGGCGTGCATGCGACCAACGGCACGCTCGTCGAGCGCGCCCGCGAGATCGTCGAACGGCTCGGCGGCCGCGTGCTGACGCCGGCCGAAGGCCGCCGCAAGCTCGGCCTGCCGGCGCGCGGCGAACGTCCGCTCGAACGTCGCGCGCTCGCCGAATTCGCGTGAGTTTTTCGCCGACTGACTGACATGACAGGGTGGCCTGCGCGCACGCGAGACCACCCACCGATTTCCCCTGATTCGAAGGATGCGTTGACATGGCATTGAAGACCGACATCAACACGTTTGCCGCGATCGGCACCGGCGTGATCGGCAGCGGATGGATTGCCCGCGCGCTCGCACACGGTCTCGACGTGGTTGTGTGGGACCCGGCGCCGGGCGCCGAAGCGCGGTTGCGCGCGAGCGTCGCGAACGCGTGGCCCGCGCTCGAACGCGTCGGCCTCGCGCCGGGCGCCGATCCCGCGCGGCTGCGGTTCGTGCCGACGATCGAAGCATGCGTCGCCGATGCCGATTTCATCCAGGAAAGCGCGCCCGAGCGCGAGGCGCTAAAGCTCGAGCTGCACGAGCAGATCAGCCGCGCGGCGAAGCCCGACGCGATCATCGCGTCGTCGACGTCGGGGCTGCTGCCGACCGATTTCTACGCGCGGGCGACGCATCCGGAGCGCTGCGTGGTCGGCCACCCGTTCAACCCCGTCTACCTGCTGCCGCTCGTCGAGGTGCTCGGCGGCGCGCGCACGTCGCCGGAAGCGGTCGAAGGCGCGATGGAGGTCTATCGCACCCTCGGCATGCGGCCGCTGCACGTGCGCAAGGAAGTGCCGGGCTTCATCGCGGACCGTCTGCTCGAAGCGTTGTGGCGCGAGGCGCTGCATCTGGTCGACGAAGGCGTCGCGACGACCGGCGAGATCGACGATGCGATCCGCTTCGGCGCGGGCATCCGCTGGTCGTTCATGGGTACGTTCCTGACCTACACGCTGGCCGGCGGCGATGCGGGCATGCGACACTTCATGCAGCAATTCGGCCCTGCGCTCGAACTGCCGTGGACGAAGCTGGTCGCGCCGACGCTGACCGACGCACTGATCGACCGCGTCGTCGAAGGCACGACCGAACAGCAGGGCACGCGCAGCATCAAGGAGCTCGAACGCTATCGCGACGAGTGCATCACCGAGGTGCTGAAATCGATCGCCGCGGTGAAGGCGCGGCACGGGATGCGATTCGACGAATAAAGGACAGGCGATGACGGGCGATACCCCGCTGACGATTTACCGCGACGTGGTGCGGCCCGAATGGGTCGACTACAACGGCCACCTGCGCGATGCGTTCTACCTGCTGATCTTCAGCTTCGCGACCGATGCGTTGCTGGATCGCATCGGCCTCGACGACGCCGCGCGTCGCGAACGAGGGCGCTCGGTCTACACGCTCGAAGCGCACGTGAACTACCTGCGCGAGATCAAGGAGGGTACGCCGGTGCGCGTCGATGCGCGTGTGCTCGCGCACGACGCGAAGCGCATGCACCTGTATCTCGAACTGTTCGCCGACGGGCATGACGACGCGGTATCGGCGAGCGAGCAGATGCTGTTGCACGTCGATACGCGCGACGGTGCGAAATCGGCGCCGTTCGACGACGACGTGGCCGCGCGCGTGGCCGAACTGCATGCGTTGCAGCGCGATTGCGCGGCGCCCGCTTATGCGGGCCGCGTGATCGGGCTGCCGCCGCGCCGCTAGCGGCGCGCTTCATTTCACGATCTTCTACCTTCGGTCTTCGACCGCGGAGCGCACACGATGCTCGAACCGGAAATCGCGGCGTTCGTCGCGGCCGTCGACGCGTGGTATCCGGCCGATGCGGCGGCGCGTTCGCCCGACGAGCAGCGCCGCCTGTACGACCGCTTCGCGGCAGAATGGACGCCGGCCGCGCTGCCCGCCGGCATCGTGCAGCAGGACGCCGTGTGGCGCGCGCCGGACGGTCGCGCGATCGCGCTGCGGCGCTATACGTCCGCGCACGGCACGCCGCGCGGCACGGTGCTGTTTTTTCATGGCGGCGGTTTCGTCGTCGGCTCGCTCGACAGCCATGCGCTGATCACCGCGCAACTGGCGGCCGATACGGGCCTCGACGTGATTGCCGTCGACTATCGCCTCGCGCCCGAACACCGCGCGCCGGCCGCGCTCGAGGATTGCGTGGCAGTCACGCGTGCCGCGCGCAATGCACGCTGGTCGTTCGGGCCGTGCGTGCATCCGTTGACGCTCGCGGGCGACAGCGCGGGCGGGATGCTCGCGGCGGCGGTGGCGACCGCGCTGCGCGATGCGGGCGAAGGCAGCGTGGACGGCATCGCGCTCGTTTATCCGATGCTCGGTTTCGAACCGCAGTCGCCCGCGCGCGAAACAGAAGCGCACGCGCCGATGCTGACGCTCGACGACGTGCATCGCTATCGCGCGCTGTACTGGGGCGGTGACTTGTCCGACGTGCTGCGAAACGGCAACCCGTTGCTGCGCGCGTCGGTGCCGCTCGAAGCCGGGCGGTTCGACGGCTTGCCGCCGGTGCTCGCGATCGGCGCGGAGCACGATCCGCTGCGCGACGATGCGCGCGTGTACGTCGAACGGGTTCGCGCGGCGGGCGGCGTCGCGAACTACTGGATGGGAGAGGGGCTGGTGCACGGCTGCTGGCGCGCGCTCGGGACGAGCCCGCAGGCCGCACGGATGCACCGGATGGTCGGCAGGTTCTTGCTCGCACCACACGCGTAGCGGGCGTTTTCCGGGAGGCAACGATGCAGGCGGCAGCGCAACACCGTATCGAGGACTGGCGGACATTTTCGGCCGACGCGGCGATCGCGGCGGCGACGATTGGCGACGGCAAGGTGGACGTCGAATGGAGCGACGCGCGACGATCGCCGTTCCATTTCGACTGGCTGCGCGACAATTGCGCGTGTTCCGCGTGCGTGCATGCGATCACGCGCGAACAGGTCTTCGAGATCGCCGATGCGCGCGCGGATCTGTCCGCGCTTACCGTGCACGTCGAAACCGACGGCGCGCTGCATGTCGAATGGAACGACGGACACCGCAGCGCGTGGTCGCCGGGCTGGTTGCGTGCGCATGCATATGACGACGCGTCGCGCGCGGAGCGCGCGGCCGCGCACGGGCGGCACATATGGACCGGCGACGATGCGACGGCGATCGGCGTGTTCGCGTGGCGCGACGTGATGGAGGACGATCACGCGTTGCTCGCATGGCTCGGCGCATTGCAGCGCACGGGGCTGACGCTCGTCGAAGGCGTGCCGGCCGAGCGGGGCCGCGTCGACGAGGTCGCGCGCCGCGTCGGCCTGATCCGCGAAAGCAATTTCGGCGTGCTGTTCGACGTCGAATCGAAGCCGCGCCCGGACAGCAATGCGTATACGTCGCTGAATCTTCCGCCGCACACCGACCTGCCGACGCGCGAATTGCAGCCGGGCGTGCAATTCCTGCATTGCCTCGCGAACGACGCGACGGGCGGCGACAGCATCTTCCTCGACGGCTTCGCGCTCGCGGATGCGCTGCGGCGCGAACATCCGGACGATTTCGAGCAGCTCGCATCGACGCCGTTCGAGTTCTGGAACAAGAGCGCGAACAGCGACTACCGCTGTTCGGCGCCGGTGATCGGGCGCGATGCGCGCGGCAACGTGACGGAAGTGCGCGTCGCGAACTTCCTGCGCGGGCCGCTCGATGCGCCGACCGGCTCGGTCGCGGCCGTCTATCGCGCGTACCGGCGGTTCCTCGCGTTGGCGCGCGAGCCGCGCTTTCGCGTGCAGCGCCGGCTGCGGGCCGGCGACATGTGGGCGTTCGACAACCGGCGCGTGCTGCATGCGCGCACGGAGTTCGATCCGTCGACGGGCCGCCGGCATTTGCAGGGCTGTTACGTCGATCGCGACGAATTGCTGTCGCGGTGGCGCGTGTTGTCGCGGGCGGTGCCGGCCGACGCTGCGCGCTGATCGACACACACGGCGTCTTCACGCACGACCTCTTGGGGAAAAAGCACCCGGACGCCAAGCGTCCGGGCGAAGCCACCCGCTGCCGGGCGGCGGAGGTATGCGTTTCACAAAACAGACGAGCCCCGCGAAGGGGGCTCGTCCGGACTGCGTGACTTCATCGCGCGACGCGCGGCGCCCGCCGGGGGCGCATCGGCTTACTGGCCGAAGAAGATCGAGTCGCGTGCGTTCGACGAAGCGGCTGCCGGCGCGCCCGAATGGACGAGCGGAGCCGGTTGTGCGCCGTAGCCGCTGGTGTCGGCGCCATGAACGCGCGCTTCGGCGCTCTGGATGTCGTTCGGGTAGTACGGGCTCGACACGCCCGGCTTGTAGCCGGCTTGTTCGAGCTGGACCAGTTCGTTGCGCACTTGAGCGCGCGTCACGGTGCTTTGAGCGAATGCGCCGAACGAAGCGGACAGGGCGGCAGCGGCAACGACTGCGGAAACGAGCGATTTCATGGTGACCTCCGGTGTTTTATTGGGTTCGCTCCCGACACCATGTCTTGAGCGAGTGATCAAATCTTAGTCACCGGCGGGTTCAGGGTAAACGCTGATTTTGACGATAAATTGTTTCCTGGCCGGTAACAGTGCGGCGGCGCATCAGTCTTTCAACAGGCTGTCTTTTCGGTCAGCGTAATAAGTATGGGGAATGTTGCGATCCCCGGCGCACGACTCAGCGCGCTTCGGCCGCCGTATCGAGCGGCCGACCCGGCGAGCGGCCGGCGGGTGCCCCGGCGCTGAGGAAGCGCACGCCGGTCGCGGCTTCCGATGCTTCCCACAGCAGCGCCGCCGCCGCCACGCTGCGCGCCGCGCGCGGCACGCTCGCCGGCGCCGGCAGCCCGCGCGATTCGAACCAGCCGGACGGGCCGATGTACGCGCCGCCGGCCAGATCGGGCGACGTGGCCGCATGAATCGCCGGCAGCGCGCCCTGGTCGGCCGGTTGCGCGAGATAACGGTTCGCGGCGCGCATCAACGCGGCGCGGGCGGGCGAGCGGTCCATCGCCGGGCCCGCGAACTGCAGGTTGGTCGCCGCATAGCCGGGATGCGCGGCGACGCTGATGCCCGCGAATGCCGCGCGCGCGAAGCGGCGCTGCAACTCGATCGCGAACACGAGGTTCGCGAGCTTGCTGTCGCAATAGGCGAGATAACGGTTGTAGCGCTGCGCGGCGCGCAGGTCGTCCACGCGAATCCGGCCACCGCGGTTGAAGCCGCTCGACATCGTGACGACGCGCGCCCGGTGCGCGGCGCGCAGCGCCGGCAGCAGATGGCCGGTCAGCGCGAAATGGCCGAGGTGGTTGGTGCCGAACTGCATCTCGAAGCCGTCGCGCGTGTGCCGCAGCGGCAGGAACATCACGCCGGCGTTGTTGCAGAGGATGTCGACGCGGCCGTGGCGTTCGCCGACGTCGGCCGCGAAGCGTGCAATCGATGCGAGATCGGCGAGGTCGAGCGGATCGACTTCGACGCGTGCATGAGGATGAAGCCGGCGGATCGCGTTGGCGGCCTGCGCGCCGCGTGCGCCGTCGCGGCACCCCATCACGACCGTCGCGCCTTTCGCGGCCAGCGTTTCCGCGAGATGCCAGCCGAGGCCGCTGTTGGCGCCGGTTACGACCGCGACCTTGCCGCCTTGCGCCGGGACGTGGCGCGCGCTCCATGCATGCATGTCTGCCTCCATCGGCGCGGCCGGTCGGCCGCGGCACTTAATCGTTACATTGAATGGTGTAACGATAGTGCGGGCGGACGGAGCAGACAAGCGGAGGAATTAGACCGGCGCTTCTAGGGATTCGGGGCTCAGGGTGTGGCGCCGCGAGTCCGGCGCAGGACCGGCGGGTGTTACCTGCCGCCGGCCAGCGCGAGCACCTCGGCGGCGGAGATCATGGCGGCGGCGTTCGCGGGGGCCGGGCGCTCGGCCGGGCGGAACACTTCGTCGCCGCGGTGGATGACCTGGCGCGACAGCGCGCAGGTGCCGGTGCGTTGCGCGAAGCGGCGGCGCCAGCGTTGTTCGCCGTAATGACAGCGGCCGGGTTCGACCCAGCGGACGACGAGCAGCGTATCGGAACGTTCGAGGATTTCGACGTGGACGTCGGCGGGATCGAGCGCAGGCAGGGATTGGGAGGCCTTCATTTTGCCGTTTCCTAAAGCCCGTGCGGGTTCGGCCATGGCAGTGGGTGTCACTACCCAAGGGGGAATCCGTAGGGGTTTCCATGAGTGGTGCGCTAAATGTAAGCGTCTGTGACCGGAAAAAACATCCTGTCCGGCTCGAATTACCTTTTGCCGATTTAGAAACAATCGACGCTTATTTTCTTGGAAAACCAAAGACAAAAAGCCCCGGACAAGAAGCCCGGGGCGGAAAATCGGCCCGCACACCGTGTCTGCTCGCCCAGTCACGGGATACATCGCCGGGGGACGGAGGTGCCCGCTCGGGATCCGGAGCGGGCGGGGGCGATGTACCGGAAGCGCGGTCCGGCAACGCCATGATGGCGTGCGGCACCCGTTGGCACCCTGACGCGAACATGACTTTTTTGTCAGTTTCGCCCGTGCGCGGTACGGGACGCGCCTGAAGAATCGGCTGGAACGCCGGTATTGGGTTTGAACGGATAGTGGGGCAGCACTTCAACGCCGGTCGCGCGCCGCATTCTCGTGCGCCGCACGGATTGACCCGCCCCGGGTAAATACTGAATCCCAATTTCGTGACAAACGCGCGATCCGTTCCTATGATTGGTTGGACCTTTAGTCCTTTGTGCCAATCGGCCGACTGGCGGCCGGCTTTTTCGGAGAGAAGCTCATGAGATTGCAGGGCAAACGCGCGCTGGTGACGGCGGCCGGGCAGGGCATCGGCCGCGCGACCGCGCTGCGGTTCGCGAGCGAGGGCGCCGACGTGCTGGCGACCGACATCAACGAAGCCGCGCTGGTGCGGCTCGAAGCCGACGCCGAGCGCGCTGGCGGCCGGCTGGCCACGCGGCGGCTCGACGTGACCGACGCGAACGAGGTGGCCGCGCTCGCCGCGAGCGAACGCGCGTTCGACGTGCTGTTCAACTGCGCGGGCTACGTGCATCACGGCTCGATCCTCGAGTGCGACGAAGATGCGTGGGCGTTCTCGCTGAACCTGAACGTCACGTCGATGTACCGGCTGATCCGCGCGCTGCTGCCGGCGATGCTCGAAGCCGGCGGCGCGTCGATCGTCAACATGGCGTCGGCCGCGTCGAGCGTGAAGGGCGTGCCGAACCGCTTCGTGTACGGCACCACCAAGGCGGCCGTGATCGGGCTGACCAAGGCGGTGGCCGCCGATTTCGTCGAGCGCGGTATCCGCTGCAATGCGATCTGCCCGGGCACGATCGAATCGCCGTCGCTGGCGCAGCGGATCGCCGACCAGGCGCGCACGCGCCACGTGTCCGCCGACGAGGTGCGCCAGGCGTTCGTCGCGCGCCAGCCGATCGGCCGCATCGGCAGCGCGGACGAAGTGGCCGCGCTCGCGCTCTATCTGGCGTCCGACGAAGCGTCGTTTACCACCGGCACGATTCACCTGATCGATGGCGGCTGGTCAAACTGACCGTGTCGAACTGACCGCGCCTTCCTATTTACCTTCCGATTCCATTCAGACAACGCTATGAAACTGCTGAGATTTGGCGACAAACACCATGAAAAGCCGGGCCTGCTCGATGCGCACGGCCAGATTCGCGACCTGTCCGGCGTGATCGACGATATCGCCGGCGACGCGCTGACCCCTGCATCGCTCGCGCGGCTGCGCGACATTCCGCCGTCGTCGCTGCCGCTCGTCGAAGGCATGCCGCGGCTCGGCGCGTGCGTCGGCCGCGTCGGCAAGTTCATCTGCATCGGGCTCAATTATTCGGATCACGCAGCCGAATCCGGGATGGAGGTGCCGAAGGAGCCCGTCGTGTTCGGCAAGTGGACGAGCGCGATCTCGGGCCCGAACGACGACGTCGAAATTCCGCGCGGCTCGGAAAAGACCGACTGGGAAGTCGAACTCGGCGTGGTGATCGGCCAGGGCGGCCGCTATATCGACGAAGCCGATGCGCTGTCGCACGTCGCCGGCTACTGCGTGGTGAACGACGTGTCGGAGCGCGAATACCAGCTCGAACGCGGCGGTACGTGGGACAAGGGCAAGGGCAACGACACGTTCGGCCCGATCGGCCCGTGGCTCGTGACGGCCGACGAAGTGCCCGATCCGCACGCGCTGCGACTGTGGCTGGAAGTGGACGGCCACCGCTACCAGAACGGCACGACCGCGACGATGGTGTTCCGCGTGCCCCACCTGATCAGCTACCTGAGCCGCTTCATGAGCCTGCAGCCGGGCGACGTGATCTCGACCGGCACGCCGCCGGGCGTCGGCCTCGGGCAGAAACCGCCCGTCTACCTGCGCGCCGGACAGGTGATCACGCTCGGCATCGACGGGCTCGGCGAGCAGCGCCAGCGCACCGTGCAGGCCTGATTCCCTTCAACGGACGGTTCGTCATGCCTATCATTCGATCGATGCGCGTCCTCGACGTGCGCTTTCCGACCTCGCGCCAGCTCGACGGTTCCGACGCGATGAATCCGGACCCCGATTATTCGGCGGCCTACGTCATCCTCGAAACCGATCGCGACGGGCTCGCAGGTCACGGGCTCACGTTCACCATCGGGCGCGGCAACGAAATCTGCTGCGCGGCGATCGACGCGATGCGCCACCTCGTCGTCGGCCTCGACCTCGACTGGATTCGCGAGGACATGGGCCGTTTCTGGCGGCACGTCACGTCGGACAGCCAGTTGCGCTGGATCGGCCCCGACAAGGGCGCGATCCACCTGGCGACGGGCGCCGTCGTCAACGCGGTGTGGGATTTGTGGGCGAAGGCCGTCGGCAAGCCACTGTGGCGGCTCGTTGCCGACATGAGCCCGGAGGAGCTGGTGCGGGCGATCGACTTCCGCTACCTGACCGACTGCCTGAGCCCGGACGAAGCGCTCGACCTGCTGCGCCGGCAGGCGCCCGGCAAGGCCGCGCGGATCGCCGCGCTGGAGCGTGACGGCTATCCGTGCTACACGACGTCGGCCGGCTGGCTCGGCTACAGCGACGACAAGCTGCGCCGGCTGTGCCGCGAGGCGGTGGAAGCAGGTTTCGAGTACGTGAAGCTGAAAGTCGGCGCGAACCTCGCCGACGACATCCGCCGCGTGACGATCGCGCGCGAGGTGATCGGCCCCGACCGCAAGCTGATGATCGACGCGAACCAGGTGTGGGAAGTCGACGAGGCGATCGACTGGGTGCGCGCGCTCGCGTTCGCGCGGCCGTGGTTCATCGAGGAGCCGACGAGCCCCGACGACGTCGAAGGGCATCGCAAGATCCGCGAGGCGATCGCGCCGGTGCAGGTCGCGACCGGCGAGATGTGCCAGAACCGCGTGCTGTTCAAGCAGTTCATCGCGCGCGGCGCGATCGACGTCGTGCAGATCGACGCGTGCCGGCTCGGCGGCGTGAACGAGATTCTCGCGGTGATGCTGATGGCCGCGAAGTACGGGCTGCCGGTGTGCCCGCATGCGGGCGGCGTCGGGCTGTGCGAATACGTGCAGCACCTGTCGATGATCGACTACGTGTGCATTTCCGGCACGAAGGAAGGGCGCGTGACCGAATACGTCGATCACCTGCACGAGCATTTCGTCGAACCGTGCGTGGTGCGCGGCGCGGCGTACATGCCGCCGACGGCGCCCGGTTTCTCGATCGAGATGAAGCCCGAATCGCTGGAGCAGTACCGGTTCCGCGGCTGACGCACGGCAACGCACGACGGCGCGCCATTTGCGTGGTGCGCGTGGTGCGCACCGTGCGCGGCGACAACATGAACGACGGAGACGCGAAGTGGATTTGAACCTGCAAGACAAGGTCGTGATCGTGACCGGCGGCGCGTCGGGCATCGGCGCCGCGATCTCGATGCGGCTGGCCGGCGAAGGCGCGATTCCCGTGGTGTTCGCGCGCCACGCGCCCGACGATGCGTTCTGGCGTGCACTTGCACAGAAACAGCCGCGCGCCGCGTGCGTCACTGTCGAACTGCAGGACGACGCGCAGTGCCGCGACGCGGTCGCGCAGACCGTCGCGCGCTTCGGCCGCATCGACGGCCTCGTCAACAACGCGGGCATCAACGACAGCATCGGGCTCGACGCGGGGCGCGACGCGTTCGTTGCGTCGCTCGAACGCAACCTGATCCATTACTACGTGATGGCGCATTACTGCGTGCCGCACCTGAAGGCGACGCGCGGCGCGATCGTCAACATCTCGTCGAAGACGGCCGTGACCGGGCAGGGCAACACGAGCGGCTATTGCGCGTCGAAGGGTGCGCAGCTCGCGCTGACGCGCGAATGGGCGGTCGCGTTGCGTAACGACGGCGTGCGCGTGAACGCGGTGATTCCCGCGGAGGTGATGACGCCGCTCTACCAGAACTGGATCGCCGGCTTCGACGATCCGCAAGCGAAAGTCGCGGCAATCGCCGGCAAGGTGCCGCTCGGCCAGCGTTTCACCACGGCCGGCGAGATCGCCGATACGACCGTGTTCCTGCTGTCGGATCGCGCATCGCACACGACGGGCCAGTGGCTGTTCGTCGACGGCGGATATACGCATCTCGATCGTGCGATCAGCTGAGGGCCGCGTTCCATGCAACCCGACCTGAACCCGAACACCGCGCCGCCGTTGATCGCGCTGACCGGCATCGGCAAGCGCTTTCCGGGCGTGCAGGCGCTCGACGATTGCCGTTTCGACCTGCGTGCGGGCGAAGTGCATGCGCTGATGGGCGAGAACGGCGCCGGCAAGTCGACGCTGATGAAGATTCTCGCGGGCGTCTACCCGCGCGACGCGGGCGAGATCCGGATGGACGGCCGCCCGGTGGAGATCGTCGACCCGCGTGCCGCGCAGGCGCTCGGCATCGGCATCATCCATCAGGAGCTGAACCTGATGAACCACCTGAGCGTCGCGCAGAACATCTTCATCGGTCGCGAGCCGCGCGGCCGCTTCGGCGTGTTCGTCGACGAAGACCGGCTGAATCGGGACGCTGCCGCGATCTTCCAGCGGATGCGGCTCGATCTCGACCCGCGCACGCTCGTGGGCCGGCTGACGGTCGCGAAGCAGCAGATGGTCGAGATCGCGAAGGCGCTGTCGTTCGACTCGCGCGTGCTGATCATGGACGAGCCGACCGCCGCGCTGAACAACGCGGAGATCGCCGAGCTGTTCCGCATCATCGGCGACCTGCGCGCGCACGGCGTCGGCATCGTCTACATCTCGCACAAGATGGACGAGCTGCGCCAGATCGCCGATCGCGTGACCGTGATGCGCGACGGCAAGTACGTCGCGACCGTGCCGATGGCGGGCACGTCGATGGACACGATCATCGCGATGATGGTCGGCCGCCAGCTCGATGCGGACACCCGCACGCCGCCCGATACGTCCGCGAACGAGATTGCGCTCGAAGTGCGCGGGCTGTCGCGCGGCCGCGCGATCCGCGACGTCGGCTTCACGCTGCGGCGCGGCGAGATCCTCGGCTTCGCCGGGCTGATGGGCGCGGGCCGCACCGAGGTCGCGCGCGCGGTGTTCGGCGCGGATCCGGTCGATGCGGGCGAGATCCGCGTGCACGGCCGGGCCGTGACGATCCGCACGCCGGCCGACGCAGTGAAATACGGGATCGGCTACCTGTCCGAGGATCGCAAGCACTTCGGGCTCGCGGTCGGGATGGACGTGCAGAACAACATCGCGCTGTCGAGCATGCGCCGCTTCGTGCGCCGCGGCCTGTTCCTCGACGCGCGCGCGATGCGCGACGCCGCGCAGTCGTACGTGCGCCAGCTCGCGATCCGCACGCCGTCGGTCGCGCAGCCCGCGCGGCTCTTGTCGGGCGGCAACCAGCAGAAGATCGTGATCGCGAAGTGGCTGCTGCGCGACTGCGACATCCTGTTCTTCGACGAGCCGACGCGCGGCATCGACATCGGCGCGAAAAGCGAGATCTACAAGCTGCTCGATGCGCTCGCCGCCGACGGCAAGGCGATCGTGATGATCTCGTCGGAATTGCCCGAGGTGCTGCGCATGAGCCACCGGATTCTCGTGATGTGCGAAGGCCGCGTGACCGGCGAGTTGCGCGCGGCCGACGCCACGCAGGAAAAGATCATGCAGCTCGCGACGCAGCGCGAGTCGACCGTGTTGTCCTGATTGTCCCGATTCAGACGCCTAACGATCATGTCCAACGATACGCATCCCGTTCCGCCCCTTGCCACCGGCGACACGCCGGCGGCCGCATCGAGCCTGAAAGCGCGCTTTTTCAACCCGGCCGCGCGGCAGAAGCTGCTCGCGTTCGCGAGCCTCGTGCTGCTGATCGCGTTCTTCAGCTTCGCGTCGTCGAACTTCCTCGACGTCGACAACCTCGTGTCGATCCTGCAGGCGACTGCCGTGAACGGCGTGCTGGCCGTCGCCTGCACGTACGTGATCATCACGTCCGGCATCGATCTGTCGGTCGGCACGCTGATGACGTTCTGCGCGGTGATGGCCGGCGTCGTGCTGACGAAATGGGGGATGCCGCTGCCGCTCGGCATCCTGGCCGCGTTGTGCTTCGGTGCGCTGTCCGGCTGCGTGTCGGGCTTCGTGATCGCGAAGATGAAGGTGCCGCCGTTCATCGCGACGCTCGGCATGATGATGCTGCTCAAGGGGCTGTCGCTCGTGATCTCGGGCACGCGGCCGATCTACTTCAACGACACGCCGGGCTTCACGTCGATCGCGCAGGATTCGCTGATCGGCAACCTGATTCCCGCGCTGCCGATTCCGAACGCGGTGCTGATCCTGTTCCTCGTGGCGATCGGCGCGTCGATCGTGCTGAACCGGACGATCTTCGGCCGCTACACGTTCGCGCTCGGCAGCAACGAGGAGGCGCTCAGGCTATCCGGCGTGAACGTCGATGCGTGGAAGATCGCGGTCTACACGTTCAGCGGCGCGGTGTGCGGGATCGCCGGGCTGCTGATCGCGTCGCGGCTGAACTCCGCGCAGCCGGCGCTCGGGCAGGGCTACGAGCTCGATGCGATCGCGGCCGTCGTGATCGGCGGCACGTCGCTGTCGGGCGGCGCGGGCAGCATCGTCGGCACCATCATCGGCGCGTTCATCATGAGCGTGCTGACCAACGGCCTGCGCATCATGTCGGTCGCGCAGGAATGGCAGACGGTCGTGACGGGCGTGATCATCATCCTCGCCGTCTACGTGGACATCCTGCGCCGGCGCCGCCGTTGACACACGCAGGCATGCGCTTCACCGCCGGTTTCGGCCGGCATTTCATTCGATACGAAAAAAGGAGACGCGAAGTGATCAGGAGCAAGGTGTTGAACGCGATCGTCGGGCTGACGTTCGCCGTCGGCGTCACGGCCGGCGCGCACGCGCAGGAAACCTACATCCCGCTGATCTCGAAGGGCTTCCAGCATCAGTTCTGGCAGGCCGTGAAATCGGGCGCGACGCAGGCCGCGAAGGACTACAAGGTGAAGGTGACGTTCGAAGGGCCCGAAACCGAGGCGATGGTCGACAAGCAGATCGACATGCTGTCGGCCGCGATCGCGAAGAAGCCGGCCGCGCTCGGCTTCGCGGCGCTCGACAGCAAGGCCGCGCTGCCGCTGCTGAAGAAGGCGCAGGCCGAGAAGATCCCGGTGATCGCGTTCGACTCGGGCGTGGACAGCGACATTCCGGTGACGACGGCCGCGACCAACAACAAGGCGGCCGCCGCGCTCGCCGCCGACAAGCTCGCCGCGCTGATCGGCGACGAAGGGCAGGTGGCCGTGGTCGCGCACGACCAGACGAGCCGCACCGGCATCGACCGCCGCGACGGCTTCCTCGACCGGATGAAGTCGGCGCACCCGAAGGTGCAGGTCGTGACCGTGCAGTACGGCGAAGGCGATCAGCTGAAGTCGACCGAAGTGACGAAGTCGATCCTGCAGGCATATCCGAAGCTCAAGGGGCTGTTCGGCACCAACGAGGGGTCGGCGATCGGCGTGGTCAACGGCGTGCGCGAGATGAAGCGCAAGGTCGTGATCGTCGGCTACGATTCCGGCAAGCAGCAGAAGGACGCGATCCGCAGCGGGCTGATGGCCGGCGCGATCACGCAGAACCCGATCGGCATCGGCTACAAGACGGTTGAGGCGGCCGTGAAGGCGATCAAGGGCGAGAAGCTGCCGAAGGTGATCGATACCGGGTTCTACTGGTACGACAAGACCAATATCGACGATCCGAAGATCGCGGCGGTGTTGTACGACTGAACGTGGCGGACGTGCGGCGGCGGCGATGACCGTCGCCGCCGCGATGATCGAACACGAGGGCATCATGGGCGCAGTGCGTATCGATTCGCATCAGCACTTCTGGCGTTATCGCGCGGCCGACTATCCGTGGATCGGCCCCGGGATGGGCGTGCTCGCGCGCGACTACCTGCCCGACGCACTGTGGCCGCAAATGCATGCGCAGGCGCTCGGCGCGTCGATCGCGGTGCAGGCGCGCGCCGGGCGCGACGAGACGGCGTTCCTGCTCGATCTGGCGCGCGACGACGCACGCATCGCGGCCGTGGTCGGCTGGGAGGATCTCGGTGCGCCGGCGCTGGCCGACCACGTTGCCGAGTGGCGCAGCCCGAAGCTGCGCGGTTTCCGTCATCAGGTGCAGGACGAAGCCGACGTCGGCGCGTTCGTCGCGGATCCCGGCTTCAATCGCGGCGTCGCATGGCTGCAGGCGAACGGCTATGTGTACGACGTGCTCGTGTACGAGCGCCAGTTGCCCGACGTGCGTGCGTTCTGCGCGCGGCACGATGCGCACTGGCTCGTGCTCGATCACGTCGGCAAGCCCGCGCTCGCCGAGTTCGCACGCGACGACACGGCGCTCGCGCGCTGGCGCGCGTCGCTGCGTGAACTCGGCGCGCTGCCGCACGTCGCGTGCAAGCTGTCGGGGCTCGTGACCGAAGCCGACTGGCGGCGCGGCCTGCGCGCGCAGGACATCCGGCATATCGAGCAGTGTCTCGACGCGGCGCTCGACGCGTTCGGCCCGCGGCGGCTGATGTTCGGGTCGGACTGGCCCGTGTGCCTGCTCGCGGCGTCGTATGACGAGGTCGCGTCGCTCGTCGAACGCTGGGCCGAAGCGCGGCTGTCGGCGGCCGAACGCGCCGCGTTGTGGGGCGGCACGGCCGCGCGCTGCTACGCGGTGCCGGGCGATGTGAAGCGCGGCATATAAAATAGGCGCGAACGGTCCATGCGATGCTCGGGCCGTCCGGAACGAAACCGATTACCAGCGTCAACGTATGTCCATCCAGCCGATTCAGAACCGCCGCCTCTACCAGCAGATCGCCGACAAGCTCAGTGCGATGATCGAGTCCGGCGATTTCCCGCCGGGCAGCTATCTGCCGCCCGAGCGCGAACTTGCCGAACGGTTCGGCGTGTCGCGCACGTCGGTGCGCGAGGCGCTGATCGCGCTCGAAGTGAACGGGCTCGTCAGCGTGCGCGTCGGCGACGGCGTGAAGGTGCGCCATCCCGAAACGGCCGCCGCGCCCGAACCCGTGACGGCACCCGACGCGACGGTCGCGCCGTTCTCGATCGTCGAGATCGATCCGGAGCTCGGCATCGCGCTCGACCTCGACACCGAAATCCCGCCGTTCGCGCTGCTGCAGGCGAGGCGGCTGATCGAGCCGGAGGCCGCGTCGCTGGCCGCGAAGCATGGCTCGGATGCGCAGATCGAAGGGATTCACGAAGCATTTCTGCGCAATCAGGACGATAACCGCAGCGGCTCGCTCACGCACCCGGGCGACCGGCTGTTCCATATCCGCATCGCGGAGGCGAGCGACAACGCCGCGTATGCGCTGATGATCAAGCAGCTGCTTGCGCACAAGTACGACCTGATGTTCCAGCGGCTGCAGTCGCTGTACATGCCGAACGACATGCCGCACCGGTCGGAGCGCGAGCATCGCGCGATCCTCGATGCGATCCGCGCGCGCGACCCGGACGCCGCGCGCCGTGCGATGGCCGAGCATCTCGACGAAGTGATCCGCATTTTCGGCCGCGCGCTCGATTGAGCGTGTGAATCGATTTCCTGTATGGTCGGCAGCGGTGTCCGCGATGCGCACCCACCCCGGTGCCGACGCGGCCTCGTACGGGGTGATGACCCGGCCGTCGCCATAGAACGAACGCCGCGATGCGTGCCGGCCCACCGGCATGCCGCTCGTGCGCGGAATGGAGTGTGACGAATGCGCGTGAACGATTGCCACAATTTCCACGATTTCCGCGAGCTGGCGCGACGGCGATTACCGGGACCGATCTTCAATTACATCGACGGTGCGGCCGACGATGAAACCACGTATCGGCGCAACACGAGCGCGTTCGAAAGCTGCGATCTGGTGCCGAACGTGTTGCGTGGCGTGCGCGATGTCGATCTGTCGGTGACGGTCATGGGGCAAAGGCTCGGCATGCCGGTTTACTGTTCGCCGACCGCGCTGCAACGCCTGTTTCATCACGACGGCGAGCGCGCCGTCGCCGCCGCGGCCGCGAAATTCGACACGATGTTCGGCGTGTCGTCGCTCGGCACCGTGAGCCTCGAAGAGGCCCGTGCGATCAGCGCGGGCCCGCAGGTGTACCAGTTCTATTTCCACAAGGACCGCGGTCTCAACCGCGAGATGATGAACCGCTCGCGGGAAGCCGGCGTGAACGTGATGATGCTGACGGTGGACAGCATCACCGGCGGCAATCGCGAGCGCGACAAGCGCACCGGTTTCTCGATTCCGTTCCGGCTGACGCTCGCGGGGATGACCGAGTTCGCGTTGAAGCCGGCCTGGGCGATCAACTACCTGACTCACGAGCGATTCCGTTTGCCGCAACTCGACCGGCATGTCGACATGGGCGGCGGCGCGATGTCGATCAGCCGCTACTTCACGGACATGCTGGATCCGTCGATGACATGGGACGACGTCGCCGCGATGGTGCGGGAGTGGAACGGGCAGTTTTGCCTGAAAGGCGTGATGTCGGTCGACGACGCGCGCCGGGCGGTGGACATCGGTTGCACCGGCATCGTGTTGTCGAATCACGGCGGACGGCAACTGGACGGTTCGCGCGCCGCGTTCGACCAGCTTGCCGAGGTGGTCGACGCGGTGGGCGACCGGATCGACGTGATGATGGACGGCGGCGTGCAACGGGGTTCGCACGTGCTCAAGGCGCTGGCGCTCGGTGCGAAGGCGGTCGGCCTGGGGCGTTATTACCTGTTTCCGCTCGCCGCCGCCGGGCAGCCCGGCGTCGAACGTGCGCTGCAACTGATGCGCACGGAGATCGAACGGGACATGCGGCTAATGGGCTGCGCGTCCGTTGCGCAGCTCGGGCGGAATCAGCTGCGCTTTCGCTGACGACGGGTTTCGGCGCCAGCCGAGCCTTCGTGCCGGCGCCGGTATCGCGCGCTCAGAAGCGATCCGCGCGATACGGCGCCGGATCGGTGAACGGCGCTTCGCCGGTCATCATCTCGGCCAGCAGGCGGCCGGTGACGGGGCCGAGCGTCAGCCCGTGATGGTTGTGTCCGAACGCGAACCACAGCCCGCGATGCGCGGGCGCGGGGCCGATCACCGGGCGCATGTCGGGCGTGCACGGGCGGAAGCCGAGCCACGGATGCGGGTCGAGCCGCTCGCCGAACCCGAACACCGGCCGCGCGACGCGTTCCGCGCGTTCGAGCTGCACACCCGTTGGCGGAAGGCCGCGGCGCGCGATCTCGACGCCGGTCGTCAGCCGCAGCCCGCGCCGCATCGGCGCGATCACGTAGCCGTATTCGCGATCGACGATCGGCGCCGACGGCACGCCGCGCGCGGACGGCGCGTAGTGCATGTGATAGCCGCGTTTCTCGCGCAGCGGGATCTTGTAGCCGAACTTGCCGAACACCGTGTCGGACCACGGGCCGAGCGCGACCACGACGGCCGGCGCGGCCGCCGGGCCGTCGTCGGTCCGGACCTGCCAGCCGGGCGACAGCGCGTCGAGGCTCGCGGCGTCGCCGGTCAGCAGCGTGCCGCCGCCCCGCACGAACAGGTGCGCATACGCTTTGACGAGCGCGGCCGGATCGACGACGCTTTTGGGGTCGAGCCAGTGTAGCGCGCCGCAGAAGCCCGGGGCGAGGCTCGGTTCGTGCGCGCGCAGCGCGGCCGCGTCGAGCGGCGTGATGCCGAGCCCGTGGCGGCGCGCGGTGAGGCTGGCGTCGGCCACGCCCCGTTCGAAGGCGGCCGGCGTGCGGAACGCTTCGAGCCAGCCGCTCGCGCGGATCAGTTCGCCGGCGCCGGCCCGCGCGATCAGCGCATCGTGTTCGACGATGCAGCGTTCGATCAGCGGCAGCATGTCGCGCGACGCCGCCGCGTGACGCAGCGGCGCCGATTCCCACCAGAACCGTGCGAGCCACGGCGCGAACGCGGGCAGCGACGCGCTGTGCCAGTAGAGGTCGGTCGAGCGGTTCAGCGCATAGCGCATCAGTGTGAACGGGCTGCGCGGGAACGGGTACGGTTCGACCGACGAGCGCTCGATCAGCCCGGCATTGCCGAAGCTCGTGCCTTCGCCGGGCGCGCCGCGATCGACGAGGGCAACCTTGCGGCCGCGATCCTGCAGGTGCAGCGCGGCGGAAACGCCGACGATGCCGGCGCCGAGAACGATGACGTCGAAATCCATCGATGGTGAGTGACGGTTGGCGGGGCGCGTGGCCGCGGTACGGTGTGCGCGCCCGGGTTGGGAATCGTTCGAACCGCAAGCATACTCGCGCCGGCGTGGGGGGCCAAGAGGGGGCACGCGGTCGATACGTGGCGGCTGGCCCGTGCGCGACGATCAATCCGCCGATCAATTCGCCGACGCCGAGATCGAATCGACATCGGTCGACGCGGCCGTCCGTCTCATCGGGCAGCCACACGGAATCCGCCTGCTTTCCGATGCTTTCGCGGGTGTTTCCCACTGCTTGGTCATCCGAATTTTTACCTAAGATGGAAGGAATCGTGCGCGTGATACGGTGCCTGCACGCGCATGGCAGGCAGGAGGCAGGGCCGGGAACGACTGCGGCAGATGTTTCCATCATGGATGCAAGTGTGTGCGCGGCGGCTGCGAGTCTCGCAGTCGCATCGACGCCAGCGTGCGCGGCGGCCATCGCCGCGCGAAAGGCGTCCGGCCGGCGGGGCCGAGTCGCCACGGTCCGCCAGGCGTTTGCCGCAATCGTTTGCGTTCTGAGCGCCGTACCGGTCGTCGCCGGCGCGCCTGCCGTGATGGACGAGCATCCGATCGATGCGGTGCAAGTTGCCGCCACCACCACGCCGGCCAGCCCAACGGGTCCCGCCTTTTCGTCACACGACTCCGCCGTGCGTCAGGTGGTGCTCGGCATCATCAGCTTCACGCGCTGGCCGACGACGCCCGTCCGTCTGCATCTGTGCGTGACCGGCAGGCCCGACTACGCGGGCGGCCTGACCGACACGCTGCAGGCCGGCTCGACCGTGCTCGACGTGCAGCGCGTCCGCTTCGACGACCCCGCGCTCGGCGTCGCGTGCGACGTCGTCTATCTCGGCGCCCTCGGCAACGACGAGCGCGCACGGGTCAGGGCCGTGTTGTCCGGCCGCCCGGTGCTGACCATTGCCGAACACGATATGTCCTGCACCGCGGGCGCGATGTTCTGCGTCACGGTCGAAGGTGAACGCGTCACCTTCGACATCAATCTCGATGCCGTCGCGCGCAGCGGCGTGCGCGTGCATCCGAACGTCCTCAACCTTGCACGACGGCCGGTGGCGCCATGACACGATCCGCGCCCCCCGTTCCCGCTTCGCGCCCGCCGCGCCCGACGCTGCAAAGCGTGCTGCGCCGCGCGCATCTGCGCCTCGCGTTCGTCGCCGTGACGATGGCCGCCGTGTCGTTGATCGTCGTCGCCGTGATCGCGTTGCGCGCGTATGCCGGCAACAACCTGAATCTGCTGGCGCGCTCGCTCGGTTATACGGTCGAGGCGGCGCTCGTGTTCGGCGATCGCGTCGCGGCGAACGAGGCGATTGGGATGATCGCCGGCGACGAGGACGTCGCGCAGGTGGTCGTCACCGACAGCAAGGGACAACTGTTCGCGACGTGGCAGTTGCCGGCCGGAAACGGGGTCGCCCGGCTCGAGCGCGCCGTCGCCGACGTGGCGCTGCCCGGGCCGGTCACCGCGCCGGTGATGCATGACGGCATCATCGTCGGCCACGTCGTCGTGCGCGGGCGCGGGCATCAGTTCTTCGGCTTCCTGCTCGGCGGCGTCGGCGGCATTCTCGGCTGCCTCGCCGTCAGCGTGTTCGGCGCGTATGTGAGCTCGAAGCGCCTGCTGCGCAACATCGTTTCGCCGCTGCGCGCGCTGGCGGGCGTCGCGCACGCGGTGCGGCGCGAGCGGGCGTTCGCGCGGCGCGTCGAGCCGACGGCGATCGCCGAACTGAATCAGCTCGGCGACGACTTCAACGCGTTGCTCGACGAATTCGAAGACTGGCAGAACACGCTGCGCGACGAGAACGCGTCGCTCGAGCACAAGGCGACGCACGATGCGCTCACCGGGTTGCCCAACCGCATGCAGTTCGAATCGCGCCTGGCGCTTGCGCTGTGCGATGCCACGTTGACGGGTCATCGGGTCGCGGTGCTCTATCTCGACTGCGACCGCTTCAAGGAGATCAACGATTGTCTCGGTCACGACGCCGGGGACGCGGTGCTGATCGGCATCGCATCGCGGTTGCGCACGCGGGTGCGCGAGACCGATCTCGTCGCGCGCTTGGGCGGCGACGAATTTGCGGTGATGCTGGCGGCGGTGCCCGAAGCGGGCAGCGTGTGCCGGATCGCCGACGAGATTTTGTCCGGCATGGCGCCGTCGATCGAGCTGTCCGACGGCCGCGTGGTGGCCACCATGATGAGTGCCGGCGTTGCGCTGTATCCCGATCACGCGTCGGACGCGAGCGGCCTGCTGCGCGCGGCGGATATCGCGATGTACCGCGCCAAGCGCGCGCGGCCGGGATCGTGGCAGTTGGCGGAGAGCGTGGCAGGGCCGGTGTGATGTCGATCGACTCGCGCCGCGGACGAGGCCGCGGCGGCGGTTAAAAGAAGCGCTTGCGGAGCGGGCGCGATGGAAGGGGATGCGAAATGAACCACTCGTTTCCTGTGAGCATGAGGCGGACGTGCGTCGGGAGTGCGCTGCTGCTGGGCATGCTGCTGGGGGGCTGCCAGACGCCGCCGCTTCATCGCGGGCTGACGCAGACGCAGGTCACGGCGCTGAAGTCGGCCGGGTTCCAGGAGACTGGGCAGGGGTTCGAGTTCGGGGCGGCCGGGCCGATCCTGTTCGATTTCGACCGGTACAACCTCAAGCCGGATGTCCGGCGGATCGTCGAGCGGATCGGGCGGACGTTGCAGTCGGCGGGGATCAACGGGGTGCGGGTGTACGGGTATTCGGATAACGAGGGGACGGAGAAGTACGACGTCGAGCTGTCGAGGCGGCGGGCTGAAGTCGTGGCTGTCGAGTTGGTCGACGCGGGACTCGATGCGAAGCGGATCGCGATCGTCGGGAAAGGGAAGCGCGATCCGGTAGGGGATAACAAGACGCCGGGCGGGCGGGCGCAGAATCGGCGAGCGGCGATCGTGGTTTCGCCGCGGTGACGCGATGCATGGCGCGTGGCCGCCGCGTCGACGAGCACGCTGTGCTGTCTGTTTTAACGGTTTGCCACCATTGGCGCGAAAATTTGCGAGCGGCCATTCACACGCGGCGAGCCCTGATATTCGCCGAAGGCAGGATGGCCATCGACCGAATTCGCCGCCGCCAACATGGTGGCCGTTCAATTCATTGGAAATAAAAAGCGACCTATCCGAATAAGATCGTTCCGCTTTCATGAATGCTGCATCGTCGTAGGCGAATGCAGCGACGGACGGAACGAGTATGGCCATCGAACCCAAGGATCTGCTGCCGCACTTCGAACGCGAGATGACGCTGCTGCGCCATTCGATGCAGACGTTTGCTCAGCGCTTTCCCAAAATAGCCGCTCGGCTGGCGATCACCGGCGAGCATTCGGACGATCCGCACGTCGAACGCCTGTTGCAGTCGTTCGCGTTGATGGCGGCGTGTCACGACATTCGTCTCGAAGATGACGTGCCTGCGTTCACGGGCAGTTTTCTCGATACGCTCGACGGCGCTTTTCTGCGCCCGTTTCCATCGTGCGCGATTGCGCAATTCCATGGCGACGGCAGCAGCGAACTGACTGCGCCGCGCGTCGTTCGTCGCGGCGAGCGGCTGATCGCACCGGTCGGCAAGGAAGTATTCCGCATCGCCGACGATGTCGAGATCGTGCCGCTGACGGTATCGTCGGTGCGCTACACGACCTCGTCGATCGCGCCGCGCGACGTCGCGTTGCCCCCGGAAACGACCGGTTTGCTGACCTTCACGTTCGAACTCACGACGCCGAAGGCGACGTTCGCCATCGTGCCGGACACATTGCGCATGCATTTCACCGGTGCGCGGGAAATCGTCGCGGCGCTCGCCGATGCCGTGTTGCTTCTTGCCGGCCGAAGCTTCGTCGAAGCAGGCGATGCAACGCGCTGGAAGCGTCTGCCGGACGCGACGTTCACGGCCGTCGGCTTCGATCCCGCCGATGCGTTGCTGGACGTGCGGCCCGACGATGCGCTCTGGCCGCTCCACTTGCTGATGACGTATTGCGCGGTGCCAGAGCGTTTCGACTTTGTCGACCTGGACATGCGGGCGATCAAGCGAATCGCCAGCGTCAACCGTCGCGTCGCGCTCCACCTCGCGATCGCGGGCGTGCATCCGGATTCGCATCGCGCGCAACGCCTGGCCGCCGCCACCGCCGACCACGTCCGGCTGTTTTGTGCGCCGGTCATCAACCTGTTTCCGGACGACGCCCAGCCGATCGAGACGCGCGCCGGTTGCGCCCATTACGCGGTGAAGGCGCTTGCGCAGGCCGGCGCGTCGCGTACGGCTATCTGGTCGATCGACACCGTTCGCCATGTTTCCGACTCGGGCGCGTCGATGCTGGCGCCGTTCCGGTCGCTGCAACATGGCGCGGGCATGCGTCCCGGATTGTTCTGGATGACGTTGCGCGACGAGGCACGGCGGGCGCCTAAGGAGCCTGTCGATTCCCGGTCCAAGGAGACGGAGGCGACTCCGCCGCCAGTCCCGGCAGACACTGCCGAGTCGCGCCGCGGCGTCGAACTGGAACTGGTCGACCAGGACGGACGACCTGCCGATCCCGGTCATCGCAAGCTGGAGATACGGCTGTCCTGCACGCAGGGCGATCTGTCCGGGATGCGGGGGCGCGAGCTGGCGTTGCCCAGCGGCGACCCGGTGGGAACGATTTCGCTGCTGAACCGGCCGACACGGAGCCAGCCGCCCGCTTTCCGTTACGGGGAGCTGTGGGATCTGCTGTCGCTCCTCGTGCCGCAGGCGATCCGGCTGGACAAGGGCGGCCTGACCCAGCTCAGGCGGCTTTGCGCACGCTGGGCGGAGGACTCCGTCGACGCCGGCCGGCGCTTCGATGCGCTCGTGTCGCTGTCGACGGCGCGCGTGCGGTGCTGGCTGCCCGGCAAGCCGGCGTCGGCGTTCGTGCACGGGCTGGAGGTGCGGCTGGTCGTCGACGAGCAGCGTTTCGCCGCGTTCAGCCTGAGCGGATTCGCGCAGGTGATGGACCGGTTGTTCGCACCATACGTGCCGGTCACGAGCTTCGTGCAGGTCGTGCTGTTTTCGGCCGCTACCGGCGCGCTGCTTCGGCGTGGGACGCCGCGTCCGGGTACCCAGCCGCTGGTTTAGTTTCTCGCTTTTCAGGGCTCGAACGAAAACGTTTGCGGGCGTCTTTCAAGCGCTCGGGTTTTACCCTACATTATCGAAGCCGCGGACCGGCGAGCCGGCCGATGGAACCTGAGATCACACGCAAGGAACAAGAATGAGTTTCGCTCCGAACGGGGGTATTCCCAGTGGATTGGGCGGCAGTGCGCTCGGCTCGTTGAGCGCGCTCGGGGGCCTCGCCGGCCCGGTGGCGTCGAGTGTGGCCGGCAGCCTCGGGCCGCTTGCCGGCCTCGCGGGGCACGTCGACACCGTCCAGCGCGCGCTGCAACTCGCGCAGACCGGCTTCTCGCTAATGGAGAAGACGCCCGGCGCCATCGCCGAAGCGATCAACGGCGCCGCGAACCCCGCGCGCCTGACGCAGCTCAACCGTTACGTCACGCTCGATACGCCGCTCGGCCCGGATGTGCTGCTGGTCAGCGCGGCCGTCGTCGACGAGCACGTGAACCGCTTGCCGGAAATCCATCTCGACCTGCTGTCGCATCGCCACGACCTGAGGCCCGAGGACCTGATCGGCCAGCAGGTCAAGATCCGCTTCGACCAGCAGGCGCGCCTGTCTACGCTCGAACGCGTGGTGGCGTCGGGCACCGGCGACAACGACCGCTATTTCGACGGCTACGTCGCGTCGTTCGACCGCGCCGGCAACCCCGGGAACGTCACGCAATATCACCTGACGGCCGTGCCGTGGTTCTGGTTCCTCACGCGCTCGACCGACTGCCGGATCTTCCAGAACAAGACCGCGCAGGACATCCTCACCGAGATTTTCCAGGAACACGGTTTTTCCGATTTCGTGTTCGACATCCGGACCAGCCAGAAGCCGCTCGAGTACGTCGTGATGTACCAGGAGAGCTACTACAACTTCTGCGCGCGGCTGATGGAGCAGGAGGGGCTCGTGTGGACGCATCGGTACGAGAAGGACAAGCACCTTCTCGTGATCGGCGACACGAACCTGCTGTTCCGCCCGATCGACGGGCTCGCCACCGTGCCGTTCGCCGCGACCGAGGCGAGCGAGGACAGCGGCATCGACCAGTTGCACGAAGGCCGGCGCTTCGGCGTCGGCAAGGTCACGTTCCGCGACTTCAATCACCAGAATCCGTCGTCGCCGCTGATGCTGGTGGAGGTCGGGCCGCAGAATCTCAAGCATGCGCGGCTCGATGCGACCGAGCGGTTCGAGCATCAGTCGCTGTACGACCACGGCGACGACGGCAACCGCTACGCCCGTTTCGCGATGGAGGCCGAGGAGGCGCAAGCCCATCGCTATACCGGCGGCGGCTACGCGTGGCGCATGACCACGGCCGGCGCCGTGGCCGTCGCGAATCATCCCGTCCTCGAAAACAACCAGGAATACGTGATCCTGCACGTGCGGCACGAGGCCGTGAACGACTACACGCAGCACAGCGCGAAGCTGCCGTACCGCAACAGCTTCGCGCTGCTGCCGAAGAAGGTTCCGTACCGTGCGCCGCGCGCGACGCCGAAGCCGGTGATTCACGGCACGCAGTCGGCGATCGTCGTCGGGCCGAAGGGCGAGGAAATCTATACGAACGGCAGCGCGGTGAAAGTGCATTTCCCGTGGGACCGGCGCGGCAAGAAGGACGGCTCCGATTCGATGTGGGTGCGCGTGTCGCAACCGTGGGCGGGCGACGGCTGGGGCGCGGCCGCGATTCCGCGGATCAAGCAGGAAGTGCTGGTGGCGTTCAATCAGGGCGATCCGGATAACCCGGTGATCGTCGGCCGCGTGTTCAACGGCGAGCAGGGCAACCCGTATCACGGCGCGGCCGGGCAGACGATGGGGATCAAGAGTCAGACGCACAAGGGGCAGGGGTCGAACGAAATTCGCATGACCGACACGAACGGCATGCAGGAATTCTTCATGCACGCGCAGAAGGATATGAACACCGTCGTCGAGAACAACGAGACGCACAAGGTGTTCGGGCCGATGCGCACCGTCCTCGTGGCGACGGGCAGCGAAGAAAAGCAGATTCCGCAGGGTAACCTGACCGAGACGATCGCCGAGAAGCGCAGCACCACGGCGACGACCGTCGAGGTCACGACGCCGGCCAAGGATGGCGGCGGCGGTACGCAGGTGTACGTGGCCGAGCGCGGCATCCTGCTGAAGGTGCAAAACAGCTCGATCTCGCTCGCGCCGGAAGGTATTCGGCTGGAGCACAACGGCTCCGTAATCCTGATGACCGACGACGGCGTGACGGTCAACGGCAAGCGCATCGATCTCAACAAATAACTCGAACGACACCAGCCATGCACTACGCAATCCATGAAGGCACCTTCGAATTGCCGGACGCGGCGCTTGACCGCACCGTCAACATGCTGATTCTTCCCGTCGGCCCGGGCGGGCTGAGTCTTGTCGTGTCCCGCGGCCGGTTGCGCGAGCAGGAGTCGATCGATGCGTTCGTCGAGCGTGAATGGGCGCAGGCGTCGCGCACCGCGCAGAATTTGAACGTGCAGTCGCGACGGCCGGTGACGGTTGGGCGGGCGGAATGTCCCGGCGTGCAAACGGAATCGACGCATGAACAGGACGGCCGCATCTTTCATCAGATGCAGACGGCGTTTCGGCTCGATGCCGGCGGGCAGGTCATCGTGATGACGTTGACCAATGCCGCGCCGCTTAACGACGAACAACGTGCGCTGGCCGCGCGCATGCTGGAGAGCTTCCAGCCGCGCCCGGTTGCGCCCACGCTGGTTTCGGATGCCGGCCGCCCATGAGTCAGCCGGCCGCTCGCAAGGACGATCCCTTTACCCACACGACGCTCGCGGGCGACCTGCTCGGCATGGGCGGGTCGCTGCTGGGCGGCTTGGGGATCGGATGGGCGCTGACCACGATAGCGGAAGGCCTCGTGTTCGGTGCATTGGGTGCGCTCGAAATTGGCACCGGCGGGCTGGCGACGCCGATCGTGCTGGCGATCGGCGTCGGCGTGGCCGCCTACATGCAGGGCTCCGGCCTCAACGACAAGATCGACGAGGCCGCGAAGGGGCTCGGCAATGCCATTTCTCCGCCCGAGGAGAAAGGCACGATCCAGAACGGTTCGCCCGATGTGTTCGTCAACGGGAAGCCGGCCGCGCGCGCGGCCGACGGCGCGGACATGGATCCGGTTCTTTGCAGCGATCATCCTGGTCCGCAATTCGTTGCGCAAGGGTCCGACGTGGTGTTCATCAACGACCTGCCTGCGGCACGGGTCGACGACAAGACCACCTGTGACGGCGCGATCTCGAAGGGCTCGCCGGACGTTTTCTTCGGCGGCGGCACGAAGACCGTGCGCGACATCAGTGCGGCACGGCCGTGGGTCGCCGGACTCGGCGCGGCGATCGGTATCGCGCTTGCGTTATGTGGTCGAGGCAAGGGGAACTGGGGCGATTTCGTCAAGGGCAAGCTGCCGTGTCTCGCGATGAACTTCGCGGCCGGCATATTCGGCACATGGCTCGGCAGCAAGATGCAGCCGTCGGCCGGCCATCCCGTCAACGTGATCACCGGCGGCAAGGTTCTAGACGGCAGCGACGACACCGACTTCGTGTTGCCTGGGCCGCTGCCGATCGTCTGGCGGCGTTTTTACAGCAGCCACGACGACCGCGCCGATGGCCTGTTTGGGGTCGGCTGGAGCGTGCCGATCAGTGTCGAGTTGCGGTTGGCGCGGGAGAACGGCGTCGTCACGTCGATCACGTACTGGGACGAACAGGGGCGCGACATCGAGTTTCCGGCGGTGCCGCCGGGTGAGAGTCATTTCAGCGTGCCTGAAGGCATTTACCTGATTTGTACCGCCGGCGGGCACTATGTGGTCGAAACGGTCGATGGTTTGTATCGCGATTTCGGCCCGGCCGGGGCGCCGGCGTCGGATGCTGAAACACTGGATCTTCGGCGGCTCGAGGACCGAAATGGCAACTGGATCGAGGTCGAGCGTGCGAGTGTCGGCGAACGGGTGCGGCCGGTTCGGCTTCACGATAGCGCCGGCCGTTTGCTGACGCTGCATTACGATCCGGAGCATCCGCGACGCGTCGCATCGATCGAACTGGTACGTGGCGTCGATGGTGAGTTGCCCGAGATCCTGGTTCGCTACGGCTATACGCGCGCCGGCGAACTCGCATCGGTCACCGATCGCAGCGGCCATACCGGGCGGCATTTCGGTTACGAACATGGCCTGATGACACGGCATACGCTGCCCGGCGGACTACAGTGCTTTTACGCGTGGAACGGCGTTGGCCGCGACGCGCGTGTCGTGCGCCACTGGACCGACGACGGCGAAGCGTACACGTTCGACGCAGACCTTGTGCAGCGTTCGGTGACGATCACCGATCAGATCGGGCGGGTGACGCAATGGAAGTGGAACGAGGATCAGCAGCCGACGAGCCATACGGATGCCGAAGGCAACGTGTGGCGGCTCGAATGGAACGCGATGCGGCAACTGGTCAGTACGACCGATCCGGCCGGCCATGTCACTCGCTTCGAATATGACGAGCGCGGGCGGCAGACGCAGCGCATCGACGCGCTTGACCAGGTCGAGCGCACCGAGTGGAACGGGCACTACGATCTGCCTGTTGCGGAAATCGATCCGACCAACGCGCGATGGACCTATCGTTACGACGCGCGCGGCAACCTGACGATGACGCGCGATCCGGCGGGCTTCGCGACCGAGTATTACCGCGACGATCGCGGCCTTGTGCATACGATTCGCGATGCGCGTGGCGGGTACAAGTTCCTCGAATGGAATGGCCGGGCGCAGTTGATCGCGTATACCGATTGTTCCGGCAAGGTCACGCGGTTTGCGTATGACGCACGCGGTGCGCTCGCGCGGGTGACGGATGCCGCCGGCCATGCCACCGTGTACGAAACGGACGCGATGGGGCGGGTCACGGGAATCGGGACGGCGGATGGTGCGCGTCAGACGTTTCGGTACGACGCGGCGGGACGTCTCGTCGAGGTCATTGATGCGAATCAGCGCAGCACGCGTTACGAAGTCAATCCGCGTGGGTTGTTGCTGGCACGCACGGATGCGGCTGATCGTGTCGTGCGATTCGGTTATGACGAAGCGTTCCGGTTGGCGAGCTTGACCAACGAGAACCGTGAGACGTATCGCTTTCAGTATGACCGTCGCGATCTCGTTTCCGTACAGGTCGGTCTCGATGGTCACAAGCGTACGTATGAGTACGACGTGTGCGGTCAAGGAACGATGGTACGTGATGGGCAGATCGAGACGCGATACGAGCGCGATGCGATCGGGCGGTTGACTGCGAAGCAAACCGCGCAAGAGCGTTGCGAATACCTGTATGACGAGGCAGGCCGGATCACATCGGCCGAGTTGTACACGCTCGCCGCTCGTGGGCCATCGCTGAAGAATCGGGTTGGCCTGAAGTACGACAAGCGTGGTGAGGTCGTCGAGGAATACACGCCGACCGGCTGGCTCGCACACACCTACGACGAGCTTGGCAATCGCGTCAGCACGACGATTTCCGGCGAGCGCACGATCGATTGGCTGCATTACGGCTCGGGGCATGTGCACCAGATTCGTTTCGATGGTGCGGCGGTTGCTGACATCGAACGGGACGATCTGCATCGCGAGGTGCTACGGACGCAGGGCAAGCTGACGAGTCACTTCGGATATGACGCGGTGGGGCGCCGTGCGCGGCAAATTGTGCAGCGAGGGACGGCGGGCGGGGAGTTGCTTGCGAAGCAGTGGCAATACGATGCCGCAGGCGACGTGATCCAGAAGCGCGATCAGCGTTATGGCACGACGAGCTATCGGTATGACCCGACGGGGCGCATCGAACAGGCGGCGGGGCCGGGGTTGCCGTCGGAAGTGTTTCGCTGGGATGCGGCGGCGAACCTGGTGTCGAGCGATCACCCGGGCGGGTATGTCGAGCACAACCGGCTCAAGATGTTCGAGGACAAGCGCTTCGAGTACGACACGTATGGGCGGCTCGTTCGTAAGGTGAGCGGGCATGGGCCGGCTAAAGAGCTCACGCTTGAATACGACGACTGGAACCAGCTCAAGACCGTGGTGACGAAGGACCGGCTCGGGGTTGCGACGACGCATTTCGAATACGACGCGTTCGGCCGCCGGATCCGGAAGCTCAATGGCAGTTATGCGAGTACGGATTTCCTGTGGGACGGCATGCGGTTGGTGCAGGAGACGTATCACGACCGTCAGGGCGAGGAAGCGCTGACGTACTTGTACGAGTCCAATAGTTATGTGCCGCTTGCCCGGATCGATCAGGGGAAGGCGGCGGCCAATGATGCGGATGTGCGGGATGCGGTTTATTACTTCCACAACGATGTATCGGGATTGCCGGAGGAACTGACTGACGCGGGTGGCGAGCTGGTTTGGCAGGCCCGCTACAAGGTGTGGGGCAATGCGGTGCAGGAGGAGTGGGTTGCGCCGGTGCCGGATCGGCCGGCAGCGGTGTGGGGAAACGTTCAAGCGGCTGCGCCCGTGCCGGCTCACGCACCGCGACCGCAGAACTTGCGCTTTCAAGGGCAGTATCTGGACCGTGAGACGGGGCTGCACTACAACACGTTCCGGTTCTACGATCCGGATATCGGGTGTTTCATCAGCCCGGACCCGATCGGATTAATCGGAGGAGTGAACCTCTACCAGTACGCACCCAATCCGAACACATGGATCGATCCGTGGGGATTGTGCAGGACCAGTCCGAAAATAAATTCTGAACATGTTTTCCACGGGGAAATAAACAGCCGTGGACGTGCTGTTGGCTTCCACCACGAAGGCAGCATCGGTCATGTTGGAAAAGCTCGAGTGGTTGGGGTCACCTCGCCAGCAAATGCCCAAGGGGTTTATAGAGGTAAGGTTGAGATATTCGATCCGAGTACGGGTACATGGGTGGCGAAGGGGCCAGAATCGTCGTTCTTCCCGAAATCGTGGAATCGTCAACAAGTCATGTCTGAGATTAGAAGTGCGTTTGATAACGGAGTGGTCACCCCCAACGGAAAATGGGAAGGTGTTTCAAGAAGTGGTGTGAAGATTGAAGGTTGGTTGAATGGTGGTGGGGATATTAATACTGCATATCCGATATATTGATAGGGGTGCGAATGAAAATTTATGTTGATGAGCGTGGATTTTTACATGCGGAGATGGCTGAGGGGCAGAAAATCGTAGGTGATTTTTTGTCTGGCGATGTTCAGGGGAGCGTTTATGCAGCCGATGAATACATAAATGCTTGTTTGTCTGTTGAAAATGGAGAGGTTGAAAAATGGGAGGGTACGGGGAATGCTCATACAGTGATCATTGAGAAGGGGGGGGTGGAGATATTCAATGAATATACTGAAGAGTCGTTGAGAATAATTGGTATAAAAACCTTTCGATCATACTTGGAAGGGTGGAGGAGGTATTTGCTTGAGGCGGGTGCGACCGGAAAATGATGCGGCTATGCTTTAATTCGAAGTCAGTTGGGTAATGGTCTTTGCGATGATCTGCGTGAAATATATCCAGACTTTGATTGAGCTGCGGCCTGGAACGTAACTTAATCGGCTGCGCGCGAGGTGTTGCTGGCTATCACATGTCGGAGGATGCGTCGTAGATATTTTCCACGCTGCAAAGAGGTATTTGCTAATGAGTAGAGTTCTATCCGAAACGCCGAATGTTGAGGCGCATAAACAAGATCTCAGGTCGTCTCTCGTTGCTGTCGGGCGCCAGGATCGCCTTGCTCGCTTTGGCGTTTGGTGCTGTGTTGGTCTTGCACATGATGAGTCGGTTTTTGAGTTCCTCGCAAAGCACGCGGAGGCTACAAATGTGCAGATTCGGCAACGCGTGGATGACTCCTTGGATCAAGTGTGGAACGGAAACGAAAGCTCCAATCCGCTAGCCGATCTAGAGCAAGTTGACTGGGACCCTGACGCAGTCGAAATGGATGACGATGCTGCTGTCCAGGGTGCGACTGATTTGCTAGCAGGGTTGTCTTTTTTGGCGAAATGGTGTGCTGAACACAATGTGGAACGGTTGGTTGCATGTGCCGAGATTCTGATAAACCGAATCGACTACTTGGAGAGTTTTGAGTTGATTGGAGGACATGTTGCGAATCCAGTCGATCATGAAATGAACGTGCAGAAGGATTTTGCTCGTGAACTCGTTGCAGGTACCTTGACAGATCGTGACAAGATGAAATATCACGAGTGGTTATTCAATCTTGGTTCTCCCTGAATCATAAATTCAAGGGGCAATCATAAAAACGGTTGGCGTGTTGATTTCCCGTAGTCAAATCGTAGTTCGGTCGAGGTCGTACCAACGCATTTCGAGTACGACGCATTCGGCCGGCGGATCCGGAAGCTCAGTGGCAGTTATCTCCCTCAAAAATCCAGAGATCGTTCAGCGGAGGCTGCTATGTTGGAAAGCAACGAAAAAATTGAATTTTCAGAAAGTGAAGCCCTCTCGATTCTTTGTGACCTTGAGTATTTGCTAATTTCTTTAAGAAATATTGGGGCATATTATCACGAACCTGGTAGGGAATTCGATGATAGGAATTTAGAATGCCGTGCGGAAACAACGAAATTTATTGATGAAAATAAAGTAACCAAAAAGATTGCGAAATTGAGGAAAATGATATCGGAAAGTTCGACTCCTCGCTGGGTGATGGTGATATGGACGACATTGAGAGGGCGGTGGAGAAGGTTAAGGTTTGGGAAAACCCTAGGGGCTAGTGTTGGTGTAACTTTGTTGAGAAGTTTTGAGTGATTCGTGATGCCCGATAAACTTGGAATTTACGTGATCGACGCGATCGAAGCGAGGGGCATTGCGGAAGAATGCCGTCGCAGGGGTTGGTTGGTTATTGTTTTACTCGAAAAAATAGCATCTAAAAATCAGTTTTTCGATGCGATTCGTGACAACTGCCCACTAGATCCGTCGTTGCAGAGTAATCGAAGCTGGGACGCATTGGCTGACTCACTTTGGTCTGGTTTGGATGAGGTGGATAACGAACGAATTGTAATATTCTGGCCTGATTCGGATCGAATGGCCGCGGCGGAACCAGATGCTTATGTTATCGCGACAGATATATTCGAAGATTTGTGCGTTTCGTTGGCTGATTCGAATGTGGCGGCATCTGGGGCGAAGACTTTGTTGATTTTTAAAATTAAAGACTAACTTGCGGCGTTTGCGGAGCTGGGGAAATTATCAGCTCATTAATGGCGTCGACGACCCGCCCGTGGGTCTTCGGCCGCCGACGGAGTACGGGAGAATGGAAAAAGCTAATAAAGTATCAGTCTGGGTCGGGAAGTTCACTGACGACGATGATCTTACAGACTACATCGAGAACGCCTACGACGAGAACGGTGACTCTTCCAATCAGTTTCGAGACGATACCGGAATTGATTGGATTGACGATGACTTCCGTGAGGCGGGCATGCTGCAACCGGATCTAAGCCTCCGAAATAATCTTGTAGGATTTTCTTGGATCGATAGTTTTGCGGACGTTCTGATTCCCGAGCTCGAAGCTATGCGCAGTGTTGATGATAATGGTCTGATCCTACTTTATAACTTCGAGTACGAGGACGCAGAAAATGCCCGTCTTGCCTCCCGCATGCGCTTCGTCGGGACGTTTGATTTTCAGAAGTAGACTTAGTGGTGTAGTTCAAAGCGGAGAGGTCGAAGTAAGCTTGCCGCTGGCAAGAATCTCGACGTCAGCATAGTGGATAAAACGGCTCGAGCTCGGTGAGCTATGTGATTGTCTTTTTGCTACTCACAAGCAGGGAAATATAATGGCAATGATGGTTTTCTTGTTTCGCTGGCATGTATCCCGGACGATGCTGGTCTAATTTTTGATGGGGTCTAAGTTGATCCGGCTCGAACAGTATTGTTCTGGTGGCGATGTTTGGGAAAATTTCTCTGATCTATTTGGGAAATATAGGGATTTTCCAGAGGTTCATGATCTTGCCAGAGATCTAAATTATCAACTTGATCTTGCTTATGCAATTTACTGGGTCGCTGGCCCAAATTCTGCCAGAAAGTGGATAAATTCGAATGTTCCGGCACTCGACAATCTTCGCCCCATTGATTGTGCTGGCAACCCGGAGCTGATTAAGCGTCTGCGCGAATTCCTAATACGCATGCCATCTTAAAGATGACGGCAATGGCTCCGTTGGTCTCGCGATAGAGGGGTTCGGGCTTGTCGCACGCACGCGGCGGCTATGCGCGACGCACAATCGCGGTCGAATCGTTTCAAATTGTCACGTTCCGATCAATCGTATTTCGAGGCAATCTGGCCGGCGTCGAATTGCCTACCGTTGGTGTCAACACGCGCAATAACCAGAAAGCTGACCAAGTCGCGTACCTATACCCGATGGCTAACGTGCGCTCAAATGCACACCAATGATGGTTTAATGGGTGATGTTCAACCGATGGTGATCGTGTGCCCGCAGCGCACGCGAACGGAAGTGCCACACGCACTGATCCTCTATCGAAGCATCGCTCCCATTGATTCACCAACAAAGGAGGAATCCGAACCATAAAAACGCCGCGGTAAACGAGCGCGGGCCGCAAGTGCTACCAACACTCACGACCCGCTAACCACAGCCAACTGAACAGGAGTTGCCCATGGCTAAGCCGAATCATAAAGCACGACCACCGAAGACGGAACGTTTCGTCACGATCCAGGAAATGTGGGGTACCCCGAAGACCATGGATCCGAGGCCGGAGACGTTTTATCCGTACATGAAGATTGGTGGAATGTGGCTGATCAACGATGCGTATTTTGTTCCGGGCCGCAAGGCGCGGATCGAGATTGAGCCGGGGAGGCTGATCATCACGCAGCTGTAAGCGCAACGCCGCGGGATGCGGCCGCGCTGCGCGACGCCGCGCAGCGCGCCGGACAGGGTAGAGCAGCCGCAAGCGGCAGCCGCCCAAAACCGCACATCACCAAGCGATATCGCAAGACGACCGCGACGTCCCCGCACCACCGGTAGCCGTGCATTTCGTCCCCGATCCGTTGTCGTAGAACGTCCGCGTCTCTGGTTGCGGCACCGAAGGATCGAACGGATTCGGCGCCCCGTGCGGACCGCGCGGCGCATCGTACGGCCGTTGCGGCGCATACGAGCCGCCACTTCCAGCCGGCCGGGAACCGTTCGCGCGCAGGTATTCGTTCCAGTTCTGCTCGCGCTGCTCATACCCGGGCACTGCGCGCCCAAAACTATCGCTCCCGCCCGCGCCAAGCGCGACACGGTTCGGAGCCGAGACGAAATCGGGTTCGTGTTTAAAAGAAGGCGGCGATGCCACGAGCGCATCGCTTGTCACCCGCACCGGCCGCGTATCCGGCGTATCGAACGGGCTCCGTTCGCCAGGCGCAGCGAATTGCACGCGTCGGCGACTCATCCGCGCCGCATGTCCATTATCCCGAGTGGCCGCATGCCGCTCTGAGCGAAACACATTGGCACCGGCCGACCGATCGGTCAGCGCATCGCGTCCCGAAGCATGGGAGGCAGAAACAGAAAGCGCGCATGCGATCGCGGCGGCGGAAGACAGGCGGATAGGGCAATTCATGGGCGATCAGAAGCAGGTGATGTGCATTGAACAAACGGCAGATCACTGGCTGGCGGGTGGGCGACGAGGGGGCGTCGAAGCGGCCCTGAGGACTGCGTGGCGCGGCGGGCGCGACTGGCAGGGGAGGCTGGCTGGATTGCAGAAGCGAGCCCGCATTATTTCACGAAAATATCAAAAACCTTTCTGATTTGTTGGTTCTGTTGGCAAACAGAAAGATTTACCGCCTCACCGACCGCCCCATCTTGGTGCTCGCCCCCGCGATCATCAGACGATTGATTTCCAGCGACCGAGCCCTCGATAGCCCGAAAAATACGAAACCGAGAACCGCCCATCGCAAAACCCAAGCCCAGCAAGGAACCAACCCCGATCCCCTACCGAATAGCAACCCGATTGCACCCAAAACAACCGCCCCAGCCTCCCGGAAGTTGCACCCCCATCGCCACCCGCCCATCTCAAAAACCTACGTGTTTTCCCTCAATCGACAGGCATTTTTGACAGACGATTGAAAAACGCCCATATAATTTCGGCTGCCTTGCCAATGGCTGTCGGACCATCCCTCCGAACCAGCGATTTGGCAAGCGGGGCAGGCGAAACGCTTGCGCAATGCAAGACGCATCACGATGTCTTTCCGAACCAGACGTCCCCTTCGGGGACTGCAAGAGCCGGGCCCCGCTACGCAACATTCCGCTGGAGTTCCGTCTTCTATGTGTCTCGGGCGTGTCCCCTGTCCTCGCCCCGGGTGCTGTTCGATTGCGCAAGTCATGCCGCCTTTGCCCGTATGACTAAACAACATCGAGGAGCTCCCAGATGACGCTGTCCCGTCTTACGTCCATTTCCGTCGCCGCCGTGCTGTTCGCCGCCGGCGCCGCCGCCGCGCAAGCGGAAACCGTGAAGATCGCCATCGCCGGTCCGATGAGCGGCTCGGTCGCCCAATACGGCGACATGGTGAAGGCCGGCGCGCTGACCGCGATCGAACAGATCAATGCAGCCGGCGGTGCGGGCGGCAACAAGTTCGAAGTCGTGCTGATGGACGACGCGTGCGAACCGAAGCAAGCCGTCGCCGTCGCCAACAAGATCGTCAGCCAGAAGATCAAGTACGTGATCGGCCACGTGTGCTCGGGTTCGACGATTCCGGCGTCGGACATCTACGAGAACGAAGGCATCGTGATGGTCACGCCGTCGGCCACCGCGCCGCAGCTGACGGAAGGCAAGAAGCGTCACTTCATCTTCCGCACGATCGGCCGCGACGACCAGCAAGGCCCGGCCGCCGCGCACTACATCATCAACAACGTGAAGCCGAAGAAGGTCGCGGTCCTGCACGACAAGCAGTCGTACGGCCAGGGCATCGCGTCGTCGGTGAAGAAGGACCTCGAAGCCGCGAAGATCCCGGTCGTGCTGTTCGAAGGCGTCAACGCCGGCGATTCGGACTACTCGGCGATCATCACGAAGCTGAAGTCGCAAGGCGTCGATTTCGTCTATTTCGGCGGCTACCACCCGGAAATGGGCCTGCTGATGCGCCAGGCGCGCGAGCAGGGCGTGAAGGCGACGTTCATGGGGCCTGAAGGCGTGGGCAACAAGGACGTGACGGCCATCGCCGGCCCGGCTTCGGAAGGCATGCTCGTGACGCTGCCGGCCGACTTCTCGGCCGATCCGGCCAACGCGGCGCTCGTGAAGGCGTTCGCGGACAAGAAGCGCGACGCGAACGGCCCGTTCCAGATGCCGGCGTACGCAGCGGTGAAGATCATCGCCGACTCGATCGCGGGCGCGAAGACGACCGACCCGACGAAGGTCGCCGCGTACATGCACAAGACGACGTTCGACACGCCGATCGGCAAGGTCGCGTATGACGCACAGGGCGACCTGAAGGCGTTCAAGTTCGTCGTCTACACGTGGCACAAGGACGCGACGAAGACCGCCGCCAAGTAATACGGAGTACCCGCCCGCGCACCCGCCCTGTCCGAAACCCGGACGGGGCGGGTGCGTATTGGTCGCGCCTCTGACCCGTGCGCGCCAAAGGGCGGCCCGAGACGACACCGTGCGTTGCGCGCGGCCGACCGCCGTGATCCGGCGGCGGCACGCGACGCAATGCCAACGGGAGCTTCCCGCACATGACTGACTTCTTTCCTCAATTCGCCCAGCAGCTGGTCAACGGCCTGACGCTGGGTGCGATCTATGCGTTGATCGCCATCGGCTATTCGATGGTCTACGGCATCATCGGCATGATCAACTTCGCCCACGGCGAGATCTACATGATCGGCGCGTACGTGGGCCTCGTGACCCTCACGGCGATCGGCATCTCCGCCGGCTATCCGCTGCCGCTCGTGCTCGGCGCCGCGCTGATCGTGTCGGTGATCGTCACCGGCCTGTACGGCTTCGCGGTCGAGCGCGTCGCGTATCGTCCGCTGCGCGGCGGCCCGCGCCTCGTGCCGCTGATCTCCGCGATCGGCATGTCGATCTTCCTGCAGAACTACGTGCAGATCGGCCAGGGCGCGCGCGACGTGTCCGTGCCCGTGCTGATCTCCGGCGCGTTCGAGATCCATCTTGGCGGCGACTTCGACGTGACGATTCCGTATGCGCGCCTGTTGATCGTCTGCGTGACGCTGGTGCTGATGATCGCGCTCACGCTGTTCATCTCGCATTCCCGGATGGGCCGGGCGTGCCGCGCGTGCGCCGAGGACATGAAGATGGCGAACCTGCTCGGCATCGACACGAACCGCGTGATCTCGTTCACGTTCGTGCTCGGCGCGATGCTGGCGGCCGTCGGCGGCGTGCTGATCGGGCTGACGATCGGCAAGCTGAATCCGTATATCGGCTTCGTCGCGGGCATCAAGGCGTTCACCGCCGCGGTGCTCGGCGGGATCGGCAGCATCCCGGGCGCGATGCTCGGCGGCGTGCTGCTGGGCCTCGCCGAAACCTTTGCCGCAGGCTACATGCCGGCCGAGTACAAGGACGTGGTTGCGTTCGGCCTGCTCGTGCTGATCCTGCTCTTCCGCCCGACCGGCCTGCTCGGCAAGTCGGACATCGAAAAGGTTTGAGGGAGACGCAGATGAGTCAAGTCATTTCCGTTCGCCGCCCGGCCGCCGACGCATCGATCGGCCAGGCGTTGAAAAATGCGGTGGCCGCCGCGACCCTGACGGCGATCCTCACGATTCCGGTGCTCGGGCTGCAACTGAAGCTCGATGGTTACCAGGTGGTGCTGACGCCGCACTGGCGCCCGGTATGGATCGCGGTCGCGGCCGTGTTCCTGTTCCAGTTGTTCAAGCCGTGGCTCGTGCGCGCGAAATCGGCGGTGAAGCTGCCGGCGATGCCCGCGATGGGCGCGCGGCAGCAGCGCGCGATCATCTGGGTGCTGCTCGCCGTTGGCCTCGTGTGGCCGTTCTTCGGCTCGCGCGGCGCGGTGGACGTCGCGACGCTCGCGCTGATCTACGTGATCCTCGGCCTCGGGCTGAACATCGTGGTCGGGTTCGCGGGGCTGCTGGATCTCGGCTATGTCGGCTTCTATGCGGTCGGTGGCTATACGTACGCGATGCTGAACCAGTATTTCGGATTGTCGTTCTGGGCGTGCCTGCCGATCGCGGCGATCGCCGCGGCGACGTTCGGCTTCCTGCTCGGCTTCCCGGTGCTGCGCCTGCGCGGCGACTATCTCGCGATCGTCACGCTCGGCTTCGGCGAAATCATCCGCCTGCTCGCGAACAACCTGACGAGCCTCACGGGCGGCCCGGACGGCATCTCGAGCATTCCGAAGCCGACGGTGTTCGGCTTCGAGATGGCGCGCTCGGCGAGCGTCGAAGGCGCGAAGACCTTCCATGAACTGATCGGGCTGGAATACAGCGGCGAGCACATGGTGATCTTCCTGTACCTGATCGCGCTGGTGCTGGTCGGCTTCACGCTGTTCGTGACGAGCCGCCTGATCCGCATGCCGATGGGCCGCGCGTGGGAAGCGCTGCGCGACGACGAGATCGCATGCCGGTCGCTGGGACTGAACCCGACGCGGATCAAGCTGTCGGCGTTCACGCTCGGCGCGGCGTTCGCGGGGATCGGCGGCGCGTTCTTCGCGGCGCGTCAGGGCCTCGTGAATCCCGAATCGTTCACCTTCATCGAATCGGCGCTGATCCTCGCGATCGTCGTGCTCGGCGGGATGGGCTCGCAGCTCGGCGTGATTCTCGCGGCGATCCTGCTGACCGTGCTGCCGGAAGTCGCGCGCGGGTTCGCCGAATACCGGATGCTGATCTTCGGTCTCGTGATGGTGTTGATGATGATGTGGCGTCCGCAGGGCCTCTTGCCCGCGAGCCGTCCCCACGTGGAGCTGCCGCAATGAGCGCGAATACGGAACTGTTGAAGGTCGCCGGGCTGCAGATGCGCTTCGGCGGGTTGCTCGCGGTGGACGGCATCGATTTCGACGTGCGCCGCGACGAGGTGTTCGCGATCATCGGGCCGAACGGCGCGGGCAAGACCACGGTGTTCAACTGCGTCGGCGGCTTCTACAAGCCGACCGGCGGCGACGTCGTGCTCGACGGTCACGCGATCGCGGGCCTGCCGAGCCATCAGATCGCGTTGAAGGGCCTGGTGCGCACGTTCCAGAACATCCGCCTGTTCAAGTCGCTGACCGTCGTCGAGAACCTGCTCGTCGCACAGCATCGCAAGGTGAAGGCCGGGTTGCTGCACGGCCTGTTCGCGACGCCTGCGTATCGTCATGCCGAGAAGGAAGCGCTCGAACGCGCGGCCGTGTGGCTCGACCGGATGGGGCTGACGGCGGTTGCCAACCGGCCGGCCGGCACGCTGTCGTACGGGCATCAGCGGCGTCTGGAGATCGCGCGCTGCATGATCACCGAGCCGCGCCTGCTGATGCTCGACGAGCCGGCGGCCGGCCTCAACCCGCAGGAAAAGATCGAGCTGCAGCACCTGATCGACACGCTTCGCCGCGAGTTCGGCGTATCGGTGCTGCTGATCGAACACGACATGAGCCTCGTGATGGGCGTGTCCGACCGCATCCTCGTGATGGAGCACGGCCGGCCGATCGTGATCGGCACACCGGAGGCGGTCCGCAACGACCCGCGCGTGATCAAGGCCTATCTGGGGGAAGAGTGATGCTGAAGCTGGAACAGGTCCATACGCACTACGGCGCGGTCGAGGCGCTCGCGGGCGTGTCGATCGAGGTGAACAAGGGCGAGATCGTCACGCTGATCGGAAGCAACGGCGCGGGCAAGACGACGCTGATGATGACGGTATGCGGCACGCCGCGCGCGTCGTCGGGCCGCGTGCTGTTCGAGGGCAACGACATCACCGCGATGTCGACGCACCAGATCATGCGGCAGGGGATGGCGATCTCGCCGGAAGGGCGGCGCGTGTTTCCGAGCCTCACGGTGCTCGAGAACCTGAAGATGGGCGGCTTCTTCGCGAGCCGTCACGAGATCGACGACGGCATCGAGCACGTGTTCAAGCTGTTTCCGCGCCTGAAGGAACGCGCGGCGCAGCGCGCCGGCACGATGTCGGGCGGCGAGCAGCAGATGCTGGCGATCGGCCGTGCGCTGATGAGCAAGCCGCGCTTGCTGCTGCTCGACGAACCCACGCTCGGCCTCGCGCCGCTCGTGATCGCACAGATCTTCGACATCATCCGGACGATCCGCGACGAAGGCGTCACGGTGTTCCTCGTCGAACAGAACGCGAACAAGGCGCTCGGCGTGGCCGATCGCGGCTACGTGCTCGAAACGGGGCGCGTGGTGCTGGCCGACACGGGCGCGAACCTGCTCGCGAACGACCGGATCAAGCAGGCGTATCTCGGCGGTTGATCGACGGGACGCCGCCGGCCTGCAACGGGCCGGCGGCGCAGCCGTCGTCTTGCAGGGAACATGTGGCCGGATTGGCTTCGTTCGCTGCAAATTCGGCTACATGGGCCCAAACGCGGATCGAACGAAAGCGGCGGGGTTGCCCGACCCGCTTACGCATGCAACGCCAGCCCTTTCACCGCCTTGTCGACGGCCTTCTTCGGCCCGTGCAACGCCAGGCCGACCAGATCGGGATTGTCCGCATCCTCGGCGCGAAACGCTTCGCGGTTGGCCGTATCGTGCCCGGTCGAGAACATCGCGCGCACGTAGGGCACGATCATTAGCTCGCGCGACAGCGCCTGCCGGTGCGCGGCCTGCAACCCGTTCAGGTCCGCCGCGAACACCATCATCGGCTGGCCGAGCATCCGGCCATAGCGGCGCCCCGCGGCATCCTCGTAAGGCTCGCCGAGTGCGTCCGGCGCACCGGCCGCGACACCCGTCGCGAGAAACGCGACCACGTTGAGTTTCTGCCACGCGGCGAGATCGTCGCGCACGATCA
The DNA here is from genome assembly GCF_018417615.1 of Burkholderia sp. LAS2. Classification (NCBI taxonomy): domain Bacteria; kingdom Pseudomonadati; phylum Pseudomonadota; class Betaproteobacteria; order Burkholderiales; family Burkholderiaceae; genus Burkholderia; species Burkholderia sp. LAS2. Next base: position 1,722,102 of record NZ_CP071053.1, read on the forward strand.
GCGCTACTTTGGTATCGAACATGCTTGCTCCTGGTTGGAGCGCTCATGATCGGACGTCGTGCGCGATCAGTCTGGAACGTTTGTGCAGAGTTGCCGGTATGCGGCCGGCGTGATCCGGTACGCGCGGCGGAACCAGCGGCCGAGGTGGCTCTGGTCCGCGAAACCGACGTCGGCGGCCGCCTGCGCGGGCGTGCGGCCGGCGGCCAGCAGCCTGCGCGCGGCGCGCAGCCGCAAGCGCACGAGGTACGCGTGCGGCGACGTGCCGAACGCGCGCTGGAACATCCGCGTGAGCCGGAACCGGTCGACGCCGGCGACGCTCGCGAGTTCGTCGAGGCCGATGTTGTCGTCCATGTGTTCGTGCAGCAGGTCGCGCACGCGGACGATCGCGGGCGGCACGACGCCGCTTTCCAGCGCGGGCGGGCGGCCTAGCTGGCTGCCGAGCCGCATCAGCAGGCGGTCGAGCGTCTGGTCGCGCGCGAGCCGGCCTTCGTTGTCGTGGAGCGCGAAGAACGCATTCCGGATCGCGTCGACGAGGCCGCGATCGTCGACGAGCGTATGGCCGAACGTGGCTTCGACGCTGCCCAGGCCCGGCAGGTCGAGCCGGCGCGCGGCGCGCTCGACCCACGCTTGCGGCAGGTACAGCATCCCGTACGTGAAGCCGCCGGCTTCGGGCGCGTGGCCGTCGTGCATCGCGCCCGGCTCGATCAGGATCGCGCGGCCCGGCACGCTCGTATGCAGCGAACGATGGCACTGGAAGCGCTGCACGCCCTGTTCGGTGAAGCCGACGAGCATGTCGTCGTGATCGTGCGCATCGTACGCATGGCCGTTGAAATGCGCGTGCAGGTTTTCGATGCCGGTCTCCGCGTCGCGACGCGCGACGAGCCAGTGGTCGGTCGTGCCGGCGGCCTTGGCGTCTGTCGTCATCGGGGGCCTCGACCGTCGTCGCGGCGTGACGCAACGGGGTTGCAGGTGGCGGAACAGAGAGGGCGGGTGCGGTTCATGATTCGCTCACCGTCGCCTGTTCGTCGCGCGCATATTGCGCGGGCGGCCGGCCGACGTGCCGCGCGAACGCGACGCTGAAGGTGCTTGCCGAGCTGTAGCCGACGCGCGCCGCGATTTCGGCGATGCGGCCTTCGTTGCGGCGGAGCAGATCCTTCGCGAGCGCCATGCGCCACGTCAGCAGGTATTCCATCGGCGCGACGCCGACCGCGCGGCTGAAGCGTTCGAAGAACGTGGAGCGCGACAGCGCGGCTTCCTTCGCGAGTTCGACGATCGTCCACGGGTGCGCGGGGCATTCGTGCATCCGCCGGAGCGCGGCGGCGAGGCGACTGTCGGCGAGCCCGCGCACGAGCCCGGGCGACGCGTGCGTGCCGGTCGTGAACCGCATCGCCTCGATCAGCAGCACTTCCAGCAGACGCGCCAGCACGATCTCGCGGGCCGGCCGTTGCGCGCGCGATTCGTCGCGCACCAGTTGCACGAGGGTAGTCAGCCGCGGCTCGCCGCGTACGTGCACGAAGCGCGGCAGCAGCGACACCAGCAGTGCCGCATCGGGCGAACCGAAGCTGCAGTTGCCGGCCATCATCCGCGTGTCGACCGGGTTCGCGGGGTCGCCGATCCGGTATTCGCCGGGCTCGATCATGACGGGCGGCGCGGTCTCGACACCCGGCGGCGGCGGTTCGAGGCTCGACATCGCGACGCCGTAGGCGGCCGGAATCAGCATGAAATCGCCGGCCAGCAACTCGATCGGCGCGTGCCCGTCGATCGCGATCCGGCAGCCGCCGTCGAGGACCGCGCAATAGAACGGCTCGCCGGCGACCGTGCGGTTGATCGCCCACGGGCTCGCGCCGCGCACGTACTTCGCGTACCGCGCGCCCGGTTGCAGCAGCGTCACGACTTCGGTCAGCGGGTCGATCATCGCCGGACTCTCGCAAAAGAAAAGCGGATTGTCGATTGTAGCGAATACGGCGCCGGCCCTCTATCGTACGAACACATGCTCAACACACCCGAGGAGTTCGCATGAAAACTGTATTGATTACCGGCTGTTCTTCCGGCTTCGGCCTCGAAATCGCCCGCTATTTTCTCGCGCGCGACTGGCAGGTCGTCGCGACGATGCGCACGCCGAGCGACGACGTGCTGCCGCCGGCGGAGCGCCTGCGCGTGCTGCCGCTCGACGTGACGAACGCGGACAGCATTCGCGCCGCGGTCGACGCCGCCGGCCCGATCGACGTGCTCGTCAACAACGCGGGCTTCGGCGCGGCCGCGCCGGCCGAACTCTTGCCGCTCGATACGGTGCGCGCGCTGTTCGACACCAACACGATCGGCACGATCGCGGTGACGCAGGCCGTGCTGCCGCAGTTTCGCGCGCGCGGCGCCGGCGTGGTCGTGAACGTCACGTCGAGCGTGACGCTGAAGGCGCTGCCGCTGGTCAGCGCGTACCGGGCGAGCAAGGCGGCGGTCAACGCCTATACCGAATCGATGGCGGTCGAACTCGAGCCATTCGGCGTGCGCACGCATCTCGTGCTGCCGGGCCGCGCGCCCGATACGCGTTTCGCGGACAACGCACGGGGCAACATGCACGGCTTCGAGCACGAAGCGTATGCGGACTTCGTCGGCAAGGCCGTCGCGCGAATGCTCGATGCGTCGGGGCCGATCACCCATGCGCAGGACGTCGCCGAAGCCGTGTGGCGCGCGGCGACCGATCCGTCGAGCCCGATGCGCATTCCGGCTGGCGCCGACGCACAAGCGTGGGCGGCGGAAGCGGGTTGAACGATCGGAACCCGTCGCACCGGCAGGTTGGGCCGGTGCGACGGACCGAGTGAGGCGGTGAAGAACGTTAAAGCGCGCGCGTGATCGCCTGCTCCAGCAGCGACAGGCCGAGGTCGATCTCGTCTTCGCTGACGGTCAGCGGCGGTGCGATCCGGAACACGCCGCCCATGCCGGGCAACTGCACGATGTTCATGCTGAGCCCGAGCTTCATGCACTCGCGCGTGATCTTCGCGCCGAGGCCGTCCGCCGGCTCCTTCGTGCGGCGATCCTTGACGATCTCGACGCCGAGCAGCAGGCCGCGCCCGCGCACGTCGCCGATGCAGTCGAAGCGCTCCATCAGGTCGAGCAGCCCGCGCCGCAGCCGCTCGCCCATCGTGTTCGCGCGCGCGACGAGACCGTCGCGCTGCACGACGTCGAGCACGCGCAGGCCGACGGCGGCCGGCAGCGGGTCGGACACGTGCGTCGTGTAGAACAGGTAGCCGAGCTCGTGCGCGCGTTCCTCGATGGCCGCGGACGTGACCATCGCCGCGAGCGGCAGCCCGGCGCCGAGCGTCTTCGACAGCGTCAGGATGTCGGGTGTCACGCCGTCGCGCTGGCACGCGAACATCGTGCCGGTGCGGCCGACGCCCGTTTGTGCTTCGTCGAGGATCAGCAGCATCCCGCGTGCGTCGCACTTGCGCTTGAGCGCGGCCATATAGCCTTCCGGCAACTCGATGATCCCGCCCGAACTGAGAATCGGCTCCGCGATGAACGCGGCGAGGTTGCCGCTCGACTGACGGTCGATCAGGTCGAACGCGTAGTCGAGTTCGGCGAGCGGGTCGTACGCGCCGTTGCGCTCGAAGCGCGGCCGGTACGCGAACGGCGCCGGAATCGCGAACGAGCCGACCGACGCCGGTCCGACGCCCTTGCGGCCGGCGCTGTACGTGGCCGACGCGGCGGCGCCCGTCATCCCGTGCCACGACTGCGCGAAGCCGACGATCTCGTACTTGCCGGTGACGAGCTTCGCCATCCGGATCGCCGCCTCGTTCGATTCCGCGCCGGTGCTGAGCAGCAGTGCGCGGTCGAGTCCGGCGGGCGTGATATCGGCGAGGCGCGTCGCGAGATCGACGACCGGCCGCGACAGCATCCCGCTGAACAGGTGATCGAGCTTGCCCGCGTATTCGCCGATCACGGACACGATCTCCGGATGGCTGTGGCCGAGTACCGCGCTCATCTGGCCCGACGTGAAATCGAGGATCGCGCGGCCGTCGGCGTCGTACACGAAGCTGCCTTTCGCGCGCTCGACGATCATCGGCTCGAACGTGCCGCCGTAGCGGACCAGATGCTGCCTGGCGTTGCGCCAGAAGGTTGCGTCGTCGTTCAGGGACATGGGCGTCTCCGGGCAAAAGGGGCAGGGATCGCTTGCAGTCTAGGCGCGCGTCTGGTTTGATGGAAACGAATAGTTCTAATGCAAGCTAGAAAAGGGGCTAATACCTTGGCGCTTTCGCTCGAAATCGACCTGCTGCGCTCGTTCGTCGTGATCGCCGAGGTGCGCGCGTTGAGCCGCGCGGCCGCGCGCGTCGGCCGCACGCAATCCGCGCTCAGCCAGCAGATGAAGCGGCTCGAGGAGGCGGTCGACCAGCCGCTGTTCCAGCGCACCGGCCGCGGCGTCGTGCTCACGCATCCGGGCGAGCGGCTGCTCGTGCATGCGCAGCGCATCCTGCGGCTGCACGACGAGGCGATGGCCGATCTGTGCGGCACGGGGCTGTCGGGGACGATCCGGTTCGGCTGCCCGGACGATTACGCGCAAGTGTGGCTGCCGTCGCTGCTGCGGCAGTTTTCGAGCCAGCATCCGCAGGCGATCGTCGAAGTGGTCTGCGGGCCGACGCCGCGGCTCGTCGAACAGCTGGAGAAGCGCGCGGTCGATCTGGCGATGATTTCCGTGCCGGACGACGGTGCGACCGGCGACATCATTCGCCGCGAGCAACTGGTCTGGATCGGCTATCCGGGGCTCGATCCCGCGCATTTCGATCCGCTGCCGCTGGCGCTGTCCGATCGCGATACGCTCGATCACGTTGCCGCGTGCGACGCGTTGAACCGCGCCGGCCGCGACTATCGCGTCGCGTATGCGAGCAGCAGCCTCGCCGGGCTGATCGCGCTGGTGCGTTCGGGGCAGGCGTTCGCGGTGATGACGCAGACGGCCGTGCCGGCCGACGTCGCGATCGTCAACGGCGATCCGCATTTGCCGCCGTTGCCGGCGGTGGGCATTACGCTGCGGTTCGACCGGAAGCGACCGTCGCACCTGACCGCCGCATTCGCCGACCATATCCGGCAAACGCTGCCATTGCTTTGACGGTCGACGCGGATCAGTCGACCATCGACGAGGCCGACATCTGCGTGCGGCCACGCGTCTGCGCGGCCGCATCGCGCACGCGGATTGCCGCCTGCATGCCCGATAGCTTCAGTTCGGTTTCCTGATATTCGTTGCCCGGCTCGGACTCGGCGACGATGCCGCAGCCCGCGAACAGCCGGCACGCGCCGCCCGCGACCAGCGCCGAGCGCAGCGCGACGATGAAATCGCCGTTGCCGTGCGCGTCGATCCAGCCGATCGGCGCCGCATACCAGCCGCGATCGAAGCCTTCGTGCGCACGGATGTGGTCGAGCGCCGGTGCGCGCGGATGGCCGGCCACCGCGGGCGTCGGATGCAGCGCGGCGACGACCTGCAACAGCGACGCATCCGCATTCAGCGCCGCGCGGATCGGCGTGCTCAGGTGCTGCAGCTTCGGCAGCCGGTGCAGCGACGGTTGATCGGGCACGTCGAGCGTGCGCGACAGCGGCGCGAGCGCGGCACGGATCGCGTCGACGACGAGCGCGTGTTCGAGCCGTTCCTTCGCCGAAGCCATCAGCGCGGCGCCGAGCGCGCGATCGTCGTCGGGCGTCGCGCCGCGCCGGATCGTGCCGGCCAGCGCATGCGTGCGCACGTCGCCGGCCGCGACACGCGCGAGCCGTTCCGGCGTGGCGCCGACGAAGCACGCCCCGTCGCGACGGACGGCGAACAGGTGCGCATGCGCATCGCGCCGCCGCAGACGGCGCAGCAGCGGCGCGATCGCGACGGGCCGCGCGTACCGTTCGAGCACGTCGCGGGCGAGCACGACCTTGCCGAACGCGCCGTCGCGGATCGCGTCCACTGCGCGACGGACTTCGTGCTGCCATTCGCTCGCCCGCAGCGCCTGCGTGTGCAGCAGTTGCGGCGGATCGTCCTCCGCGGCCTCGGCAAGCGCACCGAGCGACTCGATCCGCGCGAGACACGCATGCGCGAGCGCGGCCGGATCGTCGTGGGCGGCGACGACCTGCTGGCAGACGGCCCAGTACGCGTCGCCTTCGCGCACGATCAGCAGCCGCGCCAGCGTCATGCTCGCATCGGGAAACGGCGCCCAGTGCGCGCTGCGCGGGCCCTGCGAATCGAACCGGAAGCCGCCGACCAGCCGCGGCGGCTGCGGGCCGGCCGTGACCGCGTCGCGCACGAGCGTGCGCCAGCGCGCGTCGATCTGCGCGAAGCGCGTGTCGCCGGTGGCGCGCAGTTCGACGGCGCAGTCCCAGCCGAACAGCGTGACGGACGCATCGCCGGCTTCGTGGAAGCACCACGGCGTGACGCCGTCGTCCCACGCGGCGATCAGGTCGAAGAAGTCGAGCGGGCGCAGCGGCACCGAGACCGACGCGAGCGTCGCCGTGCCGGTGGCGGCGGCGCGGCGGGCCGCCCGCGCGAACGTGTCGTGCAGCAGCGGAAGGCCGGCGTTCATGCGAGCCCCCGCTGTTGTCGCCAGTATTGCGTCTGCTGCGCGATGTACCACGCGATGAGCTGGACGAACAGCGTCTCGACGTAGTCGGCGTCGAGGCCAGCCTGTTCGGCCCAGCGGCGCCGGTCGGGCAGCATCGCGGCCACCCGCTCCGGCGCGGCGATGCTCGCTTCGTCCGGCTTGAAGCGCGACGCGGCCAACACGTACTGCATGCGCCGGCCGAGCGCGTCGATGATGTCGGCGTCCAGGCGATCGATCGCTTCGCGAATGTCGGGAAGCCCCATGCAGGCGTCCGGTGTTTTCATGTGTACTCCTTTCCGTAACGAAGGGACTGGTCGATCCGTTCGACCAGATGGGCGATCACCGCCGGGTATTGGTGCCGCAGATAGAAGTGGTCGCCGTTGAACGTCTGGACGCGGATCGGCCGCGTCGCGACGTCCTGCCACGCCTGCGCCTCGTCGTTGTCCAGCTCGGGATCGGCGAGCGGCAGCATCACGCCGAGCGGCGCATCGATGCGCGGCGGGCGGTCGCGCCGATACGTTTCGATCGCGCGGTAGTCGTGGCGGATCATCGGCAGGTAGATCGCGCGCATTTCAGGATCGGCGAGGAGCGCGGCGTGCTCGCCGGACAGCCGGGCGACATCGCCGACGAGCGCGTCGTCGGATTGCAGGTGCAGATCCGACGGGCGCTGGCGATGCGGCGGCGGCAGCGCGGAAACGGCCACGTAAAGCGGCGCGGCGCCGCGCGCTTCGAGCCGCACCGCGACCTCGTACGCGAGCGCCGCGCCGAGGCTGTGCCCGAACAGCACGAGCGGCGCGTGCGCATAGCGTTGCAGCGCGTCGGCGGCCGGGCCGGCGAGCGCGTCGATCGAGTGCAGGCACGGCTCGCCGAAGCGTTCCTCGCGGCCCGGATACTGCAGCGCGAGCAGATCGACGTCCCACGGCAGCGCACGGCGCCAGCCGCGAAAGAAATTCGCGGTGCCGCCTGCATGCGGAAAGCAGACGAGTTGCGCGCGCGGGCACGGCGACAGCCGCAGCTCGCGAATCCAGTGCGAATCGGTCGCGCGCGTGCTCATGCGGCCGCCGGCTGCAACTGGCGGCGCAACAGGTCGCGCAGCGATTTCTTGCTGGTCTTGCCGATGCCGGTTTCCGGAAAACGCGGCATGAATTCGATGCGGTCGGGGATCTTGAACGCCGCGAGCCCGCAGTCGCGCAGATAACGTTTCAGCACCAGTCTGGACGGGGCCGGCGTGCGTGCGACGACGAACGCGCAGGTCCGTTCGCCGAGCATCGGGTCGGGCATCGCGACGACCGCCGCGTCGTGCACCTGCGGATGCGCGAGCAACAGGTTTTCCACTTCCTCGGCGGAGATCTTCTCGCCGCCGCGGTTGATCTGATCCTTGTCGCGACCTTCGACGACGAGGTCGCCGTCGGCGGTGCGCCGCACGCGGTCGCCGCTGCGATAGAAGCCGTCGGCCGTGAATGCCGTCGCGTCGTGCTCCGCGAGCCGGTAGTAGCCGCGGATCGTGTACGGGCCGCGTACCTGCAGTTCGCCGATTTCGCCGGGCGCGACCGGTGCGCCGGTTTCATCGACGATGCGCACTTCGTCGCCGTCCGACACGGGGCGGCCCTGCGTGTGCGCGATGCGCTCGGGCGCATCGTCGAGCCGCGTGCAGCAGATGAGCCCTTCGGCCATGCCGAACACCTGCTGCAGCCGGCAGCCGAGCACAGGCGTCACGCGCGCGGCCGCGTGGTCCATCAGCCGTGCGCCGCCGACCTGCAGCACGCGCAGGCTCGACAGGTCGGCCTGTCGTTGCGGCTGCTCGTCGAGCCACAGCAACGCGAGCGGCGGCACGAGCGCGGTATGCGTGACGCGTTCCTGCGCGATCAGCGCGAAGCTTTGATCGGGCTCGGGCCGTACGGTCGTCACGACCCGGCCGCCCGCGAGCAATGCGCCGATCGTGCCGGGGCAGCACAGCGTGAAGTTGTGCGCCATCGGCAGCGCGGCGAGATAGACGGTGTCGGCGTCGAACCCGCTCGCGGCGCTGCACGCGCGCACGTTGTACAGATATTCGCGATGGCGGCGCGGAATCAGCTTCGGCGTGCCGGTTGTGCCCCCCGACAACTGGAAGCACGCGATGTCGTCGGCGCTTGCCGCGCAGGCGTGCACGGGCGGCGCGCCGTACAGCGTATCGAACGGCGTGAACGCGTGATCGTCGCCGGCCATCACGACGTGCTCGAGCGTCGGGCAGTCGGCTTGCAACGCGGCCGCGAGCGGCCGGCAGTCGAAATCGCCGAGTGGCGACGCGCCGAGGTACGCACGCGCGCCGGCGAAGCGGCAGAACGCGCCGATCTCGTAGTGACGGTGCGCGGGCAGCGCGAGCACCGGCCGCACGCCGAGCTGGAACAGCGCGAAGCACGTCTCGATGAAGCGCGCGCCGTTCGGCAACTGGACGACGACCGTATCGCCGCGCGTCAGGCCGAGCCGCGCGAGGCCGCCCGCGACGCGGCGAATGCGCGCCAGCAGATCGCGATAGCACAGCCGGAGCGTGCCGTCGACGATCGCGAGCGCGTCGGGATGGCGCTGCGCGCAGGCATCGAGCGCGTCGAAGAACGTCGTGTCCTGCCAGTAGCCGACGTCGCGGTAGCGGCGCACGAACGCGTCGGGCCAGTCGGGCGCGTCGGCCGGCACGGCCGCCGCCACGGAAGAAGGGGAGGATTGCATGCGCTGACCTCGAGCTCCGGCAAGTTGTCAAAAATTGTAAATGAGAGGTATTATCATTTAGAACAGGTGCTGCGATAGCGCCGTTTCTTTTGATATCGCGGCAATTTCGTTCGATCGGGCGTCGATCGCGCGGCGCCCGCCCGGTCCGGCCGGACAATCGGCCGGTTGCCGCCGGCGTGCGCCGGCCCGCGCGTGCCGCCTCACCAACGGACCTCCGATGAGATCGACTTCCTTCGCTTCGTCACGACGTCACCCGCCGGTGCTCGTGCCCGGCAATCATCCGGGCGTGGTGCACATCGACGCGGGCATGAAACTCATGAGCGGCACGCTGTGCTCGGACAGCCGCGACTGGTACGAGGAGCCGCTCGAAAAAGGGCTGAAGCTCGTCCTCGTGCAGAGCGGGCAGTTACGCTGCCGCGTGCCGGGCCAGCCCGAGCAATGCATCAAGGGGCCGGGCCTGTGCGTGATCGCCAACGACGGCGAATTCACGACGCACCAGATCTACGATCGCGACGTGCCGCTGCGCTACACGATCGTGCAGCTCGGCCTCGACGCGCTCGATCGCAACCTGAGCCTGCTGCCGGAGAAGATGCTCGCGCCGACGGGCGGCGATCCGCGCATCGTCAGTTGCCCGGCGTCGAAGGCGCTGCAGGCGCTCGCCGTGCAGATCGCCACCTGCCCGTTCGATGGCGCGGTGCGCGAGTACTACCTGAAGGCGAAGGCGTTCGAGCTGACCGCGCTGAGCGCGCAGTTGCTGGCCACGCAGCGGCAATCGGCGCCGGCCGACGTGCGCGTCACGTCGTCGGATGTCGAGCGCGTGTACGCGGCGAGCGACATCCTGACGCGCGAGCTTCAGCATCCGCCGACGCTCGACGCGCTCGCGAGCCGCGTCGGGATGAATTCGCGCAAGCTGACGGCCGGCTTCCGCAAGGTATTCGGCACGAGCGTGTACGCGTATCTGCAGGAATACCGGCTGCGGACCGCGCACGCGATGCTGTGCGCGGAGGATGCGAACGTGTCGACCGTCGCGTACCGCGTCGGCTACAGCCCCGCGCATTTTTCGATCGCGTTCCGCAAGCGCTACGGCATTTCGCCGAGCGATATCCGCGTGTCGTCGAACGCGATCGACGACCACGAACGGGTGGGCGCGGCGATCTAAAACAACTGACCGGCAGCCTAAAGGAATCGACCGGGCTCATGGGTGTTAATGAGATAGATTCTCATTCACGGGTGGCCGCCGCCGCGCGGACCCGCCGTCGAACGACCCATACAAGGCGTGCCCATGAGCCAGACCGTTGTCGATTCCATTACCGACCATTCCGATCCTTCCTGTTGTGCTCCCCCTGACTTTCGCGCACGGCTCGTCGCACTGATCGCCGAGCTGCTCGACGAATCCGTCGACGAGATCGCGTCGCTCGACGACGACGAGGACCTGCTGAGTTGCGGCCTCGATTCGATCCGGCTGATGTATCTGCAAACGCGCGTGAACCGGCTCGGCCACGCGCTGACGTTCGACGCGCTCGCACGCACGCCGACGCTCGGTGCGTGGACTGCGTTGCTTACGAACGCGCCGCGTATCGCGCGGGCGGAAGCCGCCGCTGCTTCCGAAGCAGTCGACGTGCATGCGCCGTTCGAGTTGTCCGCGGTGCAGCAGGCGTACTGGCTCGGCCGCGGCGACGGCGAGGTGCTCGGCAACGTGAGCTGCCACGCGTTCCTCGAATTCCGCAGCCGCGCGATCGATCCCGTTCGTCTCGACATCGCGTGCCGGCGCGTGCGCGAGCGTCATCCGATGCTGCGCGCGCGTTTCGACGGCGGCCGCCAGCAGATCCTCGCCGAGTCGGACGCACCGGTGTTCGCGCACGCCGACTGGCGCGACCGGACGGCGGCCGATGCGGAAACCGAATGGGCGTCGCTGCGCGCGTTCCGCTCGCACGAATGTCTGGACGTCGAGCACGCGCAAGTGTTCATGATCGGGCTCGTGCAGATGCCCGGCGGCGAGGATCGCGTGTGGCTCAGCGTCGACCTGCTCGCGGCCGATGTCGACAGCGTGCGGCTGCTGATGCACGAGATCGGCGTCGCGTATGCCGAGCCGTCGGCGCTGCCGGATGCGCCGTCGACATGGTTCCCGGCCTGGCTCGCGCGTCGCGCGGCCCAACCGCGCGCTGCGCGGGCCGCGGCGCGCGACGCATGGCACGCGCGGCTCGCGACGCTGCCGGAAGGGCCGGCGCTGCCGCTCGCCCGTGCGCCGGACACGATTCGCGCGCCGCGTTTCAGCCGCGTGGCGCATACGCTGAGCACGGACGAGCTCGCGCGTCTGCAGGCGCGCGCCGCGCAGCATGGCGTCACGCTGTCGTCGGTGTTCGGCGCGGCGTTCGCGGCCGTGCTCGCGCGCTGGAGCGGCCGGCACGCATTCCTGCTCAACGTGCCGCTGTTCGACCGGCACGGCGATGCGCCCGATCTGGGCCGCGTGATCGCCGATTTCACGACGCTGTTGCTCGTCGAATGCGACGTGCACGCCGATGCGAGCACGGCCGACGCGGTGCGCGCGTTCCAGCAGCGGCTGCACGGTGCGATCGCGCACGCCGCGTATCCGGCGCTCGACGTGCTGCGCGATGCGCGTCGGCACGGCACGCCGCGCGCGGCGCCGATCGTGTTTTCGTGCAATCTCGGCGACGAATCGTTCGTGCCCGATGCGTTCGCGCGGGTGTTCGGCGATCTGCACGACATGATTTCGCAGACGCCGCAGGTGTGGCTCGACCATCAGCTCTATCGCGTGCCGGGCGGCGCGCTGCTCGCGTGGGACAGCGTCGACGGCCTGTTCCCGGACGGGATGATCGACGCGATGTTCGGCGCGTATGTGGCGTTCGTGCAGGCGCTGTGCGATCGCGACTGGCGGCTGCCGATCGCGGTCGGGCTGCCGTCCGCGCAGCGGCGCGTGCGCGATGCGCTCAACGCGTTGCCGGCCCCTGGCCGCGTGCGCACGCTGCATCACGATTTCTTCGCGCTGGCCGCACGCGAGCCGGCTGCCGTCGCAGTGCGATGCGGCGACCGCACGATGACGCGCGGCGAACTGGCCGCGCAGGCGCTCGCGATCGCGGGCGGGTTGCGGGTGGCCGGGATCGGCCACGGCGATGCGGTCGAGATCAGCCTGCCGCGCGGGCCCGCGCAGGTCGCGGCCGTGTTCGGCGTGCTGGCGGCCGGCGCGTGCTACGTGCCGCTCGACATCGCGCAGCCGGTCGCGCGCAAGGCGTTGATCGAGCGTGCGGCGGGCGTGAAGGCCGTGATCGGCGACACCGCGTGCGCGGACGGGCCGCTGCCGCACGTCGGCGTCGCCGCGCTGCTGCGACATGCGCCGCTGGCCGCGCCGCTTGCAGTCGCGCCGCAGGCGACGGCCTACGTGATCTACACGTCCGGGTCGACGGGCGTGCCGAAGGGTGTCGAGATGACGCACGCGGCGGCGCTCAACACGATCGACGCGATCGATGCGCTGCTCGGCGTGCGCGCGGACGATCGGCTGCTCGCGGTGTCGGCGCTCGATTTCGATCTGTCGGTGTACGACCTGTTCGGCGCGCTGGGCGCCGGCGCGGAACTCGTGCTGCCGACGCAGGACGAAGCGCGCGATGCGGCGCGCTGGATCGACCTGATCGCGCAGCACCGCGTGACGCTGTGGAACTCGGCGCCCGCGCTGCTGGAAATGGCGCTCGCCGTGCCGGCGCCGCGCGACGCGTGCCGCAGCGTGCGCGCGGCGCTGCTGTCCGGCGACTGGATCGCGCTCGACCTGCCGGCGCGCCTGCGCGAGCGCTGCGGCGACGCGTGTGCGTTCCACGCGCTCGGCGGCGCGACCGAGGCCGGCATCTGGTCGAACGTGCAGACGGTGCGCGACGTGCCGCCGCACTGGCGTTCGATTCCGTATGGGCGGCCGTTGCCGGGGCAGGCGTATCGCGTCGTCGATGCCGACGGGCGCGATGCGCCCGATTACGTGCCGGGCGAATTGCTGATCGGCGGCGACAGTCTTGCGCGCGGCTACCGGAACGATCCCGAGCTGACCGCGCAGCGTTTCGTGCAGCACGCGTCGGGCCGCTGGTATCGCACCGGTGACCGCGGCCGCTACTGGCCGGACGGGACGCTCGAATTCCTCGGGCGCGAGGATCGGCAAGTGAAGGTGCGCGGGCACCGGATCGAACTCGGCGAGATCGAGGCGGCGCTGGCCGCGCATCCGCGGATCGACGGCGCGTGCGCGAGCGTCGTCCACGGCGAGGCCGCGCGCATCGTCGCGGCGTTCGTGCCGGCCGATTGCGCAGCATCGGACCCCGCGCCGTCGTCGCTCGCGGAAGCCGGCACGGCCGACACGATGCCGGCGGAAGCGGCCGTCGCGCATGCCGTTGCCGGCCGGTTGCGCGACGGCGACGCGGGCTTGCCGCCGTCGCTGCGTGCGCACTGGCGCGCGAAGGGCGACGCATCGATTGCCATCGACGATGCGCTCGATCGACTCGACTGGCAGGCCCCCGATCTCGACGACCTGACGGCAGCGCTGCGCGCGCTCGCCGCCGAGCCCGACACCGCCGCGCAGCGCGTGCCGCTGGACCCGTGCGTGGCGCCGCTCGCGTTCGCGACGCGTTTGCCCGACGGCGCGCGCGCACTGCACGAATTTGCGGGCGCGCTGGACGCACAGGCCGCGGCAAACGAACGCGCATTGCGCGTCGCGGTGCTCGACGTCCGCGCTGGGCAGCCGCTCGATGCCGGGCTCGGCGTGCTTGACGATCCACGCTTCGACGTGACGCTGTTCGACGTGTCGCCGGGCCTGCTGCACACCGCCCGGGCCCGCTTCGCCCGAACGATGCCGGCGCTTCAGCCGATGCAGGACGGCTTGCTGCCCGCACGCCATCTCGGCGCATTCGATTGCGTGATCAGTTTCGCGGCCGCGCATCTGCGCGACGATCCGCGCGACACGTTCCGGATCGCGGCTGCGCTGCTTGCGCCCGACGGCCGCCTGCTGCTCGCCGACGTGCTGCGCGATTCGCCGCTGCGCGAACTCGTCGCGAGCGTCGCGGGCGATGCGTCGCCGCCGCGGCCGTTCGCCGGCGATGCGCTCGCGGCAGCCGCCCACGCCTGCGGTTTCGCGCTCGATGCGCGGAGCTGGCGCTCGGCGGCGTTCGTCTGCATCGCGGCGCGCCGGGTCGGCGAGCCGATCGCACCGGCGGCCCTGGCCGACTGGCTGCGCGACCGGTTGCCCGACGCGATGCGCCCCGATGCGCTGTGGTGCGTGCCTCGCTGGCCGCTCAACGCGAACGGCAAGATCGACCGCCGCGCAGTCGGGGATGCGCTCGCGCGCGCACTCGGCGACGCACCGGCCGCGCACGACGCGTTCGTGCCGACCGACGAACGGCACGCGATATTGCTGGCCTGCTGGGAACAGGCGCTCGGCCGCGCGGCGAACGCGCGCGACGCGACGTTCTTCGCGCTCGGCGGCGACAGCCTGCTCGCGACGCGCCTGCTTGCGCAACTGCGCGAGCGGCTCGGCGTGCGGATCGGGATGGCCGCGTTCTACCGGCAGCCGACGCTGGCCGGTCTCGCGGCGCAGCTCGACGAACTGACGTCGGCGGTGCCCGCCGACAGCGACGCATCGGTCGCGACGATCGAGGAGGGCGTGCTGTGAGCTTCGACGACGTGCTCGATCTCTGCCGCGAACGGCAGATCGAACTATGGTGCGACGACGGCGGCCAGTTGCGCTATCGCGCACCGGCCGGCGCGCTCGATGCGGATCTCGCCGCGCGCATCAAGGCCGAACGCGACGCGTTCGTCCGCTTCCTTCAGGACGGCGCATGGCGCAGCGATCCGGCGCGCCAGTACGAACGGTTCGCCCTGACGCCGGTGCAGGCCGCGTATGTGCTGGGCCGCCACGCATCGTTCGAGTTCGGCGGCAGCGCATGCCATCTATACGTCGAATACGACGAACCGAAGGATCTCGACTGCGTGCGCTTCGAAGCCGCTTGGAATGCATGCGTCGCGCGCCATCCGATGCTGCGCGCGATCGTCGAGGACAACGCATGGCAGCGCGTGCTGCCCGACGTGCCGTGGCAGCCGCTCACCGTGCACGACCTGCGCGACGCCGACGCGAACGCATTCGACGCACACCTGAACCGCGTGCGCGAGCGCCTCGATCATGCGGTGCATGCACTCGACCGCTGGCCGGTGCTGCAGCCGGAAGTGAGCGTCGGGCCGGACGTCGCGGTGCTGCACCTGTCCGTGGATTTCACGCTGATCGACTACGCGAGCCTGCAATTGCTGCTCGCCGAATGGCGGCGTCGTTACGACGATCCGCAATGGCGGCCCGCGCCGCTCGACGCGACGTTTCGCGACTATGTGATGCATGAAGCACAGGCCGGCACGCGGGCCGACCATGCGCGCGACAAGGCGTGGTGGCTCGCTCGCATCGACGCGCTGCCCGCGCGGCCCGATTTGCCGGTCGTGCCCGTGCTGCACACCGGCGCGCCGCCGCGCTTCACGCATCGGCATGCGCAGCTCGATCGCACGCAATGGGCCGCGCTGAGCGGCCATGCGAGCCGTTTCGGGCTGAGCGCGGCGAGCGTCGCGCTGGCCGCGTTCGCCGAAGTCATCGGCCGCTGGAGCCAGGCGCCGGCGTTCTGCCTGAACCTGACGGTGCTGAACCGTCCGCCCGTGCATCCGCGCATCGATGCGGTGCTCGGCGATTTCACCGCACTGAGTCTGCTCGCCGTCGATGCGACGCACGGGCGCGATTTCGTCGAGCGCGCCCGCACGATCGGCGCGCGGATGTTCGACGATCTCGACCATCGCGCGTTCACCGGCGTCGACGTGATGCGCGAACTCGCGCGGCGGCGCGGCAAGGAGGCGGCGCTGATGCCGGTGGTGTTCACGAGCGGGATCGGCAGCGTCGGGCGCCTGCTCGGCGAGCAGGCGACTCGCGCCGAACCGCCGCGCTACATGATCAGCCAGACGCCGCAGGTATGGCTCGACTGCCAGGTGACCGACCAGTTCGGCGGGCTGGAAATCGGCTGGGACGTACGCGACGACCTGTTTCCGGACGGCATGCCGGCCGCGATGTTCGATGCGTATGTCGCGCTGCTGGGCCGGCTGGCCGACGATGCCGCATGGTGGTCGCGTGCGGGCGACATCGTGCTGCCGTCCGCTGCGCCGGTCGCCGACGTGCATCCGGATGCGGATACGCATATCGCGGCCGGTTTCGCCGCGCAGGCGTTGCGCACGCCCGATGCGCCGGTCGTGATCGACGCACAGGGGGCGCGCACGTATCGCGACGTCGCGCAACACGCGGCGGCGCTGCGTACGGCGCTGGAGCACGCAGGCGTCGGCGTGGGCGACACCGTCGCGGTGCTGATGCCGAAGTGCGCGCACCAGCTCGCGGCCGTGCTCGCGATCGTTCAGACGGGCGCCGCGTACGTGCCGGTCGACAGCCGCCAGCCGGCGCTGCGGCAGCAGGCCATTCTGCGCAATGCGCGGGTACGTGCGGTCGTCAGCGTGCAGGCGCTCGCATTCGAACACGATGGTTGCGTGCGCATCGATATCGATGCGTTGCCGATCGATCCGCAATGGCCGCCGCGCGCCGCGTGCGACGTCGCCCGCGATGCGTTGGCCTACGTGATCTACACGTCGGGTTCCACCGGCGAGCCGAAGGGCGTGATGCTGAGCCACGCGGCGGTGTGCAACACGCTCGCCGACATCAGCGCGCGGCATGCGGTCGGCGCGGGCGACGTGGTGCTGGGCCTGGCCGAACTGAGCTTCGACCTGTCCGTCTACGACTGCTTCGGTGCAACCGCGCGCGGCGCATGCATCGTGCTGCCCGATCCGGCGCGCGGCAACGATCCGTCGCACTGGGCCGAACTGATGGCGCGCCACCGCGTGACGCTATGGAACTCGGTGCCCGCGCAGGGGCAAATGCTGATCGACTACCTCGAAGGCGAACCGGCGCTCGACGTGCCGGGCCCGCGCCGCGTGCTGTGGTCGGGCGACTGGATTCCGGTGACGCTGCCGGCCCGCTGGTGGCGCCGCTGGCCCGACAGCGCGCTGTTCAGCCTGGGCGGCGCGACCGAAGCGTCGATCTGGTCGATCGAGCATCCGATCCGCCCCGAAGACACGCAGCTCGCGAGCATTCCGTACGGCCGCGCGCTGACAGGGCAGACGATGGAGGTGCTCGACGCACTCGGTCGGCCGTGCCCGCCCGGCGTGCGCGGCGAGATCCATATCGGCGGCGTCGGGCTCGCAACGGGCTATGCGAACGATCCCGTGCGGACGGCCGAACGCTTCATCCGTCATCCGGACGGGCGCAGGCTTTATCGCACCGGCGATCTCGGGCGCGTGCGCGCCGACGGCTCGCTCGAATTCCTCGGGCGGCAGGACGATCAGGTGAAGATCCGCGGCTACCGGATCGAACTGGCCGAGATCGACGCGGCGCTGACCGCGCATCCGCTCGTCGGCGCGGCCGCGACGATCGTGCTGGGCGACGGCGCGGAGCGCCGGCTCGCGAGCTTCGTGTCGCTGCAGGGCGCGGAAGCGCCGCCGTCGGCGCAGGACGATGCGCTGCATGACGTAGCGACGCAGGTGCGTGCGGCATTCGACGCCGCGCATTGGCCCACGCAGGCGGACGTGTCGCGTTCGGTCGCGCAGCTCGAAACGGCATGCGTGGCGTCGCTCGCCGCGTGGATCGTGCCGGCCGGCGGCTTGACGACGGACGGCTCGACCGGTTTCGCGACGCTGTGCGAGCGGCTGCGCGTGCCGGCGGCGCGACGGTATCTGCTGCGCCACTGGCTCGCGATGCTGGTCGCGCATCGCGTGCTGGATGCGGACGCCGAAGACGGTTGGCGCATGCGGCCTGACGCGCACATCGTCGACGCGCTTGCCTGCTGGGACGCATTCGCGCAACACGCGTCGCCCGAGCTGTGGCCGGCCGTGCTCGTCGACTACTTCCGCGATAGCGCCGGATGTCTCGACGCGCAGATCGACGGCAGCGTATCGCCGGCCGGCCTGATGTTCCCGGAAGGTGCTCCGCATATCGCCGAAGCGATGTACAGCGACGGCGAACATGCCCGCGCGCTGCATCGCGGGATGGCGCAGGCCGTGCGCGCGGTGATCGAGCGCGAGCCGCAGCGCGCGTGGCGCATCCTCGAGATCGGTGCGGGCACGGCCGCCGCGACGCGGGCGATCGTCGACGCGCTCGCGCCGCTGGTCGAAGCCGGGACGCGCATCGATTACCTGTTCAGCGACGTGTCGAGCTACTTCCTCGCGGCCGCGCGCGAGCGTTTCGCCGCGTATCCGTGGATGCGCTTCGTGCGCTTCGACATGAACGCGCGCTGCGACGCGCAGGGCATTGCGCCGCATTCGGTCGACCTGACGATCAGCTCCGGCGCGCTGAACAATGCGCGCGATACGGTCGCGCTGATCGCCGGATTGCGCGCGCTATCGGCCGCCGATGCGTGGTGGGTGATCCAGGAGCTGACGGCCGAGCATCCGGAAATCAGCATCAGCCAGGCGCTGATGATGGAGACGCCGGACGACGCGCGGGCCGCATCGGCACGGTTGTTCGTGCCGCACGCGCAGTGGCTCGACTGGCTGCAGGCGGAAGCGGGCGATCGCGCGCTCGGGTGCGTCGCGCCCGACACGCCGCTCGCCGCGCTCGGCTACGACATCCTGCTGGCCCACGTGAAGCGCGGCGCGGCGCGCATCGCGCCGGATGCGCTGCTGGCGTTCGTCGCCGAGCGCGTGCCGGGCTACATGGTGCCGTCGCAACTGCGCGTGCTCGAACGTTTGCCGGTAACCGCGAACGGCAAGATCGACCGCCGTATGCTGGCCGGCATCGCCGATATCCGCGAGCCGGCGCCGCCGGTGGTCCGACCGGTGGCGACGCCGGCCGCCGATCCGCTGCTGGCGCGACTGATCGGCTTGTGGGAAACCGTGCTCGATACGCGCGACGTCTCGCCGGATCAGGACTTCTTCGCCGCGGGCGGCGATTCGCTGTTGATCGCGCAGCTCGTGTCGCGGCTGCGCGGCGAGGAACCGCTCGCACATGCGCATCCGTTCGACCGGCTGCTGCGCTGGGTGCTCGCGCAGCCGACGCCGGCCGCGTTCGCGCAATGCCTGCGCGACGCAGGCGAACAGCCGGCGAGCGCGCCGCCGACGGCCGCGCGGGCCGCGTTGCGCACACCGCGTGCATCGACGGTCGTCCACGCGCCGGCGCCGCGCGTGCGCGCCGGCGTGCGGCCGATTCCGCTCGCGCCGGGCGACGGCGTGCCGCGCGTGATCGTGCACGAAGGGCTCGGCACCGTGCATGCGTATCGTCCGGTGCTTCCCGCGCTCGCGCGGCTCGGCCCGGTGCTCGGCTTCGCGGTGCGCGACGCGCAGGACTATCTCGACCTGCCGGCGCAGCACCTGAACGCGACGCTCGGCCGGCGTTATGCGGAGGCGCTGTGGCGCAGCGGCGCGCGCGAGGTCGACGTGCTCGGCTATTGCTCGGGCGGGCTGGTCGCGCTGGAAATGGCGAAGTCGCTGGTGCAGCTCGGCGTCGCGGTGCGCACGCTCGACATCGTGTCGAGCTACCGGATTCCTTACCTGATCGAGGACGAACGGCTCGTGCTGTTCAACTTCGCGGCGACGCTCGGACTGCCGCTCGACGCGCTCGGTTTTCCGGAGACGTACGTGCTGGCCGACGCGCTCGCCGACGCGTTGAAGGCGGCCCCCGCGCGGCTCGCGCCCGGCAGCTTGCAGGCGCAGCTCGAAATCTTCGGCGATCGCTGCGAGCCGCTCGACGTGCTGCGCGACCGTGTGTTGCGCGCGGCGGCCGGCCTGTCGATGCAGGACGCGCTCGCACATCCGCTGCTCGACGAGCGCGAGCGGCTCTACCGGCTCTTCATGCATTCGGTGCAGGCGTGCCATTGGGCCGGCGATGCGCCGTATGCGGGCGCGTTGCGGCTGTTCGTGCCGGAGCGCTGCAACCCGCTGATTCCGCAGCAGCG
This sequence comes from Burkholderia sp. LAS2, assembly GCF_018417615.1. Classification (NCBI taxonomy): domain Bacteria; kingdom Pseudomonadati; phylum Pseudomonadota; class Betaproteobacteria; order Burkholderiales; family Burkholderiaceae; genus Burkholderia; species Burkholderia sp. LAS2. The sequence goes on from NZ_CP071053.1 coordinate 1,742,371, forward strand.
CGCGGCGCTCACCGACTACTGGACGGCGCAGGCGCTCGGCGGCATCACCGCCGTCGATATCCCCGGCGGTCATTTCGACTGCCTGAACGCCGCGTTCGTCGATACCCGCCTGAAGGAGGCACGATGAAGGTCCATCCGCTGCCGGTCGTCGTGGCCGGCTCCCGTTTCGGTCAGTTCTATGCGGCGGGCCTCGCGGCGTCCGGTTCGTATCGCGTCGCCGGCATCCTCGGGCAGGGCAGCGCGCGCACGGCGGCGTTGGCCGCGCGCGTCGGCGCGCCGGTGTTCGATTGCGTCGACGCGTTGCCGGACGACGTACGCGTCGCCTGCGTCGCCGTCGGCGGCGCGGCGCGTGGCGAGCAGGGCGCAGCGCTCGCGTGCCGGCTGCTCGAACGCGGGATCGACGTCGTGATCGAGCATCCGCTGCTGCCCGACGAATGGGACAGCGTGTTGCGCACCGCGTCGCGCGAGGGGCGCCGTTGCCTGCTCAACAGCTTCTATCCGAACCTGCCGGTCGTCGCGCGCTTCATCGCGGTCGCGCGACGGCTGCGCGAGACGAGCGCGCCGGTGCATGCGGATGTCGTGTGTTCGGTGCAGGCGAGCTACGCGGCGCTCGACGTGCTCGCGGCCGCGTTGCAGGGCGTCGGGCCGTGGTCGGTCGAACCGATCGGGCCGGCGCTGTCGTCGATGCGCGAATGCGCGATGGTGCTCGCCGAAACGCCGGTGTCGCTGCGCGTGCACAACGAGATGGCGGCGGCCGACGACGGCCGGATGAGCCTGCTGTTCGGCATCACGCTGACGACCGACGCCGGCACGTGGACGCTCGCGTCGCCGCACGGCCCGCTGTGGTGGGCGCCCGCGCTGCGCGAGCCGGCGATGGATGAAAACGGCCTGTTCCCGATTTTCGGCGAGCCGGCCGGCGATGCCATGCCGAGCATCCAGATCTGCGACGACGCACAGGACACGTGGGGCGACATTCATGCGCGCTGCTGGCCGCAGGCGGCCGTGCGCGCGGTCGACCGGCTCGTGGCCGGCGACGGGCTGCACGCGTGCAACCAGCGCAGCATCGACGTGGCGCGCGTCTGGCAGCAGTTGACCGCGCAGCTCGGTTTTCCGGAGCAGCCGCCGGGCGATGCGCGCGCCGCGACGCTCGGCATGCTGCTGGAGCTTGCCGCATGAAGGGGGCGTTGTTTGCAATGTTGCGGCCGTTCGCGGTGCCGCTCGTCACGGCGGTGGCGTTGCAGGCGTTGGCCGGCGTCGCGTCGCTCGTGCCCTGGCTTGCGCTCGCGCATCTCGCCGACGCATGGCGCGCGATGGCGCAGCTCGACGCGGCGGCGCGCGGCTGGCTCGTCGCGGCCGCGGCGGCCGGCGCGTGCTGGCTGGGCGGCCAGACGGTCGCGCTGCACCTGACGCACCGCGTCGACGCCGATCTCGGCGACCGCTTGCGCAAGCGCCTCGCCGATCATCTGCAGCGTTTGCCGCTCGGCTGGTTCGCGCGCGCGGGCAGCGACCGCGTCGCGCGCCATGTCGACCAGGACGTGCGCGCGCTGCACCAGCTCGTCGCGCATGCACCGGTCGATCTCACGCAGCTCGTCGTGGTGCCGTGCGCGGCGCTCGCGTGCCTGCTTTACCTGAATCCGGCGCTGCTCGCGTTCGCGCTCGTGCCGCTCGTCGCCGGTGCGGCGCTGTTCCGCTGGATGCGGTCGGCCCGATTCGCGCCGGCCTTCGCGGCGCGCAACGCGGCGCTCGAACGGCTGATGGGCGACTACGCGCAGCTCGCGCAGAATCCGGCGCTCGTGCGGCAATATCCGGGCGCCGGCATCGAGGCGGCCGCGCTGGCGTCGGCCGGGAATTTCTCGCACGCGTTCTCGGCGTGGGTCGGCCGCATCGGCGGCCTCGGCGCCTGCACGCAGGTGCTGCTCGGCACGCCGTTCCTGCTTGCGTGGGTCGTGTCCGGCGCGACGTGGCTGACGGCCGGGCAGTTGCCGGTCGGCACGCTGTGCGCGTTCGCGCTGCTGATCTGGGCGGTCGCGGCGCCGGTGCGCGCGCTCGGTCACGGCGCCGATGCGTTGCGCGAGGCACGCGCCGCCGCCGCGCGGCTCGATGCGTTGCTCGCGCAGCCGGGCTTGCAGGAACCCGTCGACGGCGCGGCACAGGCGCCGCGCGATGCATCGATCGAACTGCGCGGCGTGCAGGTCGACATCGACGGCGAGCCGATCCTGCGCGACATCGACGCGACGATCGCGGCCGGCACGACCACCGCGATCGTCGGGCCGTCGGGCGCGGGCAAGAGCACGCTGCTGATGCTGCTCGCGCGCTTCATGGATCCGGATCGCGGCACGGTGCGGCTCGGCGGCGCCGATCTGCGGCTGCTCGCGTCGGCAACGCGCCGCGAACAGATCGCGATGGTGTTCCAGCAGGCGACCGCGCTCGACGATGTGTCGATTGCCGCGAACATCGCGCTGTACCGCCCCGATGCCGATCGCGACGCGATTTGCGCCGCCGCGCGCGCGGCCTGTCTCGACGCACGCATCGACGCATTGCCGGGCGGCTACGACTGCGTGTGCGGTCGCGACGTGCGGCTGTCCGGCGGCGAACTGCAGCGGCTGTCGATTGCACGTGCGCTGCTGTCGCGCGCGCCGGTGCTGCTGCTCGACGAACCGGCGTCGGCGCTCGATCCGCAAACCGGGCGCGCATTGCGCAACGCATTGCGCGCCGACACGCGAACGCGCGTGATCGTCAGTCACGATCTCGACGCGATCCGGCATGCGGACCAGATTCTCGTGATGGCACGCGGCCGCATCGTCGAGCGCGGCACGCATGCGGCGCTGCTGGCCGCGCACGGGCTGTATGCGCGGCTCTGGCGCGAACGCGACGCAGCAGGCGGGGAGGCCGCATGATGACGCAATCGCTCAAACTCAAACGTTTGCAGTGCCTGCCGCGCGACACGCGCCGCGCGCTATGGCGCGGCGTGAGTTGGGCCGTGGCCGCCGCGTTGCTTGACGGCGCGTGCGGGCTGCTGCTCGTGCCGCTGATCCGCGCCTGGTTCGCCGGCGCGCAGGCTGCCGCGCTGCACTGGACGGCCGTGCTAGGCGCGCTGACGCTGGGCCATGCGCTCGTGCTTTACGTCGCGCAACTTCGCGGTTATCGCGCGGGCGGTGCGCTGGCCGTCGGTCTCGTCGAACGCCTCGTGCAACACCTGCCGCGCATCGCATCGTGGCAGGCCTTGCGCGACAGTCATCCGGCCGGGTTGCTGCGCGGGCCGGTGATGCGGGCGATGGGCATTCCCGCGCACCTGCTCGGCCCGTTGATCGGCGCGGTCGTCACGCCGCTCGCGGTGGTCGCGGGGCTCGCATGGATCGACTGGCGCATCGCGTTGTGTCTCGCGGCGGCGGCCGTGCTGCTGTTCGCGCTGCTGGAGCGCGGCGGTGCGCGCACGCTCACGTTCGAACAGGCGCGCGCCGCCGGCGATCGCGACATGGCCGTGCAGCTTCAGACCTTCGCCGCGCATCAGGGGTTGCTGCGCTTCGCGGGCCGCGAAGGCGATGCGCGCGCGGCGCTGCAGCGCGCGTTCGACGAACAGCATCGTCGCACGCGGGCGCTGATGCGGCGCTCGCTGCCGATCGCGCTCGGGTTCGCGGGCGCGGTGCAGGGCGTGTTCGTCGCGATGCTGCTCGGCGGCGCATGGACGGTCGCGGCTGGCCGGCTCGACGCGGCGACGGCCGTGGCGGTACTCGTGCTGCTCGTGCGCTTCATCGAGCCGCTCGCGCAACTCACGCAGCTCGACCAGGCGTTGCGCGGCGGCTGGCGCGCGCTCGACACGGTGCTCGCCGTGCTGCACGCGCCGCGTTTCGACAGCCCCGAGCGCGGCACGCCGGTGCACGATGCGAGCGTCGACGCGGTACGCGTCGGCTATCGATCGGCCAGCGGCGCGACGCTGCTCGACGGGATCGACCTGCATTGCCCGGCGGGCGGCTTCGTCGCGATCGTCGGCCCCACGGGGGCGGGCAAGAGCACGCTGCTCGGCCTGCTCGCGCGACTCGACGATCCGTGCGCGGGGCGCGTGCTGCTCGGCCGTGCCGACGCGCGGCACCTGAGCGAGGCGACGCTTGCCGCGACGCGCAACCTCGTGTTCCAGGACAACGGGCTGTTTCGCGGCAGCCTCGCGTGGAACGTGCGGATGGGGCGACCCGACGCGACCGATGCCGAATTGCGCGCCGCGCTGGATGCCGTTGGTCTGCTGCACGACGCCGAGCGCCTGCCGGACGGCCTCGACACCGACGTGGGGCCGGGCGGCCAGTTGCTGTCGGGCGGGCAGCGCCAGCGGGCGTGCCTGGCGCGTGCGCTGCTGGCGCGGGCGCCGGTGCTGATGTTCGACGAACCGACCGCGAGCCTCGACGAGCTGAGCGCGCGGCGCGTGCGCGATGCCCTCGTCGCGCTGCGCGGGCAGCGCACGCGCATCGTCGTCACGCACCAGCCGGCGCTCGCGGCGGTCGCCGACACGATCGTCGTACTCGATGCGGGCCGTGTGCGGGCGACCGGCACGCATGCCCATCTGATCGAGACCGATGCGTGGTACGCGACGTTCGCTCGCGCCGGGCGGCCGCCCGACGGGGCGTTGCCCGCCGGCCGGGACGCGGAAACCCGGCCGGCCGAATCCGAGTACTGACGTGAACAATGCGGGCCGCCGTGCCCGGAATCGATAGGAAAAGCCCGTCGATCGAAAATTCGCCCGCCGATTCCAATTGATAATGAGAATGATTATCAAATACGGGGGCGGGAATGCGGTACGCGGTACGAGAACCAGAGAGATCGATGATGAGGGGCGCACGCGTCGTCCGTTTCGGGCGCTGGCGTCCGTCGCTGTATCTCGGCCTGCTGATTGCCGCGCATCCGGCGGCGGCGTTCGCCGATGCGGCGCGGGCGGGCGGCGCGGAAGTCCGGAAGGAAGAGGCGGCCGCCGCGCAGCCTGCCGAAGGCGAGTTGAAGGCGATTGCGGTGAATGCGTCGCGGGGTGTGGCCGACGATCCGTCGGTGGCGACGGTCGGCAAGATGCCGCTCGCGCTGCGCGAAATTCCGCAGTCGGTCAGCGTGACGACGCGCGAGCGGATCGACCAGCAGAACCTGTTCTCGCTCGACGAGGTGATGCAGCAGTCGGCCGGCGTGACCGTGCAGCCTTACGTGCTGCTCACCACCGCGTACTTCGTGCGCGGCTTCAAGGTCGATTCGTTCGAGTTCGACGGCGTGCCGGTCGTGATCGGCGACATGGCGAGCGCGCCGCAGGACATCTCGGTGTACGAACGCGTGGAAATCCTGCGCGGTGCGAACGGGCTGCTGCACGGCTCGGGCAATCCGGCCGCGACCGTCAACCTCGTGCGCAAGCGTCCGCAATACCAGTTCTCCGCGCATGCGACCGCAAGCGTGGGCAGCTGGGACCGCTATCGCGCGGAAGCCGACATCGGCGGCCCGCTCAATGCGGCCGGCACGGTGCGCAGCCGGCTCGTCGCCGCGTACGAGGATCGCCACTTCTTCTACGACCATGCGAAGCAGGACACGCGTTCGATCTACGGCGTCACGGAAGTCGACGTGACGCGCGACACGCTGCTCACGTTCGGCGCGCAGTACCAGACGACGTCGTCGGTGCCCGACATGTCCGGCGTGCCGATGGCGCGCGACGGATCGAGCCTCGGCCTGTCGCGCTCGACGTTCCTCGACACCGCGTGGGGCCGTTTCAACTGGGATACGACGCGCGCGTTCGCATCGGTCGAGCAGAAGCTCGGCGCCGGCTGGAAGGCGAAGGTCAGCGGCGAATACCAGAGCGTGCGCTCGGACCTGAAGTACGCGGGTTCGTTCGGCGCGATCGATCCGGCGACGGGCGCCGGCGGCCGACTGACCGGCGCCGCGTATCAGTTCAGCAGCTACAGCCGCAGCGTCGATGCGAACGTGCAGGGTCCGGTGCATGCGTTCGGGCTCACGCACGACCTGCTGTTCGGTCTCACCTACGCGAACAGCAGCAGCGGACAGCTGACCGCGCCGCTGCTCGGCGACGTGGCCGGCACGCCGGTGAACGTGTACCGCTGGAACCCGAGCAGCGTGCCCGAGCCCGGCGTCGGGCCGTACCAGCAGTCGCAGCAGAACGACATTTCGCAGAAGGGCGTATACGGGCTCGGCCGCATCAAGCTTGCGGAGCCGCTGACGCTCGTGCTCGGCGGCCGGATGAGCTGGTGGAACCAGGACAGCCTCGGCGCGCACTACAACACCGGCCACCAGTTCACGCCGTACGGCGGGCTGATCTGGGATTTCGCGCGCGACTGGTCGTGGTACGCGAGCTATGCGGAGGTGTTCCAGCCGCAGACCAAGTCGATGTGGGGCGGCGGCATCCTGACGCCGGTGAAGGGGCGCACCTATGAAACCGGCGTGAAGGGCGAACTGGCGGGCGGCAAGCTGAACGTGTCGCTCGCGGCGTTTCGCATCGATCTCGACAACAACCCGCAGGTCGATCTCGCGCATCCGTGCGCGGGGCCGAACTGCTACTACGTGAACGGCGGCAGCGTGCGCAGCCAGGGCTTCGAGTTCGAGGCGAACGGCCGCATCACGCCGTGGTGGAGCGTGTGGGCGAGCTACACGTACGACACGATGCGTTATGCGGACAATCTCGCGAACGCGGGCACGTTCGCGCCGCTGCTGAACCCGCGCCACCTGTTCCGGCTGTGGACCAACTACGACCTGCCGTGGCAGGCGCGGCGCTGGAGCATCGGCGGCGGCGTGCAGGTGCAGAGCAGCTACTCGGCGCAGGCGAACGGCGTCACGATGACTCAGGGCGGCTACGCGCTCGCGAGCGTGCGGCTCGGCTACCGCTACGACAAGCACTGGAGCGCCGCGCTCAACGTCAACAACCTGTTCGACCGCCATTACTACCTGAGCCTGGGCCAGCCGGGCTGGAACAACCGTTACGGGGAACCGCGCAACGTGATGCTGACCGTGCGCGGCCAATTCTGATGGCGTCCGGCTGGGGTGCGCGAGCGGCGATCGCGATCGGCGGCGTGCTGCCGGGGGCGGTCGCGCTCGCGATCACGCTGGCCCGTCATTACCCGGCCGACGGCCTGAACCGGCTCTATGCGGCCGTGCTGCTGACGCTCGCGGCGAGTGTCGCCGCGCTGCTGTGGGTGCTCGTCGCGCCCGGCCGTCGGCAGGCCGCCTGGCGCGCGGGTGCGTGGCTCGCGGTGCTCGTGCCGTGCGCGATGTTGTGGGGAGGGCGCTGACATGGACGCATCGTCGCGTTCGCGCTGGCGCGCGCTGCATCGCGGCGCCGGCGCGCTGTTCGGCGTGGTGCTGTTCGTCGTGCTGTTCAGCGGCGCGTGGAGTCTCGCGTTCGATTCGATGCAGGGCTGGTGGCGGCCGCCGGCGCTCGCCGTCGCGCGACCGACGTTGCCGCTCGATGCGCTCGTCGCGCGTGCGGCGTCGCTCGGGGTCGCGTTGCGCGATGCGCGCATCGTGCTGCCGAGGCCGGACGATCCGGCCATCCGTTTCTGCGATGCGCGCCAGACCTGCACGCTCGCGCTCGATCCGGCGACCGGCGCGCCGCTGCCCGATGCCGCGCGGGCGACGTCGATCGTCACGCTGCACAAGACGTTGTTCGCCGGCTTCCCCGGGCGCATCTTCGTCAGCCTGTGGGGCATCGTGCTGCTCGTGCTCATCGTCGCGGGCGTCGTCGTGCATCGCAAGCGCTGGCCCGACGCAGCGCGCATCCGGCGCGGCCACGGCTTGCGCATCGCGCTGTTCGACCTGCACGCGTGGATCGGCCTGTGGGGTACGCCGTGGCTCGTGCTGTTCGCGTTCACCGGCGCGTTGTCGGGGCTCGGTGCGCTCGGCACGGTGGCGCTCGCGGGCGTCGCGTATCCGGGGCAACCGCAGCGTGCGTTCGCCGAACTGCTCGGCGGGTCGCTGCCCGTCGAGGCCGGCGGTCCGTGGCGGCATGCGCCCGATCTCGATGCACTGCTGCGGCGCGATGCGGCGCGCAGGCCGGATTTCCGGCCCGAAGCCGTCGCGTTGCAGCGCTGGGGCGACGTGAACGCGCGCGTCGAGATTGCCGGCACGACCGCGGGCCTGCCGAGCACGGCCGTGTTCGAACGCCACCTGTATCGCGCGGCGGACGGGCAATGGCTCGCCGATGCGACGTCGCGCGGCCGCGGCTTCTGGCTGCGCGCGTTCATCGCGGTGCAGCCGCTGCATTTCGCGCAATACGGCTGGGTTGGCGCGGCCGGCGGCGTGCTGCGCGTGCTGCATTTCCTGATGGGGCTCGCCGCCTGTGCGTTGTGCGCGACGGGGCTGCATCTGTGGATCGAGCGGCGGCGCGCGCAGCGCGATCGTGCGGCGGACCTGCTGGCCGCCGCCGCGGTCGGCGTGTGCGGCGGGCTCGTGCTCGCGGGCGGCGTGCTGCTGTTCGCCGGTCGTGCGTTGCCCGATGGCGTGCACGTCGACCATGCGCTCGCGCTGCTGTTCTGGGTCGTGTGGGGCGGCGCGATTGCGCTCGCCGCCTGTGTCGCCGATCGCGCGGCATGGCTGCGCGTGCTGATGCGTGCGGCCGGCGTCGCGTACGCGCTGGCCGGCGCGACCCATTGCGCGATCGCGCTGCTGGGCGCGGGCAGACCCGTGTACTGGCCGATCGACGCGGCGCTCGTCGCCTTCGGCGCGTTGCTGCTGCGGGCAGCGCGCCGTCCGCGGCGCGACGCGATGCTGGCCGCGCGCGTGCCGGCCTGCGCCGAACCTTTTTAACCTCATTCAACTGGAGACTTCGATGCGCGATCTGTTCGAACATCGCCGCCTGGTCGTCACGATCACGCTGCTTTACCTGTCACAGGGCATCCCGATCGGCATCGCGATGGACGCGATGCCGACGCTGCTGCGCCACGACGGCGCGCCGCTTCATGCGCTCGCGTTCCTGCCGCTCGTCGGGTTGCCGTGGGTCGTGAAATTCCTGTGGGCGCCCGTCGTCGACAATCGCTGGTCGCCCCGCATCGGCCGGCGGCGCAGCTGGATGCTGCCGATGCAGACGATCGTCGTGCTGTGTCTCGTCTGCCTCGCGCAGATCGGGATGACGGTCGCGACGGCGAGCTGGGCGGTCGGGCTGCTGGCCGTCGCGTCGCTCGCGAGCGCGACGCAGGACATCGCGAACGACGGGATGGCCGCCGAGCATTTCAGCGGCGACACGCTCGCGAAGATCAACGCGATCCAGATCGCGGGCGTGATGATCGGCTTCTTCGGCGGCGGCGCCGGCACGTTGACGCTGATCGGCATGTTCGGCCAGCCCACCGCGTTTCTTGCGCTGGCGGCCGTGCCGCTCGCGAGCCTCGTCTGCGTGCTGGGGGTGTTGCCGCGCGACGCGGATCGCGCGCGCGCCCGGCCCGAACATGAGGCGAGCCTCGTGCGTTTCGCGAAGCGGCCGCGTTCGTGGTCGCTGCTGTCGCTCGCGCTGCTGTCGGCGATGACCGCCGTATCGGGCTTCGGCCTGTCGAAGCTGTTCCTCAACGACGCGGGCTGGTCGCTCGATGCGATCGGCACGCTCGGGATGGCGGGCGGCGTCGTGACGGTCGTGCTCGGGTGCGGCGGCGGCGCGTGGCTCGTGAGGGCGCTCGGCCTGTGGCGCGCGTTTACGGCCGGCGTGAGCTGCGCGGGCGCGGCGGCGCTGCTGTGGTTCGCGCAGGCGAGCGGGTGGCTGCCGGTGTCGCCGTCGTGGGCGTGGCTGTGCACGGTGCTCGGCTCGCTGGCGACCGGCATCACGTCGGTGTCGATCATGACGGCCGGCATGCGCTTCGCGGGCGGCAGCGATCAGGCCGGCACCGACGTGACGGCCGTGCAGAGCACGCGCGATCTCGGCGAGCTGATTGCGTCGTCGACGATTCTGTCGCTGACCGCGAAGGTGGGTTATACCGGCGGGTTTCTCACGGGCGTCGCGCTCGCGGTGCTGGCGGCGCTGATCGCGATGACGCTGCGGCGGCGCGAGGCGGCGTATGCGGTGAAGGGGGACGATGCGCTGGTGTCGTGATGGTTGCGCGGCCGGCGCGCGGTGCGTGGTGCGGGCCGCGCGTCGCGCCGAACCGCGTCGCATCATGCACGGTTCACGCGCCGCTCAAGCACGGCTCAACCGCCGCGCGGCCAGCAATGCGACGGCGAGCAGCACCGCGACATACGCGGCGACGCTCGTCCACGCGCCGCGTTGCCAGAATGTGCCGCCGACCGAGCCGAGCACGCTCGACCCGACATAGTAGGCGAGCAGATACAGCGACGCCGCATGCCCTTTCGCGGCGCCCGCGAGCGCGCCGACCCAGCCGCTCGCGACCGAGTGCGCGACGAAGAAGCCGATCGTCACGAGCACGATGCCGACGACGATCGCGACGAGCGAGTGCGACAGCGTCAGCGCGAGGCCCGCCGCGAACACGACGATGCCGCTGACGAGGACCGGCGCCCGCCCGAGACGATCGGCGAGCGCGCCGGCGCTCGACGACGACACCATCCCGAACAGATAGGCCCCGAAGATCAGCCCGCAGGCGGTCGGGCTCAGGTTGAACGGCGCCGCCATGAGCCGGAACCCGGCGTAGTTGTAGATCGTCACGAACGCGCCCATCACGAGGAAGCCGATCGCGAACACGAACGGCAGGCGTGCGTGACGCAATTGCGCGTGCCACAGCCGCAGGTGGTGACGCAGCGTCAGGTCGGTGCGCTTCACGAAGCGTCGCGACGCCGGCAGCAGCATCACGAACGCGAGCGCCGCGAGCAGATCGACGACGCCGATCGACAGCATCGCCGTGCGCCACGAGAAGTGCTCCTCGAGCGCGCTCATCCCGATCCGTCCGATCATGCCGCCGAACGCGGTGCCGCCGACATAGAGCCCCATCGAGAAGCCGAGCCCGTCCGCGGCGATTTCTTCCGCGAGATAGGCCATCGCCACCGCCGGCACGCCGCCCAGCGCGAAGCCTTCGAGCGCACGGCAGACGAGCAGCAGGTGCCAGTTCGGCGACAGCGCGGCGAGCAGATTGAACAGCGCGGCCAGCGTCATCGACACGAACATCAGCCCGCGCCGCCCGACCCGTTCGGACAGCGCGCCGGCGCACAGGATCGACACCGCGAGCATGCCCGTCGACAGCGATAGCGACAGCGAACTCGACGCCGCGCCGACGTTGAATTCGCGGGCGAACGCGGGAAGCAGCGGCTGCACGCAGTACAGCAGCGAGAAGGTAGAAAAGCCGGCGAGGAACAGCGCGAACGCGATGCGCTTGTACGCGGCCGAGCGCGGGGACACGCCGGCCGGCAGCGCATCGGGCGCGGACGGTTGCGTACCGGGCATGGAGCGGGAAATCGAAGCGGAGGACATGAGGGCACTCGATGTGCGACGGAATACACGAATTCTTGCGCACGGTCATGTATATGTCCAATATATGAAATGAACCGCAGCAATATGTTTTAACACTGGCTCACGCGCCAACCCGACTCACCCCGCGAGGTCACGTCACGCATGGAACTCCGGCATCTCCGCTACTTTCTGGCCGTCGCGGCCGCATCGAATTTCACGAAGGCCGCCGAAACGCTCGGCATCGGCCAGCCGCCATTGAGCCAGCAGATCAAGGCGCTGGAGAACGAGCTCGGCGTGGAGCTGTTCAAGCGGACCGCGCGCGGCGCCGAGCTGACGCTGGCGGGCGAGGTTTTCGCGGAAGAGGCGCGACGCGTGCTCGACGATGCCGAGCGCGCGGCACGGGCGGCGAGACGCGCCGCGCGCGGGGAAACCGGCCATTTGCGGGTTGGCTTCACCGGGACGGCCGCGTTCAATCCGAAGGTGTCGGATCTGATTCGCCGCTTTCGCGAGGCGTTTCCGGATGCGGAACTGACGTTGCAGGAAGCGACGTCGGGTGTGCTGCTGGAGGCGCTGGAGGCCGGGCGCCTCGACGTCGCGATCGTGCGGCCCGAGCGCCGCGTGGCCGCGACGCTGCGGGTAGCCGACTGGGACGAGGAGCCGATGTTCGTCGCGCTGCCCGTCGCGCATCGGCTGGCGCAGCGCCGGCGCATCGAGCTGGCGGAGCTGGCCGACGAGTCGTTCGTGCAGGTGCCGCGCGCGGCCGGCGGCGCGCTGTTCGACGATATCGTCGCCGCGTGCAAGGCCGCCGGGTTCGAGCCGCGCATGGCGCAACCGGCGCCGCAGATCGCGTCCGCGGTGACGCTGGTGGCGGCGGGCCTCGGCGTGTCGGTCGTGCCGAAGGCAATTACGCAGGTGCAGGTTCCCGGGGTCGTATACCGGCCGTTCGCGGGCAACCGGTTTCGCGCGAGGCTGGCCATTGCGTCGCGCTGCGACGAGCCGTCCGCGGTGGTGCGGAATTTTCTGCTGCTCGCGTAGCGGGCAACAAAAAACCCGCGAAGCCATCTGCTGTCGCGGGTTTCTGAAATGCGGGAATGCGAGGAAAGCGCATCTGGTGCCGACGGCGAGACTCGAACTCGCACAGCTTTCGCCACTACCCCCTCAAGATAGCGTGTCTACCAATTTCACCACGTCGGCACTGCAAGGGGCGCAATTCTAACGTCACATTTCGCATTTGTGAAGGGGGGATGACAAGGTCGTGTACGGGCACCTCGTCGATCCCGGTAGAATTCGTCCGATCGACCCGACGGGTCCCCGCAACCGCCTCCCGTTTTCTCCCCGTGACCCACACCCTCGAACAACTGCAGGCCGGCCAACTGTCGGGCGCGCGGCAACTGAAGCTCGCGTGCGGACTGACCGAATTTCCGCGCGAGATCTTCGATCTGGCCGACACGCTCGAAGTGCTCGACCTGACCGGCAATGCGCTGTCCGCGTTGCCCGACGACCTGCCGCGGCTGCATCGCTTGCGCATTCTGTTCGCGTCGGGCAACCGCTTCACCGCGTTCCCCGACGTGCTCGGCGCGTGCGAACGACTCGACATGATCGGCTTCAAGGCGAACCGGATCCGCACGGTGCCGCGCGGCGCGCTGCCGCGTGCGCTGCGCTGGCTGATCCTGACCGACAATGCGATCGACGAACTGCCGGCCGACATCGGCGACTGCGCGCGGTTGCAGAAGCTCATGCTGGCCGGCAATCGGCTGCGGGCGCTGCCCGCGGAAATGGCCGCATGCCGCGCGCTGGAGCTGGTGCGCCTGTCGGCGAACCGGCTGCCCGCGTTGCCGGACTGGCTGCTGCGTCTGCCGCGTCTCGCGTGGCTCGCCGTTGCCGGCAATCCGTTCGGCGCGGCGCCGGAGGCCGCGGCGTCCGCCGGGTCGGACGTCGCGGAGATCGACTGGGCCGCGCTGTCATGTGAACGGAAACTGGGCGAGGGCGCGTCGGGTGTCATTTATCGCGCGCAATGGCGGGCGGACGGCCATCCGCCGCGGACGGTCGCGCTCAAGCTGTTCAAGGGCGCGGTGACGAGCGACGGCCTGCCCGATTGCGAAATGGCCGCATGCCTGCATGCCGGCCGCCACCCGTACCTGATCCCGGTGATCGGCAAGGTGCGCGGGCATCCGGACGGCACGCACGGCCTCGTGATGGAGCAGGTCGATCCTGCGCTGACGAACCTCGCCGGGCCACCGAGCTTCGCGTCCTGCACGCGCGACGTCTATGTCGCCGATACCAAATTCGATCCGGCGCACGCGTTGCGGATCGCGCACGGCATCGCGTCGGTCGCCGCCCATCTGCATGCGCGCGGCATCATGCATGGCGACCTGTATGCGCACAACATCCTGCACGACGGCGCAGGCGGCGCGTTGCTCGGCGATTTCGGGGCGGCGTCGCTGTACGACGTGAACGAGCGCACGCGCGGCGCGAGGTTCGAGCGGCTCGAAGTGCGCGCGTTCGGCTATCTGCTCGGCGAATTGCTCGAGCGCTGCGAACCGCACGCCGGCGCGCTCGATGCGCTGGCGGCGGCGTGCATGAACGAGGACGTCGACGCGCGGCCGTCGTTCGACGAGATCACGGCCGCGCTGGCCGCTCGCATGGGCTGATGGGGGCGGCTTACGCCTGCCGCGCGGTCAGCAGCTTGATACCGAGCCCGACGAACAGCAACCCGCTCGCACGCTTGAGCGCGCGCACCGCGCGGCTCATGCCGACGCCGCGATGCAGGCGGCGCACGCCGGCCGAATAGACGCTGTGAACGACCACGACCGTGCACGCGATCGTCGCGTACATCACGACGAACTGCAGCGCGAGCGGGCGATCGTGCACGACGAACTGCGGCATGAACGCGGACAGGAAGATCATCGTCTTCGGATTGCTGCCCGACACGAACAGCGCTTCGCGGAACAGCTTCCGGCGATCGGGCACGGCGAGTTCCGCCGCGCCGCTCGATGCGACGCCGGCCTGGCGGTCGCCGCGCAACTGCCGGACCCCCAGAACCATCAGGTACGCTGCGCCGATCACCTTCATCGCGACGAACAGCGGCGGTATCGCCGCCAGCACCGCGCCGACGCCGAGCGCGACCAGCAGCACGACCACGCCCTGCGCGACGAGGTTGCCGGCGATCGTCGCGGCGGTGCCGTGCGCGCCGTAGCGCACCGTGTTGCGAATCACGAGCAGCACGTTGGGGCCCGGCGACAGCGTCGTGGCGAGATAGGCTGCGGCAAACAGCATCCAGGTCTGAATGGACATGCGGCGCTCCGAAAGGCGGTTCCGGCGGTCGGGATGAAGCGATGATCGCACGCCAATAATGGCGCGGACCGCTACCGCCGGAACCGTGCGGTAGCGGCGCGTCAGCGCGCGTCGCGCATGCAGTACGCGGGAATCGACGGCGGCGTATCGATGGCGGCAGGCCGCGTCATCCACGCGATCCACGCGGCCCATAATCCGCAGGCGATCAGTACCGCGACGTTCAGCGGGGTCCGGTAGCGGACGATCAGGTCGGCCAGCGGCAGGCGGTTTTTCATGTGCCTCTCCTTCGGTCGTGAGGTCGGCGGCATTACTGGCCGGCGTAGGTCGGCGCCTTCGCGTCGCAGGTCACGGACACGGTCGAGCCGTCCGCGAAGTGCAGCCGGAGCGGCACCTTCGTGCCGGGCGCGACGGCCTGGCGCGGTTCCTCCAGCATCACGTGATAGCTCTTCGGCTTGAACGTCAGCGTGCCGTGCGCCGGCACGGCGACCGAGTCGACGTGCACCATCTTCGCGGTGCTGCCGCTCGTCTGCGTTTCATGCACCATCGCCATCCCGTAGGCGGGCGTGTCGATACCGGTCAGCGTCGCGGGCGCGTCGCCGCCGTTCTTCAGCGTGAAGTAGCCGGACGACGGCACCGTCGCCGGCATCGTGCGGATCCAGCACGCATCGGCCTGGATGGCCGGCGCGGCGAAGGTGGCGGACGCGTGCAGCGCCAGCGCGATGAGCAGGGCAGTCGGAAGAGGGCGTTTCATCATTTGTTCTCCTTATCGGGTGCGATGCCGACGGCATCGATGCGAATGCGGTCGGCACGGGGCGCCGATGCGCATTCCCGGCGTGACGTGCGTTACTTCAGCGTGAATGCATAGCGGCCGTGCGTGCGATGGCCGTCGCTGGCCACCGCGATCCACGCGACGGTATAGGCGCCGGGCTTCAGGCTCGCCAGTGCGACGTGCATCCGCTTCCGGTTGCCGGCGTCGACGGCCGACTTCCCGTCGACGACCGATTGCCCTTGGCTGTCGGTCACGGCGATCGAGCTGAACGCGGGCTCGAGCGCTTCGCCGAAATCGATCGTGACCGCGTGCGGCGCGCTCGACAGCGTGGCGTTGGGCGCCGGGTCCTGCATTTTCGGGAGCGCGTGCGCATGCGCGGCGTGGAGGGCGACGAAGCCGAGTGCGGCGAGTGCGCCGCGAACGAAAGTAGCGGTTTTCATGGCGGGGTGTGCGAGTAACGAATCGGATGGAAAAAGACGGATTCGACGGACGGCTGCGCGAGCGGCATCGATGTCGGCGACGCTTAGCGCGGACGTGCGAGGGCGCGCATTCGCATGCGGGCGAATGCAGGCACGGCAATCCGAACCGGTGGCGGCCAACCGCGCACCCGGCACGACGCCGCGCGCAGCAGGGTGAGACATGATCGTCCTTCGAAACGTGACATGTCGCGCACGCGGGCGGCGTGCGCGGGCGACGCGATGCACGACGGCATCACGCGCAATGGCGACGGATCAGGACGTGAACGGCGGCGCGCGCGGTTGCGCGGCCGTGAGCGGCAGCGCGCGGCGCAGGCTTTCGAAGCGGGTTGCCGCGCGATGCTCGATCGCGTGCACGCGGGCCGCGAACGTCAGTTCGGGAGCGGGTAGCGCGGGCGTATGGGCAAGCAGGCTGCAGTAGCCGCATGCCTGCAGATGGGCCTGCAGGCTTTTCGTCGACGCATCGGCGGAGCGGTCGCCGGCGGCCGGCGCGGCCGAACAGTAGCCGGCCAGCAGCGCGTCGACGCGCCCCTGCGTGGTCAGCGCCTGAGAGATTGTCGGCGCGAGCGCCGTCATCAGGATGGCGAACATCCCGATCAGACTGCCGATCTTCCGGAGGCGACGACTCAGCATGCGATGCACGGCGGCGGGTGGACTGACGATGCGGGCGATTATGCCACGCACGTCGGTTCGCCGGTCGGCACCCACCTGCGGCATCGCGGCGCGCTATGCGTGCAGCGCCAGATACTTCGCGAGCAGTGTCATCTGCGCGGCCCAGCCCTGGTCGTTCATGTCGAGCGCCGTCGCGCGACGCGCTTCGATCAACTGGTCGAAACCCGTTTCGGTGACCGTGAGCAGCGTGCCGCCGGCCTGTGCCGCGAGCGTGAACGTGACGAGCGTCATCGGTTCCGACGCGTAATCGACATTCGGATCGATCGCGAACGGATGCCAGCGAAACGAGAACAGTTGCTTGGGTTCGATACGGTCGACGACGATTTCGAACACGGTGCCCGCATAGGGCTCCTGCGCCTTGGCGACGTCGTCGTCGACGCGGGTCGGCGTGATGCGACCGAACAGCGACTGGCCGGCCTCGAACGGGCCGTCGAACGACACGCCGAACCACTGGCCGAATTCGCCGGAGTTGCTGACGGCTGCCCACACGCGGTCGGGCGACGCGGCGAGCAGCGTCTGTTTTTCGATGCGATCGGTTTGCTGGACCATCATGTTCTCCATGCAGGATCGAGCGTTGCAGAACGACGCGCGCGGCCGCGCGCCGCGTCTAGTCGAGCATGGCTGCGTCGGGCACGTCGAGCACGAGGTCCGACGTCGCGACGGCCACGCACGGCAGCGTATAGCCGTCGGCCTTTTCGTCGCGGGAGAGCCCCGGCCATTCGATCGTGTAGCGTACGCTGCCGCTGACGATCCGGCAAAGGCAGCTTCGGCACGTGCCGTTGCGGCACGAGCGCGGCAGCGATACGCGTGCGAACGCGGCGGCTTCGAGCACGGTCAGCGTATCGGGTGCGTCGAAGCTTGCGCCGAGCGGCTCGATGCGCACGACGGGCGGGTGTTCTGGATCGGTCATGAGTGAAGCGGGCGGCGGTTCGGCGGCAACGCGCCAAGCATACCCGAAGCCGCCGGCGGCCGACGGCCGCCAGCCGCGTGCGTCAGTGCCGCCGCAGATACCGGTACACGGTGTTGCGGGCGAGGCCGAGCTCGCGCGCGGCCGCCGATACGTTGCCGCCATGCCGCGCGAGCACCGCATCGATCATCGCGGCCTGGTGGCTGTGCAACGTCGTGCCTTCGCGTTTGCCGGCCGATGGGATCGATGCGGCCGGTATGGCTGCCGCCGACGTAGTGGCCGCATCGTCGCAGTCGAGCCAGAAATCGTCGGGCAAATGCGCGAGCGTGATCTCGGCTTCGTCTTCGGCGAGCATGCCGGCCGTGCGCAGCACGTTGGTCATCTGCCGCAGGTTGCCGGGCCAGCGGTGGCGCGTGAACGCGTCGAGCACGTCGGCCGCGAGGCGGCGCGGCATCGGCTCGCTGCGCGCGAGCCGCGCGAGGATCCGCTCGACGAGCGCCGGCAGGTCGGTGCGTGCGGCGAGCGCCGGCAGCGTGACCGCGAGCCCGTTGATCCGGTAGAACAGATCCTCGCGGAACGTGCCGTCCGCGATCATCGCGCGCAGGTCGCGGTGGGTCGCGCATACCACGCGCACGTCGACCGGCACCGCGCGTGCGCCGCCGAGCGGCATCACCGCGCGTTCCTGCAGCACGCGCATCAGCCGAACCTGCTGCGCGAGCGGCATGTCGCCGATTTCGTCGAGAAACAGCGTGCCGCCGTCGGCCTGCGCGATCTTGCCGGGGCTGCCGCGCTTGCGCGCGCCGGTGAACGCGCCGTCCTCATAGCCGAACAGTTCGGCCTCGATCAGCGAATCGGGCAGCGCCGCGCAGTTGACCGCGACGAACGGGCCGTCCGCGCGCGGCGACGCCTGGTGCAGCGCGCGGGCGAGCCATTCCTTGCCGGTGCCGGTCTGGCCGAGGATCAGCAGCGGCAGGTCGCGCCCGCGGATCTTCGCGACGCGTTCGAGCACGGCGGCCATGCGCGCGTCGCCGGTGTCGAGCGTCGCGAACGTGATCGCATCGGGGTCCGGCGCCCGCACGCGTGCGGCCGGTGCCGGCGGGGTGACGGCGACGGTCGTTTTCTGCGCTTCAGGGAATTCGCAGCGGGCGAGCACGCGCACGCCGGTCGACAGCGTGAGACGGAACGTGGCGCCCGGCGCGCGCGCGGCCTGCTGCGCGAGCTGGGCGAAGCGCATGCCGAACAACGCGTCGCTGGCCTGATGCTGCAGCGCGTCGAACGACGCGCCGAGCTGGAATTGGGCGCTGCGGTTCGCGGCGATCAGCCCGCCGTCGGGGCCGAACGCGACGAGCCCGGCGAACAGCGAATCGACGCAATCCTCGTGGGCGTGAAAGCGCAGCCGCAGCGCTTCGCCGCACTGGTTCGCGAACAGGTGGTTCTCGATCAGCTGCGCGGACATCCGCACGAGCGCGAGCGTATGCGGGCTGGAGCCGCGCGGGTCGCCGCTCACGTCCAGCGTGCCGAGCGTGCGGCCGAACGGATCGACGATCGGCGCGCACGCGCAGGTGAGGATGTGGTTCGCGCGCAGGAAGTGTTCGGCACCGTGCACGACGACGGCCTGGCCCGACGCGAGCGCGGTGCCGATCGCGTTGGTGCCGCGTGCGCCTTCGGCCCACGACACGCCGTTGCACAGCGCGACGCGGTTGGCTTTCTCGATGAAGTCGGCATCGCCGATGCTGTGCAGGATCACGCCGTCGGCGTCGGTCAGCAGCACGAGGCTTTGGGTCTCGGCGATCTGCGCATGGAGATCCTCCATCACCGGGCGGGCGTGCGAGAACAGCGTGTGGTTCGTGTCGAGCAGTTCGCGCAGCGCGACGCGCGACAGCGGCGCGAAATCGGGACGCTCGTGCGCGCGCAGGCCGACCGCGGTCGAACGCGCATGCGCCTGCGCGAGCAGGTCGGTACGCCCCGCGGTGGCGGGCAGCACGAAGGGTTGCGGCATGATGTGTCTCCTGTTCCCCGGAGCCGCCGGGGCCGACCGGATCGGAAGCGGCGGCGGAGTGCGTCTCCGCTCGCGGCGCACCATGGGGCGCGACAGCCGTTCGTCCGGGTACGCATCATCATACAAGCGCCACGTGCGATGCGCGACTGCCGATAAAATCCCCTTGCTTTCAAGCGCCCGCCTGCAATGATGGAAATGGAGCACGCACGCGCCGTGTTCCGCACTGCAACATGCATGCGACGCGACATGCATCCGTTCGGGAGACGCATCATGGTTCGGACGGAACTGAGAGTCGTGCTGGCGGCCATCGCCACCTTCATCATGCTGGGCGGCATTGCCGTGGCGATCCACGGATTGCTGTTCGATCTGACCGATGCGGTGAGATACGGGGCGGCCGCGATTGCGGTGGGCGTCACGACCGCCGCGATCGCGCTCAACATCTGGCCGACCGATCCGCACTGACGCCGTTTTCCGAAACGGTGCCGGATGCCGCGCAGATCAGACGAAATGCGCGTCGGAACGACGCACACCGAAATTTTTGTGTCCCGCGCGAAACCGTCTAAAGTGGAATTCAACCGGCATGCAGCGACCGCGCCACACTCCGCGGTCGGGGCCTCCGCCGGCGAGCCCGCGTACATTTCGTCCGGCCGGTAGCGGACGACGGACGCGGTCATTCGTTTTCTACCGGTCGAGGCGGCTCCCATGCAGATCCATTTCACGAACGAGAAGCCGGAGTATTCGGGGCGTGACCTGATGCTGGGGTTCACGGCGCTGGTCAATGGCGAGCGGGTCCAATGCCAGATCACCGCCGAGGCGCTGGAAGACCACTTCGGCGCGGCATCGCCGCGCTTCGAGGACATGGTCGGCGCATTCGACCAGCACCGCGAGCGTATCGAGGCGGCCGCACGGCGCCTGCTGTCGGAAACGCGCGCGCAATGCGTGACGCTGCGCAGCGGCTACGTGCGTTTCTACGAGGCGAACTGGCGCTGACGGCACGACGCCCGTCTCGCGGCGCGCCCGGGCGCGGCGCACGCGAAGACGCCGCCTTTCACGCAATGCCGTTCGGTGGGGCCGGGCGGCATTTTCGTATGCGGGCGGCACCGGTCGACCGGGCGCACGCACGACGCAGCGCGGCGCGGCGATTCTCGGGATCGCAGAAAAAATCGCGAGGAAACAGAAACGCCACCCGGAGGTGGCGTTTTTTCATCATGCCGCGCTGCGATGCGCTTCGCTTACTCGCTGCCGAGATAGAAGAAGCGGAACAGGAACACGGCCGCGATGATCCACACGATCGGCTTGACCGTGCGCGCCTGGCCCGTCAGCAGCTTGAGGCCGCCGTATGCGATGAAGCCGAACGCGACGCCGTTCGCGATCGAGTACGTGAACGGCATCAGCAGCGCGGTCAGCGCGGCCGGCACGGCTTCCGTCGCATCGTCCCACGGTACTTCGACCATCTCGCGCAGCATCAGGCACGACACGTACAGCAGCGCCGGCGCCGTTGCGTAGGCCGGCACGACGCCGGCGAGCGGGGCGATGAACAGGCACGCGAGGAACAGCACCGCGACGGTGATCGCCGTCACGCCCGTGCGGCCGCCGGCCTGCACGCCCGACGCGCTTTCGATATACGCAGTGGTCGACGACGTGCCGAGCACCGAGCCCGCGACGATTGCCGTGCTGTCGGCGAGCAGCGCCTTGTTCAGGCGGTTCATCTTGCCCTCGACGAGCAGGCCCGCGCGGTTCGCGACGCCCATCAGCGTACCCGTCGCATCGAACAGCTCGACGAGGAAGAACACGAGGATCACGTTGATGATGCCGGTCGACAGCGCGGCGCCGATGTCGAGCTTGAACAGCGTTGCATCGATCGACGGCGGCGCGGAGAACACGCCGTGGAACTGGTTGTCGCCGAAGAAGAACGACAGCACCGTGACGCCGATGATGCCGATCAGGATCGCGCCGCGCACGCGCAGGTGGTCGAGCGTGACGATCGTGAAGAAGCCGACGATCGCGAGGATCGTCGTGGGCTTGTGCAGGTCGCCGAGCGTGACGAGCGTGGCCGGGTTGCCGACGATCACGCCCGACGTCTTCAGCGAGATGATGCCGAGGAACAGGCCGATACCGGCGGTGATCGAGATCCGCAGCGATTTCGGAATGCCGTTGACGATCGCCTCGCGCACGCGGAACAGCGTGACGAGCAGGAACAGGCAGCCGGAGATGAACACCGCGCCGAGCGCGGCCTGCCACGTGAAGCCCATCCCCTTGACGACCGTGTACGCGAAATACGCGTTCAGGCCCATGCCGGGCGCGCAGGCGATCGGGTAGTTCGCGTACAGCCCCATGATGATCGACGCCAGCGCCGCGACGAGGCAGGTCGCGACGAACACGGATTCCTTCGGCATGCCGGCATCGCCGAGGATCGCGGGGTTGACGAAGATGATGTAGGCCATCGTCAGGAACGTGGTGACGCCCGCGAGTATCTCGGTGCGGAAGTCGGTGCCGGCTTCAGCGAAGCCGAAATACCGCTTGATGGATTCCATGAAGGCGTTTCTCCGGTCGGATCGTGTTGATTGTTGTGCCGAATTGTTCTACAGGCAGCGCGCGGCGGGCTTAATGTAACCAGCCACTATTGCGCGGCTATCGGCGGATTGTAATAGCGCGGATAGCTCGGACGATATAGTTGGAGGGCACGATCGGTTGCCTGCGCGCGAACGGCCTGGCAGCCCGGCCGCGCGACGAAGGCGCGCATTTTACCGGTTCGCGCGGCGCGGACCGGCAGAAATGGCGGAAACGGGCGAAACGAAGGAAGCGGAAGCAGGAGGAATGCGGAAAACCGGCCGATGCGTGCGCAACGGCACGGCGGCCGCGTCGCGCATGGCGAGTGTGCGACGGCTTGCGACTGAAACCGCGCGCCCGCACGTGCGCGCGGCCGGTACGAATGCCCGGCAGCTGCCATTCATCAGCCCAGGCGGCTGCAGATATCGGGCTATCCTGCGCCGAAGCCGTCCCGTCCGCAACTGTCATTTCGCGATGCGGGCGCGACTGTGGTTTCTGTGTAAAAGATTGCAAGACCCCATCGCATAAACCGGCAAGTCTTTCTAGGATAGATACACCGCGCATGCACACGCCGGCCGGTAATTGCCGACGCGGGGGAGTCGCAGTCCGTGCAGGCCAGGCGGTGAATGGCGGTCAAGGCCGTTGCGCGTTTGGGCAGGCACGGCCGGTCAGGCGCGGCAGATTGCGATTGCCCGATGCGGGTTCGTCCGTAAATCACGGAGGTCAGCATGTTGAACTGGATCAGCCGTTGGGCGATGCGACACGCCCCCACGCCGGAAAAAACCGCTGCATCGATGCTCGTGACGGCGCGCATGGAACTGTTCGCAGCCGAACAGCGCGTCATCGATGCGAAATTACAAGCGGATTACTGGCGTACACGAGTGTCATTCCTCGAAGAGGTGCAGAAGCAGGGCATCGATCCGTGGGTGACCTCGCAGGCAGCGCAACGTCCCGACCTCGATTCCACTCCACGGAGCACGGGCCCGCGCCTCGCCGCCAGCACCTGATGCGCACACTGCATCCGGTCGTTGCGCACGGCGTGCGATCGCTCGCGGCACGCACTGGTGTGCCGCGGCATTCGATGCGCACCTGCGGCGTGCTGCGCCGCGGGTGCGTCCGTTTCCGGTCGCGGCCGTTCCGCGTCTCGCGTGCTTGACGGCACGTCGCTCATCCGCTGCTTCTCCCTATCCCGACGAGCAAACGTTGCACTTGCGCGAGCGCGCGCCTGAAGCGCTCGCCGCGGCGCACGTACGCGGTCGTGATCGTCGCTTCGGCCGATCGGTCGGCGTCGGTGCCGATCCAGATGCGCTCGCCGCGCGCGATGCGCAGCACGTCGCCGGGCCGCACCCAGTCGTCGTCGACGCTCGGCGGGCGCGTGACCCACAGCGCCGCGCCATGCGCGCGGAGCTCCGCATCCTGCGGCGCGCGCCAGGTCATCGTCGTGCGCGGCGCGATCGCGAAACGGATCACGACAGTCGGTAGTGCGATCGTGCCGGTGCGGCGCCGATCGGGACGATCAAACAGCTGGCTTGCCTGGTCCATCGTCTTCTCCATTCAGTGAGCCGGACGGATGACGCGCACCAGAACAAAAAGGCCTCATCCGTTTCCGGCGAGGCCTTGTGTGACATGCGGTACTGCTCGATTGCTAACGCACAAGCGCCTCCCGTGAATCATTCTTTCGAATGTTCATCGAGCAATGAATCGCGACGGCGATGAGCTTGAACGTAGGCATGCGATCGATTTTGTTGTCGGGCCGCAGTGTTGTCAACGACTATTTTCGGGAGAGGCGCAGGCGATACGTTGCCGCGCGCGTGCTGCGTTTCACGAGGTCGCTGCGCGCGCGGATCGAGCGCGCAGCGATGCACGATGCGTCGCTCGGGACATCATCGACGTCGTTCGCCCAGCATGGTGCGCAACTGCGCGAGCGCGCGCGCAAGCCACGCGTCGCGCTTCGTCACGTACACGGTCGTGATCGAGGCTGCGGCGGGCCGCTCGTCGTCGGTGCTGATCCAGATGCGATCGCCGCGCTGCACGCGCAGCACGTCGCCGGTTCGAATCCAGTAATCGTCGACGCTGCCCAGCCGCGTGATCCACAGCGTCGCATCGTGCACACGGATCTCGGCGTCGTGCCGGGCACGCCACGCCAGCGTCCTGCGCGGCGCGACCGTGAAATGCAGCTCGACGCTCGGCAATGCGATTGCGTCGGTGCGGCGCCGATCGCGACAAACAACCAGCCGGCTTGCTTGGTCCATCGTCATCTCCATCCGTTGAGCCGGGCGGGATGACGCGCACCAAAACAAAAGGCCTCATCCGTTTCCGGCGAGGCCTCGTGACATGCGCAACTGAATCTCGATGCTAACGCACAAGCGCCCCCGGTGATCGCCACGCATGGGCGTTCACTCGTGTTTTATGCGCGATGGCGTTGGGCTTGAGCATAGGCATGCGAACGAGTGTGTCGTGGCAGCGCGGCGCTGTCAACGGCAATTTCGAGATACGTGGCGGTTACGCGTCGCGTTGTGCAAGGCCGTTCACGAGCAGCTCGGACAGCAGGCCCGTCATCGATGCGAAATTACAGGCGGATTACTGGCGCACACGGGTGTCATTTCTCGAGGAGGTGCAAAAGCAAGGCATCGACCCGTGGGCGATCTCGCAGGCGGCGCAACGCCCCGACCTCGATTCCACTCCTCGGAGCACGGGCCCGCGTCTCGCCGCCAGCACCTGATGCGCGCATTTCTTCGAGCAGGTTCAGTCGTTCAGCAACGTTTCGATGGCGGGTGCGGAAACCGCACCGGACATCATGCGGCCGTTCGCGTTGAACAGCGTCGGCGTGCCGCGCAGGCCCAACGCAAGGCCGAGCGAGCGGATCTGCGCGAGCGGTGCGGCACACGTGCCGGCGGCAGGTTGCGCGTTGTCGATCATCCACGCTTTCCACGCCGCATTCCGGTCATTCGCGCACCAGACGCCACGCGCATGCACGGCGGCCTGCGGATGGAGTCCCTCGAGCGGATAGAGGAAGGTGTGAATGGTGACGTTGTCGATCCGTTCAAGCGTGCGCTCCAGTCTTTTGCAATGGGAACAATCCGGATCGGAGAAGACATAGAGCGTGCGCTTGCCGTTGCCGCGAACCGTCTTGATCGCGTGGTCGCGCGCCATCGACGCGAGAACCCGGCCGGTGTCGCGCTCCGCAATGCGGGTGCCGGAGGGCAGCGCGATCGCGCCGGAAGACGCCGCAGGCGCGCCGTGACTTGCCGGTGCGGGCGCCGCGTTCAGGATGGAGGGGAGGCTCGCGAGCAGGCTCGCAAGCACGGTCAACTGGAGCAGTGTTCGTTTGGTCATATTGATACGGTATGCGAATAATGTGGAAGGTCCGCACACCAGATGAAAAACGAGTGCGAGCCCGGTTCAGTGCATGCCGTGAACGAGTCGGCGATGCCCGGGCGACCGGGCATCGTGCCGGCTTGCTCGGGCAACGCGCGCGGCGCTCAGCGGCTGGCTGCTTCCTCCGTGCTCGCCTGGTCGCTGGTCTGTTGCTGGGCAGCGGGCGCGTCGTGGTCAGGATCGTCGCAGGCCACGGCGTTGCCGCTGACGGCGAATGCTGCGGCGAGAGCAAGTATCACTCGGGATGCGTTCATCAGATAATCTCCGGTTTCGATGGGTGGGAACGCCTTTTGGGGTGACACAAGGCGTTCGGGATTCGTATTGTGTCCACGCGGCATCGATGCGACCAACTTCCTGAAAAGAATCTCAATACGCGAGTGCTTTCGGTCCCTTGTTCCCGCTGGCGCGCAAGCTCGAAAAAAAGGCCTCGACCGTTTCCGGCGAGGCCTTGTGTGAGGGGCGGCGGTACTGATCGGCGCGCTCACGCACCAGCGCCACCGATGACGCGCCGATTCGTGCATGTGCCCGGCGATGGAGCGCGATGGCGATGAGCGCGAACACCGGCACGCGAGCGAGCGCGTCGCCGCGCAGCGGCGGCGTCAACGACAGTTTTCGATGCGGGCGCGGGTTACGCGTCGCGTTGCGCGAGGCCGTTCACGAGCAGCTCGGACAGCAGGCCCGTCATCCCTGCCGGGTGCGTGGCCGCGCGGGCCTTCAGTTGTTCGACCAGCTCGGCGTTGAGCTTGCACGCGAACGGCACGAGGCCCTGTTCCTGGTCGAGCTTGCGCTGCGCGCGACGGTCCAGCTTGGCCGCTTCGTCGGCGCCCTTGCCGAAACGCGCGGAGCTCGACTGTTTCATCGCATGCGTCAGCTTGAGCGCCTTGTTCTTTTCGAGATCGGTTTTCTTCATGGCCATCGCGGCACCTCCGGGAAATTGAAGCCGCGATTGTACGCATTTCGGCGGGCGCCGCCCCCGAACCGGCCGGAAGCCCGCTTATGCGCCTTTCGTCGTGCCCCAGTTGCCGCCGTGCGCGGCCGCCTGCGCGGCCGGCGAGCGCGCGAGGTACGCGAGCGCCTGCTCGGTCGAGCCTTCGCGGTGCGGCGTATAGCCCGGCTTGAAATAGCGCAGCGCCGCGCCGATCACCTTCCAGAACGACGGCAGGTGCCCGCGCCGCGAACCCTGCCACCACGCGAGCACGAAGCCCGGGTAGCGGCCGGCGTCCGGGTCGCGCCGGTACATGAACTTCGCCCCGGTCGTGATGTAGTAGAGCAGCAGCAGGATCACGAACGCCATGTGCACGCAGCGCTCCGGATAGGTGCCGCCCAGGTGCCGGTAGATGTCGAACGCGACGGTGCGGTGCTCGACTTCCTCGGCGCCGTGCCAGCGCAGCAGGTCGACCATCGTCGGGTCCGCACGGCCTTCGTCGAGCCCGTGCGCGTTCAGCACCCAGTTGCCGAGATAGCCGAAGAAATGCTCGAGCGACGCGATCACCGCGAGTTGTTGCCGCAGCCAGAAGCGCGTATGGCCGATCTTCAGCCCGAGCGGGGCTTCGCCGAGCACGCGCGTGAACAGCCGGTTGAGCTTCTGCGTGAACGGCTTCGTGTCGATGCCGTGGCGGTCGTAGTAGTGCTTCAGTACGCCGCCGTGCGAGCGCGAATGCACGGCTTCCTGCCGCAGGAAGCCTTCGGCTTCGTCGCGCAGGCGTGCATCGGCGATCAGCGGCAGCGCCTTGTTGTACACGCGGCAGAACCACAGCTCGCCTTCCGGGAACAGCAGGTTCAGCGTGTTGATGATGTGCGTGCTGCCCGGATCGTTCGGCACCCAGGTGACCGGCGTGTCGCTGAAGTCGAACTTCACGTGCCGGGCCCTGATCTTGTGATAGTCGGCGGTATCGGTCATGTTGTCCCCCTGTCCTTGTGCGGCGTCGTGCGCCGTCAATGCGACGCCATGCTGATGCGCGCGATCATCCGGCCCAGCCACGGCATGAAGCGGCCGACGAAGCGCAGCGCGTGCGCTTCGCCGCCGACCGCGACGACGGGGCGGTTGCGCAGCACGCCGTCGACGATCGCCTGCGCGACGGTTTCGGGTTTCAGGCCGCGCATCTGGTACAGCCTGGTCGCGCGCTTGCGCAGCCGTGCTTCGTCCTGCGCGTCGGCGCCCGCGTAGTGCGTCGACGCCATGATTCCCGTCTCCGCGAAACCGGGGCACACGGCCGTCACGCCGATGCCTTTGTCCGCGAGCTCCGCGCGCATGCATTCGCTGAGCATCAGCACCGCGGCCTTCGTCGTCGCATACGCGGGCAGGTCGCGCGACGGCCCGAACGCGGCGGCCGATGCGGTATTGACGATGTGCCCGCCGGTGCCGCGCGCGGCCATCTGCTGCGCGAACAACCGCGAGCCGTGGATCACGCCCCACAGATTCACGTGCAGGATGCGCTCCCAGTGCCGCGTGCTCGTGTCGAGGATGCCGCCGGCCATGCCGATGCCCGCGTTGTTGATCACGACGTCCGCGCCGCCGAGTTCGCTGCCGACCCATGCCGCGAGCGTTTCCATTTCGTCGGCGGACCCGACGTCGACGCGCTTCGCATGCGCGTGCGCGCCGGTCAGCCCGATGAGCAGCGCGGTGCGTTCGGCGCTCGCGAAATCGATGTCGCATGCGACGACCGTCGCGCCTTCGCGGGCGAAGGCCAGCGCCGCGCAGCGGCCGATCCCGCTGCCCGCGCCGGTGACGACCGCGACCTCGCCGCCGAAGCGCCCGCTGGTGGCGCGGCGGCGCGCGTTCGCGAGCGCGGGCGGTTCGTTGCCGGATTCGACCGCGTCGATCAATTGCCCGGCGAGATCCGCGATGCGCGCGGGATCGGCGAGCGGCAGCCAGTGGCCGGCCGCGACTTCGCGGCGATAGTACTGCGGCACCCAGCGCGACAGGTTCTCCGACAGCGCGGGGCTCACGTATTTGTCGCCGAGCGGCACGATCGTCTGCACCGGTGCGTGCGCATAGCGTTCGCGCGGCGCGAACAGGCAGCGGATGAAGTTCGCGCGATACAGGCGCACGCCGCGCGCGCCGTCGTCGGCCTGGGTCGGGCGCGGCGCGACAGGCGTTTTCTCGAGCCGGCGCAGCAGGCCCGGCCACGCGCGGCCCAGCCACAGCCGCCAGCCGAGTTCGGGAAGAAACGGCAGGTGGAACAGATACACGTACCACGAGCGCACGAGCTGGCCGCCGAGCCTGGCGAGCGATGCGGGCGTCGGGTGCAGCACGCGTTCGCGCAGCCAGAAGCCGACGTGGTCGAGGCACGGCCCCGAGCACGACGTATACGACGCGATACGGCCGGCCAGGCGCGGATCGGTGACGAATTCCCAGCCCTGGATCGACCCCCAGTCGTGTGCGACCAGGTGCACGGCCCGGCCGGGGCAGAGCGCATCGATCACCGCGACGAAATCGTCGGTCAGCTTCGCGAGATGGTAGTCGGCCGTGCGCGTCGGCACGCCGGACAGGCCCGCGCCGCGCACGTCGTACGCGATCACGTAGTGTCGGCGCGCGAGCAGCGGCGCGACGTGCTGCCAGACGCTGCTGTCGTCGGGATAGCCGTGCACGAGCACGACCGGCGAGCGGGCCGGGTCGCCCCAGGTCCGGACCGCGAGCGTCAGGTCGCCGGAGGCGACCGCCGTTTCGCCGTGAACCGATTCGAACAGGGCCAGCGGCGCTTCGTCGGAAAGAGGCTGCATCGTGAGTCCGTCGTTCAGGGAGTCGAGGGAGAGGTGCGGGCGCGTCAGGCGGCGGCCGGAACGTTCGCCGCGGCCTGCGCGCGTTCAGCCTGGCGGCGCTGCCAGCGGCGCACGTGCGGCAGGTCGTCGTCGAGCCAGTACGCGTCGTCGTCGGTGATCACGAGCAGTTCCTCGAATTTCGCGCCGACGCCGGCGAAGCCGAGATGCGGCTCGACGGCCCACAGGCCCGGCACCGGCGCATGCTCGGAGCGGCGGTCGATCGACCACAGCGGCGACCAGCCCTGCCGTTTCGCCGCGCGGCCCTGGTCGAGCAGCAGGTTGCGCGTCGCATTCAGCCCGAAGCGCGCGACGAAGCGCGGCTTCGACAGCTTGTGGATCTTCGCGACGCGATGCGCGAGCACCTTGAACGGATACGCCTTGTGACGCGGCTCGACGCCCTGGCGGCGGCACAGCGCGTCGACTTCCTGTGCGACTTCCGCCATTGGCCGGCGCGCCTTCACGAGCCGCACGATCAGGTCGCGATGGTCCATCAGGTCGTCCTGCAACTGCTCGAGAATCGGGTTGCGGCCGAGACAGTGCGCGTAGCCGACGTCGGCGACGATGCCGTCGAGCACCGGCGCGACGTCGAGGATTACCGGCATGTCGGTTTCGAGCTGGCGGTTGCTCGGGAAGAACGCGAGATTGAAGCCGCCCATGTGCCTGAGGCCGGAGAAGCCGTCGAACGCGGTGCGGTCGCCGAACCATGCGAACGGCTTGTGCAGCCAGTCGTGCACGCCGTGATCCTGCAGCCATTCGGTCAGCAGGCGCGCGGCTTCCTTTTCGGTGATGCCCGGATAGAGCATCGCGCCGACGGTCTCGACGCAGCGGTAGGCAAGCTGCTGAACCGCGCGGAATTGCGGCAGTTCGTCGAGGTGGACTTCCGGCAGCGGATGGTGGGCGGTCATGATGCGTCTCCATGTGTCGGCCCGCGTTTGCGTCTCGGCGCGACGCGGGTCCAGTGCGAGGCTGGGGCGCTGATCCGGAACGCCTCCGCCGATGATCCCGAGCGGATTATTCAGCCAGCATTTAATGTGCCATTGTTCGATGTAACAATCATAGCCGGTTTGGTCTCATACGCCAGCCCTTGGGGATGAGGGCTTCTCCTAATGAACGGTCGAAATGGAGGGGAAGCTCTAGGTTTGCGGCGGTCGGGGCCGGAGGGTTGGTGCGTGCTCACGCGTCCTAGGCGGGGGAGCCGGCCGGGAGCCCCCCGCGAGGCTCCGGCGCCCGCCCGGCATGTCGCGCCGGATCAACTCCCCGTCGCGTCGTGGCACGACGCTGTCAAATTGCCGAAATAATTTCGTCACATCATCCGCCCCGATTCGAAGCCTTTTCGGCTTCGCGAGGCCGGTGTGCCGCGCGTCGCGCGGGGCAGCGACCGAGCCGATTCGACATTTCCACGGAGAGAGACCATGCAACGCCGCCGGTTCATGAACACCCTTGCCGCGGCGACCGCCGCGACGCCGCTGATGCTCAAGGCCGGCATCGCCGGCGCGAAGAGCGCCACCGCGCCGGACGCGCTGGACCCGGGCCGCTGGTCGCCGTTCAACGCCGCGCGCCTGCAGGCGGTGCTCGACCGGCATGGCGTCAAGAGCGCGCGCTACGACGCGAAGCGCCGCCCGTATGCGGTGTTCGACTGGGACAACACGTGCATCATGAACGACTGCGAAGAAGCGCTGCTGATGTACCAGATCAACCATCTGCAGTACAAGCTGACGCCGGACGAGTTCGTCGCCGTGATGTGGAAGGACGTGCCGAAGGGCGCGTTCATGAAGGACTACACGACCGTCGACGGCAAGCCGGTGACGATGGAGGACCTCGCCGCCGACGTGGAGTCCGACTACCGCTGGCTCCATGCGAATTACAAGGGCCTCGGCGGCGACAAGAGCCTCGACGAGATTCGCGAGACCGATCCGTTCAAGGATTTCCGCGCGAAGCTGTACTTCATGTACGACGCGATCTGCGACACGCACCCGCTCGAAGTCGGCTACAAGTGGATCATCTACTTCTACAAGAACATGACGACCGCTGAATTGCAGGCGATGGCGGAAGCGTCGAACAACCACGGGATCGGCGACGCGCTGCGCAAGGTCCGCTACGAAAGCCCGAAAGCGCTGCCGGGCAAGGCAGGCGTGGTGGCCGATACGCATTTCCACGGCATCCGCATTCACGAGGAAATCCGCGCGGTGATGCATACGCTGCGTGCGAACGGCATCGACGTGTA
Organism: Burkholderia sp. LAS2; assembly: GCF_018417615.1. Classification (NCBI taxonomy): domain Bacteria; kingdom Pseudomonadati; phylum Pseudomonadota; class Betaproteobacteria; order Burkholderiales; family Burkholderiaceae; genus Burkholderia; species Burkholderia sp. LAS2. Next base: position 1,773,749 of record NZ_CP071053.1, read on the forward strand.
CGTGAGCACCGCGTCGCTCGACGACGTCGTGCGCGTATTCGCCGGCAATCCGAACTACGGCTACGGCGTGCCGCCCGAGAACGTGATCGGCCTGCGTCTCGACATGCAGGACGGCAAGTACACGAGCACCTATCCGGCCGGCTGGCATTTCAACTGGGGGCCGGGCAAGACGGTGGGCATTCGCAACGTGCTCGCGTCGAAGAAGGGCTACGGCCCGCTGCTGGTGTTCGGCGACAGCGACGGCGACGCGTGGATGCTGCGCGATTTCAAGGACACCGCGGCCGGCGTGATCGTCAACCGGATGAAGAAGGGCGAGATCGGCGCGGACAGCAAGCTCGCGGCCGAACAGATCGGCAACCCGGACGCGCGCTTCCTGCTGCAGGGCCGCGACGAGCACACGGGGCTGATGATCCCGGACGAGAAGTCGATCAAGTACGGCAAGGCCGAACGCAAGCTGCTGGCCTGACGCGGGCGGGGCGGCGCAGCCCACGCGCCCGCGCTTATCGGTATCGGCCCGCGGCGCCGTGCGGGCCGGCCCACGCGCGTCTCAAGGCTCGCGCTTCGTCCCCAACCGATCCAGCAACGCGCCCAGCAGATCGACCGGCAGCGGAAACACGATCGTCGAATTCTTGTCCGCCGCGATCGTCGTCAGCGTCTGCAGATAGCGCAGCTGCATCGCCTGCGGCTGCAGCGCGAGCCGCTGCGCGGCCTGCAGCAGCTTCTCCGACGCCTGCAATTCGCCTTCCGCATGAATCACCTTCGCGCGCCGCTCGCGCTCGGCTTCGGCCTGCCGCGCGATCGCGCGGATCATCGTCTCGTTCAGGTCGACGTGCTTGATCTCCACCGTCGACACCTTGATCCCCCACGCATCGGTCTGCGCGTCGAGCGTCTTCTGGATGTCGGCGTTCAGTTGTTCGCGCTCGGCGAGCAGCGCGTCGAGTTCGTGCTTGCCGAGCACCGCGCGCAGCGTCGTCTGCGCGAGCTGGCTCGTCGCCTCGAAGAAGCGCGCGACCTGGATCACGGCCTTTTCGGGATCGACGACGCGGAAATACACGACCGCATTGACCTTCACCGACACGTTGTCGCGCGTGATCACGTCCTGCGCCGGCACGTCGAACACGACGGTGCGCAGGTCGATCCGCACGACCTGCTGGACGATCGGGATGATCAGCACGAGCCCCGGCCCCTTCACCTTCCAGAACCGGCCGAGCATGAACACGACACCGCGCTCGTACTCGCGAAAGATGCGGATCGACGACGCGACGAGCACCACGACGAAGACGACCAGGACGCTGCTGAAGCCGAACGTGTAACCGATCATGAAGGTTCTCCCTGGGGATGGGCGGGGCCGGGCACGTCGTAGAGCGGCGCGACCGTCAGCGTCAGCCCGTGGCGGCCGGTCACGCGCACGCGGCAGCCGGCTGCCAGCGGCGTGCTGCTCGCCACGCGCCAGCGCTCGCCGTGCACGCGCGCCCAGCCGGCGGCCGACGGTGGCGTGCCGGCCGCGCCCTGCGGCTGGTCCGGCTGCAGGCCGTCGTCGAGCACTTCGCCGATGCTGCCGAGCATCGCCTCGGCGCCGGTCACGACCGGGCGGCGCCGCGCGCGCAGCGCGACGCTCGACACGCCCGCGACGAGCAGCGCGCCGCCGAGCGCGAGGCTCGCGATCACGGGCCACGGAATCCCGTAGCCGGGCACGTCGGTATCGATCAGCATCAGCGCGCCGATCGTGAACGCGACGATTCCACCGAACCCGAGCACGCCGAAGGTCGGCAGGAACGCCTCGGCGACGAGGCAGCCGAGCCCGAGCAATACGAGGCCGAGGCCCGCATAGCTGACCGGCAGCAACTGCATCGCGAACAGGCCGACCAGCAGGCAGATCGTGCCGGCGACGCCCGGCAGCACGAAGCCCGGGTTCGCGAATTCGAAGAAGAGCCCGTAGATGCCGATCGTCAGCAGGATCAGCGCGACGTTCGGATCGGCGATGATCGCCAGGAAGCGGCTGCGCCAGTCGGGCGCGAGCACGACGAGCGGCGCGTGCGCGGTCGCGAGATGCAGCGTGCCGGCGGTCGTCGTCACCGTGCGGCCCTCGAGCTGGCGCGCGAGGTCGGCCGGGTCCTGCGCGATCAGGTCGACGACGTGCTGCGCGCGCGCTTCGTTCGCCGACAGGCTCACGGCCTCGCGCACCGCGCGCTCGGCCCATTCGGCATTGCGTCCGCGCAATTGCGCGAGGCCGCGGATGTATGCGGAAGCGTCCTGGATCGCCTTGCGGATCTCGGTCGATTGCGTATCGGTCGGCAGCACGGCAGCCGCGTCCGACACACCGGACGCGCCCGATGCACCGGTCGGTCGCGGCGCGGCGGGATTCGCACCCGGCGGCGCGGCGCCGCCGATGCCGATCTGCACGGGCGACGCCGCGCCGAGGTTGGTGCCCGGCGCCATCGCCGCGAAGTGGCTCGCATAGACGATGTAGGTGCCCGCGCTCGCCGCCCGCGCACCGCCCGGCGCGACGAACGCGGCGACCGGCACTGGCGAGCCGAGGATGGCCTTGATGATCTGCCGCATCGACGTATCGAGGCCGCCGGGCGTGTCGAGCTGGAGGATCGCGAGCGGCGCGCGCTCGCGGGCCGCGCGGTCGAGCGAACGCACGATGAAATCGGCGCTGGCCGGGCCGATCGCGCCGTTGACGGGAATCACGACGACCGGATGCGCGGCGGGCGCGTCGGCCGATGGCGGCGCGGCGACCGCGGCGCATACGACGAGCAGCGCCGCGAACAGCGCGGCGCGCGCGACCCGCGCGGACAGCGGGTGACGGGAGCGGCCGGCCGGCGCGGCAGGCGCCGGCGGCGGCTCATGACGGTGAAAACGCATCGGGGCGTCCGGGCGGCGCACGGCCGCGTGCCGTCCGGCTCGCGAAAAGGGCGTGGGCCCGATGCTTGAAGATTAGGCGGTTTCGGCCGAAAGCGCGAAGGTGCGGCCGCACCGGCCGGCGTCAGCTTGCGCCGCCGCCGCGCGCGAGCACTTCGTCGCGATAGTCGGCCGGGCTGCGCCCGCTCCATTTACGGAACGCGCGGTAGAACGCGCTCGGCTCCGCGAACCCGGTCGCGGCCGCGACGTCGGCAATCGTGCGGGCCGGGTCGGCCAGCGCCTCGAACGCGAGATCGCGCCGCAGCGTGTCCTTGATCGACTGGTACGCGTGGCCTTCCTGGTGCAGCTTGCGGCGCAGCGTGGCCTCGGCCACGGGCCGCCGCGCGGCCATCCCGCCCGCGCCGGGCCACGCGGCCGGCGGCATCCCGCGCAGCACCGCGCGCACGCGCTGCGCGAGCGCGTTCGGGTTGCGGTACTTGACGATGAAGCTGGCCGGCGCGTTGCGCAGAAACGTTTTCAGCGTCTTCGCGTTCTGCACGACCGGCAGCGTCGCGAATTCGGGATCGAAATCGACATACGAATCGGGCTCGTTGAACCGCATGTCGTCGCAGAACATCGACGGGTATTCGTGGTCGGCGGGCGGCGTGTCGCAGCGGAAGCTCGCATGCAGCAGCGGAATGCGCCGGCCGATCAGCCAGCAGGTGAGCCCGTACACGATGATGAAATAGGTCGCGTACGTGAACATCGCGGGCGTCGCGCCGTTGTTGCGGTGCACGAAACGCAGCCGCACGCGCTGCGGATTCGCGTCGAGTTCCGCATGCAGGTCGTCGAGCACGCAGTGCATGAAGTTCACGGCGCGCGCCATCGCGTGCAGCCCGTCGCGCGCGGACAGCGCGGCCTGGCTCATCGCGATGAAGCTGCCGCTGCGCATCGGGTGGCGATCCTGCCCGAAAAACTCGTCGTCGAGCGTGCGTGCGATCGCGTTCCACAGTGCGCCGTATTGCTGCGCGGACACGCGGGCGCGCGGCTGCGCGAGCAGCGCCGGCGCGATGCCGGCCTGCGCGAGCAGCGGCTCGGCCGCGACGCCGCGTCGCGTGGCGAGCGCGACGCTGTACGCGACGAGGCTGATCGCGACGGTTCCCTTGTCTTCCTGCTTCATCGGTGTCGCCGGTGTGGCAAAAACGCTCAGTGTAAATGAGCGACGCGAGCATCGAACAGTCGCGCGCGCTTGCCTACACTTGTTGCATCGAAACGCAAGGACGGTCGCGCCCGGCGGCCGCGGGAGACAGCAGCACCATGGACGAGCTTTACACCGAAGACCAGCGGATGATCCGCGACGCCGCGCGCGCTTTCGCCACCGAGATGCTGGCGCCGAACGCCGCGCAGTGGGACCACGACGCGCACCTGCCCGACGCGATCGTCGCGCAGCTCGGCGAGCTCGGCCTGCTCGGGATGATCGTGCCGCAGGAACTGGGCGGCTCGTATACGGACTACGTCGCCTACGCGCTCGCGATGGAGGAAGTCGCGGCCGGCGACGCCGCGTGCGCGACGATGATGAGCGTGCACAACTCGGTCGGCTGCGGGCCGATCCTCGGCTTCGGCACGCCCGCGCAGAAGGATCGCTGGCTGGCCGACATGGCGGCCGGCCGCGTGATCGGCGCATTCTGCCTGACCGAGCCGCATGCCGGTTCCGAGGCGAACAACCTGCGCACGCGGGCCGAACTGCGCGACGGCAAGTGGGTGCTGAACGGCGCGAAGCAGTTCGTGACCAACGGCCAGCGCGCGGGTGTCGCGATCGTTTTTGCCATGACGGACCCGGAAGCCGGCAAGCGCGGCATTTCCGCATTCCTGGTGCCGACCGACACGCCGGGCTTCATCGTCGGCAAGCCCGAGAAGAAGATGGGCATCCGCGCGTCGGACACGTGCCCGATCACGTTCGAAAACTGCGCGATTCCGGAAGAAAACCTGCTCGGCAATCGCGGCGAAGGGCTGAAGATCGCGCTGTCGAACCTCGAAGGCGGGCGCATCGGCATCGCCGCGCAGGCGCTCGGCATCGCGCGCGCCGCATTCGACAAGGCGCGCCGCTATGCGGGCGAGCGCGTGCAGTTCGGCAAACCGATCGCCGAGCACCAGGCGATCCAGCAGAAGCTCGCCGACATGGCCGTGCAGATCAACGCCGCGCGCCTGCTCGTGCATCACGCGGCGAAACTGCGCACGGCCGGGCTGCCGTGCCTGTCGGAAGCGTCGCAGGCGAAGCTGTTCGCGTCCGAGATGGCCGAGCGCGTCTGCTCGGATGCGATCCAGATTCACGGCGGCTACGGCTACCTGGTCGATTACGAAGTCGAGCGTCACTATCGCGACGCACGTATCACGCAGATTTACGAAGGCACCAGCGAAGTGCAGCGGATGGTGATCGCGCGGCAGCTTTGAGCCGCGGCGCTCCGATCCGGCATCACGCAATCGAACGAGCAGGCGCACGACGCAGGCACGAGGGCAGCGCGGCGAACGCGGCACGCAACGACGTGACCGTGCGCCGTGCAACACGGAACGGTTCAGGTGCCGCGGCACCTGTGCCGGTTGACCGCTGGGCATGGAGACTGGACGGAGACGACACATGACGGTACAGGCATTCCTGGACGCACGCGACTTCCTGCTGCGCCATCGCACCGACTACGACACCGCGTACCGCGATTTCGCATGGCCGGTGCTCGATGCGTTCAACTGGGCGCTCGACTACTTCGACCCGATGGCGCGCGGCAACGACCAGCCCGCGCTGTGGATCGTCGACGCGGCGACCGGCACCGGCGATCCGTACTCGTTCGCGCAAATGTCCGAGCGTTCGTCGCGGATCGCGAACTGGCTGCGTTCGATCGGCGTCGTGCGCGGCGATCGCATTCTGCTGATGCTGCCGAACCGGGTCGAGCTGTGGGACGCGATGCTGGCCGCGATGAAGCTCGGCGCGATCGTGCTGCCCGCCACCACGCAACTGTCGCCCGACGACGTGCGCGATCGCGTGCAGATCGGCGGCGCGACCTACGCGATCGTCGACGAAAACGAAACCGCGAAGTTCGAGCAGGCCGGCCTCGGCCTGAAGCACAAGATCGTCGCCGGCGCGCCGCGCGAAGGCTGGCTCGCGATGAACGACGGCTATGCGGCGAGCGCTGCGTTCGAGCCGGACGCCGTCACGCACGCGAACGATCCGATGCTGCTGTACTTCACGTCGGGCACGACGTCGAAGCCGAAGCTCGTCGAGCATACGCACCGCACCTATCCGGTCGGCCATCTGTCGACGATGTACTGGGTCGGCCTGCAGCCGGGCGACATCCACTGGAACATCAGCTCGCCGGGCTGGGCGAAGCACGCGTGGAGCTGCTTCTTCGCGCCGTGGAATGCGCAGGCGTGCGTGTTCGCGTTCAACTATGCGCGCTTCGAGCCGAAGGTCGTGCTCGATGCGCTCGTCAAATACCGGGTGACGACGCTATGCGCGCCGCCGACCGTGTGGCGCATGCTGGTGCAGCAGCCGCTCGCGTCGTTCGACGTGAAGCTGCGCGAGATCGTCGGTGCGGGCGAGCCGCTGAATCCCGAGATCATCGAGCGCGTGAAGAAGGCATGGAACATCTCGATTCGCGACGGCTACGGCCAGACCGAGACGACCTGCCTGATCGGCAATTCGCCGGGCCAGCCGCTGGTCGCGGGCTCGATGGGCCGGCCGCTGCCCGGCTACCGGATCGCGCTGCTCGACCCGGACGGCGCGCCGGTGACCGAAGGCGAAGTCGCGCTGCCGATCGGCGACGGCGTCACGCGCCCGGTCGGGCTGATGACTGGCTATGCGAACAATCCCGACGCGACGGCCCACGCGATGCGCGACGGCCACTACCGCACGTCGGACATCGCGATGCGTCGCGACGACGGCTATTACGTGTACATCGGCCGCGCGGACGACGTGTTCAAGTCGTCCGACTACCGGCTGAGCCCGTTCGAACTCGAAAGCGTGCTGATCGAGCACCCGGCGATCGCCGAGGCGGCCGTCGTGCCGAGCCCGGACCCGGTGCGGCTGTCGGTGCCGAAGACGTTCATCACGCTGCGCCAGGGCTATGAAGAAAGCCCCGCGCTTGCGCTGGAGATTTTCCGTTTCTCGCGCGAGAAGCTCGCGCCGTACAAGCGCATCCGCCGGCTGCAATTCGCGGAGCTGCCGAAGACGATCTCGGGGAAGATCCGCCGCGTCGAGCTGCGCCGCCGCGAGATCGAGCGCGGCGACGATGCAACCGCGCGCATGCCCGGCGAATACTGGGAAGAAGATTTCGCCAACGAACTGAAATGACCGGAAACGGGCCGAGCGCGTCGCATTTCACGGCGCGCCGCCCGCAGCCTGACTGAACCGAACCGGCCGCGTGTCGCCTGACGCCACGCGGCTCACTGCAAGGAGAGTGCACTGATGAACGCGAATCCGACGCCCCGTACGGGGCAAGACGTGCCGACGGTCAAGCTGCTGATCGACGGCGCTTTCGTCGAGTCCGCCACCCACGAGTGGCGCGACGTCGTCAACCCGGCGACGCAGCAGGTACTCGCGCGCGTGCCGTTCGCGACCGTCGCGGAAGTCGACGCGGCCGTGCGGGCCGCGCACGCCGCGTATGCGACGTGGAAGAACACGCCGATTTCCGCACGCATGCGCATCATGCTGAAGTTCCAGGATCGGGTGCGCGCGAACCAGCAGCGCATCGCGAAGACGCTGACGGCCGAGCAGGGCAAGACGCTTCCCGATGCCGAAGGCGACATCTTCCGCGGCCTCGAGGTGGTCGAGCACGCGTGTTCGATCGGCACGCTGCAGCTCGGCGAATTCGCGGAGAACGTCGCGGGCGGCGTCGACACCTACACGCTGCGCCAGCCCATCGGCGTGTGCGCCGGCATCACGCCGTTCAATTTCCCCGCGATGATTCCGCTGTGGATGTTCCCGATGGCGATCGTGTGCGGCAACACGTTCGTGCTGAAGCCGTCCGAGCAGGACCCGATGTCGACGATGGAACTCGTCGAGCTCGCGCTCGAGGCCGGCGTACCGAAGGGTGTGCTGAACGTCGTGCACGGCGGCAAGGAAGTCGTCGACGCGATCTGCACGCATCCGCTCGTGAAGGCGATCTCGTTCGTCGGCTCGACGGCCGTCGGCACGCACGTGTACAACCTCGGCAGCCAGCACGGCAAGCGCGTGCAGTCGATGATGGGCGCGAAGAACCACGCGATCGTGCTGCCCGACGCGAACCGCGAGCAGGCGATCAACGCGCTGGTCGGCGCGGGTTTCGGCGCGGCCGGCCAGCGCTGCATGGCGACGTCCGTCGCGGTGCTCGTCGGCAGCGCGCGCGAATGGCTGCCCGATCTCGTCGCGAAGGCGAGGACGCTGAAGGTCAACGCGGGCTCGGAAGCGGGCACCGACGTCGGGCCGGTCGTATCGCGCGGCGCGAAGGCGCGGATTCTGTCGCTGATCGACATGGGTATCAAGGAAGGCGCGACGCTCGAACTCGACGGCCGCGACGTGAAGGTCGCGGGCTTCGAGGAAGGCAACTTCATCGGCCCGACGATCTTCTCCGGCGTGAAAGCCGACATGTCGATCTACACGCATGAAATCTTCGGGCCGGTGCTGGTCGTGATGGAGGTCGACACGCTCGACGACGCGATCGCGCTGGTCAACGCGAACCCGATGGGCAACGGCGTGGGCATCTTCACGCAGAGCGGCGCGGCCGCGCGCAAGTTCCAGAGCGAGATCGACGTCGGGCAGGTCGGCATCAACATTCCGATTCCGGTGCCGGTGCCGTACTTCAGCTTCACCGGTTCGCGCGGCTCGAAGCTCGGCGATCTCGGCCCGTACGGCAAGCAGGTCGTGCAGTTCTACACGCAGACGAAGACGGTCACCGCGCGCTGGTTCGACGACGACACGACGGCCGGCCCGGTGAACACGACGATCCGGCTGCATTGAGCGGCGAAGGAAACGAACATGAAAATCGGATTTATCGGCCTCGGCCACATGGGCGCGCCGATGGCGCTGAACCTGCTGAAAGCCGGCCATGACGTGCATGCGTTCGACCTGAGCGCCGACGCGTTGCGCGCATTGCAGGACGCCGGCGCGCAAGTGGCCGCGTCGCCGCGCGATGCAGCATCGGGCGCGACCTTCGTGATCACGATGCTGCCGGCCGCGCCGCACGTGCGCTCGGTGCTCGCCGGCGAGAACGGCGTGCTGGCCGGCCTCGGCGCCGGCGCGACCGTGATCGATTCGAGCACGATCGACCCGGCGAGCGCACAGGCGTTCGGTGCGCTGGTGCGCGAGCACGGCGGCGCGTTCGTCGATGCGCCGGTGTCGGGCGGCACCGGCGGCGCGGCGGCCGGCACCTTGACCTTCATGGTCGGCGGCAGCGACGCGGACTTCGAGCGCGTGAAGCCGGTGCTCGCCGGGATGGGCAAGAACATCGTCCACTGCGGCGCGACGGGAATGGGGCAGGTCGCGAAGGTCTGCAACAACCTCGTGCTCGGCATCTCGATGGCGGCGGTGTCGGAGGCGATGTCGCTCGGCGTCGCGCTCGGCATCGACCCGAAGGTGCTGGCCGGCATCGTCAACACGTCGACGGGCCGCTGCTGGAGTTCGGATACCTACAACCCGTATCCGGGCGTGATCGACACCGCGCCGTCGTCGCGCGGCTACACGGGCGGCTTCGGCACCGACCTGATGCTGAAGGATCTCGGCCTCGCGAACGATGCGGCGAAGCAGGCGCGCCAGCCCGTCTATCTCGGTGCGCTCGCGCAGCAGCTGTACCAGACGATGAGCAGCCGCGGCGACGGCCAGCTCGATTTCTCGGCGGTGATCCGCCTGTACCAACCGGTCACGAAGAAGGACGCCTCATGATCGAACTCGACTTCGTCGACGACGGCGCGATCGCGTGCGCGACGCTCAAGCGTCCGCCCGCGAACGCCTTTACAGCCGACGGGCTGCAGCAATTGCAGCAGACCGTTGCCGAACTGAATGCGAACCCGCACGTGCGCGCGCTGGTGATCACCGGCGACGGCCCGAAGTTCTTCAGCGCGGGCGCCGACCTCAACACGTTCGCCGACGGCGATCGCGCGGTCGCGCGCGCGATGGCGGCGCGCTTCGGCGCGGCATTCGAGGCGCTGCACGACGCGCGCGTCGTGACGATCGCGGCGATCAACGGCTATGCGATGGGCGGCGGCCTCGAATGCGCGCTCGCGTGCGATCTGCGGATCGCCGAAACGCATGCGCAGATGGCGCTGCCCGAGCCGTCGGTTGGCCTGCTGCCGTGCGGGCTTGGCACGCAGACGCTGCCCTGGCTCGTCGGCGAAGGCTGGGCGAAGAAGATCATCCTGACCGGCGCGCGCGTCGATGCGGCCACCGCGCTGCGGATCGGCCTCGTCGAGGACGTGGTGGAAAGCGGCGCGGCGCGCGATGCGGCGCTCGCGCTGGCGCGCAACGTCGCGCGGCAAAGCCCGCATGCGGTCGCCTACAGCAAGGAGCTGATCGGCCTCGCGCGTCGCGGCGTGCCGCGCAGCGCGGCGCTCGCGGTCGAGCGCGAACGCTTCGTCGATCTGTTCGACACGGCCGATCCGCGCGAAGGCGTGGCGGCGTTCCTGGGCAAGCGCGCGCCGCAATGGCATACCGATGGAGAGCCGCAACGATGAGCACGCCGGTGACGAATCACGACGCATTCGCGGAGCATGCGCCCGAGGTGTTGTTTCGCGTGGTGAACCGCGTGGCGCTGATCACGCTGAACCGGCCGGCCGCGCTCAACGCGCTGTCGTACGCGATGATCGGCGAACTCGCGGCGCTGTTCGAGCGCTGCCGCCACGACGACCAGATCGTCGCGGTCGTGCTGCGCGGCGCGGGCGAGAAGGGCTTCTGCGCGGGCGGCGACGTGCGTGCGTTGTACAGGATGGTCGCGCAGCGCGAAACCTGGCTGCCGTTCTTCGTCGACGAATACCGGCTCGACTACGCGATCCACACGTTCCCGAAGCCGGTGGTCGCGCTGATGGACGGCGTGACGATGGGCGGCGGCATGGGCCTCGCGCAGGGCGCGGCGCTGCGCGTCGCGACCGAGCGCAGCAAGATCGCGATGCCGGAAACGCGCATCGGCCTCGTGCCCGACGTGGGCGCGACGCATTTCCTGTCGCGCATGCCGGTCGAACTCGAACTGTACGTGGGGCTGACCGGCGCGATGCTGTCGGGCGCCGACGCGCTGAGCGCGAAGCTCGCGGACCTGTGCGTGCCCTCCGCGTGGCTCGACACGTTCGAGACGCGGATCGAAAGCGTCAAGTGGGACGGCGACGCGCTGCCGTTGCTGCGCAAGGTGTTCGAGCCGCCGTGCAACGTGGTGCCGCATGCGGCGCTCGACAGCCAGATGCCGTGGATCGTCCGCCACTTCGACAAGCGTTCGACCGTCGAGCGGATCGTCGCGACGCTCACGCAGGATCTGGCGCGCGACGAACTCGCGCGCGAGCACCGCCAATGGCTGCAGGCGACGCTCGATGCGCTCGCGAGCCATTCGCCGACGATGCTCGCCGTGACGCGCGAGGCATTGCTGCGCGGCCGGCAGATGACGCTCGCGGAATCGTTCCGGATGGAGCTCGGCATCGTCGCACGCGCGATCGAGGAAGGCGATTTCTGCGAAGGCGTGCGCGCGCATCTCGTCGACAAGGATCGCAAGCCGCGCTGGGCGCCCGCGTCGCTCGTCGAGCTGCGCGCCGAACGCGTGCGGCATTTCCTGACGTCGCCGTGGAAGCTGTTCGCGCATCCGCTCGCCGATCTCGGCGCGGCGTGATCGCTGCGTGAGGGCCCGACGCGCCGCACGGCGCGTCGGCTTCCACTCATCTCAGCGCGCGTCGTCCGGGCGCTCGATCATCGGCGGCACCGCCTGCGCGAGCGCGTCGATCACGCAGCGCGTCTTGCGCGGCAGGTAGCGCGTCTTCGGCCAGATCGCGTGAATGTCGCCTTCGCAGACGAAGCAGCGATCGAGCACGACCACCATCTCTCCGCGCTTCACGTAATGGTCGAGCAGCCAGCTCGGCACCCACGCGATCCCGAACCCCGACGCACCGGCCGCGGCGATCGCCTGCACGTCGTCGAAACTCAGTTGATGCGGCATGTCGATCCGCACTGTCGAGCCGTCCGGCGCGCGCAAATCCCACGGCTGCACCACGCCCGAACGCGAATACGCGATCGTCCGGTGGTGCTTCAGGTCGTCGAGCGTCTTCGGTGTCCCGTAGCGCGCGAGATACGACGGCGCCGCGCCGAGGCTGCCGTATTGCGTGCCGAGCCGCCGCACCGCGAGGCTCGTGCTGTCCGCGAGCGTGCCGATCCGGACCGCGAGATCGATTCCTTCCTCGACGAGATCGACGAAGCGGTCGGTGATCGACACGTCGATCCGCAGATGCGGGTATTGGCGCGCGAGGTCGAGCACGATCGGCGTCACGCAGTGGTGCCCGAACGCGAGCGGCACGCTCAGCCGCAGCTTGCCGCGCGCCTCGTGGCGGCCGCAGTCGAGATCGGCTTCCGCCGCTTCCAGCTCCGCCAGCGCGCGCACGCAGCGGTCGTAGTACGCCTGGCCGTCGTCGGTCAGGCTCTGGCTGCGCGTCGTGCGCTGCAGCAGCCGTGCGCCGAGCCGCTTCTCGAGCCGCGCGATCGTCTTGCCGACCGCCGAGCGCGTGATGTCGAGCCGCTCCGCGGCCAGCGCGAAGCTGCCCGATTCCACGACCTGGACGAAGGTCGTGACGCCGTCGAGTCTGTCGGTCATCGTGGGTGAGGTGTTGCGTCGATTGGGTCCTGATATTCCCCAGTGCATGGAAAGGCGTGCGTCAATGGGGAGATGAATTCTCACTATAGTACCGATTCCCGCTCAGCGTGCGTTGCCGGCCGCACGCGGCGAATCCTACTGACCTGGAGGCGCGCGGCCTGTCGCCGGGCCGCCGCGCAATACGCATGACGCTATCCGACTCCCGCAGGAATGCGGTCGCGCTCGCGGCCGTCTGTCTCACGTCGCTGATGTTCGGCCTCGAGATATCGAGCGTGCCGGTGATCCTGCCGACGCTCGAACACGTGCTGCATGGCGATTTCAACGGCATGCAGTGGATCATGAACGCGTACACGATCGCCTGTACGACGGTGCTGATGGCGGCCGGCACGCTCGCGGACCGGTTCGGCCGCAAGCGCGTGTACGTGATCGGCACCGTGCTGTTCGGCGCGACGTCACTGCTGTGCGGGCTCGCGCCGAACGTGCCGGTGCTCGTCGCGGGCCGGCTGCTGCAGGGCGCGAGCGGCGGCGCGATGCTGATCTGCCAGATCGCCGTGCTGTCGCACCAGTTTCGCGAAGGGCGCGAGCGTGGCCGCGCGTTCGGGATCTGGGGAATCGTGTTCGGCATCGGGCTCGGGTTCGGGCCGATCGTCGGCGGCGCGATCGTCGCGCTCGCGAGCTGGCCGTGGGTGTTCCTCGTCCATGCGCCGCTCGCGGCCGTCGCGCTCGTGCTGATCGGCGGCGCGGTGCGGGAATCGCGCGATCCGCATGCGGGCACGCTCGACGTCGCGGGCATCGTCACGCTGTCGCTCGCGGTGCTCGGGCTTGCGTTCTACATCACCCAAAGCGCCGAACTCGGGCTCACGAGCGCGGCCGGCCTCGGCGTGCTCGGTGCGACCGTGCTCGCGCTGGCCGGTTTCGTCATCGCGGAGCGCGCCAGCGCGCGGCCGATGTTCGACTTCTCGGTGTTCCGGATCCGCGCGTTCACCGGCGCAATCTTCGGCTCGATGGGGATGAACTTCAGCTTCTGGCCGTTCATGATCTACTTGCCGATCTGGTTCCAGGTCGCGCTCGGCTACGACAGCGTGACGGCCGGCCTCGCGTTGCTCGCGTACACGCTGCCGACGCTGATCGTGCCGCCGGTCGGGGAACGGCTCGCGCTGCGCTACGGGCCGGGCGTCGTGATTCCGGGCGGCCTGTTCACGATCGCGGCCGGCTTCGTGCTGATGCGCCTCGGCAGCGCGGCCGACCAGGCGAGCTGGCTGACGATGCTGCCGGGTTGCGCGATCGCCGGAATCGGGCTCGGTTTGACCAACACGCCGGTTACCAACACGACGACGGGCGCGGTGCCGAGTGCGCGGGCCGGGATGGCGTCGGGCATCGACATGAGCGCGCGGATGATCTCGCTCGCGCTGAACATCGCGACGATGGGCTTCGTGCTGGTGGCGGGGATCGTCGCGAGCCTGAAGGGCGGCCCGGCGGGCGCGATTGGCGACGCGGCGCTGCGCCGGCTCGCGCAGGAAATCGCGTCGGGTCGCACCGACGGGCTGCAGGCGATCGCGCCGGCGCTCGCGCAGGCCGACCCGAGCGGCGCGGCGTTGCACGCGGCGCTCGTGCATGGCTTCGGCTGGGTGATGGTGTATGGCGCGGCGGGCGTGGCCGTGCTCGCGACCGCGAGCGCGGTGGCGTTCGCGCCGGCGCGGCGCGGGGCGGCCGTGTGCGAGTGACGCGGCCGGCGTGTGGCGCGTGACGTGTGGCGTGTGGTGTGTGACGGCCGGTCAGGAAGTCCCGCCGCCGAGCGCGCGGTACAGCTTCATCTGGTTGTTGAGCCGGTTCAGGCGTGTCAGTTCGTCGGCGCTTTGCGCACTCCTCAGCACCTGCTGCTGGTCGAGCCACGGCTGCACGGCGGTCGCGCCGGCCACGAAGCGCGCGGCGGCCAGCCGTTCGGCGCGCTGCGCCTGCGCGAGCGACAGCGCGCGCTGTTCGGCTTCGCGTTCGAGCTGCACGCGCGCCGACAGCGCGTTCTCCACTTCCGCGAGCGCCGTGTAGAGCCGCTGGCGGAACCCGACCACCGCCTCCTCGTACTGCGTCTTCGACACCCTGATCTGCAACTGCATCGTGTTCCACTGGATGAACGGCAGCGCGAGGCCGAGCCCGAGCGTGCCGACCGGGTTCGTCAGCACGCGCTCGAGGCTCGTGCTCGTCGTGCCGGCGCTGCCGGTCAGCGTGAAGGTCGGATAGAAGCTCGTGCGCGTCGCATCGACCTGCGCGAGCGACTCGCGCAACCGGAATTCCGCCGCCCGCAGGTCGGGGCGCCGGCCGAGCAGGCTGGCCGGCAAGCCGGCCGCCACGTCGGGCGGTGCCGCGTCGGGCAGCGCCGCCGGTTCGGCCGCGCGCTGCTGCGGCGGCCGGTCGAACAGGATCGCGAGCGCGTGGCGGTTCTCGGTGCGCTGCTGGATCAGCTGCGTTTGCGCCGCGCGCTGCGCGGCGAGGCTCTGTTCGGCCTGCGCGAGGTCGAGCCCCGACACGGCGCCAGCCGTGTGCCGCGACCGGACCAGCGCGAGCGTACGCTCCGCATACGCGATGTTCGCGTCGCCGAGCGCGATCTGCCGGTTCAGATAGCCGATCTGCCAGTACAGCGCCGCGGTCGTGCCGATCAGCGACAGCCGCGCGGCCTCGAGATCGGCGGCCGTCGCGTCGGCTTCCCAGTGCGCGGCATCGCGCAGCGCGGCCAGCCGGCCCCACAGGTCGATTTCGTAGCTGAGCGAACCATTGACGCCGCTCGAGCGGCTCATCCGATGCGTATCGAGCGTACGCGACACGGCGCCGTTCGCGCCGAGCGTCACGTTGGGCGTCAGGTTCGTATCGGCGAGCCCGGCCTGCAACTGCGCGCGATACACGCGGATCGCCGCGATCGCGAGGTCGCTGTTGGCGCGCAGCGCGTCGTCGATCAACGCGTCGAGTTGCGGATCGCCGAAACTGCGCCACCAGTCGCGCGTGGCGGCCGGCGCGTCGGACGCGACCGGCGCGGCCCAGTTCGCCGGCATCGCGACGGCCGGCAGCGGATCGTGGCGCGCGCCCGCGCAGCCGGCGAGCAGCGCGGCCGCGCACGCGAATGCGCCGAGACGGTGAAGCGGGGAGGAATGCGTGAGGGCCATGTTTCGTCAGTCGCGCGCGAGCGCATCGATCGGATCGAGCCGCGACGCGTTGCGCGCGGGCATGAACCCGAAAATCACACCGGTGAGCGTCGAGCACACGAACGCGGTCACGATCGCGCCGACCGAGAACACCATCTTCCACTGCGCGACGAACATCGAGAACAGCGCGCCGAGCCCGAACGACAGCGCGATGCCGATCGTGCCGCCGAGCAGGCATACGAGCACGGCCTCGACGAGGAACTGCTGCAGGATGTCGGACTGGCGCGCGCCGACCGCCATCCGGATGCCGATCTCGCGCGTGCGCTCGGTGACCGACACCAGCATGATGTTCATCACGCCGATCCCGCCGACGACGAGCGAGATCACCGCGATCAGCGACAGCAGCAACGTCAGCGACTGGCCGGTTTTCTCGACGGTCTTGACCACGCTGTCCATGTTGTACGTGAAGAAATCCTTGCGGCCGTGGCGCTGGATCATCAGCTTCTCGAGGCTTTTCTCGGCCGCGGCGCTCGGCTGCCCGTCGCGCACGCGCACGGTGATGCTGTCGAGATGGCGCTGGCCGAACAGGCGCCCGCTCGCGGTCGTGTACGGCACCCATACGTTCAGGCTCTTCACGCTGCCGAATGCGCTTTTCTTGTCGGCGGTCACGCCGATCACCACGCACGGCACGTTGTCGACCAGGATCGCCTCGCCGACCGGATTGCGCGTCGCGCCGAACAGCTTGCGGCGCGTGTTCTGGTCGATCACCGCGACCTGCGCCTGGCGGCGCACCGCATCGTCGTCGAACGGGACGCCGAGCGCGAAACGCATCCCGCGCGTCTGGAAGTAGCTATCGCCGACGCCGCTCACGAGCGCGTGGACGTCGACGTTGCGGTAGCGCAGCAGCAGCGTGCGCGACGTTTCGGGCGTCGCGCTGTCGACGTACGGCTGCTCGGCGAGCGCGGCGACGTCGGCGGGCACGAGCGTCTGGATCGTGTCCGCGCGGCTGTCGCCCCAGTCGGTACCCGGATAGAGGCTGATCGTATTGGTGCCGATGCTGCCGATCTCTTCGAGCATGTAGCGCTTCGCGCCTTCGCCGACCGCGACGATCGACACGACCGACGTAATGCCGATGATGATGCCGAGCATCGTCAGCAGCGTGCGCAGCCGGTGCGATACGAGCGCGATCCACGCCATCCGGCACGCTTCGGCGAAGCGGCCGGTGCCGGCGGCGAAGCGGCGGGTGCGCGGGGCGATGTCGGTGTCAGCGCTGGCGGGCGGCGGTGCATCTTCGGAAGGCGGTGCGGGCGGCGTGTCGGTTACCGTTTCGGGCGTTGCTGGCGTTGCGTCCGCGCCGACGCTAGATTCCGCGAGCGCTTCCGCGTAGTGGCGGTTCGGCCGGTCGGCGACGATCTCGCCGTCGCTGATCTCGATGATGCGCCGCGCATGGCGCGCCACGGCCTTGTCGTGCGTGACGATCACGATCGTATGGCCGAGCGCGTTCAGCTCGTGCAGGATGCGGATCACGTCCTGGCCGCTTTTCGTGTCGAGCGCGCCGGTCGGTTCGTCCGCGAGGATCACCTGGCCGCCGTTCATCAGCGCGCGCGCGATGCTCACGCGCTGCTGCTGGCCGCCGGATAGTTGCCCGGGCCGGTGATGCGCGCGATCCGCGAGGCCGAGGCGCGCGAGCAACGCGCGGGCGCGGGCGTGCCGCTCGGCGCGCGGGGTGCCCGCATAGATCGCCGGCATTTCGAGGTTCGCGACCGCGTCGACGTGCGGCAGCAGGTGATAGCGCTGGAACACGAAGCCGAAGTGCTCGCGGCGCAGCTGCGCGAGCTCGTCGCTGTCGAGCATGTGCGTGTCGCGTCCGCCGACCGTGTACGTGCCTTCGCTCGGATGATCGAGGCAGCCGAGGATGTTCATCAGCGTCGACTTGCCGGACCCCGACGCGCCGACGATCGCGACGATCCCGCCCGCATCGATCGACAGGTTGACGTTGTTCAGCACGACGACGTCCTTGTCGCCAGCCGGAAAGCGACGCGTGACGGCAGCGAGTTTGAGCAGGGGCTGGCGCATCGTTACACCACGTCCGACAGCGGTACGCGTTCGTCCGCCGATGCTTCGCCGATCACCACGCGCTCGCCGTCCTTCAGGCCGGCCAGCACTTCGACGCGCACGTTGTTGTTGATGCCGATGCGGACATGGCGCGTTTCCGTGCTGCCGTCGGCGCGCAGCACGCGTACCGCGACGGTGCCGTCCTTACGCTTCTCGCCGAGCGCGGCGGCCGGAATGATCAGCGCGTTGCGCGCGTCGCCGAGCACGATGTTGACCTGCGCGGTCATCGCGATGCGCAGCCGGTGCTCGGGATTCGGCACGTCGAACAGCGCGTTGTAGAACACCGCGGCGTTCGGCTTCGCGCCGCCGCCGCCGAGCGGGCTTTGCGCGTCGGCGTAGTTCTGCGGCGCCGGTTCGATCGCGCGCAGCTTGCCGTAGTGCCGCTTGTCCGGTTCGCCGAGGCTCGTGAAATACGCGGTCTGGCCGGCGCTCACGCGAATCACGTCGGCTTCCGACACCTGCGCCTTCACGGTCATCGTGTCGAGATTCGCGAGCTTCAGGATCACCGGCGCCTGCTGCTGCGCGATCACGGTCTGGCCTTCCTGCGTGACGATCGCGACGACCTGGCCGTCGATCGGCGCGACGATGCGCGTGTAGCCGAGGTTGGCCTGCGCGGTCTCGATCTGGATGCGCGCCGAACGGATCTGCGCGGCGAGCGACGCAACGGTGGCTCGCTGCACGTCGAGCGTCGCCTTCGCGGCCTCGAACGATTCGCGCGACGTCGCGTCGTCGGGCAGCATCGCCTGCTGGCGGCGGAATGCGAGTTCGGCCTGCGTCAGCTGCGCGGCCGCCGATTGCTGCTGCGCGCGCAGGCTTTCTTCGCTGGCGCGCGCCTGGCGCAGCGCGTTTTCCGAGATCACGGGATCGATCTCGGCAAGCCACTGGCCTTTCGTGACCTTGTCGCCGAGCTTGACCTTCAGCGTCTTCAACTGCCCCGACACCTGCGCGCCGACGTCGACCTGCCTGAACGCCTGCAGCGCGCCGGTCGCGAGCACCGCGTTTTCGAGATCGCCGCGCGTGACGGGCGCGGACAGGTATTGCGGGTGCTTGTTTGGTGTGGCTATCGTTATTGCTACAACAGCGGTGGCAATGGCGGCACCGCTGATGGCCAGCACGGTGAGCCGGCGGCGGATCTTCTTATTCATGAGAATACATACGGCATGGATGAGTCGGGCGTCGGCGGCGTGGGCGGCCAATCAGGGTGGTCCTGCAATCGTGGCATGCAGTGCAGATCGATACAGGAGTCGGATGGATACCGCGCGGCGGTGCAGGTTCGGGTCAGGCGGCCATGATAATTGAGGTAATTTCGTGAATTCGTGTAGGAATTGTGCTGAATTGTGCCGGCAGTTCTACGGGGGCTGCCGAGCTCTGTCGGTGTTTCAATTCATGGAATGGCAGGTCAATACAAGGGTACGGAGAGGATCGTCATCCGGGCTCAATCCACGCTACCGTGATCGCGGAATGACCCTTCAAACTTCAGGGGCGGGATGGGGTTCTAGGCTCAACGTGGTTATTGCGATCAATCTTGTCAGCCAAGTCTTTCCCGGAAATAAATCCCGTGACTCTTTCCCCGGAAGGCAGGAACGTGGTGGGTGTTCCCTTGATGTTGAGCTTCTTTCCCAGTGAAAGGAGTTCTTTCGTGATGATGGACTGGCAACGCTTGCGGGGGACGGTGGTTTTCCCTCTTTCGACCCATTGCTTCCATGCTTGGAGTCGGTTGTCGGCGCACAGAATGACTTCGGATTTGATGATGGAGTCGGTAGAAAGAATTGGATACAGAAAAATGTATACGGTTGCGTTGGGAACCTTGCCTAGCTCGGGACTCATTTTCTTGCAAAACGAGCAGTTCGGATCGAAGAATGTAGCAATCACGCGCTCTCCGGTTCCATTTTTCTGTTTGATGGCGTATTGAAATGGAAGGTCATTGATGTTTATGCTGTTAATCTTGTTGAGTTGTGTTTCTGTTATGTTTTCCTGGCTGTTGGTGTCGAACAGGCTGCCGATAATAATGTGCGATGCCGATGAATTGCTGTAGAAAATTTGGGAATTTGCAGTGACCTCATACAGTCCGTCGATTTTTGACGGGACAACGTGCTCTATCTTCAGTTCGGGGAGCTTGGCTTGCAATTTTCGTTGCAAGTTCGCTTCTACATCGGCGGCAGCTGCTTCGGTGTGCGCTGTTGCGAGCGCAATTGTAAATAGTGATGTCAGGAGGAGCTGTAGATTATTCGGCATGACGTGTGGAAGATGAAATTTTCACATCTGAGGAATGGCGATGTCAGGAACTTGCAATTCGTATCTGTGTTTGCGTGATGCTGACTTCAGCTTGTTTCTCGATGATGCCATTCAAGAAGAATTTCTCGAGTCGATGATAGAGAAAAATGTCTCCCGGAAAATCATGTCCTTCCGAGTGGATTGTTTCTATTATGCGCAATACTACTATCGGCGTGGGCTCCCACTTCCTGGTCATGGAATTGATGATGTATTCATCGAAATCTGTAGATCGGAATGATTGAATTTTTCCAATTTCGTTGATCATTCTGAAATCGGCATTTTCCTCAACCAGGGAACCCCATTCTGTGATATAGGGACTGACATCGTTCGATTTTATTTCAACTGCATTGCCGAGAAGCTCGGCGAGATCGAAGAAATTCTCCGCAGCCGAATGGATGCACTTTTCTGAGACCGAAATCAACAGGAAATCGTGTGGAGTATCATGACTTATCCAGTGTATGAAATTCGCGTATTCGATTGATGATAAGGGACTTACCCATGCGCATATTTTGATCGACTCGTGGGTGGGGATGATTGGGGTGTCGATAGTCAAGTCGTTTGGGATATATCCAAAAATATCGGAAAACCACGCCGACAGTGTCGAGATGTTGCGTTCTTTGAGAGGGCCGAGGTGCCAGTTTCCGCCAATAAGAACATGTGACCCCATCAACTGCCCTTCCGAAATTGCGGATGCGATGACGTTGGACGTGATGTCCGAGAATGATGCGTGGATCAAATTTTGGTAATCGTTGTTTCGGAGCATTGGTATGCCTTGATTTCGGGTAGAAATTTCAACCTCGTCGCGAGCGAACGGTGGATTTTGGCTCGGTTGACCGCCATCGACATAACTACTCGCGACGAAGCACATCACTGTCGTTATACGGCACAACCGCTGATCATCGGCCACCATCCATTCGAGCGATTGCAGTTATTCAAGCAATCTGCGCATCGTGTCATGCCAGCCGTGCCACCGGGTCTGCTGCCGTATCGCTGAATGCACATTGTGTAGAAAACAGAGCAACTTGTGAATGCTCGTTGATTGGAAGTGTTCGGGACCTCGAGGATTTTGCTCGCAAGCCCATCGGCTGCAGCACTGCCAGGATGAAGCAAGGCAATGACGATGCCAAAGGTGACTGCAGCCGACCTGGTGGCCTTTCGAGTGAAGAAGCGTTGCTTGGAATGCATCGAAACCTCCTTTGTGGCGGGTTGAGGAAAGACAATGACTGCTTGATGCAACGGGTATGTTTTTGAGATTTATTTGCCGATTTCAATTTAGTATTCCTGTGTTTGATAGATTAATTTTTCGATCGGTGGTTTTTCAGGGATTTATTTTTTTGAGATAATCAAATTGTTGCCGATTGTCATTTTTGTTAAATTTGTCAAATCGGACTGGTTGGCGTTTGCCAATTGCAATCCGAGTTGACTCGGAATTCTCGCGAGCGGCAGGGCCAAGGGGTTTTGCTTATCCGGGGCAGGAAATTGGAGTGCCGTTGGGGAATGGCGTGGATGTTGTGTCCGGTCCGGTAAAAGCAGCGGGCGGACTGCCCGGAGGAGGCGAAGGCATCGAACAGATGGCGTTCGCGTAGGGGTGTATGGTAGGGAAGGCGGGCAGATATGTAGCCCGTCCGTGCTGGTGCCGAATGCGACGCGCGGCGGCTTTGCCAGTCGTGTCAGTCGAACATGGCTTCCGGGTGGAGGGGTTCGCGCGCCGCTAGTGACTACGGATGTACCGAACAGTCGGCGACGGGTACGACAACAGGATGCCTCGCGCTAGCGCCGTGCCGCACGCTTACGCGCGGCGTCCGCCCGTGTCGATCCTGCGCTGCGTGTCGGCGTCGACGATCTCGCGGATCGCGCTGAACAGCGGTGTAGCGTCGGTGTAGCGCCGGCCGTAGCCGAGGTTGAACGCATAGTCGAAACCGGGCGGATTGCTGCCCTGGTTGTGCTGCAGGATCGTTTCGAGCTTGTCGAGCGCCTTCGCCGCGCGGGCCTCCGGCGACGCGGCCGCCTCGTATTCGTCCCACAGCGCGACGATCTCGTCGCGCAGCGTGCGGTCGAGCGACGCGGTCAGCGTCAGCAGATCGTCGCGTTCGTGTGCGCTCTTGTCGGGGTGCGCGGCCTGCTCGATCGCGGGGATGTCGCCGTGCAGCGCCTCGCCGAGGTCGTGGACGACGCACAGCTTCAGCAGCTTCAGCGTGTCGACGCCGGGCAACGCGTCGGCGAACACGAGCGCCATCAGGCCCAGCCGCCAGCTGTGCTCGGCCGTGCTTTCCGCGCGTCCGGCGGATGTGTAGCCGCTGCGCAGCACGTTCTTCAGGCGTTCGGCTTCGCGCAGGAAAGCGAGCCGCGCGTGGATCGTGTCGGGATTCATGGTCGGCGTCTTTGCGATGAGCCACCAAGCGTAAGCGGGCCGGCCACGCTGCGTCCACGCATGAAATATGCGCGGCGCGTCAGAGGGCGTCGAGCGTTTCCACGAGCCGCACGGCCGAGCCGTCCGACAGCGTCATCCGCGTCCACCGGCAGCGGCTGCCGCGAATCGGCACGACGCGCGACGCATTCGCGCCGGTATCGAACTCGACGCTCGGCGGCCCCGCGCGATCGTGCCAGCCGAGCGGGTCGAGCGCGGCTTCCATGCGGACGATTTCCGGCGTCGCGTAGCGCCACAGCGACGTGCCGAGCAGCATCGAAAGCGGCTGCGAGAATTCGGCCGCGCGCGCCGGCGAACTGGCCAGCAGCCGGTGCGTGAGATCGCAGACGAGATGCATGCGGCCCGCGCTGCCGGCGATCAGCCGCGCGAGCGCGCGGTCGCCCGCCGAATCGATGCGCGCGGCGAGCAGCCGTTCGGCCGTCGCGCGCTCGTCGGGCGACATCTGCTGGAGGCCCGCCTCCCAGCGCGAAATCGTCGATTGCGCGACGCCGAACAGTTCGGCCGCGTGACTTTGCTTCACGCGGTGCAGCGCGCGCCAGCGCTTCAGTGGCGGGCCGAGCGAGAACGAATGAAGCGGTGAGGCGGTCATGGCGATGCTCCTGTTGCGGTCGTGCCAGGCGCGTGGTTACCGCACCGTTACATGATCCGGATGCCGCCGCTTGCCTGGATCGCGATGGCCGCGAACGGCACGAGCACGATGCCGCCCAGCACGAGTACGCCGTCGGCGGCCACCGTGATCGGCGTCGCGAGAATCCGCAGACCCATGCCGACGACGGACGGCGATTCCACGATGTAGACCGAGTACGGGCGGTTGAAGGGTTGCGCGGCCGCGTTGTCCTTCTGGACGAAGCCTTCCGTCGAGTAGCGCTTGCCGTCGATGTCGCCTTCGAGCACGAGGCCGGTCGGCTCGCTCGCGAAGCCGTCGGCGGAGGCGGCTTGTCGATCGTCGTCCGAAGCGTCTTTCGGCAGCACGATCCGGTAATGCCCGGTGACGCTGCCGCCGCTCGCATGAAAGTCCGCGAACGTCGTGCGTACCGATTTGCGGTAGCCGGACAGCAGGACGGGCCGCAAGCGGGCCGGCAGATCGAAGATGTAATGGTAGCGCGTGCCGAGGACGACCAGTTTCTTGCCGTCTTCGGTCATCATGAACGCGGATACGTGTTCGCTGTACGCGTCGTTCTTGTACAGCTTCGGCGTGAAACACCCCGACAGCGCAACGCTGCTCGCGGCGACGCCGGCGGCCAGCAGGCGCCGGCGCGTGGTGGATAGGCTCATTTCTTGTTGTCCCGTCTGGGCGGTTCGGTTCAGTTCAGTGGCTTTCGCCCTCGGAAGCCGGATTCTCGCGTATCCACCGCACGTTGTCGAACCGGAAAGCTGCCGCGGCAGCGGGCCGCCGTGCGCATCCGCGCCATCGACAACGTTTCCGCGACGCTTTCAACCTATCCCGCCATATCTTATTATTCGGCCAGAGCGGCGCGTGCCGGCTACCAGCGATCATGTCGACGACATGATGCGCCGGCAACGATGACCGCCTTCCGGCCGGCGCGTCGCCCGACGCGCGGTCGACACGACAGGGCGCGCGAGGCCGCGCGTGTCCCGAAAAAGATACGAGGGCGCGATGGTACGACTGGTGTTGCTGCTGCTGGGCATCGAATATCTGCGAACCCGCTGGCGCGGGTTGACCGTGCTCGGCTGGCTGTGGGTCGTCGCGGGCGTCGGCATTTTCGTCGACGCGCTCGACGGCGCGCTGCATTTCCCGATCGAGCTGTTCGCGTGGCTGTTCCTGATCGAAGGGCTCGCGACGCTCGCGGTGGCCGGCAGCGGGGTCGGCGGGCAGCGCATCCTGCGCTACGTGAAGGGCATCGCGGTCGTCGTGGCCGCGGGGCTCGTGTTTGCCGGCCATCATCACGGCCATTTCCTGCTGTCGATGATCTTCGGCACGCTGTTTCTCGTCGACGGGCTGCTGCAGTGCACGTCCGCATGGATGGTGCGCTATCGCCGCTGGCACGTTGCGTTCTCGTGGGGCGTCGTCGAGATCCTGCTGGCAATCTTCTTCTTCCAGCCGTACCCGACGCACTACGCGGGCACCGTGCCGTACTGCCTGGGCCTGCTGCTGATGTTCGGCGGCATGCACCTGCTGAGCCTCGCCGCACGCGTGCGGCGGCTGACGCGCAACCCGGCGTTCGCGACGTCGCCCGCGCCGGCGCTCGCGCCGGATCTCGACGATGCGCAGGGCCTGCCGCAGTTCGCGCAATCCGAATGGGACGGCCCGCCGGCCGACGGCGAGCGGGCGCTCACCGTGCACGTATGGACACCGACCGGCACGTCGAAGGCCGAGGCGCAGCGCTATCCGCTGATCGACCGCTATATCGCGGCGGTGGACGTCAACGGCGTGATCTCGACCGGGCATGCGGCGCTGGAATCGCCGGAGGGCATCTACATCAGCCTGTATCCGGGCGTCGAAATCGATCGCTCTCCGGACGAATTCACGCGCATCCTGCGCGCAACGCGCGAGAACGACGTGCCCGGCCTGTTCCAGCCCGACTACGCGACCGAGTCGAAAGCGTGGTGCCCGTCGACCGTGCGCGTGCGTATCCGCAACTACGATCCGGCCAAGCTCGATGCGTTCTGGTCGTCGTACCGGCAGAACACGACGTACAACCTCACGCACCGCAACTGCTCGAGCACCGTGTCGAATGCGCTCGAGGCCGCGCTCGACGGCGCCGTGTGGCGGCTGAAGGGCGCGCGGGCCGGGTGGGGCGCGTTCGTGCGGCTGCTGCTCACGCCCGAGCTGTGGGTGGCCGCCCAGATCCGCAAGCGCGCGGTGACGATGGCGTGGACGCCGGGGCTCACGCTCGACTATGCGCGCGCGCTCAGCATGCTCGCCGATCCGCGTCCGTTCGCGTGGTGGAAGGTCGCGCGCTCGGCGGTGAGCGCGATCATGGCGTCGCGCCGCGCGTGGCGCGAGCAGGACAGTGCGGCGCTGTCGCCCGGCGGATCGGAGGCGGCGTCGATGAAGTGAACGCGTGGCGCCGGATGAGGGCCCGGCATCACAAGGGGCGCCACCGTGCGGCCCGGCGAGATTGCCCGCGATAAAAACCCACGGACGACAACGATGAACGAGACGAGAGCGTTGCGCATCCAGACTCCCGCCGCGCTGACGCTGGTGCTAGGGCTGTCGCTGGCGAGTGCCGGCCTCGCGCAGGCAGACACGGACGAAGTGCCGCGCATGAGCAACGACGTGTACCGGATGTCGGTGTCGTTCTGCTCGAACGTCGCGGCCGCCGAAAAGATCGCGTGCCAGGGCGACATGATCGCCGCGGGCAGCCGGATCGTCGCGGCGATCGGCGGCCTGCCGCCGGCTTCCGCCACGGCGATCGACGAAGGCGCGCGCAACAAGCTGCCGCCGGCGGAGCGCGACGGGCTCGCGCCCGTCGAGCCGGCCGCGATCGACAAGGACGATACGCTGGCCGGCCTCGCCGGCATGGTGCGTCTGTGCGACGTGTACGAACCGGAGCCGGCGGCGCGGGCGCGGCACCACGCGGCGCTGAAGCAGAAGGCGCCCGACGCCGCGCCGCGTGTCGAGGCGTTGCTGGCCGATCCGTCGATGGCGGCGCGCCGGCGCGTCAGCGTCGGCGTGTGGCAGATTCTCTCGCTCGAGGGCCCCGAAGCGTCGGCGCGCGCGTGCACGCAGCTCGGCACCTGAGCGAACCGCGCATTCTTTCGTGCACCTTCACATTCGTGCCATGTTGCGGCAGCAACAATCGCGGGCAGACATTCGACAATCTTGCGGCGCATCCCGCGACCGCAAGCCTTTTCCGAGGAAACACGCCATGCTCGAGACGCTCGCCCGCGCCGCTGCCGCACTCGCCGTCGCTTCCGTTTCACTGCACGCCGCCGCGCAGACCAGCTACGACTACCTGTTGCTTGCCGCGTCGTGGGAGCCCGGCTTCTGCGCGTCGCACGACACACCGGAATGCACGAACCTCGCCGGCTCGTATGCGGCGACGAGCCTGTCGCTGCACGGGCTGTGGCCGAACCGCTACGACGGGAACCAGCCGTTCTACTGCGGCGTGCCGCAGAACGACATCGACCTCGACAACGCGCACCAGTGGTGCAGCATGGACGCGTACCCGATCAGCAGCGCAACGCGCAATACGCTGTCGACATACATGCCTGGCGTCGCATCGTGTCTCGACAAGCACGAGTGGTTCAAGCACGGCACCTGTTCGAATTCGGCGACGCCCGATGCGTACTGGAACCAGGCGTCGGGCATGATCAGCCGGTTGGGCAACACGTCGTTCAACGCATTCCTGCAGGCGAACGCGGGCAAGACGGTCACGCGTAACCAGTTGCTGTCGGCGTTCGAGGGCGCATTCGGCAGCAACACGCGCAGCGCGGTGTCGCTGAAATGCACGAAGACGAACGGCGTGAGCTACTTCACCGAAGCATGGATCGCGGTGAAGACGAATGCGACCGCGCAGTTTCCGAGCGCCGCGTCGCTCGTGACGGACGGCAATACGCAGGGTACGTGCCCGACGTCGGGGGTGTTGATCGCGAAGTGAGGGGCGCGGCCGGCGTGCGCGCTATCGCGCACGTCGCGGGCGGTGGGCATTCGAGGATGTCGGGCGCGCCGTTGCTGGCGCCCATGCACGTTTGGCGCTCGGCGACACACATCCGCTTCCTGCGTTGGGCGGCTGCGCTCAATGTGCCGCGCAAGGCGCGCCGAACCATCGCGTGACTGCCTGCGTGGCGGCGTCGATGTCCACGTCCGCATCGTCATCGCAGGCCCACGCGACGAAACCGTCCGGACGCACGAGCATCGCACGCAATCCGAGCCGCTCCTTCGCGTCGCTCGCGATATAGGCGAGGCGGTCGCGCCAGCGGCCTGCCACGGACTGAAGCGGCCGATCCGCATCGAAGTCCAGCAGCACGCCCTTGCCGTGCCTGACGTGTTCGCCGAGCCGCGTGCCGTCGGCCAGTTCGAAGTCCGGAACGCTACGGCCCACCAGCGGATGGCCGCTGCCGGGATCGTACGCGAGCGACACGCCCCACAGGCGTTCGGCGAAGTACGTCGCGCCGTCGCGCGTGTCGACGAGATCGCGCATGATCGCCGCGAGCGCGCGCGAACCCGGCGAGGGCCGCATCAGCGCGACCTGCGCACGCGACCAGTCGAGCACGCGCGCGCCCACCGGATGCCGTTCGTCCGTGTAGCTGTCGAGCAGCCCGGCCGGTGCGTCGCCGCGGATCGTCGCGGCCAGCTTCCAGCCGAGATTCATCGCATCGCCGAGCCCGAGATTGAGCCCCTGGCCGCCGAGCGGCGAGTGGATGTGCGCGGCATCGCCCGCGAGCAGCACGCGGCCGTCGCGGTACGTCGATGCCTGGTACGCGCGATCGGTCCACGTGGCGGCGAGCCGGAGCGCGGTCACCGTGACGCCGACGCCGGACACGCGGCGCAGCACGGCCTGCGCGTGCTCGAGCGTCACCGGGCCGCTCCGGTGGAACGTGCCGCCGTCGAACTCGACGAGCGCGACGGTCCCGGGCGGCGTGTACGTGTACGTGCCGGCCGGCGTGTAGTGACGGCCCGGCAGCAGCGCGCCCGGATCGGCGAACTCGGCTTCGATCGAGTAGCCGGTGAATTCGGCGTCGGTGCCGGCGAACGCGAAGCCGCCGGCCTTGCGGACCGCGCTGCGGCCGCCGTCGCAGCCGACGAGCCAGCGTGCGTGGAATGTCTCGCCGCCTGCGTACAGCGTGACCGCATCGTCCGACTGATCGAAGCCTTCGGCGGCAAGACCGCGCCGAATCTCGACGCCCGTCGCGTGCGCACGGGCGGTCAGCATGGATTCGATCCGCGCGATGTCGGTCGCCATGTGCGTGCCGGCCGGGCCGGGCAGATGGTACGGCCACTGCGACGCATCGATGTCGTCGTGGAAGAACTGGATGCCGGCGAAATGACCGGCCGGACGACGCGCTTGCTGCATCCAGTGCGCGGTGTCCGCGGCGCGGCCCGGCAGCGCGATGCCGTCGAGCAGGTCGCGGCGGTAGAGCGCGTCGATCGTCGGCGCGGACAGGCCGCGCATGCCGAACGGGAGATGCTTCAGCGGGGATTCCGGATCGTCCGCCTGCTCGACCACCAGCACGGATGCACCGGCGAGGCGCAGCTCGCAGGCGAGAAACAGGCCGACAGGGCCGGCTCCGGCAATCACGACATCATGGGTAACGGGCAGATTCATCGGTGGCTCGGTTTCGGGCCAAGGCAGCCCGGTGGGATCGAGAGGGCGGTACGCGCCGGCATTGCGCATGCGTCAGGAAACTGGTGGAACGTTGTTCCATCGATGCGATATTGGAACGCTGTTCCAGATGTGTCAAGCTAGCGCGCATGAAAACCAGCAAACGGACCGAGCGGCGCGCGGACGCGCTGTCGAAAGACCGGATCGTCGAGGCCGCGATCGGGATCCTCGACCATGCCGGCGAGGGTGCGCTGACGTTTCGCGCGCTCGCCGCACATCTGGCGACCGGAAGCGGCGCGATCTACTGGCACGTCGCCGACAAGCACGATCTGCTCGCGGCGGCCGCGGATCACGTGATCGCGGCTGCGCTGACGGACGTGCCGACGCAGCGTGACGGCGATGCGGCGCAAGCGCTCCGGCGTGTCGCGCTGCGCCTGTTCGACGCGTTCAGCATGCATCCGTGGGTGGGTGCGCAGTTGTTCCGGGCGCCGTGGCAGCAGGCGGTGCTGCGGATCCTCGAGCGCGTCGGCGGGCAGCTTCAGGCGCTGGGCGTGCCCGAGCCCGCGCAATTCAACGCGGCGTCGGCGCTGATGCATTACATCTTCGGGCTGGCCGGCCAGTACGCGGCGGGTGCGCGGCTGCATCCGCGCGAGACGGGGCAGTCGGAGGTCATCGCGGTCGTGGCCGAGCGGTGGGCGCAGCTCGAACCGGCGCAGTATCCGTTCGTGCGCAAGGTAGCCGAGCAACTGGCCGCGCACGACGAGCGTGCGCAGTTCCTGGCCGGCATCGATCTGATTTTGGCGGGGATTGGGGCGGCGACCCGGTAGGCCCGCCGTCGGATGCATGGTTTCGAACGGCGGTGCGACGAGTCCGTTGTCATGCCAGCAGCCGCAGCGCATCCGCGAGCGACAGCACCGTCGTGCGCGATTCGAACGCGGTGGCGAACAGATGCTCGTGGACGATCGGGTCCGGGTCGTAGCAGCAATCCTTGACCGTGTAGAGGCGGAAATCGGCGTCGCTCGCGTGGGCTATCGACGACAGCATCACGCCGGTCGACGCGATGCCGACCATGATCAGCGTATCGACACCTTGTGCGATGAGCCGCGTCTGCAGATCGGTGCCGAAGAATACGCTCGCGCGGTGGGCCAGGATCAGCGGTTCGTCGGGCCGCCTGGCGAGTTCAGGGCACGGGGCATCGTCGATGAACAGGCCGAGTTGCTTGATGCCCTGGCCGTTCTTGTTGAGCGGGCTGACCTCCCGATAGCCGGGGCTGAACCTCAGATTCGCGAACCAGACGCCGACGCCGGCAGCGCGTGCCCCGTCGCAGAGACGGCGCGTATTGGCGAGCAATTCAGGCGCGACCGACGGGAAGAGGCCGAGGATGTCGGTCTGGTAATGCATGACGAGCAGCGCGGTTTTGGATGGCGCGATGGGCGGGATCGGCGAGGAGGAATTGCTGCCCGCGCGCGCGGGGGCTGACGTTGTGACTTCTGATGCGTTGTCCCGATTCATGCGTTGCGTTCTCCAGTCATCGCTGCGAAATGTCGGAAAATTGGTCGTTCGATACGTCGTCAATCACGTCGGCGCCGGCGTGCCCACGCGTCGCGAAATCTTCGCCGGATTGGGTTCGGGGTATCCACGAGTCGAGCGATTTCCTGCGTGTTTGACAGCAGAGGATCACGGCGTTTCGTCCATACGCTTGCCGTAATTGCATCGCGCGGTGACGGCGATCTATCGCACCCGTACCGTTCTTACGCAAGCCGGACCCAATGGCTCACCGTTATCGCTGAATGCTCTATAGGGGGCTACCTCCACAGAGATCTCCTGACGCCAGAAGATCTCGGAGATCCGGCGGCCGTGTTCGCCGTACCGAGTACGATGATTGAACCCCAAGGATTCCAGTGCTGCCGTGAATTGCGCGAAGTTCGGCTCGCATGCCGTCAGCGGCGCAGCCTGCATTCCGGGAATCGGATCGAAGCCCAGTTCCACCTGTGTCCCCCTTCCCGGGACCACGAACCTTTCGATACCGAACGCCCAGTTGCCAGGCAAGCGCTGGCCGTAGCCGAAGCTGTCTTTGGCGGTCGCTTTGGTCTGCACGCCAAAGCTGCGGTGCATCGCGTCGGGCGTCATGTCGGTAACCTGATTGCTGACCCGTATCAGCGCCAGCATGCCTTGCAGCGCTTGCGTGACGGTCAGGCTTGCCTCGGTTCGAGATTCGACCTGCGACGCCCCCGTGCTGTTGGGCGGGGCGTCTGCCGGCTGCCCATGTGCGCCGCCAAACGGGAGGCACAAACTCAATGCCGCCATGACCGTCACGGGGCGGAAGAATCCGCGCCGGGTACGGCCGGTCGAAGCGACGTGATTTCCGTTCTTGACCTGCATCACGCTGGATCCTTGTAGCGGGTGGTCGTAGCGCCAAGCAAAGATGTTCATTCGAGGTGTCCGGACGACCGGGTGCGCCACTGAGACGCCTCAAAAAATCGACCTTCCCGAATAAGTCGTCAACCACTCCAGCGCCAGTGTCCCCGCCAACGAGTTCCCGTTCGCATCCAACCCCGGCGCCCACACGCACACGGCCATCTCCCCCGGCAGCACCGCGACGATCCCGCCGCCGACGCCGCTCTTCGCCGGCAGCCCCACCCGATACACGAAATCACCGGCCGCATCATAGGTCCCGCAGGTCAGCATCAGCGCCGACAGCCGCTTCGCGGAACTCGAATCGACGATCCGCTCGCCTGTCGCCGGCGCGACACCGCCGTTCGCAAGAAACAGCGCGGCGCTGGCCAGCTCGACGCAATTCATCTCGATCGCACACTGCCGGCAATACGCGTCGATCACCGTATCAGGCGGCATCTGCATGTTGCCGAAGCTCGCCATGAAATGCGCCATCGCGCGGTTGCGCTCCGCATGCTGCAACTCCGACGTCGCGACGCGCGAATCGTAGTCGATGTCGTTCGCGCCGATCAGCCGCCGCACGAATTCGACGAGCGCCGTCTCGGCCTTCACGAAGCGGCGGCACAGCACGTCGGTGACGACCAGCGCGCCCGCATTGATGAACGGATTGCGCGGCTTGCCGCGCTCGCTTTCGAGCTGTTCAACTTATGGTGACCTGTCAAGCGTCAATAAGTGCGGGAAGCCAATTATTCATTGGGGTCCGTGAGCCATATTGGGTCCAAATCACGGGAAGTAGTCAATAGCAAGCATCCAATCGCCGCTTGGAGGCACGATTTGTTGACATGCAACGGAGAGAAGTCGTCAATCCTCGGAGGGTCGGGCGTGGAGCGGTTGCGCTATTATCGCGGTCCCTGCATGTTGATGCTCAGCCCCCTGTAATGACTGACCCGAACTATCCGGCGATCCTCGAACAGATTCATCGCGATATTGCTCCCTGGCGTACTGCTGGCCGGGTCGCCGACTATATCCCAGAACTCGCCAACGTAAGCGCTCACCGTTTTGGCATGGCTATAGTGACGCTAGACGGTCGTGTATTTGCGGTTGGTGATGCGCGAGAGCGCTTCTCCATCCAGAGTATCTCCAAGCTGTTTGCGTGTACGCTCGCTTTTCAACTCCTCGGTGACGAACTTTGGGAGCGTGTCGGTCGGGAGCCATCGGGGACCGCATTCAACTCCCTCGTCCAACTTGAAACCGAGCGCGGCGTACCACGTAATCCATTTATCAATGCAGGCGCGCTCGTTGTGACCGACGTATTGTGTCGGCGCTTCGTTGGCGCCGAAACGGCCCTAGTGCAGTTCGTGCGAAGACTGACTGGCGTTTCCGATCTTGACTATAACCTGCGTGTTGCTGACTCCGAACTTCGGCACGCCGACCGTAACCGCGCGATGGCGCATTTCATGGCAAGCTTCGGCAACATGGAGATGCCGCCTGAAACCGTCGTCGATGCTTACTGTCGTCAGTGCGCTATCGAGATGAATTGCATCGAGCTTGCCACGGCTACGCTTTTTCTCGCCAACGGGGGAATTGCCCCTGTATCAGGGGAGCGTGTCCTCGATGCGAGTTCTGCAAAGCGCTTGTCCGCGTTGATGTTGACCTGTGGCACTTATGATGCAGCGGGCGACTTCGTCTATCGAGTTGGTCTGCCGGCGAAAAGTGGTGTGGGAGGCGGCATCGTCGCGGTACTGCCGGGGGAGATGGCGGTATGCGTATGGTCACCCGGACTTGATGCAAACGGTAACTCGCTCGCCGGCGTCAAATCGTTGGAATGGCTAACAACGCTTACCGAACATTCGATTTTTTAACATCGCCTACGCAGAAGGGTATAAGGGCATGCTGCGCGGATGACGGATATGTTTCCGGTGACTTGGCGCGCGAAGAGTCATCAGGCAGGCTCGAAACTATCTGAGCTGCGTGCACTTGTATTGGGGCGGTGAATCATCATGGCTCAGCCGACATTCAACATCTTTGACGCCCAGTCTGCTTAGACGCTTCCCTCCTGGCAGCATTTCCTGCTGAGCAAATTTGCGGCGCGACGCCCAAGACGAGGGTGGCCACCTGGCGGCGATTCGCCAACTGCTGCTTGATGCCGTGGCCGAGCTCGGGGGCAGCGAGCAGATGTCCGCCGAGTTCGTCGACCAGAAGCAGGCGCAGCAACGCGCGCTCGTGCAGACCAAGGCCAACCTGCGCGCGATACTCGCGATCGATGCGCCGCGCTAACCCATACCTACTCGCCAGGAACACGTGATGGATACCCGCATCATCGAATTGATCGCCACGAATCGGCTCGGCGCGATTGCACTCGACACCTCGGTGTTCGACGCGCAACAACGTAATCTGGAGGGCGGGCTGTTGCGCCGTGTCGAGCAGTTCCATCGCAGCGACCGAGTCCAGGTGCTGATGCCGGACGTGGTGCGACGTGAGGTGGAGGCGCATGTGCAGCGCGATGCCGCCGAAGCACGCAGTGGCTTGGCGCGCTCGGTGCGGATGGCGGCCCGGGCGCAGCTGCTGTCGAGTGACGCGCTCGAGCAGCTGCGGGTCATCGAGTATCAGATGGACGAGCCGGCGCTCGCAGCGAGGATGCGCATGGAAGGCTGGTTGGCGGGCACGCGCGCCGAGGTGCTCGACGTCGCCGCGCGGGTCGACATGCGCACCCTGTTCGACCGGTACTTTGCGGCGCAGCCGCCGTTTGCGGAGTCGAGCAAGAAGAAGCACGAGTTCCCCGACGCGGTGGCGCTGCTGGCGCTCGAACACTGGGCCGGCGAGCACGACACGGCGGTGCTGGTGGTGTCCACCGATGCTGACTGGCAACGCTTCTGTACGGCACATCCGCGGCTGCTCTGGACCAATAATTTGGGCGGGGCGCTGGCGGCGTTTCAGGACGAAAGTGCGCAGTTTGCCGCCGATCGGCTGGCTGAGACTTTGGTCGAGGGCCTGGACGGGAAACTGGCGCAGGCATTGCTGGCGGCCGGTCGGTCCTTCGCGCGTCAAATCGGAGTGGGGCTCGATGTTCGCTCGGCGTTCGACTTTACCTGGACCTATGACGTCCATGTTGAAGCGATCCGGTGGCCCGCGACGGACGGGGTGCTCGACGAATGCGAAGCCATTGATCACCGCGACGGAAAAGTGGTGGTGCGGGTCAAGGGGGCGCTCCAGACAAAAATCGCGGTCTACTTCACGTTTTCGGCCATGACGGGCGCAGGTAACGGGACCGTTACCGTTGGCGGCTCGACGATGGTGTTCGATGATGAGATCCCCTGCGGGATGCTTGTCACGGTCGACGGCGACACCTCCCATCGGGTGACGGTACGCGATATTGAGTTTCTGCCGACCGCGCATCGGATTGCGGTTGGCGAGATCACGCCGGAGTGGATCGATCCGATCAATGCGATAGGCCTGCCCGATGCCACATTTGGCGTCGGCGCGGACGGAAACTGAGAGGTTGACGATGCTGACCCGCCTGACCCCCGCTCACTTCGCGTTGTATCGCGCGTATCTGGGGGAGCTCGACGAGCCGATCTTGCGCGCACACTACGGCGTGCCGAGCACCGATGTGCGCGTCATGCCATGTCGTCCCCACATGATCGAAAGCGCAGCCTTCGGGCCGTTACCCTGACCCACGAACAAAGGATTCACCAATGAGCACCTCATCCAGTCTCGATCCCAATCTCCGCGATGTCCAATGTGTCGGGGAAGCGACGGACCTCGTGAGCTTTCTACAACACGTCGACAACTGGCTTGCCAGCGTCCCCGTGATGGATCTCGATTTCCCGTTGTTTCGCGGTCAGGAAGTCGAGTCGTGGCGGCTGCTGCCCTCCATTGGACGCGCACCGTACCAGATGCGGCTTCGGCCCGGCACCGAGCAACGCATGCTCGACGAGTTCAAGCAGCGTGCCGTGCCTCACGTCGAATCGACCGTGGAGTTGACGAATGCCGACTGGCTCGCGATCGCGCAACACCACGCGATGCCAACCCGCTTGCTGGATTGGTCGGGGAGTGCATTGTCGGCTCTTTGGTTCGCCGTGAAAAAGCCAGCCGTCGAGAAACCGTGCGAGAACCGCTCGTGTGAAAACGAGGAGGGCCGCGGCGTGTTGCCGGGCGCGGTCTGGATGTTGCCCGTTACGCATGGCGATCTGATCTCCTCCGATGAGAGCAAAGATCCGCTCGGGCTCGGCCAAACACGTTTGCTTAAGCCGCGGCACGTGTCCCGCCGTATCGCTGCCCAGGATGGCTGGTTTACAGTGCATCGCGGCAAGCAGAGTGGGCTCGACACGAAGTACTTCGCGCTCGACACCAACCCTGAGTTTCGCGACCGGCTGCGCTATATTCGTATTCCAGGCGAAAAATTCGGCATCATTCGGGGACAGCTTCAGCGGGCCGGCATCAATCGCGGTGTGTTGTTCCCGGACCTCGACGGGGTCGCCGGCCGCATCACCGACACCATCCTGTATCCAGCTGACCAGCCAACGCCCGGCGCTGGCAATCTCTGAGGCGCCTCCCGTGGCCAATCGCCCTCAACAGAGACCTACTGCCGCTGCGCACCTATACCAATGACCGCCATCCCGCTGAATCGCCAGTTTTATGAATGGCGAGAAAATACAGATCCGCTCGCCCGTTCACGGTTTCGGGCCGCGGCTGGCTTGTCGAATGGCTTGCTGGGTTGGTCCGAGCTTATTGCTAAGCGCCGCGTCGTTATCCTAGCTGAGGCAGGTAGTGGCAAGACCGTGGAACTGTCCGAGCAAGCACGCCAGCAGACGGCTGCAGGCAGATTTGCTGTCTACGCGACTGTTCAAGATGTTGGTCGCGACGGGCTCGATAAGGCTTTGCGGCCTGCCGACCGGCAACGGTTAAATGATTGGCGCAACAGCAATGAACCGGGATGGTTTTTCATTGACTCCATTGATGAGGCGAAACTCGACAATATCCGCCTGGAAAGAGCGCTGCGACAAATTGCTGAAGGGATTGCCGGTGGAGAGAGCCGCGCCCACATCGTTCTGTCCGGACGGCACACTGATTGGGAATTCGCGCGCGATGCGCAGCGGCTGAACGACGAACTGCCACTGCCCCACGACAACCCCGCCGATCCTCTTCCCCCGCTCGGAACGCTGGTCCGCCGCGTCCTCCGCCGCGAAAAACGCCCAGAACCGACGCCGGCTGAAACGCCTCTCATCGTGGTGATGGCCCAGCTCGATACCGAGCAGGTACGGACTTATGCCGCAGCCAAAAACGCCCCGAACCTCGAAGGGCTAATGGACGCTATCGAGGCTGCGAGCCTATGGGGATTCGCGTGCCGGCCGCTAGACCTAGACTGGATCGTGAGCTACTGGGACAGCCACGGGCACCTTGGCAGCTTCACCGTGATGACGGAAGTGGGCCTGCGTGAACGACTCCAGGAAACAGACCCGGAACGCGGTCGCCGGGATAGCCTTGACACCGAGCGCGCTAAACAGGGCCTAGAACGGATCGGTGCAGCCCTCGTGTTTGGACGGCAGACGACCGTCGCAATACCGGATAACGATACCCGGCTCGAAACCGAAGGAAGCGTAGCCAAGATCGACGACGTGCTTCCGGACTGGTCTAGCGAAGATCGGATGAAACTGCTCACGAGGCCGGCATTCGACCCAGCGACTTTCGGCCGCGCCAGATTGCACAACGACAACGAAGGCGTGGTGCGCGCCTATCTTGCGGCACGTTGGCTGCAGCGGTTGCGGCGTGCAAACCTCCCGCAACGCCGACTGCATGATCTGCTTTTTTCACGGACCTACGAAGTCGAGTTGGTCAAGCCTTCGATGTTGGAAACGGCGGCTTGGCTTGCTCTCTGGGACGAAAGCGTCGCCAGGGAGGTTGTGCGTCGCGCGCCCTTTCTGCTGTTCACCGCAGGAGACCCGGCAAGCCTTTCTCTTGAAACACGGCAAACATTGCTCACGGCGCTGGTGGAGCGGATGCGCCGGGAGGAAGAAGTGCCACACCTAGTGTCCTGTTCCGTTGTTAACCGGTCTATGTTCACGTAGCATGTTGACGTCAACGGAACGGGAGACGTCAGCATGGCGATGGGACGACCGAAGGCGGAACTGGTGCTGAGCGAAGACGAGCGTTCGCAACTGACATCGATAGCGCGTTCTCGCTCGATTTCGGCTGCGCTGGTCTCGCGGGCGCGCATCGTGCTGGCGGCGGCTGACGGCGAGCCCAACAGCGCGATCGCGCAACGCCTGCAACTCACACGTACCACGGTGGGCAAGTGGCGTCTGCGGTTTCTGGAGCAGCGAATCAACGGACTCTACGACGAAGTACGTCCCGGCAAGCCACGCACCATCGACGACGAACGGCTGGCCCAACTGATTCACAAGACCCTGCACACGAAGCCGGCAGATGGATCCACTCACTGGAGCGTGCGCACGATTGCCGCCGAAACCGCCATCTCGCCGACGAGCGTGCACCGCTACTTCAAACTGCTGGGTCTGCAGCCGCACCGAAGTGAAAGCTTCAAGCTCTCGACCGATCAGTTCTTCATCGAGAAACTGCGCGATGTGGTCGGCTTGTACCTCAGTCCGCCGGAGAACGCTCTGGTGCTGTGCGTGGACGAGAAGAGCCAATGTCAGGCGCTCGAGCGCACGCAACCCATGCTGCCGATGGGTTTCGGCTACGTTGAAGGCGTCACTCACGATTACGTCCGTCATGGCACCACGACGCTGTTTGCCGCCCTGAATGTGCTCAATGGCGCCGTGCTCGCTACCTGCAAGCCGCGTCATCGACATCAGGAATTCCTGTCGTTTCTGCGCGAAATCGACAAGGCCGTGCCAGCCGAACTCGACGTGCACTGCATCGTCGACAACTACGGCAGTCACAAGCATCCGAAGGTCAAGGCGTGGCTGGCGGCACGCCCCCGCTGGCATATGCATTTCATTCCCACCTACAGTTCGTGGCTCAACCAGGTCGAACGCTTCTTTGCGCTGATCACCGACAAAGCGATCCGTAGAGGCTCGTTCGGCTCGGTCAAACAACTGGTCAAGCGAATCGATCAATTCGTCTCCCACTACAACGAAAACTGCAAACCCTTCGTCTGGACCGCGTCAGCCGATTCGATCCTCGAAAAGCTGCATCGACTTTGCTCGCGAATCAGCGGAACAGGACACTAGATCTGAGTAGCCTTGCGCGATTTGCTCAGCCGGATATCGCGACGACGCTGCGCGGCATCTGGGCGGCGGACAAGGAACACGACGAAATTCGACGCTTCGTGTTGCGCTTGATTTGGTTGGGCAAGATCAAAGATTGTGTTGATCTGGCGGTCGCCGCGTCGTTCGGCCGATACCAAGATCTCTACACAGCCATCACCGCCGGTCGCGCTCTTCTTGCTGCTGGTGGTGAAGCCGCACACAGAGACTATGCCGAATACATCAAGATGCAGTGTGCATCAATCTCGCCAACAGTCGTCCGGGAAGCCGTCGAGGACTTGTTCCCGCGACTGCTCGGTGTCGATGACCTGCTGGCGATGCGGATTCAACCGGTCGATGCAACACACTAGAATCTGCGCAAGCAGTGGAGGTGTTGCAAATGAAGCAGAGGCCGAGGATCTACTATTCTGAGAGTCAGAAAGCACTCATGTGGGACCGCTGGCGCAAAGGTGAAACGATTCATCAAATTGCCAAACTGTTCGATCGGGGCCACTCTTCGATACAGCGGATCCTGTCAGAGGCCGGCGGCATCGAGCCACCGCAAAGACATCGCGCACCGCAGACATTGACGCTCGCGGAACGCGAGGAAATCTCTCGCTGCCTGGTAAGCGGATTATCGATTCGGTCTATCGCGGCCAAGCTGGGACGTGCTCCTTCCACGATCAGCCGCGAGCTGCAGCGCAACGGAGGCAGCCAAGGTTATCGAGCGAGCCGGGCGGATGAGCTCGCCTGGGATCGGGCACGTCGCCCGAAGATTTGCAAATTAGTGAGCAATCAGACGCTGGCGCGAGTTGTCGCTGCAAAGCTGAAGCTGCAGTGGTCCCCTGAGCAGATTTCTGGTTGGCTCAAGCATACGTATGCCGTCAACAAGGACCATCTGGTGTCACACGAGACGATCTATCGGAGCCTCTATATTCAAGCTCGCGGTGCCCTGAAAAAGGAATTGCTTGAACACTTGCGACGCTCTCGAGCGATGCGCCGGTCTCGCCATCACACATTGAAAACCGAAGACCGCACGAACATTCGCGACGCTGTATCGATCAGTGAACGCCCCGCGACGGCGGAGGATCGCGCGATACCCGGGCACTGGGAAGGTGACTTGCTGTTTGGCAACGCGACCAGCCAGATTGCGACTCTTGTCGAACGTCAGAGTCGATACGTGATGCTGGTAAAAGTAGCCGGTAAGGATTCCGAGGCTGTGGTCAACGCGCTGATACGACACGCCAGCAAGTTACCTCGAGAACTATATAAATCGCTGACCTGGGACAGGGGCACGGAAATGGCTGATCACAAACGCTTTACCGTGGCGACCAAGATCCAGGTCTATTTCTGCGATCCGCAGAATCCGTGGCAACGCGGCTCGAATGAAAACATGAACGGACTGCTGAGGCAGTACTTCCCGAAAGGCACCGACGTCTCTGCCTATTCCCAAGCCCAACTCGACGCTGTAGCGAGGCGTCTCAACGAGCGTCCGCGTAAGACGCTAAACTTTGACACACCCGCCCAGCGGTTCCATCAATCTGTTGCATCGACCGGTTGAATCCGCAGATCCTGGCGGTCATTCACCTGGGTGACGCCGAGGGCGGTGGCTTCAGATTCGATTGGGACGGGGCAAAGCTCGTCGAGCGGCTGACGAGCGCGGCTGACCTGACTCGATTGATTGAAGGGCTCTTGCAACAGCTAGAAGCGGAGCCGGAAGTAGGTATTGGCGAAAGATCGCCAAGGCATGAGCAGTACGCTACGGCGCTCGGCGTGGCAGCACAGCGTCTACTGGATTTGTCACCATCCAATGTATCGCCAACCGCAGCGATCGACGCAGTGCTGTGTATCGGTGATGGGCATCTGGACATGACGCAGCGGCAAATCAACAAGGCGGCCGATGCGGTCGAACTGTTGCATCGTACGCCGGAGCGCCGTCGTGCCGTCTTCTGGCGAGCTGCCGACCGACTGGGCAACCACAAAAATCTGTCGGGACGCCCGTTGCTCTACTCTTTCCAAATGAAGTTTCTTGGCTGGCCGCCTGGGCTGGTGCTCGACGACATCGATTGGCTTTTGACCGACGGTGCATCTCGGCCGCTCGCTACTGAGCGGCAACTGGCTATCAACACTGCGCTCAATCTCTGGCTCACGGCTGGCGAGCCAGAGGCGTTGAAGGCACGCATTGCTGGCGTCGCCGCAACGGACACGGAAATGCAAGCAGCTTATATCGAATGGATGACTCCACGCATCAAGTCGGCGGAAGAAATCAAGAGCGAAGAAGAGTTGGCAGAGGCTATTCTGGAAAGCGAGCACAGACAGGTTGAGCAGGAGCAGTCGTGGGTCGACTTCATCGCGGATCTGCAGGCAAATCCGGCGCAGCTGCATCACCT
Source organism: Burkholderia sp. LAS2 (assembly GCF_018417615.1). Lineage (NCBI taxonomy): Bacteria > Pseudomonadati > Pseudomonadota > Betaproteobacteria > Burkholderiales > Burkholderiaceae > Burkholderia > Burkholderia sp. LAS2. The sequence continues at coordinate 1,814,569 of NZ_CP071053.1, forward strand.
GCACCCCATCACACCGAAGGGCGTTGACAACCGGATTTATAGCCTTTGGCAGTTGCTTAGTGAGGCCACCAGCAGCAATTCGCGCTACGCGATCGACAGCGTCGCGCCCATTAAAGAACTGGCCGGAGAGGAAGTCGCGGCAGCGTTTACCGCCGGGCTTGCCGAGATTTGGCGAGCCTGGAAACCGACACTGCATAGTGCGCGTCCGCCCGGCGAACGCAACCTGATCAGCTCGATTGATTGTCTGGGCATCGCCGGGGTTTCGATTGAAGCGGCGGCACGGGCAGATTGGGCGCTGCATCTGACCGAGCAGCAAGCAATTCGTGCCGCTGAATACGCGACGCTGGAACTCAACGGTTTTCCCGATTGGACCACAGCGCTAGCTGCAGTCTGGCCTGCCGCGGTAGAGAAGGTGTTCGCGCAAGAGGCGACAAGCAACCTGGACGACCCCACGCCACCAGGACATTATCAAATCGTGGAGGCCATCAGCCGCAGCGATGAAAGCCTGACTCGCCTGATGGCTCCCTCCCTGTGGCGCGAACTGCAGGCTCGATCTGATCTGAATTGTGTTGCGCTGCGTCCAGTTCTGTTCATCCTCAAGCGCGGCTTGCCAGCAGACACAAAGCGGGCGTTCTACACATTGGTGCTTGACAGGTTCCAGTCTTCAACGGACCCGCAAGTCAGTGCGCAATACTTGGGAGCCGCATATGCGATCGACGTGCAAGGTGCGACGGACACATTGATGGCAAAGCTCGATCTGCTGGGCGAGGCTCAGAAGACAGTGCTCGTCGAGCGTGTATTGCCCCAGATATTCGGTTCGCGCTGGTCGCGGTCGGCACCGCCGGACGCGCATCTCGATGTAGCAACCCTGGAGCGTCTGGTCATGCTCGCGTATCGCATAGTGCGAGTGGAAGAGGATCGTGACCGCACGAACAATGGCGTGTTTTCGCCAGACGAACGCGACGATGCGCAAGATGCACGTTCAGCGGCATTCACAGCTTTGGTCAGCACACCGGGACATGCCACCTATGCCGCTATCCTTCGCTTGATGGATGAACCCAATTTCCCGGTGGCTCGATCACGTCTGCTCGCACTAGCGCGAGAACGGGCTGCCAATGACGCGGAGCAGACAGCCTGGCGTGCGGATGAGCCGCTCCGCTATGAGCAGCAGTTTGAGAGGCAGCCAGTGACTGGCCACGAACTGCAGCTTATGGCGATGCAGCGCTTAGAAGACTTGCAACACGATCTTGTCCATGGCGATTTCCAGCAGGGCACGACCTTGAGTGCACGGCCTGACGAAGCCGCTGTGCAGAACTGGATGGCTGATCGGTTAAGACAAATGCAGGGAACTGCCTATTCGATCGAGCGCGAAGTGCGCGTAGCAGGTGAGAAGGAACCAGACCTGCGTTTCAGAGCGAAGGCCAGCGATGCAAATGTGGCCACTGAAATCAAGGTCGCGGAGAGTTGGACGATGCAGCAGCTTGAGGAAGCGCTGGTCAGCCAGCTATGCGGGCAATATCTGCGCGCGCAAAATGGCCGCGAAGGCATCCTTCTCTTGGTGCATCAGAAGCCGCGGCCAAAGGGCTGGGAACTGCCCGACGGCACCTACTTGAATTTTGAGGGGGTGGTACAGCGGCTGCTCACTTTGGCCGTACGTATCCGAAGCGAATCGGCAGCGGGCCCGCATCCCGAAATCTGCGTCGTCGATGTCTCTACCTGCGCTCGGCCCGTCAAACCTTCCAAGTCGGTACCTAAGCGGTCGGGTAGAGACTAACTGAGAAGCGAGCGTCGGTTCGCAAAAGGGCCTTTTGGCCGGCTCGAGAACGGCCACCCGGTGTCGCTGCGTGGCTGTTCGCAGACATCGCCGAACAGCATGATAATGAGATAAAAAGGAACCTTATCACCATGGCACGATCGGCTGCTCAAACTCCGCTGTCGCAAAACGCGTGGCTCCGGCCGCGCGGCAGTAGCATCGCCGGAACCCGAGCCGCCGACCTGTTTCATTTGGCCCGGGAATCCCAAGCGGGCCACGATTTCATCGCGCTGCGTCAGCCGTGCGCCTCGTAACACCATCGTATAAGGATTAAGCTCCCACGAGGTGATATTGCCGGGGCCGACTGTTCTCTAGACTTCTGGTTAATCCTTCTACCGCAACGATTTCCGGAGAACAGCATGGACCGTACCCTGCACGCGATGTCAGTGTTTAGTCACGTCGCCCGACTGGGCAGTTTCACTGCAGCGGCCGAGATGCTCGGTATCAGCGCGGCGTCGGCCAGCACGCTAGTCCGGAGACTGGAGGAGCATCTCGGCGTGACGTTGCTTCAGCGCTCGACCCGCTGTGTTCGGCTGACCACCGAGGGCGCGCAGTATCAGGAGCACTGCCAGCGCATTCTCGGCGAGATCGAGCACATGCAGCAGCAACTCAGCGGCGCGGGGAAGATCGCGCGCGGTCGGTTGGCCGTGGACGTCGACCAGGAAGTCGCACATTCTGTTTTGCCGTTCGTGCCGGCGTTTCACGCAACTTACCCGGAAGTGGGCCTGCGCGTGGACGTAGGTGGGGATGCGGACGGCCTGATCGCGAACGGCGTGGACTGCGCAGTCGTCGTCGGGCAGCTTGCCGATTCGTCGCTGCGCAGCCGGCGCGTCGGGAATTTTCACGTGGTGACCGTCGCGAGCCCGGACTATCTGCGCGTTCGCGGCACGCCGGCCGACCCCGACAGCCTGCATTGTCACGACGTCATCCATTACACCCCGCGGCGCTTCGGCCCGGCCCGGGAATTCCGCTACACCGTCGACGGCGCGGAATCGCGGCTCAGGCTGGCGGAGCGCATTTGCGTCAATGACGTCCGTTCCGCCGTTCGCTATGCAGTGGAGGGCGTCGGCATCGCCCAGGTGAGCGAGCGCATGGTGGCGGACGAACTCGCCGAAGGAACGCTCGTCGTCATCCTTGACGAATATGCTCCGCCGCCGCTGCCGATTTCCGTTCTGTATCCGGACCGGCGGCAGGTGCCCATGTCGATTCGGGCGTTCATCGACTGGATTCAGGCCCAGCTCCGCGATCTGGAGATCGCAAGTTTCGACAGCGCTCCCGCGATCGGCGGCGGGCGCGACGCGGCACCGTACTGGAGCGTCGCCGACGGCCGCAAGGAGGCGCCGTTCATTCCGACGGGTTTGCAGCGCCTTGGGGCGGCGGCCCCGACCGCGTAGCCGGTGCCGGCAGCGCGCGAGCGTGCTCGCCGAGGCCATACTTAAACCGAAGTATAGTTTGCGCGCCGCATGCCGGCAGCATACGATTCGGTCGAGCCGTCGACCTGAAATGTTCGCGTTCTCGAAATTGTTACTGAATGGAAGGTCAAGGACCGCTCGTATGCCCAACCAAGGTATTGTTTCCATCGTCGATGATGACCGGTCCATCCGCAGAGCCACGCGAAGCCTCGTTCGCTCGCTCGGCTGGGAAGTCAGGGTCTATGAGTCCGGCGAGGAATTCCTTGACGCCGACCTGATCATGGACGTCGCGTGTATCATTTCGGACGTCCAGATGAAGGGCATCACCGGGCTGGAGATGTATGAGGCGCTTCTCGAGCGCGGGCCGGCCCCACCCGTGATCTTCATCACAGCTTTTCCATCCGAAGCCACCCGCGAGCAAGCGATGAAGCTTGGCGCGATCTGCGTATTCAGCAAACCGGTGGATCCGGCGCAGATCAAGCAGCGCCTCGAGGATATCGGCTCGGAGCGCAATCGGACGTGATCCGGAAATCCGTCTTTACCGAGTGACTTTATGAACAACGATCGCCAGGCGGGCGATGGCCGCGGCGCATACCTGGATCCGGTCATAGCGCCGGCCGAACTCGCGGCGGCGCGTGCGTCGGCGCTCGGGCCCAATCTCCAGACGCAGCTCCGGAACAGTCAGCCCGCGGTGTACGCGGTAGCGATTGCGCTCGGCCTCGCGGTATTCCTCGTCGACGCATTTGCGCCCGTCGACGTCGCCGTCGCCGTGCTGTATGTCGTCGTGGTCCTGCTGGTCGCGTCGGTCGCGTCTCAAACGGTCACCGTCGGTGTGGCGTGGGCCTGCGTATCCCTGACGGTCCTCGGATTCCTTCTCGCCCAGAGCGATCAGATCGCAGTCAGTTCTCTCGCGCGCTGTATCGTCAGCGTCATTGCGATCGTGACCGTCTCTGCTTTGGCATTGCGCAATCAGAGCAGCCGGGCGACGCTGCAGAACCAGGTCGACTTGCTCAACCTGACTCACGATGCGATCGTGGTGTACGGGCTCGACGGGCGTATCCGCTTCTGGAGCAAGGGCGCGGAGCGCCTGTACGGATGGGGCGCACCGGAAGCGTTCGGCAAAGCGTTCCACGAGTTGACGCACACCGGCGCCGCATTGCCGATTGCGGAGCTGATCGAGAAGACGGTGGCGGACGGCAACTGGCAGGGCGAGCTGACGCGCATTCGCAAGAACGGCGAACGCGTCGTGATTTCGAGTCGGTGGATCGTGTCACGTGACAAGTCGGGCCTGCCGATCGCGATCCTGTCCACCGATAGCGACATCACGCAGGCGAAATCGCTGGAAGCCGAGCTGCGCCGCCAGAAAGAGGAACTCGTGGCCACCGTCGACGCGATTCCCGCGATGGTGTGGAGCACGGACGAAGACGGGCGCCTGCTGTATCTCAATCGGCGCTGGACGGATTACGGCGTGCGGACCATTGACGGCACGGATGTATGGCGCGATATCGTTCATCCCGACGACATCGAGACGCTGCGCGCAGCGTGGCACGATGCGATTTCTTCCGGCAGCCCGTTCGAGGTCACCGCGCGCGTCCAGCTCGGCAGCGGCGAGTATCGTTGCATGATCGTCGGTGCCGCGCCATTGCGCGGTGAAGACGGCCGGATCCTGCGCTGGTACGGCGTCAACACGGACATCGAGGAGCGGCGGCAGGCCGAGCAGGCGCTCGAGCGATCGCGCTCGGAACTGGCGCATGTCACGCGCGTCACGATGCTGGGGGAGCTGGCGGCTTCGATCGCGCATGAGGTCACTCAGCCGCTGGCGGCGATCGTCACGTCCGGCGAGGCGGGGTTGCGCTGGCTCGACCACGACGTGCCGGATCTCGTCGAGGTGCGCGATTCCTTCGAACAGATCACCGACGACGCGAGACGGGCGACGGACATCATTCGGCAGATTCGGGCGATGGCCAAGCGAAGAGACCGGGACGACGCGCTCGTCGACGTGACGTCCATCGTCGAGCAATCCGTCGATCTCATGCGTCGGGAGCTGCAGAGTCACGGCGTCGAGGTCGCGCGGGCCGGTGAACCGTCTCTTTGGGTCCGCGGGGATCGCGTGCAGTTGCAGCAAGTCATCATCAACCTGCTGATGAATGCCGTCCAGGCGATGAGCGGTGTCGCTGACGGCAAGCGCATCCTGACCGTGTCGACCGCGCTCGTCGACGGCGCAAACGTGCAGGTGCGCGTGGAGGATTCCGGCCCCGGCATTCGCAGCGAAGACGTCAATTCGTTGTTTACGCCTTTCTTCACCACCAAGAAGGAGGGCATGGGCATGGGGCTCTCGATTTGCCGTTCCATCGTCGAGGGGCATGGCGGCCGCATCTGGGCCGAGTCGCAGGAAAACAAGGGGGCATTGATGCAGTTCGTTCTACCGCTTGAAGGAATCACTCAGCCATGAGCCAGGGTCCCGATCTCATCGCAACACACTCCGTCGTGTACGTCGTCGACGATGACGATTCCATGCGAACAGCGCTCGGCCGGCTGTTTCGATCGGTCGGCCTGGGTGTGGAGCTCTTCGGCTCCGCGCAGGCGTTCCTTGATTTCGACAAGCCCGATGTGCCGAGTTGCCTGATTCTCGACGTTCGGCTCAAAGGACAGAGCGGGCTGGCATTGCAGGAGCAGATCGTCGCTGGCGACGTGCAGTTGCCGATCATCTTCATCACCGCTCATGGCGATGTCGAGATGTCGGTGAAGGCGATGAAAAACGGGGCGCTGGATTTCCTTTCCAAGCCCTTTCGCGACCAGGACATGCTGGACGTCGTCCAGAATGCGTTACTGAAGGACGAGAAAAGGCGCAAGTCGGAGAGCCGCGTTGCCGACGTGCGCCGCCGCTACCAGACGCTGACGCCGCGCGAGCGCGAAGTGATGAAATACGTCGTGAGCGGCCTCCTGAACAAGCAGATCGCCGCGGAGCTCGGACTCAGCGAAATCACCGTGAAGATCCATCGCGGCCACGCAATGCGGAAGATGGGCGCGCGAACCTTGCCCGAGTTCGTGCTGGGCGCGCAGTCGCTGGGGCTGGATCCCAACGCGGACTAGCGGCGTCGGTCGCGACGCGCATGGACGGTGCGCTGCGTCGGCGCAACTGCCGACGCCGATGGCCGCCCCGCGGCGTCCATCCCGGCGCGGCCCTATCTGTTGACGATGTGTTTCGGCAACGACAGCGTCAGGCACAGGCCCAGCAGCAGGCACGCGATCATGCACGAAACGGGAAGCGCAAAGCCTCCGGATGACTGTTTGAGAACGCCGACCATATAAGGGCCGAAAAAGCCGCCGATGTTGCCGATCGCGCTGATCCACGCGATGCCGCTGGCGGCGTTGCTCGGGCCGAGCACCGCCGTCGGCATGCCCCAGAACACGGGCGGCAGCGACAGCAACCCCGCATTGGCGATGCACAGCGCCATGACGGTAAGCCACAGATTGCCGTGCCAGACGAGGGCGAGCGTCAGGCCCAACGCGGCCAGCAGGAACAGTGCGGCTGTATGCAGGCGCCGCTCGCGGCTGCGATCCGCACTTTGTCCGGTCATGATCATCACGACCATCGCGACCGCATTGGGCAGCGCTGCAATCAATCCGATGAAGAAATCCCGACCCACGCCGAGCGACTTAATCATCGTGGGCGCCCACAGCGTGTAGCCGTAAATGCCGACGACATCGAGGAAGTAGATCAGCCCGAATACCCAGAAGATCCAGCTGCCGAACATCGCGCTGTTGTTGGCCGATGCGGCGAGCGCGCGATCTTCGGCGAGGGTGCGGGCGAGATAGGCGCGATCGGCCTCGGTCTCGTGGCGGCTCTGGGTGACGTCGTCCTCGAGATACTTCCAGCACAGAAGCGCCGCGACGAACGCCGGCAGCGCCTCGACCATCAGCATCCATTTCCAGCCGGAAAGCCCACCGATTCCGTCGAAATATTCCATGATGAAGCCGCTCAGCGGCGATCCGATCAGGCCGGACAGCGGTAGCGCCGCGTAGAAGGTCGACAGCACCCTCACGCGATGGTATCGCGGGAACGACTGGGAGATGTAATACACGATGCCGGGGACGAGCCCGGCTTCCGCAATCCCGAGCAGATAGCGCATCACATAGAACTGCTTGGGCGTCGCGATGAAAGTCGTCAATGCCGAGACAATCGCCCAGGACAGGATGATGCGCGTGAGCCATCGCTTGGCGCCCACCCGCTGCAGGATCATGTTGCTCGGAACCTCGAACACCACGTAGCCGAGCGCGAACGTACCCGCGCCGAATCCGAACACTGCGTCGGTGAAACCCAGGTCGACCCCCATCTGGAGTTTCGCGAAGCTGACGTTGATGCGATCGACGTAGGCGGCAACATACGCAAACATGAAAATGGGCAGGATTCGCAGCGCGAGATGCCGCGAAATACGATTTTCCCGCGCTTCGTCGTTCGGGTCGTTGCTATCGACCGGATGACCGGATGCGCGCGTCGCGTTCAGATCCAAGAGGTTCCCCCGTTGCTCGGCGAGCAAGGCCGCACAAATGTGTCGACATCGACGCCAGTGAGCGTCGATATCGGATGCCAGCAGCAATTCATGTATCCACTCCACGACGCACGGCCGTGCCCGCACTTCGTTCGCGTCGGTAACGAGGCGCAGGCAATGCTGGATGAGGTGGAAGAACGGCGACTTTGCCCATCGTTCACTCGGGGCGTCCGGACCGGGACGCCGGTGTTGACGAAGGCATATTTTTCTCAGGGCCCGCGATCGCGGAACTGCCCGTGCGGCACATGACGGGCTGGCGTTGCGCGATTCGAACTCGTCCGGAGATTTTACCGGATAGTGTCGATCGCAGGAGAGCGGCTGTCAGCATTTTTATCGTGGCGGCGACGACTGAATTGGAAGCACGAAAGCCGCCGCGACGCAAAGCGCGTCGTGGCGGCACGAGCATCGGGTTGGCCCGCGTTCGGTGGGGCAAGCCAGGCAAATGGCAAAGGCACTCGCTTATTTGATGGTGGCAAAGAGCAGATTGAGGCCTTCGGCGAGAAGCGGGTGGGCGATGATGGCGTCGCGCACGGACGTGTACGGCAGGTTGCCGATCATTGCCATTTGCACGACCGACGTCACTTCGCCCGCCCCGGAGCCGACCATCGTGAAGCCCAGGATCTGTCCGGTTTCGGGCGCCACGAGTGCCTTCATGAAGCCGCGCGTCGTTCCGTTGGTGCGGGCTCTCGGTACGGCCGCCATCGGCAATTTCGCGACGATGACGGGCGTATTGCGCGCCTTGGCGTCCGCTTCGTTCAGGCCGATGCGCCCCAGTTCCGGATCGGTGAACAACGCGTACGGAATGATGCGCGCTGCCGTGCTGCCTGCACGCCCTTCGATACCGGCCTTCAGTACGCGATAGTCGTCGAACGACGCGTGCGTGAACATCGGCGTACCCGCGACCTCGCCGATCGCCCACGTTCGTTCCGCGGTGGTCGCGAGCGCCTCGTCGACCTTGATGAAGCCGCGCGCGTCGCGCTCGACGCCTGCCAGATCCAGGCCGATTTCGTCGGTGACTGGCCGCCGGCCTGCCGCGACGAGCAGATGACTGCCGTCGATCGACGTGCCGTCGTCGAGTACGACGTTGACGCCTGTACCGGATCGTCCGGTGACGCCGGTGATCCGGGCGGACAGATGCAGGGAGATGCCGTCGTCCTCGAACGCGCGCTGGATTTCGACGCTGACGTCCTCGTCCTCGCGCATGGCGACCCGCGGTGCGTCGTGAATGAGTGCGACTTCGCTGCCGAGGCGTCGAAATGCCTGCGCCATCTCCAGGCCGATGTAGCCGCCGCCGATCACGATCAGTTTCTTCGGCAACACGTCGAGGTCCAGCGCCTCCACGTGCGTGAGCGGGCTCGAATCACGCAGGCCCGGCACGTCGGGAACCGCCGCCACGGTGCCCGTGTTGATATAGACGTTCTCGCCTTCGAACAGCTGTTCGGTGCCATCGCCGGCCCGAACGAGGATGCGTCGCGGCGCGACGAATCGACCGGAACCGATCACGAGATCGAGGCCCGACTGCTCGAAAGCGCGACGGTTGATATCCACCATGCCGTCGACGACGGCGCGTACGTTCGCATGCACGCGCGACATGTCCGCAAAAGGGTGTGCGTCGGCGGATGCCGCTCGCCACGCATGCATGTTGCGTGCATTCTGAATCAACGTCTTGCTGGGGATGCAAGCGACGTTGATGCATGATCCGCCGATCATGCCGCGTTCGATGATGGCGACGCGCTTGCCGCTTCGGGCGAGATCCATCGCCAGCGATTTTCCGCCCTTGCCGCCGCCGAGGAACAGATATTCGTATTGCTTCGCGCTTTCCATGACGTTACTCCTTGATTGATCCGAGAGACGAATCCGCGAGATCGACGCGCGCCGTTTGCACGACGCGCGCGCCGGTTTTACTCTGCCCAGATAGCGGTGCGGACACCGGCGGCATACGCCGGATCGATGCGCTCGAGATGGACGAGCACTCTGTCGACCACGTCCTGCGGGACGCCGCTGATCGCCCGCCCGATGTTGGCGAACAGCCGCTCCTTCTGGTCGGCGCTGAACAGGCGGAACAGCGCGCGGGGCTGGCTGTAATAGTCGTCATCGTCGCGATGGTCGTAACGGTCGACCGTGCCTGCCTGCACCGGCGGCTCGGCCGCTGCCGGATTCGCGGCGAAGTCGCCTTGACGGCTGGGTTCGTAGTTCACGGTGCTGCCGAGGTTGCCGTCGACGCGCATCGCGCCATCGCGATGGAACGAGTGAAACGGGCAGCGCGGCGCGTTGACGGGGATCTGGTGATGATTGATGCCGAGCCGGTAGCGCTGCGCGTCGCCGTACGAAAACAGGCGCCCCTGCAGCAGGCGGTCCGGCGAAAACCCGATGCCGGGTACGATGTTTGCCGGCGTGAACGCGGCCTGCTCGACGTCCGCGAAATAGTTCTCGGGGTTCCGGTTCAGCTCGATCGTCCCGACGTCGATCAGCGGGTAATCGTTGTGCGGCCAGACTTTGGTGATGTCGAACGGGTTGTACGGCACCTTCGATGCGTCCGCTTCCGGCATCACCTGGATGCGGAAATGCCATTTGGGGAAGTTCCCGTGTTCGATCGCCTCGTAAAGATCGCGCTGCGCGGATTCGCGATCCTGGCCGACCAGACGAGCGGCTTCCGCGTCCGTATAGTTCTCGATGCCCTGCGCGGACTTGAAATGGAACTTCACGTAGAAGCGTTCGTTGGCGGCATTGACGAACGAGAACGTGTGCGAGCCGAAGCCGTGCATTTGCCGGTAGTTCTTCGGGATGCCGCGATCGCTCATCACGATCGTCACCTGATGAAGCGACTCGGGATGGCGCGACCAGAAATCCCACGCCGCGACGTTGTTGCGCAGGTTCGTGCGCGGATCGCGCTTTTGCGTGTGGATGAAATCCGGAAACTTGAGCGGGTCTCGAACGAAGAACACTGGCGTGTTGTTGCCGACGACGTCCCAGTTCCCGTCTTCCGTGTAGAACTTGATCGAGAAGCCGCGCACGTCGCGCTCCGCGTCGGCGGCGCCGCGCTCGCCCGCGACCGTCGAGAATCGCATGAAAACCGGCGTTTCCTTGCCAACCTGGTCGAAGACCTTGGCTTTCGTGTAGCGCGAGATGTCGTGCGTGACCTTCAGCGTTCCGAAGGCGCCCGATCCCTTTGCGTGTACGCGACGCTCGGGAATTACCTCGCGGTCGAAATGGGCCAGCTTTTCAACGAGCCACATGTCCTGCAGTACGACCGGGCCACGCGCGCCGGCGGTCATCGAGTTCTGGTTGTCGGATACGGGGGCGCCGGCGGCGGTCGTCAGGCTCTTGTCGGACATTGTTGTCAGCCTCAAGTCGTTTGTCGTTCGGTGAGTGATTGAATTGCGGGGGCGGAAGGCGGCGTCGCAGGGCCGCCTTCCGGAGTCCTTCTTCGCGGCGCCTCAGGCTACCGGAATGGGGTTCTCGACGAGCGCCTGATTGAACTGATCGACGAACGCATACTCGTCGGGGCCGACGTTGTTACGCAGCGGCTGCGCCATCTCGACCACGACTTCCGTCGTCGCGGTTTCGAGACGCTGGATCGTCTCGGCGATGAAGGCGTCCAGCGGCATTGCTCGCGGATCACCACTCTTGTGGATCAGATCCGTGTCGACCCACGGCGGGGCGATTTCCAGCACGCGGACACTCGTATTGCGCAACGCAAAGCGTTGCGACATCGTGTACGAATGAATGGCCGCCTTCGTCGCGGAGTAGAGCGCCGTGGCAGCAAGCGGGACGAATGCCAGTACGGAGCTGTTGTTGATGATGAACGACTCGGGTTGCGCCTTCAGATGTTCGACGAGCGCGGCGCTGACACGCACCGGACCGAGCAGGTTCGTGTTCACGAGCCGGACGGCTTGCGCGTCGTCCAGCGCACCGCCGGCGTCATCGAACGGCATGATGCCCGCGTTGTTGATCACGACGTTCAGCGTCGGATAGTCCGCGATCAGCTGTCGCGCGACACGCTCGATCTGCGTGGGGTCGCCGACGTCCAGCTCCACGGTGTCGATACCCGGATTGGCCCGAGCGATCTCGTCCAGCAACGCCTTGCGACGCCCCGCGACAATGACCTTGTTGCCACGCTTGTGAAGATTTTCTGCGAAAGCGCGGCCGATACCCGACGTGCCGCCGGTGATGAAGACAGTGTTTCCGGTGAGTTTCATGATCGGAGTTCCTTTGAATGGACGACTGGAGTGGTTGCGAAAAAAGGCTTGCTGCGCTTATTGCGCGACGGCGTAACGCGCCGCAGGGGTATTGCTCGAGAGATGGGGAATCATGACGCGGCGGGCGGCGTCGTATGCGGCCCATTCTTCTCCAGCGTGCAGCGATGGAATCGTGACGAGTTCCTGACGGTCGAAGCCGGTCAGCGCTGCGTCGACCATGTCGGAAGCCGACATGACGATCTCCTTCGGAAGGTTGTCCAGCGGGAGCCCGCCAATCTCCCAGAATTCCGTCGCCGTAGCGCCCGGGAGAACGGCCTGGACCTGCACGCCCTTGTCTGCCAGTTCGTGATGAAGGGACTGCGTGAAGGCCAGCGTGAATGCCTTGCTTCCGCCATACACGCCGTTCAGCAGCTCGGGCCCGATCGCAACGATGGACGAGATGTTGATAATCGCGCCGTGGCCGCGAGCGACGAAGCCGGGGGCTGCTGCATAGGTGAGGCGCGTCAGCGCCGTGACGTTGAGATCGATCATGCGCGTCATTGCGTCGACGTCGCTGTCGAGCAGCGGCTTATGCGTACCGACACCGGCATTGTTCACGAGCAGCGTGATGCTCGCGTCCGTGCGCAGCTTCGCTTCGATGGCGGCCAGCGCGCGCGAATCGCCGAGATCCGCGGCGATCACTTCGACACCGCGCTGCGTGTCGTCGGTAATGCGCTTCGCAAATGCGTCGAGCCGATCCTTGTTGCGTGCAACGAGAATCAGATCGAACCCGCGGCGTGCGAGTCGTTCGGCGTAGACCGCACCGATACCCGACGATGCGCCCGTGATCAGTGCGGTGCCTTTGTGTGCTTGCGTCATGATGTTGTTCCGTCGATGGTTACGAAGTGAATGACATATGCCGGGAAACGCCGAACCGGTGCGTAATCTCAGCCGGCTCGTTTCAGTCTTCTGTTTCTCGGCGATTGCGATGTAGTGCGATGCAGTTTATTGGCGAGGCGACGTGTCGATCAACGCGCTCCGCCCATAAAGTCATTTCACCCACTCCGAATATTCGTTCGCGCGAACTGCATCACGGCTGTCGACGTTCGCGGCGGTTCTGGTCGATACGCGTCGTCTACGCGTTCGTCACCGAAGGTGCTCGCCCGTGGCGCCTCAGGTCGTTCGCGGCGAACCGGTGCGTGAGAGGACATGGTCCAGACGGCTCGTTTCCCGGTTGCCGAGGCTGAGAGTGCGCAGTTCGGACAATGCGGCCAACGGGATCGCGTCAAGCGACGCATTTCTGACAATCAACGTGGCGTCGTCCGTGCCGCCGAGCAGACCCTTCGGATCCTTGAGTTCGCGGATGGTGTATTGCTCGTGAAGATACTGTGGAGTCCAAAGAGGAACCACCACCCACCGCCTTGCGGAGACGGCCTCCTCGAAGGCGCGTACACAATCGTCGAGCGTGCCGTTTTCGAAGTGATACCCTGCGTCCGCCAGGCCGTACTGCGCGACGATTTCGCGGGAAAATCTGCTGATGCCCGCACCAGGATTGATGCCCTGGATCCGCTTCACCATCCGCGACGCCACATCCGGCCGTTTCAGATCGGAGATGGAGCTCACCGCGCTTTCGGGCACGTAGTCGGGTACGCCCCACAATGCATATGGCCGGTAAAGGACGGTGATCTTGTGCACGTCCTGCTCGAACGGAGCGAGGTAGAGACTATGACTACTGGGGAGCCACGCGCTGCTCAGCATGTCGGCTTTCCCTTCCCGCAGAATCCGGAAGGCTTCTTCGTGCGGTGCGAATATTTCGTCGACCGTTACGCCATGCTCGTTCAATATCCGCCGCACGGCGCCGGAGGCCGCGCGATGGAACGACAGGTCGATGGTAACGAGCGTGAGTCTGGGTTGAGTCGGGTCGAGATCGACCATGGCATTCTTCTGGTTCAGACAATCAAGGTCAGCGTGATGCGATAGAGAGCGCGATGCCGGCCACGATGAGAACGACGCTTGCCGCGAGTCCCGTCGTGAGATGCTCGTGAAGAAAGAGGACCGACGTCATGAGGCCGACGACGGGAACGCCTAACATCGCCGTCGCCATGCTCGTACTCGACATGCGCGTGTTGGCGGCATTCACCGCGCAAAAGCAAAATGCCGTCGCGATCGGACCAATGTAGATCAGCGCCGATGTCAAGCTGAGGCTGCCGTCGCCCGTGTAGGGTCCCTCGAGCACTCCGGCAAGCACGGTGAGCGGTACGGCGGCAACAAGCATTTGCCACGGCGCGAGCACGTAGGCGCTCGACGCGCTGCGGAAATGCCGGAGATGGAGAATGCAGACCGCCCAGCAGAGCGACGCGCCGAGCAGCATGACGTGCGCGACAACGGCCTGACGGTCGTGCCAGTCGACATCGAGCGGATTGAAAAGCAGCAGGACCCCGGCCACGCCAAGCGCCGTGCCGAGTGCTTTACGCACGGACAGGTGTTCGCGAAATGCCAGCACCGACACGGGCGTCACCCAGATCGGCGTCGTATAGGCGAGCACGGCGGAACGGCCGGCGCTCACGTGGTGCAGCGCGACGGCGCTCATCGCGGTGAACGCCAACATCTGAAGCAAGCCGACGCTGGCGAGAAACGGAAGGTCGGCGCGCTTCGGCAAGCGCAGCGTTCCGGTCGCAGCTTGCACGACGAACAGGCACAGCGCCCCGGATGCGAACCTTGCTGCCGACAGCCACAGCGGTGTGACGTGTGCCAGGCCGAGCTTCATCGCCGGCCAGTTCGCACCCCACAACAAAATCGCCGCGCCCAATAACAGCGCACCGCCATATCTGGACAAGGGCACGGTCGCGGTGCGGCCGTGCGTGTCCATCCGAACAAACTCGGACATGATGACGCTCCTCGAAGTCGTGCAGCCGAGCGTGTGCGAAACGGTAGCTCGGAACGCTGCCACGCGGGCGGCAAGCCTGCTTCGGGTGATCAGATGAATGTGAATATCCGTTCGCGCGGCAGCCGCGATTTGGGCAGATCCGCGTTGAAGTCGTCGCCGCTGCGGAAACCCAGGGACACGATGACAACGCTCGTCAGGCCCTGTTCGCGCAGGCCGAGGCTCGCATCGAGCGCGCGGCTGTCGAACCCTTCCATCGGCGTTGCATCGACGCCGAGGACCGCCGCGCCGAGCAGCAGGCCGCCCAGCGCCAGGTAGACCTGCTTTTCCATCCATTGCGGCGTATCGCGCAGCTCGTATTTGTGCATGTCGACGTACGAGCGGCGGCTCTTGTTCTGCGCGGCGCGCATTTCGGCGGTCTTGAATCGACCATCCACCGATTCGCGCTCCAGAATGGCCTGAAGGTGTTCTTCGTCCATATCAGTCCGCATGCACATCGCGATGACGTGCGATGCATTGACCACCTTGGCCTCGTTGTACGCATAGGCGCCCGTTGTGGCGGCCGCGATGCGCGCGCGGCCTTCCGGTGTCGCGGCCACCACGAAGTGCCACGGTTGGGAATTCACCGAGGACGGCGACTGGTGAAGCAGCGACAGCAATGTTTCGACCTGCGTGGCGGGCAGCGACTTGCCGCCCTCGAAGGCTTTGACGGTATGGCGGGCATGAATGGCGTCGGCGAGATTCATGTGCGGGACTCCGGTTGTCGGCGATGGCGAAAGGGATTAACGGGTCGGTGCGGGACCTGCGCCGATGCGTATGCGGAACAATGCGTACGGCTTCTGGCGCTCGTCCTTGCCGCCGTGGAATACCGGTTGGCGGTGAAGCTGATTCGCGGTGAAGTAGAGGTAACCGTCCGGGCCGACCGACAGCGTGTCGGGCCAGAGCACGCGCGGATCGTGCAGGATCGTCTGCCATTCGCCGCCCGGCTCGAGCTTGCGAATCGAGTTGTGCTCGTAATCGCCGGCATAGACATTCCCGCTCGCGTCGCTGGCAAGACCGTCGGACGCCCCTTTCTCCCCGAGATCCTTCACGGCGGCCGCCAGTTGCGCGTCGCTGATCGACGGATCGCGCAGCATCGCGGTCGGAATCGAGTAGAGATGGCGGCTCGACAGCGGGCAGTAGTAGAGGGTCTGGCCGTCCGCGGAGAGCGCGATGCCGTCGGACGCCACGGAAAAGGGCTTGGTGGTCCCGTTCGGGTCGCGGACTTTCAACGACTGACCTTCGACGACCGGGACGAAGCGAGGATCCGCCGACGTCGACACGTCGCCGGTCAGGCGGCGTATCGCCTTTCCGCTGTCGAGGTCGATCACGATCAGGCCGCCGATGCCCGACAGCGAGGAGTCGGTCACGTAAGCGACTCCGGCCTTTCCGATGCGAAAATCGAAGCGCATGTCGTTCACATAGGTCTGGGCGCGCATCACGTTCGCGGGGAACACGATCGTCTTGACCACATGGTTCGTCTCCAGATCGACGGCGACGAGCTTGGCGCCGCCGGCGACCGGCTCCGAAAAATTGGGCGCGGCGGTGTCCAGGATCCAGAGCCGACCGTGACCGTCGGCAACGACGCTTTGGACACTCAGGAAGTGCGTGGACGGGTGCGCCGCATCGGCACGGTTGATCTCGGCGTTTGGATATGCGACGACGCGACCGTCGCGCAATTCGCCGACCGTGAACGGCACGGTGTCCCCCCAGCGCGGGAAGTTCACGAAGATCCGGCCGCTTTCGGCAACCGTCACGCCGGTGGGCATCGGCCCGGAAAAGGTCGCGACCGTATCCATCGCGCCGATCGTGCGGTCGGCCGCCTGCACCGCTGGCGGTGCTGCTTGCGCGGACGGTTGTGCGAGCAACGGGCTGGCGAACAGCGTGATACCCAGGCCGGCCGCCACCGCGGTTGCCGTGCGTCGGACGGAAGCGAATCTCGTGATGTGCTGATGCGGGAAATGCATGTTGGTTCTCCGGGCTTGTCCAGCTTTTACGGAATGGCGATAAAGGGTGGGTCGGGTCGCTTCAAAAGCCTTCCAGCACGACCTTTCCCCGTGCGCGGCCGCTCTCGATGAGGGCATGGGCGCGTCGCAGGTTTTCGGCTTCGATGGTTCCGAAGTGATCGGCCATGGTCGTGCGCAACGTGCCGTCGTCGATCAGCGTGGAGACGCGCTCGAGAATGTCGTGCTGCCTGACCATGTCATCGGTTTCGAACAGGGAGCGCGTGAACATGAGCTCCCAATGAAGGGAAATCGACTTTCGCTTGAGCGGCATGGCGTCCAGCGTGTCGGGGTCGTCGATGACGGCAAGTCGCCCCTGCGGCGCGAGAGCCTCGACCAGCTGCGGGTAATGGACGTCCGTCTGCGTGAGGCTGGCTACGTAGCGCACCTGCGGCGCGCCGATGCGGCGCAATCCTTCGAGCAGCGGCTCGGTATGGTCGATGACGTCATGTGCACCGAGCGCTTGCGCCCATGCGCGCGTTTCGGGGCGAGATGCCGTCCCGATCACGCGCAACCGTGTCAGCCGACGTGCCAGCTGCGTCAGCATGGAGCCCACGCCGCCGGCTGCACCGACGATCAGCAGCGCATCGCCGTCGCCTCCGCCCTCGGCAATGCCCAGGCGATCGAAGAGCAGCTCCCACGCGGTCAGCGACGTCAGCGGCAATGCGGCCGCTTGAGCGTCGGAGAGGGTCGCGGGCTTGCGCCCTGCAATGCGCTCGTCGACGAGAACGTATTGCGCGTACGCACCGGGCCGGGAAATCGAGCCGGCAAAGAAGACCTTGTCTCCCGGCGCGAACATGGAAACGTTGCTGCCGATCGCCTCGACCGTTCCGACCGCATCCCAGCCCAGAATCCGCGGTTGCACGGTCGGGGAGCCGATACGCACCTTCGTGTCGACGGGATTGACGGCGATCGCGTCGACCTTCACCAGCAAGTCGCGCGGCTCGGCTTCGGGCTTGGACACCTCGGCATCAAAAAGGGACTCGGGATGGTCCGCGGGCAGGCCATGCTGTGTATAGACAACCGCTTTCATGGTTGAACTCCGAATGATGGTTGAGTGGCGCTGGGCTGCTCGCTGCAGACCGGGCGCCAGCGTGTGGATGAAATACTGCTCGACCGCGACTTCTGAAAAAACGAGTTACATTAGGGAGGACTTTCACTCCAGGAATGAAAATGGTTCGGCTCGAGGATCTTCAACTGTTCGTCAGGTCGGCCGCGCTTGGCAGCTTCTCGCGCGCGGCGAGGGAAGCCGATCTGCTGCCAGGGCAGGTGAGCGCCGCCATTCAAAGGCTGGAGCGGGAACTGGATACCCGCCTCTTTGCGCGTTCCACCCGAAGCCTGAAACTCACGGCGGAAGGCGAGCAGTACCTTCCGTACGCCGAAGAAGTGCTTTCCATGATTCACGAGGGGCGCGAGCGGTTGCACGGAGGAAAGCACGCGCTGCAAGGCACGTTGCGCATCACCGCACCGTCGGATATCGGACGCAATGCGTTGCTTTCGTGGCTCGGCGTATTCCGCGATGCGCATCCGAAGCTTGTGTTGAAGCTTTCGTTGTCCGATTACGTGACCGACGTATTTCGCGATCCCGTCGACGTGGCCATCCGCTACGGCGCGCCGGAGGCCGCGAGCTACGTCGCGCTTCCGCTCGCCGAAAGCAACCGGAGAGTGCTCGTCGCCGCTCCGGAATACCTGAAACGGCGGGGCTCGCCGGCATCGCTCGACGAACTGGTTTTGCACGAGTGCCTGCCCTTCGTGCTCGGCGGACGCGTCTACGACCGCTGGTCGTTTCCGACCAGCGGTGTGAGGCGGCAAGTCGCGGTGAAGGGCGTGCTGCTGTGCGACGATGCCGAAATCGCGAGGCGCTGGGCCGTCGAGGGCCGGGGAATCGCGTACAAGTCCTGGCTCGACGTTCATGACGACGTCAGGGCGGGACGGCTGCAGGTCTTGCTGCCGGAGCAGCGAGGCGAGGCGGCGCCGCTGAGCCTCGTGTGTCCGCACCGTCGCCAGTTTTCGCAGGCGGTCAGGTACCTCCACGCTCACCTGCGCGAGCAGATTTCGCCGATGATCGCCGCGATGCGCGATTACGTCGGCGACGCGATGGCATGACGCGGCCTTCTTCGTCGCGCGGCCGCCGCGGTGCGCGCCTGAATGCAGAAAGGCGCCCAACGTAGTATTCATCGGTTTCTCACTCCAATGGGGGACGGCATGCCGTCCCGAAATTTCGTCAGCGTCGGTCTTTGCGGCTCGCGGACGCTGGTTTCCGATCCCGTTGCCGATAATCGAGCGCAGGCCGGCGAGCAGCACATGCAATGAGTTTGCCGTTTCGATGTGGGCCGGAAAATCGTCTCGCCGTGTATTCGAGCTAGTCGAAAATAATGAATGCACCTATGCGTCGGTATAGGTGGCCGACGGGCGTCGTGCTGAATGCAGCGAGCGCATTGAAAGCTGTTTTAGGAGAAACGCCATTGAGAGCGGATAAATGTTTTCTTAGCATTCAGTCGGGTTTTATCCCCGGATAACTTTCCGCTCACATTGGCTAAGGAGAAGATGATGAAGAAAACCATTGCGTCGATGCTCTACGTAACCTATTTGGCTTTCGGTATGTCGGTCCATGCAGCGGAGCAGACGCCTGCACCGTCGTCGGATCAGGTCGTCGGCCAGAAGGAAGCGACGAAGAGCGAAAAGAAGGCGCAACGCGCTGCCGATCGCGCGCTGTCGCGGCAAATCGTATGGGCGCTGTCGAAAGCGAAAGGGCTGAATGCAATCAACGTGATGGTGCTCGCTCGCCACGGTGCCGTGACGCTGACCGGATACGTGCCCGACAGTGAACAGGTGCAGCTCGCCGGTGACAGTGCCGCTCGCGTCGCAGGCGTGACGTCCGTCGCCAACAATCTGGTGCCGGGCGAGCCGGGCCGCTGATTCCCGTCACCGCGACCCGTCGTGCGCATACGGCTGCGTTCGCGCACGGCCCGCGCCTGCGCGGCGCGAATGGGCGAGGCCCGTTGCTGAGTAAAGTCAGTTTTCGGGTAAATCGCATTCAGATTCAAATCGCAATTTCTTATGATGACGACTGCCGTAATCGAGTAGTCGCCGCCGGTTTGCGATGCCGGAGCGTTCTCATGCGGTTTTCGTGGCTGCATTTATTGGATTGATTATTTCTCGGTAAAAAACGAGATGCAGTCGCTGACTCGTCATCGCCGCCATCGTGCCGGCCGTTTCCAGCCGGCATTTCATTATTCAACCCGTTGAGGAATTTATGACACGCTTGACTACTCTGAAGCCGTCGGAAGCAACCGGCGAAACCGCGGCCGTATTCGGTCAGATCAAGGCCGCACTCGGGAAAGTACCGAACGCCTACGCGACCATCGGCACGCACAGCCCGGCCGGTCTCGCGGCCATGTTGAACGTCGACGCAGCCATCGCGGCAAGTTCGCTGGATCAGGCCGATGTTGAAGCGGTGCGTCTCGCGGTCAGCGCGCTGTCCGGCTGTGACTATTGCCTTGCCGCTCATACGATGCTCGGCAAGATGTCCGGTCTCACGCCGGAAGTGATGAAGAATATCCGTGCCGGTCGCGTGTCCGGCGATGCTCGGCGTGATGCGCTACTCTCGTTCGTGCGATCGATTGCGACGACGCGCGACACCGTACCCGCCGACGTGCTGCAGGCCGTGCTGGCGGCCGGGTATACCGAGCGCCAGGTCATCGAGATCATTCTCGTCATGACGTCGATCCTCTTCACCAATCTGGTGAACCGTGTGAACGACACGACGCTGGACTTTCCGGCGGTCGACTGAACGGGGCGGGCGCCGGGTCGACCGGCGCCTCACCCGTGGTATTTCCTGGCGAAACGTCACGCAGCGCCCATCGGGCGCTGCTTGATTTCGTACGCGTGAAGCACGTTGTCGAGGTGCGCCGCGACGATATGGCAGTTCGAATGAACCCTTTGAGATGGAGGATGAAAATGACCAGGCAGTTTGTCGTTGCAACGATTACCGCAGATCCGCAACACGCCGCCATGGTGGAAGCGGCGTTGTTGGCGGCCGTCCCGGTTGTCCGTACCGAGGAAGGATGCGAGCAGTATGACCTGCATCGGGACCGCGAAGCGCCTCATCGCTTTACGATGCTCGAGCGATGGCGGGACGAGCGCGCGCTCGACATCCATGGCAAAGCGCCGGCATTCCGGAAACTGGCGAGCGAGCTCGAAGGCAGGGCGACGCTGCACGTGGTACTGCTCGAGAAGCTGATCTGAGCGAGCGGAAATCATCCCATGTGACGACGCGGCGACCGGATTGATTCCGGCCGCCGTGATTTTTGGTGGCCGGAAGCGGCGCGGCGGGGTGGCTCATCGCGCGAGCAGCGCCAGTACCGGCGCGACAACGGCGGTGAGCACACCGTTCATTCCGATGGCGAGACCGCCGAACGCGCCCGCCGTTTCGTTGACGGCCAGCATGCGCGCCGTCGCGAGTCCGTGGCCTGCCGTTCCGGCCGCAAGCCCGTGCGCGCGGGCATCCGTTATTCGCATGGCCTTCATCGCTACACCGATCTGCAGAACCGCTGCGATGCCGGTAAACAGCGTGAACGTCGCGGTCAGCGACGGGTCGCCGCCTATGTGGCGGGAGATGCTCATCGCGACGGGGGTCGTCGCCGAATGTGCAATCAGCGACGTCGTCACGACGGGCGCGGCACCGAGCGCCTTGCTGATGAACGCGGCGCTGCCCGCGGACACGATCGAGCCGCTCGCGAGCGCAGGGACGAGCGCGCGAGCCGTTCGGCGAATGTGATGCAAGCTGCGGAACATCGGGATGGCGAGCGCCACGGTCGCCGGCCCCAGCAGAAAGTGGACGTACTGTGCGCCTGCGAAGTAGTCACGGTAGGGGATGCCCGTGGCCGCCAGGAACGCGACCAGGATCACCACGGCGATGAGCACCGGATGCGCCAGCACATTTCCCCGCATGGCGCGATTTGCGGCCAGGCCGGCACGATAGGCGAGAAGCGTTGCCAGCAAGCCCCAGAGCGGCTGGTGCCGGAGCACGGCCCAAACGGGCGAGAGATCAGACATCATCTTTTGCTTCCGATTCGGCGCGAAGCGTTTTGCTGAGGCGCTCCATGATCCATCCCGTCGTGGCCAGGCCGAGCAACGTCGACACGAAGATGGAGGCGGCGATGCGCCACCAGTCCGCGGTCAACTGATGGAATCCTGTCACGAGGCCGGTCGCCGCGGGCACGAACAGCATCGCGAGCCATGACAGCAGGCTTTTGCTGAATCCTTCCAGTTCCGGTGAAGGGCCGCCGTTCCTGACGAGAAAGGCGAGCAGTAGCAGCATGCCGATCAACGGACCAGGAACGGGCGCACCCGTCAGATGCGCGAGCGTCTCGCCAATGAGCTGGCTGGCGAGGAGGGTTGACAAGGCATTCAACATGCGGTTCCGGCCTCATGGTTCGTGTGCATGGGAGTGGTATCCGAATTGTCGTCGGCCGCTTTGCCGCGGTGTAGCCCGAAACACCGAGAAACAGTTTCTGCGACAAACGGAAAAAGGCATCCGCCCGCACCGGGTCGGCACTGCCATGCGCGGTGCCCCGTCGGCATCCGACGTTCACGAGATGGCGGCATGCGCACATGCCGGCGCGATGCGCCGGCCGCCTATGACGGAAGGGATGGCGCGTGCACGGCGGCACCGGCCTTGATCTTGACCGACGCACGGGACACGAGCAGGCTGCCCGTCGCCAGTGCAAGAAAGACCAGCGAGCTGCCGATCGACCCCGTCAGGCCGAACGCGGGATAGACCCACCCCGCGACGGCGGACCCGACGCCGATTCCGCAAAACACGAACGATGCGGTCAGGGCCAACGCAATGCCGCGCCAGTGCGGCATCAGCTCGACGATGCGCCGTTGCTGCGACGGCCACAGCAGATCGGTTGCGAATGCCCACGCCGTCAGCGCGACGAAAAGAAGGTGCAGGCTCGGCGGCGTAAACCAGAGAAACACCAGGTCCGCCGCGAGCAGCGCCAGGCCGGCGAGCAGCATGGCTTCCGCGCTATGGCGCCGGGCGGCGCGCGTGACGAAGAGGTTGCCCGCGACGCCGGCTACGCCGAGCACCACGAGGGAGGTCGACACCATGTCGGCGCCCGCGTGGAACACGTCGCGGATGATGGGCGCGATAAAGGCGTACGTCGAATAGACGCCGGCCGCGATGAAGAACACGACGAGGAACGCACTGAGCGTATCGATGCGCGTCAGAAGCGAGACCATCGTCGAGAATTCGATGTTCTCGCCTTTGCTCGTGTCGGGCACGGCCCAGACGATGAGCGCGGCGGTCGCGGCGCCGGCGAGCCCGACCGCGACGAAAAGCGACCGTGCGCCCCACGCGTGCGCGATCCATGCGGACAGCGGCATTCCCACCAGGCCCGCGACGCTCAGGCCGAGCAGCACGCTCGCAATCGCGCTGCCTTGCTGGTCGCGCTCGACGAGGCTCGAGCCCAATGCGCCGAGTACGGGGCCGATGAAACCTGCACCGAGCCCCATCAGCACGCGTGACAGCAGCAGCACCGGGTAATTCGGCGCGGCCGCGAGGAGGAGCGCTGCCGCACTGAACAGCGCCAGGCCGAGCAGTACCTGGCGCCGGCGCCGCAGATGGCCGAAACCGACTTGCAGCAGCGGAGCGGCGAAGGCGAACGTCACGCCGAACACGGTAACGAGGTAGACGCTTTGCGAATCCGCGAGTCCCCATTGACGGGATATCGCATCGAGGCTGCCGACGACGGACAGCGCGCCCGTCGCCTGGACGAAGTACGCGAGACTGAGGATGCGGAGCGCGCGCGCCGTGCGCGCGGAAAAGGGCGTAGCCATCAGGGTTCCTTTCGAGGCTCGAGAAGTACGCGCCCCGTTACGCTGCGACGGGCACGCACCGGGTCGCCAACTAAGTGCCGAGCGCGTGCCGAACCAGACCGGACATCGCGTGCAATGCGCCCGCGGCGACAATCAGAAGTCCGACGCTTCGACGCAGAAGGGCGCGCATGGCGGGTCAATGCTGCGTCAAGGGCGTGTAATTCGCCGCCTTCGTGACATCGGCGTGCGGATTCGAGATGGCGTTTTCCATCACGCCGACCACTTTGCCGCCGCTTACCAGCGCTGGCACGTCGTGGCTGGGCAGCAGGAAGCGGCTCGTCGCGAGCGCGCGCTTGATCGCGCGCTTCTCGTCGAGCGTTGACATCGCGCGATTGGCGGTGATTGTCGGCTCGTGCGCAGCCTGATCGAGGATCGGATCGATCAACTGATCCTGCAGGTTGTAAGCGATGTCGCCGCTGATGTTCGCGATTCCCTCGTCGGTTTCAACGAGCACCGACAGCGACCCCGGCGTATGGCCGCCCGACAGGCGAACCGCGACGCCCGGAATGACTTCCTCTTCGAACGTGCCGTCGACGTCGAACAGCCGGATTGCGCCGCGCGTGTGCAGGCGGTCGATCAGATGCTTCGTGTCGGCCGCGGTATACATCAACGGGCCCATGATTCCGGAGGCCGCGAATTCCAGCTCGCGGCGCGAGATGCCGACCGTGGTCGTCATCGGAAACCGATCGGTCATGCCGACGTGATCGATATGCGCATGCGTATGCACGATGTGACGGATGTCGGCCATCTTCAGGCCATGTTGCGCAAGGTGATGCTCGATCGTCATTTCCGGGGTGACTTCGTACGGCAGGCCGAACGCCGCGTACTGCTCGACGCTGCGCGACCCCGTATCGACGAGCACGGGCTCGGTGCCGCCCGTGATCAGAAACCCGAGCACCGGTATCGTCACCTGCTTGCCCGGTTCGCGAAACAGGACGAGGCCGCTCGAATCCAGCGACATGTTGCCGAAGTTGATCGGGTGAATCTTCAAGCTCATGGCTGCTCTCCGCTGTGGATCGGCACGTTATTGAACCGATCGGTTCAGTATGTGCGGATAAATGGTGTGGCGCCAATAAAAAAAACCAATCGATTCAAAATGGTCGGCCTATCGATGGGCGGCCGCCCGGCCCGCGCGTCAGAGCAGCCGTAACGCCTGCATGAATGCGCCGACCGCGTCCTGTTCAGCGGCGGCGGGGAGGTTGCGTTCGATGCAGTAACCGGTAAAGAACACCGTCACGAGGGTGGCGATGGCCGCGGCGGGCAGTCGGTGTGCCTCCGCCTCGATGTTCTCGACGATGTGCGGCATCAGCCGGTGGTGATACGCGCCGACCACGTTGCGCACGCGTTCGGACAGCGACGGAAATTCGCGGATCGAATTGACGGAGAAGCAGCCTACGCAGCCGTCCTCTTGCGGATCGCCCAGCCGTAGAAAGCGCTCGATGTTGCCGTAGCCCTTCGGTTCCGCGGTGAGAATTTGCAGAGCACCGCGATGTTCGTAGTAGTAGACGAGGGTATGCAGGAACAGGTCTTCCTTGTCCTCGAACTCCGAATAGAGGCCGGACTTATTGACGCCGGTCGCTTGTTCCAGTTGCTGGAGCGACGTGCCGGCGAAGCCGTACTTCCAAAAGAGCGGGAGGGTCTTTTGCAGCACGCCTTCGCGACTGAATTTCTTGGGTCTGCCCATGTCCGTCACACCGTGTGATGATATCAACCATTTTAAACCGAACGGTTCTTTTGGGTGTTTTCGGTAGTACCGAGGACCGGGTAATCGTCCTTTTCGTGCACGTCTTTAAGACGGGTTCTGTTCAGGAGGCATCATGTCCGTGCTGTACGTGTATCGCTGCCGAGCCTGCGGCCAACGCGGCGAGGTTCATCACCCGGACGACAGCGACGACGGCGCGGCCGCTACCTGCGCGAAGTGCTACGAGCCGGTCACGCTGGAGTGGGACGGCGGTGTGACGCTCGAAGTCGCGCCGTACGACGGCGGGCCGACACCCGACGAGATCAAGGCGATGCGGCAGCGTGGCCGGCGCACCCGGGCGTAGGCCGCCGCGCTGCTCGGCGTGAAGGAGCGCCAGGTCCAGCGCTGGGAGGCCGGCCATGACGTACTGTTTTGTTATGCTCTGGTGTGATCGCATGGAATCAGAGACGAACGATGCTCATTCGAGAACAAGGGCGCCTCATCAAGTTGCTTCGGGCCGCGCCGCCGAAGCGGCCTTCCATCAGGGCGCGGGCGCGCGAATGCGTCATCGGTACGTTTCGTGTCGATGAACCTGTCCCGACTGGGCTGCTTGACACTCTGTCCCGCGACGAGCGCAAGCTGCTCGAGCGATGGCTCGAAGCATATCGGGAAAGCAAGGCGCGCGATCAAGTGCGCCCCGTGCTGGCCGGCGCACCCGAACAGCTCGAGAGGCTCGTTGGTGCGCTCGAAGTGGCGGCCGACACTTTGTCGAGCGCCGAAGCAGATCAGATTTGGGTGCAGCTTCATGCGATTGCGCGCACGTTGAAGAGAGCGGGGCATCCGCGGCCGCGAGCAGCACGTCGGTCGCCGGCGGCACTGCCAGGGCAGCAGGACTTCTTTGGTGAATTCGACGAGCTCGAGCGGCTGGCCGAACAATGAACATGCGCCGCTTGATCTTCTCTATGCGAGGCGGACGGGCAGAGGTTGGCGCACCGGTCGTCTACAACAACGACATCTGGCTCGATGTGCTTTCGTCGATCGCCTGATCGGTTTCCTTCGCGGGCCGGTTCCGCCGAGCTGCGGATTGCGCATGCCCGTTTGGCACTTCAATTTCAGTGATCTGCTGATACTTACGTGCCCAGTCGGCCCCGAGTACATCGGCGGAGAACACGACACCCGGCGCAATCTGAACAAGCTGGCTCATCGGCAGGTCTTCCTAAGCGGACTGAACGTCGAAGTGCGCAGCGGCGTAGCGCGCGCTGCAGTTTCACACTTCGACGCCGTTACGGGTGGGGGTCAAGATTCGATGGAAATCAACACTGAACGCATTGCGGGGTTTATCTCTGGTTATTTCAGCATTCAAGCGAGACACTTACAAATCAATAACTTACTTATTATTAAACGATATATTACATTTCTCATAATGAGGGATCTGGCGTGCATCAAAACTTTTTTGATGTGGTCAAAAAAATGTTGACGCGACGTTTTTTGTCTGGAAATATCGTGCGAACATTCGAAGCGAACCTAATGACAGAGACGGCTCTCCATTGATTCGCTTCGCGCAATAGGCAGAAGATTTTCAGTTTTTCAGGAATCGCCGTTCGATCAAGGTGACCCCACCTTTTCGATCCGGCAGTGGATCACCTCGCCTCGGCGACGTGAAGGGCCATTTCGGCCAATAGTGCGCATGTGGTTTTTGCGTTCTTAAATTTACATTTAGGAGTACGAAAATGGAAAAGACGAGCACAACCCGCCCGGATCGTGCGGTTAAGATCTTCACGCAAAAGTAACGGCATCATCTGTAGGTCGTTCCGCATGGTTTGGCGTTACGCCATGCGGAACGACTCGTTCGGAGTCGATTGGAACGAATGCGCGACCATAAACCATGCACCATATCAATTCCCTGGCCTATTTCAGAGAGGATGGTCTTTTTGTTCTAGGTGACAAGAAAGGAAGTGTAGAACTGGTTAAGTCGGAGGACCTGAAAACTGTCTCTCTGACGAGCGTTGGCAGCACAACGATTCAGGCCATCTCGGTTTGCGACGCGCGTCATCTCGTGGCCACACTGAACAAGAATTTCACGATCACGATATTGAAGGTTTCATATGAAAATCTTGAAATCGTCACGTCGATCAACAGTCTCGAGTACATGGTTGAAGACGGTTATCAGATTGCCTTTTCGGAAAGTCAGGAAATAGCGTTCAGTCCTGGTGGTCATCGGATTGCGGTGAACGGTCCGACCGGGCAGACGCTGATCTTCGATCTGAACGATGCGATGCAGATCGTCGCGTGGCGCTCGTTGCGGCATGAAAGCCCGGCGGCACCGACCACCGCAGCATGGGCGTCCGATACCGTTCTGCTGGTTGGCCTGATTGATGGCAGCATTGTGCGTTATGACTATCAGAGCGAGCACCAGACGCTGACCCGCATCGAGGGCATCAACGAAACGATACACTGGTTCGAGCGCGAGCCGTCCGGCACATGGCTTGTCGCGACAGACGCACGGCGTCTAGTTCGGTTCGACGACCGGACGCTCGAATATGAGATCGGCCCTCCATTCGCGAACGACGATTTCGAGCACGTGACGCGCGAGCCGTCGACGGGCAAGATCTTCGCGTCGTCGTTCGATCGCAACGTGTACGAGATCGACCCGTTGTCGCTAGCACCGACGCGCGTCGCATTCAAGGCGCCGTTCAAGCTGCGCTGGATCCGGGCCGGCACGGAAGCGGGTGCGGTGAAGCTGTACCTGCAAGTCCGGAACGGCAGCTTCCTGAAAGTGGATTACGACACCGGGCACGTGGAGGCGGCGATTCATACGGCGCTTCCAGCTCTATGGAGCGCCGCCTATTTCGGCAACGATTTGGTGATCGGTGGCGAGGGGGGGCTGTTCCGCGCAGTAGGCGACACCGTCGCCGGCTGGCCCTCGCCGGGCGACGACGACATCGTCCCGGGCGGTCACTACATCAAGCGTCTGGTGTCGCATGGCAACAAGCTGGCTTGCGGGACGTCTGCGAAGACGATGGTCCTCGTCGATCCGGACGGTATCCGCCGCCGCGAAGTTGGCGCGGCAGTCCGCGATCTGGCCTTCGTCGACGCCGAGACGGTGCTGGCATGCTTGGAGGATGGCAGTCTGGTCGAGATCCCATGGCGACATTCCGACGCCTGCCGGACGGTCTTCAAGAGTGCCAGCGAGCCGCTCTGGTCGCTGGCGATCCACCCGGACAACCGAACAGTCGCGGTCGGCGAGCGGATGGGCCGAATCGTCATTCTGACGCGCGACGACGCAGGCGAGATGCAGGAAGTGATCGACACATCGTCGCGCATCCCCAAGCGGATGAAATGGCTGAATCAGGACGTCTTGCTCGCGGTGCACAGCTCCGCGATCGACAGGATTACGTGCGTCGCCGGCAAGTGGCGCCATGACGAGAATTTTTACAACGGCCAATCGAACACCGTCGAGGATTTCCTCGCGCTCGAGAACGGCAAGTTTCTGGTCGGCATCACATATAACAAACTGATCATGGTGTGGGACGTTGCTACGGGCGAACTTCTGAGTTCGAGCTACTGGGACTTCGACTACGCGAAGGGGATGATTCGAGTCCAAGACTCGGAGAGTGAATTCCTAGTCTACGGCCGCGACATGATCATGAAGCAGTTTTGCCTGCACGATGCGCAGGTGATCTGCATGAAGATATTCGAGAAGACGAAGCACTGAATCTTTCACGCAGCGTGACGCGGATGCCCGTTCCGGATGACACCATGATCAAGAATCCTATCTATTTTTCGTTGCCGCGGCAGTTCTATCTCTTCCAAGGCGGGATCATATTTGGGTATTTTGCATTGCGCCTGATGGTCCTGGGCACGTCGTGGTGGTGTCTTGCAAAAACGCACAGCACCGTGGCGCTCGGCTCGGTCATTTCCGCGTCCGTGCTACTCGAACTGCTCGCGGTTCCGCTCGCGGCGCCGCTCGGCGATCGCTTCGGCGCAAAGCTGATCAAAGTCACGTTCGCGATCCAAGCGCTGTGCCTGTTCATGCTCGCGTCGGCCGCGCTGTTTCTGAAGACGTTCAGCCTCGTCGCCGTCGTGCCTCTATTGGTGATCTCGCAACTCGCCGACGCCGCGCGGGATCCTCTCGCGGACTCATTGCTTCCGCAACTAATCGGTAACGACGCACTGGTCGACGGTGAGCGCGTGCGTCGGGCGCTTGGCACGCTGTCTCGAATCCTCGGGCCGGTTGTCGGGGGGGCGGTTACTGCGATGATGGGGCCGTCCATCACGCTGTATCTCGCCGCAGCGGCGCTGGTCGTCGGCGGTTACATGTGCATGGCATCCGACGCGGGACGCCCGCGCGCTCGTGCCCAAGTGGGTGCTACGTCGCGCAAGTCCAGCGGATGGGTCCGAGAATTGGCGCATGGTTTCCTCAGCGTGATCGCGATTCGGACCGAGCTGGCGATCGCGTTCGGCAACTCGTTCCTGACGGTCGCCGTAAGCACGTTCATGTTGATCGCGCTGCCCCAGCTCGCGCAGGAGACGCTCGGCGCATGGGTAATGGGCGCGGTCGACGGTGCGTTTGGATGCGGCGTCTTCGTGGCCGCGACCCTCGTCGTGAAACCGTTGAACGGACGATTCGGCCGTTACGGCACGGTGGTCCTCGGCTTGCTAATGCACGTTGCGGCGTTCGTCGTGCTGTTCGCGTGTGCGAGGGTCGTGCCCTTGGTGGTGGCCGGCGGCTTCGCGCTCGGCTTCGCGTCGGTGCTCGTCGCGACCAATCTCACCGCGCTGCGTCTTCAAGCGACGCCGCCCGACTATCGGACACGCGTGATCGCCAACACCATGTTCATCTCGTCTATCTTTCTGCCGGGCGCCTTGTACGTCGCCGGCTGGGTCGCTCGCGGGTGGGGAAGCGGTGCGCTGCTGGGCAGCCTCTTCACTTGTGCGCTAGTCGCGACGCTTATCATCCCGTTCGCGCCGCATCTGAGGAACCTGCTAGGAAAGGACAAGCAGGAAGGCGCCTCCGATTATGCTGCATTGTTTCCGAAAGCCTTCGGCAATCACTCGTGGAGTGAATCTTGAAAGCATTGATCGTCAGCGGTAGCCATCGAGCACAGTCGCAAAGCGGCCGGGTGGCGAAAACCCTGTGTCAGCATTTCCTGCCTGCACATTTCTCCAGCATCACCATCCACGATCTAAGCGAAATGGATCTTCCGTTCTGGGACGAGGCGGTATGGGACGACGCATCGCCGTGGGATGCGAAGCTCGAGCGGGTACGCCGCGACCAGCGCGAAGCCGACGCGCTGATCTTTGTTTGTCCCGAGTGGAACGGGATGGCTCCGCCGCGCTTGAAGAACTATTTCTTGTTCGGCGATACCGGCAGCCTTGAGGACAAGCCAGCCCTTATCGTGGCCATTAGCGCAGGGGTCGGCGGTGCGTACGTCGTATCGGAACTGCGGTCGAGCGGCTACAAGAACACGAAACTCTGCTACATCCCTGAGCACGTGATTATTCGGGACGTCGAGAACTCACTCACAACGGCGCCGCAGTTCGCCGGCGATCCGATCGCTGAGCGTTGCCGTTACGCGATCCGGAAGCTCGCGCGCTATGCGGACGCGTTGTCCGAGGTCAGGTCCCAAGGAAGCGAGCCCGGCGCTTACCCGTACGGCATGTAGTGAACTACGCGCAAGCGCTCCGGCCGCGCGGCATGCGCGAAGTACGACGGTAGCCAGCATGCCACGCGACGTGGCCATCGATTGTCGGCCGATTCTTGCCGACCTTGGAATGCACGGTGTCCTATGAAGAAATCCGCAACCATCAGGTCGATGGTGACGCTGCCGCTCGAGTTGCCGGGCGGCGGCGTCTCGTCCGGCAAGATCGTGAGCTTTTCGGGGCTCCACGATAGGCTCGAACATTTCGCATTGGTGCTGGGTTCGCCCGATCCGCTGTGCCCGCTGGTTCGCGTGCATTCAGAATGCGTGACCGGTGACGTGCTCCGATCGATCCGGTGCGACTGCGGCCCTCAACTGAATGAGGCGATCCAGTGTCTGCACGACGCGGGCGGTTACCTGTTGTATCTGAGGCAGGAAGGGCGGGGAATCGGCCTGTACCAGAAACTTGCCGCGTATCGTCTTCAGGACGACGGGCATGACACGTTCGAAGCGAACCGACTGCTCGGCTTTCGCGACGACGAACGCGAGTACGGGAGTGCGGCGGCGATGCTCGTGGCCCTGTCCGTGTCACGGATCCGCTTGTTGAGCAACAACCCCGACAAGCAGGCGCAGCTCGAGGCGGCGGGCATCATCGTCGCTGAGCGGATACCGACGGGTGTATTCGTCGCCGAGCACAATCGGCGCTATCTGGAAGCGAAGGTGCGGGTCGCGCACCACACAATAAGCATGGACAATCCGGAGGTGATCAGATGATCGCGCATCGCTCTCCCATCAGCGGCGTAGCCGCATTCGGCGGACGCTTCGTCGCGACGGCCGGCTACGACAACCAGGTGATCCTATGGGACGCGCTTACCCAGCGCGCGCTGGGCCGCGGGTTGCACGACCATTTGGCGAACCAGGTCGAGTTCAGTCCGGACGGCCGATATCTCGTTAGCGCGTCGAGCGACCACACCGCACGGGTATGGATGCTTCCCGATATGAAACTGCACGCGGTGCTGTCCGATCACGTCGACGACGTGGAGATGGCAGTGTTCCACCCGGATCGCGAACTAATCGCGACCGCATCGCGCGATCAGCGGATCATGGTCTACAACCTGACCGGCAATCTGGTGCGCTGCTTCAATGGCCATCGCGCCGACGTAATCTCGGTCGTGTGGTCGTCGTGCGGCGACTACCTGATTTCGTCGAGCGACGACGGCACCGTCAAACGCTGGTCGCTCGAGACCGGCGAACTAGTGACCGACGTCGACGTGGGCGGCGTCGAAACAGACACGATCGCGATCGACGCAGCGGGCGGTATTTACGCGGGCAACGACGAGGGCAATATCGTAGTAATCCGCAGCGGTCGCGTCGAGACGATCCGCGCACATGCGGCGGGTATCAAGCGTCTAGTGTACAACTCGCGTGCGAAGCTGCTCGTCAGTCTCAGCTATGACCGCACACTGTGTGTATGGCACGTCGGCGAGACGCTCGACAAGATCGCCACGGCGTTACTGCCCGCAGAGATCTGGGCCCGCTCGTGTGCGTTCATCGACCGCGCCACACTGGCATTCGCGACGTTTGGCAACTCCTATGCGGTGTATCACATCGACACCGGTAGCTGGGACCTAACCCGCGTCGGACCGACGGCTGGCGTTAACGCGGTCGCGCTGCACGACGGGCACCGGCTGACGGTCGGCGACAGCGGTGTGTTCGCGATCGATGGCCAACCGGTTACGCATCTCGGCAGCCTGTGCAACTTCATCACGCCAACCGATGGACACATCCTCACCGGCGGCCAATTGGGGCAGGTGATGAACGCGCTGACAGGCAGAGTGCTCTATCAGCATCATTCGCCACTCAATTGCGGCGTCGCGTTCACGCGCGACGGGCATGCGCATGCACTAATCGGGACCTATACCGGTGAAGGCCTCGTATTCAGGATGGCGCAGGACAGCGGGGCCGTGCTGGTTGGGATCCTGCGGCTCCATACGAACGCCGTCAAGTCTGTCGCGGTATCCGACGGTGTCATTTTCTCAGTGTGCGCCGACCGGGGCGCCGCGTGGTTCTCGGTCGATACCCTTGATGAGATTGGCCGGGTTGACGACGCACACGACCGGATCGCGAACGGCGCCGCGCCGTTGCCGGACCGTCGCTTCGTGAGTGTAAGCCGGGACCGAAAGATGCGCATCTGGCGGGAGCAGCACGTGGAAACGCTTGATACGCCACATGAACATTCGATCAAGTGCGTGGCTACGTCGCGCGACGGGCGCTACATCGCGAGTGGTTCCTATTCCGGCGTCGTTGCGGTGTTCGATGTGATCGACGCGCGCTGGGTCGCGACGGTACGCCCGACGACATCTGGCATTTCGTCGATCTGCAACGGACCAGCGACCGGCACGTTCCTGATGAGTTCGTACGACGGACACGTATACGAATTGGATGTTGCTGCTGAAATTGTGCAGGGCGAGTCGCATGCGCAATCCGAACTTGCTTGATCCGCGGACCGCGATGGGTTTGCCCGGCCGATTCCACGACCGACTCGGCCGTAACCTGCTGTCTGCGCATGAGGATCTGGTCGAAT
The DNA here is from genome assembly GCF_018417615.1 of Burkholderia sp. LAS2. Lineage (NCBI taxonomy): Bacteria > Pseudomonadati > Pseudomonadota > Betaproteobacteria > Burkholderiales > Burkholderiaceae > Burkholderia > Burkholderia sp. LAS2. Next base: position 1,848,243 of record NZ_CP071053.1, read on the forward strand.
GCGATGCGGTGCAACTGATCGAAGTGCTGGAGTCGATCTCGGCGGATCGCCAACGCCGCTTCGCAGCGGGGCTGATGCTCGGGCTGCGCGGCGATCCGCGCATATCGGTCGAACGACCACAGATGATCCGGCTGGCCGGCGGGCGGGTGACGCTCGGGTTGAGCCGGCACGAGGTCGAGCGGGTGGTGGCGCAATGGGCGCATCACGGCGTGCAGCGGGAATGGATCCTGAAGGAGTGTCCTGAGTATGAGTGCGACGTCGCGCCGTTTGCGCTGGCGCGGTTTCCGGTGACAAACGCCGAATATCGCGCGTTTCTCGAGGCGACGCACAGCGACCTTCTGCCGACTTCATGGCAGTTTGGCATGTATCCGGCGTGGTTCGCCAATCATCCCGTCTGGACTGTTCCGCCGGCCGCCGCCGACGCGTATGCGGCGTGGCTGAACGAGCGGACCGGGCGGCGGTTTCGGCTGCCAACCGAAGCTGAATGGGAGTACGCCGCGTCGGACGGCGGACGGCGCGAGTATCCGTGGGGCGACGAGTTTGATCCGGCGTGCGCGAATACTGCCGAGGACGGGCCGTTGTTCACAAGCCCGGTCGGCATGTATCCGCGAGGACGAAGCGCCGCTGGGATCGACGACATGGGCGGCAACGTAGAGGAATACACGGCCGACGACTACGCTGTCTATCCGGGTGGCGAAACGATTGATGACGATCTTCTGCGCATCTGCGGCACCTATCGCGTTGCGAGGGGCGGAAGCTTCACGCGGTTCGGCGACCTCGCGCGATGCCGGCGCCGGCACGGATGGTATCCGGGCGCGATCTATGCGATGGGATTTCGCTTGGCGGAAACGCTCTAGTAGGGTGGTAATCCCCCCGCAGAACCGGCGGGATCAGAAGTAGAATTTTCTCGTTGAGGGAGTTCTACAGAATGAAGAAGTCGAGATTCACGGACAGCCAGATCATGGATGCGCTCAAGCGCGTGGAGGCGGGGCTGGCGGTACCGGACCTGTGCCGGGAACTGGGCATCAGCACGGCGACGTTCTACAAATGGCGCTCGAAATATGGTGGCATGGATGTGTCGCTGATCGCACGGATGAAGGAACTGGAGGCTGAGAATGCCCGGCTGCGCAAGATGTACGTCGAGGAGAAGATCAAGGCAGAGATCGTCGCGGAGGCACTCGCAAAAAAGGACTGAGGCCATCTCGCCGGCGCGAGATGGCCAAGCATGCGGTGTCCAGTCGAGGCGTGTCGATCCGGCTGGCATGTGAGGCGTTCGGGATCAGCCAGACTTGCTATCGGTACGCCAACGTGCGCGATGCCGAGAACGACGAGATTGCGAACTGGCTGCTGCGTCTGACCGACAACCACCGGAACTGGGGCTTCGGGTTGTGCTTCCTGTACCTGCGCAACGTGAAGAGCTTCGGCTGGAATCACAAGCGGGTGTACCGGATCTATCGCGAGCTGGAGTTGAACCTGCGGATCAAGCCGCGCAAGCGGCTGGTCAGACAGGTACCTGAGCCGCTGGCGGTACCGTCTGCCGTCAACCAGGTCTGGTCGATGGACTTCATGCACGACCAACTGGCCGATGGGCGCAGCATCCGGCTGTTCAACGTGATCGACGACTTCAACCGCGAAGCGCTCGGAATTGAGATCGACTTCTCCTTGCCGTCGGAGCGGGTGATCCGTGCGCTACGGCAGATCATCGGTTGGCGTGGCAGGCCGAAAGCGATTCGGTGTGACAACGGCCCCGAGTACCTAAGTGCAGCGATCACCGAATGGGCCCGGCAGTACGACATCAAGCTCGACTACATCCAGCCGGGGAAGCCTCAGCAGAATGCGTATGTCGAGCGATTCAACCGGACCGTGCGATACGAATGGCTGTCGCAGTACCACTGGGAAGACTCGGACCATGTGCAGCGCTTCGCGACCGACTGGATGTGGACTTACAATCACGACCGCCCGAACATGGCCCTGGGCGGATTTACGCCGAAGCAGCGGCTAGCCATGGCCGCTTAGTTTCTACTTCTGAACCCCGTGGAAAACGGGGGGATTACCGGGTACTTATTGACACATTGCATCTGGTGCCCAATATGTCAACGATCCTAGTACGCTCGAAAAACATTGACAACAGTCGGTCTTGCCTGTTAGTTGGAGATCAGTCGCTTGTTATTTACAGTGATGATGCCGGTCATCTTAAGACCAGCGAATTGAACGCGGTGCCGGACGGCTCGCGGCCGACCCGTTCCCACAGCTCGTCGCCCAGCCGTTGAAACGCGAGCGTGCACGCGAACAGCTTCGAGATGCTCTGGATCGAGAAGCGCTCGTGCGCATCGCCGACCGTGTAAACGTTTCCGTCGAGCGTCACGACGGCCATCCCGAACTTGTCGGCGGGCACTTTCGCGAGTTCGGGAATGTAGTCGGCGACCCGGCCCTGGCCGATCCAGGGGGCGAGTTCGGTGTGGATGCGTTCAAGAATCGTCTGGTAATTCATCACGTCAGGCAGGGTAGAAGCAGAGCCGGGATTCCGGCGAGCCCGTATGGAACCGTCCCGGCGTCGATTCGTCATGCGCGGCCGGAATCCCGCCCTTATTTTCAAGACCGCCAAACAGGTGAGCGGCGGGCGCAGTATCATGCGGTACGTTTCGGCCGAGGGCCGGCGTCCGGCACCCGCCGGCGCCCCCCGCGGCTTCCTCGATGATCCGACCGCCGCCCATGTCTTTTCGCATCCTGCTCGTCGAAGACGACACCCGCTTGTCCACGCTGATCGCCGGCTACCTGCGCAAGAACGACTATGAAGTCGACACCGTGCTGCATGGTGACGCCGCGGTGCCGGCGATCCTGTCCATTCGTCCCGATCTCGTCATTCTCGACGTGAACCTGCCGGGCAAGGACGGCTTCGAAATCTGCCGCGAGGCGCGCAAGCAGTACGACGGCGTGATCATCATGGTGACGGCGCGCGACGAACCGTTCGACGAGCTGCTCGGCCTCGAATTCGGCGCGGACGACTACGTGCACAAGCCGGTCGAGCCGCGCATCCTGCTCGCGCGGATCAAGGCACAACTGCGCCGCGCGCCCGCGCGCGCGGCCGAGAGCACCGCGCCGCAGCCGGAGCGCTACGCGTTCGGCAAGTTCTCGATCGACCGCACCGACCGCACCGTCGTGCTGCCCGACGGCAGCACGCCCGATCTGACGTCGGCCGAATTCGACCTGCTGTGGGCGCTCGTGTGTCATGCGGGCGAAGTCGTCAGCCGCGACGATCTGATGCTGCAGTTGCGCGGCGTCGAATTCGACGGCCTCGACCGCACGATCGACGGGCGCATCTCGAAGCTGCGCCGCAAGCTGCGCGATGACGCGAGCAACCCGCAGCGGATCAAGACGATCCGCAGCAAGGGTTATCAATTCAGCAAGCACGCGTGGGAATGACGCCGCGCTCGCGCGACGCCGTCACGTTCCGCGCGGGCATTCCGCCCGCCGGCCGGGAGCCGCGATGATTCGACGAACCCGTTCGCACCCCGATGCACCGCCGTTGCCGACGCTGCGCTACGTCAAATGGCGCTGGCTGCATTTCCGCCGCGCGTGGACCGACACGCGCGCCGACCGCATTCCGAGCTGGTCGCGCCTGTACGTGCGCACCTACCTGCATCTGCTCGGCCTCGTATTGCTCACCGCGCTGGTGCCCGCGCTCGCGCTGTGCGTCGTGTTGTCGCCGCAGGTCGTGTGGCACGCGTTCGACGCGTTGCCGGGCGACATCTGGATCGTGCTGGCGTTCGTGTTCACCGCGCCCGCGCTCGCCGCGTACCGGTGGATGCGGCCGGTCTGGTCGGATCTCGTGATGGTGCGCGAGCGTGCGATCGACTTCACCGGCGGGCGCTTCAACACGCGCGCCCGCGAATCGCACAGCGTGATCATCGGCCCGCTCGCGCGCACGCTGAATGCGCTCGCGATGCGCATGGAGCGGCTGATCGCCGCGCAGCGCGATCTGACGAACGGGATCTCGCACGAACTGCGCACGCCGCTCGCGCGCGTGCGCTTTGCACTCGAAATGCTGCGCGAACCCGGTTCGGCGGCCGAATACCAGGGTGCGCTCGAGAGCATCGCGCAGGACGTGACCGAGCTCGAGGAGCTGATCGACATGAGCCTGACGTACGCGCGGCTCGAATACAGCTCGCTGCAGTCGAACCTCGAGATGACCGCGCCGGTCGCGTGGTTCGAGCACCAGGTGAACGACGCGCAACTGCTGTATCCGGACCGTACGATCGAGGCCCGCGTCGCGATCGGATCGGATCTGCGCGTGAAGATGGACCGGCGGCTGATGTCGTATGCGATGCGCAACCTGCTGCGCAACGCGAGCAAGTACGCGAACGCGCGGATCGTCGTCGGGATCGCGCTCGTGCACGGCAACATCGGGATCTTCGTCGAGGACGACGGCCCGGGCGTGCCCGAAAGCGAGCGCGAACGGATCTTCGACGCGTTCGTGCGTCTCGACCGTCGCACCGGCGGCTACGGGCTCGGCCTGTCGATCACGCGGCAGGTGCTCCACGCGCACAACGGCCGGATCGCGGTCGTCGATCCGGTCGAGCTCGGCGGCGCGCGGTTCGAGATCAGCTGGCCGGTCTAGCGCGACGTCGCGCGATGCTCGGCACGCGGTAATCGTGAAGGCGCAGGCTGCCGGCGAGCGCGCAGGGCGCGACGCCGTCACGGACGCCGCCGAAGCGGCATCCGCGCAGGCTCAGTAGGTGCGGCCGAGCTGCAGGTAGAAGTTGCGTCGGCCGCCCGGCGCGAGCGCCACGCCGATATAGACGGGCCCGAACGCGGTCGACAGGCTCGTGAAGAACGTATAGCTCTGCTTGAGCGCGCCACCGCCGATCTGCTGGCCGCTCGACCACACGTTGCCGACTTCCGCGCTGGCGCCCACCGACAGCGCCTTGATCGGCGACGCGTTGAACGTCATCAACTGGTTCATGTACGTGATCTGTCCGTACGCGAGTTCGTTGCCGTTCAGCTGATCGGCCGCATAGGCGGACAGATGCTGGAAGCCGCCGAGCGTGAAGTTGAACGCGTTGATCAGGTTGGTGCCGCCGATGCTCTTGCCGCCTTCGATCGTCGCACTGACGCTGTGCCGGCCGAACTGCTGCGCGATCATCGCCTTGCCGTAGATCTCGGTATAGGGCGCGTTGCTGATCCCGTCGGCGAATTCCTGCGCCGAGCCGCCGTTGCGCGACACCAGCGAGCGCTCGACCCGCAGTTCGCCGAAATAACCCTTGCGCGGGAACATCGGATCGTCGAGCTGATCGATGACGAGCCGCGCCCGCGCGATCAGCGCCTGCGACGTGAAGCTCGGCCACAGCAGGCTCTGGCCGCTGCCGTCGTCGAACGGCAGGTTGTAGGTCGGCGAGCCGTGCCCGGTCACGTAACCGAGGCCGACGCGGAAATCGCCGAGCCGCGCGATCGGCAGGCCGAGGTCGATCCCGGCGCGCGCCGTCTGCATCAGGTACTGCGTGATCTTCACGTCGCCGGAGTCGTCGTACAGGTTCGCGTAGCGACGCTGGTATTCCGCGTACGGCGACAGGTACACGCCGTACGCGGTCGACAGCGGCTGGCGCAATTCGACGCGCGCCGACTGCAGGTCGCTGCCGATCGTCGTGTCCGCGCGGAATTCCAGCCCCGACTCCGTGAGCCACGGCCGCCGGTAGCCGACGTGCAGGCGGAAGCCGCCCTCGTCGGTCGAACTGCTCGACATGCCGAGCCCGAACAGCAGGAAGTTGGGGCCCCAGTACTTCTCGCGCGCGTCGATCTCGAGCACGTTGTCGTCGCCGCGGCTCACGATCTGCTGCGTGACGCTCTCGAAGTTGCCGCCCGTCGTGAGTCCGAGCAGATCCTGGCTGACGGTCTTCGGATCGTAGATGTCGCCGGGTTTCACGTGCAGCGCGTTGCTGACGACGCGCTTCGGCACGCCGCCGCTGGTCTTGATGTCGATGCGCGTGATGCGGATCGGCGGCGGCAGCGGCTGCGCGTGCGCGGACCGGTAGGCCGCGTACTGTTCCGGCGTGAGCGCGAAGCGCCGCAGCTTCGGCAGCGCCGCGGTCGCGGCGATCTCGCCGGCGGCGATCGCCTGCTTCGCGTTCTGGAAATCGGTGAACGCGAGCGCGCCGAGGTCCGGCGTGAGCAGCACGTCCTGCGCGTCGAGCTGCTTGCGCTGCGCGGTCACGTTCTGGCGGATCAGGATGCCGACCATCTGCTGCATCACGTCGGCCGGCGACGCGAGCGCGTCGAGCGGGCGCAGTTGCGAGCCGATGTCGACGGCGATCACGACGCTTGCGCCCATCTGCCGCGCGGTGTCGACGGGCAGGTTGCTGACGAGCCCGCCGTCCACGAGCGCGCGCCCGTTGATCTCGGCCGGCGCGAACAGGCCCGGCATCGCCATGCTCGCGCGAATCGCGAGCGGCAGCGAGCCGTGGTCGAGCACGACCATCTGGCCCGTCTGCAGGTCGGTCGCGACCGCGCGGTACGGGATCGGCAGCTGGTCGAACGGCTGGTTGGTCGGCACGGCGGCCGTCCAGTTCGCGAGCAGCGCCTGCAGCCGGTTGCCCTGTACGAGGCCGACCGGCGCCTTGACGCCTTTCTTGCCGAAGCCGAGCGTCAGCCCGTTGATGTACAGGCGTTCGTCTTCGCGGCTGGTTTGCGGCAGGTCCGCGCGGTCCGTCACGTCGAACGCGATATCCGCCAGGTTGACCTCCGACAGCCGCTTCTGCATCTCGTCGGCCGCCATCCCGCTCGCGTACAGGCCGCCGACCACGGCGCCCATGCTGGTGCCCGCGATGCAGTCGATCGGAATCCGGTTGTCCTCCAGTACTTTCAGGACACCGAGGTGTGCGTAGCCGCGCGCGCCCCCGCCGGACAGCACGAGGCCGATCGACGGCCGGCCGGCCGGGCCGCCGTCGGCCGCGCAGGTGTGCGCCGCCGCAGCGGGTGCGGCGGGCGGGCGGCGCAGCCGGCGCGTTGACGGCAGCGGCCGCGGTCTGGGCGGCGGCGGGTCCGGCGGCCGGCAGCGGTTGCGCGGCGACCGTGCAGCACCAGAAGGCAACGAGCGTCGTGCAGAGCGGGCGCACCGGCGCCCAGCGGAAGGAAACGGTCGCTGTCATGGTGAACATACCTGGCGTGATCGTGCGTCTGAGGCCTGCCGGGAGCAGGCAAGACCGAGAGATTACCGTGTTTTACAGGCCCGACGCGAGCGGCCGTTGCGTGGCCGGACGTGCCCGAAACGCCCCATCCGGTCATTCCGTCGCGAAAAAATCATCGGAATTGCCTAAAGTATCGGAACGATTTGCCGCTAAGCTCGTGATGGGGCGGCATGGACGCGCGGCAAAATGTGCGGCGCGGCTGTCCCGGCCCGTTCCCTCACAAAGGTTTGATATGTCGACACCGCTGTTCGGAAAGTTGTTTGCGCAACCCGTTGCGATCGACCCGGGAACGGCGAGTACGCGAATCTATACGCACGAACGCGGCGTGGTGCTGAACCAGCCGTCGGTCGTCTGCTTCCGCAAGGGCGGCGCGAGCGACGCGCGGCCGACGCTCGAGGCCGTCGGCGAGCTCGCGAAGGCGCTGCTCGGCCGCGAACCGGGGCATCTCGAAGCCGTGCGGCCGATGCGGCACGGCGTGATCGCGGACGCGCACGCGGCCGAGCAGATGATCCGCAGCTTCATCGACATGTCGCGCACCCGTTCGCGCTTCAGCCGCCGGGTCGAGGTCACGTTGTGCGTGCCGTCCGACGCGACGGCCGTCGAGCGCCGCGCGATCCGCGAGGCCGCGTTCGCGGCCGGCGTATCGGAGGTCGAACTGATCGAGGAATCGCTGGCGGCCGCGCTCGGCGCGGGTTTGCCGGTGACCGAGCCGGTCGGCTCGATGGTCATCGACATCGGCGGCGGCACGACCGAAGTCGCGGTCGTCGCGCTCGGCGGCATCGTCTACCGCGAGGCGATCCGCGTCGGCGGCAGCCAGTTCGACGCGGCGATCGTCAACCACGTCCGCAACCTGTACGGCGTGCTGCTCGGCGAACAGACGGCCGAGCACGTGAAGAAGACGATCGGCTCGGCCACCAGCGCGGTGCCGCGCACGTCGACCCGCGCCGTCGGCCGCAGCATCGGCGACGGCCTGCCGCGCTCGGTCGAGCTGTCCAATCACGACGTCGCGGACGCGCTGGCCGCGCCGCTCAAGCAGGTGATCGGCGCGGTGAAGTCGGTGCTGGAAAACGCGCCGGCCGAACTCGTGACCGACATCGCGAATCGCGGCGTGGTGCTGACCGGCGGCGGCGCTTTGCTCGCCGATCTCGAACGCCTGCTGTACGACGAGACCGGGCTGGTCGCGCGGATCGCCGACGAGCCGGCCACCTGCGCGGTGCGCGGCGCCGGCGAGGCGATGGGGCGGCTCGCGATGTGCCCGGCCGATTGAGCCGGGCGGTGCTGCCGGCCGCGGCCCGGCGCACGCCTTCACATTCTTTCGATCTCCCAATGGCCGGCCTGCTCGGCCGGCATCGGTCCATCGCATGGACAGGCGCGGGCGCGCCGTGCTAGCGTGACGCGCCCGTTCGGGGCCGGGCCGGCCGACGCGCCCGACGACACCTGAGAGACCGAATACCTTGAAATATCGAACCAAACGGGGCTTCGCGGCCCGGGCCGGCCGCGTGCTGGCCGTCGTCGCGTGCGTCTGGGGCGCTGCGGCCGCCGCGATCGTCGTCCATGGCATGCGGATGCCGAGCGACCCGGCGGACGTCGCCGTGATCTTCGGCAACGCGCTCGACGCAACCGGCGCGCCGAAGCCCGTGCTCGCGGCCCGGCTCGATGTCGGCGTGCGTTGTTACCGCGCGGGGCAGTGCCCGGCGTTTCTGGTCAGCGGCGCGATCGACGGGCCCGGGCTGAACGAGGCGACGGCCATGCGCGACTACCTCGTCGCGCGCGGCGTGCCGGCGGACCGGATCGCCGTCGACGACCAGGGCGACAACACGCTCGCGACCGCGCAGCACACGCTGGCCTACCTGCGCGCACATCGCCTGTCGCGCGTGCTGATCGTCAGCCAGTATTACCACCTCGCGCGGGCGCGCCTCGCGTTCGAGCGCGTCGGCATTGCGCGGTCGAACATCTCCGCCGCGTATCCGCGCCGCTTCCAGTGGCGCGACGTCTATTCGAGCTGGCGCGAGGTGCCGGCCTACGCGGTGTATGCGGTGCGGTTGTGGATCAATCCCGATGCGCGGCCGGTGTCGTTTCGACCGATGCTTTATCTGATGAGCCTGTTTTCGTGACGGGGCGGCCCGGAAGCGCGCGCTACCGGTGCGGGCGGTTTCGTCGTTACTCCGGTTTCCTGTCGTCTCGCGCCGGCCGCGCGAGTGTCACAGGCACCGAATAAATAATAACGATTCGCGTTTCAGATGCCTTGCGAGGCTGAAAATCAAAACAATTTCGCCGACAGTTCCATAATCCAGCTCCGATCGATTTATTAAGCGGATGTTGGTTATCTAAATGGATCATTCATCGCGGTGAAAATATTGCACTGCAAAAATCCACGTGTATTGAATCAGGGCGATATATCGGTGTTTCCACCGATGCGGCACAACCGTTGTCTTTGCGAAAAATCAAGGAAAGTCGGTGAAGAGTGTGTCGCGTGTTATTCCTGCTCGTCTGTCAGAAAGTAAAAAAACTACATAATCGTCGGCCGTTGATCCGATGAGAAAATATCGACTGGAAAACGGTTTGACTTTGATATAGCCTAGTCTGACGAAAGCGCGTAGTAATCAAATCAACCAGAAAGTCGCTGCAGAAACCAGGGGCCGCCATCATGTCATTCGACTAGTTCCGCAGCTGCATTCCCGGGCCGATCAAAAAACTCATCACGAATAAACCGACAGCGCATCGCGATTGCCGGGGAGGACGCTTTTATCCGCGATTTTCTGCCGCGTGCCGGCCGTTGCGGCCGCAATACCAATACCAAAGCCGAAATCAATAAAGAGGGAAAGCATGAACCCTGTCCGTCCGAAAAAAGCGAGTGAGCCGTTTCCGAGACTGCTGTTGCCCACCGGCGTGTTTCTGGCGCTGTCGGGCGCGGGCATCGTCCCCGCCTATGCGACCTGCAGCACGGCGGGCACCACGGTGACCTGTTCCGGCGTCGCGAATCCGCTGGCGCCCAGTTATTCCAACAGTGCCAACAACGTGAACGCGACGGTCAATCCCGGTGCAAGCGTCGGCGTGCTGCTCGGTGTCGGCGGCACGGCGATGTCGTTGACCGGCAGTAACGTCACGCTGACCAACAACGGCACGATCGACCCGTCGGCGCTCGGCTCGGGGCTCGGCGTGCTGTCGAGCGGTACGGTGATCGGCAACGCGGCGGCGAGCACCGGCACCACCGTGACCAACAACGGCACGATGATGGGCTCGACCGGCGTGGCGATCAGCGGCGTGACGGGCATGGCGCTGTCGGTTCAAAACGGCACGGGCGGCACGTCGACGATTACGAACACGGGTACGATCGGCTCCTCCCCGCTGGTCGGCGCGACCCTCGTCGGCGCCGATGCGCCGGTGGTCGCCGCGTACGGCGGCGGCACGGTCAACATGACGAACAGCGGGACGATCACCGGTCGCGTGTCGCTGGGTTCGAGCGGCACACCGGGACAGGGCAATACGTTCACCAACTCGGGCACGATCAACGGCGGCGTGTCGATGGGGGCGAACAGCACGAATACGTTCAACGCCGTGACGGGCTCGTCGGTCAATACGGCCGGCGGCACCGGCGGCGCGTTCAACATCACGGTCGGCCCGGTCACGCTCGGCGTGGCGGCAACCGGCGTCGTCGACGGCGGCGCGGGCGGCAACAATACGCTCAACCTGCAGCAAGGCGTCGCGGCGAACGGCACGATCGCGGTCAACAACTACATCAACTTCAATCACCTCGACGTCACGAGCGGCAACTGGACGATCAACGGCGCGTCCACCGCGCAGGACGCGACGCTGACGGGCGGCGTGGCGATCATCAACGACAACGCGTCGCTCGGCACCGGTACCGTCACGGGCAGCGGCGGTGCGTTGCAGGCGGGCACGGCGGGGCTCGACGTGTCCAACAACGTGTCGCTCGGCGTGGGCGGCCTGACGGTGCAGGGCGCGACCGGGCTGACGCTGTCCGGCACGGTGTCGGGTGGCGGCGCGCTGACGAAGAACGACGGCGGCACGCTGACGCTGTCCGGCGCGAACAGCTACACGGGCGGCACGAACCTGAACGCCGGCGGCCTGGTGGTCGGCAACAATTCGGCGCTCGGCACCGGCGTGCTGAACGTCAACGCGTCGGCGTCGCTCGACACGAGCACGAACGTGACGCTCGCCAACACGGTCAATCTCGCGACCGGCTCGACGCTGACGCTCGGCGGCAGCAACGATCTCGGGCTGACCGGCACGATCAGCGGAAGCGGCGGCCTCACGAAGAATGGCGCGGCAACCACGACGCTGACCGGCGCGAACACGTATACGGGCGACACGACCATCAACAGCGGCACGCTCGCGCTGAGCGGGGCCGGCAGTCTGTCGGCGACCGGCACGGTCAACCTGACCGGTGCGGGCGCAACGTTCGACCTGAGCACTGCGGCGGGCGGGCGGACGATCGGTGCGCTGGCCGGCGCGGCCGGCACGAACGTGGACCTCGGCGCCAATTCGCTGACGCTCGGCGGCAGCGTCAATACGACCTATGCCGGCACGATCGGCGGGTCCGGCAGCTTGACGCTGTCGGGTACCGGCACGCAATCGCTGACGGGCACGAACACGTACACGGGCGGCACGAACCTGAACGGCGGCAACCTCGTCGTCGGCAGCAATACGTCGCTCGGCCTCGGCGCGGTGAACGTCAACGGGTCGTCGACGCTCGATGCGACCACCAACGTGTCGCTCGCGAACGGCGTCAACATCGCGACGGGCACCACGCTGACGCTTGGCGGCAGCACCGATCTCGGCCTGGGTGGCGTGGTCGCGGGTGGCGGCGGTCTCGTGAAGAACGGCGCGGCGACCTTGACGCTGTCCGGCGCGAACACCTACGCCGGCGGCACGACGCTGAATGCAGGCGGGCTGGTGCTCGGCAACAATGCGGCGCTCGGCACGGGTGCGTTGACCGTCGGCGGCGCGGCAACGCTCGATACGAGCGCGAGCCTGTCGGTCAACAACGCGATCGGCCTCGCTACCGGTTCCGCGCTGACACTGGGCGGCAGCAACGCGCTGACGCTGAGCGGCGGCATCACCGGCGCGGGCAGTCTGGTGAAGGACGGCGCGGCGACGACGACGTTGACCGCCGCAAACACCTACACGGGCGGCACGACGATCAATGCCGGCACGCTGGCGATCGGCGGAGGCGGCAGCCTGTCGGCAACCGGCAGCGTGAACCTGGCAGGCGCGGGTGCGGTGCTCGACGTGAGCGGCGCGACCGGCGCGCAGTCGATCGGGGCGCTGTCGGGTGTCGCCGGGACGAACGTGACGCTGGGCGGCAACGCGCTCACGCTGGGCGGGACGGCGAGCGGCACGTTCAGCGGGGCGATCGGCGGCACCGGCAGCCTGACGCTGGCCGGCTCCGGCACGCAGACGCTGAACGGCGCGAGCACCTACTCGGGCGGCACGAACCTCAATAGCGGCAGCCTTGTGCTCGGCAACGGCGGCGCGCTCGGTTCCGGCGCGCTGACCGTCGGCGGCGCGGCGACGCTCGATACGAATGCCGCGTTGTCGGTCGGCAACGCGGTCAATCTCGGCACGGGCGCCGCACTGACGCTGGGCGGCAGCAACAGCCTCACGCTGGGCGGTGCGATTTCCGGCGCGGGCAGCCTCGTGAAGGACGGGGCGGCGACCACGACGCTGACTGGCGCGAACACCTATACGGGCGGCACGACGATCAACGCGGGGACGCTGGCGCTCGGCGCAGGCGGCAGCCTGACATCGACCGGCACGATGAACCTTGCCGGCGCGGGCGCGGCACTGGACCTGAGCGGTGCGACAGGCGGTCAAACGCTCGGCGCGCTGTCGGGCGGCGTGGGAACGAACGTCAACCTGGGCGGCAACGCACTGACGCTCGGCGGCACGGCCAGCGGCACGTTCGGCGGGGTGATCGGCGGCACGGGCAGTCTCACGTTGTCGGGCACCGGCACGCAGACGCTGACCGGCACAAATATCTACACCGGCGGCACGAACCTCAATAGCGGCAGCCTCGTGCTCGGCAACGGCGGCGCGCTCGGTTCCGGCGCGCTGACCGTCGGCGGCGCGGCGACGCTCGATACGAACGCCGCGTTGTCGGTCGGCAATGCGGTCAATCTCGGCACGGGCGCCGCGCTGACGCTGGGGGGCAGCAACAGCCTCACGCTGGGCGGTGCGATTTCCGGCGCGGGCAGCCTCGTGAAGGACGGGGCGGCGACCACGACGCTGACTGGCGCGAACACCTATACGGGCGGCACGACGATCAACGCGGGGACGCTGGCGCTCGGCGCAGGCGGCAGCCTGACATCGACCGGCACGATGAACCTTGCCGGCGCGGGCGCGGCACTGGACCTGAGCGGCGCGACAGGCGGTCAAACGCTCGGCGCGCTGTCGGGCGTCGCGGGAACCAACGTCAACCTGGGCGGCAACGCATTGACGCTCGGCGGCACGGCCAGCGGCACGTTCGGCGGGGTGATCGGCGGCACCGGCAGTCTCACGTTGTCGGGTACCGGCACGCAGACGCTGTCCGGCGCGAACACCTATACGGGCGGCACGACGATCGGCGCCGGCAGCACGCTGGCGCTCGGCGCGGGCGGCAGCCTTGCGTCCGGCAGCACGCTGGACCTCGCGGGCGCGGGGGCGACGTTCGACTTGAGCGGCGCGACGGCCGCGCAGACGCTCGGCACGCTGACCGGCGCGGCCGGCACGAACGTGAACCTCGGCGGCAACGGGCTGACGCTGAACGGCAACGGCAGCAGCACGTTCGGCGGCGCGATCGGCGGCACCGGCGGCCTGACGCTGGCCGGCAGCGGCACGCAGACGCTGACGGGCGCGAACACGTATACGGGCGGCACGACGATCAGCGGCGGCGGCACGCTCGCAGTCGGCGCGGGCGGCAGCCTCGCATCGACCGGCGCGGTGGACCTCGCCAGCGCCGGTGCGACGCTCAATCTGAGCGGCGCGACCGGCACGCAGACGATCGGCACGCTGACCGGTGCGGCCGGCACGAACGTCGACCTCGGCACGAATGCGCTGACGCTGAATGGCGGCACCAACGGTACGTTCGGCGGCACGATCGGCGGGACGGGCGGTGTAACCGTCGCCGGCACGGGCACGCAAACGCTGACGGGTGCGAACACGTATTCCGGCGGCACGACGATCAACGGCGGCAGCACGCTCGCACTCGGCGCGGGCGGCAGCCTCGCGTCGGGCAGCGCGCTGAACCTCGCGGGCGCGGGCGCGACGTTCGACGTGAGCGGCGCGACGGCCGCGCAGACGCTCGGCACGCTGAGCGGCGCGGCCGGCACGAACGTGAATCTCGGCGCGAATGCGCTGACGTTGAACGGCAGCGGCAACGGTACGTTCGGCGGCGCGATCGGCGGGACGGGCGGCGTGACGTTTGCTGGCACGGGCACGCAAACGCTGACGGGCGCGAACACGTACACAGGCGGCACGACGGTCAACGGCGGCAGCACGCTGGCGCTCGGCGCGGGCGGCAGCCTCGCGTCGACGGGCGCGGTGAATCTCGCGGGCACGGGCGCGACGTTCGACGTGAGCGGCGCATCGGGCGCGCAGACGATCGGCGCACTGATCGGCGCGGCCGGCACGAACGTGAATCTCGGCGCGAATGCGCTGACGCTGAACGGCAGCGGCAACGACACGTTCGGCGGCGCGATCGGCGGGACGGGCGGCGTGACGTTTGCTGGCACGGGCACGCAGACGCTGACGGGCGCGAACACGTACACGGGCGGCACGACGATCAACGGCGGCAGCACGCTCGCGCTCGGCGCGGGCGGCAGCCTTGCATCGACCGGCGCGGTGAATCTCGCGGGCACGGGGGCGACGTTCGACGTGAGCGGCGCGACCGGCGCGCAAACGATCGGCGGGCTGTCGGGCGCGGCCGGCACGAACGTGAATCTCGGTGCGAACGCGCTGGCGCTGAACGGCAGCGGCAGCAGCACGTTCGGCGGCGCGATCGGCGGCTCGGGCGGCGTGACGGTGGCGAGCGGCACGCAGGTGCTGACCGGCGGCAACACGTACACGGGCGGCACCACGATCGCAGCCGGCGGCACGCTGCAGCTCGGCAACGGCGGCACGTCGGGCAGCGTGGCCGGCGACGTCGTCGACAACGGTGCGCTGGTCGTCAATCAATCGGGCAACGTGACGATCGCGAGCGTGCTGTCCGGCACCGGCTCGCTGACGCAGGCCGGCAGCGGGCAACTGACGCTGACCGGCACGAGCACGCTGAGCGGCCCGACCACGGTCAGCGCGGGCACGCTTGCCGTCAACGGTTCGCTCGGCCAGTCGACCGTCACCGTGCAGAACGGCGCGACGGTGACGGGCACCGGCACGATCGGCGGCCTCGTGGTGCAGGGCGGCGCGACGGCGGCCGCCACGCAACCGGGCGCGGCGTTGAACGTGGGCGGCAACGTCACGTTCCAGCCGGGTTCGACGTTCCAGGTCGCCGCCACGCCGCAGCAAAGCGGCAGCCTCGCGGCGAGCGGCACGGCGACGCTGAACGGCGGCACCGTGCAGGTGCTCGCGAACCAGAGCACCTATCAGCCGGGCACGACGTACACGATCCTCAGTGCGTCGTCGGGCGTGCAGGGCGCGTTCGCCCAGGTGAGCGCGAACTATGCGTTCCTGACGCCGACCCTCAGCTACGATCCGGGTCACGTGTATCTGCAACTGGCTCAGAACGGCACCGCGCTGCCCGACGTCGCGACGACGCCGAACCAGCGCTCGGTCGCGACCGCGGTGGCCGCGCTCGGCGCCGGCAATCCGCTGTACGACACGGTGCTGACGACCGACGCGCCGACCGCACGCCGCGCGTACGGGCTGCTCGGCGGCGAACTGCAGGCGAGCCTGAAGAGCATGCTGCTGCTCGACAGCCGCTATGTGCGCGACGCGGTGACCGATCGCGTCCGTCAGGGCCTCGCGCCCGGATCGGGCCCGCTCGCGGCCCTGTCGTCGGGCGGCGCCGCGCTGTGCGGCGACAACACGGCCGGCGTGGCCGATCCGACGCTGCCGCCGGAACGCCGGATCGGTTCGCGCGCCGGGTGCTACGGCGGGACGCCCTATCAGCCCGTCGTCTGGGGGCAGGCGTTCGGCGGCCGCAGCCGGCTCGGAGGCGACGGCAACGCATCGTCGATCAACCGCAGCATGACGGGCTTCATCGCCGGCGCCGACATGGCGCTCAACGACAAGTGGCGCGCGGGCCTGGCCGCGGGCGTCACGCACAGCTCGCTCGACAACGACCAGAGTTCGTCGGCGGCGGTGAACAGCTACTACGTGTCGCTGTACGGCGGCGCGCAGTATGGCGCGCTCGGCGTGCGCGGCGGCGCGTCGTACACGTGGTATCGAATCAACAGCGACCGCTATCCGGGCTTCGCGGGCTTCTCCGATCACGATTCGGCCGGCTACAACGCGCATTCGGCGCAGGTGTTCGGCGAAGTCGGCTACGCGCTGCCGGTCGGGCCGGTCGCGATCGAACCGTTCGCGGGCCTCGCGTATGTGAACCTGCATACCGACGGCTATACGGAAACCGGCGGCGCGGCCGCATTGCGCGCCGGCGGCGAGACGACCCACGTCGGCTTCTCGACGCTCGGCGTGCGTGCGGCGTCGCAGCTCGGCTCGATCGCGAGCGGCACGTTCACCGCGCGCGGGACGGTCGGCTGGCGGCATGCGTTCGGCAACGTGCGGCCGTCGTCGGCGTTCACGTTCGCGAACGGCGGCACGTCGTTCCAGGTGTCGGGCGTGCCGATTGCGCGCGACAGCGCGGTGCTCGAGGCCGGCATCGACGCGAACATCACGAAGCGCCTGACGCTCGGCCTCACGTACAGCGGCCAATACGGCAGCGGCGTGCGCGACAACGCGATCCTCGGCAACATCCTCTGGAAATTCTGACCGGCAACTGACGTGCCCGTACGCGGCGCGAGGCGACGAAGCAACGTCGCCTCGCGCCGCGGCCGTTTCGTCGCTGCGCACGTTCGCCGTTCTGGCCTATCCTGTGCGAAACACGCGACGCGCGCCGCGCGTTGCGCCTCGACACAGGAGCATCGATGCCGAATCACGCCGAAGCCACGACGACGCAGGCGCCGCAAGTCGCGCCGATTGCCCCGACCATCGCGTCGGGTCCCGCCTTCATCGCGCCCGAAGCCGATCAGCAGGTCCTCGCGCGCAACAACCAGTACGTGCTGAAATCCGGCGACGCGTTCGTGGTCAGCGATGCGCTCGGCGACATCGGCGGGCATGACGACGGCCTGTTCGTCGACGACATGCGCGTGCTGTCGACCTGGCGCCTGACGTTCGGCGGCCGCGCGCCGTCGCTGCTGTCGGGCGCGACGAGCGCCGACAACGCGTCGTTCACCGCGCACCTGACGAACCGCCCGCTACCGCCGCTCGGCGGCAAGGAGACGCCCGAGGGCGTGATCCATATCGAGCGCATGCGCGTGCTGGCGGGCGACGTGCTGTACGAAGCGCTGACGCTGACGAACTACGGCGCGAGCGAAGCCGAGGTGCCGCTGTCGCTGTCGTTCGCGGCCGATTTCAAGGACATGTTCGAAGTGCGCGGCACGCAGCGGCCGAAGCGCGGCACGGTGGGCGCGCCGCGCGTGGACGCGGGCGCGGTGCGGCTGCGCTACGACGGCCTCGACAGCGTGGAGCGCAACGTGACCGTGCATTTCTCGCCGGCGCCCGACGCGCTGTCGGTCGATCGCGCCGACTACACGCTGACGATCGCCGCGCAGGCGTGCGTGTCGATCTACCTGACCGTCGATGCGACGCTCGGGCCCGCGCAGGCCGAAGGGCCCGGATGCGGCCGCGTCGCGCTGCGCACCGCGCTGGTCGGCGTGCATCGCGAGATGCGCGCACGGCGCGAGTCGATGGCGCGCGTGAACACCGGCAATCCGCTGTTCGACGCATGGCTCGATCGTTCGCTCGCGGATCTCGGGCTGCTCACAACGCAGCTCGACACGGGGCCGTACCCGTATGCGGGCATTCCGTGGTTCTCGACGCCGTTCGGCCGCGACGCGATCATCACGTCGCTGCAGATGCTGTGGCTGCAGCCGTCGCTCGCGCGCGGCGTGCTGCGTTTTCTCGCCGAACATCAGGCGCGCGAGACCTCCGCGTTCCGCGACGCGGAGCCCGGCAAGATCATGCACGAGTTCCGCCGCAGCGAGATGGCCGCGACGGGCGAGGTGCCGTTCGCGCTGTACTACGGCGGCGTCGATACGACTCCTCTGTTCATCGTGCTCGCGGGCGCCTATCTCGAACGCACCGGCGACGATGCGCTGATCGACGAGCTGTGGCCCGCGCTCGAGCGCGCCGCGCAATGGGTGATCGACAAGTGCGACCGCAACCCGTACGGGCTGCTCGATTACCAGCGCACGTCGGAACGCGGCCTCGCGAACCAGGGCTGGAAGGACAGCCACGATTCGGTGTTCCACGCGGATGGCCGTTTCCCGGACGGGCCGATCGCGCTCGTCGAAGTGCAGGCCTATGCGTGCGCGGCGCTCGACGCGATGTCGGCGTGCTCGCGTCGGCGCGGCCATGCGGCCGACGCGACGCGCTACGCGTTGCGCGCGAAGACGCTGCGCGATCAGGTCGATGCGCTGTTCTGGATGCCGGAAGGCGATTTCTACGGGATCGCGCTCGACGGTCATGGCGAGCTGTGCCGCGTGTTCGCGTCGAACGCGGGCCACCTGCTGGCGTTCGGGCTGCCCGACGCCGAGCGCGGCGCGGCGGTCGCCGGCGTGCTCGGCTCGGCGCTGTTCCAGACGGGCTGGGGCATCCGCACGCTGGCGGCCGGCCAGCCGCGCTTCAATCCGATGGCCTATCACAACGGGTCGGTGTGGCCGCACGACAATGCGCTGATCGCGCGCGGCCTGGCGCGCTACGGCGACAAGACGGCCGCGGTGAATCTGCTGCGTGCGCTGTTCGAGGCGGCGGTGAGCTTCGAGATGCGGCTGCCGGAGCTGTTCTGCGGGTTCCCGCGCCGGCGCGGAGAACCGCCGACCGCGTATCCGGTGGCCTGCCTGCCGCAGGCGTGGGCGGCCGGTGCGCCGTTCATGATGCTGCAGGCGTGCCTCGGCGTGAGCATCGACGCATCGCGCCACGAGGTGCGCGTCGAGCGCCCGGCCTTGCCGGAAGGCGTCGACTGGCTGCGGATCGATGCGCTGCGCGTCGGCGACGAAACCGTGTCGCTGACGTTCCGCCGCGTCGACGGCCAGGTCATCGCCGCGGCGGAGCAGCCGGGCCGCGTGCAGGTGGTCGCGGTGCTGTAGCGCGGTGTCGCGCGAACGTTGCGCGATGTCGCGCCACGTTCGCGCGCAGCGGCATAGAATCGTGACATGACCCTTGAACGATGGCGGAGGTAGACGATGACGACCGACAACCGGCCCGACGACGGCGAGCACAAGCTCGAGAATCTCGAAGCGGCGGTCGACCACCTGCACAAGTCGATCGAATCGCAGAGCATCGCGGTCGGCGCGGCGAAGGGCATCCTGTTCAGCCTGATCGAAACGCTCGGCGCACTGATCGGCGATCCCGATCTGCCCGAGCATGCGCGTTCCGGCTACGAAGCGCTGCGCGACAAGGCGAGCGAATTGCGCGGCGGCCTCGACCGTCATTGATGCGCGGGCGGCGCACGCGCTGCCCGATTCGGTGGACGCGGCACAAAACCCCGTGCGCTCAATCAGTTAGGTGCCCCGATACGCAGGATATCCACAAGCTTGCCAACACAATCTGTGGAGAACCGCCCGGCCCTCGGCCGGGCGCGTCGCGCGTGTATGGCGTGCGATTCGACAACCACTCCGGTGCCACACCATTGACCGGTCAAGGTCCGTGGATCGAATCCCCTTGTGTATCAAGATGTTACGCGTCCGATTGGATGGATATCCACAGGCTTGCCAACAAAATCTGTGGACAACTTGCAATCGATTGCGTCGCAATGGTTGACGATCCGGTCGGCAGGGGCTGCGTGCACGAAGCCCGCACGCAAAGGCTGCCCGCTCCATGTATCGGCACACTAATTCGTGCGCGATCAAGGGCTTAGGCCCCGGGTACCCAGGATATCCACATCCTTGCCAACACTTTCTGTGGACAAGCGAGGCCGCGTTACCCGGCCGGCGCCGTGCCGGCCGCTTCCGCGACGATCCAGTCGTGAAAGAGCGTCATCGCGGGCGTCAGCGGTTTCGATTTCAGCGACGTGAGCCAGTAGCCGCCCGCGCGCACGTCGATGTCGAGCGGCCGCGCGAGCTGGCCGAGCTGCAGTTCGCGCGCGAACATGCAGGCCGGCGCGAGTGCGACGCCCGCGCCCTGCATCGCGGCCTCGACCATCAGCCGCGACGAATCGAACACGGGACCGTTGACGGCCCACGGTTCGAGCTGCGCGGCGTCGAACCAGCCGAGCCACTCGTCGGTGCGGTACGAGCGCAGCAGCGTTTCGTTCGCGAGATCGGCCGGCTGCGCGATGCGCCGCGCAATGTCCGGCGCGCACAGCGCGGTGAGCGGCGCATCGAGCAGCCGCTCGTTGCGCGTCGCCGGCCAGTTGCCTTCACCGAAGCGGATCGCGAAATCGAGGCCCTCGCCGGCGAGATCGACGACGTTGTTGTTGGTCCGCAGCCGCAGCTCGACGAACGGGTGCGTGTCGCCGAACTGCTTCAGCCGCGGCATTAGCCAGCCTAGGGCAAAGGTGCCGACGACGCCGAGCGTCAACACCTCGTGGAAGCGTCCGCCGTCGAACTGCTTGAGCACCGTCTCGATGCGGCTGAACGCGTCGCTCAGCACCGGCAGCAGCGCGCGCCCTTCGTCGGTCAGCCCCAGACCGCGCGGCAGCCGTGTAAACAGCGTGCAGCCGAGTCGCTCCTCGAGCGAGCGCACCTGCTGGCTGACGGCGGCCTGGGTCACGCTCAGCTCGAGGCCGGCGCGCGTGAAGTTCAGATGGCGCGCCGACGATTCGAACGCGCGCAACGCATTGAGCGGAAGATGAGGGCGGAGCTTCGTCATAAGAATTTCTTTTGTCAGCGCTCAATTATCGTTGCTTGTCAGGCAACCGTAAAGTCTCGATAGTGCTGTCTCGGCGGCTGGCCGTTTTCAACGCGTCAACCACGTTGCGCCGCCATTCCACCATGAGACAACCGACATGACCTACTCATCGAAACGTCGAACCCTGTTGCTGGCCGCCGCGACGGCGCCGCTCGTTCTTACCGTCACCGCATGCGCGTCGCGACAGGCCGCCGCGCCGGACGAAGCCCCGGCGGCAGCGGCGGCTGCCGCGGATGTGATTGCGCCGGCCGCGGCGGCGGCGATGCTTGCCGACCTCGAGCGCGACGCGGGCGGCCGTCTCGGCGTGTGCGCGATCGACACGGCGAGCGGCCGGGTCATCGAGCATCGCGCGGCCGAGCGCTTCCCGTTCTGCAGCACGTTCAAGGCGATGCTGAGCGCGGCGGTGCTCGCGCGGAGCGTCGAGCGTCCGGGCTTGCTGCAACAGCGCGTGACGTATACGAAGGCCGACCTCGTCAACTATTCGCCGGTGTCGGAGAAGCATGTCGGCGCGGGCATGACGGTCGCCGCGCTGTGCGAGGCCACGATCCAGTACAGCGACAACTCGGCCGCGAACCTGCTGATGAAGCTGATCGGCGGCCCGTCGGCGGTGACCGCCTACGCGCGCTCGATCGGCGACGACGCGTTCCGGCTCGATCGATGGGAGACCGAACTGAATACCGCGCTGCCGGGCGACCCGCGCGACACGACGACGCCTGCCGCGATGGCCGCCAGCTTGCGCGTGCTGACGCTCGGTGACGCATTGCCGGCCGCGCAGCGTGCGCAGCTCGTCGCGTGGCTGCGCGGCAACAAGGTCGGCGACAAGCGGATTCGTGCGGGCGTGCCGGCCGGCTGGACGGTCGGCGACAAGACCGGCACCGGCGACTACGGGACGACGAACGACGCGGGCGTCATCTGGCCGACGTCGCGCGCGCCGATCGTGCTGGCCGTGTACTACACGCAGGCTCGCGCCGATGCGCGGGCGAAGGACGACGTGATCGCGTCGGTCGCGCGGATCGTCGCGCAGACGTTCGGTTGAGCGGCACGGCACGGCACGGCGCGCGTGGCGAGATCCGCGGGCGCGCCGTGCCGCAGTCGTGACCCGCGCGCTCAAACGTTGTGTGATCAACGACTTAGGTCGCGCATGCTCAGGATATCCACATGCTTGCCAACAAAAATTGTGGACAAGCTCGCGCGCGGCGGCGTCCGGCGTGCCGTACGTCACCGTGCCGCGTTTGAAGCAGCACGCACAATGTCTTTCGGATCAAGCGCTTGGCCGCGGTATGCGCAGGCTATCCACACGCTTGCCAACAAAAATTGTGGACAAGCAGGGTAGCCGGCGTGGCAGGCGGCGCGTCACGTGCCGACGCGGTACACAACCGCGCTTGCGCGGCCGTGTGCCGCTTTCGAAGCAGCGCGAACAAAGTCTTTCGGATCAAGCGCTTGGTCGCGGTATGCGCAGGCTATCCACATGCTTGCCAACACAATCTGTGGACAAGCTCGCGTGCGGCTGCGGCCGCAACGCTCAGGGCTGCCGATCGTCGACGGCGGGCCAGCGCGCGAACGCGAACACCCACAGCATGACGAAGTTCAGCACCGGGACGAACATCGTCAGGATCCACCAGCCCGACAGTCCGGTGCGCCGAACGATGCGCACGTACGGATAGATGACGACGGCGACGAGCACGAGTGAGACGATCAACTGCCACGCGGTGAAGTGTTCCATGGCCTTCCTCGGAGTGAAATGTCGTCATGCGGTGCCGACGCAATGGCCGGCCCGGGGCGCCGACGCGCGTCGCCGGCGATGCGCGGCCGCGTGCGGCTTGCGTGATCTTGATGCGCGACGGGCGCGGGCGTCAAGGCATCGGCGGCGCGCTGCGATCGCATTGAAGCGTCCGTGTTCGCGCAGGCCGAACCCGCGCGCTGCCGAAACGGTGACACGCGACACGAACCATAGGCCGATCAACGAGTTAGCGCAGGCTTGCGCAGGATATCCACAAGCTTGCCAACACAATCTGTGGGTAAGTAGCGCATCGTCGTGGCATCGTGATGCGAAGTGCGGCGAAGCGGTGTGCGCGACGGCCATGACGCGCGCCGCGTCTGCATCACGCGTGCCAAAGTCCATCGGATCAAGGGCTTAGCGTTGCGGTGCGCAGGATATCCACAAGCTTGCCAACATTTTCTGTGGACAACTTTGACGGTGGTAGCGAACCCTTGTCAGGCGGGCAAGATAGACGATGCGGCGAAACGGGGTGTGGCTGCTTCAGGCCATTCCCACACGATTCCCCATCCCGCATGATGAATTGACATGCAACCCCGCTGGAGTTGCCCCTGTCATACCGGACGCGGCATTACAGTAAGGATTGCTGAATCCATCGAACGCCGGAACTCGCGAGGCGAGCGATGTTTCAGCGCGCTATGCGAGTGCTTCTCGTTGCAATGCTCGCACGCGATGGCCATATTGCATGCAGCAGTCGCTGCGTCCGGCGTCGGCATGAAGGCGACGTAGTCGCGTTTCATCGCCTTCACGAAGCGCTCGGCCGTCCCGTTACTTTGCGGGCTGCACACCGGCGTGGTCAATGGCTTCAGGCCGATGGCCACTCCGAACCGGCGCGTGTCGCCAGCCGTGTAGCCCGAACCGTTGTCGCTCAGCCACTCGATTTCGGGCGGGGTATGTGTGTCTTGTTACCTCAAGAAGTCAGGATACCTATTGATATGGGTGGGATTTATCTCGACTTGTCGTGTGGTTGATGCGGTCTGCTGGTTGTTGTTCTGCTGGTGTGAATTTGCTTCGGCGGACGGCGCAAGCCATATGACGGACGAGTGTCCAGAAGGCTGCAATATGTCCGAGCCGCCCGATTGGGTTCGCGTGAGGCAGCAAGTCACTTGCCGTTGTTCGCTTGAGCCATCCGCGGTTGTGCAGAAGTTGTGTATGCAACTTATATGCGGGGCATGTCCATTGTCGCGACAAAAGAAATCACACCCTGTGATTTTTGCTAGGTTTTTGTCAATTTCGGACGTGTCTTATGTGATTTTCCCCGAGTGCTCGGTAAATTCGACGCAGGAGAAATTCCGTTCGATGGAGATGAAACGTGCAGGACGATACCTCAGGCAAGGATGTCGCTCGCTTTGGCGATTCAACGGATCACGACGGCACGGTCATTCACGTCGCGGACAACGTTATGCGCGGGGGATTTCGGGCGTTGTCGAGTGGTGATGAATGCGGCAGTGGGGCAGTATTTGGCCTGCTTGGATCATCAGCGTCCCTTCGTGGCAGCGAGGCCCTTCGCGAGCTCGATGACAATAACGTTGCTGTGGAGGACGAAAATATTATTGCGTCACTGTACAGTCAATACCTCAGATTTCTCGATGATCCGCTTTCATTGGCCGAGTGGGCAATCTCTTATACACCGGAAGCCACGCCATCTGCGTTGCCCGTGCAGGCTGAACCGGGATTGGGTTTGCTCACTATGGTGGAGTTGCCGCCGCAACCGGTTAAGCCGGTTGCCAAGCTCCAGGGGATCATGGAGCTACTCAGGCCTCCGGTCAAACTTGAACAGCTGTTCGGCGACCTCAGTGGGGTACCGGACCTCTGTGAACCGGAGCAACGGAACGACGTGCTGGGTCTGTTCGCGCCTGCCGAATTCCTCGCAGCCGCATCACGCCATGCTGCCCAGCGGCTACCCGAACTGACGCGACGCGAACATCATATGGTCGCAATGGATAGCCCCGTGTCCCTGCCGGTCGGGTTGTTGCCTGATAGCGAAACGTCCTGACGAGTCAGTCTGCATACGCTCGCCGAGTAGCCCGATACGATCCATCTTATTGTCGGAATCACCATGTCCAACGCGTTTGACGTTCAGAAGCTATATCCGGTTATGCAGAAATTCAGCCGGTCCCGAACGCTCTCTATCAGTGGGGCGGCCGTCCCGTTATCGCACAATGGCGAACCTGTATTGCAACTGGTTGCGATCGAAGGCGAGGAAGAACTTTCCAAAATCTACACCTACGATTTGGAGGTTAAAACCTCGCTCGATGCGGGATTGAGTGACGAAGAGGCGGCGAATCTCAATACGCTCGACATGATTGGGAAGGAACTGACCGTCACCATCCAGCTTGACGGGATGGGCACTTTTGTCCCTGGAATGCCAGGGGCGACCGGTGCAGCAAACGTCGGACGCGGGTTACGCGAAATCAGCGGGATTATCACGGCAGTGAGTTTTTCCGGTCAGTCAAACCGACAGAGTAGATATCGACTCAAATTGCAACCGTGGATCGCGCTAGCTGAGAAACGCTCGGATTACAGGATTTTCCAGAATAAGTCTGTTATTGAAATCATTCACGAAGTGCTGAGCGACCACTACCTCTACTCGTGGGACATGCGGCTAAGCGAGTCCTATCCGAAGCTGGTCTATCAGGTCCAGTATGGCGAAACCGACTTTCATTTTATCCAGCGTCTAATGGAAGAAAACGGGATTTACTGGTTTTTCGAGCATTCAGATACGGTGCATCGCATGGTCCTGGTGGACCAGTTGGGGGCGCACAAGCCGGTTGACAGTGAAGCCTATCAGACGCTGTCGTACTATCCGCCAGGCCGCAGGGTTGATATGGAGCACATCGACAACTTCGATACGACTGCGCGTATCCAGTCAGGTCAGTGGACCACGAACGATTTCGACTTTACGCGGCCAAGGGCAAATCTGGAGGCGCAGATTCAGTTGCCGCAGGACACCTCGCACAATACGCTTGAACGCTACGAGTGGCCCGGCGACTACACCGAGCGGGAGGCCGGTGAGCAGTTTGCACGGATACGCATGCAGGAAATGCGTGCCCTGGGCGAGCGGGGCACTGGCGATGGGAATGTACGGAACGTTGTGTGCGGGACGACTTTTACGCTGGCGGGCTTTCCGCAAGCCGGTGCAAACCGCGAATACCTTGTTCTCCGGGCTCGGCTGGATGCGGCTGAACTCGACGGGGCAACCGATACCGGCGAATACCGGATTCGGACACGGTTTGAAGTGCAGCCGGCCACGACCGTTTTCCGTCCACCGCGCACGGTCAGCAAGCCACGCACAACCGGCCCGCAGACGGCCATTGTCACGGGGGCCGACGGGAGCGAAATCTACACGGACCAGTACGGCCGGGTGAAGGTGAAGTTCCACTGGGACCGCTCGCCAGTACATGATCAGACATCATCTTGCTGGCTGCGAGTCTCCTATCCGTGGGCAGGCAACAACTACGGGACCATCAGCGTTCCGCGGGTCGGCTCGGAAGTGATAGTGGACTTCGAGAACGGCGACCCTGACCGGCCATTTGTGACGGGGCGGCACTACAACGCGCACAACATGCCGCCGTGGGAGTTGCCCGCCAATGCGACCCAGAGCGGCACGCTGACGCGCTCCACCGATGAAGGCGGCTACGAAACCGCCAACGCGCTGCGGTTCGAGGACAGGAAAGGCAGGGAGGAAATATGGCTCCACGCCGAAAGGGATATGCGAACCGAAGTTGAAAACGATGAATCGCATACGGTTGGGCATGATCGCGCGAAGACAGTCGGACATGATGAATCGGTGACGATTGACAACGATCGTACGGAAAAAGTCGGCCGCGGCGAACAGGTCGAGATTGGTGTAGATCGTCGTCACACCATTGGCCAGGATGCGTTCCTTTCGGTTGGGCGCGATCACCGCATCCAGATCGGCAAGGATCGAATCGAGGAAACGGGCAACAATCGCAAGGACACCATTGCGGCCAACTTCCTGGTCACGACTGGCGGCAACGCCGAACACAAGGTGCAGGGGCGTCACCAGATCGAGGCGGGGCAGGCTATTGAGCGCAAGACCCGTATCTACCAGCTACAGGCGGGCGACAAGGCTGAAATCATCGGCCCGGCCGGAAAGATCACGCTCGACGGTGAGGGCGTCACGATTGAAGGAGTCCGGATCAAGCTGAAGGGGCCGGTCCAGACCGAGACCGGCTGGGTCAAGAATGCCCTGGACATGCGCTCAGACGTGAACAAGGGCGATCCGTTCACACCGGACTACTTCCCGTTTTCAGGCTGACGCCTGCCGTTCATTCCATCAAGGAACCGTGTCTCGTGATTGTGACTTTCCCATTTGAAGACGATCCTTATTACTGCGCTCCGCAGCCAGCGTCTTACCCGCAGTCAGCCAGTGCCGCGCTAAGTACGCCAGCACTTGTCCGCAAATATATTGATCTCGCGAAGCACGTCGCGGGAGGTGTATTCCCGGTAGGGCGCAACCGCTTCTGGCACGGCGGCGTACACCTGAGCGGAAAAAAGCCGGTGCGCGCGGTCGCGGACGGCACCATCGTCGCGTTCCGACTGGATCGGGACTATATCGACAGCGAACTCGACCGGCAGATCAAGGCGGCCGCACCCGTGAAGGCGTCAGCGTCGAAAGCCAAGCCACAGCCGTCACCGCCGCGGCAGTTCAGCAGTAGCTTTGTACTGATTCGGCACGAGTGCGAGGTCAATAGAGGCGGCGGTGAAATGCAGCCCGTGGAGGGCGTTTCGCCGGGTGTCAGCGCGAGCATCCCCAGATACATCGGGGCACACTTCTACTCGCTCTACGCGAATCTGCTGCCGCAGAAGCAGTTGCAGAACAAGGCAGTCCTGCCGCCGTTTCTCACGACCACCAATACAATTGTTCCGGTTGCCGCGTTGCGCGGGGACGAAGTAACGGTAAGCGCGGTGATCGATGACGGGCACCACATGGTCAAGATCAGGATTACTGACATCAATACCCGCAACAGTGGCGAGGGATGGATCGAGCGCATGTATCTGGACGTGGAGCCAGGCGCTCCACTGAGGCCCGAGCAGAAAATCCGGCTGGGCTACCCCATTTCATTCATGTATTGCTGCCATCCTACGGAAAAGCGGTGGATGCCGTTGGACTGCACCTTCTCATTGGAGTATCCGGTCAGGGCCGGACAGGTGATTGGTTACGCCGGGATAACGGACAGCGATCTTGGCCCGGTGGCGGACAGCTTCCACTTCGAGATTTTTACGGGTGAGAACAAGTTGGTGAAGCAGATGAAGCCGCTTGTTCCGCTGAACATTAGCGACCCAAGTTCGTCGTACCAAGAATATGCGGATGGACAGAAAAGCGATGGTATGGGGAAGGTGTGGTTGACGCGGAATGCAACGCTGGCCAAAGATGTTTTTTCAAGTGAGGGTGGATTATCCGCGTCAAGCATGAAAGTGTTTCCAGCCGGCTCCTGCTTTTTTGCAGCGATACCCTGCGGGTTGGATGGAACGAAGCCTGATTTGGTTAGCGACCTGATATGTTTCAAGCTATTTGGAATGAATGGAAGCACCTACTACGCGTACGCCGATCAAGCGAGGGCCGTAGCCGATGGGCGGGAATTTGTCCGCGACGCGTGGGTGACGCTGACTACCGATAGCGACTGGGTAGCGCGGGGATGGCAGGCCTATGAGGATAGCGAACTGAATACGAAAGACGACGGCTTCGTTGAGGACGACGATGCGGTCATGCAGAAAATCCTGTCTGCCGCGCACAAGTCTTCTGCGAGCCTGAGTCTCGATGATCTTCATGCTGATGGCGTTGACGCGATCTTGCGCACCGCTGCTGTCCGGTTTCACACCGAATGGGACAGCAGTAACAACAGCAAGCGATACGACAAACTTCAGCAAGGTGCCCATCCGCCGCTTCCGCAATTATCCGACAGCCAGTTCAAGGCGTTCTTGCAGGATATTCAGCGTCAGCAGTTCTGGAGCGACGCGAAGGTACAGCAGGATGGTGTGAACAATGCCATGAAGCCGCTATCCACGCCGATGGATACGAAGAACTGGCATTTCCATCCAGTGGGCTTTCTGGCCCAGATGCGGGAATGTCTCGCAACGGACGCAACGCTGTCCGAGGAGGCGTTCGAACTGGAAATCCGGCAGAGCTGGATAACCTGCCTGAAGCTGATCGAGAAGCGCCTCAAACAACTCGAACCCTGGGCGGACGCCAACGCCGCCATGCCTGATGCGCCCTCGGCGCGGGCGCCAGTCGTCAGGGAATATGCGACTCTGCAAACGATTCACAATGTTGCTCATCACGATCTCTGGTCGAACTTCGAATACTGGTTTGGCGTAACGCCCAATGACATCGCTGCCCCGGAAACGTTGCACGGACAGCTTGCAGCCAAGCCTGCCGGGCATCACGTCCACAACTACCTGAAAGGCATGCGGGAGTTCTTCCGCCATATATCCATGCAACGGGTGGTCAAGGGCGCACTGGGTTTTGAGGCAGGTGCCTATGTGCAGCCGGGGTTGTATCCAGTCAAGGCGCTCAAGCCCGCCCAATCAGGCTTCCGGATGGAATACGTCAATATCGCCTGCCAGTATGGTCCATTCTTCCGAAGCTTTAATAACAGGGGGCCGGTCGATCAGAACCGTATGGAAATCCAGTTGCACGAGGTGGCGCATTTGCAGAATACCGCTCATGCCCAGGACCAGAAGATCGATGTTAACGGGGCACACGACCCTGACAGATACAACGGAAAGACCGCCTATGGGGCACGCGCGGCACGGGTACTCGCCGAATTCACGCCCAACAGGGCGTTAGCTAATGCCGAAAGTATTGCATTTTTTATCGAGAGCGCAAAAGATGAAACCTGACCGTCTGACAATGAACGGCGTTCGCACCATTATTTCGATTGGAGGGATGGTGGCACTGGTCGGCTGCTCGTCTCTTGCGGAACAGCAAGCGGCGCCGCCTTCGAACCAAACTACGAAAAGTTCTATGAACGACAAGCAAAGTGGAAACCAGACGGGTGTCGTGCCGAATGAGCGGGTAACCTGGGTCAAGAATCCGTTAATCACCCAGATTAGGTTCCATGACGCGATCGTACGTGACGATAGCGTTAAAATTCGGTACTACCTTTCTTATATCAATCCAAGTAAACGAGACGTTAAGTGGACCGGTAAACCGACACCTGATGGTCCTGCAATGCGGCTGTATTCGGGGGGCAAGGAGATTAAGCCTGCCCCGCCTAAGTACAGTGGTATTGAGCCTTATGTCGCGGCTCCCCGGGACGAAGATATAAAGCGATCTACCCATGTGGTGAAGGAAAAGGAGAAATGGGTAGGCGAAGTTGCAGACGAATTTGTGATCTTGAATAGCCAGTTCCTTCCTGGCACGCACGTCTACGAGATGGTCTACTGGCATACGCAACTCGACTGGATCGACGTGCGCGAGGTTCTGGACCGTACCGATACGGGCAAAGGCAGGATGATGTATCCGATCACGGACAACGCGCCGTCGAACCGCCTCTATTTCAGAGTCTACAAGCCGACCGATGAAGAAGCGCGTGAGGGGCGGCACATTGAATTCCTCGGCGAAGTGGATGCCCGTACGCAGATCCCCACGCTGCCGTACGCCCGTCCGGGTGACTACGCGCCAAAGACCGGCTATTGGGCCGCGACGGGCAAGAGCATCGAACGGCTCGGCGGCTATCACGAAGTGTTCGTGAAGGAAGGGGATTCACTGCCGAACCTGCCGGGGGACCGGGGCGTGGACCCTTTCAGTTTCCAGTGGAAGTACGTGGGCGAACAGAGTGCCGCCGCTGGAAAGTAACGGGTACTCGCCGAGCTCATGCCCAACAGGGCGTTAGCGAATGCCGAAAGTATTGCATTTTTATCGAGAGCAAAGGATGAAACCTGGCCGTCTGACAATGAACGGCGTTCGCACCATTATTTCGATTGGAGGGATGGTGGCACTGGTCGGCTGCTCGTCTCTTGCGGAACAGCACGCGGCGCCGCCTTCGAACCAAACTACGAAAAGTTCTATGACCGACAAGCAAAGTGGAAACCAGACGGGCGTCGTGCCGAATGAGCGGGTAACGTGGGTCAAGAATCCGCTGATCACGCAGATCAGGTTTCATGACGGAAAGCTTGGCAGCAACTATGTCGAAATACGGTACTACACCACATACATAAATCCGAGCGATGGGGACGTTAAGACAACGGGCAAGCCCACGCCGGATGGTCCTGCAATGCGGTTGTATTCGGGAGGCAGGGAGATTAAGCCTGCCCCGCCTAAGTACAGTGGCATTGAGCCTTATGTCGCGGCTCCCCGGGACGAAGATATAAAGCGATCTACCTATGTGATGAAGGCAAAGGAGAAATGGGTAGGCGAGGTTGCAGACGAATTTGTGATCTTGAATACCCAATTTCTTACTGGCACACACATTTATGAAGTCGTCTACTGGCATACGCAACTTGACTGGATCGACGTGCGCGAGGTTCTGGACCGTACCGATACGGGCAAGGGCAGGATGATGTACCCGATCACGGATAACGCGCCGTCGAACCGGCTCTATTTCAGGGTCTACAAGCCGACCGATGAAGAAGCGCGTGAGGGGCGGCACATTGAATTTCTCGGCGAAGTGGATGCCCGTACGCAGGTCCCGGCGCTGCCGTACGCCCGTCCGGGTGACTACGCGCCAAAGACTGGCTATTGGGCCGCGACGGGCAAGAGCATCGAACGGCTCGGCGGCTATCACGAAGTGTTCGTGAAGGAAGGAGATTCACTGCCGAACCTGCCGGGGGACCGGGGGGTGGACCCCTTCAGCTTCCAGTGGAAGTACGTGGGCGAACAGAGTGCTGCCGCTGGAAAGTAACGGGTACTCGCCGAGTTCACGCCCAACAGGGCGTTAGCGAATGCCGAAAGTATTGCATTTTTATCGAGAGCAAAGGATGAAACCTGGCCGTCTGACAATGAACGGCGTTCGCGCCATTATTTCGATTGGAGGGATGGTGGCACTGGTCGGTTGCTCGTCCCTTGCGGAACAGCAAGCGGCGCCGCCTTCGAACCAAACTACGAAAAGTTCTATGAACGACAAGCAAAGTGGAAACCAGACGGGTGTCGTGCCGAATGAGCGGGTAACCTGGGTCAAGAATCCGTTGATCACGCAGGTCAGGTTCCATGACGCAATCGTACGTGACGACAGCATTAAAATACGGTACTACCTTTCCTATATCAATCCAAGTAAACGGGACGTTAAGTGGACCGGTAAACCGACACCTGATGGTCCTGCAATGCGGCTGTATTTGGGGGGCAAGGAGATTAAGCCTGCCCCGCCCAAGTACAGTGGTATTGAGCCTTATGTCGCGGCTCCCCGGGATGAGGAAATAAAACTGTACGCCAACAAGGTTAAGGCTGAAAGTAAATGGACTTCAGATGGCCCCGGTGAATTTGTGATTATGAACAGCCAGTTCCTTCCTGGCACGCACGTCTACGAGATGGTCTACTGGCATACGCAACTCGACTGGATCGACGTGCGTGAGGTTCTGGACCGTACCGATACGGGCAAGGGCAGGATGATGTATCCGATCACGGATAACGCGCCGTCGAACCGGCTCTATTTCAGGGTCTACAAGCCGACCGATGAAGAGGCGCGTGAGGGGCGGCACATTGAATTTCTCGGCGAAGTGGATGCCCGTACGCAGGTCCCCGCGTTGCCGTATGCTCGTCCGGGTGACTACGCGCCAAAGACCGGCTACTGGGCCGCGACGGGCAAGAGCATCGAACGGCTCGGCGGCTATCACGAAGTGTTCGTCAAGGAAGGGGATTCACTGCCGAACCTGCCGGGGGACAGGGGCGTGGATCCCTTCAGCTTCCAGTGGAAGTACGTGGGCGAACAGAGTGCCGCCGCTGGAAAGTAACGGGTACTCGCCGAGTTCATGCCCAACAGGGCGTTAGCTAATGCCGAAAGTATTGCATTTTTATCGAGAGCGCGAAGGATGAAGCCTGACCGTCTGACAATGAACGGCGTTCGCGCCATTATTTCGATTGGAGGGATGGTGGCACTGGTCGGTTGCTCGTCCCTTGCGGAACAGCAAGCGGCGCCGCCTTCGAACCAAACTACGAAAAGTTCTATGAACGACAAGCAAAGTGGAAACCAGACGGGTGTCGTGCCGAATGAGCGGGTAACCTGGGTCAAGAATCCGTTGATCACGCAGGTCAGGTTCCATGACGCAATCGTACGTGACGACAGCATTAAAATACGGTACTACCTTTCCTATATCAATCCAAGTAAACAGGACGTTAAATGGACCGGTAAGCCGACTCCTGACGCCCCCGAAATACGCCTGTATTCAGAGGGGCAGGAAATTCAACTTGCGCCTCCACGCAAGTCGAATGGCATTGAGCCATATGTGGCGTCTCCGCGAGATGAGGACATTAGATTGTATTCCTACGTTTTAAAGGCAGAGGAGAAATGGACGACAGATGGGCCAACCCAATTTGTAATCGAAAATACCCAGTTCATTACGGGCACACACATTTACGAAGTCGTCTACTGGCAAACCCAGCTCGACTGGATAGACGTGCGCGAAGTTCTGGACCGTACCGATACGGGCAAGGGCAGGATGATGTATCCGATCACGGATAACGCGCCGTCGAACCGCCTCTATTTCAGGGTCTACAAGCCGACCGATGAAGAAGCGCGTGAGGGGCGGCACATTGAATTCCTCGGCGAAGTGGATGCCCGTACGCAGGTCCCCGCGCTGCCATACCCCCGTCCGGGTGACTACGCGCCAAAGACTGGCTATTGGGCCGCGACGGGCAAGAGCATCGAACGGCTCGGCGGCTATCACGAAGTGTTCGTGAAGGAAGGGGATTCACTGCCGAACCTGCCGGGGGACCGGGGCGTGGACCCCTTCAGCTTCCAGTGGAAGTATGTGGGCGAACAGAGTGCCGCCGCTGGAAAGTAACGGCTGATCAATATCACCATCGGAGATTTTCATGCGACCCGTTGTGCTTGTCGGACATCGCCATGTCTGTCCGTTGCACGGACCCGGAACTGTTATCAGCGGCACGGACGGCGTGACCGTCGGGGGGAGAAAAGCGGCCTGTGTCGGTGACTCTACGAGTTGCGGTGCTGTCATCGTCACCGGGGGCGTAACCACGTTTGGCGGCCGGGCGGTCGCCCGCGAGGGTGACACCACCAGCCACGGCGGCACGCTGGTCGAGGGCGATAACGGCTGGTTGCTTGATTGAGCGGAACAGGGAAAGCACGCCATGATTCAGCTTCCAGGCAGACATGCACCGGGCGACGCACCGGCGTCCGCCGAGTCGCCGCAGTTTGTCGCTGTTCGCATGAATCTCAATAGTAAACAGGACGGGGTGGCTACCGTTTGTGTGGCGGTAGGCAAAGTTCTGCACGCGTTCGCGTCTTATTTTGACGCGACGATCAGAGCAACGCACTTGGCTACGCCGAACAGCCGCATCGGTGTTTGGGGGTAGGGCATTTGCCGCCGGGGACGATCCAGCCACCCAACCGGGACGGCTGCAACGTGCTTCTGCAATCGGGTTGGGTTGCCCGCCAGGGACGATTGATTACTGGACCGGACAACCAGCCGTCAGGATGTTTTCTTGAACTTCGCCGGGCAGGTCATGCCCTCACGCCGTGCAGATACCGGCCACGCCGACTTTCTGGAACAGGTGCGGGCTCGCGACGGCGGACGACGGATAGGCCGGCAGCACGCGGATCGCTGCATCCAGGTCAGCCGAACTGAAGTCGCCGGCGATGTCGCGGACATGCTGTTGCCACCGCCCGACCACGGCCTGATAGGACGCCTCGCCGAGAGACGTCGGCGCGTGCAAAGGGGAACGCTTGTGTGCCGGATCGGGTAGCGGCCCAATCAGCCCTTCGCCGGTCAGCACGTCGATCTGTTTCAGCACCGCCTGCCGACCGGCCTGCGGGTCGAGCGAATCGCCGACGACAACTGAGTCGGGTGCGTAGCTGATCTGCCGGGCGCATTTGCCGCGCACGCACGACAAACCCTTTTCGATCAATGGCTTGGTGCCGTTAATGGACGGTTGTCCACAAGCTTGCCAACACAATCTGTGGAAAAGCCCTGCGTCGCGCGGCGTCAGGCCGGCTGCGTAAAGCGCACCGTGACGGTCAGCCCGCGCCCGCCGCGCGTGGTGCCGAGCGCGACGGTCGCGCGATGCTGTTCGGCGATCCGCTTGACGATCGACAACCCGAGCCCGCTGCCCGACGACGTGACCGCCTGCGCGCCTTCGCCGCGATAGAAGCGCTCCCACACGTCGGTGCGTTCGGCTTCCGGAATGCCGGGGCCGTCGTCGGCGACTTCGAGCACGGGCGTCTCGCCGTCGATGCGCGCCGACACGTCGACGCGCGCGCCTTCGCCCGCATAGCGGATCGCGTTGTCGACGAGGTTGTTCAGCAGCACGCGCAATGTGTCGGCGTTGCCCGATGCCATCACGGGGGCGTCGACGATCGCGCCGAGATCGATGCGGTGCGCATCGGCGACGCGCGCGCGGTCCGACACCACCGAGCGGCACAGCGCGGCGAGATCGACCGGCGCCGATGCGACGGCGGCCGCCTGCGCATCGGGTTCGAGGCGCGCGAGCGTCAGCAACTGTTCGGCGAGGTGGCCGAGGCGCGTCGTGCCCGCATGGATTTGCGCGAGGATATGCTCGCGTTCCTCGGCCGTCGCTGCACGCCGCAGCAGTTCCGACTGGATCGACAACCCCATGATCGGCGTGCGCAGTTCGTGCGCGGCATCGGCGACGAAGTGCCGCTGCAGCGTGAACGAGCGGTCGAGGCGTGCGAGCAGATCGTTGATTGCTTCGGCAAGCGGGCGAACCTCGTTCGGCATCGATGCGACGTCGACCGGCTCGAGGTTGTTCGCATTCCTGCGTTTCAGGCCGGCCGCGATCGCCCGCAATGGCCGCAGCCCCGCGCCGATGCCGAACCACAGGCCGAGCGCGAGCAGCGGCAGCATCGAGAACACCGGCCACAGCAGGTGGACGGCGATGCCCGCGATCGCTTCCCATCGTGCGTGGCGTGCCTGCGCGAGCCGGATCGTCGTGCCGCCTCGCTCGGTCACATAGGTGCGCCAGGGCTGGCCATCGACGTCGACGCTCGCGATGCCTTTCTGCTCGGGCGGCGGCAGCTTCGAATCGCGGTCGGTCGAATACACCAGCGTGCCGTTGTGCCACACCTGCAGCAGCACCGCATCGGGGTCGCTCGCTTCGAAGCCGTGCTTGCCCTTGGCGTGGTTGCTGAACGACAGCTCGCCGTTCGGGCCGACGACGATCTGTTTCGACATGCTGCGCATCTGGTCGTCGAGCAGGTCGTCGAGTTCGCGCAGCGCGCCCCAGTAGGTGCCGGCGCTCGCGACCAGGCCGATCACGCACGCGGCCGGCAGCAGCCACGTCAGCAGGCGCCGCCGCAGCGACGCGTTGCGCCAGCGCGCGACCGCGCGTTGCATCCGCGTCACGTGCCGTCACCGATCCGGTAGCCGACGCCGCGCACCGTGCGGATCATGTCGTGGCCGAGTTTCTTGCGCAGGTTGTGGATATGCACCTGCACCGCGTTGCTCTCGATTTCCTCGCCCCAGCTGTACAGCCGTTCCTCGAACTGTTCGCGCGAAATCACCGCGCCCGGTTCGCG
Organism: Burkholderia sp. LAS2; assembly: GCF_018417615.1. Lineage (NCBI taxonomy): Bacteria > Pseudomonadati > Pseudomonadota > Betaproteobacteria > Burkholderiales > Burkholderiaceae > Burkholderia > Burkholderia sp. LAS2. Next base: position 1,884,947 of record NZ_CP071053.1, read on the forward strand.
CATCAGTTCGTGCAGCAGCACGAATTCCTTCGGCGACAGCGGCACTTCGTCGTCGTCGAGCCAGACGAGGTGCTTGACGGGGTCGAGCCGCAGCGGGCCGATCGCGAGCGTCGTCTGCGCGCGGCCCGCATGGCGGCGGCTGACCGCGCGGATACGGGCGAGCAACTCGTCGAGCTCGAACGGCTTGACGAGATAGTCGTCCGCGCCGCTGTCGAGGCCCGCGATGCGGTCGGGCACGCCGTCGCGCGCGGTGATGATGATCGCGGGGAGGGTTTCGTCGCGGCGGCGCAGCGCGGCGAGCACCGACAAACCGTCGCGGTTCGGCAGCCCGAGATCGAGCAGCAGCAGCCCGTAGCTGGTCGCACGCAGCGCGAGCGACGCGGCGTCGCCGTCCTTCACCCAGTCGACCGCGAAGCCTTCCTGTTTGAGGCCCTGTTCGAGCCCGCTGCCGATCAGCGGATCGTCCTCGACGAGCAGTACGCGCATGGATTGGTGTCTCTCCAACGGGGGCGCGGCAGCGCCCGGGGTTCTCATGATAAGCGCACGCGTCTTAGGCGGAGCTTAAATGCGGGCGGCGTGCGGCGGGCTTTCGTACTCGTCCTATGCGGCAGCGTGTCACTTGGGCGCGACCTTCAGGTTTGCTTAATCTTACGGTCCGTAATCTGGCGCCGTCGCGTTCAACGGAGCGCGGCGCCACATCGAAGAAGAGGACCGAGATCATGAAACACCTGGCCAGAATCCTGGCGGTCGCGCTCGTCGCGTTGCCTGCTGCCGTCCATGCGCAATACACGGGGCCGTCCGCGCTGACCACGACGACCGTGAAGGAACTGCTCGCCAACGGCAAGGACGACCAGCACGTGCAGTTGCAGGGGCGCATCGTCAAGCACGTCGGCGGCGAGGATTACGAGTTCGCCGACGCCACCGGCACGATCCACGTCGAGATCGACCGCAAGCTGTGGGCGGCGGGCCAGCCCGTCAGCGACAAGAACGAAGTGAAGCTGACCGGCGAATTCGAGCGCAAATGGTCGGGCCGCGTGAAGGTCGACGCCGATCACGTCGAAGTGCTGCGCTGACCGGTGGGCGCGGGGCCGGTGATACCATGGACGACCGGTTCCCGTTCCCACCAAGATGGCCGCCAATTTCGACGAACTCGCGTCCCGGATCCGGGCGCAATTTTCCGAGCTGAGCCCGCAATTCCAGGCGGGCGCCGCCTTCCTGCTCGATCATCCCGACGAAGTCGCCACGTCGTCGATGCGCAAGGTCGCGCAGCGCGCGCAGGTGCAGCCTGCGTCGCTCGTGCGGCTCGCGCAGCAATTCGGCTTTCCCGGCTGGAACGAGCTGCGCGACCTGTGCGTCGCGCGCGTGCGCACGCGTCCCGAGCCGCTCACGCAGCGTGCGCGCTCGCTCGTGCGGCCCGACGCGAAGGCGTCGCTCGCGCACGATCTGCTCGCCGCGCAGCAGCACAACCTGTCGGCGACCGCCGCCCAGAACGAGCACACGCTCGCGGATGCGGCGAAGCTGATCCGCAAGGCGTCGCACGTGCACGTGGCGGGGTTTCGTTCGTGCTATCCGGTTGCGTTCGGTTTCGTCTACGGCTATCGGCTGTTCCGGCCGACCGTGTCGCTGCTCAACGGCGTCGCCGGCTCGCTCGAAATGGAGCTGCGGACGATCGCGAAGCAGAGCGTGACCGTCATCGTCAGCTTCGCACCGTATTCGGCCGAAGCGACGCGTGTCGCGCAGGCCGCGAAGGCGCAGGGCAGCCGGATCGTCGCGATCACCGACAGCGCCGTGTCGCCGATCGCGCTGCACGCGGACGCGCAACTGATCTTCACGCACGACAGCCCGTCGTTCTTTCCGTCGCTGGTGGCCGCGCACGCGATGGCCGAGGCGCTCGTCGCGCAGTTGCTGGCGCTCGAAGGCAGCGATGCGATCGCGGCGCTCGAACGGACCGAAGCGGAACTGCACGCGAAGGGCGCGTACGTCGTTTGACGCGCGTGGCGGTATGGATGGTTTCAGCCAACTCTCATTCACGACCCGACGTAACCGATGACGTTGACCTACGCAGTGACCGACGCGGCCGACGCGGACGTGCGCAAGCAGATCGTCGCGCCGCTGATCCGCTTCAACGAAAGCCACGCCGGCCCGGTCGATTTCCGGCCGCTGGCCGTGATCGCGACCGACGCCGCCGGCGCGGTGGTCGGCGGCCTGTGGGGCGGCACGGCGTTCGGCTGGCTGCATGTCGACCTGCTCGTCGTGCCCGAGGCCGCGCGCGGCCAGGGCGCCGGCACGCGCATCATGGATCTGGCCGAACGAGAGGCCATCGCGCGCGGCTGCCACAGCGCGTGGCTCGATACGTTCGACTTCCAGGCGCGGCCGTTCTACGAGAAGCGCGGCTATGTGCGCTTTGGCGAGCTGCCCGATTACCCGGTCGGGCACACGCGCATCTTCCTGACGAAGCAACTCGCGGGCTGAACGGCGCGGCCCGGCCCGGTTGACGATGCGGTCAGCCGTCGCCTACGATACCGGGCAGCGATGCAGGTCGCTTCCGGGTCCGCGGAAAGGGTTCAACCCACCTGTCGCAGTCAATCCAGTCTTCCCCATCCTTCGTGCTGGCGGTGTTGCGGACCTTCGGCCATCCATGCACGAGGATCCGCATGAAAAAGCTGCCTCCCGACGCTCATCCCGATCATCTGAAAAAGCAGGCCAAGACATTGTTGCGCCTGTACCGGCAGGGCGACGCCGATGCCGTCGCGCGCTTCGTCGCATCCCTGCCCGCCGCCGCGCATCGCACGCACGACGAAACGCTCGCGCTCGGGCTGCGCCTGCACGACGCGCAGTCCTGCATCGCACGCGAGTACGGCTTTGCTTCGTGGGCCGATCTCGGCGTGTTCGTCGAAACGCACGCACTCACGCGGCAACCGCGATCGCTGCTGATCCGGCGCTGGCTCGATCTCGCGTACGGCGCCGACGTGACCGGCGGTTTCGACGCGGCCCGGCCGCGCGTCGCCGCGCAATTGCTGCTCGATCGTCCCGATCTCGTGTCGGCGGACCCGACCATCGCATGCGCGGCGGGCGATCTCGACGCGGTGAAGGCGGCGCTGGCCGCCGATCCCGGCTGGATCGCGCGCGCCGGCGGGGCGCTGAAGCTGCCGCCGCTCGTCGCCGTCACGCATTCGCGGCTCGCGCAGCTTCCCGAATTCGCGGCCGGGTTGCGTGCGTGCGCGCGTCATCTGCTCGAGGCGGGCGCCGATCCGAACCAGCGGATCGGGAACCGGTATCCGCCGGCCTCGCTTGCCGAGCCCGACGAGTCGGAACCGTTGTCGGCGCTGTATGGCGCCGCCGGCGTCAATCGCGATCCGGCGCTCACCGCGATGCTGCTGGAAGCCGGCGCCGATCCGAACGACGGCGAATCGCTGTATCACTCGGTGGAGAACCCGGCGTGCACGCGTCTGCTGCTCGAGCACGGCGCACGGGTGGGCGGCACGAATGCGTTGCGGCGCGCCCTCGACGTGCCGGACGCGGCCGCGCTCGAGCTGTTGCTCGCGCATGGCGGCGACCCGAACGAGCCGGCCGGCGAGGGGCCGACGAGGATGTGGGGCGCGCCGTTGTTGCGCGCGATCGCCGTGCGTTGCCCGGCACGCCACGTCGCCGCGCTGCTGGCGGCCGGCGCCGATCCCGGCGCGCGGACCGCGGCGGGCGTCAGCGCATACCGGCTCGCGATGCAGACGGGGTTGTCCGACGTCGCGGCGCTGTTGCGCGCGGCCGGCGCGGAGGAGGCGCTCGATGCGCAAGACGCGTTCATGGCGGCCTGCGCGCGCGCCGATGCCGACGACGCGCGGCGCATTCAGGCGGAACACCCCGAACTGCCCGGTGCGCTGTCCGACGATCGGCTGCGGTTGCTACCGGACGCCGCTGCATGGGGTTCGCGCGACGCGGTGAAGGTGATGGTCGAGCTGGGCTGGCCGATCGCCGCGCGCGGCGGCGACTGGGACGCGAGCGCGCTGAATCACGCGGTGTTCCGCGGCGATGCCGAACTGCTGGCGTTCCTGCTTGCACACGGCGCGAGCTGGCGCGACCTGCACGGGTTCGGCAGCGATGCGCTCGGTACGTTGTCGTGGGCATCCGTCAACGAGCCGGAGGGCGTCGGCGATCCCGACTGGGACGCGTGCGCGCGCGTGCTGCTCGCGCACGGCGTGCCGCCAGCGGTGCGCGATCCGTCGAGTCCGGACGGCGTGCTGATCGACGGCCGCGCGATGCGGTTCTCCGACGCCGTCACCGACGTGTTGCTCGGCATCGACGACGGGCGGCCCGCATCGACGTGACGCGACGCGGGCCGTTGAACGTGGCGGCCCGCATCCGGCCGGCCCGGGTGTTTCCGTTGCGCGACGACATTTCGGCAAACGCTGAAACGTCGCGTGCACGACCGGCGTAAGCTCACCGTCAACACCTTCCCGGAGTTCGTCATGACCCGTTCCGACCAGCAAGCCCGCCACGCCGAAGCTTTCCGTGCACTGCACACGCGCCCCGGCGCGTTCATCATCCCGAACCCGTGGGACGCCGGCACCGCGCGCCTGCTCGCGATGGCCGGCTTCGAAGCGCTCGCCACGACGAGCGCCGGGTACGCGTTTTCGAAAGGGCAGCCCGACAACGCGATCGACCGCGACGCGATGCTCGATCACATCGCCGAGCTCGTCGCCGCGGGCGGCCTGCCCGTCAGCGCCGATCTCGAGAACGGCTTCGGCGACGCGCCCGACACGGTGGCCGAAACGATCCGGCTGGCGGCCGAGGCGGGCGCGGTCGGCGGCTCGATCGAGGATGCGACCGGCCGCGCCGATACACCGATCTATGCGCGCGACGCGTCGGTCGAACGCATCGCGGCGGCCGTCGACGCGGCGCGCGCGCTGCCGTTTCCGTTCACGCTGACCGCGCGCTGCGAGAACTACCTGCACGGCCGCCGCGACCTCGACGACACGATCGCGCGGCTCGTCGCGTATCGCGACGCCGGCGCCGACGTGCTGTATGCGCCCGGTATCACCGACGCCGACGAGATCGCGGCCGTGACCCGGGCGGTCGGCGCGCCCGTCAATGTCGTCATGGGGCTGCAGGGCGGGTTGCTGAGCCTCGACGAACTGGCGGCGCTCGGCGTGAAGCGCGTCAGCGTCGGCGGCGCGCTGGCGCGGGCCGCGCTCGGCGCGTTCCTGCACGCGGCGACGGAAATGCGGCGCGACGGCACGTTCACCTTTACGCGGGCAGCCGTGCCGGGGCGCGATATCAACCGCTGGTTCGCGGCGCCGGATAATTCGCCGATTTTGTTCGGCGAATGAGCCCCAATAAAATCCGGAATCGTTTCCACTTAAGCATTGATTGACAATAATCAATTGGTTTCGCGTCCGCATTAATCGCCGACGCTGACGCGAAAATCGTCGTTTATTCTCCGCATTCCGCCTGGTCGGCTGCCGCCGGCGCGCAAACCGCACCGGATCTGAGGCTTGGCGGGCTGTCATACGCGACGATGTCGTGCATTGTTGCAGGTTCTCGTTCAGAACGTTTCAGTGCGCGGCAGTTGCCGGATGATTTTTTGATTGATAATCTGCGTCACGTTCGAATGACCGGCGAGTGGGCTGCCGGGAATATCAATATATTCAATATATTAAAAGCTGAGAGAGCGATGACGATCCGAGAAAATCATCGAGTGAGGTTTCGCGTGGGCGATGTCGTGACGCTGAAAACGGGCGGGCCGCGCATGACCGTCACGTATGCCGGGCCGGTCGTGTTCGACGACGGCGATTGGCTGATCTGCCAGTGGTTCGACGAAAACGGCGAGTTCCGGCAGGAAATGTTTCATCACGACACGGTGGCGCCCGAGCCGCGTGCGATTTCGGCCGGGCGGGTCCGACTGCGCATGCAGTCGCACCGCTACCGGTCGGCGGCCTGACGCCGGCCGCCGCGATGCCGCGACGCGCGGCGCGCGGCGTCCGTGCAACGACACTTCACGCTATTCCGAAACATGCGGCGGCGCGCTGCGCCGATACTGAACGCATGAACCCGACCGATCCCATTGCCGCGGTCACGCACCGCGATCCCTATCCCTATTACGCCGCGCTCGTCGACGGGCCGCCGCTTGCGTTCGACGCCACGCTCGGCCTGTGGGTCGCGAGCCGCGCGGCGACCGTGACGGCCGTGCTCGGCCATCCGGCCTGCCGCGTACGCCCGCTCGACGCGCCGGTGCCGCCCGCGTTGCGCGGTACGACGGCCGGTGCGCTGTTCGGCGAGCTGGTGCGCATGAACGATGGCCCGTCGCGACACGACATGCCGAAGCAGGCGTTGCGCGCGGCGTTCGCGCCGATCGACACGGATGCGCTGCGCGCTCGCGCCGACGCGCTTGCCGCGCGGCGGTTGCCGACGCCCGGCGATGCCGATGCGCTGAATGCGTGGTGCATGACGGTGCCGGTGTGCGCGGTTGCCGATCTGCTCGGCTTCGACGAAGCGCAACTCGACGACATTGCCAAGCGGGTCGTCGAGTTCGTCGCCGCGCTGTCGCCGCTGTCGGATGCCGCGGCGCTGGCGCGCGCGAGCGACGCGGCGCGGCAACTGCTCGACCGGATGACGGAACGGGTTGCGCAGTCGCATGCGCGCGACGGCACGCTGGTCGCCGCGGTGCAGCAGGCGGCCCGCGCGTCCGGCTGGCACGCGAGCGGCGCGCTGGTCGCGAATCTCGTCGGGTTGCTGTCGCAGACGTGCGAGGCGACGGCCGCCTGGCTCGGCAATGCGCTCGTGGCATGGGACGGCGAAGCCGGCGTGGCGCCGGACGCGTTCGCGCTCGACGCATTCGTTGTCGAAGTCGCGCGTTTCGATGCGCCGGTGCAGAACACGCGCCGGTTCGTCGCGGCGCGCACGTCGATCGAAGGCGTGAGCGTCGAAGCCGGCGACGCGATCCTCGTCGTGCTCGCGGCGGCGAACCGCGATCCGGCCGTGCATCGCGAGCCGCATCGGCTGATGCCCGGCCGCGCGGCGGGGCCGAATTTCGGCTTCGGCACGGGGCCGCATGGGTGTCCGGGCGAGCGGATCGCACGGGCGGTGACGGCGGGGGCGTTCGCGGCGCGGTTGCGCGCGGGCGGCTGGCCGCCGCGCGACGTACTGAAGTGGGATTACCGCGCGTCGACCAACGTCAGGATGCCGCAGTTCGACGCGACGCGGTGAAGCGGAAAGAGGGACTTAACGGCAGCCTTGTTTTTCCGCCCATTGCTCCTGGGCGGCGACGCGGCGCTGCACGCGTTCGACGAGGCCGGTCGAGAAGGTGCGCATGCTGACGCCGCGGCGCTTCGCGAGGATCGTCTGCGCGACGTCGGTGCGCGGATTCGGCTGGCACGCCCAGTACAGCGTCATCAGCCAGCCGATGCCCGTCCACGCGAATAGCGCGTTGAACATCGCGATCGTCAGCTTGTCGTGCCGGCCGCGCCGGTCGGCAATGACGGCCGGCAGGAAATAGAGCGCGATCGCCGCGACTGAACCGGCCAGTTGAATCAGGACTTCATCATGCATGGTGCTGCTCCGTCCGAACTGCAATGAGGCTGATTGTCGCGCTTTTTCCGTTCGTGTGCAGGCAATTGATTGTTGCGCTTTTGGTGACGATCAGCCGGCTTCGGCGTCCGCCGGCTGCACGTCGTTGCTCAGCGCGAAACCTTCGTCGAGCCAGCCCGTCACGCCGCCGATCATCAGCTTGACCGGCCGGCCGAGGCGCGCGAGCCGGATCGCCGCGCGCGCGGCGCCGTTGCAGTGCGGCCCCGCGCAGTAGACGACGAACAGCGTGCCGGCCGGATAACCGGCGAGCTTGCTTTCGATGATCTTGCGGTGCGGCAGGTTGCGCGCGCCGGGCACGTGGCCGGCGGCGAACGGGTCGGCGCCGCGCACGTCGAGCAGCACGAAATCGGGCGTGCCGGACGCGAGTGCGTCGTGCACGTCCCAGCAATCGGTCTCGAAGCGCAGCGATGCCTCGAAATGCGCGAGCGCGGCGGGGCTGTCGGCAGCGGGGACGTCGGTGACATAGGACATGGTCGGGCTCTCCTGGTTGAGCGGGTACGGAACCGAGCGGGCACGGAACGCGCCGCAATGAAGGGCAGTATCGCGGTTCGGCTCGTTTCGCGGCAGTGGCGCGATCGACAAGTTCCGGTAACATCGCGTCATGCACAATCATCTCGTCGTCGCGCTCGCCTACGATCGTCTCTGCACGTTCGAATTCGGCTGCGTGGTCGAACTGTTCGCGCTCGAGCGCCCCGAACTCGGCGTCGACTGGTATCGCTTCGCGGTATGCGCGAGCGAGCCGGGGCCCGTGCGCGCGGCGGGCGGCATCACCGTTGCGGCGCCGTACCGGCTCGCGACGCTCGATCGCGCGGACACCATCGTGATTCCCGGCTGGCGCGATCCGGACGAACTGCCGCCCGAGCCGTTGCTGAAGAAACTGCGCGCCGCGCATCGGCGCGGCGCGCGGCTCTGCTCGATCTGTTCGGGCGTGTTCGTGCTGGCGGCGGCCGGCGTGCTCGACGGTCTCACCGTGACGACGCACTGGCGATATGCGGAGCGCCTGCAGGCGCGTTATCCGGCGCTGCGCGTGAATCCCGATGCGCTGTACGTCGACGAAGGGCAGATCGTCACGTCGGCCGGCTCGGCGGCGGGGCTCGACATGCTGCTGCACCTGGTGCGCCGCGATCACGGCGGCGCGATCGCGAACCGCGTCGCGCAGCGCCTCGTGCTGCCGCCGCATCGCGACGGCGGGCAGGCGCAGTTCGTGCCGCGTCCGGTCGCACCGGGCGGCACCGACCGGCTCGCGAAGCTGATCGACTGGATGCGCGCGCATGCGGTCGAGCCGCACACGCTCGCGTCGCTCGCCGCGCAGGCCGCGATGAGTACGCGTACGCTGCAGCGTCAGTTCGCGGATGCGACCGGGATGTCGCCGCTCGCATGGCTGATCCGCGAACGCGTGAACGTCGCGAAGGACATGCTCGAAGCGCAGCCCGCGTTGCCGCTCGCGCAAGTCGCGGCGCGCGCCGGGTTCGGTTCCGAGGAATCGCTGCGCCGGCATTTCCGGCGCGTCGCGGCGACGAGCCCGGCCGCGTACCGGCGCGGGATGGATCGCGGCGGCACGTAGCAGGCGCCGGGCGGCATCGCTCGGGCGCGACGAAGAAAAGAACCACTGGTGTGGCGACGGCCACTCATTCCGAACAAGGATGCCGATGACGATGCTGCCTTCCCGTTTGCCGTTGATCCAGGCCCCGATGGTGGGCTCGCTGAGTCCGCTCGCGATCGCCGTGTGCGAAGCCGGCGGGCTCGGTTCGCTCGCGTGCGCGGCGCTCGGCCCGCAGCAGTTGCGCGACGAGATCGCGGCGATCCGTGCGCGCACGGCCGCGCCGTTCAACGTGAACTTCTTCTGCCATGCGTCGCCCGCGCCCGATGCCGAGGTCGACGCGCGCTGGCGCGCGGCGCTCGCCGGCTACTACGCGGAAGCCGGGCTCGACCCGGCCGACGTGAAAGGCGGCCCCGGCCGCGCGCCGTTCGACGATGCGATGTGCGCGGTCGTCGAGGAACTGCGGCCGGCCGTCGTGAGCTTCCATTTCGGACTGCCGGACGACGCGCTGCTCGACCGCGTGCGCCGCACGGGCGCGCAGGTGGTGTCGTCCGCGACGACCGTCGAGGAGGCGCGCTGGCTCGATGCGCGCGACGTCGACGCGATCGTCGCGCAGGGCGCGGAGGCCGGCGGCCATCGCGGAATGTTCCTGACCGACGATATCCACGCGCAACCGGGCCTGTTCGCGTTGCTGCCGCAGATCGTCGATGCAGTACGCGCGCCGGTGATCGCAGCCGGTGCGATCGCCGACGGGCGCGGCATCGCGGCCGCGTTCGCGCTCGGCGCCCGCGCGGTGCAGATCGGCACCGGCTACCTGCTGACGCCGCAGGCCGGCCGCTCGGCGCAACATCGCGCGGCCGTGCGCGCCGCCCGCGACGACGGCACACGCATCACGAACCTGTACACGGGCCGCCCCGCACGCGGGCTGCTGACGCGCTTCATGCGCGAACAGGGGCCGATGAGTGCGCTCGCGCCGGCGTTTCCGCTCGCGACGGCCGCGGTCGATCCGCTGCGCGGCGCGTTCGAGCGGCAGGGCCGCGACGATTTCTCGCTGCTGTGGTCGGGCGAGGCCGCGGCGCTCGCGCGCGAAGAGGATGCCGGTGAATTGACGCAGCGCCTGTGGCGCGACGCACTCGCGTGCGCGGCCGGGCTGCGCGACGCGTTTCCGACGGCTGGCTGAACGGCCAGGAGGGGCGCCGGCGGGGGAGCATCGGCGTATGATCTGGATTTTCGTCAGCCCGATCCAGGCACCCCCACCATGACTTCCGTCGACACTACCCCCGTCCTCGACCATGACAAGCTCGTTACCTTCATCGAGCGCAAGTGGAACGATGAAATCCTCCACGCACTGACCGACTACATCGCGATTCCCGCGAAGAGTCCCGCATTCGACCCCGACTGGGCGAAGCGCGGATATCTCGAACGCGTCGTCACCGACGCCGCGCAGTGGGCCGAACGCCAGCCGGTGAAGGGCCTGAAGCTCGAAATCGTGCGTCTGCCGGGCCGCACGCCGGTGATCTTCTTCGAGTCGCCGGCCACGCGTTCGGGCAGCACCGACACGATCCTGCTGTACGGCCACCTCGACAAGCAGCCCGAATTCGACGGCTGGCGCGCGGATCTCGGCCCGTGGACGCCGAAATTCGAGAACGGCAAGCTGTACGGCCGCGGCGGCGCGGACGACGGCTATGCGATCTACGCGAGCCTCGCGGCGCTCGGCGCGCTCGACGAGCAGGGCATCGAGCGGCCGCGCTGCGTCGGCCTGATCGAGACCTGCGAAGAGTCGGGCAGCTACGACCTGCTGCCGTACGTCGACGCATTGCGCGACCGGCTCGGCCAGGTATCGCTCGTCGTGTGCCTCGATTCGGGCGCCGGCAACTACGACCAGATGTGGCTCACCACGTCGCTGCGCGGCCTCGTGTCCGGCGACCTGCAGGTCGAGGTGCTGGAAGAAGGCATCCACTCGGGCGTGTACGGCGGCATCGCGCCGTCGAGCTTCCGCGTGATGCGCCAGTTGTTCGAACGCCTCGAAGACGCGAAGAACGGCAACCTGCTGCCGGGCGCGTTCCATTGCGAGATTCCGTCGAGCCGCGTGCGCGAAGCCGAAGCGGCCGCCGCGATTCTCGGCGACACGGTGTGGAAGGGGCTGCCCTGGGCGTGCGGCCAGGACGGCAAGCCCGTGCTGCCGACCACGACCGATCCGCGCGAGGCGCTGCTGAATTCGACGTGGCGTCCGTCGCTGTCGGTGACGGGCGCGGCCGGCATGCCGGCGCTCGCCGATGCGGGCAACGTGCTGCGTCCGCGCACCGCGTTCAAGCTGTCGCTGCGGCTGCCGCCGCTCGTCGACGCCGCGCAGGCCGTGCAGCAGTTGAAGGAACTGCTCGAACTCGATCCGCCGTACAACGCGAAGGTCACGTTCAAGCCGGACGCGGGCGCGGCGACGGGCTGGAGCGCGCCGGATCTCGCGCCGTGGCTCGCGTCGTCGCTCGACGCCGCGTCGCGCCGCCACTTCGGCGCCGACTGCGCGTACATGGGCCTCGGCGGCACGATCCCGCTGATGAACGTGCTGCAGGAAGGCTTCCCCGCCGCGCAATTCATGGTGTGCGGCGTGCTCGGGCCGAAGTCGAACGCGCACGGCCCGAACGAGTTCCTGCACGTGCCGTACGCGAAGAAGCTCACGGCGGCGGTGGCCGACGTGATCGCGACCGCGCGCTGAGCGTCGCAGCGTTCGACGAACCGATTGCCCGACCCGAACCGACTGGATGGAGTGTTGCCGATGACCGCACTGCCGACGCCCGATACCGAACCGCTGCGCATGCGCGCCGAACCGCTGCATGCATTCGTCGCGGCACTCTGGGAACGGGCCGGCAGCAATCCGCGCGAGGCGACGCTCGTCGCCGATCACCTGGTCGGCGCGAATCTCGCGGGCCACGATTCGCACGGGATCGGGATGATCCCGAATTACGTCGCGTCGTGGCGGGAAGGGCAGTTGCAGCTGAACGCGCACGCGTCGATCGTCCGCGACGGCGCCGCGGTGCTGACGATCGACGGCGGGCGCGGCTTCGGCCAGGTGATCGCGTTCGAGGCGATGGTCGAAGGGATCGAACGCGCACGGCGCATGGGCATCTGCGCGATCGGGCTGCGCGACGTCCATCACCTCGGCCGTATCGGGCACTGGGCCGAGCAGTGCGCGCGCTCGGGGCTCGTGTCGTTCCATTTCGTCAACGTGCCGGGCGATCTGCTGGTCGCACCGCTGCACGGCACCGATCCGCGTTTCGGCACGAACCCGTTCTGCGCCGCGTATCCGCGTGCGGGCAAGCCGCCGCTGCTGCTCGATTTCGCGACGAGCGCGATCGCGTACGGCAAGACGCGGGTCGCGTACAACCAGCGCAAGCGCGTGCCGGCCGGGTCGCTGATCGACCATCGCGGCGAGCCGACCGACGATCCGGCCGTGATGCACGAGCAGCCGTTCGGCGCGCTGCTGCCGTTCGGGCTGCACAAGGGATATGCGCTTGCGGCGATGTGCGAGATTTTCGGTGGCGCGCTCGTGGGCGGGCATACGACGTACGGCGATACGCTGCAGAAGACGAGCGCGATCGTCAACGGGATGCTGTCGGTGCTGATCGATCCGAAAGCGTTCGACGCGGCCGATGCCGAACGCGAAGCCGATGCGTTCGTCGCGTGGGCGAAGGCGTCGCCGCAGGCCGGCGATACGCCGGTGCAGATGCCGGGCGAACCTGAAGAGGCGAGCCGCGCCGCACGCGGCACGACCGGCATTCCGGTCGACCGCGCGACGTGGCGGCAGATTCGCGAGAGCGCGGCGGCCGTTGGTGTCGACGCGGCCGAGCTCGATGCATGGACGCAGCGCTGCGAGGTGCCCGCATGAGCTGGCAGTCGGAGAAGGCGCACGGCGAGGAAATCGCGTATCAGCTTGCGCCGCTCGGCACGGTCGCCGTTGTACGGTTCTTCAGCGGTGCGGCGTTGCGGCTCGACGGCGTGATGTTCGGCTTCATGTCGCGCGGGTCGCTGTTCCTGCGGGTGGACGACGTGAACCGCCCGGCGTTCGTCGCGGCGGGGATGGGGCCGTTCTCGTATGCGAGGCCCACGCGCACCGTCTCGCTCGAGGGCTATTACGAAACGCCGGCCGACGTGCTCGAGGATGCGGGCGCGCTGTTCGACTGGTGCCGCGGCGCGTATCGCGCGGCGCTGCTGGCCGGGACCCCGAAGCGCAAGGCGAAGGCGGCGTCGGAGACTGTGTCCAGAGCGGGCGCGAAGGCTGCACCGAAAGCGGCATCGAAGGTCGCGTCGAAACGTGCAGCGAAACCGGTGGCGAAGCCTGCGACGAAATCGGTAACGAAACCCGCGTCGGCACGGAAAACGAAGCCCGCGGCGAAAGCAGCAGCGAAACCGGCGTCGGCGCAGACAGCAAAACCGGCATCGAAATCGTCGCCCGCGCCGGCACCGAAACCCGCGGCGAAGCGCAAGCAGGCGTAGTCCCGATCACGAGAAGCGACCGCCTCGCGATTTTCGCTTTCCTTACTTTCAGGCGCGCCCGTCGCGGCCGACCAGCACGCTGCGCGGCCTATGTGCCCGCACGATCCGGCGCACGCATGCATCGAGCTTGACGCACCGCACGTCCTGCATGCTTCACAACGGCGGCCCCGGCGTTTATGATCGGCGCGGGTTGTGCCCATGCGTCGCGCGACCCGCGCCGGCCTCGCCGCCGGCCTCGCCGCCGGCCTCGCGAACGGCGCACCCGACGCCGCGCGGAACGCTTCCCCACTCATCATTCCAGACGGAGACAGCCGATGCTCGTCCTGATTCTCGGTTTAGCGATCTTCCTCGGTGTGCATTCGATCCGGATCGTCGCCGACGGCTGGCGGTCCGCGACGATCGAGCGGATCGGCGAGAAGGGCTGGAAGGGCGGTTACGCGATCGCGTCGATCGTCGGCTTCGCGCTGATCGTCTGGGGGTACGGGCTCGCGCGCGCGGGCGCGACGCTGCTGTGGGTGTCGCCGGTCGGCGTGCGTCACCTGACGGGCATGCTGACCGCGGTCGCGTTCGTGCTGATCGCCGCGTCGTACGTGCCGCGCAACCGGATCAAGACGCTCGTCGGGCATCCGATGCTGGCCGGCGTGATGGTCTGGGCGGTCGCGCACCTCCTCGTGAACGGCACCGTGCACGCGGTCGTGCTGTTCGGCGCGTTCTTCGTGTGGTCGATCGTCGATTTTGTCGTGTCGCGTGCGCGGGATCGCCGCGACGGCGTCCGCTATCCGGCCGGCGCACTGGCCGGCGACGTCGCGGCCGTGGCGGCCGGCCTCGTCGCGTGGGCTGTGTTCGCGCGGTTCCTGCACGGCCCGCTGATCGGCGTGCGGCCGTTCGGCTGAACGTGCACGCCGGGCCGGACCGGCTGCCGCGGCAACGGCGTGCGTGCGTCAGATCGGCTTGACGAACAACCCGACGGTCAGCAGCGCGCCGATGCAGACGATCGCGATGCGCAGCACGCGTTCGTTCACGCGATGCAGCGCCCATGCGCCGAGCAGGCCGCCGACGATGGCGCCGGCGCCGAGCGCGATCGCCTCACGCCAGTGCAGGTGTGGCGAGGTGACGAACAGCACGACGGCCGATGCGTTCATCACGCCCGCGAGCGCATTCTTCGTCGACATCGCGTGACGCGGCGGCAGGCCGGCCATCGTCAGCGCGGCCATCATCAGGAACCCGATGCCGCCGCCGAAGTAGCCGCCGTAGATCGCGATCAGGAACTGCGCGACCCCGGCCGCGACGGGGCCGAGATGTTGCGCGCCGGCGCCCGGTTTGCGAAAGAAACTGCCCCACGCGAACACGACCGTCGCGAACAGCACGAGCCACGGCACCAGGTGCGAGAAGATCGACGACGGCGTTTTCAGCAGCAGCAGGCCGCCGAGCGCGCCGCCGGCCACGCTGATCGCGAACAGTGCGCGAAACGGCAGCTTGCCCACGCCGCTCACCATGTTCCGGCTCGCCCAGCCCGTCGTGACCTGGCCGGGGAACAGCGCGACCGTCGACGTGATGTTGGCTGCGAGCGGCGACATGCCCGACACGATCAGCGCGGGCAGCGTGACGAACGAACCGCCGCCCGCGAGGGCGTTCTGCAGGCCGGCCCAGAGGCCGGCGACGATGATGAGAGCGAGCATCGGTGCGCAACGGAAGAGGTGGCGGGGGGCCCGCTGCCGGAGAAGCGCGGGCGGGGTGGCCGCACGATGGTAATGCAGGATGGCGGCCGCCGGAAGCCGGCGCGGGGCGCGCGCGATGTCACGCGTCCGGTGGGGCGTCTTTCGCTCGCGCGGCGCTGCCGTGGTCGTCGTCGACATTTGGGTAGACGATCGTGCCGTCGGGCCGGACGACTGCGCCCGCCGTGAGCCGCGCGGGTTCCACGCGGTTGCGCCCCATGATGTGCAGTACCGTTTCGCCGCGCGCGATCAGGTAGTCGGACACGATGCGTCGATGACAGCGCCACCACACGGCTTCCGAACACATGATCGCGCAGCGCTGCTCGTGCCCCTGGGCGATCAGTCGGTCGAGGCCCGCGTGAAATTCGGGCGACAGCGCGTAATCCGCGTAGCGGTGAAAGCTGCGGTTCGTCCAGAAGTCGTTGACGTCGTCGGGTATGCCGCGCGACTTGCCGCGCAGGCCGCCGAGTTCGGCGATGTGTTCGTACGCGATGTCGGCGGCGGCGAGCGTATCGGGCAGCGTCGCTTCGTTGAACTGCGGGTTGGTGCGCGAACGCGTCATCTTGCGGATATCGGCGAGCAGCGTGATCTCGACCGCATCGAGCAGGCCGACGAATTCGTCGAGCGTGCGGTTCGAATGGCCGATCGTGTAGAACGGGAGCGTCATGCGCGGTCCTTGCCGGCGATCCGTTCGAGCACGCGGCCGCGATGCGCGGCGACATGGTCGGTCCGGTCGCTCTTGACCTCGTACTGCGGATCGTCGGGCGACGCGTGATGGCGATGGCCCTTGTAGTCGAAGTCGGCGGTGTGGATCGCGATGATCGTGCCGGTCACGTAGCCGGCCTCGGAATTCCAGCGGACGTGGTCGCCCAGCTTGAATGGGGTGGTCATGCAGCGGGTCCTCCTGGCGCGGTTGCCGTGTGCGTCGATCCTGGCGGTGTGTGTCGTCATGCCGGGACGAACGGCGTGCCCATTATCGGCCACGACCGTTCGCGGAGAAAGACATAGACGGCCGCGCGGCGCTGCGTTGCCTGCACGACGAGACCGACGAACCAATGTCGCGCGATTTTCTCTCTGGCCGAAATTTTTACAAGGATAAAGACTCGGGCAGCGCGGATCGGACCAAACGTCACCGGACAAGTGAAATATCGATCGAATCGCAAAAGGGGCAGGCCACACAATCCGACGGGTTTATCTCATATCGCGGGAAGACCTGCGCGAATCGGCCGATCGAATGGGTTTCATAAACGTATGCGAGCCAGCGCGGAATATCGGTGTGAAAGTCAATAGAAGCGTCTAAATGTTCCGACATTCGATCGCGATGCGCGGGAGTGTGCGGTGCTTTGCGCGGAAGCCGTGCCGGCCGGGCATGCAGCGCCTGGTGGCGCCCGCACTGGCTTTGCCGTTGCGGGCCCTGCTTCACCGGCCGGCTTGCGTGCGCGATGCGCGGATCGACGCAATCGAAATCGGTTTTATTTTATTGTTCATTCGCGCGCATCGTTTCATTTAAACCCGATACGCATCGCGTCCGGTTGCGATTTATTGCAGCGCGGTGCACAATCGTTCACAAGTGCAATAAATCCGCAGCGGATTTTCTCAGTGGCACGAATACTCCCCGCCATTCGCTGCCCGCCATTTCGGCGGACGCACGATCGTGCGTCAGGCTCGGCGGCGCGATTGCCGATTTCCGGTCTATCGCGAATCACGGAGCACATGCGCCCGAGGCACGATGCCGTCGGCCCATCGGCCGGCCGGTCCCGACAGTACAGCAAGAGCGCAACATGGCGACTTCCATCGACCTCAATCTTCTCGTCGTTCTGGACGCGTTGCTGTCCGAGAACAGCGTCGTGGGCGCGGCCAACGCGCTCGGCCTCAGTCCGTCCGCCCTCAGCCGCTCGCTCGCGCGCTTGCGGGTGATGACGGGCGACCCGTTGCTGGTGCGGGCAGGGCGCGATCTCGTCCCGACTCCGCGCGCGCTCGAGTTGCGCGACAGGGTGCATGCGCTCGTCGTGGAGGCGCATTCGGTCATGTGCCCGTGCGAACGGGTCGACATGAGTACGCTCAAGCGCACGTTCTCGATTCGCGCGAACGAGGCATTCGTCGAGACCTTCGCGCCGGCGCTGCTCGAACACGCGTCGCGCGCCGCGCCCGACGTGCGGCTGCGCTTCGCGCCGAAACCCAACAAGCATGTCGATGCGCTGCGCAACGGCGACATCGATCTCGAGGTTGGCGTGATCGGCCAGGCCGGCCCGGAGCTGCGCGTGCAGGCGCTGTTTCGCGACCGCTTCATCGGCGTGGTCCGCGCGGATCATCCGCTGGCGACCGGCGAAATCACGCCGCAGCGCTTCGCGTCGTTTCCGCAAGTGAGCGTGTCGCGCCGCGGGCAGTTCAACGGCCCGATCGATACGCTGCTCGATTCGCTCGGCATCGCGCGCTCGGTGACGACCGTCGTGTCGAGCTTTCCGACCGCGCTGTCGCTCGCGCGCAGCTCGGACTTCGTCGCCAGCGTGCCGGAGCGGCAGACCGAGCGGTCCCGCGTCGGCATGTACAGCTTCACGCTGCCGTTGCCGATCGCGGACCTGACCGTCTCGCAGATCTGGCACCCGCGTTTCGACCGCGACCCCGCGCATCGCTGGCTGCGCGATTGCGTGCGCGGTATCTGCGCGCCGCGCGTGGCCGAGGCGATCGCACCCGCTTGTCATGCGGCCGCTTCGATGTGACGCATCATGCAACTCTGGTGGCGTGCGTCAACGTCATTGATACATTGCGTCTCGTGCATCTTCCGCAGCGTAAATCGATTCGGTATGCTCGATTCCATTGTGACAACGCCGGAGATAATGCGTGGGACGATCGTTGCTTGTGAATTCGCCGAATATTCGTGACGCCTTTAAATAATAAACATCCAATCCGAGGGGTATGTGAATTGAGGTGAACGCTGGAAATAACGAATCTGAAACATTGGCGTCTTATTCTGGATGGAGAAACGAATGATTCAGTGTGCGGCGAATATAGCGGCGCCCGCGGATGTCGCGCTGAGCATGCGCGAATGCGAGGTGTTGCGATGGGCGGCGGAAGGGAAGACCGCCTATGAGATCGGCATCATTCTCGGCCTGACCGAGCGGACGATCAACTTCCACATTTCGAGATCGATCGTCAAGCTCAACGCGTCCAACAAGACCAATGCGGTCGTGAAAGCCGTGTTGATGGGCCTGATCGTGTTTGCGTGAACGGTACCGGGGCGTCCGTCGTGGACCCCCGGTTGCCGCATCAGATCGCGCCCTGGAACGACAGCACGCGCGTCCTGAACTCTTCCGGCACCGGCACCGTGGTCTTGCTGCCGTAGTCGAACATCACGTGCGTGGACACGGCCCGCGCCACCACCGCCGGATCGTCGGCCGAATCCTCGGTGCCCGCCTGCCCGTCGCGCACCATCAGGTATTCCAGTTCGAAGCTCTTCGAGCCGAAGCGCGTGACGCTGCTGCGGACCGTGATCGTATCGCCGTACTGCGCGGGCTTCAGATATTCGCACGCGGTCTTGACCATGATGTGCGGCAGCTTTTCCGAATACGGCAGCTCGAGCAGGTCGTGCATGTAGGTCAGGTACGCGTGCTGCAGATAGTCGTAATAGACGGGGCTGCTCACATGGCCCATCGCGTCCGTTTCCCGATACTTCACGTCGATTCGGGTTTCAAAATACTTTCTTGTCATTGCGAGGCTCCTTGGCAGAACGGCGGGTGAGAACGTTTTTGGCAGGAGTTAAGTTAGACGTGAACCGCATATCGGAATACTGTCGGAAATCACAGATATTCACTATGTGAAATGCTTCTGAGATAAATGACAGTATCACCGGGGATTTGACCGCGCTCTAATTGCCTCCGTAAATCGGCATCCGATCAGCGAGAGTGGAGCGTTAAATGGAAAAATCCGTTGAGGCAGCGTTGACGCAAGGCGTGGCGGTGATCAGTGCGCAGCGGTTGCGCGCCGAGTTGCCCTGCGATCCCGGCCTGGCACGGTCGATCGGCGATGCGCGGCGCGCATTGGCGCGCATCATCGCGGGCGAGGACGACCGGCTTGCGCTGATCGTCGGCCCGTGCTCGATCCATGATGCGGACGCCGCGCTGGCGTTCGCGCGCCGCCTCGCGCCGCTGCGCGAGCGGTACGCCGATGTGCTCGAGATCGTGATGCGCGTCTATTTCGAAAAGCCGCGCACCACGGTCGGCTGGAAAGGGCTGCTGAACGACCCGTATCTCGACGGCAGTTTCCGGATCGAGGACGGCCTGCGCGTCGCGCGCAAGGTGCTGCTCCGCATCAATGCGCTGGGCTTGCCGGCCGCGACCGAATTTCTCGATCCGATGACCGCGCCGTATCTCGACGATCTCGTGTCGTGGGGCGCGATCGGCGCGCGCACGACCGAATCGCAGATCCATCGCCAGGCCGCGTCGGGGCTCGACCTGCCGGTCGGCTTCAAGAACGGCACCGACGGCAACGTGAAGGTCGCGATCGACGCGATCCGCGCGTCGCGGGCGTCGCATAGCTACCTGAGGTCGTCCGTGTCCGGCGGCGTGGAAATCGCGACCACGCGCGGCAATCCCGACACGCATGTCGTCCTGCGCGGCGGCAAGACCCCGAACTACGACGCCGCCAGCGTCGCGGCCGCCTGCGCCGCGCTGCGCGACGCCCATCTTCCCCCGTATGTCGTGATCGACGCGAGCCATGGCAACAGCGGCAAGCAGACCCGCGCGCAGATCGACGTGTGCGGCAACGTCGCCGCGCAACTGCATCGCGGCGAGCGCGCGATCGTGGGCGTGATGATCGAGTCGTTCCTCGTCGAGGGGCGGCAGGACCTGGTGCCGGGCACGCCGCCGGTATTCGGCCAAAGCATCACCGACGCATGTCTCGGCTGGGATCACACGGCCGAACTCGTCGAGCAGTTGGCTGCCGCGGCGGTTGCGCGGCGGCGTTCGCCAGCCGGCTTCATCGCGCACGGCGCCGCCGTCGCGATGCAGGCCGTTTCTTACTGAATGAAAGGAGCTCTCTTGAACTCACCCATCGACATCGCCCGCGCGCTCGACTGGAAAGGCGACGGCGCCAGCCGCACACCCTACGAGGCGTATACGAGTGAAGCGCTGTACCAGCGGGAACTCGAGCGCCTGTTCTATGCGAATCACTGGTGCTACATCGGCCTCGAAGCCGAAGTGCCGTCTCCCGGCGATTTCCAGCGCACGGAAGTCGGCGAGCGATCCGTCGTGATGACGCGCACGGAGGACGGCGAGATCGTCGTCTTCGAAAACGCGTGCGCGCACCGCGGCATGCAGTTCTGCCGCGAGCGCTCGGGGAAGGCGAAGGATTTCCACTGCCCGTATCACCAGTGGAACTACGACCTGAAGGGCAACCTGATCGGCGTGCCGTTCCGGCGCGGCGTGCGTCAGGGCGGCACGATCAACGGCGGCATGCCGGCGGATTTCGAGCCGGGCAAGCATGCGCTGCGGCGCCTGCGCGTGTCGACGCGCGGCGGCGCCGTGTTCGCGTCGTTCGACGAGAACGTCGAATCGTTCGAGGACTTCCTCGGCCCGCGCATCCTGCCTTACTACGATCGTCTGTTCCACGGCCCGAAGCTGACCGTGCTCGGCTACACGCGGCAGCGCGTGCCGAGCAACTGGAAACTGATGGTCGAGAACATCAAGGATCCGTATCACGCCGGGCTGCTGCATACCTGGTTCGTCAACTTCGGCCTGTGGCGCGCGGACAATCCCGCCCGGCTCGTGACCGATGCGCATCACCGGCATGGCGCGATGGTGTCGATCCGCAGCGGCGGCGGCGGCGGCGAGGTGACCCACAACGTGACGAGCTTCAAGGAGCGCATGACGCTGCACGACGACCGCTTCCTCGACGTCGTGCACGAACCGTGGTGGGGCGATCCGACCGTCGTGATGCTCACGCTGATGCCGAGCGTCATCATCCAGCAGCAGGTCAATGCGTTGTCGACGCGTCGCATCCGGCCGATCGGCCCGGGCGTGTTCGACTACGTGTGGACGCATTTCGGTTTCGAGACCGACACGGAAGAGATGACGCGGCGCCGTCTGCGTCAGGCCAATCTGTTCGGGCCGGCCGGCTTCGTGTCGGCGGACGACGGCGAGGTCATCGAATGCGTGCAGCAGAGCTTCGAGCAGATCCAGCACGGCAACGTCTACAACGAGCTCGGCGGCCGGCAGATCGACGAGCAGACCGAACATATGGTCAGCGAAACGCTGGTGCGCGGCATGTACCAGTACTGGCGCCAAGTGATGGAGGCCTGAATGAGCACGATCACGACACGAACGGACCGACCGTCCGCCGAGCCGCACGCGGGCGGCGCGAATTTCGAGGATTTCTATTCGCTCGTCCAGCTCAATGCGAGATATGCGGCCGTGCTCGACGGCGGCGACTGGGACGCGTGGCCGGAATTCTTCATCGAGCAATGCCGGTACACGGTGGTGCCGCGCGAGAACCACGAGCGCAACCTGCCCCTCGCGGTGATGGACTTCGAGAGCAAGGGCATGCTGAAGGATCGCGTCTACGGGATCAAGGAGACGCTGTTCTTCGATCCGTACTACCAGCGCCACGTGATCGGGCTGCCGTTCATCACGTATCTCGACGACGCGGTGATCGAGGCGGAGACGAACTACGCGGTGCTGCGCACGAAGACCGAGCAGATGAGCGATGTGTACAACACCGGGCGCTACCTGGACCGGATCGTGCGTACGCCGCACGGGCTGCGTTTCGAGTCGCGCATCTGCGTGTACGACAGCGAGATGATTCCGAACTCGCTGATTTACCCGATCTGAACGAGGTGCCGAACGTGACTACGGAATGGATCGATGCAGTCGCGCCGGAAACGGTGCGCGCCGACGGAATACTCGGCGTCTGGGTGGGGGGCCGCGACATCGCGCTGTATGCGGTCGGCGACGAGATCTTCGCGACCGAGAACCAGTGCACGCATGGCGACGCGCGATTGAGCGACGGCTTCCTGCTCGACGACGAGATCGAATGCCCGTTGCATCAGGGGCGCTTCAGCGTGCGGACCGGCATGGCGCTGTGCGCACCGCTGACGACGTGCGTGCACACCTATCCGGTGAAGATCGAGAACGGCCGCGTGTTCGTGCAGCTCGCGCCGGCCGATGCGGCGGCGCCAGCGGAGGCGCGATCATGAGCGCGTACGTGGTGTTCGATATCGATGTGCACGACGTCGACGCTTACCAGGCGTACCGCCGGCTCGGTGCGCCGACGGTGGCGGAGTACGGTGGGCGCTTCCTGGTGCGCGGCGCCGAAGTCGAGACGCTGGAAGGAGACTGGGCGCCGAAGCGCGTCGTCGTGCTCGAATTCGAGTCGGCGGAGCGCGCCCGCGAGTGGTATCGGTCGGAGGGCTATCAGGCGGCCAAGCGCCTGCGCGAGCCGGCCGCGCGGACGATCGGTATCCTTGCCGACGGCTACGTGCCGGCGCCCGGCGATCCGCGTTAAGCGAAGTAGAAGTAGAAGTAGAAGTAGAAGTAGAAGTAGAAGTAGAAGTAGAAGGGGCTCCGCGCCGTGTCGTTCGGCGCGGAGCCCCCTTTTTCATTCGGGGCGCCGCCGAACGCGGCCCTGCGCAGTCGATTCATCGGTGAGGCGGCGATGCGATCCGGCAGAGACTTCCGCCGCCCGCCGCCCGCCGCCCGCCGCCCGCCGCCCGCCGCCCGCCGCGCGGTTAGCCGGTCAGTCGCTCCGCCGGCCGACACGGCTTCCGGCGGTTTCCCCTCACGACGTCACGCATGACGATAGCGGATCGACCAGACCGCCAGCAGCGTCGCGCCGAACAGCAGCAGGCAGCCGAACGAGAAATCGTTCAGCGCGAGCATGTGCGCTTCGACGTCGATCGCATGCGAGACCGACGCGAGCGCGCCGGACGGCGACAGCCCCGCGTGATCGAGCCGCGCGAACCAGTCGGCGGACGCGAAATCGTACGGCGTGATGTGGTCGACGAGATAGGTGTTGTGCACGCGGGAACGACGCTCGAAGTAAGTCGGCGCGACCGACGTCGCGACGCTGGTGCCGATCCGGCGCAGCGCGTTCTGCAGCCCGGATGCCGCGGGCAGCCGCTCGCGGGCCAGCCCGGCGAGCGACAGCGACACGAGCGGCGTGATGAAGAACGCGGTGGCGGCGCCCATCAGCAGCGAATTGGCGGCGATGTCGCCGAGGGTCACGTCGCTGTTGAAATGCATGCGCCAGAACGACGCGGCGCCCCAGCCGACGAGCGCGACGGTCGCGAGCAGGCGCGGGTCGGTGCGGCCCTGGAAGCGGCCGAGCAGCGGCGCGATCACGATCCCCGCGACGCCGAGCGGTGCGGTGGCGATGCCGGCCCAGGTGGCCGTGTAGCCCTGCTGGGTCTGCAGCCACAGCGGCACGAGCACCAGCGCGCCGAAGTAGAGCCCGAAGCCGACCGTGATCGCGAGCGTGCTCGTCGTGAAGTTGCGGTCCGCGAACAGCCGCAGGTCGACGATCGGATGGTCGTCGGTCAATTCCCAGAGGATCAGTGCGACGAACGACACGATGCTCACGACCGCCAGCATGCGAATTTCGTCGGAGGCGAACCAGTCGAGGTTCTGGCCGCGATCGAGCAGCAACTGGAACGAACCGAATGCGGCGGTGAGCAGCAGCAGCCCGACGACGTCGACCGGCAGCCGCCGCGTCGCGTTGTCGCGTCCCTTCAGCAGCCGCGCGAGCACGCCCAGCACGAGCACGCCCGGCGGTACGTTCACGTAGAAGATGTACGGCCAGCTCAGGTTGTCGGTAATCCAGCCGCCGGCGATCGGCCCGAGCACCGGTGCAACGAACGTCGTGGTCTGCCACACGGCCAGCGCGACGTGGCGGCGCGTCGACGGGAACACCGCCATCAGCAGCGCCTGCGACAGCGCGGTGATCGGGCCCGACGCGGCGCCCTGAAGCGCGCGAAACAGCAGCAGCGACTCGAAGTTCGGCGCCATCCCGCACAGGACCGACGTCAGCACGAACAGCAGCACCGACACGCGGAACAGCCGCACCTGGCCGAAGCGCTGCGTGAGCCAGCCGGTGAGCGGCAGCGTGATCGCGAGCGGCGTCGCGAACGAGGTCAGCATCCACGTGCCCATGTCCGGGGCGACGCCGAGATCGCCCGCGATGGTCGGGACGGCGACGTTCGCGATCGTCAGGTCGAGCGTCTGCATGAAATTCGCGACGCTGACCGCGATCGCGACGAGCGCCAGCGGCATGCCGGCGAGCGGCTCCAGCGGCAGTTTCGGCGCCGCGTTCCGGGTGAAGAAGCGCATCGTCAGGCTCCCGGTGCGAGCGGGCGTGCGCCGCTGTTCGCGCGAATCGTCTCGGTGACGAGCGCCTCGCCCGCTTCGTCGTCGTCGCGATAGATCGACGTGGCGTCGATCGACCGGCGCGCTTCGGGCGGACGGGCGGGCGGCGACGCCGACGCGGTGCCGGGGCCGTGATCGACCGGTACCGATGCCGTCATCGACAGGCCGATACGCAGCGGGTGCGCGCGCAGCTCGGCGGGATCGAGCGCGATCCGGACCGGCACGCGCTGGACGACCTTGATCCAGTTGCCGGTCGCGTTCTGCGCGGGCACGGCCGCGAACGCGGCGCCGGTGCCGGCTTCGAGCCCGACGACGCGCCCGTGGAACACCACGTCGCTGCCGTACAGGTCCGAGAACAGCTCGACCGGCTGCCCGGCGCGCATGCCGCGCAGTTGCGACTCCTTGAAGTTGGCCTCGACCCACACGTGATCGAGCGGCACGAGCGCCATCGACGGCGTGCCGGGCGACACGTGCTGGCCGACCTGCACGACCCGGCGCGTGACGAGCCCGCCGAGCGGCGCGTGTATTTCGGTGCGGCGCAGCGCGAGCGCCGCGCTGCGGACCCGGGCGGCCGCAGCGCGCACGAGCGGATTCGTGTCGATCGACGTGCCGTCGGTGCGCGCGAGCGTCGCATCGTACGCGGCCTGCTGCGCGTTCAGCGCGGCGGCCGCGCCGTCCATCGCATCCCGCGCATGGCGCAGGTCCTCGCGCGACACGCCGCCGTCTTGCGCGAGGCTCAGGCGGCGCTGCAGGTCGTCGTTCGCCTTCGCCCATTCGGTGCGCCGCACCCGGATCTGCGCTTCGTCGCGCACCGCGTCCGCATGCGCGGTGCGGTATTGGCGCACCGCATGCGCGAGTTGCGCGACCGCTTCGTCCAGCGCGAGCCGGGCGTCGGTCTTGTCGACGCTGAACAGCAGGTCGCCGGGACGGACCCAGTCGGCGTTCTGCACGCGCACGGCGTCGACGGTGCCGCCGATCTGAGGCGAGATCTGCACGACGTCGCCGGAGACGTACGCGTCGTCGGTCGTCTCGGTGCCTCGGGTGGTGGCCCACGCGACGGCGGCGAGGCCGGCCGCGCCGGCGAGCGCGATGAAGAACCAGCGGAAGTAGCGCCGGCGCGCGCGTTGCAGCGCGGGCTCGGCGGCGGGGGATTCGGGACGGTTCATTGGGTGACTCCAGTGGAAGTGGCGCCGCCGAGCGCGGCGATCAGGCGGGCATGCTCGATCGCGAATGACGCGTCCGCGCGGGCGACCGATGCGCGGTCGTCGAGCAGCCGGCCTTCGGCGAGCAGGACGTCGAGATAGCCGGAAATGCCTTTCCGGTAGCGCTGCGTTTCGATGGTGTAGGCCTGTTGCGCGCGCGACAGCGCCTCGCGCTGAAGCGCGCGCTGCCGGCCGAGCGTGTCGATCTGGACGAGGGTGTCGCTGACCTGCGCGAGCGCGTTGACGACCGTGTCGTCGTACGTCGCGACGGCCGCGTTGTACGCGGCGGTTTGCGCGCGCAGGCCGGCACGCAGGCGCCCGCCCTCGAAAATCGGCAGCGTGATCGCGGGGCCCGCGCCGAGCGTGCCGCTGTTGCCGTGGAACAGCGCGCGGAAGCCGAAGCTCTGCACGCCGGCGAAGGCCAGCAGGTTGACGTCCGGATAGACCGCGGCGCGCGCCGCGTCGATGTTCGCCGCTTCGGCTTCGACCCGGTAGCGCGCGGCCAGGACGTCGGGCCGGCGGCCGATCAGCGCCGCGGGCAGGACGGCCGGCATCGGCAGCGCCGCGGCCGGCGGCGCGGCGGGCGTCAGCGCATCGGCGTAACCGGGCCCCCGGCCGACGAGCGCGGCGAGCCGGTGGCGCAGCCGGGCCGACGCGGCCGCATGCGTGTCGATGTCGGCCTGCGCGTGCGGAATCGGTTCGCTCGCCCTGAGCACGGCGACCTGCATGTCGAGGCCGGCGTCCGCGCGTTGCGACGTGAGGCGCAGCAGATAGCTGTGCTGCTGCAGCGTATCGCGCGCGATCGCGAGCAGTCGCTGTTCGAGCGCGAGTTGCAGATACGTTTCGACGATCGCCGCCTGCAACGACACGGCGGCCGCGCGTTCGAGCGCGCGCTGCTGGTCCGCGCGCAGTGCGGCGGCGCGCGCCAGCGCGTGCTGCCGGCCGGCGATGTCGAGATCCCACGACGCGCCGAGCAGCGCCTGCGCGTCGACCTGCCAGTGCCCGGCCGCGGGCGGCGGCGTCCGGTAGCTGCCGGGCAGGCGCGTCGGCACCGCGCTCGCCGTCGCGCCGAGCTGCGGCAGCAGCGCGGCATTTTCGACGTCGGCGTCGGCCAGCGCCTGCGCGACCCGTTCGCGCTGCGCCTGCAGCGTCGGTGCGCCGGCCAGCGCATCGTCGACGAGGCGATCCAGCTGCGCATCGCCGAACGCGGTCCACCAGCGTTCGGCGACCGTCGGCGAGCCGGCGCTGGCCGCGCCGATCGCGGCGCCCGCATCGAGCTGCTCGACGGGCGTGATCCGGGCCGCCGGGCGTTGCGGGCCGAACGGCGCGCAGCCGGCGATCGCGAGCGCGGCGAGCGCGGGAACCAGGCGGCGGGCGCCGCGCGCGCGGTCGATGAGGAGGGGCATGGTCGGTTTCCTGTCGCGTGAAGGCAAACGATCTGTATCTAAAAATATATCTTTAGATATTATTTGACGATCGGCAACTGGTAGAAATGGCAGTCGGCCGCACCGGACGGCATCGTCGAAACAGCGGAAGGGGGGCAGACAGGGGCGCGCGGGTTACGCGATGGCGAGTGCGTCGAGCGCTGCCGCGAGCGTTTGTGCGACGGACTGGCCCGAGGTGTCGATGCGGCAGTGCGCGCAGGCGCGGTACAGCGATTCGCGCGCGTCGTGCAGCGCGGCGAGCGCCGCGCGCGGGTCGGCGACGTTCAGCAGCGGGCGGGACGCGTCGCCGCGCGTGCGGTGCCACAGGGTGTCGAGATCGGTCGCGAGGTGGATCACGAAACAGCGCTGGCCGAGCCGCGCGCGCGTGTCGTCGCGCAGCACGGCGCCGCCGCCGGTCGCGAGCACGAGCGCCGGCCCGCACGTCAGCGCGTCGATCACGTCGGCTTCGCGTGCGCGGAAGTCGCCCGCATGGAATTGCACGGCGACGGGCGCGCCGAAGCGGCGTTCGAGTTCGCGGTCGGCGTCGACGAACGGCAACGCGAGCGCGCGGGCCAGTGCGCTGCCGATCGTCGTCTTGCCGGCGCCGGGCATGCCGACGAGCGCGATGCGCGTCGGGCCGGCCTGCGGGCGCGGGTTCACAGGCGGCTCCGCAGCGACGGCGCGCGGCGCGTCACGGCGGCGATGCGCTGCATCCGGACGTAGTTCGCGAGCGGGTCCAGCGCATCGGTGATGAAGGTGTGCGGCGCGCCGGCGGCCGTGTCCAGCGCAATGCCGGCGACTACGAGCGTGCCGTCGCACAGTGCGTCGGCGAGCGCGCCGATGCGCGCGCCAAGCGCCGGCGACGCAGCGCCGAGATCCGCAATGACGCGGCGCGAGCGCGGCCAGTCGACCGGCTCGGCCGCGCGTACCGGCCAGCGCGCCAGCAGACCGCCGGGCAGCGGTGTCGCGGCCCGTGCAGCGGACGTTTCGAGCACCCGCCAGGTCAGCGGCGCCGCGGGCAGGCACGCGCGCCAGCGGCCATAGGCGGTCGCCGCGGTGTCGCCGATCGCCACCGCCGGAAGCCGCAGACGCTCGCAGCGCCGCAGCAGGCACGCGATGCCGGCGGCGTCGGGCGTGCCGCGCACGAACGGCAGCAGCTCCAGTTCGTCGTCGTATTCGGCGCGCAGCGCGCGCAGCCATCGTCCGGCGGCAAGCGGCAGGCAGTCCGCCGCGGCGATGCCGCACAGCACGAGCAGGCGATCGTCGCGACCGTCGCGAATCGCGAGCAGCCGGGCCGCGACGCGGGACGAAGCGGGCGCCGTCGTCATGATGCGGCGGGGCCGTCGGCGTGCCGGTCGGTACCGCCCGCGGCACGCGGATAGGCGCCGAGCACGCGCAGCTCGGAAGCGGCGAACGCAATCTCGTCGAGCGCCGCGCGCACGTTCGGATCGAGCGGATGCCCGCCGAAGTCGATGCAGTACCGATATGCATGGCCGGCGTCCCGTGCCGGGCGCACGTCGACCCAGAGCAGCGGCGCGCGGTGGTGGGCGAGCGCGTCGAACACGCGCGCCAGCGCGTCGGGCGCATCGGTCGGCCGCAGCACGATGCTCGTGCGGTCGTAGCCGGTCGGCGCCGGCGTCTGGCCGCCGACGATCACGAAGCGCGTGCGGTTGTCCGGGTGATCCTGGATCGCGCTGGCGACGATTCGCAGTCCGTAAAGCGCGGCCGCGGGTTCGCCGGCGATCGCCGCGCAGTCATACAGGTGCGCGGCCTCGCGCGCGGCCACCGCGTTGCTGGACACCGGGATGCGGCGCAGGCCGGGCGCATGCGCGTCGAGCCACGCGCGGCATTGCGCGAGCGCCTGCGGATGGCCGACCACGCTGTCGACGCCGGTGAGCGAGCCGCTGGCGCTCAGCAGGCAGTGCGCGACCGGCAGTTCGATCTCGCCGGTGACGGGCGCCGCTTGCGCGATCAGCAGGTCGAGCGTGCGGGTCACGGTGCCTTCGGACGAATTCTCGACCGGCACGACCGCGCATTCCGCGTCGCCGCGCGCAAGCGCGTCGAATACGGCGTCGATCGTCTCGTGCGCCTGCCCGCGGGCGAATTCGCCGAAGTGACGCAGCATCGCGGTTTCGGTGTAGGTGCCCGACGGGCCGAGGAACGCGACGGACGGCAGCGATTGCGCGTCACGGCTCGCGCTGAACAGCGTCTGCCAGATGGCGCGCAGGTCGCGGTCGCGTAGCCCCCACGGCGCGCGCGTGCACAGCTCGGCGACGATCGACGCTTCGCGGGCGGGCTGCCGCACCGCGAGCCCCGCATTCCGCTTGAGATGACCGATCTCGGTTGCGTGAGCGATGCGCTGGCCGATCAGCTCGAGAAGCTGGTCGTCGATCACGTCGATCTGCGCGCGGCGGCGTGCGATCGCATCGTCGACGGACGACGGGGCGGCAAGTTCGGTCGGCGTCATCGCGTATCGGTCCGTGAAGTCGCGGAAACGGCCGGCCGGTGCGGGGCGACGTGCGTCGCCGCGCCCGGCTGCATGCGGGCGACGGCGCGCGCGTATTCGGCCGCGAGCCGTTCGACGATTTCGGCGACGCTGAGCACCGCGTCCATCGCGCCGACGCCCTGGCCGGCCCCCCAGATGTCGCGCCACTGCTTCGCGCCGCCGTCCGGCGAGAAATCGAGCTGCGCGCCGTCGACCCGGGCGAGTCGCCGCGCGTCGAGCCCGGCCGCCTCGATGCTCTGGCGCAGGTAGTTGCCGTGGACGCCGGTGAATGCGTCGGTGTAGATGATGTCGGCCGCGCTGGCTTCGACGATCGTGTCCTTGTAGCGCTGCACCACGTTGGCTTCGTGCGACGCCAGGAAGCGCGTTCCGATGTACGCGAAATCGGCGCCGAGCGCGCGCGCGGCGGCGATCGCGTCGCCCGTCGCGATCGCACCGGACAGCGCGATGAAGCCGTCGTAGAAGCGCCGCACTTCGGTGACCAGCGCGAACGGCGACAGCGTGCCGGCGTGGCCGCCCGCCCCCGCCGCGACGAGGACGAGGCCGTCGACGCCGGCTTCCAGCGCCTTCTGCGCATGTCGCACCGTCGTGACGTCGTGCAGCACGATCCCGCCGTACGCATGGATCGCATCGACGACGTCGCGCGACGGTGCGCGCAGGCTCGTGATCATCAGCGGCACGCGTCGGTCGATGCAGATGCGCAGGTCCTGTTCGACGCGCGGATTCGACGGATGGCAGATATGGTTGACCGCGTACGGGCCGACCGGCGCATCGGGATGGGCGTCCCGGTACGCGCGCAGCGTGCCGTCGATCGTGTCGATCCAGTCGCCGAGCTGCGCGCTGAGCCGCGCGTTGAGCGCCGGAAATGCGCCGACGATCCCGCTCCTGCACTGGGCGAGCACCATCTCGGGATAGCTCGCGATCAGCATCGGAGACGCAATCACCGGCAGCCGGAGACCCTGCAGCGGAAGCGGAATCATGGTCGGGCTCCGGCTCGTTAGCGGGCGAGCGCCGCGCTGTCGCGCCGCTCTTCCAGGCGGCGGTGGAAGCCGTCGCGGCTCACGGCGCAGCGCGTATGCACGCCTTCGCCGACGACGCCCACCGCGTCGCGCACCTCGACCCGGTACGTCATCATGCGGCCGTCGACCTCGATCAGTTCGGCGTCGACCGTCACTTCCCATTCGGGCGGCGTCGGTGCGAGATGCTTGATCTCGAAGTTGTAGCCGACCGTCATCTGCCCGGCCGGCAGCAGATGGTCGGTCGCCTGCATGCAGGTCTGTTCGATGAAGATGATCATGATCGGGCTCGCGAGCGCGTGCGCTTCGCCGCCCCATTGATCGGCGAGCGAAATCGTGTCGACGCGGTGGGTGGCGCGGGCACGCAGGCCAGTCTGGATAGTCAAGGGCAACTCCTGAACGGGTGAGGGAAGGGTGTGCGGTCACGCCGCGCGCGCCGTGGCGGCCGCGCGGCGTTGCATCTGGCTGAAGATGTTGCGGTAGTGCATTTCTTCGGTGCCGCCGGCCGAGCCCATCGCGAGCGCGTCGGCGACGAAGGTGGCGAGCGGCCCGCGCCGGTAGCCGTCGCTGCCGTGAATCGCGAGCAGGTGCAGCGCGGCCTGCGCGAGATCGCGCGCGCCCGCGAGCTTCGCGATCGAGCAGTTCGCGAGCGCCTCGGGACGCTGCGCGACGAGCAGGTCGAGCGCCGCGCGTGCCGTCCAGCGGGTGCGTTCGATGCCGACCTGGACGTCGACCAGCCGTCGCTGCACGTGTTGATGCGCGTCCAGCGCGACGCCGAGCGTTTTGCGGGCGCTGGCGTGCGCGAGTGCGTCGGCGAGAAACGGCTGGGTGACGTTCGCGCACAGCAGGCCGAACAGTGCGCGATTCATCGACGCGATGTCCATCAGCAGGCGCAGCCCGTCGCCGGGCGTGCCGAGCAGTTCGTCGGCATCGACGCGCACGCCGGACAGCGCGACGTCGCCGATCGGAAGATCCGCGACGCCGAACGTCGCCTGCGGGGCGCTGCGCTGCACGCCCGCGCGTTCGGGATCGATCAGCACCAGCGCGGTGGCCGGCTTGCCGTCGCCGGTCAGGGTCGCGACGATCATCATCAGGCGCGCTTCGGGCGCGTGGCTGATGTTGTACTTGTGGCCGTCGAGCCGGTAGTGGTCGCCGTCGCGAACGAGGCACGTTTCGAGCGCGCGCACTTCGGTGCCGGTACCTTTCTCGGAGATCGCCGTGGCGCCGATGGCGCCGGACAGCAGCGACGGCAGATGCCGCGTGCGCTGCGCGTCGGAACCGTATGCGACGAGCGCGCGAATCAGCGTCGCCTGATTCGCGAGCGCCATCGCGAAGCCGACGGAGCGCAGCGCCGCGGCGACCGCTTCGAACGCATCGACGAAGTCGTGCCACGTGCCGCCCGCGCCGCCGAGTTCGCGCGGGACCGGCACGCGCCACAGTCCCGCGTCGGACAAGGCATCCCACGCATCGCGATGGAAGGCGCCGCAAGGGGCGGACCGCGCATGGCGTTCGGCGATGTTCCGGTATGCGGCGGTCGTCGTGTGCTGTGCTTCGCTGGCGGTGAGAGTCATGTCGGGGCGCGAGACTTTGCATGGATCGTGTCGCCAATCTAATGAAAAGCCCCCGGGCGAGAAACTGTCAGTTATTGCACTTCGACGCGGCGTGCGGCGGCGGATGATTCGAGTGCAAGCGGGGTTGCGATGGGCGGCGGAGCGCGATTGCCGGACGCGGACGTGATCGTGATGCCCGTCGCGCGCATCGGCGCGAGCGATGGCAGTCCAGCCATGTCGTCGTCGGCGGTATCGCGGCGCTTCGATGACGGAAGACGATCGCGTGTCGGTGGTGGGGCGACACGCGGTGGGATTGCCAATGCTTCGTCGTCCAGGTCGATTCGATTGAATTCGCAGTCCATATCATTAGGACGGCGGGGAATGCGTTCGTGCCGAATTCCCGATGCTCGTTTCGTTGCCGTCACACCTGCCGGGCGGCGGGCAGGCGTCGGTGGAGCGCGCGACAAATAAACCGTCAGACGATCCGAAAGGCCCGACCCCGTCGCGCCGACGATCGGTGAAATCATGCCCGGCCTTGCTTCCGTGAAATTGTCATGCTAGTTTTTCATGAAATTTACCGGCGTAATTTTCACGGAAATCCGCATGTTCATGCAGTCCGACCGTCACGTCGCAAGCTATTACGCCGGCACCTACCCGACGCCGATCCCGCATCGGCCGGCGCTGGACGAACGCATCGATGCCGACGTGCTGGTCGTCGGCGCGGGCTTCAGCGGGCTGCATACGGCGCTGCGGCTCGCGCTTGCCGGCAAGCGCGTCGTGATGCTCGAAGCGAGCCGCGTCGCATGGGCCGCATCGGGCCGCAACGGCGGACAGGCGCTGCTCGGCTGGTCGTGCGACATGCAGCCGCTCGAGGATGCGCTCGGCCGCGACGGCGCGCGGCTGCTGTGGGACAGCATGCGCTGGGCGGCGGCCGAGGTGCGCGAACTGCCGGCCCGGCATGGTTTCGACATCGACTACCGGCCCGGCAGCCTGTGGGCCGCGGTGCGGCCGCGGCGCGTCGCGATGCTGGCGCAGGCGCGCGACGAGGCCGCCGAGCGGTGGGGCTACGACCGGCTGCGTGTGATCGGTCGTGACGAGATGCCCGAATGGATCGGTGGCACGCGCTATCTCGCCGCGCTTCACGATCCCGAGGCCGGCCACCTGAACCCGCTGAAGCTCGCACTCGGCCTCGCGCAGACGATCGAGTGCGCGGGCGGCCGCATCTTCGAACAGAGCCGCGTGCTCGACTGCCGCGAGACGGCCGGCGGCCACGTCGCGCGCACGGCGCACGGCGAAGTGCGGGCGGACGTGCTGGTGCTCGCGTGCAATGCGTACGTCGACCGGCTCGATCGCGACCTCGCGCGCCGGCTGCTGCCGGTCGGCACGTACCAGGTCGCAACGGCGCCGCTCGCGCCCGACGTCGCGCATGCGCTGTTGCCGCGCAACAGTTGCGTGATCGACAACCAGTTCGTGCCCGACTATTTCCGCCTGAGCCCCGACAACCGGCTGCTGTTCGGCGGCGGCTGCACGTATCTCGGCGGCATTCCGGCCGATATCGCGGCGGCGACGCGCCCGCATCTCGAACGCGTGTTTCCGCAACTGGCCGGCGTGCCGCTCGACTACGCGTGGGGCGGTCACATCGACATCAGCATGCGTCGCACGCCGGACATCGGTCGCCACGGGCAGCGCTTCTGGCTGCAGGGCTTTTCGGGGCACGGCGTGCTGCCGACGCTCGCCGGTGCGCGCGCGGTGGCCGACGCCGTGCTCGGCGACGCACACCTGCTCGCGCAGTACCAGCGCATCCGCAACCCGCGCTTTCCCGGCGGCGACCGGCTGGCCGCGCCGCTGGAGGCGATCGGCAAGGCCTGGTACCGCCTGCGCGATACCGTTTGATTGCACCGGAATCCATCATGAACGAACAGGAAGAGATAGAAAGTCTGGCGATCCTGATCCGCGACCTGCGCAAGCATCGCAAGGTCACGCTGAACGATCTCGCCGAACGGATCGGCCGCTCGGTCGGCTTTCTGTCGCAGGTCGAGCGCGGGCTGTCGCGTCCGACGGTCGCGGATCTCACCGCGATCGGCGAGGCGCTCGGCGTGCCGACCACGTATTTCTACAGCCTCAGCAAACCGCGCAGCGTGCCGTGGGTCACGCGGCCCGGCGAGCGGCGCACCGTGTATTACGCGAATGGTATTACCGACATCCTCGTGTCGCCGAACATGCGGTCGCGCTTCTCGATCCTCGAAAGCCATCTCGGGCCGGGCGCGAGCAGCGGCGAGCGCCCGGTCGACGACAGCGACGAGCAGGGCGGCTTCGTGCTCGAAGGAGAACTGACGATCTGGCTCGACGGCGACGACACGCACGTCACGCTCGGCCCGAACGATGCGTTTCAGCTTCCCGCGCACAAGCGCTTCCGGTATGCGAACCTGACCGACGCGCCGACGCGCGTGATCTGGGTATTCACCTGAGCCGAGTGGTCGGCGGGGCGGGCGGCGTCGGAGGCCGCCGCGCCGTGCAGTCTGTTTGCATTGCTGAGTGATTTGCGGCTTGCGCTGCGCCGTGTGCCGCATGAATCCGGTTCGCCGCGTGGCGTCACCGCCCTACAAGACATGGAAAGGATGAGACATGGCTGACGTCGTTCCCGCGCTGGTCAGTGAAGTCCGCGCGTTCCGGCAGGCGCACCCCGAGATCCGTTATGTCGACCTGATCTGCCTCGACCTGCCCGGGCATTTCTACGGCAAGCGCTATCCGATCGACGCGCTCGAAAAAGTCGCGTCGGGCTCGCTGCTGAAGCTGCCGCAGAACTGCGTGCTGCTCGGCACGCAGGGCGGCCTCTACAAGATCGGCGATTACTGCTTCAACGACGGCGATCCCGATGCGCCGCGCCGCCTGATCCCCGGCACGCTGAAGCCCGTGCGCTGGGAACGGCAGCCGCTCGCGCAGATGCTGATCAGCTCCGACGGCACCGATTCGCCGATCGAATTCGAGCCGCGCGAGGTGCTCGCGCGCGTGCTGCGGCGGTTCACGGCGCGCGGCATCCGGCCGGTCGTCGCATTCGAGCTCGAGTTCTACCTGTTCGCCGCGCAGCTCGAGCAAGGCATGCCGCAGTATCCGCGCGATCGCCTGAGCGATGACCGCGACGATCAGCCGAACATGCATATCGAGCGCCTGTCGCGATTCTCCGACGTGCTGCACGAGATGGTCGACGCCGCGTGCGAACAGGGCGTCGATGCGACGGTGATCACCGCGGAACTCGGGCCCGGCCAGTTCGAGATCAATTTCGGGCATACCGACGACGCGCTGCGCGCGGCCGACTGGTCGGCGCTGTTCTGTCGCAGCACGCGCGGCGTCGCGTTGCGGCATGGCTATCGCGCGAGCTTCATGGGCAAGCCGTACCTGCATGCGCCGGGCAGCGGGATGCACGTGCACGTGAGCCTGTACGACGACGCGGGGCGCAACGTGCTTGCGGCCGACGGGCAGCGGCCGTTGCGGCACGCGGTGGCCGGCTGCCTCGCGCTGCTGCCGCACTGCATGCCGGTGTTTGCGCCGAACCACAATGCGTTCCGGCGCTACGGGTCGATGGTGAACGCGGCGAGCCGCGCGAGCTGGGGCTTCGAGGATCGCGACGCGTGCATCCGGATTCCGGAATCGGACGCACGCAACCTGCGGATCGAGCACCGGCTCGCGAGCGCGGATGCGAACCCGTACCTGGTGCTGGCGGCGATCCTGAGCGGGATGGAGCACGGGCTCGATGCGCGGCTCGAGCCGATTGCGCCGCTCAACGACGATCGCGGCAGCGGCATCGATTTTCCGCAGGAGATGCTGTCGGCGGTCGCCGCGATGCAGGATCATCCGGCCGTGCGCGAAGGGCTCGGCGGCGAGTTCGTGATGGTGTATTGCGAGAACAAGCGGCAGGAGGAACTGGATTTTCGCAACGAAATCGGCGCGCGGGAGTATCGGTGGTTTCTGTGATGGCCGCGCGCGTCGACGCAGCCGGCTACGGGAGTGCGCGCCAGTAGTGCACTTCCTCGATCGGCGTACCGTCGATCTCGAAGGTCTTGATGTCGCGTTCGGCGACGAAACCTTCGCGTTCGTAGATAACGTTTCAGCGGCAGAAGATCGCCGATGAAAAAGTAGTCGATCGGGTCATCGAAGACTTCGGAGAACGCATGCCGCGAAGCGGCTTCGCGGCATGGCATGCTCGACGCTTTACTCCCCGAGCTTCGACGTCACGCACCCGGTGCTCGAGCATTCGCGCTCACGCTCGCGCAGGAACGACAGCCGCGACTGCGTCATGTCGTTCGCGCACTGGATATCGACGAGGTAGCTGCTGCCGCGGGTCTCGCTGCACTGCGCGTCGCGTTGTTTCAGCCACGCGAGCTGGCCGGCCTTCAGCGTCGCCTGCTGATCGCCGCTCAGTTGCTTGCGCAGCCGGCCGTATTCGTCGTTGAGATCTCGGTCGGACTGCGAGAACTGCGTGCTCGTGCAATACACCTGGTCGAACGCGCTGCGCGGCTTCCCGCAGCCGGCCGCGTGCGCGGCGAACGGAACGGCAAGCGCGAGCAGCGCACAGGATGCGAGCAGATTCTTCTTCATGGTGAGTCTCCTGACGGGGTGAAAACCGGTGAATCCGACGGGCGATACCGTCGTTTATCGGGGTGTCGTACACGCGTCGATGCCGCCCGCGATCGCGGCGGACAGGCGTTGGATCGTCTCGCGCCGCGCGAGCCGCGCTTCCTCGTCCGGATTGACGATCACGCCGGCTTCGACGAGCACGGCCGGAATCGGCGCGGTGCGCAGCACGACGAGATCGTCGAAGCGGTGGATGCCGAGTGGCGGGTCGATCAGCGGGCGGTTCTCGCCCTTGATCGGCTGCGCGTGATACAGCGACGGCCGTTCGCCGGCCGCGACCAGCCGCTCGGCGATCGCCTTCGCGCAACGCAGGCTTTCCGCATAGTGCGGATTGCGTTCCGACACGAACACCGAGAAGCCGCGGAATTCGCGCTGCCGGCCCGCGTCGATGAACTGTTGCTGCATCGAGTCGTGATGGATCGATACGAACAGGTTCGCGTCGGGCGCTTGCGTCGAGCGCCGATCGAGCGCGATCTCGCGGCCGTCCGCCGACGTACGCAGCACGCGATCGCCGTGCGCGGCGAGTGTGTCGGCGACCGCGCCGGACAGGTCGAGGTTGTACAGGTATTCGACGCGGCCGCTCGCGCCGGTGGAGCCCGGATGCGCGGGCGTATGGCCGGTGTCGACGACGATGTAGCGCCCGCTCGCGGGCTCGGTTACGGAGGTCCCGGAAGCGCCGCGGACAACGGCGGCATCGGCCGCGTGCAGCGCCAGCGGTGCGCCGAGCAGCGGGGCGCACGCGAGCACGCGCGCGGCGGCGCGCACCAGCGGGCGAAGGCGTCGGAAGGTTCGGTTCGTCATTGTTGTTGTCGAGAAGGGCGGTCGGCGCGTCGAACGGCGCGCCACCGTCGGCCTGCTCTATGCAGTCGGAATGTCGCGCGATTATAGCGGCTGGCGGCGACGCCGCAATGACGAACGGCGGTTGTCAGGCCAGCACGCGCCGGGCCGCCAGCATGCCCCAGTACGACGCTTCCTCGAACAGCGACAGCCCGGACAGGTCGGCATGCGCGAATACGACGGGGCCGTCGGCATCGCGCAGCGCGAGCAGCCCCGGTCGGCTCAGGAAGCCGACGTCGGGTGTCGCCATCGCATGGCCGCGCACGGTGATCTCGAGTGCGGTCGCATGCTTCCACAGCTCGCGTCCGTACACGGCCTGCAGGTCGATTGCCGCCTGCTCGCGCAACGCGTCGGGCTTCGCCTGCGCGAGCCAGCGGCGCGTATCGTCCGGCGTTTGCGTGCTCAATGCCTGATAGGCGGAGAAGACGGAGCGCGTCGGCGGCGACATCCGGATCAACTGATGCGTCGACACGACATAGCCGAGCCCCGCGCCGCCGTAGACGACGTTGTCCCACGCGAGCGGTACGCCGGCTTCCTCGGCCGGCATGCCGTCGAGCAGGAAATTGGCCACGAGCCACGGCGCGCGCGGCGGCAGATCGTGCGCGGGATCGAAGCCGTATGCGTGTATCTGAGGAAACACGCGCGCCGCGACGAACAGCGGCATCGCGGAAACGACCCGGCGCGCCTTCAGCATGAACGTCGACAGCGCGCCGTCGCGGCCGACGCGGGCGCACAGCACGTCGACGCTGCCCGCACGTTCGGTCGCGCGTACCGCGAAGCCGTCCCGCGACCATGCGTTCGAGCCGGTGCGCGCGGCGATCGAATCGCCCAGCTTCGTCACCATCGTGTGCAGCCCGTCGGGCCAGGTCAGCACCGCGCCGTCGCCCGCGTCGCCCGCATGGCCGCCGCGCGACGAGAAATAGTGCAGCCCGGCCCATGCGGAGACGTGCTCGTAACCGGCGCCGTAGTCGTCGCGGCAGCAATAGTCAAGATACCAGTGCAGCGCCTTCGCGGTGTAGCCCTCGTCGCGCAGCCACTGGCGAAACGAGCGCCGGTCGAGTGCGCGCCAGCGCGGGTCGCGCGACGATTCCGCGATCGGGATGCAGAACACCTTGCGGCCGTCGGCGCCGCGCGCGGTGCGCAGCCCGTCCGTGTACGCGAAGAAGCGCGCCTGCTGCGCGAGTGCGTCGGCGTCGAGGCCGGCGGTCGGCACGATGCCGTCCTGCCACTGCCCGCCGATGAACAGGCGTTCGTCCGGTGCGTGGACGAGGGCACGCTCGTCGTACACGGGGCGCGCGGAGAACGGGGCGGATTCGATCACGCCGAGATCGGCGAGCATGTCGCGCAGATGCACGGATTCGAGCGACGGCAGCGGCAGGTAGTGCGCGCCCTTCGGATAGCCGAGCGTGCCGAAGCGCCCGCCGGCCGCGTTGCCGCCGAATTCGGGGCCGGCGAGCACCGTGAAGCGCGTATGGCCGGCGCGCGCGAGCTGCCATGCGCACGACAGCCCGGCCGCGCCGGCGCCGAGAATCGCGACGTCCGTCTCGATCGTGCCGGACGGCGGCGGCAGCGTGGCATGGTCGCGCAGCGCGTGGCCTTCGCGCATGCCGGGGTAGTCGATGCGCGGCGTCGTCTCGATCCAGCCGGTGCGGCCGCAGGCGGCGAGCGACGCGGCCGCCGACGCGACGAGGAACGTGCGACGGTCCATTAGCGCAGTACGTGCTTCCAGTCGTCGTCGAAGCGGCGCACGAGCGGCTGGTCGTTGAGTTCGTTCGGCGACATCGGCAGCGCCGGCATGTCGGCCGGAAAGTGGAACATCTCGGCGGCCGTTTGCGGATCGAGCCAGCGCGTCGGCACCGAGTAGTGCGTCGGCACCGTGAAATCGCGGCGCTTGCCGGCGATCACGAAGCCCCAGTCGCCGAACGACGGCACGTAGCAGTGGTACGGCCACGTGTTGAACCCGGCTTCGCGCAGCGTCGCGATGATGGTCCAGTACGCATGCGGCGCGAAATACGGCGACGTCGACTGGATCACCGTGTAGCCGTTCTCCGACAGGTGCCGCGCGAGCAGCCGGAATACGGGCACCGAATACAGGCGGCCGAGCCCGAAGTTGGTCGGATCGGGGAAGTCGACGACTATCGCGTCATACACGTCGGCATTCGATTCGAGCCAGCGCACCGCGTCGTCGTTGATCACCTGCACGCGCGGATCCTTCAGCGCGCCCTGGTTCAGCTTGACGAGCGGCGCGGACGTCGAGAACAGCTTCGTCATCGCGGGATCGAGATCGACGAGCGTGATCCGTTCGAGATGGCGGTGCTTGAGCAGTTCGCGCACCGCGAGGCCGTCGCCGCCGCCCAGCACGAGCACGCGCTTCGCCCACGGCAGCGCCTCGATGGCCGGATGGATCAGCGCTTCGTGATAGCGGTGCTCGTCGCGCGACGAGAATTGCAGGTTGCCGTTCAGGTACAGCCGCATGTCGTCGTGCCACTGCGTGAGCACGATGCGCTGATACGGCGTCGTTTCCGAATAGATCGTCTCGTCGCCGTATACGCCGTGTTCGGCCCAGTGCGTGATGCGCTCCGACAGCGCGAACCCGGCGATCAGCAGCCCGATCACGAGCGACGCGCGCATCAGCTTGCCGCGCACGTTGCGGATTTCGTCGCGGAACAGGTGCGTCGTCCACAACGCGACGAATGCGTTCAGGAGGCCGAACAGGAAGCTCGTGCGCAGCAGGCCGAGACGCGGCGCGAGCACGAGCGGGAAGATCAGCGACACGACGAGCGAGCCGAGATAGTCGAAGGTCAGCACCTCGCTGACGGTATGGCGGAACGCCTGGCGGCGCTGCTGGAACGCGCGCATCACGAGCGGAATCTCCATCCCGATCAGCAGGCCGAGCGCGAGCACCAGTGCGTAAAGCGCCGCGCGAAACGGTGCGGCGAGCCAGGCGAACACGACGAATAGCAGCGCGGCCGATACGCCGCCGAGCAGGCCGACGAGCAGCTCGATGTCGACGAAGCGGTCGAGCACGTCGTCGTCCTCGACGAACTTCGCGAGCCACGAGCCGATCCCCATCGCGAACAGGTAGCAGCCGATCACCGACGAGAACTGCAGGATCGAATCGCCGAGCAGGTAGCTCGACAGCGCGCTGCTGATCAGTTCGTAGCCGAGCCCGCACGACGCGAGCACGAGAATCGACAGGACGAGCGCACGCTTATGCAGCATCGCGCATCCGTTGTGCAGTGTTCGGCAATGTGGATATACTGGCGCGGATTTTCGTCTGGCGGCCCCGTGCGGGCCGACCGGCGACGGGGCGGCGAAC
This sequence comes from Burkholderia sp. LAS2, assembly GCF_018417615.1. Lineage (NCBI taxonomy): Bacteria > Pseudomonadati > Pseudomonadota > Betaproteobacteria > Burkholderiales > Burkholderiaceae > Burkholderia > Burkholderia sp. LAS2. Next base: position 1,926,110 of record NZ_CP071053.1, read on the forward strand.
CGAGCACAAAATCCGAGGAAAAGAATGAATAGTGCCTATCTTTATGCGGTTCATTTACTGTCGGCGTTCGTGCTGCTTCTTGTGTTCGCGGCAGTGTACCTGAAGGTCACCCCGTTCGACGAACTCGCGCTGATCCGCGACGGCAACGCGGCCGCGACGCTGTCGTTCGGCGGCGCGCTGATCGGTTTCTGCCTGACGCTCGCGTCCAGCATCGCGCACAATTCCACGCTCGGCGAAGTCGTGATCTGGGCCGTCGGCGCGATGATCGTGCAACTGATCACCTATGCGGTGCTGACGCGCGTGATGCCCGGCATGAATCATGCGATCGAGGATCGCAACGTCGCGATGGGCGGCCTGATGGGCACCGCGTCGCTCGTCGTCGGCATTATCAATGCCGCCTGCCTGACCTGACGCGCCACGCGTTTCGAGGAGACCGACATGAGTCTGGGTTCATTCATCCGCAAGCAGTTCATCGACGTCCTGCAATGGACGGAAGACACCGACGGCGTACTGGCCTGGCGCTATCCGATGGAAGACCAGGAAATCCAGTACGGCGGCAAGCTGACCGTGCGCGAAACGCAGGTCGCGATCTTCGTCAACGAGGGTAAGGTCGCCGACGTGTTCCAGCCTGGGCTCTATACGCTGGAAACGCGCACGCTGCCGGTGCTCACGAACCTGAAGAACTGGGATAAATTCTTTCAGTCGCCTTTCAAGTCGGACGTCTACTTCTTCAGCACGCGGCTGCAGCTGGGCCGGCGTTGGGGCACCGCGCAGCCGGTGACGATCCGCGATCGCGAATTCGGCTTCGTGCAACTGCGCGCGTTCGGCATCTACTCGTACCGGATCGTCGATGCGGCCGCATTCCATCGCGAGGTCAGCGGCACGCGCGCGGCCTATACGGTCGACGATCTCGAGCAGCAACTGCGCAACCTGGTCGTCACCGCGATGAGCACGACGTTCGGCTCGGCCGACGTGCCGTTCGTCGACATGGCCGCGAACCAGTCGCTGCTGTCGCAGCGTGTGGCCGACGCGCTGGTGCCGGTGTTCACGCGCTACGGGCTTGCGCTCGACGCGTTCGCGGTCGAGAGCGTGTCGCTGCCGGCCGAGCTGCAAAAGGCGCTCGACCTGCGGATCGGAGCGGGGATGGCCGGCGATCTCGCGCGCGCCACGCAATACCAGACCGCGCAGGCGATTCCGCTCGCCGCGCAAAACCCGGGCGGCATCGCCGGGGTCGGCGCGGGGCTGGCCGCCGGGGCGGCAATCGGGCAGGCGATGGCCGGCCAGATCGCGGGCGCCGCACAACCGGCGCAGGCTGCGCCGCCCGCGCCCGTCGCGGCGCCGATCGCCGCGGGAGCGGCCGAGGGCACCGATTACGTGCAGCGGCTCGAGCAGTTGAAGGCGCTGCTCGACAAGGGCCTCGTGACCGAAGACGACTATTCGCGCGCGAAGGCCGAGATCCTCGCGAAGCTCACGCGGTAAGCGTCGCGCATGTTCCGTACCTCGTGCCCCCAATGCGGCGCGCCGGTCGAGTTTCGCTCGGCCGCGGCGGTGATGGCCGTCTGCGCGTTCTGCCGCAGCACGCTGCTCAAGCGCGGCGCCGACGTCGAGCGCATCGGCGAACTGGCCACGGTGCTCGACGATGCATCGCCGATCCAGATCGGCACGGCCGGGCGCTACGGTAGCCGCGTGTTCACGGTGCTCGGCCGCATCCAGATGACCTACGACGCCGGTGCGTGGAGCGAATGGTACGTCGTGTTCGACGACGGCGCGTTCGGATGGCTGTCGGATGCGTCGGGCCAGTACGCGATCACGGTGCGCGAACCCGACGATGCGGCAGGCGCCGCGTGGCCCGCATTCGGCACGCTCGAGCCGGGCATGCGGATCGACCGCGGCGGCCGCGCGTATCTGGTGTCCGACGTGCGTACCGCACGCTGCACGGGCGGCGACGGCGAGCTGCCGTTCCGCGTCGATGCCGGCTGGGAGGCGCGCGTCGTCGACCTGCGCACCGGCAATGCATTCGCGACCTACGACTATTCCGACGCCGAATCGAACGGCGGCATCCCGGCCGTTTATTCCGGCGAGGCGCTGGAATTCGATGCGCTCGGGTTCACGGGCTTGCGCGATACCGAAAACGATACGCGCGAGAAACGCGGCGCGGAGATGGTGCCGTTCGCGTGCCCGAGCTGCGGTGCGCCACTGTCCTATGCGCCGAACGTGGCCGACTACGTCGTGTGCGGCAGCTGCCATGCGGGCGTGCAGTGCACGGCCGAGCAGCAGACCGTGTTCGCGGCGCAGCGCAAGCTCGAATCGGTGAAGGGCGCGCTCGAACTCGGCGCGATCGGCACGTTCGATGGTGTGAAGTACACGGTGATCGGCATGATGCGCTGCCGCGTGCCGGGCGACGCCGAGACCTGGGACGAATACCTGCTGCTGAACCCGAAGCGCGGCTTCCTGTGGCTGGTGCAAAGCGAAGGGCGCTGGGAGCGCGTGCAGGTGCTCGACCATTGGCCGACGATCGGCGGCGAATCCAGCGTGACCGATGGCGGCAAGACCTATCGTTTGCGCGAGGAATACGAATCGGAGGTCGTCTACGTGGTCGGGGCATTCAACTGGCGCGTGCAGGCGGGCGACCGCACGTCGATCATCGATTACGGCTGGCAGAAGGACAAGCTCACGCGCGAGCGCAGTGACGCGGAGATCGTCTGGTCGCGTGCGCGGCCGCTGACGGGCAGCGCGCTCGCCGAGCGTTTCGGCACGCCGGCGCTGGCGACGGCCACCGCCGCCGCCGCGGGCGCCACCGAATCGATGGGCCTGTTCGGCAGGAAGGGGCCGCACAGTTTTGCGCCGCTGCCGTTCATGTTCAGCGCGTTGCTCGTGGTCTTCAACCTGGGTTCGCTGTTCTCGTTCACCGGACGCTCCGTCTACGTGCTGGTCGGCCTGCTGGTGCTGTGGCTGCCGGAATGGCTGTGGGCGCGTTTTGCGTCGGACGGGGGCAACGCGTGATCCGGTACATCCTTTACGGCATCTACGGCCTGATCGTCGTCACGCTGTTCAGTTGCGCGTCGATCGGCGGCGGCGGTTCGGGCGGCGGCGGGTGGGGCAGTTCGTCGGCGCGCAGCGGCTACTCGTCGTACGGGTCGCACAAATGACCGCGCGCGACGGGATCGCGCCGCCCTGCGCGGTGCTCGGCTTGCACGTGCTGGCCGACCTGGCCGGCATCGACGCGGCGCTGCTGCGCGACGCCGCGCGACTCGAGGCGATCCTCACCGACGCGGCGCAACGGGCCGGCGCGCGCGTGATTGGCGCGCACTTCCATCATTTCGGCGGCGAGCATGGCGTGACGGGTGTCGTGCTGCTGGCGGAGTCGCACATCACGATCCATACGTGGCCCGAGCATCGTTTCGCGGCCGTCGACGCGTTCATGTGCGGCGCGGCGCGCGCGGCCGACGCGGTCGATGCGATCGCCGCGGCGCTCGGCACGCAGGCGCAGGTACGGCAGCAGGTTGCGCGCGGCGGCGCGCCGCTCAGCGCGGCAGCGCTTCCGCTTCGGCCCAGCGCTTGAACGAATCGAGACGCCGGCGCGTGTGCACGAGGTAGAACGCGCCGATCAGCGGTTCGAGCAGCCAGCGCAGCCAGGCAGGCTGGGCGCGGAAGTGGTACGTGAATTTCACTTCGGTCATGCCGGGCGTGTGCTCGGTGAAGTTCCAGCTGCCGCTGAAGCGTTGGAGCACTTTCGGCCCGTCGACCATTTCGACGGCGGCGACCTGCGGCGGACGGTACGAGATGTAGCGCGACACCATCGTCGCGCCCGACTGGCTGCGGCAGAACGCATCGACGCCGACATGGGCGGTCGTTCCGTCGAGCAGATAGGCATCGATGAGGAAGCTGTCCCACACGAGCCGCCGCGCGTAATCCTGCGACCACGTGAAGAGGCGTCTGCGATCGACGCCGACGGTCCGGCTGACTGAGATCCTCATGAGAGCGCGCGCCAGGGTTCGGATTGGAATGCAATCGAGTGTACCGCGCCAATAACCTGTGTTTCGTCAGACATCGTCAAGTCGAGCGTGGGCTCGAATGGGATCGATTGACGCACTTCGGGAATTCCCCTAGGATTTATCCCAACCCTTCGGGACAGACCCGGAGCGTTTCAATCTCTTGAGGGAGCCTCATGAGTACGCAACAGAACCGGCGCTTCGACGCGCTCGTTTTCATCGGTCGTTTCCAGCCTCCGCATCGTGGTCACCTGAACGTGCTGAAGTTGGCACTGAGCCGGGCCGAGCGCGTGTGCGTGCTGATTGGATCGACCGACAAGCCCCGCACCATCAAGGATCCGTTCTCGTTCGACGAGCGCCGCCAGATGCTGGCTTCGCTGCTCGACGCGTCCGAGCGCGACCGCGTGACGATCGCCCCGCTGCAGGATTCGACCTACAACGACGGCGACTGGGTGCGCTGGGTGCAGGATGCGGTGGCCGGCGCGCTCGGCGACGTCGCGCAGCGCAAGGTCGGGCTGATCGGCCACGAGAAGGACGCCACGTCGTATTACCTGCGGATGTTCCCGCAATGGGAGCTCGTCGACGTCGACGCGACGGAAGACATTTCCGCTACCGAGATCCGCGACCAGTATTTCGCCGAACGGACCAACAGCTTCGTGCAGTGGGCCGTGCCCGAACCCGTGTTCGGCTGGCTCGAGCGGTTCCGCACGCAGCCGGAATTCGCGCAACTGAAGTCGGAAGCCGAATTCATCGCCGCGTATCGCAAGGCGTGGGCGGCAGCGCCGTATCCGGTCACGTTCGTGACGGTCGACGCGGTGGTCGTGCACTCGGGGCATATCCTGCTCGTGCGCCGTCGCAGCGAACCGGGCCGTGGCCTGTGGGCGCTGCCGGGCGGCTTCGTGAACCAGGACGAGCGGCTCGATGCGGCGTGCATTCGCGAACTGCGCGAGGAAACCGGCCTCAAGCTGCCGGAGCCCGTGCTGCGCGGCTCGATCAAGGATCGCCAGGTGTTCGATCACCCGACGCGTTCGCTGCGCGGCCGCACGATCACGCATGCGTGCCTGTTCAACTTTCCGACCGGCGAGCTGCCGCGCGTGAAGGGCAGCGACGACGCCGACAAGGCGCGCTGGGTCCCGCTCAACGAATTCGCGCAGATGCGCAACGTGATGTTCGAGGATCACTTCGACATCGCGTATCACTTCCTGGGGAAGCTGTGACGCGCTGATTCCCCGCATTCGGTCCGCCGCGACAGACGCGGCGGCACTTCAACGGCCTAGAGGAGCTCTAGCCATGCAAAACGATCCCGGCGGCTTTGCCGCGGTTCTCGCCAATCCGATTCTCAACACGGATTCGTACAAGGCTTCCCACTTCCTGCAATATCCGCCGGACGCATCGGCGATGTTCTCGTACGTCGAATCGCGCGGCGGCCGCTATGACCGCACACTGTTCTTCGGCCTTCAGATGCTGCTGAAGGAGTACCTGTGCAAGCCGGTCACGCACGCGATGATCGACGACGCGCGCGATTTCTTCGCCGTGCACGGCGAGCCGTTCAACGAAGCCGGATGGCGCCATATCGTCGAGCACTACGACGGCTACCTGCCGGTGAAGATCCGTGCGGTGCCGGAAGGCTCGATCGTGCCGGTGCACAACGTGCTGATGACGGTCGAATGCGACGATCCGCAGGTGTTCTGGCTCGCGTCGTATCTCGAGACGATGTTGTTGCGCATCTGGTATCCGGTGACGGTGGCGACCCGCAGCTGGCACCTGCGGCAAACGATCCGCCGCTTCCTCGAAAGGACCGACGACGATCTCGCGCAACTGCCGTTCAAGCTGCACGACTTCGGCGCGCGCGGCGTGTCGAGCGCGGAATCGGCCGCGATCGGCGGCGCCGCGCATCTCGTAAGCTTCATGGGCTCGGATACCGTGCTCGGCGTGCTGGCCGCGAACCGCTTCTATCGCGAGCCGATGGCCGCCTACTCGGTGCCGGCGGCCGAGCACAGCACGATCACGTCGTGGGGGCGCGAAGGCGAGGCCGACGCGTACCGCAACATGATCAACCGCTTCGGTTTGCCGGGCGCGATCGTATCGGTCGTATCGGACTCCTATGATCTGTTCGCCGCGCTCGATCTGTGGGGCGGCGAACTTCGGCAGGCGGTGATCGATTCGGGCGCGACGCTCGTCGTGCGTCCCGATTCCGGCGACCCGGTGACGATCGTGCTGCAAACGGTGCGGGCGCTCGACGTGTCGTTCGGCTCGACCGTGAACGGCAAGGGGCGGCGCGTGCTGAATCACGTGCGCGTGATCCAGGGCGACGGCGTCGACGAGCAGTCGATCGAAGCGATCCTCGCCGCGCTCGACGAGGCAGGCTACGCGGCCGGCAACGTGGTGTTCGGCATGGGCGGTGCGCTGTTGCAGCGGGTGAATCGCGATACGCAGCGCTTCGCGATGAAGTGCTCGGCCATCCGGCGCGGCGGCGTATGGCACGACGTCCGCAAGGATCCGGTCACCGATCAGGGCAAGCGCTCGAAGCGAGGACGGCTGACGCTGCTGCGCAATTGGCGCACCGGCGAGTATCGGACGGCGACGCTGCCGGTTGCGTGGGACGATCGGGCGCGGGAAGGCGAATGGGACGAGGCGCTCGAGACGGTGTTCGACACCGGGCGTCTGCTCGTCGATACGTCGTTTGCGGAGGTCAGGGCAAGGGCGCACGCGGGGGAGGTGTGACGCGGGTGAGGCCCTGAGACAGGTTTGCGTTACTTTGGCATCTTAACGGAGTGCCCTGGATGTCGGCGCGACGCGCGGGTCACCGCACAGATGCTGACATCCACCGTTGCATATGGGGACCAGCGTCACTCCAATCTGAAGATAGCCTTCGTAACCCGCACTGTCTTTCGGATAGGGCTTCGAAATCATGTGGGTGTCCGACCATATGTTTTCGCGCTTGACTCCTAGTTGAACCAGATAGTCTGTCAAGTGCATCGATCTTTGCCGCGCGAGTGCCTGCGGATTCGTTTCGCCAATGTAGGCGCCGGCCGTGACGATGCCTCGAATTTCGGCGTCAGGCCACTCGCGCGCACGGATGACCATCTCCGCTATTCTGACGCGATCCTTGTTGGGAATGGCATCGGAATTGAGCGGGACGCTGTCGAGCATGTCTTCGGAAACGGTACATGCAGTGGACGAAATCGGGAACGACAGGCAAGTACAGATTGCCATGCTGATCATGCGAGCGGGAGATATCACCACAGGGTCCGGTCGTCGAAAAATGAAATATAACAAGCGAGGCTGTCTGCATTGTCGATTGCTACATCCGCGTGTGTCTGAGCCCAATATTTCAGGCCGGTGCCGAATCCATAGATTTCGTCGTTTGAATCGAAGGTGTCGATATAGTGCGTGCACTCGTGAATCAGCACTTTCAGCTTGCAGTTCGTAGAAAGCCGAGCATCGGGAAGCGTGCAGAAGTGCGGGTAAATTGCAATCATTCGTTTGTGTGAGTCGGGTTTGCATACTGCTGCATCCGTAATCCAATTGTCGGGAAATACGGTGCACGTTATGTTCCTCTGCGTTTGCTCGTCCCATCTGATGACGTTCTCGGGTTCGAGTTGCTGCATGACGCTCAGAAGCTTGGGTAACCCGATGCCCAAACGTTGCCGGACTGTTTCGTCAGATCGCCCGAACCACGTCCGGACGCGGCTTTGTTCTTCCTGATCCCAAGCGGCGAGCGCCTCCATCCGCTCGCGAATCAGGACGACTGCAGCGTCACGCAGACGTGCAATTAACCGCCTGAACGTCTTGTTCGACATGTTCTCGCAGATTTGCGTCATGTCGAGTTCGATAGCGTGAATGGAACCGGGTATTGTGTTGGTACAGGTGGTCCCGACGCAAATCCACTCTTCGTCTTCTTCTTGGCGTGTGGTGTCGTGTGAGTTGAAAGTTAGGCCCATGGACTCGATAGTTATCCGGAATGAGGGGGCTACTATCGATTTAAGAAGGTATGCCCGTCTATGAGACAGGTACGATTTTCGATGGGTGAATCACGGCATCTTGACCGATGCAACTCGGGCGTTGCGGATCTGTTCGGCAAGAAGAATGTTGCCGGCCTCGATCATTCATCAGCCAGCACGCCCCGGCCTGCATCGGCTTGCGCGCCGCCGCGCTCTCCCACCCGCGCCGCGTCCATCGCCCGCGCGAGCGCATCGAACACCGCCGGCCCCTTGCAGCGCGACACGTTGAAGCGCATGTACGACGACGCGCTGCGCGACACGCTGAATACGTCGCCCGGCGCGAGCACCACGTCGTGGTCCAGCGCATGACGTGCGACTCGCGCCGCGTCGAGCCCGTCCGGCAATTGCGCCCACACGAACAACCCGCCGCGCGGCTCCGTCCAGATCCCGAGCCCGGCTCGCGCGAGGCGCCGGATCGTCTCGCCCATCGCATCCGCGAGCCGCGCGCGCAGGCTGTCGAGATGGCGCCGGTACGTGCCGTCGATCAGCAGCCGATGCACGACGTTCGCGCCGATCTGCGCGTTGCCGAACGACGTCGCGAGCTTCAGGTCGACGAGCGCGTCGATCCATTCCGGCCGCGCGGCGACATAGCCGCAGCGGATCGCGGCCGACAGCGTCTTCGAGAAGCTGCCGATCGACACGACGCGCGACAGCCCGTCGAACGCCGCGAGGCGCGGCGCGGGCGTGCTCTCGAAATCCGCGAAGATGTCGTCCTCGACGATCAGCAGGCCGTGCTCGGCCGCGAGCGTCAGCAGCCGGTGCGCGACGGGCGGCGCGAGCGTCGCGCCCGTCGGGTTGTGCAGCGCGGCGTTGGTGATGTACAGGCGCGGTCGATGCTCGGCGAGTGCTTGCTCGAAGCGCACGAGATCGGGGCCGTTCGGCGTGAACGGCACGCTGACGATCCGCGCACGGTGCGCGCGCAGCAGCGCCTGGAAGTTGAAGTAGCACGGATCGTCGAGCACGACGGTGTCGCCCGGCTCCAGCAGCAGGCGGCACACGAGGTCGAGCGCGTGCGTGCCGCCGTCGGTCAGCATGATCTGCGCGGGTTCCGCGTGGACGCCGTGCTGCGCGAGCCGCCATGCAAGCTGCTGGCGCAGCGCGGGCAGGCCGAGCGGCGTCGCATAGTCGGTCAGCGCATCGGCTTCGTCGCGCGACACGGCGCGCAGCGCGCGACGCAGGCTTTCGTCGGGCAGCCACGACGACGGCAGCCACCCGCAACCGGGCTTCACCGACGTCGGCGCCGCTTCGAGCGACTGGCGCGACAGCCACAGCGGATCGAGCTCGCGATCGAGGCGCGGGCCCAGCTCGGCGAGCGCGAGCGGCGGTGCGTGGCCCGACACATAGAAGCCCGAACCGCGCCGTGCGACGAGCACGCCTTCGCTCGCGAGCCGCTCGTACGCATCGACGACCGTCGATTTCGATACGTCGAGCGCGTCGGCCATCATCCGGATCGACGGCACGCGCGCACCGGGCATCAGCGCGCGGCTCGCGATCCGCGCGCGCAGGGTGTCCATGACGGTTTCCACGCGCGTGCGCGACGGTGCGGGCGGAGCGGGAATCGGGGCGGAAGGGTGCATGGTGGACGATGAACTGTACGGCCGGTTGTCCAGTACAGTTTGTCTGAATTGTATTGGGCTGTAGCTTACGCCGTTTTCGCCGGCGGCGGATCATCGGTCATCCACTTTCCATTCAGGATTGACCGTGCAAAAGACGACCGACGGATGGCTCAGCGGCATGCTGGGCGTCATCATCTTCAGTGGCTCGCTGCCCGCGACACGGGTCGCGGTGCAAGGGCTCGACCCGCTGTTTCTCACGTTCGCCCGCGCGACGATCGCCGGCGCGCTCGGCCTGCTGCTGCTCGTCGTGCTGAAGCAGAAGCGGCCGTCGCGCACCGAGGCCGTGTCGCTGGCCGTCGTCGCGCTCGGCGTCGTGGTCGGTTTTCCGTTGCTGACGGCGCTTGCGCTGAAGCACGTGACGTCCGCGCATGCGATCGTGTTCGTCGGGCTGCTGCCGCTCGCGACCGCGCTGTTCGGCGTGTGGCGCGGCGGCGAGCGGCCGCGGCTGCCGTTCTGGATCTTTTCGATCGTCGGCAGCGGCGCGGTGGCCGCGTTCGCGCTGCGCAACGGCGGGCACGCGTCGGTGGTCGGCGATGCGCTGATGCTGGCCGCGATCGTCGCGTGCGGGCTCGGTTATGCGGAAGGCGCGCGCCTGTCGCGCCAGCTCGGCGGCTGGCAGGTGATCTCGTGGGCGCTTGTGCTGTCGCTGCCGCTGATGCTGCCGCTCACGTGGCTGACGTGGCCCGCGTCGTTCGACGGCGTCGATGCCGCCGCGCTGTGGGGGCTCGCGTACGTGTCGCTGTTCAGCATGTTGATCGGCTTCGTGTTCTGGTATCGCGGGCTGGCGCTCGGCGGGATTGCAGGCGTCGGCCAGTTGCAGCTGCTGCAGCCGTTCTTCGGCTTCCTGCTCGCGGCCGGGCTGCTGCACGAGACGGTGCCGCCGTCGATGGTCGTCGTGACGGTAATCGTGGTCGGCTGCGTGGCGGGCGCGAAGTACTTCTCGAAGATGGCGCCCGTGCAGCGCGTGGGGTGATGCACGCGCCGCGGCTGGCGGCAAGCCCGTTGCTGCCGAACGCACGATAGCGATCCTGCGCCCGGCAGCAAGACACCAGGCAAAACGGCCAGGCTACCGGTAGCGGCAAGCCTGGCCGTTGGCGTTCGTCACGCCGCGCGCGGGTTACTCGAACGTTTCGAGCGCGAGCAATTCGCCGATCGTCTGCCGGCGGCGGATGAGCCGCGGCGTGCCGCGATCGACGAGCACTTCCGGCGCGAGCGGCCGGCTGTTGTAGTTCGAGGACATCGACGCGCCGTACGCGCCGGCGTCGTGCAGGAACAGCAGGTCGCCGATCTGCGGCTGCGCGAGCTTGCGGTGCGTGACCACGCCGCCTGCGTCCTGCGTGAACACGTCCCCCGATTCGCACAGCGGCCCGGCGATCGCGAGGTCGACGAGCGGCCGGCCGGCGGGCAACGCGCCATCGTGCGCGTGCACCGACACCGCGTGATAGCTGCCGTACATCGACGGGCGCATCAGGTCGTTGAAGCCCGCGTCGATCAGCACGAAATCGTGCTTCGGCCGGCGGTTGACGGCCTGCACCTCGGTGACGAGCGTGCCGGCTTCGGCAACCAGAAAGCGGCCCGGTTCGATCTCGATGCGCACCGGATGGCCGAGATGCCGTTCGATGCGCTTGCGCGCGGCGTCCCACTGGCTGAAGTAGTGTCCGACGTCGACGCGCGGCTCGCCGTCGCGATACGGAATCGACAGGCCGCCGCCGGCCGAGATCGCGTCGATGTCGTGGCCGAGCGACGTGACGAGATCGACCATCGCATCGCACACCTGCGACAGGTGGCCGTAGTCGACGCCCGACCCGATGTGCATGTGGATGCCGACCAGCTTCAGCCCGTACTGGCGCACGATCTCGATCGCGCGCGGCACGTCGTCGATCCAGATGCCGTGCTTGCTCTGCGGGCCGCCGGTGTTGGTCTTGTTGCTGTGGCCGTGGCCGAACCCGGGGTTGACGCGCAGCCACACGCGGTGGCCGGGCGCGTGCTCGCCGATGCGCGCGAGCATGTCGAGCGAGCCGGCGTTCACGGTCACGCCGTGCTTCAGCACCGCCGCGAGCGTCGGGCGGTCGATCAGGTCGGCCGTGAATACGACGCCTTCCGGCTCGCCGCCCGGGCTGAACCCGGCCGCGAGGCTGCGCTCGATCTCGCCGAGCGACACGGCGTCGACGCATGCGCCTTCGTCGCGCATCAGCTTCAGGATATGGACGTTCGAATTTGCCTTCTGCGCATAGCGGATCACGTCGAACTGGCGCAGTTGGGCGATGCGGTCGCGAATGACGTCGGCGTCATACACCCACAGCGGGGTGCCGTATTGCTGCGCGAGCGTCGCGAGCTGGCGGGAATCGAGGGACATGGCGGATGAATCGGATCGAATGAACGGATAGCCGGATGATGCGCCTGATTGGCTATACGGTAAAATGCCTGTTTATCTTCATTCGATTCGTTTCTGATATATAGATCATGCTGACGCACCGTCATATCGAGGTCTTTCGCGCGCTGATGGTCACCGGCAGCACGACGCGCGCGGCCGAGATGCTGTACACGTCGCAGCCGACGATCAGCCGCGAACTGGCGCGGATGGAGCAGGTCGTCGGCTTTGCGCTGTTCGAACGCGCGCACGGCCGGCTGCGCCCGACGATGGCCGCGCTCACGCTGTTCGACGATGTGCGGCTCGCGTATGCGGGGCTCGAACGCATCGCGGCGACGGCCGCGCGCCTGCGCGAGTTTCGCGACGGGCAACTGTCGGTAATCGCGTTGCCGGCGTTCTCGCACGCGATCCTGCCCGGTGCATGCCGGCGCTTTCACGACGCGCATGCGGGCGTCAGCGTGTCGGTCGCGACGCAGGAGTCGCCGGTGCTCGAGGAGTGGCTCACCGCGCAGCGCTATGACCTCGGGCTGACCGAGCGCGATGTCGCGCCGGCCGGCACGGTGCTCACGCCGCTGCTCGAAGTGGATGAAGTGTGCGTGCTGCCCGGCGGCCATCCGCTGCTCGCGCAGGACGCGATCGACCTGCTGGATCTCGCCGATCGCCCGTTCGTGAGCCTGTCGCTGAACGATCCGTATCGCATCCTGATCGACGAGGCGTTCGCGCAACTCGGCATCGCGCCGCGCTCGGTGGTCGACACGCCGTCGGCCGTGTCGGTGTGTGCGTTCGTGCGGCAGGGGCTCGGCGCCGCGATCGTCAACCCGCTCACCGCGCTCGATTTCGTCGGCCGCGACCTGCACGTGCGGCCGCTGACGCGGTCGTTTCCGTACCGGGTCAGCGTGATCGTGCCCGAGCACCGGCCGAAGAACCTGCTCGTCGACGCGTTCGCCGATGCGCTGCGCGCCGAAGCGAAGGCGATCCGCCGCCGGCTGGCCGCCCACCTCGGCTAGCGGCACCGCCGTATGATGGGCGTTTCGCCGCCATCGCCGTCATTTTCCGGAATCCCGTCATGACCGACGCATCGTCTTTTCTCGAACAACCGACCCTCACCGGCGCACGTGTCGTCCTGCGTCCGCTCGACACATCCGACCGGCAGGCGCTGCTGGATGCCGCGGCTGACGGCGCGTTGTGGAACCTGAAGGTCACGGTCGTGCCCGGCGCGCAGACGGTCGACGCCTACATCGACACGGCGTTGCAGGGGCGGGCGGCCGGCACCGTGATGCCGTTCGTGATCGTCGATCGCGCGTCGGGCCGCGCCATCGGCAGCACGCGCTTCTGGAAGATCGACCGCAAGAATCGCAAGCTCGAGATCGGTCATACGTGGCTGAGCGAATCGGCGCAGCGTACGCGCGCGAATACCGAAGCGAAACGGTTGCTGCTGGGCTATGCGTTCGACACGCTGCGATGCGTGCGCGTGCAGTTCACGACGGACGAGCTGAACGAGAAATCGCGCGCGGCGATCCTGCGGCTCGGTGCGAAACAGGAGGGCATCGTGCGTCACGAACGGATCATGCCGGATGGCCGCAAGCGCAACTCGGTGCGCTTCAGCATCATCGACGACGAATGGCCGGAAGTGCGGGCGCGACTCGACGCGAAGCTGGCGACGTAACGCGTGACGTGCGAGGCGGAGCGCTCGATGCTCGAAACGTGCGTCGCGCCGCCGGCAGGGGAGGCGGCGGCGGGACGGCGGGGGAAACGGTGCGCCGCGCGCGA
>NZ_CP071054.1:0-1225391 GCF_018417615.1 Burkholderia sp. LAS2
CCGTCAACGCGAGCTGCAGGCGCCCGTGCGCATCGAAGACGGGCACGCACATTCCGCTGACGCCCGGGCTCGGCCGGTCGATGCTGCGTTCGATGCCGCGCGCGCGGATCGCGTCGAGTTCGACGTGTTGCGCAGCGGCATCCGGCACGACCGGCTCGCGTTCGGCGCCCGCCAGCGTACCGCCCGCGCCGGCCTGGCTGGCCGCCATCGCGTTGATGTGCGCGGCGTCGCCGAACGCGCGGAACACCCGGCCGGTCGCCGTGGTGTCGAGCGACATCACCGAACCGACGTGCAGGTTCATGTGCAGCGGATAGCCGCCGTGCTCGATGCGCACGATCGTCGGGCCGAGCACGCCCGGCACCGACAGCGCGACGCTCAGGCCGACCGTTTCCGCGAGCCGCGCCGCATGCGGCAGCGTCGCGCGGTAGGCCGGCTGGCGCTCGATCGACATCAGCCCGAGCCGCAGCGACAGCGGGCCGGGCTCGTAGTTGCCGGTGATCGCATCGCGCTTCACCAGCGCGAGCCGCGTCAGGCTCACGAGATAGGTGTGCGCCTGCGCGGTGGAGAGCTCGGCCGCCGCGGCCAGTTCCGACAGCCCGAGCGGCTTGCGCCGGCGCGCGAACGCGTCGAGCAGCCGGCCGCCGACCTCGACGCTCTGGATGCCGCGCTGCGCCTTGGGCTGCGCGTCGTCCGCGCTGACTTCGTGGTTCTGCACGCGATGATTCTTCCGTTGACGAAACCCCGCATGGTATCCGACGCCGTTTTCAGCGCCAGCCCGCAGGTTTACCCGTATTAGTCAATAGCAAGCGCGTTTGCCATTGACAAATATTCGACGCAAGCCGATGATCCGCTCATTCCCCTCAACACATGGCTCGCAGCCACGGAACGCACAATGGCCAAAGCATTCGCCTCCCAAGCCGATCTGGAAGAGAAGAAAGTCACGTGGACGAAGCTGTCCGAGAACGCGTACGCGTACACCGCCGAAGGCGACCCGAACTCGGGCGTGATCATCGGCGACGACAGCGTGCTGATCGTCGACACGACCGCGACGCCCGCAATGGCGCAGGACCTGATCGCGAAGATCCGCAGCGTGACCGACAAGCCGATCAAGCACGTGGTGCTGTCGCACTACCACGCGGTGCGCGTGCTCGGCGCGTCCGCGTACTTCGACGAAGGCGCGCAGCACGTGATCGCGAGCCGCGGCACGTACGAGATGATCGTGGAGCGCGGCGAGGCGGACATGAAGTCGGAGATCGAGCGCTTCCCGCGCCTGTTCGCCGGCGTTGAGACGGTGCCGGGGCTGACCTGGCCGACGCTCGTGTTCGAGCGCGAGATCACGCTGTTCCTCGGCAAGCTCGAAGTGAAGATCATGCACGTCGGCTCGGGCCACACGAAGGGCGACACGATCGTGTGGCTGCCGTCGCAGAAGGTGCTGTTCTCGGGCGACCTCGTCGAATACGACGCGGCCTGCTATTGCGGCGACGCGCAGCTCGAACAGTGGCCGGCCACGCTCGAGGCGCTGCGCGCGCTCGGCGCCGAGAAGCTCGTGCCGGGCCGCGGCCCCGCGCTGCTGAATCCGGCCGAAGTGAACAAGGGCCTCGACTACACGAAGGATTTCGTCACCACGCTGCTCGCGCAGGGCCGCAAGGCCGTCGAGCGCAATCTCGACCTGAAGGCGGCGATGGCGCTCACGCGCGAGGCGATGGACCCGAAGTTCGGCCACGTGTTCATCTACGAGCACTGTTTGCCGTTCGACGTGTCGCGCGCGTTCGACGAAGCGAGCGGCATCGCGCATCCGCGCATCTGGACCGCGCAGCGCGACAAGGACATGTGGGCCGCGCTGCAGGAGTGAATCGCACGCGGCGGGGCGGCATTCGGACGATCGCCTCGCCGTTTCACTGAGGGTTGCGGCATTCGCGGCGGTATCGTGCCGCGGCGCCGGCAGCCGTATCCGGTCTCACAAGAAAGCAGGGCGCATGCACGCCCTCGGAGACTGCCGCGCGCTCGATATCGCGCGGCCCGTTTGGAGAGAGACATGCCCCAATCGCTTCCCGCCGAAGCGACGCTCGCGCACGCGAGCGCTTCGGCGCCGACTTCCGCATCCGCATTCGGCGATGCGCTGCTGTTCCGCAAGATCGCGTGGCGGATCGTCCCGTTCCTGTTCCTCTGCTACGTCGTGTCGTTTCTCGACCGCATCAACATCGGCTTCGCGCAGTTGCAGATGAAGCACGATCTCGGCTTCAGCGATGCGATGTACGGCCTCGGCGCCGCGGTGTTCTACGTCGGCTACGTGTTTTGCGAAGTGCCGAGCAACATGCTGCTCGCGCGGTTCGGCGCACGCCGCACGTTCACGCGAATCATGCTGCTGTGGGGCCTCGCGTCGACCGGGATGATGTTCGTGTCGCAGCCGTCGCATTTCTACGTGCTGCGCTTCCTGCTCGGCGTGTTCGAGGCCGGCTTCTTCCCCGGCATCGTGCTGTACCTGACCTACTGGTTCCCCGCGAACCGGCGTGCGGCGGCGATCTCCGTGTTCTTCGCGGGCGTCGCGGTGGCCGGCGTGCTCGGCGGGCTGCTGTCCGGCTGGATCATGCGCGACATGAGCGGCGTGCTCGGCCTGCACGGCTGGCAGTGGATGTTCGCGATCGAAGGTGCGCCGGCGATCCTGCTTGCGTTCGCCGCGTTCACGTTGCTGGTCGACCGGCCGCAGGACGCGAGCTGGCTCACGGCCGATGAAAAGGCGCGCGTCGCCGCGCTGTGCGCTGAAGGCCGTGCACACGGCAATGCACACGACGGGCGCAGCGTGCTGGCCGCGCTCGCGAACCCGCGCGTGTACCTGTTCGCGTTCATCTATTTCTCGCTGACCTGTGCGTCGCTGACGCTCAACTTCTGGATGCCGCTGATGATCCGCGACTTCGGCGTGACCGACGTCGTGGCCGTGAGTCTCTACACGGTCGTGCCGAATGCGGTGGGCGCGGTGGGGCTGGTGCTGATCGCGCGCCGCTCGGACCGCACCGGCGAGCGGCGCAAGCACTTCGCATGCTGCACGATCGGCGGCGGCCTCGCGCTTGCGGCGCTGACGCTGCACCTGCACAGCTTCGCGGCGATGCTCGCGTGCCTGTCGGTCGCGGCGACGCTGATCTTCGCCGCGCTGCCGATCTTCTGGGCCGTGCCGACCCGCTACCTGTCCGGCAATGCGGCCGCGGCCGGAATCGCGCTGATCAGCAGCATCGGGATCACGAGCGGCATCGTCAGCCCGTGGGTGATCGGGATGATCCGCACGCGCACGGGCAGCATGGATCTCGCCGTGTACCTGCTCGCCGCGCTGCTGGTCGCGAGCGGCGTGGCGCTGATGGCGGGCGTGAAGGGAGAAGGCGCGCGGCGCGGCTGAACGTCGGCTTCGGCCGGTCGCCGTCGGCGGGCGGCGGCGACCGGCGTCGCGTTTCCCGCCCGGCCCGTATTCGCATCCATCGAGGAGACGATCGATGTCCATCCCCCTGCAAGCGGACGCCGCGCACGCGGCTGCGTCCGGTTCCGTTGCGTCCGGCAACGACGCGCTGTACCGCCGCATCGGCATCCGGATCGTGCCGTTCCTGTTCGTCTGTTACATCGTGTCGATTCTCGATCGCAGCAACATCGGCTTCGCGCAGTTGCAGATGCGGCAGGATCTCGGCCTGACCGATGCGATGTACAGCCTCGGCGCGGTACTGTTCTTTGTCGGCTACGTGCTGTTCGAGGTGCCGAGCAACGCGCTGCTGCGCCGCTTCGGCGCAAGACGCACGTTCGCGCGGATCATGGTCCTGTGGGGTGCGGTGTCGGTCGCGATGATCACCGTCGACAGCGCGAAGCAGTTCTACGTGCTGCGGTTCCTGCTCGGGCTGTTCGAAGCCGGTTTCTTCCCCGGGGTGGTGTTCTATCTGACGTACTGGTATCCGGCGCGCCGGCGCGCGTCGGTGCTGTCGATCTTCTATGCGGGCGTCGCGGTGGCCGGCATGATCGGCGGGCTGCTGTCGGGCTGGCTGATGCGCGGGATGTCCGGCGTGCTCGGGCTGCACGGCTGGCAATGGATGTTCGCGATCGAGGGCGCGCCCGCGATCCTGCTCGGCGCGATCGCATGGTTCTGGCTGTGCGACCGTCCCGAACACGCGCGCTGGCTGTCCGACGACGACCGGCAGCGGCTCGCGGCCGACCTGGCCGCCGATCGTGCCGATGCGCCCGCGCACGCGGCTGCTTCGCTGCGGCGGGTATTGGCCGAGCCGCGTACCTACCTGTTCGCGTTCATCTATTTCTCGCTGACGACCGCGTTGCTGATGCTGCTGTTCTGGATGCCGCTGATGATTCGCGAATTCGGCATTCACGACGTCGTGCACGTCAGCCTGCTGTCGATCGTGCCGAACGCGATAGGCGCGGCAGGCCTGATCGCGATCGCGCGGCGCTCGGACCGCAAGCGCGAACGCCGCCGGCATTTCGCCGCGTGCGCGTTCGGCGGCGCGGTGGCGCTCGCGTTGCTGACGCTGCACCTGCCGAGCATCGTCGCGATGATGGCGTTGCTGTCGATCGCGGCGATGCTGATCTTCGCCGCGCATCCGGTGTTCTGGGCCGTGCCGTCCGCGTATTTCGCGGGGGCCGGCGCAGCGGGCGGGATCGCGCTGATCAGCAGCATCGGCGTATCGAGCGGGATGATCACGCCGTGGATCGTCGGCGTGATCCGCACGCGCACCGGCAGCATGGATGCGGCGATGCTGATGATCGCCGGATTGCTGGCCGCGTGCGCGGTCGCGATGCTGCTGGGCGTGCGCGCCGCACCGCGCGGCGCGGGCCCCGCCGGCAACTAGCGCGTCGCGGTGTAACGCGGCGCCGGCGCATCCGTCGACAAATGCGGCGCCATCGTGCGGCGCGCGGCCTCGTACGCGTCCCATTCGTCACCCGCATGCAGCGAAGGGATCGTCACGAGCTCGCCGCGATCGAATCCGACCAGCGCCGCATCGACCATGTCCGGCGCCGTCATCACGATTTCCTTCGGCAGGTGCTCCAGCGGCAGGCCGCCCGTCTGCCAGAAATCGGTGGCCGTCGCGCCGGGCAGCACGGCCTGCACCTGCACGCCCTTGTCGGCGAGCTCGTGATGCAGCGACTGGCTGAACGCGAGCACGAAGGCCTTGCTGCCGCCGTACACGCCGTTCAGCGTTTCCGGCGAGATCGCGACGATCGACGAAATGTTGATCACCGCGCCGCGGCCGCGCGCGACGAAGCCGGGCACGGCCGCATAGGTCAGCCGCGTGAGCGCGGTCACGTTCAGGTCGATCATCCGCGTCATCGCGTCGACGTCGCTGTCGAGCAGCGGCGCATGCGTGCCGATGCCCGCGTTGTTCACGAGCAGCGTGATGCTCGCGTCCTGTTTCAGCTTCGCTTCGACGGCGGCGAGCGCCGCGCGGTCGTTGAGGTCCGCGTCGACGATCTCGACGCTGCGCTGCGTGTCGTTCGTGATGCGCTCGGCGAGGGCGCTCAGCCGGTCGCGGTTGCGCGCGACCAGGATCAGGTCGTAGCCGCGGCGCGCGAGGCGGTCCGCGTAGACGGCGCCGATGCCCGACGACGCGCCGGTAATGACAGCGGTACCGCGATGTGCTTGCGTCATGATGTACTCCGTTTTGATGAGAATGGCCGGATGGCGTGAAGGCATTCTGGCCTCGAAGCGCGGCGACACAAATGACGTAGATGGGTATGATTTCGGACATCGGGGCCAATCGGCACGAAACCGGAGAACGCGGATGCACCGAATCGGCTTTCTGATCAGCGACGGCTTTCAGATCATGGCGCTCGCCGCGCAGTCGGTGTTCGAGTACGCGAACATGGGGATGGACGCGCCGTTCTACGCGATGGACAGCTATTCGGTCGACGGCGGCGACGTGCGCTCGTCGCTCGGGCTGCCGGTCGCCACGCGCGCGCTGCGCGGGCGGCTCGGCGTCGACACGTGGATCGTCGCGGGCGTCAACGATCCGCTCGCCTCGCCGGCGCCGGCCGGCGTCGTTGCTTACCTGCGCCGCGCGAACGGGCAGGCGCGGCGGATCGCCGGCATCTGCACGGGCGCGTTCGTGCTGGCCGAGGCCGGGCTGCTCGCGCAGCGCCGCGCGACCACGCACTGGGCGTTCGGCCGCGACATGCAGCGGCACTACCCGGAGATTCGCGTCGAGGACGACCGGATCTTCATCGTCGACGGCCCGATCTGGACGTCGGCCGGGATGACGGCCGGCCTCGATCTCGCGCTCGCGATGGTGGAAAAGGACCTCGGCGCCGACGCCGCGCGCTCGGTCGCGCACAAGCTGGTGATGCATCAGCGCCGGGCCGGGGGCCAGTCGCAGCATTCGGAAATGCTCGAGCTGGCGCCGAAATCCGACCGGATCCAGAACGCGCTCAACTACGCGCGGCAGAATCTCGGCCGCGCACTGACGGTCGAGGAGCTGGCCGAGGCCGTGCACCTGAGCCCGCGCCAGTTCAGCCGCGTGTTCACGCTCGAAACCGGGCAGTCGCCGGCGAAGGCGATCGAGCGGCTGCGGCTCGAATCGGCGCGGCTGATGATCGAACAGAGCCGCCATCCGCTGGACGTGATCGCGAAGGAGAACGGTTTTCGCGACCGCCGGCACATGCGCGACGCGTTCGTGCGCGGGTTCGGCGTGCCGCCGCAGGCGCTGCGGCGCGATGCACGGGCGGGCGAGCGGGAAGCGGGCTGACGGGCGCAGCCGTACGCCGCCAGCGCCGGTCGGGAAAATCGCGCAGAATCCCGTCGACATGTTTCGCGAGGAGACACGATGCACGCCGAGCCGTTCGACATTGCGATACCCGATCAAGCACTTGACGACCTGCGTCGACGTCTGCACGACACCCGCCCGCCGAACCTGGCGCCTGCCGAGCCGTGGCAGCAGGGTGTAGACGGCGCGTGGCTGCATGAGCTGGCCGCGTACTGGGCCGACGGCTTCGATTGGCGCGCGGCGGAACGCGCGCTGAATCGGCTGCCGCAGTTCGTCGCGGACGTCGGCGGCCGGCGCGTGCACTTCGTGCATCGGCGCGGCACAGGCCCGAAACCCTATCCGCTCGTCGTCACGCACGGCTGGCCCGGTTCCGTATTCGAATTCCATGCGTTGATCGATCGCCTGTGCGATCCGGCCGCGTTCGGCGGCGATCCGGACGACGCATTCGACATCGTCGCGCCGTCGCTACCAGGCTTCCTGTTTTCTCCGGCGCCTGCGGTGCCCGGTACATCGGCGCTCCAGGTCGCCGACTGCTGGGCGGAATTGATGGCCGGCCTCGGCTACCGACGCTTCGGCGCGCAGGGCGGCGACCTGGGCGCGGGCGTGTCGGTCGCGCTCGGCGCGCGGCACGAGGGCGTGGTCGACGGCATCCATCTGAACTATCTGCCCGGCAGCTACGAACCGCCGATCGACGCGGCGCGGCCGCTGACCGACGACGAACAGGCGTTCCTGAAGCAGCGCGGCGACTGGGCGGCGCTGGAAGGCGGGTACGCGCACGTCCACATGACGAAGCCGCTGACGCTGGCCGTCGCGCTCAACGATTCGCCGCTCGGGCTGGCCGCGTGGATCGCCGAGAAATTCCGTGCGTGGAGCGATTGCGACGGCGACGTCGCGCGGCGGTTTTCGTACGACACGCTGTTGACCGGCATCTCGCTCTACTGGTTCACCGGCTGCATTGGCTCGTCGATGCAGATGTATTGGGAGAACCGGCTGCAGCCGATGCGGTTTACCCCCGGGCAACGCCTGGCGGTGCCCGTCGGTTTCGCGCGCTTCCCGAGGGAAATCAGCCGCCCGCCGCGCAGTTGGCTCGAACGCGTATTCGACGTGGTGCAGTGGACCGACATGCCGAGCGGCGGCCATTTCGCGGCGATGGAGGAGCCGGATTTGCTGGCCGACGATATTCGGCGGTTTTTCAGGCGTTTTCGATAACGAGCGGGGCGGTCGGCGGCGCGTGCGAAGTACGCCGGTGGCCATCCTGGCAACCGGGTGCGACCGCATCGCGCGGATCGCGCCGACGCCTATCTCGAGTCTTACCGCGTAACGAACGCCGTGGCCGCATCCGGCGCCGTACGCGCATGCTTGCGCTGGCGCAGCAGCGCGACGCGGCAGTTCTCGCGCGCCGTTTCGCGGCCGTCGTCGTCGAGCAGCACGAGGTCGCCGCGCATCACGTTCAGCGTGATCACATCCTCGCCCGGCGCGCCGAGCGTTTCCGGCGTATGTACCGAGCCGGCCGGTTCGAGCACCGTCGAACCGGCGTGCGCGACCCAGTCGTATTCGCGGTAGCGCCACGCACCCTGCAGCGTATGGACGAATACCTCGCCATCGTGACGATGGCGCGGCAGCGTGCCGCCGGCCGGCATCTTCAGCAGCGCGGTGAGCGTGTCCTCGGCCGCGTTGATGTGCAGGTACTTGATCGCGAGCCCCGGCAGGTCGGCGCTCATCGGCAGCCACGGCAGCGCGTCGCCGGGCAGGCACGAGATCGGCGGCAGGTCGGTGGAGAGCGGGGCGGACGGCTGCGTCATGGCGGAAGGCGGGTTGGAAACGGGAAGCCCGCATTATCGCAGAGGCGGATCGCGCGGCCGAACGGGACACGACCGCGTGCCGAAAACGGGGGCGACAGCCGGCTCCTTACACGATGAAATATACAGTCAAACTGTACAGTTTGACTGTCGATGTGTTATCTTGAATTGATGAACTCGCCATCGTCTCCCCCCGACACGCTCCCCCTGGCCGGTCTCGCCGGCGACCTCCGCATCTCGGTCGGCAAGCTGATGCGGCGGATGCGGGAGCAGACCCATCCGAACGACCTCACGTCGTCGCAGAAATCGGTATTGCTGCGGCTCGATCGCGACGGCCCGGCGACCGTATCGGCGCTTGCACGCGCCGAAAGCGTGCGCCCGCAGTCGATGCGCGTGACGGTCGCGACGCTGGAGGCGCTCGGCGCGGTCGCCGGCGCGCCCGATCCGACCGACGGCCGGCAGACGCTGATCGCGCTCACGCCCGGTTTCCGCAAGGTGCTGCAAGCGAACCGCGCGGCCAAGGACGACTGGCTGTTCCGCGCGCTGCACGCGCAACTGTCGGCGGCGGAACAGGCCGAGCTCGCGGCGGCCGTGAAGCTGCTGCAGCGGCTCGCCGAATTCCAGGACCCGGCGCGTTCGTAAACCGTATCGACCCGCTCGCTGAAAGGATGGCTCGCCCATGAACTTCCTGCATCTCGTGTCGTACTTCTTCGGCGGCGCGTTTCTCGCGAATGCCGTGCCGCATCTCGTCAGCGGGCTGCGCGGCGAGCCGTTCCAGACACCGTTCGCACATCCGCCCGGGCGCGGACTGTCGTCGTCGACCGTGAACGTGGTGTGGGGCGTCGTGAACCTCGTCATTGCTTATGCGCTCGTGCGCCGGGCCGGCGATTTCGACCTGAAGATCACGGCCGACGCGGCGGCGTTCGGCCTCGGCATCCTCGTGCTGGGGCTGTTCCTTGCGCGCCATTTCGGCGAACTGCACGGCGGCAACGCGTCCGACCGGGAGCGGCGATGAGCGTGCCGGTCGCGGGCGTGTTCCGCTCGCTTCGCAGCTTCAACTATCGCGTGTGGGCGATCGGCTCGCTGGTGTCGAACATCGGCACGTGGATCCAGCGCACCGCGCAGGACTGGCTCGTCCTCACGCAGCTCACGCATCACGACGCATCGGCGGTCGGCACGGTGATGGCGCTGCAGTTCGGCCCGCAATTGCTGCTGTTGCCGTGGACCGGCTACGCGGCCGACCGCTTCGACCAGCGCAAGCTGCTGATGGCGACGCAGGCGCTGATGGGCGCGCTGGCGCTCGTGCTCGGCGTGCTGACGGTCACCGGCGCCGTGCGGCTCGAGCACGTTTACGTGTTCGCGTTCCTGTTCGGCTGCGCGTCGGCGTTCGACGCGCCGGTGCGGCAGACCTTCGTTGCGGAACTGGTCGGCGACCGCGAACTCGCGAACGCGGTCGCGCTCAATTCGACGTCGTTCAACGCCGCGCGGATGGTCGGCCCGGCGGCGGCCGGCTTCCTGATCGCATCGGTCGGCACCGGCTGGGCGTTTCTCGCGAACGGGCTCAGCTTCTTCGCGGTGCTGGCGTCGCTGTCGCGGCTTCGGGAAGACGAATTGCGCGCGAACGTGCGGGCAGGCCGCTCGCGCGGCAGCCTGCTCGACGGGTTCCGCTACGTATGGCATCGCCCGGACCTGACGGCGATCCTTGTGATGCTGTTCCTGATCGGCACGTTCGGGCTCAATTTCCCGCTGTTCATTTCGACGATGGCCGCCAGCGTGTTTCACGTCGATGCGCGCGGGTTCGGCTTCCTGTCGTCGATGATGGCGGTCGGCACGATCTCGGGCGCGCTGCTCGCCGCGCGCCGCGAGCAGCCGCGGTTTCGTCATCTGTGGATCGGCGCGGCGCTGTTCGGGCTCGGCTGCACGTTCGCCGCGCTGGCGCCCGGCTACTGGTCGTTCGCGGCCGCACTGGTGCTGACCGGCATCGCCGCGATCACCTTCATGAATTCGACCAACAGCCTGATGCAGCTCTCCACCGAGCCGGCGATGCGCGGCCGCGTGATGGCGCTGCGCCTCGCGGTCGCATTGGGCGGCACGCCGATCGGCGCGCCGGTGGCCGGCTGGGTCGCGAACCATCTCGGCCCGCGTTGGGCGCTCGGCCTCGGTGCGGCGTCGGGCTTTGCCGCGGCGCTCGTCGCGACCCATTTCGTCACACGCAAGCGCGCGCAGCCGCGCGCGGGCGGCGACGGGGCCTGAGCGAAGCCGAACCCGCCGTTAAGCAGCCGGCAACACCGCCGCATGCGCGGCTTCGAGGCACGTCTGGAACAGCAGCGCCGCCCGCGACGGCTGCGGCGAGCGTCGCAGCAGGCTCACGAACCGGCACCGGTAATTGAACCGGTGCGGCGCGATCGGCTGCATCAGCCCCTTGTTGTCGAAACTTTCCGCGTAGTGATCGGGCAGGAAGCCCAGATAGCGGCCCGACAGGATCAGCGTTGCAATCGATTCCTGGTCCGACGCGGTCGCGCTGCGCGTGAGCTTCGCGCGATGGCTCAGCTCCATGTTCGGCGAATGGAAACCGAGCCCCGCGAACGCGTGGTGGCGGATCGTCGTCCACGTGAGCTTGCCGTGCGGCGCGTCGAACAGCGGATGCTGGCGGCCGCAGTACAGCAGCATCCGTTCGTCGAACAGCGCCGAATACACGAGGCTGCCGGAGTTGCGGTGCGCGGGAATGATCCCGACGTGGTAGCTGCCGTCGATCACCCCGCGTTCGACCTCGTTGATCGACGCGACGTGCAGGTTCAGCGCGACGTCGGGCGCCTCGTCCGCGAACTGGCGGATCGCGTCGCCCAGGCGCGCATGCGGGTTGGTCGCCGTCTTGTCGAACACCGCGATGTGCAGTTCTCCGCCCATCTTGTCGTGAATCCCGTCGATTCTGCTGCGAAATGCCTCCATCGACGCGAGCAGCCGCAGCGTTTCCTCGTACACCGTCTGCCCCTCGGGCGTCAGCGTGAAGCCCGCGCGGCCGCGCCGGCACAGCACGAGGCCGAGCCGCGTTTCGAGATCCTTCACGTGCCGGCTGATCGTCGAGATGCCGATATTCAGTTCCAGTTCGGCCGCCGCCATCCCGCCGCACTGCACGACGCCCTTGAAGACCCGCAGCAGGCGGAGATCCATGTCGCTGAGCTGCCCGAGCAACGCGCGGCTCTTCGGTTTCTTTGCTTGCATAGTTGCGCAAGTGAACATTGATATTGCGATATTCAAAAGACTAATTGGCGTCCCGACAATGCGCAATATCAATACGAGAAGGAGGGGCGCGCCGCGCCGACCGACATGACCGACATCACCACCGCGCAGCACGACGAAACCAACCTCCGCACCGACGCCGCCTGGCTCGACGCGCACTGGATGCCGTTCACCGCCAACCGTCAGTTCAAGGCCGATCCGCGCCTGATCGTATCGGGCAAGGGTGCGTATTACACCGACGGCGAAGGCCGCAAGATCTTCGACGGCCTGTCGGGCCTCTGGTGCACGGGCCTCGGTCACGGCCGCACGGAAATCGTCGAAGCGGTGAGCCGCCAGGTCGCGCAGCTCGACTACGCGCCGGCCTTCCAGTTCGGCCATCCGAAATCGTTCGAGCTCGCCAACAAGATCAAGGAGCTGACGCCGGCCGGCCTCGACTACGTGTTCTTCACGGGGTCGGGCTCGGAAGCGGCCGACACGTCGCTGAAGCTGGCCCGTGCGTACTGGCGCGCGAAGGGCAAGGGCACGAAGACGCGCCTGATCGGCCGCGAGAAGGGTTATCACGGCGTGAACTTCGGCGGTATCTCGGTCGGCGGGATCGGGCCGAACCGCAAGCTGTTCGGCCAGGGCCTCGACGCCGATTTCCTGCCGCATACGCAACTGGCCGAGAACAAGTTCTCGCGCGGGATGCCCGAACACGGCGCCGAGTTGGCCGACCGCCTGCTCGAGTTGATCGCGCTGCACGACGCGTCGAACATCGCGGCCGTGATCGTCGAACCGTTCTCCGGTTCGGCGGGCGTGGTCGTGCCGCCGAAGGGCTATCTGAAGCGCCTGCGCGACATCTGTACCGCGCACGACATCCTGCTGATCTTCGACGAGGTCATCACGGGCTTCGGCCGGGCAGGCGCGATGACGGGCGCCGATGCCTTCGGCGTGGTGCCGGACATCATGAACTTCGCGAAGCAGGTGACGAACGGCGTGCAGCCGCTCGGCGGCGTGATCGCGACGAAGGAAATCTACGACACGTTCATGGCCGCGGGCGGTCCCGAGTACATGCTCGAATTCCCGCACGGCTACACGTATTCGGCGCACCCGGTCGCGTGCGCGGCCGGCGTCGCGGCGCTCGACCTGCTGGTGAAGGAAGACGCGGTGGCCCGCGTGCGCGATCTCGCGCCGCATTTCGAGGCGGCCGTGCACGGGCTGAAGGGCCAGCGTCATATCACGGACATCCGCAACTACGGGCTGGCCGCCGGCCTGACGATCGCCGCGCTGCCCGGCGAACCGGCACGGCGCCCGTACGAGATCGCGATGCGCTGCTGGGCGAAGGGCTTCTACGTGCGCTACGGCGGCGACACGATCCAGCTCGCGCCGCCGTTCATCGCCGAGAAGCGCGAGATCGACAATCTCGTGAACGCGCTGTCCGACGCGCTGAACGAAGTGGATTGAGCCCGCGCTCGCTTCCGGCCATAACCGAATTCAAGCAAGAGTCAGACACATGAAACACGACAGCAATGTGACCTCCACCGTCGGCCACCTGATCGACGGCAAGCGCGTCGACGGCGGCAGCCGGGTCCAGCCGGTGTTCGACCCGGCCACCGGCGAATCGCACAAGAGCGTCGCGCTCGCCGACAAGCTGACCGTCGAAGCCGCGATCGCGTCCGCGCAGGCCGCGTTCCCGGCATGGCGCAACACGCCGCCGCTGAAGCGCGCCC
Source organism: Burkholderia sp. LAS2 (assembly GCF_018417615.1). NCBI lineage: Bacteria > Pseudomonadati > Pseudomonadota > Betaproteobacteria > Burkholderiales > Burkholderiaceae > Burkholderia > Burkholderia sp. LAS2. The sequence continues at coordinate 13,489 of NZ_CP071054.1, forward strand.
GCGTGATGAGCCGCTTCAAGACGCTGCTCGAGGAGCACGCGGAAGAGCTGTGCGCGCTGATCACGGCCGAGCACGGCAAGGTGCTCGCCGACGCGATGGGCGAACTGCAGCGCGGGATCGAGAACGTCGAATACGCGTCCTATGTGCCCGAACTGCTGAAGGGCGAGCACAGCAAGAACGTCGGCCCCGCGATCGATTCGTGGAGCGAGTTCCAGGCGCTCGGCGTGGCCGCCGGTATCACGCCGTTCAACTTCCCGGTGATGGTGCCGCTGTGGATGTGGCCGATGGCCGTCGCGTGCGGCAACACGTTCGTGCTGAAGCCGTCCGAGCGTACGCCGTCGTCGACGCTGCGCATGGCCGAGCTCGCACTCGAAGCCGGCCTGCCGCCGGGCGTGCTGAACGTCGTGAACGGCGACAAGGAAGCGGTCGACACGATCCTGACCGATCCGCGCGTGAAGGCCGTGAGCTTCGTCGGCTCGACGCCGATCGCCGAAACCATCTACTCGACCGGCTGCGCGCACGGCAAGCGCGTGCAGGCGCTCGGCGGCGCGAAGAACTTCGCGGTCGTGATGCCGGATGCCGATATCCCCAACGCGGTGAACGCGCTGATGGGCGCCGCGTACGGCTCGTGCGGCGAGCGCTGCATGGCGATTCCGCTCGTCGTCGCGATCGGCGACGAAACGGGCAACCAGGTCGTCGCGGGGCTGAAGGCCGAGATCGAGAAGATGAAGGTCGGCCCGGGCAACGGCGCGGGCGTCGACATGGGCCCGCTCGTCACGCAGCAGCATTTCGAGAAGGTGACGGGTTTCGTCGAAGCGGGCGTGGCAGCGGGCGCGACGCTCGTCGTCGACGGCCGCGGCGTGAAGGTCGACGGCCACGACGGCGGCTACTACCTCGGCCCGTGCCTGTTCGACAACGTGAAACCCGGCATGCCGATCTATCAGCACGAGATCTTCGGGCCGGTGCTCGGCGTGATCCGCGTGAAGTCGCTCGACGACGCGATGGCGCTGATCGACGCGCACGAATATGGCAACGGCACGTGCCTGTTCACGCGCGACGGCGAGGCCGCGCGCTACTTCAGCGACAACATCCAGATCGGCATGGTCGGCATCAACGTGCCGCTGCCGGTGCCGGTCGCGTATCACTCGTTCGGCGGCTGGAAGCGTTCGCTGTTCGGCGATCTGCACGCGTACGGTCCGGATGCGGTGCGGTTCTACACGAAGCGCAAGACGATCACGCAGCGCTGGCCGTCGGCCGGCGTGCGCGAAGGGACCGTGTTCAGCTTCCCGTCGAACCGCTGAGTTGACGCGCGCGCCGGCCGCATGCAGCCAGCGCGACGTGCAAAGCCGCAAAAGCCCGCCCCGATCGACGATCGGCGGCGGGCTTTTTCACGTCCCGGCGAAACGCGCGGAACGCGGCGCAAGCCGGCTCAAGGCGCGACCACGTGCCACACGTTCTTGAAGTTGTCGCCGTTGCGTTCGCCCTGTTTCATGTCCTTCGAGTAGAAGTACAGCGGCTTGCCCTTGTATGCCCATTGCGGGCTGCCGTCGTCGCGCTTGACGATCGTGTAGGGGCCGACCGGTACGTCGGTCGCGCTGGCCTTGTACGGCGGCCAGAGGGTTTCGCATGGGCCCGAACAGGCGCTGGTGCCGGCGTTGGGCTTGTCCTTGTCGAACGAGTAGACGGTCATCCCGTTCGCGGCGACGAGTGCGCCGTTTTCTTCCTTCGTGATGGAACCCTGGGCCGTGGCCGAAGCTGACGCAATGGCGAGCAGGGCGGAGCTGACGAGCAGCGCGGCTTTCATGAGTGCCTCCTGATAATCCGGTGGGCGGCCGCGATTGCGTGCACGGGCGAGCGTGCGCCGGAATCGCGATGAATGGTGCCGGAGCACGGCGCCGTCGCTGCCGGCCCGCGCGAGCCGCGGCGGGGCGAATGGCGGCGAACGGAGCGCCTTATTCACGATAGGCGGTTTTTGGCGGTGCTGCGAGAAGATGGGGGGCATATCGGCGGCACGCACGCGGCGCGCAACGGCGCGACGATCGTCGTCGTGCCCGGGTATTCGGCATCCGTCCCCGCGCCCGCGCCGGGGGTGCGTTGCGGCGGCAACGACCCCGATACGGGTTTGCGTGGATGACATCGCGCGCATTCCGCCGGAATATCTTCGTCAGCGCGAGCCGGGCTCGCGCCGATCCTTCCGGGAGGGACGACGATGCTTCAGGATCCAGGCGATGTTGCGCGCGCCAGCTATCGCGCGTATGTCGACAAGGACCGCGACGCGATCGAAGCGCTGATCGCGCCGGATTTCCATTTCACGAGCCCGCTCGACAACCGGCTCGATCGCGATGCGTATCTCGCACGTTGCTGGCCGAACAGCGCGATACTCGCCGCTTTCGAGTTCGTCGACGTCGCTGTGCACGGCGAATACGTGTACGTCGTGTACGAAGCCGTGACGACCGCCGACAGGCGGTTCCGCAATGCCGAACGGTTGCGCGTGCGCGATGGCCGGCTTGTCGAGGCCGAGGTGTATTTCGGCTGGTATGTGCCGCACCCGGCGCCCGATGGCGGGTTCGTCGAATCGGGCAGGTGAATGCAATCGCGCGGCGCGAAGCTGACGTTTCGCCGTCGCGAGGCGCCCGCGCAGGGCGGCCCGCCGGGGCGTCGCCGGTTGACGGCGTGCGCGCCGCTCAACCGGCTGCATCGTCTTCCCCCAGCGCCCGAATGAACCGCGAAAACAGCTCAGGCTGCGACGAGATTCCAAGCTTCGCGTAAAGGTGCCGCCGATGCACCTTCACCGTCTCCGGTGAAATCGCGAGCCGCTCCGCGATCGCCTTCGACGAATTGCCGCGCAGCACCATTCTTGCGATCGCCATCTCGCGATCGGTCAGCACGCCCGCGCCGAAGCGCGCGAGCGCCTGCTCGACGCGCGCACCGAGGTCCGCGTCGGGCGTGGCGCGCGCGGCATCGCCCACCAGCCGCCAATGCTGCCGGATGACCGCGAGCACCCACGGCATCGCGGCCGTCAGCTTGCCGAGCGGCTCGACGTCGAAGCGCGTCGACGCACCGAGCGACAGCGACAGCAGCGTGTCGGCGTTCGGTCGCACGAGAATCTGGATCTCGTCGTCGCCGACCGCGTCGCGGAAATAGCTCAGGAAATATTCGCTCTGCCGGAACAGGTCGGGTGCGACTTCCTCGAGCCGGTAGCAGCCGTCGGCGAGCCCGTCGTGCGCGGCCTGCAGGAACGGATCGAGCAGATATAACCCGTTCAGGTAAAGCGGCACCGGCGACGCGGTGTCGGCGCCGCCCGTGTCGTATTCGTCGAGCACGAGCGGCACGCCGTCGCGGCCGATCGCGGTCGCGAGCGCGTTGTCGAACGGCGCCATTTCGTTGAGCAGCAGCACGAGGAACCGCCAGAAGCGCGGCTGGCCGAGATGATCGATTGCGCGGCCGAGCGCCTGGTGCATCGCGATTTCGGAAAAGAGACGATCCATACCACCACCGGAAGGGCGTAACACGAAGGGGGAATAGCGGTCCTGAAATTGGCTTCCTAGACTGCCACGCAATCAATCGGGCCCGAGTATGGGTGTTCAAAAAAAGGCGGCAAAGGAACAAAGGAGCACGAAATGGCGATGATGTCGGAATCGACGGGCACGCTGCAAGCGGCCTCTGCAACGGAAGACGCGCCGCGCGCGCTGTCGCAGACGCTCAGCGTGCGCGACGCTGTGATGATCACCGTATCGGGCGTGACCCCGGCCAGCTCGATCTTCGTGATCGCGCCGTTCGCGATCCAGCAGGCCGGCAGCGGCGCGGTGCTGTCGTTCGTGCTCGGCGGCGTGCTCGCGCTGGCATTCGCGCTCTGCTATGCGGAACTCAGCGCCGCGCACCGCAGCGCGGGCGGCGAATACGTGATGGCCAAGCGCGTGTTCGGCACGCTGCCCGGCTACCTGACCTTCATCACGGTGCTGTCCGTCAGCGTGTTCATCCCGGCCGTGCTCGCGAGCGGCGCCGCGCCGTACCTGAACAGCGCGCTCGGCACGCACTTCGGCAATCAGTCGGTCGCGCTGACGATCGTGCTGCTCAGCTATCTGCTCGGCATGCTGAACATCAAGACGAATGCGTGGATCACCGGCGCGTTCCTGGTCGTCGAAATCGGCGTGCTGATGCTGATCGCCGGGCTCGGCTTCGGGTCGCCGCATCGCGGCGCCGACGTCCTGATCGCACCGGTCGTCGCGAGCGGCAATGCGCTCGTGCCGGCCACGCTCGCGGCCATCGTGCCCGCGATCGGCACCGCGATCTTCTGCTACAACGGTTTCGGCTCGGCCGCCTATCTCGCGGAGGACTTGCGCGGCGGCAACCGCAACGTCGCGAAGGCGGTGATCTATTCGCTGCTCGTGATCCTCGTCGTCGAACTGGTGCCGCTCACCGCGATCGTGCTCGGCGCGCCTTCGCTGACGGAACTGACGAAGAGCGCCGATCCGATCGGCTATGTCGTGCGCTCGCTGAGCAATCCGGCCGTGTCGCGCGTGGTCAGCGGCGGGATCTTCCTGTCGGTGTTCAACGCGATCATCGCGATCGTGATCGCGATGGGCCGCCTGCTGTACAGCAGCGGCCGGCATGCGCTGTGGTCGCGCACCTGCAACCGCGCGTTCTCGACGATCCATCCGCGCCTCGAATCGCCGTGGCTCGCGACGATCGCGCTCGCGATACCGTCGGCCGGGCTCGTGTTCGTGTCGAGCCTCGATGAACTGACCGCATTCACGGTCGACCTGTTGCTGCTGATCTACCTCGTCGTGGGGCTGGCCGCGCTCGCGAGCCGGTTCGTGCGCCGCGACGTCGAGCATCATTACCGGATGCCGCTGTGGCCCGTGACGCCGCTCGTCGCGGTGGCGGGCGCCGCGTATACGCTTTACACGACGCTGGCGACGGCGACGAAGCCGACCGACCTGATCATCATCGCGGGGCTGCTGGTCGCGGCGCTCGTGATGTACGTCGTATGGGCGCGCCACAGCGCGGCATTCCGCGCGCTCTGAGCATCGGCTCGACTCCGTGCATCACCGATACACCGAATCATCGAAAGACAGGAGGAATTGCATCATGCGCACGAGGGATCTCGGCATCCGCATCGGACTCGGCACGCCGGGCCGCTTCAACGCGATCACGGACGTGTCGGGCGTGCGGGTCGGACATTGCACGCTGAACGTCGAGAGCGGCGACGCATCGATCCGCACCGGCGTCACCGTCATCGAGCCGCGCGCGGGTGCCGCGCACGATTCGCCGTGCTTCGCGGGCGTGCACGTGCTGAACGGCAACGGCGACGCGACCGGGCTCGAATGGATTCGCGAAGCCGGCCTGCTGACCACGCCGATCGCCTATACGAACACGCACAGCGTCGGCGCGGTGCGCGACGCGCTGGTCGCGAACGAACGCGAAGCGGCGGCCGGCCGCGTGTACTGGTGCATGCCGGTCGTGATGGAGACCTACGACGGACTGCTGAACGACATCTGGGGGCAGCACGTGAATGCCGCGCACGTGCAGCGCGCGCTAGCAGCCGCGCAGTCGGGGCCGGTCGCCGAAGGCGGCGTGGGCGGCGGCACGGGCATGATCTGCCACGAGTTCAAGGGCGGCATCGGCACCGCGTCCCGCGTGCTGGCGAGCGATGCGGGCGGCTGGACCGTCGGCGCGCTCGTGCAGGCGAACTACGGCGTGCGCGAGATGCTGCGCGTGGCCGGCTACCCGGTCGGCGAAGTGCTGCGGCACGTGCATTCGCCGTTTCGCGAAGCCGACGCGAAAGGCGAGGCCGGCATGGGTTCGATCGTCGTCACGATCGCGACCGACGCACCGTTGCTGCCGCATCAATGCACGCGTGTCGCGCAGCGCGCGAGTGTCGGGCTCGCCCGCGTCGGCGGCGGCACCGAGGATTCGAGCGGCGACATCTTCCTCGCGTTCGCGACCGGCAACGCCGGCCTGCCGGCGGTGAACTACGGCAGCAAGGGCACGCCGACCACCGACGTGCGGATGGTCAACAACGACCATATCTCCGCGCTGTTCGTCGCGGCGGCGGAAGCGGTGGAGGAAGCGATCGTGAATGCGCTGGTTGCGGGCGGCGACGTCGCGTCGCGCGGGGTGCGGGTCGAAGGGCTCGGGCCGGCGCGCTTGCTGGATGCGTTACGCGAAGTAGGCTGGCGGCCGGGGCGCGGCGCCTGAAACGGCACGCGCCGCTTCAATCGAAGCGGCGTGGTGTAGGACGGCGATGCGGCGATCGGCCGGGCCGCGATCGGCCGGACCGCCGTCCGTCCGCGCACGTCATGCATGCGGTGCGGGCGATGCGGGCCTGGCCGTGGCGACGCGGCGTCATGCTCAGCTGCCGAAGTAGATGTTGCAGAAGCTGACGGGGCCGACGCACGCGTTCGGGTCTTCCTGCTTCGATTGCGCACGATCGACGCGGCCGGCGGCCTGGACCGCCTCGGCGCGGTTCGCCTGTTGCGGTGCGGCGTCTGCCGGCGCCGGCTGCGCGTGAGCGACGGCAGCGGTGAGCGACAGGGCAACGAGGGCGAGGTGCAGCGGCTTCATTTTGTTTCTCCTGGGTGAGTGCCAGTCTCGCTGGCAGTGAGGAAACTATAGGCTCGCACTGCTTAAAGATTAATCACCGCGCCTGTAGAGCTTATTTCCATCCGGAACAAGGATCCCGTTGCGCGCGCATCGATCTTCAATGGCGGTGCCGGTTGAACGGCGCGTCCTTGTCGAGCAGCGCGCTGCGCATGAAGTGCAGGCAGCCGACGATCCGCTGCATGTTGCGACGCGCGTCGGGCACCGCGTACCACGCCTGCAGCGCGTGCTGCGCCGCGCGGATCGCGAGATTCACGGATTTCAGCGTGCGCGCATGGCGGGCGGGCGTCGGATCGTCGAAGAAGCGCGGCAGTTCGAGCAGCACCGCCTCGATCGAACCGGTCCAGCGCAGCGTCTGCGGCGGTCTCGCTGCGCAGAACATGTGCAGCTCGTCGCGCAGGTCGATGACCGCGTGGCCGATCTCGAGCGTCGACAGCATCCAGCGCAGTGCATCGCGATGCTGCCGCGTGCGGCGCACCAGCAGCGTACGCAGTTGCGCCATCAGGTCGTGCGTGCTCGACTGGAAGCGTTGCGCGAGGCCGTCCGGCGCGCCTTCGCACGCAAGCGTCACCTGGCGGCGCAAGTCGTGCGCGATCCGGCCGGTGAGCCAGGGCATGTGCGTCGGGAACACGACGGCGAACACGAGCGAGCACGCCAGCATCGCGACGACGACCGCCAGCCCGTTGTTGATCAGCACTTCGGGCGTATACGCGATGGTGTTGTCGGGGCCCGCGAGCAGGCAGAAGAACACCGCGAAGCCGATCCCGTAGCCGGACAGGCCCGGCCGCATCGCGAGAAACGCGCCGAGGCCGAGCACCGGCGCGAGCGCCGCGCACAGCAGCGGAAAGCCGTCGATGTTCGGATAGACGTAGCAGAGGAACAGGTAGCCGACGGCGGTCGCGAACGCCGCGCCGACGCCCATCTGCGCGACGAACTTCGGCGCGCGCGGCGACGTCGAGCTGAGCGCGCACGCAATCGCGGTGGCGATCACCGCGAGCGAGCCGCTCGGCCATTCGGACGCGATCCAGAACGCGCTCATCGCGCCGACGGCAACCACCGTGCGCAGGAACGCGAAACCGACGAAGAACGCATTGGTTTTCACCGCGTAATGCGTGACCGAGCGCTCGAACGCGTGATCGTCCTGGTCGAGCGACGCATAGGTGTCGACGTAGCCGAGATATTCGCCGATGAACCGGTACAGCAGTTCGATCGCGGTATCGAAGTCGAGCAGGCCGCCGGCCGCGTGCTCCTCGATGGCTCGCCGCGATGCGCGCGCGGCCTTCGGCAATGCACCGTGGAAGCGGCGCAGTTCGAGCAGCGCGCCGGTGGCCGGCGCGATGCCGCGCTGGCGTTCGTCGCGCAATGCGGCGAAGCGCAGTGCGAGCGCGTCGACGTGCGGCGCCAGCGCGTCGAGCACCGCGTCCGACCGATTCGCACGCAGCCGCTTGACGAGTTGGTGCAGCGCATGCAGCCGCGTACATGCGTTCATGAACTCGCTGTTCAGCCGCGCGAGCCGGCGGCTGCGCGCGCGAATGTGCGGATCCTCGAACGACGCGAATGCACGGTTCGCTTCGAAGCCGACGATGTCGTCGACGAAATCGGCGAAGCGCCGCTCGAAATCGCCGCGCGCGACGTCGCCCGACAGCGCGCCGGCCGTGAACGCCGCAAACGTCGCGTGGCGCGCGCTCAACGAGCGCATCAGCGCCTTCGCGGAACTCAACGGCAGGATCAGCGCGCTGACCGCGCCGGAGCATGCGATGCCGAGCGCGACTTCCGCGGCGCGCGTGAGCGCGGACTGGAACAGCGTCTGCGGCGTCATCACGGCCGGCAGGCCGATCAGCGCGGCCGTGTAGCCGGCGAGCACGAAGCCGTACCAGCGAAAGTGGCGGTTGCGCACCGCGAGCGCGATGCAGCCGCCGATCCACAGCGTGATGCCGGCCATGTACAGCTCGGGCTGCTGCGCGAACAGCCCGCCGAGCGCGAGCGCGCCGACGAGGCCTGCCGCCGTGCCGAGCACGCGGTAGAAGCTCTTCGCGAACACCATCCCCGACAGCGGCTGCATCAGCACGAACACGGTGGTCATCGCGGTGCGCGGCTGCGACATCTCGAGACGCATCGCGATGCCCATCGCCAGCAGCGCCGCGAGCACGGTTTTCGCGAGGTGCAGCCAGATCAGCCCGTCGGTCACGGCCCAGTCGCGCGCCGCGTTGCCGAGCGGATCGAGCCATCGCCTCCATCGTGCCGGTTCGATGGAAGGTCGCGCGATCGCAGGTGGTGGCTTCATGAAAAGGGGCCCAAGGCCGCCCGCGCGAGGTGCCGCGGTGCGTCCGAACGGGTCCGTTCGACTGGTGAGGCGCCGATTGTAGGAGCGCGGCGCCCGCGCATTAACGCAGTTGCGGGGAAACGATAGTTGCAGCGGGAGTAACAATCTGTCGCATCCAGTGGAGGAAAATGGCGGCTCCGCTACAGGTCGCTCACAGGAATGGATACCCTACAAAACATGCGGGTGTTTACGCGCGTCGTCGAGACGGGCAGCTTCACCGCCGCCGCGCAATCGCTGAATTCGACGACGGGCGCGATGTCGCGTGCGGTGTCGGAGCTCGAGGCGCGTTTGCGCACCCGTCTGATGAATCGCTCGACGCGCCGTCTCGCGCTCACGTCGGCCGGCGAAAGCTATCTGCGGCGCTGCCGCCAGATCCTCGCCGACGTCGACCGCGCGGAAGAAGAGGCGAGCTGCGCGCACGAGCGCCCGGCCGGCGTGCTGCGCATGCACAGCTTCGCGAGCGTCGGTCATCACTATGTATTGCCCACGCTGACGCGCTATCACGCGCAATTCCCGGACGTGTCGATCGAACTGTCGCTGTCGCAGCGCATGCCCGACCTGTTCGACGGCACGAGCGACACGGCCGTCGTCACCGCGTCGTCGCTGCCCGATTCGGAACTCGTGTCGCACCTGCTCGGCTCGACGTTCAGCATTCTGTGCGCATCGCCCGACTACGTGAAACGGCACGGCGTGCCGGCCCGCCCGCAGGATCTCGCCGCGCATGCGTGCCTGACGCTGTGTACGCCGGCGTTTCCGACGCACGAATGGGTGCTCGAAGGACCCGAAGGCGTCGAGCAGATTCATGTCGCCGGGCCCGTGCAGACCAATACCGCCGAATCGCTCGCGCTTGCGATCCGCGACGGCATCGGGATCGGCATGCTGCCGCTGTATTCGGCGATCGACGCGCTGCGCGACGGCTCGCTCGTCCGCGTGCTGCCCGCGCATATCCTGCAGAAGATGAACGTGTATGCGCTGTACCCGTCACGCCGCTTCGTCGATGCGAAGGTGCGGACCTGGGTCGAGATGCTGCGTGCACAGGTGCCGACGATGATCGCGCGCGACGTCGAGATGCTGAACGCGATCGATCGCGAACCGCAGGCCGCCTGAGCGCAAGCCGCCTTGACCCCGCGCGCGCATCGGCGCGCGGCGGGTTGCTTCATGCCCATGCCGGAACCGCGTCATTCGCCATCCATGCTGGATGCGAGCGACGCGCGCCGTCACAGCGCGGGCTTGGCCGCCGCGCCCGATTCGGTTGCCGGCTCGCCGGTCGGGCCGTAGGCGGCCCGCGCCGCTTTCCGTTCGGCGAGACGCTTCGCCTGCAGTCGTTCCTGCGCCGCGAGAATGTCGTCCGGATAGTTGCCGATTTCCCCGCGCGCCGGGTTGTAGCCGACCGATTCGAGGTCGATCAGCTCCTGCAGCACCTGCGCGCGCGTGACGGGCGACTTCGCCTGCTGGGCGAACGACAGGGCCGGTGCGACAAGCAGGACGGCAGCGGCGGCGGTAACGACGAGCGATTTCACGAGGTTCTCCTGAATAAGGGGTGGGTGGCCGGATCGACACGCTGCGCGCGGCGCCGACCTTGGACGTCAGTCTACGGAGCGAGTCCGCGTGCAAACACCCCGATTCCAGGAGGGCTGCGTTCCAGAAGCAACAACATTGGCGGCGTCGCCCGCGGCTACTGAACCCGTGTGTGCACACGGCTCCTGCAGGCGGACGACGTCGCGCGATGCCGGTCAGAACCGCGTGCGCATGCCGATCGTGCCGACCACCTGGTTCGCCGTGCTCGATGCGCCGCCCGACGTGTTGATGAACGCCTGGTAGCCGCGGCCCGACGCATGCTGGAACATCGCTTCCGCGTACAGGTCGGTGCGGCGCGACAGCTTGTACACGGCCTGCAGGTTGGCCTGATGCCACTTCGGATCGCTGCCGTGCTTGCTGTCGGGATTCGACACGCTGGCGTCCGTGTACACATAGGCCGCGCCGACGCTGACGGCCGGCGTCACCGCATAGCGCACGTTCACGTCGTAGTTGTTGAACGCGATCTGGCCGCTGGAGCCGAACGCGCCCGTGTTGTCGTACTGCGAGCGCGTGTAGACGAAGCCGACGGTCGCCGGGCCGAACACGTAGCTGACGCCGCCGCCGTAGCTGCGCATGCGGTCCGAGCCGATCGACCAGCCGCCCTGGTTCAGGCTTTTCGCTTCGGCCGAATCGGTCGCGCCTGGGCTCGCGCTCGTCGAGCCCTTCGTGCCGTTCATCTGCAGGTACGCGCCGGCCAGCTTCAGCGGGCCGTTCGTGTAGCTCGCGGCCACGCTGTACGCGCGGTTCGCGCTGAAGTTCGCCGAGTTGGAGAACGCGTACAGCGCGCCGACCTTGAAGCCCGCGATCGTATCGCTCGTGTACTTGACCGCGTTGTTGATACGCAGCGAGTGGTTCAGGTTGTCGTTGTCGAACGGATGCGCGAAGCCCGTATCGCCGAAATCGCCGGACGTCGCGGACAGCGGCGCGACGAAGTCGACCATCGTGTCGTACTGGCGGCCGAGCGTCAGCGTGCCGTAGCCGGCCTGGCTGAGGCCGACATATGCGTGCCGGCCGAACAGCTTGCCGTCCTGGCCGAGCCCGCCGTTGTTCGCGTTGAAGCCGTTCTCGAGCACGAACAGCGCCTTCAGGCCGCCGCCGAGATCCTCGGTGCCGCGCAGGCCGAAGCGGCTGCCGTTGATCGTGCCGGTCGCCATGCGCCACTGCGACGCACCGTTCACGTTGTTGGTATAGGCGATGCCGGCGTCGATCAGGCCGTACAGCGTGACCGAGCTTTGCGCGTGAGCGAGCGGCGCGAACAGGGCGGCGGCGCACGCGCCGGCGATCAGGGTTTTTTTCAAGGTGAAGCTCCTGCGTGTGGGACGGGAAACCAAAGTTCGGCGCCAGTATAGGAATGCGCGGCGCGCGCAAGGGCCGGGCGGCCGCGAGCGCACTGTTCCGGATCCTGCAAGAGTCGTTCACAAAACCGACACGACGCGATGCGCCCGCGCCGGCCGGCGGTTCTTGCGCGACGGCAGGCCCGCGGCTGCTGTCCTGCCCGGCCCGGCTGTCGTGTCGATGCAACATGCACGGTACGTGCGCGCATCGCTGCTTTTCCTCCATACTGGTTGCCCGGACCACACGGCCGCCGACTCGGATCGCGCGGCCGTGTCAATGCATACGACAAGAGGCCCCCATGAACCTGTTCAACGTACGCCTGCGCGGCCGCGACGGCCTGTTCACGATTGGCGTCGATGCCGGCAAGATCGCGCGGATCGATGCGCAAACCGCACCGATCGCGTCGACGAACCCCGACCATATCGATGGCGGCGGCCGGCTCGCGATTGCGCCGCTCGTCGAACCGCATATCCACCTCGATGCGGTGCTGACGGCCGGCGAACCCGCGTGGAACATGAGCGGCACGTTGTTCGAGGGCATCGAGCGCTGGGCCGAGCGCAAGGCCACGATCACGCACGAGGACACGAAAGCACGCGCGCATGCGGCGATCGGCATGCTGCGCGACCACGGGATCCAGCACGTGCGCACGCACGTCGACGTGACCGATCCGACGTTGGCCGCGCTGAAGGCGATGCTCGAAGTGAAGGACGAGGCGCGCGGGCTGATCGACCTGCAGATCGTCGCGTTCCCGCAGGAGGGCATCGAATCGTTCGACGGCGGCCGCGCGTTGATGGAGCAGGCGATCGAACTCGGCGCGGACGTCGTCGGCGGGATTCCGCATTTCGAAAACACACGGGAGCAGGGCGTCAGCTCGATCCGCTTCCTGATGGATCTCGCGGAACGCACGGGCTGCCTCGTCGACGTGCACTGCGACGAGACCGACGATCCGCATTCGCGCTTTCTCGAAGTGCTCGCGGAAGAGGCGCGCGTGCGCGGCATGGGGGCGCGCGTCACCGCGAGCCACACGACCGCGATGGGTTCGTACGACAACGCGTACTGCTCGAAGCTGTTCCGGCTGCTGAAGCGGGCGGGACTGAACTTCATCTCGTGCCCGACCGAGAGCATCCATCTGCAAGGGCGCTTCGACACGTTTCCGAAGCGGCGCGGCGTCACGCGCGTCGCGGAACTCGACCGTGCCGGGATCAACGTGTGCTTCGGGCAGGATTCGATCAAGGACCCGTGGTATCCGCTCGGCAACGGCAACATCCTGCGCGTGCTCGACGCGGGCCTTCATATCTGCCACATGATGGGTTACCAGGACCTGCAGCGCTGCCTGGACTTCGTGACCGACCACAGCGCGACGACGATGCATCTCGGCGATGGCTACGGCATCGCGGTCGGGCGGCCGGCCAATCTCGTCGTCCTCGACGCGGACAGCGACTACGAAGCCGTACGCCGGCAGGCGAAGGCCACGCTGTCGATGCGCCACGGGAAGGTCATCATGCGGCGCGAACCGGAGCGCGTGACGTATCCGGATTGACGGGAAGGCGGGCGATCGCGGCTCCCCGGCCTGGGTATTCATGAAATGCATCAGTCGATTCGAAAAATACGTTTGTCTCATGAGAGGCGCGGGCCTACGATTCGGTCCTGACGACGGCGTGCCACTTGCGCGCCGTCCTTTTTCCTCTTCGTTCGCCGACCCCATGCGCCTCGATCTTCCGTCCGCTCCCGCTGCTGCTTCGCCGACCGCCAGCCCGTTCGCGCGCATGGCCGTCGTCACGGTCCTGACCGGCATCGGCGCGGGTCTCGGCGGCATGCTGCTCGCGTTGCTGCTGCATGCGATCCAGCACGTCGCGTACGGCTACAGCGTCGCGCACGTGATCGGGTCCGAGAGCTTCCTCACTGGCGTGACCGCGGCCGAACCGCTGCGTCGGCTGGCGGTGCTGACCGTCTGCGGGATCGTCGCCGGCGGCGGCTGGTGGGCGCTTTACCGGTATGGCCGGCCGCTCGTCAGCATCCGTCGGGCGGTGCGTGCGGCCGATCCGCGGATGCCGTTCGTCAGCACGACGGTTCACGCGCTGTTGCAGATCGTGACCGTCGCGCTCGGCTCGCCGCTCGGCCGCGAAGTCGCGCCGCGCGAGATCGGTTCGCTGCTCGCCGGGCGGTTTGCCCATGCGGCGCGGCTCACGCCCGGCGACTGCCGGCTGATGGTCGCGTGCGGCGCCGGCGCGGGGCTCGCGGCCGTCTACAACGTGCCGCTCGGCGGCGCGATCTTCGTGCTCGAGGTGCTGCTCGGCACGTTCGAACTGCGCGCGCTGATCGTGGCGGTCGTGACGTCCGCGATCGCGGCGGTCGTCGCATGGATCGGCCTCGGCAACGAGCATCAGTACACGGTGCCGGCGTTCGTGCTGAGCACGCCGCTCGTCGCATGGTCGATCGTCTGCGGGCCGCTGTTCGGTTTCGCCGCGTACGGTTTCGTGCGGCTCACGAGCCGCGCGCGCGCGAACGCGCCGAAGGACTGGCGGCTGCCGGTGTTCGCGCTGCTCAATTTCGCGGTGATCGGCGTGCTCGCGATGGGGTTTCCGCAACTGCTCGGCAACGGCAAGGGCCCGGCGGCGCTGGGTTTCGACGGCACGCTGACGATCGGCTTCGCCGCGACGCTGCTCGTGCTGAAGGTACTGATCGAGGCCGGCAGCCTGCGGGCCGGCGCGGAAGGCGGGCTGCTGACGCCGGGTCTCGCGAACGGCGCGTTGCTCGGCGTCGTGCTCGGCGGATTGTGGAGCGCCGTGTGGCCGGGCGCATCGCTCGGCGGATGCGCGCTGATCGGTGCGACCGCGTTTCTCGCCGCATCGATGCAGATGCCGATCACGGCCGTCGTGTTGATGCTCGAATTCACGCGTGCGAATCACGACAGCCTCGTGCCGATGTTGCTGGCAGTGGCGGGTTCGCTTGTCGCGTATCGGCTTGCGCAGAAGCTGGCGGAGCGGCGAGCGACTGCGATCGCGGCCGTCGGCACGCCGGAGGCGGTTGCTCGCTAGCGGGCTCACGCCAGGGCTCGAGTACGCATCGATGCGCGCGGCGATCCATCCACGACGTGGCGTATCTGGAGGGCGACGGGTGGGTACGGGAAGCGCATGCATCGCTGACGCATCACTTCCGTTTCAGAGGGGATTATCCGGGAAATTCTCCCCATAAGATACAACATCAGGGAATTATATTTTCTAAGTACATCCCTTCTATAACTCTGTGATATTGTGAGTTACGAGAGATATCACGCCGGAAGCCCCCCTATGTTGGAATTAAGTTTTCGCAAGCCCAATGAAATCGTCACGCTGCTTTGCGCCAGGCTTCGCACGGAGCGGCTGGCGTTGCAACTGACGCAGAGCGACGTAGCCGCGCGTGCCGGCGTGGGTTCCAATACCGTGTCCAATCTGGAAGCCGGACGCAATGTGAGCCTCGAGACGGTAGTTCGTGTAGCCATGGTCCTGGGACGAAGCAAGGAACTCGAAGGACTGTTCCTGCCGAAGCTCGATAGCCTGGAAGACGTTCACCGGTATGAAAAAAGTGCCAAACGTCAGCGTGTCAAGAGGGGCAACCAGAAATGATCGAGCGGATCGATGTCTACTATGACGGCTGGGGGGAGCACTGGCTGTGGGGATCGATGGTTTCTACGACGGCGATCACGGGGCGCCCGTTGATCGTATTCGAATATAGCGATGACGCGCGCAAGAGGGGGCTGGAACTGTCGTCTTATGCGCTCCCATTGCATGGGGCGAGGCTGCGCAAGGACTTTCCGTCCCACCAGTTGGGATTGCCCGGCCCAGTCTATGACGCGCTGCCCGACGGATGGGGCATGTTGCTCATGGACCGCTGGTTCAAACGCCGCGGTCTCAACGTGGCACGCATCGGGCCGCTGGAGCGGTTGGCTCACATTGGCAACCACGCAATGGGCGCCCTGTCGTTCGAGCCGGTCGCGCTCGAGATCCAGGCACCGCAGCCGGATATTCCTCTCGACCGGCTCGCGGCCGAGGTACAGGAAGTCCTCAATGGTGAGGGCGGCGAATTCCTTCATCAACTGCTGCAGGTGGGCGGCTCTCCGCAAGGTGCCAGGCCGAAGGCCCTGGTCTATCGTGATCCGCAGTCCGGCGTTTTTACCACGGCCGCGGTGGCGGGTTTCGAAGCATGGTTGGTCAAGTTCCCGGCCCGGCAAGAGCATCCCGAGGTGTGCGCGATCGAAATGGTCTACGCCGAGTGCTTGCGCATGTGCGGCATCGAGACCCCGGACACGCTGCATTTCGATTTGCCTGACGGGATGGCCGCATTTGCGTCCAGGCGTTTCGATCGACGGGACGGTCTGCGCGTGCCCATGCAAAGCGTTGCCGCCTTTACCGGTGCCGATTACACAACGCCGGGTGCGCTGGACTACGTGAACTTCTTGCGCGCGACTCACATGTGCACCAACGACGTACGCGAGAAGGCGCGGGCGTTGGAACGGGCTGTCTTCAATGTCGCGTTCAACAATCGCGACGATCATCCGAAAAACTTCGCATACGTCATGTCGCGATCCGGCCAGTGGAAACTCGCGCCGGCCTACGACGTGACATTCTGCGAGGGACCGGGCGGTTACCACCAAATGGACGTCATGGGCGAGGCGCTGCGGGTCGACCGGGTGGCATTGGTCGGACTGGCAAAGGAAGCGGAGCTTTCCGCAGCGGCTGCCGGCGACATGATCGACGCAATGTGCGGAGTGGCCAGCCAGTTCTCGGCCATTGCGAAGCGCCGCTACGAGGGGATCATCACAGAAGACACGCTGACGGACATTCAGCGTCGAATCGACGAGAACGTTGCGCTGCTGCGCTAGGGCGTGAACATGCCCTCGGGGGGCAGGGGTTGCCGAAAGAGAAGCGGCGAGACGGGCGTTCGTCGGCTCACGGTCTCGCACATGCATGATGGGGATCGGCTCTTGGCAGCGGGGCGCCATCGCGGGGCTCGCCGTGCGCGACATCATAGGATATTGCGTGACGACGCTGCTGTTCGCGGGCGTTGTGTTCGTCGCGCGAATGTACCTGTTCCGACGGCGTGAGGCGCGAGGGGCGGGGGGAACCCGCCTCCCGCCAGCTTGATTCCAGCCGGGCCTTCAGCCGCGCGACCGCACGTCGGCGCGCTCGTGCCCGTGACGCAACGCGAGGCTCGCGAACGCCGCGACGACGAGCGCGGCCGCGAGCAGCGTCAGCCCGTTCTTCGCATTGCCGGTCGTCTGTTCGATCGCGCCGACGACGGTCGGCCCGACGAAGCCGCCGAGCAAACCGCAGGTATTCACGAGCCCGAGCCCGCCGGCCAGCGCACTGCCCGCGAGCCGCGACGCCGGAAACGTGAACACGATCGACTGCACGACGAAGAACATCGACGCGGCCACGCACACGCAGAGCAGCCCCGCCAACGGCGATGCATGCGCGGCGCCGACCATCCCGGCCGCCATGATCACCAGCCCCGCACACAGCATCCGCCGCGAATGACGCGATTCGCGGGCGAAGCGCGGCAACGTGCCTGCGCCGAGCGCGGCGGCGAGCCAGGGCAGCGACGTCAGCAACCCGACCGCGACCGGCGACAGGCGCCCCGACGCGCCGATGATCCCCGGCAGGAAGAAGATCACCGTGTAGATGGTCAACTGATGGCAGAAGTACACGAAGATCGCGAGCCAGATCTGCGGATCGCGCAGTGCGGCGCCGAACGCATGGCCGCCGTGCGCGGCGACGCCTGCGTCCTGCTCGGCGGCCAGCTTGCGCTCGAGCGCGCGGCTGGTTTCCGCGGAGAGCCACGGCGCGGCGCTCGGCCGATCCGGCAATCGCGTCCACACGACGAACGCGAGCAGGATCGCCGGAATGCCTTCGACGACGAACAGCCATTGCCAGCCGTGGAAGCCGAGCGTGCCGTCGAGCTCGATCAGCGCGCCGGCCAGCGGCCCGCCGACGATATTCGCGATGCACACGCCGAGCAGGAAATAGCCGGTCGCACGCGCACGCTCCTCGCGGCCGAACCAGTACGTCAGATACAGCATCACGCCGGGAAACAGGCCGGCTTCGGCCACGCCGAGCAGCAGCCGCATCACGTAGAACGACGTCTCGCCGCTCACGAACGCCATCGCGACCGACAGCGCGCCCCACGTGATCATGATCCGCGTGATCCAGAAGCGCGCGCCGACGCGATGCATGATCAGGTTGCTCGGAATCTCGAAGAGCGCGTAGGTGAGAAAGAACAGCCCCGCGCCGAGCCCGTACGCGGCCGATGAAATGCCGAGATCGACGCCCATCGAATGTTTGGCGAACGCGATGTTGGTGCGGTCGAGAAAACTGATCACATACGCGGCGATCAGCAGCGGCATGAGTTTGCGGAACAGCAGCCGGTTCAGCGACGCGTTCGCGTCGGTCGCGGCGGACGACAAGGCCTGAGCGTGATGAGTGGACATGCGGACGACTCCGGTAAGGGGCGAACCGGCGCGCACGGCAAGCACGGCGCGCCGCGTTCGGCAAATGCCGCTGCGGCAAGGCAGCGGATGGGCAGTCGACGGAGCCGCGCCGGCGGCGCTCGAACGGAGCGGGGCGATCAAGGGCGTCCTGGCGCCGGCCGGCTCGGGCCGGCGCCTTGTCACTGCGCTTGCGGATGCTCGTGTTGAGGGCGGGACCCGGCGATCAGAAATTCACCGCGTCGCCGCCCTTGAGCGCGAGCATCGCGCGCGCCTCGGCCGGCGTCGCGATCTCGAGCGACAGGCCTTCGAGCACCTGACGCATTTTCAGGACTTGCGCGGCGCTCGATTCCGCGAGCTTGCCGGGCGCGATCCACAACGAATCCTCGAGCCCGACGCGCACGTTCGCGCCTTGCGCGGCGCCGATCGTCGCGAGCGGAATCTGGTTGCGCCCGGCGCCGAGGATCGACCACACGTAATCGCCGCCGAACAGGCGGTCGGCCGTGCGGCGCATGTGCATCAGGTCCTCCGGATGCGCGCCGATCCCGCCGAGCAGGCCGAACACGCTTTGCACGAAAAACGGCGGCTTCGCGAGCCCGCGGTCGACGAAGTGCGCGAGGTTGTACAAGTGCGAGATGTCGTAACACTCGAATTCGAACCGCGTGCCGTTCGCGCCGCAGCGCGTGAGGATCGTCTCGATGTCCACGAACGTGTTCTTGAACACGAGATCGCGGCTTTTCTCGAGATGTTCGCGCTCCCACGGATGCTTCAACTCGGTAAAGCGCTCGAGCATCGGATACAACCCGAAGTTCATCGAGCCCATGTTCAGCGACGCGACCTCGGGCTGGAAATGCAGCGCCGGCTGCAGCCGTTCGTCGACCGTCATGTGCGGGCTGCCGCCCGACGTGAGGTTGATCACCGCGTCGGTCTGCGCCTTGATGCGCGGCAGGAACTCGGCGAACACGGACGGATCCTGCGTCGGTTTGCCGTCGGACGGGTTGCGTGCGTGCAGATGCAGGATCGCCGCGCCGGCCTGCGCGGCCGCGACCGCGGCCGTTTCGATTTCGTGCGGCGTCACGGGCAGATACGGCGACATCGACGGCGTATGGATCGCGCCGGTCGGCGCACAGGTGATGATGACTTTGCGAGCGTTGGCCACGGATGGATTCCTTTCGATGAACGATGCAGGACGCGTCAGAGCACTTCGACGTTGCCGCAGACGGAGATCGCCTGCCCGGTGATCCCGTGCCCGCCCGGCGAGCACAGGAACAGCGCGGTCGCGGCGATTTCGGACGGATCGGTCATGCGCCGCAGCGAGATCTTCTCGAGATAGCGCTTTTCCATTTCGTCGTAGCCGATGCCGAGCTGCTGCGCGCGCGCGTCGATCACGCGGCGCATCCGCGGACCGCGCACGATGCCGGGCTGGATCGCGTTCACGCGGATGCCGAGCGGCCCCAGTTCGATCGCGAGGCTTTTCACGAGGCCGACCACCGCCCATTTGGTCGCCGCATACGGCGTGCGGAACGCGTAGCCGAGCCGGCCGGCGACCGACGACAGCGCGATGATCGCGCCACCGTGTTTCGCTTCGCGCAGCAGCGGCACCGCGCGGCGCGCGAACTGGAATTGCGCGTTCAGGTTGATCGCGACGGTCTGCTCCCACTGCACGGGATCGATTTCGTCGATGCCGCCGGTCGGGCCGGCGATGCCCGCGTTGTTGACCAGCACGTCGAGGCCGCCGAGCCGCGTCGACACGTCGGCGAACACGCGCTCGACGGCGGCCGGGTCGGATACGTCGGCCAGCGTCGCGCTGATCGCGCCGGCCGCGGCGTGCGGCGGCCGGTCGGCGAGCGCCGCGATCGCGGCTTGCGACGCGTCGCACACGTGCACGCGCGCGCCGCATTCGGCGAACGCGTCGGCGATTTCGAGACCGATGCCCGACGCGCCGCCCGTCACGAGGACGCGCAGGCCGTCATAGGGTTTCAGCAGGTCGGAAGCTGTCATGCCGGGTTGTCTCCATCGTTGATGTAGTGGGATGGCGGCCGCTCGCGTGTCGGGCGGCCGTCGCAAGCGGCCGCTACGGCTTCGCGTTCACGGTCCGCGGCGTCTGTTCGGCCCGCAGCGTCTCGGCGAGATCGTGCGCGGCGCCGCCGATGTCGAGCGCGATGCCGGCCCGCACGCCCGCGCCGTCGCGACGTTCAAGCGCATCGACGATCGAGCGGTGCGCATCCATCGAGCGCCGCATGTGCGGGATGTCGAGCGCGACCATGTTGAGGAACGGGCCGACGCGCATCCACAGGTTCTCGACGATCGCGAGCGTGTTTTCGCTGGCGCCATGCGCGTAGATCGCGCTGTGGAACGCGAAATTGCTTTGCAGGTAGGCGCGCGAGCGGCCGGCCTCGACGTGTGCCTGCATCGTCTCGCAGGTCCTGCGCACGGCCGCGATCTGCGCGTCGGTCATCCGCTCGCACGCACGCTCGGCGATGCAGCCTTCGAGCGCGATCCGCACGTCGCGCAGTTCGTCGAGCATGTCGAGCGTCATCGGCGGGACGACGAGCGCGCGATTCGGGCCGTCTACCAGCGCGCGTTCGGCGCGCAGCCGCGTGAGCGCGGCACGCACGGGCATCGTCGACGAGCCGACCGCCTCGGCCACGCTGCGCAGGCTCAGCGCCTGGCCGGGCGCGAAGCGGCCGCTCATCAGTGCTTCGCGCAGTTGCTGGTAGACCTTGTCGGCCATCGTTTCCTGTTCGATGGCTTTCAGTGCGGGCGGGACGATACGGGGCGGCAAGGCGTGGCTCCTGGGTTTGATCTGCGATCTGTGATCACACAGGCGATGTGCGAAGTTTTGTCGATCGGCGGAGCCGAGTCAAGGCGAACAGGATCGGGGAAAACCAGGGGATGGACGAAGAGGCTGTCGGCGACAGTCGGCAATACTTTTCCGCGTCGGGTTGGATCCGATCATCGAGGCACGGCTGCGGATGGCGATGGAGGCGACTATCCAGGGGCGCGGCCAAGTTACTTCAACGAACCGGGTGCGCGGTATCGTACCGATCGCGCAAATTTTGGAGCCTGTGATGAGGCGAATCTGGATCGCTGCCGCGTTGGCGTGCATCGCGTTTCAACCGGCGATGGTCGTGGCGAAGGACGTCGCACAAACCTCGCCTGAGGCCGGCTCACGAACTTACCGCCAGAACTTCAAGGACATGGTGCTCGCGGAGTGCCTGGCTACCGCATACAAGCAGGCGCCCGGCGCGAGCAAGGACATCGGCAGCAGCATCGGCGCTTTGCGCGACTGGACCTACTACGACATGGAACGTGCGCCGGACGTCATTCACGCGCTGGTCGCGAAGTATCTGGCGCGCGACTATCGGAATCCGATTGTCGAATCCGAAGTCCGGGATGTGAAGTTCGACTTCCTGAAGTGCATCGATCTGTATCACGGCAAGGCACTGGACGCTGCGGCGAAGCAATTCGTATCGCGCCCGAACCGTACCTACCGGGTCGAGCATCCGCCGAAGCCGCAGTAGCGATCGAACGTCGTTGCGCGATGCAACGGCGCGCCGTATGCCATTTCGCCGCCGCTATTCAAGCGTCCGAATCGAATTGCTGATCCCGCGCGCACAGTCGATCACCGCCGGCGCGAGCTTGCGACGCGCGTCGTCGAACGTCCAGCGGCTTGTCGGCGCGACCACGTGCACGGCCGCGACCGGCTGCCCCTGGCTGCCGAGCACGGGCGCCGCGATCGACATGTCGCCGATGAACAGTTCTTCCTGGTTGGTCGCATAACCTTCGCGCCGTGCGCTGTCGAGCAACGCGACGAGATCGTCGAGCGCCGTGACCGTGCGCGGCGTATGCGGCGTGCGCGCCATGCCGTCGAGCCGCACACGCGCTTCTTCCGGCGCCAACGCGCTCAGGAACGCGCGCCCGGAGCCGGTGCAGTACATCGGGATGCGGCTGCCGATCGGCATGTGGATCGGCACGAACTTCGTCGACACGAAGCGCGCGACGTACACCATTTCATCCTCGTCCGGCTCGGTGAGGTTGGTGGTTTCGCCGGTCAGGTTCGTGAGCTCGGACAGGAACGGATTCGCGACGTCGATCAACGTATCGGCCGCCAGATAGTTGAAGCCGATCCGCATCACGTGCGGCGTGAGCTGGTAGCGCCGCGTGACCGGATGCTTGCGGATGTAGCCGAGCTTCTCGAGCGTATAGACCATCCGCTGCGCGGAGCTTTTCGTCATCCCCGCCGCGTCGGCCACTTCCGCCAGCGTCATCGTGCGCCGCTTCGCGCTGAACGCACGCAGCACGTTCAGCCCTTTTTCCAGCGACTGGTTGAACAGCAGATCGTTTGCTTGGTCGGGTGACGTATCCATGGCGAGGGGCGGGATCGATTCGATATCGCATCATATCGTATCGAATATCGATACGCAAAAATCTGTTTGCGATGTTTTTGATTCGTTTTAAGATCAAGTCATCGTCGCAGTGTCGATCAGCGACCGGCCGGCGCCCGGATTATTCGAGAAGGAGTCACCATGGTTCCGTTCATCAAGCGGTTCGGCGCACTGGCCGCCGGTTTCGCCATCTGTATCGCACTCTCCACGGCATCGGCGGGCGCCGTTGCGGCCGAGCCCACGCTGAAGGTCGGCGCGACGGCCACCGGCGTGCCGTTCACGTTTCTCGACGTCAAGAGCAATTCGATCCAGGGGATGATGGTCGATGCGATCACGGCAGCCGGGAAGTCGGCCGGGTTTCGCGTCGACGTGCAGCAGACCGTGTTTTCCGCGCTGATCCCGTCGCTCACCACGCAGAAGATCGACATCATTTCGGCCGCGATGCTGAAGACGCCCGCGCGCCAGCAGGTCGTCGATTTCTCCGACACCGTCTACTCGTTCGGCGAAGGCCTGATCGTGAAGGCCGACGATCCGGGCCGCTATACGTCGATGGACGATTTCAAGGACCAGGTGGTCGGCGCGCAGGTCGGCACGGCGTTCGTCGATGCGCTCAACAAGAAGGGCATCTTCAAGGAAGTCCGGACCTACGATTCGATCGCCGACATCATGCGCGACGTCGCGCTCGGGCGCATCAAGGCCGGTTTCGCCGACCAGCCGATCGTCGCGTACCAGATCGAGCACGGCGTCAATCGCCAGGTGCGGCTCGTGCCCGAATACCAGAGCGTCGTGAAGGGGCAGGTGTGCTTCATCGTGCGCAAGGGCGACACCGCGACGCTCGAACAGCTCAACGGCGCGATCCGCAAGATGAAGACCGACGGCACGCTGCAGCAGATCCTGCAGAAGTGGCACATGAGCTGAGCGTCGTCGCTCGATTCCCGACCGGTATCGCCCGCGCGTCGCGGGCATCCCCAGCGCCGGTCTGTCCGGACGTCGCATAGGAGACCTCATGTTTTTTCAGAACGCGATCGATTTCCTGCCGATCCTGCTGAAGGGCGCGGTGGTCACGATCGAGATCACCGCTTGCGCGTTCGTGCTCAGCTCGGTGCTCGGGCTGATCCTCGCGCTGCTGAAGGTGTCGCGCAATCGTGCCGTGTCGACCGCCGGCAGCACGATCGTCAACGTGATCCGCGGGCTGCCGATCATCGTGCAGCTGTTCTACATGTACTTCGTGCTACCTGATCTCGGCATACAACTATCGGCGTTCCAGGCCGGCGTGCTCGGCCTCGGCATCGCGTATTCGGCATATCAGGCCGAGAACTTCCGCGCGGGCATCGAGGCGATCGACCGCGGCCAGATCGAAGCCGCGCACGCGATCGGCATGCGCGGCCCGATGATCATGCGGCGCGTGGTGCTGCCGCAGGCGTTCCGCATCGCGCTGCCGCCGTACGGCAACACGCTGGTGATGCTGCTGAAGGATTCGTCGGTCGCGTCGACGATCACGGTCGCGGAAATCACGCGCGCCGGCCAGTTGATCGCGTCGTCGACGTTCCAGAACATGAGCGTCTACACGCTCGTCGCGCTGCTGTATCTCGCGCTCGGCCTGCCGCTGATGTTCGGCGTGAACCGGCTCGGCAAGCGGCTCGCACTGAGGAGGGGCGCATGATCCGGATCGATTCGATACACAAGCGGTTTCAGCAGCACGCGGTGCTGAAGGGCGTGAGCCTCGACGTGCAGGCGGGCGAAGTCGTGTGCCTGATCGGGCCGTCCGGTTCCGGCAAGTCGACCGTGCTGCGCTGTATCAACGGCTTCGAGACGTATGACGAAGGGTCGATCACGATCGACGGCGTGAAGGTCGACGCGCATTCGAAACGGATCCACGAACTGCGGATGCGGGTCGGCATGGTGTTCCAGCGTTTCAACCTGTTCGCGCACCGCACGGCGCTCGAGAACGTGATGGAAGGGCCTGTGCACGTGCGGCGCATGCCGGCCGCGCAAGCGCGCGAGCAGGCCCGCGCGCTGCTCGACAAGGTCGGGCTTTCGCACCGGATGAATGCGTATCCGTCGGAACTGTCGGGCGGCCAGCAGCAGCGCGTCGCGATCGCACGCGCGCTCGCGATGGCGCCGCAGGCGATCCTGTTCGACGAGCCGACGTCGGCGCTCGACCCCGAGCTCGTCGGCGAAGTGCTCGGCGTGATGCGCGGGCTCGCGCGCGACGGGATGACCATGGTGGTCGTCACGCACGAAATGGCATTCGCCCGCGAGGTGGCCGATCGCGTGTGCTTCCTGCACGACGGCACCATCTGCGAAAGCGGGCCGGCGCGCGACGTGCTCACGCAGCCGGCCCATCCCCGCACGCAGGAATTCCTGCGCCGCCTGCTGGCGTCGGACGGCGCCGACCACCCGGATCGAACATGAGCGCAACGCACGCGGCACCCGGATGGCCCGACTCGCCGTGGCCCGATTCGCTGTGGGCAGCGACCGCCGCGCCGGCGGCCGATACGCCCGCGCTCGACGCGTCCGTGTCGTGCGACGTGGCGATCGTCGGTGCCGGCTTCACGGGCCTGTCGACCGCACTTCACCTGGCCGAACGCGGCGTGAACGTCCGCGTGATCGACGGCGCGCAGCCGGGCTGGGGCGCATCGGGCCGTAACGGCGGGCAGGTGATTCCCGGGCTGAAATACGACCCGGACGAACTTGTCCGCCGATTCGGCGACGAGGCCGGCGAGCAGCTTGCCGGCATCGTCGGCGGCGCGGCCGATACCGTGTTCGACCTGATCGCGCGGCACGGAATCGACTGCGATGCGCGTCGCGCCGGCTGGATCCCGCCGGCGCCCCCGACCGCCGCGATGCTCGACACGGTCGCACGCCGTGCGCAGCAATGGGCGGCGCGCGGCGCGCCGGTCGACGTGCTCGGCCGCGACGACGTCGCGCGGCGGCTCGGCACGCCGGCGTATGCGGGCGGATGGATCGATCGCCGCGCCGGCAGCGTGCAGCCGCTCAGTTATACGCGCGGCCTCGTACGCGCCGTGCAGGCGAGCGGGGCGGTCGTGCACGGCTTGACCCGCGCCGTCGGGCTGACGCGCGCCGACGGCCGCTGGCGGATCGCGACGTCCGGCGGCGCGACGCTGTCGGCCGAGCGCGTCGTGATCGCGACCAACGGCTACACGGACGGGCTGTGGCCTGGCTTGCGTCAGTCGGTGATCGCCGCGAACAGCTTCATCGTCGCGACGGAACCGCTCGCGCCAGCGCTCGGTCGCGACATCCTCGCCGGCGGCGAGGTCGCATCGGATGCGCGGCGTCTGCTGCTGTACTTCCGCCGCGACGCGGCCGGGCGCCTGTTGATGGGCGGCCGAGGCCCGTTCGCCGACCCGCGCGCGCCGAGCGACTGGCGACATCTCGAACGCGCGACGACGCTGTTGTATCCGCAACTGAAGGGTGTCCGGTTCGACTACCGCTGGGCGGGGCGCGTCGCGATCACCGCGGATTTCCTGCCGCACGTGCACGAGCCCGCGCCGGGCGTGACGATCGCGCTCGGCTACAACGGCCGCGGCATCGCGATGGCGACGACGCTCGGCAAGCATCTGGCCGCGCATCTGTCGGGCGATGCGCAAATGCCGCTGCCGTTCCGGGTCACGCCGATCCGGCCGATCCCGTTGCACGGGCTGCAGCGCTTCTATATCGCGGCCGGCGTCGCGTGGTATCGCTTGCTCGACAGCCTGTCCTGACGCAAGCGTGACGGCAGTCGCCATTCGTCGTCCGATCGGGCAGAATCGGCCTGCCCAGTGTCGACCGACGGATGCCGCATGACCGAACCGAACGAACCGCCCGGCCGCCGCGCGTACGCGAGCTTCGCGCAACGCTATGCGGATCTCGCGCCGACGAAGGCGCACAACGCGCTTTACGAGCGTCCGGCAACGATGGCGCTGCTCGGCGACGTCGACGGCCTGACGGTGCTCGACGCCGGCTGCGGGCCCGGCATCTGCAGCGCGCATCTCGCCGGTCGCGGCGCGACCGTGCATGCGTTCGACGTGACGCCGGAGATGGTTGCGCTCGCGCGAACGCGCTGCGCGGGCCTGCCGGTCGACGTCAGGGAAGGCGATCTCGAAGCGCCGCTCGCGTGGCTGCCCGATGCGTCGGTCGACAAGGTGCTGTGCTCGCTCGCGCTCGACTACGTGCGCGATCTCGCGCCGACGCTGCGCGAATTCCGGCGCGTCGCGCGTCCGGGAGGAACGCTCGTGTTCTCGATGGCGCATCCGATGCGCGACTGGATGGACGAACGCACGCGCGGCGACGGCACGTACTTCGACACGTCGCGCTTCGGTTTTCACTGGTCGGGGTTCGGCGAACCGAGGCCGTACGTCGAAGCGTGGCGGCGGCCGCTCGGCGACATCCTGAACGCGGTCGCCGACGGCGGCTGGCGGCTCGACCGCTTCGTCGAACCGAGGCCGCTGCCGGAGATGAAAGCCGTATCCGAACGGCTTCATGCGGAGCTGTCGCTGGCGCCGGCATTCCTGTGCATCCGCGCGCGCTGCTGATGCGGCGCGGCGCGCGGCCGGCGCTCAGTGCTGCGCGGGCGCGTCCGTCAGCGTGCCGAGAAACGCTTCGATATCCTTGATGTCCTGCGCCGTCATCGCAGGCTTGTCGCCCGGCTTGCGATCGAACGGCGCGTCCGTCACGTCGACGTTCGCGCGATATTTCGGCGGGATGTCGTCGTATTCGTCGACCTTGCCGTCCGCACCACGCGCATAGAACTTCTGCGGCGAAATGCTGCGCTCGTTGTAGAACGCCATCACCTGATCGAGCGTGTGGAACACGCCGTTGTGGAAGAACACGCGGCGCGTCGCCGAATTGCGCAGCGTCGGCGTCAGGAACATCCCGCAATACTGCGTCTGGTCCTTCAGGTCGTCGCGGAACGGCCCGCACACGCCGAGATCGTAGAACGCCGGGTTGCGGTTCTGCGCGAGCGCCCGGTTGCGCGGCGCGCCGAGCGCCTCGTACTGGTAATCGGTAAACATCGGCGGCAGCCCGTCCTTGCCGGGTTTCGACAGGTGGCAGCCCGCGCAATTCGCCTTGTCCGGATCGTTGAACAGGCGCAGCCCGCGCAGTTCGGCCTGCGTGAGGCGCGCGCGGCCTTCGAGCCAGCGGTCGTACTTGCTGTCGTACGGATGGAACGACGGATCCTCGACCTGATAGCGCGCGATCGCGAACATCGCCTCCGACACCGCGAGCTGCGGGGCGGAGAACACGCGCGGCCCGAACAACTGCTCGAACTGCGCGCGATGCGACGACTGCGCGAGCTTGCGGGCGACATCGTCGACGCTCGCGTTCGCCATCTCGACCGGATTCAACAGCGGGCCGAACGCCTGCTGCTGCAATGTATCGGCGCGGCCGTCCCAGAACATCCCGCCCTGCGGCACGAGTTGCGGCGCGGCCGACGTGCCGGCCACCTTCTGCGCCTTGACGACGCCGGCCGCCGCCGTCGCCTGCTGCGCGACGCTGGGCGCCGCGTCGTTCTCGCCGGCATCGGGGCCGATGCTGAAGTTCGGCTGGCGGTACAGGTACATCAGGGACGGCGGCGGACGATAGCCCTGCTGCGTCATCGCGAGGCCGCCCGGCTGCACGTCGAGCGCATTCGGCGGGCCGTACGCGTGATCGGGGCTGTGGCACGACGCGCACGATTGCTTGCCCGATGCCGACAGCGACGGATCGTTGAACAATGCGCGCCCGAGCTGCGCGACCGCCGACAGCGGCTGCGCGGCGGGCCGCTGCAGCACGACCGGATGCGGGTTCGCGCCGGTCCAGTCGGCGACCACGGTACCGATCGCCGTCGGCACCCGCGCGGGAAACGCGACGGCGAACGCGCCATAGCCGAGCACGGCCGCGCCGAGCGCGAACGCCGCGCGGCGCAGCAGGCGGGAACGAGCGCGCGGCGCGGGCGTGCCGGCGGCATCGGGAGACGGAAACGCGGGGCGAGCTGTCATGCTGTCGGTCGAAAAAACGGGCGTCGCACGAAGCGACGCGTTGAAATGGAAACGGCCGGCGCGTGATGCGCCGGCCATGCGGTCAGGCCGTGACGGTCAGATCGCCGGGGCCGCGCTCAATGCGGTGCCGAGCGTCGGGTCGAGATACAGCGGCGTCGTGTTCGGCCTCGACGTGAAGTCGAACAGGTTGCGCAGGTCGCCGGCCGTCGCATCGAACGAACCGCCGCCGATACGCTGGCCGCCGAGCCAGTTGTCCTCGATGAAGCGCACGACGGACGCCTGGTCGAGCATCGTGTGATCGACGTAGTTCTGCTTCGCGTACGGCGAGATCACGACGAGCGGAATGCGCACGCCCGGGCCGCAGCGGCCGTTCACGGTCGCGCCGTTCACGCCGGTGGTGCCGCCCGTGCCGCACTTGCCGGCGCCGTTGAGCTGGTCGACCGGGTCCGACGACGCGTGCGTCGGCGGCGTGTACACGTGGTCGTACCAGCCGTCCGAGTCGTCATAGGTGACGATCACGGCCGTGTTCTGCCAGTCCGGCTGCTGCTGCAGGAAGTTGACGACCTTCGTCACGAACGCCTGCTCGTCGAGCGGATCCGAGTAGCCCGCGTGGCCGTCCTGCGCGGCCGGCGCCTTCAAGTAGCTGACCGACGGGAAGTTGCCGGCCTTCACGGCGGCGAAGAAGTCGTCCGTGTCGTACTGGTGGTTCGCCGGTTCGGCCGTCTTGCCGTCGGTCTCGACGCTCGAGCCGATCGCCGCGATCGAACTCGGGCGCGTGTGTTGCGGGTTCGCGGTCGACGCGTAGTACTGGAACCAGTTGTGGTGCGGGATGTAGTCGGCCGTCGCGGCATTCACGGCGGTCGCGACCGTGCTGCGCGCGCAGCCCGTCGTGCCGTTGCCGTTCGTCGTCGACAGGTTGAAGCCGCCCATGAAGCCGCCCCACGTGATCTTCGCGGCGTTCAGCAGGTCGCCGATGTTCTTGCCGGTCATCATCGCCTGGTCGGTCGTGCTCGAACACACGTCGAAGCCCGGGTCGACGTCGTTGATCATCGTGAGGCCGCCCTGGCCGTCATTGATGTAGTACGAGCTGGCGGCGAGCGTCGACGGCTGCTTCGACGTCTTGACGATCTGCATGCCGTTGGTCTGCCCCGCGACGACGTTCAGCGCGCCCGGCGTCGACGGGCCGTAGACCGTCGTGAACGTGTTGTCGCTCATCGCGAAGCGCTGTGCGTAGTTCCACAGCGCGGTCACCGTGTTGCCGTCGAAGTAGCCCATCACCTGGCCCTTCGTGCCGAATGCGCCGGCGCCGCCGGACGAGCCCTTGCCGGTGTATTTCGGGAATAGATCCGCAAGACCGTTGTCCTCGGCCTGCTGTTCGGCCGTGTACGCGTGGTTCTGGTCGGCGGTCGCGGCCTGCGTGCGGTCGAGACGGAACGGGTTCGCCGCGTCGGTGCCGTTGGCCGTGTTCGTGAAGTTCGGGTTCGCGGTGAGCAGCGTGCCCGTCAGGCCGTTGGACGTCGGCGTGCCGGACTTCGCGGTGAACGCCGGTTCGCCCGACGGGTTCGTCGCGTTCGGATAGGTGCCGAAGTAGTGGTCGAACGAGATGTTTTCGCCGTAGATCACGACGACGTGCTTGATCGGCGTGGCGGTCTGCAGCGCATCCTGCGACGACACGGCGGCCGTCGGCGTGGAATCGTCGCTGCCGCCACAGGCGAACAGCGCCAGCGCTGCGGCTGCGCAGGCGGTGACGAGCAAGGCTTGACGGAACATCGGGAAACTCCAGGGTAAGGTCTTCGATGGTGGAGAACGGCCCCGTCGCCGTGTCGGTTCGGCGCGAAGCTCGTGAGGGAGCACGCGCATTGGAACAGCCGCGTATGAAAATATGGGGACGGAGTGTTTTCGCGACGGTTGCGCTCCGGTATCGGTTTCATTACGGTGCGGCGCGAGGCGAAAGAGAACGGAAAGGGGCGGGCCGCCCTCAATCTCGCGTCACATGTCGCGGCTGGGCGGCTGCTTGCGGCGCAAGCGATGCGGGGCGGGCGATGGAGAGCCGGCGGCCGGATCGTTGACGGCGCGCCGTGCGTCGCTTTTTTGACAATCCGGTGACGCATTCATACGATGGACGCCTGCCGCGCACCGCGCGGCCTCCGACCCGTCAGCGAGGTTTCAGCGTGCCGATCCCCGTTCTGTTTGCCGTTCTGTGCGCGGCATTCCTGCATGCGTCATGGAATGCGCTGGTGCGCAGCAGCGGCGACCGGCTGCGCTCGGCCACGGTGCTGCAGATCGCGATCGGGCTGTTCGCGCTGCTGTTCCTGCCGACTGCCGCGCCGATCGCGCCGGCGAGCTGGCTCTGCGTCGTCGCGTCGGCCGTGATCCACGTCGTCTATACGCTGCTGCTCGTCCGTGCGTACGAGCACGGCGACCTGAGCGTCGCGTACCCGGTCGCGCGCGGCACGGCGCCGCTGCTCGTCACGCTCGGCGCGGCGGCGTTCGCGGGCGAGCACCTGAACGTCGGTGCGCAAGGCGGGCTGGTGCTGATCTGCGCGGGCATCCTGGCGATCGGGCTGGATCGCGGGCGCGGCGCGAAACACCGGATGATGCAGGTGCTGCCGACCGCGTTTGCGACTGGCGTGTCGATCGCCGCGTACAGCGTGGTCGACGGGATCGGTGTGCGCGAGAGCGGCAGCACGGTCGGCTATACCGCGTGGATGTTCGTGCTGACGGGCGCGCTGATGGCCGTGTACTACCGGCTGCGGGCGGGGCCGCTGCGGTTGACGCAGGCGGTCGGCGAAACCGCGAAGGCTGCCTGCGGCGGCGTGTTCGCGGCGCTCGCGTACGGCATCGTGATCTGGGCGATGGACCGTGCGCCGATGGGGCCCGTGTCGGCGCTGCGGGAGACGAGCGTGGTGTTCGCGGCGCTGATCGCGCGCGTGTATCTCGGTGAGCGGCTGACGCCGCGCCGGGCGGCAGGGTGCACGGTGATTGCTTGCGGGGCGTTGTTGATCAGTGCGTTCGAGGCGGTGCGGTGAGCAAACGCCAAGATGGCCCCGTTCGGACGCCGTGTACGTACGCGCGCAGCCGACAAATCGTCATTGCCCCTCACAGAATCGCCTTGCTTCGGGGCGTAACGCGCGGGTCGTCGCAAAGCCTTTGACACCCGCCTCGGCAAAGGGGGGTTAGCTCGATGTCGATCTGGTACAGGGTTAGTGTTCCGTCGCTGTTCCGCACCATGGCATCGGTGAAAGTTTTTTTGTCGATGATGATGTGTTCGTTCCTGATTCCAAGTTGCTTCAGATATTCGCTCGCGATCTTGGCTCGCTCGGTCTTCAGGCGCTCGCGGTTCCGTTCCGTCGTATATGCACCGGATATGACAACGGCCTGAATTTCTGCATCCGGCCATTTTCGCGCCTCGATTACAGCATTTGCGATTTTCAGCCTGTCAGCATTGGTCACGTCGACGCTGTTGAGCGGTAACGGGATTCGCACCGATTCCCCAATCGTGCATGCATGTGCTGGAAAGATGCCGGCGCATGCCGACAGTGCAATCACCCGTGAGATACCGGAAAATACGGCTTTGATATGGACTCTCATTCCATGATTCTCTTGTCGAAGGTTGCGATGTATCCCGTAATACTGTCCGCATTTCTAATGGCGACGTCGGCATTGCTTTCTGCAAAAGCCCTTAGCCCTGATTCTGTGTCGGAATATATGATGTCGCCGGAATTGAATGTGTCGACATAGTGCGTGCATTCATGGATCAGTGTTTTAACCTTTGATGCCGTCCATAGGTCTCCGTTTGAAATTGTGCAGAATTTTGAATAGATGGCGATGATCCGCTTCTCAGAGTCCGGCTTGCATACCCCTGCGATGTTGTTACCGCTGTCGGGCACTACACTGCAGGTAAGACGTCTGTTCATGGAGTCGTCCCATCGAACGATCTTCTCCGGCACGAGCGCCCGCATCGCATTAAGTAGTCTAGGCAAGCCAGCGGCAAGGACTGATCTGACATCATTGTCGGAGCGGCCGAAGTAGAGTCGAGCCCGCGCTTGTTCAGCCTTGTCCCAAGCTGTGACGCCCTCAATGCGCTGTAGTATTAGAGAGATTGCTGCATCACGAGCCTTCATGATCAGCTTTCGGAATTCTCTGTTACTCATATTCGAGCATATGGGAGTCGTGTTGATTGACACATACACCATTGAGCCGGGGTTGGTATTGGTGATGGCGCCGGAATGTACCAAAACCCAATTCTCACTGTCGTCAATGTCGAAGTCGTACGGTTTTTTGTCGAAAAAATTGGTCATCCGTCAGCACCCCTTTACATGGATTCTCAAGGATCAAGCTGAGTTCTTGAGGAATGCTCTAGGGTCGCCAGAAGGGCGATTATTGTCCATCGGACGTATTCGAAATTTTGATTGAATCCGCCCGTGGCTCGTAGCGGGCCGCGCGCATACGAACATGAGATCGTAGCGCTCGATGCAATGCGGATGAGCTGCGAGGTGTGCTACGCGAGGTGGGAATAGGCCGACGAGGGATTCGAGCCTATTCGGGGCGACCACGTGCTGCGGATGCCGGGCGCGCGAATGGCGCCGCCGAGAATCCACGTGTGAAGGTCAGCCCTCCACCGGCATCGCACTCGTGCACTTGATCTCGTCGAGGCACACGCTCGAATGCACGCCGCTCACGCCGGGAATGCGCATCAGCGTCTCGAGCAGGAATCGCGACAGCCCCTTCAGATCGTGCGCGACGACTTTCAGCACGTAGTCGATGTCGCCCGTCACCGAGAAACATTCCTGGATCTGCGCGAGATCCGACACGAGTTTCTGGAATTTCGACAAATCGCGGATATGCCCGCGCTCCATCGTCACGTGCACGAACGCGGTGACGCCGAAGCCGAGCGTGTCGGGGCAGAGCCGGGTTTCGTAACGCCGGATCGCGCCGATTTCCTCCAGCCGGCGGTGACGTCGCAGCGTCTGCGCGGGCGACAGCCCCACGGCCTTCGCCAGATCGAGGTTCGACGCGCGGCCGTTCTCCTGCAGCACCGACAGCAACTGACGATCGATACGATCGAGAACCGGGTCAGGCATTTTTGTTTCCTCATTCGTCTCCCGGATGCAATCTTATCTCATAATGTAGGGTTTGCATGAGCGGGTTACGCAACCCGATTTCGCGGTCGCGACGCTAAACTGACGCCGGATTTTCGTGTGCGGCCGCAGCAGTGCGGCGTGAGCGGGCGAGTCGGCGGCCAGTCTGACCGGCGCGCTGACGCGAATCGGTTGCCGCCGCACGCGAAAATTGCAGTCCCCAACCCGGCGCCCCCACGAACGGCCGCCGGCACAGCAAAACAGCGCCCGGCACACCGAGGCGCGCCGCACCGCTTCCGGCGGAGGCGGGCAGAATGGAGAAGACATGGTTTCTGGAAACGAGAGCGACGGCCTGAAGCGCGGGCTGAAGAACCGGCACATCCAGCTGATCGCGCTCGGCGGCGCGCTCGGCACGGGGCTGTTCCTCGGCATCGCGCAGACGATCAAGATGGCCGGCCCGTCCGTGCTGCTCGGCTATGCGGTGGCCGGCATCGTCGCGTTCTTCATCATGCGCCAGCTCGGCGAGATGGTCGTCGACGAGCCCGTCGCCGGCTCGTTCAGCTACTTCGCGAACAAATACGTCGGCCACTTCACCGGCTTCCTGTCCGGCTGGAATTACTGGGTGCTGTACATCCTCGTCAGCATGGCCGAGCTGTCGGCCGTAGGGATCTACGTGCAGTACTGGTGGCCCGGCGTGCCGACCTGGGTGTCGGCGCTGGTGTTCTTCGTCGCGATCAACCTGCTGAACCTGGCCAGCGTGAAGTCGTACGGCGAGACGGAATTCTGGTTCTCGATCATCAAGGTCGCCGCGATCGTCGGGATGATCGGCTTCGGCGGTTGGCTGCTCGTGAGCGGCCATGCCGGGCCCGAAGCGAGTGTCGCGAACCTGTGGCAGCACGGCGGCTTCTTCCCGAACGGCGTGTCCGGCCTTGTGATGTCGATGGCCGCGATCATGTTCTCGTTCGGTGGGCTGGAGTTGATCGGCATCACCGCGGCCGAAGCCGACGATCCGAAGCGCAGCATTCCGCGCGCGACCAACCAGGTCATCTACCGCATCCTGATTTTCTACATCGGCGCGCTGGCCGTGCTGCTGTCGCTGTATCCGTGGCAGAAGGTCGTCACCGGCGGCAGCCCGTTCGTGCTGATCTTCCACGCGCTGAGCAGCAACCTGGTCGCGAACGTGCTGAACGTCGTCGTGCTGACGGCCGCGTTGTCGGTCTACAACAGCGGCGTGTACAGCAACAGCCGGATGCTGTTCGGCCTCGCGCAACAGGGCAACGCGCCGAAGGTGCTGTGCTCGGTCAACAAGCGCGGCATCCCGCTCGCCGCGCTCGGCGCATCGGCGCTCGCGACCGGCGTGTGCGTGCTGGTCAACTACTTCATGCCGGGCAAGGCGTTCGAGGTGCTGATGGGCCTCGTCGTGTCGGCGCTGATCATCAACTGGGCGATGATCACGGTGATCCACCTGAAGTTCCGCCAGGCCAAGCGTGCTGCCGGGGAGCAGACTTCCTTCCGCAGTCTGGGCTATCCTTTCACGAATTACCTGTGCCTGGCGTTCATGGCCGGCATTCTCGTCGTGATGTACCTGACGCCGGATCTCCGTCTGTCGGTGTACCTGATCCCGGTATGGCTCGCGGTGCTCGCGATCGGGTATCGCTTCCGTCAGAAGAATGCCGGCTTTGCGGTGCACGACGGTGCGTCCGCACGCTGACGCAGGCCACGACCGACCATTCTTCCAAACGAGACCGATTCAAGCCATGTTCGAACACATCGACGCGTACCCGGGCGACCCGATCCTGACGCTCAACGAGAACTTCCAGAAAGATCCGCGCGACCAGAAGGTCAACCTGAGCATCGGGATCTATTTCGACGCCGAAGGCCGGATTCCGGTGCTGGGCGCCGTGCGCGAAGCCGAAACCGCGCTGCAGCGCGACAGCGGCCCGAAGCCGTACCTGCCGATGGTCGGCTTGGCCGCGTACCGCGACGCCGTGCAAGCGCTGGTGTTCGGTGCGGATCACCCGGCTCGCGCGGCCGGCCGCATCGCGACGCTGCAGACGCTCGGCGGCTCGGGCGCGCTGAAGGTCGGCGCCGATTTCCTGAAGCGCTATTTCCCGGATTCGCAGGTGTGGCTCAGCGATCCGAGCTGGGAAAACCATCGCTTCATCTTCGAGCGCGCCGGCTTCACGGTGAACACGTACCCGTACTACGACGAGGCCACGGGCGGCCTGAAGTTCGACGCGATGCTCGCGGCGATCGACGCGCTGCCGGCGCGCAGCATCGTGCTGCTGCACGCGTGCTGCCATAACCCGACCGGTGTCGATCTCGACGAAGGCCAGTGGGAGAAGCTGATCGACGTGATCGAGGCCCGCGGGCTGCTGCCGTTCGTCGACATGGCGTACCAGGGCTTCGGCGCGGGCCTCGACGCGGACGCGTTCGCGGTGCGCGAACTGGCCCGCCGCGGCGTGCCGACGCTCGTCGCGAACTCGTTCTCGAAGAACTTCTCGCTGTACGGCGAACGCGTGGGCGGCCTGAGCGTCGTCTGCGAGGACTCGGCCGCGGCCGAGCGCGTGCTCGGCCAGCTGGCCGGCGCCGTGCGCTCGAACTACAGCAACCCGCAGACCTACGGCGCGAAGGTCGTCGCGGCCGTGCTCGGCACGCCGGCGCTGCGCAAGCAGTGGGAAGAGGAGCTGTCGGCGATGTGCCGCCGCATCGCGCGGATGCGCCAGTCGATCCACGACGGCCTGCGCGACCACGTGAGCGGCGAAGCGCTCACGCGCTACGTGAAGCAGCGCGGGATGTTCACGTACACGGGCCTGACCGAAACGCAGGTCGACGCGCTGCGCGAGGTGCACGGCGTATACATCCTGCGCTCGGGCCGGATGTGCGTGGCGGGCCTGAACGACTCGAACGTCGGCATCGTCGCGGACGCGATCGGCAAGGTACTGAAGAGCGGCGTCTGAACGCGGCGCGCCCCGGCGCGCAACGCTGAAGAACCGGCTGTTTCCCGTCGCGGGAACAGCCGGTTTTTTGTTGGGCGGCCGTCATGTGCGAGGCGCGGATGACGCACGGGCAGGCGCGGCGGTACGATCACGGGATCGTACGCAATGCAGGGGAGCAGAGGAGCGACATGGGCATCCGGATCATC
The DNA here is from genome assembly GCF_018417615.1 of Burkholderia sp. LAS2. Classification (NCBI taxonomy): domain Bacteria; kingdom Pseudomonadati; phylum Pseudomonadota; class Betaproteobacteria; order Burkholderiales; family Burkholderiaceae; genus Burkholderia; species Burkholderia sp. LAS2. The sequence goes on from NZ_CP071054.1 coordinate 50,386, forward strand.
CAGCTCGGCACGCCGCGCGCGGCCGGCGAGGGCCTGCGGATCGGCACGGTGCGGCGGCCGCCGCGCGGCGTACCGAAGGCGGAATTCGCGTCGCGCAACTACTATGATGTATGGTTGCCGACGTTGTCGCCGAGCCCCGAGCTCGTCGCGCAGGCGCAGGCCGCTGAAACCGACGCCGAATGGAACGCGTTCAAGCGCCACTTCCGCGCGGAGATGGCGCATGGCGATCCGGCCAAGGTGCTGGACCTGCTGGCCGCGCTGTCGGCGACGACTGCGTTCTCGATCGGCTGCTACTGCGACGACGAAAACCATTGCCACCGCAGCGTGCTGCGCGAGCTGCTCGCGCAGCGCGGCGCGGCGATCGAGCCCGACGCCGGCTGAAGCAGAGGAAGCGGCGGCGCGCGGCTACACCGCGATCGTGCGGTGCAGCGAGCCTGTTGACGTGGGTCAAGCGCGCGGCCGCGCGCGCCACTATGCTCTCGTCATGGAGCCATCACGACGATGACAGACCGACAGATGCACATCGTTTTCCCGTCCGAGCCGCCGGAATATTGCGCGCGCGATCTGGTCGTCGCGTTTTCGGCGCTGGTCGACGGGCGTTGCGTTCAGTGCGCGGTCACGGCCGAGGCGCTGGAAGACCATTTCGGCGCGCAGTCGCTGCTCGAACGCGATCTGCTGGGCGCATTCGACGCGCACCGGTCGGCCATCGAGGCGATGGCACGACGAATGCTCGAGGAAATCGGCGGCCGGCCGGTGCTGCTGCACAGCGGGCACTTCCGGCTCGAAGGCTGATACCGCAGGAGGGCGCATGACACTGCAGGGCAACATTCACGAACGCGACTGGTCGGTCGAAGTGGAGACGCGCCCGTGCGAATCGGGCGAATTCCGCTGCCGCGTGTCGGTCGAGCACGGCGCCGGCGCCGCGCGGTTTCATCATACGTTCGAGCACAGCCACGCGTATCCGACGGAGCGCGAGGCGATGATCGAAGGGTTGCGGGCCGGCATGACGTGGATCGAGATGAAGGCGTCGCAGACCTTCAACGTCTGAACGGTCCCGCGCCTGTCGGGCGCGAGCAGACAATCGGCCGGCCGCGATCGAACAATGCGCGCCGTGCCACGGGAAACACGGGCCGCCCCATCGTGAGGCGGCCGGCACTTGCAAGGCGGTCGACGAGCGGGCGGCCCCGTCAGGAGAGATGACATGGGCGTGGGCATGCAGATCGCCTGCCTCGGATTCACCGGTTCGGCTGCGGTCGAGGCCGAAGCCGGCGCGCAACTGGTGCGACTTGAACGGTTTCGCGCGTGGATCGAAGGCTGCCATCTCGCGATCGAATCGCGCACGGCGGCCGATGGTGCGCGCCGGTACGACGTGCGGCTGGAGCTGGTGATGCGCGACGCGACGCTCCGGTTGCTGCCGCCGTGCGTCGGGGCCGACGTGGACGACGCATTGCGTCTCGCGTTCGCGCAGGCCGAACGGGCGCTGCTCGCGTGGCAGGCAGGCGCCGCAACGGTTGCGCTGCGCGACGCGGCGACCGGCGACGCGATGCGGTGACGCCGCGCCTGTCAGCGCGGCGCCGCGTGTCAGACTCGCGCGAGCGCTTGCGGGTCGATGATGCGCACGCGCTTGCCGCGCGTTTCGACGAGCGCGTCGCGATGGAACCGCGAGAACATCCGGCTGACCGTTTCGAGCTTCATCCCGAGATAGCAGCCGATTTCCTCGCGCGTCATCCGCAGGTTGAATTCGGTCGCCGAATAGCCGCGCGCCTCGAACCGCGACGACAGGTTCAGCAGGAAATGCGCGACGCGCTGCTCGGCCGACATCGTGCCGAGCAACAGCATCTGGCTCGATTCGCGGACGATCTCGCTGCTCAGCATCTGGTAGAGGAAGTGCTGCATCGGCTTGATCTCGCGGCACGCGGCTTCGAGCGCGCCGAACGGGATGATGCACACCACGCTGTCCTCCAGCGCGATCGCGTCGCAACAGTGCTGGCCGCTGCCGATGCCGTCCATCCCGAGCGTTTCGCCGGCGATCTGGAAGCCCGTCACGTGCTCGCGGCCGTCGCGATGCATCATCACCGTCTTGAACGAACCCGCGCGCACCGCGTAGATGCTCTGGAACGGATCGTCGGTGCGGAACAGCGCGTCGCCCTGGCGAACCTGTCGCGTCGTGCAGATGATCGCGTCGAGGCGGCCGTATTCGGCGGGCGTCAGGTGCGGCGGCAGGCACATCGAGCGCATCGCGCAGGCCGAGCAGCGTGCGGCCGGGTGCTTGGCGGCGTCGGCGCGCGCGGCCGGGCGCGGCGGAATCGTCGGCCGGGGTACGACGGATACGTCGGCGAAGGCGGTGGCGGTGGACATGAGGCGCTCCGGCTCGTCAGGGGCGGCGCACGCGAGCGTGCACCAGGGATTCGATGACACGGCATGCGGTGTCGAATTCGACGGTCTTGTCGAAGAAGTAGTCGGCTCCCGCCGTCGCGCATGCCTCTCTGAATGCCGGCGCCGAGTGGTTCGTCAGCACGATCGTGACGATGCGCGGCGCGGCCTTCGACAGCATCCCGATCAGGTCGAGACCGCTGCCGTCCGCGAGCCGCACGTCGACGATCACCACGTCCGCGCGACTGCTGCGGATATGCGTCCACGCGTCCTGGCCGTCTTCCGCTTCGCCCACGACGGCGACGCCGCGAATCGCGCCGACGAGCAGCGCGATCCGCTGGCGGACGGCAACCGCGTGATCGACGAGAAACACCCTGAGTGCGGCGGGTGACAGGCTGGCATTCATGCCGGCAGTATCGTGTTGCGCCGCCGAAATTGAAATCGGCCGAATTGGAACTTCGTGTAGGCCGCTTCGACGCGGTGTAGGGCGTTTCCTACACCGCGTACGGGAAATCGCCGGTGTGAATCCGACGATGCGATGCCGCGCGAGCGGCGCGCACGGTGGCGCGAACGGTGGCGCGGCCGGGTCAGCCGGCGCGGCGCGCGGCCAGTGCGTCGCGCGCGGTGCGGCACGCGGCCAGATCCCATGCGGCGCAGCCGACGCTCTTGAACAGCAGCGGGCCGCCGCGGGCGAAGGTGCCGTTCAGCACGTCGGCGAGCGACGCGACGTGCTGCCAGTCGACCTGCGCGACGATCAGGTCGCCGGCTTCGTGGCGCGCGCCGGCCGGATCGTCGACGACGAGCCGGCTGCCCCGCACCGTGTTCGCGTCGATCTCCGCGGCATCCGCGGTGAACGCGCCGACGCCGACCACGAGCCGGCCTTCGCGCGCGGCGTCGCGATAGACGGGCGTGCGGCTCGTCGTCAGCGTGACGACCACGTCGATCGCATCGGGAATCGCGTCGCCGTCGAGCGGCGCGAGCTGCGGCGCATGCGCGCGGTGGGCGGCGCAGAAGGCGGCCGCGCCGTCCGCGCTCGTGCCGCGCACGTGAAGGCGCGCGTCCGGAAAGATCGCGGCGAGCGCTTCCGCGTGATTGGCCGCCTGCTTGCCGGTGCCGATCAGCAGGATGTCGCGCGGCGCGGCGCCATGCAGCGCCTGGATGCCGAGCGCGGTGATCGCCGCCGTGCGGCGGCCGGTGACGGTCGGGCCGTCGAGCGCGAAGCGCATTTCGCCGGTCGTCGCGTCGTACGCGGTGACCTGGCCGAGAATCGTCGGCAGCCCGCGTGCGCCGTTGCCGGGGCACACGTTCACGAGCTTGTGGCTCGCCAGATCGTGTGCGCTCGACGGCATCGACAGCATCACGCCGCCGCGTTGCAGCGGCACGACCAGGCGTTCGGGGCTGACGATGTCGCCTGCCGCGTACTCGACGACCGCTTGCCTGAGCGTGGCGAGCAGCGCCGGATAGTCGAGCAGCGCGGCCGTGTCGGCCGCATCGAAAACGGGAATCGGGGAGAAGGCGGTCATCGTGTACGTCTTGGCGGTCAGTGAGCGTGGACGGCGGACGCATGCCGCGCCAGCCGCAGGTCTGCCGGTACCGTGACACAGGGCAGTGTGGATCGAATCTATACCACTTGCTGGCGCGTCGGCAACCCAGAAAATAAAGCGTGCCGGTGATTTTGGTTCTAATATCTGGCCAGAAGGCTCGCCGCTGCCGCGCTGCCCGCGCCGCTCCGGTATAGTGCGAACCCATTCCAGATCCACGCCCGCGAACGGGCAGGAGCCACACGATGATGTCCGCGCGTCCCGACTCACTCGAAGGCGGTTTCAGGCCGCTGCAGATCTACGAGCAGGTAGCCGAAAAGATCCGCGACGAGATCCGCGCGGGGCGCTACGCGGCCGAATCGCGGCTGCCGTCCGAGCGCGAGCTCGCGGCGCTGTTCCAGGTCGGCCGGCCGGCCGTGCGCGAGGCGCTCGGCGCGCTGCAGAACGAAGGGCTCGTGTTCACGAAGCGCAATTCGGGCACCTACGTCGTCGCGGCCCCGCTCGACGTGCTCGCACAGCGCGGCGACGCGCACGCGGCGTCCGAGGCCGACTTCAGTCCGACGTCGACGCTCGACGTGCGGCTGATCCTCGAGCCCGCGATCGCGCGCCGCGCGGCCGCTCATGGCCGCGCCGACCCCGGCGCCGAGCGCTATCTCGCGCAAATGGAGACCATCACCGACGTCGACGATCCGCACCAGCGCGCGTTGTGGAACGAGAGCGACCGGCTGTTCCACCGGCAGCTCGCGCTGATGACCGGCGACGCGCTGATCGTGAAGATCGCGGACGAAGTCGCGAAGACGATGGACCAGCCGCTGTGGAAGCGGCTGAAGGACGATGGCATCTACGACGCGGGCCGGATCCGGCTGTACGTGTCCGAGCACCGGTTGATCTACGAGGCGATCGTGTCCGGGGATGCCGATGCGGCCGCGTTCTATGTCGAACAGCACATTCGCCGCGTGCGGCGCGACATTGCGCCGAAGTAACGGGAACGGTTTGGTCTTTAATGTGACCAAAATCCCGATGATTATTTTGAAATTGCTTGCGATGTGACCACGTGTGTCCTACATTGGTTTCACCAAAAACCAATCAGGAGACATCATGAGACACCTCGTGACCGCGCTCTCGGTGGCCGTTGCCACCGGCGCGCTGACTTCCGCGCATGCGCAGGAAGTCGTGATGATCGGCCATTCGGCGCCGCTCACGGGCCCGCAGGCCGCCAACGGCAAGGACAACGAAAACGGCGCGCGGCTCGCGGTCGACGAGCTCAACAAGGCCGGCGTGAAGGTCGGCGGGAAGACCGTGACGTTCAAACTGGTTTCCGAAGACGACCAGGCCGACCCGAAGGCCGGCGTGCAGGTCGCGCAGAACCTCGTCGACAAGGGCGTCGTCGCCGTGCTCGGCCCGTACAACTCGGGCGTCGCGATTCCGGCGTCGCGCGTGTATTCGACGGCCGGCGTGCCGATCCTGCCGGTCGCGTCGAATCCGGCGCTGACGAAGCAGGGCTTCAAGAACATCTTCCGGATCGGCGCGAGCGACGAGCAGCTCGGCGGCACGATGGCCACGTTCGCCGCGAAGACGCTGAACGCGAAAACCGCCGCCGTGATCGACGATCGCACCGCGTACGGGCAGGGCGTCGCCGAGCAGTTCATCAACGTCGCGAAGGCGAACGGGATCAAGATCGTCGACCAGGAATACACGAATTCGTCGGCCACCGACTTCCTCGGCATTCTCACCAAGATCAAGGCCGCCAACCCCGACGTGATCTTCCTCGGCGGCTATGCGGCGCAGGGTGCGCCGATGGCCAAGCAGATGAAGCAGCGCGGCCTGCGCGCGAAGCTGCTCGGCGGCGACGGCATCTGTTCGGCCGACATGGGCAAGGTCGCGGGCGAGGCCGCGTCGATCGTCTATTGCGCGCAGGGCGGCGTCGCGCTCGAGAAGACGCCGGCCGGGCGCGAATTCCTGAAGAAGTACCACGACGCCTATCGCACCGATACGCAGGTCTACGGCGTCAACTACTACGACGGCATGAAGCTGCTCGCCGATGCGATGGTCAAGGCCGGCACGACCACCGACAAGGCGAAGCTGATCGCGCAGCTCGCGAAGACGAACTACGCGGGCGTCGCGGGCACCTATTCGTTCGACGCGAACGGCGACCTGAAAGGCGCGCCGACCACCGTCTACGTGATCCGCAACGGCCTGCCGGAACCGTACGCGAAGTAATTGCCGCACGGCCCGTCACCGGACGGCGGCCCGGCCGCCGTCCTTCGTTTCAACGCACCCGATCCCCCATGAAAATTTCCCGATCCCTGTCCACCGTCGAAGTGCACACCGGCGGCGAGGCGTTCCGCATCGTCACGAGCGGGCTGCCGCGCCTGCCCGGCGACACGATCGTCCAGCGCCGCGCGTGGCTCAAGGAACACGCCGACGAAATCCGCCGCGCGCTGATGTTCGAACCGCGCGGCCACGCCGACATGTACGGCGGCTATCTGACCGAGCCCGTGTCGCCGAACGCCGATTTCGGCGTGATCTTCGTGCACAACGAAGGCTACAGCGACCATTGCGGACATGGCGTGATCGCGCTGTCGACCGCGGCCGTCGAACTCGGCTGGGTGCAGCGCACGGTGCCCGAGACGCGAGTCGGCATCGACGCGCCGTGCGGCTTCATCGAGGCGTTCGTCCGGTGGGACGGCGAGCATGCGGGGCCCGTGCGCTTCGTCAACGTGCCGTCGTTCATCTGGGAGCGCGACGTGTCGGTCGACACGCCGTCGTTCGGCACCGTGACCGGCGACATCGCGTATGGCGGCGCGTTCTATTTCTATGTCGACGGCGCGCCGTTCGACCTGCCGGTGCGCGAATCGGCAGTCGAGAAACTGATTCGCTTCGGCGCCGAGGTGAAGGCGGCCGCGAACGCGAAATATCCGGTCGCGCATCCGGAGATCCCGGAAATCAACCATATCTACGGCACGATCATCGCGAACGCGCCGCGCCACGCGGGCTCGACGCAGGCGAACTGCTGCGTGTTCGCGGATCGCGAGGTCGACCGCTCGCCGACCGGCTCCGGCACCGGCGGGCGCGTCGCGCAGCTCTACCAGCGCGGGCTGCTCGCGGCAGGCGACACGCTCGTCAACGAATCGATCGTCGGCACGGTCTTCAAGGGCCGCGTGCTGCGCGAAACGACGGTCGGCGACATCCCGGCCGTGATCCCGGAAGTGGAAGGCAGCGCGCATATCTGCGGGTTCGCGAACTGGATCGTCGACGAGCGCGATCCGCTCACGTACGGATTTCTCGTGCGCTGAGCCGCGGCGCGGGGCACGCCGCCGTCGCGCGGCGTTCCGGTTGTGGTACCAGGTTTGGCGCGTCGCTCCGATTGCCGGACACGCGCCTTTTTTTGCGTGAGCGCCGGCGTAACACCGTACCGCGTGTGCCAGCCCAAGGCCGCCGCGGGCCGGACGGCCGCGCGAGTTTGGTACGATGCAGCCTTTTCAGCCGAGCTCCACCCGCGTGAATCGCCGAAACGTGCCGTCAGTGCGTGCCTTCTGTGCCAGATGGGTCGCGCGCGCCCAACCCGTCGCGGCGGCCGCCGTCGCGCGGGTCAAGCCTCTCGCCGCCACCGCGTGGCGCCATGTCCGCCACCCGACGCGCCGTGGCGCGCTGCTCGCCGCCGCCGCCGTGCCGGCGCTGTTCGCCGTGTACGTGGTCGCGCTGATCCCGTTCACGCCGGGCATCGGCGACATCCGCAAGGCGCGCGTCGACCAGCCCGCGCAGGTGCTGTCCGCCGACGGCAAGCTGCTGGCCGAATTCAAGCCGTCGAACCGCGAATGGGTGTCGCTCAAGCAGATCTCGCCGCACATGGTCGACGCGCTGATCGCGACCGAGGATCATCGCTTCTACGAACACCACGGCCTCGACTGGAAGCGCACGGCGTCGGCCGCGCTCCATACGTTCTCGGGCAGCCGCCAGGGCGGCTCGACGATCACGCAGCAGCTCGCGCGCAACCTGTACCCGGACGAGATCGGCCGCGCGCCGACGCTCACGCGCAAGGTGAAGGAGGCGATCACCGCGCTGAAGATCGAGGCCGTCTACAGCAAGGACCAGATCCTCGAGACCTACCTGAACACGGTGCCGTTCCTGTACAACGCGTACGGCGTCGAGATGGCCGCGCGCACCTATTTCGACAAGTCGGCCGACGAACTCGACGTGCTCGACAGCGCGACGCTCGTCGGGATGCTGAAGGGCAACAGCTACTACAACCCGGTGCTGAACCCCGAGCGCGCGCTGCAACGGCGCAACACGGTGCTCGGCCAGATGGTGAAGTACGGCAAGCTGTCGCCGGCGCAGTTCGCGCAGCTGCAGCGCCGACCGCTGCGCATCGACTTCGAGCGCCAGAAGGAGCCGCCCGGGCCGGCGCCGCATTTCGCGCAGCAGTTGCGCAAGTGGCTGATCGCGTGGGCCGACCGCAACGACTACAACATCTACTCGGACGGGCTGATCGTGCGCACGACGATCGACTCGCGGCTCCAGCAGATGGCGACGCAGGCGCTCACGCTGCAGGGCAATCAGTTGCAGGGCATCGCGAACAACGCGTGGAGCGGCCGCGACGGCTGCGGCACCGACAACGAGGTGTTCCGCACCTTCATGCGCGAATCGCCCGAGTACAAGGCCGCGCAGGACGCCGGCAAGGACGACGCGGCGGCGATGAAGCTGCTCGCGGCCGACCGCGGCTTCCTGCATGCGCTGTGCAAGGCGAAGACCGACGTGCAGGCCGGCTTCCTCGCGATCGATCCGCGCGACGGGCAGATCCGCGCGTGGGTCGGCAGCCGCGACTTCACGCGCGAGCCGTTCGACCACGTCGCGCAGGCGCGGCGCCAGCCGGGCTCGACGTTCAAGCCGTTCGTCTATGGCGCCGCGTTCGCGAGCGGGATGAAGCCGGAGGACACGTTCATCGACCAGCCGGTCGAGATTCCGCTGAAGGGCGGCGAGATCTGGCGACCGAACGATGACGCGCCGCCTACGGGCAAGCCGATGACGCTGCGCGACGCCGTCGCGCTGTCGCGCAACCGGATTACCGCGCAAGTGATGGAGAAGGTCGGGCCGGGCGCCGTCGCGCGGCTCGCGCGCGACATGGGCGTGCGCGAAAGCCCGCTCGAACGCGTGCCGTCGCTCGCGCTTGGCACGAGCCCGGTCACGCTGAAGGAAATGGTCGCGTCGTACGCGACGATCGCGAACGGCGGGCTGTACGTCGAGCCGCAGATGGTCACGCGCATCGAGAACCGCCAGGGCGAGGTGCTCGCCGAATACGCACCGGCGCCGCCCGAGCGTGCGCTCGATGCCGAAACCGACAAGACGCTGCTCGACGTGATGCGCGACGTCGTGACGCGCGGCACGGGCGGCAGCATCCGCACCCGCTTCGGGATCCGCGGCGACGTGGCCGGCAAGACCGGCACGACGCAGGACAACGCGGACGGCTGGTTCATCCTGATGCAGCCGGGCCTCGTCGCCGGCGCGTGGGTCGGGTTCGACGACGGCCGCGTGACGCTGCGCAGCGATTACTGGGGGCAGGGCGCGCACAGCGCGCTGCCGATCGTCGGCGATTTCTTCCAGCGCGCGCAGCGCGCCCGGATCGTCGATACGAAGGCGAAATTCGATACCGAGCCGTCGCCGGGCTGGTTCGGATCGCTGCGCGAGCGCGTGACCGACCTGTTCGACACGTGGTTCCCGCCCGAGGCGAAGAAGGCGCCCACGCCGGTCAGGACACAGCGTATCGAGCGTCCGGCCGAGACCGACGAAGAGGCGGCGTCGGCGGCTTCGGCTGCATCGGCGCCGGATGCCGCGTCCGGCGGCATCGTTGAGGAATGGGTGCCGGCGTCCGAAGTGGCCGCGTCGGCTGCGGCGCTGTCGGCGAGCGCATCGCAGCCTGCGCAGCCACCGGCAGGCGCCAGTATCACGAGCGGAAGCAGCACCGGCGTCGGCGCCGCCCCGTCGGCCGTGCCGGCTCCGCCACCGCCGGTGCCGGTCCCGGCGTCGCCCGATGCCACGGGTGCGTCGCAGTAACGAAGCCATTCAGATTCCGCGCGATGCTGCCGTAATCAAGTTGTCACGATAGCTCGCGCGGTCGCTCCGCGCTTCTCCGATGCGGCTTTCCACCGACTACGTCGCGCTCGCGCGCGACGATCTTTCCGCCGGCGTCCCGCTCGGCTTCGACCTCTACGACGCCGACGGTGCCGCGCTGCTGCCGGCCGGCACGACGCTGCAGGATGCCGCGCAGCATGCGTTCCTGTTCGACCATTTCCACCCCGTACGCCGACGCGAGGGCAGCGGCATCGAGCCGAGCGTGCCCGGGGCGGCGGGCGCGCCCGCCACGCGCATGGGCTTGTCGGCGGGCGCGGCGATCGGCATTCGCCGCCGGGTCGGCACGACGCGTGCGCTGCAACGCTGCCGGCTGATCGGTGTCGGTGCGTCGGGCGCGCTGTTCGTCGAACCGCTACCCGCCGCCGTGCTCGAGTTCGCACGCGGCGACGACGTTGAAGCGGTGGCGATCGGCGCTGCCGCGGTGTTCCGTTTCGGCGCGACGGTCGAATCGGTGCAGGCGTCAGGCGCCGCGCCGTTCATGATCCTGTCGCCGCCCGGCTTCGTCGACCGGCTGCGTGCGCGCGCGGAGCCGCGCGTGCCGGTGCGCATCGCCGCCCGTTGCAGCGGCGCGGCGCAGGGGGCGGAAGGCATCGGAATGGTGCACGACATCAGCCTGAGCGGCTTGTCGATCGCCGTCGACCGGCCGCTCGCGGCCACCGGTGAGCCGTTGCGCGTGCTGCTTCCGTACGAAACCGGCGGCCGCGTCGAGCAACTGGCGCTCGACGGCACGGTGCGGGCCGTGCATGCCGACCCGGCGGCCCCAGCGCTGACGTTGCATCATGCGGCGTTCGGCGACATCGATGCCGACGATCGCGTGCGCCTCAAGGCGTTGCTGTTCGACAGGCAGATGGCGTCGGTGGATACCGATCGCCCGCGCTGACGCGCTGCCGAGCGTGCCGGATGCCGAAGAGCGGCATTCGGTGTGCGAGCGTCGATAATCGTCTGATGAATTATGTTATTCCCGCGCGATTGTACGGTTTCGGTCAACAGTGAATTTGCGATTTAAGTATTTACCCTGATAGCCGCGACTCCTAGACTTCTACTCATGCGCAACGACCCCGAGTCCGAAGCGCCTGACAAAACAATCCTGGAGGTAACGCATCATGAAATCGCTGATCAAGGCAGTTGCACTGGCCGCCCTCGTGGCTGCACCGGTCGTCTCGTTCGCCCAATCGAACCAACAGCCGCTGACGCGCGCGCAAGTGCGCGCCGAGCTGGTCCAGCTCGAAAAGGCCGGCTACAACCCGAACGACTGGATCAACTATCCGGAAAACATCCAGGCCGCCCAGGCCAAGATCGCCGCCGCGCAGAACACGGGCGCGCAAGCCGACGCAACCGGTTACGGTTCGAACCCGGTCGCGACGTCGCAGTCGGGCCAGCGCGCGGTCGTGCCGGCCGTCAGCGACCGCTCGTCGGTGTATTTCGGCCACTAAGTCGGCCGTTGTGTCGCGGCCCTTGGGGACCGTGGCTGAAGGTTTGTCGAGAAAGCCCGCACTCGGTTCAGTTCCGAGTGCGGGCTTTTTCAATGATGCGCAGCGAGCGGATGCTTTCGCCGTCGGGAAAACACGACATCCGGCGAAATCGCGTCTCGGGCGTCACCCCGGCACCCGCTGACAATCCGCCGCGCGTGCGCTAGCATCGCGGTCGATGTCGCCGCGGTGGCGCGGCCCATGCACACGGGGCGCAACAAGGCACCGGGTTCCACACTTCAACGAACAACAAAGGAGCATCCATGCGTGTCTTGACCGGTCTGCTGGGCTCGCTGGCGCTGGTGGCGAGCGTCGCCCATGCGCAGGCGAATTGTGCGGACGCGACGGATCAGGCGACGATGACGGCGTGTGCCGATCGCGCGTACAAGAAATCCGACGGGGAACTGAACCGGATCTACCAGGCCGTCACCGCGCGCCTGCGCGGCGCGCGGCCGCTCGCCGACAAGCTCGTGGACGCGCAGCGCGCGTGGATCGCGTACCGCGACGCCGAATGCCATTTCTCAAGTGCGAATGCCGAGGGCGGCAGTGCATACCCGATGGTCGTATCGACCTGCCTCGACGATCTGACCAAAGTGCGCACCGAAACGCTGAAAGGCTATCTGTCCTGCGAGGAAGGCGACCTCGCGTGCCCGGTGCCCGCGAAGTAACGCGTCATGCGCGGGCCTGCCGAGGCCCGCACCACGCCGGCCAGACGTCGTCCGTTACACGTCGTCCGTTTCGTCGAGCAGCTTGTGCCGCATCGCGTAACGCACGAGCGCCGCTTCGTGCGGCATCTGCATCTTTTCCAGGATCCGGGTCTTGTAGGTGCTGACCGTCTTCGCGCTCACGCACAACGCGTTCGCGATCTCGGTCAGCGTCTGGCCGGCGGCGATCCGCCGGAACACGTCGAATTCGCGGTCGGACAGCCGCTGGTGCGGCAGCGTTTCGGCCGGCTCGTTCAGGCTCTGCGCGAACTGCTCGGCCATCGCGAGGCTCACGTAGACGCCCCCCGACGCCACTTTCGTGACCGCGCCGACCAGCTCCGCGCTCGCGCTTTCCTTCGTCAGATAGCCGGACGCGCCCGCGCGGAACGCACGCACCGCGTATTGCTGCTCCGCGTGCATCGTCAGCACGAGCACGCGCAGCGCGGGCTTCTCGTCCTTGATCTGCTTGATCAGTTCGACGCCGTTGCGGCCCGGCATCGACAGGTCGAGCACGAGTACCTGCGCAGGCGTCGCCCGCACCAGCGCGATCGTCGACGGGCCGTCGAAGGCTTCGCCGGCCACCTCGAATCCGGTGGCGTTCTGGAGGATGTGCCGCAGACCGTCGCGTACGAGCGTATGGTCGTCGGCGATGAGCACCTTGATCATGTGATGAGCGTGTCCTGTTGAACGGTGCCGAGCGGAAACGAGACGGTAATCGAGAAACCGCGCGCGAGCGCGGTATCGATGGTCACGGTGCCGCCCAGCATGTGTGCGCGTTCGCGAATGCCGATCAGGCCGAACGATTTGTCCTCGTGGGCCGGCCCGCCGGGCGCCGCGCCGCGGCCGTTGTCCGCGACGCGCAGCACGCAAAAGCCTTCCTCGATGTCGAGCCGCAACGCCACGCGCGTCGCATCCGCATGGCGCGCGACGTTCGTCAGCGCTTCCTGGACGATCCGGAACAGCGTGGTCGCGCCCGTGCTGGTGAACGTGAGGCCGCCCGTTTCGATGTGGCGCTCGACATCGATCCCGTAGCGGTTCGTGAAATCGTTCGCGAGCCATTCGATCGCGGGCACGAGGCCGAGGTCGTCGAGCATTACCGGCCGCAGGTCGGCCGCGATGCGCCGCACTGACGCGACCGTCGCGTCGATCAGCCGCCGCATGCCTTGCAGATGCGTCTGTAGGCCTGCGTCGGGCTGCGCGCGACCGGGCATGCGCAGTTGCTGTTCGACGACCGACAGATCCATCTTCAGCGCGGTGAGCTGCTGCCCGAGGTCGTCGTGCAGCTCGCGCGCGATGCGGGTCTTTTCCTCTTCGCGCACGTTCTGCAGGTTCGCCGACAGTTCGCGCAATTCCTCGCGCGATTGCTTCAGCGCGTTCTCGGCCCGCAGCCGCTCGGTGATGTCGCGCAGCATCACCGTATACAGCTTGCCCGACGCGTCGCGGATCTGCGAGATCGATGCTTCGATCGGGAATTCCTCGCCGTTGGCGCGCAGCCCGAACAGCACGCGCTGGCGGCCCATCTGCCGCTCGGACACGCCCGTCACGCCGAACTGGTCGACGTGCTTCGCATGTGCGGCGCGGAACCGTTCGGGAATGAAGCGCGACAGCGGCGCGCCGATCGCCTCCATCGCGGACACGCCGAACACCTGCTCGGCCATCGGATTGAAGATCACGACCGTCTGCTTCTCGTCGATCGTGATGATCGCTTCCATCGACGACCGGATGATGCCCATCATCCGCGCTTCGTTGAGGCTGCCGCGACTGCTCGCGCCCGCATCGGCGCGGCCGCGCAGCAGCGCATGGACGAGCGCCGCGAACCCGAACGACGCGATCAGCCCGGCGGCGAGCACGGTGCCGGCCGCACGCTGCGCGCCGGTCGCGCTCGGCCGGCCGTCCGCGGAATAGGCGAGCGTCAGCGCGGTGCCGCCGAAATTCAGCACATCGGTGCGCCGCATCAGGTCGGGCGACGCCGATGCTTCGTCGGTCGTCGTCTCGACGCTGACGATCGCGCGCGAATCGCCGCTGGCGGTCATCCACAGATCGATCCCGCGTTCCGCGTCGAGCGCACGCTCGACCAGGCGCCGCGGGCTCAGCGCCGCGAACAGCATCCCGTCGACGCCGGCTTCCCGCGTGCCGGACGGCGTGGCGGCGGCCAACGGCGAGCTCGTCACGGGCAGGAACAGCGTCAGGGTGCGGGCGTCGCGGGACGCGTCGTCGTCGGCCGGGTGGACGCCGAGCGCGATATCGCCGGTCCGCAGCGCGCGCGTGAGCGGCACCGCGTCGGACGCACCGAAGCGCACGACCGGCGAGTTCGACACGGGCGCGCTGAGCGTCGCTGCCGCGAGCGGATCGGCCGGCAGCGGCTTCGCGCCGGCCAGCGCGCCGCGGGCCGCGCGCGTCAGCGGCGCATAGCCGATCTGCCGGACCGGCGAGCGGCCGCTGTCGAGATCGAGCGTCTCCGCATACCGGCGCCATTGGCCGGGCGTCATGTCCGGGACGAGGCCGAACGCGCCGCGCGCACCTTCGAGCACGGCGACACCGGCCTGCAGTTCATGCCGCAGCATCGCGGTCACGTGCGTGGTCCGGCGTTCGAAACGCGTATGAACGGCGGTTTGCCACTGCTCGCGCACGAGCAGCGCGACGCCGAGCGACAGCACGGCGCCCGCGCACAGCGCAACGACGCCGGCCGCGAGCGGCTGGCGTAACATGATCTCGAGGCGCGTCGGCTCTCGGGCGTCCCGCGTCGGGGTTCCACTGACGGTCATTCGATGGCCATTCTGTTGTTCGGGCTGCCCGGGGCACGCGGGCAGCGCGGCAAAACCGGGGGGAAACTCGCACCGGCTGCGTGCAACGACGATTTTCAGGACGAAATTGTGCGCGTTTTACACATTTTTTGTAATGGGGGCAGTTGAAATTGCGGCAAACGGCGGGCAGCAGCAGGCGCGCCGGCCACGCTTGACGCGCGTCAACGCACGCGTCGGCACGTGGGGCAGACTGTTCGGCAGGCAAGCCGGCGCCGGGCCGGCTCGCGGTAACGGGCCGTGGTTGCGCAACGCGCGACGCACGCCCGGTCGGAGGGACGGACCATGTACAAGCGGATTTTCGTCGGGCTCGATGGCAGCCCGAGCGCGCGTCTCGCGCTGAACGAGGCGATCCGGATCGCGGCCGCGTCCGGCGGCGAAGTGACGTGTGCGTACGTCGTCGAACATCGGCCGCAACTCGTCGACGTCGACGCCGGCTTCGCAGCCGAGCGCGACGGCGACGCCACCGCGACCGATGCCGCGACGCCGGTGCTCGACGACGCGAAAGCCGCGCTCGCGCAGCAGCATGTGCGGGGCACGGTGCGCGCGCTCGACGCGTACGGCGAGGACATCGCGACGGTGCTGATGCGCACGGCGGCCGAAGCCGACGCCGATCTGGTCGTGATGGGCACCAGCGGGCGGCACGGCCTGCGCAGGCTGTTGCTCGGCAGCGTAGCGGAATCGTTGCTGCGCGCGGCCGACCGGCCCGTGCTGCTGGTGCGGCACGCCGAGGGCGGGACGCCGGCGGCCGCATAAGCGACGCGGTGCGGCGGTCGACGCTGCCTGCCCCGCGCATTGGCGGGCCGCAGGGCGCCGCGTGCTTGACCGCACATGGGCGTGATCGGCGTACTGCGCCGTGCCACCGGTACGTTCGACGGTGCGTGATTGCACGTCGGCGGTTGCCTCCCGGCACGCAGTTCTGGCAGCATCGGCCGGTGTCCGCTTGTTCGCCGCGCGCATGGCCGCGGCGATCGACGCAGGGACATCCGGCGGCACGCGATCGCAAGAATGAGGGTCGTGCAACCCCGCCGGATGCCGGTTTTCACCCTTACCGACGTCATCCGCCATGCCGATTTCCGCGACCGACCTGATTCGCCAGTTCGACCTGCAGCCGCATCCCGAAGGCGGCTATTTCCGTGAAACCTACCGCGCGACCGATTCGGTCGTGCGTCCGGCCGACGGCGCGCCACGTGCCGCGTCGACCGCGATCTACTACCTGCTGTGCGACGGCGCGTATTCGTCGTGGCATCGCATCCGCTCCGACGAGGTCTGGCATTTCTACGCAGGCGATCCGATCGAAGTGTGGGTGCTCGACGCGCGCGACGGGCTGACGATCCACCGGCTCGGCAACCCGCTCACGCATCCGGGCACCGTGTTCCAGGCGGTCGTGCCGGCCGGCAGCTGGTTCGGCGCGCGCTGCGCGTCGCCGGAGCACGTCGCGCTCGTTGGCTGCACGGTGGCGCCGGGGTTCGAATTCTCGGAATTCGAGCTGGCGGACGCGGCCGCGCTCGCGGCCGAGTTTCCCGACTACGCGGAACATGTCGCGCAACTCGCGCAGCGCCCGGACGTGTGACCGTCACGGTCGCGTCACGCCGGGCGCAAAGCCCGTGCGGACGGCCCGTGTTCCGCGCGGCCGAGGCCAAACCCGTTTAGAATGCGCAGGATGCACCGGTTGGTCGCGGACATGCCGCGGCGGCCGTTGCGCCGCCGTACCGACGGCCCTGTCGCGCGGCCCGCATGTCTTCCAGGAGCGCCGCCGTGTGGCACTTTCCCATCGCAATTCCATCGTCGCTCGGCCCGTGGGCCGTGTTCGCGAGCGTGTTGATCACGCAGCTCGGCGTGCCGGTGCCGGCCGTGCCGATGCTGATTCTCGGCGGCACGATGGCGGCGATGGGGCAGGCGTCCTGGGTCAGCATGTTCGCGGCGGCGATCGGCGCGACGATGCTGGCCGATTCGCTGTGGTTCTTCATGGGCCGCACGCGTGGCCGGCGCCTGCTGAACGGCCTCGTGCGCTTCTCGCTGTCGCTCGACACGACGCTGCGTTTCGCACGTAACGTATTCGAAAGGTATGGTGCGCCGCTGCTCGTGCTGTCGAAATTCCTGCCGGGCCTCGGCCTCGTATCGGCGCCGCTGCTCGGCACGACCGCGATCGGCATCGGTGTGTTCCTGTTCTGGGATCTGGCCGGCGCGTCGCTGTGGGCGGCGTTCTGGCTGATCGGCGGCGCGGCCATTCACGACCAGATTGTCCAGTTCGTGCTGTGGGTGCGCGCGAGCGGCGGCACGATCCTCGACGCGTTCCTCGCGATCTTCATCACGTTCCTGCTGTACCGCTGGGTGCGCCGCGTGCAGTTCCGCCGCTATCTCGCGCAGGTGCGCATCTCGCCGCCGCAGCTCGTCGAAATGATGACGTCCGACGAGCCGCCGCTGATCTTCGACGCGCGGCCGAAGGCGATTCGCGAACGCGAGCCGTACCGGATTGCCGGCGCGGTGCCGGTCGATCTCGATTCGCCGGACCTGCTCGACCCCGAAGTGTTGAAGCGGCCGATCGTCGTCTATTGCGTGTGCCCGAACGAGGCCACCGCGAAGCGGCTCATCGCGAAGATGCAGCGCAAGAAGATGATCCACAACATCCGCGCGCTGAAGGGCGGGCTCGATGCGTGGGAAAAGCACGGTTATCCGGTCGAGCCGCTGCCGGCCGATCTGGATTCGTCGCGGTATTTCGTGCGGCCCGAGCAGGGCGGGCTGGAAGGCGAATATACGGTGCGGGCGACGTTGTCGAAGTGATGCGGCCAGCGTTGCAGGTTTCGGCGCTCGATAGCGCATATTTTCCATCTTGATTTTTATATATTGTCGACAAGCGAGTTTCGCGGAGCGATCTCCGCTTATCTCGCAATGGTTCGGCTAACAATATCAGGAGCATTCAGCTGCGCTCGGTCGATTGGCACTGTGTCTAAAACCGCGTCGCACCTATCCCAATAAAGTTGCATCCCACCTCAGAATTAACAATCTGAAAACATTATAAAAATATTAATTCTTCAGCATTTTTTAATATCTCCGCCTGCAGGAGCAGGGAAGGCCAATGCTCCTCGTGTCGCGTTAATCATTTCTGACAGTGTGCGGGGATTGCTTCTGCTAGGATCGCGCAGCGGATAAGAGGAGACCCACTGCGAGCGCCGTCTCGCAATCGCGACACGCATGAGAGGCGCTGTCGTTCTGACTATCCGTTGCAAGCGCGTTCAAGACAAGACAGTGAATTACGTTCTGTCCTATTGGCGCTGAATTCAAATCGGATTGCAAGCAGGAACGCAGTGCGCGTCAACGAAGAATGAACAAGAAATGCTATCGGGTTGTGTTCAATCGCGCGCGGGGCGCGATGATGGTCGTTCAGGAAAACGGTAGTTCACCGCATGCAGCCGGGAATTCCAAAGGCGTGAGCGCGCTATCGCGCTTGCGGATCGTTTGGCAGCCGATCGCGATGGCTGCTGCATTGCTGTTTGGGGTGCCGCTATTCAGTTTCGCTCAAATCGCTCCGACTCCGGGCACGAGCACTCATGTCATTCAGACGCAGAGCGGCATCCCGCAGGTGAATATTGCCGCACCGTCAGGCGCTGGCGTGTCGGTGAACACGTACAACCAGTTCGACGTACAAAAGCCGGGCGCGATCCTGAACAACTCGCCGACGATCGTCAACACGCAACAGGCGGGGATGATCAACGGCAACCCGAATTTCGGTGCGGGCCAGTCTGCGCGGATCATCGTCAACCAGGTCAACAGCAATGCGCCGTCGCAACTGCGAGGTTACGTTGAGGTCGCGGGCAATCGCGCCGAAGTGATCCTGTCGAACAGTGCCGGTATTCAGGTTGACGGCGGCGGGTTCATCAATACGTCGAAAGCCGTTCTCACGACCGGCACACCGTATTACGGTGCCGACGGCTCGCTCGGTGGATTCAACGTATCGCGCGGCCTGATTTCTGTAAGCGGTGCTGGCCTGAATGCATCGAATGTCGATCAGGTTGACTTAATTTCGCGTGCAGTGCAGGCCAATGCAGCCATTTACGCAAAGAATCTGAACGTCGTCGCAGGTGCGAACCAAGTCAACCACGACACGCTGGCGGCTACGCCGATCTCTGGCGATGGTGCGGCACCGGCGATCGCAATCGACGTGAGCCAGCTCGGCGGCATGTACGCGAACAGGGTCTTTCTCATATCGAACGAGAACGGCGTCGGTGTCGCGAACGCCGGGACGATCGCGGCACAAGCGGGCGACCTGACGCTGCAATCCAACGGCCAGCTCGTACTCACGGGCAAGACGACTGCGAGCGGAAATCTCACGGCAACCGCAAATAGTATTCAAAACAGCGGCACGACGTATGCGCAACAGAGTGCAAACGTTTCAGCAGCCGGTACGTTGTCGAACAGCGGCACGCTCGCAGCGCAACAGAATACGACGCTCAACGCGAGCACCATCAATTCGACGGGAATGCTGGGCGCAGGTGTCAATAGCGATGGTTCCGTCGGGAAAAGCGGCGATCTGAATCTGTCGAGCACCGGCCAATTGACGGCGACCGGGCAGAACGTTGCGGGCGGGAGCGCGTCGATTTCAGGTGCTGCCGTGAGCCTCGCGGGTAGCCAGACGAGGGCGAACGGTAACGTGTCGCTGAACGCAAGCGCCGGGGACTTGAACCTCTCGAATGCGACAACGAGTGCGCAGGGCGCGCTCAATGCGAACGCAGCGGGTGCGTTGATCAACGATCGCGGCACGCTGTCGAGCCAAGCCAACGCAACGTTGACCGCAGGCAGCATTTCGAATCAAAGCGGCAAGATCTCGGCGCAAGGTCCGCTGAACGTGCAGTCGAACGGCTCAATCGCGAATCAGGGCGGCACGCTGGTTTCTGAAAGTGCGATGCAGGTGCGCGGCGGCGCAATCGCGAACAACCAGGGCACGATCCAGAGCGCGGCCGGAATGAATATTTCGGCAAGCTCGCTGGACAACAGCGCAGGTCGCGTGACGTCGCTGAATTCGGACGGTCTGTCCATTGCCACGACGGGGCAACTGACGAATGCTGCCGGTACGACCGCACTTGGCGCCCAAGGCGGTGTCATTGGTGGCAACGGCGGCGTGGCGATTCAATCGGGCAGCGTCGTGAACCGTGGCGCGGTCAGTGCGCAAACGAATCTGAATGTCGACACGCAATCCCTCGACAACGGCAGCGGGACGTTGTCGGCTGCGCAAAACGCAGTGATCAAAGCGGGTGCGCAGTTGACGAACGGTTCGGGCAGCATCACGGCCGGACAGTTCGCGACCGTGAATGCCGCGACGCTGAGCAACGATGCGGGTTCGGTACAGGCAGCGCAGTTGTCGCTCGGGGCGACGAATTTATCGAACCACGGCGGCACCATTACACAAACCGGGACCGGCGCAATGAATGTTGCCGTCTCGAACACACTTGATAATTCAAGCAACGGCGTTATTCAGACCAACAGCACCGACCTGAACCTGACGCCCGCGACGCTGATCAACGACCACGGGAAAATTACTCACGCCGGAAGCGGTGCGCTGTCGATTTCGACCGGCGCTTTGTCGAACCAAAGCGGCACGATCGCGACCAATGGCGCGTTGAGCCTGAAAGCTGCAGCCGTATCGAATAGCGCAGGTACGCTCGCCGCGCAGCGACAGGCGACGCTCGATGTGCAGTCGCTCGATAACCATGCGGGCGGCTACATCGGTGCGGACAGCATTACGCTGAAGGCTCAAGGCGCTGTCGATAACCGTGCGGGCACGCTCGAAGCGAACAACGGCGTTTCCGTGACGGCCGACAGTCTCGCCAATGATGGCGGCTCGCTTAAAAACGTGGGCACGAGCGCGCTGTCGGTTGGGACGACAAATGCGCTGACGAATACGGCGGGCGGTACGATTGGCGGCAACGGAGCCGTTTCCGTGTCGGCGGGCAGCGTCGACAATTCCAGCGGATCGCTGCTGGCTGGACAAGCGCTTTCGGTACAGTCGAACGGCGCAATCACGAATGCAGCCGGCCTTGTTCAGGCGAACGGGAATCTGTCGCTGCGAGCACAAGGCGCGATCAACAACAGCGCAGGGCAAATCGAAGCGAACGGCACGAATTCGACGCTCGCGCTGTCGGGGAGCAACGTCGACAACAGCGACGGACGTATCGCGAATATCGGCAGCGGTGCAACGACGATCGACGGCGGTGCATCGATCACGAACACGAACGCGTCCGGCAAAGCGGGAGCGGGCACGATCGGCGGTAATGGCGATGTTACGCTGACCACCCAAACGCTCACGAATGCACAAGGCGGTCAGACGCTTTCCGGCCACGATCTGACCTTGAACGTCACAAACAACGTGAATAATGCGAGTGGCGTGCTGTCGGCCGCGAACAACCTCGAGCTGAGCGCGGCAAACGCTGCGTTGTCGAATCAGGCCGGATCGATTCGTGCAAACGGCGCACTGTCGTTGAACACGGCGTCGATCGACAACAAGTCCGGAAAAATCGGCAACGACGCAGGCAGCGGCGGCAGTATTTCAATCCAGACCGGCACGTTTGCCAACCAGAACGGCGTTATCGGCAGCGATCAGGACCTGACGTTGACCGCGAGCGCGTTGAGCGGTGACGGATCGATCGTAGCAGGCCGAAACGGTGCGGTGACGCTCGGTAGCGACTACACGCAGACCATGGCGAACAAGCTGCACGCAAACGGCGACCTCACGTTTTCCACGTCGGGTAAGCTGACGAACCAAGGCGTGCTGGATGCCAACGGCGCGCTGACGGTGAATGCCGCGACCGTGGAGAACCAAGCGGGCGCCGATCTGAATTCCGGCACGACGACAATCAATGCCAACGGCGGCACGATCGATAACGCAGGTCGCATCGAAGGCGATACGGTTACGACCAACAGCACGACGCTGAACAACACCGCGACGATCATCGGCCGTGAAGTGACCGCTAATGCGAGCACGATCACCAATACCGGTGCAGCGGCGGTGATCGCCGCAGCCGAACGGGTGAATTTGTACGCGTCCAACCAGTTGTCGAACACGGGCGGCGCGAATGTCTTCAGCGTTGGCGACATCAATATCGCCGCGAACGGTCAGCGCGACGCGGACGGGTTTCTCGCGAACCGTACGCAAAATGTCTTGAACGATCAGTCCACGATCGAAGCACAAGGCAGTATCGAACTCGCGGCTGGTACGTTCACGAACACGCGTCCGGCTCCGGTGGTGACCACTGAAACCACGAGCACGACGAGTAAACACGAAACCAAGCGTCAGAAGTACATCGTGTGCGCGACGATGAATGCGGACCCGAACGGCGGGTGCTCGCAGGCAATGTGGGTGAACGGCTACAAGACGCCGCTCACCTCCACCTATAGCCCTTCGCAGGTTGTATCGGAAACGTCCGGACCGAACGCGACCGACAAGGTATTGGTCGTGAACGTGAACGGCAAGCAGCAGACGATTTACTACAACACGCTGACGACCCACGCGGACGGTACGGTGACGGTCAACTACTGGGATGCGTACGATCCGCACGTCAACTACGTTCCGGATACGGAATACACGACGCGTAGCGATGGCCACAATGGCTATCAGCGTGTCGAAATCTGGCGCGACACGACGACCACGGTTCAGCAGGACAAGATTGCAAGCCAGGCGCAGCAAGCGCAACTCGTGGCAGGCAACAACATCGTGATGAAGAACGTCGGCACGATCAACAACGAATACAGTTCGATTGCGGCGGGCGGGTCGATCAAGATCGGCGATTCGGATGTGTCCGGCAGTGCAGGTTCAGGCAGCTACGGTGGCACGGTCGTGAACAACGTCGGGCGGACGCTGTATCAGTATCAGACCGACAACATCGTATCGATGTACGCGTGGAACGAGGATACGACGCAGGATCGCGGCACGATCGTTCAGCCTTCGAAGGTGTATACACCGGTTGCCATCGGCGGCACGGGCGGCACGATCATCGCCAACCAGTCGGTGATCATCGACGCAAAGGATGTCAACAACCAGAACGTTGCCGCGCAGAATTCTTCGACTGGCGCAACCGGCGGCACGCTTGGAAATAATTCGACCAATGAGGGCGTATCCGGTGGCAAGTTGACGCCGGTTGGAGCCGCAGGCGGCTCATCGACACCGGTTGGCGCACAACAATCGGTCGCGAATGCGTCGGGCGCACTGCCGATCACGTTGCCGACGAGCGGTCTTTATTCGATTCACGACGCACCTGGTCAGCCGTATCTGATCGTGACCGATCCACGCCTGACGAGCTATACGAACTTCATTTCGAGCGACTACATGCTCGGCCAGTTGAACCTGAATCCGGCGAGTATCGAGAAGCGCTTGGGTGACGGGATGTACGAGCAGCAGATGGTGCGCAATCAGATCACGCAACTGACGGGGCGCACGTTCTTGCCGGGTTACGCGAGTGCCGAGGATGAATATCGTGCGCTGATGACGAACGGGGCGAACTACGCAAAAGAGTTCGGCCTGGTGCCGGGGATGGCGCTGACGGCCGCGCAGATGGATGCGCTGACGAGCGATATCGTATGGCTGGTCGATCAGACGGTAACGTTGCCGAACGGCAGCACGACGCACGTGCTGGCGCCTGTCGTCTACATGGCGCAGACACACGCGAACGACCTGCAACCGACTGGCGCGTTGATCGCGGCGGACGATGTGGAAATTCATGCGACGGGTAGCGCAACGAATTCCGGCGTGATCAAGGGCGGAACGAAAACGGTCCTGACGGCGACGGATATTTTGAATCGTGGCGGTGCGATTTCGAGCAGCGGCACGAACGGCACGACGGTCGTTTCGGCGAGCAATGATGTCGTGAATGCGTCGGGGATGATTACCGGCAATCGGGTCGCAGTGTCGGCCGGTCGCGATATTGTCAATACAACGTTGGTCGACACAGTTGGCGCAACCGGCACGTCGGGCGCAAGCAAGGTCAGTACGAGTCTGATTGGCCAGCAAGGCACGATTGCGGCAACGGGTGATCTGTCCGTTCACGCCGCGCGCGATTTGAGCATTCACGGCGCGAATTTGTCGGCGGGCGGCGATGCACTGGTGACGGCGGGTCGGGATATCAACGTCGATACGGTTCAGTCCACGACGAACCAATCGATGTATCTGAATGATCAGCATCATTGGGAAGATTCCACGACGAAGAACGTAACGAGCGGCATCACCGCAGGCGGCAGCTTGGGGATGCAAAGCGGCAACGACATGACGCTGAAGGGCGCGACTGTATCCGCCGGAAAAGACTTGTCTGCGCTTGCAGGCGGGAATTTGACGGCAACGACGGTCACGGATACCGCGAAGCTCGACAATGTGGCGGCGGACAGCAAGACGCGTAAGGAAGTTGATCACAACTACGACGAGCACGCTGTTGGCACGCAATTCACGGCAGGCGGCAATGCGGCGCTCGGCGCGGCTAGCACCGATGGGTCGAAAGGCAACGTCACGCTGACAGGTTCGTCGCTGACGGCAGGTATGACGAACGGCGTCGAGAACGGCATTGGTGCGGCGAACATCGTTGCAACGGGCAACGTCACGGTGAACGAGGCCCGCGAGGAACACGACAAGTACCAGTCGGTGCAGGTCCAACGCGGCAGCTTCGTCAGCAGCACGAAAACCGATTCGATGCAGAATACGCAGGCGAATGTCGGTGTCGGCAGCACCGTGTCGGGTAATACGGTCAACATTCAGTCAGGCCGTGACCTGACCGTTCAAGGTAGCACGGTCGTCGGGACGAACGATGTCAATCTCTCGGCGGCGAACAACGTCAACATCACCACGTCCAAGGATACGGTCACGCAGGACAGCTACTATCACGAAACGCATTCGGGTATCGGCACCAGCGGCTTGAGCGTGAGTATTGGCACGCAGAAAAAGACTGACACGGATCATGCTTCGTCCGTCACGAACAACGCGAGCACGATTGGATCGCTCGATGGCACTCTGAATATCAAGGCTGGCGATACGTTGCACGTGACAGGTAGCGACTTGATCGCCGGGAAGAATTTGACCGGCGTAGCGTCGAATGTCGCGATCGATTCGGCAACGGACACCAGTAAAAAGACTCATAGCGAGACGACCAGTAGCAGTGGCGTCACGCTTGGCTTGTCGGGCAGCATCGGCGACGCGATCAACGGTGCGTATCAACAGGCGCAGGCGGCAAAGAGTGGTGCTGGCGACAGTCGTGCGACGGCCCTGCACGCGATTGCAGCGGCAGGTAATGCAGCGATGGGTGTAGCTGGTTTGACAGGCGGTGCGCTTGCGGGCGGCGGCACGCCGAGCATCGGTGTTCAAGTCAGTGTCGGATCGAGTCATAGCAGACTCGATACGTCGGAAAATCAGACGACGCAACGCGGATCGAGCGTCAGCGCTGGCGGTACTACATCGCTGATTGCGACGGGCAACGGTACGCCGGGCAGCGGCAATATCACGGTGACCGGTTCGAATGTCTCGGGCAACGATGTGTTGCTGGTCGCGAAGAATCAGATTGACTTGAAGAACACGACGAACACCGATTCGACGCGTAGTTCGAATTCGTCGTCAAGCGCCAGCGTCGGCGTGTCGATTGGCACGAACGGTATCGGAGTATCGGCCGCAATGTCGCGCGCACACGGCGACGGCAACAGTGATGCCGCGATGCAGAACAATTCGCACGTGACCGGTGCGAATAGCGTGACGCTTGTTAGCGGTGGCGATACGAATGTGATCGGCTCGACCGTGTCGGGCCGCACCGTCACTGCGGACGTGGGCGGCAATCTGAACATGCGCAGTGTGCAGGACACGACCGTCAGCAGCGCGCATCAAAGTAGTGCGGGAGGCGGCATCAGCGTCAGCACGATGGGGGGGAGTGCCAGCTTCAGTTCGTCGCACGGAAACGCGAACGGCAATTACGCGGCCGTGAACGAACAGGCCGGGATTCAGGCAGGCGAGGGCGGGTTCAATGTAAACGTCAAGGGCAATACGGACCTGACGGGCGCGGCAATCGCCAGCACGGCCGATCCGTCGAAAAACACGCTGACGACAGGTACACTGACCTATCGCGATATCGAAAACCATTCGACCTACAACGCGGATAGCAGCGGTTTTAGCGCGGGCGCAGGCGTTGGTGTCACCGGGAAGTCGATCGGACCGGGGTCGGTCAGCGGTGCGGGCGGCGTGACGCCGATGATTTCGCAGTCGGATAGCGGTAGTGAGAGCGCGACCACACGAAGCGGCGTGAGCGTGGGCACGATCCACATCACGAACCCGGCGGGTCAGACGCAAGACGTGGCAAACCTGAGCCGCGACACGTCGAACCTGAACGGAACGGTATCGAAAACACCGGACGTGCAGAATCTGCTGGATAAGCAAGCCGATACGATGAACGCTGCGCAAGCTGCAGGACAGGTCGTCGCGCAAGGCATCGGCGCTTACGCGGATATGAAGCAGAAGGAAGCCCAACACGCTGCCGATGCGGCCAAGCTGGCAGGCGATACGACGGCGCAAGCCGCCTATCAAGCTGAAGCGGATTCTTGGGACGAAGGCGGAACTAATCGACTTTATCTGCACATAGCAGGCGGTGCGCTGATCGGTGGCTTGGGTGGCGGCGGAGTCGGGAGCGCGGCGCAGGGGGCGGCTGGGGCGGGACTGGCAGCGTTGCTAGCCGATCAGACGAAGCAGGCCGCAAATGCGGTGGCTGGTGCGACGGATTCGACCCTTGCCGGAAAGGTGTCAGGGAACTTGCTCATTGGTGCGTTGGGTGGGCTGGTCGGAGGAACAGCGGGCGCGGCTACTGCTTCGAATGTGAACCTGTACAACCAGTGGAACCACACGGATACGGACACGCTTGAAGAGGCCAGTGGGCAAGGCACGCCCCGGAAGAAAACGACAGCGCTTGATCTGATATTTCAGGGTATAGCGAACGGGCTGAACGCGATTAGTGGGTTTGGTGGCGGTAAGCCGCCTACGGCGAGTCCGGGATTGGTATTCGTTGGCGAAGGGGCGGGCGGGCCGACGGTCCAGTCGAGAGGGGCCGGCTATGGGCCCGGGAACGTGATGTTGAACAGCGGAAACGCCGAAAATGCTAACAGTAATTCTAATACGAATGGGAAATCACGAAACAAGCCACCTGCCCCTTTGCAGGAAGCCGAGGGATTACCCCATACAATCATAGAGCGGCCTGGACCTGACGGACAGTACACCACGTATAACGGCGACGGAACCTCGATGCAGTATCGTGGCTCCGGGCAAGATCACGGGGGAATACCGCGTCCGAATGTTAAAGAGACGACCATTAACGTGGCTCCGGACGGCACGGTCTTTGTGGGGAAAGGTGTAGTTCGACCGGCTAGACCCAATGAAATTCCAAAGGGGAAGTGAAATGAATGTGGAAGATTGGAAATACGACGCTTTTGTCAAAGCAAACGGAGGAAAATTCTCTGTTTTGGACTTCGTACATGCAGTTTTCGCGAAGGTTTCATTGCCTCAAGATTTTACGCTCTGTATGGGTCGATTTTTTGCGCCACGGATGATTATGCTTGATGGCATTATCGTAGCCTCGGACTGGTTTGATGGCGAGCGATACAAAGAGTATCGAAATAGTGGGATGAGTCCTCGGCAGGCGCAGCCGTGGATAAATATGGTGGAGATTACGGATATTTTTCGAGGAATTTCGTTCGATAATGCAAAGGACCTAGCGGCACTCATAGCGGGATTGTGGGATAGTCGAATCATTCAGAATTTTCCAGATGAGGAAGCCAGGGCTACGGTCATCCTGGAAAATGACGCGGGTGAGGTATTTGTTACTATTGGAGAATACGTTAAGGCGTAGCAGCTAATGTATTTGTGGCATTTTATGTATCGCCAATGGATTGAAAGTGCTTATTGGATTTGGCCGTGGCACGCCTACTTTTTTTGGATTGTGAGGTTCCGGGGTATTTGAGGGGGGCGGGAATTTTTGGCGAAATGACGAATATGTGCAGTATGGCACCCCGTTTAAGTTGAATCACAAGAAATGCGAGAGACCAGGAAATTTCCACTTGTGGTCGATCTTGACGGCACGTTGACAACTTCGGATACCTTGATGGAATCCGTGATACGTGTCGTCAAGCGAAAGCCTGCAAACCTACTGCGCCTGCCTTTTTGGCTCGCGGGCGGCCGCGCCGCCTTCAAGGCCGAGGTCGCAGAGCATGCGGATTTTCGAGCGGAAACAATTCCATATCGGAAGTCGCTCATCGACTACCTCACCCGCGAACGCGAGAGCGGTCGAAAAATCGTGCTTGCAACTGCCGCACATTGTTCGATCGCCGAGCGTGTGAGCACGCATCTCGGCTTGTTCGATCGTGTCATCGCTACCAGTGGCGACACGAATCTCGAGGGGGAGGCGAAACTGGCCTGTATTCGCGAGCAGATCGGCGACGACTTCGTGTATGCGGGTGACAGCAAAGTTGATTTGCCGATTTGGGCCGGCGCGAGAGGTGCCATACTTGCTGGCGTTTCGTGTGATGTCGCCGCCGATGTTCGCAGCCACGTTCCCATCGAACACGAGTTCACGAATGTACGTGCAACGTTCTCCACATGGTGCAAGGCCCTGCGTGTTCACCAGTGGCTAAAGAACCTGCTGCTGTTCGTCCCATTGCTGACGGCCTTTGCATTCCTTGATGTCGACAAAGTCGGCGTGCTCGCACTGGCGTTCTTGTCAATGTCGCTTGGCGCGTCGGCAACCTACATCGGCAACGATCTTTGGGATCTGGACAGTGACCGCAGACATCCAAGAAAGCGCAATCGTCCGTTTGCGAGCGCGGTGTTGTCGATCAGTCAGGGCATCGCGTGCGCAGCGGTACTGCTGACATTGGCGTTTGCATTGGCGTTGGCTGTGTCAGCCGAATTTACAGGCATGTTCGTGCTCTATCTGTTCCTGACGACCGCGTACAGTTGGCGCTTGAAGTCGATCGTGCTACTCGATGTGGTCGTTCTGTCATTGCTGTACACGTACCGAATCGTCGCCGGAGCAGTTGCAGCGGAAATTATGGTGAGTCGATGGCTCCTTGCATTCTCCGTGTTTGCTTTTCTCAGCCTCGCGCTCGTGAAACGTTGCTCCGAGTTGGTGTTCTTGCGCCAGAGTGAAAAAAGCGCAACGGCTGGTCGGGATTATCGAGTAGGTGACCTCGAAGTCCTTTGGCCGTTTGGCATCGGTGCTTCCCTTGCTGCGGTGGTCGTATTTGGTCTGTTCATCAATGCCCCGGAAACGGTAGCTCGTTACACGGTTCCGCACCTTCTCTGGTTCGTGCAGATCGGGTTGATCTACCTGTTCGGTCGTCTATGGATCGCAACAGTGCGTGGCACGATGCACGACGATCCGATAGTCCATATTCTCGAGAATCGCGGTAGCTTCAGCATGCTTTGCATCATGGTGGTGATCGTCCTGGCCGCTCACTTCTTGCCAGCTCCGTGAGCGGCACAGTTCCTATGACCGAAAAAAACCGAAACCGCGTGCTGGCGTTCTGCCGCTTCGCCATCGTCTATGTGCTGCTGTTCGTATGCGCGGGAAACATCACCAACAGCATGTTGCTGAAGTGGGGCTTTCGTGACGACCAGAAAGGGGATTTTGCAACCAGCTACAGTCTCGTCGGCATGATGAACGGCGAGGCACCGAAGCCGTATGTCTATCGCTCGTCGTTCCCGCGAGCCGCAAAATGGATAGCCGAGCGGCTTGGGCAGGAGAAGCAGGAAAAGCTTTTCAAATCGATCAAACGACATGATTCGCTGCACAACGCCTATTTCACAAGTGTGCCGGACGAATATTGGACACCGATCGTGGCGCTCGTCTATCACCTGACGTACATCGCGATCGTGTTGTCGACGCTGTTCGCGCTGTTGCTGGTCTACAAGCTCGCCAGACTACACGGCCTGAACTTCGGGCGATCCGTTGGCTTTCTGGCGGCGTTCGGCTTCGTCTATCCGCTCACGTTTCAGCAGGGCGGTTACTACTATGACTTTTTCGAACTGCTCGGCGTACTCGGTGCCTGCTATTTCCTGTTGAAGAAGCGGATGCTGGCATGCACGTTGATGGTTTCCATCTTCTCCCTGAACAAGGAAACGTTCTTCCTTGTCCCGCTCGCGCTATTTTTCCTGCACGAGCGCGACGTTCCGGTATTGAAACGAGTCGGTTGGCTGGTGCTGCAGCTTGTGATCTGCGTGAGCACGCGCCATTTCATCATGAGCGGCTACGACGCGAATGCAGGTGGTTTCGTCGAATTTCACGTGTGGGATAACCTGAAATTCTGGCTTAATCCCTTGTCTTACCTGTCGTTCTACAACCTGATCGGCAAAGGCATCTTTACGCCAAGTCTCGAAAATCCGCTGATGCTTGTCCCGCTTGCGGTGTTCTTCGGCTCGGCGTGGCGCGCGACGCCACATCGATACCGTATCTATTTTTTTGCGGCATTCCTGCCGGTGCTGGTGTTGTTCTTCTTCTTCGGCTACCGCGATGAGGCGCGAAACTTTTCGGTCGTCTTTCCCGCCATCGTGCTGATCGCGCTCCATGGCGCGAATCGTTTCAATATGATTTTTGATGGGAACACGGGCGCATCCGATGACACCCGCACAAACGCCAGTCACCGACCAGATGTGGAAGTAGTGACGGAGGCCGCGCGGTGAACGGGCTGATCGTCGTCGCAAGTGGCTTTTTCGGTGGTCTCGCGAGCATATTGCTCCGCGTTGCGGCGCTCAAGGGAATCGCACTGGGTGAATCGAGCGTGTTGCCATGGATCGCCCGTGGGGCGGCCATAGGTGCCTACGGTGTCGGGTTCCTCCTTTACGCAATCGCGCTGCGCAAAACAACGCTAGGCGTCGCGTATCCGGCGATGGTGGCGATTTCCATGCTCGTGGTGTTGTCGTTCACCGCGTTACACGAATACCTGTTGCGGCCGATGCAGGTCGTCGGCGCTGTCGTCATCCTGATTGGGGTCTGGATGATCACGCGGTACGCGTAATCGAGAGAATCAAATACATGAAGAAGAAAATCCGAGGGGGTAGCCTTGTTGCGGGGTCGTTGCTTATCGCATCGACCTGTGCGATGGCACAGTCGGTACAGCCGCTTGGTAACGAACAACAGGCACGTCAGCAGGAGGAAGCGCGGGAGCGGGAGCGAATCGTTTCCGCGCCGGGGGGTCGTTCGAGTGTCGCGGCGAGCGCAGGCTACCCACAGCTTCCGACCGAAACACCGTGCTTCCGCATTGATCGTTTTACGGTCGACGTTCCCGATTCGCTGCCGGAGGGCGTGAAGGCGCGAGGCGCGTCCGTACTGCCCATGGATCGCTTCGCGTTCGCGCGTGAATGGCTTGAACACTATACGGGGCAGTGCGTTGGCAAGCAAGGGCTTGATGTGCTCATCAAGGCGCTGTCGCAACACATTCTTTCGCGCGGCTACATCACGACGCGCGTGCTGCTCCCCGAACAGGATTTGTCGTCCGGTACGTTGAAAGTCTCGCTGATTCCCGGCGTGATCCGACACGTGCGCTTCGCCGATGAAAAACTGCGTGGCACATGGAAAACCGCATTCCCGACGCGCGACGGCGAACTGTTGAACCTGCGCGACCTCGAGCAAGGTCTGGAGCAGATGAAGCGCGTACAGAGTCAAGACGTCTCGATGCAGATCGTTCCGGGCGACGTACCGGGCGAAAGCGATGTCGTGCTCGACGTGAAACGCGGCAAACCGTGGACTGTGGTGGCGTCGATCGACAACTCGGGCACGCGCGCGACCGGCAAGCTGCAAGGCAACCTGTCGATCGGCATCGATAACCCGCTCGGGCTAAACGACATCTTCAACGTCGGCGTGAGCCAAGACCTCGAACTTGGCGACAACCGCCTTGGTTCGCACGGCTGGAACGGCTTCTACTCGATCCCGTGGGGTGACTGGACCGCGACGTTATCGGCCTACACGAACACGTACTACCAGCAAATCGCTGGCGTGAATCAAACATTCGTTGCAAGCGGCAATTCGAAGACGATCGATTTCAAGCTTGCCCGAGTGCTTGCCCGTAGCCAGAACGACGTATTCGGCGGCTATGTCCGCTTGTCCCGTCGCTTCGGCCAGAGCTTCGTCGAAGATACGGAAATCCCACAGCAGCGTCGCAACAACACGTTCGTTGAATTCGGCCTGACTGACCGCCATTACTTCGACGGGGCGCAGTTCGACGGCACGCTGGCGTACCGACAGGGCGTCGCGGGCCTGGGTGCGCAGGACGACATTCTCGCTGCCGGTGGCGGTCCTACTTACCGCTTCAAGATGGCGGTACTCGATGCGAACCTGTCGGTGCCGTTCGCGATCGCGAAGCAGCCGTTCCGATACGTGACGAGCATCCACGGCCAATATACCGGGAACTCGCTGTACTACATCGATGACTTGACGATCGGCAGTCGCTATACAGTTCGCGGTTTCGACGGCGAAACGATGCTGGCAGCGGCACGCGGTTTCTACTGGCGCAACGAGCTGCAGATGCCGATCGGACAGACCGGACAGGCGATTTATGCAGGATTGGATTACGGCCGCGTTTGGGGGCCGCAGCCGGTTGCGTTGGTCGGTACGCAGTTGGCCGGTGCCGTAATTGGCGTCAAGGGCAGCGTCGCGACGCGTTTCGGTGGCTACGGTTACGACCTGTTCGCCGGTACGCCGGTCTACAAGCCGTCCGGTTTTCCCACTGCGCGTGTGACGGTCGGATTTCAGATGACGGCCCAATTTTGAGCGGGATCGTGACGCCCGTTGCGATCTAGCGTTGTATTCCGCGCCCTCCAATCCAACCACCACTTTCACCCACCGCGATTTTCCCCAAAATCGCCTGGCGTGAAACCGCCGATCCTCCCTATAATCCCGCCTGCATATTGCGTGCGCTTGATTGTGCACATTCGACGCGCGGTCATTCGCGCCGAAAGCGATGGATCCCGTTATCGCTCGTCAGGCGCACAGCCGCGTCGCGCGGGCCGTTCGGGTGTATTCCGTGAAAGGCCCGATCCGTTTTTCCGGCTTGTTCCGTGAAATACGGATAATCCGCGCCAATTCCAACCGAATTGACGCGGCATCCGTGTCGTTTCCCATTCGGAAATCGACAGCGGGGATTATTTCGTTTTCGGCTGCCAAAAATCGGCATGAACGGTCGCGCATGGTCATCGACACAATGACGGCGGCCCGCTCGCGGCTGCCAGGAGACGAATTTGAAACAACCTGAAGACCAGTTGCACCGCGGGCTGGAAGAACGCCACATCAACCTGATGGCGCTCGGCGCGACGATCGGCGTCGGCCTGTTCCTCGGCTCGGCCACCGCGATCCGCACGGCCGGCCCGGCCATCCTGCTGACCTACCTGCTCGGCGGCCTCGCGATCTTCCTGATCATGCGCGCGCTCGGCGAGATGGCGATCACCAATCCGGTCGCCGGCGCGTTCAGCCGCTATGCGCGCGACTACCTCGGCCCGCTCGCCGGTTATCTGACCGGCTGGACCTACTGGTTCGTGTGGATCGTCACCTGCATGGCGGAAATCACCGCGGTCGGCGTCTACATGCACATGTGGTTTCCCGGCGTGCCGAACTGGATCTGGGCGCTCGCGGCGTTGCTGGCGATGGGCTCGGTGAACTTCATCGCGGTCAAACTGTATGGCGAATTCGAATTCTGGTTCGCGCTGATCAAGATCGTCACGATCGTGCTGATGATCGTCGGCGGCGGGTTGATGATCGCGTTCGGCATCGGCAACGGCGGCATCGCGACCGGCATCTCGAACCTGTGGTCGCACGGCGGCTTCATGCCGAACGGAATCAACGGCGTGATCGCCGCGCTGCCGATCGTGATGTTCGCGTATCTCGGCGTCGAGATGCTCGGCCTCACGGCTGGCGAGGCGCGCAATCCGGAGAAGTCGCTGACGAAGGCCGTGAATTCGGTGTTCTGGCGCGTGCTGATTTTCTACATCGGCGCGCTGTTCGTGATCATGTCGCTCTATCCGTGGGACCAGATCGGCACGCAGGGCAGCCCGTTCGTGATGACGTTCTCCCGGCTCGGCATTCCGGCCGCCGCCGGCATCATCAACTTCGTCGTGCTGACCGCGGCGCTGTCGTCGTGCAACAGCGGCCTGTTCAGCACCGCGCGGATGCTCTACAACCTCGCGCAGCAGGGCCAGGCGCCGGCCGCGCTCGGTCGCGTGAACCGCAGCGGCGTGCCCGTGTATGGCGTGGCCGTGTCGGTCGCGCTACTGCTGATCGGCGTGTTACTCAACTATCTCGCGCCGCAGCACGTGTTTACGTGGCTCACGTCGGTGTCGACGTTCGGCGCGATCTGGACGTGGTGCGTCATCCTGATCGCGCAGATGCGTTTTCGTCGCACGCTGTCGGCCGACCAGATCGCGCGCCTGCCGATCCGCGTGCCGCTCTTTCCGCTCGGTTCGTTCGTCGCGCTCGGCTTTCTCGTGCTGGTCGTCGTGCTGATGGCGTTCACGCCCGATACGCGCGTCGCGCTCGTGATCGGGCCGGTGTGGATCGTGGTGCTCGGCATCGCGTACACGCTGTTCTACGCGAACCGTCCGGCTGCGTCGATGCCGACGAAGTCGTAAGCCGCGCGGGCAGGGTGCCGCGCGACCGTTCGCGATCGTTGATCGCGATCATGCACGCGCGGGCCGGACGGCCTATGCTGAACGAACGCATTGCTTGTCCGCGCTTCGCGTGGCATCCCGCCGATCCCTGACCGTAGCGGCTGTCCGGCCGCCGCGCGAAACGCCCCGTCGTCGCCCGGCGACGACGTGCACGCACGGAGACCTTCGCCATGCAGCCTGCCCAGCCCATCCCGACGCTCGCGCGAATCGCGCTGGCCGTCGATCCGACGCCCGAATCGCTGACCGCCGCCCGTTACGTGCGCACGCTGCTGCGTCCCGGCATGCGATTGCGCATCATTTGCGCGATCGACAATCCGCGTCTCGTATTGCCCGACATTCCGCGCATCGACGCGCTGCTGACGTCGGCGCGCGAGGACATGATGCGCGACGCGCAGGCCACCTGCGAGCGGATCGCGGCGCTGTTCGCCGACAGCGGGATCGAAGTCGAACAAGTGGTCGTCGACACGTCGGTCACGGGCGGCTCGGTCGCCGACGCACTGGTCAACGATACGTCGACGTGGCACGCGGACGTGCTGGCGATCGGCGCGAATCCGCATCACGGGCTGTTGCGGCTGGTCGAAGGCGCGATGTCGGACACGCTGACGAAACGCGCGCGCTGCGCGCTGCTGATCGTGCCGTCGGCCTATGCACGGACGTCGGACGGCACGCTGCAGCGGCTGATGTTCGCGGTCGACGGCAGCGAGCCGTCGCTGCACGCGGTGCGCGTGGGGCTCGGCTTCGCGGCGCCGACGACGTTGCTGTATGCGGCGTACGTGATCGATCGCGCGGTTCGTCTGACCGATGTCGTGCCGGTGCGCGCCCTCGAGGATGCGTACCGCGCAGAGGGCGAGGATGCGCTCGCTAAGATCGGCCCGCTGTTTCATGCGACAGGCAACCCGACCAAGCGCGGCATCGTCGAAACGCATCCGACCAGCGACGACGTGGCCCATGCACTGATGCGCGATGCGGTGCACTGGCGGGCGGAGCTGCTGGTGGTCGGCACGCATGGCCGTCGCGGCCTCGCCGCCTGGCTGATCGGCAGCGTCGCGCGGCGGGTCGCGCATCTCGCGCAGGTGCCGGTGCTGCTGGTGCGCGGTGCGGAATGAATCGCGTGTCGTCGCGATCGAAGCGGTATGGATTGACCTGCATCAGAAACGCGGCGCATGTCGCGTGAGACAGTGGGGGAGCGTCCCCGCGACGCGGCTGGCCTTCGCATGCATGCGGGACCAAGGCCGCGCCGGCGTGCGAAAGGCGATGAAAGGCGATCGCTGTCGCACTCGCCGCCACATCATGTTCGGGCGCCGCGCCGCGTGTGTGTCCGGCGCGCCATCCGACCGGAAACTCTCTGGCACGAGGGTAGGCAACCGACGGTTGCCTTGGAGGACGGGCGGGGTGGAAGTCACCCCGTCCGCTTTCCGCCTGGCCCCGTCGAATTCATTTCCCCGTACGAATGGTCTGGAATGCGGCCGCGTCGAGCCGCGCGTCATCGCGCGCGGTCGCTTCGATACGGATCGCGGCGGACAGCGCGCATGCACGGCGCCGTGCCGTGCGCCGGTGACGTGCGCAGATCAGAGGGAGCGAAGAATCGATCGCAGGTCGTGCCGGCGGCCCGTGCAGCGACGGACCCGCGCATGCGGACGCACGACATGGAGCGGCGCACATACGCTGCACGTGCGACTGCGCAAACGATTCGCATGGGGCCACCCGGGGCGCGCCTTGCGACGCGGCTCCGATGCGGCCGGCGCGTCGGCCGCGTTGCGCGCGGACAGCGCCGCGGCGAATCGCTGCAACGCGAGGACGGACCCCGCGACGCTCTGATACTTTTCGCGGCCGATCTGCCCGTCGAGCGTGACGAGCAATCCGGCCTCGCGTGCGAGCGCGAGCAAGGTGTCGAGGTCGTCGGACGGACGGTTGCCGGCCGACGCGGGCCGGGCGGGCAGGGCGCGCGCGTTGCCCGACGCGCGCCGCTGGCCGTCCCGGCCCGGTAAGGTGCGATGTGCCATGGTTGGTCTCCTGCGCCGGACCCCGCGTGCCGGCTCGATGGCCGACTGAGCGATGTTCCGGTATGAACGCCTGGTTCATGTGATCAGTATCGTGTGGCGACGGCGCGCTGCCAAGCGGCGCGCGCTGAAGTCGCTGTCAGGAAATTGCGCGGCGCTATCGGAATCCGCTGACACGCGCGGCGGATGATCGGCCGCACCGCCGCGTTCGTCCGACGAATGCATCGCAGGGGGGCGCTTGACGCATGATTTCGGACGGTCTAAGTTTCCCCACTGCATCGGCGTCGCGCGGCGGTCCACCCGCCGCCCGTCGCCCATGCCGCGCCCCGGGGTGGCGTGGCAAGGCTTCCATCCAGTCTCGTTCGCGGGCCATGTGCACCGCGAACCCTGCGCGAACGGTTCGGAAACGGATCGACGCGGCGGCACGCGACGTGCCGTTGATCGCGCGCAAACCCGCGCCGGCGCATCGTACGCCGCGTGTCTGTCCAGTCTTTAAGCTTCCAGTACCGTCATCTTTTCGTTCCTCGACCGTCAGGAGTCTGTCGATGTCCAAGGACAATTTGCTCGATTCACTGAAGGAAGCCGCCGAACGGCGCGCGATCGGCGCGGATCAGCTGCGTGCGATGCTCGACGACGAAGTGCGTGCGCTGTCGTCCGGCGCGCGCGTGCACGACTACATCCACGTATTCGCGATCCGGCACCTGCGCGAGCGGATGCGCCAGAAGGACGTCTTCGACCGCGACACCCGGGCCGATGCGGCGCCCGCGGACGCCGATCCACGTCCGCGCCACCGGCTGTAGGGAGTAGCCGGCGGGCAGCACGCAGGTCGAACCCGGCCATCCTGACGATTTATTGGCAGTCGCAGACACCTGTCGTCATACGTTTCATCGAATCGTCACAACGACCTCAAGTAAGTGGCCCGATTTGCCGTTTACACGGTGAATTCGTCCAATCGGGCGTTCCTGCTCTCTTACCGAGTCGTTGCCATGTTCTCGTCCATTCGCGCCCGCATCCTTGCCGCGTGCGTCGCCATCGTCGTATTCGCGCTCGTCGCCACGACCCTGATCAACTATTTCATCGCACGCGCGTACAACGACGACGCGATCGACCGCAACCTGACCTCCGTCGCCAGCGGCCACGTGGTCGGGATCGCCGATTGGGTCGCGACCCGCAGCCGGATGATCGCGTCGCTGCAGGATGCCGCGCTGACGCCCGACCCGCTGCCTGTGTTCAAGCAGATGGCGGCGGCCGGCGGCTTCACGAACGTCTATGCCGGCTATGCCGACAAGGCGTTCCACTTCTCCGACCCGACCGGCATCCCGCCCGACTACGACCCGACGGGCCGCCCGTGGTACAAGCAGGCCGCGCAGGCCGGCAAGCCGGTCGTCACGCCGCCGTACGTCGATGCCGGCACGGGCAATCTCGTCGTCACGTTCGCGGTGCCGATCCTGCGCGACGGCGCGCTGAAGGGCGTGGTCGCCGCAGACCTGTCGATGGACAGCGTGATCGCCAACGTCAAGTCGATCCGCCCGACGCCGGCGAGTTTCGGGATGCTGGTCGACAGCAGCGGCCACGTCGTCGCCCACCCGGACGCCAAGCTCACGCTGAAGCCGGTCGCCGACGTGTCGCCCGAACTCGGCTCGCTGGGCGTGGCGTCGATCGCGGCGGCGAACGCGCCGGTCGAGGTCGGCGTCGGCGGCCACGCGAAGCTGGTGCGCGCGAAGCCGGTGCCGGGCACCGACTGGTACGCGCTGGTGCTGCTCGACAAGACCGAGGCGACGGCCGGGATGCGCTCGCTGCTGACCGCGTCGCTGATCACGCTGATCGTGATCGTCGGCGTGGCGTCGCTGATCATCGGCGCGATCACCGCGACCGCGTTCCGCCGCCTGTCCCAGGTGCGCCAGGCGATGGCCGCGATCGGCTCGGGCGCCGGCGACCTGACGAAGCGGCTGCCGGCCGACGGCCGCGACGAAGTCGCCGACATCGCGCGCTCGTTCAACAGCTTCGTCGACAAGCTGAACGACGTGATGCGCCAGATCCGCGACGCGAGCGAATCGGTGCGCACGGCCGCGAACGAGATCGCGGCGGGCAACCAGGACCTGTCGTCGCGTACCGAATCGGCGGCGGCGAGCCTCGAGGAAACCGCGGCGTCGATGGAAGAGATCACCGCGACCGTCGGTCAGTCGGCGGCGGCCGCCGGCCAGGCCGACGAGCGCGCGGCGGCCGCGTCGCGGATCGCGTCGCACGGCGGCGTGGTCGTGTCGGACGTCGTCGCGACGATGGGGAAGATCGAGGAAGCATCGGGCCGGATCGGCGACATCATCGGCGTGATCGACGGGATCGCGTTCCAGACCAACATCCTTGCGCTGAACGCGGCCGTCGAGGCGGCGCGGGCAGGCGAACAGGGCCGCGGCTTCGCGGTCGTCGCGCAGGAAGTGCGCAGCCTCGCGCAACGCAGCGCCCAGGCCGCGCGCGAAGTGAAGGTGCTGGTCGAGTCGACGGTCGCGAGCGTGTCGGCCGGGTCCGGGCAGGTGCGCCAGGCCGGCGATACGATGCGCGAGATCGTGGCCAACGTGGCGAACGTGACGACCATCATCTCCGAGATCACGCATGCGGCGAACGAGCAGACGCGCGGGATCCAGGAAGTGAACCGCGCGGTCAGCCAGCTCGATGAGATGGTGCAGCAGAACGCGGCGCTCGTCGAACAGTCGACCGCGGCCGCCACCGCGCTGCAGTCGCAGGCGAACGCGCTCGCGACGACGGTCGGGCAGTTCAAGGTCGCCTGACGCGGCGGCCGACCGCGCCGCTTACGAACCGTCCTGGTCGCGCATCAGCGCGAGCCGGTTGTAGAGCGTCTTCAGGCTGATGCCGAGCGCCTTGGCCGCGCGCGGCTTGTTGCCGTCGAAGTGACGCAGCGTCGCCGCGATGAAGCGCTGCTGCGCGTGGTGCAGCGTCGCGCCGACCGGCAGCGCCATCGCGCCTTCCGACGTGCTGTCGGCCACCGGCATCGGCTGCTTCGGCAGGGCGACGTCGATGCCTTCGTCCGCCAGGATGTACGCGCGCTCGATCGTGTTGTGCAGTTCGCGCACGTTGCCGGGCCACGAATACGCGCGCAATGCGGCGATCGCCGCGTCGGTCAGCCGCTTGTGCGCGCGATGCCGCGCGTTCAGCGTGTCGACGAATTCCTGCGCGATCGTCTCGACGTCGCCGTCGCGCTGGCGCAGCGGCGGCACGTAGATCGCGAACGCGGCGAGCCGGTAGAACAGGTCCTCGCGCAGCCGGCCGTCGCGCACCGCGTCGGCCGGATTGTGGCGGGTGGCCGACACGAACCGCACGTCGAGCGGAATCGATTCGGTGCCGCCCACGCGCACGATCGTGTTCGACTCGATCGCCCGCAGCAGTTTCACCTGCAGCGCGGCGGGCATTTCCGCGACCTCGTCGAGCAACAGCGTGCCGCCGCGCGCGGCTTCGAAGAAACCCTCGCGCTGCGTGATCGCGCCGGTAAAACTGCCTTTCTCGTGCCCGAAAAGTTGCGCCTCGGCAAGATCGGCGGGAATCGCGCCGCAGTTCATCGGCACGAACGGGGCGTCGCGCCGCGCGCTCAGATCGTGCAGCCGGCGCGCGACGATATCCTTGCCGACCCCGCTTTCGCCGGCAATCATCACGCTCGCGCCGGTGGGCGCGATTTTGTCGATACGGGCGAGCAGCGCGCGCATCGCGGCGGACCGGCCGGACAGCCGGCGACCGTCTGCGCGCTGCTTCGTCCGGTTGGCGGATTCACCCATAAGCGTTCGCGGGCCGTTTTGAAAAACGGCATCACGCGTCCCGTTGATTGCAATATTTATCGTCGACAGCGAAACGACCGCGAAGGTGCCGCGGAATAGAAAATTCCAATGTGCGCGGCGCGAGCGAAAGAAATCGTCCATCGTTTTTCGCGCACCCTTGCACGACGCGTCGGTCAGGTGATAACCGGCGCTTTTTTACAGAAACTCGATGAAAAAAGCGGCCGGCGACCCAT
The DNA here is from genome assembly GCF_018417615.1 of Burkholderia sp. LAS2. Taxonomy (NCBI): domain Bacteria; kingdom Pseudomonadati; phylum Pseudomonadota; class Betaproteobacteria; order Burkholderiales; family Burkholderiaceae; genus Burkholderia; species Burkholderia sp. LAS2. The sequence goes on from NZ_CP071054.1 coordinate 91,078, forward strand.
TGCGACGGTGCGCGTGGCAACACCGGCAGCCACCCATCCGGGCCGCAGCCGACGCGGGTGGAGGGTCCGGCCATCCGTTCCCCGGAACGCCGCGCGCGGCCACCATCGGGTACGTCGTTTGCTGGCGTTTTCCTGCTCGCCCGGCGCGCTCGACGGTATGCCGGATGGCCGAAAGGCGGCATCCCCCCGCACGACGGGAGCCGGCGCGATGCAAGGACGCAATGAGGACTCTGACCCGTGAGTTGTTCCGGCAGGGTGCATGGGTCGTGCTGGCCGTCGGGCTGGCGTCCGCGCTGCAGGCGTGGGCGATTCGGGCCGTCGGCCAGCACGCGCCCTTTGCGCCGCTGCCTTTTTATGCCGGCGTGGCGGCCGCCGCATGGCTGACGTCGTTCGGCGGCGGCCTCGTCGCGACCGTCGCGAGCGTCGGCGTGATCTCCGCATTGTGGTGGCGCGACGCGCCGCTGCTTACGCTGCTGGCGCAAGCCAGCGCGTTCGTCGCGATCGGTTTCGTCGAATGCGTGCTGGTGGCGGCGGTGAAGCCGCTGCTCGCGAACGATCGTCCGCACGGGACCGGCGACCACGACGACGATCCGTATCCGCCGCATCGCGAGCCGTCGTCCGTCGCGTGCGTGTCCGACGACGGGCTGCTGCGCCGCGTGGTCGATGCGTCGCCCGATGCGATCGTCGGGACCGACGCCGAGCGCCGGATCGTCAGCTGGAATCCGGCCGCGGCACACATCTTCGGCATCGATCCGGCACAGGCGAGCGGACGCGACATCGTCACGATGATCGCGCCGCGCTGGCTGCGCCGGCATGCGGTGCCGGCGTCGTTCGCGAACCTGCGCACGCCGGTCGGGCCGCTCGACGTCCTGTGCGTGCGCCCCGACGGCGGCCTTTTTCGCGCCACCTTCGCCGCGTCGCCGATCGTCGACGCACAGGGCCACTGCACGGGCCTGTCGCTGACGCTGCGCGAAGCGGGCGAACGCCGCCGCAACGAACGCCACCACCTGCGCTCGCTGCGCGGCGCGCGCGACGCGCGCGTGCAGGCCGACGCGTCGAACCGGCTGAAGGACGAACTGCTGGCGACGGTGTCGCACGAACTGCGCACGCCGCTGAACGTGATCTACGGCTGGGTCGAGGTGCTGCGCAACGCCGACGGGCAGGGCCTCGCGCAACAGGCGGTCGACGCGATCGATCGCAGCGCGCGGTCGTTGTCGCACATGGTCGCCGACCTGCTCGACGCGTCGTCCCTCGCGACCGGCCGGCTGCGCCTGGAACGCGTGCCGGTCGATCTCGTGCGGATCGTGCGCGACGCCGCGCGCGAACTCGACGCGACGGCCGAGGCGAACGGGCTCGTGCTGTCGACGGAGTACGCGATGCCGGCCTGCGTGATTCCGGCGGACGGCGAACGCCTGCGCCAGGTCCTGTCGAACCTGCTGTCGAACGCGATCAAGTTCACGCCGCCGGGCGGACGCATCAACGTGTCGCTCACGCGTGCCGGGGAGCGCGTGCGGCTGTCGGTCTCCGATACCGGGCAAGGCATCGCGCCGGAATACCTGCCGCACCTGTTCGACACGTTCAGCCGGCCGGAAGGCGCGTTCACGTCGCCAAAGCGCGGCCTGGGGCTCGGCCTGTCGATCGTGCGCAACATCGCGCAGTTGCATGGCGGCGAGGTCGTCGCGACGAGCGCGGGGGCGGGGCGCGGCATGACCGTCACGGTGACGCTGCCGGCCGGCTGGGACGCCGACGATCCGGTGGAGCAGCCGCCACGCGCGAAGCGTATGTCCGATACGGTCGCGCTCGACGGCCAGCGCGTGCTCGTGGTCGACGACGACCCGACGTCGCGGACGAGCCTCGCGGTGGCGCTCGAAACGATGGGCGCGCAGGTATCGACCGCGCGGTCGGGGCACGATGCGCTCGAGGCGGTCGAGCGGCAGCAGCCGAGCGTCGTGCTGTCGGATCTCGCGATGCCGGACGGCGACGGTTACTGGCTGCTGGACCGGATCCGGCGCCTGCCGAACGGCGGCGGGCATCTGCCGGTCGTCGCCGTCACCGCGCACGCCGGCAACGCAGACCGGCGCCGCGTGATGGCCGCCGGGTTCGATGCCTATCTGTGCAAGCCGGTCGACATGCCGACGCTCGCGAGCGTGATCGTCGACGTCGTACTGGACGACCCGAACGACAGGAGCGGCGGGAAGCCGCGCGAGCGGTAGCGGCGCACACGGACGGCGCGGCACGCCGGTCGCGTGACGCTGAGCACATACGAAAAAGGAGACGCGATGGACGCAACGGAAAACCCGCGGCGCGACGGCACGGACGGCAAGCCGGCACGCACCCGACGCAGGACGCCGGTCGTGCCGATCGCGAGCATACTGATGATGTCGTGTGCATGGTTCGCGACGCCCCGCTACGCATCGGCCGACGAAAGCACCCGTGCGAAGCTGGCGAGCCAGGCGTCGGCCGTCGGGGGCCAGATCCGCGATGCGACGCTCGCGTCCCGCGTCAGGGCCGCGCTCGTCGCCGAACGCGGCCTGGCCTCCGGCGACATCGACGTGCAGGTTCGCGACCGCGTGGTCGAACTCACGGGCAACGTACCCGACGAGCGGCAACGCGCGACCGCCATCCGCGTCGCGCACGACGTCAGCGGCGTGAGCGGCGTGCGCGACAAGCTGCAGATTCGCCGGAAGTAACGTGATGCGCGGGCCAGCGCCGGGCCGATCGGGCGTCGCGCGCCCGCGACCCTGCGCGTCACCGGGCAGGAGGTTCGACATGGACACCATCATCGCGGGCCGCTTCTCGCGGCTCGAACAGGCGGAACGCTGCGCGGAGCAGTTGCGCGGCCACGCGATCCATCGGGACGACGTGAAGGTCTTCTTTCTAAATCCGCCCGGGCAGCACGCGCTGTTCTGGCTCGGCGGCGACGTCTATGCGGACTCCGCCGCGCGGCCCGGCGGCCTCGGCGCGCTGGAAGGCGTGGCCGTCGGCGCGGTCGTCGGGCTCGCCGGGGCCGCGCTGCTGTATCTCGGCGGCCTTCATTCGCCGCTCGCGTGGATCGGCGTGCCGCTCGTGGGCGGCTATGTCGGCGCGTTGTGCGGCGCGCTCGGCAAGATGCGCGGCGATGCGCCGGAGGGGCATGGCGCGTTGAACCAATGCGAAAACGGCGTCGTGCTGGCCGCGCATGTGACGCGGCGCACGATCACGTTCGCGGAGCGGACGATGCTCGCGGCCGGCGCGCTGTCGGTGGAGCGCACCGAGGGCGCATGGCACCACGGCGCGTGGACCGATTTCTTCACGTCGTCGGCCCATCGTCCCGCGTGACGGCAAGCCGCGCGGCCGGCCCGCTCCGTCGTTCCACACGGGAGGCCCCGGATGACGAAAACGACCCGAATCGAACAACGCACGCGTCGGCGGCAGGCCAGCGTGCTGACCGCCATCGCCGGCGTCCTGGCGTGCGCGGCTTCGCACGCGCAGACGCCGGCTTCGTCCGCCCGGGTCGCGCCGGGCGTCATCCTTCCCGGCCCGACCGCCGACGAGGCCGGCATGACGCAGCGGCCGACCGGCATCGACGCCGAGTTCGTCGACAAGGCCGGCATGATCGGCAAGGTGGAACGGCAAGCCGGCCAACTCGCGCTCGACCGCTCGTCGAACGCGGACGTGAAGGCCTTCGCGCGCCGGATGGTCGACGATCACGCGCGTATCGCGGACGAACTGCGGCACCTTGGCGCGCAAAAGGGCGTGCCGGTCCAGACGCGAATGCTCGTGGACCCGGCCGTGACGGCATTGCGGGCGAAGAACGGGCGCGCGTTCGATACGGCGTATGTGGCGCTGGCCGGCCCACACGCGCACGAAGCGGCGGTCCGGCTTTACGAAGCCGAGGCGAAAGAGGGCCGCGACGCGCAGCTACGCGCATTCGCGGCCCGCACGCTGCCCACGCTGAACGCGCATCTGGGCGCCGCGCGGCAACTCGCGAAGGCGGTGGCCACCGCGCAGTGACCGGCTTTCGGGCGGACAGTTCGGATAGCGTTCAGTGCTGCCGCGTCCCGTCTTCCGGGCCGCCCGGCGACGCCTCGTACGGCGGCGAATCGAGCGCCGTTTCGCCTTCCTCGATCAGCCAGTACGGCGAACGGCCGTAATACGCATGCAGCGCTTCGGCCCACTCGGGGTCGGCCATCGTCGGCCAGCGGCTCTTGTCGAAGCCGGGCGCCTCGCGCACACGTGCAGTGTCGACGGGCAGCACGAAGCATTCGCGTTCGGCATCGAGAACGAGCGCGTTCCACGGCACCGCGAGCAGCTTGTCGCCGATCCCGAGCAGACCGCCGGACGACACGACCGCATACGCGATCCGCCCGGTGCGCACATCGAGCATGATGTGGGCGATCTTGCCGATGTCGTCGCCGTCCATCGTCAGCACGCGATCGCCTTCGAGCGTGCGGGCGGCCATCACGTCGGGTCCCGGCCCGCCGGCGGCCGTACGCGGATTCGCGCCGACGATGCGCGCGGCGTCGCGCGCCGGTTTGTCCGTTGTCATCGAAAACCTCCTGGTCGAAGCGGCAGCCCGGCCCGCGCGCAGACTCGTTGCGCGGGTAGTGCGCCGGGGCGGCAGGCCGCGGGATGATCGGGGCGCCGGTCAGCGGCGGCGCGGCAACGAGACGTCCTCGAGCGTATTGGCCAGCTCGTCGCGCGCCGGTCCGCCCGCGCGCGTCGCGATGTCGCCGAGCGACACCATGCCGACGAGCTTCAGGCTGCGGTCGAGAACCGGCAAGCGGTGCAACTGCACGTCGGCCATCCGCTGTTGAACGTCGCCGACGCCGTCGTCCTCGACGCACCACTGCACGGGCCTGGACGCGACCGCCTGCACCGGCGTATCGGGCGAATGGCCGTGCGACAGCGCCCGCACCGCGAGGTCGCGATCGGTCACGATCGCGACGAGCTCGGCGCCGTCGCAAACGGGCAGCACGCCGATATCGAAGCGCTGCATCAATTCGGCCGCATGGCGAATCGTGTCGGTCGGCGCGACGCACACTACGTCGCGCGACATGATCTCGTTGACGCGATACATGAACGCCTCCTTCGTGATCGGGACGATACGGGAGCACCGCATGTGCCACGCGCACGGCGCGTACACCGGAGCCAACGCCTGTTCACGCTGATAACGCACCTGCACCGGGCTTGCCGGGCGACGGAGAAATTTGCCAGCGCGCTTGTACATCTTCCACGGCGGCAGCCGCGGCCTGGCGACGGGGGCGTCAGTGACCGATGCCCGTCATCGTGACGATTGCCAGCACCACCGCGCTTTCGATCGCGGCGAGCGCCGCCACGCCGGCCGCGCCACTGATTTCATGCCATCTGCGTTCAAGGACTTTCATCGGATCGCTCCTGATTTGAGCCGACGCGGGATGCGCTGCCACGCAACGCGCGCCGGGTGCCGCCGTCAGCCGTGATCGCGGGGCGGGGAAGGGACGTGCGGCGCGCGACGTTCGCGCTCGCCGGACGGCTTGGTGGGGTCGATACGCGTCGCACCGCCGACGGCGGGCGGATCGCTGGCCGGAAACGTCTCCTCGAGCCCTTCGTCGATGCGCTCCTCCGTCTTGTCTTCAGACGGCGGACGCGACGAGGCGAGCCGGAGCAGTCCGGCAGCCGGTGACACGGCGTCGCGGCGGCCGGTGGAGTATACGGTCATGGTCGAACCTCCTTGTCGATGAGAAGCCGCAAGCGCCGTACCCGCGGCAGCCGGGGGCACGGCGTTTGCAAGCCGGCGGGAACCAGCCGGCACGCGTCCGGGATGGACGAGAGGACATCGTGATGAATGCAGCCAGGGAAAGAATACGTTACGACGCGAACGTATGCGGTGGCGATTTCGGCCATGTGCGCGAGCGTTTCGATACGTGGAAACGCGAATCGCGGCTCTATCGGCCGGAGCGGCGCATGTTCGACGGCAAGGACGAGGTGCGCGAACTGAACGACACCGTTTACGACGGCCCGGAACGCGCGCAGCAGGCCCTCGTCGCGCAATGCGAACCGTCCGATCCGTTCGCGCTCGCCGTGCAGTTGACCGCCGAGGGGCGCACGATGTGGCTCGTCATGGCGGCGTACGACGCGTGAGCCGACCGGCCAAGGGGCGCGGCGCGACGGCAGGCACGCCGCTTGCGAGGGCTCGCTTCGCCATTGAACGGCGCGCGCCGCCGCGCAGGAGTGACATGAACACGCCATCCATGCTGCACCGCCCCGAACCGACGACACCCGACGTCGACCCGGATCCGCCGCCGCCCGGGCACGACGACCCGGTCGATCCGCCCGTGCCCGACGGGCTGCCGCAAGGCGATCCGCCGTCGAACCCGCCGCCGATGCGGATGCCGGGCGGGCGCCGTGCGCCACGACCGGCCACGCGAACATTGAAAAGGAGGACCGTCATGGACATTCACGTGCAATCGCCAGACAAGCGCGCGATCGCTCAGGTACTGGGCCGCTATTTCGAATCGCGTTCGCTCCGCTATCACATCGAGGAATTGCCGGGCGGCGTGCTGCAGATCGGCTTTCGCGCGAGCGGCCGTCCGGTCGCCGTCACCGTTTCGTTCGACGATGCCGCCTACGACACCTACACGCACTGGGACGCGAGCCAGAAGCAGCTCGCGCTCGGCCGGCTCGCCGACGGCTTCTCGCGGATGATGTCGACCCGCAGTCCGGCCGCGCTCGCCGGCGACTATCACGTCGAGCGTTTCTGATTCCGCACTCGTCCGCCGGCTCGTGCCGGCTTTCGGCAAAGTGCCCGCCCACAACGGGCGCTTTGCGTCTGCGCGCGCGTCGCGTAGGATGTCCGTTAATTCAGCGCATGCTACGTTCGCGCCGCAGGCTGCCTGCCGTTGCAGCCGATGAAGCGCGACGCGCTTTCCCTCAGGTTCGTTTCGTGCAACCGACGGAGACCGCCTTGACCACTGTTGCTCGCCTGTTGCTGTCCACCGGCGTACGCCGGTTCGTATCCGGCCTGTCGGCATTCGCGGCGCTCGCCGCCGCCGGCGCCCGCGACGCGTCGGCCCAGACGCCTTCGCCGCTCGGCGAATGGCAATACACGGCGGGCGTACCGCTCCAGAAACTCTTCGATCCGAACATCCCCACGTGGCAGGTGAGCGTCGGCGCCGCGATGACGCTGCAGCCGCGCTACGCGGGCTCCGACCGCTATCGCGTGATGGGCGGCCCGAATTTCGACATCCGCTATCGCGACCTGTTCTTCCTGTCGACGGGCGAGGGCCTCGGCGCGAACGTGCTGCGCGGGCCGAACTGGCGCGTGAGTTTGTCGGTCGGCTATGACCTCGGGCGTCGGTCGGCCGACGATCTCGGTCACCTGAACGGTCTCGACAACATTAACGCGGCGCCCGTGATGAAGCTCGCGGCCGACTACGTGGTCTCGAAGGATTTCCCGCTCGTGCTGCGCGCGGACATCCGGCGCAGCATCGGCGGGTCGAACGGCTGGACCGGCGATTTCTCCGCGTACATGCCGATGCCCGGCAGCAACGAGCACTTCTTCTGGTTCGCGGGGCCGACCGTGACGTTCGCCGATTCCCGCTACATGAACAGCTGGTTCGGCGTGAACCAGGGCGCGGCCGCGCGCTCCGGGCTGCCGGCCTATTCGTCGGGGGCCGGGATCAAGTCGGCCGGCGTGGGCATGACGATGGTGTGGTTCGTGAACAAGCACTGGTTCGTCACGGTGGACGGCGCGCTCGAGCAGCTCGTCGGCCGCGCGGCGCGCAGCCCGATCACGCAGCAGTCGACCAACGGCGTGTTCGACATGTCGGTGAATTACCAGTTCTGACCGGCCGGGCAGCGCAAGGGCGATGCCGCGTGCGGCATTGCCCGTCATATTTGATATGATTGCGACCTGTACAAATGTACAGTGATCGATCCCCGTGACGCCTGCCTCGCCGACGCCTCCGGCGTTTTACTACCTGACCAACTTCGAACGCGCGCTGGCCTGGCTCGGCGAGCGTTACGACGACCTGTTCGACGCGCACGAGCATGCGTTCGTCCGGCAGTTCGCGACGCTGCCGCAGGCGTCGCGCGCGCTGCTCGTGCGGATGCTGATGCGCAACGGGTCCGATTTCCGCGCGACCAAGCTCGTGTACGACGAGATCGGCTGCACGCTCGACGCCGCCGCGCCGCTCGTCGCGCTCGGCTGGGTCGATCCGGCGCCGGCGCTCACGCTCGACGAGCTGTTCGCGCTGTCCACCAAGGCCGATCTGCTGCGCATCTTCCCGGCGCTCGCCGCGCCTGCGGGCGCGCGCAAGGCCGACTGGCTCGACCGGCTGCGGCCCGCGCACGACGTCGCGCAACCGCTCGACGCGTGGTGCGCGCAGCCCGGCGATCGGGTGTTACGGGTGACGGTCGGCGCGCTGTGCGACCGGCTGCGGCTGATGTTCTTCGGCAATCTGCATCAGGACTGGAGCGAATTCGTGCTCGCCGATCTCGGCGTGTTCCAGTACGAAAGCGTGCCGATCGCGCCATCGTCGCGCGCGTTCCAGCAGCGCGGCGACGTCGACGCGTATCTCGCGCTGCAGATGTGCCGCGACGCACTCGATGCATGGCCCGACGATCTGCCGTTCGACGACCTGATCCGCGCGCTGGATGCAGTCGACTGCGCGCAACCGTGGCTCGCGACGCGCCGCGCGAAGTTGCTGTTCGCGCTCGGCCAGGCATGCGAACGCCGTGCCGACTGGTGCGCCGCACTCGACGCATACGCGCGCAGCGCGTGGCCCGGCAGCCGCCACCGGCGAATCCGCGTGCTCGAACGCTGCGGGCGCGACGACGACGCGCTCGCGCTGGCGCTCGACGCCCGCGGCGGCTTCGAGAGCGACGAGGAGCGTCAGCGCGTCGAACGCATGCTGCCGCGCCTGCAGCGCCGTGCCGGCCGGCGCGTCGAACGCGCGACCGCTGCCGCGGACGTGCCGCGCGAGACGCTTGTGCTTGCGCGTCCCGACGTGTCCATCAGCGTCGAATTCGCGGTGCGCGACCATCTGGCGCAGCCGGCTTCGCCGGTCCACTACGTCGAAAACACGCTGATCAATTCGCTGTTCGGGCTGCTGTGCTGGGAGCCCGTGTTCGCGGCCGTGCCCGGCGCATTCTTTCACCCGTTCCAGCGCGGCCCGGCCGACTTGCACGCACCCGATTTCGCCGTGCGCCGCGCGGCGGCCTTCGACGCCTGCTTCGCGCAGCTCGATTCGGGCGCGTACCGCGACACGATCCGCCGGCATTTCGCGACGAAGGCCGGGCTGCAGTCGCCGTTCGTGTTCTGGGGCGTGCTGACCGACGCGCTGCTCGACGAAGCGCTCGCCTGCCTGCCGCCCGAGCACCTGCGGCTGTGGTTCACGCGCCTGCTCGCGGATATCCGCAGCAACCGGTCCGGCTTGCCCGATCTCGTCCGCTTCTGGCCCGACGAGCGCCGCTACGAGCTGATCGAGGTGAAGGGCCCCGGCGACCGGCTGCAGGACAACCAGACGCGCTGGCTCGCGTACTGCCTCGCCCACCGGATGCCGGTGCGCGTCGTCGACGTCGAATGGGCCGGCGACGACGTCGCGCACGCCGAGGCGGCGGGGTTGTCCGCATGAGCTACGTGGTCGCGGTGCGGGCGATGTGCGAGTTCACCGCGCGGCGCGGCGATCTCGACCTGCGCTTCACGCCCGCGCCGACCGCGCTCGAAGGCATCGCCGGCCACGGCGCGGTCACGTCGAAGCGCGGCGCGCGCTACGAAACCGAGATCGCGCTGACGGGCACGTGGGGCACGCTCACCGTGCGCGGCCGCGCCGACGGCTACGATCCGGTGGCGAACCGGCTCGAGGAAATCAAGACCTATCGCGGCAGCCTCGACGCGATGCCGGCCAACCATCGCGCGCTGCACTGGGCGCAGGCGAAGGTCTATGCGCACCTTATGTGCGACGCGCGCGACCTCGAGGCAATCGACGTCGCGCTCGTGTATTTCGACATCGTGTCCGAGCGCGAGACGGTGCTGACGGAAACGCTGGATGCCGCCACGCTCGCGACGTTCTTCGCCGAGCAGTGCGCGTGCTTCGTCGGCTGGGCCGAACGCGAGACGGCCCACCGCGCCGCGCGCGATGCGGCGCTGCGCTCGCTCGCGTTCCCGCACGGGCAGTTCCGCAGCGGCCAGCGCGAGCTGGCGGTGGCCGTCTATCGCGCGGCGCGCAACGAACACTGCCTGATGGCGCAGGCGCCGACCGGCATCGGCAAGACGCTCGGCACCGTGTTCCCGCTGCTGAAGGCATGCGGCGAGGGCGAGCTCGACCATGTATTTTTCCTGACCGCGAAAACGCCCGGCCGCGCGCTCGCGCTCGAAGCGGCGACGACGCTCGGCGCCGGCACGCCCGCGCTGCCGTTGCGCGTGCTGGAACTCGTCGCGCGCGACAAGGCGTGCGAGCATCCGGACCTCGCGTGCCACGGCGAATCGTGCCCGCTCGCGAAAGGCTTCTACGACCGGCTGCCGGCCGCGCGCGACGCGGCGATCGAGGCCGGGCTGCTCGATCGCGATACCGTGCGCGCCGCCGCGCTCGCGCACGACGTCTGTCCGTACTACCTGGCGCAGGAACTCGCGCGCTGGTCGGACATGATGATCGGCGACTACAACTACTACTACGACGGCAGCGCGATGCTGTACACGCTCGCGCAGCAGAACCAGTGGCGCGTCGGCGTGCTCGTCGACGAAGCGCACAACCTGCTCGACCGCGCCCGCAAGATGTACAGCGCGTCGCTCGATCCGTTCGCGTTCGCGGCCGCGCGCGAAGCCGCGCCGGCCGCGTTGCGCAAGGCATTCGACCGGCTCGCCCGCGCGTGGGGCACGCTCAATCGCGCGCAGGCCGAGCGCTATGCGGCTTATCCCGACGTGCCGGGCCCGATCGTGTCGGCCGTGCAGAACCTCGTCGCGGCGATCGGCGAACACCTGACCGACGCGCCGCGCGCGAACGGCGACGCGCTGCTGCGTTTTCATTTCGAGGCGATCCAGTTCGGCGTGCTGGCCGAGGCGTTCGACAGCGCGTCGATCTTCGACGCGACGCTGCAGGGCGAACCGATGCCGCGGCAGCCGGCGCTCGACGGCGTCGCGACGGCCGGCCGTCGGCGCCGCGTCCAGTCGACGCTGTGCGTGCGCAACGTGATCCCTGCCGGTTTCCTCGCGCCGCGCTACGAAGCCGCGCGTGCGACCGTGCTGTTCTCGGGCACGCTGAGCCCGTTCCATTTCTATCGCGACACGCTGGGGTTGCCCGGCGATACGGGCTGGCTCGACGTCGACGGGCCGTTCCGCGCCGAGCAGCTGACGGTGCGCGTCGCGAGCCACGTGTCGACGCGCTGGCGCGACCGCGATCGTTCGCTCGAACCGATCGCCGACCTGATCGCCGCCCAATACGCGGCACGGCCCGGCAACTATCTCGGCTTCCTGAGCAGCTTCGACTACCTCGGGCGCGTGGTCGCGCTGATGCAGACGCGCCATCCGGACGTCCCCGTGTGGGCGCAGGCGCCCGGCATGGCCGAAAGCGAGCGCGACGCGTTTCTCGCGCGCTTCGACGCGGGCGGACGCGGCGTCGGCTTCGCGGTGCTGGGCGGGGCGTTCTCGGAAGGCGTCGACCTGGTCGGCGAGCGGCTGATCGGCGCGTTCATCGCGACGCTCGGGCTGCCGCAGGTCAACGACATCAACGAGCAGATGCGGCGCGCGATGGACGCGCGCTTCGGCAACGGTTACGACTACATGTACCTGTATCCGGGGCTGCAGAAGGTCGTGCAGGCGGCCGGGCGCGTGATCCGCACCGAGCAAGACGAGGGCGTCGTGCATCTGATCGACGACCGTTACCGACGGCGCGAAGTGCGCAACCTGCTGCCGCGGTGGTGGCGGATCGGGTGACGGCGGCGTCGGTCGCTACAGCACGTTGAGCATCGCGAGCGCGGCTTCCTGCAGATGCGGCAGCACACGTCGCACGGCCGCGTCGGTTGTCTCCGCGCCGATCGGCATGTTCGTGCTCAGCGCGGCGACGACTTCGCCGTGACGGTTTTTCAGCGGCACCGCGATCCCGCGAACGCCGACCTGCAGTTGCTGCTCGATCGCCGCGTAGCCGGCATCGCGCGCATGGTCGACCTGTTCGAGCAGCCGCGCCTTGTTGGTGATCGTGTGCGGCGTGAACGGCGGCAGCTCGGTCTCGTCGAGCCACGCGCGCACGGCTTCGCGATCGGGATGATGGGCGAGCAGCACGACGCCGGGCGACGTCAGCGGCGCCGGCACGCGCGCGCCGAGCACGAAACCCGTCGTCATCACGCGCGACACGCCGTTGCGGGCGATGAACACGAGTTCCCAGCCGTCGAGCACGCTGACGTACGCCGATTCGTTCAGCGACGCGCTCAGTTGCTGCAGATAAGGCTGGACCGTGCGCGGCAGCCGCGCCGAATCGAAGTACGACCAGCCGACCCGCAGCACGCGCGGCGTGAGGCCGTACAGCTTGCCGTCGGTGTACACGTAGCCGAGCGATTCGAGCGTCAACAGGTAGCGCCGCGCGGCCGTGCGCGTGAGGCCCGTGCGTGCGGCGGCCTGCGTGGGCGTCATGCGCGCGTGCTGGCTGTCGAAAGCCTCCAGGATCATCAGGCCTTTTTCGAGGCCGGCAATCCAGTCGCGTCGGTCGAGTTCGGGCTTTTTCGTCATCACGGATGGGCTATGGCGCGCGATGTTCGCGCAGGAGTGGGCGATTATCGCGCGACTGGTGGGGGAACGGGAGATCGGTTGATCCGCGATCCTTGCCCGCCGGATAGGGGCTCACGTTTCGGCAATTGGACAGGTCTGAATCTGGTTTTCCGCGAGCGGGAAAAAGCCGACGGGTCGCGGAAGTAGACGTTCCGACGATGCATCGCCAGTCTGGCGCAGACTGCGGGAAGAAGCGTGAAGCAGCACGCAGTGTGCTGACGTGAATAGATGGCGGCCGATGGCAGACCGCTGCGCGGCCGCGCATGGAAGCGACCGATACGGCATGAAAAGCGCGAGAACCGGATGCGACGCGACCGTTACGCGCGCCGCATCCGTCATGACTTTACTCGCTACTCGTCCACTCGACGTTCGCGCCCACCGAACGCAGGTTTTCGACGAAATGCGGATGCGCGCGGCGAATCGGCAGCGCGTTCATGATTTCCGAACGGCCTTCGATGCTCGCGGCCACCATCAGCAGCGCGATCGCGACGCGAATGATGTACGGGCTCTCGACGCGCGCCGGCGTCAGTGGCAGCCCGCCGAACGTGATCAGCCGGTGCGGATCGGACAGCAGCACGTGCGCGCCGAACTTCGACAGTTCGCCGGACCAGCCGAGCGCGCCGTCGTAGACCTTGTTCCAGAACATCGCGCTGCCTTCCGCACGCACGCCGAGCGCGATGAAGATCGGCAGCAGGTCGACCGGCAGGTACGGCCACGGCGCGGCCTCGACCTTGGTCAGGATGTTCTGCGTGAACGGCCGGCGCACGCGCAGCGGGCCGTCGCGCTCCGCGCGCGACCAGCCATCGCGGTGCGTGACGGTGACGCCGAATTTCGCGAACGTGCGGTCGATCAGCGGGAAATGCTCGGGCGACGAATTGCGCACCGTGATGTCGCCGCCGGTGATCGCGCCGAGCGCGAGGAACGTCGCGATTTCATGGAAGTCCTCGGCGAAGCGGAACTCGCCGCCGCCGAGCTTGCCGCCGCCCGTCACGCAAAGCCGCGACGTGCCGATGCCCTCGATCGCGACGCCGATCATCGCGAGGAACTGGCTGAACTCCTGCACGTGCGGCTCGGAGGCCGCGTTCATCAGCGTCGACGTGCCGTTCGCGGCCGTCGCGCACAGCGCGAAGTTCTCGGTGGTCGTCACTGACGCGTAGTCGAGCCAGTGATCGTTGGCCGTCAGCGGGCCGTCGGTACGAACGATCAGCGAATCGGGCGTGCGTTCGATGTGCGCGCCGAAACGTTCGAACACCTCGACGTGCGGATCGATCTCGCGCACGCCGAGCGTGCAGCCTTTCACGTCGTTCTCGAGGCGCGCGACACCGAAGCGCGCGAGCAGCGGCGGAATCAGCATGATCGACGAACGCATCGCCTCGGGCAGCCGATGGACGGCCGGATCGAACGTCGTGTTGCGATGGTGAAGCTCGAGCAGACCCGTCGTGAAATCGACCGACACGTCGCTGCCGAGCGTGCGGAAGATATCGAGAATCTTGCGCACGTCGGTGATGTCCGGCACGCCGACGAGACGCAGCGGCTGATCGGTCAACAGGGTGGCGCACAGAATCGGCAGGACGGCGTTCTTGTTCGCGGACGGCTTGATGTCCCCGCGCAGCGGAGTGCCGCCGTGGACGATGAGATTCGACATGATATGGGGGCGTATCGGTGACTGACGTAGGCCCATATGATGCCATTGGTCGGCACGCGGCGTGGAATGTTCGGAGGGGGAAAAGGGGAATCGGCGCGCGTAACTGACAGTGTTTGACGTCGCGCCCGCGATGTAGCAGGTCGAATTGCAGCAGGTCGAATGTCGGCCGGCATGGTCGCATGACCGGCCGCGTGGCCGACCGTGAATCGGGTCGGCCATCCGGTCAGGCGATCATTGCGCCGCCCGCATCCGCGCGGCGACCACCAGCGAGATCAGGCAGCCGGCCGCCAGATAGCCGGCCACGAGGTGCCACGAACCGCCGGCCACGCTGACGAGCCCGACCGCGATGAACGGCGTGAACCCGCCGCCGACGACGCTCGCGAACTGATAGCCGACGCCGGCGCCGCTGTAGCGATATTCGGCGCCGAACAGCTCGGTGAACAGCGGCTGCTGGACGCTTACGACCATGTCGTGCGCGGCGTTCGCCAGCAGGATCGAGAAGATCACGATCCACGCGATCGAGCGCGACTCCAGCGCGACGAAGAACGGCACCGCGGACGCAAGGCCGATCAGCGCGCCGATCAGGTAGATGCGGCGCAGGCCGTAGCGATCGGCCAGCCACGCGAAGCAGGGGATCGTCACGCAGCTCACCGCGCCGACCAGCAGGCCGATGTTCAGGAACAGGTCGCGCGACATGCCGAGGTTCGTCGTCGAATAGCTGAGCGCGAACGCGGTGACGATGTACATCGTGAACAGTTCGGCGAGCCGCAGCGCGACGATCAGCAGGAACGCCTTCGGGTGGCGCGTCAGCGCTTCCAGCACCGGCAGGCGCAGCTTGCGGTTGCCGTGCTCGACCTTGTCGACGAACTCCTGCGATTCGTCCATGTTCTTGCGCACCCAGAGCCCGATCAGCACCAGCACGATGCTGAACACGAACGGCAGGCGCCAGCCCCACGACTTGAACGCGGCCTCGCCGAGCGTATGGCTCAGGATCGAGACGATGCCGGTGGCCAGCACGAGCCCGACGCCGTAGCCGACCTGCACGCCGCTGCTGTAGAACGCCTTCTTCTGCTTCGGCGCGCTCTCGACGGCCATCAGCGCCGCGCCGCCCCATTCGCCGCCGACCGCGAAACCCTGGATCGCGCGCATCAGCACCAGCAGCACGGGCGCCCACCAGCCGATCGTCGCGAACGTCGGCAGCAGGCCGATCGCGACCGTCGACAGCCCCATCAGCATCACGGTCAGCACGAGCATCCGCTTGCGGCCGAGCCGGTCGCCGTAGTGGCCGAACACGATGCCGCCGAGCGGCCGGAACAGGAAGCCGACGCCGAAGGTGGCGAACGCCGCGAGCGTGCCCATCGTCGGGCTGACTTTCGGGAAAAACTCGGAATTGAATACCAGCGCGGCGACGATTCCATACAGCAGGAAGTCGTACCAGTCGACGACGGCGCCGACGAAGCTGCCGATCGCGGCCTTGCGGGCCTGGCTGCGTGCACGCGCGCCGGCGGCGGCGTCGAGGGTGTCGAAGGTAGGGGTCATGGCGGTGTCTCCTGGCACGGCGCATCGTGGAATCGTGGCGGCGCCGCGTCCGATGCTGCATTGAAGTCGATGGGTGAACGGAGAATAGGGCGCGCGCCGCACGGCGGCAATTGGCCAATCGGATAATGCGCGCGATTATCGTTCAATTCCGTGCGATTATCGAACGATTTTCGGGTTTGCACTAGGCGGCGTGTCGATATCCCGTTCGGCCGGGGTGTGCCGCCGTGAACGATCTGGTTAAAATCTGCAGCATCGACAACTCGCCCGTCCGGGGCGGAAGTGCGGCCGCCACATCGGCCGCGCATGCCGCACGCGACAGGCACCATTCCCCCATCGACCGCATGCCCCCGGAGACTGGAATGCCCGGCAATTCCCACCCGTTATCCAGCGATACGCCGCCCGTCGCCGATCCGGCCGCCAATCCGCTCGGGATGGCCGGCCTCGAATTCGTCGAATTCGCGGCGCCCGTGCCGGACGCGCTTGCGCAGCGCTTCGAGCAGTTCGGGTTCAAGGCGATCGCGCGGCACGTCAGCAAGAACGTCACGCTGTACCGGCAGGGGCAGATGCATTTCCTGATCAACGCCGAACCCGAGTCATTCGCCGCGCGCTATGCGGAGGAATACGGGATGGGCGTGTGCGCGATCGGGTTGCGCGTGGCGAACGCCCGGCGCGCGTTCGAGCGCGCGATCCAGCTCGGTGCGTGGGCGTTCGAAGGCGAAAAGGTCGGCGTCGGCGAACTGAAGATTCCGGCGATCCAGGGCATCGGCGATTCGCACCTGTATTTCGTCGACCGGTGGCGCGGGCGGGACGGCCAGCGCGGCGGCGTCGGCGACATCTCGATCTTCGACATCGATTTCCGACCGATCGACATCGCGACCGCGCATACCGATCTCGATTGCGCGGGCGTCGGCCTGCAGCAGGTCGACCACTTCACGCAAACCGTCGGCGCGGGCCGCATGCAGGAGTGGCTGGATTTCTACCATGACTTGCTGCATTTCCGCGAGATCCACCAGATCGACGCGCATTGGCATGTGTCGGAGGAATCGCGCGTGATGGTGTCGCCGTGCGGCGCGGTGCGGATTCCGGTCTATGAGGAAGGTACGCGGCGCACCGAGCTGATGCATGCGTACCTGCCCGACCATCCGGGCGAGGGCGTGCAGCACGTCGCACTGGCCACCGACGACATCCTGGCGTGCGTCGATGCGCTGCGTGCGAACGGTGTCGAGTTCATCGAGCCGCCCGCACGCTATTACGACGACGTCGATGCGCGGCTGCCGGGGCACGGCGTCGATCTCGACGCGCTGCGCGGCCGCGCGGTGCTGGTCGACGGCGAGATCGGCAGCGACGGCGTGCCGAGGCTGTTTTTCCAGACCTTCGTCAAACGCCGTCCCGGCGAGATCTTCTTCGAGATCGTGCAGCGCAAGGGGCACCACGGGTTCGGCGAGGGCAACCTGGCGGCACTCGCCCGCGCTCGCGACGCCGGCTGAACGACCTGGCGCCGGCGGCCGTTACGCCGCCGCGCATGCCTTCGATCACGCCGGATCGGCCGCCGCGAGCTTGCGGCTGTGCCGACGCATGCCGTCGAAGATCGCGTCGGCCACGTCCGCCGGAAAATCCGCCGGGATCTGCGCAGCGGCTTCGGCAATCGCGGGCTCCGTCCGTGCGGCGACGGCCGCCATCGCGACGCGCACGTCGTCTTCAGTCAGGCCGACGCGGCGGCCCTGCGCGATCCAGTGGCGCGGCTGGATTTCGCCGATCACGTAGTGCCGGTTCTTCCCGCAGACAGCCATCGCGAGGCGTGCGCGGCGCGGCGGAATCTGGTTGCGGCGCGTGCCGATGATCGGATGCGCGGACAGCACGTCGTACAGCGGCGTGCTTCGATACGCATTGCCGGGCAGGTGCGCGATGCTGAAATTCTTCGCGTGGCCGTCGATCGCCGCCAGCACCCAGAACACGAGCTGGGCGACGAAAAAATTCATCCGGTCGCGCGACGCTTCGGCCGAGTTCGCGAGGATGCCCATGATCGTCTCGATGCCGGGGCCGCCGTCCGATTCGTATTTCGCTCCCGATGGCGTGCCGGTCGCCTGGCACATGTCCTCCTGCGGCAATCGCAGGATCCACGAGCCGTCGCGCGACGGACGCCGGTCGAAGCGCTCGACGATCAGCGCCTTCTGGTCGTCGAACCGGCCGATCTCGCACGGCGCGACCGGCAGGCCGTACGCGGCGACGAGTTTCGAGCACAGCCATTCGTTTTCGACGGACGTGCGCATGTCGGCCTGCATGTTGCCGACACGCCCGAGCGGCAGCTTGAAGATGTGCGTCGTCGGCGTGCTGCCCGACGGCCGCAGCCAGCGATTGCGCCGACGCAGCAGCGCGGTCTTTTCCTGCGCGCCGGCAATCGACAGGCGCAGGTCGGCGTCCGGCTCCGCGCGGCCGGGCAACGGCGCGGCGGTCGCGTGGCGCAGCACGTCGGCGACGGCTGCGTCGTCGAGCGTCGCGCCTTCGATGGCCTCGAGATCGACCGGCGTCTCGCCCGGCGGCAGCATCTGGATCGCGCCGACGCAGTCGCGGCCGATCGACGCGAGCAATTCGAACGGCGCCGTCGATCCGAGCCGGTAACGCTGCGCGATGCGGCGGCGGATCGGCTCGCTGTCCGGCAGCAGGTTGTCGAAGTAGTCGGCCACGATCGCGCCCTGGTGCGGCTGGTTGCCGGGCGTGAAGGGCAGCGACAACGACAGGGGCCGGCCCTGGGGATCCTCGAGCCAGTCCGGCAGGTAGACGAGACGTTCGACGCCGCGGCGGATTTCCCAGTACCCGACGGGAATGCCGTTCATCCACAGGTCGAGCCGGTCGTGGCGGGCACGTCCGGCCATCGTCACCAGTCCTCCCGCTTCGACACGCGTGGCCTGGCGCGAGTCGTCGCTGCCGGGCGCTTCCGCGCGGCGTCGGCCGCGGCTCCGGTCGAGGCCTGGGCGGCCGTGGCGCCGCGCTTGCTCGCGACCGGCTTGCGGCGCGCCGGCGGCTCGGCGCCGGAAGCCGAATCGGCCGCTTCCGCCGGCGCATCCCGTTCGTCCGGGCTGAGCATCATCCGAACGCCGAGCGCGTTCAGCACCTTGAAAAGCCGTTCGATGCTGACCGCCGACGGGTTGGCTTCGAGCTGGGCATAGGATTGCTGGGTGATGCCGAGGCGGGCGGCCAGTTGCGCCTGCGTGAGTCCCGCGGATTTCCGGAAGCCGACGAGTATCGGGCGCAACTGGGTCAGGGTCTGGACTGGAAAGGCCATCGGGCGCTCCGCGAGATGACAGGCGATCGTTTGTAATCGGAAAATACAGTTTATGGCATGTATTGTACAAATACAAATCATAGCCTGTATCAACGAAAAACAAACGATAGCCTGTTACGCGGGGCCGATCGTACAGGCATGGGCGCGAATCGGGCGTTGGGCGACACCCGCGGCGTTCACGACCCGCGCGTCGAGCGATTCGCCCAATCCGCCCATGCCGGCCACTGCGCCCAGCCGCGACGGACGAACCCGGCGCCCGTGCGGATCACGAGCGCGCCGATCGCGAGCGCCGCGAGGTCGTCGAGACGGCCGAAGCCGACCAGCGCCGCGCTCATCGCGAGCGCCGCGAGCAACGACGACAGCGCATCGGTCCGCACGTGCCAGCCGCTCGCCTCGAGCAGCGCGGAGCCGGTCTCGCGCGCCTTGCGCAGCATCCAGTACGACAGCACGGCCTTGCCGGCGAGCGTGACGACAACCAGCGCAAGCGCGGTCGCGCCCGGCTGCACGACGGGCGGCGTATCGAACCGCGTCAGCGCATGCCAGATCATCTGCGCACCGGTTACGGCCAGCAATGCGCCGAGGCCCGCGAGCGCGAGCGGCTCGTAGGTCGGGCGGCGCTCCGGCGGCAGGCGCGCGTCGAACCGGCAGGCGACGAGGAGCAGCGCATCGGCTGCGAGATCGATCGCCGCGTGCGCGACGTCCGCGAGCAGCCCCGACGAATGCGCGGACCATGCCGCCGCCGCCTCGACGGCGAGCAACAGCAGGTTGATCGCGAGGCTGACGGCGAGGGCGCGGGACGTGGCTGTGTAAACGTGGGACGTGGCGCGCGACGGGCGCTGCATGGCGGGTTCGTCTGTAGAAAACGGGGGGAAGCTCGAACGCTACCGGTCGACGATGGCAGGTCCGTGACAGGCGGCCGGATAGCGGGGCAACGGGGCGCGATGCTCGACGCGAAGGCGGGCTGGGCGGGAAGATTCAACGCTGTGATCGGGGAGGGCCGCCCGAAGCCGACGATTCAACATTATAGAAATAATGTCAAATCTAAATCCTGAAAAATTGGATATTTAACGGTTTACGTTATATTATTTACGAAATTTCCTTCGAAGCCCGCCATGTCCGACCTCGCCGCCGATGAACCCCGCCTGACCGCCGAAATCGAGCGCCTCAAGGCCGACTTCCCGAAAACCCGCGAGCTGTACCGCGAAGCCTGCGCACTGCTGTTCTTCCGTTTCGGCATCACGCCGACGGCCAACCGCCTGTACCAGCTCGTGCGCAAGGGCAGCATGAGCACGCCGACAGCCGTTCTCGGGGAGTTCTGGGCCGAGCTGCGGGAAAAGAGCCGTGTGCGCATCGAGCATCCGGACCTGCCGGCCGATCTGCAGGCGGCGGCCGGCGAACTGGTTGCGGCGCTATGGAACCGGTCGAGCACCGACGCGGCCGCCGCACTCGACGCGCTGCGCGCGGAAGTCGAGGCCGAGCGGGCAGCGGCGCAAGCAGAAGTGGCGACGCTGCAAGCCGAACTGGCCCGCACCGAAACCGCGCTGGAGCAACGCACGGCCGCGCTGCTGGCTGCGCAGGTCCGCATTCAGGAACTGGAGCAGGCAAGAGCGGCGGACGATGCATCGCGGCGGGCAATGCAAGCGGATATCGAACGCCTGAAGGCGGACAACGCGGAGGGCGACCGTGCACTCGCGCAGGCCCGTGCGGACTTCACCACCCAGCTCGACCGGCTGCGCGACGACACCGGGCGCGCCGAAGAGCGGCTGCGCGCATCGGAAAAGCGGGCGCTTCAGGAAATCGATCGCGAGCGGCTCGCGACCGCGCGCTTGCAAAAGGAACTCGACGCGGCGACATCGCGCGCGGAACAGCGCGACGCGCAGCAGCGGAAGGAAGCGGCCGCGCTACAGGCACAACTCGGTGACGCGCTGCATCGCTGCGGCGTGCTTCAGGGGCAGCTCGACGGCGCACTGGCGGCCGACGCGGCGCGCAGCGCCGAACTTGACGCGCTGAGGCGCGAGATGGCGGCGCGGGTGCGCCGGCCGCCGTTGCGCGGCGTCAAGACCATCCCGGCCGTCGAGCGGAGCGAGCGGCGGGCGCGCACGAGAAAGCGTGCCGACGAAGCGCCGCGCTGACGGCGAAACCGAGTCGTCGACATGACGCGCCACGCGCAGACGGCACGCGCGGGCGAGCAGCACGCCGGCCGGGCATTGGGCGCACGACTGGGATCGGGTAAAGTGCCGCTCAACATGCCGGCTCGACGTTACTAGACGACCGGTCTAATCGTTGCTACCATACGCCATCATGAATGCATCTTCAGGCGCCGAAGTCCGCCAGCACATCCTGAACATCGCGAAGCCGATCATGCTCCACAAGGGGTTCTCGGCGGTCGGTCTGAACGAGATTCTCGCTGCGGCGGGCATCCCGAAGGGCTCGTTCTACCATTACTTCGGCTCGAAAGAAGCATTCGGCGAAGCGCTGCTCGAATCGTATTTCGAAGGCTATCTCGCGCATCTCGACAAGCTGCTCAAGCAGCAGGCCGGCACGGGCGCCGAGCGCCTGATGACGTACTGGGGCAACTGGCTGCACACGCAATGCGCGGACGATCCGGAAGGCAAGTGCCTCGCGGTGAAGCTCGGCGCGGAAGTGTCGGATCTGTCGGAAGCGATGCGCGCGGTGCTGCGGCGCGGCACCAGCCAGATCATCGAGCGGCTCGCGGGCGGCATCGAGGCCGGGCTCGCCGACGGTTCGCTGAGCGGCGTCGACGATCCGTCGCACACGGCCGCGATCCTGTACGAGCTGTGGCTGGGCGCGACACTGCTGGAAAAGATTCACCGCAACCGCCAGCCGCTCGAAAGGGCGATGGCCGAGACGCGGCGCATGCTGAGCCTGCCGCCGGCCGCATCCGACGGTGCGCAGTCGTAGTCCGGGCGCGCATCGGCGCGCCTTGTTTTTGCCTTGACCCTAGACGACTGGTCTACTCAATCACTCATGACGAACGCTTCACGCCGCGTTACGCTGTCCCGATCGTTCCCACCGCCTGCCTGCGACCGCACCGGCCTGCTTGCCGATGCCGCCGCAGACGCGCACTTCCCGCTGGTCCATCCCTGATCCGATCGTGCCCACGAAGCACGTTCATTCCTGTTGACGGAGGCACACATGCCGCAAAGCAAGATCGCAAACCGCCAGATCGTCCTGAATTCGCGCCCGGTCGGCGCACCGACGCCGGACAACTTCCGCGCCGAAACCGGTGACGTGCCGGTTCCCGGCCCCGGTCAGGTACTGCTGCGCACCGTCTGGTTGTCGCTCGACCCGTACATGCGCGGCCGGATGAGCGACGCGCCGTCCTATGCGCCGCCGGCCGAACTGGGCCAGCCGATGGTCGGCGGCACGGTCAGCCGCGTGGTGTCGTCGAACCTGCCCGCGTTTCGCGAAGGCGATCTCGTCGTCGCCGGCGCCGGCTGGCAGGACTACGCGCTGTCCGACGGACGCGACCTGATCCCGCTCGGCCGCGATTTCGCGCACCCGTCGTACGCGCTCGGCGTGCTCGGCATGCCGGGCTTCACCGCATACACCGGGCTGCTGAAGATCGGCGAACCGAAGGCCGGCGAAA
The DNA here is from genome assembly GCF_018417615.1 of Burkholderia sp. LAS2. NCBI lineage: Bacteria > Pseudomonadati > Pseudomonadota > Betaproteobacteria > Burkholderiales > Burkholderiaceae > Burkholderia > Burkholderia sp. LAS2. The sequence goes on from NZ_CP071054.1 coordinate 113,876, forward strand.
CCGTGGTCGTCGCGGCCGCGAGCGGTGCGGTCGGCGCGGTGGTCGGCCAGATCGCGAAGCTGAAGGGTTGCCGCGTGGTCGGCGTCGCGGGGGGCGCCGACAAGTGCGCGTACGTGACCGGCACGCTCGGCTTCGACGCGTGCGTCGACCATCGCGATCCGGCGTTCGCCGCGAAGCTGAAGGACGCGTGCCCGAACGGCATCGACGTGTATTTCGAGAACGTCGGCGGCGCGGTGTTCGACGCAGTGTGGCCGCTGCTGAACGACCATGCGCGGGTGCCGGTCTGCGGCATCATTGCGCACTACAACGATGCGGCCTACGACGACAAGGCCGTGTCGACCGGCCGTGACCGCGTGCCGGCGCTGATGGGCGCGATCCTGCGCAAGCGCATTCGCGTGCAGGGTTTCATCATCCTCGATCACTATGCAACCGGCTATGCGCCGTTCCTGAAGGACATGAGCGAGTGGGTCGCGCAGGGCAAGGTCAAGACGCTCGAGGACGTCGTGCCCGATCTCGCCGACGCGCCGCAAGCGCTGATCGGCTTGCTGGCCGGCAAGAATTTCGGCAAGGTCGTCGTGCGCGTCGGCCCGGACGAACTGGCCTGATCCCGCCGTTCGGCGACAGACAACCGCTGCACGCTGGCGTCGCGAGACGCCGGCTTGTGGCATGCTCGTTTCCGTTTTCAAAGGAGTAGAAAATGGCGCTTCACGTGATTGCTTCGCTGTTCCTGAAACCCGAACACGCGCAGGCCGCCGAGGCCGAACTGCGCGGCATGGTCGCGAAGACACGCACCGAGCCGGGCAACCGGCGCTACGACCTGTTCCGCGAGCAGGACGGCGCGCCAACCCTGCATCTGTACGAGATCTACGACGACCAGGCGGCGTTCGACGCGCATCTCGCCAGCCCGTATTTCGGCGAATTCCGCACGAAGTCGGCCGACTGGTTCACCGCACCGCCCGTCATCAAGGTGCTGTCGGCCATCGACGTGGCCGAGTAACGACGCAAGCACGCAACACCACCGCCGCGGCTCGCCCGCACCCGGGCCGCGCGGCACCCGTTGCGCACGACGCAACGGCGACGCCCCCATGACGCGGCGCGCATCGTTCGCGCCGCTCCCCAATACAACGGCCCCGGAGGCTGAATGATCACCCTCAACATCAACGGCGAAACCCGCTCGGTCGACGCCCCCGACGACATGCCCTTGCTCTGGGTGCTGCGCGACGTCGTCGGCCTGACCGGCACCAAGTTCGGCTGCGGGATCGCGCAATGCGGCGCGTGCACCGTGCATCTCGACGGCGTGGCCGCGCGTTCGTGCGTGCTGCCGGTCGCCGCCGTCGCGGGCCGCAAGATCACGACGATCGAAGCCGTCGGCGCGACGCCGGCCGGCCACAAGGTCCAGCAGGCGTGGCGCGAGCTCGACGTCGTCCAGTGCGGCTACTGCCAGTCGGGGCAGGTGATGGCCGCCACCGCGCTGATCGCATCGAACCCGAACCCGAGCGATGCCGACATCGACGCGGCCATGGCCGGCAACATCTGCCGCTGCGGCACGTACCACCGCATTCGCGCGGCCGTCAAACAAGCCGCGAAGGAGGCCTGACATGTCGCGAGGACTCCTCGAAGCAGGCAGGGTCGGCGCCGGTGTGTCGCGCCGCGGGTTTCTGAAACTCGGCATGTCGCTCGGCGCGGCGGCCGGCGGCGGCTTGCTGCTCGGCTTCAGTCTGCCGGCGGCGGGCGACGATGCGCGCCGCTCGGTGATCGGCGGCGACGCAGCCGAGCCCGCACCGTCGGGCGTGTTCGCCCCGAACGCATTCGTGCAGATCGACCGCGCCGGCAAGATCACGCTGGTGATGCCGAAGGTCGAGATGGGGCAGGGTGTCTATACGGCGCTGCCGATGCTGATCGCGGAAGAGCTCGAGGTGCCGCTGTCGAGCGTCACGCTCGATCATGCGCCGCCGAACGAGAAGCTGTTCCTCGATCCGCTGCTCGGCGGCCAGCTCACCGGCGGCTCGACGTCGGTGCGCTACGCGTGGGAACCGCTGCGCCGCGCGGGCGCCACCGCGCGCACGCTGCTGGTCTCGGCGGCCGCGAAGCAATGGAACGTCGATCCGGCCAGTTGCCGCGCGGCAAACGGCGAAGTGCAGCATCCGCCGACCGGCCGGCGCGCATCGTACGGCCAGTTGGCCGACGCCGCGGCGAAACTGCCGGTGCCGAAGGACGTCGCGCTGAAGCAGCCGGCGGATTTCAAGCTGATCGGCACGCCCGCGAAGCGCCTCGATTCGCCGGAGAAGGTCGACGGCACCGCGCAGTTCGGGCTCGACGTGCGCCTGCCCGGCATGCTGTACGCGGTGATCGTGAACAGCCCGGTGTTCGGCGGCACGGTCGCGAGCGTCGACGACACGGCGGCGAAGAAGATCCCCGGCGTGCGCCAGGTCGTGCGCGTCGACAACGCGGTCGCGGTGGTCGGCGACCACACGTGGGCCGCGAAGCGCGGCGCATCGGCGCTCGTCGTGAAGTGGAACGAAGGCGCGGGCGCGAAGGTGTCGACGAAGGACCTGTTCGCGGATCTCGCGCAGGCGGCGGCGAACGGCAAGGGCGCGGTCGCGCGCAAGGAAGGCGACGTCGGCAACGCGTTCGCGAACGCCAAGACGCGCGTCGACGCCGTCTACGAACAGCCGTTGCTCGCGCACGCGACGATGGAGCCCGTGAACTGCACGGTGCACGTGCGCGGCGACGGCTGCGATATCTGGGTCGGCACGCAGGTGCCAACCCGCGCACGGGACACGGCACAGCAGTTGACCGGCCTGTCGCCGGACAAGATCGTCGTGCACAACCATCTGCTCGGCGGCGGGTTCGGCCGGCGGCTCGAGACCGACATGATCGGGCAGGCCGTGAAGGTCGGCAAACAGGTCAATGCCCCGGTGAAGGTGATCTGGACGCGCGAGGAAGACGTCCAGCACGACATGTACCGGCCGTGCTACTACGACACGCTCTCGGCCGGCCTCGATGCGAACGGCAAGCCGGTCGCGTGGCGGCACCGGATCGTCGGCTCGTCGATTCTCGCGCGCTTCGCGCCGCCCGCGGTCAAGGACGGCGTCGATCCCGACGCGGTCGAGGTCGCGGCCGAGCTGCCGTACGACCTGCCGAACCAGCTCGTCGACTACGTGCGCCAGGAGCCGCGCCACGTGCCAACTGCGTTCTGGCGCGGCGTCGGGCCGACGCGCAGCACGTTCGTCGTCGAAAGCTTCATCGACGAACTGGCCGTGCAGACCAAGACCGACCCGGTGCAATACCGTCGCGCGCTGCTCGACAAGACGCCGCGCGCGCTCAACGTGCTCGACGTCGCGACGAAGGCGGCCGGTTGGGGCGCGTCGCTGCCGAAGGGGCAAGGGCGCGGCGTATCGGTGATGCATGCGTTCGGCAGTTTCTTCTCGATCGTCATCGACGTCGCGGTGGACGGCGGCGAAGTGCAGGTCAAGCGCGTCGTGTGCGCGGTCGATTGCGGGATGGTCGTGAATCCGAACACGATCGAGGCGCAGGTGCAGGGCGGCATCATCTTCGGGATCACGGGCGCGCTGTACGGCGAGATCACGATCGAGGACGGCCGCGTCGTGCAGACCAACTTCACCGACTACCGGATGATGCGAATCAACGAGGTGCCCCCGATCGAAGTCCATCTGGTGAAGAGCGGCGAGGCGCCGGGCGGGATCGGCGAGCCGGGCACGGCCGCGACCGCGGCGGCGCTGGCGAACGCGATCTTCGCGGCGACCGGCACGCGGCTGCGCAAGCTGCCGGTCGGCAACCAGCTGAAAACGGCCTGAGGAGGAGGGGACGACCATGCGACATCTCACCCTGAACCCGAATGCGCTCCGCGCGTCGCTGCTCGCGCTGTCCGCACTGCTGGCCGGCACGGCCGCGCAGGCCGCGCAAGCGGCGCCCGCCGACAGCGCACTCGTCGCGCGCGGCGCGTATCTCGCGAAAGCCGGCGACTGCGTCGCGTGCCACACCGCGCCGCGCGGCACGCCGTTCGCGGGCGGCCTGAAGATGGTCACGCCGATGGGCGCGATCTACACGACCAACATCACGCCCGACCCGGAGACCGGCATCGGCGGCTATACCGAAGCCGAGTTCGCCGGCGCGTTGCGCAAGGGCGTCGCGAAGGACGGTCACAATCTGTATCCGGCGATGCCGTATCCGTCGTACGCGAAGCTGAGGGACGACGACGTGAAGGCGCTGTATGCGTACTTCATGCACGGCGTCGAACCGGTGAAGCAGGCGAACCGGCCATCCGACATCCCGTGGCCGCTCAACATGCGCTGGCCGCTCGCGTTGTGGAACAAGGTGTTCCTCGACACGACGCCATACGCGGACAAGCCGGCGAAGGACGCAATGTGGAACCGCGGCGCGTATCTCGTGCAGGGGCTCGGGCACTGCGGGTCGTGCCACACGCCACGCGGTGTCGGCTTCCAGGAGAAGGCGCTCGACGAAAGCGGCGCGGCGTTCCTGTCGGGCGCGTCGATCGACAACTGGTTCGCGTCGAACCTGACCGGCGAGCACAACACCGGGCTCGGCCGCTGGAACGAGGCCGACGTCGCGCAGTTCCTGAAGACCGGCGCGAACCAGCACGCGACCGCGTTCGGCTCGATGGTAAGCGTGATCAACCACAGCACGCAGGAACTGACCGACGACGATCTGGCATCGATCTCGCGCTACCTGAAATCGCTGCCGGCGGCAGGCGGCACGGGCGCGCCGCCGTACCGCTACGATCCGAAGGCGACGCAGGCCGCGCTGGGCCGACCGGCAACGGATCCGGGCGCGAAGGTGTATAACGCTTACTGCCTGCATTGCCACGGTGTGGACGGGCGCGGCTACGCGCCGCTGCTCGCGCCGCTCGCCGGCAATCCGAACGTGCTCGAGGCCGATGCATCGTCGCTGATCAACGTGACGCTGAACGGCAGCGACACGCTCGTGATCGGCGGCGTGCCGTCCGCGTATCCGATGCCGGCGTTCTCGAACCAGTTGAACGACCGGCAGATCGCCGACGTGCTGACGTTCATGCGCGCCGGCTGGAACAACGGCGCGCCGGCCGTGCAGGCGGCGGACGTCGCGAAACTCCGCAAGGCGACGGCGGCCGCGCACTGAGCGCGGTGCGCCGCGCAACGATGGCGGGCCGGCGTGCCTGCCGTCGACGCCGCCGGGTGCGTGCCTGCCCCGGCGGCTTGGCTTTTTCTGTCAACCGGCGTGCGGCCGTTCGCGGCCGCGCGCGTTTTATCGACGCAATGTAGGGGTGTCTGGATGGCTAACGTGACTTATACGGATACGCAATTGCTGATCGACGGCGAGTGGGTCGACGCCGCGAGCGGCAAGACGATCGACGTCGTGAACCCGGCGACCGGCAAGGCGATCGGCAAGGTGGCCCACGCGGGCATCGCCGATCTCGACCGTGCGCTCGCCGCCGCGCAGCGCGGCTTCGAAGCATGGCGCAAGGTGCCCGCGCACGAACGCGCGGCGACGATGCGCAAGGCGGCCGCGCTGGTGCGCGAACGCGCCGACACGATCGCGCAGCTGATGACGCAGGAGCAGGGCAAGCCGCTCACCGAAGCGCGCGTCGAAGTGCTGTCGGCGGCCGACATCATCGAATGGTTCGCGGACGAAGGGCGCCGCGTGTACGGCCGGATCGTGCCGCCGCGCAATCTCGGTGCGCAGCAGACGGTCGTGAAGGAACCGGTCGGTCCGGTCGCGGCGTTCACGCCGTGGAATTTCCCGGTCAACCAGGTCGTGCGCAAGCTGAGCGCGGCGCTCGCCACCGGTTGTTCGTTCCTCGTGAAGGCGCCGGAAGAAACCCCGGCGTCGCCGGCCGCGCTGCTGCGCGCGTTCGTCGATGCGGGCGTGCCGGCGGGCGTGATCGGTCTCGTGTACGGCGATCCGGCTGAAATCTCGTCGTACCTGATTCCGCACCCGGTGATCCGCAAGGTCACGTTCACGGGTTCGACGCCGGTCGGCAAGCAGCTGGCCGCGCTCGCGGGCCAGCACATGAAGCGTGCGACGATGGAACTGGGCGGCCACGCGCCGGTGATCGTCGCCGAGGATGCAGACGTCGCGCTCGCAGTGAAGGCCGCCGGCGGGGCGAAGTTCCGCAACGCGGGACAGGTCTGCATTTCGCCGACGCGTTTCCTCGTGCACAACAGCATCCGCGACGAATTCACGCGCGCGCTGGTCAAGCATGCGGAAGGGCTGAGGATCGGCAACGGTCTCGACGAAGGCACGACGCTCGGCGCGCTCGCGAACCCGCGACGCCTGACCGCGATGGCGTCGGTCGTCGACAACGCGCGCAAGGTCGGCGCGAGCATCGAGACCGGCGGCGAGCGGATCGGCGCGGAAGGCAACTTCTTCGCCCCGACCGTGATCGCGAACGTGCCGCTCGAAGCGGACGTGTTCAACAACGAGCCGTTCGGCCCGGTCGCGGCGATTCGCGGGTTCGACAAGCTCGAGGATGCGATCGCCGAGGCGAACCGTCTGCCGTTCGGTCTGGCCGGCTACGCGTTCACGCGTTCGTTCGCGAACGTGCATCTGTTGACGCAACGTCTCGAAGTCGGGATGCTGTGGATCAACCAGCCGGCGACGCCGTGGCCGGAAATGCCGTTCGGCGGCGTGAAGGATTCGGGCTACGGGTCGGAAGGCGGGCCGGAAGCGCTGGAGCCGTATCTCGTCACGAAGTCGGTGACGGTGATGGCGGTTTGATGGTCGGTTGAGGGTGGGCGCGCTGCAGTTGGGGGCGCGCCCGATTGGCAGATTTTTCAGCGTATGGACGTATTCGAGATTGCCGAACCCGCGCCATAGAGGGTGATCATGGCTATTTAAAATTTGACATAAGGTGAATTATCGACATTGTCGATTGTGGCAGCCATATCCTAATGTCGTGTTCTGGCCTGTAGGTTGATTGTCCGCACCCTTGGGAGCGCCGGCGACGAACGCGACTGGGACGATCACCATGACGTCCACGTCACATCGGATCAGCCCGCCGTCGTCCGCCTCGATTCAACACGGCACCCGACCACCCACACCGTTGCCCATCATCGTGCACCAGCGCTGCGTGTCCTGTTGCGGTGCCGGATACGGCAACCCGGTCCGCGGATCGATCGAGTCCAGCGGATTCGGGCCGGGCGGATGGTTTGCCGCGTGCATCGCGGCGTTCTCCGCCATCTGTTTCGCGGTCGCCGCGTTCTGTCGAGCGAGGTCCGCCTTCTGCGCGTCGTCCAGCTTCTTCGTCATGGTCACCAGCCGCGCGAACTGCGGATCGCGAACATCCTGCAGCGGCGGCAAAGGCGGTGCGAACGGCATGAAAAGCAACGGCCCGTCATATCGCGGCACCGCCAGTTTCGACGGCTTGCCGAAATCCGCGGCCATGCTGATCTCCCACATGCCGGCGTTCATGCCGAGCGCGTGTTCGTAGTGTCGGTTCACGTCCGCCAGGCTGAGCGGCCCGGACGGTGCAGGCAATGGTTGCAGGGATGGCGGCAACGTCTGCCGGGTGGCAGGATAGATTGCGCGAACCCAGCTCACCGCAGCGAGCGAGTATTGATAGAGAACCGCGTCGTACTTTTCCAGCACCTGCGCTCGACTATAGTTGCCGGGATTCTGGAAAACGGGCTTGTACGCCGCGAGACTGTCGATGTATCGCATGTTCGCATTTCGCTGCTCCGCAACGAACTGCTGCTGAGGGTCGACCGGCGCAGATGAAGACAGCGCAGCGCAGCCCGACAGCAGACTGACGACGAATGCAACACCGGCCGTCGTTCGGGACACCAACCGGATGGGACGCAAGATAGGGGACATCGGAAACGCCATGGAGACTCGACAGGTTTTCGTGAATCGGCGCGCTGCCGACAGCGGTCGGCATGCGCCACGCGCGCCCTATTCTGCCCTGCTCCATGTCGTTCCAGGTGGAATCGCGTCCGATCGTGGTGGATTCCGGTCTCGGGATTTCTACGGCGAGCGTTCGGGCCGGGTCTAGACGTTCGGCACACCACCGTCGCGCGATGGCGCGCCGAACCCTACGCACCGTCTCAGCCGCTCCTTCCCGACCGTCTCCCCGCAAGTCGCCCTACCGCGATTCCGAGTGATTGGGCAGAGGACCTTTCCTGTGCAACGCCTTAATCGACCGCCGCACGATCTCCAATAATGGCCGCTCGATCCGTCGGCCGCCAGGCCGGCCCAACAACAACAAAACGCCTATGCATTCCTGCCAAACGAACCAGCATGCCGGCACACGCGTCGCGGGGACCGTCATTGCCGCCTGCCTGACCGGCTTCGTGTCGGATGTCGCGCTTGCCCAGAGCAGCGTGACGCTGTACGGCCTGATCGACACGTCGATCACCTACTCCACCAACCAGCGCACGCGCGGTGCCGGCTCGCCCGGCAGCGGCGGCGTCGCGATGACGAGCGGCGCATTGAATGCGTCGCGCTGGGGGCTGCGCGGTCGCGAGGATCTCGGCGGCGGACTGGCCGCGGTCTTCTCGCTCGAAAACGGCTTCTCTGGCACGACCGGCAAGCTGTCGCAGAAAGGCGTCGATCTGTTCGGCCGCCAGGCGTGGCTCGGCGTGGAATCCAGGACGGCCGGCGCGCTGACCTTCGGCCGCCAGTACGACCTGATCCTCGATTTCGTGACGCCGCTCGGCGCGTCCGGCCCCGGCTGGGGCGGCAACCTTGCGGTCCACCCGTACGACAACGACGATTCGAACCGCAACCTGCGCATCAATAACGCGGTGAAGTACACGAGCCCGACGGTTCGCGGGTTGACCTTCGGCGCGATGATCGGGTTTTCGAACACGCCCGGCCAGTTCTCCAACAACGCGGTGTGGAGCACGGGTTTGTCGTACGCGAACGGGCCGCTGAAGCTCGGCGCCGGCTACCTGAAGATCAGCCGCGACCGCAACGCGCCGAATCCGGACGGCGCGCTGAGCACGGTCGACGGCTCGGCGACCATCACGGGCGGCAACCAGCAGATCTGGGCGATGGCCGGCCGTTACGCGTTCGGGCCGCACTCGGTCGGCGCCGCGTGGTCGCATTCGACCACCGACGGCGTGACGGGCGTGCTCCAGGGCGGCAACATCGCGCCGCTGAAGGGCGAATCGCTGGTGTTCGACAACTTCTCGATCGACGGACGCTACTTCGTCACGCGCGCGCTGAGCGTCGCCGCCGCGTACACGTACACGATTGGCCGCTTCGACACCCGCACGGGACAGACCCGCCCGAAATGGAACCAGGTCGTCGCGCAGGCCGACTATGCGCTGTCGAAGCGCACGGATGCGTATCTCGAAGGCACTTACCAGAGCGTGAGCGGCGGCAACGGCAATCCGGCGTTCAACGCGACGGTCTGGACCATGACGCCTTCCGCGAACAGCAATCAGGCCGTCGTCGCGCTGGGGCTACGCCACAAGTTCTGACGATGCGGCGTGCGGGCGGCGCCGTCACGCGGCTGACCGACTGCATTCGGCGAGCGCTTCCTCCATCACCCGATCGCGGTGTCCGGCACCGGCAAGGCCGCGCGCTCTGCGCGGCCTTTTTCGCCGTGGCGGGCGTCGCGTACCGCACCCCAGGCGCGGAAGCAAGAATGCCTCCCGGCTGTCGCGTTTGCGCAAAAAATGCGGAGAAACTGGGCACGTTGTGACATTTTTCCTAATCTGTTTGCAGCGACGCCGCGCTCCGGCGTTCCGGCCCGCAACATTCTTTCATCTGGCGCACCACCGGCTTACGAACCTGCATCACGGCAACGGAGCCGGACCTTTCGCGCCATGGCGACCGGACGGCTGCGTGCGAATGGCACGCGCCCCGCTTTCAACGCAGTCAACCGCTGGAGAAGAACGATGAGCAAAATGAAGCGAATTGCGGTCCTGGCAACTTTCGTCCTGCTGGCCGGTTGCCACCACGCGGCGAAGACGCCCGAGAATGCCGGCGCGGCGCCGACGCCGTCGAGTGAAACCGTCGCGACGGTGACGGCCGACGATCTGAACAATCCGAACAGCCCGCTCGCGAAGCGCAGCATCTACTTCGATTTCGACCAGTACTCGGTGAAGCCCGAATTCCAGTCGCTGCTGCAGGCGCACGCCGACTACCTGCGCAGCCATCCCGCGCGGCGCGTGCTGATCCAGGGCAACACCGACGAGCGCGGCACGTCCGAATACAACCTCGCGCTCGGCCAGCGCCGCTCGCAGGCCGTGGCGAGCGCGCTCGAAACGCTCGGCGTGCCGGCGACGCAACTCGAGGCTGTCAGCCTCGGCAAGGAAAAGCCGGTCGCGCTCGGCCACGACGAGGAAGCGTGGGCGCAGAATCGCCGCGCCGATCTCGTCTATCGTTGATCCAGGCACCGCCGCGGCGATACGCAAAAAGCATGGAATAAGCGCCCCGCCGAAACGTCTTGTCATCGCGCAGACGCGGTTCACGCGAACCGCCTTTCCTGTTGCCTGCGCGCAGCAAGGAGATCGCAATGAAATCGGCAACGTTGGCTGCGGCGCTGATCGCGGCGCTGGTGCTTGTGCTGTCCACGGGCTGTACGTCGTCGGGCAGCGGTACGTCGCAAGGACCGGGCATGAGCCGGTACGGCGGCGCGGGAGGCAGCGGAGGCGGTGGCGGTGGCGGTGGCGGCGGGGGGGGGGGGGGGGGGGGCCCCCGGCCGGGGGGGGGGGGGGGGGGGGGGGGGGGCCCCCCCCCGGGGGGGGGGGGGCGCCCCCGACGGGGCCGAAACGATCTACGAGGGCGAGAACGTCTACATCAACACGGGTACGGTCGCGTCGATCCCGGACGTGCCGGGGCTGCGCGATGCGCAGCCGCTCACGCACGTGGAGGCGTTGCGGCTGACGACGCTTCCCGGGCATCTGGTTGTCATCGGCGGCGGTTATATCGGGCTCGAGATGGCGCAGGCGTTTCGGCGGCTCGGCAGCGCGGTTACGCTCGTCAGCGATACGCCGCGCGTCGCGATGCGCGAAGACGAGGACGTCAGCACGGTCATCCAGCAGGCGCTGACCGACGACGGCATTCGCCTCGAACTCGCCGCGCGGCTCGTCGGCGTCGAAGGCAAAAGCGGCGAGCGCGTCACGGTGCGGCTGGCCGACGGCCGTGCGATCGAAGGTTCGCACGTGCTCGTGGCAACCGGGCGCACGCCGCAGACGGCCGGCATCGGGCTCGAGCTCGCCGGCGTCGAGACGAACGAGCGCGGGTTCATCAAGGTCGACCACCGGCTCGCGACGACGGCGGAGCGCACGTGGGCGATCGGCGAAGTCGCGGGCACGCCGATGTTCACGCATGCGTCGTTCGACGACTACCGTGTGCTGAAAGCCGGTATCGAAGGCCGTCCGGCGAACACCGCGGAGCGCGTCATTCCTTATACACTGTTCATCGACCCGGAACTCGGTCGAATCGGCTTGAACGAAGCGGACGCGAATGCCCGACAGATCGACGTCGGGGTCGCGAAGCTGCCGATGGCTTCCGTGCCGCGGGCGCGCACCGACGGCAACACGCGCGGGTTCATGAAGGCGCTCGTGCATCCGGGCACCGGCGCGATTCTCGGGTTCACGATGGTCGGCACGGGCGCCGGCGATGTGACGACCGCGGTCCAGATGGCGATGCTCGGCGGCCTGCCGTACACGGCGGTGCGCGATGCGATCATCGGGCATCCGATTGTTTCGGAAGGACTGAACCTGCTGTTCGCGACGTTACATTGACCGGGCGGCGGAGGGGCACGCATTGTGCCCCCGGTTCGTCCGACCGGCGATGATCGAAGTGCCGCCATGTTGCCATGGCTGCCCTGCTCACTGCTCGACGCTTTCCGCGTCCGCCGTTTCGCCGAGGAACCCGCCGCTCTGGTGCGCCCACAGCGCCGCGTAGATGCCGCCCGCCTGCAGCAACTGCTGGTGCGTGCCTTCCTCGACGATGCGCCCTTCGTCGAGCACGATCAGCCGGTCCATCGCGGCGATCGTCGAGAGCCGGTGCGCGATCGCGATCACCGTCTTGCCGCTCATCAGGCTGTCGAGGCTGCGCTGGATCGCGACTTCGACCTCGGAATCGAGCGCGCTGGTCGCTTCGTCGAGCACGAGGATCGGCGCATCCTTGAGCATCACGCGCGCGATCGCGACGCGCTGGCGCTGGCCGCCCGACAGCTTCACGCCGCGCTCGCCGACTTCGACGTCGTAGCCGCTGCGGCCGTGGCGGTCGCGCAGCCGGTCGATGAATTCGGCCGCTTCCGCGCGCACGGCCGCGTCCTGCATCTCGCGCTCGGTCGCATCGGGGCGGCCGTACAGCAGGTTTTCGCGCATCGTCCGGTGCAGCAGCGACGTATCCTGCGTGACCATCCCGATCGCGGCGCGCAGGCTGTCCTGCGTGACGTGCGCGATGTCCTGCCCGTCGATCCGGATCGAGCCGCCGCTCACGTCGTAGAAGCGCAGCAGCAGGTTCACGAGCGTCGACTTGCCGGCGCCCGAGCGGCCGATCAAGCCGATCCGCTCGCCCGGCCGAATCGTCAGGTTCAGCCCGTCGAATACCGCGCGATCGTTGTCCTCGTGCGCGAACTGCACGTTGTCGAACACGATCTCGCCGCGTTGCACCGTCAGCTGCTTCGCATCGGGCGCGTCGACCACGCTGCGCACCTTCGTCAGCGTGTTGATGCCGTCCTGGATCGTGCCGACGTTCTCGAACAGCTCGGTCATTTCCCACATGATCCAGTGCGAGTAGCTCGACAGGCGCAGCGCCATCGCGATCACGGCCGCGACGACGCCCGCGCTGGCCTCGCCGTGCATCCACAGATACAGCGCGAGCCCGGCAGAGCCGATCAGCAGCAGCGTCGACAGCAGGTGGTTGACGATCTCGAACGCACTGACGAGCCGCATCTGCGCGTCGCCGGTCGCCTTGAACGCTTCCATCGCGCGGCGCGCGTGGTCGGCTTCGCGCCGCGTATGCGAGAACAGCTTCACGGTCGTGATGTTCGAATACGCGTCGGTGATGCGGCCCGTCATCAGCGCGCGTGCGTCGGCCTGCCGGCTGCCGACCGCACCGAGGCGCGGCACGAAATACGCGCACGCCGCGCCGTAGCCGAGCGCCCACAGCGCGAGCGGTATCATCAGCCGCCAGTCGAAGCTCGCGGCGAGCACGAGGATGCCGATCAGGTAGGCGGTGACGCCGATCACGACGTCGACCGACATGAACAGCGCGTCGCGCACCGCCAGCGCGGTCTGCATGATCTTGGTCGTCACGCGGCCCGCGAACTCGTTCGCGTAGAACGACAGGCTCTGGTCGAGCATCAGCCGGTGAAACAGCCAGCGCAGCCGCATCGGAAAGTTGATCGCGAGCACCTGGTGCTTGACCATCGTATGCAGCGCGATCAGCAGCGCACTGCCGACGAGAATCGCCGCGAAACCGGCGAGCGTGCCGAAGTGGCGGCCGCCGAATCCGGCCGGCGTCGACGACGACAGCCAGTCGACCACGTGCCCCATCATCGCGAACAGCGCGGCTTCGTATGCGGCCAGCGCGGCCGACGTCAGCGCGATCAGCAGGATCCAGCCGCGCGCGCCTTTCGTGCACGCCCAGACGAACGAGAAGAATCCCTTCGGCGGCGTGACGGGATCTTCGAGCGGGAAAGTCGGCAGGCGCCGTTCAAACCACGAATACATCGACTTGTTCTCCTTATGCGGCCCGACGCGGCGGGCGGGCCGACGATACCGGGCCGGATGCGAGGCGGCAATCGTGTGCCGACCCATCGTTCCAGCCGATGGACGTTGCGCCGCGATTCGCGTGGCCCGGCGTGAAGTGTCGCATCGATTCGATCGCGCTGCAGGCCGGTTGTAAGCCGCCCCGGCCGTGCGACCGCTTCCTCCGTGCTTGCGCATCGGGATCGCGCCCGGGGCATGGTCATCACGCCCCTAAAAAAATCCTTGACTATCTATCTATGAGTAGATAAAGTTCGATCCATGGAAACGAAACCGACCGTCCGCGAACAGATTCTCGACCACGCGATCACGCTGATGATGCAGCGCGGTTACAACGGCTTCAGCTATCGAGACCTGTCCGACCTGGTGGGCGTGAAGACGTCGAGCATCCACTACTACTTCCCGTCGAAGGACGATCTCGTGCTGGAAGCGGTGGCGGCCTACAGCGACGAAGTCCTCGCGGCCGTGCGGGCGATCGATCCGGCGTTGCCGGCCGACGTGAAGCTGAGCCTGTACACGAAGATGTTCGGCCGCACGCTCGGCGACGGCAATTTGATCTGTCTGTGCGGGATGCTCGCGTCCGACATCGAAACCTTGCCGGAGAACGTGCGGCAGGCCGTGCAGGCGTTCTTCAAGGCCAACGAAAGCTGGCTTGCGGAATTGCTCGCGCAAGGCGCGAAGGAAGGCACGCTGCAGTTCAGCGGCGAGCCGGAAACCGCGGCGCGCACGTTGTATGCGGCGTTCCAGGGCAGCGTGCTGGCCAGCCGGTTGTTTCACACGCGGGCGCGTCTCGAGGACGTCGAGTCCGTCTGGAAAACGCGGTCCTGACGGACGGCGCAAGCAGGGAGGCGGTTCGCCGCCTTTTTATTGAATCTCGTTGTCTATCATGTAGTAGATAGATAATCTGACGCAGGCGGGATCATTCGGCTGCATTTTTTGGGGATGTTTGTCTATCTATGAGTAGATAAACAAATGCGACGCCGATGCGGAATCCGCCGGCACGCCGTCCCCGGTTCGAAGGGTGTTTCATTCACTTGCTGAAAAGGAGTCTGTCATGTCGATCGAAAAAGTGCTGTACCGCGCCCATGCAAAAGCCACCGGCGGCCGCGACGGCCGTGCGACGGTGCCCGAAAGCGGCCTCGACCTGAAGCTGACCACGCCGCGCGAGCTCGGCGGCGCGGGCGGTGCGGGCGCGAACCCCGAACAACTGTTCGCCGCCGGCTACAGCGCGTGCTTCATCGGCGCGATGAAGTTCGTCGCCGCGCGCGACAAGATCGCGATCCCCGCGGACGCGGCGATCGAAGGCAGCGTCGGCATCGGCGCGATCCCGAACGGCTTCGGCATCGAAGTCGAGCTGAAGATCTCGTTGCCGGGCCTCGATCGCGACATCGCGCAAACGCTGATCGACCGCGCGCACGTCGTCTGCCCGTACTCGAACGCGACGCGCGGCAACATCGACGTCACGCTCACGCTCGTCCAATAAGTCGCATTGCCAACCATTCATCGCCATTCGAAGATTCGACCAAGGAGTCGCACCATGAAGATCGTCAAGCCGCTGCTGATCGCCGCCGCCGTTGCAGCCGCCCTGTCCACCGCGCCTGCCGCGTTCGCCGCCGATGCCGTCGGTCCCGATGCGAAGACGAGCGCGTTCCTCGCCGCGCTGAACGGCCAGAAGGGCCCGGGCCTCGAAACGTTGAGCCCCGCGAAGGCGCGCCAGGTGCTGGTCGACGCGCAGAACGGCGTGAAGGTCGATCTGTCCGGCATCGACGTGTCGAACCGCACGATCGAACAGGACGGCCTGTCGGTGCCGGTCACGATCGTGCGCCCGCAAGGCGTGACGGGCACGCTGCCGGTATTCGTGTTCATCCACGGCGGCGGCTGGGTGCTCGGCGATTTCCCGACGCACGAGCGCCTCGTGCGCGATCTCGTCGTGCAGTCGGGCGCCGTCGCGGTATTCGTGAACTACACGCCGTCGCCGGAAGCGCGTTATCCGGTCGCGATCAACCAGGCGTATGCGGCGACGAAGTGGGTGGCCGCGCACGGCGCGGAGATCGGCGTCGACGGCAGCCGCCTCGCGGTGGTCGGCAACAGCGTCGGTGGGAACATGTCGGCCGTCGTCGCGCTGATGGCGAAGGACAAGGGCGGCCCCGCGATCCGCTTCCAGGGGCTGATGTGGCCGGTCACGGACCACAATTTCAACACGGGTTCGTACAACGCGTATCAGCAAGGCCACTTCCTGACGCGGCCGCTGATGAAGTGGTTCTGGGACGCCTATACGAAGAACGAAGCGCAACGCAACGAGATCTACGCATCGCCGCTGCGCGCGAGCGTCGCGCAGTTGAAGGGGCTGCCGCCCGCGCTGATCCAGGTCGCGCAGTTCGACGTGTTGCGTGACGAAGGCGAAGCGTACGGCCGCAAGCTCGACGCGGCCGGCGTGGACGCGACGACCACGCGCTACGACGGCACGATCCATGATTTCGGCCTGCTGAACGCGCTGGCCGACGATGCGCCGACGAAGGCCGCGACGAAGGCGATGGCCAATGAAATCGCGACGCGGCTGAAGTAACGCGGTCGACGGCCATTCGAACTTGAACGACAGGACGGCGGGCACGTTGCCCGCCGTTTTTGCGTGCGGGCGTTTCGTTCATGCCCGGCAGCGTGTCGATCACCCAATCGCGCCCGGCCGCCGGCATTGTTGGTACGATCGCGCGTATCGTTCACGCCGGCGTCGCCAGCCGCCGGCTCATCGGCCGC
The DNA here is from genome assembly GCF_018417615.1 of Burkholderia sp. LAS2. NCBI lineage: Bacteria > Pseudomonadati > Pseudomonadota > Betaproteobacteria > Burkholderiales > Burkholderiaceae > Burkholderia > Burkholderia sp. LAS2. The sequence goes on from NZ_CP071054.1 coordinate 130,324, forward strand.
GCTTGCACGGCAGCGCGGCCACGTTCGGGAGAAGCGGTTCATGTTGCAGGCGTTCGCGGTCTTGCTGATCTTCCAGTGTCTCGGGGAAGGCGTGTCTTATCTGTTCGGCTTGCCGGTGCCGGGCCCCGTGATCGGCATGCTGCTGCTGTTCGGCTTCGTGATGCTGCGCCCGCAGGCGGCCGATGCGATCGAGCCGACCGCGCTCGAGCTGCTGCGTCACCTGTCGCTGCTGTTCGTGCCGGCCGGCGTCGGCATCATGGTGTCGGCCGACCGCGTGCGCGGCGACGCGGCCGCGGTCGTCGTCGCGCTGGCCGTCAGCACCACGCTCGCGATCGCGGTGACGGCGCTCGTCACGCGCGCGTTGCTGCGGCGCCAGCGCCGCGCGGGCGGCACCGCGGAGGGTGCGCAATGACGGCGTTCCCGAAGCTTGGCGCGATCTGGGTCTATCTCGCCGCGAGCCCGCTGCTCGGCCTGACCATCACGCTGGTCGCGTATCTGTTCGCGCAGGCCGTCTATGCGCGGGCGCGTTTCAATCCGCTCGCGAATCCGGTGCTGATCGCGGTCGCGATGATCGTCGTGCTGCTGACGCTCACGCATACGCCGTATCCGACGTATTTCGAAGGTGCGCAGTTCGTCCATTTCCTGCTCGGCCCCGCGACCGTCGCGCTCGCGCTGCCGCTGTACCGCCAGTGGTCGAAGCTGCGGCGCAGCGCGCTGCCGCTGCTCGTCGGCCTGCTCGCGGGTTCGCTGACGGCGATCGTGTCGGCGGTCGGCATCGCCGCGCTGTTCGGGGCGTCGCACCAGACGATCGCGTCGCTCGCGCCGAAATCGGCGACGACGCCGATCGCGATGGCCGTCGCCGCCGAGATCGGCGGCATTCCGTCGCTCACCGCCGTGCTCGTGATCTCGACCGGGATCTTCGGCGCGGTGTGCGCGCGCGGCATCCTCAATCTGCTGCGGATCGACGAGCCGGCCGTGCGCGGCTTCGCGCTCGGCGTCGCGTCGCACGGGATCGGCACCGCGCGCGCGTTCCAGGTCAGCGAGGAAGCCGGCGCGTTCGCTGGGCTCGGAATGGGGCTGAACGGCGTGCTGACGGCATTCGTCGTACCGGTCCTGCTGCCGGTGCTGTCGCGCTGGATCTGAGCGTCGGCCCGCGCCCGCCCCGGGTATCGGTTTCCCCGATGGCGCGGACGGCACGCCGAAAGGGCGGCGCACCCGGCGCGCATGTATCGTTGACGTTATCAGGACAATTCAGGAACGCACACGGACATTTGCGCGCCGATCGGCTAACGTTGCATCGGCGCCGTTGTCGCAAGCCATCGCGTGCACGCCGGTGTCCGACCCACACTCAACAATCGACAAGGAGATCGGCCATGAAGCAGTCTCGCGTGGTTTCGGTGGCAGTAGCAGTAGCGGCGTCGTTCGGTCTGTCGTTGACCGCCGCGCCGGCGGCATACGCGCAGGACGCGGCGGCGTCCGCGCCGACGCAGAAGCAGCTCGCCAAGGCGCAGAAGAAGGCGGCGCGCAAGGCGGCCCGCGCGCGGCACGCGTCGGACCTGAAGGCGATCGGCACCGGCAGCGGCTACCGGTTGACCGGCGATCAGAGCAACTATCCGCAGAATGCCGTGCAGAAGGCGCCCGCGACGAACGCGGCGCCGGCCGCGCCGGCTTCGGGCCAGTAACGGTCGAACGCGTGGCACAGCACGAACGGCGCCGGTCGAACCGGCGCCGTTCGTTCATCTGCGGAAGGGCGGGACAGCAGGACGGCGGGCCCGCGAGCCCGCCGCGTTACGACGCGAGCTTGCTCGCGAGTTCCGCCACGTGCTTGCCCTGGTAGCGCGCGATGTCGAGTTCGTTCGCGCTCGGCTGGCGGCTGCCGTCCGCGCCCGCGAGCGTGGTCGCGCCGTACGGCGTGCCACCGGTGATTTCGTTCATGTTGACGAGGCCGCTGCACGCATACGGCACGCCCACGATCACCATCCCGTGATGCAGCAGCGTCGTGTGGAACGACGTGATCGTCGTTTCCTGGCCGCCGTGCTGCGTGCCGGTCGACGCGAACACGCTGCCGATCTTGCCGACGAGCGCGCCTTTCATCCATAAGCCGCCGGTCTGGTCGAGAAACGTGCGCATCTGGCCGGCCATGTTGCCGAAGCGGGTCGGCGTGCCGAAGATGATCGCATCGTAGTCGGCGAGTTCGTCCACCGTGGCGACCGGCGCGGCCTGGTCGACCTTCACGCCGATCGCGCGGGCCTGATCGACGGGGATCGTTTCCGGCACGCGTTTGAGCGCGACCTCGACGCCGGGCACCGATTTCGCACCCTCGACGATGTGCTGCGCCATCGTTTCGACGTGCCCGTAGGACGAGTAGTACAGAACGAGAACCTTGGCCATGTTGCGAATCTCCGATTAAAAGGGCCCCGCGGTCAGCGGGGCCCGGTTTCCCGAACGGGCATCACGCCCATTCGGCCGTCACTTCGACCGGACGCAGATCGAACACCAGCACCTCGGCGTCCTTGCCGTCGGCGATCGTCAGCGCCTGTTCGCCGCGGATGCGTGCGCCGTCGCCTTCGCCGAGCGTCACGCCGTTGACCGTCACGCTGCCGCGCGCCACGTGCACGTAGGCAAAGCGGCTCGGATCAAGTTCCAGCGTAGTGCTTTCGTCGCCGTCGAACAGGCCCGCGTAAATCCGGGTGTCCTGCCGGATCTTCAGCGAACCGGCATCGCCGTTCGGCGACACGACGAGGGCGAGCTTGCCGCGCTTGTCGTCGGCCGCGACATTCGTCTGCTGATAGCGCGGCTCGGCGCCCTTTTCGGCCGGCCCGACCCAGATCTGCAGGAAGTGGACCGGCGTGTCCGGCGAGTGGTTGAACTCGCTGTGGCGCACGCCCGTGCCGGCGCTCATCAGTTGCACGTCGCCCGGCACGATCACCGAACCGGTGCCCATCGAGTCCTTGTGTTCCAGCGCGCCGTCGAGCACGTACGACAGGATTTCCATGTCGCGGTGCGGGTGCGTGCCGAAGCCGCGGCCCGGGGCGACGCGGTCGTCGTTGATCACGAGCAAGTCGGAGAAGCCGACTTGCTTCGGATCGTAGTAATTCGCGAACGAAAACGTATGACGGGAGCTGAGCCAGCCATGCTCCGCACGGCCACGTTGGTTTGCTGCACGGATATCGATCATGATTTTTTGTCCTTGAAGTCGCCGGACCTCGGAAGTGGGCTCGGCTGTTCGTTGAGATGAATCTTAGGTCAATCGATTTGACAAATAAATCGCTGCAGAGATAATGACTGTCGCTCTGGAGTGGACAATATGGAACTCAACGACCTGAGGATCTTCGTCGCGACCGTCGACGCAGGCAGTTTCACGGCGGCGGCCGATCAGCTGATGCTGTCCAAGCAGTTCGTCAGCCGGCGCACGATGGCGCTGGAGGCGTCGCTCGGCGTGCGGCTGCTGCATCGCAATACCCGCAATCTCGCGGTGACCGAATCGGGGCAGGAGTTTTATGCGCGCGCGCAGCGGATCCTCGCGGAGATCGCCGACGCCGAGCAGGCGATGTCGGTGCGCAGCACCGAGCTGCATGGTTCGCTGAAGATCAGCGCGCCGCTGTCGTTCGGGATCACGCACGTGTCGCCGCTGATTGCCGAATTCCTGTCCGCGCACCCGGCCGTGCGGCTGAACCTCGACCTGACCGACCGGCGCGTCGACCTGATCGGCGAGGGTTTCGACCTCGTGCTGCGGATCGGCTCGCTCGAGGATTCGACGCTGATCGCGCGTCCGCTCGGCGCGTGGCGGATGATCGCGTGCGCGAGCCCCGCTTACCTGAAGCGGCACGGCACGCCGCAGACGCCGGCCGATCTCGCCGGCCACACGTGCGTGCTGTACGGGCGCGAGCGGCGGGTCGGCTGGGAGTTCCGCGTCGACGGCGCGGCGCGCACGTTCGACGTGCAGGGGCCGCTCGTCGCGAACAACGGCGAAGTGGTGCGCGACGCCGCGATCGCGGGGCTCGGCATCGCGCTGCTGCCGCACTTCATCGTCGGCGCGGCGCTCGACAGCGGCGCGCTCGTACCGGTGCTCGACGCGTACGTGCCGCCGCCGATCACGCTCAATGCGGTGTTTCCGCAGCACCGGGAAGGGTTCGTCACGCTGCGCACGTTCATCGGGTTTCTCGCGGAACGGCTCGGGGAGCCGGCCGGGGCGGAGGCGAGCGCGGCGGGCCGGGTACGGTAGCCGGCCGCTTGCGGTGAATGGGGCGCGTAATCTCCGCAGAATTTGCGGAGATTATTGAGTGGTGCGGCGAATGGGTGGATAATCTCCGCATCATGAGCGGAGATTACACCTTCATCTGGGAATCGGCCGACTGGCCGGCATGGCGCTTCGACCTTCCGGCCCTCGCCGCGCCGCTTGCCGACGTCAGCCGTGCGCAAGGCATGCTGGTCGGCCGACTGGCGGATGTCGGCCTGACATTGCGCGACGAGGCGAGCCTGGCCGCGCTGACGGAGGACGTCGTCAAGACCAGCGCGATCGAGGGCGAGAACCTGAATGTCGCATCGGTCCGGTCGTCGATCGCGCGCCGGCTCGGGGTCGACATCGGCGCGCTGGCGCCGGTCGATCGCCACGTCGAAGGCGTCGTCGACATGGTGCTGGATGCGACGACCCATTCGGCCGCACCGGTCACCGAAGCGCGGCTGTTCGGGTGGCATGCCGCGCTGTTTCCGACCGGCTATTCGGGGCTGTCGCGGATCACGGTCGGCGAATGGCGCACGGATGCGAGCGGGCCGATGCAGGTGGTCTCCGGGCCGATCGGCCGGCAGCGCGTGCATTTCGAGGCGCCGCCGGCCGTACGCCTGACGCACGAGATCGAGCGCTTTCTCGCGTGGCTCAACGCGCCGCCGGCCGAGCCGTTGCTGATCCGGGCCGGGCTCGCCCATCTGTGGTTCGTCACGCTCCACCCGTTCGACGACGGCAACGGTCGTATCGCGCGCGCGCTCGGCGATCTGGTGCTGGCGCGCGCGGATCGAAGCCCGCAGCGTTTCTACAGCCTGTCCGCGCAGATCCAGCGCGAGCGCAACGCGTATTACGACGTGCTGGAGCGCACGCAGCGCGGCTCGCTCGACGTCACCGAGTGGCTCGCGTGGTTTCTGGATACGCTGGGTCGGGCCATCGATCATGCGCACACGACGCTCGATGCGATGCTGATCAAGGCGCGCTTCTGGCAGCGATGCGCGGGCGTCGCGCTGAACGAACGCCAGGTCAAGGTCATGAATCGCCTGCTCGACGGCTTCGAAGGGAAGCTGACGACCACCAAGTGGGCCGCTCTCGCGAAATGCTCGCAAGACACGGCGCTGCGCGACATCACGGAGCTCGTCGAGCAGCGCATGTTGCGGCGCTCGGCGTCCGGCGGGCGGAGCACGAGTTATGAGCTGGTGCCGTTCGACGGCTGACGTCATTGCCGGCTCGTCTCGTCCTGCGCGCGAAAGGCGTCATGTGCGTGGCCGATGCAGCCGGTGCGATTGCCAGACGTGTGTGGCAGGTTGCGGCGCATCCGGTTCTCGTCGATGGAAGACGGCGGGCCGATCAGGGGTGACGGCGCTCGCGCGATCGTGTTCATCGGGATCGTCGATCGCGCGACGAAAGCTGCGCTGCGCGACGGTATCGTGCACTGCGGCGCGGGCGTCGAGATAGTTGCGACAACATCGAACGTCGATTGATCGGCGTCGCGCATTCGGGTTACGCTTCGCCGGGCGGCGCCGTGCGTCGCATGCCGGGCCGGGCGTTTTTACCTCGAATGTCGCGTGCACGTAGCTTCTACGGATGCGCGACCCAGCGACGATCAAGCCGATGACCATTCACAACCGATCGAATCCGCGCGCGCACGCTGCACGTTGCGCAAGCGGCAAGCGGAGCACGTACCTGTTATCCGTCGCGGCGGCCGTGTTGCTGACGCTGCTGCCGCACGTCACGCATGCGGCCGGCTTCGACTGCGCGAAGGCCGCGTCGCCGACCGAGAAAAGGATCTGTGCGGACACCACACTATCGAAGCTCGACGGCGATTTGTCGACGGCGTGGAAGCGGGCGCTCGCGAAGGGCGGCGATACGGCCGCGCTGAAGGCCGCGCAATTGAAGTGGCTCAAGCAACGCGACCAGTGCGGCAGCGATGCGTCGTGCCTGGGCGACCGCTACCGCGAACGGCTCGCGAGCCTGAACGGCATGCCGCTGGCCGCCGATCGCTGGCAGCAGACGTGGTATCTCGACAGCGACAACCCATCGTTCGGCGGTGTGCTGACGTTTACCGGCACGGTGCCGCGCCTGCATTTCGAGTTGAGCGCCAACAACGGCGCCCATGATGGCGGGCTCGACGGCAACATCGTGCTGCACGGTGACAGCGGAACCTATCGCCGGGACAAATGCCGGCTTGACTTCGACCGGAAGGGCGGACGCATCCGCGTCACGCAGCAGGGTGCCGATGTCGATTGCGACGCAGGTATGGGCGTCATGTACGCAGGCAACTACGTGACCGCCGCGCAGTCGCAGTCAAAGCCGCCGGCCGACCTGCTGAGCCTCAAGGTCGTCGCGGACGCACAGCAGAACGCGGCCGCGCACAAACTGCTCGGCGCCGACTATCAGACGCTCGTCGACGTGGTCAATCTCAGCGCCGACGAGAAGGACCTCGATGGCCTCAACGCACACGTGACGTCGTACTGGGTGCGCGGCATCGCGACGACGAACGCGGCGATCGTGATGCGCCGCGGCACCGATCTGTGGATCGGGCTGCTCGTGTTCGATGCGAAGAACAACGTCCGGATGCGTTACTACTCGAACGTGCCCGCGTGGAAGAAAACGGTGCCGAAGACGATCAACGCGTGGCACGACAATCTCGACAAGACGCTGCCGATCGACGTGATGCAGTAAACAGGGCGCTGCCCCGCTACGTCTTGTTCTTCCGCGCCGCGCGCGCCTGCGTCCGCGCCGGCGGCGCCGCCGATTCCCGTATGCGCAACTCGGGCTGGACCGCATGGCCGGACCCCGTGGCGCCGTTTTCGAGCGCGTCGAGCAACGCATGCGCGGCTTGACGCCCGATCGCGTCGGTGTCGACCCACATCGTCGTCAGCGGCGGCTGGATCTCGCGCGCGAGCGCGATGTCGTCGAACCCGGTGATCGACAACTGCGCGGGCACGTCGATGCCGAGCGCCTGCGCTTCGAGCAGCGCGCCTAGCGCGAGCGCGTCGTTGCCGCAGATCACGGCGGTCGGCCGCGTCGCCGCGTCGCTGCTGGCGATCGCGCGCAGGCTCGCGCGCCCGAACGCGATCGTGGCCGCGCCTTCGTGCTGATGCACGGGGCGCACCGCGAGCCCGTGCGCGGCCAGCGTGTCGTGAATGCCGCGCAGCCGGGCCTGCACGCGGTCGTTGTCTGTCGACGGCTGCATGATGATCGCGAAATCGCGATGACCGAGATCGAGCAGGTGCGTGGTGAGCCGCGCGAACGCCGCGCGGTTGTCGAAGCCGATGCAGCAGTGCGGGCTGTCGTCGCGGTACGCATACGTGACGACGTACGGCACGCGATGCATCGCAAGGAGTTCGAACAGTTCCGGCGGATACGCTTCGCCGACCAGCGACACCGCTTCGACGCCGCGCGACAGCATCGCGCGCACCTGCGCGAGCGCCTGCGCGGGGTCGTAGTTCGAGCAGCCGAGGAACAGCGTGATGCCGTGCTCGGCCATGACCGTCTGCATGCCGGCGACCTGCGACGCAAACACCTGATCGTCGAGGGTCGGAATGATCGCGCCCGTGATGTGGGTGCGCGTGGACGCGAGCGCGCGGCCGGCCGCATTCGGGATCCAGTTCAGTGCGAGCGCCGCGTCGCGCACGCGCTGCTGCACGTCGGCCGACACCTTGCCGGGATCGTTGTACACGCGCGAGACGGTCGCGGTCGACACGCCGGCCAGTTTCGCGACGTCGCCGAGCACCGAGCGGCCGCTGCCGCGGCGTGCGCGGGGCGTGCTCATCGGTTGCCTCCGCACGTGGCGACCGTGCCGCTGCCGTGTGCCGTCAGAAGCGTCATTGGCGTCATTGTTTACCCTCGATTCATGATGGCCCGCTTGCATTCTCGATCGAGCCTGCCAGAATGTAAGCGCTATCTTGCTGCTGATTCCCTATTATGTCAGACACTTTTCCAATCCGTATGGCGAAATTTTTCGAGACGACGGCCTTTTCGGTCATTTTGTCGATCGCAAATGTAAGCGGTTACATCAAGCAATGAACGGCATCCCGTCACCGCGTATCGCCGTCGTCGGCAGCGTCAACATCGATCTCGTCACGCGCGCGCCGCGCCTGCCGGTGCCGGGCGAGACGCTGCTCGGCACGACGTTCGAGACCGTTCACGGCGGCAAGGGCGCGAACCAGGCGGTGGCGGCCGCGCGCCTCGGCGCGTCGGTCGCGATGATCGGCTGCGTCGGCGACGACGCGTTCGGCGGGCGCCTGCACGCCGCGCTGGCGGCGGAGCGCATCGACGTGACGCACCTGCACCGGATCGGCGGCACGGCGACCGGCGTCGCGACGATCACGGTCGACGACGGCGGCGCGAACAGCATCGTCGTCGTGCCGGGCGCGAACGCGTGCGTCGATGCCGACCGGATCGACGCGGCGCGCGACGCGATCGCCGAGGCCGCGCTGCTCGTGTGCCAGCTCGAAGTGCCGGTCGCCACCGTGGCGCGCGCGATTGCCTGCGCCGCCGCGCATCACACGCCGGTGCTGCTCAATCCCGCGCCCGCGCAGCCGCTCTTCGATGCATTGCTGGCGCGGGTCGACTATCTCGTCGTCAATGAAACCGAGGCCGAGTCGCTGACCGGCATCGCCGTCGGGGACGACGCGTCGGCCGCGCGCGCCGCCGAGGCGCTGTGCGCGAAGGGCGCCGGCAACGTGCTGGTCACGCTCGGCGCGCGCGGCGTCTGCTGGCGCGGCAGCGCAGGCAGCGGCCATCATCGCGCGATCGCGGTGGCGGCCGTGGATACGACCGCGGCCGGCGACACGTTCGTCGGCGGGTTTGCAGCCGCGCGGGCCGGCGGCGCGTCGATGGACGACGCAATCGGCTTCGGCCAGCGGGCGGCCGCGATCAGCGTCACGCGCCACGGCGCGCAGACGTCGATCCCGACGCGCGACGAGGTCATACGGTCGGACACCTGAATTCCGCATGCGACGGAACGGCCGAACCCGGCCCCTATCAGTGACATGGAGACAATCGACATGAACGACAACCCATCTGTTCCGCACGCGCCGCCCCGGATCCGGCGCGGTCAACGCATCGCGCTCGCGCTGTTGATGGCGAGCGGGATCGTCAACTATCTCGATCGCGGCACGCTGGCCGTCGCAAGTTCGGCGATCCGCGGCGATCTCGGCTTGTCGCTCGCGCAGATGGGGCTGCTGCTGTCGGCCTTCTCATGGAGCTATGCGCTGTGCCAGTTTCCGGTCGGCGGGCTGGTCGACCGCATCGGCCCGCGCCGGCTGCTCGGCATCGGGCTGATCGTCTGGTCGTTCGCGCAGGCGTCGGGCGGCCTCGTGTCCACGTTCGGGTGGTTCATCGTCGCGCGCATCGTGCTCGGCATCGGCGAGGCGCCGCAATTCCCGTCGGCCGCGCGCGTGGTGAGCAACTGGTTTCCGCTGCGGGCGCGCGGCACGCCGACCGGCATTTTCAATGCCGCGTCGCCGCTCGGTACCGCGCTCGCGCCGCTGCTGCTGTCGGTTCTCGTGGCCTCGTTCCATTGGCGCTGGGCGTTCGTCGTGACCGGGGCGCTCGGTCTCGTCGTCGCCGTCGTGTGGTTCGCGCTGTATCGCGATCCGGTGCGCGCACAACTATCTACCGCCGAGCGCAATTATCTCGATGCCGATGCGCAAAGCGTCGCCGCCGCGCCGAAACTGACCTTCGTCGAATGGCGCAGCCTGTTCTCGCACGGCACGACCTGGGGGATGCTGATCGGCTTCTTCGGCTCCGTGTACCTGAACTGGGTGTACCTCACCTGGCTGCCGGGCTACCTGACGATGGAGCGGCACATGAGCCTGATTCGTACCGGATTCGCCGCATCGGTGCCGTTCCTGTGCGGGTTCGTCGGTTCGCTCGTCGCCGGCTGGCTGTCGGATTTCGTCACGCGCCGCAGCCGGTCGCCGGTCGTGAGCCGGCGCAACGCGGTGGTGGCCGCGATGCTCGGAATGGTCGCGTTCACGATTCCGGCCGCGCTCGTGCAGAGCAATACGGTTGCGCTCGCATGCATTTCGGTCGTGATCTTTCTCGCGAACGCGGCGTCGGCGTGCTCGTGGGCGCTCGCGACGGCGGCCGCACCGCCGAGCCGCATCGCGTCGCTCGGCGCAATCCAGAATTTCGGCGGCTTCATCGGCGGTGCGCTGGCGCCGATCCTGACCGGCATCATTGCGCAGAAGTGGTCGTTCGTGCCCGCGCTGCTCACCGCGGCGGCGATCGCGTTCGCCGGCGCGATGGCCTATCTGCTGCTCGTGCGCAAGCCGATTCCCGAACAGGCCGCGAACGCCGCGCCCGGACCGTTGCCGGCGTGATCGTGCAGCCTGCATTCGCATTCACTGAAGGAAGGAGAAACCGATGCAACATCCGCAGCAATCGAACGTGACCATCGAGGGGATCGTGCCGGTGATGCTGACGCCGTTCGACGACGCCGGCGCGATCGACTACGCCGGGCTCGAGCGGCTCATCGAATGGTATCTGGCGCACGGTTCGGATGCGTTGTTCGCGGTCGCGCAATCGAGCGAGATGCAGTTCCTGAGCCTGGCCGAACGCGCGGCGCTCGCGCGCTTCGTGGTCGAGCGCGTGGCCGGGCGCGTGCCGGTCGTCGCGTCGGGCCACATCAGCGACGATCTCGACGCGCAGGTCGCCGAACTGTGCGCGGCGGCCGAATCGGGCGCGCAGGGCGTCGTGCTCGTGACCAACCGGCTCGATCCGCAACGCAAGGGCAGCGCCGCGTTGCTCGACCATCTGCACCGGTTGCTCGCGCGACTGCCGTCGGATCTCCCGCTCGGCCTGTACGAATGTCCGGCGCCTTACCGGCGGCTTCTGTCGGATGACGAACTGCGCGCGTGCATCGACACGGGTCGGTTCGTGATGCTGAAGGACGTGAGCTGCGATCTCGCGACGGTGAAGCGGCGCGTCGCGCTTGCCGAGGGATCGCCGCTGAAGATCCTGAACGCGAACGCCGCGATCGCGTGGGACGCGATGAAGGCCGGCTCCGCCGGTTTCAACGGCGTGTTCACGAACTTCCATCCCGATCTCTACCGGTGGTTGCGCACGCAAGGCGAGTCGAATCCGGCGCTCGCCGACGAACTGTCGACGTTCCTCGTCGTCTCGGCGGTCTCGGAGGCGCTGGGCTACCCGGCGCTCGCGAAGCTGTATCACCAGCGGATCGGCACGTTCGGGTCGATCAAGTGCCGGGCGATCGACTACGACGTGCGCGAACGCTTCTGGGCGCTCGACGCGGTGCTCGACAAGATCGTCGCCGGTACCGAACATTTCCGCCGGCGGATCGCTGCGTTGTAACGGAGGACGCGTGTCACGCCAGTGGCGTGGCACGCGATCGCATCGCGTGCTGAGCACGTGGCCGGCACGCTCGTTGCCTGCTGGAACGATCCGTCTTGCACGATGCGTCGCAATCGCGGCGCCATCCAAACATCGCGATTCCCATCACGCCGATGGCGGCAACGCGTACCGTCATACCGCTGCGCCGCCGTACCGCCGGCTGTCATTCGACGGCCATTCACCCCATCACGAACGCGAACCGCCCGAGAGCCCCGAGCGCGGTGTCGACTATCAACTGATTCCGTAACGTAAAGAAGCTTCATCTTGCTGACAGACGGAGGCGGCGGTTTGCATGGCCAGCAGACGCCGCGTGACGGATCGATCTTCGTGGATTGTCCACTAATTCGAGACAGCGAATCATGTTTTGGCATATTGATGATTTCAGGCGTGACAGTAGACTGCACCCGTGCTTCGCCAGAACCGGTCCGGAGCGCGCCGCCTGCCGCGGCGCCACCGGACGGATTCTTCGGTGGCAGGCCAGATGGCTTGCCGTCCGATTGCGCGAAGAGCGATCCGTTGCCGCGATCGCGCGCCGATTCGGCGCGCAGCGGCACCGGACGCATCAAACCGTCAATTCAAGGGTGATTGCTATGCGTTACGTTTCGCTGGAGTCGAAGAAGGACGAGCTGCTGCTGGCCGCTCGCGTGCTGATGATGATCCTGTTCGTGCTGTTCGGCTGGCAGAAGCTGACCGGTTTCTCGGGCACGGTCGCGTACATGGCGTCGACCGGCAACCCGGCACCCGAGCTGGCGGCCGCGATCGCGGTGGCGGTCGAGCTGGTGGGCGGCGTGCTGATCGCGATCGGCTTCTATACGCGTCCGCTCGCGCTGGCGTTCGCCGCCTATACGCTCGCGACTGCGCTGATCGGCCATCGCTACTGGGCGCTGCAGGGAATGGAGCAGTACATGGCGATGATCAACTTCTACAAGAACGTGAGCATCGTCGGCGGGCTGCTGTTGCTCGCGTTGAGCGGGCCGGGGCGGTATTCGGTCGACCGGAAGTAACGCAGGGCGACGTTTCCGTTCGGTATCGGGAGCCCGGCGCGCGCGAGCGCGCCGGGTTTTGCCTTTTCGGGCGACGGAGAGATCGGTGCATATGTTCGCGACCGGATGCGAGCCAGTAGACCGAAGCGTTGCGCGGCGATCGTTCCTGCGATTCAATAGGCTCGATAATCCATTCGTTTCCCGTGATTGATCGCACCGATGCCAAACCCCTCTCCGTCGACCCTGCACAAAACCATCCTCCTCATCGGCGCCTCCGGCCTGCTCGGCCGCGCGGTTGCGGCCTCCCTGACTCGCGAATCGTCGCTGACGCTGCTGGCAACCATCCGGAACCCGCAAACCGCCGGCGCGAAACTGCTCGCGTTGCCGCCGGAAAACGTCGCCGAGCTCGACGTTCTCGATCAGCCGTCCCTAGAACGCGTTTTCGAAACTCACCGACCGGCAGCGGTGATTCTCTGCGCCGCCGAACGCCGCCCCGACGTCTGCGAACGCAACCCGGCCGCCGCCCGCGCCATCAACGTCACCGCACCGGCCCGCGTCGGCGCGCTTGCCGCGCGATACGGCGCATGGACGCTCGGCATCTCGACCGACTACGTCTTCGACGGCAAGGCAGCCCCCTACGGCGAGGACGCCGCCCCGAACCCGCTGAACATCTACGGCCGCACCAAACTGGAAGGCGAGGCCGCGCTGCTGGCCGCCTCGCCGCTGTCGTGCGTGCTGCGCCTGCCGCTGCTCTTCGGCCCGATCGCCGACTGGAGCGAATCGGCCGTCACGAGCCTCGTGCCGGCCGTCGTCGCGTCGGCGCGGCCGGGCGCCGACGCGGTCGGCATGGACGCATGGGCGATCCGTTACCCGACCTACACGCCCGACGTTGCGCAGGTCATCCGCGACCTGACGCTGCGCCATCTCGCGGGTGAATCCGTCACGGGCATTCGCCATTGGTCGAGCGAGGAGCCGATGACGAAGTACGACATCGCGCAGCGAATCGCGGCCGCGCTCGGCATCGACGCGTCGCTCGCGCCGATCGCCCAGCCGACCGACGCGACGCCGCGCCCGTACGACTGCCATCTGGATGCCGCGCGCGTGCGCGCGCTCGGGATCGATTACGCGACGCCGTTCGATACTGCGTTGCGGTCCGTGCTGCGCGATGCGCCGCAGGCGCGGTAGGGTCGGCGTCCTTCACGGCTCACGATACCTCGCCGACATCCACTCGCCGATCGTCAGACGTGTTTCACGGTCGAGCGCAGCGGCGATCGAATTCAAAATTTGTCTAGTCATCCTTGAGATTCGATCAGTCGAATTGCACCAAACATGTGCCGGATTTCCCCGCAACGATGCACGCTAGACCCTTGAAATTAGGGGATTTCCCGCGTTTCCGCGGTTTTTATTGACCACGGCTTGCTTCGCTGTTTTTCTTCTTGCATGCTTGTATAGACAAATTCCTGAGGCGGCTTGCTGCACCGAAGGGATGGCGAACCTCAACGCAAGGAGAAATCTCGTGAACGGCAAGCGCATCAAGTGGGCAATCAGGACGATCGGCGTCATCGCGGCTGCGGCGGCCACTCTGGCGGCACCGGTACAGGCCAAGGAATGGAAGACGGTGACGGTCGCGCTCGAAGGCGGCTACGCGCCGTGGAACCTCACGCTGCCGGGCGGCAAGCTCGGCGGTTTCGAACCGGAACTGCTCGCCAACGTGTGCGAGCGGATCAAGGTGCAGTGCAACATGGTCGCGCAGGACTGGGACGGGATGATCCCCGGCCTGCAGGCCGGCAAGTTCGATATCCTGATGGATGCGATTTCCATCACGCCGGAGCGCGAAAAGATCCTGCTGTTCTCGCGTCCGTATGCGGCGACGCCGGCGACGTTCGCCGTCACCGATACGAAGATCCTGCCGAAGGCCGCGCCCGGCGCGCCGATCGTCAAGCTGACGGGCGACGCCAACGCGGACAAGCCGACCGTCGACACGCTGCGCAAGCAGCTGAAGGGCAAGACGATCGGTATCCAGTCGGGCACCGTCTACACGAAATTCATCAACGACAGCTTCAAGGACATCGCGTCGATCCGCGTGTACAAGACGTCGCCCGAACGCGATCTCGATCTGGTCGCGGGGCGCATCGATGCCTCGTTCGACGACGTCACGTACTACGCGGCGAACAACGCGAAGAAGGACAACGCATCGATCGTGCTCGCGGGGCCGAAGCTCGGCGGCCCGATCTGGGGGCCGGGCGAGGGGCTCGCGTTTCGCAAGCAGGATGCCGACCTGAAGACGAAGTTCGATACGGCGATCGCCGCGGCGCTCGCGGACGGCACCGTGAAGAAGCTCGCCGACAAGTGGTTCAAGACCGACGTCACGCCGTAAGCGCACGTTCGGTCGCCGCCGCGTAAGGTCGTCGAACGACGCGCGGCGGCATGCATTCAGCCGGATTCACTCAACGCATGCAGGGAGGCACGCATGGAGATTCTTGAAATGCTCGGCTTCGGTACCGAAGGCTGGGGCGGTGTGCTGCTTCTCGCCGCATTGATGACGGTCGCGCTGACGCTCGCGGCGCTCGCGGTCGGCGCGGTGATCGGCGCGGCGATCGCGGCGGCGAAGCTGTCGCGCTACCGCACCCTGCGCCTGCTCGGCGATCTGTATACGACGGTATTTCGCGGCGTGCCCGAACTGCTCGTCATCTATCTGTTCTACTTCGGCGGCTCGACGCTCGTGACGGCCGTCGGCCAGTGGTTCGGCGCGGAAGGCTTCATCGGCGTGCCGCCGTTCGTGATCGGCGCGCTCGCGGTCGGGATGATCTCGGGCGCCTATCAGGCGGAGGTCTATCGCGCGGCGGTGCTCGCGGTGTCGAAGGGCGAACTCGAAGCGGCGCGCTCGATCGGCATGCCGCGCAGCATGGTGCTGCGGCGCATCCTGGTGCCGCAGGTGCTGCGCTTCGCGCTGCCTGGCATCGGCAACGTGTGGCAACTGAGCCTGAAGGACTCCGCACTGATCTCGGTCACCGGTCTCGCCGAGTTGCTGCGCACGAGCCAGATCGCCGCCAATTCGACGCACCAGTACTTCGTGTTCTTCGTCGCGGGCGGTGCGCTGTATCTGCTGATGACGGGCTTGTCGAACCGCGTGTTCAACCGGGCGGAAGCGATCGTCGGCCGGTCGTTCCGCCGCAATTTCGCGCGCAACTGACGGAGAACGGGCATGTCCATCGATTTCGCATTTCTCGTCGATACGCTGCGTCAGCTGCTCGCGGCCGTACCGACCACGCTCGGCCTGTTCTTCGCATCGCTCGTGCTCGGCGGCCTGCTGTCGCTCGTGATCGTCACGATGCGCGTGTCGCCGAGCTGGCTGCCGAACCGCTTCGCGCGCGCCTACATCCTGGTGTTTCGCGGCTCGCCGCTGCTGATCCAGATGTTCCTCGTGTATTACGGGCTCGGCCAGTTCGGCGTGATCCGCGACAGCTTCATGTGGCCGGTGCTGCGCGAGCCGTACGTCTGCGCGGTGCTGTCGCTGGCGCTGTGCACGGCCGGCTATACGGCCGAAATCCTGCGCGGCGGGTTGATGGCCGTACCGGTCGGGCAGATCGAGGCCGGCTATTCGATCGGCCTGTCGGGCTTCGCGCTGCTGCGGCGCGTGATCGGTCCGATCGCGCTGCGCCAGTGCCTGCCCGCGTACTCGACCGAGGCCGTGCTGCTCGTCAAGTCGACCGCGCTGGCGAGCCTCGTCACGGTGTGGGAAGTGACGGGCGTCGCGCAGCAGATCATTCAGCAAA
Organism: Burkholderia sp. LAS2; assembly: GCF_018417615.1. Taxonomy (NCBI): domain Bacteria; kingdom Pseudomonadati; phylum Pseudomonadota; class Betaproteobacteria; order Burkholderiales; family Burkholderiaceae; genus Burkholderia; species Burkholderia sp. LAS2. The sequence goes on from NZ_CP071054.1 coordinate 146,670, forward strand.
CCTACCGAACGACCGAGGTGTTCGTCTGCGCGGCCCTCATCTATCTGGGCCTGAACTTCATCGTCGTGCGCCTGCTCGGCGCGCTCGAATGGCGGCTCTCCGGGCACCTGCGTGCGCCGAAGCCGTCCGGTGCGTCCGCCGCGGCGGCGCGCAATCCTCAGCGCGCCGCCTCCTGAGCGCCCCGTCCTTTCAAAGAGAATCCGATGAACACCACTGCTCCCGTTGCGCTGTCGGTCAGAAACATCCACAAGTCGTTCGGCGATCATCACGTGTTGAAGGGCATTTCGCTCGACGCGCACGAGGGTGACGTCATCTCGATCCTCGGCGCGAGCGGATCGGGCAAGAGCACGTTCCTGCGCTGCCTGAACCTGCTCGAGACGCCCGACGACGGCTCCGTCGCGCTCGCGGGCGAAGAGCTGGCGATGAAGCGCGCGCGCGACGGCAAGCTGCATCCGAGCGACCGGCGCCAGGTCGACCGGATTCGCTCGCAGCTCGGGATGGTGTTTCAGAACTTCAACCTGTGGTCGCACATGACGGTGCTCGACAACCTCGTCGAGGGGCCGCTGCGCGTGCAGAAGCGCAGTCGCGCGGAAGCGGTGGAGGAGGCCGAGGCGCTGCTCGCACGCGTCGGTCTCGCGGACAAGCGCGGCTACTATCCCGCACACCTGTCGGGCGGCCAGCAGCAACGCGTCGCGATTGCCCGCGCGCTGGCGATGCATCCGAAGGTGATGCTGTTCGACGAACCGACGTCGGCGCTCGACCCGGAGCTGGTCGGCGAGGTGCTGCGCGTGATGCGCTCGCTGGCGGAAGAGGGGCGCACGATGCTGGTCGTCACGCATGAAATGGGTTTCGCGCGCCACGTGTCGAATCGCGTGATGTTCCTGCATCAGGGCGAGGTCGATACGGACGGGACGCCCAATGAAGTGTTCGGCGGGCAGACCTCCGAGCGCTTCCGGCAATTCGTGTCGAGCCACCACGACCGCACCACGAACTGAGGCTGCCATGACCGTATTCCGTGCGGCGCAGCCGCTTGACTGGCGGCAGGTGGCGGCGGTGGCGGCCGGCGAGCCGCTGGCGTTGGCCGACGATGCGCGCGCGCGGGTCGTGGCCGCTCGCGAACTCGTCGACGAGATCGTCGCGCGCGGGATTCGCGCCTATGGCGTCAATACCGGCGTCGGCGCGCTGTGCGACGTGATCGTATCGCCGGCCCAGCAGAGCACGCTGTCGCACAACATCCTGATGAGTCATGCGGTAGGCGTCGGCATGCCGCTCGGCGCGGCCGAAACGCGCGCGATCATCGCGGCCGCGATCAACAACTATGCGCACGGGCATTCGGGTGTCCGGGCCGACGTCGTCGAACAGCTCGTCGCGCTGCTGGAGCACGATTGCCTGCCCGAAGTGCCGGCGCACGGCTCGGTCGGGTACCTGACCCACATGGCGCACGTCGCGCTCGTCTGCGTCGGGCACGGCCATGCGCGCCATCGCGGCGAACGCGTGCGCGGCGACGAGGCGCTGCGGCGCATCGGCCGCGAACCGCTCGTCCTCGGTGCGAAGGAGGGGTTGAGCCTCGTCAACGGGACGCCGTGCGTCACGGGGCTGGCCGCGCTCGCGCTGGTTCGCGCCGAACGGTTGCTCGACTGGGCCGACTGGATCGCGGCGATGAGTTTCGAGAACCTCGGCGGGCAGCTCGCCGCATTCGATCCGGCTTCGCTCGCGCTGCGGATTTCGCCCGGTATCGGGCAGGTCGGCGCCCGTTTGCGTGCATTGCTGGCGGACAGCGGCATGCTCGTCGCGGCGAGCGGCCGGCATACGCAGGATCCGCTCAGCCTGCGCACGATTCCGCACGTGCACGGCGCGGCGCGCGACGTGTTCGACGTCACGGCGGAGGTCGTCGATCGCGAACTCGCGTCCGTCACCGACAATCCGATCGTCGCCGGCACGCGGGAGGCGCCGGCCGTGCATTCGCAGGCGCATGCGGTCGGCGCGGGCATCGCGCTCGCGATGGATAGCCTCGCGGCGGCGATGGCCCAGGTCGCGGCGATCGCGGAGCGGCGTCTCGACCGGCTCGTGAATCCGCTCGTCAGCGGGCTGCCGGCGTTTCTTGCCGCGCCGGGCGGCAGTTGCTCGGGGTTCATGATCGCGCAGTACACGGCGGTCGCGCTGGTCGCGCAGAATCAGCGGCTTGCCGCGCCGGCGAGCCTCGACGGCGGTATCACGTCGGGGCTGCAGGAAGATCACCTGTGTCACGCGACGCCGGCCGCGCTGAAGGCGCTCGACATCATCGAGAATACGACGCGCGTGCTCGCGATCGAGCTGCTGGCCGCCGCGCAGGCGTACGACCTGCAGCCGGCCGAAACGGCGCGGGCCGCATCGACCGACGCGCTGTGGCGGCAGGTGCGCGAACGCGTGCCGGCGTATCACGACGACCGGCCGCTCGCGGACGATATCGCGATCGCGGCCGGCATCGTCGCCGGTGCGCCGCCGTCGTTGCAGTGACGACGGTCGAGGACGGGCCGATCACCCCACATTCATCCGGTCGAGGGCGCATGAGCGAAACGGAACGCAGACTTTCCGCACGGCCTGCGAAGGCATCGGTCGACACCGTACCGGCGCGGGCGCTGCCGGCCTATCAGCAGATCAAGCGCTACGTCGTCGAGCGCATCGCGAAGGGCGACTGGAAGCCCGGCGCCGCGATCCCGACCGAGGCGGAACTGGTCAAGGAATTCGGCGTGGCCCGGATGACGGTGTCGCGCGCGCTGCGCGAACTGACGGCCGAGCGCGTGCTGACGCGCATCCAGGGCGCCGGCACGTTCGTCGAGCGCCGGCATTACGAATCGACGGTGCTGGAGATCCGCAACATCGCGGACGAGATCGCCGAGCGCGGCCATCGGCACAGTGCGCGCGTGCTGATGATCGAGCGCAGCGTCGACCCGGATGCGATCGACGCGCTCGGACTGCGCGCGGGGCCCGTGTTTCATTCGCGGATCGTGCATTACGAGGAGGACGAACCGATCCAGTTCGAGGATCGCTACGTCAATCCGGCCTTGTTTCCCGCGTATCTGGAGCAGGACTTCACGATCGAGACGCCGAACCATTACATGGTGCGACTGGCGCCGATCCAGCGTGCGGAGTTCCAGATCTACGCGGAGAAGCCCAATGCGCAGGTGCGCCGGCATCTCGTGATGGAAATCGGTGAACCGTGTCTGCTGCTGCGACGCCGGACGTGGGTCGGCGAGCAGGTCGCCACGTCGGTCAGGCTGTGGCATCCGGCGTCGCGGTTTCATCTGGCGGGCAACATGTAGGGAAGCAGGGTGGCGCTGGGCGGAGCGGGCCGTTTGCCGCTTCGGCCGGCGCGTCGGGAAATCGGGCGACCGCATCGCGATGCCGCCGCGCATCGCGCGTCGTCCGGCTCGATTTGACACCCGGCGTCGTCGCCGATTAAAGTCGCGACGCGGGGCGGCGGGTCAAGCACACGCCCGGAACAGGCAGCCGATGTTCCAGGACTACGGGGCTACCCCGTGGATCAGATCGATACGCCGATGCGTCGCAAGTGCGCATGTTGCGCGTTGCGCAACGACTGCACTCGCAGTACCAGCCACGTTGGCTCATCGTCCCGCCCCTCTTCGTCCATGCACTCATCCCTGCGCGACACCACCCGTACGATTGCCGACGCGATGCTCGCCGGTTCGCCCGAGCGCGACGGCGTCGTCGCGCGGATGGCGGCCGTGCTCGGCGACGCGCCGCCGTGGACGTACGAATGCGCGGACGTCGCGCTCGTCCGCTTCGCCGCGAACTGGGCCGATACCGACACCGACGTGCTCGCGGCGGTCCTTGCCGACGCGCCCGCGTTCGTGCGTGCATGGTATGGCGACCGTCGGCCGGCGGTGATTCGCATCGTGCGCCGGCCGCTGGTGCAGCGACCGCCGCCGGCGCCGCTCGCCGGCTGCGACGTGCCGCAATGGCCGACGCCCGGCGATCTCGCCAGCTGGCTCGGCATCAGCACGTCGGCACTCGACTGGCTGTCCGATCATTGGCGCGTCGACGCGCGCGGCAGCGCCACGCCGCTGCATCACTACACGTACGTCCCGGTCGACAAGCGCAGCGGCGGGTGCCGCCTCGTCGAAATCCCGAAGGGGCGGCTGCGCGAAGCGCAGCGCCGCATCCTGCACGAGCTGCTCGATCGCATCGCGCCGCATGGCGCGGTACACGGTTTTCGCAAGGGGCACGGGATCGTGTCGTTCGCGGCGCCGCATGCGGATCGCGACGTCGTCGTGCGCTTCGACCTCGCGGATTTCTTCGTGTCGGTGCGCGCCGCGCGCGTCCATGCGCTGTTCGCGACGCTCGGGTATCCGGCCGAAGTCGCGCGCACGCTCACCGGGCTGTGCACCAATCGCGTGCCGTCGGCACGGCTGCTCGCGCCGGACCTGCGCGACCGGTTCGACTGGATCGGCCGCCAGCGCTATCGCGAACGGCATCTGCCGCAGGGTGCGCCGACGTCGCCGGCGCTTGCGAACCTGTGCGCGTTCCGGTTCGACATGCGGCTCGCCGCGCTCGCGCGTTCGCTCGATGCGACCTACACGCGCTATGCGGACGATCTCGCGTTTTCCGGCGGCGATGTGCTGGCGCGCGACGTCGAGCGGCTGCAAATCCGGGTCGCCGCGATCGCATTCGAGGAAGGCTTCGCGCTGCAATTGCGCAAGACGCGCGTGATGCCGCGCGGCACGCGGCAGCAACTGGCCGGCGTGGTCGTCAACCGCCATCCGAACCTGGCGCGCGACGCGTTCGATCGCCTGAAGGCCATCCTGACCAACTGCATCCGGCATGGCCCGGCGTCGCAGAATCGCGACGCGCATCCGGATTTTCGCGCGCATCTGGCCGGACGCGTCGCGCATGCGACCGCGCTGAATGCGGCGCGCGGCGCGAAGCTGCGCACGCTGTTCGACCGGATCGCATGGGACGCCGGCAGCGAAAACCGCTGAACCGTCGGGCCCGAATCGACTCCGGTCAGCGACTTCTGCAACACGACGCCGCGCACTGCTATCATTCGCGCCATGCCGCGCCCGTGTCAGGGGCGGCGAATCACTTGCCGCCGCCGTTCGTCCCGTGCATGCGTACGCGGCGTGCCGCCCGTTGCCGGCCTGGTCCTGCCTGTCAGTGACGCACGACGTCGTTTGGTGCGCGTCGCGCAAATCATGCCGGCTCAGGTGGACGATTCACCGATTTGACAGCCCCTATAGGCGGAACTTCGTGGTAGGTTCGGCCATCGGAGCTTTTTGCAAAAACATGCCCAAAGAGGATGAATACATGACCCAGGCCCTGCAGGAACTCGAAGCACAACTTCGGGACCTGAACATCAAGCTGTCAGAGGCGAAGCAGAAGGAGAAGCAAGCCGCGCTCGCGGCCTTCAAGGAACAGGTCGAACTGTTGGGAATTTCGCAGCAGGAAGTGCTGAGCGCGCTCGGCTACATCGTCCAGCGCAAGCGCAAGGCGCCTGCCAAGTACTACGATCCGTCGACCGGCCGCTCGTGGTCCGGGCGCGGCCCGCGGCCGAAATGGCTCGAAGGCAAGGATCTCGACACGCTCGCCGTCGACCGCGAGGCCAGGACCTGGTGGCCGGGCGACGATCAGGGCTGAAGCCCGCCGCGCCGCAAGGCCATCCGGCGCCGGCCGGTTCGCGCAGGCGGGCCGGCCGGCTGTCTTTCATTCGGTGTCCGGCCTGATCGCGACATCGCCGGCCTCGCCGCCGTACCGGATCGACGTTTTCTCCTTTCCTTTTCCGTTTCCGCGCATTGCCCGCCGTTTCGCGTCCGCCGTCCGGCCAGCTGCGATCACGTCCGCCGATCTCAACCGCCAGCCGGCCCCGGCCGGCTGAAGCGCTGCTCGACCACTTCGGTCCCCCACTGCGTGCCCGCGGATTCGCTCGTCAGCGCAAAGCCGAACGACTCGTATAGATGACGTGCGGCATCGAGCCCCTTGAAGGTCCACAGGTAGGTCTCGCGAAACCGGTGCTCGTCGACGAAACGCATCGCCAGCGTCATCAGCCGACGCCCGACGCCCGAGCCGCGCAACGCGTCGTTGACGATGAACCAGCGCAGGTGCGCGACGCCCGTCGCCGGGTCGCCGTCGATCGCGAGCGACGCGAGCGTCCGGCCGTCTTCCTCGCACAGCCAGAGTGCCTTGCCGTCGGCCGGCAGCGCGCCCGCGAAGGCGGCCAGCTCGGTCGCCACCCGCTGTTCGAAGAACGCGCCGAAACCCCAGTGCTCCGCATAGAAGCGTGCATGCAGGCTCGCGATGTCGCCGATGCAGCCCGGCCGATAGCCTTCGCGAACCGACGGCGCATCGGCCGGCGCGACGCTCGCCCTGGCCGCGTTGTCCTGCGCGAGCGCATCGGCATACAGCGCGAGCGAACGCAGCAGCGCCTGCTGGTCGGCCGGAATCATGCGGCGCAGCGCATTCGACACCTGATCGGTCGCGAACGTGTCGATTCTTTTTTGGAGCTTTTTGCCTTCGGCGGTCAGGTACAGCTCGATCGCACGCGCATCCTCGGTCGACACGCGCCGCTCCACGATACCGGCCGCTTCGAGCCGCGCGAGTTGCCGGCTCGTGTTCGATTTGTCGAGCCGCAGGATGGCGCCGAGATCCTTCGCGTTGATGCCGGGCGCCATCCCGATCTCGAGGATCGCATGCACGGCCGACGGCGCCCAGTCGCTGTCGGCCAGCGTCGCGCGCATGAAGCCGAGCTCGCGCACCAGTTTGCGCGAAAAGTCGCGCAGCTCGAGGATGGTTGAGTCGCGCGGCTTGGCCGGTGCGTCGATGAGGTCCATGGTTTGCTCCCGAACGGTTGCGTATCGCAATCAATAATAGTTGCGGGTCGCAACTTGAGCAAGGCGATTTTCACGTGGATCGGTTGTTTCGACGCGGCGAAGTGGCCGCATACTGGGCGGCGCGGGCCGACCTGCGAACAGGGGTGTCGATCGACCCACGATCGACGACCGCGGACCACGGAGATCACGTTGACGTTTTCCTCTCCCTAAAGGGAGAGGATTCCCACACCTGGCGATGCACGTCCGCATCGGAGAATGTTCAGCGCAGCGTTGATATCACGATCATGTTCGACACCACAGTCACTGCAGGTCCATTCTCTTATTCTCAGTCCCGCGATACCTTTCGGTCGCGTCGTGCTGTCTTTCGACCCGCACGCCGAACAGGACTGGGTCGAACCGCTTTCGTCCACTTCCTCGAACGTGGCTCCGTGCGCGATCGCTTTGTAGCGGAGCTTGTTCCGGAAGGACGACCAGGACGCGTCGTAGACGCTTTTTGCCATCCTGGTTCTGGCAAGTTTGACGGCCGACACGTTGCCGACCGCGATGTAATCGAACCGCCGCACCAGATCGAGCGCGAGCTTGTGTTGAAAATCGGCACGGGCATTCGCGACCTTGGCGTGCAGCTTCGCGATATGCCGCTTGTGCTTTCGCGCCCGTTGCGCTTTCGCCAGCTTTTCCGCCGCGCGTCGACCGAACTGGTCATTGGGCAGTTTCTCGCCGGTCGAAAGTGTGGCGAAGTCTTTCAGGCCGAGATCGATGCCGACGCCGGAACGGATCGGACGAGCCTGAACATCCGGCATCTCGATCACGATGTTCAAGAACCAATTGCCGCGCGCATCCTGCGCAAAGTTGGTTCCATCCTTGATCTTGCCTTCGGGAAGCGGTCGGCTGTTGAACACGCGGAAGGTGTTGCCGGCAAAGCGAAACGCGTCGCCTTCGCGCTTCAGGTCGCGGCCCTTCAGCGGCACCCAGCCCAGCGATTTCCTGCCGCGATAGCGCAGGTAGGGCCGACGGTACTGACTGCGCGACTTCGCATATTGCTCGCACGTCGCGTTGACCGTGCCGGAGTGGATGCCGAGTTCCTTGCTGCTGCCAGTCGTCAGCACGTTCAGATCGAATCCCGTCGGCCACTTCTTGCCCCACTTGAGCGCGTGCTTCTGCGTGTCATTGCAGAAGTTCCAGACGTAGTTCACCGCACGGCTCTGCTTGTTGAGCAGTCCGTTGAGCGACTTCACGCGGTAGCGGTAGACAAGGATCATGCAAGTGATCCTAACCCGTGGAAGAAGCTGCCTGTCAACTGCACTCCTTTCCTCCCCGTCCTGAAGGACGGGGTTTCTCGGAGCAACTGATGAACAAGCTGCTGCCGATGACGATCGCGTTGCTTGCCGGGAGCGGCATCGGGGCGGCGCCGCTCCACGCGGCCGGCACCATGGACGCGCTGCCATGCAGCGCCGCGCATGCGGCGGACCCGGGCGGCGGGAACGCCGCGATGCCGGACACGTCGGTCCGCAGCTTCTCGACCGCCGGCTGTTCGGGCGCGGTGTTGCAGGGAGACCGCGCCACCGCGACGGTCAACGGCGACAGGGTCGAGTTGCGCGACGGCGTCGTCTATGTGAACGGCCGGTCCTATGGCGCGGTCACGCCCGCGCAGACGGTCGAATACGAGGTCGCGCGCGACCGGCGCACGTTGAAGGTCGACGGGAAAATCCGCACGCCGCTGCGCTGATGCGTACCGATTCGGTAGGCGGCAACCGCGACGTGCGATGCGGTTGCCGGATCGCCACGCCGGCGCGCGTCCTATTCGACGAGCGTCAGCCGGCCGTCGCTGAGCCGCACTTCGCGCCCCACCCACGCCGCGTCGACGCGCGGCAGCACGGCCGACGGCTTGCGCAGTTCGCGCAGCAGCGTCGCGCCGTGCGACAGCCGGCCGCCCATGCGCGCGATCACCGCCCGGGCGGCCTGGTACCGCGCGTGCCGGCCCGGGTCGAGCGTGTCTTCGAGCAGGATGTCGCGGCCGAGCACGCCCTGCGTGTCACCCGGATAGATCATGAAGCCGGCGGCCTCGTCGGTGCCTTCGCTGCCGTCCTGCCAGAAGCTGCCGTTGCGATCGCGGCGCTCGGGGTGCGGTGCGAACCACGTGTCGCGGTCGGCGGCCGGCATCGCGTGATGCAGGCGGAAGAACACGCGCATCAGATTGTCGCGATACCACTCGCGCACCTGCAGATACCAGCCGCGCATGCCGGGCGCGCCGAGCGCGTGCAGTACGCGGACCGGCAGCGGCCAGTCGGGAAACGGCTGCAGCGGCAAGTCGGCGGCCGGTGGCCGCGCGGTGCCGGGATCGGTTTCCCACGGCAGGCGGTGCGGGCTGTCGTCGAGCTGGCCGTACGCAGTCGGCGGACGCCCCCACAGGGCGCCGCCGCTGCTCGCCAGCGATGACGCGATGCACAGGTTGCCCTGCACGACGAACACGTAGAAGCGCGTGAACCAGTCGGCCAGTTGCTGGCCGTCGGCGCGCCGTTCGACGAGCGTCGCCAGTTCCCGGTCGAAGCGTTCCAGGCCGCGCGCGAGCGTCGGCAGGTGCCCGCGCGCGACGCGCAGCATCCGCCAGAACACCGGCAGCGCACGCAGCAGGCGCAGCGCTCGCCAGCGCAGCGGCGGCGTCGCACCGCCGATCTCGCCGCTGTAGTGGGCGGCCGACACGCCCCAGTCCGAGAGACGCGCGAGGAACAGGTCGTTGTTGATGTACGACGCGCCGCCGTAGAGCGCGGTGAACGGTTCGTTGTCGCGCAGCACGCGTGCGTCCCAGCGCGCCATGATCGCCGGGATGCTGCCGGCCGCCCGCCGTTGCGCATATTCGACGAGCCGGCTCGGCTGCGGCGGCAGGATCTCCGCGATGTTCGCGGCGGTCAGGTGACGATGCCAGCCGTAGGTGCTGATCGGACGGTACTGCAGCAGCCACAGCTGCGCACCGTCCCACGCCCATTCGACGTCGCCCGGCACGTAGTGGAACGCGCGCAGCACCCGTTGCAGGAACGCCCACAGCTGCTGCGCGGTCAGGCCGTGCGCGGTCGCGAACGTGCCGCGCTGCCACGGCTCGCCGAGCCGCGACAGAATCGCGCGCTGCGGGCTGGCCTGCCCGTCGGCGAGCGTTTCGAGGTGACCTTCGACCCATTCGACTTCGATCGCGAGATGGCGCACGAACGCGATACCCGACAGCACGGGCGTGATGAAGCGCTGCACGACGGCTTCCTCGAGGCCCCCGTCGAGCAGTTCGGCCACGCGCGCGGCCGCTTGCGATGCCGGTACGCGCAGGAACGTCGTGTGCAGGCCCGCGTTCGCCGCATCGGCCTGGTCTTCGCCATGGCTCGACGACCGGATCGCCCACTCGGCGTCCGGCTGGCTCGCGAGAAAGCCGGGCAGGCGCGGATCGTCGGCAGCGGTCAGCGACAGCGCGGGCGGCACCGGCAGCCCGGCCATCGCGGCCAGCGCGAGGCGCCCGCCTTTGGTATGCGCGACGAAGCCCGTGTCGTCTCCTTCGAGCCACTGCGCGAACGCCGCCGGCGCATCGATCCACGGATAGTGTCCCCAGCCGGGCTCCAGCGTGACGGTCAGGTCGGCGCGCGCGAGGATCGCCGACCACGCGGCGGCCTGCCCGACGCCGAGCACCGCATCCTGGCCGCCCCACACGAGTTCGATGCGATCGGTGACCCACTCGAGCAGCGGCAGCGCGGTATCGGCGCGCACGAGATCCCAGTGCGGCACGAACGCGCGGCAACGGGCATAGCCGGCGCCCATGCGGCGATACTGCGCGGACGTCCAGGTCCGGTTCGAGAACTTGCGGGCGAACAGCGCCGGGTAGTGCGCGAGCAGCCAGTGGATGGTCTTGCGCAGCGGCTTCGGCGCCATCAGTTTCGGCAGGCGCCGCTCCCACAGGAACGCGCCGACCGGGGCGAGCAGCACGCTGCGGCCGAAGTGGCCGGGGCGCCGCTGCAACGCGTGCAGGACCACCAGCGCATTCACGCCGACCGCCATGATCGCGTGCCCGGGTTCGGTCGCGTCCAGCAGCGCCTGCGCATAGGCGGCGAGATCCTCGCACGGCGGCGCGGGATGATCGCCGAAGCCCGGCAGTTCGAGCGGCACGGGGCGATAGCGCCGGAAGTGGGGCAGCGCGTCGTCCCACCAGTCGGCTGCGCTGCCGTTGCCGGCGAGGAGGTACAGGATCGGTTGGCTCATGAAGGCTTCGTCGGTCGACGATCGTCGCGATTGCCGCGGTTGTCGTTGGTATTGCCCGGTGCGAGTGGAATGGAAGCGTGGCCCCGCTCGGATGGATGGTGGGGCATTCTACGCGAGTCGATTTACGTCAATTTGCCGTTTGTTTGGGTCTCGCGCGGCGTCTTGCCGGTCCAGCGCCGGTACGCATGACGGAAGCTGCGCGGCTCGCTGTCGCCGAGCCGCTCCGCGATCTCGGCGACCGTCAGCGCGTGATCGTCGAGCAACCGCACGGCGTCGTCGCGACGCACGTCGTCGAGCAGCGACTGGAACGTGATGCCGTCCTTGTCGAGCCGACGGCGCAGCGTGCGTTCGGTCGGGTGCAGCGCATCGGCGAGTGTGCCGCCGATCAGCGTTCTTCCGGATCCGTTGCGGCCGCATCGAGTGCCGCAACGGAACCGGCGGCCGCGCGCCTGCGGATCTCGGAATCGAGGATCAACCGTCCGCGCAGCTTGCCTTTCATCCGCTTCACGTGCTTGGGCGCCTCGGTCATGTGCTCGACCATCAGCGCCCGGACGCGCTCGGCATCGCGCTCGCGCGCGGCCTGCAGGATCGCCTTGTGGATCGACACGTTCGCTTCGCCGAAGCGCTTGTGCTCGACGAGCGGCGTGTCGTTCCGGAACTCGATCAACTGCCGGATCATCTCGTTGATCAGTTCGCAGCTGAAGCGCAGGAACGGATTCGGATTCGCGGCCGCGAGGATGTCGTGGAACGTCGTGTCTTCCTGCCGCTGACGCAGCATGTGGCCGCGATCGTGCACGCCCGACGCGCCGTCGCAGCACGCGATGTTCGCCTCCAGCGCCGCGAAGTCGCGCTCGCTTAGATGCGGCACGGCGCCGGCGGCCAGCTCGGGTTCGAGCAGCTTGCGCACCGTATAGATGTCGTCGATCGTCACGTCCTTGAAGAACAGATAGTTCTGCAGCAGCTGAAGCGTGCGGTCGAGCGGCACCTCGACGACCATCCCGCCGCCCGACGGCCCCGTCGTGACCTTGATGAGCCCCTGCACCTCGAGCGACTTCAGCGCCTCGCGGATCGTGCTCTTGCTCACCGCGTAGAGCTGCTGCAGCTCGGCCTCGCGCGGCAGGCGGTCACCCGGCTTCAGGTCCTTCTCGGTGATCAGCCGCTTGATCTCCTCGGCGACCAGATCGGCCCGCTTCGGCTGCTTGATTTCGACCGCGAGGCCCGCCCTGGCTCGGTCCATGACCATCTTCACGACTCCTTTGTGTGGCTGCGCGCCGCGTCATCGTCGACGACCGGTGCCGGCGCGGGTACGGAATTTTGCCTGATTGACACCAATTTTGATCAACTCTAGCATCAGGTTCATTCTATTTATCATGATAAATAGGATCAACCGGCGGCGCGCATCCAGGAGTGGCGTGGGCACGGTTTGGCAGTCGGTCGTATCGCGTGTGTCCCCGTTCATGAGGAGCTCAACTTGAATCGCCGAGAACTGTTGAAACTGGCCGCGCTGTCGGCCGTGCCGGGCGCGCTCGGCAGCATGTCGTCCCGGGTCGCGTTCGCGCAGGGCTCGCCCATCCAGCTTGCCTGCCCGGTGCCGATGTCCGGCCCGTTCGCCGCCAACGGCAAGTACGCCGATCTCGGCATGCAGCTCGTCGTCAAGCAATACGGCAAGGTGCTCGGCGCGCCGCTCGCCTATACGGCGCTCGACACCGAGGGCAAGCCCGCGACCGCCGTGCGGCGCGTGCAGGAAATCGCGCAGCAGAAGGGCGTGCGCTTCTTCGCGGGCGGCATCCTGTCGTCCGAATCGCTGGCGATGGGCAAGGAAGTCCAGAAGGCGGACGGCGTGTTCATCACGACGGCCGGTGCGGACGAGATCACCGGCAAGGATTGCAACGCGGCGACGTTCCGCTGGTCGGTGCCGACGTTCGGCGCGATCGAGCAGACGGTGCGCCCGTTGATCCAGATGCTGCCGAAGGCGAAGCGCTGGTACACGATCACGCCGCAATACGTGTTCGGCGACGGCCTGCTGTCGGCCGCGAAGGCGGTCTTCAAGGAGAAGGGCATCGAGCACGTCGGCAACAGCTACCACTCGCTCGCCGAGAAGGAGTTCAGCGGCTACCTGACGAACGCGGCGGCCGCGCAGCCGGACGTGCTGCTGATCCTGAACTTCGGCTCGCAATCGTCTGACACGCTGCGCCAGGCCGTCAGCTTCGGGATGAAGCGCAACTGCACGATCCTGCTCGCATGGGCATCGGGCCTCGAGCAGTTCGAGGCGCTCGGGCCGGACATCTGCGACGGCGTGTATTTCGGCGCGCAGTACTGGCACGGCATCGATTCGCCGCTGAACCGCGATCTCGTGAAGCGCGCGAACGCCGCGTTCAAGGCGAACCCGAACTACAGCCTCGCGGGTTCGTACATCTGCTCGAAGATCCTGATCGACGCGATGGTAAAGGCCGGCAGCGCCGATCCGAAGAAGGTCGTCGCGGCGATGGAAGGGATGAAGTACGACGGCCTCACGGGCCCGGAGGAAATCCGCAAGGGCGACCACCAGGTGCTGAAGAACTACTACCTGCTGAAGGGCAAGCCGAAGGGCCGGATGAAGAATGCGGACGACTATGCCGACATCGTCAGCGCCGGCCAGTCGTTCCTGCCGCTCGACAAGACGGGCTGCAAGCTCGCGTGACGCCGTGCATGCGTTCGCGGCGCATCGCGCGCCGCGGGCGTCCGTTACCTTTCTTTCCGACACGGAAGCCATGAACGTCTATCTGCTGCAGATCGTCAACGGCATCGGCGTGGGCATGCTGTATTTCCTGCTCGCGGTCGGCCTGTCGATCGTGTTCGGCCTGCTGCGCTTCGTGAATTTCGCTCACGGCGCGTTCTACCTGCTCGGGGCGTACCTCTGCTACCAGGCGCTGCAATGGTCGGCGAATTTCTGGGTCGCGCTCGCGCTCGTGCCGCTCGTCGTCGGCGCGTTCGCGTGGATCGTCGAGAAGCTGGTGCTGCGCCACGTGTACGCGCAGCAGCATGAATTCCACATCCTCGCGACGGTCGGGCTCGCGCTCGTGCTGCAGGAGTGCGCGATCCTCGCGTGGGGGCCGCTCGGCGACAACGTGCCGCCGCCCGACGCGCTGAACGGCGTCGTGATCTGGGGCGGCTTCGTCTACCCGAAGTACCGGCTGTTCGTGATCGCGTTCACGGCCGTCCTCGCCGCGTTGCTGTGGTGGGTGCTCGAAGGCACGCGGCTCGGCAGTACGGTGCGTGCGGGCAGCGAGTCGACGGAGATGGTGTCGCTGCTCGGCATCAACGTGACCCGCGTGTTCAGCCTCGTGTTCGCGCTCGGCGCGGCGACGGCCGCGCTGGCCGGCGTACTCGCCGCCCCGATCCGCGGCGTCGATCCGTTCATGGGCATCGAGGCGCTCGGCGTCGCGTTCGTCGTGGTCGTCGTCGGCGGGATGGGGAATTTTCTCGGCGCGCTCGTCGGCGGGCTGCTGGTCGGCATCGTGCAGAGCCTGATGAGCACGCTGTGGCCGGAAGGCGCGCGGCTGATGATCTACGTCGCGATGGCGGCCGTGCTGCTGCTGCGTCCGAACGGTTTGCTGGGGAGGGCTGCATGATCGATTCGTCGAAACCGCTGCCGCCGGGCGCGGCGGCGTCGCAACGCCCGCAGCCGTGGCGCGGCGTGTTGCAGCGGCCGGAAGGCTGGCTCGCGGTGGTGGCCGCGTGCGTGTTGCCGCTTGTGCTGAGCTCGGGCTCGCTCGCGACCGAAGTGCTGGTGTTCGCGCTCGCCGCGCTCGGCTGCAACCTGCTGCTCGGCTACACGGGGCTGTTGTCGTTCGGGCAGGGCATCTTCTTCGGGCTCGGCAGCTACGCGGCGGGGCTCGTGCTGACGCGCGGCGTCGCGTCCGTGACGGCCGCGCTGGTCGCGGCCGCGGTGCTCGGTGCCGTCGCGGCCGCACTCGTCGGCTGGTTCTCGATCCGGCAGCGCGGCACGTATTTCGTGATGCTGACGCTTGCGTTCGGGCAGCTGTTCTATTTCCTCGCGTATACGACGCCGAACGTGACGGGCGGCGACAACGGGCTGCTCGACATCCCGCGCCCGGCGCTCGCCGCATTCGGGCAACCGCTCGTGTCGCTCGCTTCGCCGTGGCGCTACTACGGCTTCGTCGCGGTGCTGTTCGTCGCGGTGTTCTGGCTGCTGCTGCGCGTATCGCGCTCGGTGTTCGGCCGCACGCTGCTCGCGATTCGCGACAACGAAGCGCGCGCGGCGGCGGCCGGCTACGACGTGAAGCGCTTCAAGCTCGCGGCGTTCGTGATCTCGGGCGCGGTCACGGGCCTGGCCGGGGCGCTGCACGCGCTGATGACGGGCATCGCGCCGCTGTCGAACATCGACTACCACACGAGCGAGATGATCCTCGTGATGACGGTGATCGGCGGCACGGGCAACCTGTTCGCGTCGGTGCTCGGCGCGGCGTTCTACGTGCTGTTCGCGGACTGGCTGTCGACGCTGTGGCCGCGCTGGTTGCTGCTGCTCGGCCTCGTCTTGATCGCGGTCAGCCTGGTCATGCAGCGTGGGTTGTGGGGGCTGGGCGAACGCATCGTGGCGTCGCTGCGGCGTAGCGATCGCGCGGCGGCCACGGTCAAGGAGCGGCAATGAGCGAAGCGATTCTCGAAGCGCGCGGCATCGTCAAGCGCTACGGCAAGTTCACCGCGCTGGGCGGCGTCGATCTGCGCATCATGCCGCGCACCGTGCATTCGGTGATCGGCCCGAACGGTGCCGGCAAGACGACGCTGTTCCATACGCTGACCGGCACGCTGCCGATCACGTCGGGCTCGATCCTGTTCGACGGTCGCGACGTGTCGCACGAACCCGATCACAAGCGCGTGCGGCGCGGCATCGCACGCTCGTTCCAGGTCACGAGCCTGTTTCCGAACCTGAGCGTGCGCGAGAATCTGCGCGTCGCCGCGCAGGGCGTCGAATCGCGGCGGGCGTTGAATCCGTGGACGCCGCCGCGCGGTGCGCTCGCGCATGACGGCATCGTCGACGACGTCCTCGAGCGGCTCGGCCTGCAGCGCTTCGCCGATACCGCGGCCGGCGTGCTGTCGCACGGCCAGCAGCGCCGGCTCGAGGTCGGCATGGCGCTGGCGGCGCGGCCGCGCGCGATCTTTCTCGACGAGCCGACGTCGGGCATGGGCATCGACGATCTCGACGACATGAAGACGCTGATCCGCGGCCTGCGCGACGACTACACGGTCGTGCTGATCGAACACAACATGGGCATCGTGATGGACATCTCGGACACGATCACGGTGATGCAGCAGGGGCGCGTGCTGGTCGAAGGCAAACCCGAAGCGATCCGCGGCGACGAGCGCGTGCGCAGCGCGTATCTCGGCAACATGATCACCGGAGGCCGCGCATGATGCTCGACGTGAAAGAGGTTCATGCGTGCTACGGCAAGAGCCACGTGCTGCAGGGCATTTCGCTGAACGTGAACGAAGGCGAGACAGTGACGCTGCTCGGCCGCAACGGCGCGGGCAAGTCGACGACGCTCAAGACGATCGCGGGCGTCGTCGCGCCGACCGGCGGCACGGTGACGTTCGCGGGCCGACCGGTGTCCGGGCAGCCCGCGCACCGGATCGCCGCGCGCGGCCTGTGCTTCGTGCCCGAGCATCGCGGGATCTTCCGGCTGCTGTCGGTCGAGGAAAACCTGCGGCTCGGCGCGCGTCGCGATTCGCCGTGGCAGCTCGACGATATCTACCGGATCTTTCCGCGCCTGAAGGAGCGCCGTCGCAACGGCGGCGCGCAGTTGTCGGGCGGCGAGCAGCAGATGCTCGCGATCGGTCGCGCGCTGATGAATCATCCGCGGCTGCTGATGCTCGACGAGCCGGTCGAGGGGCTTGCGCCGGTGATCGTCGAGGAAATCGTCGAGCAACTGAAGCGGATCAAGGCGGCCGGCGTCGCGATCCTGCTCGTCGAACAGAACCTCGAAGTGTGCACGCAGCTCGCCGATCGCCACTTCGTGATCGAGCAGGGCGTGATCGTCTACGAAGGCAGCAACGCGGCGTTCGCGGCCGATCACGACGTGAAGGACCGCTACCTGGGCGTCGGCGTCGCATGAGCCGTGCCCTTTCAATGCGAGGAATGGCAACGATGCAAGTACAGGATTCGACTCCGGGCGTCGCGGCGTCCGGCTTGCGCGTCGACGGCGCGCGGCTGTGGGACAGCCTGATGCGGCTCGCGCGGATCGGCGCGACCGACAAGGGCGGCGTGTGCCGTCTCGCGCTCACCGAACTCGATCGCGACGCGCGCGACCTGTTCGTCGCGTGGGCGCAGGACATCGGTTGCACGGTGCGCGTCGATGCGATCGGCAATATCTTTGCGCGGCGCGCCGGCGAACGGGACGACCTGCCGCCCGTGGCGACGGGCAGCCATATCGACACGCAACCGACGGGCGGCAAGTTCGACGGCAACTACGGCGTGCTGGCCGGCCTCGAGGTGCTGCGCACGCTCGACGACGCCGGGGTGCGCACGCGCGCGCCGCTCGAGGTGGCGGTCTGGACCAACGAGGAAGGGTCGCGCTTCGTCCCGGTGATGATGGGTTCCGGCGTGTTCGCGGGCGCGTTCACGCTCGACCATGCGCTCGCGCAATGCGATCGCGACGGCGTGTCGGTGCGCGACGCGCTGGCCGCGATCGGCTACGCGGGCAGTGCGGACGACGGGCACGGCGCGCATCCGGTCGGCGCGTATTTCGAAGCGCATATCGAGCAGGGGCCGATGCTGGAAGCGCACGACACGACGATCGGCGTGGTCGAGGGCGCGCTCGGACAGCGCTGGTACGACGTGACCGTCCACGGGATGGAGGCACATGCGGGCCCGACGCCGATGGAACTGCGGCGCGACGCGCTGCTGGTCGCGGCCGATCTCGTGCGCAAGGTGAACGAGATCGCGCGTGCGCATCCGCCGCATGGACGCGGCACGGTGGGCTGGGTCGACGTGCACCCGAATTCGCGCAACGTGATTCCCGGCCGCGTGACGCTGACCGTCGACCTGCGCGCGGCCGACGACGCGATGCTGGCGGCGATGGATGCGGAGCTGCGTGCGGCATGCGCGGACCTGGGCGCGGCGGCCGGGATGCGGATCGACATCGAGCCGGTCGTGTACTTTCCGCCGCAGCCGTTCGATCCGGCGCTGGTCGAGCAGGTCCGTGCCGGCGCGCGTGCACTTGGGCTGTCGTCGATGAACGTGATCAGCGGTGCGGGCCACGACGCGGTGTATCTCGCGCGCGTCGCGCCGACCGCGATGATCTTCGTGCCGTGCAAGGACGGCATCAGCCACAACGAGATCGAGGACGCCGATCCGGTGCATCTGGAAGCCGGCTGCAACGTGCTGCTGCACGCGATGCTGGGCGCGGCCGGGATCGCGGAGGGCGCCGCGCAATGAAGATCCTGATTGCCCGGATGAACCACGAGACCAACACGTTCTCGCCGGTGCCGACGCCGCTCGCCGCGTTCGGCCGCCACGGCCCCGACTGGGGCGACGACGCGTATCGCGCGAATCACGGAATGCGTACCGCGATGGCCGCGTTCATCGATGCGGCCGAGCGCGAAGGCGCGGACATCGTGACGCCCGTGTCGGCGGCCGCGAACCCGAGCGGGCCCGTCGCGGCCGACGCGTATGCGGCGATCTGCGACGCGATCGTTGCCGCCGCGCCCGGCTGCGATGCGGTGATGCTCGACCTGCACGGCGCGATGGTCGCCGAGCAGAGCGCGGACGGCGAGGGCGACCTGCTCGCGCGCGTGCGCGCGGCGCTGCCCGATGCGCCGATCGCGGTCGCGCTCGACCTGCACGCGAACGTCACGCAGAAGCTGATCGACAACGCAGACGTGATCGTCAGTTTCAAGACCTATCCGCACGTCGACATGGTCGAGACCGGCGAGCATGCGGCGCGCGTGTTGCTCGACCGGATTCACGGCCGCGCGCGGCCCGTGCTCGCATGGCGGCAGCCGCCGCTGATGACGTCGACGCTGCGCAGCGCGAGCGCCGAAGGCGCGATGCGGCGCGCGGTGGAGGCCGCGCGCGCGGCCGAGGCGGACGGCATGCTCGCGGTGTCGATCCTGCCCGGCTTCTCGCTCGCGGATATCCCCGCGCCGTGCATCAGCGTGGTCGTGGTGGCCGACGGCGACCGCGCCGCGGCTGACGCAGTGGCCGAGCGCATCGCACGGCAGATCTGGGACGCGCGCGACGCGTTCGTCTATCGCAGCGCGCCGCTCGCCGAATCGGTCGCGCGGGCCGCGGCGCTCGCCGACGGCGCGGACCGCCCGGTGCTGATGCTCGATCACGGCGACAACTGCATGTCGGGCGGCCCGTGCGACACGATGGATCTGCTCGAAGCCGCGCTCGCGCACGGGCTCGACGGAATCGTCAGCGGGCCGTTGTGCGACCCGGAAGCGGTCGCGGCGCTGATCGACGCGGGCGTCGGCGCGACCGTCACGGTGCCGGTCGGCAACCGGTTGCCGTCGCACGGCGGCGTGCGGCGCGAACCGTTTCGCGCGACGGGCATCGTGCGCGCGATCACCGACGGCGAATACGTGATTACCGGGCCGACGTATACCGGGCAGCGTGCGTACATGGGACGCGCGGCCGTGCTCGATATCGGCACGGCCACGCTCGTCGTCACCGAGCGCACGCAGGAGCCGTGGGATCTCGGCGTGTTCGAGAGCGTCGGCGTCGATCCGCGCCGCGCGCGCTTCCTGCTGCTGAAGTCGCGGATGTATTGCCGGCCGGTGTTCGTGCCGATTTCGTCCGCGCTGGTCGAATGCGACAGCCGCGGCGTGACGAGCTCGGACTACGGGTTGTTTCGCTACGAGCAGCTCGCGCGGCCGGTGTATCCGCTCGACGACATCGTCGAGTGGTCGGCGGGCACGCGACGCACGGATTGACGGAACCGAACCGGGTGCGAGACGCCGGGCGCGCGCGCTTTCGGGCATCATGCGATGGCGCCGGCCCGTCGGGCAGCAGGGCCGGGCAATCCATTGCGTCCGCAACCGATCCGGAGAACCGACCGCCATGCATTCGAATCCCTTCCGCCTGCGCAGCGCGCGCCTGCTCGCCGCGCTGACCCTCGCCACGACGGCCGTTGCCGTGCACGCCGCCGACTGGATCGTGTCCGGCAACGACGGCAAGTATCAACGCGTCGAGGGTCGCGACACCTATCTGCCTGCCCCGCCCGCCGACACGCTGACGCTGCTCGACGCCAGCACGTTCCCGCCGAAGGTTGCTTTGCAGGTCGACGTCGAGAACGGCATCCAGGGGCCGCCGCAGGCCGTCGCGATCACGCCCGACGCGAAGCTCGCGCTGGTCGGCGCGCCGACGCGCTACGACACGGCCGCGAAGCAGCTCGTGTTCGACACGTTCCTGCAGGTCGTGAATCTCGACAGCGCGCCGCCCGCGATCACGCGCGTCGAGCTCGGCACGCATCCGCAAGGGATCGCGATCGACCGCGCGGGCCGGCTCGCGATCGTCGCCAACGTCGACGGCAGCGTATCGATCCTGCGCATCGACGGCACGCAGGTGACGCTCGACGGCAACCTGAAAATCGGCAAGAAGCGGCTGGCCGGGATCAGCTTCACGCACGACGGCAAGCACGCGCTCGTGTCGCTGCGCGACGAGCAGGGCATCGCGGTGCTGAACGTCGACGACGGCAAGGTGACCGACAGCGGCACGCGGCTGAGTACGGGCGTCGCGCCTTACACGATCGACGTGTCGAGCGACAACCGCTGGGCCGTCGTCAGCAACGTCGGGCTCGCCGGGCTGCCGGGCTATACCGGCACGCTCGCGGGCGACGCCGATTCGGTCGCGCTGATCGACGTGTCGCGCGTGCCGTTCCGCACGGTTCAGTACTTGACGGTGCCGTCGCTGCCGGAAGGCGTCGCGATTTCGCCGAACGGGACGTGGATCGCCGTGCAGGCAATGGACGGCTCGAACCTGACGGCCGACAACCCGGGCCGCCACAAGATCGGCAAGGTGCTGCTGTTCGAGATCCGCGACGGGCAGGCCGTGAAGGTGAGCGAGGTGCCGGGAGGCGAAGCCGCGCAGGGCATCGCGTTTACCGCCGACAGCCGGCACGTGATCGTGCAGTTCAACGTCGAACGGCAGCTTGCGCTGTATGCGGTCGATGGCGGCAAGCTGCGCGATACGGGCAAGCGGATCGCGCTGACGGGCGGGCCGTCTTCGTTGAGGACGTTGCCGCGCTGACGGGCTTGGCGGGACTGGTCGGCGGCTTGCGGATCAGCTGCGAGATGGCGGAAAACATCATCGCGCGGCTCGACGAAGCGTTGTCAGCCGCGCACGCCGGCGGCGCGGATCACGCGGAACGATGCGGGCCGTTCGGTCGTGAGCGGCATGCGCCCCTTCAAGGGTTGAAGGGGCACGCGAGCCGGCGACGCGCACGCGGGGATGCGCGCGGTACGGCCGCACCGGGTCGCACGACCGCGGTTACGGACGCAGCAGATCGAACCCGCCGAATACCACGACACCGCTGAGCGCGATCATTGCGACGGAGTGCTGGCCGAAGTAAAGAATCGCGGCGGCGAGCCACGTCGTGATGCAGAAGGCGCCGATGCGGGCCATCGTGTGTTCCTCGAATGCGTAATGAAGTGAATGCGTGCCGCACGGCGTTCGCCGCTCGGCGGTGAGCGCCGTGCGGTACGCGTGCAAGCAGACGGAAAAGGCGACTCGGGGAAGCTGCGAGGGCGTCGTCGGCATACGTTGTATGCCGTGCCTCGAAAGTCCGGGAGTCGGAGCCGGCGGCATCGCGCGGTCGGGCCTGAACGAGGCGTCCGACGTGCGCATCCGGCCGGCGAAGCGGCGATTTTACCAGTGCCGTCATGCTGCCAATCTGGCCCTTTCGCGATCAATTGCGATCATCAACGGACAATCCACCCGACCCCGATATTCAAGTTTCGTGTGATGAATGCCGTAAACGGACTGGAAGGCGATTTCCGCCCCTGTGACTTCGTTTACCGACACACGGACCGACACGATGCAGATCGATTTCTCCACGACCACGCGATCGCCGCTCGTTGACAGCGGCGTGGCCGCGAACCCGCCGGCCGCGACGTCGTCCACCGGCGGCGCGACGGATGCCGCGAGCACGACGGGCACAACTGGCCCAACGGGCGCCACCGCCGTGACTGGCACGTCGAGCACTCCCGGCACGAAGGATTCGACCGGCGCCGCCGGCGCAACGCCCGGCGCCGCCGGCGCATCGTCGGAGGACCCGGCGGTCGCCCAGCTGAAGGCGCTGATCGAGCGGCTGCAGAAGCAGCTCGCGACCTTGGAGCGGCAGATGGCCGCCGCGGCCCAGCGCGCCAAGGACGACCCGGCCGCGGCCGTCGAGCAGCAGTCGCTGAGTGCGGAAGCCGGCGCGATTTCGGCCGCGCTCGCGACGGCGATCTCGCAACTCGCCGCGGCGCTGGAAAAATCCGGCGGGTCGCAGTCGGGCGGGCTGGTGTCGACGCAGGCCTGAGCGGCCGCGGCGGCGTCGGCCGCACGCATTACAATCGTCAGTTCGTCTCCCTCTCAAGGACGGCCGAACGATGAATGCGGAACTCGACGACGACGAACTCGTTCGCTTCGACGCGCACGGCGGCACGCCGCTGCCGGCAGCCGATGCCGAAGGATGGCTCGACCACGACGGCGCGTGCGTCTGGCACGCGTCGTTCGGCCAGGGGCCGGCGGTCGTGCTGCTGCACGGCGGCCTCGGCCATGGCGGCAACTGGGGCAACCAGGTGCCGGCGCTGCTCGCGGCCGGCTACCGCGCGATCGTGATCGACAGCCGCGGTCACGGCCGCAGCACGCGCGACGACCGCCCCTATTCGTACGAACGCATGGCATCGGACGTGCTTGCCGTCCTCGATGCGCTGCACGTCGACCGTGCACGCTTCGTCGGCTGGAGCGACGGCGCATGCATCGCGCTCGTGCTGGCTGCCCGCGCACCGGAACGCGCGGCCGGCGTGTTGTTCTTCGCGTGCAACATGGACCCGGGCGGCACGAAGGAAATGGCGCCGAGTCCGCTGATCGACCGCTGTTTCGCGCGGCATCGGAAGGACTATGCGCGACTGTCCGCGACACCGGACCGGTTCGACGCGTTCGTCGCGGCCGTCAGCGAAATGATGCGCACGCAACCGAATTACACCGCGCAGGATCTCGCGGCGATCGCCGTGCCGGTTGCGATCGTGCAGGGCGAGCACGACGAATTCATCCGGCCCGAGCATGCGGCGTACCTCGCGCGGACGATCCCGGGCGCGACGCTGACGATCCTGCCCGACGTGAGCCATTTCGCGCCGCTGCAGCGGCCCGCGCGGTTCAACGCGGCGATGCTGGCGTTTCTCGACCGGCTGCCACGGTGATACGCGGGCAGGACGCACGGCCCGCGGACGAGCGGCGGCGTGCGTCGGCCCGCGTTCAGACCATCGCGTTGTCGGCGCCGGGAATCTCGTGCGCCTTGATCTGCTTGCGCTGCAGCTTGTAGCGCAGCTTCCCGAGCATGCCGTCCTCGTGGCTGACACGCGTGATGGTGCGCACGTACTCGTCGTCCGGCGCGATGGCCTGCGCCCCCATGATCCAGCGCACGCTCTCGCGATAGTCGTACAGCGACTTGTCGTTGACGTCGGCAAGGAAGAACGACAGTGCGGCCATTGCGGCCGGGTGGCCGCCTTCGGCATGCCGGCGCAGTTCGTCGACGTAGCGATGGCGCGACGGATAGTCGTCGATGTCGCCGATGAACATCAGCATGCACTCGAGGCCGTCGGTATGCCCCATCTCGTGCGCCTTGCGCGCGGCCTCGACGGCCTCGACCTGCATGCGCGCGCGTTCGGCCCGGTCCGTGCTGGTCTGCCCGATGTGGTAGTACGTGTAGCCGAGCCGATACGCGGCCATGTTGCCGCCGGCTTCCATCGACTCGCGGAAGTAGTGGGCGGCGCGGTACGGGTCGGCCTCGACATGCGTGCCGTCCTTGTAGAAGCAACCGAGCAGGTAATCGCACGAATCGCCGCCTGCCTCGTAGCCAAGCTTGCAGACGGCGACGGCATCGGCAGGGCGCCGGTTTTCGTACTCCAGCGCGGTGGCGACCTGGTTCCATGCGAGCGAGCCGGGCTCGTTCACGCGTGCCGCTTCGAGCCATGCATCGCCGCGCGCGTCGTCCTGGGCGAAACCGAACGTGCCGGTACGATGTCCGTAGCCGCGCAGGATCATTGCCGCCGTGCACGCGCGAGCGTCCGATGCACGTTCGATCGCGCGGGTCAGCCAGTCGCCATGCGGATCGAGACTGAGCGCCAGTCGCACGCCGATCGCCATCTTCTGGTCGTTGTCGATCGGCTGGTCGCGTTCCGCTTCCTGCAGGCGGGCGTACGCTTTTTCGTAGTCCTCGCGCATGTAATGGCTGTGCGCGAGCCAGCTCAGCGTTTCCCAACGGTGATACGGATGCAGCGCCGCCTGCGCACGCGCGAGCGTCGCGGTGATCGCGTGGCGCGCATCGTCGTCGTCGTCATTCGCGTCCAGCGTATTGCCGGCGTAGTCGTCGCGCCAGATCTCGTGCAGCAGCCGGTCCTTTTCGACCGCGTCGAGGTGCGCGCACGCGTCGGACGCGACGAACGCGCGGATGTGATCGTGCGAGCCGCCCCAGCGCGGCTGCATGTACCAGATGAACGTGCGCATCGGGAAGAACAGCTTCGGGTGGATGTGCAGCGTCGCTTCCATCCAGTACCACTTCTCCTTGCGCAGCTTCTTGCCCTGGACCGGGCCGGGCAGCGCGTCCGGAAATTCCGGCGGGCAGGCGACCGGCACGTCGGGGTTCAGTCCCGAACGCGCGAACATGCGTTGCAGTTCGGTGCGCGTGGCTGCGTCGTCGGCGCCGGCGTTCAACTGCAGTTCGGTGACGGGCCAGCGGCGCTCGCGCACGAGCTGCGCGAGCCACTCGGGTTCGCCGAACGACGACACGCTCGTGAAGATCACCATCGGCGCGCTCCACAACGTCGGCGCGAGCATCAGCGCGCGCAGCGCGGCGACGAGCGTCAGCGTCGCGCACGCATGCGCGCCGATCCAGCCGGCTTCGGTCACCGTTTCGGCCCAGCCGCTGCCGCGGTATTCGTAGGCCCAGTGGTGCCAGTAATGCGCTTCGCACAGCCACGCGTGCGCGGAGCGCGGGTTCGCGGCCTGCCATGCGCGCAGGCGCGCGAGGCCGTCGGCGCCGGCGTCGATACACGGCTGCACGTCGGCCGGCAGCGCGTCGACGTACCGCGCCTCGGCGGTGCGATCGGCGAAGCTGGCGGCGAGTGCGGCATCGAGTTGCGCGTCGAGCGCGGCATAGTCGCCGGCGCGCAGCAGCGCGTCGACGTCGCAAATGGACCAGCGGGACGTCGCGGGCGGAATCAGGTCGGCGCAAGCGGAGGACATGTCGGTATCGGCGGTCATGACGAAACGGGTTGGGGGTCGAAGATGCGGTAGCGCTTCCACGGCAGCGAAAGCCAGTTTCCGGACGGATTGCGCAGGTATTCGCGCACTTCCTGCGTGGCGCGCGACGACGCGGGGCCGTCCTGGCTGCTGCCGCGCAGCCACTGCTG
Organism: Burkholderia sp. LAS2; assembly: GCF_018417615.1. Taxonomy (NCBI): domain Bacteria; kingdom Pseudomonadati; phylum Pseudomonadota; class Betaproteobacteria; order Burkholderiales; family Burkholderiaceae; genus Burkholderia; species Burkholderia sp. LAS2. Next base: position 172,343 of record NZ_CP071054.1, read on the forward strand.
GCGTGCCCGCGCATACGCGAGCCCGAAGTCTTCCCAGCTGTCGAAGCTGTCCTGCGCGCGCTGCGCATTGAGCAGCAGCACGATCCACGCGTGCTGTTCGGACGCCCAGCCGAGCAGCGCGATGCAGCGCACGAGAAACGCGGTGCGCGCGCAATCGAACGCGAGTGCGTCGCGCACGCGCCCGACGGCGGCGAGCTGTTCGTAGAAGCCGTCGTGCGAGCGGCCGACGCCGCGAATCCAGCCCGCGAGGATCGACGGCACGCGCTGCACGATCTGCCACTCGGGCAGGTCGGCCGGCAGGTCGAGTTCGCGCCGTACCTGGCGCGCGAGCTGTTCGCGCTGCGCGTCGGGCAGCGCATGGACGAGGTCGTCGCAATCGCAGCGCAGCCCGTTGCGGATCAGCAGGATGTCGGCGAGCGCGAGCGCCCAGCGGCGGCGGTTCGGCGGCGCCTGCTCGGCCTGCGCCTGCGCGAGCCTGACGGCCGCGGTTTGGCGCACCGGCACCGTGCTGTCGGCGCCCGCGGCCTGGTCGGCGTCGACTTCGTGCACCATCCGTGCGGCGACCCGGAACGCGCGCCACACGTACCACGCGAGCCCCAGCACGGCCGCGCCAAGCAGTAGTTTCAGCATGACGCGCTCCCGTCCGTCGGCGCAGGCAACGCGAACGCCGCGCACAGCGCGGGATCGATCGCGATGCCTTCGATCTCGAATGCGGTCGCGGCCGGCGGCGCGTCGGGTGCGCGCGCGGCCGGCAGTGCATCGGCCGGCAACGCATGGCGCGCGGCCGCCGCGACGGCCGGATCGATCTGCCGCAACTGGCCGAGCGCATACGGTGCATTGCGCAGCAGCAGCCATTGCAGCACGGCCGGCGGTTGCTCGAAATGCTCGATCAGGTGGAAGTTCTCGCTCATCACGCTCAGCAGATGGTCGGACGAGCGCACGTCGGTGACGAAGGTCCACGCGCCGGTGGCCGCACCCGGCGCATCCGGTTCGAACACGAGGCCCATGCCCTCGCAATCGGGATGACGCTCGCCGCGCGGCGCGAGCGCGCGCAGGAACTGGCGGACGTCGTCCGCATAGCGGCGCACCGGATGGCGGTTCTGCTTGCCCTTGATCTGGTCGATGCGCAGGCCGTCGCCGCTCGCCTGCAGGCTGATCGTCACGTGCGGCTGGTTGCCCGCGCCGCGCAGTGTGAAGAGGCGCAGCCGGCCGTCCCGTGCGGCTTGCGCGTACTGCTCGCCGTAGCCGCCGCGCAGCCGGCGGCGATCCGCGAACTGGCCGAGACAGTGCTGCATGTAGTACGACTCGTACGCGAGTTCCTCGCGCAGCGCCGGATGATCGCCGACGAATTCGAACACGATCCCGTTCGGCGTGCGCAACACCTCGCGCAGCGCGAGGCCGCTGCTCGGCACCCAGCCCTTGTCGCGGCGCGCCTGCATCCGCTGGTGCTCGCGCTCCCACATGTCGAGCGCCATCGCGCAGGTGATGCGTTGCAGTTTCTGCGCGAGCCGCGTGCCGGCACGCGAGCGCAGGAATTCGACCAGCACGCGTTCGCGGTCGATCAGCAGCATGTGCTCGGGATCGATGAAGTAGAGCGGCGGCGGTTCAGCGGCGGGCGGCAGCGCCGCATCGGGCGTCGGGCCGGATGCCGGAGATGCCGATTGCGCGCGGAACCGGCGCACGAGCCACTCGGGCGCCGGCCGGTCGGCGCCGGCAAGCGCGCGGTAATCGGCCAGCGAAGCGAGCGGCTGCGCCTGCTCGAACGCCCCGACGACCCAGCGGAAGAAATGGTTGCCGAGCCACGCGAGGATCTCGGCCGGATCGCCGCGCTCGGCGCTGCGGCGCGCGATGGCCGCCTTGATGTCGGGCGCATTGACGACATCGCGCGGCCGATAGGCCGACGCGGCCACGGTTGCGGTCACGGGCTCACTCTCCGGTCGGGCAGGGCGTGCGCAGGCGGTGTGCGCGGGACCCTGGCGGTTCTTCTGGCTCAACGACGAAACGGCGAACGTGCGCGCGCAGCAACGCGGCGGCGTCGCGTATTTCGGTTCAGGTCGGTCGGTGCGTGAAAATCACGCGACCACACGGGAGCCGACGACGCGGGAGCGGGCGATCGGGAAAGGGCGATTCATTGTTTCTCTCAGGATGGGTTTTATTTTTTGCTTCCGCGAGTCTACTTCGATCCATGCGGATGAATCAATCGCGCCGCTGGCCGGCGCCCGCGGATCTGACAAGACTTATCTCTTTTTCGTCGATTTTCGATACGGCGCCAATCGGTGGCCGGATTCGATGCTGTTGAAACCGACAGGTTTTCCTGAAAAACGGGCATGCGGCTCCGAGCGGGGCGCGGCCCCATCCTGCTTGCCGCGTATCTCATAAGTTTTTCTTTCGGCTCGCGCAACATATCGTCGATTGTTGGCGGCCGGGCGGTAGCGGATAGTCCTGCTTCGACAGGCCGGCCGACGCGCGCTGCGCGCGGCGCGGCCGCATCCGTTGTCCATGCAACCATTAGAAAAGGAAAGGAACCGCACCCATGCGATTCAACGCGACACGCTTCGCCGCGACCCTGTTCGTCGCCGCATGCGCGACCGCCACGGCCGGTCGCGCGGCCGCCGTCACGCAGGACGCGCTCCACGACACCGTCACGCGCCAGGTCGCGCCGCTGATGAAGCAGTACGCGATCCCTGGCATGGCGATCGGCATCGTCGCCGACGGCAAGCCGTACGTGTTCGACTACGGCGTGATGTCGAGGCAAACCGGCAAGCCGGTGACCGGCGACACGCTGTTCGAGATCGGCTCGGTCAGCAAGACGCTGACCGCGACGCTCGCCGCGGACGCGCAGGAGGGCGGCGAACTGTCGCTCGCGGACCCGGTGGCCAAATATCTGCCCGAGCTGCAGGGCAGGCCGTTCGGCGTCGTGACGCTGCTCCAGCTCGGCACGCATACGCCCGGCGGGACGCCGCTGCAGGTGCCGGACAGCATCCGCGACGACGCGGGCCTGATTCGCTATCTCGACGCGTGGCGGCCCGAGTATGCGCCGGGCACGCACCGCACGTATTCGAACGTCGCGATCGGCATGCTCGGCTGGCTCACCGCGAAGGCGACGCACCAGGATTTCGCGACGCTGATGGCGCAGCGGCTCTTTGCCGCGCTCGGGATGACGCACACGACCATCGACGTGCCCGCCGCGCGCATGGCCGACTATGCGCAGGGCTACACGAAGGACGGCAAGCCGGTGCGGATGACGGAAGGCATGCTGTGGCAGCCCGCGTACGGCGTGCGGACCACGGCGGCCGACCTGCTGCGCTTCGTGCAGGCGAACATGGAGATGATCCCGACGGCGCCGCGCCTGCGGCGCGCGATCGAACGCACGCACACCGGCTATTTCCGCGCGGGGCCGCTCACGCAGGATCTGATCTGGGAACAGTATCCATACCCGGTCGCACTGCCGACGCTGCTCGCGGGCAACGCGCCGAAGATGCTGTTCGATGCGGTGCCGGCGAGCGCGATCCAGCCGCCGCTCGCGCCGAACCCCGCGACCTGGATCAACAAGACGGGGTCGACCGGCGGCTTCAGCACGTACGTCGCGTTCATTCCCGCGAAGCGGATCGGAATCGTGATGCTCGCGAACGGCAATGTGCCGATCGAGGATCGCGTGAAGGTCGCGTACCTGATTCTCGGGTCGCTCGGCGACGCCGACGCGCGGTAACGTTGGCACGCGCGTGTCCGGGCACCGGAGCGCTGGAGCCGCGTGGCCAGCGGCACGCGATCACGGCCGACGGCTGCACGCTGGTCGAAGAAGGATTCGTCTGACACGGCCGATCATCCCGCCGCGCGCAAAACTGTTTGAGTGATTCACGCCTTCCGCCGCCGGCGCCGGCCATCGATACTGCGACGCAAGACATCTCGCGGGACGTGCGCCGCATGGCCCGTCTCGCTCCCGGAGCAACGAATGAAAGGCATCGGGATCTTCGTGAGGCGCATGGCGCCGGACGGTCCGAAGTATCGTGTGCGGCGCGCGGCGGATAAACCGATGAAGCGGCATAAGAACTTGTACTGCGCAGTCACGAATCGCAGCCCGCAACGGCGACGCGCGAGCGGTTTCGCGGAGCAGGGCAAGGGGGCGGAAGTGCAGCGACGGCGCGCGGCCCGAATGCCTGTTCAGGCGCTTCGGGCCGGCCATGCGGAGGGGACGGACGAGCGGGTGCGCGTATCGAAAGGCGTGCTCTCGTGCGCGCCGACGTGACTCAATGACCGCGATAGATCGAGTCGCGGCCGTTGATCGTCATCGCGCGGCCGGATTCGCTGGTGGTGCGGGGTTCGCTGCCGTAACCGGTTTCATCGGTGAGCGGGGCGGCGTGCGGCGCTGCCTGCGCGACGGCGTTTTCGCGCACGCGCTTTTCGGCGGCAACGATCGCGGCCGGATACTGGTTGTGATCCAGCGCCGGCGTGTAGCCGACGGCCGCGAGGCGGGCCATCTCGGCCTTCACTTCGGCACGGGTCGGTTGATGGTCGGTCGGTTGCGCGAACGACAGCGCCGGTGCGGAAAGGATCAGGGCGGCGAGGGTGGAAGAAACGAGCGTTTTCATCATGGGTACCTGTGTGGTTGAGTGAGCCGCAACCAACGTCGACCGCGTCGATGTCGTTGCGAGTGCACCCAATATAGGTATCGCGGCAGCCGGGAAAAATGGCCGCCCGGCCAAATCATTTTTGATCCTGAGTCATGAATCGAACGTGAATTCGGTCGGCAGCCTTGCCGGTCGGGCCGTTCGCCCGAACAGCGCGCCGCAGCCGCGGATCGAAACAGGCCGCTGATCGCCCAATCAGACCTCACGGGACTCAACTGTGTCGAATTCCGTCTTGGACAGACTTAACCCGCGTGCCTAGACTGAACGTGCTTTCCATCTTTCCCTGGAGAAAATCGTGAGTCTCAAAGACAAGCTGCCCGGCAACAAGATCCTCGGTTTCGGTACCGCCCCGCTCGGCAACATGTTCCGCAACATCCCGGACGCGGAAGCCGCGGCTACCGTCGAAGCCGCGTGGCAACACGGCATCCGTTATTTCGATTCGGCCCCGTTCTACGGCGCCGGCCTCGCGGAAATCCGCCTCGGCGACGCGCTGGCGAACCATCCGCGTGACGAATACGTGCTGAGCACGAAGGTCGGCCGCCTGATCCTCGACGAAATCGAAGACGTGTCGGCGCGCGATCTCGGCGAAAAGGGCGGTCTGTTCGAACACGGCCGGCCGAACCGCATCGTCAACGACTACTCGGCCGACGCGACGCTGCGCTCGATCGAGGACAGCCTGAAGCGCCTGCGCACCGACCGCCTCGACATCGTGTGGGTGCACGACATCGCGCAGGACTTCTACGGCGACGAATGGCTCGCGCAATTCGAAGTGGCGCGCAAGGGCGCGTTCCGCGTGCTGGGCAAGCTGCGCGAGGAAGGCGTGATCAACGCATGGGGTCTCGGCGTGAACCGCGTCGAACCGATCGAGCTGGTGCTCGACCTTGCCGAACCGCAACCGGACGGCATGCTGCTGGCCGGCCGCTACACGCTGCTCGATCACGAGCGCGCGCTGCAACGCGTGATGCCGGCGGCGGCCGCGCGGAACGTCGGGATCGTCGTCGGCGGCCCGTACAGCTCGGGCGTGCTCGCGGGCGGCACGCATTTCGAATACCAGAAGGCGTCGCCGGACATCCTCGCGAAGGTCGACCGGATCAAGGCGATCGCCGCGCGTTACGACGTGCCGATCAAGGCCGCCGCGCTACAGTTCTCGATGTCGCATCCGGCCACCGTCGCGGTGATTCCGGGCGCGAGCCGTCCGGAGCGGATCGCGGAAGACCAGGCGGCGCTGAACGTGGCGATTCCGGCGGACTTCTGGCGCGAGATGCGCGAACAAGGTCTGATCGCGGCCAATGCGCCGCTGCCGACCGAGCGTTGATCGTGAAGGGTGACGACATGGCGCAGGCCCATGCAGGTATCGAGATCGCGGCTTCGGCCGACACGGTCTGGCAACTGATCGGCGGCTTCGGGTCGCTGCCCGGCTGGCTGCCGTACATTCCGGCCAGCGCGCTGAGCGAAGGCGTCGCATCTGTGGCACGCGTCGATCACGGGTCGCGCACCGCGCATCAAAGATCAGGGTAGCGAAGCAATCGGGACCGTCTTTACTGGCGCGCAAGGCGTCGCGCTGCAACAACGCCCCGCGCTTTCATGGATTCAATTTCAGACTGTCGCGACGACCTCCTCGCCGGTCAGGATCTCGCGAAAGATGCCGACCAGCGGCCGCAGGTTGACCTTGTGCCACGCGGCCCACAGCGGCGTGCGATAGCTGAACCACGGGAGCTCGCGCAGCACGACGCCTTCCGGCACCTGGTGACGCAGGCTCTGCTGGATCATCGTCACGCCGAGCCCCGCGGCCACGAGGCCGAGCGCCGCGAGCGGCTCGGTCGCTTCCACCGAAATGTCCGGCGAGAAGCCGGCCTTCGCGCAGGCCGCGACGAATGCGCCGTGACGCGGCGCACTGTCCTGCTGCGTGACGCCGATCCATGCCTGCGCGGCGAGATCGTCGGCGACGAGCGTCTTTTTCTTCGCGAGCGGATGCCCGTCGGGCATCGCGAGCAGCATCGGATCGTCCAGCACCTTCGTCGATTCGAGTTCGGGATCGTCCGGCGCGGGCGGCTCGGTGACGAGCGCGATGTCGAGGCTGCGCTCGCGCAAGCCTTCGAGCTGCGCGGCCGATTGATAGTTGTACAAAGCGATGTGAACGGACGGGCGCCCGGCGCGCAGCGTTTTCAGCGCGCGCGGCAGCACGCCCGAGTGCGTGGCCGTTTCGAGGTAGCCGATGCACAGGCCGCCTTCGTCGCCGCGACCGAGCCGGCGCGCGAGCGATTCGAGCCGGTTCGCGTGGCGCAGGAATGCGTGCGCTTCGCTGAGGAACGTGCGCCCGTCGCGCGTCAGGCGAATGCGCTGCTGGCTGCGTTCGAACAGCGTGAGGCCGAGCTTTTCCTCGAGCTGCGCGATCTGGCGGCTGAGCGGCGATTGCGAAATATGCAGGCGTTCGGCGGCGCGGCCGACGTGTTCCTCTTCCGCGACCGCGATGAAGTACTGAAGCTGGCGGATGTCGAGCATGTCAGACCTTATCGGACTCAATATTGATTAATTATGTCCAAAAAGGACTTATCCGCGCAACCTGGAGACGGTTCGACGCTAACCGAACCGAGCCCGTATTCGCCGTCAGTTCCCGTACATGTCGAAGTCGAAGTATTTCGACTGGATCTGGTTGTACGTGCCGTCGCTGCGAATCTGCGCGATGGCGCGATTGAGTGCGTCGCGCAGGTCGGTGTCGGCCTTGCGCACGCCGGCAGCGTCGCCGTTGCCCATGATCTTCGCGTCGTACACCACGCCGCCCGCGAACGAGAAGCCCTTGCCGCGCGGTGTCGCGAGGAACCCGAGCTGGCCTTGCACGGCATCCATCAGCACGCCGTCGACGCGCCCGGTGACGAGATCCGCATACGCCTGGTCGTAGCTCGGGTACGGCACGACCTCGACCTTCGCGGCCGCCCACTTCTCGCGCGCGTAGGTTTCCTGGATCGTGCCCTGTTCGACCGCGACGCGCTTGCCGGCGAGCTTCGCCGCGTCCGGCAGCAGCCCCGACCCGGTGCGCGCGATCAATCGCGTCTGGTTGCGGTACAGGCGATCGGTGAAGTCGATCTGCTGGCGCCGCTGCTCGGTCGCGGCCATCGACGACAGGATCACGTCGAACTTGCGCGCCTGCAGCCCCGGAATCAGCCCGTCGAAACTGCTCGACACCCACACGCATTTCGCCTTCAGCTTCGCGCACAGCGCGTTGCCGAGATCGATGTCGAAACCCTTCACGCTGCCGTCGGTCGCGGTCGACTCGAACGGCGGGTAGGTCGGATCGACGCCGATGCGGATGGTCGTCCATTCCTTCGCCGACGCCAGCGACGCGAAGGCCATCGCGGCGGCGGAAAGGAGAATCGTGAGGCGCGTCTTCATGGTCAGGCTCCGTTCGTGTGGGGAAGAGTGGGCGGGCGCGTCAGCTCGGAAATTCGCCGCGCTGAAAATCGTTCGACAGGTCGAGCGCGTCGGCCATCTCGCCGACGGTGACCGGCTTGATCGGCGCGCGAATCCGGTAGTGACCGACGTCGCCGACGCTGCGCTGCTGCACGTCGGCGATCAGTTCGCCGACCGTCGTGCCGCACCAGCGTCCCTGGCACGGGCCCATCCCGCAGCGCGTCAACGCCTTCATCTGGTTCGGCCCCTGGCAGCCGCGCGCCGCGAGCTGGCGGATTTCGCCGGCCGTGACTTCCTCGCAGCGGCACACGATCGTGTCGTCGTCGGGGCGGCGCAGCGCGGCGGGCGGCGTGTACAGCGCGTCGAGCAGCGGGCGCACCGCGAGATGGCGGCGCAACGCGTGCAGCACCGGGCGTTCGCGTGCGACCTGGCGTTGCGCGTCGAGTGCACTGAGTTGCACGGCGATGTCGAGCGCGGACACTTCGCCGGCGAGCGCCGCCGCCCGCGCGCCGCCGATGCCCGCGCCGTCGCCCGCGATCCACACGTGCGGCACGCTGCTGCGGCCGCGCGCGTCGCACTGTGGCCGCCAGCACGCCGACGATTCGTCCCATTCGTGTGCGCAGCCGAGCGAACGCGCGAGCTGCGTCGACGGAACGACGCCCTGATGCAGCAGCACGAGCGACGTGTCGAGCGTTTGCACGACGCCCTGCGCGTCGCGAAAGCGGATGCGTTCGGCGCGGTCGTTGCCGTCGATGCGGATATCGGTCGCGCCGCGATACACGGGAATCCCGGCATCGCGCACCGCGCGCAGCATGCGCCAGCCCTTGAGCAGATAGTCGGCGCCGCGCAGCGCCGGCAGCGCATGCGGGAGCGCGCGGCGCCATGCGTCGTGCGGCGTCGTGTCGATCAGCGCGCGCACGCGCCGGCCGGCATTCAGCAATTGCGCGGCGAACAACCACAGCAGCGGGCCGGTCCCCGCGAGCACGGCGTCGGCCGATGGTGCGAGGCCCGACGCTTTCAGCAGCGTCTGCGCGGCGCCGACGCCCATCACGCCGGGCAACGTCCAGCCCGGCACCGGCCACGGCCGCTCCTGCGCGCCGGTCGCGATCAACACCGCACGTGTGCCGATTTCGAGCGTGCCGCGCGACGGGCTGCTTTGCGTGAGCATCGCGACGGGTTCCGGCTCGAACGCGATTTGCCACACGACGCTGCGCGGCAGGTAATGCGCGCCGCTCGCGAGCAGGCCGTCGACGAGCGGGCGGCCCGCCGTGTAGTCGGCGCCGAGCCATTGCGCGAGCGGCGCCGGCGCGTCGGCCACGTTGCGGTAGATCTGGCCGCCGGGCGCGCGCCCTTCGTCCGCGACGACCACCGACAAGCCGGTCGCACGCGCGGCAGTCGCCGCCGCCATGCCGGCCGGCCCGGCGCCGACGATCAGCAGGTCGCACTGGCGGCGTGTCATGCGAGCCTCGCCTTGCCGTGCATCGTGCGCACCTGCATGCCGTCGGCGACGGGCGTCATGCAGCCTTGCACGTTCGGCACGCCGTCGACGTCGACGAGGCAGTCGAAGCACACGCCCATCATGCAGAACGGGCCGCGCGGCGCGCCGCTCACCGCGCTCGTGCGGCACGCGGCCGAACCGGCGGCGAGCATCGCGGCCGCGACGCTGTCGTGCGCGGGCACGTCGTGCGGCGTGCCGTCGATATGGATGCGCACGCGTTCGAGCGTCGCGGCGGCGGGAACGAGGGATTCAAACATGCCGGGCTTCCGTGGGCGCGGCGAAGCGCGCGGTGGTAAAGGCGGACAGGTCGGCCGGCGCGGCGCCGCCGGCGATCCACGGCGCGACGAGATCGGCGTGGGTCGCCGCGAGCGTCACGCCGCTGTGGCAGATCGCGATGAACGCGCCGGGATACGTGGCCGACGCCTCGTAGACGGGCAGGCCGTCGGGCGTCATGATGCGCAGCGCACCCCATGCGCGCACGATGCGTGCATGGGCCAGCGCCGGGAATGCCGTGCGGGCGCGACGCGCGATGTCGACCATTGCGGGCCGCGTCTGCCCGTCGTCGAAGCCGACGTCTTCGGCCGAGTCGCCGAGCAACACCGACCCTTCCGATGTCTGGCGGACGACGAGCGTCGGATAGTCGAGAAACGGCGCGAGGCGCTCGGTGACCATGATCTGGCCGCGCAACGGCGAGATCGGTGCGCGCAGGTCGACCATCGGCGCGAGCCGCGCGTTGTCGAGGCCGGCCGCGAGCACCACGCGCCCGGCTTCGAGTTGCGCGTCGCGCGTGTCGATCTCGAAGCGCCCGGCGCGCGGGCGGATCTCGGCGACTTCGCTGCGCGGCAGATAGACGCCGCCGCACTGCTGGAACGCGTGCAGCATCGCGCGCAATGTGTAGAGCGGATTCGCGTGACCGTCGTTCGGCGACCACAGCGCGCCGGCCAGCGATGGCGACGCCGCGGGAATGCGCCGCCGCAGCGCCGCGGGATCGAGCACCTCGTACGACAGCGCGGCGTCCTGCCGGTGCAGCGATTCGAGCAGCTCGGTCGCGCCGTCGAGCTCCGCGCGATGCTCGAACAGCTCGATGCCGCCCGGGCGTTCGAACGCGCAGTCCACGCCCGTTTCGCGCTGCAACTGCGCGGCGAATGCGCGCCAGCGCGCCGACGATTCGCGCGACCAGCGCGCGTACGGCAGGCAGCGGCCGCCTTTGCCCTGCACCCACACGAGCCCGAAATTGCCGCGCGCCGCGCGAAACGCGATGTCGTCGCCGTCGCACACCGCGACGCGCTGGCCGAGACGCGCGATGCCCCACGCGATGGCCATGCCGACGAGACCGCCGCCGGCCACGACGACGTCGAAGCAGCGCATGGTCATGCGCGGCTCCGGTGTCGCGGGTGAGGCGGTTGCGTGTTATATCCCATGGCGGCGCGGCTCCTTGCTTTCAGTACGTTGCGGAACCGATGTTCGGACAGGCAAAATGGGCTGTCCAATACAGCTTGATCAACGACCCATAATCCAGTGTTATGACCACGCCTTCGCTCAGGATTCGCCAGATCGAAGCGTTTCGCGCGGTGATGCAGCGCCATACCGTCACGCGCGCGGCACGCGATCTCCATATCTCGCAGCCGGCCGTGAGCCGGCTGATCGCCGATCTCGAGGCGCGGATCGGCTTCGTGCTGTTCGAGCGGCAGCAGGGGCGCTTCACGCCGACCGCGCAGGCGCGCGTGCTGTACGAGGAGGTCGAACGCGCGTTCGTCGGCCTCGACCGCGTCGCGCAGGCCGCCGAGCAGATCCGCGCGATGCGGCGCGGCACGCTGCGCGTGGCCGGTTCGCCCGCCGTCGCGCTCGACCTGCTGCCGGAACTCGTCACGCGCTTCTCGCACGCGCATCCGGGTGTCGACATCACGCTGCTCGCGCACAGTGCGTCCACCGTCGTCGACAAGGTCGCGTCGGGGCAATGCGACGTCGGGCTGATCGCCGAACCCGTCCCGCATCCGGCCGTGCGCGGCGAGCGGCTCGCGGAAAGCGCGATGTGCTGCGTCGTGCCGCGCGGGCATCGGCTCGCGCGCAAGCGCGTCGTGCAGCCGGCCGACCTGCGCGACGAATCGTTCATCTCGTTTCCGCCGAGTTTCGAGGCGCGCAGCGCGATCGACCGCGTGTTCGTCGAAGCCGGCGTGTCGCGCGTGCTGTCGATCGAGGCGCAGCTGTCGCGGACGATCGTCGCGTTCGTCGCGAACGGCGCCGGCGTCGCGCTGATCGATCCGGTGACCGCCGCATACGCGGGCCCGCGCGTGGTCGTCAAGCCGTTCGAGCCGGCCGTGCCCGATCACTTCTACCTGGTGACGTCCGCGTCGCAGCCGCTGTCGATGATCGGCGACGCGTTTTGCGCGGATTTGCGCGATGCGTTCGCGAGGATGCGGGCGCCGCGCGACGCGTAGGCAGGAAGGGGACGGGAGTCGTTTTGAGCGCGCCGGACGCCGTCACGCGTGCCGGCGCTCCGGCTCAGGCGAGCGCGCTGTCCGTTGCGCGTGCGGCGGGTGCGCCGGACGCGGACGACGTGGTTGCGCCCGCATCCTTCGCGCCCGCCAGCCGCCGATAACGCGCGAGCGCCCACAGCGGGAAGTACGCGGTATAGCCGTGATACTTCAGGTAGAAGATGCGCGGAAAACCCGGCGCATTGTGCGAGCGGTGCCACCAGAAGCCGTCTTCCCGCTGCACCGACTGCAGGTACGCGATGCCGCGCTTCACCGAATCGGATTCGCAGTCGCCGAACGCCATCTGCGCGAGCAGTGCCCACGCGGTGCAGTTCGACGTGCTCTCGCCGCCGTTCGTGCCGGCCAGCGTCGGATCGAGGTAGCTGTCGTTCGTTTCGCCCCAGCCGCCGTCCGCATGCTGCCGCGTACGCAGCCAGTCGAGCGCGCGGGCGATATACGGCTGCGACTTGTCCTCGCCGGCGAGCGCGAGGCCGGCCAGCACGCTCCACGTGCCGTAGAGGTAGTTTGTGCCCCAGCGGCCCCACCAGCTGCCGTCGGGCTGCTGCGTGCGCTTCACGTAGTCGATCGCGCGCGCGAGCGACGCGCGGTCGTCCGCGCGCTTCGTCACGCCGAAGCACAGCAGCACGCGGCCCGATACGTCCTCGGTCGGCGGATCGAGCAGTGCGCCGTGATCGGCGAACGGAATCGCGTTCAGGTACATCCGGTCGCAGTCCGCATCGAACGCCGCGAAGCCGCCGTTGCGCGATTGCAGCCCGCGCATCCAGTCGAGTGCACGGGCGACGCGCGCCGCATACGGGTTCGTGCCGTCCGCATCGCGATGCGTGCGGCCGCGGCGATCGAGCATCGCGGTGACGAGCGCCGTGTCGTCGATGTCGGGGTAGTACGGGTTCGCATACTGGAACGCCCATCCGCCCGGTTCGACGTCGGCCGGGACGTTCTCGATCCAGTCGCCGCGCAGGTCGTTCACCTGCCGCTCGGCGAGCCAGTCGTACGCGCGTGCGATGCGTGCATCGAGCTCGCGCAGCGCGCCGGGCGCTTCGCCGGCTTCCGGCGCCGCGACACCGCGCGCCTGTTCGAGCGCCATCGTGCTCCACGCGGTGTCCCACACCGGCGACAGGCACGGCTGGCAATACATGCTGCCGTCCGGCCGCGTGACCAGCAGCTTCTCCAGCGCGTTTTCGCAATCGCGCCGCAGCGGATGGTCGTCCGGGTAGCCGAGCACCTGCATCATCTGGTAGCTGTACACGATAGGCGGGAAGATGCCGCCGAGGCCGTCCTCGCCGTTCATCCGTTCCGCGCACCACGTCTCCGCATACCGGATCGCGCGCTGCCGCAAGCGCTTCGGCAGCAGCGGCTCGACTGGGCGGACCATGCGGTCGAGCGCGAGGAACAGCCGGCGCATGCCGCGAGCGGGCGGGAAGTACTCGCGCTCCTGTTCCGGCGGCGTGACGAACAGCTCGCGGATCGACACGTTGCGCGGATTGCGCGCACGCGCCTTCAGCGAGCACAGCACCAGCAGCGGCACCATCGTCGTGCGCGCCCAGTACGCGACCTTGTACATCGAGATCGGCACCCACTTCGGGAACAGCACGAATTCGATCGGCATGAACGGTGCCGCGCGCCACGGCACCTGGCCGAACGTCGCGAGCAGGATGCGCGTGAACACGTTCGAGCGTGCCGCGCCGCCGAGCTTCAGGATTGCGTCGCGCGCGCGGGTCATGTGAGGCGCCTGTTCGCTGTCGCCGGCCGCCTTCAGCGCGAAGTACGCCTTCACGCTGCACGACACGTCCGGCGCGCCATCGACGTACAGATCCCATGCGCCGTGCGTGTCGAGCCGCTGGTTCGCGCGCAGGTAGCGCGCCATCTTCTCCTGGCGCACGTCGTCGATCTTGTCCATGAAATGCATCATCAGGATGTATTCCGCGGTGATCGTCGCGTCGGATTCGAGTTCGAAACACCAGCTGCCGTCGGGCTGCTGAAGGCGTACGAGTGCGTCGCGTCCACGGGCGATTGCAGTGTCGAGCGCGGACCAGGGAGAGGGGGCCATTTTGTTCATGCGGCGGATCATACCATCCAGCCGGAATGTTTATATCGACACGCCTGGATGCTACCATCCGCACCATGAAAAAACGCCTCGAACCCGCGCCGCGCGACGTGTCCGCGCCCGTCGAACCGGCTGGAACACCCGACGCACGGGCGCCTGAAGGATCATCGGCGCCGGCCGTACCTGTGGCCGGCGTGCGGCGAAAAAAAGCGCCGGACCAAGTGCGCGCGCAATTGCTGGCGGCCGCGTCGGAGATCGCGACGCATCACGGCGTGGCCGCGTTGACGCTCGACGCGGTGGCCGAGCGTGCCGGCGTGACGAAGGGCGCGCTGCAATATCACTTCGCGAACAAGCAAGGGCTGCTGGATGCGCTGTTCGGGCAGGCGACCGAGCGGTTCGGCGCGCAACTGGCCGCGCGGTTGGCGGTCGATTTCCGCGGCGACGGCGCGGCGGCGCGCGCATATCTGCATGCGGTGCTCGATGCGGCCAATCCCGCCGCGAGTATCGAGGTGCTGCGCGTGCTGGTCGCGTCGATGATCACCGAGCAGGACACGCGCGCGCGCTGGTCGGTGCCGATGCGCGAATGGACGCGGCCCGACCCGGTGCCGCTCGAGCGCGCCGCGACGCTGATGATCTGCCGGCTCGCGGCCGACGGGTTGTGGATTTCGGAGTTGCTCGACAGCGTCGACGTATCGGCCGAATTGCGCGCGGAGATCGTTCGGCAGCTCGATGCGATGAGCAAGGGCGTGTTTCCGAAGTGATGCGCCGCCGATCCTGTTGCGCCGCGCCGCGCGTGAACGGCGCGGGAACCCTGCCGGCTTCCTGACGCGCGATCATCCAGCCGGGATAGCAGGGCGGCAACGCGCTCACGGCATCGAGACGCGCCAGTTCATCGTCGGTCAGGACGACATCGACCGCGCCGAGACTGTCGTCGAGCTGGTCGATCCGCTTCGCGCCGATGATGACGCTCGTGACCGCCGGCTTGACGAGCAACCACGCGAGCGCGATCCGCGCGACCGACACGCTGCCCACATGCCGGCATCCGCGTTGCCGCCCATCGTCATCGTGCCGAGGCACAGCTCGGACACATACAGGCCGGTGCGGCCCAATTGCTTGTATTTCATTGCAGCGCCCTTCAGAATCGGCCGGACCCGATGCGGGGCGTCGGCCGGTGGCGCCCCGCATGAACGTCGGAATGTTAGTTGGCGCGTGATTGGCCGGCCCGCAACTGCCCGGCAATCCCCGCGACGCGCGCGCCATAGCGTCGGGCCGTTTCGAGATCGCCCGGCGACATCTCTTCCGGCGACGCATCGGCCGGCGTCTGCGCCATCGGCGCGATGTAGGCGCCCATGCGGTTCAGGTCGTCGCGCGTCGACGCTTTCAGATTCGCCGGCTTGATGTCCATGCTGACCCAGATGCCGCCGTGCTGTCCGGCCAGCAGGAAGAAGTATTCGAGCGTATTGAGCTTGTCGCCGTTGATGCTTGCGCTGTTGGTGAAGCCGCCGAAGATCTTGTTCCGCCATCCGCTTTCGAACCAGACCTTCGACGATGCATCCGCGAACTTCTTGAACTGCCAGCTCGGGCCGCCCATGTAGGTCGGCGAGCCGAACAGGATTGCGTCGGCGGCGGCCAGCGTGTGCCACGCGTCGTCGGCGAGGTTGCCGTCGGCATCGATCGCGACGAGTGCGGCGCCGGCGCCGTCCGCGACAGCGGCGGCCATGCGTTGCGTATGGCCGTAGCCGGAGTGATAGACGACGACCGTTTTGACCGGCGGGTCGAGTTGTTGATCCATGAGGGTTTCCTTTCGTTCGGGTTGTCGTTCAGACGACGTGGGAAGCCACTCTACCGAGCCGCAATCCGGTGATAAACGACGACAGATTGAACGTTCTGTTACTTTCCGGATGAACAATGCAGAACCTTGACGCGCTTTTGATTTTTGCCCGTGTCGCCGAAATGGCGAGCTTCACGCGTGCCGCCGAAAGCCTCGGCATTCAGAAAGGACGGGTATCCACGGTTATCCGTGCGCTCGAACGGGACATGGGTGTCGCACTGCTGCATCGGACCACGAGACGCGTGCAGCTCACCGAAGACGGACGCGCGTTCTATGCGCGCGCAACCGACCTGCTCGCCGAAGTGCAGGAATTGCAGTCGATGTTCTCGGGGCGCGGTACCTCGCTGCGCGGCAGGTTGCGCGTGGACATGCCCACGGAACTCGCGCGCAGCGTCGTGGTGCCGGCGCTGCCGCAACTGATGGCCGCGCATCCGGATCTGGAGCTGGAGCTTTCGAGCACCGACCAGCGTGTCGATCTCGTTCGGGAAGGGTTCGATTGCGTGATACGGCTCGGCCCGATCGCCGACGAGACGCTGATTGCGCGGCCGCTTGGCAGGCTGCGCATGACGAATGCGGCGAGCCCCGACTATCTCGCGCGGCACGGCGTGCCGCATACGCTCGCCGATCTGCGCAGCCAGGGGCACAAGATGATTCACTACACGCTGACGCTCGGCGCGCGGCATCCCGGATGGGAATACCCGGACGGCGACGGCTATGCGTGGCTGCCGTTGCCCAGCGCGATGCAGGTCAACAGCGTTCAGACCTATCACGCGGCGGGGCTGGCGGGCATCGGGCTGATCCAGGCCGGCTATTCGGCGCTCGCGCATCACATCGAAAGCGGCGCGCTCGTGGAGGTGCTGCCCGACTTGCGGCCCGAGCCGCTTGCCGCGTCGCTCGTCGTCGCGCATCGGCGCAATCTTTCGCCGCGCGTGCGGGCTTTCATGGACTGGATCGGGGGCGTGTTGGAGCCGTACCTCGATTAGCGGAGGGGGGCAGGATTTTCCGAATCCGTGTGGCGACGAACGTCGGGCACTGCATCAACACGCCGAGCCCCGCGCCTCGCCCAGCACCCATTCCGCAAGCGCCCGCACCGGCGCCGCGCTCAATTCGATCGGCTCCGGCAGCACGAGGCAGAAGTTTTTCGTCACCGCCTTGCCGTCCGGCCAGGGCGCGACCAGACGCTCCTGCTCGAGCTCGGCCCCGATGTAAAGGCGCGGCACCAGCGCGACGCCGAGGCCGGCCAGCGCGGCCTCGATCAGCATCGAATGCAGATCGTATCGCGGGCCGACCGCCGAATTGGTCAGCACGATGCCGGTCTCCTGCGCATAGCGCTGCCACGCATCCGGATTCTGCCGCCGGTGAAGGCGCGGCAGCGCATCCAGCGACGGATTGGCGCCGGCGCGTTCGAGCAGCGCCGGACTGCAGACGGGCACCAGCACCTCTTCCAGCAGCGGATGCAGATGCATGCCGGCCCAGGCCGGATGCGCAAAGTGAATGGCCGCGTCGAATCCGCTGCCGGCCAGCAGGAACGGCTCCATCCGTTCGGCGATATGCACGGTGACGTTCGGATGGCGCGCCTGAAAGCGCTTCAGCCGCGGGATCAGCCAGCGGGTCGCGAAGGTTGGAATCGCGGCGATATCGATGCTCGCGCCTTCGACGGGCTGCCCCATCAGATACAGGCTGTCCCGTTCGAGCCGATCCAGAATCTCGCGCACCTGTACCGCGTATCGCGTGCCGTTGGGCGCCAGCCGCACGCGGTTGCCGACGCGCTCGAACAGCGTCACGCCAAGGAACGCCTCGAGCCGGCCGATCTGGCGACTGACCGCGCCCTCGGTGCGCGCCAGCTCGTCGGCGGCGCGGGCGAAGCTGCCGTGTCGGGCCGCGGCCTCGAAGGCCAGGAGCGCGGAATTGCTCGGGATCTTGCGTCGCATCGGGGTCTCGCCGGTCGGAGCGCGTTCGACCGTCAGCTTGATCAAATATCACTGAAGGCTGACTTTAAGTCGATATCTACGCGGGAAACCGCAGATTAGCATTACGTCACTGCACTGAATATCCCGCATTCGAAGCGAAGGACAAGCCGATGATCTACACCGTGGAATGCAGCTTCGCCGACCCTGCCAGCGAAGCCGAATGGAACGACTTCTACAACCTCGACAAGCTGCCGGCGCTCATCTCGGTGGCCGGTTTTCACACGTCGCAGCGTTTCAGCGCGATCAGCGACGGTTGCCCCGTCTATCTGGCCGTTCACACGATCGACGGCCTCGACGTACTGACCGGCGACGAATATCGGCAGAAGGGCGGCGGCAATTTCGCGCGGTGGCAGCAGCACATCACCGACTGGCACCGCAACCTCTATAGCGATATCGGTCGTGCGCCGGCGGTCAATGCCGACGAACTGCTCGTGCTGAGCGCCAGCGGGCCCGACTCGCTGATCCAACTGGGCCTGAAGCCGCTGGCCATGCAGGCCGTCGCGCTGGAGCAGTGTCCGGCGCGCCGCTGGCTCGCGGTCCTGCGGCACAGCGATGCGCCGCTTGCCGGGAACGTGCCGGCCGACCTTGATCTGTACGCACCGATGACCGAGCAACTGACGAAGGCCGCCCGCGATGCCTGACGTGACTTTCCATATCGATGCGGAACGCATGCCGCCTGACGCAAGCCTCGCCGAACTGTCCGGCGACTGCATCGAACTCTGTACGGATGTCCTTCAGGCGGAACAGCGGAATGTCCACATCATTTACGTGGCGGTCCGGCACGGCTGCGGGCATCCCGTTTTCGCGGAAATCCGCTATCGCGTGGCGTCGTTTCGCCCGCCCGCGGTCATGAACGCGTTCATGGAAGCGCTGGATCGCGCAATCGTTCGCCGCACGGGGCTGACGGCGCGCATCCGTTGCTTCGGTCATGCCGCGCCGGACCTTCACGCCCGTAACTAGCCGCTGCGGAGAAGCATGATGTCCAACGTTACGTTTCCCGGCCGGCGTGTCGGGGATTTCACGATCACCGCGATCAGCGACGGCTACCTCACGGCCAGCCTCGATTTCCTGTCGAATATCGACGCGACCGACGCTGCCGGGATGCAGCGCGCGGCCGGGCAGCAGCAGCCGTCCGCCGTGCATATCAACTGCTACGTGGTGCGCGGCGCGGGCCGCACGATTCTCATCGATGCCGGAGCGGGCGGCATCAAGGAATGGGGTGGCCGCCTGCACGGCAATTTGCGGCTCGCCGGTATCGATTCTGCCGCGATCGACACCGTCCTGCTCACCCACGCCCATCCCGACCACGTCGGCGGGCTGGTGAATGCGGCCGGACACGCGGCGTTTCCGAATGCGGAACTGGTCGCGCATCGACGCGAGGTCGAATTCTGGCGCGACGACGGCAACCTGAGTCGCGCCGGCGAGCGCGCGCGCGGCAATTTCCGGATCGCGCGTCACGCATTCGACGCTTACGGCGACGCGCTGCGGACCTTCGATGAAGGCGAGGTGCTGCCCGGCATCGCTGCCATACCGCTACCGGGGCATACCGACGGACATACCGGCTACCTGCTCGAATCCGGCGATCAGGGCCTGCTCGTGTGGGGCGATATCGTGCATTTTCCGCATATCCAGATCAAGCGGCCGGATGTGTCGATTGCGTTCGACCAGGACGCGTCGCAGGCGGCGACCACGCGTTCGCGGCTGCTGGATCGGGTCAGCGCGGAAGGGTTGCTGATCGCCGGCATGCATCTGGGAGAGCCCGGGTTCGCGCGAATCAGGCGAACGAACGGCGAATACGGGCTGTTTTACGAGACCGACGCGTGACGCGATGCCGGTGATCCCGCTGGAGCCGCCTGCCGACATGCCCTACGGCGACAGGCGGGCAATGGTGTAGTACGCGTGCGGAAACGTTTGGCAGATCGCCACGCACCAGCGCGACCTGTCGGCAGATTCGCTCCAGGCTCGGCGGCGGCCGGTAGCCGCGCTGCTTCCCCCTTCCCCTGTCGCAATCGTCAAGATTCGCGTCGCTTGCGGATAAAAGCCGCCCGTTCCCTGCGCCGTTAACCCGTTCGCAGCCCCCGCGCCGCGTACTGCGTGATGGCGCGCGTCGTTCGTGTTCCGGAATTCACATCCGCCGCCGGCCGTGCCAGGCCGGCTCAAGGGAACGTCATGCGAAAACAACTCACTATCCGTGGTGGCCTCGTCGCGACCATCGCCGGCTATACCGTGCTGCTCGTGCTGGTGGTCGGCGCCTGCATCGCGGCGCTCTACGTCGGCAACGGCTCGCTCGAGGCGATGTACCGCGACGACACCGCGTCGCTGCTGCACCTGAAGACCAGCTCCGAGCGAATGCTGGTGCTGCGCGAACGCATGAGCGACGTCGCGCAGATCATCAGTGCCGGCCAGCCCGCGAAGGACGAAGTCGCGCAACTTCACGCGCTGCTCAAGCAGAGCAACGACGAACTGGACGCGTACACGCGTCTGCACGCGCGCGACGCCAGCGAGCAGGCGCTGTTCGACACGCTGCAGAACCACCGTCGCGCGCTGCTCGACCGCGTGTTCCTGAAGGCGCTGTCGCAGCTCGACGGCGACGACGCGTTCAACTTCCTCGACACGCAGCGCACGGCGCCGCCTGCGTTGTTCGCCGCTTACCAGGCGGCGATCGATGCGCTCGAATCGTTCCAGGTCACGCGCCAGAAGGCGCGCTACGAGGCGGCCGGCGTCAATTTCCACCGGATCGTGTGGGGGATGGGCGCGGTCGCGGCGCTGGCGCTCGTCGTCGGGTTCGTGGCGCAACGCGTACTCGCGAAGGCGATCATCGAGCCGATCAACCTCGCGGTCGACCAGTTCGAGAAAATCTCGAAGGGCGACCTGACCGGCGCGGTCGTCGTCCCGGGCGACAATGAAATGGCGTATCTGCTGAATGCGCTGAAGCGGATGCAGGACGGCCTCGTCGATACCGTGAGCCAGGTGCGCGCGAGCACCGAGACGATCGTCGGCGACGTGCGCACGATCGCGAGCGGCAACGTCGATTTGTCCGCGCGTACCGAGCAGCAGGCCGTGTCGCTGCAGCAGGCGGCCGCGAGCGTCGAGCAACTGACGGCGGCCGTGCGCCAGAACGCGGACAACGCGCGCGATGCGCGCACGTACGTCGAGGGCGCGGCCGGCATCGCGTCGCGCGGCGGCGAAGCGATGCAGCGCGTCGTCGAGACGATGTCGGAAATTTCGACCAGCTCCACGCGCATCTCCGGCATCGTCGGCGTGATCGAGAGCATCGCGTTCCAGACGAACATCCTCGCGTTGAACGCCGCCGTCGAAGCCGCGCGCGCGGGCGAGCAGGGGCGCGGGTTCGCGGTCGTCGCGACCGAGGTGCGCGGGCTGGCCCAGCGCTGTGCCGCGGCGGCGAAGGAAATTCGCGAGCTGATCGGTCATTCCGCGCGACGCGTCGAAGACGGCAGCGGCCTCGTCGCACGGGCCGGCTCGGCGATGGCCGAGCTCGTCGCGGCGGTCGAGCGCGTCAATGCGATCATGGGCGAAACCAGCCAGGCATTCGACGAGCAGTCGTCGGGCATCGAGCAGGTGAACGCCGCGGTGATCCAGATGGAGCAGACGATGCAACGCAATGCCGCGCTGGTCGAGGAGGCGGCGGCCGCCGCACTGTCGCTCGACGAACAGGGCGCGCGGCTGAGCGCGGCGGTCGCGCAGTTCCGGCTGCGCGAAGCGGCGCTCGCGTGACCGGTGCGCTTATTGCGGTGCGTCCGGCAACGTGTAGTCGAAGCGATACGCGTGCTGGCCGTTATCGATATCGATGAGCATCGTGCCGGACAGCCCGAGCAATGCGTCCGTGCCGGAATCGGGCACGACCGTGATCGACTGCGTCGGCTGCCCGCGCGTCATGGTGGCGCTGTGCTGCAGGACGAAGCTGCCCTTGCGTCCGCCGAGCACGCCTTTGACGGTTTCCATCGCCACGTAGCCGGCCGAACCCTGAACGCTGCTGCGAAACGCGAGCATTTCGCCCTGGCTGACGGCTTCGAGGTCGCCGTGAAAATGCTTGTCCAGCGACATGCGGCCGAGCCCGCTGCTTTCCGCGACGTGACTCAGGGGTTCCGGATTCAGCTTCACCTCGAACGGACCGCTGGCCTGCAGTTTCATGACTGTTCTCCTCGTTGAATGGGCAAGCGGCACTATAAGCCAACGCTGCCGACGGCGGCTGATCGTCCCTATGCGCGATGATCGTCCTGTTTGATACGCGAAAGGACCGACTTGAAAGGTGCGCCGCCGTAGTTCGACAGGTTCCTCTACTCGTCGCCTTGACCTTGAAGTCGACTTGAAGCTTAGAGTGCTTGCCGACGACAGTGAATCGGCAGGCTTCGGATCTCGCCTGTCACTGGTCGACCATCGACGGGAGACAACGAACATGGACAGGCGTTTTACACAGGTCGAATTCGGGCCGCACACGGTCGACGTGCCCGAGGGCGGGTACTACGACCGATTTGCGGATACCGACGTGAACATCGGCGCCACGGCGCGCGCGCGTGTCGCGGGGCCGGGCGGCCGACCCGATCTGAGCCTGAGCGTGCCGCTGCCGGTGCTGACCAGCGTGCCGTCGCAATCGCACATGGGCACGACGACGATGGTCAACCGCATCGACGGCGCATGGCATCAGGCGTCGGTGCAGACCAACATGCTGTCGTTCGCGCAGCGCCTGTTGCCGCGCAACGTCGAACTCGTGCGGCACGGTGGGCCGCTCAGCCAGTTGCTCGACGGGCTCGGCGCATCCACAATCATGCGTCTCGACGTGGTCAAGGATGCGCAACTGGTGCTCAATCTGCCGACGTCGTTGACGGCCTTCGATGAACCCGGAAAGCCACGCTAACGATACGGATGCGTGCGACGTGCGCGCACCGAAGGAGTCGTCCATGCCGCAACCGACCTACGATCTCGTCGTATTCGGCGCCACCAGTTTCGTCGGGCAGATCCTGGCCCGCTATCTGTCCGACTATCTGCCGGACGCCGGTGCCGGCGAAACGCTGCGGTGGGCGATCGCGGGACGATCCGACGCGAAGCTCAGGCAGGTCAGGGATACGCTCGGCGCGGCCGCGCAGTCGGTGCCGATCATCGTCGCCGACGCGGCCGACGAGACGCAACTCCGGGCGCTGTGCGCGCAAACGCGGGTGGTGGTGTCCACGGTCGGCCCCTACGCGCTGTACGGCGAGCCGCTGGTCCGGGTCTGCGCGCAGACCGGCACCGACTATTGCGATCTCACCGGCGAAACGCAGTGGATCAAGCGGATGATCGACAAGTACGAGCCCGCGGCTCGCCAATCGGGCGCGCGCATCGTGCATTGCTGCGGCTTCGACTCGGTGCCGTCCGACATGGGCGTGTTTTTCCTGCAGCAACAGGCTCGGCAGCAGTGGGGCGTGCCGGCCGCTCACGTGAAGATGCGCGTGAAAACGCTGAAGGGTGGTGCATCGGGCGGCACCGTGGCCAGCGTGATCAACGTGGTGCGAGAAGCGGCGGCCGATCCGGCATTGCGCCGCGAACTGCTCGATCCTTATTCGTTGTGCCCGCAACGGCATGGTTTCACCGTGCGGCAGCATGCGGTTCGATCCGCCGAATTCGATCGCGACTGCGATGCGTGGATCGCGCCGTTCGTGATGGCGGCGATCAACGAGCGTGTCGTGCATCGCTCCAATGCGCTGGCCGGCCATGCGTACGGCAGCCGCTTTACCTATGACGAAGCCGTGATGACGGGCACGGGTCTGAAGGGGCGCATGACCGCGCTGACGATGGTGGCGGGCCTCGGTGCATTCATGGTCGGCGTCCTCATCGGGCCGGTGCGCGGCCTGATGGAGCGCTTCCTGCTGCCGAAGCCCGGCGAAGGGCCGAGCGTGGACGCCCAGCAGGCCGGCCGCTACGATTTGCGCTTCTTCGGCCGCGCCGACGACGGCCGAAGCTTGCGTGTGAAAGTCACCGGCGATCGCGATCCGGGCTATGGCTCCACCGGCAAGATGCTCGGTCAGGCCGCGATCAGTCTCGCACTCGATTGCAGCCGTGACGGCGTGAAGACCGGACGCGGTGGCGGGTTCTGGACACCTGCGACGATGTTCGACGAACGCTATATCGAGCGTCTGGTGCGCCATGCCGGGTTGCGCTTCGAGGTGATTTGAACGGAGCACGTCAGCAACCATTCGAGCCCGGCGGGGCGCGGTACCCGTCCCGGTAATACGCTCGCGGGCGCTACCGCTACACCCGGTTGCGCTTGCCCGCGCCCGTGCGGGCAGCGGTTTCGTCCAGAATCGTCGCCGCGAATTCGACGGCCGCCGGCATCCGCGCGTCGTGCATCATCACGAATTCCATCTCCGGCAGTTCCGGCAAGCCTTCGGGCAACCCCAGTTCGCGAAGCGTGTCGTCGATCGCGCTGCGCGGCACCGGCGCGATCGCGATGCCGGCGCGTGCGAAGGTGCGGATGCCGGTCACGCTGGGGCTTTCGCACGCGATCCGGTAGCGCATGCCGGCCAGCGCGAGCGCCGTGATGGCGGCGCCGCGGTACGGGCACGGATCGGGGAAACACGCGAGCGGCACGTCGCCTTCCGGAAGCGGCTCGTGGCGCGCGAACGCCCAGACGAGCGGCTCGTGCCACAACGTCGCGCCGTGGCCCGCGTGCGCGCACCGGCTGCCGATCACGAGATCGAATTCGCCGTTGGCGTGCCGCCGGAACAGGCTGTCGCCGATGTCGACGACCAGATCCAGCCGCAGGCCACGCCGCGCCGCGCCATGGCGGCGCATCAGGTCCGGCAGCCAGCCGCCTGCAAAGTCCTCCGACACGCCGATCCGCAGCTTGACGTCGGTGGCGTCACTGGTTCCCAGCCTGGCCCGCGCTTCCTCGCTCAGATTGAGCATCGCGCGCGCGTAGCCGAGCAGCGTCTCGCCATGCCCGGTGAGCGTGACGCTGCGCGTGTTGCGCACGAGCAGCGCCTGGCCGACCTGTTCCTCGAGACGAAGGATTTGCGCGCTGACCGCGGACTGGCTGAGGTTCAGCCGACGCCCGGCGCCGGTGAAGCTGCGCACGTCGGCAACCGCAACGAATGTATGAAGCAGCGCCGTGTCGAGGGGAGCATTCATTTATCACCAATCCGGGTTAATCTGATCAATTAATATCGTTTCCGGATTATAGGACGACCCGATAGGCTGCGAAGCGAAGTGGGCGAGCGCGCATCCGGCGCGCCGTCGTCACTCTTGGCAAGGACCGACGCCATGACACGCGTGCTCTATATCGAAGGCTCACCCAACAAGGCCTATTCGGCGTCCATCGAGGTGTGCAATGCATTTCTCGACGCGTACCGGCAGGCCCATCCCGATCACGAGATCCGGACGCTCGATATCTGGGATCTGCCGATGCCCGAATTCGACGGCGCCGCGCTGGCCGCGAAATATGCCGGACTGAGCGGCACGGCGTTGACGTCGGAGCAGGCGGCGGCGTGGCAGCAGATCGAGCGGCTCGCGGCGCCGTTCCACGAAGCGGACAAGTTCCTGTTCGGCGTGCCGCTGTGGAATTTCAGCATTCCGTACAAGCTCAAGCACCTGATCGACGTGATCTCGCAGAAGGATGTGTTGTTCACGTTCGACGGAACGGGTTTCACCGGCAAGCTGGTCGGGAAAAAGGCGGCGGTGGTCTACGCGCGCGGGCTTGCCTATCAGTCGCCGGGTTCGTTTACGCCGGCCGCCGAATTCGATCTGCAGCGCCCTTACATGGAAACGTGGCTCAAGTTCGTGGGCGTGACGGACATCACGGGGATCGTCGTCGAGCGCACGTTGTTCGGTCCGGACGGGCGGGTCGACCGGAGCCGGGCGATCGACGAAGCACGAGCGATCGCACCGACGTTCTGACGTTGCTGGCGTGGGGCACCCGGCGCGGTGCACCCGGCGCGGGTCGAGCGTCAGCGCCCGCCGCGTGCGACGGCGAGCGCGACGCCGAAGCCCACCAGCAGGCATCCGAACGTGCGATCGATCCAGTGCCGCAGCGACAGCAGGCGATCGCGGACAGCCGTGGCCGAGAAACAGATCGCCACGAGGCTGAACCAGCCGGCATGGGCGGCCGCGATGAACGCGCCGTAGCCGATCTGCACGATCAACGGCGTGTCGGGCCGGACTGCCTGCATGAACAGGCTGACGATGAACACCGTGGTTTTGGGGTTCAGCGCATTGGTCAGGAAGCCCGTGCGCAGCGCGGCGAGATCGGACAGCGGCGCGCCGCTCGTGTCGGCTTGCACGCTGCCGGCTTTCGTCATGAGCATCTTTGCACCGAGGTAGACCAGGTAGATCGCGCCGATCAGCTTGACGGCATCGAAGAGCCACAGCGACTGACGGATCAGGAGCCCGACGCCCAGCAGCGTGTAGCTCACGTGGACCGTCACGCCGAGCCCGATCCCGCATGCGGTGAGCACGCCGGAACGACGCGACAGCATCAGGCTGTTGCGCGTGACCATCGCGAAGTCCGGCCCCGGGCTGACGACGGCGAGCAGCGTAATGGTGACTACGACTATCAATTCGGTCATGGCGTTGTTCCTGCGAAGGATAGGTTGATGGCACAATCGTATCGATCGTGCTTCATCAGGAAAAACGATGATTTCTGACCAGAATGGTGAGTCTGAATCACTATCGATTCGGACGAACCTGCCGTCGCTGATGGCGCTGCGCTGTTTCGAGGCCGCGGCGCGTCACGAGCATTTCAGTCGCGCGGCCGACGAGCTGTGCGTGACCCATGGCGCGGTCAGCCGCGCGGTGCGCTTGCTCGAGGACGATCTGGGCGTGGCGCTGTTCGAGCGGCGCAGCCGTCGCGTGTTCCTGACCGAAGCGGGCCGCACACTCGCGCAGGCCGTCCATGACGGCCTGGGCCTGATGCGTCACGCCGCCCACGCGTTGCGCGCCGAGGCCGCCCGTGCGCGGCGTTCGGTGCTGTCGTGCGAGCCGACGCTCCTGATGCGCTGGCTGATCCCGCGCTGGCCGGATTTCCAGGCGCGGCACGCGGGCGTCGATATCCATCTGGCCGCCGCGGGCGGGCCGTTCTCGTTCGACAGCGGTGTCGACATGGCGATTCGTCGCAACGATTTCGCGTGGCCGGCGGGATATCACGCCGAGCATCTGTTCGCCGAGCGGGTGGCGCCGGTTTGCCGGCCGGACAAGGTCGGTGCGTGGTTTGCGTCGCGGCGCGGCGGCCGCACGTTGAAGCCCGACGCTGCGCTGCTGCATACGCGGACCCGGCCGGACGCATGGAACGCGTGGGCGGGGGCGGCGAATCAGCCGGCCGTGAACGGGCACGGGCAGAAGTTCGATCATTTCTATTTCAGTCTGCAAGCGGCCGTCGCGGGGCTGGGGGTAGCGATCGGGCCGTGGCACCTGGTGCGCGACGACATCGAAAGCGGTGTGCTGGTTGCGCCAATGGGGTTCGTCGAGGATGGATCGGATTACTACCTGTTGACGCCGGCGCCGGTGGCGGACGGGAGTGCGCAGGCGGCGTTGTTGGGGTGGTTGAGGGGGCGGGTTTGACGGGGGCCGGTACTTCGTCGACGCTCGCTATCGATATCGACGCCCAAGACGATATTGTCGCTTTATGGGGCAGACGCCATCTCGAATCGACATAGAGAATGCATGGTCTTGCCGATGCTTGCTCATGCCAGCCAGCGAACGGAAAATGCGTTGGCGGAGACGCGTTCGCAAGCCCGCCATTAGCGTGAACAGGCCCTGGCCCGACGCTGCATAGGGCGGCAGGATGTCGACCGGCTTTTATCGAAATGACGTGTCCCGGCGCGCGCACGTCGCTAAAAGAATCCCGATGCGTGCTTTACCGCCGCAACGAATCTGCGCCGATGAAGTCGCCGTCATTCTTCATCTTTTTGATACGGTTTTTAACGATGCACGCGCAAACCTGGGCGACGTCAGGCTGCAGCGACTATTTCCCCGTCGCGTTTAAATCTGCATCCTTTACCCGAAGGTCAACGACGAGGCGAAGCCATGCAACTTCAAACCGGTAATTTATTCAGCGTCGAAGGGCGGCGCGGCGGCGACGAGCGAATCGACATGCTCGTCGAGAACTCGCGCGTGAATGTCGAGCGAATCGTGTCGATGGGGCATGCGAGCCCGGCCGGGTTCTGGTATGACGACCCGCGGGCCGAATGGGTCGTGCTGCTATCCGGCGCGGCCGTGCTCGAATTCGAAGAGAATGCGACGCGGCTCGATATGCGCGCCGGAGATTACGTACTGATCGAGCCGCATTGCCGTCATCGTGTCGCATGGACGCATGACGAATTGCAAACCGTCTGGCTTGCGATCTATTACGAACGCTGAAGAAAGGATGGGCGTGCGGCACGGTCGGTGGATCAATCCGTGCACGACACGCCGATCGGGCAAAACCTCGTCTACCGGAGCGGCCATGGAATACCGCCGGTATCGATGCCCCAATCAATGCCCAACTTGCCGGGCAGCGTGTTGAATCACGCGCCGGCCCATGCGGGGAATCTTATTCCTGGATCAGGAATCGATTGCGATTCTTCGCATCCTTGATCCATGCGGGCGCGCGACCGCGGCCCGACCAGGTGGCCCCGGTCTTCGGATCGCGATACTTGGCCTGCACGGGGGCGCCCGCCTGTTTGGCCGGCCGACCGCGGCGCGTACCGAAAATGTCTTTTTCGGTAATGCCGTATTCCGCGACTTTGGTGCGGATGTCGTCGACGATCGCCTGGAATTCAGCGGCGCGCGCTGCTTCGGCTTTCTCGGCCAAAGCATCCATTTGGGCTTTCAGTTCCTTGTAAGTTGCCATATATCACTCTTCAGGTTGTGTCCATACATGATAGCGGTTTCAGCTGAAATAATGAAGAAAATTGCTCCGACTACGAATTCCATTGTCGATATCGCAATGGATGACTGCTTCGAACACCTGAGAAGTGGCTCGGCGGGATCGTTTGCGTCCGATCTTCTCGTGCGGGACAAGCTTCGGAGACTCAATTATTCTTTATCTTTTTTCAGAGGGATTGGGGAATTCACTGATGAACAGGGATGAAAAGCTGAAACAGGTCGCAGCCGAATTCGGATTCGATCCGGACGAAACGATCAGGATCGGCGGAAAGTACACGCCGGTCGTGATCGACGGAAGCACCGCCTACATTGCCGGCCAGGTGCCGCGAATCGGGGAAGTCGTGCATTTCGTCGGTATCGTCGGCGAATCCGTTTCGCTCGAAGACGGCCGCCGCGCGGCCGGCATTTCCGCGCTGCGCGCGCTGGCGCTGATCCGTAAGCAGTGCGGCACGCTCGATGCGATCGCAACGGTGCCGCGCATGACCGTGTACGTGCGAAGCGCGCCCGGCTTCACGATGCAAAGCGAAGTGGCCGACGGCGCGTCGGACGTGTTGGTCGCGGTGCTCGGCGACGCCGGCGTCCATACGCGTTCGTCGGTCGGCGTGCTGCAATTGCCGAAGGGCGCGTCGGTCGAAGCCGATTTCATTTTCGGGCTGACTCGCGGCGGCGTCGCCGGTTGATTCGGGATCACCGCGGCGACGGGACAGCGGCCCGCGTTGTATCGATCAGTGCGCCGTGCGCGAGCGGGCGGCGTCGGGCGTGATCCCGGTCCATTCGTTGAATGCGCGGAAGAACGAATTCGGATCCTGGTAACCGAGCAGGAACGCGATCTGACTGTAGGGCAGGTCCGAGCGATCGAGGTAATGCCACGCGAGCTTCTCGCGGACTTCCGCCAGCGGGGTTTTGACGTTCGCGCCTTCGTCGCCGAGCCGCCGCTGCAGCGTCCGCTTGCTGATCGCAAGCGTTTGCGCGACGCCGTCCGCGGTGGCTGGGGGCTGACGTTGCGTGGCAGCGTAACGGCGCGCGCCGACAGCTCGGTGGGGGTCGCCAGTCGCGCGAGTTTCACGAAGAAGCCGAGTTCGGCCGCGACCAGCATGCCGGGCGGCGGGATGTCGCGCTCGAGGAAATCGACGGCGAGAGTCAGCGCGTCGGCCTCGTGCGACACGCGCAACCGGACCGGGCCGATCAGCGGCTTGAACTGGCCGATGCGCCGGAGCGCGATCTCCAGGTTCGGGCTGCACAACGCGGCGAACAGCGGCGGATCGTGCCGTTGCCCATTTGCCGCACGATCTCGAAGCTCTCCGACGTCGCGTACGGATTGATGCCCGGCCCGATCACGAGCGACGGATTGATGGTCACGAGATCCCGGCGTTGCTGCGGGCGGGCAATCTTCCACGCTTCGCGCTCGGCAACGGTCTGCGAATACGAATAGGGCTGATGGGTCAGCGACGAGCTGGTGTTCCAGACCGTTTCGGTGAACACACCATCGGGCATCGCGGCGAGATCGGCGTTGTCGCCGTAGAGGGCGACAGGCGGCGCGAGACTGGCACACCATGCCCGGCTTCCAGTCGAAGGGGCTACGACTGGAACGACGATGCCGTGCGTTGGAACATCGCAAGGCGTGCGACGAAGCCGCACGTCGCTGCCTGCGGCCGATTCGTCAGACGTGAAAGCGCACGCTTCGCCGGAATGCTCGCCGTCGTGCTGCTGCGCAACGAGCCGCCGCGCCAGCCGGCCGTTTTTACCCCCGTCCTTTCCGGAAGTCATCGCCTGACCCATATCAACCGGCATCCCCAGTTTTGGGGATGCCGGCGCCGAACGGTGCGCCTACGATGGTCAACGGGGCATCGCGACCGGATGTCGCCAGGACAATCGGACAGGCCTGTCGTTCCTTTGTCGATCGCTGTGTGCGTCCGCACAATCGATTGACATGATCGGCGCGTACGCTGATGCGCAACGTATGCGGTGCGTCGTCGGCGCCGCGGACGATCGCGCGTGGGTGACGGAAGGCCTGATGTCGTATTTCGGGGAATTTCAATCGATATGCTCGCACGAGACTATGTGGAACGTGAGCTCTCTCACATCCAGAGAATGGTGGCGCTGCTGGACAGCGAGACGGCCGTCGTCGATGTGTCGATGTCGGGCGCGGGGCGCGTCCGGCATCCGCGATACTGGCGCGGGCGTATCGAGGAACTGCTGTCGACGCCCGACGTGCCGCGTCACGTCAGAAAGCTGAGCGAAGCGGTGCTCGCGAAGATCGACGAGATGGAAGCGCGGTTCACCGCGATGAAGTAAGTGCCTCGTCGGACCGGGCGGCCAAACGCGTTTCCGGCGCGTCGCCCGGTCGAAAACGAGCGTTACGTCTGACGAGAACCGGTAATAAGCGTGGTATTTCGATCAAACCTGCATCGGCAATTTGAACAATGAGGCCGATTGAGTAAGATGCCCGAACGGCGTTCGATAAAAACGCACGGCACGGGGTGGCCAGATGCAGATGAACGGGGTGGTTCCATCGACATGGATCGATGACGTCTACGCTGCGGCGCTGGGCGACCAGCGATGGGAAGCGGTGCTGGACGGGCTGCGTTTGTCCGTCGGCGTCCGCATGGCGACGCTGCTGTCGTTCGACGACGCGGCGCGGCTGCCGGCGATCGAGCGGGCGGCCGGCGACGATCCGTCATGGGTCGCCGCGTGCCACCGCCGCTACAACACCGAGTTCTACCTGTACGACCCGGTCGTGCCGGTTGCCGCCGACTGGCAGGCAGGGCGCTGGTTCGAGGACGTCAGGCACTTGTCGGTGCGGCAGCGCACACATGGCGTGTTCTATCGGGAATTCCTGCAGCCGTTCGGGCTTGGCAGCATCTCGGGCCTGTACATCCATCGCGGCGAGGGCGCCAGCGCTTTCCTCAGCGTACAGAGCGGCCTCGAATCGCAAGGGCTGTCCGACGAGCAGCGCCGCACCATCGAAATCATGGGCGCCCACATCAGCCGCGCACTGCGCATCCACGCACGCATCGGCGAGCTCGAAGCGCGCGTGGCCGCCGCGGAGTCGGCGCTCGACGCGGTGCCCGTGCCGGTATTCCTGCTCGGCGCGCAGCGCGAGCTGCGCTATACGAACCGCGCGGCCGAGCAGCTGATCGCCGCCGAACCCGCGCTGCGGATCCTGAACGGCCGTTTCGCGCCGGAAGGCTGCGTCGACGATGCGCAATGGCGGCATGCATTCGCACGCGGCGGGCTGTTGCTGCGTCGCGCGACCGGCGAGCCGCTGCCGCTTGCGTTGATCCCCGTTCCCGAACAGTCGCGCCTCGCGCGCGAACGGCCCGGCGTCGCGGCGCTGATGACGGCCGCCGACCTGCGTTCGCCATCGGCGCGCGCGCAGCGCTTGCGGGTGTTCTACGGGCTGTCGTCGGCGGAAGCCGATCTCGCCGTGCTGCTGTGCTGCGACGGGCGCTCGCCGCAGGAATGCGCGGCGCTGCGCGGCGTGTCGATCGGCACGGTCCGCGCGCAGATCAAGTCGATCTACACGAAGACCGACGTGGCGCGCGCCGCGCAGCTGACGTCGCTGGTCATGCAGACCTGAGCGATCGATGCGCGCGGGCGCGCCTGCGTTTTTACCTATCCGCCGCCGATTCCCTGCAGGATCTTGCCGGTCCCGCCGCAGACGGTGCACGCCTGTCCCTCCACCATGCCGGTGCCGCGGCAGACGCGGCACGT
Organism: Burkholderia sp. LAS2; assembly: GCF_018417615.1. Classification (NCBI taxonomy): domain Bacteria; kingdom Pseudomonadati; phylum Pseudomonadota; class Betaproteobacteria; order Burkholderiales; family Burkholderiaceae; genus Burkholderia; species Burkholderia sp. LAS2. Next base: position 204,785 of record NZ_CP071054.1, read on the forward strand.
GTCCTCGCCGATGCCCGGCGCGTCGGCAGGGCCTTCGTCGCCGGCGTTCGGCGGGGTAGCCGGGTCGGGCGGCGCTGATCGCTTCGTGATCGACATGACGGGCTCCTTTCGCGTTTCACGCGGTGGCGGCGCGTATCGCGCGTGCCTGTCAGGCGGCGCGCCCGTCGACCACGGATCGATCGCGCGGGTTATCGTGGCGGCGTGGCAATCTTGTTGTCAGTCATCATATGACAACAATGAATGAAGCGAAAGAAGGCCGTCAGCCGGGTGGAAACTGCGACGTCGACGGCCAATCCGCTCGCCGAGCGTTTCCGGAAAACGTTTCGCAAAAAAGTACGAAAACGGAGCATCCAGCTTTCGGATCGCCCCGTAAGCGCTTGATGAAAGCCGTTATAGGGGTATGCACCAAGTGAGTTAAACGATTAACCGACGTACATTTGCCCAACACGTCATACGACGTATGACTCTGCGGTTCGGGGAAGTCCGCGCGGGCCGCCGGATCGCCGCACAACAACGATCGACCATCCAGGAGACTCACCATGAAGCACCGATTCACCGGCTCCCGTACCGCCCTGGCCGTTGCCTTGATGGCCGGCTTCGCGCTGTCCGCGCAGGCGCGTGTGTTCCGCTCGGCGGACGTGCACGGCGACAATTTTCCGACCAACATGGCCGTGAAGTTCATGGGCGACGCGCTGTCGAAGCAGACGGGCGGCAAGGACTCGATCAAGGTGTTCGGCAACAGCGCGCTCGGCTCCGAGAAGGACACGGTCGACCAGGTGCGGATCGGCGCGATCGACATGGCGCGCGTGAACGGCGCGTCGTTCAACGAGATCGTGCCGGAATCGCTGATCCCGTCGTTCCCGTTCCTGTTCCGCGACGTCGACCATTTCCGCAAGGCGATGTACGGCCCGGCCGGCCAGAAGATCCTCGATGCGTTTACCGCGAAGGGGATGATCGCGCTGACGTTCTACGAGAGCGGCGCGCGCTCGATCTACGCGAAGCGCCCGGTGCGCTCGCCGGCCGACATGAAGGGGCTGAAGGTGCGCGTGCAACCGTCGGACCTGATGGTCGACGAGATCCGCGCGATGGGCGGCACGCCGACGCCGATGCCGTTCGCCGAGGTATACACGGGCCTGAAGACGGGCCTCGTCGATGCGGCGGAAAACAACCTGCCGTCGTACGAGGAAACCAAGCACTACGAAGTGGCGCCCGATTACTCGGAAACGCAGCACGCGATGACGCCGGAAGTGCTGGTGTTCTCGAAGAAGATCTGGGACACGCTGTCGCCGCAGGAGCAGGCGGCGATCCGGAAGGCGGCGGCCGATTCGGTGCCGTACTACCAGAAGCTGTGGACCGCGCGCGAGGCGTCCGCGCAGCAGCTGGTGACGAAGGGCGGCGCGAAGATCCTGCCGGCCGCGCAGATCGACCGCGCGGCATTCGTGAAGGCGATGCAGCCGCTGTGGACCAAGTATGAAAAGACGCCGCAGATGAAGCAGATCGTCGACGAGATCGAGGCCACCAAGTGACGCGTCGCACTTCGCTGAATGGCGCCGCGACCGTGGGCTCGCCGGACGCGGCGGCCGCCGACGGCGCGACGCCGTGCCGGCCGCACGCGGCCGCGCCGCTGCTGCGCTGCGTGAACGACGTGCTGTTCCGCGTGCTGGCCGTGATCGCGTCCGCGTGCCTCGCGGTGCTCACGGTGCTGGTGTTCTACGCGGTCGTGATGCGCTACGTGTTCGAGAACGCGCCGGATTTCGTCGAGCCGATCGCGCTGCTGCTCGTGATCGTGATCGCGATGTTCGGCGCCGCGATGAAGGTGCGCGACGGCGGCCACATCGGCCTCGATTCGCTGGTGCGCCGGCTGTCGCCGAAGGCGCGCACGGTCGTCATCGCGATCCAGCACCTGAGCCTGATCGCGTTCGCGATCATGATCATGATCGGCTGCGGCGGCATGGCCGCCGAGACGATGGGCGACCGCATCCCGATCATCGGGCTGCCCGAAGGCGTGCGCTACCTGATCACGATGCCCGCGGCGGTTGCGATCATCTTCTTCTCGCTCGAGCACCTGCTCGCGCTTCGTCGTTCTTCGTCGGGACAATAACGCCATGGAACTCGCGATTCTGTCCGTCAGTTTTCTGATATTCCTCGTGCTCGGCGTGCCCGTGTCGTTCGCGCTCGGCATTGCGTGCGTGCTGACCTACATGGTCGAGGGCCTGCCGATCGCGACCGCGATGCAGGCGATGATCTCGGGGATGAACGCGTTCTCGTTCCTCGCGGTGCCGTTCTTCATCTTCTCCGGCGAGCTGATGCTGCATGGCGGCATCGCGGACCGGATCCTGCGCTTCGCGCAGGCGACCGTCGGCCACTTCCGCGGCGGCCTCGGGATGGCGAACGTCGTCGCGTGCACGCTGTTCGGCGGCGTGTCGGGCTCGCCGACCGCCGATACGTCGGCGATGGGCGGCGTGGTGATTCCGCTGATGAAGCGCGAAGGCTACAGCGCCGCGTATGCCGTGAATGTGACCACGCACGCATCGCTCGCCGGCGCGCTGATGCCGACGTCGACCAACATGATCATCTACGCGTTCGCCGCGCAGGGCATCACCGGGATGCTGCACGGCCAGCCGGTGAGCGGCGTGTCGATCGGCGACCTGCTGTTCTCGGGGCTCCTGCCGGTGTTGTGGGTGATGGGCTTCGTGCTCGCCGCCGCGTACTGGCAGGCCGTGCGTCACGGCTATCCGCGCCGCGAGGACGGCTCGTCCGCGCTGCCGCGGTTTCCCGGCTGGTATGCGGTGCTGCGCAGCTTCGTCGGCGCGGTGCCCGGGCTGATGGTGATCGCGATCATCCTCGTGTGCGTCGCGAAGGGCATCGCCACCGCGACCGAAGCGGCCGCGATCGCCGTCGTGTACTCGCTCGTACTGACCGCGGTGGTCTACCGCACGCTGACGGCCGAGAAGCTGCGCCGCGCGCTGTCGCATGCGGCGCGCACGACGGGTGTCGTGCTGCTGCTGATCGCGGTGTCCAACATGCTGCGCTTCCAGATGTCGTACCTGGAGATTCCGGATGCGATCGAAGGGCTGCTGAAGCAGTCGACCGCGGCGCCGTGGCTGATGCTGCTGTACATCAACATCATCCAGGTGTTCCTCGGCACGTTCGTCGACATGGCCGCGCACATCCTGATCACGACGCCGCTGTTCCTGCCGATCGCGATGGCGTGCGGCGTCGGGCCGGTGCAGTTCGGGATCATGCTGCTGCTGAACTGCTCGCTCGGCCTCGTGCATCCGCCGATCGGGTCGGTGCAGTTCGTCGGCTGCGCGATCGGCAACGTGTCGATCGGCGAGACGACGAAGATGGCGTGGCCGTACTACCTCGCGATCTTCAGTGCGATCAACATCGTCACGTACATGCCGTTCTTCTCGACGTGGCTGCCGAGCCTGATCAGCGGGCACGCGGTGTTCTGACCGGATGTTTTGCCGTTCGCGGCGCCGGACGACCGAGGTGGTCCGGCGCCGCGTTCGCATCCGCGGTTTTATTTCTTCACTTCACGCCCCTCCCATGAAAACGACTTTCCTGCGGCGCGCCGTTGCGGCGGCTGCGTTGACGATGGCCGCGTCGCTCGCGCACGCGGCGACGTATGCGTACGTGTCGAACAGCGACAGCCGCGACATCTCGGTGTTCGGCGTCGATACGTCGAACGGTGCGCTGACCGCGATCGAGACGGTGCCGGTCGGCAGCACCGTGATGCCGATGGCGCTGTCGCCCGATCATCGGCGCCTGTACGCGGCATTGCGCTCGACGCCGTATCGCGTCGTCAGCTTCGCGATCAATCCGCTCGACGGGCGGCTGATCGAGCTGGGCCGCGCGCCGCTCGCGGAGAGCATGGCGTACGTGTCGACCGATGCGTCGGGCCGCTACCTGTTCTCGGCGTCGTACGGCGGCAACCTGCTCGCGGTGAACCGGATCGGCGCGGACGGCGTCGCGGGCGACGTGCAGCAGACGGTGAAGACCGGCCCGATGGCGCACGCGATCCGCCAGTCGCCGGACGGCCGCTATGCGTTCGCGTCGGTGCTCGGCGCCGATGCGTGGCTGCGTTTGCCGTTCGATGCGTCGACGGGAACGCTGACCGACGATACGACGCCCGCGTACCGGCTGCCCGACAAATCGGGCCCGCGCCATTTCGTGTTCTCGTCGAATGGGCGCTTCGCTTACCTGATCGACGAACTCGACGGCAAGCTGCACGTGCTCGCGCTGTCGCGCGGCGGCGCCGACGCGCGGCCGATCCAGACCGTGTCGATCCTGCCGCCGGATTTCCATGGCGACAAGCCGTGGGGCGCTGACTTGCATCTCACGCCCGACGGCAAATTCCTGTATGCATCGGAGCGCACGTCGAGCACGCTCGCCGCGTATCGCGTCGACGCGAAGTCGGGCAGGCTCGCGCGGATCGGCACGTTCGCGACCGAGCGGCAGCCGCGCGGCTTCGCGATCGATCCGTCGGGCAAGTATCTGCTCGCCGCGGGGCAACTGTCGCCGACGCTGGCCGTGTACCGGATCGATCGCGATACCGGGCATCTCGACGCGATCGGCAAGTATCCGGTCGGCAAGGGCGCAAACTGGATCGAGATCGTCACGTACGACGGGACGAACTGATTCGGCGGGCGGTGCAACGGGCGGCGTCGATCGCGTGCCGCTCGTTGCGCGAACCGGATGCACATGCACGCGCGCGCTTGCGCGCGCCGCACGATCGCGCGGCGAAATTCCGGTCAATCGGCTCAAGTTGGCGTAATTGCCGTCGTTAACCGACAAGGGATAACTTCGGGAGTCGATTCGCCATGCGTGATCTGAAAGTGAAAAGCAGTTTGCTCGCCGTACTCGCTGCATTTGCCGCGATGATCGTCGTCGGCGGCATCGTCGGGATCGTCGCGCTCGGCGGCGCGAACACGAACGCGAAGCGCCTGCACGAAATCGCGGCGCAGACGTCGCTCGTCAACGACGCCTACAAGGACAGCACGCGTACGCGCTCGGCGCTCGTCCGCGCGTATTCGGCGCTGAAGGAGCACGACGATCCGGCCCAGCGCGACTCGGCGCTGCAAAGCGCGCAACGCACGTTCGACCTGTCCGCGAAGGAAACGCAGGCGTTCAAGGATGCCGCGCCGGTCGGCAGCCTCGGCGCGGACCTGAAGCAGGCGCTCGTCGAGTCGTCGACGCATCTCGCGAGCGTGCTCGCGCGGGCGGCCGATGCGCTGCGCAACGGCGACACCGCCGCGTATGCGGCGATCAACGACAAGGAAATCACGCTCGCCGGCCAGGTGTATTCGGCGAACGTCGAGAAATTCCAGCGCACCGCCAACCAACTGGCGGAAGACACGATCGACGCCGACAACGCCGCCTATACGCGCATCATCGCGATGGTCGGGATCGGCGTTGCGCTGGCGCTCGCGCTGATCGTCGCGACGCACTTCGCGCTGCGCGCGATCGTGTCGCGGCCGCTCGCGAACGCGGCCGCGCTGCTCGACCGCATCGCGTCGAACGACCTGACCGTGACGGTGCCCGATGCCGGCGGCAACGAAATCGGCCAGTTGTTCGCGGCGATGAAGCGGATGCAGGCGGGGCTCGCGGCGACCGTCACCGGCATGCGCGACAGCAGCGATGCGATTCATACGGCCGCACGCGAGATCGCGGCCGGCAACCTCGACCTGTCGAGCCGTACCGAGCAGCAGTCGGCGTCGCTCGAGGAAACGGCCGCGAGCATGGAGCAGCTGACGTCGACGGTGCGCCAGAACGCGGACAATGCGCAGCAGGCGAGCACGCTCGCGGCCAGCGCGGCGGACCTCGCGCAGCACGGCGGCGAACTGGTCGGCCGCGCGGTCGACATGATGGGCGTGATCAACACGAGCTCGCAGAAGATCGCGGAAATCACCGGAATGATCGACGGGATCGCCTTCCAGACCAATATCCTCGCGCTCAACGCGGCGGTCGAATCGGCACGGGCGGGCGAACACGGGCGCGGCTTCGCGGTCGTCGCCGGCGAGGTGCGCACGCTCGCGCAACGCAGCGCGGGCGCCGCGCGCGAGATCCGGCAGCTGATCGGCGCGTCGATCGACGACGTGCGCGACGGCAATGCGCTCGTGACGCAGGCAGGGCACGCGATGGAAGAGATCGTGTCGTCGGTGCGGCGCGTGGCGACGATCATGACCGAGATCACGACGGCCACCGTCGAGCAGAGCGCGGGCATCGACCAGGTCGGGCAGGCCGTTACGCAGATGGACCAGATGACGCAGCAGAACGCCGCGCTGGTCGAACAGGCCAGTGCGGCCGCGACGGCGCTCGAGCAGCAGGCCGGTTCGATGCAGGTCGCGATGTCGGTCTTCCGGGTCGCGCGGGCGGGGTGAGCCGTCGGCCGAAGCTGCCGTGTTCGGCATGCCGCGCGAAGCGTTGCGGTCACCGGAGTCGGCACCGGTAGCCGCCGTCCCACTTGTATCGACATCGACATCGACTACGACGACCGCGCGCGGCCGTTCGTCACGGCCGCACGGAGCGACGCGAACGCTCACCTAACCCTGCGGTGCATCCCGCTCGGCGTCGCCATCCGATGCGTGATCGCCCGACCGATCGTTGCGCCAGTGCGCAAGCTCGCGCCACAGCGCCGGCCGCGCATGGTCGCGCGGCGGCAATTCAATGACATACGCGACGCCGCGCACGTTGACCATCGCACCGGAGTCGGGCAGCGCGGAAATGCCCGCGGACGACGGATCGTCGTCCGGCTCGACGGCGACGGCGGGGCTGGGCGGGCGGGGCGACATCATACGAATTCTCCGTGGGGTGTCGAAGCGGTGCATCAGTAACGGACCCGCCCGACCAGGCCGAGCGGATCGATCGCGTGCTGGACGGCGCCCGCGAGTTGCCGTTGCGCGGCCGGCACGTGCTTGCGGTAGTACGCGATATTGACCGGCCCGACGCCATGCTCCGCGCTGAAGCAGCCGCCTGCCTGCACGACGCGGTCGTACAGCGCGCCGCGCAGCGCCACTTGCTGCAGCGGCCCGTAGCGTTGCGCCGCGGTAGGCGGAATCGACACGACGAGATGGCAGCCGCCGTCGCCGAAATGGCCGAACGCATGACAGCGCAGCGCCGGATGCGCGGCGGCGAGCCACTGCTCGGCATCGGCGACGAATCCGGCCAGCGCGCCGCGCGGAAACGACACGTCGAACGACAGCGGCAGGCCGTCCAGCGCGACCGCGGCCGGCAGCGCGTCGCGAATCCGCCAGAACCGTTCGGCCGGCGCGCACGCCGCGTCGAGTACGACGCGTTCGTTCGCGAGCGCATCGAGCGTCGCGACGGTGCGTTCCTCGAGCAGCGCATCGAGCCCCGGCATGCCGGTCGCGATTTCGACGAGCGCGTAGCATCCGGCTTCACCGGGCTCGAACGGCACGCGCAATGCCGGAAACGCCGCGGCGACGCAGCCGACCGTCGCCGCCGACATGAACTCGAACGCGGACAGCATCTCGCCGAATGCGCGTTCGAACGCGAGCAGGCCGGCGAGCGCGGCGTCGTACGACGCGAACGCGACGAACGCCGCGCACGACGACCGTTCGAGCGGCGCGAGCGCGAACGACACGGCCGTCACGAGCCCGTTCGCACCGTTCGCGCCGATGAAGCATTGCGCGACGTCGAAGCCCGCGTTGCGCTTGCGCAGCGGCGCGAGCGCGTCGATCACGGTGCCGGCTTCGTCCGCGAGCACGACTTCGACGCCGAGCACGTGACGGCGCACATCGCCGTACTTGACCAGGCGGCTGCCGCCCGCGTTCGCGCCGACGAGGCCGCCGGCCGCCGGATCGCTGCCGAGATCGATCGGCACGCAGAGGCCGGCTTCGCCCGCCACGCGATTGAGGTCGGACAGCCGCACGCCGGCGTCGACCGTGATGCTGCGATTGGCCGGATCGAACGCGCGAACGGCGCGCATCCGCTCGAACGACACCACGCATTGCGTGCCGCTGCGATCGGGCACGGCGGCGCCGACGAGCCCGCTGCGTGCGCCCTGGGCGACGAGCGCGATCCGGTGCGCGACGGCGACGCGGGCGAGCGCGCGCACGTCGGCGGTCGATGCCGGCCGCGCGACGCCGAGCGGCACGCCGCCGTGCTGCATGACGTCGGCCGCATACGGCTCGCAGGCCGTGCCTTCGAGCCAGCCGTCGCCGAGCGCCGCGGCGAGCGCGTGCCGTTGCGCGGCGTGTGCCGCGTGTGCGGGCAACGCGTTCATCGTCAGCGTGCTCGCGCGAGCTGCTTGCGCAGCCGGCCGCGCACGACGACGAGCGCGATCAGCGGCACGACGCCGCCCCACAGCGGGCTGTGGCGCATCGCAATCGACACCGCGAGCGCGACGACGGTAACCGCAAGCAGCACGAGCGACAGCGAACGCGTGCGCGCATGGTCGACGAACGTGCCGTCGACGAAGCCGCCGTCCGACCAAGCGGTATGCACGATGCCGACCACCAGCACGCAGACGAGCATCGCGGCCGGCCCGAGTTCCTCGCCCCACAGACGGCTACCTGTCGGCGACACGAGCGCGAGCACCGCGCCGATCACGAGGAACAGGTCGACGCCGATCGCGATGCTGTTGCGCTCCGCGCGGCGCATCAGCCACGCGCCGTGCACGAGCGCGAGCACGCCGCCGATCAGGAACGCATGGGTCCAGCGCAGGTCCGGCTGCTCGGGGCCGAGCCGGCCGTAGAACAGGAACACGATCGCCGGCAGGAAGTTGCTCGCGTGCAGCAGGTAGTCGGTTATGGGATGGTTCGATTTCATCGGTGTCTCTCCTTCGTCGAAACAGCGTGGCGACGCGTCACGCGTCGTGCCAGCGGAACAGCCGCGCGGCGGCGAACAGGAACAGCGCGGTGCATGCGGTCATGCCGAGCAGTTGCGGCGCGAGCTGCGCGTACGGCGCGCCGTCGACCAGCGCGCCGCGCAGCGCGACCGCGAACTGGTTGGTCGGCAGGAACGCGAGCCCGGCCTTCAGCCACGCGGGTGCGTCGTGCATCGGGATCGTCAGGTCGCTGAAGAACAGCAGCGGGTAATACGTGACGTTGCACGCGAGTTCGGCCGCCGCGAGCGAGCGGGTGCGGCTCGCCAGCAGCACGCCGATGCTCAGCACCATCGCCGCGCCGAGCAGCACGATCGGCAACGCGCGCAGCCCGTCCGGCGTCGCGATCGGCAGCGCGATGCCGAACGCGACGCGCGCGACCGTCAGCAGCACGAGCGCCGACAGCGCCATCATCGCCATCCGCGCGACGATCAGCGCGGCGAGGAACACGCCGCGCGACACCGGGAAGCACACGTAGAGCTTGAACGTATTGCGCTCGCGCAGCGCGGCGATCGCGGTGGTCGTCGAATTGAGGCCGATCGCCATGAACGCCATCACCAGGATGCCGGTCGCGAAGAATGCGCCATAGTCGAACGGGCGGCGCGTGGGGGCGGCGTTCTCGAAGCGCGCCTGCGCGGCCGGCAGCCCGAGCCGCTGCGCGGCGCAGCGCGCGAGCGCGATCTCGACGACGCGCGACGCGGCCTTTACCGCGAGCGAGCCGTTGAAGTCGTAGCGGATCGTCGCCGGCGTGCGTTCGTCCGCGCCGAGCACGACGGTCACGCGATCGGCCGGCGCGCCGCGCCCGCCGAAGGTCGCCTTCACCGTGTCGCTGTGCGACAGGCTGGCGACGATCTGCGCCTGGCACGCCTGGTTGTACGGCGTCGCGCCGCCGGGCAGGTCGAACGCGAGGTCGGCCGTGCCGAGCGAGCCTGAGCCGCCGAACGCGAACAGCATCACGCTCAGCAGGAACACCGGGAACACGAGCGTCCAGAACAGCGACGAGCGACTGCGCAGATAGCCGAGCAGCTCGTTGCGCACGAGGATCAGGAACACCTTAGTCATGGGTCGGGCCCTCGGTGCACAGGCGCAGCAGGTCGCCCGGCGTGCTCGGCGCGAGCGCGAGATGCTGGATGCCCTGTTCGCCGACGATCCGGTGCACGTTCGGATGCAGCGTCGCATCGCCGAACGCCTCGACCACATGCGCGGCCGATACGCGCACGCCGGTCACGCCGGGCAGCGCCGCGAGCCGCTTGCGCAGCGCGCGCGCGTCGGCTTCGTCGCGGCAATGCAGGACCGCGCGCGCATCGCCGACGAGCCTGGCGCGCAGCGTGTCCTGGTCGCCCTGGTAGCGCACGCCGCCGTCGCGCACCCACACGAGATCGTCGACCACGCTCAGCTCTTCGTCGGAATGGCAGATCATCGCGACGCTCGTGCCGCTCACGCGATGGCGCAGGAGGTCGATCACGACGCCCGCATAGCGGCGGTCGAGCCCCGTGAACGGCTCGTCGAGCACGGCCAGCTCCGGCCGGTGCGCGAGCGCGACGTACAGGTCCACGCGCTGGCGCTGCCCCTTCGACAGCGCGCGGCACGGCTTGTCGAGCAGTTCGGCGATGCCGAGCGCGTCGGTGATCGCCGCATCGGTGTGCGCGTACATCGCGCGGTGCAGCGCGACGATCTCCGACACACGCAGATGGTCCGGATACTCGACCTTCTGCAATTGCGCGCCGAGCCGCCGCAGCGACCGCGAATCGCGCATGAAGCGTTCGGCCGGCACGTCGAGCACGCGCACGTCGCTGCCGCCGCGCCGGAAGCCGAGCAGCGTCTCGAGCAGTGTGGTCTTGCCCGAGCCGTTCGGCCCCACGATCGCGGTGATCGCGCCGAGCCGGAACCGCACGTGGCGCGCGGACAAGCGAAAGTCGCCGGCCGCGACGTCGATCGCGCGCGCGCCGAGCGCCGCGCCCGGCGCATGCGCGTCGGGCAGCGGCGGCGTGCCCGCGCGCTGCGGCCGGTCGAACGCGGCGGGCGGGCCGAACATCGCGCGCACGGACGCAAGAAACGAAACGCTCATCGTCGGCATCCTCAGTCGAACAGCATGACCTGCGTGTCGCGCGCGCCCCGGTACGGGTTGCGGCCGTGCGCGACCAGCATGTTGTCGACGACGAGCACGTCGCCGGCCTGCCACGGGAACGCGCATTCCTCGTCGTCGAGCGCATCGTAGATTGCCGCCAGATCGTCGAACGGCATCGGCGCGCCGTCGCCGTAGCGGATCTCGTACGGGAACGCAGCGCGCGCGCCGTAGATGCGCTGCAGGTAGCGATAGCTGAGCTCGCCCATCGAACGCGGGTTCGGGTGCTGCGCGCTCGCCTGGTTGAACCACACCGTCTCGCCGGTGCGCGGATGCGTGCGCAGCGCGCTGCCGACGTGCGACACGGTCACGCTGCCGTCGTCGAGCCAGCGGCAGCCGACGCCGCGTTCCGCGCACAGCCGTTCGACCTCGTCGCGCGCCGTCGTGCCGAACGCGTCGTCCCACGGCCGGTGGTACGCGGCGAACGGCAGGTTCGGGTTCGCGGCGAGGCCGTCCGCGCGGTCGCCCGGCGCCGCGAAATTGCGCAGGTACATCACGCCGCGCTCGGCGAACCGCGCGCGCAGCGCGGCCGGCACGCGCGCGGTCACGCGCCGCATGTCGCAGATCGGCGTTTCGCCGCCCGCGTCGGCCGGTTGCCGGCAGTAGAACGCGACGAGGCGCGGGAACGCGGGCATGTAGGCCATCTCCTGATGCAGCCCGATCCTGAACGGCGGCGGCATGCGGGTCGATTCATAGACCTGGCCGTCGATCTGCCGGCGCGGGGCGGCGCCGGCCGTATAGCCGTTCGCGTGCGCCGGATACAGCGCGCCGAGGCGGCCGAACGCGGCGGTGTCGGGCACCGCGAAGCCGCGCCACAGCAGCGCGCCGCATGCATCGAGCAGCGTGTCGATCGTGTCGAGCCGCGAGCGGTACCACGCGACGAACATCTCCGGCGACGTCGCGAGTTCGGCGCTGCGCGGCGTCACGCACAGCGGCAGCGTCGCGCCGGGCGCGACCGGCGCGCACTGCACGTCGTCGGCGCCGAGCCGCACGGCCGCATGCGCGGCGAGGAAGGCGAGATCGGTCATCGCTCAGGCCAGCGCCGGTTTCTTCAGCAGGATTTCGAAGCCCAGCGCGCCGAGCCCCATGCTCGGGCTGTAGATCGACGCAACGGCAGTCAGGCCGGCTTCGGCCACCAGCGCATGCGCTTCGTCGAGCGTGATCTTTTCCTCGACGTGGGTCGGCGGATAGTCGGCGGCCGCGCGCATCTCGGTGAAGCGGTCGAGCAGGTGCTGCGGCGCGTCGCGGCGCATGTCGTGCACGAGCGCGATGCCGCCCGGCTCCAGCACGCGATACATCTCGGTCAGGCTGAGCGCCTTGTCGGGCAGGTGGTGCAGCGTCGCGCGGCCGACCGCCATCGTCAGCGTGCCGTCGTCGAACGGCAGCGCGAGTGCGTCGCCGACGCGCATCTCGATCGTGTCGGCGAGCCCCAGTTCGCGGATGCGCGGGCGGCCTTCGTCGAGCATCGCCGGATCGAGGTCGATGCCGACGTAGCGCCAGCCGCGCATCGCCGGATCGGTCGCGAGCCGCACCGGCACGACGCCGGTGGCCGTGCCGATATCGGCGATCGTGCCGGCCGTCATCCCGCGCGCGAGCTGGCGGATGCGACTGATGAACAGCAGGTCCCACGGTTCGAGCGTTTCGGTGGCGAAGCGATCGTAGTCGTTCGCCGGGCGCAGGTTCTTGAGCAGCATGACGTTCCTTGTGCGAAAGGGTGAGGATTCACAGCCAGCCGACCGGCACGGCGGCCAGCAGCCGTCGCGCGGTCGCGCTGTTGACGCCGAACGCCGGGCGGCGGCGCCGTTCCACGGCATGCGCGGCCATCGCCGCGATGCGTGCGCCGAGCCCGACGCCGACGCCCCATGACGGCGCGGCGACGCCGAGTTCGAGCAGCGTCGCGGCGGTCAGGAAATCGATGTTCGGCCGCAGCGCGCGGCGCGCGTCGGCCTGCGCGCAGCACGCGTCGAACAGCGTCATGTATCGGCCGTCGAAGCGTGCTTCCGTCAACCGGCCACGTATGTGCGGCGGACGCGGATCGGCGACGAACAGCGGATGGCCGAAGCCGTACAGCGTACGTTTCGCGTCGACCGCCGCGTCGATCGCCGCGCGCCCGGCCGTATCGAGCGCCGCGGCCCGCGCACCGGCGCCGCCCGGCACCGACTGCGCGAGCGCGGCGAGCCACTGCATCGCTTCGAGCGCCGCGCCGACGTGCGACGGCCCGCTCGCGAGAAAGCCGGATGCGACGGCCTGGGTCAGCGTGACGCCGGTGCCGATCGCGACGCGCGGCGCGAGCACGGTCGGCGTGATGTAGCCGAAGCCCGCGTGCCACGCGACGAGCAGCATGTCCATCGCCGCTTGCGCCGGTGCGTCGTGGCGCGTCGCGCCGGTCAGCACGAGCATGCGTTGCGCTTGTGTCTGCGCTGCGTCGAGCGCCGTGCTGCCAGCGCCCGCGCCTGCCGCGAGCGGCCGGCCCTCGATCGCCGCATGCAGTAGAAACGGTGCGGCGGCCGCGCATCGCAGCATCGTGTCGAGATCGGCATCGTCCGGCGCCGCGCCATGTACGCGTGCGGTCACGTCGTCGAGGCCGCGCAGCAGGCCGGACGCGGCCGCGAATACCGGCGCGACGCCGGCTGCGCCGAGCTCGGCCGCGACCGACTGCGCGACCGAGCCGGGCGCCAGTGCGTCGGCGAACGCGGCGAGCCGCGCGCCGATCATCGCCTCGTGCGCGCGATGGTCGGCGCTGCCGGGCGCGACGTCGAACCACAGATGCGCGAGCGCGCCTTCGAACGTCGTCGCGCCGATCAGCGCGTTCAGGTCGAGATCGCGCACGCGCAGCGCTTCGGGGTCGAGCGTCGCGCCGTCGATGTCGGTGCCGCGATGGCGCGTCGCCGGGCGGCCGAGCAGGTTGCGCGGCGCATCGTCGGTCGCGGCGATGGTGGCGGAGGTGCCGGAATCGAGCGTCGTGTCCATGTCATTCCACCGCGGCGAGTTCGTCGCTGCTGACGCTGATCGCCGCGTGCGCCATCGCGGCGATCACGGCCGCGTGCTGGTCGACGACGGGCACCACGTTCGCGAAGTAGTAGCGCGCGCTTTTCAGCTTGCCGCGATAGAACGCGAGTTCGGCCGGCGCGTCGGCCGTTTCCGGCGCATCGAGCCGGCGCGCGGCGATCGTCGCGGATTCGAGCAGCACCCATGCCGACGTGACCACGCCGAACATCTCCAGAAAGCGCGTGTAGAACTGGCTGCTGCGATGCGTATGGCCGTCCTGCACGTCGCGCGCGATGTCGTCGAGCGCGGCGGCGATGCGGTCGGCGCCCGCGCGCAGCGCATCGAACAGCGGCCGCAATTCCACATGCGTGCCGGGTTGATGCTGCTGCGCGAGGAACGCGTCGAGTTCGTCGCGGTAGTACTGGATCAGCCGCGAATGGCGACCGAAGCCGAGCTTGTCGCGCACGAGATCCTGCGCCTGGATGTAGTTCGTGCCTTCCCAGATCGACAGGATCTTCACGTCGCGCGCGTTCTGCTCGACCGGGCTCGCATCGGTATAGCCGAGCCCGCCGTGCACCTGGATCGCCGTTTCGCAGATCCGCCACGCCTGATCGGAGATGAACGCCTTGCAGATCGGCGTCAGCAGCAGTTGCAGCTTGCGATGACGCTCGATCTCGGCCGGGTCGGCGTCCGGCGTCGCCTCGAGCATCGCCGCGCGCGTCGCGGTCGCCGCGAGCTTGCCGAGCAGGCCGCGGCAGCCGTCGACGCGGCTTTTCATGTCGACCAGCATGCGCTGCACGTCCGCGTGCTCGACGATCGCGACGCGTGCCGCGTTCGTGTTCGACGCGCGCTCGATCGGCCGGCCCTGCAGCCGGCGGCCCGCATACTCGACCGCGTGCAGGTACGCGCTCGACGCGACGCCGACGCCGAACATCCCGGTGCTCATCCGCGCCTGGTTCATCAGCGGCATCAGCTGCAGCAGGCCGACGTTGCGGCGGCCGCCGAGCAGCCAGCCTTTCGTCGTGCCGTTCGAGCCGAACACGAGATGGGTGTTCGCGCAGCCCTTCAGCCCCATCTTGCGCGGCAGGCCGATGCAGTCGACGTGGTTCGGCTGCAGCTCGCCGGTCGTTTCGTCGGGCCAGAAGCGCGGCACGACGAGGCACGACAGCGAGAACGAATCCGGCGATGCGGTGTCGACGCGCCCGAGCACGAAGTACAGCGTGTTTTCCGTCAGCTCGTGCATGCCGGCCGAGATATAGACCTTCTCGCCGTCGATCGCGTAGATGTCGCGTTCGAGCGGCGTCGCGCGCAGCGCGACCGCGGTCAGGTCGGTGCCGGCCTGCGGTTCGGTCGCGCAGAAGCACGCATCCCAGCGGTATGCTTCGAGCGGCGCGATCAGCGCCTTCTGGTGCGGCGTGCCGTGCATCTGCAGCAGCTTGACCGCGGGGCGCGTGAAGCCGCCGTACGTCATGAACGACGGATTCGCGCCCATGAACATCTCGTAGATCATCTGCGTGACGATCGGCGGCAGCCCGTGCGCGGTGCCGAACAGCGTGTTCGACCACTCGTCGCGAAAGCGCGCCCACAACGCGTGGAAATGCGAAGGAATCCGTACCTGGCCGTCGTCGAGCAGCGTGCAGCCCTCGACGTCCGCCTGCTGGTAGCTGCGGCCGAGGTCGAGCGCGAAATCGCGTGCGCGTTCGAGGAGCGCATCGATCGACGCGCGATCGTGCGTGCCGTACAGGCCGTGTTCCGACAGGAACCGCTTGTCGGCCTCGAACAGTTCCCACAGAAAGAAGCGCAGCTCGCGCAGGCTGACCTTGTAGGCGCTCATCATGCGTCTCCTTCGATATCGAGTGCGGCGTCGAGCCCGCCGGCCAGGTCGACGACGGCTGCTGCCGCCGCGCCATGCAGCGCTGCATCCCATACGAGCACCGTGCGGCGTTCGCCTTCGTCGAGCGCGCCCGCGAGCCGGACCAGCGCGGCGGCCGATTCGGCCGACGACAGATGGCCCGACCCGTCGTGCTGGATGCGCGCGGGGACCGGAATCGACGCGGCGTCAGCCACGCGCGCCGCGAAGCCGGGATCGAAGCCGGGCGGCACGCACCAGTCGATCTGGTTCGCACGCAGGTTGGCCTGGTCGAGCGCGCGGCGGATCGCGCGCGCGGCGACCGGCGCGAGCGTGTCGCGCAGCGTGGCCGGCGCATCGGCCCACGGATCGGCGATCGACGGCCCGAATTCGAGCGCGACGGACCGCACGCCGCCCCACGCGGCCGGCTCGGGCGACGGGCCTGCGCGCGACACGAGCAGCGCGGCGGCCGCGTCGCCGTAGCCGACCAGGTCGCCGAACTGGCGGAAGAACGGGTAGAGCCACTTGTCGCTGAGGATCACGAGCGCCTGGTCGCCTTCGTCGCGCAGCAGCCCGTCGAGCAGCATCAGCGCCGAATACCAGCCGAGCGTGCCGTTCTGGCCGAGCGCGAACGGCGTCACGCGCTGCAGCCCGAGTTCGTACTGCATGCGGCCGACGACCGAGTCGCCGATGCCTTCGTTGAGCGCGCAACTGGCGACGATCACATGCGTCGTGCGTGCCGGGCCAGCGCCGGAGCCGAGCTGGTCGCGCAGGTCGAGCGCGGCATCGGCGGCGAGATCGGCGAGGCTGCGCCCGGGCGGCGCGACGCGCAGCGCGGGCCGGCCGCCCGGCGCGAGACGCGTGCCTTCGTCGGGCGTCAGCGCGCCCAGGCCGCGCGGCCGCGCAAAGCGCGCCTGCGGCAGCAGCAGGTGCCGGTAGCCGGGATGGCGCTCCTGCGCCTGGATCGCACTGAACACGACGGCGGGCGGCAGCACCACGACGCCGCCGGACAGCGCGAGCATGCCGGGCGCGGCGACGCGCGGCGCGCCGACACAGGTTTCATCGAGCGTCGACAGGGTCATGCGGCGGTCTCCTCGAGGTTCGGGCGCGCGAACGCGTCGCGATACTGCGCTTTCAGCGCCGGTCGGTCGATCTTGCCGTTCGGGTTGCGCGGCAACGCGGGCAGCGGCTCGACGACGAGCGGGTTCATGTAGGTGGGCAACGCGTCGCGGCATGCGCGGGCGATGTCGGCGCGGCACGCGTCGGCGTCGAGCGTCGACACGACGCACGCGGCGATCGCCTCGCCGAGCGCGGGGTGCGGGACGCCGAATACGGCAGCCTCGCGGATGTGCGGCAGCGCGAACAGCACGTCCTCGACCTCGGTCGGGCTCACGCGATAGCCGGACGTCTTGAGCATGTCGTCGCCGCGTGCGACGAAGTACAGGTAGCCGTCCGCGTCGCGCCGCACGATGTCGCCGGACCACACGGCGACGTCCGGGCGCGGGATTTCGCCGTGGCGGCGCGGCAGCGGCCGAAAGCGCTGCGCGGTCAGCTCCGGCCGGTTCCAGTAGCCGAGCGTGACGAACGCGCCGCGATGCACGAGTTCGCCGGGCTCGTCGGCCGCGCATTCGCTGCCGTCCGCGCGCAGCACGAGGATCTCCGCGTTCGGCACGGCCTTGCCGATCGACGTCGGGCGCAGCGCCGCGTCCGCGGGCGACAGGTAGGTCGAGCGGAACGCTTCGGTCAGCCCGTACATCAGGTACGGCGACGCCTGCGTGAACAGCGCTTGCAGGCGATGCAGCAGCGGCGTCGCGAGATGGCCGCCGGTGTTCGCGAAGCGGCGGACCCGCGTGCGTGTGCTGTCGCTCCAGCCGGCCGACGTCAGCTGCATCCACAGCGGCGGCACGCCGGTGATCGACGTGACGCCGAACGCTTCGCAATGGCGCGGCACTTCGGCCGGCTGCAGGAAGTCGAGCGGCGTGTAGCACGCGCCGGACGCGAGCGCGGTCGTCAGCTGGCTCAGGCCCGCGTCGAAGCTGAGCGGCAGCACGCCGAGCACGACGTCGTCTTCGGCGAGCTGCTGGTACGCGGCGACGCTGAACGCGCCCGATACCAGGTTGCGATGCGACACGACGACGCCTTTCGGCTTGCCGGTCGAGCCCGACGTGTAGAGCAGCGCGGCCGGATCGTCGTCGACCGGGCGGCCGAAGGGGGGCGCTGCCGATGCCGACGCCGGCGCGCCGGTGTCGGCCGCTTCGATCGCATCGGCCAATTCCTCGATCAGCAGCGTGCGTTCGCCGACGAGCGCGGCGAGTGTTGGCAGGCGCTTGAGCCGCTGCGCGCCGGTCACGAACAGCGCGGCGCCGCTGTCGGCGACGATGTGTTCGATCTGCGCTTCCTTCAACTGCGGATTGACCGGCACGAAGATCGCGCCGAGTGCGTTGGCCGCGAGCATCGCGACCACGGTTTCGATGCGCTTCGGCGCGTAGATCGCGACGCGTTCGCCGGGTCGCACGCCGCGCGAGGCGAGCGCGGCGGCGGCGCGCCGGACCGCGCGCGCGAGCTGGTCGTAAGTCAGGGTGCCGCCGCCGTCGGCATACGCCGGACGATGCGGCCAGCGCTCGGCGCCGTGTTCGAGCAGGTCGGCGATGCTGATCAATGCGTTCATGATCGGCTCCTCGGGTTCAGGCCGGCCGCACGTACACGTGCGCGGCTTCGTGGGACAGGAAATGCGCCATCGAGTACGTGCGGTGATACGCGCCGCAGCGTTCGAACACCGCGATGTCGCCGACCTGGGGCGGCGCGCCCGTGTCGTCGCGTCCAATCACGTCCGCGCGGCTGCAGGTGCTGCCGACGTACAGCGTCGGCACGCCACGGGGCAGCGGCGCGGGCGTGCGGCGCACGAGCGACGGCGCGGCCAGGCGGCGCATCATCGTTTCGGTCTGCGCGAGCAGGAACGCATGCGACAGCCCGCCGTCGCAGACCGCGATCGTGCGGTCCTGCCACGTCTTGACCGCGACGACGCGCGTCGCGAACACGCCCGCATCCGCGAAGATCGCGCGGCCCGATTCGTGGGCGAGCGAATACTGGCCGGCGAGCGGCGCGAGCGCGGCGGCATAGCGTTCGAACGCGGCATCGCCCGGATGATCGTCGGCGAAACCGCCGCCGAGGCTCAGCGACGCGAGCGGCGCACCGTTGGCCGGTGCGAGATCGCGCGCCAGCGCCGCGAGCCGTTCGGGCAACACGAGCGTGTCCGGCTGCGTCGGGTCCTGGCGGATGAACGAATGCGGGCCGGAGAACACATGCAGCCCGGCGACGGGCAAGCCGGCGGCCACGAGCGTGCGCACCGCGTCGTGCGCCTCGTTCGGCGTCATCCCGAAGTGGTCGTGCCACAGCGCCCGTGCGTGTTCACCCGCCAGCGCGCCGGCGTTCACGCGCAGCAGCACGGCGCCCGGCGTGCTGCCGCCGGCCGCCGCTTCGCGGGCGAGCGGCACGAAGCGCGCGACCGCGTCCGGGTTGTCGAGCACGAAATGGCAGCGCGACGCGAGCCCCGCGCGCATGAACATCTCGTCCATCGACGGATTGTTCAGGTAGCGCGGCGTCTTGATCCGGCCGATCACCGCGTCGAGTTCGCCGCGGCTCGCGAGTTCGACGCCGTCCTCGTACGCATGCGCGCAACGCGCGAGCATGTCCTGGTTCGGATTCGCCTTCAGCGACACGATCAGCCGCGTGCCGAGCCGCGCCTTCAGCGACCGGTAGCGGGCGATCGCGATCTCGGGCTCGTACACGTAGCACGGCGTGCGCAGATCGGCGATCCACGCCTGATCGGCGGCGGGAAGCGGGCGCTCAGGCGTCATGGCGGCTCACCGGATGGAGCGTGGCGGCCGCATACGCGCCGCAGTTCGACTGCATCACGCCGAGCACGCGCCGGCCGTGCGCGACCGCATCGAGCCCGACGTCGGCCAGGTTGATCGGGAAATCCGAACAGCACGCGTGGCCGCGCGCATGGATGTTGTCCGCATAGAGCCGCTCGGCCGGCACGCGCATCGCGCGGCACAGCGCGCTCCAGCCGGGCAGGTCGGCGTTGTGCGGCAGCACGAGGTCGTATGCGTCGAGCGCATGCGGTTCGAGCGCGACGGCCGCGTCGATCGCACGACGCGTGTACGGCCACTCCATCATGATCAGGTCGGCCTCGTTCGCGGCGACCGTGTCAGACCCGCGATGCCATTTCGCATGCGTTTCGATCGCAATGCCGCCGAGCCGGTTCTTCGTGCTGTTGCGCGCGATCAGCATCGCGGCCGCGCCGTCGCACTGCACGCCCGTCATCTGCCGCATCCGGTAATCCTCGCCGTATACGCGGTCGGACGACACGACGAGCGCCGCGTCGATCTGCGGATGGCGGCGCATCAGCGCGCGCACGGTTTCGATGCCGGCCGCGACCGATACGCAGTTCAGTTGCGCGACGGAGCCGAGCCACAGCGGCTCGATGCCGAAGCGCGCGGCCACTTCGTGCGGCAGGCTGCGCGGCGCGGGCGGCACGCTGAACTGCTGCGTGTGCACATGCACGATCGCGCCGACGTCGGACGGAGGCACGCGCGCGGTATCGAGCAGCCGGCCGACCGCCGCGATCGCGAGATCGGTCTCGCTCGTGTCGAGCGCCATGTGGAAATAGCGGCTGCCCGACTGCGCGATCGCGGCCGCCCGCTGGGCTGGATAGTCGCGTTCGGCGGCCCAGGCTTCGATATCGACGGGCGGGCCCGGCAGCTCGTAGGCCACCGCGTCGATGCCGATCCAGAAGCCGGCGTCGCGGGATGCGGGGGAGGAGGGCATCGTCATGTCAGTTGAGCGGCATCGCCGCGTAGTCGAGGACGTCGAGCTTTTCGAAGGTCGCCTGCACGGTCGGCGTGAGCAGGCCCATCTCGCGGATCGTCGGCACCAGGCGCCGGAAGATCGAGCGGCGGATCGAGCTCGATACCGGCGACTCGCGCACCATCGCGCTGCATTCGCGCTTGGACAGTCCCATCGGCTCCCAGATGTCGTCCGCGCACAGATGCTCGTACAGCACGGCCGCGCCTTCGCAGATGAATTCCTCGCGCTCGCGCAGCTCGTGCGAACTCATCTCCGCGTACACGCGGCACAGCGTGATCCGGCCGACCGCGAAGTGACGCGCTTCGTCGCGCTGGATCCGCAGGAACAGGTCCTTGATGAACGGGTCGGTGCTGTACGCGACGACGCTCTGGAAGATCGACAGCGCGATGCCCTCGACCAGCACCTGCATCCCGAGGTTCGTCATGTCGAGCGCGCTGCTCGTGATCGTGTCGTGCAGCAGCCCCTTCAGCGAGCGGCTCATCGGGTAGCTGACGTCGAGCTTCTCGTTGACGAGCTTCGCGTACGCCTCGACGTGGCGCGCTTCGTCCATCATCTGCGCGGCCGCGCACAGCCGCGCGCTCAGGCCGTTCTCGGCCGACGCGAGCTTCGACGCGCAGATCAGCGCAGCCTGCTCGCCGTGCAGGATCTGCGACAGCAGCCAGCCCTGCGCGTGGTGACGTACCTCGCGCTTGTCGGCGTCGGCCAGCTTGCCCCACAGTTCGGTGCCATAGATCAGCAGCGTCGGGTCGGGCATGCCGAGCGGGTTCGCCGGGTCGAGGTCGTGGCGCCAGTCGACGTCGGTCGCGACGTCCCACTGCGCGGCCTTAGCCTTCTCGTACAGCCGGTTCAGCGCCTCTTCGCGCAGCGCGTAGTCGTTCGACATCAGCGCATCGACGGGCATCGACCAGCGGATATCGGCCGTGTCCTGCATCACGGTAAGCGTGTCGTTCATCAGGGTCTCCCCGGCCGCGCGGCGGCGCCGGAATGATGGGCGGAATCGGTGAATGGGGCGGCGCGCGACGCGCCAGGGTGCGGCTCGAGCCGGATCGCGAACGCCGGCCACGCGCCGCGCAGTTGCGCGTCGAACGCATCGGCGAGCCGCGCGGGCCAGATCGCGCAGCACACGCGGTTGTCGCCGGCGAATTCCGCATCGCGCAGGATGCGGTCGCCGATCCAGACGACCGGCGCGCCGCGCGCGGCATCGCGCAAGGCTTCGTCGTACAGGTGCACGCCGAGCAGCACGTGCGGCGCGAGCAGTTCGGCCGGCAGCGCGCCGAAATACGGCGCGCACACTTCGATGAACAGGCGCGCGTCCGGGTGCACCGCGTCGCGAATCCGCGCGGTGATTTCCGCGAGGAATGCGAAATACTGCACGTGGTCGAGCAGCACGCGACGTTCGCCGTCGGCCGCGTCCGACGGATTGCCCGCGTCGTACGCATCGCCGGCCGCTTCCGCGAGCGCGGCGCGTGCGTAATCGGCCGGCGTGTCGAGCGGCATCCGGTACGCGCTGGCCGCGACCGCGACCGGCTGGCGCACATCGCGCTCGATCCGGTAGGTGAAGTGAACGGGTCGCACCATGTCACGCCTCGCCGTCGAGAGAGAACGTCGCGTCCGGCGCGAACGCGACGTCCGCGATCGCGTAATAGCCGTTCAGCGCGAGGGAGCAGACGGCCGCGCGGCGCGGCGTGTCGCCGTCGCGCCGCGCGAGCAGCACCGACAGCCACGGGTCGCTGCCGAACGCATGGCCGAACACGCCGTGGCCGTCCGGCAGCAGCGGCGTCTTGCCGACCGACGCGAGCAGCGCGCGCCGCGACGTCGCCGGAAAGAACGGCAACGCCGCGTGCAGGCCCGGGCGCGCCGCGCAGAACGTGCGGATGTCGCGGCCGAGCCGCACGACCGCGCTGGACGGCGGCGCGGCGTCGGCGATCACCGACTGCGCCGGTTCGCGGCCGACGTCGACGAGCAGCGTGCAGACGCCGAAGCCCGAGCGCCCCCATGCGGGATTGCCGTGCCAGTACGTATAGCCGTGCACGTCGATGTCGACGATCTGCAGCAGCAGCGTGCGCGGCCCGGTCTCGGCCGCGGTCGCGAGCGTGCGGCGCAGCACGTAGCCCCAGCCCGCGCATTCGTACGAGCAGGTCATCCAGTCGGGCGTGTAGTCGTTCGCGCCGGCCAGCGCCCGCGCGAACACGCGATGCTGCGGCGAATCGTTCATCAGCAGCATCGACAGGATCGTCGAGCTGACCACGTAGTCGTCCGCGCCGACCGCGCCGCACAGCCGCTCGCGCTCGGCGCACGCGAGCGTGCCGATCGCGCGCGCCGTGTCGTCGAGCGGCACCGCCGCGCCGTCGCGCGACGGCGCGACGCGCCGGTACGCGAGCGCCTGCACGGTCAGCGCGGTCGCCGGGGCCGGCTCGATGGCGGCGGTCGCCACGGGGGCAAGGGGCGCGAGCATCGCCGTATCAGGCCGCGTGCTGCTGGCTGCGCAGTTGCGCGTCGAGCTGCTGCAGCGTCGTGTACTGCGTGATGTTCAGCGCTTCCGGATCGATCGAACCGTAAAGCTGTTCGCAGAACACGATCAGCTCGACGATGTTCAGCGAATCGATGCCGAGTTCGCCGATGCCGGCGTCCGTGTCGACGGTTTCGACGTTGAGGATCTTCGCGACTTCGCGGGACAGGATGTCGAGCGCGTCGGCCGGAACGTTCTGGGTCGTCATGAGGGGAGCTCCTGGAGTTGAGTTGAATGGATCGGGGATCGATCGGCCTGTCGCGTGGATCAACTGCCGGCTTCGCAGCGCAGGCTCTTGCGAAGCTCGTGATAACAACGGTACGAACTGCCTTCCATCTTCGAAAACGCCAGCAGGTCGCGCTGGTCGTCGAACAGCGGCACCTTGCCGTCGCGCACGAGCGCGCTCAGGAACTCGTTCGACAGCAGCTTGATCGCGAGCACGCGCTGCACCTTGCCGAAGCTGTAGTGCGCGTCGTCGGTCTGGGTGCGCGCGGCGTCCGCGATGAAGCGGTGCACGGCGCGCGCGTCGGCATCGAGTTCGACGCGGCCGGTCCGTTCGAGCCAGCCGACGTGCGCCATCAGCGCGCGGACGAAGTACGGTCGCACCACGGTCAGGTATTTGTTGAAGACGGTCGGCCCGCCGATCCGCAGCCGATCCTCGGCGGCGACGCGCACCTGGCCGCCGACGTTTGCGAGCTGCAGGTTGCCCGCGAGGAACGGCGCGCCGCAGGTCGTGCGTTTCAGTTTTCGATACTCTTCGGGCCACACGAGATAGGCGGCCGGGAACATCACGCCCGGCAGGCGCGCGGCGACGACGGCCATGCAGTCGCGATGCGCCTCGATGCCCCATACCTTGTCGACGGTCAGCGCGAGCCCGTTGTCGTCGCTACGTACGACGGTGCGCCAGGCGGCCAGCGTCGGGCCGCCACCGTCGCTCATCAGGAACGCGAAGTTGTGGCCGGCGTCGATGCACGCGCATGCACGGCGGTTCTGGTCGTCGGAGAAGAACAGCCCGAACATGATGCGGATGAATGCGCGCATGAACGGCTTGAACAGGTGATGAAACCCTTCGCGGTCGATCTGCTCGAGCAGCGCTTCGGTGAGCGGCGCCTCGTCGTGCCGCAGCGGTGTCGACGCGGACGCGTCGGGCAGCACGTCCGGCGTGGCGGCGCGCAGCGCGATCACCATCTCGCTGTCGAGCAGCCGCACGGCGGCGGCTTCGACGAGCCGGGCCGCCGCGCGCGGCGGCGTGCCGATCGCGTCGAGGTGGCGCAGCACCGGATACGCAGCCTGATCGGCCACGCGCAGCAGCAGCGGCGGTGCGATCGGGGCGGGGGCGGAAAGCGTGGACATGGCAGGGTTCCTGTCAGAAACGCACGCGCACGGCGGCGTCGATGCGGGTGCCGAGGCCGACCATCCGGTACTCGGACTGGCTGTCGGAGAAGGCGTGGGTGAGCGCGACATCGACGCTCACGCGTGTGTTCACGTCGGCGACGACCTGCGCGATCGCGAGCAGGCCCTTGTCCTGCGGCGAATAGACGCCGCGCAGCGAATACTCGACGCGGCCGACCTTCTTGCCGAGCCGCGCGAACAGGTAGTCGCGCAGGCTGCCGTCGACGCTCACGAAGTTGGCCGTGCCGCCGAGGCCGGCCAGCGCGGCGCCGGGCGCGACGGGCAGCAGCGCGTTGTTCGCCTGCACCGCGCCGACCATTCGGCGCCACTGGCTCGCGTCGTAACGCGCTTCGTCGTGCGACCACTCGACGATCAGCGACAGATTGCCGGGCAGCGCGCTCTGCATGCCGACCGCGCTGCGCCACATGTACTGGCGATCGTTGCGGCGATCGACGGCGTCGTACGCGGCGGCCGAATCGAGCGGCGTGCCGTTCGCGATGAACGCGGGCAGCGGCCGCGTCGTGCCGCGCTCGAGCCACGCGCTCGCATAGACGGTGTTCGAGCGCGCGACGTCGAACGACAGCGTCGCGCCCGCGCCGCCGCGGCCCGCGTGACGGCCCGCGAGCAGCGCGGCCGAGCCGCCCGACCCGTTGTACGCGCCGCGCACGAGTTGCGTCGCGCCCTGCACGTCGCGGTTGTCGACGTCGTTGCGCAACGTGCGGTTCTCGCCGGCGATGAACTGCAGCGTGGTCTGTTCGCCGGCCCATTTCGCTTCGATGAGCGGCGTGCCTTCGACGTCGCCGTAGCGATCGTAGATGTCGGCCGTCGCGGCCCGCTTCTGGAAGAAGCCGAGCGGGAAGAACGCCTGCGACGTGTCGAGCGTATCGATCCGCTTGCCGGCCGTCAGCGTGATGCCGTTGTCGAACGCGTAGCGCACGCCCGCTTCGTTGAAGCGGCTCGCCTGCGCGCCGAGCGAATGGTTGCTGGCGACGACGCGCGCGTTCACGAACAGGTTCTCGCCGTCGATGCGTGCGAGCAGGCCGGCTTCCTGCTGGTTGCGCGGCGAGTCGCCGATCAGGCGGCCGAGCAGCGCGCGGCCGTCCATGCTGTCGACGGAGCGCGCGTAGCCGATACCGTTGAGCGTGCCGAGCTGATCCATCAGCGATGCTCCGTGCGCGAGCGTGCAACCGAGCGCGAGCGGAATCGCGAGCGCGACGCCGGGCCAGCCGCGGGACGTGCGGTTTGCGCGGTCGGGCGACGAACGGAGGCGGTCACGATGAGCGTCGGCATCGGCGTCGTACTCACTGGCCATCGGCGAGCGTGTCGGGATTGAACCAGCCCGACGGAATCGTGCGCGGTTGGCCGTCGAGGATGTCGACGACGCTCGCGCGCTGCTTCTCGACCTCGTTGCGATACGTGATCTTGCGGATCACCTTGCGGCCGTTCGCGTCGACCGGAGCCGAAAAGTCGGCGCTGCGAAACAGCAGGCCGCTCGCCAGGAAGAACTGCGCGCGCACCGGCACGTCGGTGTCGGGTGTCACCCACAGCTTGATCGTCGGGTACACGTTGTCGGGATCGGTCGCGCTCAGGTCGAGCTCGGTGGCCGGCTTGCCGGCGATCGGCGTCGTGCCCGGCACGGCCGTCGCGCGATAGCTGTCCGCCCAGTGCGTGCGCGTGATATCGCTGATCACGACTTCCCCTTGCAGCCGCTGCATCCCGTTGATGCGCACCGCGCTGCGCGTGTTCGGCACGTAGAACCAGTGCCCGCGCGTCGTCGCGAGGTATTTCTGGCCGTCGTTCTCGCCGCTGCGCGTCAGCGCGAGCGTGTCGCCGTTGCCGCGCGTGTAGACGAGATAGCGCGTCGCGTCGCCGGCTTGTCCGCCGACCTCGTTGGTGATCCGGATGCTCGTCTGCGTATCGGCGGCCGTGCTGCGGTATGCGTCGGCACGGGCGAGCATGGTCTGGGCCGTCGGCGTGTCGGCCGCGTGCGCGGCGAGCGGCACGCACGCGACGAGCGCGGCGAACGTAAGGCGAATGCGGTTCATGGGGCGAGTCCTTCGAGGATGTTGCGTTTCGCGAGCCCGATCGTCGCGAGCAGCGCCGCGGCCACGCCGAGCACGACGAACGCGGCTTCGACGGCGGCCACGGCGACGGGCGATACGGTGAATTCGAGCAGGATCGGTTTCACGCGGCCGGGCGGCGCGGGCAGGTGGATCTGCGCGTGATTGAGCGCGACCATCGTCAACAGCGCGAGCGCGATGCCGGCGGCCGCGCCGAGCAGGCCGAGCAGCGCGGTTTCCTGGATCAGCACGCCGCGCACCGTCGCGGCCGGCACGCCGAGCGCGCGCAGCGTCGAGATCTCGCGGCGCCGCTCGACGATGCTCATCAAAATCCAGTTGCTCATCGACAGCAGGATCGTCGCGCACAGAATCGCGCCGAACACCGAGAACTGGTTCTTGTACAGCGCGACGACCTGGTGATAGAGCGACACGAGCTGGTCCCAGGTCCGCACGTCGAGCGTCGGCAGCGCGGTGCGCAGCGTCGCAGCGGCGGCCGTCGTGCCGGCGGTGTCCTCGAGGAACACCGCGATGCGCGACGCGCGGTCGGTGCGCAGCAGCGCCTGCGCGGCCGTAAACGTCACGTTGACGATCCGTTCGTCGACGTCCTTGTTGCCGGTGCTCATCACGCCGACGATCTGCGCGTCGGTCGCGTTGATGCCGCCGTGCGCGGTCGACGCCATCAGCTGCACGACCGAGCCGACGTGCACGCCGAGCTTGCGTGCGAGTTCGGCGCCGACGACGACTTCGGTCCCCGCGTTCGTCGGCGACAGATAGCGGCCCGACAGTACCGTGTGATAGTCGAAGAAGCCGGGCGGCTCGCGGTTCGGTTCGATTCCTTCGCCGACGAAGCCGTAGCTGAGATCGCCGTTCGATACGAGCCCGTCGAAGTCGATGCCGCGCGCGGTCGTCGCGACGCCGGGCACCTTTGCAATCGCCTGCGTGGCGGCGGCCTGTTCGTCGGCGGTCAGCCCGTATTGCAGCGGCCGTTCGCCGATCAGGTCGAGGTAGCCGTGATGCAGCACCTGCACGTGGCCGACGCCGCTGTCGATCGACCCTTGGCGCACGGCATCGAACGTCGCGATCACGTAGCCGAGCGCGAGGCTCGACGCGAACGCGGCGACGCCGATCATCGCCATCGTCAGCACGGTGCGGCGCCGGTTGCGCCAGAGGTTACGCCACGCAAACGTCGACCAGTTCACGATTCACTCCCGGTACGCCGTCGCGCATCTCGATGCGGCGCGGCAGGTGCGCGCACAGACGATCGTCGTGCGACGCAATCAGAAAGGCGGTGCCCAGCGTGCGATTGGTGTCGAGGATCAGCTCGGCGACCGCCCGCGCATTCGTGCTGTCGAGGCTCGCGGTCGGCTCGTCCGCGATCACGATCGCCGGCTCCTTGGCGAGTGCGCGGGCCAGGGCGACGCGCTGCTGTTCGCCGCCGGACAGCTCGCCGGGGCGATGTCGTTCGCGCGCGGCGAGCCCCACCGCGTCGAGCATCGCGCGCGCGCGTTCGCGCCGCGTGCGCGGCGTGCCCCACGCGAAGCAGCCGAGCTCGACGTTCTCGAGCGCCGACATCACCGGTATCAGGTTGAACTGCTGGAATACGAAGCCGATGCGTTCGCGGCGAATCCGTTCGAGCGTGTCCGGCGCATCGTCGATGCGGCGGCCTTCGAGCCAGCGTTCGCCGCTCGTCGGCACGTCGAGAAAGCCGGCGAGGTTGAGCAGCGTGCTTTTGCCGCTGCCCGACGGACCGACGAGCGCGACGACGTCGCGCCGGGCGATCGAGATCGTCGCGTCGCGCACCGCGACGACGCGGCCCGCGCCTTCGTACGTGCGTGTGACGTCGCGCAGCTCGAGCACAGGGGCCAGGGGCGCGGCCGTCATGCGAATGCTCCCTGGCCCGCTTCGACGGCAACCGGCGCTGCGATGACGGGCAGCGCGCCGTTCGCATAGAGATCGCGACACTTCACGCGCTGCAGCTTGCCGCTCGTCGTGCGCGGCAGCGAGCCGGGCTCGACGAAACACAGATCCTGCGCGGCGAAGCCGATGCGCGACGCGAGCAGCTGCTGGCACTCGGTGCGCGTTTGCGGCGTCGCGTCGACGGGCCGCGCCTCGATCGCGACGACCAGCCGCTCGGTGCCGGTTTCGGGATCGGGCAGCCCGAACGCGATGCACGTGCTCTTGCGCAGCGCGCTGTGCGACGCCAGCGCTTCCTCGATCTCGTGCGGGAAATAGTTGCTGCCGCGAATGATGATGACTTCCTTCTTGCGGCCGAGGATATGCAGCTGGCCGTCCGCGACGTAGCCGATGTCGCCCGTGCGGAACCAGCCGTCGGCCGTCAGCGGCGCGGCGATCGTGCCGTCGTCGGGGTTCAGGTAGCCGAGCATCACCGACGTGCCGCGGATCGCGACTTCGCCGACCGCGCGGTTCGCCAGCGCGTGGTCGCCGTCGTCGAGGATGCGGAACGCCATCCCGTCGATCGGCGTGCCCATCGCGAGCACCGTTTCGGTGTCCGTCTCGCGACCGTCGTTCGCGGCGGCCGGCTGCGCGTCGCGGCGCTCGATCAGCGCGCGCCGGTCGAGCGTGTCGGCGATCACGTACGGCGCGCGGTCGACCGCGCCTTCGTGCCACGCGCGATGCATCGATACCGCGAGCGTCGATTCGGCCATCCCGTAGCACGGTTGCAGCGCCGATGCCGCCAGGCCGTACGGCGCGAACGTCGCGGCGAAATCGCGCAGCGTCGCGTCGTCGACGCGTTCGCCGCCGATGAAGATGTTGCGGCACGCGGACAGATCGACGCCGATCATCGCGGCCGCATTGAAGCGGCGCACGCAGTAGCGCAGCGCGAAGGTCGGCACCGACGTCGTCGTCGCGCGCGCCGACGCGATGCGCTTCAACCAGCCGAGCGGATTCCGGATGAAGCTGTTCGGCTGCATCATCAGCAGCGGCGCGCGGTAATGCAGGTTCGACAGCAGCGTGAGCAGCCCCATGTCGTGATAGAGCGGCAGCCACGACGCGGTGCCGTCGCCGGCCGCGATATCGAAGCGCACCGAGCCGCCGATGCCGAGCACGTTCGCGATCACGTTCTCGTGGCTGAGCACCGCGGCCTTCGGATGCGACGTCGAACCGGACGTGAGCTGCACATGATGCGGATCGCTGCCGCTCTTCGCGCTGATCAGTGCGCGCGCGCCGGCGTCGGCGGCATTCGACAGCGTCGCGAGATCGACCACGCGCGTTGAGGCCGCGGGAAACGCGTCGTCGCGCCACGCGGCGGCCTGCGCATCCGCGGCGACGACGATGCGCGGCCGGTACAGCTCGCACGCGACGTCGATCACCTGCCGTCCGGCCGCCGCGCGCCGTGCGGGAACGGACACGGTGCAGGGCAGCGCACCCGTCATCACGCAGGCCATCATCGCGACCGCATGTTCGACCGACGCGGGCAGCGCCAGCATCACCAGATCGTTCTCGCGCACACCGAGCTCGCGCAGCGCGCCGGCCTGATGAAACACCGCTTCCGCGAAGCGCCGGTACGTGACGCCGGCTTCGTTGCCCGCATCGTCGACGAACGTCATGCGATGCATGGCGCCCGCGACGTCCTCGAGCGATTCGATCAGGCGATGAATGGTCGATGCGTACTTCGTCACGAGGGTTCTCCCGTTGCGGAACACGGCCGCTCGCGCCACGGTGCCGGCGGCGCCGTTCGTCGAGTGAGGTGGATTCTTGCCGGATCGATCGGCCGCGACAAACGGAATCTATGCAGGCTATGCATGAGCGGAGCGCATCCACTCGGGGCAGCGCACATTCGTTATCAGCGTGAACGATGAATACGCGCTAGGTGACTGGTCTGTCTCATTCGACCGGTCGTCTAGTTCACGATGTGGTGCGCTCATGCGCAGGCGTCATGCAATGCGTTCGGAAAATTCGTTTGTCCGAAACATCGACTCACAGAAGAATTGCATCCCGGCAGCGCGCCAGCGCCGCCGCGTCATCGTGCCGGGCGGGGCCCGGCTCAAGGAGAGCGTCTTGTCCGTCACCTCATCGCTGGTCGCCCGAACGAAATCGGTTGCAGACATGAAGAGCCGCCCGAGCGGCGTGGTCTTCTCGCTGAAGCTGGCGGTGTACGTCGCGCTCATCGCGCACGGGATGATGTTCGCGCTGTCGGCGCTCGTGATCCTGAAGATCTTCGGCATCCTGCTGATCGGTGCGATGTATGCGCACGGCGTCGAACTGCAGCACCAGGCGCTGCATTACCAGGGGTTCCGCAGCAAGCGCCTGAACATGGTGTTCGGCGTGCTGCTCGGCATGCCGATGCTCGTGTCGTTCCACGCGTACCAGGACAGCCACCTGCGCCATCACCGGCTGCTCGGCACGCCGGAGAACAAGGAGTTCTTCGACTACGGCGACCAGTACGGCGCGCGCCCGGTCGTCAATGTCGGGCTGTGGGCGTGGCGGCTGTCGATGGCCGCGCACTATATCCAGTTCGCGAAGAGCGTTGCGAAGCTCGTCGTGCCGGGCGCGCGCTTCGGCGACAACGCGCTCGTGTCGCGTGCGATCCGCCGCGACTACCTGCTGATGGCGGCGGCGATCGCGCTGCTGGCCGCGCTGTCGTTCGCGCTGCACTCGTGGTGCGTCGTCTGGGTGTGGGTCGTGCCGCTCGTGTGCGTCGCGGCGCCCGTGCATGCGCTGGTCGAGATGCCCGAGCACTACCGCTGCGACCTGACGAGCACCGACCCGTTCCGCAACACGAGGACGATCGAGAGCAATGCGTTCATGACATGGTTCACGAACGGCAACAACTATCACGTCGAGCATCACATGATGCCGAACCTGCCGATCGAGCGCCTGCACGATCTGCATGGCGCGATCGCGCCGCGCATCCGCTATTACCACCGCACGTACCGGCAGTTCTACTACGCGTTGCTGCGCGGCCGGCTGACGCCTCGCTCGGTGGACGACGATCGGGACGATCGCGAGCCCGATGCCGAAGCGGTTGCGCCGGCGTCCACGCAATCGGCATGACTACCGCTGCCGACTATCTTGGGACGACGATGCTCTATCCGGAACTGTTCAGATCGCTCGAAGCGGTTCGCTGGGACATGGAGAAGGACATTCCGTGGAACCGGTTCGATGCCGCGTTGCTCACCGACGAGCAGGCCGAGACGATCAGGATGAACGCGATCACCGAATGGTCGGCGCTGCCCGCGACGGAAATGTTCCTGCGCGACAACCGGCACGACAGCGACTTCTCCGCGTTCATGAGCGTGTGGTTCTTCGAGGAGCAGAAGCATTCGCTCGTGCTGATGGAATACCTGCGCCGCTTCAAGCCGGAGATGGTGCCGACCGAAGCGGAACTGCACGCGGTGCGCTTCCAGTTCGATCCGGCGCCGCCGCTCGAGACGCTGATGCTGCACTTCTGCGGCGAAATCCGCCTGAACCACTGGTACCGCTGCGCGGCCGATTGGCACACCGAGCCCGTCATCAAGCAGATTTACGAAACGATTTCGCGCGACGAAGCGCGTCACGGCGGCGCGTACCTGCGCTATATGAAGAAAGCGCTGAACAACTGCGGCGACGTCGCCCGCGCCGCATTCGCGAAGATCGGCGTGCTGATGGCGTCGGCGCGCCGCACCGAGAAGCCGCTGCACCCGACCAACCTGCACGTGAACCAGGCGCTGTTCCCGCGCGACACCGTGCAGTCGCGCCTGCCCGATCCGGAATGGCTCGAGCGCTGGCTCGACGAGCAGATCCGTTTCGACGGCGAGTGGGAGAAGAAGGTCGTCGAGCGGATCCTGCACAACCTGTCGATCCTGTTCGAGCGCACGTTCGCGAGCGCGCAGGAACTGAACCGCTATCGCCGCGAAGTGACCGCGCGGACGAATGGCGCGTTGGGCCGCCCGTAGCGGATCGATACAGGCAGCCCGTCGCGCGGTGCGGGCCGAAATCCGGCCGACATCCGAACGCCATGCGGCCGAACGGCGCTACCGGCAGGCGAATTAATCATTCCAGACATAATCGGCGCATCAGTTGCTTGAAATTGCATGGCAGCTTTGAAATTCATTCGTTTAGCATATTTATGTAAACACGGAATTCCGGATTTAGATGGCATTTTCGTGTATGTTACCGACCGGTTGTCTTTCGCAGTCCGGGAAAATAAATTTAAAAGTTGGCTGATTGAAATTGAATTGTAGGAATCGGATGATGCATCTGATTGTGCGACGAGATCGACGTGATAGCGTCGAATTCTGGCGGTAATCCTCTGTTTTTGAAGGAGTTTGTCGGCTATTTGAAGTGCTGGATTCGTTCTCATATTAATTTACAAAATCACTACCTGGATAATGTTCATGTAAGGATATCATTGCGATCAAAATCGATAGATAAATACAAGTGTCACGATTGAAAATAAGAATGATGTGCATCCATGCTTCAATATAAAATCGTTTCCGAATCCAAATGGGAGAGACGATTCAGGGAGACGAACGGCGACTTATCGGTCGATGGGTGCAACTTTGAGGCGGCGGTATGGCTAATGTGAGATTGGCAAAGCGATTGAGAAGTCTGCCTTCGCTGGATTTCCTGAGAGGCTTCGAATGCGCGGCGCGCCATTTGAGCTTCACGCGGGCGGGGCAGGAACTGAACGTCACGCAATCGGCCGTGAGTCGGCAGGTCAAGGCGCTCGAAGAGCAGCTCCGGATCGAGCTGTTCCATCGGCACATTCGTTCGTTGACGCTGACCGACAAGGGGCGCGAGCTGTACGACGCGATCTCGTTCGCGTTGTCCGACCTGGAATCGGTGGTCGGTAAGCTGTCGTCGAGTGTCGGCCAGCGCGCCATCTCGTTGTCGACCACCGTCTCGTTCGCCGCGCTGTGGCTGATTCCACGCCTCGGTTCGTTTCGCGCCAGCTATCCGGACATCGACGTGCGCGTGTCGGCCACGAGCGAAATCGAAGATCTCAAACGCAAACGTTTGCACCTGGCCGTGCGCTATGCAGGCCCGTATACGTCGACCGACGATACGGACGTGCTGTTTCGCGAGCGTGTCGTCGCGGTGTGCAGCCCGAGCCTGGTGGCGGCGGGCGACGCCGCGTCGATGAAGCCGGCCGACCTCGACAAGCACGTGCTGCTGCATCTCGACGACCCGCGCGGCGAATGGCCGTGGCACGGCTGGAGCCATTTGCTGAAGGCGCTCGGCGTGCCGCGGCTGCGGCCGGTCGGCGCGCTGCACTTCAGCCAGTACGATCAACTGGTCCAGGCCGCGGTCGACGGCCACGGTATCGCGATCGGCAGGCGGCCCCTCGTCGACGGGCTGTTGAAGCAGGGGCGGCTCGTCGAGCTGTTCCCGCACTGCACCGTTGCATCGGGCAGCTACGTGCTCGTGCAGAACCCCGATGCGTGCAACGAATTCGATATCGCGGTGCTGACCAACTGGTTGCTCGAACAAGCGTGTCATTCGCTCGAGGAGGAGCCGGGCATCGCCGGCAGCAACGTGCTGCCGATGTACCGCGTCGGATAGCGCGGCGAATACGTCGTGCGCGGCGTCATGCACGACGCCTGCAACCTGTGCGATGATGCGCCGCTTCGCGTTCGTCGCAGAACGCCGCCGACTGCGGCACCCGTTTCCGGGCCATCGCCGCGTCCTCACATCCGGAGACAGCATGCCCGCACACACTATTCATGGCAGTACCCTGCACTACCTCGATCACGGCGCCGGTTTTCCGGTGCTGCTCGGGCACAGCTATCTGTGGGACGCGACGATGTGGGCGCCGCAAATCGACGCACTGTCGCGCCGGTATCGCGTGATCGTGCCGGATCTGTGGGGGCATGGCGAATCGGGCGCGCTGCCGGACGGCACGTACACGCTCGACGATCTCGCCGCGCACGCCAGCGCGCTGCTCGACGCGCTGGAGATCGAACAGTGCGCGATCGTCGGGCTCAGCGTCGGCGGCATGTGGGGCGCGCGGCTCGCGTTGCGCGAGCCGCAGCGCGTGCGCTCGCTCGTGATCATGGATGCGTCGCTCGAGGCCGAACCCGATGCGACGCGCGCCCGCTACTTCGGGATGCTCGACGCGATCGAGACAGCGGGCCGCATCGCGCCGCCGCTGCTCGACGCGATCGTGCCGCTGTTCTTCCGGCCGGACGTCAATCTCGACGACCCGGTGCCGACGGCGTTTCGCGATGCGCTCGCGAACCTGCCGGCCGACCGGCTGCGGCAATCGATCGCGCCGCTCGGCCGGCTGATTTTCGGCCGGCCCGACACACTCGCGACACTCGCCGACCTCGATGCCGCACGCACGCTGCTGATGTGCGGCGCGGGCGACATGGCGCGCCCGCCGTCGGAAACCGTGAAGATGGCGAGCGTGATCGGTTGCGCGCATGCGCTGGTGCCCGACGCCGGCCATATCTCGAACCTGGAAAATCCGGCGTTCGTCACGCGCACGCTGCTCGACTGGTTCGACGCGCAGTCACTGCCGTCGAACTGACGATCGCGCGAACGGCGACGCCCGCGTGCTCGGCGCCGCGCAGATCGGTTTTTCCGGTGGCGAGCCGCCGCAGCGCGGCGGTCGGACGGGCATGGGCGGCTGCCGGGTTTCTAGCGATCCTGATTGCGTGGGCGTGGGCGTGAGCGCCGCCCTCGGGTCGCGCGGCCGAATGGTTGCGATCGACCACCGATCTTCCGGAATACTACCGATTCGGTTGGACATTGGGGTTGCCTGTCGACACACGAAAATCTGCAGTACGAACGAAAGTTTAAAACGCACCGGGCGGGGTCGCCCGCAACCGTTTCCTCCTTTCCTGACCCGGGCCGGCGGTGCGGGCAGGGCAACGCGCATATCGCACGCGCCGCATTCGACCGACGCGAACGCCCATCAAAACGAGTCGATCCGAATTCGATGAGCGCGCGCCGGACGAACTGCCCTATGACGGATCCATACCGACAAGTCCGACAAACGGCATAGGATCCGGCACGCGAACGAATCGTCCCGTGTAATTGATCGTAATCGCATGTAATCCTTGGTCATACCGTGTGATCCCGTGTATCGCCCATAGGTTTCGGTCTCTTCAACGACAAACGTTTGCGTGCCGCTATACCGAAAGATTCGACGATGGAGCCGGTATTTCATTACCGATCCGAGGTCACGCACGATCTGAATTTTCCTTAAATGCCTGGCCAAAATCCCGGGATGACGTTTGCGCGAAATCGCCGGTTTCACCCGCCCTGAGCGACATTCGACCATGCTGCCTGAACGGCTCTCACCAGCGCCCACGCGGGGTCGCCGCGATGCGGCCCGTTCGCCCATTGCGGCGGCGGCACTCGAAAAAGACGGCTCATTCGATCGATTTCGGTTTCTCTTCATTACCGGTGATTTCCCCCACCTGCGTTATCGCGATTTATATTTCCTGGCATTGATGCACGTCAATTTTCAATGAAATGGCGTGATCGTATTTCCACCAAAATTGATGAATTTCAATAAATAGGTCCATATCATTGGCTTGATTGAATCCGACAACAACACGGCGAAAACAGACATTGACAAATCGGCGGGCGAGGAGCGCCCCTTATGATGCGGCGCAGAAAACAACAAATGTAAGAAATTGTTAAAGGGCCGCAGGATGCAAACAGTGCCGAATCATTCATCGACGGGGTCAAGCGTGAATCGGGGAAGAGGCGCCGGCAACGAACATCAACGGGCAAGCGTAATCGTCCTGTTGCTCGAGGGTTTTTCGATTATGCAGATGGGCAAGCTGGCCGCCGTTTTCGAACTGGCGAATCAGCTCGGACGGGTCGATGGCGCATTCGTCGACCGTTACGAATTGCGCCTGTATTCCGTGCATGGCGGCCCGGTTCGTTCGTCGTCGGGCGTCGGCATCTGGACGGAAGCGGCGCGCACACTCGAAGCCAGCAGGGTGCACGCGATGTTCGTGTTGAGCGGTCAAGGCGGGACCGACGAGCTCGACGAACAGTTTATTGCGTGGGTCCGGCATGTCCATCAGCGGGCGCGGGTCGTGCGCGGCAGCCATGGCGGCCGGAGATTGCTGACGCAGATTCGCCTGGGGCAGAAGGAGATAGAGAAGGCAGCGTCGGGAACGGACGGCGGCGCGTCGGACGATGAAGCCGCCGGCGACGAAGACGACGGGCCTTTCTCCGATGCGTTGTCGATCGTCCGGGTGGACATGGGTTACGAAATCGCGCAGGAAATCGTGATGTGCATGGTGTCCGGCGCGAACCGCAAACTGACCGACGTGTTGTTCGGCGCACGCGTCGCCCGTGCGAGCACGCTGATCCGGATGGCCGCGCATCATCTGCGGGTCAATAGCGAGAATCGCATTTCGATCGCCGATGCCGCGCAGGCCGCCGCGATGAGCGAGCGCAATTTCTTGCGGCGCTTCAAGAACGAAATCGGTGTCACGCCTACCGAGTTCGTGCTGAGGATACGCCTCGAAAAGGCATGCCGCATGCTGATCGAGACGGATCTTCCGGCGGACAAGGTCGCGCGGCGCACCGGCCTCGGCAGCGGCGACCGGATGGCAAAACTGTTTCGCCAGCACTTGCAGACATCGCCGACCGAATTTCGGGCGGCTGCACGAAAAGACAGTGACGCGTCGACGGACACGCTGTACGCGTCGGATTTGGGCGACTGGATGAGCGGCGCATCGTCCTAGAGCGGGCGATCGCAATTCGCCATCGGACGCCCATCGGCGAAGTCGCTTTACCCGAATTCAAATCCATGCCTGTATATCGATGTTCAGTCAGCATGACGGCTTTATAATTTGGAATGCGAATCAGTGGTATCGGTAATTATGATTTGACGAAGGCGGATTCGGCCACAATCGTGGCGCGGTCGGACATCGATCAACCCGCGCGTATTTCCACTGATTAAGTTTTCGACTGGCCTTTCGAGGAGTCGGCACCCCGGTACTCCTCGGAATTTTGCCTGCCGTGTCGTCGTGAGCGCACCGTGCAGGCCTTTTTATTCGTTGGGCGAGCATCGCGTGCCGTCGTTCGGCCGATGCTCGCTCGTAGGCCAGGACGCACCAGGCGATGCATGCGCATGCCCCGTGCGCGCGCATGGCGGCCGCGACGAATTGCAAATCGACACGAAATTCATGTCGTACATCCGATCCGAATCCGGGCATGAATGGGTGCGAACGCACGTTATTCGTGCATCGCTCGATTCGAGAAATGGATCGAATAATTCGCTCGGGAAATCGGCCTTGATTTGTTCCGCCATCAACAAGGCGGATTCGGACGCAATCGATAAAGGCGCAAGTCGCGGCGAATATGATGCACTGCGGAAACGTTGAAGCAGAGGCGCCGCAACCAGCGTTCCGCGTGATGTGATGCCGCGCTGCGTCGTGAATGGATATTGGGTGATGACTTAGGAGTTCATATCAATGAATTCGTTGATCAATCGAGCGACCGATATCGGAATGATCGTGCTGGGCGCGTTCATCCCCGCGTTGATCGGTGCGACCGGCGGTGCGCGCGGCACCCTGTTCGACGGTGCCCTCGTCGCGTTTGCCGCCGCGCTGGCGTTGTCGGTATTTCCCGCATGTGGCATCTACGAGAAGGTGCGGACGCAATCGGCGCTGCACCTGCTCGGGCGCACGGTGCTGGCATGGATCGTCGTGCAGGGCATGAGCACCGCGCTGCTTTACGTGCTGCATCGTGCGCATGTGCTGTCGAGCGAGTGGTTCGTGTGCTGGACGCTCGCCAGCGGGATCGGCCTGATCGCATTCCGCGCGCTGACGCTCGCGATCTTTGGTGTGATCGAGCGTGCGGGCGGTCAGGTGCGCGCGGCGGCGATCGCGCACGCGGACCGGCGCGGCCAGTTCGAGATCGGCCACCGGACGGTCGGACGCGTCAAACGGACGGTCAAGCGGAGCTTCGACCTGGTGGGCGCGTCGGTGCTGCTCGTCGTGCTCGCGCCGGCATTGCTGGGCATCGCATGGGCCGTGAGGCGCGACGGCGGTCCGGCGATCTTCGGGCATGAGCGTGTCGGCCGAAACGGCCGGCGCTTCAAGTGCCTGAAATTTCGCTCGATGGTGACGAACGCCGATGTGGTGCTCAAGGCGCTGCTGGAGCGCGACGCCGACGCCCGGGCGGAATGGGCGCGCGAATTCAAGCTGAAGAACGATGTCCGCATCACGCCGATCGGCCGCCTGCTCCGCAAGACGAGCCTCGACGAACTGCCGCAGTTGCTGAACGTGCTGAAGGGCGACATGAGCCTGGTCGGGCCGCGCCCGATCGTCGAGGCCGAGCTCGAACGCTACGGCGCCGACGTGCGCTACTACCTGATGGCCAAGCCCGGCATGACCGGCCTTTGGCAGGTCAGCGGCCGCAACGACACCGACTATTCGACGCGCGTGTCGCTCGACGTGTCCTACGTGCGCGACTGGTCGCTGCGCCGCGACATCGGCATTCTGTTCAGGACGATCACCGTGGTGGTGCGCGGCTCGGGCGCGTACTAGCCGCTTCCTCCCGCGTGTGAAGGCGGTGCGATCGCGCGTGGCGGAAGGCGGCGCAACGGTACGGTGTGGCAGCAGGCATGTCCGGTCTCGACAGGGGTGCTGTACTCGCGGTCGACACGACGCGAGGCGACCGAAGCAATTTCAGACTAAAAAAGAGCGAGGTTGTAATGCAGAGGTTGCGTCAAATGGAGCCGGCGCGCGCGCCGCGCCGACGATCGCGTGTCGGTCGACTCGTGATGATCCTGCCGCTGTGTGCGTTGCTGGGCGCGTGCGGTATCGCGCCGGGCATGCGCATGCAGCAGCCGGCGTCGATTCCGCTGCAAAGCGGCACGACGCCGGGTGACAACGCCACGCTGCCGGTTCCGGTGACGAATATCGACCTGTCGCTGATCCGGCGCATGCGCGATACGGAACGCAGTGTGCCCGGCGAGCTCCGCGATATCGCCTCGTCGCCGGACGCATACACCCTCGGCCGCGGCGACGTGTTGCAGATCACCGTGTGGGATCACCCCGAACTGGCGGCGGCGCTCGGCGCGCCGGCACAGTCCGCGCCGCGTGCCGCGGATGCGCCGCCGGGTTTCGTCGTCGATCAGGACGGTACGCTGCAGTTTCCTTACGCGGGCCGGTTGCCGGTCGCCGGGCTGACGGCCGAGCAGGTACAAACGCAGCTTGCGCGGCGTCTTGACAAGACGTTCAGGAATCCGCAGGTCACGGTGCGGATCGCATCGTTCCGTGCGAAGCAGGTGTATATCGAGGGCGAGGTGCATACGCCGGGCTCGCAGCCGGTGAACGACATCCCGATGACGCTGTATGACGCGATAGGGCGGGCAGGGGGATTCTCGGCGGCGGCCGACCAGAGTCGCATCGTGCTGGTGCGCGACGGCGTCGAGCGCAGGATCGATCTGACCGGGATGGCCGAACAAGGACGCAATCCGTCGAAGATCGTGCTGCGCAACGGCGACCTCGTGCGCGTGCTGGCACGCGACGAGAGCGGCGTATTCGTGATGGGCGAGGTCAACAAGCCCGTCACGGCGTTGCCGATGCGCAATGGCCGGCTGACGTTGAGCGAGGCGATCGCGCAGGCAGGCAGCCTGAACGCGAACACGGCCGACGCCGCGCAGCTCTACGTGGTGCGCGGGATGCAGGACGCGCAACCGCAGGTCTATCACCTCGATGCCCGCTCGCCGGTCGCGATGGTGCTCGCCAACCAATTCCAGTTGAAGCCGAAGGACGTCGTCTACGTCGACGGCAACGGGCTCGTCCGCTTCAGCCGCGTGCTCAGCCTGTTGCTGCCGGCCATCAATGCCGGCCTGACCGCGGCGATCGCGACCAAATGATGGAGTCCATCCTGATCGTCTGCGAAGGCAACATTTGCCGCAGCCCGATGGCCGAAGCGATGCTGCGTCAGTCGATGCCGGGGCGCCGCGTCACGTCCGCCGGCCTGAACGCACTGGTCGGCATGCCGGCCGCGCCGTATGCGCTGGACGTCATGCGCCTGCGCGGGTTCGACGTGTCGCCGCATCGCGCCCGGCAGGTCGACCGCGCGCTGTGTACCGACGCCGACCTGATCCTCGTGATGGACCGTCGACAGCGCACGTCGCTCGAGAACCGGTTTCCGTTCGTGCGGGGACGCGTGTTCCGTCTCGGCGAATACACGGACTTCGACGTGCACGACCCTTACCGGCAGCCCAGGTTCGTATTCGAACGCTGCGCGCGACTGATCGAACTCGGCGTGTCCGAGTGGTCGAAGCGCCTTCGTATCGTCTGAAGCCGCCGTCGGCCGACGCTCCACTGGAACCCCTACGCCTCATATCGTTGCCATGACCCAACCCTCCGCCCCGCCGCAGCAAGCCGCCGAAGACGGCAGCGAGACCGATTTCGTCGCGGTGCTCGACATTCTGCTGGAAAGCCGCTGGCTGATCGCGTCCATCACGTGCGTGCTGCTGGCGGCCGGCCTCGCGTACGCGATGCTCGGCAAGCCCGTGTTCGAAGCCAACATCATGGTCCAGGTCGAGGACAGCCCCGACACGTCGGCCGCCAAGTCGTTGCTCGGCGACGTATCGGCGCTGTTCGACGTGAAGTCGTCGGCCGCCGCCGAACAGCAGATCCTCGCGTCGCGCCTCGTCGTCGAACGTGCGGTCGACAAGCTCAACCTGTTCATCGACGCGGAGCCGAAGCGATTTCCGCTGATTGGCGACTGGATCGCGCGCCATCGCGATGGCTTGTCCGAACCCGGCCTCGCCGGCCTGGGCGGCTACGCGTGGGGCCGCGAACGCATCGACGTGCGGCGTTTCGACGTGCCGCGCAAGAACGAAGGCGACGCGTTCACGCTGACGAGCCTCGGGGGCAAGCGCTATCGGCTCGACGGCGGCGATCTCGATGCGCCGGTCGAGGGCACCGTCGGCGCGCTCGAGCGCTTCGACTCGCCGCGCGGCCCGATCGTGCTGCAGGTCGCGTCGATCGCCGCGAAGCCCGGCGCCGCATTCGTGCTGGTTCGCCACTCGCGGCTGAAGACGATCGAGGACATCCGCGACCGCCTCAACGTGCAGGAGCGCGTGAAGCAATCGGACGTCGTCGTCGCCAGTCTTCAGGATACCGATCCGAAATGGGTCAGCGACACGATGAACGAAATCGGCCGTCAGTACGTGCGGCAGAACATCGAGCGGAAATCGGCGGAGGCCGCGCAGTCGCTTGAATTCCTGACCGCGCAATTGCCGCAGCTCAAGCAGCAACTGGCCGATTCCGAAGCACGTCTGACCAAACTGCGAGACGAGCATGGCACGGTCGACCTCACCGAGGAGGCGAAGCTCGCGCTGGCCCAGACCGCGGACGCGAAGACGCGCCTGCTCGAGTTGCAGCAGAAGCGGCAGGAGTTGATGTCCCGTTTCACCGAACGGCACCCGAGCGTGGCCGTGATCGACGAGCAGATCGCCGCGCTGAACGGCTATCGGAACGCCGCCGAGCTGCAGATCAGGCGCCTGCCGGACCTGCAGCAGGAAGCCGTGCGGCTGATGCTCGACGTGAAGGTCAACACCGACCTCTACACGGCATTGCTGAACAACATGCAGCAACTGCAACTCGTGCAGGCCGGCAAGGTCGGCAACGTGCGTCTCGTCGACACGGCCGCGGTGCCGGAAGTGGCGGTGCGGCCGAAGAAGGTGCTCGTCGCGCTGGCGTCGCTGCTGCTCGGGCTGCTCGCCGGCTGCGGCACCGCGATCGTCCGCTCGATGCTGTTCCACGGCATCTCGGATCACAACGAGAT
Organism: Burkholderia sp. LAS2; assembly: GCF_018417615.1. NCBI lineage: Bacteria > Pseudomonadati > Pseudomonadota > Betaproteobacteria > Burkholderiales > Burkholderiaceae > Burkholderia > Burkholderia sp. LAS2. The sequence continues at coordinate 247,154 of NZ_CP071054.1, forward strand.
CGAGCGCCGCCTCGGCCTCGCGGTGTACGCGACGGTCCCGATCAGCGACCATCAGCGCGACCTGGCCGAAGAAGCCGCGCGCAAGAGCGGCCACAAGTCGATCCTGTCGATCGATTTCCCGAACGAGCCGGCCGTCGAGTGCCTGCGGAGCCTGCGCACCGCCCTGCAGTTCGCGATGCTCGAGGCGAAGAACAACATCGTGCTGATCGCCGGTCCCGCGCCGGGCGTCGGCAAGACCTTCATCTCGTCGAACCTCGCGGTCGTGATGGCCAGCGCCGGGAAGCGTGTGCTGCTGATCGACGGCGACATTCGCAAGGGGCGGATGCATGACTATCTCGGCTTTCCGCGCGGCCGCGGCTTCACGGAGCTGATCGCCGGCAGCGCACGCGTGGAGGACGTGATTCACCGAGAGGTGGTCGAGGGTCTCGACTTCATCTCGACCGGCACGATGCCGAAAAATCCCGCGGAACTGCTGTTGAACCGCAATCTCGCGGCGCTGGTCGACGGCCTGTCGTCGGGTTACGACATCGTCGTGATCGACTCGGCGCCGGTGCTCGCCGTGCCCGATACCGGTATTCTCGGTGCATTCGCCGGTACCGCGCTGCTCGTCACGATGGCGGGCAAGACAAAGCTCGGCGAGATCGACGAATCAGCGAAGCGCTTCGCGCAAAACGGCGTTCGCCTGAACGGCGTCATCTTCAACGGCGTCAACCCGCGGCTCGGACAGTACGGCTACGGTTCGAAGTACGGCGGTTATCGCTATGTCGCCTACGAGTACGGAGCGCAGGATGCGTGATACGTCCAGCGCAGCCGGCGTCCCGGCATGCGAATCCGGTCGCGCGCGGCGCACGGAGGCGCGATGATCAATCCGCGGGATTCGATCGTTTCGCTGGCCGGCGTCGTGATGGGACAGATCGCGCTGTTCGTCAGCATCTTCGTGATCGGACGTCGGTTCGGGCCTGAGTCGCTGGGCCACTTCAACTATCTGCTCGCGCTGGCGTCTTTCGTCGGCACGCTGCTCGCATTGCGCTACGAGCTCGCGTGCGTCGACGATTCGCCGCGCGAATCGTTCAATGCGCTGGTCAACGTGACGGCGTTGGGCCTGATGGTCGCCGCCGCGGGCGGGATGCTGATCGCGATCGCCGGCCGGGCGGATCTCTATCCTGTCGCCGTCTATGCGCTGGCATCGTTCATCCAGCTGGCTGCCGGCGCCTACCTGAACAGCCTCAGGCGCTACGGATGGATCGCGCTGTCGCGCATGGTCGTCAACGGTGCGTTCCTGATCGGTCTCGTGCTGTCGCTCGCCTGCTCCGCATGCGGCAAGGTCGACGTATTCGCGTTGTACGCGTGGGTGACCGCCGCAGTGTCGGTCGTGATGGCCGGTGCGATCGTGCTGAGCGGCTATCGCGCAGGGTATGCGTTCAGGTTGTCGCCGGGTTTCTTCGTCAGGAATCGCCGGTTCGCGCTGTACATCCTGCCGTCGACGCTGTGCGCGTCGGTGCTGACCTACGCGCTGGCGATCGCCATTCCGCACTGGTTCGATGCGCAGAGTGCCGGCTACTTCGCCGCGGCTTACCGGCTCGGTTTCTTTCCGGTTTCGCTGATCGCGCAGAGCGTGGGCGGCGTGTTTCGGCGCGACGCAATCGGCGCGATGGCACGACCGGATGGCGGCTCGGCGGTGCATCGGGTGTACCGCACCTACGCGCGTGCACTCGCGGGCCTCGCCGTCGCGTACATGGCCGGCGGGCTGCTGCTGTTCGCGCCGCTCGTCGATCTGTTCTTCGGCGCAAGCTGGCGCGGCTCGGTCGGCTTCTATTACAGCCTGATGCCGTTGTTCGCGCTGCAGCTGATCTACGTGCCGCTGTCGCAGATCTTCCTGGCCACGCGCGCACAGCGCACCGATTTCCTGTTTCAGCTGACCTGCGGATTGGGCCTCGTCGGCGCGCTGGGCGTCGCGCGGCTGACGAACCTGTCGGCCCCGACGAGCGTCCTGATTTTTTCATTGACCGGCGCGGCGCTGATGGCGGCGGGCATCGCGCTGACGTACCGGGTCCTCGACGCGAACCTGTCCCGGTTGGGGGCGCTGGCGTGAGAACGCCGATACGACGAACGAGTACACCATGATCCTGATAGTCATCGACTCCCTCGAGCGCTACTACTTCGCCACCCGCCTGGTGAACGCGGTCCGGCACGAATACGAGTTCGCATTCCTGACGAGCGAGCCGGTCGCGCATCTCGGCCTGCTGCTGGGTGGCTTCCGGTCGGTGTACCTGAACCGGCTGATGCCGATCGACGTGCCCGATGGCCAGCCGGCCGACCGCACGCCGTACCAACTGTCGATCGAAGTGATGAACGGGCAGATGACCGAGGCGCGTGCGAAGCGCGAGTCGGCGGCGATCTTCCATATTGCGTTGGAAGTCCTTCGTGGGCTGCGGATCGAGCAGTGCGTGATGTGGAACGGGCAGCAGCTCGTGTGCCGTGCGGTGCGGCAGGCGTGCACGGTGCAGGGCGTGGCGACCCGCTTCATCGAGATCTCGAATCTGCCGGGCAAGCTGTTCGTCGATTCGCTGGGCGTCAATGCATTGTCGACGATCAGCCGCTACCCCGAGGTCATCGATCGCCTGCCGCTACCCGACGAGGACACGCATGCGCGCTGGCTGTCGACCTATGAACGCGACAAGCGCAAGCCGCTGCCGCAGGCGCGGACGTCGTTCGGACGCAAGGCGACGTCCGCGACGAATTATGTGCTGAAGCTGGTCAGCCGCGGTGTCGGCCGGCGGCGTCTGGCAAGCGTGCGCGCGCGCAACGGCATGCCGGCGCCGCGCCAGGCCACCTATATGTCGCCCGACACGCTGTCGACCTGCCGCTATGTATTCCTGCCGCTTCAGGTGGCCGGCGATACGCAGATCAAGCTGCACTCTGACGTCGGCAATCTCGACGCGATTCGCCATGCGTTCGAGTTCGCGGCGAACGAGAGCGCCGACCTGTTCGTGAAACTCCATCCGGCGGAAACCGATGCGGCCGAGATCGACGCGATCGTGCGCCTGCAGCAGACGTATCACTTCGAGATCGTCACGACGCCGACCACGGAGCTGCTGCGGCATGCGCATGCGGTCGTCACGATCAATTCGACGGTCGGGCTGGAGGCGATGCTGTACGGCAAGCGCGTGGTGTCGCTCGGCCGGTGTTTCTACAAGGAGTTCGACCGCGAGCGCCTGCTGAAGTACATCCATTCGTTTCTGGTCGACGGCATCGACTACTTCGGCACCGCGCGTATCCCGGCCGATGCGGCGCGGCGCGTTTTCGCGGGGCAGCGTTGACATGACCGTCACGTTGAGACAGACCGCCGACGCGATCGCCGAAGATTGCCGCCGCAATGCGTTCGTGAAGACGCGCAGCGTGGTGATCTTCTACCGCATCGTGCACTACCTCGCGTGCCGGAACCGGTTCACGCTGCTGGCCGGCGCGCCGCTGATCGTGCTGTACATCGTGTTGTGCGACTGGCTGATGGGCATCGAGATTCCGGCGAAGACGAAGATCGGCAGGGGGCTCGCGATCTATCACGGCACCGGCCTCGTGATCAACGGATACGCGACGATCGGCGCGTACTGCACGCTGCGGCACGGCGTGACCGTCGGCAACACGATCCGGAAGGACGGCACGCTCGGCGGCGTGCCGACGATCGGCGATCACGTCGAGTTCGGCGCGCACAGCGTCGTGCTCGGCGAGGTTCGCATCGGCGACCGCGCGCGGATTGGCGCCGGGGCGGTCGTGCTGACCGACGTGCCCGACGGCGGCGTCGCGGTCGGTGTGCCGGCGCGCGTTGTCGACAACGGACAGGAATCGAAATGAAAGTGTTCATTCTGCATCCCGGCAAGGCGAACTATCCCGAGATCGCCGCCTACGGCCGTCGGCTGAGAGCGCACGGGTTCGAGGTGTTCGACGGCGATCTCGATGCGTATGTGCGCTTTCCGGACCGGGACGTCTGCATCCTGTGGTGCATCATGGGTTTCTATCGGGCATTGCCGCCCGCGCGGTTCGTGATTCACGACTATCGGTCGCTGTCGGTGGGCCGGCTCGCGGCCGTCAAGGACCGCGTGAAGCGCGTGCTGAACGTACGGCCCGATTTGCGCATCTTCCAGAACGCGCGGATGCGGGACGCGATGGCGTTTGGCGACGGCGTACGCGCGTTGCTGCTGCCGATGGGCGTGCCGGACTGGATCTTCGATCCGGTGGATGCCGGAGCCGGAGCCGGAGCCGACGTCGCGGCCGCGGGTGACGCCGATACCGTGCAAACGCCGTCCGGAAGGTTCTGCTATATCGGCGAGATGAGCCGAGAACGCGGCTTTCACAAGGTGCTCGCCGCCTACCGCGACGCGCGGCGCGACGCAGCGGACACGCTCGTGCTGGTCGGCCATCCGGAGCCCGAAATCCGCGCGGCTTTCGCCGACACGCCGGGCATCCGCTTCGTCGGCCGCGTACCGCAACGCGACGCGCTGCGGATCGTGCGCGACAGCGAATACGCGGTGTGCTTCTTTCCGTATCACCGGCCGCATTGCTTCCAGACGCCGACGAAGCTGCTCGAATACGCGTCGCTCGGAAAAAAGATCGTCTGCAACGACGCGCCGTCGAACGTACGCACCGCGAAAGAACTCGGTATCCCGTGTCACGTCACCGGCGCGGCGATCTTCGACGAAGTGTTTCCGTTGTCGCGGATCCGTGCGCGTCGTCCCGATCCGGCTGCGATGAAGTCGCTCGAATGGGGGCGCGTAATCGAAGGGTCCGGCGTGCTCGCGTATATCGATGCGGTCGCGGGGCGCGGCCCGCGTGTTTGACGGTCGTTCGGCGTCGGTGCGCGACGGCTCATTTTTCATGGAACGGACCCGATGAAAATCGTCCACATAGTCGAATCCAGCGCGACGGGCACGTTGTCGATGGTGTGCCTGATTGCCAATCGCTTCGCTCGCGAAGGGCACGACGTGCACGTCGTCTATTCGGTGCGGCCCGATACGCCGCCGGGTCTGGCCGCGATGTTCGACGCGAGGGTGTCGTTGCGCCACCTTCAGATGAAAGGCGCGGGCCTGTTGCAGACCGTGATGCGCCTGCGCGCGACACTCAACGGGATCGGCCCGGACGTCGTGCACATGCATTCGTCGTTTGCCGGTTTTTTAGGGCGGCTGTCGACGCTGTTTGCGTTGCCGAAGGCGGCGTTCTTCTACAGTCCGCACTGCATTTCTTTCATGCGTCGCGACATCTCGCGCGTGAAGCGCCTGGCGTTCGTCGGCCTGGAGAGAATCGCGTGCGTGCGGAAGTGCCTTTACGTCGCGTGCTCGGAGAGTGAAGGTCGGGCGATTCGCACCTGGCTTCGTCAGCCGGTGGTGGTGGTCGAGAATGCGGTGGTCGAGGCTGCGTCGACCGCGCATTCGGGCGACGCCGCGCGGCCCGCGGACGGTCCCGCCTATGTGGTGACGGTCGGCGGCATCCGCGCGCAAAAGAATCCGGGCCTGTTCGCGCAGATCGCGTACGGCATGCGCGCGCGCGGTACGCGTTTCGTCTGGATCGGCGACGGCGACGATGGTGCGAAGGCGGAACTGGCGAAGGCCGGCGTCGAAGTGACCGGATGGTTGTCGCGCGACGAGGTCGAGCGTCGGCTCGGATGCGCGGACGTGTACCTGTCGACCTCGTCGTGGGAAGGGATGCCGGTGTCGGTGATCGAGGCGATGCTGGCCGGCCGACCCGTCGTCGTGTCCGACTGTGCGGGCAACGTCGATGTCGTCCGTCATTTGCAGACCGGCGTGATCTATGCGACGGCAGCCGACGCGGCCGCGTGGCTGCAGCGCCTCGCTGGCGACGTTGCATTGCGGTCAGAACTGGGCCGGCGGGCGAACCGCGAGGCGCGGCAGCGTTTCGGCGAGGAACGCCTGTTCGGCGAGCTTGCGCCGCTCTATGCGACGAGCGGGGAGCGCTGACGTCGGCAAGCAGCGGCGGTCGACCTCCGCGTTTCGCGCGGCGGCGGTCGCGGCCGCAGCACGACGCGAACACCATCGTCCTCATTTCGTGGAGATCCATATGAATGTAACCATCACGCCGGACGTCACGGTCGGCAACGACCTGCCGTTCGTCCTCTTCGGCGGCCTCAACGTGCTCGAAAGCCTCGGGCTCACGCTCGACGTCTGCGGCACGTTCGTCGAGGTCACGCGCCGCCTCGGCATTCCGCTGGTGTTCAAGGCGTCCTTCGACAAGGCCAACCGTTCGTCGATCCACTCGTATCGCGGCGTGGGGTTCGACGTGGGGCTGCGGATCCTGGACGAAGTCAGGCACCGGTTCGGTGTGCCCGTGATCACGGACGTGCATGAGGTGTGGCAGGTCGGGCCGGTCTCGCAGGTCGTCGACGTCCTGCAGATACCGGCATTCCTCGCGCGCCAGACCGATCTCGTGGTCGCGATCGCGCAGACCGGCAACGTGGTCAATATCAAGAAGCCGCAGTTCATGAGCCCGACGCAGATCGAGCACGTCGTATCGAAATGCCGCGAGGCCGGCAACGATCGCGTGATCCTGTGCGAGCGCGGTTCCTCGTTCGGCTACGACAATCTCGTCGTCGACATGCTCGGTTTTCGCCAGATGCGCGATGCGACGGGCGACTGCCCGGTGATCTTCGACGTCACACACAGCCTGCAGATGCGCGATCCGCACGGCGCCGCGTCGGGCGGCCGGCGGCGTCAGGTACTCGATCTCGCGCGCGCCGGGATGGCGGTCGGGCTGGCCGGGCTGTTCCTCGAAGCGCATCCGGATCCCGACCACGCGCGTTGCGACGGCCCGAGTGCGCTGCCGCTCGCGTTGCTCGACGCGTTCCTGCAGCAGACGAAGGCGGTGGACGATCTGGTCAAGCGGCTCGCGCCGCTCGATATCCGGTGAGCGGCGCGATGTATCGCGGGCCCGTGCGCCTGGTGCTGTTCGACGTCGACGGCGTGTTGACGGACGGCCTGCTCCACGTGACGGCCGACGGCGAGTTCATGAAGAGCTTTCATGCGCACGACGGCGTCGCGGTCGCACTGCTGCGCGCGCACGGGATTCGCGTCGGCATCCTGTCGGGCAAGCATAGCGGCGCGCTGGCGTGGCGGGCGGCCCAGCTCGGCGTCGACGTGCTGGTGACCGGCTGCGACGACAAGGCCGCCGGTTATGCGGACATCAAGGCGCGGCAACGGATGGGCGACCCCGAAATCGCGTACGTCGGCGACGACGTGAACGATCTCGCGGTCATCGAACGCGTCGGCGTGTCGTATGCGCCGGCCGACGCGCATCCGCTCGTCCGCGCACGCGTCGATCATGTCGTACGCACGGTCGGAGGCCGCGGCGTGGCGCGCGAGGTGGCCGAGCATCTGCTGACCGGCGCCGGGCTGTCGCTCGACGACGCGTACCGGCCGTTGTTCGACGCATGGAGCAGCCATGACGTCATTCAATAACGGGCGGCCGGTGCACGTCGTGATTCCGGCACGATACGGCTCGACGCGACTGCCGGGAAAGCCGCTCGTCGATCTGGACGGCGAACCGATGATCGTCCGCGTGCACGCGCGCGTGAGCCGTGCGCTGCCCGATACCGACATCGTCGTCGCGATCGACGATCCGCGTATCGCCGACGTGCTCGCCGCGCGCGGCATCCGTTTCGCGATGACCGACGCCGGGCATGAGTCCGGCACCGATCGCGCGGCGGAAGTCGCGCGTGCGTTCGGCTGGCGCGACACCGATGCCGTGCTCAACGTACAGGGCGACGAACCGCTCGTGCCCACGGCGCTGCTGCGGGCATTCGCCGGCTTCTGCAGCGCGGCGCCGGACTTCGGTGTCGCGACGGTGGCCTGCCCGGTCGGCGACACCGCGTTGCTCGACGAGCCGGGCATCGTCAAGCTCGTCGTCGACGGCCGCGGCCGTGCGCTGTATTTCTCGCGCGCGGCGATTCCATTCTGCCGCGACGGCCGGCCCGCGCAAACGAGCGGTCCGAACGGCGGCGGTTTTCTGCGGCACATCGGCCTCTACGGCTACGCGAATACGGCGTTGCAGTCGCTGGCGGCCGCGGCGCCGTGCGAGCTCGAACGATTGGAGCGGCTCGAGCAGTTGCGGGTGCTCTGGCTCGGCATGCCGATCGACGTGATGCAATGGCCCGATGCGCCGCCGGCCGGCATCGATACGCCCGACGACGTCGCGCGCGTCGTCTCCCTTCTCAAACGGCAAACTGATGATGCGACAGAACCATATTGAATCCGCCCGGCAGGTCTTCGAGATCGAATCGCGGGCGTTGGCCAGCGTGGCCGCGCGGCTCGACGCGAACTTCGACGGTGCGATCGAGATCATGCTCGGCTCGCGCGGGCGGGTCGTCGTGTGCGGGATGGGCAAGTCCGGGATCGTCGGCAGGAAGATCGCCGCGACGCTGTCGAGCACCGGCACGCCCGGCTTCTTCATGCATCCGGGCGAGGCTTATCACGGCGATCTGGGGATGGTGACGCCGGACGACACGTTTCTCGCGATTTCGAATTCCGGGGAAACGGACGAGGTGATCAAGCTGATCCCGTTCTTGCGCAGCAACGGCAACGACCTGATCGCGCTGACCGGCGATCCTGCGTCGACCCTCGCACGCGCCGCGCGGGTCCATCTCGACGTCGGCGTCGAACGCGAGGCGTGCCCGCTGCAACTCGCGCCGACCGCGTCGACGACGGCCACGCTCGCGATGGGCGATGCGCTGGCGGTCACGCTGATGCGGGCGCGCGGCTTCCAGCCGGAGCACTTCGCACGCTTCCACCCGGGCGGCTCGCTCGGCCGCCGGCTGCTGTCCACGGTCGACGACGAAATGGCGCGCCAGGACCTGCCGATCGTGACGGAAGACATGTCGACGCTCGACGTGCTGGACGCGATGACGCGCGGGCGTCTCGGGCTCGCGATCGTGAAGCGCGACACGGGTTGGGGCATCGTGACCGACGGCGACATCCGCCGCGCGATCGAGCGGTATGGCGACGGCGTATTGCGGCGCACGGCAGCCGACATGATGTCGATCGAGCCCTGTACGGTACGGCCGGGTACGCGGGTCGAGGATGCGCTGCTGCTGATGCAGACGCAGCGCATCGGCGCGTTGCTGGTGGTCGACGGCAGCGACGTCGTCGGCGTGTTCAAGAAATAGACGGGCGGCGGGCCTCGGCCGGGGCTACTGCAACTCTTGTGTCAGCGCAGTGGATGCGGCGTTGTCGCGGAACCGCCGTACGCGCAGGAACGTGATGAAATTCGAGTCGTGCTGGCTGGCCGCGCCGCCTTCCGGGTCGTCGAACGCGACGCGGAGCACGGCAACGAGATCGCTGCCGTCGAATTGCCAGTCGACGTACTGGAAGCCGTGCCGCTTCTTGTCCGCGTGTTGCAGCAGGATGCGCCGCGCGGTCCACCGCCGCAGATCGGGGGACGACAGCAGCACCAGCGTGTTGCGCACGCGCTCGAGGTTCATCGGCCCGACGCTCTTCGGCACTGCATTCGTGATCGTCCAGTATTGCTTCGACTGGGGATCGAAGCGGATCGTGAACTTCTTGCCCGCGCCGGGCAGGTCGACGAAATCGCGCGTCGGGTCGAACGACAGCGTTCGGCCGTCGTCGCTCGTCGTCACCAATGCGGCTTTCTCCGGCCCGTTCTCAGTATTCACGCGCAGCATGACGACGGGCGCGGCGCCTTGCCTGCCGACGACATTGCCTTCTTCCCACGACTGGAATGTGCCGTCGAGCCAGCGTTTGTCCGACGGCAGATGCGCGGACATGCGCCAGTTGCGCGCGTCGAGCAGATCGCGGTCGACGGGGGCGGACAGCACCGTCGCGCGCAGGTCGCCGCCGTCGACGCTTTCATACGCGCGCCAGACGCGCCCGCGATCGACGAGCACCGGAACCGGCCCGGTGATGAAACGCCCGGAATACGGCAGCAGACCGGTGGACGCATCGATCGGCGTGGTCCACGACGCACCGCCGTCGTCGGAGCGGCGAATCGACGGTGTGCCCATCGAGCGGTTGGTGCCCATCAGATACAGCGCGCCGTTCAGCACGAACAGCGACGACCAGTACTGGTCCGGCACGTCCGCGAGCCGCGACCAGGTCGCGCCCTTGTCGTGCGACGCGAACACGGACACGCGGTTCTGTGCCGCTGCGGCGCCGAACGTGTCGAAGCTCGCGACATAGTCGCCGTTCGGCAGCAGGGCGAGCGACGGGGAGCCGAGATACACGCGCGTGGCGGCCGGACTGTGCGCGATGACTTCGCCGGGCGGCGCGGGTACGGAGTCGGCGTTCGCTGCCGTCATCGCGCAGGTCATGCACAGCGCCGCGATAAGCAATCGTTTCAACGTGCGAAACGTCGACGCATGTCGGAGTGATGTCATGTCGGATGCGCGACGGGCTCGTCGCCGGACAGGTTGGGAAGCGGGCGGACGACCGCGCGCCGCCGCGGCGCATCCTGGTCGGCCAGCACGACGAACAGCAGAATGGTGAGCCAGAGCATGCCATACAGCACGTGATATTTGAACAGCAGGATCGGCAGCAGATAGAGCAGATACTTGCGTCGACCCTTGCGGCGAAACAGCATGACCAGCGTACCGAAGAACACGATGAAACCGGCGACGCCCGCGGCGAATACGAGGTAGATGTAGAACGAGCTGTCGCGCACCTGATAGCCGCGCAGATGCGTCTTGCCGACGTTGTTGCGCTCGTCCCAGAAGAGGCCGCCGCCGAACGCGCCCGCGACGACGTCGCGCTCGGTCAGCTCGGTCAGCACGAGCGTACGGCTGCCGACCGCATCGTAGTCGACGGACTGGTTCACCCGCTGGTCGTACACGCTGTAAAGCCAGGGCACGCAGGCGAGCGCGACGACGACGACGGCGATCCGGGTCCGCAGCCGACCGCGCCCGATGAGTACGTGCAGCCCGCACAACGCGGCGCACACGGCCATCGACGCGACCGAGAAGCTGAGCAGCGCCGTCGCGAACCCGACCGCGGGCGCGAGCGTCATGCGCCGCTGCGACAGCAGCAGGACCACCGCGCTCGGCACGACCGTCATCGCGTAAAACGACGGCTCGGAATACAGGCCGAGCGCACGAATCGAAATCAGGCTGTCGGTCAGCGCCTTGGTGGCGTAGAGCGCTTCGGAGTCGGCTTCGCGCACGTAGCTGTCGAAATCGATGAAGGTACCGGTGCCGAGGTAATAGACGAGCTGAAACGTGAAGAACGCGGCGTGGACGTAGATGAGCATCCGGCATGCGGTGTCGAGCGTATCCCGCGTGAGCACGCCGCCGGCAAACATCCAGTAGCACAGCGCGATATACGTCTGGATCAGCATGAACTTGACGTAGAAGTTCACGTAGAAGTCGCCAAACGCGGACAGAACGAACGCGATGCTGATGCTGATCAGCCAGTATGCGCAGACCGGAAACAGGTGACGCTGCCGGTTCATCAGCGTCGGCGCGCGAAGAAAGGCGAGCGCGCAGAGCAGGAAATAGGCGGCGAAGGTTGCCCGTACGCTGAATGCGTTGAGGGAGAAGAACAGTACGCTGGCTGAAAAGAGCAAGGTCGACATGCGTGCGCCCGATCGGAGACTCCGGATTCGCCACGCGCCGGCCGTTCCGGCGCCGTACGGCGAGGTGCGTCGCGACGCGGGCAAGGTGCCTGTCGGGCAGGGCTCGCTTGCTCGCCGGTTCGCACGAGGAATACGGGGTCGTCGTTCGGGACGACTCGATTCCGGCGATCAAGCATAGGCGGTCGGACGAGCGGGCGAGCGGCGTTGTCCGATCCGGGCGGCATTCCGTCTTTTTCCGGCGGGGTCGACGAAGCGGTCTGCGCGCGCCGGCGCCGGCGAGGGGCAGCGCCGGCCATCGCACGCCGCGTCGTCCGACCCGCGCCCGTCAGGGCCGCAGCGCGAACCGCCCGCACAAAAACGGCGAATAGTTGTCGATCGCCGCCTGAATCGGCGCGTGTCGACCATAGGCGACGGCCGACACGGCCAATAGCGACCCGGCGACGAGCGCGCGATACCGCGCATCGACACGCGGTGCGCCATGCCGCCGCACGAACGCCAGCGCGACGGCCGAGCCGACGAGCCAGCCGGCGACGACTTCCGCCGGCGTGTGCGCGTCGTCGAACACGCGCGCCACGCCGATCAGCGCGCCGAGCGCGAGCCCGAGCAACAGCGACGTGTTCGCCCGCCATGACGTTCCGCTGCTCAGTGCCAGCACGCATGTCATCGGCCAGACCGCCGATGCGAGCATCGTATGTCCGCTGATCACGCGGAAATCGATCGCGCGGATCTGGACCCCGCAGCCGGCGTACAGCATCTTCGTGGCGCCGACCAGCGCCATGCCGGCCGCGAGCATTAGCGCCCACGACGCCGCGTAACGTCGCCCGGTCGCCGAGCACGTCAACCAGCCGATGCACACGAGCGCAAGCGGCAACGTCATCGCCGCGTCGCCGAGATCGCTGATGGCCGTCCACATGACCGGGTGCGTCGTGTGGCCGGTCAGGCGGCCAGCAGCGTCGACATGCGCGCGGCCAGATAGCTTTCGAAGTCCGCGGCCACCTCCGGGTGCCGCAGCGCGAACTCGACCGTCGCCTTCAGATACCCGAGCTTGCTGCCGCAATCGAAACGCGTGCCGTCGTAGCGATGGGCGAGCACCTGTTCGTCCGTCAGCAGCGACTGGATCGCGTCCGTCAGTTGCAGTTCGCCGCCGGCCCCCGGCCGCAGCGCGCGCAGATGCTCGAACACCTTCGGCTTCAACACGTAACGCCCCACCACGCCGAAATTCGACGGCGCGTTCGCCGGCGCCGGCTTCTCGACGATGCCGGACACCTTGAACAGGTTGTCCTCCCAGCGCTTGCCGTCGATCACGCCGTACGACGTCGATGCCTCGGGCGCGATTTCCTCCACGCCGATCACCGACGCGTGATAGTGATCGAACACGTCGATCATCTGGCGCAACACGGGCGTCGGACCGTCGAGCAGGTCGTCCGCGAGGATCACGGCGAACGGCTGGTCGCCGACCAGCTTCTCCGCGCACAGCACGGCATGGCCGAGCCCCAGTGCTTCGGCCTGGCGAACGTAGAAGCAGTCCACGTGGTTCGGCTTGATGCTGCGAACCAGCGACAGCAGCTTTTCCTTGCCGCGCGCCTCGAGCTCGGCTTCGATCTCGTAGGATTTGTCGAAGTGGTCTTCGATCGCGCGCTTGCTGCGGCCGGTCACGAAAATCATTTCGGTGATGCCGGCGTCGATCGCTTCCTCGACCGCATATTGAATCAGCGGCTTGTCCACGACCGGCAGCATTTCCTTCGGGCTGGCCTTGGTCGCCGGTAGAAATCGCGTGCCGAGACCGGCGACCGGAAAGACGGCTTTCGTCACTTTCAACATGGTTTTCGGATTCCACTCGTTCGGGTTCAGGCATCGACGATGCCGATAGAGGGCGACGATGCGCGAATGCCATCGTCGTTGGCACGGTACCGTGCGCGCTCGCGCAACCGGCCCCGCGCGCCGTCCGAAAATCGTAGGGGTGTTCCGCTTTCCGGGGGTGACCGAATCTAGGCCGAATCCGACAGCGACACATGGCGAATCGCGAATCATCGCTTTGCAAGCGGCGATTTCGCGTATGTCGGATCAGACCTGGGAATTGTCCGCATGATGCGCGTCGCCTGACATAGATTCAGGGATTCATTACTGCACGGCCGGTCGCGGCGCCGCGCGCGGCCCCGCAAGACCCGCCGTCGGCTCAGGAGCGGTCATGACCGAACAGGGCGATATCTTCGATGCAATCGCGGAATTCAATCGCGCGTATCTCGTGCTGGCCCAACGCATACTGCGTGTCCACTACGAGCAGGGCAAGCGGCAATTGGGCATCTCGGATGAAAGTGCCGCAACGATCGTCGCGCTGACGGCCGATCAGATCGACGAACTCGCGGTCGGCGGCGAACTTGTCTGCGAATTTCGCGCCGAAAACGCGCCGGGGCGCGCGTGATCCATCGTCCGGTTTTCGCGCATGGGCGTCCGACCCACGTCCGCGAAGCGGAGGCGTCGTGGCAAGCCCGTTGCCCATTCGAACGATCGCGCGAACGGCGACGCCCGCGCAAGCCGCGCGGCGTCGCATCGGCCCGCAGAGGCCCGCGTTACGCGCGCTCGCTGATCGCCGTGAACTTGCGGTCGCGCACCCGCGCTTCGTCGGCGCCGCCGTGCACGAGGCTCAACGCTTCCGCGCGGCTCGCGACGCACGGCCCGGAGCCAAGTAGCGGCTGGCGCGCGGTTTCGCGCAGCGCGAGCACCGACACGATGCCGATGAACGACGCGCCCATCAGGTAGTACGCGGGCATCATCAGGTCGCCGGTGCGATCGACCAGCCACGCGGCGACGAGCGGCGTCGTGCCGCCGAACAGCGACACCGACACGTTGAAACCGATCGCGAGCGCGCCGTAGCGGATCCGCGTCGGGAAGAGGGCAGGCAGCGCCGACGGCATCACGCCCGTGAACGTCGACAGCAGGATCCCGTAGATCAGCATCCCGCCGAAGATCGGCAGCATGCCGCCGGTGCGGATCAGCATCAGCGCCGGCACCGACAGCGCGAGCAGGCCCACGCAGCCGGCCATCATCACCGGCTTGCGGCCGATCTTGTCGGACAGGTGCCCGGCGTACAGCGTCATCGGCATCATCAGCACCATCACGAGCAGCACCATGAAGAGGCCGTGCGATTCGCGCACGTGCAGCGTCGCCGACAGGTAGCTCGGCAGGTACGACAGCGCCATGTAGTCGGTCACGTTGAAGATCAGCACGAGGCCGACGCATTGCAGCAGCGGCTTCCACTGTTCGACGAGCAGCGTCGCGAAGCGCTGCTTCGGCCGCGCGCGCTCGTCCGCTTCGCGTGCTTCGGCCTCCTTCTGGAAGGCCGGCGTTTCCTCGAGCTTGAGCCGCACGTAGAGGCCCACGAGGCCGAGCGGGCCGGCGATGAAGAACGGCACGCGCCAGCCCCATGACAGCAGCGCTTCCTGCGACAGCGTGGCCGTCAGCAGCGCGACCGTGGCCGCGCCGAGCGTATAGCCGATCAGCGTGCCGAACTCGAGGAAGCTGCCCATGAAGCCGCGACGCTTGTCGGTCGAGAACTCGGCGATGAAGGTCGCCGCGCCGCCGTATTCGCCGCCGGTCGAGAAGCCCTGCACGAGGCGGGCGACGAGCAGCAGGATCGGCGCCAGGATGCCGATCGACGCATAACTCGGGATCAGGCCGATCGCGAAGGTGCCGACGGCCATCATGATCATCGTCGCGGCGAGCACGCGCTGGCGGCCGATGCGGTCGCCGAGCGGCCCGAACACCATGCCGCCGAGCGGACGCACGAGGAACGCGGCCGCGAACGTGCCGAAGGTCGCGAGCAACTGCGCGGACGGGCTGCTCGACGGGAAGAACACCTTGCCGAGCGTGACGGCGATATAGCTGTAGACGCCGAAGTCGAACCATTCCATCGCATTGCCGAACGCCATCGCGCCGACCGCGCGCTTGAGGACGGCCGGGTCGACGATCGTGATGTCATCCAGCTTGATGGACTGGCGCGAAGACCGGGTTTTCGCGGGGCGCGCTTGCGATGAACTCAATGATCTCTCCTGGAATGGCCTTGGCGGCGTGGCCGGCGGGAATGCAGCGGGGGCGTGCGGGCCGACGGACAGCGAAGGCGGATGTCTCGGGGATGCCTCGATGCCGGTGGCGTGACGCGCGCGGCGGACGACACCGGGCAGGTGTGTTGTGCGAACCAGTTTAGAGAAACGGGCGCGAGCGGCTATCGGTCATGCGCCCGGAACCCGGTGGTAAACGACACGCGGGGAAGCAGCGATGCCGATCGCGCCCCGGTGGGCGCAGGCGCGGCGTGGACGGTCATCTCGCCGGGCGCCGGCTCGCGGAGACCAGCAACGCGACGAACGCCGCTTCGTCCGCGCGCAGGCCGCGCGGCGTACGCCGGACCGCGAGCGCGGCGAGCGTGCCCGCCTCGAACGCGTCGAGTACAGCCGGATGGATGTAGCAGCGCCGGCACACGGCCGGCGTGTTGCGCAGCAGGTCGGCCACCGCGCGCACGGTCTCGACGATCTGCTTGCGCGCATGCGTGACGCCGCGATGCTCGATGCGCCGCAGCAATCCGAGCGCGTGCACGCTGCCGGCCCAGGTCCGGTAATCCTTCGCGGTGAAATCGGCGCCGCCGGCCTCGCGCAGGTAGTCGTTCACGTCGGACGACCCGACCGGATGGCGTACGCCGTCGTCGTCCACATACTGGAACAGCTCGTGCCCGGGCAACTCCGCGCAGCGCCGGACGATCCGCGCGACCCGCGCGTCGTCGACCGTCACGTCGTGCTCGATCCCGCTCTTGCCGGCAAAGCGCAGCCGCACCTGGCCGGGCTGGATCTTCAAATGGCGCTTGCGCAGCGTCGTCAGCCCGTACGAGCCGTTTTCGCGCGCATATTCCGCGTTGCCGATCCGCGCGAGCGTCGTATCGAGCAAGCGGACGATCGTCGCGACGACCTTGTCGCGCGGCATGCCCGGCAGCGCCAGATCGCGCGCGACGCGGGCGCGGATACGCGGCAGCGCCCGCGCGAACGCGGCCATCCGCGCGTACTTGTTCGCATCGCGGGTTTCCCGCCATTGCGGGTGATAGCGGTACTGCTTGCGGCCGCGCGCGTCGCGGCCCGTCGCCTGCAAGTGGCCGAGCGGGTCGGCGCAGATCCACACGTCGGTGTACGCGGGCGGGATCGCGAGCGCGTCGATGCGGGCGATTTCCGCGGCATCGCGAATCCGCATGCCGTCCGGCCCGTAGTACGCGAAGCCGTTGCGCAGCCGGCGGCGCGTGTAGCCGGGCTGGCGGTCGTCGACATGGCGCAGCGCCGCGACGGCGCTCGAAGCGGGCCGCTTCATGTCGCGACGCGCCGGCCGGCGGCGGCGGTGCGCGGCGACCCGCGCTCACGGGCAGCGATCATGCTTGTCTCCTTGGGTTCGCGTGAAGGGCGCTCGCCTGGCATGGGGTGCGAACAGCCATTGCGACGGAGCAAGAACCGTGCGCCGCCGCGCCCGGCCTCGCTCGCGTGGTTAGGTGTTTATACGCATGCCGATTCCGGCATCGCCCCAATCCAATATTTCATTGGAAGGTTATCGGACTTGTTCCTAAACTGATGCGGGGCCTGTATACCGCGCCGGCACGACACGCCGGCCGGGGCAGCCCGATCCGCGCCAGCGCCACGCAGAAACACAACAGCGCCGCGGCACACAACGACATCATCGGAGACGGACCATGACATTCATCAGGAAGCTCGCGGCCGGCGCGATCGTCGCCGCGGCGACGGTGCTGGCAGGCGGCGCGCACGCGCAGCAAAAGCCGATCACGCTCGGGTTCTCGCAGGTCGGCGCGGAAAGCGCGTGGCGCACCGCGAACACCGTATCGGTGAAGGGCGCGGCGAAGGACGCCGGCATCAACCTGAAGTTTTCCGACGCACAGCAGAAACAGGAGAACCAGATTCGCGCGATCCGCTCGTTCATCGCGCAGAAGGTCGACGTGATCGCGTTCTCGCCGGTCGTCGAATCGGGCTGGGAGCCGGTGCTGACCGAAGCGAAGGCCGCGCATATCCCGGTGATCCTGACCGACCGCGGCGTCGACGTGAAGGACCCGTCGCTGTACGTGACGATGATCGGCTCCGACTTCCTCGAGGAAGGGCGGCGCGCCGGCCACTGGCTCGAAGAGCGCTACAAGAACGATGCGGGCCCGATCAATATCGTCGAGCTGCAGGGCACGGTCGGTTCCGCGCCGGCCAACGACCGCCGCGCGGGCCTGCTCGAAGTGATCAAGAACAATCCGAAATTCAAGGTCATCGCATCGCAGAGCGGCGACTTCACGCTCGCCGGCGGCAAGCAGGTGATGGAAGCGTTCGCGAAGACCTACGGCAAGCAGATCAACGTCGTCTACGCGCACAACGACGACATGGCGCTCGGCGCGATCCAGGCGATGGAAGAGGCCGGCATCAAGCCCGGCAAGGACGTCAGCGTCGTGTCGTTCGACGCGACCAAGGGCGGCTTTCAGGCGATGGTCGCGGGCAAGATCAACGTCGACGTCGAATGCAGCCCGCTGCTCGGCCCGCAACTGATGACCGCGGTGAAGGACGTGGTCGCCGGCAAGCAGTTGCCCAAGCGCATCGTGACCAACGAGACGGTGTTCCCGATGAACGTCGCGGCGCAGGTGCTGCCGACCCGCAAGTACTGACCTGTCCGCCCGGGCGGCGGCCGCGCGGCCGCCGTCCGGCGACGCTTCGAGGGAGGATGCATGCAGAGTCCGCCGGTGGTCGAGATGATCGGCATCGACAAGTCGTTTCCGGGCGTCAGCGCGCTGCAGCGCGTGGACTTCCGGCTGTTTCCGGGCGAGATCCACGCGCTGATGGGCCAGAACGGCGCGGGCAAGTCGACGCTGATCAACGTGCTCACCGGCGTGCATGCGCACGATGCGGGCGAGATTCGCGTCGGCGGCGCGCCGGTGAATTTCGCCGCGCCGCGCGAGGCCGAGGCGGCCGGGATCCAGACGCTGTATCAGGAAGTGAACCTCTGCGCGAACCTGTCGGTCGCGGAGAACATCTTCGCGGGCCGCCAGCCGATGCGGCGCGGTGCGATCGACTGGAAGACGATCCACGCACGGGCGCGCGACGCGCTCGCCGAACTCGATCTCGCGCTCGACGTCACGCGTTCGCTCGATTCGTATCCGATCGCGGTGCAGCAGATGGTCGCGATCGCGCGGGCGGTGTCGGTCGACGCGCGCGTGCTGATTCTCGACGAACCGACGTCGAGCCTCGACGACGGCGAGGTCGCGCGGCTGTTCGACGTGCTGCGCCGGCTGAAGGCGTCGGGTATCGCGATCCTGTTCGTCACGCATTTTCTCGAGCAGACCTATGCGGTGTCCGACCGGATCACCGTAATGCGCAACGGCGAGCGCGAAGGCGAGTACCTCGCGCGCGACCTGCCGGTCGACGTGCTGGTCGCGAAGATGACCGGCCGCGAGCGCATGTCCGAAACGTTGCAGGCCGGCGCCGCCGCGGTCGAGCGTACCGCCGCGGCCGATGCGCCGTTCCTGTCGATGCAGCAGGTCGGCCGGCGCGGGATGATGAGCGCGCTCGATCTCGACGTGCGCCCCGGCGAGATCGTCGGGCTGGCCGGGCTGCTCGGCTCGGGCCGCACCGAAACCGCGCAACTGGCGTTCGCCGCCGCGCGCCCCGATACCGGCGCGATCGAGATCGACGGCGCGCGCAAGCGGCTCGCGTCGCCGCACGACGCGGTGCGCAACGGGATCGCGTACTGCCCGGAGGATCGCAAGAAGGAGGGTATCGTCGCCGCACTGTCGATCCGCGAGAACATCGTGCTCGCGCTGCAGGCGCGGCGCGGCTGGTGGCGGCTGATCGGTCGGGCGCGCCAGCGCGAGATCGCGGACACGTATATCGCGCGGCTCGGCATCAAGGCGCGCGACGCGGAGCAGCCGATCGGGCTGCTGTCGGGCGGCAATCAGCAGAAGGTGCTGCTCGCGCGCTGGCTCGCGACGGACCCGAAGCTGCTGATTCTCGACGAGCCGACGCGCGGCATCGACGTCGCCGCGAAGTTCGACATCATGGAGCGCGTGCTCGCGCTGTGCGCGCAGGGGCTTGCGATCCTGTTCATCTCGTCGGAGATCGGCGAGGTCGTGCGCGTGAGCCACCGGATCGCGGTGCTGCGCGACCGGCGCAAGGTCGCGGAGCTGAGCGGCGCCGATGCGTCCGAGGAACAGGTTTACCGGTTGATCGCAGGAGGCCAGGCATGACGTGGCTACGCACGCTGTTTCGTCATTCGCTCGCGTGGCCGGTGCTGACGCTCGTGCTGCTGTTCGCGCTGGACGTCGCGCATCGTCCCGGTTTCCTGTCGATCGCGCTGCTCGACGGCCATCTGTTCGGCGCGCCGATCGACATCCTGAATCGCGCGGCGCCGCTCGTGATCGTGTCGCTCGGCATGACGCTCGTGATCGCGACGCGCGGGATCGACATCTCGGTCGGCGCGATCGTCGCGATCGCCGGCGCGGCGGCCGCGACCGTGCTGGAGGCGGACCCGTCGCAAGTCGGCACGGCGCTGGTCGCCGCGCTCGGCGTCGGGCTGCTGGCCGGCGCGTGGAACGGGCTGCTCGTCGCCTTCGTCGGGATGCAGCCGATCATCGCGACGCTGATCCTGATGGTGGCCGGGCGCGGCATCGCGCAACTGCTGACGGGCGGCCAGATCATCCCGATCGGGGCGCCCGGCTACCTCGCACTCGGCGGCGGCTATCTCGCGACCGTGCCGTGCGCGGTGTGGATCGCGCTGGCGACGATCGGCGCGATCGCGCTGCTGGTGAACCGCACGGCGCTCGGGCTGTTCATTCGCGCGATCGGCGTGAATCCGGTCGCGACGCGGCTCGTCGGGCTGCGCTCGGGTGCGATCGTGTTCGGCGTGTATCTGTGCTCGGGCGTGATGTCCGCGCTCGCGGGCATCCTCGCGAGCTCGAACGTGCGCAGCGCCGACGGCAACAACGCGGGGCTGCTGCTCGAACTCGACGCGATCCTCGCGGTCACGCTCGGCGGCACGTCGCTGCTCGGCGGCCGCTTCAGCCTCGCGGGCTCGGTGCTCGGCGCGCTGATCATCCAGACGCTCACCTACACGACCTATTCGATCGGCGTGCCGCCGGAGGCGACGCTCGTCGTCAAGGCGGTCGTCGTGATCGTCGTGACGCTGATCCAGTCGGACGCGGCGCGCGCGCTGCTCGTGCGGCATGCGTCGCGGCTGCTGCCTTCCGCGCGATCGCGCGCCACCACCACCGGAGCGACGCCGCGATGACCCGTTTCCTTGGCCGCCTCGCCGATCCGCGCACGCTGCCGATCGTCGTGACGATCGTGCTGTTCGCCGCGCTGTTCGGCTTCGGGTCCGTGATGTACACGGGCTTTTTCTCGATGCAGGTATTGACCGGCCTGCTCGTCGACAATGCGTTCCTGCTGATCGTCGCGATCGGGATGACGTTCGTGATCGTGTCGGGCGGCATCGACCTGTCGGTCGGCTCGGTCGTTGCGCTGACAACGATCTTCTGCGCGGTCGGCGCCGAACGGCTGCACTGGCCCGTGTGGGTGATCGTGCCGCTGGTGCTCGCGTTCGGCGCGCTGTACGGCGCGGCGATGGGCGCGTTGATCCACTACTTCAAGCTGCAGCCGTTCATCGTCACGCTCGCCGGGATGTTTCTCGCGCGCGGCGCGTGCTTCCTGATCACGACGCAGTCGATCACGATCAATGCGCCGGCGTTCCATGCGATCGCGGGCATCAGCGTGCCGCTCGGCAGCGGCATGCTGAGCGCCGGTGCGCTGATCGCGCTCGCGACGCTGGCCGTCGCGATCTACGTCGCGCATTTCACGCGCTTCGGCCGCAACGTGTATGCGGTCGGCGGCAACGAACGCTCGGCGCTGCTGATGGGCTTGCCGGTCGCGCGCACGAAGGTCGGCGTCTATGCGCTGAGCGGTTTCTGTTCGGCGCTCGGCGGCGTGGTGTTCACGCTCTACGTGCTGTCGGGCTACGGGCTGCAGGCGCAGGGGATGGAGCTCGACGCGATCGCCGCGACCGTGATCGGCGGCACGCTGCTGACGGGCGGCGTGGGCTACGTGATCGGCTCGGTGTTCGGGGTCGGCATCCTCGGCACGATTCAGGTGCTGATCACGTTCGACGGCACGCTGAGCTCGTGGTGGACGCGGATCGTGATCGGCGCGCTGTTGTGCGTGTTCTGCGTGCTGCAGCGGGTCATCGAGCGGCACGCGACGCGGCGCCGCACCGGCGGCACGGGGCTCGGCGCGCAGCGGCCGACGCAGGCCGCCGCGCCCGCGCGGCCGGCGCCGCCCAAGGAGGACATCGGGCTGGTATCGACGATGCGGCGATCGTAGTGCGACCGACTACCCTTGCGCGAGGAGAACACGATGAAGCGCGATGATCTGACGACGGGCATGGCCGATGCGCTGGCCGTCGAGCATGGCCGTCGGCCGCTGCTCGACCTGGGCGACGCGCGCGACTGCCGGATCGTGGCCGACGCGCTGCGGGTGCTGCTGCGCGAGCGCTCGGAAGCGCTGGCGTTCGCGATGCGCGTGGCCGACGAGCATGGCCGGCCGCGCCCGGATGCCGGCGAATTCGGCTTGACCGACATCATTCGGCTGGCCCGCGTGGTCGAGCGGGCCGATCGGCGGCGCGCGGGAATCGCGGTGGAGTGACGCGCGCGGCCGCATGCCGCCTGCGTCCGCGCCGTCACGCCGGCCCGGTCGTGTCCGCCTCGGTGTCGAACGACGTATCCGCGACGCGCGTGCGTTTCAGCGAGCCGGCCAGTCTTCCGATCGCCGGCAAGTCCAGCGCATCGAGGTGCGCGCGCACTTCCCGCGCGAACGGCGCATGGTCCGGCTCGTCCGCATACTGGCCGAGCCATTCCTCGATATCGGTCAGCCGGCCCTCGCCGGCGAGCGCGATCAGCTCGGCGAGCGCGTCGGCGGGCGGGCAGTGCATCGCGGGCGCGGCGCTGGCCAGTTCCGCTTCGACGGCGGGATCGAAC
Source organism: Burkholderia sp. LAS2 (assembly GCF_018417615.1). Lineage (NCBI taxonomy): Bacteria > Pseudomonadati > Pseudomonadota > Betaproteobacteria > Burkholderiales > Burkholderiaceae > Burkholderia > Burkholderia sp. LAS2. Next base: position 269,772 of record NZ_CP071054.1, read on the forward strand.
CGCCTGACGAGCCCCGACGCCGGCGCGAGCGCATGGCCGAGGGCCGGCGCGACGACCGCGAACGAGAACGTCGTGCCGACGCCCGGCTGGCTCGCGACGGCCAGCTCGCCGCCCATCGCGGCGACGATGCGCTGCGCGATGAACAGGCCGAGCCCGGTGCCGCCGTTCACCGCCTGCACCTGCTGGTACGCGCGGAAGATGTCATCGGTCGCGCCGATGTCGATGCCGATGCCCGTATCGGCGACCTCGAACAGCAGGCGCCATGCATCGCCTTCGCGCGACGCGTGAACCGACAGCGCGACCGTGCCGTCGCGCGTGAATTTCGATGCGTTCGACAGCAGGTTCAGCAATACCTGTTGCAGGCGAATGCCGTCGATCCGCACCGTGCGCGGCAGCGCCGTGACCGGCCGATAGTCGAACCGGTTGTGCTGCTGCTCGCACAGCGCGGCCGCGTAGTGGCCGATGTCGTCCAGCAGCCCGGGCAGGTCGGTGCGATCGGGCGCGACGCCGAGCGGCTGGAGTTCGGCCTTCGTGAACGCGAGCAATTCGTCGATCAACGCGAGCTGATAGCGGATGCTGCGGTCGATCGACCGGATCAGCCGCGCCTGCCCGCGCGTCGCGCCTTGCAGCAGCAGCTTCGCGTAACCGTTGATCGTCGACAGCGGCGCGCGCAGGTCGTGGCTGACATAGCCGAGCGTCTCGATCTTCTGCTGCATGTGCGTCTTCGACTGCTGCAACGCTTCGTTGAGCGCCACCGTGCGCCGCGCGACCTCGTCGCGCAGCCGGTCCTGCTCGGTGAGCTGCCAGTGTTCGAGCCGCTTGCGTGCCTCGGTGCGCTGCCGGCCCACGTGATGGATCCACGCGGCCAGCACCAGCAGGTGCGTCGCGAGCCCGATGATCGCGATGACGGGGTTCGGAAAGACGTCGGAGTGGATCCATGACAGCACGGACGGCAACGCATCCCGGCCGTCGAGTATACGGATCAGCATGTTGAAGGTCGCGATCGCGATCGCGATCAGCATCACGCGGCCCGTCGGGGTGCGGCGGATCGCGAGCGTCAGCGCGACGCCGATGTCGAGCACCGACATCGCGGCGTTCAGCCACAGGCAGAACCGGGTGAAGGTCAGCAGATCGCCGACGGCGACGCCGGCCATGCCGATGCATTCGAGGACGAGGCACGTGACGAACAAGCCGCGCACCGGCAGCCGGGCCTTCTCGTCGTGCGCGACCTTCAGGATGAAGACGATGAACAGCGCGACCGCCAGGTACGCGAAGATCACCTCGCCGCGCGCGGACCATTCGTGCACGCCCGGCCACGGAATCAGCGCCGTATAGCCGCGGTACGTCGCCTCGAACAGCGTCGTGCACAGGCCGATCCCCGCCAGCACGTAAAACACGGCGTTGCGCGAGAAGAACCCGATCAACAGCGCGCACCAGACGAGCGCCAGCAGTCCGCCGAGGAAGCCGAAGTTCCACATGGCCGCGCGGACTTCCTGCGCATCCCATGCCAAGCGGGTGAACGCGAACGGCGCGAGCCGCATTTCCTTGCGTGACGTGACGCGGATCAGCACCGGCACGCTTTCGCCCGCCTGCAGCGTGACGTCCAGGGCCGGATAGCGGGACAGCAGCCGGCTCGCGTCGGTGTCGCCGTTGCGGGCGGTGGCAGGGAAGCGGCTGGCGGCGATCCACTGGCCGTTGCGGCCGACAAAGAAGTCGGCGCGGTCGACGCGTGCGTCGCGAATCGCGAGCACCAGCGGGTGCGCCGTGGTGTCGCGATTGACGAGCGTCGCGCCGACCCACCATGCCGATCGGGAGAACGTGACGTTGAACGACGGCCGGAGCGCGGCGGACGTGCCGCGTGCGGAATCGGCGAGCCGTGCAGCCACCGCGTCGGCGGACAGCGTCGCGCCGGTGTCTTCGAATACCGACACGGCTTCGAGTTGAGCGGGATTCGGCGCCATCGCGGCACGGGCCGTCGCGCACGTGACGGCCAGCGCCGCCAGAAGCAGGAGCAACGCGCGACATCCGGCCGTCCATGCCGCGGGGTGCCTACGCATCGCCGTGGCGCCCCCCCGGTGCGGCCGGCGTGTCGACCGCATGGCGCTGGCGCCGCCAGTCGGACGGCGTGATGCCGAAGCGTTCGCGGAACGCCGTCGCGAAATTGCCGGGCGTGGAGAAGCCGATTTCCTCGGCGATGTCGCCGATTCCCATCGACGTTTCCGACAGGAAGTGCATCGCGGCGCGTAGCCGCGTGTCGCGCAGGTACTCGAATACGGTCTGGCCGAGATGGTCGCGGAACACGCGCGACAGCCGCTTTTCGTGCGTGCCGACCTGCTTCGCGAGATCCTCGAGGGCCGGCGGATGGCGCAGGTCGCGCAGCAGCACGTCGCTCGCCGCGCGCACGAGCGTCGCGTCGGGGTTGTCAGGTAATTCGGGCAGGTGCGCGAACGGCTGGCTGCGCCGCACGCGCTTCAGGTGATTGCGGATGCGCGCGATGACTTCCGCCGGTTCAAAGGGCTTGACGATGTAGTCGATCGCGCCCGTTTCGAGCCCCGCGATCCGATCCTCGAGATCGCCCGCGGCCGTCAGGATGATCACCGGAATGGACTGCGTCGACGGCGTCGACGCCAGCAGCCGGCTCGCGGCGAAACCGTCCATGCGCGGCATGCGCACGTCCATCAGGATCAGGTCGGGCGCGATGGCCTGCGCACGGTGATAGGCCTGCAGCCCGTCGAATGCGACGCTGATCCGGCACTGCGCGGTGCGCAGGATTTCGGTCAGGAGCCGCAGGTCGTTCGGGCGGTCGTCGACGATCAGGATATGGGCGCCAGCGAGATCCGGCGTGGTGCGTGGCGACGCCGAACTGGACAAGCGGGATGACATGGTTGCGAACGCGTTGGAAGGGAGTGGCCTGTCAAATCGGGGCATCGCAATCTGGACGATTGTTGCGAAAAATTATATGTCGACAGCAGCGTCGATTGTGAGGATTCCGTGCGGCGCGTGGGGGCTTGTCGCGTGGGCGTCGCGGCTGCGCGGCGGTGTCGTCCCGCTCGTCGGGAAAATGAGTCGGAAAAATGTGCCGAATCGATTTATAAAATCCCGGTCTTTATTTCCGGTTAAATGACGGTTTGAATGGAATTGGCCCGAATGATGAATTAATGCAAGTAGTGTCGAATTCGATGATGACGGCGTAAATCGAAACCATCGATTCCTTGTCGTCGAATGAGCTTTGGTCGAATACAGGACGGCATTCGCCTTTCTGAAAAATCGGGTTTCCGTCTGATGTGTATGAATGTAAATGTCGTCCGCTCCGGAAAAGTATTTTTCCGCTGCAGAAAAGGTTTGTTTGGACGAATATCGGCACACTAGCCCCAACGTGGCTGGAATCGGTTTTTTGGACGCGTCCGGCCGCCATAAAAATTGCGGTCGCCGTCGCTTCGTGTGTGTCCCGTATTCAATTTCGTATCGATTGATGGCATTCCAATGGGGCGTTCGGACGATTACAAGAAGATAACGAGCACGAGGGTAATGAAAACGTCATCATTCGCGAAATTCACAGATAAACAAGATGAGTCGCGAAATGGCGGGGTGGGTCTGGGTGTGAGGCATCGGGCGAGAATAAATCGTCACGAAAATTCGATCGATTAATTCGATGCCGGGGTCGTTCGGTGAGTGGCCGGTTTTTCCGGGAACCCGGAAAGCCGGACGCCAGCCGGACGGAAAGGGGTGAGTGGCTTCGCGTGGGCCGCCGGGCGGATTGATCGATCCGACGGGCCGCGCGTGGCGCTCTATCGAATCAGGCGGATACGAAAAATATGAATACGACAAGCATGGCAGGTCAGGGTGTCGGGTCGATCGATCCGGTGCCGGCCGTCAGCGTCAGCGATCCGGCGGCGAATGCTTCAGATGCGGGGACAGCATGGCGCCTTTCGCCGCCTGAATGAAAGATGACGGGCCGCCCGCGATGCGGGCCGGCGTCCGTTCGTCCTGCGTCCGAGCGACGCTTTTCCAATGAGACTCGAAGTCGCCCCTCGGCGGGTGCGACGGTGTGCGCGCGTGCGGATTCGCGACGCGTCGTGCGCCGTGTCGCCGCCGGGCAGGCGATGTCGACTTCCGTGAATCGATAACCGGCTTTTCGCCGTCGCGCATCGTGCCGAACGGGCATGCGCGGCGATCTGTCGTGCACTCGCGATGTAGGGCGAGCGTGTCGGGCAACGTTGTTCGTGGTTTTGATTAGTTATGCGAAGTGAGAGGCGAGACGTCGCGAGACAGGCAAAAGCGCAGAGGGTCCGCGCTGCGCCTGACGCCGCGTTCGCTGTTGCGTCATCCAGCACATGAGAACCGAGGGAATACAAGATGAACAAGTCGTTCAAGTCGATCTGGAACGAAGCATTGGGGGCCTGGGTTGCGGCTTCGGAGCTTGACCGGGCACGCGGCAAGCGTGTCGCATCGTCGCTCGACGCGTCGGCGCATGCCGCGAGCGCGGGCGGTTCGACGCATGCGAGTATGCCTACGCCGCGACGGCTCGCCGTGCTGATGGCGTCCGCGTATCTCGCGTTGTTCCATGTGGGCGCCCATGCGCAGTACGCACCGGATGGCGGTACCGCGAACGGCGGCGTGACATCGATCTCGATCGGCGTCGGTTCGACTGCCGCGCAGCAGAATTCCACCGCCCTGGGCAACCTGTCGACGGCGCAAGGCGTGTCGGCCACGGCGCTGGGCCCGGGCGCGCATGCGATGGCGGATGCTTCGACGGCCGTCGGCATCAACGCGCAGGCGACCGGCGTCAACAGTTCGGCGCTCGGCGTGCAGGCGATCGGTTCCGGTGACTACTCGGTCGCCATCGGCAACCTGTCGAGCGCGACTCAAAGCGGCACGGTCGCGATGGGCAGCGGCGCGGCGGCGACCGGTGTGTCCGCCATCGGGTTGGGCAACAACGCGCTGGCGTCCGGTCAGTACGCGGCGGCGGTGGGGCTCGGTGCCAGTGCGGCGGGTGCGCAGAGCGTCTCGCTCGGCTATGCGTCGCATGCCACGAACACGGGCTCCGTCGCGCTCGGCAACCAGTCGACCAGTACGGGCGCGGCAGGCGTGGCCGTTGGCAGCGGGGCGCTGACGACCGGTAATTCCGGCGTCGCGATGGGCGTCAACAGCGGCGCGAAGGGCACCTCGTCGATCGCGATCGGCTGGGGCGGCACCGCCGGTGTGCCCGGCTCGGGCACGCAGTCGCTCGGCACGAGTTCGATCGCAATGGGCTCGAACACGTCGGCCGGCGCGGACAATGCGCTGGCATTCGGCCTGAACGCGAATGCGTCGGGCCTCAGCTCGATCGCGATGGGTGTGCAGGCGACTGCAACGCAACAGTTCGCGACGGCGCTCGGCAATCTGTCGCTGGCGACCGGCGTTTCGTCCAGCGCGCTGGGCCCCGGCGCGACGGCGTCGGCCACGAATGCGACGGCGGTCGGCATCAACAGCGTCGCGGCGGCCGGGTCGACCGTCGCGATCGGCGATTCGAACTCGGTCGCCGCCACCGCGGGGGCGGGCTCGATCGCTGGCGGCAACAACTCGAAGGTGCTGGGCGGCATCGGTGCCGTCGCGCTCGGCCTGGGCCAGACGGTGAGCGGCAACGGCGCGGTCGCGATCGGCGATCCGAGCAGCGCGATCGGCACCGGCGCGGTCACGATGGGCTCGAACAACACCGCGAACGGTGACGGCGCGGTGGCGATCGGCAATACGAACAACGCGCAGGGCACGGGTTCGCTCGCACTCGGCAATACGTCGACGGCAGCGGCGGCGGGGGCGGTCGCGTTCGGCGCGTCGGCCGTGGCCAACAACGCAAACGATGTCGCGCTCGGCTCGGGATCGACGACGGCCGCGCCGAACCCGACGGCCAGCGCGGTCATCGGTGGCGTCACGTACAACTTCAACGGCGTCAACCCGACCAGCGTCGTCAGCGTCGGTAAAGCGGGCAGCGAGCGCCAGATCACCAACGTCGCGGCCGGGCGGATCAGTTCGGCGAGCACGGACGCGATCAACGGCTCGCAGCTTGCCGCGACGAACACGGCGCTCGATTCGCTGTCGACGTCGACGGCGTCGAGCATCACGTCGTTGTCCACGTCCACGTCGACCGGCATTAGTTCGTTGTCCACCGGTTTGAGTTCGACCAACAGCACGATCACGTCGTTGTCCACGTCGACGTCGACGGCCGTCGATTCGTTGTCCACCGGCCTGAGCTCGACCAACAGCAACCTGACGTCGTTGTCCACGTCGACGTCGACCGTCGTCGGCTCGCTGTCGACCGGCCTGAGTTCGACCAATAGCACGATCACGTCGCTGTCGACGTCGACGTCGACCGTCGTCGGCTCGCTGTCCACCGGCTTGAGCTCGACCAACAGCACGATCACGTCGCTGTCCACGTCGACCTCGACCGTCGTCGGCTCGCTGTCCACCGGCTTGAGTTCGACCAACAGCAACCTGACTTCGCTGTCCACCGCCACGTCGACCGGCATCGGTTCGCTGTCGACCAGCCTGAGCTCGATCACGAACAACAACACGAACCTCGGCAACAGCACGGCCGGCGCGATCGGCGGCGGCGCCACCTACGATCCGACCACCGGCACGATCTCGTCACCGTCGTACGTGACGTACAACAGCGACGGCTCCACCACGATCAACAACAACGTCGGCTCGGCGATCGACAACATCAACGCGAACGGCATCAAGTACTTCCACGCGAACTCCACCGCGCCGGACAGCCAGGCGCTCGGCCTGGACAGCGTCGCGATCGGCCCGAACGCGATTTCTCGCGTGGACGGCAGCATCGCGCTCGGCTCCGGTTCGGTGGCCGACCGCGCGACGGCGCCCGCCTCCGGCATCATCCGCAACGGCAGTGCGTCGATCCCGTTCGACACGACCGACCAGACGCTGCTCGGCGCGGTATCGGTCGGCGATGCGACGAACCGGACGTACCGCCAGATCACCAACGTCGCCGACGGCACCGGCCAGCAGGATGCGGTGACGGTGCGCCAGCTGACCGGCGCGCTGCAGTCGTTCGCGGTCACGGGCCAGAAATATTTCCACGCGAACTCGACGGCCGGCGATTCGCTCGCGGTCGGCGCGGAATCGATCGCGGTCGGGCCGACGACGGTCGTCAACGGCGACAACGGCGTGGGCATCGGCAACGGCGCGATCGTCGACCAGACCGCGCCGGGCGGCATCGCGATCGGGCAGGCGGCGAGTGCCGCGCAGGCCGATGCGATCGCGCTGGGCAGCGGCGCGACGGCGACCGGCGCGCAGTCGGTCGCACAAGGCGCCAACGCGGTGGCGGTCAGCGTGGGCAGCGTCGCGCTCGGCTCGGGGGCGCGCGGCAGCGCGACCGATGCGCTTGCGCTCGGCGCAGGGGCCTCGGCGACATTCGCGAACAGCGTCGCGCTCGGCGCCGGTTCGCTGACCACCGTCGGCGCGCTGACGAACTACGTCGCGTACGGGCTGAGCAGCCCGCAGTCGTCGGCCGGCGAAGTGAACGTCGGCAACCGGCAGATCACCGGGCTGGCCGCCGGCAAGAACGGCACGGACGCGGTGAACGTGTCGCAGCTCGATTCGGTCGCGAACCAGCTGACGACGTTGATCGACCAGCGCACGACCAACCTCGGCGGGCAGTACACGACGAACCCGCCCGGCGGCAACGTGCCGCCGGGGGCGAGCGGTTCGAATTCGTCGGCGGGCGGATCGGGGGCGGTCGCGTCGGGCTCGAACAGCACGGCGGTCGGCAACAGCTCGACGGCGTCCGGCAACGGCTCGACCGCGATCGGCGTGGGGTCGACCGCATCGGGCAACAACTCGACCGCGATCGGCGCGGGCAGCAACGACGGCGGCCGCTCGAACGTGGTCGCGGTCGGCTCGGCGGATTCGGCGCGGCAGGTCGTGAACGTCGCGGCCGGCACGCAGGGCACCGACGCGGTGAACGTGAACCAGCTGAATGCGGTATCGAACCAGTTCACGCAGTCGCTGAACACGGTGAACAACCAGCTCACGCAGATGCAGCAGCAGATCCAGCAGACCGACTCGATGGCCCGCGAGGGGATTGCCGCGACCGCCGCGATGGCGTCGATCCCGCACATGGACCGCGATTCGAACTTCGCGATGGGGGTCGGCACGGCGACGTTCCAGGGGCAGAAGGCGATGGCGGTCGGCGTGCAGGCGCGCGTCACGGAGAACCTGAAGGCGACGCTGAACGGCGGTTTCGCCGGCAGCCAGCGCGTGGTCGGCGCGGGCGTGCTGTATCAGTGGAAGTGATCGCGCGCAGCGGTTCGTTCCGGCACGCGTTGCCGGATCGGGCCGCGCCGAACGCAAACGCAAATGCATGCGCGTGCGGTCGCGTCATCGCGCCGCGCACGCTGCGCCCATCGCATTCTCGGAGTAATCAAGTGAAAAACATCCATCTTGCCCTGCTGACGTCCGTCGTTGCCCTCGCGGGTTGTTCGAGTGCGTCGGGGCCGACGTACAACGCGTACGAACTGCAGTCGCGAAACGGCATCCGGACGTTCCAGGTCGACTGTCACGGCATCCTGTCGACCGCGAAGACCTGCATGAAGGTCGCGACGCGCATGTGCGGCAACGAGCCCGTGCGCCTGGTCGACACCACCACGCCGTACCGCGACGGCGCCGATCCGCATTCGATCGTGTTCCAGTGCGGTGCGGCGCTCGCGCCGGCCGCCGCGGTCGTTGCGCCGGCGCCCGTGTCGGCCGAGAAGGTGAGCCTGACCGGCGATGCGTATTTCGCGACCGACTCGGCCGTGCTGACGCCCGCGGCCACCGCCGCGCTCGACACGCTGCTGAACCGGCAGGGCGACCGGCATTTCTCGCGCGTGGAAGTGGACGGCTATACCGACGCGACCGGTTCGGATGCGCACAACCAGGCGCTGTCGAAGCGCCGGGCGGATGCGGTCGCGGGGTATCTGCGCGAGCACGGGCTGAAAGCGGATGCGTTCGCCGCAACCGGTCACGGCGAAGCCAATCCGGCGGCGTCGAACGATACCGCGGAGGGGCGCGCGCGCAATCGTCGCGTGGAAATTTCGCTGCGGAAGTGAGAGGTTGTCAGCGAATGGCTGCGGGCGTGGCCGTCGAAACCGGACGGCTCGCTTGCGGCAGGCGCCGTCCGGAGACGCAGGCGGGTGAGTCCCGACGCTCTCCAGTTCAGCGACACGTGTTTTCCCCAAGGGAAATGAGTGGTATGAACAGCTCGCGGCTCCCCGACAAACTGGCCGAGCCGCTGAATGACCGGCCCAGGCTGCTGTTCGCCTGTCGAGCCCATACGTTTGATCCGCCGCAAGCGCGCACCCATCGCGGCTCGCATGTTCGCAATGGACGAGTACACTGAGGATGCCGTAGAAACAGGAGAATGCGATGATCGACGCTGGCCCCCAAAGCACCTTCCGAGGGCTGCCGCTGACCGTGGAGCAAGACGCGGAAGTGAGGCACTACATCAAGGATCGGACCCGGCGTGGGCTGCCATGGGACACGTCGGAGTTGAGCGCGATGCTCGAGGACATGCTGCATCCCCCTGGCGACGGCGACAGCGATGTCGCCTCCGACGCAGACGAAACCATCGCGGCGGCCGAGCGCGCAACGGCGTCGGTTGACGAAGCGATGGACCCGATCGAGGCGAATGAGGAGTGGAATGCGGCCATGGAGTCGGAGGGCATGAAAGGCCCCAGACGATAGATAAATCGGAGCAACGACGCTCCGGTTCCCGGCAGCGCCGCATACGAGGCGTGCGCGCCGGATGCCGGGCGTTTCAGGAAAGGCGCGTGCGCCGTACACGGTGGGACTGTTGATGCGCAGGGCGACCCCATCGCGAGAATCACGACACGCAATTCGTCCGTTCGCAGGGAATTTCGTACGCAGCCGATCGCGCCACCGATGTCACATGGCGCCAGCGGAGCCGCCAGCCGCATCACGTCGCCGAGCGCCCGGAAGCGGGCGCCATGTCAGTGCCTGAGCACGCAGACGGCGACGATTTCGTATCCGGGATCGGCATGCGCGTGCGCTGCCTTTTCCGCTTCTTCGTACGAAAGAAACGACGTGGCATCTTCAACCGCCGGTGCCATGCCGATATCGCCATCCTCGGCGGTACACAGGAATTGCTCGCCAGTCTTCACGACGTAGACGGACAACATGATTCCCTCCATCGTTTGCAGGGGGAAGTTCCAGTCTAGCAGGCCGGAAACGGGGCGCGGGCGGTTTGGAGCGGCCTTTCCGTGAGGTCGTTGCCGAAAGGGCGGCCGCGTCGAATGTCCGTGCGTCAATCCGGCCGGCGCATCCGGATTCACCGAGGCTTGATCCGACGGGCAACCGGCGCCGCCGGCCGGAGGTGATCGATGGCCGTCACGCTGGAACTGCGTCACGATTCGGCCTCCCGTGAAGGGTCGAATCCGGCCTTCGATCGCTCGGCCCCCGATGCGAGCGGAAAGCCGTGCACAATACCCGCATGCAAACCCCAGACCTTGAACAACTCGTCACCGTCACCATGTCCTTTGGAAAATACAAGGGACGGCCGATTGCCGACCTGCCCGGGCCTTACCTGAATTGGCTGGCCCGCGAAGGGTTCCCGCACGGAGAAATCGGCCGGCAGCTTGCGTTGATGCACGAAATCGATCACAACGGCCTGCGGCACCTGTTGGAGCCGTTGCGCAAACGCGGATAGCCCCCCTCTCAATCAGCGGCGCATGCCTTGGCATGTCACGCGGGCGCATCGCGCATGCATCGCCGCCGTATGGCCCGCGCGCACCTGGCGCGCCGCCGATGCTGACATAGAATGGAAAGTGCGATTGATTGCAAAAAGGGGTGTCAACATGAGACGCCTTTATTTCCTCGTACCCGATACGCTGATGGCGAAGGCGATCGTCGATGACTTGCTGCGCGCGCGCATCATCTGGCGCCACATCCACGTCCTCGCGAATCACAGCGTCACACTCGATCAGTTGCCCGAAGCATCGTTGCTGCAAAGCAGCGATGTCGTGCATGCGCTCGAGCGCGGCGTCGCGCTCGGCGGTGCGGCCGGTGCGCTGATCGGCCTCGTCGCGCTGGTATTTCCGCCGGCGGAGCTCGTGATCGCGGGCGGCGCCGTCGTCGGGTTGACGTTGGCAGGAGCGGGTTTCGGGGCGTGGACCGCCGCGATGATCGGCATCTCCGAGCCGAATGCGCGACTCCAGCGATTTCGCGACGCCATTCAGGAAGGCCAGATCCTGATCATGGCCGACGTGCCGGCATCGCGAGAGCAGGAAATCGAAGAGATGGTCGCGCGGCATTTTCCGAACGCGGACCTGGAAGGCGCCGAGCCGACGACACCGATCTTTCCCTGACGCGCGACAGCAGGCCGGCCCGCCCGACACGCGGGTGCATCGACGCGTCGCGTCGAACGCACGGCCGCCACCGCGGGCCGCGCGCGGAGCGGGCCGTTCGCACGTTGCGCCGGCAACGCTGCCCGCCATGCCGAATCGCGCAAGGGACGCCGGCCCGATGCGCGTGACGCCGTCGGAACCGAAGCGTCGACGTCGAATCGTCGACAAGGAGGTCGTATGGAACTGCACATTCGATCGCACCATTGGGCGCGTCGTACGCCCGACTGGGTCGCCGCTGCCGTGGCGGGTCTCGCGGGCGGTGCGCTGGTGATCGCGCTGGAATTCGTCTGGTCGACGCTCGTGCTCGGCGCAAGCCCCTGGCAACCGACACACAAGATCGCGGCGATGGTGATGGGCCGCAGCGCGCTCAGCCAGATGACGCAATTCAACCTTGAAATCGTGGCGATGGCGCTGCTGCTGCACTACGTGCTCGGCGCGATCATGGGGATGATGCTCGCCGCGGTCATGGCGCCGTTCCGCCTCGATTCGAGCGTGGGCATGGAAGCCGCCATCGGGCTGGCGTTCGGGATCGTCGCGTATGGGTGGAACTTCTACGTCATGACGGCCGTGTTCCCGTGGTTCGTCTCCGAGCGGGGGGGCGGGCCGTTGCTGGCCAACCTGTTGTTCGGCGTGGTTGCGGCCATTACCTACGGCAGGCTGGAACGATTGCGCAAGCGGAACGTGGACGACTGACGCATCGCGTTTCCCGCCGCGCCGACCTTGAATACGCGGCGCCCGCGGGAGACGCGGAACCCGGTGTCGGCGGCTCCGGAGAGCGACACGCAGCGAGGTGGCCCATGACCCTTGCGATTGCCCTGGTCCTGATCGTCATCCTGGCGGTGGGGTTTCACTTTGCCAGTCCGTGGTGGATCACGCCCATCGCGTCGAACTGGGTGCGCATGGACGACATGCTGACGATCACGCTCGTCATCACCGGCGCATTCTTCGTCGCAATCAACCTGTTCATCGTGGTCGCGCTCGTGCGCTATCGCCACCGCAGCGGGCATCGCGCGGCCTATGAGCCGCACAACCGGCCACTGGAATGGTGGCTGATCGGCCTGACCGCCGTCGGCGTGGCGGCGTTGCTGGCGCCGGGCCTGTTCGTCTACGCCGACTACATCCGGCCGCCGCGCAACGTGCTGCAGATGGAAGTGCTCGGCCAGCAATGGCAATGGCGCTTCCGCTTCGCCGGCCCCGGCGGGAAGCTGGGCACGACCGACGTGCGCTACATCAGCAACGACAACCCGTTCGGCATGAACCCCGCCGACCCCAACGGCCGCGACAACTACCTGATCGAGACACCCGAGGTGCACCTGCCGCTCAACCGGCCGGTGCAGGTCCTGACACGGTCGCGCGACGTGCTGCACGACTTCTACGTCCCGCCGTTCCGGGCGCGCATGAACATGGTGCCGGGCATGGTGACGACCTTCTGGTTCACGCCGACCAAGGCCGGGCGTTACGACATCCTGTGCGCGCAGCTCTGCGGGATCGGGCATTCGACCATGCGCGGCGTGGTGGTGGTGGAAGACGAAGCCGCGTTCTCGCGCTGGCTGGCGCAGCAGACCACGTTCGCGCAACAGCAGCAGGCCCGCGTGCAGGCCGCCCCCGCCGCGGCCGGCGGCAGCGCGCAGGCGCTTGCCGACCTGGGCAAGACGCTCGCGGCCGCCAAGGGCTGCGTCGCCTGTCACACCGTGGACGGCACGCCGCGCGTCGGCCCGACGTGGAAGGGCCTGTACGGCAAGACCGAAACGATGGCCGACGGCAGCACCGCGAAGGTGGACGAAGCCTACCTGCGCGCATTTATCCGCGATCCGACGGCCCGGGTCGTGAAGGGCTTCTCGCCGATCATGCCGCGCTTCGACCTGAGCGAGCAGGAACTGACCGCGCTGGTGGCCTATATCAAGGCGCAAGGCGGGCCGGCCCCCGCAAGCAGCGCAGCCCAACCCTGACGGAGCGGATGCCATGCCCCACGCGCACCTCGACCATGTCCCGCACAGCTTCTGGACCCGCTATGTGTGGAGCCAGGACCACAAGGTCATCGCCGTGCAGTACGCGCTGACGGCCATCGCCATCGGCCTGGTGGGCCTCGTGCTGTCGGACCTGATGCGGCTGCAGCTCGGCTTTCCGGGCAAGTTCGCTTTCATCGACGCGAACCACTACTACCAGTTCGTCACCATGCACGGGATGATCATGGTGATCTACCTGCTGACGGCATTGTTTCTCGGCGGCTTCGGCAACTATCTGATCCCGCTGATGCTGGGCGCGCGCGACATGGTGTTCCCGTTTCTCAACATGCTGAGCTACTGGGTTTACCTGCTGGCCGTGCTGGTGCTGGCGGCGAGCTTCTTCGTGCCGGGCGGGCCGACCGGCGCGGGCTGGACGCTGTATCCGCCGCAGGCCATCCTGCCGGGCACGCCGGGCGTCGAATGGGGCATCGTGCTGATGCTCGTGTCGCTGGCGATCTTCATCGTCGCGGCCACGATGGGCGGCCTGAACTACGTGACCACCACGCTACAGGCGCGCACGCGCGGCATGACGCTGATGCGCATGCCGCTCACGGTGTGGGGCATCTTCATCGCGACCATCATGGCGCTGCTGGCGTTTCCGGCGCTGTTCGTGTCGGCGGTCATGATGCTGCTCGACAGGACGCTCGGCACCAGTTTCTTCATCCCGGCCGTGGTGTCGATGGGGCAGACGCTCAAGCATGCCGGCGGCAGCCCGCTGCTGTTCCAGCACCTGTTCTGGTTCTTCGGGCATCCGGAGGTCTACATCGTCGCGCTGCCGGCCTTCGGCATCGCGTCGGACCTGATCAGCACGCACGCGCGCAAGAGCATCTTCGGCTACCGGATGATGGTGTGGGCGATCGTCGTCATCGGCGCGCTGAGCTTCGTGGTCTGGGCGCACCACATGTTCGTCGCCGGCATGAATCCGTACTTCGGCTTCTTTTTCGCGACGACCACGCTCGTCATCGCCGTCCCGACCGCCCTCAAGGTCTACAACTGGGTGCTGACGCTGTGGCGCGGCGATATCCACCTGACCGTGCCGATGCTGTTCGCCATCGGCTTCGTCAGCACCTTCGTGCTGGGCGGGCTGACCGGGCTCTACCTCGGCAACGTGAGCGTCGACATCCCGCTGTCGAACACGTACTTCGTGGTCGCGCATTTCCACATGGTGATGGCCGTGTCGCCGATCCTGGTGGTGTTCGGCGGCATTTACCACTGGTACCCGAAGGTGACGGGCCGCATGCTCGACGACAGGCTCGGGCGCGCGCATTTCTGGATCACCTTCGTCGGCACCTATGCGATCTACTTCCCGATGCACTATCTCGGCATCCTTGGCATGCCGCGGCGGTATTACGCCTATCAGGGCTACAGCTTCATTCCGCATTCGGCACAGACGCTCAACACGTTCATCACCGTCGTCGCGCTGATCGTCGCGGCGGCGCAGTTGCTGTTCCTGTTCAATCTCGCGTGGAGCCTCGCGCACGGCCGGCGTGCCGACGGCAATCCGTGGCGCGCCACCACACTCGAATGGCAGACGCCGCAGACGCCGCCCGTGCACGGCAACTGGGGCGCGGCGCTGCCTGTCGTCTATCGCTGGGCATACGAATACAGTCCGCCGGGACAAGGGGCAGACTTCGTGCCGCAAAACCAGCCGCCTGCGACGGCGCCTGAACCGGTCCATCCGACGCTTCACCCCGGCGAGGCACGCGAATGACCACGCTGCCGCGCCCCTTCGTTCCCGACGCGCCGCCCGGCTTGCCGAATGCGGGCCGCACCGGCCTGATCGTCTTCATGGCGGTCGCCACGACGTTGTTTTCGCTGCTGCTGCTCGCCTATGCGATGCGCATGCGCGAACCCGA
Source organism: Burkholderia sp. LAS2 (assembly GCF_018417615.1). NCBI lineage: Bacteria > Pseudomonadati > Pseudomonadota > Betaproteobacteria > Burkholderiales > Burkholderiaceae > Burkholderia > Burkholderia sp. LAS2. Next base: position 285,033 of record NZ_CP071054.1, read on the forward strand.
CTGGCAGCCGATCCCGCATCCGGCGCTGCTGTGGTGGAACACCGGTGCGTTGGTGCTCGCCAGCGTCGCGATGCAGCGTGCCCGGCAACCGGCCGTGCACCGCATGGCGTGGCTGGTGGGCGGCGGCGTGCTGGCGGCCGTGTTCGTGATCGGGCAACTGACCGCCTGGCACATGCTGGCGGCGGCCGGGCAGACCGTCACCGTCAATCCGTCCAACAGCTTCCTTTACCTGCTCACGGGCCTGCACGGGTTGCATGTGCTGGGCGGGCTCGTGGCGTGGGCCGTGACGATCGTGCAACTCCGGCGCGCGGACCCGTTCCGGGCCCGGCGCGCCATCGCGCTGTGCGCGCTTTACTGGCATTTCCTGCTTGCGGTCTGGCTCGTGCTGCTGGCGGCGATGTGGTGGCTTACCCCCGGGATCGTCGCCGCGATCTGCGGGCCGCTGTATGGAGCCGCGCCATGACCTCGCCCACGGTGCACACCGAATCCGCTGCCGAATCGCCGGCGGCCCCGCCCGCCGACGCCCGGCCCGACGGCTGGCGCGGCATCGTCACCGACTGGTCGGCCGACCGCGAAGCCTTCAAGGTGCCGTGGGGCAAGGCGATGATGTGGATCTTCCTGCTGTCGGACACGTTCGTCTTCAGCAGCTTCCTGATCGGCTACATGTCGGTGCGCATGTCGACCACGGCGCCGTGGCCCGACACGTCCAAGGTGTTCGGGCTCACGGTGGGCGGCCTGGATGTGCCGTTGCTGCTGATTGCCATCATGACGTTCATCCTGATCACCAGCAGCGGCACCATGGCGATGGCGGTCAACTTCGGCTACCGGCGCAACGCCAGGCGCGCCGGCGCGCTGCTGCTCGCGACCGCGCTGCTGGGCGCGAGCTTCGTGTCGATGCAGGCCCTCGAATGGACCAAGCTGATCGTCCACGAAGGTATCCGGCCCTGGGGCAACCCGCTGGGCGCGGCGCAGTTTGGCGCGTGCTTCTTCACGATCACCGGGTTCCACGGCTTTCACGTGACCTGCGGCGTGATCTACCTGCTGCTGATCGCACGCAAGATCCGGCAGCCCGGATTCGCCGAACACGGCAACTTCCAGATCGTCGAAATCGCCGGCCTGTACTGGCACTTCGTCGACCTGGTGTGGGTGTTCATCTTCGCGCTGTTCTATTTGTGGTGAGGCAGGCCATGGAGCATACCGATCCCGCCGATCGACCCGACGCCGCACACGGCCAGCAGCATCCGATCGGCCTCTACCTGAAGATCTGGGGCCTGCTGTTCGTGCTGAGCACGTTGTCGTACCTGGTCGACTACTTCAACGTGCAGGGCTTGCCGCGCTGGGTGCTGATCGTCGTGCTGATGATCGCGAAGGCCGGGCTGATCGTGTCGATCTTCATGCACATGATGTGGGAGCGGCTGGCACTCGTGTATGCGATCCTGATACCGCCGTTGTGCCTGCTGGTGCTCATGGTGCTGATGGCGGCGGAAGCGCATCACACGTTCGGGATGCGGGCGCTGTTCTTCCACTGATTCATTCGACGGCCGATTCGCGGACATCCGTTCACGCAAACATGGAGGAGGACGCCATGAAGTTTTCACGCCGACGTTTTATCGCAACCACCACCGTTCTGGCATCCGCACTGGCCTTGGGACGCCGCGCGGCGGCGGATGCCGGTGCCGGTGCCGTGAAGGAGTCCGATGCAAATGCCCAGACGCTCGGCTACAAGACGGATGCCAGCCGGGTCGACCATGCGAAGTTCCCGAAACTCCAGGCGGGCGAGACCTGCTCGAACTGCCAGTTCTTCCAGGGCAAGGCCGGCGCCGGGATGGGGCCGTGCGCCATTTTCGGCGGCAAGCAGGTCAATGCTAAAGGCTGGTGCAGCGCCTATTCGAAAAAGGCGTAGCACGGCAGGGACGGCGTGGCGGCCGTGCGGCTGAATCGTCGTGGTCGACGGGGGCGCCGGCGAACATCGTCCCGTCGACGACGATGCCGAGCGACGTGCTGGCCCGGCCGGTGCGTCGCCCATGCGATCGCTGCGGCCTGCCGAGCCCGTACCCATGTCGCACGTCAGGCGTCGATCATCGGCGACGAAGCGGGCTCGCGTGATCGCGGGTCGCGCGCGCGACGACGCCGGCAGTCCCGCTTCGAACGGCCGTCAAACCGCCTGATCCTGCACGCTCGCCGCGTCCTTCCTGCGCGCCGCCGCATTCGTGGGCATTACCACCGCCGTGCCTTCCACGACGACGAGGCCGTCGACTTCGCAACGGGTTTCCAGCACGACCCGACGCCGGCTCGCGAGAATCTCCTTGACCGTCACCGTCGCGAGAACCGTTTCGCCCAGCTTGACCGGGCGGCGGAATCGCAGATCCTGCGACAGGTAGATCGAGCCGGGCCCCGGCAGATGCGTCGCGATCGCCGCCGATATCACGGAGGCGGACAACATGCCGTGCGCGATGCGGCCGCCGAAAAACGTTCGCTGCGCATAGGCCTCGTCGAGATGCACGGGGTTCCGGTCGCCGGTCGCGTTCGCGAACAGCTGCACGTCGTGCTCGGAAAGGGTCTTCGAAAAGCACGCGTTCATGCCGGGCATGAGATCCTCGAGATCGTATCCGCCTTCATCGTTCATCGTCGTTTCCTGTGTCGTTCGTGCCGAATGGTATGGGGGAGGCGGAGCGCCTTCGTCTTCAGGCCAGCACGTTGCCGTGCTCGCGCGCCGCGTGCCGATCCGCCGAGGCGAACGACTGGTGCGCCACGGCGAGCGCCCATTGCACGGCCAGCACGCCGGCATGCGGCAGTGCGCCGACGATGGTCTCGACGATCTCGTGCCGCGATGCGCCCGACCGGCGTGCGTCGCCGATGTGCGTGGTAAGCGAGTGGGCATCGGCATTGCGCGCGAGGCAGGTCAGGCACGCGATTGACGTGAGGTGGCGCGCTTTCGCATGCTCGACCGGCTCGTCGCCCGATGCCGCACTGGCCAGCCGGTCGACGCCACGCGCGATGGCGGACGACATGTCCGCGAAGCCGCCTACCGCTGGCGGCGGACACAGGTCGCGTTGCAGCGCATGCTGCTCGGTCGGCGCGTTCGCCTGGATCTCCGCCGAGCCGTCCTGCGCGCCGTTGAGCGCACCGAACGCATCGAACACGTCGAGCACGATGCGGGACACGGGCAGGATGAGCGGCCAGCCGATATAGCCGGTCAGTTGAATCAATACCTCCGTCAGCTCGCTGCGCGTCCAGCCAGCGTGCAAACAGGCGTTGACATGGACGCGAACCGCGTCGTGCCGGTTTTCGCACGCGATGACGATCGCGAGCGCGGTGAGGCGGCGCTCCTTCGGCGTCAGCGCATTGAATGGTCGTGGCCGGCGTTGCAACAGCGTGGCGATCGCCGCTTCGGAATCCTTGAAAAGATCGAAATCGAGGCCGATATCGATGTCACGCTCGCGCAACAACGCTACGATGTGGCGCATCGCGGCCATGGCCACCGGCACGCCTGCGTAATGGAGCGTCTCGAACGCCGCGTCGAGCACCGCATGCGGCGCCCAGCCGGTATTCAGCATGCCGCCCGCGTGGTATTTCAGAGCACCATCCGTATTGCCCATCGTCGCGAGCACCGCGACCGTGACGAGTTCCCGGTGCTTCAGCGAGAGGTTGGGGCGCGCGATGATGTCGGCATAAGCGCCCTCGATGAGCAATCGCTTGAAATCGGGGTCGAGACGCTCGAGCGCCGCGCTCAGGTCGACGAAGCCTTCGTCGCCGATCGTGTGAATGACGGACATGCCGAGTTCATGCCGGGTGATCGTATTCGCGCGCATAGGAGGCCGATGAATTGAAGGTGAAGTGTCGTGACGTCAGCGATGATATTCGTCCGTCCGACAATCAAATTTGAACTTTTTTCACTTTTCATCGGCGCAGGGTTTTCGCCGTCTAGAATCCATCCCGTCAAGAACCGACGATTCATTTGCGATTCGATCTGAAAAAGATTGGGGTGGTGATGACGGGGCCTGCATATCAACGCGACTGGAGAATACGATGCTGAAGCTTCATCAAAAGGTTGCCCTCGTGACCGGGGGAAGTTCGGGTATCGGCCGGACCACGGCATTGCTGTTCGCCGGCGAAGGCGCGCGGGTCGCGATCGCGTCGCGCCGCATCGACGAAGGTCTGGCCGTTGTCGAAGAGGTCCGCCGCGCGGGCGGCGAGGCGCTGTTCGTGAAGACCGACGTGTCCAGCGCGGAGGATTGCGCGCACATGGTCGCGCAGACCGTACGTGAATTCGGCCGGCTCGATATCGCGTTCAATAACGCTGGCGTGGAGGCATTCGGCAAAGCCGTGGCCGATACCGACGAGGCGAGCTGGGATTACGTGATGGATATCAATCTGAAAGGGATGTTCCTTTCGATGAAATACGAAATTCCGGAAATGCTGAAAGCGGGCGGCGGCGCGATCGTCAATATGTCGTCCACGTATGGCCTCGTGGCATCGGCATTCGGTGGTTGCAGTTATCACGCGTCGAAGGCCGGCATCCTCGGGCTGACGAAAGCGGCCGCGCTCGAATATGCGAAGCAGAATATCCGTGTCAACGCGATCTGCCCGGCGTTCGTGGCGACGGCGATGGTGGAGAAGTTTCTCGATGAAACCGGCATGACCGACCAGATCAAGGCGTTTCATCCGGTCGGCCGGCTGGGGACCGAGCAGGAAATCGCGGAGGCGGTCACGTTCCTCGCGAGCGACGCGTCCTCGTTCATGACCGGCACCGCGCTGTCGGTGGACGGCGGGATGGCCGCGACGTGATGCGCACGACTGCGCCACGGGCGGTCTAGCGACGCGAGTGCAGCGTTTATCGGATCAACACTTTCATAAATATTGTTATGGATACCAAAACAATCGATTTTGTTGTCGAAACGAGAAAGAACCCGCCCGAACTGTTCGACATCGGCAGCGCGATTCCGCTGGGCGTCGTGCCGAAGAAAATGCACGCGTGGACGATTCGCCGTGAGAACCACGGGGAGCCGCAGCACGCATTCACGAACGAAATCGTCGACGTGCCGTCGCTCGGCCCGAACGACGTGCTGGTGCTCGTGATGGCGGCCGGCGTCAACTACAACGGCGTGTGGGCGGCGCTCGGCCAGCCGTTCTCGGTGCTGGACCTGCATGACGATCCGTATCACATCACCGGCTCGGATGCGGCGGGCATCGTATGGGCCGTCGGGTCGAACGTGAAGAAGTGGAAGGTGGGCGACGAGGTGGTCGCGCACTGCTCCCAGGTCGATGGCGACGACGAGGAATGCAACGGCGGCGATCCGATGCTGTCCCCGTCGCAACGCATCTGGGGTTACGAAACCTCGCATGGCTCGTTCGCGCAGTTCGCGCGCGTGCAGTCGACGCAGCTGATGCCGCGCCCGAAACACCTCACGTGGGCCGCCAGCGCCTGCTATACGCTCACGCTCGCGACTGCATACCGGATGCTGTTCGGTCACAAGCCGCACGTGCTTTCCGCGGGGCAATCGGTGCTCGTGTGGGGCGCGGCGGGCGGGCTCGGAACGATGGCGATCCAGCTCGCGGCGCTGGCAGGTGCACGCCCCGTCGCCGTGGTCTCCGATGCGTCGAAGGCCGAGTTCGTCAAGCGGCTCGGCGCGGTGGGCGTGATCAACCGTTCGGATTTTTCGTGCTGGGGCGCGCCGCCGCCCGTCGATGCGAAGGCCGAGTACGCCGCCTATGTCGATGAAGTCAAGAAGTTCGGAAAGGCGATCTGGGTTGCACTCGGCGAAAAGCGCGACGTCGACATGGTGTTCGAGCACCCGGGCCGCAATACGTTCGCCCCGTCCTGCTACGTCGTGAAACGCGGCGGCATGGTCGTGTTCTGCGCGGCGACGAGCGGCTACGACCTGACCTGCGATGCGCGCTACGTGTGGATGCGCCAGAAACGCATTCAGGGCAGCCACTTCGCGAACCTCAAGGAAGCGTCGCAGGCCAACCGGCTCGTGATGAGCGGCAAGATCGACCCGTGCCTGTCGGAAGTGTTTCCGTGGAGCCGCCTGCCGGACGCGCACGCGAAGATCCGCGAGAACCGGCACCTGCCCGGCAACATGGCCGTGCTCGTCCAGGCGAGCAGCAGCGACGATCTCGCCGCGGCGAGCCGCCACTAGGCCGGATGAACCCTTCCCGCCGAGAGGACGGTATGAACCAGTCAAACACGCAAGCGCAACGGGTCGCCATCATCGGCATGTCGTGCCGTTTTCCGGGCGGCGCGTCCTGTGCGTCGAGCTATTGGACGCTGCTGAATTCCGGGCGCACGGCGATCCGCGAAACGCCGCGCGAACGCTTCGATGTCGATGCGTTCTATTCGCCGGATACGGACGAGCCCGGCACCACGTATTCGCGCGTGGCCGGCTATGTCGACGATCCGTTCCGCTTCGACCGTAAGTTGTTCCGCACCTCGGCGGCCGAGGCGATGGAGATGGATCCGCAGCAGCGCTGGATGCTCGAACTCGCATGGGCGGCGCTCGAGAACGCGGGCATCGCGCCGGGCCGGCTGCGCGGCAGGAACGTCGGGGTCTTCATGACGATCGGCGAGGCCGACTATGGCCGGCGCACCGTCTGGTCCGGCGATCCATCGCGCATCACCACCTATTCGAAGCTCGGCAACCTGCGCGCGATGGCCCCCGGGCGCGTCGCGCACATACTGGGCTTGAGCGGGCCCGCGATCTTCGTCGATACGACCTGTTCGTCGTCGCTGGTCGCGATCCATCTCGCCGCGCAGAGCCTGCAGGGCGGCGAATGCGACGTCGCGATCGCCGGCGGCGTGAACCTGATCCTCGGGCCGGAGGAAACGATCGGCATCGCGCGGCTCCAGGCGATGTCCATCTCCGGGCAATGTCGTCCGTTCGACGCGAGCGCCGACGGTTATATTCGCGGCGAAGGCGGCGGCGTGATCGTGATGAAGCGGCATGACGACGCGCTCGCGCATGGCGACCGCATCGATGCGGTGCTGATCGGGTCGGCCGTCAACAGCGACGGAGCGAGCAACGGTCTCACCGCGCCGAACGGCGCGGCCCAGGAAGCCGTCATTCGCCGGGCGATGATGCGGGCGGGCGTTCGGCCGGAAGCGGTTGCGTACGTGGAAGCGCATGGTACGGGCACGGCGCTTGGCGATCCGATCGAGCTTTCCGCGCTGCGTAACGTCTATGCGCGTGCCGTCGCACGCGACAAGCCGATCCTCGTCGGCTCCGTGAAGTCGCAGCTCGGGCATCTGGAGGGCGCCGCGGGCATGGCCGGCTTCATCAAGGCGATGCTGATCCTGCGGCACCGGCACGTGCCCGCGCAGGTGAATTTCGAGACGCCGAACCCGCGGTTTCACTGGGAAGGCGCGCAGCTCGCCATTCCGCGCGAAGGCACGCCGCTCGGCGAAGGCGAGACGCTGGTCGGCGTGAGCGGTTTCGGCATCACCGGGACCAACGTCCACCTGATTCTGTCCGCGCCGGCGCTCGTATCGGACGCCGGTGCGCCGATCGAGCGCGAACGCGTATTGACGCTTTCCGGGCGCTCGCCGGACGCGCGGCGGCGTGTCGCGACGGCATGGCGGGCGTGGCTTGCGGGCACGTCCGTCCCGCTGCGCGATGCGTGTCACACGTCGAACGTGCGGCGCGATCATTTCGATCATCGCGTCGCGCTGGTCGGCACGACGAAAGCGGATTTCATCGCCGCGCTCGACGCCTTCCTCGCGGACGATCCGTCCGGGAACTGGCATGCGGGCGAACCGCCGCGCAAGCCCCGCGTCGCGTTTCTCGTGCCCGGTCAGGGCGCATGGCAGCCGGGCGTCGGCGGGAATCTCTACCACGGCAACGGCCTGTTCCGCAAACACGCGGACGCGTGCCTGCGCCTGCTGGGCGGCGAGACGGCGCGCGACGTGCTCGATGCGATCGTCGGCCGCAGCGCGCAAGCGGTGCGTCATCATCCGGGGCAATTGGCCCACTTCGTCGTGTGCTATGCGCTCGCGCGTACCTGGATGGAACTCGGCGTACAGCCCGACCTGCTGATCGGGCATTCGCTCGGCGAGCACGTGGCCGCCGTGATCGGCGGCGTGATGTCGCTCGCCGACGGCCTCGCCGCCGTGGAGGCACGTGGCCGACTGTTCGACACCGCGACGCCGGCCGGCGCGATGCTCGCGGTGGCTGCCGCGGCCGACGAACTCTCCACGCGCTTCGCGTTCGGGACGGATCTGTTCGTCGCCGGCATCAACGGGCCGGGGCAGACCGTCGTGAGCGGTACGCAGGAAGCGGTGGCGCGCGTGCACGACGCGATGGTCGCGGCGGGCAAACGCGTGTCGCTGCTGAAGACCTACGACACGCCGGGCCATTCGCCGATGCTGCGTTCGATGCGCGAAGCGTTCCGGCGTGCGCTCGAACCGCTGACGTTCGCGCCGCCGTCGATTCCGCTCGTCTCCACCCTCACGGGCGCCGTCGCGACCGATGCGATCGCCGGCGTCGAGCACTGGCTCGATCTCGTCGAACAGCCGGTGCGTTTTCATGACGCGTTGCTCGCGGCCTCGGACGGCAAGACGCTCTTCGTCGAAGTGGGACCCGGCGCGGCGCTGTCGAAGCTCGCGCGCGCCGCCGCGGGCGGCGAATGGCAATGCGCGATCGCGTCGCTCGCGGACGGCCCGGAAGGCGATGAGGAAACCGAAGCGACCGGCTTTGCCCATGGCTGCGCACGTCTTTACGGCGAAGGGCAGAAGATCGCATGGCACAAGCTGTACGGCAATGCGCCGCAGCCGGCCGAAGCGCCGGGTTACGCGTTCGACACCGAGCGTTTCGAGCTGCCGTTCCCCGATCTCGCCGAAGCGGGGCGCGGCCCGGTGCGCCAACGAAGCGGCGTCGCATCGAGCGAGGCGGCCCGGCCGCCGCATTCGAGTGCGGCCAATCGCGCCGACGCGGCACCGGCGGGCGCGGCGCAGATGGTCGCGACGCTGCGCACGATCGCGGCAGCGGTCGCCCCGGATACCGTCGTGCTCGACGACGGGCTTTCGCTCGTCGGCCAGGGGCTCGACTCGCTGGCGTTGACGGAGCTGCGGGTCCGCCTGCATCAACGGCTCGGCAAGATGCCGCCGATCGCCATGCTGGCGCGCGGCGCATCGCTCCAGACGCTGGCGGCGTGGTTCGCCGCGACGGACGGTGACGCGCCTGCTCGCGAAGTCCTCGCGACCGATCCGCGACGACCGGCCGGAGCGGGCGGTGACGCCGGCCTCGTCGTGACGCTGCGCGAGGGGGGCGGGCCGCTCGTGGCGCTCGTGCATCCGGTCGGTGGAAACGTGCTGTGTTATCAGGAACTGGCCGCCTCATGGCCGGGGGATCCGACGGTCGTCGCGATCCGTCATCCGTACGCGGACCAGGGCCATGCGCCAGCGTATCTTTCGATCGCGCAACTGGCGTCGCGCTATCGCGCGGCGCTGCTCGCGACGCACGGCAGGCAGCCCGATCTGCTCGGCGGCTGGTCGTTCGGCGGGATCGTCGCGCACGAAATGGCCGCGCAGTGGGAGTCGGAGGGCGAGAGCGCCCCGCCGTTGATGATCGTCGACAGCCCGCTCCACGACGGCGAATTCGCCACGCGGTTGCGCGCACTGGCCGCTGATCTTGCGCCGGACGACGGCGCGCAGGCAGTCGAGCGATGGCTGGCCGACCCGCGTTTCGATGCAATGCTCGACCAGGACTTCTATCTCGCCGACGTGCGCCGCCGGGCCCAGCCCGCGATGTTCGACCACATCGCGCGGCTGCATGCCGTGAGCGCGGTGGCGCTCGCACGCCATCACCCGCAACAGGTGCAAACGCGCATCGGATATGCGCTCGCTGCACGCGACAAGCGCGGGATGTCGAGCACGCTGGCAGAGCAGCAACTGGGCCGTCTCGGGCGCGGCGGCGTCACGGTCAGCGTGTTCGATGACGACCACAACTCCATCGTGCGTGAACCTTCGGTGCGGCGCCTGGCGCACCTTTTCGGTGGACGCGATACCGATGAGCCGCATGCCGAGCCAGAACCGCTGATGCGCGCGACGCCCGCATAGACGCTCCCTTGCCGTTTTCCCCGGTGCGGCGTCGCTGCCGCGCCTTCATCGTTCTCAATCCGACTTCAAGGAATCGATGCCATGAGCGATCACATTCAAGCCGCCACCGTCAACGCGCCGACGGTCACCGCCGCAACCATTCTCGCGTGGATCCAGGAGTGGACCGAAGCGAACAATCTGCAGGTGCCGACCGATCTCGAACAGACCTTCGCCGACGCCGGTTTCGATTCGATGCATTCCGTCGAACTCGCGTTCTTCCTCGAAGAGCGTCTCAACATCAAGATCGACGATACCGTCCTTTACGACTATCCGACCTTCAATGCGCTGGCCGAGCATCTCGTCTCGCTGCAACGGCAGGACACGAGCGCTGCCGCCAGGCCGGGCGAAGACGCGAGCGTCGGAACCTGGTAACGCCACGGCGCCGGTTCGAGACATCGGGCGGCCGGCGCGTCATCGACTTTGATCGGAGTACAGAAGATGGTGGAAATCAATCGCGCGGGCCACTGGACGTCGCGCGTCGTCGGCTGCGGTTCCGCGTTGCCCGAACACCGCATGACGAATCATGACATCGCGCTCAGGGTCGACACCACGGACGAGTGGATCACGCAGCGCACCGGCATCAAGGAGCGCAGGATCGCGGCGCCCGGCGAGAACACGTCCGATCTCGCGATCGGCGCGGCCCGCGCCGCACTGAGTCACGCCGGGATCGCCGCGACGGACGTCGATCTCATCGTGCTCGCGACCTGCACGCCGGACCGCACGATGCCCGCGACGGCCGTGCGTGTTCAGGAGGCGATCGGCATGCCGCGCGGCGCCGCGTTCGATGTGCAGGCCGTCTGTTCCGGTTTCGTTTTCGCGCTTTCGGTCGCCGACAACATGATCCGCCTCGGCCAGGCGCGCACAGCGCTGGTGATCGGCGCGGAAACGATGTCGCGTATCGTCGACTGGCAGGACCGCAACAGCTGCGTGCTGTTCGGCGACGGTGCGGGCGCGCTGGTGTTGCGCGGCGAACGGCGCGAAGGCGACAAGCCGCGCGGCGTGCTCTCCACGCATCTGCATTCGGACGGGCGGTACTGGGACAAGATTCACACGGACGGCGGGGTGTCGTCGACGCAGAGCGCCGGCAAGATGCATCTGGAGGGCCGCGACGTATTCCTGCATGCGGTGGTCAATCTCGCCGACGCGTCGCAGGAAGCGCTGGAGGCGAATGGCCTGAGCCGGGACGACGTCGACTGGATCGTTCCGCATCAGGCGAACCAGCGCATCGTGCAAACCGTCGGCACGAAGTTGAATCTGCCGATGGAGAAGGTCGTGCTTACCGTCAGCAAACACGGCAACACGTCGGCGGCGTCGATTCCGCTCGCGCTCAGCGAAGCGGTATCCGACGGGCGCATCAAGGAGAACGACCTCGTCCTGACGCCCGCAATGGGCTCGGGCTTCACGTGGGGCTCGGCGTTGATTCGCTGGTGATTCACGCGCGACGCACCGGCGCGCGCCGGTGCGCGGCCGATCGGCGCCTTTCCCGAAATGTGGGCGCGCTGTGGAAATGCTCGCGAAAGTGACAAAAGTTCACTTTGAGCGCTCGGGCCGCCGTTCTATGCTGGCTGCATGTCGCACACGGCGGCGCGAACAAACAGCCCGATCGGAGCGTAGATGGCCGTCGATGTTCTGGATGAATCCCGGGATGCTGCGGCGTCCGGCATGCCGGCCCGGCGCATGACGCATGCAGCCGCGAGCCTGAAGCACGAATGGCGCCTACCCGTCGCCCATGGCGCGACCGGTGCACGCAGGGCTACGAGGGGATCCGCGCATGGTAATCGGTGATGAACGTCGCGACCGCCGCTTCGTGCAGCGGCTCGCCGAGGTAGAAGCCTTGGCCGTCGACGTCCGGCAGCGTGCCAGCCCACTCGAACTGCTCGGCGGTTTCGATGCCGGTCATCACGATATGCTTGCCATGACCTTGCGCGATCTGCACCAGGGTTTCAACGACCCGCATGGATTCGCTGTTCTGCAGGACATCGCGGATCAGCGAGCGATCGAACTTGACGATATCCACCGGCAACTGCTGCAACAGCGTCAGCGAATTGAAGCCTGCGCCGAAGTCGTCCAGCGCGACGCGCACGCCGATTGCCTGCGTCGCGTGGATGGCCTCCACGAGCCAGTCGAGCCGGGCAGGCGGAACGACATCGGTCAGCTCGATTTCGACGCGAGCCGGTTCGAGCGCGAGCGACGTCAGCAGCGCGGCAAGCTGCGCGGGAAAATCCGGGTGGCCCAGCTCCGACGGAGACAGATTGATCGCGAGCGACAACTCGCCGCGACCGGCTGCCTTCCACTGCGCGAGCAGGTGCGCCGCGCGCCGGGTGAGCAGGTCCGTGAAGCGGGTGGCCAGGCATGAATCCTCGATCAGGCTGATGAACGACGCCGGCTCCAGGATGCCGCGCGCCGGATGATGCCAGCGCATCAGACATTCGAACCCGGCCAGGCGAATCCCCCGGAGTGCGAACTTGGGTTGCAGGAGGAAAAAGAACTCGTCCTGACGAAGTCCGCGTTCGGCATCGTCGAGCGGATCGGGGGACGCAAAGGGGGAATTCATGAATGTCCAGGTAAGCCGATTGAAGTGTCGGCCGCATGTCTCTGATTGATCGATTCTATTGAGCGGAACGCAAATTTTCAACTCGCGAAAAACAAACAAATGTAAATTCGTATATTGATTTGTATATTGGTTGTAGATTTATGTTGGAGGTTATTTCATGAAAATCGTATCCAGTTATTGTATTTCCATATTGGAAAATCCAAATCATTAATCATTTCGGTGATGTCGGTCTTGCGCCGCGGTTATGCCAGCCGCTGGCGGGTGCGAATCATCCGAAGAAATGACGGAAATGGCATTGAGACGGTAATTTTTGCTGGTGAGAAAGGCGGGCATTGATTCGAAATGAATGCAAGTGCAATTACAATAGATTCCTTACATTATTCATATAAAAATTGCAGTATAATTTCTGCATCTTAAATTCCGGTTCATTGTGGCGGGCCGATTTGCCCGGTACGTCGGCGTGGGTATGCAGGGCGGGCGATCGGCAGGTGAAGGGGGCCGACGCCTGCGGCGCCCGTCAACGCTGTCTGAAGCAGGTTGCGGTGTTTGATGCAGGCATTGCAGATGCCGATCAATGCGATATCGATGGAGCATCATCTGATCGACATGTTCGGAAGATTTTTGGGGCTGTGGCGGCGCCGTTCATGTGACGAGGGCAGACAGATGGCCGGGAACGTGTCCGCGCATTGTGCGACCGACTGGATACGCCTGACGTTTGCGCTGGTGCTGGTCTGCGCGGTGCTCACGGCGACAGAGGCGTTGCATCGTGTCGACCGCGCGTGGTTCGAGTTCGTTTCGCAGTCGGTTCGCCGCGGGCCCGTCAAGCCGCTGGCGATGATCGTGGTCGACGAACGCACGACCGCGCGTCTGGGCAACTGGCCGTTCAGCATCGAAACACGCGAACGGATGATGGAGCGGCTTGCCGGAAGTGGCGTCGCAGTCGTCAGTATCGACCTGACCGGTTTGCGGGACGCCGCGCGCACGCGCGCCGGGCGCCGGGCAGCCGGCGAGACGGCAAGCCACGGCACTGCACGCATGGAGGCGGGGACCGGCAACGTCGGCAATACCGGCCAAGCCTGCGCGCGCGATGCTGCATTTCGCTGGAATGGGCCTTGCGAGCGCTACTCGTACGTCAATGTGCTGGACGGCGCGGTGCCGTCGAGCCGGCTGAGCGGCCGCGCGGTCCTGATTCGCGCGGCGGTCGACCTCGGGCAGGGCCGGCCCGGCGTGTCGTCGGCCGGCACGCTGCCGAGCGGAGACTGGGCCGCGACAGCGAATGCATCGGCTGGGCCGGCCATGACGGCACCGCTTCACCAGACGGGTTTCGCATGGACGTTGCTGTTCAACGAGATCGTCGTCTGCGTGATCTGCGCGTTGCTCTACCGGTTCGGTCCCCGCGCCGGCCTCGCTGCGTCGTTCGCCGTCACAGGCGCGGTTGCAGCGATCGCGTATGTGATGTTCGCGGTCGGCGGCGAGGCGCTGCCGCCCGCCATCGGCATGCTGATGTGCGTGCTCGCCTGCCTGCTGGTGTTCTGGCGGCGTACCGAAGTGTCGTTGCGCTTCATCGGCCTCCTGGGCGACCGGATGGCGGCCGATCCGTCGCTGCATGCGGAATCGGCGAACACCGCGCCGTACATCGACCCGGTTCGGCGGCAACTGGAGAGGACTGCGAATCTGGATGCGCAGGTACGTCGCTATCGTGCGCTGATCGACGCATGGGTCGACAGTCTTCCGGAAGCGACGTTGATTGCGTCGGCTGCCGGCGTGGTGCTGCTGGCGAACCAGCGGATTGCCGCGTGGTGCGCGGAGCCCGACGAGCATCCTGGGGCTGGGCGGGCGCCGGTGGGGCGTCCGGTTTCGGACGTGCTGTTTCAAATCACCGCTTCGCATCGGGCGAATGAATTCGCCGCGCAGGCGTTGACGTCGCTCGATCACTGGTCTGACGGCGACGCGCTGTCGGCCCAGACGAAATCCCAACTCGATCAGGGGATCGAGATCGCCAATGCCCGGTGCGGTCGTTCGCTGCTGATCAAGTGCGCGCCGATCCGCCCGTCCGTCTACGGCGAGCGTGCGCTGGTCTTTCATGTCGCGGACGTCTCGTCCGTCCGGATGGCCGAGCGGCAGCGCGACATGGCGCTGCGATTCCTGTCGCATGACATGCGGTCTCCGCAGGCGTCGATTCTCGCGCTCGTTTCGCAGATTCAGCGGGAGCCGTCGCGGTACACGCCGCAGCGCTTCGCCGAACTGGTATCACAGTATGCGACGCGCGCACTCAGCCTGTCCGACGATTTTCTCTTTCTTGCCCGGGCCGAGAATCTGCCGCCGAAGCTGGCCGCGGTCGATCCCGCGCTGGTGCTCGGCGATGCCGTCGACGATCTGCTGCCGCAGGCGAGCGCGAAATCGACGACCGTCAATCTCACGGCGGAGCCGGGGCTGAGTACGATCGCCGACGTGCAATTGCTGCGGCGGGCGTTCGTCAATCTGATCGGCAACGCGATCAAGTTCGGTCGCGAAGCCTCCACGGTCGACGTGGAACTGTCGGCCACGGACCGGCACGTGAAGATCGCCGTGACCGATTACGGCGCCGGCATATCCGAGCGCGATCAGGAAAAGCTGTTTCGCGAATTCACGCAACTGGACGGCGGCGCGTCGATGTCCGGGCATGGTCTGGGCCTGGCGTTCGTCAAGACGGTCGTCGATTCGCTCGGCGGAAAGCTGCAGGTCCGCTCGAAGCTCGGCGAAGGGACGACCTTCCTCATGTTGCTGTCGAAGCACGATCACGACGCGGCGCTGGGGCACTGATCCGGCCGCTGCTTCGACGGCCCGCCGACCGATCGACCACTACGCGGCGGAAACGACCTGGATCCGACGCGCTTCAGGCGCACCGGCGTGTTTCGCGGGGATCGCGAGGTCGAATTCGAGAATCGTGCTGCGGGACGGCAGCCGGGCGAGGACGGATGGATCCTGGAAACTGCTGCCGCGAAAGTAGGCGGGACTCGTCTCGGCGGCCGCAAGCAGCGGCGTATCGGGCAATGCGGCCCAGAACGCGATGAAGCCGTATCCGTCGTCCGGCTCGAACCGGTTGCAGACGCCGCGCACGCGGGACCCGACCTGGCCCCAGGCTGGCGAGCCGGCGGCCGCATCGCGGACCGGCAGCAGGCCCGGTACCAGATAGCCGCTGATGAACTGGTCGGCGGCATCGCGCAACTCGAGCGGCACGTTGTCGAAACCGAGGACTTCGACCCGGCATCCCTTCTTCTGCAGCGCTCGCACGACTTCGACGAAATCGCCGTCGCTGGTGGCGACGAGCACGGTGTCGAGCCGGTCCGATTCGGATAGCGCGTCGATGGCCATGCCGAGATCCGAATTGGATTTGACGGTTTCGGTGCCGTCCTCGTCGGCGAAGTGCCTGAGCGGCTTGACCGTGACGCGGAATCCCTTGTCGCGCAGCGCCGCCTGATAACCCTTGATCCGCGCATCGTAATCGGCGGAGCGCGCGGCGCGGCGCGCGTCGAAACTCAGATACGCATGCAGCCGCTGAATCGTGGCGCCGGCTCGACCGGCGAGCGCGCGCAGCACGTCGTATCGCATCAGGTGGCCGCCATTCGCGTCCATGCTGCTTCCATCCACGTACACCCCGACCCTTCTCATCGTCGTCATCCGGATTGCTGGTAGCTCGTCGCTCAGGTGTTCGAATCAAGTGCCGTCGTGCCGCGTCGCGTGCTTTTTGCACGGGTACGCGGTGGGCGGGCGCACGACCGTGCCGGTCCGGCGCCGATGTGGCGGGAAACGGAATGCCGCGCGCGATGCCGGGGAGCACGACGCGCGCGTTGCCGGCCGCCGGCGCGCGATGCAGGTTGCCGGTTGGTCAACGGTGGCGCCCGCCACGCGGGTGAAACGTGAATGACGCCGCCCGCGTCGCGGCCCGTCAGTCGCGGCCGCTGACCGCGATCGTGACCCGGCGATCGGGTTGCAGGCACGCGATCACGGCGCGGCTCTGGCCGGGTGGGCAATGCGTGACGGGCTCGCGCGATCCTACGCCGTCCGCCTCGATGGCGTTGCCGTCCAGGCCATGCGCGATCAGATAACGGCGAACCGTTTGGGCCCGTGCACGCGACAGCGGGTCGTTCACCGCGGGGGTACCGATCCGGTCGGTGTGCCCGACCACGACGATCCGCGTAATCGCCTTGTGGCGCTTGATCCGCTCGACCGCATCGTCGAGCTGCGCCTGGCCGCCGGGCTGCATCGATTCGAGGCTCGATTGGCCGAACGCGAACAGTGCATCGCTCTGCAGCGTGAATTGCTCGATCGGCGCGGCCGGCGGTTCTGCCGCGGCCACCGGTGCGGCGGATGGCGTGCGCACGAAGTCCGCGCACGCGGGGTCGCGCCAGTAGGTGTTGCTCACCTTCATGTGCTCGTCGTAGCGCACCTGGTACTGGCACGAGACGACTTCGTTGCCGCGGCGGAAGTCGAACAGGTAGTTCCACGTGTGGCTGCCGACGAACCACTCGTTGAAGTGAGGAGGGCCGAGCAGATCGAACATCTGGTCCTTGTTCAGGCCGGGCCCGACGTTACGCAGGTTCGCCGCGTTCACGAACGTGCCACCCTTCGGGCTGGCGGATTGCGGATCCGGGAAGCGGGGCGGCCCGTCGGCCGCACAACCTGCCAGGGATGCAACGGAAAGCACACTGACGGACAGCGCAAGTGCCCATTGGATTTTCATGATCAGTCTCTCATCGTATAAGGAGCCGCGTATCAGGCGCTGCGGCAACGATCGATCGTTACGCGCAGCCGCCGCCTATCGCTGCAGTGCAGCCGTTTATTCCGCCATCACCACTGATAACCCGCGCCGATCACGGCGCCGTAGTCGTTGCGCGTGTTGGTCGTGATGGCGGCCTTATAGATCCAGTGATTGTTTTCGGAGATCGTCGAGATGCCGATCGCCTGTCCCGACTGGCTGCGATAGACGCTGCCGGCGATCGCGACCATGCTCTTGCCCGGGCCGGACGGTTGCGGCAGGCCCGCGACGGCCATCGCACTCGCGGTGCCGCCGTCCGCGTCGCGTCGCAGCGACTGGATCTTCGCGTCGGTGTACGCGTTCGCGTTGCCGACCGCGGCATTCAGTTGCTGGACATTGACGCCATCGGTGGGCGCGGTGCCGGCCGCGACGTTCGTGAGTTGCCGTGTCGAAGTCGCCGTGCCGATCGATACGACGTTGTTGCGCCCGCCGTCGTCGCTCCCCGAGCCGATGGCCACGGAGCCGTTGCCGGACGACGTCGAACCCGCGCCGATCGTCGTCGAGCCGGTGCCCGATGCGGTCGAGCCGTTGCCGACCGCCGTGCTGTTCGAACCGGACGCGACCGCGCCGTTGCCGCCTGCCGACGAGTTCGAGCCCGTCGATGCCGGCGGGGTCGACGAACCCGGCGTCGACGGGAAGCCGCCGGTACCGCCGGTATTGCTGAGGTTCTGGATCAACGTCGTCAGGTTCTGGTTGACCGCGTCGAGCTGGCTGACGTTGACCGCGTCGGTCCCGGCCGACCCGGCTGCGAGACCGGTGATCTTGCGGTTGCCGACGTTGATTTCGCCGGCCGACGACTGTGGGCTGCTCAAGCCGTATGCAATGTAGTTGGACTGCGCGCCCACCGTCGTGACGGAGCCGGCGCCGAGCGCGATGCTGTTCGCGAAGCTCGCGCTGGCGCCCGAGCCCAGAGCGATGGCGTCGGCTGCGCTGCTGTTCGCGCCTGAGCCGATCGCGATACCGCCGGACGTGCTGGCAACCGCGTTCGCGCCTTGCGCGATCGATTGCGGCCCGGTCGCGTTCGCGCCGCTGCCCAGCGCGATGGCATCGGCCTGCCCGGCGTTCGCGGCCTGGCCGATGGCCACGCCGCCGGGCGCCGTTTGCTGGACGATCGCACCGTTGCCGATCCCGACGCCGTTGTCTCCGTTGACGACGGTGGTCGGCCCCACCGCGATCGACTCGGCGCCTACCGCGAGCGAATCGGCGGCGGTCGAGTTGGCATGGAAGTACATCGTCGGCGTGACGGCGAACGATTGCAGCGCACCGGTCAACTGCCGGACCGTGACCGCATCGTGCGCGTCGGTCCCGTCGGCGACGTTGATCAGTTGGCGGTACGTGTTGCCCGACGCGCTGCCGAACGACACGGCGCCCAGCAGCGTCGCGTCGGACGTGTTGAATGGGACGGTGTGGCTGCCGGCCGGAATCGTGCCGCTGCCGGCCGCGATGGCGCGATCCGATACGGCGCCCGAGCCGATCGCGACGCCGCCGGCTATCGAAACGGCCGTCTGCGCGCCGAGCGCCACGCCGTTCGCCGCGCTCGACTGCGCGCCGGTGCCGGCTGCCAGGCTGCTGGCTGCGCTCGCGACTGCCTGAGGGCCGACGGCGATGCTGTCCGTCCCGGTCGCCTGACTGTCGGCCAGCGTCGAGTTCGCGTGGAAGTACTTGATGCCTGCGCCATTGTTGATGTTCGATATCGCGGTCGTGTTCGCCGTTACTTGCTGGTTGGTCGCGAACAACTGCGAACCGTTGACCGCGTCGGTGCTGGCGCCGCTCAATTGGCCGGCCGCGACGTTCTGGATCTGGCGCTCCGCGCCCGGCGCGCCGACGCTCACGACACCGGCCGGTGCCGCGCCCGCGAAGTTGTAGGTCACGCCGCCGATGACGGCGCTCGAAGTCGGCGTGGCGGCGACGGTCGACGAATTCGCGCCGAGCGCGACGCTGTTGGCCACGCTCGCGATCGCGCCCGTGCCGATCGCGACGCCGCCGGTTGCGGCGGCCTGGACGTTGGCCGAATCGCCGATCGCGATCGCGCCCGCGACATTGGCCTGCGATGCGTTGCCGAGCGCGACGGAGCCCTGCCCGGTCGCGACGTTCGTATTGCCCAGCGCGATCGCGCCATTGCCGTTCGCGGTGTTGTTGGCGCCTACGGCTACCGCGCCGTTGCCGGTGGCCGTGTTCGGATCGCCGATCGCTACCGCGCCGTTACCGTTCGCGGTCTGCCCTTCGCCGAGTGCGACCGCACCGGTGCCGCCGGTTACCTGCGAGTTGTGACCGCCGGCAATGGAACCCGCGCCTGCGGCCGCGGCCACCGTGCTGGTGTCGCCGAACGCGACGGTAGAACCGGCCAGCGCTTGCGAGCCGGTGCCGATCGCGACGCCGCCGTATGCCGATACCCCGGCATTCACGCCAAGGGCCACCGAGTTGTCGCCGCCTGCGGTCGCGCCGGCGCCCAGCGCGACGCCGGAAATGCCGGAAGCCGTCGCCAGGTTGCCGAGCGCAATGCCGAACAGGGTGGACGCCGTGGCCGTGTTGCCGATCGCGATCGAACTCGTGCCGCTCGCCGTCGCCTGGCTGCCGAACGCCTGTGCGTAGGTGTTGCTCGCGAGCGCGTTGTAGCCGATGGATACGGCCTGGGCGCCCGTCGCCTGTGTGCCGGAACCGGGCACGCCCGCTGTGCCGCCCGGGCCGAGCGCGACCGCGTTGACGCCCGACGCGCCGCTGTTGACGCCGATCGCGACGGCGGAGGCGCCGCTGACCGACGCGCCCGAACCCAGCGCGATGCCGGCGTCGGCGGTGTTGGTGGTGATCGATTCGAAGCCCGTGGCGATCGAGTAGCTGCCCGCCGCGGTCGCCAGCGTCCCCAGCGCAGTCGAGTGGTCGCCCGATGCGGTACCGCCGGCACCGAGCGTCGTCGCGGAATTGTTGGACGCAACCGACGCGTTGCCGAGGGAAATCGAAGACGTGCCGGACGCGGCTGCATTCAATCCACTGGCCAGCGCGTTGTCGGCGCTTGCCCGGGCACCGGCACCCAATGCGGTGCTCCCGCTTCCGGATGCCGTCGCGAAATCGCCGAGTGCACTCGAGTTTTCGCCGGTCGCGGCGGCGGACGCGCCGAGCGAGGAAGCGTTGGTGCCGGTCGCCAATGCCTGATGCCCGATCGCGGTCGCGCCGACTCCGCTCGCCGTGGTGTTGCCGCCGATGGCCGTCGAACTGCTGTTGGATGCCGTGGCGGCTTGCCCGAACGCGCTGGTGCCGGTGCCGGCGGCGACGGTGTTGGTGCCGACTGCCGTTGCCGCGGTACCGGTGGCGCTCGAGCCGGGCCCCGCCTGATACTGGGCGAGCGCCTGCTCCGGCATGACGATCGTGCCGAGTAACAGCGGCAGGATCGCGGCCACGCATTGTGTGATGCGAAATTCGTGGCGACGGATCGTGCCACGTGCGTCAACCGGGCTCGACGACGATCCCGGTTGGCCTTTTCCGCCGCCCGTATCGATTTCCGACACGGCGACGAGTGCCCCGCGCGCCTTGCTCCATATGACCTTGTGCACTCTGTTCATCGTGACAACCCCTATAAAATAAGAAGATCTATCAGGCTTGATTTGGTAGTGATACTAAATGTGTTGTGAAAATAAAATTCACGGTATGCGCGTCTGATCCATATTTATTGCGGGAATGAAATGAGCATGTGCGACCACGAGAATGTGTGGGCCGGGCACGAGTCGGGGCGGGGCGAATCCGGCGCGTCGTCGGGCCGGGCAAGTCGATCGCGTGACGACGACACGCGTCCGCGTCGATCATGGATCGCTTCATGAGATTTTCCATTTCTATATCTCGGCGTGAGAAGTGCTTGCTCGGCGGCAGGCCGCCGTTACTGTAATAGGGGAAGCAGAACAATCTGAGAATTCAATGCGCGATCTCGATTCTTGAAACGAGAAAATCAGGTTTTTTTAATGGCGTTGCCAGTACGATCCAGCATGGATTTTTTTAATCGAAGATCATCAATTTATGGGTAGCGGGGCGGTGATCGGATAAACGATATAAGCGTATTTAATTGCATGATCCTTGTGATGCTAGATATTAGGAGAGGACCTTCGAATCAAAAAGAAAACATTTGTCACGTTTTGAAGGATTGTTAACGTGTGACGACGCTGCCTCATTGCGATGGATTGCATGGGATCGCACGTAGATGGCACGGCCGATCTGCCGCGGACCCGAATCGGTGTAAAAACGTCGAAAGGCGTCGGGAGCCGGTTGCCAGCCGGTGTTCCGAATGAATAGGAATGCCAAGTGAATGCGGGGCGATTCTTGCGTCGGCGAGCGGCGCACCGGAATCGGTGGCGTCGGTCAGCGGATACCAGGTTCCGGGCGCACGCTACTCGTCGTGGCGCGTGAATGCACGATCAGCATCGGCAATGCCGTTGCGGCGTCGCCACGCGATTGCCAACGCTTCGGAAGCCAGCTCTGTCGCGTAACGAAGCGCCTGCGCATGACGTCGGAGCATGCCGGGAGCCGCGCCTCCTGCCGGAGGCGCCACCCACATGCAACGACACTCACACGCGGCTTTCCAGCAGCATGCCCGCGTCGCGGCGAACGTCGGCGGAAGCTTCGGTGGAAGGCTTGATCTGATCCAGTCGATAACCGAGCGTATAAATTGCGGAAAGACGCAAGCCGTTCTCGATCCCGAGCTTCAGTTTTTGCCGAATCCTGTAGATGTGGGTATCGAGCGAACGCGACTCTGTTCCCAGTTCGCGCCCCCACGCCGTGGTTGCCAGCAACTCGCGCGACATGATCTTGCCGAGATTCTGAAACAGGCATGCAACGAGCTGAAATTCCTTCGTCGTCAATTCGATCTTGGCATCGCGAAGCCGGACCGCGCGCTCCACCGGGTCCAGCACGTACGCGCCCGCCCGGATCGGCTCGTCGCGCCTCACGTTGCGCGCGACGCGGCGCAACAGCGCATTGACCCGCGCGGCGAGCTCTTCGGCGCGGAATGGTTTGCTCAGATAGTCGTCGGCGCCGGCCTCCAGCGCCCTGACGACATCGAGTTCCTCGACGCGGCTGGTGAGGAACAGCACGCCGTATTCGACATCCGCACGCGTACGGATCCAGTTCAGGACTTCGATGCCGGTCAGGCTGGGCAAGTGCCAATCGAGCACGACGGCGTCGACGGATTCGGATCGCAGGTAGCGCAGCGCCTGCTCTCCATCGACGACGACCTTGATCGTGTGGCAATAAGGGGAAAGTGCGCTTTGCACTTCCTCCGCCTGAACGGGATCGTCCTCCACAACCAATATGCGCATGCGTGCCCCCGGGTATCGTGATCGGCCTGCTCGACTGAAACGACAAACATGGCTGTGCGAGCAGGCAAACGTTTGCTTTTTGATGCGATTGAAACAAACGGTTAAGGAATATAAGTCATCGGTAATGAACAAGATTGTGACATTTTGTGAATTCATCGTATGAATTGCGCGCCCGGTAAAAAGAGACGGACCCATCTTTTTTGAAGGAATTTTTTACTTGCCCATGCAACGGGCCGATAGATCGAATCGCGATTTCGGGCCACCGGTACGCAACATGTCGGGGCCAGACGGCCGTCGTGCCGATGGCAGCAGCCGTCAATGGAAAACTGTATGAATGTACAGTATAGTATTCGTCGAACTCGATCGGCGCGGGCATCACCCGTGCTGCATCCGCCGCGGCGCGGCGGCACAGTGAATTCCGGCTAACTCATTCAGACGGGCAGGCAAATTGTCATCCAGCACTCTGATCCGCATTCGCGGAGCACGTCAGCACAACCTCAAGAATCTCGATCTCGATCTGCGCACCGGCGAAATGACGGTCGTCACCGGCCCGTCCGGCTCCGGCAAGTCGAGTCTCGTGTTCGACACGCTGTACGCGGAAGGCCAGCGGCGCTACGTCGAAACCTTCAGCGCGTATGCGCGGCAGTTCCTCGACCGGATGGATCGCCCGCAGGTCGAGCGCGTCGACGGCGTGCCGCCCGCGATCGCGATCGACCAGACCAACCCGGTGCGCAGTTCGCGCTCGACCGTCGGCACGATGACCGAGCTGAACGATCACCTGAAGCTGCTGTACGCGCGCGCGGCCGAGCTGTTCGACCGCAAGACCGCGCGGCAGGTGCGGCACGACACGCCTGAAACGATCTACGCGGAACTCGTCGCGCGTACGCAGGCGGACGATCCGCGCGTCGTCGTCACGTTCCCGGTCGAATTGCCGGAAGCGGTGTCCGACGAGGAAATCGCGCAGTGGCTGTCGGCGAGCGGCTACACGCGCGTGCAGGCGCAGCGCGAAGTCGCGTCGCCCACCGGGCCGCGCAAGCTGCTCGACGTGGTGGCCGACCGCTTCCGCGTGCAGCAGGCCGACAAGGTGCGCGTGGTCGAGGCGATCGAGGCGTCGCTGAAGCGCGGCGGTGGCCGCGTGAACGTGTATGTGCTCGCGCCCGAAGCGGAAAACGCAGTGGCGGAGCCGGTGATCTGGCGTTTCTCCACCGGGCTGCACGATCCCGACAGCGACTTGCGCTACGCGGAGCCGCAAGCCGCGCTGTTCTCGTTCAACTCCGCATACGGCGCGTGCGAAACGTGCCGCGGCTTCGGCCGCGTGATCGGCGTCGATCTCGGCCTCGTGATTCCCGACGCGCGCAAGACGCTGCGCGGCGGCGCAGTCAAGCCGATGCAGACGCCTGCGTGGAAAGAGTGCCAGGACGACCTGATGCGCTACGCGGCGAAGGCCGGCATCCGGCGCGACGTCGCGTGGTCCGAGCTGACGGACGCCGAGCGCGACTGGGTCGTCAACGGTTCGCCGGACTGGAACGGCAAGTGGCAGAGCCAGTGGTACGGCGTGAAGCGCTTCTTCGGCTACCTCGAATCGAAGGCGTACAAGATGCACATCCGCGTGCTGCTGTCGAAATACCGCAGCTACACGCCGTGCGACCTGTGCGGCGGCGCGCGCCTGAAGACGGAATCGCTGCAATGGCGGCTCGGCTCGAAAGAGAATGCCGACGGCGTGCTCGCGCCGGCCGATCGCTTCATGCCGCGCGGCGTCGACTGGAGCCGCGCGCAGCTCGAAGCGCTGCCGGGCCTGACCGTGCACGACCTGATGCTGCTGCCGATCGAGCGCATCCGCCGCTTCTTCGACGATATCGTTCTGCCGAGCGCGCTGCTCGACGATGCGCTGAAGCTGCTGCTCGCCGAAGTGCGCACGCGCCTGAAATACCTGTGCGACGTCGGGCTCGGCTACCTGACGCTCGATCGCCAGAGCCGCACGCTGTCGGGCGGCGAGGTGCAGCGGATCAACCTGACGACCGCGCTCGGCACGTCGCTCACGAAAACCCTGTTCGTGCTCGACGAGCCGAGCATCGGGCTGCATCCGCGCGATCTCACGCGGATCGTCGAGGCGATGCAGCGGCTGCGCGACGCGGGCAATACGTTGGTCGTGGTCGAGCACGATCCGTCGGTGATGCTCGCGGCCGATCGATTGATCGACATGGGGCCCGGCCCGGGCGAGCGCGGTGGCACGATCGTGTACGACGGCACGCCGGGCGACATTCGTTCCGCGCACACGCTGACGGGCGAGTATCTCGGCGGCCGCAAGCAGGTCGCGCATGCGTCGAACTGGGCGCGTCGCCCGGTCGACGCGAACACGCCGCGCATCGTGCTCGAAGGCGCGACCGAGCACAACCTGCGCGACGTGACGGTCGAGATTCCGCTGCAGCGGCTCGTCTGCGTGACGGGCGTGTCCGGCTCCGGCAAATCCACGCTGCTGCAGGACGTGCTGTATCCGGCGATGGCGCGGCACCACGGCAAGGCGACCGAATCGCCGGGCGCGTACCGCAGCCTCACGGGCGCCGACCAGGTCGGCGACGTCGTGTTCGTCGACCAGTCGCCGATCGGCAAGACCACGCGCTCGAACCCGGCGAGCTACGTCGGCGCGTTCGACGAAATCCGCAAGCTGTTCGCGAAGGCGCCGCTCGCGCTGCAGCGCGGCTACGGCGCGGGCACGTTCAGCTTCAACTCGGGCGACGGCCGTTGCCCGACCTGCGGCGGCTCGGGCTTCGAACATATCGAAATGCAGTTCCTGAGCGACGTCTACCTGCGCTGCCCGGATTGCGACGGCAGCCGCTATCGTGCCGAAATCCTCGAAGTGCGCATCGAGCGCGACAGCCGTGCGCTGAACATCGCCGACGTGCTCGATCTCACCGTCAGCGAAGCGGCCGCGTTCTTCGCGACCGATGCCGAGGTGCTGCGCGTGTTGCAGCCGATCGTCGACGTCGGCCTCGAATACGTGAAGCTCGGCCAGCCGGTGCCGACGCTGTCGGGCGGCGAAGCGCAGCGCCTGAAGCTCGCCGGCTTCCTCGCCGAATCGGCGGCGGCGGCCAACGGGCGCCGGGTCGCGACGGAAGAGGCGCGCATCGCACGCGCGAAGCTGTTCATGTTCGACGAGCCGACCACCGGCCTGCACTTCGACGACATCGCGAAGCTGATGCAGGCGTTCGGCAAGCTGCTCGCGGCCGGCCATTCGCTGATCGTGATCGAGCACAACCTCGACGTGATCCGCGCGGCCGACTGGCTGATCGATCTCGGCCCGGAAGGCGGCGACGGAGGCGGCCTCGTGCTGTGCGCGGGCACGCCCGACGACGTGAAGGCGTGCGCCGAATCGCATACCGGCGTGGCGCTGCTGCAGTACGACCGCGAGATGGATGGCGACGCAGTGCGCGCCGACGAAGGTGTACCGCTGCAGGCCGTGCTGAACGCGGCGCGCGCGCGCCGGGCGATCGAAGGCGAGGACGTCGTGCGCATCGTCAACGCGCGCGAGCACAATCTGAAGGCGCTCGACGTCGACATCCCGCACGGCAAGTTCAACGTGATCACCGGCGTGTCGGGGTCCGGCAAGTCGACGCTCGCGTTCGACATCCTGTTCCACGAAGGCCAGCGCCGCTATCTCGAATCGCTGAACGCGTATGCGCGCTCGATCGTGCAGCCGGCCGGCCGCCCCGAGGTCGACGCGGTGTACGGCATTCCGCCGACCGTCGCGATCGAGCAGCGGCTGTCGCGCGGCGGCCGCAAGAGCACGGTCGCGACCACGTCCGAGGTATGGCACTTCCTGCGGCTGCTGTATGTGAAGCTCGGCCTGCAGCACTGCATCCACGACGGCACGCCGGTCACGTCGCAGTCCGTCGAATCGATCGCCGCGCAACTGCTGCGCGATCATCGCGGCGAACACGTGGGGCTGCTCGCGCCGCTCGTCGTCAACCGCAAGGGCGTATATACGGATCTCGCGAAGTGGGCGAAGGCGCGCGGCAGCACGCATCTGCGCGTCGACGGCGAATTCGTCACGGTCGACCCGTGGCCGAAGCTCGACCGCTTCCGCGAGCACACGATCGAATTGCCGGTGGCCGATCTCGTCGTGTCGCCGGACAACGAGGCCGAGTTGCGGCGCAGGCTCGACGAGACGCTCGAGCTCGGCAAGGGCGTGATGCACCTGCTCGCGCCGCTCGACGGGTTGCACCACGCGATGCAGAACGATCATTCGACCGCGCAGGTCGGCGCGGTCAAGGTGCTGTCGGTCAAGCGCGCGTGCCCGGTGTGCGGCACGAGCTATCCGGAGCTCGACCCGCGGATGTTCTCGTACAACAGCAAGCACGGCTGGTGCACGACCTGCGTCGGCACCGGCGTCACGCTCACGCGCGAACAGCGCGCCGCATACGACGACACGGTGCTCGCCGGCGACGATCGCGGCCGCGAGCAAACCTTGCCGTCGGACGAGCAGGAGCCGGAAGGCGTCGGCAACGAGCCCTGTCCGGATTGCCAGGGCACGCGGCTGAACCCGTCCGCGCGCGCGGTCACGTTCGACGCGCATCCGATCGTCGAGGTCGCGCAGTGGACGGTGTCGGACACGCGCCGCTGGATCGACGCGCTCGAACTCACCGGGCGCGACGCGCAGATCGCGCGCGACATCGTCAGCGAGATCGGCAGCCGCCTCGCGTTTCTCGAGGAAGTCGGGCTCGGCTACCTGAGCCTCGACCGCGCGGCGCCGAGCCTGTCGGGCGGCGAAGCGCAGCGGATCCGGCTGGCCGCGCAGCTCGGCAGCAACCTGCAGGGCGTCTGCTACGTACTCGACGAGCCGACGATCGGCCTGCATCCGCGCGACAACCAGATCCTGCTCGACGCATTGCGCAAGCTCGGCGACAAGGGCAATACGCTGGTCGTCGTCGAGCATGACGAGGACACGATCCGCCGTGCCGATCACATCATCGACATCGGCCCGGGCGCAGGCAAGCGCGGCGGCAAGCTGGTCGCCGAAGGCGCGGTGGGCGATCTGGCCGCGCAGCCGGATTCGGTCACGGGGCGCCTGCTCGCGCAGCCGATGCTGCACCCTCTGCAGCCACGCCGCAGCGTGAGCCTGCCGGGCAAGAAGGGCGGTGAAGCCGTGCCGGAAGCGTGGCTGACCGTGCATGGCGCGAGACTGCACAACCTGCGCGACGTCACGGTCGGCATTCCGCTCGCGCGGCTCGTCGCGGTGACGGGCGTCAGCGGCTCGGGCAAGTCGACGCTCGCGCGCGACGTGCTGATGACGAACCTGCTCGACGCGGTCGGCCGGTCGGTACTGTCGTCGCCGGCCACGCGGCGTGCGCGCAAGGCCGCGCAGCAGGACGCGCCGGCCACCAACCGCCGTTCGAGCGTGCTCGCGCGCAGCGCACCGCGGCCGTCGCTGAACGTCACGCATGCGTGGCAGGGCTGCGAGTCGCTGAGCGGCTGGGAGCAGATCGATCGCGTGCTCGAAGTCGACCAGACGCCGATCGGCAAGACGCCGCGTTCGTGCCCGGCCACCTACATCGGCGTGTGGGACACGATCCGCAAGCTGTTCGCGGATACGCTCGAAGCGCGCGCCCGCGGCTATACGGCGTCGCGTTTCTCTTTCAATACCGGCGACGGGCGTTGCCCCGCGTGCGAAGGGCAAGGCGTGCGCACGATCGGCATGAGCTTCCTGCCCGACGTGAAGGTGCCGTGCGACGTGTGCCACGGGCAGCGTTTCAATCCGGAAACGCTCGCCGTCACGTGGCGCGGCCGGAACATCGGCGACGTGCTGACGATGGAGATCGACGAGGCGGTGGAATTTTTCGCGCCGATCTCGAACATCGCGCATCCGTTGCAACTGATGAAGGATGTCGGGCTCGGCTACCTGACGCTCGGCCAGCCGTCGCCGACGCTGTCCGGCGGCGAGGCGCAGCGCATCAAGCTCGTCACCGAACTGACGAAGGTGCGCGACGACATCACGCGCCGCGGGCAGAAGGCGCCGCACACGCTGTACGTGCTCGACGAGCCGACGGTCGGCCTGCACATGGCCGACGTCGCGAAGCTGATTCGCGTGCTGCATCGGCTGGTCGACGGCGGGCATAGCGTGGTCGTGATCGAGCATGACCTCGACGTGATCGCGGAAGCCGACTGGATCATCGATCTCGGGCCGGAAGGCGGCGTGGGCGGCGGCACGATCGTCGCGGCGGCGCCGCCAGAAGGGCTCGCGAAGGTGAGCGCGAGCCATACCGGGCAGGCGCTGAAGCCGGTGCTGGCGCGAACGGCCAGCGAAGGTGCGGAAGCGGCGCAGCAGGGCGCGGCGCGGGTCGGCTGAACACGCTGCACCCGGCAAGCGGCCCCGGTGCCGGGTGAGGCATCGGGGCCGCTCTCGTTTCGTCATTCATGTCGACGATGGCGCGGCGCTCAATTCCCGTTGACGCCGATCGCCTCGATGATCGTCTCCAGTTGCGGGCTCATCGGCAGGTTGAGACTCAAGCCCGACGGAAGCGGACGCAGGAACCAGCGCTTGTACTGCCGCGCGATCTCGCCGTCGGCGGCCAGTTCCTGGAACGTGGTTTTCACGACCTGCGCGAGCTGCGGATCGTCCTTGCGGAACATGATGCCGTACGGGTCGTAGGACAGAAAATCGCCCACCACGTCGTACTGGCCGCCCTTGCTCGCGTTCTCGGCGATCAGGCCGTACAGCAGCACGTCGTCCGTCGCGAACGCGTCGGCGCCGCCGTTCGCGACGAGCGCGAAGCCCTGCGCATGATCGGGCACCACCTGGAGCTGGATCCCGAGCCTGAACCGCTCGTTCAGGTCGCGCAGCGCCTTCTCGTTGGTCGTACCGGCCGTCACCGCGACCTTCTTGCCTGCGAGATCGCGGAACGAGCGGATCGGCGCGCCGCGTTTCACCATCACCTTCGTGCCGGCCACGAAGAAGATCGGCGAGAACGCCACGCGCTTCTGGCGCTCGAGGTTGCTGGTCGTGGAGCCGCATTCCAGATCGACCTTGCCGCTGACCACCGCGTCGATGCGGTTGTCGGACGTGACCGGCACCCAGCGGATCGTCAGGCTCTTGTTGATCGCATCCTCGATCGACGACACGAGCGCCTTGCACAGCTCGATCGAATAGCCGATCGGCTGGTTGCGCGCGTTCAGGTACGAGAACGGGATCGACGCGTCGCGATAACCGAGCGCGATCGTGCCGCTGCCGCGCACCTTCGCGAGCGTGCCGGTCAGTTGGGCCGGCGCGAACGGTTCGACGCGCGGCAGCGTCGAGGGTGCATCTTCCGCGTGCGTGGTCGCGCCCGCGGCAAGCAGGCCCGCGAGCGCGAGCGCACGCCAGAATCGCTGCATCTTCATCGCCGGGCCTCCGTCAGACTTCGGTCGGATGTGCGATCGTCGCTTCCTGTTCCGCTTCGA
The DNA here is from genome assembly GCF_018417615.1 of Burkholderia sp. LAS2. NCBI lineage: Bacteria > Pseudomonadati > Pseudomonadota > Betaproteobacteria > Burkholderiales > Burkholderiaceae > Burkholderia > Burkholderia sp. LAS2. Next base: position 315,212 of record NZ_CP071054.1, read on the forward strand.
TGCGCGCCGCGTTGGCTTCGGCTTCCGCTTCCGACAGCAGCTGGCCTTCCCATTTCGCGACCACCGCGCTCGCGATCGAATTGCCGACCGCGTTCGTGGCCGAGCGGCCCATGTCGAGGAACGTGTCGACGCCGAGAATCAGCAGCAGGCCGGCCTCCGGCAGCCCGAACTGGTGCAGCGTGGCCGCGATCACGACGAGCGACGCGCGCGGCACGCCGGCCATCCCCTTCGACGTGAGCATCAGCACCAGCAGCATCGTGATCTGCGTGCCGAGCGACAGGTGGATGTTGTACGCCTGTGCGATGAACAGCGACGCGAACGTGCAGTACATCATCGAGCCGTCGAGATTGAACGAGTACCCCATCGGCATCACGAAGCTCGAAATCTTGCGCTTCACGCCGAAGCGGTCGAGCGCGTCGAGGATCTTCGGATACGCGGCTTCGGAGCTGGCCGTCGCGAACGACAGCATGAATGCTTCCTTGATCAGCAGCAGCAGCTTGAACACGCGACGGCCGAGGAACAACAGCCCGGCACACACGAGCAATGCCCAGAGCAGGAACAGGCTGACGTAGAAGTCGCCCATGAACACCGCGAACTTCAGCAGTACCGACAGCCCGTTGACCGCGACGGTCGCGGCCATCGCGGCCATCACCGCGAGCGGCGCGAGCTTCATCACGTAGCCGGTGATCTTGAGCATCACGTGCGACAACTGGTCGATCGCGGCGATGAGGATCTTCCCGCGCTCGCCGCGCGCGGCGAGCGCGACGCCGAAGAACATCGAGAACACGACGATCTGCAGGATTTCGTTGTTCGCCATCGCCTCGGCGAACGACTTCGGCACCATGTGGCCGACGAAATCCTTCAACGTGAACTTGGACGTCGCGAGGTTCGCCGATGCGCCGATGTCCGGCAGCGGCAAGCCGAGATTGTCGCCGGGCCGCAGCAGGTTCGCCATCAGCAGCCCGAGCAGCAGCGAGACCAGCGACGCGGTGACGAACCAGCCGAACGCTTTCGCGAACACGCGTCCGACCGAGGCCGCATCGCCCATGTGCGCGATGCCGACCACCAGCGTGGAGAAGACGAGCGGGCCGATCACCATCTTGATCAGCCGCAGGAACACGTCGGAGACGAGCGAGATGTACCCGGCGATTTCAGCGGCGGCCTTCTTGTCCGGAAAGCTCGTGAAGACCATGTAGCCGATCGCGATGCCTGCCACCATCGCGATCAGGATCCAGACGGCTGCAGCATTCTTTTTTCGCATCGTAAGCCTCCCATGCAGCGGTTTCGCAATCGGGGATGGGAGGACGATACAGGACCAGAATGGCGATGAACAGTGCAACCGGGTTCGGGTTTGCGCTAGCGCCGGGTCGCGGCCGATCGGGCGACGGCGGCTGCGCTGGTGGCGCTTCGTGCCCGAAGCCGGCGCAACCCGCTGCCGGTTTGTGCGGAGCAGCACGTCGCCTGTTCGGCGGTCGCCGGATCGGGACGACCTGCGCCGCTGCGCCATTTGCGCCTGTCCTGTGCCTATAGGCGGGCGATGCTGCGTTGCCGCGACGTTGCACTCGTCATGCGCGCGAGGATCGGGCAGGCGCGTGCTGAAATCGCACGCCTGCGCCGCGAGCCGGACGATCCCGGCGGCCAGCGCGACGGCACGCGGTTTTCGATCAGGCCGCCGGCGCGACCGATGCGCCCGTGATGCGGTGCCGGCGCAGCGAATCGGCGACGAAGCCCGACGCCTTCATCTCCTCGACGAAGGCGCTCAACGCCGCGGCGGCGGCGTCGCCACGGCTCTTCGGCACGCCCATCGCCTGCCGGATCACCATGAAGCGTTCGTCGAGCAGGCGCAGGCCGGGCGTTTTCGCGGCGTCGGTTTCGAGCTGCTGCTTCACGCCGGCCGCCACTTCCAGTTGCTGCTCGACGAACGTCGCCACGACGGCCTGCGACGTCGGTGCGCGCATGATCGTCGCGGCCTTCAGTTCGCGGGTGAGGAACAGGTCGTACGCGCTGCCCTTGCCGACGGCCACGCGGTTGTGCGGCTGGTCGACGTCCGCGTTGGTGCGGATCGGCGATGCGTCCGGCACGAGATAGAAGCCTTCGATCAGCACGTACGGCGCGGTGAACGCGATCGTTTCGCCGCGCAACGGATCGACCGCGAAGAAGCCGAAATCGGCGCGCTCGTCAGTCAGCGCCTGCACCGATTTGCCGGCGGCGTCGAACACCACGAGTTCGAGGTCGACCGACAGGCGCTCGGCGAATGCACGGGCGAGGTCGATCGATACGCCGAACGGTTCGCCCGTTGCCGGGTCGCGGTTCGCGAGGATCGGGTTGCCGAGGTTGATCGAGGCGCGGAGCTTGCCGGTGGGGGTGAAGGCGGAGACGACAGCTGGAGCGATGGGCATGGGCGGACTCGCGGGAGGCGTAGGGTCGGTCGGGTGGCGGGATGCGCGACGGCGCGTCGACGTCGAGCTTATCACCGGACGTCGCGCATCGCGTGTCGCGGGCGTGCCTGCGTGGAGACGATGAGGTCGAGTCGGCCCGCGGCCTTCATGGTCGGTCGCTGCATCCTGTCACGGGGCTGCACACGTCCGCGCAGTCGCAGCTAGACGCCGGACGACGAGCAACACGCGATCAACCCGCGCCGCAGCATGATCGGCAACGACGACGAGGCACTTTTCAACAGCGTGCTAGTACATTTTTCGGGGCGGCAACAGGCGCTTCGCCTGCAAGCGCTGTCGGGCAACGGCGCTGGCTTTTTTCCGCTTGCGCTCCGTCGTCGGCTTCTCGTAGCTCGTGCGACTGCGCAGCTCGCGAATCAGTCCGGTTTTCTCGATGTCGCGCCGGAATCGCCGCAGCGTGACATCGATCGGTTCGTTCAGCTTCGGCGTGATTGTCGTCATGTAGATTCTGTCTGGAAAGAGGTGGGAACGGAAAGCTAGCCGAGCCGCGTCATGACGGCGCTGGCTATCTCGTCGGATTCGAATTCCGAATAGCCTGCGCCGATCGATAGCGCACGTACCGCCATGAACATGTGCAGCTCGGGTTGATGGCACATCGCCGAATCGGCGAGGCCGGCAGGCACGGCGGTGTCGATCCGGGTGACTTCACGCCGGCTGATCAAGCCGAGCAGTTCGTCGATGATCATTTCGACCTCCAAAATACCAACACACTATGTGGCGTTGACGAGCGCGTCAGCACGCGCTGGCGAAGAATCCCTGTTTGCCACGATTGTCGTCGATGATGTTCTCGGCATAGCGCACCGACGCTCGACGTGCGTCACCGGCGTTATCGAACGGGGACGTGTCGCGCAATCTGAAGGTCTGGCTCTGCGTCAGCGTATCGGTGGTGCCGCGCAGGCAAATCTTGACGGCCGCGTCGAACCCGGCATCGTAGTTATGCGGGCTGCCGTTCAGCGCGGCAACGTGAGGATAAATGAGTGGATAAATCTCGAATCCACGATAGACGTGCATGCTCATGACGAACTCCTGGCGTTCGGCCACGACGAGTCGCATGGGCGAACACATCCGGCCGGTATTCCCGTTATGGGGCGGGCCGATGGGTGAAGGGGACAACGTTGCAGCGCGAAGGAGGGGCGATGCAGCAAGCGGGCGGGTGGAGGGGCGAACGGTCAAAGGACGGCTGATCGCGCGGATGAACTCATCATACGCGCATCGTTTGCCGAGCGGTCGATTTATTCCGGGGTTGGCGCACGCACGGGCACGCCCGGCGGCGACGTCAGAGCGTCGTCAGCAACTGCAACTGACGTTCGGTCTCGTTTCCCGCGACCAGCGAAAAGAACCCGGTCTCGCGACGTTCGACGACCGTGAGCCCCTCGCTGTCGGAGAAGACGTTCCACGCGCTGTCGTCGACATGGGCGATCGCGCCGCGCGTGCGCGCGAATGCCAGCAATAGCGGACTCGCCTGGCGGCGCAGCACTTGACGATCCGCATTCAACACATAGGGTGGCCAGCCGGCCCGAAGGACGAGATAGTAAGGAATGGAGCCGGGATCGATTGTCATTGGGGCCGTTTCATGTGTGGGCCTGCGTTTGCCGTCCGGCTGCATTCGGAGCGGTGTCGGCGAAAGCGTGCGATGGAGCGAGGGGCGTTCGCCGTGGCGTGCTTTCAGTTTATGCGTTGAACCGCTCGATTCGCAGGATATCGTCACGATTTCCCGCGGCGTCGGTCCGGCGACGACGCGATCCGGCCGTCAGGCCGAGCGCTCGCTCCGCGCGTCGAGCGGAACTGCCTGCCACCGAAGCGTTGTAGCGATATCTACTGAATTGCAGTGCTCGTGACGGCCCATTATGCTGCCGTCATGAATCCTGCCCCGACGTCGTGGCTCCTGCTGATCGTCAGTCTGCCGACTTCCGGCGCGACTGCGCGCATGCGCATCTGGCGTACCGTCAAGGCGCTCGGCTGCGGCGCGTTGCGCGACGGTGCCTACCTGTTGCCCGCGCATGCCGAGCAGGCGGCGCAGTTGCGCGAGCTGGCCGACGACGCGCGTAACGGCGACGGCCACGCGTGGCTGCTGGACGTCCATGCGGACGATCCCGCGGACGAACAAGCATACAAGTCGCTGTTCGATCGCGCGGGCGATTACGCAGACTGGCTTGCCGAGCTTTCGGAGGCGCGCAAGGCGCTGTCCGATCTGGCGGCAGCCGATCTCAATCGCCTGCAACGCCGCCACGCGCGCACGTACGACGCCATTCGAAGCATCGATTTCTTTCCCGGCGAAACGTCGCTGCGCGCGCAGGCGCAATGGCGGGATTTCACCGCCGCGATCGAAGCGCGGCGCTCTCCCGGCGAGCCGCATGCCGCCCAACGCGGCATTCCCCGTCGCGACCCCGCGCAGTATCAGGGCAGGGTGTGGGCGACGCGCCGTCACCTGTGGGTCGATCGCGTCGCCAGCGCGTGGCTGATTCGGCGTTTCATCGATCCGCATGCGCGCTTCGTGTGGCTGGACAACCTCGCCGATTGTCCGGCTGACGCGCTCGGCTTCGATTTCGACGGCGCGCCGTTCACGCATGTGGGCGATCGCGTGTCGTTCGAGGTCCTGGTCGCGAGCTTCGGGCTTGGCGACAACGACGGACTCGTCCGGCTGGGGGCCATGGTGCATGCGCTGGACGTGGGCGGCGCCACCGTGCCGGAAGCCGCCGGATTCGAGGCCATTCTCGCGGGCGCCCGCAAGCGTCTGGCCGACGACGATGCGTTGCTGATGGAGATCGGCGCGGTACTCGATTCGTTGTACGTGCATTTGCGCGGCAACCGCAAACCCTGACCTCGCTGCCCGCCTCGACATGAATACACATCGCGACCGTCCGGCCTATACGCTGGGGCAACTGATCCTGTACTTCGCGTGGCTCGGCGCGACGGGTTTCGGCGGGCCGGTCGCGCTGGCCGGCTACATGCATCGGGACCTCGTGGACACGCGCCGCTGGATCGCGGACGCGGACTTCAAGGAAGGCCTGGCGCTCGCGCAGTTGGCTCCCGGCCCGCTTGCCGCGCAACTGGCGATCTATCTCGGCTACGTGCACTACCGGATCGTCGGCGCCACGATGGTCGGGATCGCGTTCGTGCTGCCGTCGTTTCTGATGGTGGTGCTGCTCGGCTACGCGTACACGCGCTTCGGCGGCCTGACGTGGATGCAGTCGGTGTTCTACGGCGTCGGCGCGGCGGTGATCGGCATCATCGCGATCAGCGCGCGCAAGCTGACCGCGAAAAGCATCGGTCGCGACAAGCTCCTTTGGGCGATCTATCTCGCGCTGGTCGCCGTGACGGTAATCACGGAATCCGAAGTGGCGTGGCTGTTTCTCGCGGCCGGCGTGCTCGTCTGGTTCACGCGCGCGCCGCCGAGGTGGTTGCGCCAGCGGCGCGTCAATGCGGCCGTGGCGTTGCCCGTGTCCGCCACCGGCGCATGGCTCGGTATCGTCGACTGGCCGCAGCTCGCGCAACTCGCCGTCTTCTTCGCGAAGGCGGGCGCGTTCGTGTTCGGCTCGGGGCTCGCGATCGTGCCGTTCCTCTATGGCGGCGTGGTCACCGAGCACCATTGGCTCAACGAGAAGCAGTTCGTCGACGCCGTGGCGGTCGCGATGATCACGCCGGGCCCGGTCGTCATCACGGTCGGCTTCATCGGCTATCTGGTGGCGGGGCTGCCGGGCGCGTGCGTGGCGGCGGCCGGCACGTTCCTGCCGTGCTATCTGTTCACGGTGTTGCCGGCGCCGTACTTCAAGAAGTACGGCAGGCTGCCGGCGATCCTGGCATTCGTCGACGGCGTGACGGCCGCGGCGGTCGGCGCGATCACGGGATCGGTGATCGTGCTCGCCCGGCGTTCGATCGTCGACGTGCCCACCGCGTTGATGGCGCTCGCGACGATCGTGCTGCTGGTCAGGTTCAGGAAGCTGTCGGAGCCCATGGTCGTAGGCGGGGCCGCCGCGATCGGCCTGATCGTGTACCCGCTGTTGCATCACTGATCGTGGAGGCCGCCATGCAATGGATTACGCGACAACGTCCGAAAATCGACCGGGTGGCGTGCCCCTGGCTCATTGCCCGTTTTATCGACGAGACGCCCGAATTTCTGTACGTCCCGCCGGGCGACGTGCTGCGGATCGCCGACGAGACCGGGGCGATTCCGTACGACATTCCGGGCGTGGAGTTGACGCACGTCGGCGAGCAATGCAGCTTCGACGCGTTTCTCGACAAGTATGGTCTGGCTGACGATCGGGCATTGCAGCACATGGCCCGCATCATTCGCGGCGCGGATACGTCGCGGCTCGACCTGACGCCGCAGTCGAGCGGCCTTTATGCGATTTCGCTCGGACTGTCGGACATGTTTGCCGACGATCACGACATGCTCGAGCATGGTCTGGTCATGTACGACGCGCTTTACGCGTGGTGTAGGCATTGTCAGGCCGAAGGCCATGCATGGCCGCCGAAGATGGCGGAGTGACGACGCGGGGAATGGCGGATTCGTCGAACCGTCCGGCTCGCGCGACAGATGAAAAAATGCCCGCGATGCGCGGGCATTTCGTCAACAGTTGCCTTTCTTGGCCTGTCCCGGCGGACAGAATCCATTCCCTGGCCCGCCTTGCGGCGCGACCACGACCGGTGGGCCCGGAACATAGGCGACGCACCCGCTGAGCGCGCCCACCATGCTCGCCGCTGCGAGCACTGCGATCATCCCTTTTTTCACTTCGTTCTCCCGTTGGTAGGAAAGGGCCGTTCGGCCCTTTCGATGATGCGGTCAGCGCGTCAGAAACTGAAGTTGACGTTGGACTGACTGGTCGTTGCGTTCACGTTGGCCGACTGGGTCGCGCCCGATGCCGCGTCGGCCTCGATCGTGTATTGGCCTGCGGCGGCCGGCGCCGCGGTCAACGCGATCGGCAGCGAGCCCGAGTAGGTGCCGACGATCGGTGCAGCCACAGGCACGGACAGCGCATAGGCGCCGGTGTCCATGTTCGCGTTGATCGACGTGATCTCGTACGCGTTCGCGTCGATCGTCTGCAGCGCGCGCACGAAGGCGTTCGCGCTTGCGGTGACCGTACCGCTGACGGTGCTCATCGTCGAGGCCGGCAGCGTGATCGGTGCGGCGGACGCCGACACCGCCGTGGTCGTGTTCACGACCACCGGAACCGAACGGACGATGCCCGACGCGAAGTTGTTCTGCACGATCACGACGTCGTAGTTGCCCTGCGTCGAGCTCTGGATCAGCGGCGACAGCACGAACTTCCCGGAGCTGTCGGCCACCGTGCCGCGGACGACCTTGCCGCCTTGTTCGGCATAGACGGTCGCGCCGGCTTCGGCGGAGGCGACGTAACCGGAGATCGCGCCGCTCACGACGGTCGGGATCGCGGTGACGACGGGTTTCAGCGCGTACGAGCCGTTGCCGCGCTGGACGATCGACTTGCATGCGTTGAAGTCGAGCACGAGATCGACGAGGGTGTTGGGCTGGACCGTGAACGGCTGGATGATCTTGTAACCGCTTTGCGTCGCGCTCGGCGTGGCGAGCGCCTGTTCGGTGCCGCCGGTCGGGACGACCGAGTTGGCGAGGGTGTTGCCTTGATTCTGCGCGAGCACCAGCCGGACTTGCTGATACTGGCCGGCCGGCAGCGCGGTCTGGCCGAGATCGGCGAGCACGCCGTTGGTCAGCGACAGCAGGTCGATCTTCTGCGGCGTCGCGAGGGAAACGGTCGACCAGCCGGCGTCGTTGTCATTGGCGTTCGCGTTGGCGTTGACGCGGACTTGCGAGACGGTGACGTACACGTGGTCGAAGCCGCACGATGGCGCATCCGTCATCGCGACGTGCAGCGTACCGGTTTGCGCACCGCCACCGTCGTCGCCGCCGCCGCAACCGGCGAGAATGAATGGTACGAAGGCAGCGCACAGGGCGCTCTTGATCATGTTGTTCATATGTCACCCCCAGTGGGATCGTTATTGTGGGTGACGGAAGAATAGCCGGGCCGCAGCTCACTATCTGGGTAACTTTGAAACGAACGGTAACGATTTGTTAGGTCGGTCAGTTTTTTCCGGGATTGATGTCGCAGCGGCGCGCGCCGGGGGTGGCGAGGGGCGATTGCTTCCTGCGGAGGCGGGAGTCGGCTCTTTTGTCAGACGTTAGCAGCGCCGAGTTGGGCGCGGGATTCCATGAAGCTGACCATGACGGCAGCCGCGGTGGCATGTGCCATCGACGTCGTGTCCAGCGCGGATTCGGGCGGCTCGGCTGGATCGCCCGTTCCCCGCTATGGGCGAGGCATTAGCCCGGACCATCGCTCGCGGCCGCGAGAAGCGGCACGACCAGATCGCTGATCGGCGTCGGAATGCCGTGCGTGCGTCCGTATCGCTGCACGACGCCATTCCGGCAGTCCCATTCGAGCGGACGGTTGCCTTGCCGGTCGGCAAGAATCGACGTTCCCAAATCGGGCGGAAAGCCATGGAATCCATCGACGATCTCCTGCGGCACTTCCTCGCCGAGCTTCGCCCCCTCCGCACGCGCGACCTCGAGACATTCCCGCAAGTACGCGAGCGACAGGTCGGTGATGTCGCTTCGCGCGAACATGCCGGCGCGGCGACCGGTCAGTACCATCAGCCCCGCCACCGCGTTCTGCAACAGCTTGCGCCACGCGAGCGAGATGAAATCCTCCGCCACCTCGGGCGAGCATCGCGTGCCGCGCAAAGCCGAAACCACCACGTCGCTCGCGGGCGTATCGGGCAGCGTGAGCCGAGGCTTGCCGCGCAGCCACACCGACGTGCCCGATTCGCGTTGCGCGGGAAACCAGACGATCGACGGCACGATCGTGGCGCCGGCCGCATACGGCGCGAAGGCGGCTTTCTGCTCGACGCCGTTTTGCAGCACGCAGACGACGGTATTCGTATCGCATAGCGCGGAGACCCACGGTGCCGCACTCGGTATCTGCGTCGACTTGACCGCCACGAACACGAGGTCGAACCTTTGATTGACGGCTTGCGGATCGGTCAGCACGGGCCCGGGCACGACGATCTCGCCGCCGTCGAAGCGCAACGTCAACTGCGCGTGCGCCGAGCGGCCGCAGATCACCGGCGTACGGCCGGCTTCATGAAGGGCCGCGGCGACGGTCGTTCCGATTGCACCGGGACCGACGAGAGCGACGCGCGGGTAGTCAGGCTTCGTCATGGCGTTCATCCTGTGAGTGGTCTGTCAGATGCGGGCGCAGCGCGAGAGCGAGCGGAAAAATCGCCAGCGCGGTCAACGCGGTCGCATACGTGGCGCCGTGCACACCGATCCGGTCGCCGAGGAAACCGTAGAGGACGGGCGATAACGCGCCCGATGCGATCGTCCCGGTATAGAAAATCGCGAATGCGCGCTCGGTGCGCTCGGGCGCGGACATCTCCGGGACGGTTCCGTACAGCACCGACGACGTGCCGTTGAGCATCATGCCCAGAATCGGCAGCAGCACCATGGTAAGCGTCAACGGAAGATAGATCACCGCGACGATGCACGCGGCCGTACCGCCCTCGGTGAGCAGCACCGTCCTCACCGTCCCCATCCGCGCACCGAGCCAGCCGCACATGAATTTGCCGGCCGCACCGCCAATGAAAACGAGTGCAAGCGCCGTTCCCAGCAGTTGCGGCGAAACGCCCTTTGCCTTCAGCAGGAAAGGCAGGAAGGTAAGCAGTCCCATGCGTACGGCCGTATCGAGCACGCCGATGGAAAACAGCGCGGAGAATCCGCCTCTCCCTGTGCCACTGCGTCGAGCGGGCGCTTGCTCTTTTGCCGTCGTCTGCGCGGCGGCGCGCGGCACGGCCGGAAACCACAGCGCGATGCCGGCGGCCACGACGCAGCCCAGCCCGGCGACGATCCATAGCGCATGACGCCACGGCATCATGGTCACGAGCAGCGAAATGGCGGCCGGCAGCGCGGATTTCCCCAGATCGCCGGAAAAGTTGTAGATGCTCAGCGGACCTCTCGCGTCGCGCCCATAGACGCGGGAGACGGCGCCCGACGCGATCGGATGCTGCGTGCTGGAGCCGACGCCCGAGATCGCGAGCGCGACGCCCAGCCCGAGCAGGCCGCCCGACATGCCCGCGAGCGCATAACCGAGCGCGGCGAGCAGCGTACCGATTGCGAGCGTCGCGCCGCTGCCCAGACGTTGCGCGACACGCCCCGCGGACAACTGCAGCGTTGCCATCGTGCCCGCATAGACGCCGCGCAGGATAGCCAGGGCCGCGAAGTCGAGCCCGAATTCCGACTGCCACACGGGTAGCAGCGCGTAGATCATGTCCGTATAGCCGTCGTGTATGGCGTGCGCAACGCAGGAGAGCCACAGCACGCGCGGCCTCGACGGTGCAGTCTCTCGCGCGACGGGCGGGGAAAAAACGGGCAAGCGCATTGTCATTCTCTCCGTACGAGCGATGCATGGAAGGCGCTCGCGGTGTGGTTTTCAGGCTCGATGTGGCAATTTTATGCCCGGGGCGCCAGCCCTTTCAATTGAGCTAAAATCCCGTCAACAGAGAGAAAAAGTCACGTCATGGACGAAAGCCGAGGTGCTTCGACGCACCGGGACGAACTCCCCCCGCTCAATGCGCTGCGCGCTTTCGATGCGGTTGCGCGGCACGGCAGCTTCGCCGGCGCCGCGGCGGAACTGCACGTCACCCATTGGGCCGTCGGAAAACAGATCCGGTTGCTGGAGGACTGGTTCGGCCTGCCGTTGTTCGATCGTCGTCCGCGTGGCGTCGTGCTCACCGACGAAGGGGCCGCGTTGCTGAGCGACGTCAGCCACGCGTTCGAGCGCCTCGGCACCGCGGTGGTGCGGCTGCGCCACAATCCGTTCGCGCACCGGATATCGGGCGTCGTGCGGGTGAACGTGCCGATGAGCTTTGCGCTGTGCTGGCTGCTGCCGCGGCTCGCCGATTTCCATGCGCGGTACCCCGACATCGACGTCAGGGTGTCGACGACGTCGCGCAAGCTGCGCTATGTCGCCGATGCGTTCGATATCGGCGTTCGCTCCGGTCCCGAGCAAGGCGCGGGCGTCGTCTCGCGTTCGTTGATGCCCGACCCGCGCGTGCCGGCTTGCAATCCCGCCTTGCTGCGCCAGCATCCGATACAGAGCGTGACCGACCTGCGTCATCACACGCTGCTGCATTCGGCCACAACGCGTTCCGCGTGGTCGCACTGGTTGAAGGAAGCGGGTGCGCCCGATCTGCGCGCCGCGCGCCACGTCGAATTCGATCACGTGAATCTTCAGCTGGGCGCGGCGATCGAGGGACTCGGCGTGGCGTTGGCATCGCTGCCGCTGATCGGGCGCGATCTTGCCGAAGGGCGCCTCGTGTGTCCCATCGCATCGCCCGTCTGGCGCGCCGACGACTACATGCTGGTGACGAACGCCGATCGCGCCGACGATGCGGCCGTGTCCGCGTTCGAGGCGTGGATGGAAGGCATGGCGAGTCAGGAGGGCGGCTAGGTTCGCCGATCAGGCCGGGCGAGGTACGACACCGGAGCCATGCCGCCACTGCTCCGGTGTCGCGAGTCGGCGATCAGAAGCCGTGGAACATGCCGATGTTGACCTGAACCTGGTTGCCGCCCGACGACGTGTTGCCGAAGTCGGCAGCGGAAGCCTGCGCACCCTTCGCATGCACGTAGGCGCCCATCGCATACAGCGCGGTACTCTTCGACAGCGAGTACGTCGCACCCAGCGACACCTGGTTGATCGAGGCCATCGTGCGACCCTCGGCCGCTTGCGTGGGCGTGGCTGCGGAACCGTAGACATACGTGTAGCCGGTCGCCAGCGACAGCGCCGGCGTGACGCGGTACTGTAGCAGCGCACCGAGCACGTTGAAGTGGATTGACGGCTGGCCATCGTTGCCCTTGTACTGGGCGTTCGAGTAGCGCAGCCCGGCCGTGTACGGACCGACCTCGTATTGCGCGGCGACTTGCGCGATGCCCGCGCTCTTGAACGCATTGCCGCCGTTGTAGCCCGAACTCGGATAGCCGAGCGCGCCGCCGAAACTCGGTTGGGCGGTTGCGTTCACCCATCCGTTCTCGCCCTGGTTGGCCGCACGGAAGTAGCCGCCGGCGACCGTCAGGCCACCTTGAGCGTAGGTCGCGGCCGCCGACCACGATTGCCCCGAACCCGTTGCACCGGCCACGCCGCCGAACGAGTACGCGGCTTCGGCCTGGAAGCCGTGGATGATCGGCGAAATGTACTTCACCGCGTTGTTCTGGTTCGTCGTGTTGTCGTTGTTGTCGACGTCGCCCGGCGTCGAGAAGGTCGACGCCGAAATGGCGTCGCCCGTCAGGACCTGAACCATTTCCGTCACGGCGTCGAGCTGGCGCCCCATGCGCAACGCGCCGTACTGATTGGACGCGAGGCCCACGTAAGCCTGGCGGTTGAACAGCGAACGCGTGTTACCGATCGGCCCCTGGCCGCCGATGCCGCCCGTCCCGATGTTGAAACCATTCTCGATCTTGAATACCGCCTGCAGGCCGCCGCCGAGATCCTCCTGGCCTCTGAGGCCCCACTTGTTCGAACCCGAGGCGCCGCCATCGAGGCCGTACCGACTGTGGCCATTGATGTTCGACGTGTAACCGATGCCTGCATCGAGCATGCCGTACAGGGTGATCGACGACTGTGCCATTGCTGCCGACGATGCTGCGAAGGCGGCAACAGCGATAACGCTGATGTTGATTTTTTTGTTTTTCATCTGCATTTCACTGTCAGGAGTAGTTTCGGGATGGGGTGAAACGGCTTTCGTCGTATCCGGATGCAGCGGGCGGCGCATGGCCTGCGCGTCGTTTCGGTCGCGACGGCCGGCGTCATGTTCGCCACCTCGTCATGCCGGATCGGCTCACTTCGTGATCCTTACAATTTCCCTTGCTCGGTTGTCGCATCGGTCGTCCTTGCGGACTGGCCAGGCGTCCGGTTCAGCCGCCGGCGACGGGTGCCGATACGGCCTGGTCGCACTTTGCAAGTGGAAGGACCATATCAGGAACATAAATGCCGGTCAAAATTTGTTTGATATAAGTTAATCTCGTCTGATCGTCGGGCGCCTTACGGGATTTCCCCTATAAGAACCGGCACGAAGGCGACGTGTTATCGAGATCCGCGCCATCGCGCTGACGATCTCGACCACGGCAAGCGAATTCAGGTGGGGTGGGGGAGGGAATAATCGGCTTGAAGGGCTGGCACGACGGGCAACGATCATGCAGTCCCGGTTGTAATCGTTCTATTTATTCCCGGGTTGCAATAATCGAAACAGAGAAGGCGATTGTTGAATGTCGGTGCGATTGGCCGCAAGCGGGTTTTCCGCGTGTCGCTGAGCGGCGGATAGTTTTACGCGGGCGAACCGGCTCATGCGGACGTCGGACGAACCGGTTTTCCGGGTCGACAGCCAGCGCCTGACCTCGGCGTCCGATTCCAATCGAACGTCAATCGCGGACGAAACTCAGCATTCGATCCGGCGTTGCATTAAATAGAATTTCATGTCGTCGCGGCCATGCATTGAAATTGGTATCGGGTCCCGCTCAAAGCCGAGCATTTCATAGAACGGGTATGCCGATTCGCGCGCCGTGCACCAGAGCAGCACGCCGCGCTGTTCGCGCACATGGCGAATGGACAGATTGACCAGCAGGCGTCCGAATCCCAGGCCGCGTACCGACGGATCGACGGCCATGCCGCGAAGGCGCCACATTTCAGTGTTCAAAGCGCCGGATTGTGCTTCTTTACACACCGATGCCACCGCAACGATCCTGTCGTTGTCACGAACGGCAAAGTGCATCGTCGTTGGGGCGTGATCTCCGTGTAGCGCGCTTCCCTCTTCATCTCCCGCCATCAGGATGGCGGCCCTGAGGGGATAGGTTTCTTCCGCACGGACGGCACAGATGGTAAAGCGCACATCTTGTGAAATCATATAATTATCGGCTCTCTTCGTAACGCGGATTTTCTTCCAATTCTCTTTCGACATACCCACTCGCAAAATTAGCAGTTGCCGGGCATGGCGAGTAAGGGTAATTTCCTACCTGTTTTGTTTTTTGAATCATACGCTAACTGCGATCACAGATGACGTTGAAAGTATCGACAGATGCAGAACTGGCCTACGACGAGATCCGATCGCGGATCTTTGACGGCCGTCTTGCGCCTGGGCAGAAAGTATCTCACCGAGGCCTGTCGGACGAACTGGGTTTCGGCCAGATGCCGGTGCGCAGCGCATTGCATTTGCTCGAATCCGAAGGGCTGGTCGTCGTGATCGAAAAGAGCGGCACCTATGTCGCGTCGCCGACGACCAGCGATCTTCGCGAAATTTTTGAAATGCGGCTGGCCCTCGAGAGTACCGCAGCGTTTCTCGCAGCGAAGTCCGGCGTAACGGCAGGCCTTCGCGAGGCCGCGGCAAAAATGCGGGAACTGATCGACCGGGACGTCGCGGACATCATGCTCGAGCAACGTATCGGTTGGGTGTTTCATCAAGAGTTGTTTGCTGCCGCACGGAACGTCCGGATCTCGTCGGCGTATGGTTTATTGCGGGCCCAGACCCTGGCCCTGAACGAACTTCCGCGTGGCGACGCGGAAACCGTTCGGCGCGGCACGATCGAGCACCTGCACATCTTTCACGCAATCGAAGCGAACGACGGCGAGCTCGCGCGTCAGCATATGTGGAATCACATCGTTGACGGCACACCGGCACGGATAAAACTGCTAAAGGCACGGCATGAACACGAAAAATAAAGGGCTTTCCCTCCCGATGCAAATGTTTGGCGGACTTGTGCTGGGCGTCGCTTGCGGCGTGTTTGCGCCGGGCTTCGCCGCGAAGCTGGGCTTTCTCAGCACGATGTTCGGCCACGCGATCAAGATGGTCGTCATGCCGTTGATCTTCCTGTCGGTCACGGTCGGGGTCTTCCGTGCGGGCCGGCTTCGCGAGCGGCTTGGCAAGGTCGCCCTGTCCAGTATCGCCTTCTTCATTTTGATGACGGGGCTGGCTGCATCGTGCGGCCTGCTGCTCAACTTTGCATTTCGACCGGGTCTCGGCGCGAGCCTGACTCACTCTGGATCGATGCCCGCCGCGCTTGCTTCCAGCATCGACTGGACGAAATTCCTCGTCGATTTGATCCCCGCGAACATCGTCGCTGCGCTTGCTGCGGGGAATTCGCTCCCGGTGCTCGTTTTCGGCGTCATTTTCGGCGCCGCATTGTCGGCCGCCCCGGAGCGGGCCGAGCCTGCGATTGCCGTTTTCGAGGCGCTGCTGTCGGGGCTGTTCAAGATGATCCAGTGGGTGATCGCATGGTCGCCGCTCGCGATCTTCGCCGCGATCGCGCAGTTGTTGGCAGCCAAGGGCTTTACGGGCGCGCACTCGCTCATCGAGCTGCTGGGCGTGGCCTATCTCGGCATGGCGATTCTGGCGGTCGTGCTGACCATCGTCATTCGCGTCGCCGGTCAGTCGCCGCTCGCCGTGCTCAGGAAGGTGAAGGAGCCGCTGATCCTGGGGTTCACGACGCGTTCGTCCGAAATTACCTATCCGTTGCACCTGAAGAAGCTGGTTGAACTGGGCGTGCCCTATGGCGTGGCGTCCACGATCTTGCCGCTCGCCTATATTTTCAATCGCGACGGCGCGGTGCTCTACACGGCCCTCGCGGTCGGGTATCTGGCCGACGCCTATCACCTCGTCTGGTCCTGGCCGCTGGTGATCACGATTTTGATCTTGACGATCGTCACCATCGACGGAGCAGCCAACGTGCCGTCCGGCGCGATCGTCGCGATCACCATCGTTCTCACGTCGATCGGGTTGCCGGCCGATGCGGTGCTGCTGCTGTTGGGCGTCGACGCGTTTTTCGACATGGGGAGAACCGCGCTCAACGTCTACGGGAGCACGGCGGCCGCGGCCGTGGCGGTGAAGCTTTCCGGTTCGGAGAGTACGGCCGCGGAAACCGTGGCGGGCCGGGCAAGCGTGTAGGGGATCCGGAAGCGACGGGCGGTGCGCGTTTCCATGTTGCGCCCGCCTGTTGCAACGCGCTGGCGTACCGCCACTCGCGCATCCAGGCACGGCGAGAGGGCATTGGATGAGCGCGTGTCTTTATCAAGTTACAGTTAGTAGAACGGCGTATCGTTGCAGGAGAAACATGATGATTGGTTCAGAATCCGCAGATTTTTTCATGCTGCGTTTGGGCACGCCGCATCCGTCGTGGACATTCACCGATGACAGCAACATGATCGGCATTGTCGATTGCGACGGGGTGGTGAGCGCCATGTTCGAGCTGGATCGCAACCAGGTCGCACAGATCAGAGGGCTGGGCCAATCGGTGGAGAGAATCCGGTGTACTTGCGAGCGCGCTGGCCGGGAGCTGCACTTTTATCTCCATGGCAGACAGGTGTCTCAAGGACTGTGGGCCGGCGTCGCGTCGGCCGATCCCGACTATCTGCCGACCGATGCGATGATCGCGACATGGGAAGGGCCGAATTCCGACGATGCGTTGGAGCTTGCGGGCGTGAACGCTCGCGTGGCAGCATCCGTGAGCTTGGCCTAAACTGCGATCACAGATTGTTGCGCGGGGTCGAGCCGGGCGTCCCGATCTTTGGGGCAGGTCGTTTGCCGTCTCCGTCCGTTTGTACACGTACGCCGGTCAATGTATGCGGTTCTGGCACACTCAACCTCGGATCGCCAGAACCTTTTGCTGGCCAGCTTACTGGCCAGCGTTTTTTATTCCTTGAGCCGATCGCATCGGCTCGCTCGCTTGCTTCGCGCTCGCCGATCGACGAGAGGTGTGCCGCCGAAGTCCGTGTTGAGCGAAGATGTCCGGGGGCAGTTCATGCAAGCGCAAGGCATCGAGGCGCGCTGAAGCGATCACGCGTCCTCGATGCCCGGTGGCCCGTGCCCGCGCATCAGCGCAAGGGCATCGGCGCCGCCGTGCTGCGCGCGATCCTGGCGGACGCCGACGCACATCGAATGCCCGTTCGCGTCGGCGCTTTGCGCGGCAGCGATTCGAACCGCTTCTACGAACGGCACGGCTTCGTGCGAACCGACGAAGCGGAATGGGACATCACCTACCGCCGCGAACCGGGCGTGGCAACGACGTAGCAATCGCGTGATGCATTCCGGTTGAAATCGACACGCACGCATTAGCGTTTTCACCAATGTGGAAAACGCGGCACCGGCCGATGTTGCAGAGAGGGCGTAAATAATGGATCCGAGGCCGATTATGACGACATCTGCAACAAACGGCGTGAATGCCGTGCCGCCCGAAACGTCCGACACCGCCGCGGCATCCGGCGACGCGGCGCGCGTACCGTCGATCCTGCTGGTCGACGACGAACCGAACGTGCTGTCCGCGCTCAGGCGCGTGTTCCGGCCCACCGGCTACGACATCGTGACCGCCGACAGCGGCGAGGCCGCGCTCGAGATCCTGGCGTCGACGGAAATCGACCTGATCGTGTCCGACATGCGGATGCCGCGCATGAGCGGCGCGGAATTCCTGGCGCGCGCGCGGGCGCTGTACCCGGACACGATGCGCATTCTGCTGACCGGTTATGCGGAGATCGCGTCGGTCATGCAGGCCGTCAACGAAGGCGGCGTGTATCGCTACCTGAACAAGCCGTGGGACGATCACGACCTGCTGCTGACGATCGAGCACGCGCTGGAGCAGCGCCGTTTGCGCGGCGAAGCGGCCCGGCTGGCGGCGCTGACGGAAGCGCAGAACGAAACGCTGCGCCGTTTCAACACGGATCTCGAAACGCAGGTTCGCGCGCGCACCGAGGAGCTCGGTCAGACGGTGATGTTCCTCGAAGCGGCGCAAAGGGACCTGAAAAGCAGCTTCACGGCGATGGTTCAGGTGTGCGCAAGCATGATCGAGCTGCGCTGCGGGGCCGCGAGCGGGCATGCGATGCGCGTCGGCGAGATCGCGCGCCGGCTCGCGCTCGCCGACGGGATGAGCGAACTGCATGCGCAGGACGTCTATTTCGCGGGGCTGCTGCACGGCATCGGCAAGCTGTCGCTGCCGGACGAATTGCTGCACAAGCCGCTCACGCGGATGACGACGGACGAGCACCGCGTGTTCCAGGAGCATCCGCTGCGCGCGCAGATGGTGCTGACGCCGGTCGCCCAGTTGCACAAGGTCGCGTCGATCGTGCTGCACCAGTACGAGCGCTTCAACGGCCGCGGCACGCCGGATGGGCTGGTCGGCGACGCGATCCCGATCGGGTCGCGGATCGTCGCGATCGCGCGCGATTTCGAAGGGCTGCGCCACGGCGAAATCGGGGCGCCGCATTCGATCGAGCAGGCGATCGACGTGTTGCACTCGCAAGCAGGCGTGCGTTACGACCCGCAACTGGTCGCACGCTTCGTCGAGTTGATGCGGGATCCTGAGAGTCTCGGCATCGCGGCGTCCGTCGCGGAAATCCGGTCGGCTCAACTGCGCGAAGGAATGGAGCTCGCCGACGATCTGCGCACGCATCGCGGCGTGTTGTTGATGACGAAGGGCAGCGTGATGTCCGCGCACCAGATCGAACTCGTGCGCCGCTTCGAAACGCGGGAGGGCACGCCGTTCGACATTCTCGTGCTGGCCCGTCCGGCGGGGCACGCGCACGCCCCCCACGCAGGCGCGCCGCCTGCCTGACGTCGAACGGCGGCCTGATGGCCGCGGTGCGCGCGAGCGCCCGCACCGCGGCGATGCAATCAACCCGTTCCGGGCGTCCGATCATGCATGGCATCTACAACGTTCCGCTCGTCCTGCTGTCGCTCGCGATCGCGACGCTGGCCTCCTATACGACGCTCGACCTCGCCGCGTTCATTTCGCTGCTCGACAATCCGAAGCTCAAGCGCGCGTGGCTGGGCGGTGGCGCGGCGGCGATGGGAACCGGCATCTGGTCGATGCATTTCGTCGGCATGCTCGCGTTTTCGTTGCCGGTGCCGCTCGGCTATGCATGGCAGGAAACCGGCGCCTCGCTGGCGATCGCGGTGCTCGTGTCGTATTTCGCGCTGAACGTCGTTACGCGCGCACGGCTGGGCTGGCGGCGGCTGTGCGCGGGCGGCGTGCTGATGGGCGGCGGGATCGCCGGCATGCACTACACCGGGATGGCCGCGATGCACATGCAGCCCGGCATTCGCTACGATGCGTTGCTGTTCGCCGCGTCGATCGGCATCGCGGTGATCGCGTCGACGGCCGCGCTGTGGATCGCGCAGGCGTTGCGCATGCAGCAGGCACGCTACGCGACCGCGCAGCGCATCGGCGCGGCCGTCATCATGGGCATCGCGATTACCGGCATGCACTACACGGCGATGGCGGCCGCGCATTTCGCGCCGGATGCGCGGTGCGGCGCCGCGAACGACGTCGACGCACCGTGGCTCGCGACGACGGTCGCGTTGTTCACGATGGCGACGCTGGTCGTCACGCTGCTGGTGTGCCGTTTCGATGCGCGCACAACGTTCCTGCGCGGGATGACCGACACGCTGGAGCGACTCGTGCGGTTGCGAACCGGCGAACTTGAACGCGCACTGCATCGCTACGAGCAGACGACGCAGATGCTGCAACGTACGCGCGAGAACATGGCGACCGAGATCGACGAACGCAAGGCCGCGCACGCGCTGCTCGAACAGGAGAAGGACGAACAGCGGCGCCTGCTGCATGCGCTCGAGGAAACGCACGAGCAATTGCTGCAGTCGGAAAAGCTCGCGTCGATCGGGCAGCTCGCGGCCGGTGTCGCGCACGAGATCAACAATCCGATCGGCTTCGTCAGCGCGAACCTCAATACGCTGAAGACGTGGGTGCGCAGCCTGCTCGACGTGGTCGCGGCGCATGAGGCCACGCTGCCGCAGCTCGATCCGGCCACCCGTGACGCGCTGACGGCCGTGCACCGTGTCGCGGATCTCGACTACGTCCGCGACGAGATCGCGATGCTGATCGACGAATCGATCGACGGCGCGCTGCGCGTGCGGCGCATCGTGCAGGATTTGCGCGATTTCTCGCGCCCGGCCAGCGACGAATGGAGCGTGGTCGATCTGCATGCGGGCCTCGAGAGCACGCTCAACGTCGTCCACAACGAGCTCAAGTACAAGGCCGACATCGTGCGCGATTACGGCGACGTCCCGCACGTCGAATGCTTGCCGTCGCAGTTGAACCAGGTGTTCATGAACCTGCTGGTCAACGCGGCGCAGGCGATTCCGGAGCGCGGCGTGATCACGATCCGCACGTCGAGCGACGGCGACCAGGTATCGATCGCGATCAGCGACACCGGCGCCGGCATGACGCCCGACGTCGTCCGGCGGATCTTCGATCCGTTCTTCACCACGAAACCGGTCGGGCAGGGCACGGGGCTCGGGCTGTCGGTATCGCATGGCATCGTCGAGCGTCATCGCGGCACCATCGACGTGACCAGCGAGCCGGGACGCGGCACGACCTTCCGGATACGGTTGCCGGTTCGGCGTGCCGGCGATCGTGCGAACGCGGCGGCGTTGGAGCAACGGGCATGACGACGCGATGGCGACGGGCGCGAGCGCCGCGCGTCACGCCAATCGCTTGCGGCGCTGACGACGAAAGAAATGCCAGAACATCGCGGTCGCGTCCGGGCCGGTGGCGGAATGGAACGGCTCGCCCGGATCGCCGCCGCTCCATGCATGCGGCAGCCCGCGGACGATGCACACTCTGACGACCAGCCGTCCACCCTTCAGATAGTCGACGTAGTCCGCATCGTCGTGCGCGTAGCTGCGTTGTTCGCCGACGCGGATCGCACCGTGTTCGTCGACGAGCCGGTTGAGCCGCGCGAACGCGATGCCGAGCTGCGTCGCGTTCCGGTCGGTCACGACCGTATCGAGCCGGCCATGGATCACGAAGGCCGGCATGCCGGGATAGGCCGCGACGTCGGCGCACGCGTCGAGCGCGTGGATCGGATCGTCGCGGAGGCCGCGACGCATCAGGCTCATCGCAGCCATCGTCGACGACGGCGGCGCGATGGCCGGCCCGGAGTGCAGGCCGATGGCCGCGAAGCGGTCGGGATACCGGAGCGCCAGCGCCGCGGCGAGCCCCGCGCCGGCGGATAGGCCGGCCACGTAGATCCGGTCGCGATCGAAGCCGTGGCGCTGAACGATGGCGTCGACCAGCGACGCGACGGACGCGGCTTCCGACTGGGTCGCGTCGCCATGCCAGTGCCAGCAACGGTGCGCATGGGCCGTCTTGGCCTGCTCGGGGAACAGCACGGCGAACCCCGAGCGCTCCGCGAGACGGCAGATGCGCGTGCCCGCGGCGAACGATTCGGCGGTTTGCTTGCAGCCGTGCAGCATGACGACGACGGGCATGCCCGCTGTCTGGGCAGGTGTAGCGGGAAGATACAGCGCGTACGCGAGATGGTTCACGAGCCGGCCGGCGCTCGGGCCGGCCGAATGAAACGACCGGAGCCAGGTGCCGGGCGGCCGGGCCGACGGCGCGCGTGCGGTACCCGTCCGTTTGGCGGCGCGGGCGGGGGCGGCCGGCTTGGCGGGCCGTTGAGCGAGCCTGGTGGCGGTTTTTTGGGCGGCCGGCCGCGCCTTGCCGGCGCGCTTCTTCGGACGTGCACCGGCCGCCGCGGAAAACAGTTCAAGATGTCGCAACCAGAGGCTGGATTTTTTCCTGGGCATGTGCAATCTCGTGCCGGCGGCCGGCCGTGACAGGAAGCGGCGGCCGATCCCACCGTCGGATGGAGGTCGAACGGGCGCGAAGCAAGGTTCGTGCTGCCGGTGTCGCGGCAATTGAAAGGTGGCGCCCTGCGGAACCGGAATGACGCGGATCGATTATCGACGATAGTGGCCGCCCGACGTGACGGGCGTGCGAATCGAAGCCCGCTGCGGGCCTCGCCGTCATTCACGTGATATCTTGCGGTTCGACAGAAGCGTCCACCGTTCATTCCGTTGTGAGGGGCGACATGCGTCTTTCCGATTTCATCGTACGGAACATGGAACCGATCCTGGTGCAGTGGGAAGCGTTTGCTGCCACGCTGTTACCGGCCGCGAGGCACATGACCTCGCACGGACTACGCGACCACGCGCGCGAGATCCTGATCGCCGTCGCCAAGGACATCGCGACCCCGCAGACGAGGGAAGCGCAACACGAAAAATCGCTGGGGCGCGCACCCGAGCCGGCGAACGCCAGCGAGACGGCCGCGCAGACGCATGCCGTTTTGCGCGCCCAGCGGGGTTTCAACATCAACCAGTTGGCGGCCGAGTATCGGGCGCTGCGTGCCAGCGTGCTGCGCCTGTGGATCGACGCGTGTCGGCCGGGCCCGGTCGACATGGACGACATGATTCGCTTCAACGAAGCGATCGATCAGGCGCTGGCGGAATCCGTCTCGTTTTTTACCGAACAGGTCGAACAGGCTCGTAACTTGTTTCTCGGCATGCTGAGCCATGACATGCGCACGCCGCTGCAGACGATCCAGCTCACGGCGTCGTATCTTGCCGCGCTCAATGCGGGTGAGGAGGTATCGGAGGCCGCCGCTCGGCTGATCAGAAGCGGTGGTCGCATGCAGGGCCTTCTCGATGATCTCTGCGATTTCAATCGAACCCAGCTCGGGCTGGGCATCAACGTCGTTCCCCGTCCTATCGACCTCGCGCATGTGCTCGTCAATGTGGTGGACGAGCTGCGGGCAGGTCATCCGGATCGCGAAATCACCGTCGATATGCGTGGGGATCTCCGGGGCGAGTGGGACGACCAGCGCATGCAGCAGTTGCTGAGCAATCTGGTGAGCAATGCCGTCAAGTACGGTGCGCGAGATACACCGGTGCGGGTGGTGGCCGCGACGACCGGCGCCGACATGGTCGTCGAGGTCGGCAACAGCGGGCCGGCGATCGATCCGCGCACGCTCGACCGTATTTTCGATCCGCTCGAGCGCGGGGAGGCTGATCGTTCGCGACGGACGGGGGATGATGCCGGTCTAGGGCTCGGGTTGTTTATCGCCAACGAAATCGCCAAGGCGCATCGCGGCCGGATTGATGCGCGGTCGGATCAGACGGAAACCGTTTTTACGGTGCGGTTGCCGAGGGGCATATGAGGCGGGGAGCGCGGGCAGGGGAATGATTCGCCGGGCTTGCGGTTGGCGGTGTGGCGAGAGGCCGCTATCGGCGAGGAAGCGCCATTCTTCGCGTAAGGGGATCTGACATTCGGGTGTCGGCTTTTCAAGGACTTACCGGCCGCTCGCGTACCAATGATGCGCGTCGTGCGGTCGCCCAAAGCGGATTAACTCGTCTCCGCCAAAAATCGACCAGGTCGCATGTCCGCTTCACTAGAGCGCCATCGGCTGAATTGCTTCCGGGCTGACATTGGTGCGGAACATCGGCCCGACGCCGATATGCTGCTTTGGACACTTACTCGCCGTCAGGCCAACCGGTGGCAGCGGCAATGCTGATCGCGCCAACCTGGCCGGGAAGTTCAGTCATGCGGCGGCTTCCGGGCGCCAGTCTGGCGATGCAATATCCTCCTGGTACCGTTTTTGGGGTCAAACACCAGACCTGACCGTCGGTTCCGACACAGACGCGGATGACCATGCCGGCGCGAGGCGATTTCAGGCAGTTGCGGCAGTTTGCCGATTGACGGCACTCGGCGAAGTGACCGGGGCCGTCCGGGTGAAGCCGCCAAAGGTCTCCTCGCGAGTTGACCGTCCACGCGCATCCGTCCGGTGCGCAAGCAATTTGTGTCGCCGCGATGGGTTCTGGCATCTCGTGCCAACACGTCGCCCCTGCGCCTCGTCTCCGAATCGGCTTTCCCCCCAAGCGTGCAAGGCCCCCCAACAACCACAGCGACTCATCGGGACCTTCACAGACGCCAACCGCGTCGAATTCGAGACCATTGGATTGCAGAATACGACCGTCGTCGCCAATCAAGTCCAGCCGGTGTCCTGCCAGCACCCATACGCCTGACCTTGCTGCAGCAATCGCAGCATGCTGTTCCAACTCGATCACCAGCTTCCAGGAAGCCCCGCCAGCAACGCGCAGCCAGACTCCCCATCTCGCGTGACATTCGTTTCGTGCCATGACCCAGGTCCTACCCTGCGCGGCAACCGTGACCTCCTCGGCATGCCATCCCTTCGGAAGGGACGACTCGGTGATTTTTCCCGTCGCCGTGACACGGAAGACTTCGCCAGAGCAACGAACGGCCCAGAGGAGGGGGTGGGAGGGCGTCCCGGTGAATCGATGTAACTCGTTTGGGGTCTGGCCAGATGAGACGGATTTCATCGAACGCACTCCTGTCGACGCAAGTCGCAGGGTCGCGGTGCCATGCATCACCTGCTCAGGTCGGAGTTGATGGTGCATCTAATAGTAGACAACGCAACGCTACATGGATACGCTCTTTGCGTGTTTCTATCGAGTAGCCACCACACTTATCGCATAAGGGGGCAACGATGGCGGCAGTCCGAATCCGGGGAACGTGGTATCTGTCATTGTCGGTTCACACCGACGACATCAAATCAACGCCGCTACGGGTCGGCGACGCACAATTAGTGGTGCAAACGGCTAATCGGACCGGCATTGGCGGCGAGCTGCACATCGGGGGCGAAAGCCTGGCGGTTGCTGGCAAGATCAAGCCCGGCAGTCCGGCTGTCGTCAGCATTACCGAAGCCGGCGCTGACGGGTTGCTTGTCCAGGACGGCGTGGAAGCCATCCTTTATATCCCGCCATGGTGGCCGAGCGTCAAATACCAGCACGATCTCATTACAGGAACGATGGTCGTGGGGGCGTCGTCGTCGCTCAGAAGCCCACGGCTCGCCCACAAAATCATTCTTGTTTCGGGCGTTCAGCCGTTCGAATGATCGCCTCGATTGCCAGGTACGAGATTCGACTCGCTCACTGGTTGGCGGCTTCGGTTGGCGCCCCGTACAAGTTCGGCGGCCGCGGGCCGACCGGCATCGATTGTTCGAGTCTGTTGATGCGTGCCATTCGCAAGAGCCTGCGGCTCACGGTTGCGCAGCTTCCATGGATGACTGCGGATCAAATGGCGAGAGGCCGTCAAGGCGTTACTGTACAAGCCACGGAGATGGTATCGGCGCAGCGCTGCCTGTTGGCTTTTTTCGACTGGGACGAAGACGGAATCCACGAACATGCCGCGGCGTGCCTGCCGGACGGATCGTGGATCTGGGCGTCTACGTCGGCAGGCAAGGTCATCCGGGTCGATCCTCGATCGACTTCGATTTGGGACCGTCAATGGCGTGAAATTGAGGGGGCGCTGGACGGGCGGCGAAGCACCCTGCGCATGGTCGACTGGCGTGCCTTGGGGGCAATCCGATAATGGAACGAGGATCCGTTCCCCTATGGATCTGGATGGATCTGTCCGCGGCATGCAATCTGGCGTGCCGCGACTGCTATACCAAGCATGTCCATACATCGCGCCTGCTCTCGACGGATCACTTCGCGCTCGTGCTCGAAAAATTGAATGCCGCCGGCGTCACGATCGAGAAACTCCATCTGAACTGGCGCGGTGAACCGCTGACAAACAAGCGATTTGGCGAATTTCTTCGCATCCGCAATACGACCGCTCCTGGCGTTCCACTCGAGTTCCACACTAACGGGCTCCTGCTTTCGCACGACACGTGTGCCGAGATTGTTCGGCAAACACGCGAAGGAGATCTCGCATACGTGTCCATAGACGGGGGTGGACGAGTCCTGCACGAAGCCAACCGGGGGCCCGGCACGTGGTTACCAACGCTGCGCGGCTTGGAAAGGCTGCTGGATGCGCGAGATGCCGCAGGCGAGCCGCATTTGAGCGTCGGAATCTACGAGATCACCTATCTGCGCGGCGCGATCTACGATCGTGAGCTTGTCGTCCTGTCCCGCAGGTGCGACGCATGGACCAGAGTCTGCCCTATTGACAGAGAAGGACGGGAAATACCCTTTGCGGCCGACGTCCTTCCTCAAGGAGCCTGTTTCTGGGCAGGCAACGCGATGTGCATCACGGTAACCGGCGATGTGCATGTCTGCATGCTCTCGTTCGATCGGAGTGGCGTCATTGGAAACATTTTCAGCGAAGAGGTCGACGACATCCTGCGCCGAGGTCAGGCGTTCCGGTCCAGTCTCGTCTCGTCAGGGCGCCGGGTCGTGCCGCACTGCCGCAACTGCTACAAGACCGAGGGCGCGATAGACGACTAATGGCGATGGTGAGCGAGGACGAAAGATGGGCCGAGAACAACTGCTGGCGCTCCATGGCGCGAAGAACGATCGACTGATCGGCATCGACGGGCGTGTCTACTACGACCTGACTTCCGGTTGGAACGTCACCAATGCCGGCTGGAACAACGAAGCGATCTTCACGGACTGGATCGAGGCCGCCAGAGCCCTCCCTTTCAGACCCTCATGGTGCACGGATCCGAACCAGGAGCGGTTCAAGGAACAGCTCGGCAGCATCTTTCCCGGATACATTCCGATCCTGTCATGCAGCGGCAGTGAGGCGATCGACAACGCGCTCAAGGTCGCCCGCGTCACAACCGGCAGAGGGGGAGTCGCGTGCGTCGGCGACGCCTATCACGGAAGCACGCTCGGCGCGGCGCTCGCCGCGGGATATCCTGTCGACCACATTGATGCGCTGGGGCTCGATAATCGACGTTTCGCGCTGCCCGCTCCTGTTTCGGACGCGGACCTTGCAACGATCGAAGCGTTACTCACGCGAGAAGACAGCATAGGAGCGGTCGTGTTCGAAACCGTCCTCACCAACGCCGGGTGCCGTGTCGTACCGGACGCATTCCTGAATCTGCTTCAGCGCCTTTCGGACGAATTTGGCTTTCTGTTGGTCTGTGATGAAATCGGGACGGGTATGAACAGAACGGGGCATCCATGGTCATTCCAAGGCCGCCCCATTCGCCCGCACGTCATTACTTGCGGAAAGGCACTCACAAACGGGCTCTACCCGTTATCTCTCGCGCTCGTGGCAAACGATTTGCGATCCTTTTTGGACGAAGCTTCTTTCGCTTCCACTTACGGTGGGTCGCCGGCGGGCTGTGCAGCGGCGTTGTCGACCCTTGCATTCCACCAGGCCGCCGACCTGGGTAGCCGTGCGCTCGAACTGGCGAGTGCCGTGACCGCGATATTCGAATCCAACGGCCGAAAATTGGGGGGCCACTTCGACATCCATGGCGTAGGGCTATCGATGGCGGTCAACCTCGGGGGAGGCGATCCCGAATTTGCGCACGCGTCCCGACCAAAAAAAATCATCCAGTCACTGCTCGAGCGAGGTATCTTCGCTGTGCTTTCACCCGATGGACAGCAACTGATGATTACCCCGGCGTTGACGGCAGAACTGGAGCCGTTGATGGATACGCTGGATGTGGTCGCGGAAACGATCGTCGCGTCCCGCAGCGTTCGCTAGGTCCGTCACGGAAATCGATGCAATCCAGAGGCGGGATCATTCGATGACGATGTCTGCGTCTTTCGGATGCGCGCGCAGGCTCCACAGATGTCCCGGACCTGCTAGGAGATTGGCATACGTCGCCTGCCAGAGTTTCCCGGGATCGGCCTCTCGATATTTCAGAAATCTGGCGCGCCTTGCCTGCGGGGTCATGCCGCCCTTGTGCAGAATGCGAATGATGGTCCGGTGCATGTGCTCCCGGGAGATGTCGTCCGGAATCGGCTGGAAGTGCAGGCGCGCCGCAGGCAAACGCTGTCCGGCCCGGAAGCCGAACATTCGATACACCCAAAGTCGGTGCTGGTCGAAATGAGCCAAGTCCCCGATCATTCTGAGAACCTCGAACGCATAAGCGTGCCCCGGATTTGCGATTTCGGAGATCAGCGTTCGCAGAAGAGGCAGGTCGGGTTCCGCGATGAGTTCATCGGCGTCGAGCCAGACGATCCAGTCGGGTGCGTGGACGGCGCTAGCGTCTAGCAACCTTTGACGGTTCTCTGCGTCGTTCCATCCTGCACAGGACCATCGTCGCGGATTGCGCAGCACCTGAAGAACAAGTGCCTCCCGGCGCAGCAGGTCGAGCGTCTGGTCCGTACTTCCATCGTCCAGCGCGACGATGCCGGACGCGAAGCGCCGCACGTTATCGAAGTATGCCTGCAGGTGCTCCGCGCCGTTGCGAACGGGTAGTAGGCACAAGATGCGGGTAATCATGTGCGGTGAACCTGCCACGTCGATGCCGATCCCGGAAATCCCTTCTGTCGCCCGGATTGCCGCGTCAGGAGGGGGGGGCCGTTGATGCCGCATCCGCCTGGCGCGTCTCGCGCATCGATGCGATCATGCCTGCGATGTAAGTCGCGCAAACTACCGCCGACAGCGCCAGCGACAGCATCGCCGATACCACGATACCGATCTTCGCATGGCCCGTGATCGCCGCAAGCAGCACGAGATTCTCGTCGAGCGGCATCGCCGCGAAGAGAATGCGCGACAACTTGCGCAGCAGCGCAAACGGGCCGTCGCCTGGCACCCAGCTCGCGAGTTGCAGGTACAGGTAGTAGAACGTGCACCAGCCGGCCAAGGCAAACATTCCCCACGTCGCCATCGACGGGTTGCCGGACTGCACGGAGGCGCCGAGTGCCAGCCCGATCTGCAGTGCGACGAGCGTCACCCAATTCGAAAGCTGATCGAGCTGTCCGCCGAACGCGGACGCCCGGCCGCCGGCTCGCGCAACCTCACCATCCATGCAGTCGAACAGATACGCGACCGCGATAAGCGCCGCTGCCGCCATCATCGCGCCACGCTGCCCGTACGACATCAGGGTCGCGGCGGCGAGCGCCGCGAGCGCCCCGAGAAACGTCAGCAGGTTGGGGTGGACGTTCGCTTTCGCGAGGCGCCACGACAGGCGCGTCGACAGCCTGCGAATCGGCTTGTAGACGGGCGCCTGCTCCCGTTCGATCTGCTGACGCAAGAACGCCTGAAAAGTGCCCGAATCGGAGGTCATGATGAGCGTGCTCTCACAAGTGCGGCCTAGTTTCAACCAGGCCGCATCTTTCACTTGATCTCGCTTGCCTTGATCAACAAATTGCTTTGCGACTGCACACGCTCACGCAAACGGCCTACGTTGTTCGCGAACGAATCGGCACGCGACACGTGGGAGATCGACGTCGCCAATGACGCCGCGAGTGACGCCAGTGTGTTCGCGAGCGAGGCCTCGAGCACCTGCTTGAGCACTGCCTGATTGGGCGCGGGCCCCCTGCCGACGCGCGCGATCGCCTCCGAGAACGATCCGATCAGGGTCGACGCCTCCTTCTGGAACAAATCGAAATTCGCATGTACCACTTCGGGTTGCTTGCTCATCACTTGCTCTCCATGCCCCCGTAAAGTGGTCCGCTGATCAACGCGTCGGGGGCAAATGCCGCGTTGCGGGCCGATTATCTGGATTGAAATCGATCAGCGGTCCGTACTTACAACGCATCGAGCAAATGTTGCAGATCGAGGCGTACCGGATGATTGGCGAGCCGTTCGAGATTCACCTCCGCAACGAGTTCCGCGTATGCCGAGCGCGGGACGCCGGCCTCTGCGAGCGTCGCGGGCAGCGCCCATTCACGCAACTGCGCCTCCCATCGCTGCCGTGGCGTGCGTGCATTCGGCAACGCGAGGCGTGCCAGGATCGTCTCCTGATATTCGGCAATGCCCTTGCCGCGATGAACCGCACGCGCGTGTTCGGCGAGCACCGGCCCCATGAACAGGCCGACCGCATGACCGTGGGGGATACCGAACCGCGCCGTCAGAGCGTACGACAACGCATGTGCCGCGGTTGTGCGGGTGATCGCGATCGCGCGGCCGGACAGATGCGCAGCGTACATGACGGCGGCACGTGCGTTGGCGTCTCCCTTGCGAATCGCGTCGCCTAGATGCCTGCCACAGAGCGTCAGCGCATCGCTCGCATACGTGATGCTTTCCGCCGTCGCCGCGTTCGACCACATCGACTCGATGCCGTGGCAGATTGCGTCGACACCGGAGCAGGCCGTCTGGCGTGCGTCGAGGCTTCCCGTCAATCGCGCATCGACCACGGCGCGGTCCGGCATGGCGTCCTGATGGTCGACCGAATGCTTGATGCCTCCGACATAGAACGTCGCGAATGGCGTGACTTCGCTTCCCGTCCCGGCCGTGGTTGGCACCGCGATGCAAGCAGGAAGCCGTCGGGTAGACCCGCCGCGCATACGTAGCGCATCGGCGGCGCACAAGTGCGGACATGCGGCGATCCGTCTGACACCTTTCGCCGTATCGATGACAGCCCCGCCGCCTATCGCAAGAATCGCGTCCGCGCCGCTCGCCGCAAAGAACGCGCCGGCCATCTCGATCGATTCCAGCGTGGGGGAAGCGTCGGCGACGACGTAGTCGACGCGATCGCACGTCATGGCCCCGAGATGCAGCAATGCCTGCGCATCGCTCAGATCGAACGAGCGAGGGCCGCGAAGCACCGCGATCCGCCGTGCGACAAGTTCGCGAACAAGCTGCGGAACGTGCGCGGCGGCGCCCGGGAATACGAGCGACAGGTGTACGGACATGTCGTTCCACCTCTTTACACGGTTTCGCCGGTTCTTGGCGTCGCATCGGCCCGCGCGCCGGCATCGGCCACATTGCCGGCCACCACGGACAAAATGTCGTGCAGGCTCGCGCCCGCACGCGCGCATTCGTGCGCGCGTCCATGGCGCAATATGGACTCGGCGGCGGCCGTCATTGCTGGATACGCAGCGCGCAGCAGGTGATTGGCGTAAATCACGCCGTTTACGCCGGCAACCTCGAGGTCGTGCTCGCTGACGATGTCATAAGTTGACGGGATCGCAAAGATCGGCGTCCGCGCATCGGCGAGCCGGAACGCACGACAGAAGTCCAGTACCTCGACGGGTTGGTGGTTGCGGCTGTGGATCAATACCGCGTCGGCGCCCGCCTGCGCATACGCATGCGCGCGTTGAAGTGCATCATCAATCCCCGCGCCCAGGATGAAGCTTTCGATCCGTGCCACGATCATGAACGCGTCGTCAACCTGCGCATCCTTGCCGGCGGCAATCTTCTCGCAAAATTCCGCGATGTCGCTCTGGCTCTGGGCGGATACGCCGGACGACAAGGAATTGCGCTTGAGGCCAACCTTGTCTTCGATCACGACGGCCGACACGCCGACACGCTCGAGCGCACGCACCGTGAACACGAAATGCTCGGGCAGACCTCCGCTGTCCGCATCATAAACGAGTGGCTTCGTCGTCACGTCAAACATTTCGTTGATCGTTTGCAACCGCATCGACAGATCCACGACTTCGATGTCCGGCTTGCCGCGCACTGTCGAGTCCGTCAGGCTACTCGACCAGATCGCGTCGAATTCGCGAACGCCTCCACCGTCTCGAACCTGCGCGCGCTCGACGATCAGCGCAGCGAGCGGACTATGGGCCTCGAGCACGCGAATCAACGGGCGTACGCGCAGTGCGTGGCGCAAACGCGCTTGCCGCGCGCTCGGTGCAATACCGTTTCGGCGGATGCGTTGCTGGGCATAGGTCGACGATACGCCGTGCGTATAGGGTATTTCGATCAGTGTGCCGCTCCACTCACGCAACACCTCGACAACTTGTGCACGCGTATCGCGCTGTGCGCCTTCTCGCCAGTCATCGCCATGTACAACGAATTCGGGCCGAAGCTCGCGTAGATTGGGGCGGAAGTCGAGTGTCGTCTGCGGCACGACATCCTTGACCCAGACACTGCTCGCGACGACCGCACGCCGCTGCTCGAACGAGAAGAGCGGCATCCGCTTGTAGCTCGCAATTGCCTCGTCGGTCATCAATCCCACGATCACGTCGCCGTAAGTCGACGCATGATGCAGCACGTTCACGTGACCATCATGGAACACGTCCGCGCACATCGCGACATAGACGACCGGCCGCGGCCGCGTACCTTCGCCATTACATTCAGTATTGCTGCTCGCTCCAGAATCGGCGTCCATGCTTGACACTCCCTCTGTTGAACAACGTGTTGAATTCGTGTGCGAGTGCGGCGATCTCGGTGCCGGTCCAAAGTCCGGGAACTTCGATCAACCCCTGCTTGTACGACATTCTATAAAGCGGTGTGTCCGGGGCAACGAATCCTTGGCGCAAGCATTCCGTCAGCAGTTCCGAACCGACTATCGGCGTTGCCGTGAAAAACGATGCGCTGGTGAAGCCCGCGTTGCATGCGAAGCGATAGGTTTCGCGCATTTCGTCGATCGTTTCGCCATCGCAACCGAACATCGGCGGCATGCCGATGATGAAGAAGCCATGTACGTCGAGCCCGATATCTCGTGCGTATCTCACGAGATGACGCGTGCGCGCGAGATCGAGCGGCTTACGGATCAGCTCGGTCAGCACGCGCTGCACGCCGCTTTCGATCGCGAACGTGATTTGGTAACATCCCGCGTCGCGCATCAGATCGAGCAGGCCTTCATCCATGCGCCAAAGCGCGGTTCCTTGCGGCGTGCACCACGGAAGCTTGATGTCGGCCAGCGCACGAAACAACATGCGCGCATGCTCTTTGTCGTTCGTGATGTTGTCGTCCTGTATGTGATATTCGTCAATTCCGTAGTGCTCGACGAGCGAACGGATTTCATTCGTCACGTTCTCCGGACTGCGACGGCGCAGCTTGCCGCCCCAGAAGTTGGTCGTCGTGCAGAACGAGCATTTCGCGGTACATCCTCGGCTAGTGTAGAGCTGAGCCACACGCGATCCGACCGTATAGGGCGACTGATAGGCGCCGATTTCGAAGTAACGCTCCATGTTGTATAGGTGCCAGGCCGGATAGGGAATGACGTCGAGGTCGGCGATCGGGTCGGTCGAACATGCTCGCGCAACCTTGATGAGCGGCATCGACTTGTTCGAGAAGATCCGGTTGACGCTGCGCTGCCGCACGACGATGCCTTGCAGGCTCTCGAGTGGTCGTGCGCCGTTCGCCCAGTCGAGGAATTCCACGATCGTGTTTTCCGATTCGCCGAGAAAAACCGCGTCGGCGTCAAGCGACTCGAGATACTGCTCCGGAAAATACCGTGCGTGGGCACCCCCCGTGATCAGAAGCGCGTCGGGAACCGTATCGCGCGCGATACGGAAGATTTCCTCGATGATGTCGGACTGGTTCGAGAAAATGCTGGACACGCCGATCACGTCCGGCTCCCACCGGCGCAACGCGTCGCGGATCGACCGGGCACCGAGACCGTAGCGAACGAACTCGCCCGCGTTGTCGACGGGTTCAATCTGATCGTAGCCCTCAACCAGGCAGTCTAGCAGCCGTACGTCATAGCCATTGCGCTCGAGCATCGCGCCGAGATAGCCCAGTCCCAATGGATAGGTGCAGCGAGGCAGGTCGCCACGGTACAGGATCGCCCCGGGGGACACCAGCATCACACGCTGAAAACGTCGGGAATCCTTCGCCGACAGCGCGGTTTCGAGGCCCCGGTAGACAACGTCCGACCGTTGCGCGGGGTCAAGAAACTCGACCCTGATGTTGCCGACGAAGCGTGTCATCGCATGGCTCCTTCGGGACCGAAATCGAACAGTCGGAACGCGTAGCCGTCGCCGTGCGATGCCATGCCCGCGATCTTTTCCGCGTAATAGCGGTCGCGAAAATCGCCCTCGTCGGCGCAATTGAACGTGAGAAAAAGATGTGGGACAACATGTCCCGTTCGGTTTGCATATGTCCGATGCGCCGCATAGCCGTCAAATAGCAGTCCGTCGCCTGCGTCTACATCGAGTGATTGCGGGCAAAGCGACGCGAAGAATGCGTCGTCGAGTTGACCGTTCAGATTCGGATAAAGAAAGCCGGGCGACGCCCCGGTCGCGAATTCAAAGCCACCGCTGTCAGGCTGCGACGCCTCAATCAGCACAGCAACGGTCGCGTAGTGCGACGCATAGCGATTCCAGCCCGCGGCGGCGTCCTGATGCGCCCTAAAGCCTGGCGAGGCCGGGTAGCGGAAATTGATCTTGTCCTTGAATAGCAGGCAGGGACGCTCGAACAGCGCTCGCGCGAGCGCATTGCAGCGCGCATGCAGATCGATCCCGGTCCGCTCGGCGAAATCTTCCACAAAGCGCTCGATACGTACGAGACGCCGGCCTTGGGCACTATCCTCCCGATACGCGATCAGCGGCAGGCGATGCACGGGCGCGTCGAGCAGAGACTGGCAATATGCACGCGCGGCGCCGAGCTCTCGATCACCAACGAGAATGTGTTTCACCAAC
The DNA here is from genome assembly GCF_018417615.1 of Burkholderia sp. LAS2. Taxonomy (NCBI): domain Bacteria; kingdom Pseudomonadati; phylum Pseudomonadota; class Betaproteobacteria; order Burkholderiales; family Burkholderiaceae; genus Burkholderia; species Burkholderia sp. LAS2. Next base: position 349,765 of record NZ_CP071054.1, read on the forward strand.
GTCCACGGCTGACCAGGCGTATTCATTTTTCTTCGCCGACATCAGTAGGCCACGCTTCGTTGACTATGCGTTTGCGAACGACTCAAACGCCCCCGTCCTTTCAATGCACATCGTGTCGCTTCACTCGATACGCACATTGAATGCGCATCCCGAGCAATTCGCAATCTACTTCGGATAATTGATCGAAGTCTTCGGTTCACACGACTCAGTTGGCCAATCGACAATCTGAGTCTTTATCGAATCAGCGATCACGAGCGTGCCGCGCTCGATTCATATTAGGTAGACAAACAGGATTGTCAACCGATGAATCGGGAGTTTTTAAGTGACTGTTTCGCTAAAAGCGAATGGTCGAAAAGCATCGATGACTCGCCTACCCGCTTGATGGTGCGGACGGCAGTTTCATCGTGAAAGCAGTCGTTGCACTAGCGGCAATGCGAAAGTCCGCTTCGGGTTGCGGATTCAACCGGGCACATGGCGGAACGTCACTCCTGTACGAAGCATGCGGCCGACGCGCGTTGCCCACCGACGTGACGCGGTACATCGCCGCGCCGGCGGGCATGCTGCCGTCAATGCACGTCAATAAACCGCGAATCGATATACGCATCGACGTCCTGCGACTGCTTGTACACGGCGTTACGCACGTTGAATGCATTCGCATTTCGCGTCGAGCCGTAGATCGAATCGAGCCCGTCTCCCTTGCGGAACGCACGCTTCGCGGCCGCTTCGTCGAGCAGGTGCGTGCCCTTCAGCAACGGAAGGTATTGCGCCGGTGCGAGCCCGACGCGCGCCGACATGATCTTGACCGCATCGGCTTGCGTCTTCGGATCGTTGATGTACGCGACGCAGCGATACCAGACCTTGACCACCTTCGCCCAATCGGCGCGGCGCGCGGCGAGGCTCGCCGGCGCGACCGTGATCGCATCGTAGATCAGCCCCGGCGCATCCGCCGACGTGAAGATCGCGCGTGCGCCCGGCGCGCGCTTCAACGCCTCGCCGGCATTCGGTTGCCACGCCGCTACCGCCGCGATGTCGGCCGACGAACCGAGCACCTGCGGCAGCTCGTTGGTTTTCGCATTCACGAGCGTGACGTCGCTGTCCTTGAGCCCATGCTTCTGCAGTGCGGTTTCGAGCAGCAGGTGGTCGACGAGGCCGAGCTCGACGCCGACCTTCTTGCCTTTCAGCGCCTCGACGGTGCGCAGCGGCGGCTTCGCGACGATCATGTCGTTGCCGGCCGAATAGTCGGTCAGCAGGATCATCACGTTCTTCGCGCCGGATGCGCCCGTCACGAGCGCATCGCCGTTGGTCGCCGCGACCGCGTCCAGCTTGCCTGCGGAAAACGCGTCGAGCGACGCCGAATAATCGAACCACTCGAAATCGACGTCGACGCCGGCCTCCTTGAACCAGCCCTTGTCGAGCGCGACCTGGAACGCGACCCAGCCGGGCCAGTCGCTGTAGCCGATCTTCAGCGGTGCGGCAGCGTGAGCGGTAGGCGCCACCCATAGCGCGGCGGCCGCGGCGGCGGCGCCCAATGCATGACGGATGAAACGGAAGGACGACAGGCGGCGGAACGCCGGGGCGGGACGGGTCATCGTTGTTCTCCAGGAGACCGGGATCGGGATCGTCGATACGGATCGTGCGCGAACACACGTTCCGGCTGCGTGACCGGTTCCTGCGGATGCGGAACGAACAGGGCGGCCACGGAGAGGCGCGACGGCCGTTGCCATCGCCGATCTCCCGGGCTTTTGTCCCGCCGTGTAGCACGCGTGCATCCGGTCTCGCGATCGGATGAACCCGCGCCGGGCTGCTCTCGGACCAGACGTTCGATGATGAACCGGAACCCTAGCACCCCTAAGATGCGACGCCGCCGCACCTCTCGGCGTCATGCCGAGCGAGAAGCGTGCCAACGGCACGCGGCAACGCGATTCAACGGCGGCGCGGCGGGCGCTGAAGTTCGATGAAGCGGGCGGCGAACAGCGCGTGCAGCGCGCGCCGGAGCAGGTCGAGCTTGTTCATGAAGGAGCGGGGATGAGGTGACGATGCGTGAGTTCAGCAATGGCCATGCCATCGCGGATCGCACGGTGCGCGAGCACGCGACGCGCACTGCACCGGTGCGCGGTTGCGTGCGCATGGTGCGCCGCGCGCCCGCCGCGAGGGCAAGCTCATGCGTGCGCCATTCGCTTGTCGCGCGGCATCGCGCCGCCGGGCCGCGTCGTGCGGTGATCGGGCCGCGGCTGGCACGCAACTCGCTTATTCGATGTCCGAGAGGTGCGAAGCAATTTGCATCATCTTCAGGATCGCTAGGGTTCCGGTCGTGCGGCGTGTGCCGCGCGATGCCTGGTCCGAGAGCAATCCGGTCTTGCCTTCGCCTCGATGAGAGGAAACGGCGAGGCTCCACGGAGGGATAAAAGCCCGGGAGGTCGCGATGTCGTTCGGTCGCCCTCTCACGCCTTTTGTCCAACCGACCCCGGAGCCGCCATGTCGCCGAGCCCCCAAGCCGTCCTTGCCCCGCCGCCACACGTCGCGTGGGAAACGCTGATTCCCGCCGGAACCCACTGGTCCGGCATCCTGCGCCGCGGTCTCGCGCTGCGCATCGTCGATATCGACGGCGGCGCGAACCTGTCCGCCGTGTTTCATCGTCAGGAAGACCCGCTCGAACGCTACAACATGGCCGATACGCTGAAGGCGCAGCACACCGCGCATCTCACGCGCGGCCATGCGCTGTATACGGACATGGGGCGCGTGATCGCATCGATCACGGCCGACACGCTCGGCTGGCACGACCCGCTCGGCGGCGTCGGCGATGCGCGGCTGTTCGCGCACAAGTACGGCACGTCGTCGTATCAGATCGATCGCAACGCGATGATCCGCAACGGCCGCGACAGCCTCGTGCTCGAGCTCGCGAAATACGGCCTGTCGGCGCGCGACCTCGCCGCGAACGTCAACTTCTTCAGCAAGCTGGACACGCGTGACGACGGCGCGCTCGATTTCGTCGCCGGCCATTCGCCGGCCGGCAGCGCGTTCGACCTGCGCTTCGAGATGAATACGCTCGCGGCGTTCTCGACCGCGCCGCATCCGCTCGATCCGCGCCCGGACTACGCGCCGAAGGCCGTGAAGCTGATCGCGTACCGCGCGTATCCGGTTGATGGCGCGGCGCCCGAGGATGACCCTTGCCGGCGTGCATGCGCGGAGAACACGCGCGGCTTCGCCAACACCGACCGTCTGTTCGCATGAGGAGCGAGACCATGCCGATCATCGAAAGCCGACTCGACCCGCGCGACGCGATCCACGACACCACGCTGAACGCGGGGGACCCGTGGCTGCACGACCTGAAGCGCGGGCAGACCTTCCGCATTCTCGATCTCGAAGGCAACCAGGCCGTCGACACGCTGTTCTATAGCACCGACGATCCCGAGGAACGCTACAGCGCGCAGGACACGATCCGCGCGCAGCGCAACCTGTACCTGAGCGCGGGCAGCGTGCTCGTGTCGAGCCGCGGCAACCCGATGGCGACGATCGTCGCGGACACGTGCGGCCGTCACGATACGCTCGGCGGCGCGTGCGCGGCCGAGAGCAACACGGTGCGCTATGCGCTCGACAAGCGTTACATGCACAACTGCCGCGACAGCTTCCTCAACGCGATCGCGCACTGCACGTGCGGCGCCGGCGCGCGGCTGACCAAGCGCGACCTGGTCGGCAACGTCAACTTCTTCATGAACGTGCCGGTCACGCCGCTCGGCGGCCTCACGTTCGAGGACGGCATCTCCGCGCCTGGCAAGTACGTCGAGATGCGCGCGGAGATGGACGTCACGGTGCTGATCTCGAACTGTCCGCAACTCAATAACCCGTGCAACGGTTACAACCCGACGCCCGTGCGCCTCATGATCTGGGAGGCGCAATGAACTGCCCCCACGCTCACTTGCTTTGCATGGGGCCGGAGTACGCGCTGAAGCGCTACTCCGGGCCGACATGTTCGCTGCCCCCCAAGGGGGCGGTTGCCGTCCACGGCCGGCTTTGCAAAGCCGGCCGGCTGCGCGGGCGCGGAGCGACGCTCCGCGAATTCCCCGCTACGCCCCTTGGGGCGGCCCGGCAGGAGGCGGAATGAACTACCCCCACGCTCACTATCGTTCGCTGCCCCCCAAGGGGGCGGTTGCCTCCTTTGGGGCGGCCCGGCAGGAGGCAACATGAGATTCGCCAAAGTCCTCGTCGCGAACCGCGGCGAAATTGCGTGCCGCGTGATCCGCACGCTGAAGCGCCTCGGCATCACATCGGTCGCGATCTATTCGGATGCCGATCGCGACGCGCGCCACGTGGCGCTTGCCGACGAAGCCGTGCGTGTCGGGCCTGCACCGGCGGCCGACAGCTATCTGAATGTCGCGGCGATCCTCGACGCCGCACGCGAGACCGGCGCGCAGGCCGTGCACCCCGGCTACGGCTTCCTGTCCGAGCACGCGGGCTTTGCCGATGCCTGCGAAGCGGCGGGCCTGCGCTTCATCGGGCCGCGCGGCGATCACATGCGCGCGTTCGGCCTCAAGCACACCGCGCGCGAACTCGCGGCGGCGCACGGCGTCGCGCTGCTGCCCGGCACCGGGCTGCTCGACGATGTGACGACGGCGCTCGCCGAAGCCGACGCGATCGGCTATCCGGTGATGCTGAAAAGCACCGCGGGCGGCGGCGGCATCGGCATGTCGCTGTGCCGCGATGCCGGGCAGCTCGGCGCGGCGTTCGAATCGGTCGTGCGGCTCGGCGCCGCGAACTTCGCGCATGCGGGCGTCTATCTCGAGAAGTTCGTCGAACACGCGCGGCACATCGAAGTGCAGATCTTCGGTGACGGCCGCGGCGGTGCGATCGCGCTCGGCGAACGCGATTGCTCGGTGCAGCGGCGCAATCAGAAGGTGATCGAGGAAACGCCCGCGCCCGACCTGACCGACGCCGAGCGCGACGCGCTGCACGCGAGCGCGGTGCGGCTCGCGCGCGCGGTGGGCTACGCATCGGCCGGCACGGTCGAATTCGTGTTCGACGCGAGCACGCGGCAGTTCTATTTCCTCGAGGTGAACACGCGGCTGCAGGTTGAACATTGCGTGACCGAGGCCGTGACGGGTGTCGATCTCGTCGAATGGATGATCCTGCAGGCCGAAGGCGACCTGCCGCCGCTCGACACGCTCGCCGTCGCGCCGCGCGGCGCGAGCATCCAGGTGCGGCTCTATGCGGAGGATCCGAACAAGCAGTTTCAGCCGAGCGCCGGGCTGCTCACGTACGTCGCGTTTCCCGACGACGTGCGGGTCGACGGCTGGATCGACGCAGGCACGGAGATCAGCGCGCATTACGATCCGCTGCTCGCGAAGCTGATCGTGCATGGCGACACGCGGCGCGACGCGCTGGCCGCGCTGCGCGCCGCGCTCGACCGGACCGAGTTGTACGGGATCGAGACCAACCTCGACTACCTGCGCGCCGTCGTCGGGTCCGACACGTTCGCGCGCGGCGCGCCGACGACCGCCTTCCTGTCGCGCTTCGCGTTCGCGCCGCACACGATCGACGTGCTCGACGGCGGCGTGCAGACCACCGTGCAGCAGGCGCCCGGGCGGGTCGGCTACTGGAGCATCGGCGTGCCGCCGTCGGGGCCGATGGACGATCGCGCGTTCGACCTCGCGAACGCGCTGCTCGGCAACGCGCGCGACGCGGCCGGGCTGGAATTCACGATGGTCGGCGCGACGCTGCGCTTCAATACTGCGACGCTGTTCGTGCTCGGCGGCGCGCCGTTCGCGGCCACGCTCGACGGCGAAGCGGTGCCGTTCTGGCAGGTCGTGCGCGCACGACCGGGTGCGGTGCTCAAGCTCGGCGGCGTGACCGGCGCGGGCGTGCGCGCGTGTCTCGCCGTCAAGGGCGGGCTGCAGGTGCCCGACTATCTCGGCAGCAAGGCGACCTTCACGCTCGGCCAGTTCGGCGGCCATGCGGGCCGCGCGCTGCGCAAGGGCGACGTGCTGCATCTGCACGCGGACGCCGGGCGCGGTGACGCCGGTGCGACGCTGGCCGCGGCCGATATTCCCGCGCTGACGCATGCGTGGACGCTCGGCGTGCTCGACGGTCCGCATGGCGCGCCGGATTTCTTCACGCCGGACGACATCGCGATGCTCTACGGCACGCAGTGGACCGTCCATTACAACTCCAGCCGCACCGGCGTGCGGCTGATCGGCCCGAAGCCGCAATGGGCGCGCGCGGACGGTGGCGAGGCGGGGCTGCATCCGTCGAATATTCACGACAACGCGTATGCGATCGGCGCCGTCGATTTCACCGGCGACATGCCGGTGATTCTCGGCCCGGACGGGCCGAGCCTCGGCGGCTTCGTGTGTCCGGTGACGGTCGTGCGCGACGAGCTGTGGAAGCTCGGGCAGTTGCGGCCGGGCGATACCGTGCAGTTCGTGCGGGCGAACGTGTCGGTCGGGATATCGGCTGCGGCGATCGTGAATGCGACGGATGACGTTGCTGCTGTTGCTGCTGCATCCGCCTCATCCGACGATTGCGTGCTGCACCGCGACCCCTCGGCCGGCGGCGGTATCGGCGTCGTCTACCGGCGCTCGGGCGACCGCAACGTGCTGGTCGAATACGGGCCGCCCGTGCTCGACCTGAACCTGCGCTTTCGCGTGCACGCGCTGATGGGCTGGCTCGACGCGCACCGGCTGCCCGGCATGCTCGACCTGACGCCGGGTATCCGCTCGCTCCAGGTGCAGTTCGATTCACGGACGCTGCCGCTGGACGCGCTGCTCGCGCATCTGCAGGCCGCCGAGCGCGAACTGGCCGACGTGGCCGACCTGCGCGTGCCGAACCGCATCGTGCATCTGCCGCTGTCGTGGGACGACCCGTCGACGCGCGTCGCGATCGAGCGCTACATGCAGTCGGTGCGGCCCGACGCGCCGTGGTGCCCGAGCAATATCGAGTTCATCCGGCGCATCAACGGCCTGGCGAGCATCGACGACGTGAAGCGGATCGTGTTCGACGCGCGCTATCTGGTGATGGGCCTCGGCGACGTCTACCTCGGTGCGCCCGTCGCGACGCCACTCGATCCGCGGCACCGGCTCGTGACGACGAAGTACAACCCCGCGCGCACCTGGACGCCGGAGAACGCGGTCGGCATCGGCGGCGCGTATCTGTGCGTGTACGGGATGGAAGGGCCGGGCGGCTATCAGTTCGTCGGCCGCACCGTGCAGATGTGGAATCGCCACCGCACCACGCGCGAATTCGAAGCCGGCAAGCCGTGGCTGCTGCGCTTCTTCGACGAGATCCGCTTCTACGAAGTCAGCGAGGCCGAACTGGCTGCGCTGCGCGCGGATTTCATCGCGGGCCGCGCGACGCTGAAGATCGAGGAATCCGTGTTCGATCTGCGCGCCTACAACCGTTTCCTGCACGACGAGGCGGAGTCGATCGCCGCGTTCAAGGCGACGCAGCAGGCCGCGTTCGACGCGGAGCGCGAGCGGTGGCGCGCGGCGGGCCACGCGGAATACGTCGGCGACGGGGAACTGGGCGATGCGCAAGCGGACCGCGTAGCGGGCGCGCTCGACGACACGCAGCGCGCGATCGCCGCGGACGTATCGGGCAGCGTGTGGAAAGTGCTGGTCGAAGCCGGCGAGCGCGTGACCGAAGGGCAGGTCGTCGCGATCGTCGAGTCGATGAAGATGGAGGTGGCGGTGACGGCAACGGAAGACGGCACGATCGAGACGATCGATTGCGCGCCTGGCGCGGCAGTGGTGGCCGGCCAGCGGCTGATGGTGATGAAGACGGGCGCCGCCGAGGAGGTCGCATGAGCACGACGGAACGCCCGGTTCTGCCCGGGCTGCACTCGATTGCCGCGCTGCGCGCGCGCTACGCGGCGGGCGGCCTGACGCCGCATGCGCTCGTCGACGCGATCGCCGCGCACTTCGACGCGGGCGACCCGCACCATGCGTGGATCCGGCCGCTGACGCGCGACGAGATGATGTCGTACGCCGACGCGCTGGCGGGGCGCGACATCGCGTCGTTGCCGTTGTACGGCGTGCCGTTCGCGATCAAGGACAACATCGACCTCGCCGGCATACCGACGACAGCCGGTTGCCCGGCCTATGCGTACACGCCGGCACGCAGCGCGCCGGTGGTCGAGCGATTGATCGCGGCCGGTGCGATTCCCGTCGGCAAAACCAATCTCGACCAGTTCGCGACCGGGCTCTCCGGGCAGCGCTCGCCTTACGGCGCGTGCCGCAATGCGCTCGATCCGCGCTATGCGTCGGGCGGCTCGAGTTCCGGGTCGGCGGTGGCGGTCGCGCTCGGCGTCGCGACGTTCTCGCTCGGCACCGACACGGCCGGCTCCGGGCGCGTGCCGGCCGCCTTCCACGGGCTCGTCGGGCTCAAGCCGACACGGGGCGTGCTGAGCACGCTCGGCGTGGTGCCGGCCTGCCGGTCGCTCGATTGCGTATCGGTGTTCGCGCGTTCGGCGGACGACGCGCGCACCGTGTTCGCCGCCGCGCACGGCGTGACGGAAGGCGACCCGTACGGGCGCGCCTGGCAGCCGCTGTTGGGCGCGGACGGATTGCGCGCGGACCCGGCGCGGCCGCTCGCACAATTGCGGTTCGGCACGCCGCGCGCCGATCAGCTCGAATTCTTCGGCGACGCATCGTATCGCGCGGCGTGGGGCGCGGCGCTCGACCGGCTGCGCGCGAGCGGCGCGTGGATCGTCGAGATCGACTTCGCACCGTTCCTGGCCGCCGCGCGGCTGCTGTACGACGGCCCGTGGGTCGCCGAGCGGCTCGCCGCGATCGGCGCGTTCGCCGCGCGCGAGCCCGACGCGCTGCATCCGGTGATCCGCGAAATCGTTGGCGGCGCGGCGCGCTTCAGCGCCGCCGATGCGTTCGCCGCATTCGACCGGCTCGCGGCGCTGCGCGTCGATGCGGCCCGCGCGTGGGACGGCCTCGACGCGATCGTGATGCCGACCTCGGCGACGACCGCGACCGTCGACGCGCTCGAAGCCGATCCGATCGCGATCAATTCGCGCTTCGGCTACTACACGAACTTCGTGAACCTGCTCGACCTGTCGGCGATCGCGGTGCCGGCGGGCACGTGCGCGACCGGGCCGCATGCGGGCTTGCCGTTCGGGATCACGTTCGTCGGCCGTGCGCACGACGACGCGCGGCTGCTCGATCTCGCGCACGCGTGGGGCGATGGCGCTGCCGCCGTCGACGACGTTCGGCCGCCTGCGGCCGCGATGTCGGCGCGTGCCGCAGCCGCGGGTGTCGTGCGGGTGGCCGTCGTCGGCGCGCATCTTCGCGGCGAACCGTTGAACGGGCAGCTCACGCAGCGTGGCGCGCGCTTCGTCGCCGCGACCACGACCGCGCCGGCCTATCGCCTCTATGCGCTGTCCGCCGATGCAAGCGGCGGTGTCGCCAAACCGGGCCTCGTGCGCGTGCCGGACGGCGGCGCGCCGATCGCGGTCGAAGTCTGGGAGATGCCGGTCGACGCGTACGGCAGTTTCGTCGCCGGCATCGCGGCGCCGCTCGGCATCGGCACGCTGACACTCGCCGACGGTGCGCGCGTGCAGGGCTTCCTGTGCGAAAGCGCAGCGCTCGACGATGCGCAGGACATCACGCGCTTCGGCGGCTGGCGCGCTTACCGCGCGCAGGCGGCGCGCGGCGCACCGCAATGAACGCACGGTCGCGCGATGCCGCGGCATCCGCGCGACCGGCACCCGAAACGAGACGGAGATTCCGATGACAACGACCCGCAACACGACCGGCTGGCTCGCGGTGCGCCGCGAGCTCACCACGCGCGGCAAATGGACGCTCGGGCTGGCGTCCTTCCTGCTGCCGTTCGCCGTCTGGTGCCTGATCAGCTATGTCCCGTTCGTCTGGCATCCGCAGATGCGCATCACGAACCCGGGCAGCGTCGATTATTTCCAGACCGGCATGCAGATCGACCGCGACGTGTTCGACGACGAGCTCGCGCATGCACGCGCGACGCACGCGGCGGTGCCCGAAGGCGTGCGCGCGAATCCGGTCTACCTGCCGGCGCCGCACCAGGTCTTGCGCGCGTTCTATACGGCGTTCACGACGCCGCCCGCGTCGCGCGACGGCGTGTGGCTGCACGAAAGCCTGTGGCACAGCATCCGCATCATCTTCTGGGGCTTCGTGATTTCGTCCGCGATCGGCGTGCCGCTCGGCATCGTCTGCGGCACCTTCAGCGCGCTCGCGCGGCTGCAGGAGCCGTTCCTGGAGTTCTTCCGCTATCTGCCGGCGCCCGCGTTCGGCGCGCTGATGGTCGCGATTCTCGGCATCTACGACGCACCGAAGATCGCGATCATCGTGATCGGCACGCTATTCCAGCAGGTGCTGATCGTCGCGAACACCACGCGCAAGCTCGAATACGGGCTGTTCGAGGCCGCGATGACGCTCGGCACGAAGAAGCTGAAGCTGCTCACGCACGTCGTGATTCCGGGCGTGCTGCCGGACCTGTATCGCGATCAGCGGATCCTGCTCGGCTGGGCATGGACTTACCTGATCGTCGCCGAGCTGGTCGGCACGAGTTCGGGCATCACGTGGTACATCAGCCAGCAGGCGCGCTACCAGCATTTCGACAACGTGTATGCGGCGATCCTGATGATCGGGATCATCGGCCTCGGCACCGACATCGTGCTCGGGTTGCTCGGCCGCCGGCTCTTTCCGTGGGACCGCACGCTGAAAGCGTGAGCGCCGCCCGCCCGTACCCATCGACCGATTTCCGCAGAGGGCATCATGCAGAATCCGCAAGCCGTTCCCGATTACCTGGTCCAATCCGACGCGGTGCGCGAGCGCTTCGCGCGGCTGAAGGCCCGCGACGTGATACTCGACGTACGACACGTCGGCAAGCGTTTCGCGACGCCGCAGGGCGACTGCGTCGCGCTCGACGACATCAGTTTCCGTACGCACCGGCGCGAGTTCGTGTGCGTGATTGGTCCGTCCGGCTGCGGCAAGTCGACGTTGATCCGTATCCTCGCCGGGCTCGACGCGCAGACGAGCGGCGAGGTGCTGCTGGACGGCAAACCGGTCGACGGGCCGGGCGCCGATCGCGGGATGGTGTTCCAGGGATACACGCTGTTTCCGTGGCTCACGGTGAAGAAGAACGTGATGTTCGGTCTGCGAATGAACGGCAGCAGCAGCGGCGTGGCCGAGCGCGAGGCGCTGCAGTGGCTCGATCTCGTCGGGCTGACGCGTTTCGCCGACGTGTATCCGCACCAGCTGTCGGGCGGCATGAAGCAGCGCGTGGCGATTGCGCGCGCGCTCGCGAACCGTCCGCGCATCCTGCTGATGGACGAACCGTTCGGCGCGCTGGACGCACAGACGCGTGCGAGGATGCAGACGCACCTGCTCGACATCTGGCGCAACATCGACGTGACGATCCTGTTCATCACGCACGACCTCGACGAGGCGATTTTTCTGGCTGACCGGATCCTGGTGCTGAAGGCGAATCCGGGCGGGGTGCAGGAGCTGATCGAGGTGCCGGTGCCGCGGCCGCGCGATTATTCGCAGGTCAATACGCCCGCGTTCATCGCGACGAAGGCGCGGCTCGAAGCGCTGATTCATCCGAAGGAAGCCGCGACGGCGGAAGACGACGGCATCAAGCCGCACATGATCCGGATGACGGATGTTGCGGATAACGTCGAATAGCGCGGAGCCAATTCATGCCGTCACGCGTCGATCCATGTCTCGTGCCGGATATCGGGGCTCAAATTGACGACTTCACTGACGCTTGCACCCAAATGATGACGTCGACTGGCTTACACCCGGATTAATTTTGTCCACGCTTAGTGAACGTCGACTTCCCACGGTAAGCTGATGAATTCCTGATCGATTCTTCGGCTTGCGAGAGAAAGCGATGAAGGTGAGCATTGCGTACATCGAAGAACCGCCATTCGGCTGGACCGAAGCGGAGGGCACCGCTACCGGCGCCGATCTCGAACTCGCGGCGATGATCCTCCGGCAGATTGGCGTCACCCGGATCGAGTATTGCGCGACGACGTTCAGCGAATTGCTGCCCGGCGTCGCATCAGGTCACTGGGACATGAACGTGCCGCTCTTCGTGACGCCGCAGCGGGCCGATACCGTTGCGTTCAGCGCACCGGTGTGGGGCATCGAAGACGGTTTTCTGGTTCGGCCCGGCAACCCGAAGGCGCTCACGAGTTATGCGTCGATCGCCGAACGTCCCGATGCGCGCCTCGGCATCATTGCGGGGCAGGTCCAGCACGATTCCGCGATGGCGTCGGGCGTGAGCCGGCGGCAAATCGTCGTCTTCGAGCAGCAGGCCGACGCGATCGCGGCCGTGCTCTCCGGCGTGATCGACGCCTATGCGAGCACCGCGTTGGGGAATCGAATCGTGGCGGGCCGGATAGGCAGCGCGCTGATCGAGGCCGTCGCGCACGAGCCGGATGTCGACGGCAGACAGCGGACGCCGCCGCTCGGCGCGTTTTCGTTCAGCCGGGAAAACCGCGGTCTTCTCGACGCGTTTGATCGGCAACTTCGTCGCTATCTCGGCTCGCCCGACCATCGCGCTCGCATGGCGAGGTTCGGGCTGACGGCGCGCGAGATCGATCCGGCCGTCTCGCAGGCAGGATAGGTCGGCGCCCGGCCGCGAGGGGGCATGCCCGCGCGTTGCCGTTCGGGCGTCGGACGTGCCCGGCATCAGGTGACAGGGTAGTGATGGGGCAGCGGTGCTCGACTCGACCACCCACCAGCACGTCACTTTGGCCATCGCCACACGGGATTGCCGAGATGTTCGGCGAAGTAGTCGGACAATGCCGTCACCTTGGCCGGTCGCGCCCGTGCCGACGGCGTAACGAAATAAAGACCGCCCTTCGTCAGCGACCAGTCGGTGAGGATCGCTTCGAGACGGCCATCGGCCAGATATTCGTACGCAATGAACTCCGGCAACTCGGCGATAGCAAGACCATCGAGCAGCGTCGGCAACAGCGCATCGGCGTTGGTCACGCGTAGCGGGCCCGTCGGCATCACCGATTCCTCGTCGCCCGCGTCGTTCGTGAAGCGCCATACGGCACTGCGCGCGCGATACGCGTACGACAGGCACGGGCGATCCGCCAGCTCGGTCGGATGCGTGGGTCGCCCTTCGCGCCGCAAATATTCCGGCGACGCCACCACGAATTGCGTGACCGCGCACAGCCGACGCGCGACCAGCGACGAATCCGGCAGCGCGGCGATGCGCAACGCGGCGTCGAATCCATCGGCAATCAGATCGACCGACGCATCCGATAAATGCAGGTCGATCGATACCGCCGGATACGTGCGAAAGAAGCCTGGCAGCAGCGGCGCGACCCAGCGCAGCCCGAACGACATCGGCACGGCCAGACGCACCAGCCCGCGCGGCTGCACCGACATTTCGCGCGCCGAGCTTTCCGCCTCCTCCGCCTGGCGGTAGATCTCGCCGGCTTTCTCGCTGATCGTCCGGCCGAACTCGGTCAGCGACAGCTGGCGCGACGTGCGGTTGAACAGCCGCGCACCGAGCCGGTCCTCCAGACGCGCCACACCGCGCGAGACAGTGGCGACCGACACGCCGGTCGCGCGCGCCGCGGCGGCGAACGATCCGTGCTCCGCCACCTTCGCGAACATCGCGAGCCCTTCGAAATCAGGTAGCTGCGCCATTTCTCCTCATCTTTGCATTTATGCAACGTTTGTTTGCGATTGATTCTATTTCGAAAAGATTGGGCCGTCGATATTCTCTTCACATCGCAGCACGTCACACCCAACCGAAACACATTGATCGAACGAAAGGAGCAATACCATGGCACGCAAACTCGACAACAAGATCGCACTCGTCACCGGCGCAACCAGCGGCATCGGCCTGGCCACCGCCCAACGCTTCGCGGCTGACGGTGCGCACGTCTATCTCACGGGCCGCCGGCAGGCCGAGCTCGATGCCGCCGTGGAAGGGATTCGCGCAGCCGGCGGCAACGCGACCGGCGTGCGTTCGGATTCCACGAAGCTCGATGAACTCGACGCGCTGTATGCGCAAATCAAGGAAGAACAGGGGCGCCTGGACGTGCTGTTCGTGAACGCCGGCGGCGGTTCGATGCTGCCGCTGGGCAGCATCACCGAAGCGCACTACGACGAAACCTTCGATCGCAACGTGAAGGCCGTGCTGTTCACCGTGCAGAAGGCGCTGCCGCTGCTCGCCGATGGCGCATCGGTGATTCTGACCGGCTCGACGGCGGGTAGCGCGGGCACCGCTGCGTTCAGCGTGTACTCGGCGTCGAAGGCGGCCGTGCGTGCGTTCGCGCGCAGCTGGATTCTCGACCTCAAGGACCGCCGCATCCGCGTGAACACGATCAGCCCGGGCGCGACCCGCACGCCCGGCCTGCTGGATCTCGCCGGTGACGATGCGGCTCAGCGGCAGGGGCTTGCCGATTATCTGGCGGCCCAGATCCCGATGGGGCGCCTCGGCGAGCCGGGCGAGATCGCGAGCGCCGCGCTGTTCCTGGCGTCGGACGACGCGAGCTTCGTGAACGGCATCGAATTGTTCGTCGATGGCGGTCAGCAGCAGATTTGAGCGGGACTGATCGACGCGACCGGGTGCAGGCGGTCGCGTCGATCGTCTTTATCGAGGTAAGCAATCACGATATCGACGCCCCCGGCGCATTCAATTGCCGGATACCTGCCGGCACCCTGTCGAAGCTCGCTAACGGGTTTCGCCGGAACAGCACTAACGGGCGCCGACGCCGCCGTGCACGCCCGTCAGTTCGACCATGAAATCCAGGAACGCGCGAGTCTTCGCCGGCACGTGATGCCGGGATGGGTAGTACGCGTATAACGGGTACCGCTCGTCGGCCCATTCGGGAAAAAGATTGATCAACCGGCCGTCGGCGATCAGCGGCTCGGCGCCGAGCAGCAACATCTGCGCAATGCCGGAACCGGCGAGGCATGCGTTGAGCAGCGCGCCGGGATCGTTGACCGTCAGGCGTCCGCGGGTGTCGACCACGATGCGTTTGCGCCGGCGATGGAATTCCCACGCGAACGGCCTGCCTGTCTCCGGATTGCGGAATTCCAGGCAGCGGTGGCTGCGGTTTTCGAGGTCCTGGGGTTTGGCCGGTCGTCCCCGGCGTGCGATGTACGAGGGCGCCGCGACCGTCACGACGCCGGTATCGAGCAGCTTTCTCGCGATCAGGCTGGATGGCCGCGGTTCGCCGAATCGCACGGCGAGGTCGAAGCCGTCCATGACGAGGTCGCCCAGGCTGTCTCGCGCGATGAGCTCGATTTCGAGCTCGGGATGCGCGTCCATGAACGCATCGAGCCGTGGCCCGAGAATGGCCCGGTAGACGACCGGATCCAGATTGATTCGCAGCCTTCCGCGCACCGCGGAGACGCTGCCCGCCGCCGCTGCCGCGGCTTCCTCCAGCCCGGCGAGATGGGGCATGACCTGTTCGTAAAAGCGGCGGCCCTCTTCGGTCAGCGACACCGACCGCGTCGTTCGGTTGAACAGCCGGATGTTCAGCCTTCTCTCCAGCCGCGCAATCGCTCGACTGACGCCCGGCGGCGTCATGCCGATGACGTCGGCGGCGGCCGAAAACGTCCCCGCATCGACCACGGCAGCGAACACGCTGATGCTGCCGGACAGTTTCTCGCTACTGGATCTCATGGTTGTTCGACTGAGTACGGTTGGCCGATCGCGTGCGACCCACTGAAGGCCGACACGCCAACGCCGCACAGCGTAGCCATGCCGGGCGTCGGTGTCGATCATGCCGAATTGATGACATGTTGTCACTTATCTGATGCCATCCATGTCATTTTGTTTTGGTCGGCGTTTGTCCAGAATGCGAGCCACGTATTCACACATGGAGAACGAGTAATGTATGCAATCACTGGAATCACCGGTCAGGTCGGCGGCGCACTGGCGCGCGAACTGCTGGCCTCGGGCGACGCGGTGCGCGCGGTCGTACGCGACACGACGCGGGCAGCGGCATGGGCGGCGCGCGGGTGCGAGGTCGCGACCGCGTTCATGGAAGACCCTTCGTCGCTCGCCGCCGCATTCACCGGCGTGACGGGCGTGTTCATCCTGCTGCCGCCGGTGTTCGATCCGGCGCCCGGGTTTCCCGAAGCGCGGAAGGTGATCGAAGCCGTATCCGCCGCGCTGCTGAAGGCGCGCCCCGAAAAGGTCGTTTGCCTGTCGACGATCGGCGCGCAGGCCGACGAGACCAATCTGCTCACGCAACTCACGCTGATGGAGCAGGCGCTGCGCGAGATGCCGATGCCGGTGACGTTCCTGCGGCCCGGCTGGTTCATCGAGAACGCCGCGTGGGACGTTGCCTCCGCGCGCGACGGGGGCGTCGTCGCCAGTTATCTGCAGCCGCTCGACAAGCCCGTGCCGATGGTCGCCACCGCGGACGTGGGCCGCGTCGCGGCGGAACTGCTTCGGCAGACGTGGAGCGGGGTGCGTGTCGTCGAGCTCGAGGGGCCGCGCCGGGTGAGCCCCAACGATCTCGCGCTGGCCTTCGCGCGCGTTCTGGGCCGGGACGTACGAGCGGAAGCCGTCGACAGGCGAACGTGGGACGCGTTGTTTCGCGCGCAGGGCATGAAGCATCCGCTCCCGCGCATGCGCATGCTGGACGGCTTCAACGAAGGCTGGATCGATTTCGAAAGCGGTCCTGACGAAATCTTGCGAGGCCATGTCGCGCTGGACACGGTGCTGGGCGAGTTGGTGTCGCGTCCGGTCTGATTGAGTGCGGTGGGGGGGCGTGGCGTGCTTGCGCTACGCCCGCCCATGCATCGGATTTCCGGTCAGGCAGATAGTGGCTTCCATGCCGAAGGGGGCGGTAAATGTCGCTATTGACGTCATTGATGACTATGGCGAACGGCCTCGTCCGGAGTCTGGACTGCGCAGCATTTCGGGCATCCGCCGGTGTCTGCTGCGACTCAGCCCGATGGGGGCCAATCGGATGACATTTTCGCCGGAACTTCACCTGCTGGATAGATCGGAAAATGCAGCGCTTTCGCACCCCAAGAAAGATCCGCGTCGGGACAGGTCCCGACGCGAGCCGGCACTTGGATTGCGCCGCTGTGTTTGCACAAGCCACGGCCTCGACCCGTTTATCGACGCTGGTAGACAACGCCCTGAATCAAGACCTGATCCGGCTCCGGCTCCTCGTCAAAACGTTTATGCGCTTCGGCAATGGCGACTTGATTCTCGTTCGCCCAGTTGACCAACGCCATGACAGGCTTCAACAGCGTTCTTCCCATGTCAGTGAGTTGGTAATCGACGCGAGGAGGAATCGTTGGATACATCGTTCGCGTTACCAGTCCGTCGCGTTCCAGTCCGCGCAAGGTCAGTGTCAGCATCCGCTGCGAAATGCCGTCGATGCCGCGCTTCAATTCGTTGAAGCGCCGCGAGCCATTGGCCAGCATGGCGACAATGTAGAGGCTCCACTTGTCGCCGATGCGATCCAGGATTTCACGAGTTGCCAGGCAGCCGCCAGCGTCAGGTGCAGGCATATCGGCAGGTAGTTCGGAGTGACTAAGTGACATGCGTGTGCCTTCTTGTGGGAAAACGGCAGGAACCATACCATCCTTTGTATGAATTGGTAAGTAAGGATCGATATCTTACTTAGTTCTCTTTTTATACCTTGGAGTCGCCGTGAGCCACACCCTACTTGTCACGTCCAGCCCGCGCGGGGCTGACAGCCTTTCCACCCGATTTGCCACCGAAATCGCAGAGGGCATCCAAGCGCGCGCGGGCGGCCCGCTGACCGTGCGTGACCTTGCCGCGAATCCTCCGCCCCATATCGCACCGGCCTACATCCAGGGCCGGATCACGTCGCCCGGAGATCGCACGCCGGAACAGGTCGAGGCGGTGAAGGTCGCGCAAGAGTTGGTCGATGAGTTGAAGGTCGCCGATGTGATCGTGCTCGGTTCGGGCATGATCAACTTCAGTCTGTCCTCGCAGCTAAAGGCGTGGTTCGATCACGTCACCTGGCCGGGCGTCACCTTCAGTTACGGCGATACCGGGCCGAAGGGACTGCTGACTGGCAAGAAAGTCTATCTCCTTGCCGCTGCCGGTGGCGTGTTCTCGGAAGGTGCCTGGGCGCCGTTCGACTTCCAGACCAGCTATTTGCTGCATCTGCTCGGTTTCATCGGCCTGACCGACGTTGAAGTGGTGCGTGTCGAAGGCACGGTTTTCGGCCCCGATGCGGCGAAGGCCGCAATCGCCCACACCGAAACGGCTATCAAAGCCTTGTTGGCGAAGGCTGCGTGACGCTGGCTGACATTGCCGCCGACTACGGTTTTAACCGCGATCAGGCGCGTGCCATCGCTCTTGATCCTGAACGGCACCATCGCGTCGAAGCGGAAGCGTTCAAGTCGGCCAATGCCGGTGTTCGTTCGGTTCCGCATTTTGTCTTTGGGGAAAGCATTGCCATCAATGGGGGGCGCAGCGAAGACGAGATTGCTGGCAATACAAGCAGCCTCCGGCGCGATCTCTCTCTGACGCGGCTTCCTCAAATCCAATGACTCGGAAGTCGGCGTACGCCCGATAAGGTTCTGCGGAGGTGTCGACCGTGTTGGCCGATGCCCGACCAAAAGACCGGCCGTCGGATGACCGAAGTACTTCAAGAGGCGACGAAGGGACCGTGATCTTACGACCGATCGCAATGGGTCGACAGCTGACGACGCGCTGAAAACCCATACCGCCTTCTCCCACCGATTTCCCGCCGCAACTCACCGACCATTCCCCGCCCGCGCGGGAACGACTGCCACCCCCAAATTCGCGCCACCCATTCTCGGCAACCACGCAAACGCAATCGTAACCAGCGTGACGCCCACGCCAAGCATCGGCACCACCATCGGCCACGCGCCGGACGGATAGCGCGGATCGGTGAAAGCCGCCGCCGTCTGCCCCACGCTGAAAGCGAAGAACATCATGATGAAGCCGGACCACGAGACCGCGCGGCCGGCAAGATGAGGCAGCCCGCTGACCGCGCCTGCCTGCCCGCACGGCTGATGGATCCCGTGGCCGAGGCAATACACGCCATGCCCGACGAGCAGCGGCCAGATGCTGCCGGGAAGCAGCGCGCACCCCAATGCCTGGATCACCGCACCGGAGAGGCTCAACGTCGCCCCTTGGCGTACCGTTCGCAGCATGCTTTGACGTCGCAGCAACTGCCGGCAGCCAAAGGTACTCAGCACATAGACGAGCGTCCCGCTCGCGGGGATCCAGCCGTATCGCTGCGGCGAGATGCCGAACTGCCGGATGTAGATCGTCGGAGAAAGCAGCAGAAAACAGAACATGCCGGTGTACGTCGACGCGGCCAGCAGCGTCCATACCCTGAACGGGGCATTGCCGAATATCTCGCGCACGTCCCCGGTCGAGTTCCTACGCGGCGCGATTCTGGCGGCGCTTTCCTCGAAGCCGTACCAGCACATGACGAGCAAGCCGAACGCATACAGGCTCATCCCCGCGAGTACCCATCGCCAGCCGGCGTGCTGCGTGACATACGCACCGACAAGCGGGGCGAGGAACGCCATCATTCCCATTCCCATGAAACCGCGCGCCATCACGTACGGGCCGTCGCCCGCCGAATACCGGTCGCGCACCGTCGCACGGGCGCATACCAGGATCGCGGCCATGGCAAAGCCCTGCATCGCACGCGCGGCCACCAGCATCGCGGCGGTCGACGCGATCGCCGCCGCCAATGCACTCAGCGCATAGAGCGCAAGGCCGGTCAGCAAGACGGGACGACGGCCGAATCGGTCGGAAAGACTGCCCATCGGCAACTGTCCGATACCGAATATCAGTGCGAAAACCGTGAGGCTGACGCTGGCGGAGCCCAGCGTCGCGGCGATTTCGGGCAGTGCCGGCAGGTAACTGTCGGTCGCCACCGGCTGGGCCGCCAGCAGCAGCGGCAACATGAGCGCGAAGTTCAGGCGAGCGGGGCGCGTGGTGTCCGGCATGACGGTGTTCGGCACGGTCTCGGGCGTGGGAGGAGGGCCGCGGCAAGGCAGCGTTGCTCGGTGCAGCGCGTTCGTATGGACGCGCCGAGTCTACCCGATCGCGCCTGCCGCCTCTGTCGCGATCGATGGCATCGCGCATCGGGATCGCCTGCATGCCGATCCCCATCGCGTGTTCAGTCGAACGGCACGGCCAGCCGATCGATCACCGAACTGGTCGCGGGGCGCACACCGCGCCACCATGCGAACGCCTCGGCCGCCTGCTCGACCAGCATGCCGACGCCATCCGCGATCCCGTGCACGCCGGCATTTTTCGCGAGCCGGAGAAACGGCGTGAGTCGCTTGCCATAGGCGAGCTCGTAAGCAGTTCCCTTCGGACTGAACACGCTCGGCGGGACAGGCGGCAGGTCGCCGGTCAAACTGGCCGACGTCGCGTTGACGACCAGGTCGAAACGTCCCATCCGCGCGAGGTCCGCGTAGCTGCCGGCCACGAGCGGGCCGCGCCCGGCGACCTGCGCGGCCAGTGCGCGCGCCTTGTCGACGTCGCGATTCGCGATCACGAGTTCCGCCGGGCCGGCTTCGAGGAACGGCAACAGCGCGCCGCGTGCCGCGCCGCCCGCACCGAGCACCAGCACACGCTTGCCGGCCATCGGCAGATGGAGGTTCGCCTCGATGTCGCGAACCAGCCCGATGCCGTCGAAGTTGTCCGCCAGGATGCGGCCGCCGTCGAACTTGAGTGCGTTGGCCGCGCCCGCGAGTTGCGCACGCTCGCTGCGTTCATCCGACATCGCGAACGCGTCGAGCTTGAACGGCGCGGTGACGTTGATGCCCTTGCCGCCGCCATCGAAAAACGCACGCACCGCGGCAGCGAAAGCGCCTGCCGGCTCGAGCGGGCCCTCGATCGCCGTATAGCGGAGGTCCTGCTTCGTCTCTTGCGCGAAGAGGCCGTGAATCAGCGGGGATTTCGTATGTCCGATCGGATTGCCGATCACCGCGTATTGATCAGTCATCGTTGGCTCGCTTTCGAGTAGAGGACACCGTCGGCCTGCATCGCATCGATTTCGGCCGAATCGAACCCGAGAGAACGGGCGACTTCCGCGTTGTGCTGCCCGAGATCGGGCGCGACGTCGCGAATCGTCGTATCGCAATCGGAGAACCGGAACGGCAGGTTGGGCAGGCGCAGCGTGCCGTAGCGCGGATGCTGCTGCTCGACGACCATGCCTCTGGCCTGGATCTGCGGATCGTTCAACACTTCGTCGATGCGCTGCACCTTCGCGCACGGAACGTCGATGCCGTCCAGCAGGTCCAGTACCGACGCGACGGAACGCGCGGCCACCCACGGCTCGACCACCGACAGAATCTCCGTACGGTGCGCGTTGCGTCCGGTGCTGTCGTGAAACCGCGCGTCGGCGCCGAAACCCGCCGGGCCACCGTGTGCCGCGATCAGCGCGGCGAAGCGCTTCCACGCGTCGTCCACCTGCGCGGCGATCACGAGATCGCCGTCCGCGGCGCGGAACACGCCATAGAGCGTCGACGTCGGCATGTCGTGCCCGGTCTGCTCGGGCAGCACGCCCTTCAGCGTGTAGCACTGCACCGCGTATTCGTGCATCGATACCAGCGTGTCGTACAGCGCCATGTCGACGTGCTGCCCGCGACCGCTCTTCACGCGTCCCAGCAGCGCGGCGTTGATCGCCGCGACCGCATGAATGCCCGTGTACATGTCGCCGAGCGAAATGCGCAGCAGCGGCGGGCGCTCGCCCGGCGTGCCGACCATCTGCATGATCCCGCTCTTCGCTTCGGCGATCAGCCCGAAACCTGCGCGATGCGCATCGGGGCCGGTGTGACCGTACGCCGAAATCGAGCAATAGACGAGGCCCGGATTGCGCGCCGACAGTGCTTCATAGCCGAGCCCGAGCTTGTCCAGTGCGCCCGGCCGATAGTTCTCGATGAAGACGTCGGCGGAGTCGCACAGCCGCTGCATGAACGCCTTGCCGCGCGGGTCCTTCATGTTGACGCTCACGCCGCGCTTGCCCATGTTGAGCTGCAGGAAATAGCCGCTTTGCTGGTCGTCGAGCACGGTCGCGTGCTGGCGTCCGGCGTCGCCGGCGCCGGGACGCTCGACCTTGATGACTTCGGCGCCGAGCGCCGCGAGACAGCGCCCGACATACGGGCCGGCGAGGAAATGGCTGTAGTCGACGACGCGAATGCCTTCGAGGGGACGAGCCTGCATCACAGTGCCTCCGGACGGCGCGGCACCATCAGTCGATGTTCGCCGCGTTGAACGACCTGCCCGTCCTGATTGATCAGTTCCGACGGCAGCACGACGATGCCCCAGTCCGGACGGCTCTTGCTGGCCCGCATCGACCCGACGCGGAACGTCACGTGCAGCACGTCGCCGACCTTGATCGGCAGCAGGAAATCCCAGGTCCAGCCGAGCGACATGCCCGGCAGGAAGCGATAGTCGCTCTGCGTCTTCAGGCCGTCGGCCACGGACAGGCCGAACAGCCCGTGCGCGACGAGGCAGCCGAAATGGCTGGCGTTCGCGTATGCCTCGTCCACGTGAACGGGCGTGTGGTCGCCGGTGAGGTCGGCATACGCGAGAATGCGCTCCTTGGTCACGACGTAGGTCGGGCTCATGCAGGTGTCGCCTTCGCGGGCGTCGTCCCAGTATTTCTCGACGATGGTCATGGTCATGCCTCCGCGCGCGGGTTGATCGCCAGCGCCTGCGCAACGCAGGAAGCCGGCCGCGCCTGAATCAGTTCGACGGCGAGCCCGTCGGGCAGGCGAATCCAGTTGCGCCCCTGCGGCATCTCGGTCACGTCGAATCGCTGCGCCGCGGCCAGCGCGGCCTCCAGGTCCTCGCACATCACGCCGAGATGGGCGAGCCGGCCTTCCGGGCCGTCATGTTCCGGCGCGTGGATGAACTGCAGGCCGCCGAGCGTCCAGTACTGCCGCGGTGCGTCGAGCGTGCCGTCCACTTCGCGCAGCGTCATGCCGAGCACGTCCTCGAAGAAACGGATGTGCCAGTGGATGTCCTTCACCCAGATCGCAACGTGTTCGAGATAGGCTTTCGTGGCGCTCATGCGGCTGCCTCCTCGCGTTGGCGATCGGCCATCGCGCGCTCCAATCCCTTGATGCAGGCGACGAGCGTGGCATTGACCGGCGTCGGCACGCCGTGGCGCTGCCCGGCACGCACGACCGAACCGTTGATGAAGTCGATCTCGGTGATCGAGCCTTTCTCCAGGCTTTGCAGCATCGACGTCTTGAAAGCGGTCGGCAGGCCCTCGGCGGCGAGCGTCCATGCCTGTTCGGGATCGGTCATCGACAGTTTCACGCCGGCCGCCTGCGCCGCCGCGATTGCCTCGGCGACCGCCGCGAGCGACGTCGCCTTCAGCAGCGGCTCGTCGTAGAGCTGCCCGTAGGTGAGGCCGGTCAGGCCCGTCAGCGCGCCCGTCGCGACATTCACCAGCAGCTTGTCCCACATCGTGCCGACGATGTTGTCGCTGATCGTCGTCGCGAGGCCGGCGGCATCGAACGCGGCGGCGATCGCCTGCACGCGCGGCGTGATGCGTCCGTCGAGTTCGCCGATGTACGTGTATTTGCCGATCACGCCGGATTCGATATGACCGGGCCCGCGCAGCACGCCGCCGACGTAGGTCTTGCCCGCGAGCACGCGCTCGCGGCCGACGGCGTCGCTCAGAATGTCCTCGTGGCCGAGGCCGTTCTGCAGTGACAGCACGACGCTATCGGGCCCGACCAGCGACAGGGCGCCGCGGATCGCCGCGTCGGTGTGGAACGACTTGACCAGCACCACGACCATGTCGGCCGTGCCGACTTCGGCAGCCTGTGTCGTCGCGTGCACGCGTACCTGCCGGGTGCCGCGCGCGTCGTCGACCCGCAGGCCGTCACGGCGCATCGCATCGACGTGCGCGGGCGAGCGGTCGATCAACCAGGTCTCGTGACCGCCTTCGGTGAGGGTGGCGCCGATCGCACAGCCCAGTGCGCCGGCTCCCAGAATCGCAATTTTCAATGCTGTCTCCTTGACGTATGGCCTCACGATAGGAGCCGTCGCTCATGTCGACAATGCAATGGATACAATGGCGTCATTGCCCTGGACAATAATGAGACGATGCCCGCCGATCTGCCGGACCTGAAGCTGCTTCAGCTATTCGATCTCCTGTACGACGTGCGCAGCGTCACGCGCGTCGCCGAGCAACTTGGCCAGAGCCAGCCGACGGTCAGCATCTGGCTCGGGCACTTGCGGGAACATTTGCACGATCCACTCTTCATCCGCACGCCCGGCGGCATGGCGCCGACTCCTCAGGCCGACGCACTGATCGGGCCATGCCGGGAAATCCTCGAATCGCTGCGGCGCTTCACGGCGTGGGAGATCGCGTTCGACCCGGCGACCGCCCAGCGACGCTTTCGCATCTGCATGACCGACGCGAGCCACGTCACGCTGTTGCCGCGGCTGCTGGCCCATGTCCGCGCGCAGGCGCCGGGCGTCCGGCTCGAAGCCGCGCGGATCGACGGCAATACGGAGCGGGCGCTCGAATCCGGCGAAGCCGATCTCGCGATCGGCTACGTGCCGTGGCTGGGCGGTGGCATTTACCAGCAGAAGCTGTATGACCAGGACTGGATTTGTCTGGTGAATCGGCATCACCCGCGGATTCGCGGCCGGCTCGGGGTCAGGCAGTATCGGGCGGAAGGACATGTCGCCATCACGGCGGGAACCGGGGCGCAACTGCTCGAACAGGCGCTGCGGCAGGCGCGCATCGAGCGGGACGTGGTGCTGGAATTGCCGGGGTTTCTCGGGTTGGGGGCGATCGTCCAGACGACCGACCTGATCACGACGCTACCTCGTCATATCGGCGAGACGCTGGCGCAGGCCAACGATCTCGCGGTTCATGCCTGCCCGATTCCGGTCGACGGCTTCGCGGTGCGGCAGCATTGGCACGCGCGCTATCACCACGAGGCCGGCAACCGGTGGCTGCGCGGCGTCGTGATTCGATTATTCGGTCATTCGCATTGATCTGCGGTTTCGGCGTTCGCGATGGAGGCTGGAACGCACGCGGCTTTCGGGCGGTGCGGTACACGACAACGGGCAATGTCCCCGTGATGGGCGGAAGGCATGGCTCGTCACGACAACATCGGTGCGGATCACACTTCGGCAGCACCCCACCCTTGGCCGCTGACGTCTGCCAGCGCGTCGAATACAGCCGGCGAGCGTTCCAGACGCGCGATCGTGCGGGCGCCCTCCAGCGCGGCGACCAACGCGGCCGCGGCTGACGATGCGCGCGCGGCAGCAAAACCGCATCCCCTGAAATGCGCCGCAATCACCTCGGTCGAATCGGCAAACCCGCGCGCGACCCGCTCGGTCAGCTCGGCGTCGAGCGCGGGCAGTTCGTTGGCCAGGTTTTGCATGAGACACCCGTACTGGAAATCGGCGGCGACCATTTCGGCCGCAAACGTGCTGAAGAGCCGACGCACGAACTCCAGCGCATGACCGGTCGTTTCGGCCGAGATGTTCTGCAAGACGGCAATGCGATTCGTGACGTACTGATCGATTGCTTCTTCCGCAAGTTGGGCCTTGCCGCGTGGAAAGTGAAAGTAGAACGATCCCTTGGGCGCGCCGCTTTCTTCGAGGATCTGGGTCAGTCCGGTCGCGGTGTAGCCCTGGATGCGAAACAGCCGTTCGGCCGTGGCAATCGCGCGAGCGCGAGCGTCAGTCTTGCGTGTCATGCCGGAAAAGTACCACGTTCGGCTTGACCCGGCTATGTCGATCGCCATACTATGGTGATCACCATATTCCGGAGCGCCGCGATGCCCGTCGACAAGAGCAAGCCATCTGCGTCGAGACGAACCGTCCTGGCGATGGGCGCGGCCGGCCTGATTGCGGCTTTGTTTCGACCTGCCCGCGCAAACCCGACAGCAGAAGGGGATCCGACCATGCCGACCTACGCCGCAGGAACGCTTCCCGAAGGGGTGCGCTCGCGCATGATCCACGGGGTGAACGGCCTCGACGTCCATGTTCTCGAGGCCGGTCATGAAAGCGCCGGCCGGCCGCTCGCGTTGCTTTTGCACGGCTTTCCGGATCTGGCCTACGGCTGGCGACATCTGATGCCCATCCTGGCCGACGCGGGATACCACGTCGTGGCGCCCGACCAGCGGGGGTTTGGGCGCACCACCGGCTGGGTGAACGACTATGACGCCCCGCTCGCGCCGTTCAGCTTGTTGAATATGACGCGCGACGCGCTCGGATTGGTTTCTGCGTTGGGGTATCGGCAGACGTCAATGCTGGTAGGACACGACCTCGGCTCGCCCGTGGCGGCGTATTGTGCGCTGGCGCGACCTGACGTCTTTCCGTCGGTGGTGTTGATGAGCGCACCGTTCCCCGGCCCGCCGGCGCTTCCGTTCGACACGGCGCGAAGCGAGACATCGTCGGCTCAACCGAGCAGTGACGGTCGGAAACTGGCGGCGGCGCTTGCCGCGCTCGATCCGCCGAGACAGTATTACCAGCAATACCTGTGCACCCGGAACGCCAACCGGGACATGTGGCGCCCGCCCCAAGGTTTATCCGCGTTTCTTCGCGCATTCTTCCATGTCAAGAGTGCCGACTGGCCCGGAAACAAGCCGCATCCGCTCAAGGCGCTCACGGCCGCGGAGCTGGCGCAAATGCCCACGTACTACGTGATGGATCTCGGCAAGACGATGTCCGAAACCGTCGCGCCATTCCAGCCGTCCCCCGCCGAAACCCTTGCCTGCAAGTGGCTGACCGACGCGGAACTTGGCGTGTACACGACGGAGTACGGCCGCACCGGGTTTCAAGGCGCGCTTCAGGCTTATCGTGTGTTGTCCGATCCTGATCTGAACGCCGAGTTGCGCCTGTTTTCGGGCAAGACGATCGACGTCCCGTCGCTCTTCATTGGCGGCACGAGCGATTGGGGCACCTATTCGGCGCCGGGCGCGCTCGATCTGATGAGAACGAAGGCGACGACGAGCATGCGTGGCATCGAACTGATCGACGGCGCAGGCCACTGGATCCAGCAGGAGCAACCGGCCAGACTGGGCGAACGCTTGCTCGCTTTCGCGAAGGCGTGAAGGAGGGGCGCGGTGGCATAGGGCTTTTTCGCGACCGGCGGCGGTAGCCGCATCAGGTCCGGGAGGCCGTTTCGGCGCCGAACCGGTCGACCACGAATTCCGTAAAGCTGCGAAGCTTCGATGATTTCTGCTTCTGTTGCGGATAAAGCAGATTCATCGACCGCTCGGGGGCGGCGAAGTCCGGCATGATCTCGACGAGGCGCGCCTTGCGAATGTCCTCGTGGATCAGCATCGAAGGCAGCATCGCGATACCCAGCCCGCTCAACGTCGCGCGGCGCAACGCTTCCGCGCTGTCGATTTTCAGTCGGCCGTCCACGCAGATGCTCATCGGCCCGTCCGGGCCTTCCAGCATCCAGCGGGATTGTGCCGCGTGCCATTCCGATCGGGGCGGATACGCATACGTCAGGCAGTGATGCTCGCGCAGCGCATGCGGCGTAGTCGGCGCGCCATGTTCGTGAACGTAAGCGGGCGACGCACACATCACCAGCCGATAGGGCGCTAGCGGACGCGCCACCACATCCGGATTGGCGAGCGCGCCGATGCGAATGGCGGCCTCGAAACCCTCGTCGAACAGATCGGCGAGCGAGTCGGTTGCGACGATATCGAGCCTGATCTCGGGGTAGCGCCGGTAATAGTCCGCGAGCGCGGGAATCAGGCACTCGTTCGTGAACACGACAGGCGCCGTCACGCGCAGACGCCCGCGTGGATGCTCGAGGTGATCGAGCGCAAGCTGTTCCGTGTCGTCGACCAGACCGAGGACTTCGACGCAGCGCTCGTAGTAAGCCTGGCCGAACGCGCTGACTTTCTGCTTACGCGTCGTGCGGTGAACGAGGACCGCGCCCAGCCGACTTTCCAGCGCCTGAAGGTAGTTGCCGACCATGGTCGGCGACAGATCGGACGCTTGCGCGGCGGCCGTCAGGCTGCCCGTTTCCACGATGCGGACGAATACGGCCATCGCCTTGAAGAGATCCATTGCGCAATGCTACTGGATTCTGTTTCAAGGTGCGGCGCGTTTATCAGCCGCCGGTTTGGAAATACAGTGCAATGGAAATACATTGCGACAGGCGAGCGAAAGGAGGGCAGACATGCTGTATGAACTCACGACGTTGTCGTGTCCGCTTCTGGACCAGGATAGGGTGTCCGGCCGTGCGCATCGCTGGGTATCGGATGCCGACGCGCAAGGGCGGCTGCTTGGCGCATGGCGCACGGAAATTGGCGAGCTATCGCGGGTCGTCGTGCTGCGTGGCTTCGAGACGATGGATGAATTGCAGCATGAACGCAATCGGGCATTGAGCGCCGAGCAACCTTTCGGGATTGAAAGCGCGTCCGTTCGAGTGAGCATGGAAAGTTACGCACTTTTTCCTTTTCTACCCGATATCGAACCGGCGGTATTGGGCGAATTCTATGAGATTCGTTGCTACTGGCTGAAGGCCGGCGGTGTGGCGCCGACCATTTCCGCGTGGGAACGTGCGGTGGGCCCGGCCCAAGCCTATACGTCGCATCTCGTCTGCAACATGTACGCGCTCGACGGACCGCCGCGCATCACGCACATTTGGGGGTTCTCGAGTCTGGAAGAACGCATGGCGTTGAGAAAGCGGCACTACGCGGAGGGCCTGTGGCCGCCGGCAGGCGGGCCGGAACAGATCGAACGGGCGACGTCGACGATCGGCCTGCCGGAGGCGTGGTCGCCGTTGCATTGAATGCCTGGCCGGCGCAGGCAAACCGCGCTCCCCCGAAGTCAGGCTGACTCGGTAGTTGATTTCAATTCACCGCACTCAGCCGCCAAACCCACGTCGTGCGCTGAACCGTGCATCGCCGGCAACGCTACCCGCACATAAAGAAACGCACGCCGTTCACGATCGGGCAGCACCTGCGGTCCATAGCTGATCCTGACCGCGCCATCGTCGATCTCGCCGCCTTGCGCGAAACGCCACGCACGGGGATCGCTGTCGAGCAGGAATTCGGCGCGCGCATACGCGTGCGGCTCGAACAGCTCGGGGATCGTTACCGCGCGCCCATCGAGCTTGTCGAGCAACGCGTCGACCACGTTGAAGCCGTAGCCGTCGCGCACGATGTCGCAGATGAAGCTGCCCGCGATGCGCGGATTCAGTTCGATCACGTGCGGCACGCGGTCGTGCACGATGCAGTCGAGATGCACGGGCCCCCACGTGAGCCCGGCGGCGGCCGTCGCGCGCGTGCCGACGTCGATCAGCGCACGCAGCGTGTCGGCGTCGAGATCGAGCTCGGACGTATACCCGCGTTCGAGAAAACCCGCGCCATGCCGCTTCAGCTTGCGCAGCGCGCCGACGTAGCGGCCGTCGAAACACTCGACGCAGTATTCGCTGCCGTCCAGGAATTCCTCGATGACGATGCGTTCGGTCGCAAGCGACGGTGCATCGGCCTGTGCGGCAGCGAGCGCGTCGAGCTGTGCGCGCACGGCCGCGATGTCCTCGCAGCGGCGCACGCCGTCGCTCGCGGAGCCTTCCGACGGCTTGACGACGACCGGAAAGCGCAACGGCGCCGCGGCGGCCGCGAGCGCCGCCGGCGCGGCGAGCGTGCCCGCGACGAACTGGGCGGCCGGGATTCCGTGCGCGGCGAGCAGCGCCTTCTGGTTCGACTTCGACACCGCATGCGCGACGTGCCGCGCATCGGGGCCGGGCAGGCCGAGCGCATCGGCGACCCACGCGGCGGTGCGCGCATAGCTGTCGTGCGCGGTCGTCACGCGCAGCGTGTCGAGTTCGTCCGGAAAGCGGGCGCGCAGCCAGTCGACGAGCTGGCCGGCGTCGGGCGCGAGGTTGACCGTCTCGACGCCGTCGGGAAACACGCCATCGAGACGATGGCCGGGTGCGGTGATGACGGTCACGGCCACCTGGCGGGCGATGGCGGCGCGCACCAGTGCGACGCTGCTGCCGGTGGCGCGTGCGCCGATCAAGATGAGTCGCTTCATGATGAATCCTGGATCGAGGGCGGAAGAGGGATGCCGGCTAGCGTGCGCGCCGGCGCAGTCGCTGCGCTTCGAGGCGCGGCAGCAGATGCTGAACGACGCGCGGCAGCGTATAGATCGGCAGCTGCGCGCACGCGAACACGAGCGCCATGGTCGGCGTCGCGGCGAGCCCGAGCGCGGCCCACATCAGCCCGACGTTGCGATTCGCGACGATCAGCGCGACGTTCAGGCGCGTGCGGACGTCGCCGGGCGTGAGCCCGTACGCGACGATCTGGAAGCCCGCGTTGACGGCGAATGCGAGTGCGATCGCCGTCAACGCGCGGTGCGGTGCGTCGATGATCGACTGCTGCATGCCGGCCATCGTGCCGAGCGCGAATATCAGCAGCGCGACGACGACGGTTGCATCGATCGGCGTCGCATGGCGCGCGAGTCGCGCGCCTGCAAAGCGCCGCACGAGCAGCGCGACGCCCTCGGCGCTGCCGATCAGCAGCGCGAGCCGCAGCGCGAGGCTCGACGGCGAAATCGACACCACCGCGTCGTGGCTGAACCACGCGGTCAGCAGCGGCGCGGTCAGCGGCACGAACACCATCGACGCGAGGGTCGCGACGAGCGCGACACTGGCGTCGAGCGACAGCATTCGCGCGATCGTCGACGTGCCGCTCGACGGCGGCGCGCAGTATGCGATCACCAGCGCGACGACCCAGTCGTACGGCAAACCCGCGAGCCGCGCGGCGATGCCGAGCGCGACCGGGCACGCGATCATCGTCACGGCGGGCAGCAGCAGCGACACGGCGGGCCGCCGTGCGACCGCGCGCACGGCGCTCGGCTCGACGCGCAGCAACGTGCCGAGCACGAACAGGAACACGGTAACGGGCATCAGCGGCCGTGCGAGATCCGCGAGCGGCGGCGCCAGCAACCCGAGGCCGACGCCGCACGCGAGCACGGTCGGGCCGCGCCGCACCAGCGCGGCGATCACTGCGCGCACGGACGAACCTCGGGCCGGCGGCGGACGGGAGTGAAGCCGAAGCAGGCAGCGGATGGCATGCGGATTCCTTGGAGAGGCGGCCGGCAGGGAATACCCGCTAGGCTAATCCCGATGATGAGCGAAGTAAAATGATATAAGATGAATCAGTAACAAGAGAAACTGATATGAACATCCCTCTGCTCGAAACTTTCCGGGCCGTCGTGCAGGAAGGCAGCGCGTTGCGTGCGGCCGAACGGCTCGGCTGTACGCAGTCGAACGTCACCGCGCGGCTGCGCCAGCTCGAAGAGTCGCTCGACGCGCTGCTGTTCGACCGGCACGGCAAGCGGTTGGTACTGAACGATGCCGGACGCCGGCTGATGCCGTATTGCGACCGCATCCTGCGCCTCGTCGACGAAGCGACGCAGGTGGTGCGCGAAACGCCGGTTGCCCGCAGTTTCCGGCTCGGCTCGATGGAAAGCACGGCCGCCACGCGGCTGCCGGCGCTGGCCGCCGCGCTGAAGGAGCGCGATCCGGCGCTCGGCCTCGCGGTGCAGATCGGCAGCGAGCCGGATCTGGCCGACGCGCTGCTGCGCGGCCGGCTCGACGCGGCGCTGACCGCACGCGCGGTGGTCCGGCCCGGGCTGCATTACGAGCCCGCGTTCGCGGAAGACATGGTGCTGGTGAGCGCGGCGACCGTCACGCGCCGGCAGCTGCTGGCCGACAACACGGTGCGCTTGCTCGCGTTTCACGACGGCTGTCCGTATCGCGCGGTCGCGGAGCACTGGTTGAAGGCGCGCGGCGTCGCGATCGAATCGGTGTCGTCGTTCGGCACGTTCGGCGCGATCCTCGGCTGCGTCGCGGCCGGGATGGGCGTCGCGATCCTGCCGAAACGGATCACGACCGAACACGTGGCGCGCAAGGAGCTGCGCACGCACGCATTCGACGATCTCGACAGCGTGACGACCTACCTCGTCACGCCCGACGAAGCGCCTGCGTTGCCCGAACTCGACGCGTTGCGCGCGGTGCTCGGCCGCCGGGCGGGTGCGCTGCTCGCGCGCTGACACACGCACGCCGCAGCCCTAGGCCGGCACGACTGCGCACTCATCCGCGAAGAAATCGGCCTCGATTTCGCGAATGCGCGCGCAGTCCTCGAGCAGTCGCTCGAACGTCGGGCTGTAGAGGCCGACCGTGCCGAGCGCCGTCTGCAGGTCGGTGGTCACGCGCAGCGTGTCGCCGACCTTGATCCACTGCTTGAGCCCGACGAACGACGGTAGCGCCTGGATCGCCTGCCACGTGAAATCCTGCCGCAGCACGCCGTTGCGCGACGACAGCAGCAGCACGTGCCCGCAGTACCCGTGAAAATCCGTCGGCGTGGCGACGTCGCCGAACAGCCGCTCCGGATGCAGCACGGCTTCGACGGTGGCCGACACGTGATTCTCGCCGCTGACCGCGCTCGTCAGCCGCGGGTCGAGGCTGCCGTGCAGCCGTGCGTTCAGCTCGACGATCGTCGGGCCGTCGGCCGTATCGAACAGCTCCAGATGAGTCGGCCCGAAGCGCACGTCGAGCGCGTCGAGCACGTCGGCCGCGTAGTCGAGCAGCGGCGCGTAGCGCGGGTCGGCGTGGTTCAGCACCAGCATCTTGTCGAGCCGCGGCGCGTGCGTGCGGTCGCGATGCACTTCCCACAGGCTGACCACGCGATGGCGGCCCTCGAACGACACCGAATCGACGATGTATTCCTGCCCCTCTGAATAGCTCTGGATCACGATGTCGTCGTTCGGCTGGTTGTACAGCGAACGGGTGGCGAGCACGTCGTGCGCGGCGGCCTCGACCTGCGCGAGCGTCCGGCAGATCTTCACGCCGGCCACGCCCGCGCTGCGCGCCGGCTTCACGACGAGCGGCAAGGTACCGTGCGCGCGCGCCCAATCGAGCGCTTCGTCGACCGACGTGCTGTGGAAATGCGCGGGCGCGCGCAGCCCGGCCTGGCGAATGCGCTCGTTCATCGCGAACTTGTCGCGTCGCGCGGCGGAGGTCGCGAGCGGGTTGCGTGACGGCACGTCGAGCCGCTCGGCCAGCGTGTCGGCCAGCTCGAGCGCCGCGTCGAGACCGTGCAGCACCGCGCCGATCCGCAGGTCGCCCAGTTGCGCGAGCGTCGCGTCGATGTCGCCGCGATGCTGAACCTGCCTGATGTAGTCGGACGGCACGAACTGGTTTCGATAGATTGCCGGCAGATCGGGGTCGCTGATCACGTGCACGCAACGGATGCCGTAGGCGCGAAACGCGGGGGCCAGGTACGCGGCGGTCGACGCGCCGTCGACGATCAGGACGGTATCGATGAAGCGATGCTGCATGGATTCCTCGCTCGGATGGGGGATCGGTTGAAGGATGTCGTGCGGCAAGGTGCTCAGGCCCGCGTGCCGGCGTCGCGGGCGTCGCCGGGCCAGCGCACGGCGAGCACGACACAGACCGCGACGAGCGCGGCCGCGATGGCGAACGCGCGCGCCGCGCCGGCGACGATTGCCGCGCCCTGGCCGGCAACCAGCGCGCCGAGCGCGGCGACGCCGATCGCGGCGCCGACCTGGCGCGCGGTGTTGAGAATCGCGGACGCGGTGGCCGAGCGGCCGGCCTCGACGCTGCCGAGCATCGTCGACGTCAGCGCGGGAATCGCGATGCCGCCGCCGATCGCCATCGCCGCGAGCCCCGGCGCCAGCAGCGCGTACGGCGTGTGCGCGGCGAGCGTTTGCCACAGCCACACGTAGCCGGCGAGCGATACGGCGAGGCCGACGATGACGGTCGCGCGAAACCCGTAGCGGACCGCGAGCCGTGCGCTCGTGATGTTGGCGAGCATGATGATCGTGAGCGGCGCGAGCGCGAGCCCCGATTCGGTCGCCGTGAAGCCGCGCGCGTTCTGGAAATAGAGGCTCAGCGAGAAGATCAGCCCGTAGAACGCCGCATTCGTGACCGCGCCGATCGCGAGCACGCCCGGCACGCGGGCGATCCGGAAGAACGCGAGCTGGAGCATCGGCGCGGCCACGCGTCGCTCGATCGCGACGAACCATGCGCCGAGCACGGCCGACGCGATCAGCGCGGCGGCCGCATACGGATCGCCGATGCCGTGCGCACCGGCCCGGATGATCCCGCCGGTCAGCAGCCCGAGCACGAGCACCGCGACGATCTGGCCGGCCGGATCGAACAGCCGCGTGCGCGCAGCGGCCGAATCCTGTACGTGACGCAGCGTGAGCCATAGCCCGAGCGCGCAGATCGGCAGGTTGATGAAGAAGATCGCGCGCCAGCCGAGCGAATCGATCAGCAGGCCGCCGAGTGTCGGCCCGGCCGCGCTGATCGCGCCGCCCGTCGCGCTCCACCACGCGACGGCTTTGACGCGCGCGGCGGCATCGTCGGCGCACGCATGCGTGATCAGCGCGAGCGACGTGGGCAGGATCATCGCGGCGCCGACGCCTTGCGCGACGCGTGCGGCGACCAGCGCGGCCAGCGACGGCGCGAGCGCGCAGCCGAGCGACGCGAGCAGGAACAGCGCGAGACCGTGTGCGAACAGCCGGCGGCTGCCGAAGCGGTCGGCCAGCGTGCCGGACGTCAGCAGCAGCGCGGCGAACGACAGCGTGTACGCATCGACGATCCACTGCAGCCCGTGGACGCTCGATCCGAATGCGTGGCCGAGGCTCGGAATCGCGACGTTGACGACGGTCACGTCGAGCTGGACGATCGCGAAGCCGAGGCTCGCGGCCGCGACGGTCGGGAAGATCGCGCGTAGCGACGTGCGGGGCGGAGTCGCGGCGGCGGTCGGCGCGCGCTCGACGCGGTCGACGTGCTCGAGTGCCGGGGCATGGTCGCTCATCGCGGCTCCCACGGCAGATGGGGCGTGCGGGACATAGGGCACAACAGGCGGTATCGAGTCATCTGGCGGGTTCCCGTAGGGAGATGAACGGAGCCGGCTTCTCGTCGGGAGCCGGCCGCATCGTCGAATCCGACAGAAAACTAGCATCAACCCGTTAGCGAATACAAATAATAAGCAACGATTTTTTAACAAGTATTCGTGTTAAAGGACGGCGCATACGACGTGAACCGGTTCTGTCCGCATTGCTGAACTTATATCGATAATTTTTGTTTGCAATCGCATTAATATCATTTCGCAATGCAATGACGGTCTCCTAGTCTTGTCGAGCGCTTCGCACCGAGGACGGCGGGGCGCGGCGGCGATGCCACGCCGCTCTTCGAACCAGATCTTTATACGAGAGACTTATGACCTATCTCGCAGATGAACGTATTGCTTTGACCGCGGCGGAATCCGCTCACATCCGCAAGACGCTCGGCGCGCTGGATTACGACCCGGCCGGCGGCGCGGGCTATATCAGCGCAGTTCGCAAGCTGGCCTACAACGCGTTTCCCGACCGGATCGTCGACGCATTCGATCGGGCGAAGGCGCCGACCGCGGACGCGCACGGCTCGATCGAGATCGACAACCTGCCGATCGACGACGGCGTGACGGGCAGCCCGCGGTTCGAGGAAACCGGCCGCTCGTTCAAGGCCGGCGTGCTGAGCGAGAACGTGCTGGTCGCGTTGAGCACGCTGGCCGGCGAGCCGTACTCGATCGCGCACGAAGGCCGCGAGCTGGTGAACAACCTGACGCCGCACAAGGCGACCGCGCGCGACTACACGGGCCTCGGCTCGGAGGTCGAGCTGGACTTCCATATCGAGAACGCCGCGCAGGCGCACATGCCGGAAGGCGACACGTCGCCGTTCGCGCTGCTGCTGCTCGGCGTGCGCAGCGAGGCCGGCGGCGGCCCGTACACGCGGCTCGCCGATGCGCGTCGCGCGCTGCAACTGCTGTCGCCGGACGATATCGCGCAACTCTACGGCGAGCACTACATCATTCGCGTGCCGTACCGGTGGCGCGGCGCCGCGCCTACGCCGCGCGACAACACCGACCTGAGCGCCGTGCTGTCGGGGCCGCTCGAGGCGCCGCGCGTGACGGTCGCGTTCTATCCGGACATGGTGCTGGCGGTCAACGCGCGCGCGCAGGAAGCGCTCGCCAACCTGTATCGCGCGGTGCGCGAGGTGTCGTTCGGCGTGCAGGTGTCGCCGGGCAAGCTGGTGCTGATCAACAACCACTTCACGCTGCATTCGCGCGACCGCTTCGACCCGCAGTACGACGAGAACGACCGCGCGTTCCGCTGGGTGCAGCGCGTGTTCGTCGCGCGCAGCCTGTGGAACTTCCGCGCGTTCACGTCGCTGCAAGCGCGTGTGTTCGATCCGAAGGCGGTGTATGCGGGCGAGTCGGCGCACGCGAGGCGTCCGTCGTCCGTCGTGCAACCGGCGACGCAGCGTGCGGCCTCGGTCGAACTCGAAGCGACGCCTGCGTGATCGACCCGGCGGGGCAGCGACTGGCGCCGAACGTTGCCAGCCCGCTGCCCGCGCTCGCTCCCAGCATCCTCGAATAAAAATAGGAATCCACAAGAAATGAGAAGAACCGCCTTTCCCGTTGGGCGCATCGCCCGCGTGCTGGCCGTCGCGCTGATCGCCGCGAGCGCCGGAAGCGCCGTCACCGCGCGCGCTGCATCGTTCGACCTGAGCCCCGAGCAGCCGGCCCGGCAGCGCGGCGCCGTGAACCCGGCGGTCGAGCAGGCGCTGCCGGCCGGCTTCCGGTTTGCCGAAGCGAACACGCTGACGATCGGCATCGCGCCGAACCTGCCGCCGCTCAGCACCTATGCGACCGACGCGCGCACGGTGGTCGGCTTCGATCCCGATCTCGCGCAGCTGATCGCGGACAGCGTCGGCCGCAAGCTGAAAATCGTGCCGCTCGCATGGGCCGACTGGCCGCTCGCGCTGCAGTCCGGCAAGGTCGACGCGGTGATCTCGAACGTGACGGTGACCGAGCAGCGCAAGGAGAAGTTCGACTTCTCGACCTACCGGAAGGACCAGCTCGGCTTCTACGTGAAGACCAACAGCAAGCTTGCCGCGATCCGCGAGCCGAAGGACGTCGCCGGGCTGCGCGTCGTGACCGATTCGGGCACGAACCAGGAAAAGATCCTGCTCGAATGGAACCGGCAGAACGTCGCGCGCGGCCTCGCGCCGATCGAGATCCAGTATTACGCGGATGCGGCCGAGCGTTGGGTCGCGCTGCAGTCGGGCCGCGTCGACACGATCTTCAGCGTGAATTCGATGCTCGCGTACCAGGCGTCGCTGCGCGGCGATGCGAAACTGATCGGCACCGTCAGCGGCGGCTGGCCGCGCACTGCCGATATCGCGATCACGACCCGCAAGGGCAGCGGCCTCGCCGATCCGCTGACGCTCGCGATCAATGCGCTGATCGCGAACGGCAGCTACCGGAAGGCGCTCGATCACTGGCGGCTGGACGCCGAAGCGATCGACCGGTCGCAGACCAATCCGCCGGGGCTGCCGCGCACCTGAGTACCGCACGCGGCGGGGCGCACGTGAGCGTCGTCGTAGTCGTCCTCCGCCCCGGCCGCGTTGAAACCGGTAGTCGGCGGCTGCTTGAAATAGCCGTCGCGATCCGGTTACGGCTTGGCGCCGGGCGGTTTCGCGTCCGGCTGGCTGGCGGCGATCTCGATCGTCGTTTCCCAGCGGAAATAGCCCGACACGGCGCCGTCGCGATCGAGCACCGCGAAATCGGCCGTGCACGAGGTGGCGCCCGCGGCCAGCACCTCGCTGCGCCAGAAATGGTCTTTCATCGGCCGGCACGACGGATGCAGCAGATCGTCGCCGTCCGGAACCGGCACGGCGGCGTCGCGGATTTCCGCTTCGATCGGCGCGACGATGCCGGCGTCCTTCAACGCGAACCGGACGAACAGCACGGTCGCCTCCGCACGCAGCGCGAGCGCGGTTTCGCGCAGATGAAGCTGGTCGCCCGGCCACAGGCCGGCGAAGAGCCGGTTGTCGTTGCGGCCGACCTGCCCGGTGTCGCCGGGGCTCAACACGTAGATGTGCCGGCCGTCGATCGCGGTCGGCGCGTCGGCGTCCCGGCTCGCATCGGGATAGGCCGACAGCAGCGTGACGGCGTCGACGATCGCCAGCACATCGTAACGAACACCAGACATGAGCACGCCCTCCGCAACAAGGGAGCGGCACGGACGGCCGTCGTGCGCCGCCCGCGTGCCGCGATCAGTTATGGATCGAGATGAACGGATCCCACGAGAAGCAGCCCTGGCTCTGGCAATTGCGATCGATGATCTGGAACTGGAAGTGGTAGGTCACGCGGCCGACCTTCAGGCATTCGGAAGACCAGTAGTAGTTCGCGACCTTCTGGCACGTCGGCACTTCCGGTTTGCTCGTGTTCGGCACCGGGATCGACGCTTCCGCGACGCGCGGCGTCGGCGTCGAGATCAGGTCGTTGCCGGCGTTGCCGACGAACTTGTAGAACACCACCTGGTTTTCGAAGCCCAGCGACAGGCTCGTTTCGCGCCAGCGGATCAGGTCGCCGACCTGCGCCTTCAGATCGAGCTCGCCGCCCGCCTGCCCGGAGATGACGTTGTCCTGATTCGTCACCATATACACGTAATGCCAGTCGATCAGCGTCGGCGCGGCCGGGTTCCTGCTGGGATTCGGATATTTTTTGAGAATGGTTTCGGTATCGAACGAGACGAGCACATCGGTAACGCGTGACATAGAAGCTCCCGTTTCAAGTAATGGAACTTATCGTTTCGAGAATTGCTTCATGCGGCCGCCATCGCGTTGTGCTGCAAGGGTTTTCGCCGGATTCGACGCATGCAGAAGCGACGGCGAATGCAGATTATCCCGTTTGGTTAATCGTGGAAGCTGTAAAAGTAAACAGGTCGGAAAATGATTTATCGGGTTAATTTTGAAATCGTAATCAATCGAATCGATGCGTGACATAAATATCACGACATTGAATCTGTTAATTGATTGACCGATTATTGGCGGGAGCGGGAAGCGGGCCGCTTACCGGTACGTCCAGAGCCGGTGCAGCACGAACGTCGTCGGCGGAATCAGCAGCGCGATCGCGACGACGCTCATCGCGCGCGACGCATCCAGCGCCTCGGCGGCGCGTGCAAGCAGCATCGTTTCGACGAACCCGACGAGCGTGACCGCGAGAAAGCGCGTCGCGTTGCGGGTGCGCACCGTCGACGAGAAGCTCCACAGCGTATTCGCCAGATACGAGAACCCGGTCGCGCAGAGGAACGCGACCGCATTCGCGGTCACCGGCGTCGCATCGAACAGCGCGAACAGGGCGGCCGCGACCAGCGAATGGATCGCGGTCGAGCCGAGCCCGGACACGCCGAAGCGCACGAGCCGCGTGCGCTCGGCCTGCAGCAGCGCGATCATGGCGCCTGCGCGTCAGCGCGCGCCGATGCGCGCCCGGACCGGCTGCGCGCGCCGGCGTGCGGGCTGGCGGCGTGCGTCGCGCGCGACCGGCAGTTCGATCACCTTGCCGTGCGTCTGGTAGCGGCGGCGGATCAGGTACACGGGCCGTTGCTTCGATTCGTCGTAGATCCGCCCGACGTATTCGCCGACGACGCCGATCCCGATCAGCTCGATGCCGCCGATGAACAGCGTGACCGAGATCAGCGACGCGTAGCCGAGCACCGGATTGCCGAACAGCAGCGTGCGCAGGATGATGAACGTGCCGTACACGAATGCGAGCGCCGCGATGCCGATGCCGATGTAGGTCCAGCTGCGCAGCGGCACGGTGCTGAAGCTGGTGATGCCTTCCAGTGCGAAATTCCACAGCTTCCACCCGGAGAATTTCGAGTGCCCGGCGCTGCGCGGATCGCGCTGGTATTCGACGATCACGGTCTTGTAGCCGACCCACGCGAACAGGCCCTTCATGAAGCGGTGCCGCTCGGGCAGGTTGCGCAGCGCGTTCACGACCTTGCGATCCATCAACCGGAAATCGCCGACGTTCTCCGGCAGCTTCACGTCCGACAGCAGGTTGTGCACGCGATAGTAGATCGCGGCGGCGGTGCGCTTGGCGAACGAATCGCATGCGCGGTTGCTGCGCTTGGCCGCGACGACCTCCGCGCCGTCGCGCCAGTGCTCGATCAGCACCGGAATCAGGCTCGGCGGGTCCTGCAGGTCGGCGTCGAGCGGGATCACCGCATCGCCGGCGGCTTCGTCGAGGCCGGCCGTCAGCGCGGCCTCCTTGCCGAAATTGCGGGTGAGATCGATGACGCGCACGCGCCGCTCGGCGGCGCCGATCCGGACCAGACGTTCCAGCGTGTCGTCGCGGCTGCCGTCGTTCACGCAGACGATCTCGAAGCGGATCGCATCGATCGCGCTCATCAGCGGAATCACGACGTCGAAGAAGCGCTCGACGGCTTCGCCTTCGTTGTAGAACGGCACGACCAGCGAGACGAGCGGCGTGTAGATGGATTCCCGCATGATGATTCCCCTTGTGATGTCGTTTTACCGGTGGGCGCCGAGCGTCAGGCGGCCGGTGCGGCGCATGCCGTGCGCCGGGCGGTGGTGCGGTCGGACCGGGTGCGCGAATTCGGTCTCGGTCGAGATGTCGCGCGCGTCGGGCATCGACGGCACGTCGCGTCTTTCCTGGGCGATCCGGCTGACGAGCAGCGCGAGCGACGCGAGCGTCACGAGCGGCATGAACTGGAACGACAGATGCGGGACGATCGCGAGGCTCGCGAGCGGCATCGGCCACAGCAGCATCAGCCATTCGCGATCGAAGCGCCGCCAGCCGTGCGTCCACGCATAGCGTGCGTACCACGCGATCACGATGCCGTACCACGTCAGGTCGTAGTCGTACAGATAGGGGCTGACGAGCAGGCATGCGCATGCGAGGGTCGCGGCGCGCAGCGCGTACGAACACGCGCCGCGCCACGCATAGACGACAGCAATCGCCGCGCCCGCCGCCGACAGCAATTGAAGGCCGCGCGCGACGAGCGCGGGCCAGCCGGCCATCGTCGCCAGCGCGAACATGGTCGGCATGCGCGCGAGCTTCGCGTGGCCGGTGCCGACGATCGTATAGACGTGGGCGATCAACTGGATGAACGCGATCCATGGGCCGACGCCGAACGCGAGCGTCGCGAGCAGGGCGCCGACGGCGATCGTCGCGGCCCATGCGCCCAGCGCGCGCCATTGGCCGGCACACAGCAGCGCGAGCGGGAACAGCACCGCGAGCTGCGGCTTCATCGTCAGCAACCCGAAACAGATGCCGGCGCAGACGGGGCGGCGGTTCAGCGCGAGCAGGCCGAACGCGGCGAGCGTCGCGGTGAAGAGGCTCGTCTGCCCGACGATCACCGTAAGGAACGCGCCGGGGAACGCAAGCGCGCACAGCCACGCGGCGTCGCGCTGCACGGTCGCGCGCATCGCCGCGGCGAACAGCGCATACGTGATCGCGAGCCACAGCACGAGCGCCAGCGTGTACGGCAGCCAGCCGAGCGGCAGCACGAGCAGCAGCATCGTCGGCGGATAGAGCCACGGCAGCGTGCCGTCCGCGAGGGTCATCGTCGGGATGGCGAGCTGTTGGACCGCGAACAGCGTGGAGTAATGCCACGCGTCGGCGCCACGTCCGTGCGCGGCGAGCCATGCGGCGCTCCAGACCGGCGAGAAATCCTGCGACAGCGGCTCCAGCGCGCCGTCGTGCGACAGGTGCACGCGGATCAGGTAGATGACGATGAACAGCAGCTCCGTCAACAGCACGCCGGCGGCATAGAGCCGTACGCGATCGCGGTTGAGCCAGTGCGGACGGCGGCGCGGGCCGGCGATCGGGAGTTCCGGATGCATGTCCGCGGCCGAGTGCGCGTGGCGGGCGAACGATGGCGTTTTCATCGTGCGCTCCGCGAGGCAAGCGCCGTGCGGCGCACCACCACGAACAGCACCGCGAGCAGCACGACCGGCCCGATCTGCGGCAGCTTCATCAGCCGGTTCAGCATTTCGAAGATGGGCAGCAGCCACGCCAGCACGAGGATGCCCTGGTCGCCGGGCAGCCAGCCTTCGTCGAGACCGTGCGCGATCAGGCAGAAGACCGCGATGCCG
The DNA here is from genome assembly GCF_018417615.1 of Burkholderia sp. LAS2. Taxonomy (NCBI): domain Bacteria; kingdom Pseudomonadati; phylum Pseudomonadota; class Betaproteobacteria; order Burkholderiales; family Burkholderiaceae; genus Burkholderia; species Burkholderia sp. LAS2. The sequence goes on from NZ_CP071054.1 coordinate 391,697, forward strand.
AGCCACGTCAGTTCGTAGTTCCACAGGTACGGCGTCGTCAGCAGCGTGGCGACCGCCAGCACCGCGCCGCGCAGTCGCATGTCGCGCGTGCGGCGCCATACGTCGACGGCCGCGGCGAGTGCGACGAGCGCGACCGCCGCCTGCGCGGCCAGCGCGGCCGCCACCGGCGCGCCCGCCAGCCGCAGCGCGGCGAACGGCGTCGGCGACGCGAGCCAGTACGACGCGAGCATGAAGTGCTGCTCGCGCACCGTCGACATCGCATGACTCAACCCGTGCAGCGCGGCGGGGCCGGCCAGTGCGACGCCGGCGGCCGCGAACAGCGTCGTGCTGAGCCCGGCCGCCGCGAAGGTGCGCCATGCGCGCGTCGCGATCAGCACGAACGGGAACACGACCGCGAGTTGCGGCTTGATCGCGAGCAGCCCGATCAGCACGCCCGCCACGACCGGACGCTTGCCGAGCAGATGCAGCGCGAGCGCGGCGAGGCCGGCGGTCAGGATGCTGTTCTGGCCGAACAGCGCGGACATGCACACGGCCGAATACGCGACGACGACGAGCGCCGCGGCGCGCGGCACGGGAAGATGCGCGCGCAGCCCCGACAACCGCGAGACGGCGAACGCGTAGCATAAAAGACTGCCCGCGAAAAAGAGGAAGTAAGCGGGCAGGAAAGGCACGAGGGCAACCGGAGCGATGAACAGCAGCATCGTCGGCGGATAGAGCCAGGGAAGCGGCCGGTTTTGCAGATACGCACCGAAGTGCGCGAACTCGGCCTGCAGGAATGACGACGTGTCGTAGGCCGCCGCGGCGTGGCCTTGCAACACGAGATGCGATGCGGTCCAGAAGACCGAGAAGTCGGTGCCGGGGCGGGCGGTGGCGTTCGACGTGAAGCCGTCGGTCACGACACCCCAGACGATCAGCAGCGCAACGAAGAGCGCCAGCATGATGCAGCTGTACGGAATGATCCGGTCGGCCGTCAGCCATTGAGCACAGCGTATTGCGCGATCGCGCGTTCCACGATTGGCTGTGTACATGATGCCCCGTCTGTGGTGTGGCCGCGTGGTCTGTCGCGGCCGTTCGATGTTGTCGTGCCTGCGGATCGATCGCTCTGAAATGGCGTTGTCCGTGAATTCATTGTTGAAGAAAAAAACGCGTGATGCAAACCAGGCACGGCCGGACGGCATTGAATGTGTTCAGCGATTCGGGCGAAAACCGCCATTTCTGGTATGAGAAAACGCCGCCGCCGGAATTTGTGTTTCTGGCCTGAAACATTCCGTGATTTTTACCGACCGGGCATGCCGCCGAACCCGCGACGCTCGGGCAACGCGCGGCGTTCGGGAAAATCCCGAGAAAATTTTTTAGGCCCTTTGTGCAGCGCGATGACGGGGTTTCATGCCGGCTGCATGCGCCCGACCCGCATATATCAAAGTTGAAACATTTCGGCAGCCGAGCGTTTGACGGGCTGGCGAGCGGATCGCCGAAACCCTTGGTATGCCTCGATTCCGCCCGGGATGGTCCGCTCTTTGCGTAAGCGTTGGCACGGCAGTCGACGACGTGGCGAGCGGGCGGTTCAGGCAACAGGCAGCGGAACCGGCTCGCGAATCGCCTGCGGAAAGGATGGTCCGGAGCGCGTCGGGGAACAGCAGCTCCAGATCCATCAACCGCGGGAACCGTCGTCGAACGACCCACCAGACCTGGCAGCTTCCGGGCAATAAGAAATCGGCATGGCAGTACATGGGGAATAAAAATGAACGACCACAGCACATCGCGGATCGCAAGCCGCGTTAAAGACACATTGCAGCTTTGCCGGGAGTTCCTCTCCCGTTCAACCGGATTCCATGCGTCGAACGGCCGTCGTGCCGTTCCGGTCGCTCGACCTGCCCGATTCATCCGGCCGGTCGGACCGTACACGCGTCTCTCATGCTCCGTCTCGCCGATACCCGTTCGTACGAACCGCGGTAGTCCGCCCCGTTTCCGCGACTGATCGTCGGCTTCCGATTTCTAGCGTAGTGCCGGTGGTGCCCACCCCCGACGTCTTGACCGACGAAGGGTATTTCATAGCAGTCCGAAAGGAGAGTGCTCATGTCAAGAATCATCGAAAAGATCGCGTGGTTCGTCCAGGATCAGGACGGCGTGACGGCCATTGAATACGGCCTGATCGCCGCGCTGATCGCAATCGGCATCGTCGCCGCGCTGGCGACGGTCGGTACGGATCTGAAGACCGTGTTCAGCACGATCGCCGCGGATCTGGACTCGGCGGTAGCAGGCCTCTGATGGACGGTACGACGAACGGTTTGTCCGATCGTTCGAATCGTTCGTCGGCGCCACACGGCATCAACGACATTCCTCGACGTATCGATGCACGGTCGTCCGACCAGCCGGTGCGCGAGGGTTTTGCAAGTCACCACGCAAGGAGAACACCATGTCCAAGTTCATTCAACAAGCCGGCCGTTTCATTCGCGACGAAGACGGCGTGACCGCCATCGAATACGGCCTGATCGCCGCGCTGATCGCCATCGGCATCATCGCCGCGCTGTCGACCATCGGGAAGGACCTCAAGACCGTGTTCAGCACGATCGCGGCCGACCTCGATTCGGCGGTTGCAGGCATCTGATGCACCGCGCCGCGGGCGGCTCGGCTGGTGCAGCATTCGAGCCGTCCCCGGCCATCCCGATCAACCGGAAACCGGAGACCATCATGCAAGCCTTCGCGCGTGTCGCCCGTCGCTGGATCGCCGACGAACGGGGTGTGACGTCGATCGAATATGCATTGCTCGCGTCGATGTTCGCCGTCGCGGTACTGGGCAGCGTCGTCACGCTGAAGGGCTCGCTCGTCGATACGTACGAGATGATCGCCGCGGCCGTCAGCGCCGCCTTGACCACCGCGTTGTCCATGGTTTCCTGATCCACCGATTCGATACGCGAGGTTCGCCATGTTTCCCGTTGCGCCGCCTTACCCGGTTCCGTTGTGCGTGACGCTGCTCGCGATCGCCGCGGCCAGTACGGACATCGCCAGCCGTCGCATTCCGAACCGCCTCGTGTTGCTCGGCCTGGCCGGCGCGCTGGTTGCGCAGTGCCTGCTGCACGGCGTGCTGGCCGGCGCGCTCGGATGGCTCGCCGGAGCCGCGACCGGCTTCGGCCTGCTGCTGCCGTTCTACCTGTTGCGCGGGATGGCGGCCGGCGACGTGAAGCTGATGCTCGCGATCGGCGCATGGGTCGGCGCGGAAATGACGTTTTACATCGTGCTGGCCACGTTCGTGGCCGGCGGGGTCGGCGCCATCGCCTACGCGCTGCTGCGCGGGCGGATGCGCCAGATGTGGGCGAACGTGCGCACGCTGATCGTGCGGCGCTCGCGAGCGGCGCGCGCCGAGGCCGACGACGGCCCCGTCGAGATCGCGTCGGTCGGCACGCTGCCGTACGGCGTGGCGATCGCGGTCGGCACGCTGGGCATGCTGTTCGCGTCGTGCGCATAGCGCGGCGGATCCGCAACGAGGACGCAACGAGGACGGAGCGACCATGAACACGAACCACACCGAACCGAGACGCGACGCGCAGGTGGCACGCCTGCCCGATCCGCCGCCGTCGCGGGAGATCCATACGAAGCTGGGCGCGCAGCTGCCCGCGGCGCCGCGCACGCTCGCGGAAACCGGCCTGAGCACGACGTTCGTCGCCGGCCTCGTGCTGAAGTCGACGCTGATGCTCGGCCGCCCGTCGTACGGCGACCTGGTCGAGCGGCACTGCCTGCCGCTCGCGGTGCTCGACGACGTCTTTGCGTTCCTGGTGCGCGAGCATCTCGTCGAGCTGACCCATCGCGGCGCGACCGATCTCGACGTCACGTTTCGCCTGACCGACGCGGGCCGCGTGCTCGCGCTCGAGGAACGGGAACGCAGCGGCTACAGCGGTCCCGCGCCGGTCACGCTCGACGCGTATCTCGCGAACGTGGCCGCGCATTCGGTGCGCAAGCTGCACATCGGTCAGAGCGACGTGTGGGCGGCGTTCGAAGGCGTCGTGATCGACACGTCGATCCTCGACTCCGCCGCTGCCGCGCTGAACGCCGGCCGGCCGCTGCTGATCTACGGCCCGGCCGGCAGCGGCAAGACCTTCCTCGCCGAACGGCTCGGCACGCTGATGCATGGTCGCGTACCGATCCCGTACGCGATCTGCGCGGCCGGCGAAGTGATCCAGGTCTACGACCCGCTCCTGCATGTCGACGCAGCGTCGCAGGCCCGCGGCCAGTCGGTCGACCGTCGCTGGCGCCTGTGCGAACGGCCGGTCGTGATGTCCGGCGGCGAACTGACGCTCGGCGAGCTCGATCTTCGCCGCGACGAAGCAGCCGGCTTCTATCAGGCGCCGCCGCACATGAAGGCGAACATGGGCATGTACGTCGTCGACGATCTCGGCCGCCAGCGCGTCGAGCCGCGCGACCTGCTCAACCGCTGGCTACGTCCGCTCGATCGCGGCGTCGATTTCATGACGCTCGAATCCGGCAACCGCTTCGTGATGCCGTTCGACGTATGGCCGGTGTTCTCGAGCAACCTGGCGCCGGAGCAGTTCTGCGACGACGCGTTCATGCGCCGCCTCGGCTCGAAGCTGCACGTCGGCGCGATGTCGATCGATCACTACCGCGCCGTGTACGACGCGGCCTGCACGTCGCTCGGGCTCGTATCGGCGAGCGATGCTTTCGACTTCCTGCTGCACCGGCTGCATTTTCCGACCGGCAAGGCGTTTCTTGCCTGTTTCCCCGTGGATCTGCTGCGCCTGGTGGCCGCCGGTGCGCGGTATCGCGGCGATCCGCCCGAAGTGACGCACGACGCGCTTTACGACGCGTGGGCGAGCTATTTCGGCTCGGCGCCCGAACGTGACGGCAGCCATCCGCCGCCCGTCGAGCGCGGAGGCCGCACGTTCATCACCGGTTGAGCCGTTTCTTTCACGATTCGTCGAGGAGCATTGCCATGAAAAACAGTCGAGCGCTCATGATGCTGGTCGTCGCGATGATCGCGGGTCTCGCCGCGGTCGTGTTCGCGTCCCGCTGGCTGGTACAGACATCCACGAGCTCGGTCACGTCCGTCGCGGTGGCCACCACCGACCTGAACCTGGGCGAGCCGCTCGGGCCGAACCAGATCCACATGGTGAGCTGGCCGTCGGGCAGCGTGCCGACCGGCGCGTTCACCGATACGAAAACGCTCGAAGGGCGCGTCGTGCGCACCAGCCTCGCGCGCGGCGAGCCGGTGATCGAGTCGAAGCTCGCGCCGGTCGGCACGAAGGGCGGGCTGTCCGCGGTGATCGCCGACGGCAGCCGCGCGATCACGGTGCGCGTGAACGACGTGGTCGGCGTCGCGGGCTTCGCGCTGCCGGGCAACTACGTCGACGTGATCGTCAACACGCAGGAACAGCAGGGCAAGACCGACGGGCAGAGCATCTCGAAGATCGTGCTCGAGCACATCCTCGTGCTCGCCGTCGCGCAGCAGGTCAGCCGCGACGACACGGCGCCGAAGGTGGTCAACGCGGTGACGCTCGAAGTCACGCCCGACCAGGCCGAACGGCTCGACCTCGCGCGCAGCGTCGGCACGCTGTCGCTCGTGCTGCGCAACCAGGTCGACCAGAAGACGCTGACCACCGGCGGCGCGACCAAGCTGACGCTGCTCGGCAAGGAGCCCGCACCGGCAGCGGCGCCGGCGCCCGTCCAGGTGCGGCCGGTCCGTGTGCACGTCGCGTCGCATGCGGCGCCGGAAGTGCGGCGCGACTGCGTCGGCGTGCTGACGGGCGTGAAGGGCAGCGTCGAGTGTTTCTGAAGCCAAACCAACCAGCCAGATAAACAAACCGGCCGCCGGCAACGCGCGGCGGCCTTGGAAGTCGATAACCGGCACGGCGCCGGTCTCTCGGGGGATCAGACGAAATGAAGATCAAACCGCAACGCACAGGTACCGGCCCACTGCGCACACGCGTCGCACGGGGCACGATGATGGCCGCGATCCTCTGTTCGGGATGGCTGACCGTATATGGCGCACTCGCCCAGGAAGGCATCGAATCGGCGGTGCTGACCAAGGGCGGCGCCAGCGCGCCCGCCGCGGCCGGCAAGGGGCCGATGCAGATGACGATCAGCATGACGCCGGCGCCGGCCGCCGCGCCCGCCGCGTCGGCGGGGCCGCTGCGCGGGCCGAACTGCGTCGGCGCCGTGCGCGAATCGACCAGTGTCGCGGTGCCGCTCGGCAAGTCGCTGCTGGTGCCGATGCCGGAGCCGGTCCGCAACCGGACGATCGGCAATCCGGCCGTCGCGCAGGCGACGATGGTGTCGCCGCAGACGCTGTACATCCTCGGGCTCGCGGTCGGCACGACCAACATGATCGTGCAGGGCAGGAGCGGCGCATGCCGCGTGATCGACGTCGCGGTCGGCGCGGACGCCGGCGGGCTGCAGGCGTCGCTGCTGCAACTGATGCCGAACGAGCGCGACATCCATGTGTCGACCGCGGCCGGCACGATCGTGCTGGCCGGCACCGTGTCGAGCTCGCAGGCCGCGCAGCAGGCCGTGCAGATCGCCCATGCGTACGGCGACAGCGCGGGCGAAGGCGCGGGCGGCGGCAAGCAGGGCGGCGGCGTGCTCAACATGCTGAACGTCACGTCGCCGCAGCAGGTGATGCTCGAGGTGAAGGTGGCCGAGGTGTCGAAGACGCTGATCAACCAGATGGGCAGCGCGTTCAACATCCAGGGCGGCTTCGGTTCGTGGAGCGGCGCGCTGGTCAGCAACCTGCTTGCCGGTGTCGCGAGCGGCGCCATCTTCAACAAGGCGAACAACAAGCCGTTCAGCATCGCGGCCGACGCGCAGAACACCGACAACCTCGTGAAGATCCTCGCGGAGCCGAACCTCGTGACGATCAGCGGCCAGGAAGCGACGTTCCTCGCGGGCGGCAAGATCTTCATCCCGATCCCGCAGAGCGGCAGCAACGGCGTCTCGTCGATCACGCTGCAGGAAGAGGAGTTCGGCGTCGCGCTGAAGTTCACGCCGACGGTGCTGGCCAACGGCCGGATCAGCCTGAAGGTCGCGCCGGAAGTGTCGGAACTGTCGCAGACGGGCGTCACGCTGAGCGCGTCAAACATCGGCGGCACGTCGATCCTGCCGCTGATCACCACGCGGCGCGCATCGACGACGGTGCAGATGAGCGACGGCGAATCGTTCGCGATCGGCGGGCTGATCAAGGACAACGCAAGCGGTGCGCTGAAGGCGATCCCCGGTGTCGGCGAAGTGCCGGTGCTCGGCGCGCTGTTCCGCAGCACGTCGTTCCAGCAGGACCGCACCGAGCTGATCTTCCTGATCACGCCGCACCTGGTGAAGCCGCTGCAGACGGCGGACGTCGCGCTGCCGACCGACAGCTTCTCGAAGCCGAGCGAAATCGACGTGTATGCGACCGGCAACATGGAAGGCCGCCGCGGCGTGCGCAAGGCAGGCGCCCAGCCGATGCAGCCCGCGAACGGTGCGGCCGCCGCGCCGCAGACACCGGCCCAGGCGCCGGCACCCGCTCCGGCGCCGAAATCGGAAGCACCGGTCGTGCCGGCCGCGCTGCCCGCGCCGCGCGCGCCGCAAGCCGACGTGCAGCAACCGGTGCCGGCCGAGCCGCCGAAGGCGCCCGCGCCGGTCGCGGCCGCCGCGCCGCAGCCCGATGCGGCCACCGCGGCGCGCGTCGCACGCATCGAAGCCGCCGCCGCGCGTCTTGCGGCCGCCGGCGCCGAACCGTCGGACCAGCCGTCGGCGCGCACCAAGCACCGGACCGCGGCGGCGCCCAACGCGCAGATCGCGCGTACGGGTGCGGAACCTCAGTCCACCGATCGTTGAAGCCATCCAAGGGGAAGCTCATGAAATCCGCCTACCTCGTATTCGTGCGCCGCGCGGCGCTCGCCGTCCCGCTCGCGTTCGCGCTTGCCGGCTGCATGTCGTCGACCCCGGTGTGGGACAGCCGCTTCGGCGATTCGGTCCGCACCGTGATGCACGCCCAGATCATCGACCCGCATGCCGGCGAACATCCGGCGTCGGCGCCGGGGGTCGACGGCAGCGCCGCCGCGGCCGCGCTCGACAACTACGACAAGTCGTTCAAGCAGACCGTGCCGCCTGCCAATGCGTTCGTGATCGGCATCGGCAAGGCTACCCAATAACGACGGCATGCTCAGGGAGAACGCCATGAACCGCGCAGCCCGCTATCCGAAAGTCACGCGTCGCAGCCTGCATCGCCAGCGCGGTGCCGTCGCGATCATCGTCGGCCTCTCGCTGGCGGTGATGATCGGGTTCGTCGGGCTCGCGCTGGATCTTGGCAAGCTGTACGTCACGCGCAGCGAACTGCAGAACAGCGCCGATGCCTGCGCGCTGTCGGCCGCGCGCGACCTGACCTCGGCCATCAGCCTGTCGGTGGCCGAGGCCGACGGCATCGCCGCCGGTCACCTGAATTTCGTGTTTTTCCAGAAGACGTCGGTGCAGATGTCGACGAACGCGAACGTCACGTTCAGCGATTCGCTGACCAACCCGTTCCTGGCGAAGAACGCGGTCACGAACCCGGCGAGCGTCAAGTACGTGCAGTGCACCGCGACGCTGAGCAACATCGCGCACTGGTTCATCGAGGTGCTGAACGTGCTGCCGGGCACGAAGCTCGCGAATGCGGCGGAAGTGTCGGCGAGCGCGATCGCGACCGTCGGCGGCGGGCAGACGACCTGCGCGATTCCGGTGTTCGTGTGCCGTGGTCCGTCCGATCCGGCCTACAAGGTCGGCGACTGGATCACGTCGCCGTCCGGATCGTCGTCGACCTACGGGCCCGGCAACTTCGGCTGGGCGGCGCTCGACGGCTCGACGAACGAGACGACGCTCGCGAGCGAGCTGTCGGGCAATACCTGCAACATCACTAGCCCGCCGGACCTGGCCACCACGGGCCTGAAGTCGGCGTCGCTGCGGGCCTGGAACACGCGCTTCGGCATCTATACGAACGGCGCGAATGGTTCGAGCGGCCAGCCCGACTTCACCGGCTACGCGTATGTCGGCCCGAACTACGGGCCGCCGGGAACGCCGGGCATCAAGGGCGACGCGTACACGCAGTTCGTGGCCGACCGCGCGAGCTTCAAGCCTTACCAGGGCGACGGCGCACCGCCGTCGGGCAGCGGCATCGCCACCAACGGCACGGCGACGGCGAGCAACTACGCGACCTACGGCAGCGACCGGCGCCTCGCGCTCGCGCCGGAGGGCGACTGTTCGACGCTGAAGGGCACCAGCGGCAAGGTGCACGTCACGCAGTGGGATTGCGTGCTGATGCTCGATCCGCTCCCGTTCAGCGCCGGCAGCGGCGCCATCGTCGCGCATCTGGAATACCTCGGCTCGTCGGTGTCGGGCAACAACCCGTGCGCGACGCACGGCTTGCCCGGCAGCGGCAGCGCGTCCGGAACCCAGGTTCCGATGCTCGTTCAATAGCGGAGAGACGATCATGAAGAAGCCGTCGATTCGTCGTTCGCGCACCCGCGGCGCCGTCGCCGTCGAGTTCGCGCTCGTGCTGATGCCGATGATCATGCTGGCGACCGGCGTGGCCGAGTTCGGCCGGGCGATCTACCAGTACGAGACGCTGACCAAGGCGACCCGCGATGCCGCGCGCTACCTGTCGGTCTGGTTGCCGACCGACAGCGCGTATCCGGTGTCGCAGGCGCAGTGCCTGGTCGTCTACGGCAGCACGACGTGCGGCACGTCGGGCACCGAGCTGGTGCCCGGGCTCACGACGTCGATGGTCACGATCTGCGACGCGCAGCACACGACCGGCTGCAGCGATGCGTCCGATCCGTCGCAGTTCGCGAACCTGCCGACCTACGATTCGAACAACAACGCGGCAAGCGGCACGGCCACGGGCGCGATCAACGTCGTCGAAGTGAAGATCAGCGGCTACAAGTACCAGCCGATTCCCGCGTACCCGGGGCTGCCGTCGATCACCTTCGGCAACATCGTCACCGTGATGAGGCAAGTGTCATGAACGCGCGCCATTTTCCGCTGTCCCGCCGGCGCGCGCAGCGCGGCGCGGCGATCGTCGAATTCGCGCTGATCGCGACGGTGCTGATCATGCTGCTGATCGGCATCTTCGAGTTCGGCCGCGTGCTGTTCTACTGGAACACGGCGAGCGAGGCCGTGCGCCTCGGCGCACGCACGGCGGTGGTCTGCGACGTGAACGCCGCGGGCGTCGTGAAGCGCGTGCGATCGCTGATGCCGCTGCTGTCGAGCGCGAACGTGTCGGTTAACTACACGCCGTCGAGTTGCGACGTCAACACGTGCTCGTTCGTGACGGTGAGCGTCACGAACGTCACCGTCAAGACCATGATCCCGTTCATGAACGTCACGCTGAAAATGCCGCCGTTCACGACGACGCTGCCGCGCGAAAGCCTGAATTCCGCGACGGGCGGCTCCGCCTGCAACTAATCGACAAGACGAGGCACACGACATGATCAATATCCTCGTAGCTTCCGACGATACCGCGCGGCTTTCGCAGATCGCGCGTCTCGTGGCCGACTGCGGACGCTATCGCACGACGCGCGCCACCGGCCGCCCGTCGCAGATCGAACATCGCACCGACGGGCTCGACGCGTTCGACATCCTGCTGGTCGACGGCGCGTCGCTCGAGCCGTTCGAGCTGTCGGCGATCGAGCGCATCTGCCGCGCGCATGCGGGCCTGACCTGCATCCTCGTGACGGCCGACGCATCGCCGCACGTGCTGCTCGATGCGATGCGTGCGGGCGCCCGCGACGTGCTGCAGTGGCCGCTCGATCCGCAGGCGCTCGGCCACGCGCTCGGGCGGGCCGCCGCGCAGAGCACGCGGCGCGATACCGACGACACGCGCATCGTGTCGTTCATGTCGTGCAAGGGCGGCGCCGGCACGAGCTTCGCGGCCAGCAACGTCGCGTTCGAGATCGCCGAGGGCTTCAAGCGTCGCGTGCTGCTGATCGACCTGAACCAGCAGTTCGCCGACGCGGCGTTCCTCGTCAGCGACGAAACCCCGCCGTCGACGCTGCCGCAGCTATGCGCGCAGATCGAACGGCTCGACAGCGCGTTTCTCGACGCGAGCGTCGCGCACGTGACGGAAAACTTCCACGTGCTGGCCGGCGCCGGCGACCCGGTCAAGGCCGCCGAGATGCGCGAGGACGCGCTCGAATGGATTCTCGGCGTCGCCGCGCCGCGCTACGACTTCGTGATCTTCGACGTCGGCGTCGGCATCAACCCGCTGTCGATGGTCGCGCTCGATCGCAGCGACCAGATCCAGCTCGTGCTGCAGCCCGCGATGCCGCACGTGCGCGCCGGCCGCCGGCTGCTGGAGATCCTCGTGTCGCTCGGCTACTCGACCGACCAGTTGCGGCTGATCGTGAACCGCGCGACGCGCGCGAGCGAGCGGACCCGCACCGCGCTCGAGGAAGTGCTCGGGCTGCAGGCGGCCTGCACGATTCCCGACGACGCCGACACCGTGCTCGAAGCGATCAACCAGGGCCATCCGGTGTCGCGGCTCGCGCGCGGCTCGGCGGTCGCACGGGCGTTGCAGGGCCATGCGAAACAACTCGTCGACGGCGAGGTGCGCGCGGGACGCAGCGCGACGCACAGCGAGCCGTTGATGTCCCGGCTGTTCGGCCGCAAGGCCACGCCGAAGCTCAAGTCGATGTAATTCTTACGGGGAACCATCATGTCATTGCGCGAACAGATGTCCTTGCATCGGGCCCAGCCGGCGGCGGCGGGCGGCGAACCGGTCGGCCCGGCGCATTCGTCGGTGCGCGACGCATACCAGAAGCTGCGCCGCGAAATTCACCTGGCCGTGCTCGAGCGCGTCGAGCTCGAGCGCCTGTCGCGACTGCATCAGGACCAGGTCCGCATGGAGATCGGCTCGCTGATCGCACGCATCCTCGACGAGGAAAGGATGCCGGCGAACGACATCGAGCGGCGCCAGCTCGCGATCGACGTGTACGACGAGATGTTCGGCTTCGGCCCGCTCGAAGCGCTGCTGCGCGACCCCGGCATTTCCGACATCCTCGTGAACACGTACCGGCAGGTCTACGTCGAGCGCTGCGGGCAGCTCGAACTGACCGACGTGACGTTCTACGACGATGCGCACCTGATGAAGGTGATCGAGAAGATCGTGTCGCGCGTCGGGCGCCGCATCGACGAATCGAGCCCGATGGTCGACGCGCGGCTGCCGGACGGTTCGCGCGTGAACGCGATCATCCCGCCGTCCGCGATCGACGGGCCGCTGATGTCGATCCGGCGTTTCGCGGTCAACCCGCTGAAGATGGACGACCTCGTGCGCTACCACAGCCTGACGCCGCCGATGGCCGAGCTGCTCGACGCGCTGTCGCGCGCGAAGGTGAACGTGCTGGTGTCGGGCGGCACCGGCAGCGGCAAGACGACGCTGCTCAACATCCTGTCCGGCTTCATTCCGCGCAACGAGCGGATCGTGACGATCGAGGACGCGGCCGAACTGCAACTGCAGCAGCCGCACGTGCTGCGGCTCGAAACGCGCCCGCCGAACATCGAGGGCAAGGGCGAGATCACGCAGCGCACGCTGGTGCGCAACGCGCTGCGGATGCGCCCGGACCGGATCATCCTCGGCGAAGTGCGCGGCGCCGAAGCGCTCGACATGCTCAACGCGATGAACACCGGCCACGAAGGCTCGCTCGCGACGATCCACGCGAACACGCCGCGCGACGCGCTGACGCGGCTCGAGAACATGGTCAGCGTGTCCGGCCTGACGCTGCCGCCGAAGACGATGCGCCAGCAGATCGCGTCGGCGATCTCGGTGGTCGTGCAGGCGGCGCGGCTCACGGACGGCAAGCGCAAGATCATCAGCATCCAGGAACTGACCGGGATGGAAGGCGACATCATCAACATGCAGGAGATCTTCACGTTCAAGCGCACGGGCGTGGACCGCGACGGCGCGGTGCGCGGCCACTTCTGCGCGACCGGCGTGCGGCCGAAGTTCGTCGAGCGGCTGCAGGCGTTCGGCATCAACCTGCCGGATTCGCTGTACGACCCGTCCATGCGGTACGAGGCGGACTGACGCCAGGGCGTCCTGTGCTGCCGGGGAGAGGCTCATGAATGCGATCTTTTACGGTTTTGTGATTCTTACCTTCGTCGCGGTCGTGCTGTCGATCGAAGGCATCTATCAATGGTGGAACGCGCGACACGGCGCCGCCGCGCGCCGGATCGAATCGCGCATTCGCGCGATGTCGGCCGGCGGCAACGTGCAGCAGGAGCGGCTGTCGATCCTGAAAAAGCGCATGCTCGACGAGTCGAAGCCGTTCGACCGGCTGCTGCTGCGCCTGCCGCGCGTGCACGCGCTCGATCTCGTGATCCAGCAGTCGGGCCTCGACTGGACGCTGCCGAAGCTGATCACGCTCAGCGCGACGTTCGCGGCGCTCACGTGGTTCGCGGCGAGTTTCGCGCGAGCGCCGCAGCTCGCCGCGGTGCCGCTCGCGCTGTTCGCCGGGTGGTGGCCGATGATGTACGTGTTGCGCCGCCGCGCCCGGCGGATGCGCAAGCTCGAACGGCAGTTGCCGGAGATCTGCGACATGATCGCGCGCGCGCTGCGCTCCGGTCATTCGTTCACGAGCACGCTCGGGATGGTCGGTGACGAGTTTTCCGAGCCGATGGGCGGCGAATTCCGCGTCACGTTCGACGAGGTCAACTACGGCGTGTCGCTGCACGACGCGCTGATGAACCTCGCGACGCGCGTGCCGGTGCAGGACCTGCGCTACTTCGTGATCGCGGTGCTGATCCAGCGCGAGACGGGCGGCAACCTGGCCGAGTTGCTCGACAGCATCGCCGCGCTGATCCGCGAGCGCTTCAAGCTGTTCGACAAGGTGCGCGTGCTGTCGGCGGAAGGGCGGCTGTCGGCGTGGATTCTCGGGCTCTTGCCGTTCGGCACCGCGGCGGTGATGGCGCTGCTGAACCGCGAATTCCTGTCGGTGCTCTGGGAGGATCCGGCCGGGATCCGGATGGTCGGCACGATGCTGGTGTCGATGCTGTTCGGCCTGTTCTGGATCCGCCGAATCGTGCGCATTCGCGTCTGACGCGCGAGCCGAATAACGAACCGTTGCGAGGTTGTCATGCAAAACCTGAGCGTGGTCCAGGCCGTGATGCTGGGCGGCTTGTTCATCTTCGTGGCCGGCGGCGTGCTCGTCGCGATGCTGCTGTTCGCGCCGCGCGGCATCCAGCGCCGGCTCCAGCAGGCCGGCGGGACCGGGGCGGGCGGCGTCGCCGGCCCGGGCGACGGCGACGACATGGCGTCGCGCTGGGTCGCGAAGCTGGTCGAGCTGTCCACCCCGATCTCGAAGCTGTCGGTGCCGAAGGAGGGCTGGGAGAATTCGCCGCTGCGCATCCGGCTGATGAATGCCGGCTGGCGCAACCAGAGCGCGGCCGCGCTGTATTTCACCGCGAAGACGATACTCGCGCTCGGCCTGCCGTGCGCGGCGCTGCTGGCGCTGATCACGACGTCGCTCGGCGACGAGCGCGCGGTGCTGTCGCTGATTCTCGTGGCGCTCGCCGGCATCGGCTACTACATCCCGAACATCGTACTGTCGCAGCGGGTCAAGGTGCGCCAGCAGAAGATCTTCGAGGATTTCCCGGACGCGCTCGACCTGCTGACGGTGTGCGTCGAGGCGGGGCTCGGGCTCGACGCGGCGCTGATGAAGGTGAGCGAGGAGCTGCGGTTTCGCAGCGAGGTGGTCGCGAGCGAACTCGATCTGCTGCTGCTCGAGATGCGCTCCGGCTTCACGAAGGAGACGGCGCTGCGCAATCTCGCGCTGCGCACCGGCGTCGAGGACATCGAATCGTTCTGCGCGATGCTGATCCAGGCGGACCGGTTCGGCACGAGCATCGGCGAATCGCTGCGCGTGCTGTCGGACATGCTGCGTACGCGGCGCCGGATGCGCGCGGAGGAACGCGCGGCGAAGATCGCGCTGAAGCTGCTGTTTCCGCTGATCTTCTGCATCTTCCCCGCGCTGATGATGGTGCTGCTCGGGCCGGCGATGATCCACGTCTATCGCGTGCTGCTGCCCACGTTCGTCGGCGTCGCGCCGTAAGCGGCGCGCGGATGCGGCTTCGCGCGCATCGATTCAGGCTCGACGCGCCGGCCCCGGGGCTATTCGGCGGCCGGCGCGGCAACAGGCTTCATGGAGGCTCCCTCCCCAGGCGGCGCCGCGAGACAGGTCGACCATAGCGGCGTCGATGCATCCTGGACCCATGGTCGATCATGGAACGAGCCGTAGTCCACCGCCTTCACGGCTGCCCCCTGCGGCTAACCGCCGAGCCGGCGTGCTGCGTATCGGGACGGCCGACGCCCGGTGTATCAATGAAAGTGATGCACGTAGCGCAGCACCATCCGCGTCCCCTGCGGCCGGTTGCGCGCATAGGTCTCGAAGTACGCGTTGAACAGCAGGTGATCGTGCGGCGAGAAGCTATACATGGCGCCCGGCCCGATCGCGAACACGGCTTCCCGCGTGCCCGGCACGTCCTGCCCGTTGGCCTTCATGTCGGTGATCTGACGTAGCCAGTAGCCGTTGAGCCCCAGCCGCAGGCCGGGCCGCACTTCGTACTCGGTCGCGAAGTTCACGTGGATCGCCTGGCCCGCTTGCGTCGACGTCACGTCCGGGCCGAGTGCCGTCGCCGGTTGATGGTTGGTCGCGTTCCACAGATAGTGCAGTCGCCACGATACGGTCCATTTCGGCGTGAGCCACAGCGTCGCGGCCCAGTACGGATCGAACGACCAGAAATGGCTGCCCGGATTGATCGTGCGCGCCGGATCGTACGCGCCGGTCGGCACGATGAACTGGAATTCGACGCGCTGCGCGAAGCGTGGGCCCTGCGCGCCCATCACCGGGTCGAACTGGACGAACGGGCCGATCAGCAGATCGCCGAAGCCGGCGCGCGCATTCAGCGCGACGTTGCCGATGCCGTCGTCGGTCCGCGCGGACGCGATCCACGGCAGGATCACGTCGAGGCCCGGATGCATGCCGGCAAACGTCAGCGGGGACTGATAGACGAGCTGACTTAAGCCCGCGAACAGGTCGATGTCCTGCTTCGGCAGCCCGACCTTGTTGCCTGCATTGTCGTTGACGCGGCCGGCCGTGTAGTACTGCAGGTACTGCGTGCCGTACCAGCCGGCGCCGGCCGGCGGCATGCCGTCGAGGAAACTGGTCATGCCGAGGTTGACCGCCGGCAGGTCGGCCGCATGAGCCGGCGTATGACCGGCGAGGCCGCCGAGGCCGGCGAGTGCGAAGCCTGCGGCGACGAGCAGGCGAGAGCCGCTTTTCATGTTTACCACCTCTTGGCTATTTGCTTGTATGTACTAATTAAATGGAACGTGAAAGATCGGGATGATCGGCGATCGCGCGATACTGGCCCGCATGGAACACGAGCGGCGCCTTGCCGAAGGCGTCGAACTGCTCGATCTCGCCGATGAACAGCAGGTGGTCGCCGCCTTCGTAGTGGCCGACGTTGCGGCACACGAAGCGCGCGCTCGCGCCGTCGAGGCACGGCACGCCGCCGTTCTCCGAATCCGCGTGCGGCACGCCGTCGAATTTGTCGGCGCTGGGCGTCGCGAAGCGGCGCGACAGGTCGATCTGGTCGTGCGCGAGGATGTTGATCGCGAAGTGGGTCGCCGCGACGAAATCCGGGCGGCTCGGCGCGAGCTTGCGCAGGCTCCACAACACGAGCGGCGGATCGAGCGACAGCGACGAGAACGAATTAGCGGTGAGGCCGACCTTGCGGCCGTCGGCCGCGCACGTGGTGATCACGGTGACGCCGGTCGGGAACTGCCCGAACGCGGCGCGCAACTGCATCGGGTCGAGGGCCGGACGGTCGGTAACGGTCGTGTCCATGGCGCTCACTCCGCACGCACGCTGTGTTCGCGGATCAGCGCCGCGCACGCCGACGGTTCGAACCACCACGGCGCGAACCGGCGCGGATCGTCGAAACCGTCGACGATCGTTTTCGCGAGCGACGGCAACTGGCCGGCCGCGCCGAGCAGTTCGAGGATGTGCGGCGGCGGCGGGGTGAGCAGCGAGTTGGTCCAGCGCACGACGTGCCGCGCATACGCCCAGTAGCCTTCGAACGTCTGGTGCATCCAGTCTTCGCCGAACGGTGCGGCACCGCGCGCGACGATCGCGTCGAAATACGCGTTCGCGCATTTCGCGGCGTTGTTCGAGCCCTGGCCGGTGATCGGATCGTTGACCACCACCGCATCGGCCATCCCGAACACGGTGCGGCCCGACGGCAGCCGGAAGAACGGCTTGCGCACGGTCGGCGCGAAGCGCCCGGCCAGCGTGCCGTTCGGATCGGTGAGCGCGACGTCGCGGCAGCGCTCGTATTCCCACGGTACGTACTGCTGCAGGAACGACAGGCTGCGGTCCAGATGCTGCTCGGGCGTCTTCACGTCGGCCCAGCAGTCGAGCGGGCCGCCCGGGATGCCTTCGAACACCATGATTTCGCACGGGCCGGTGGTGGTCAGCGCGGGAAACACGAAGTACTCGCCGATGCCCGGCAGCAGGTTGAAGCGCACGCGCGAATACGGCTCGCTCGGCGTCATCCCTTTCACGTAGGTCAGCGCCAGCGCGCGCTGCGGACGATCGAACGGGCTGCGCGCATCGTCGCGGCCGAGCAGGTTCACGATGTCGCCCTTGCCGGCCGCGAGCAGCACGAGATCGTGGCTGCGGGCCAGTTCCTCGAGTTCGGGCACGCCGATGTCGGCGATGCGCACGTCCGCGCCGCGGCGGCGGACGCCGTCGAGCCAGTCGGCCATCTTCACGCGCTGGTCGACCGACTGCGCGTAGCGGGTCAGCCGCGACGACCAGTCGATCGCCTTGCGGCCGTGGCCGTCCGGGTGCGGCACCGCGATGCCGATGCCTTCGACGGACGGGCATGCTTCCTCCCACGTATTCAGGCCGAGATCGCGCTCGATCTGCAACGACGTGTGAAACATGCACTGGCTCGACATGACCTTGCCGGAGCGGATCTGCTCCGCGTCGCGGTTGGTCGCGAGCGTGACGTGGTAGCCCTGGTCGAGCAGGGCGAAGGCGAGTTGCAGGCCGGACTGGCCGGCGCCGACGATAGCGATGCGTCTCATGGGAAATTCCTTGGTTGGTCGTGTAGCGGCCGTAGTGATCGAGGGAAGCAGCGGCGACGCGCGGTCACTCCGCGAGCCGCGGAATCGCCGGCACCGCCTGTTCGGGGCCCATCGCGGCATAGCCGCCGTCCACCGCGTAGTCGGCGCCCGTCACGAAGCTCGCCGCGTCGCTGCACAGGAACGTGACGACCTGCGCGACTTCCGACGGATCGCCGACGCGGCCGAGCAGGTGGAACGGCGCGGCGACGCGATCGGTCTTCGCACGGTCGCCGTGCGTGAGCTCGTCCATCACGCGCGACCAGGTCCACCCGGGCGACACCGAGTTGACGCGAATCCGGTCGGGCGCGAGATCCATCGCTATGCTGCGCGTGAGCTGGCGGATTGCGGCCTTGGAGGTCGGATACAGCCAGCGGCCGGTTTGCGCGCACTGCGCGGAGATCGAGCTGAAATTCACGATCGCGCCGCCGCCGCGCCGCGCCATGTGCGGATGCACGGCCTTCGCGAGCATCGCCGCCGACACGACGTTGACGTCCATCGCCGCGAGCCAGTCGTTGCGGGTCGCGTGGATGCCGTTGTCGACATAGCTGCACGCGAGGTTGACGAGCACGTCGATCGCGCCGAATCGTTCGACGATCGTCGCGATCGCGCGCTCGATCGCACGGTCGTCCGTGATGTCGAGCGCGATGAACAGCGCCCGTTCGCCGAGCGATGCGGCCACGCGTGCGCCGTTGTCCGCATCGAGATCGAGGATTGCGACGCACGCACCGGCGCGGCTCAGGTCCTGTGCAACCGCGGCGCCGATCAGCGTGGCGCCGCCGGTGACGAGCGCGACTTTGCCAGCAAGGGCATTCATGGGGTGTCTCCGGGAATCATGGGGGTGAGGGTGGGGCCGCGTCAGTGCGCACCGCTGGACGGCGCATTGTCGCGCCAGCGGCGCATCAGGCCGTTCGACGGCACGGTGACGTCGAGCAGCTTGCGGGCCGTGTCGACGCCCGCGACCGGCAGGCCTGACGGGTCGAGCAGGCCGATCTGCACGAGCACGCTCGCCTGATCCCAGTAGATGTGCTCGTGATAGAGCTTGTCGCCGCGAAACTTGACGATTGCGACGAGCGGAATCTCGACGCGCTTGCCGGTCGGCGCGACGCCCGGCAGCATCCAGTCGATCTCGGTGGTGTGCGTGAAGCAGAACAGCAGCTCGTCGACGATCTGGCTCGCGCCGATCGTGCGCGAGATCGGCGTGATCGTCGTGTCGGGCGGGTTCGCATGCACGAAGTGATGCGTGTAGAAGCGCTTGAGCTCGTCATGGCCGACGCCGCCCGTCAGCGTCGGAATATGGTTGACGTACGGCTCGGCGACCATCGTGGCCATCGTCGCGTCGACGTTGCGCGTGTCGAACTCGTGCTTCAGATGCGTTTCCCACAGCGCGGACAGGTCGTAGTGCGGGCCGAGCGCGGCGCGGAACGCGGCGATCGCGCGCTGGTGGGCCATGACCGCGGCGGCCTGGTCGTAATGATCGCCGCCGGCGCGGGCGAACGCGTGGTCGACGCCGGGGTAGACGTAGACTTCGACGCCGTCGCGGCCGGCCAGCGCAGCCGCGATGCGCTGCTGCGCGTCGGGCGGGCAGAAACGGTCCTGCGCGGCGATCTGCAGCACGAGCCGCCCGTGCAGGTGCGCCGCTTCGTCCAGCGCATGCTCGATGCCCACGCCGTAGTAGCTGACCGCCGCCGCCACGCCCGGCAGCCGGCATGCGGCGAGATACGCGAGCTTGCCGCCGAGGCAGTAGCCGAGCACGCCGGCCTCGCCCGTGCATTCCGGCCGCTGGCGGAGCGCGTCCAGCGCGGCGCCGACGTCGTCGACACCGTTGTTTTCGTCGAATTCGCGATAAAGGGCCATTGCGCGCTCGACATCGGCCGCCGCATACCCGAGCTCGATGCCGGGCGACTGGCGCCAGAACAGGTCCGGCACGAGCACCGTGTAGCCTTCCTCGGCGTAGTAGTCGGCCACGTCCCGCATCGTCGCGTTCGCGCCGAAGATCTCGTGACAGAGCACGATGCCCGGCCCCGTGCCGCCGGCCGGCGTGCTCAGGTACGCGCGAAACGCGCCGCCGTCCGGCGATGGAATCTCGATGTGACGTCCGTTCATCTGTCCCTCCGTGCTGTTGGTTTCGGTGATGGGCCCAGTATTGGTGGCCGAAATGGGCGTTTCTATCCGCTTTCTTCGGCCGGTATCCGCGAATTCCGGAAACCTGCGGCAGCGGCCGCCGCGAGCCGGCGGGCCGTGGGCGACTGCGGGTATGTGCGGATGCGGACAGCCCGCACAGTTTTCTACGATGCGCGAACGGTCCGCTTCTTGCGTGGCTTGCGCGGGACTTGCGTGTTTCGTGGGACGGATTGTCCGGATGCTCCGGGCGCTGTCCGGATCGTGCGACGCATTCCCCGAGATCGGGAATGCATGCACGGCGCGAGTGCGATCGAGCACGACGGGAGAACTTCGATGGCGCAATTTTCCGAAACCGGCTGGCTGGGTGAAGCCGCCTGTTTCAATCACGGCACGCTGCTGCTGGAGTCGAACGACGTCGACGAGGTGCGTGCGCGCGTGGCGGACGTCTTCAAGCCGCATCGACTCACGCCCACCGGCGAATCGCGCGTGCTGCACAGCTGCATGCACCATGCGCGCTGGGGCAACCTGTCGCTGAACCTGCTCGATTACGGCGGCGAGGTGTCGATCGAACCGGGGCCGCTCGAGCATTTCTTCCTGCTGCAGATTCCGCTGCGCGGCGACGCCCAGATCGAATGCGGCGCGACGCGCTTCGTGTCGTCGCCCGACACGGCGTCGCTGCTGTCGCCCACGCTGCCGCTCCGGATGCGATGGGGCGAAGCGTGTCCGCAAGTCATCCTGCGTATCGAGCGCGACGTGATGGAGCGCCACGCGCAGCGGCATTTCGGCGGGGACCGGCGCGCGAGCGTCGAATTCGAACCGGCGTTCGACCTGTCGTCGCCGCAGGGCGTCTGTCTCGCGCAGGTGCTGCCGGTGCTCGCCGGCGCGATCGCGACGGACGCGCATCCGCTGCATCATCCGCTCGCGTTCGAGCAGCTCGAATCGACGCTGCTGAACCTGCTGCTGTACGGCCACCCGAACACCGCGCGCAACGGCACCCGTTCCGCGCCGGCGCCGCTCGCGCCGTTCTACGTGCGGCGCGTCGAGGAATACATCCGCGCGCATCTCGACGAGCCGCTGACGATCGAACGGCTCGCCGAACTCGCCGGCGTCAGCCCGAGCACGCTGTTCGCCGGCTTCCGCAATCGCCACGGGATCACGCCGATGGGCTTCGTCCGACAGTTGCGGCTGCAACATGTGCGCGACGAACTGCTGGCCGACGACACGCCGGGGCTCGCGTCCGTCACCGACGTCGCGCTGAAATGGGGCTTCGCGCACCTCGGGCGGTTCGCGATCGAGTATAAGCGGGCGTTCGGCGAATCGCCGTCGGCGACGCTCAGGATGCGGCGCGGGCGGGGGTGAGGGCGGCGCGATGGGTCGGCCCGCTCGATCGCGCGGCCACGAAGGTCGTTCGACAGCGTTGCACGGATCGTCCACAATCCGTCGTGCACATCGCGCCCGTCGGCGCGATGCCTCCGGGAGCGTCCTCAATGACTGGCCTATCCATCCGGTCCGCCACGATCGGCGATGCGCAGGCGATCGCCGATTTTCATGTCAAGGTCTGGCGGCAGACCTATCGGGATCTCGCGCCGGCCGACGCGCACGCCGTTCTCGACGAACACTATCGCCGCAGGCAATGGACTCAAAAGCTGTCGTCGAACGACGGGAACCCGCTCGTGCTGGTGGCGGAGATCGACGGCAGCATCGTCGGCATCGGGGCCGCCGGCGCGCCGTCCGATCCGGTATTCAACGGCCGTGGCGAGATCAAGTTTCTGTATGTCGATCCCCGATTCCAGCGTCGCGGCATCGGCCGCCAGCTGCTCGCGCGGCTCGCGACGCATTTGGGCCGGTTGCGGTATCCGGGCGCGGCGTTGAGCGTCGTCGACGGCAACGACGCGGCGATCGCGTTTTATGCGGCGCTGCATGGCCGGCCTGCCGGCGAATACATCGATCCGGGGCCGGTCTGGCGATCGCGCAACATCGTGATGGTGTGGGACGACCTCGCGAGCCTTGGTGCGTGAGCACACCGCGCGCGGCGACGCGTATCACGCGAGGCGTGCCCGCAGCCACGACGTGAACGCGGCCACGAGCGGCGACTCGGCCAGTTCATGACGCGTGACGAGATAGTACGCGTGGCGTGACGGCACCGTGGCGCTGAACGGCCGCACGAGCGTGCCGTCGATCAGGTCGTCGCGCACCGACAGGCTGTCGCCGAGTGCGACGCCCTGGCCGTGCACCGCGGCTTCGACGCCGATGTGCGCGTTGCCGATTTCGAGAATGCGGATGCCCGGCAGCTTGTCGGCGTTCGCTTGCGCGAGCCACCGCGTCCACGAGCCCGCATGCTCGCAGAACAGCGTCCGCCCCGCGAGATCCTGCACCTTGCGGATCGCATCGGGCCCGTTCATCAACGCCGGGCTCACGACCGGGAACAGCGCCGGATGCGCGAGCAGCTCGACGCGCCGGTTGCGCCAGTTGCCTTCCCCGTAGCGAATGCAGACGTCGACGTCCGCCGAATAGGTTTCGCGATCGTCGTTCGACGGAATCACTTTCAGATGGATACCCGGATAACGCTCCAGAAAATCGCCGATGTGCCGGGCGAGCCAGCGCGACGTCAGCGACAGCGGCGTCGACACGACGAGATCGCCGGCGGCGGCCGGCGAATCGAGCCTGACGGTGGCGTTCGCGATCATGTCGAACGCGGTACCGACCGGTTCGAGCAGCGCCTCACCTTCGGGCGTGAGCTTCACGCGGGCCTTTGATCGGACGAATAGCGCGATGCCGAGCGTGTTCTCGAGAATGCGGATCTGGTGGCTGACCGCGCTGGCGGTCACGTGCAGTTCATCGGCGGCGGCCGACACGCTGCCGCACCGGGCGGCGGCTTCGAATGCGCGAAGCGGGTTCAGCGGAGGCAGGCGGTTGCGCATCGGCGGGGCGCGTCGCGGGCGACGATACTGAGAAAAATTTCATTAAAACGGATTCAATTTCTCGCTACAACAAAAAAAATTGAATGCCTACAGTGGGAGCAATCCAACCGAGTCGAGGTCGACCGCAATGAGCCTTACCGAACCGATCGAACGCCTGTGGGGCGGCCGCTTCCAGTCGGCGCCGTCCGACGCGCTGCAGAACCTGTCCCGCTCCGATCCGAGTTTCTTCCGTCTCGTGCCGTACGATCTGGCGGGCTCCCGGGCCCATGCGCGCGAACTGAACCGCGCGGGTATCCTGAACGACGACGACCTCGCGCAACTGCTGGACGCGATGGACGGCATCGCGCGCGACTATGCCGCCGGCGCGATCGCGCCATCGCTCGCCGACGAGGACGTGCACACGTTCCTCGAGCGCGTGCTCACGCAGCGGCTGCCGGCGCTCGGCGGCAAGCTGCGCGCCGGGCGCTCGCGCAACGACCAGGCGGCGAACGACCTGCGCCTGTATCTGCGCGACAAGGCGCGCCGGCTCGTGCGCGGCGTGCTCGACCTGCAGGATGCGCTGATCGGCCAGGCGAGCCGGCATGTCGACACGGTGACGGCCGGATTCACCCACCTGCAGCCCGCGCAGCCGATCGTGTTCGGCCATCAATTGCTCGCCCACGCGCAGTCGCTGTATCGCGACGCCGATCGCCTGGTCGACTGGGACCGTCGCACCGCGCGTTCGCCGCTCGGCGCGGCCGCGCTCGCGGGCTCGGCGATCTGCGTGCGGCCCGAGCTGTCGGCGCGGGAGCTGGGTTACGACGCGCCGTGCGAGAACTCGATCGACGCGGTGGCCGCGCGCGACCACGTCGCCGAATTCGTGTTCGTCACCAGCATGCTCGCCGTGAACCTGTCTCGCCTGTCGGAAGAAGTGATCCTGTGGACGTCGCGACAATTCCGCTGGGTGGAACTCGACGACGGCTACGCGACCGGCAGCTCGATCATGCCGCAGAAGAAGAACCCGGACATCGCGGAGCTCACGCGCGGGAAGGCGGGGCGCCTGATCGGCAACCTGACGGGGCTGCTCGCGACGCTGAAGTCGCTGCCGCTCGCGTACAACCGCGATCTCGCGGAAGACAAGATCGCCGCGTTCGATTCGATCGACACGCTCGAACTCGTGCTGCCGGCGATGGCGGGGATGATCCGCACGATGCGCGTGAACGTCGACGAGATGCGTCGCCAGGCGCCGCTCGGCTTCACGCTCGCCACCGAGGTCGCCGACTGGCTCGCGCTGACGGGCGTGCCGTTCAGCGAGGCGCACGAGATCACCGGCACGCTCGTGCGCGCGTGCGAGCGGGACGGCATCGAGCTGGCCGACGCGAGCGCCGAACAGTTGCAGGCCGTCGACACGCGCCTCGCACCGGCGGTGCGCGCGCATCTGACGCTCGACGCGGCCGTCGCCGCACGCGGCGGGGCGGGCGGCACGTCGCCCGTACGCGTGCGCGAACAGATCGATCGCCTGAGCGAGGCAATCGAGCGCCAGGCCGCGTGGGCGGCCGATTACCGGGGGCCGTCATGCTGAGCGCATCCGATTCCCGCCGTCTCGACGGCGCACCGGCGGCGGCCGATGCGGTCGCGGACGACACGGCCGTCCTCGTGCGCGTGCGCCGGCGCTACTGGGGCCGCTACGTCGCATCGGTCGCGATCGTTGCCGCGCTTGCCTATATCGCCGCCGCGTTCGCGCGCGGACAGATCGAATGGCGTGTCGTCGGCCAGTTCCTGACCGCGCGCTCGATCCTGACGGGGCTCGCCAACACGATCGTGATGACCGTCCTCGCGATGACGGTCGGTGTCGTGCTCGGGGTCGTCACCGCGGTGATGCGGCTGTCGTCGAACCCGGTGCTCGGGGCGATCGCGCAGGGCTATATCTGGCTGTTCCGCGGCACGCCGGTGATTCTGCAGTTGCTGCTGTGGTTCAACCTGGCGCTGGTGTTTCCGACGCTCGGCATCCCGGGCATCGCCGAATACCGGACCGTCGACGTGATGACGCCGTTCCTCGCGGCCGTGCTCGGACTCGGCATCAACCAGGGCGCGTATACGTCGGAAGTCGTGCGGGCCGGGCTGCTATCGGTCGATACAGGCCAGTACGAGGCCGCGAAATCGATCGGCATGCCGCGCCTGCAGGCGCTGCGCCGGATCATCCTGCCGCAGGCGATGCGCGTGATCGTGCCGCCGATCGGCAACGAGCTGATCGGCATGGTCAAGCTGACGTCGCTCGCGAGCGTCGTGCAGTACGCGGAGATGCTGCACAACGCGCAGAACATCTACTACGCGAATGCCCGCGTGATCGAACTGCTGATCGTCGCCGGCATCTGGTATCTCGCGGTCGTCACCGTGCTGTCGCTCGCGCAGGCCCGCGTCGAACGGCGCTTCGCACGCGGTGCGGGGCGCGCGGCGGGCCGAAAATGAACGACACGATCCACAACTATCGGGAGAACGTCATGACGAATGCAGTCGTTCGCGCGGTCGACGTGCGCAAGTCGTACGGCGATTTCCAGGCGCTGCACGGCATCACGCTCGACGTCGAACAGGGCGAAGTGCTGTGCATCATCGGCCCGTCGGGCTCGGGCAAGAGCACGTTCCTGCGCTGCATCAATCAACTCGAGACGATCAGCGCGGGCGCGCTGTGGGTCAACGGCGAACTGGCCGGTTACCGGCGCACGGGCAACCGGCTCCACGCGCTGTCCGAGCGCCAGGTCGCGCGCCAGCGGCTGGCGACGAGCATGGTGTTCCAGCGCTTCAACCTGTTTCCTCACAAGACGGCGCTCGAGAACGTGATCGAGGGCCCCGTGCAGGTGCTCAAGCGCCGCCGTGCGCAAGCGGAGGAGGAGGCGCGCGCGCTGCTCGCCCGCGTCGGGCTCGCCCACAAATGCGACGCGTTTCCGGTCGAGCTGTCGGGCGGCCAGCAGCAGCGCGTTGCGATCGCGCGGGCGCTCGCGATGCATCCGCAGCTGATCCTGTTCGACGAACCGACGTCGGCGCTCGATCCCGAACTCGTCGGCGAAGTGCTGGCCGTGATGCGCGATCTCGCGAAGAGCGGGATGACGATGATCGTCGTCACGCACGAGCTCGGCTTCGCGCGCGAGGTGGCCGACCGCGTCGTGTTCATGGACGGCGGCCGGATCGTCGAAAGCGGGCCGCCGGACCAGGTGCTGTCCGCGCCGACCCATGCGCGCACGCGCGACTTCATTTCGGCGGTGATTGCTTGAGCGGGTCGGGCGCCCCGTGCAGAAGCGCCCGAACGATTCCTCCGTCAACGATACAAGCCCACAACGACAAGGCGACACCCCATGAAAGCATCCGTCCTGACCCGCACGCTGGCTGCCGCCGCATTCGGCGCGCTCGCGCTTCATGCGACGTTCTCGGTCGCGCAATCCGCCCCCGCGGCCGCGAAACGCACGCTGAACGTCGCGATCGTGCCGAACTATCCGCCGTTCGAATACAAGGATCCGGCGACCGACAAGCTCGCGGGTTTCGACGTCGATCTCGGCGAGGCGCTTGCCGCGAAGATGGGCGCGAAACTCAACTGGGTCGAGACGAGCTTCGACCAGATGATGAGCGCGGTCGCGACGCAACGCGTCGACATGATCCTGTCCGGGATGACCGACCTGCCGACGCGCCGCGATGCGGTGACGTTCGTCGACTACATCGAGACGGGCCCGCAGTTCTACGTGCTGAAGGCACGCGCCGGCGAGTTCGCGCAGATGAGCGCGCTGTGCGGCAAGCGCGTGGGGTCGAGCCGGCGCACGTCGTTCCCGGACAATACGACCGCATGGAGCGCGGAGAACTGCGTGAAGGCCGGCAAGCCGCCGATCGTGGTGGTGGGCACCGACGGCTCGTCGGATGCGCGGATGCAGCTGCGCCAGAACCGCATCGACGCGGCGGTGCAGGGCGGCGAGACGCTGCCGTACCAGAACAGCCTCGAGCAGAACGCGTATGCGCCGGTCGGCAAGCCGTTCCTGTCGCAATACACGGGCATTGGCGTCGCGAAGAGCAACACGGCGCTGAGCAGCGCGCTGACGGCGGCGCTCGACCAGCTGATCGCGGACGGCTCGTACCGGAAGCTGCTCGCGAAATGGGGGCTGCAGGAACACGCGGTGGCGAAGGCGATGATCAACGGCACCCACTGAGCGCGCGATGACGGACCTGGCGCCCCGCTGGCCCGACGCGAAGCGCGCATGCGTCGCGCTCGCGTTCGATCTCGACGGCCCGACCGGCGACGCGATGCTGAACGGGTCGATCTGGCGCAACCCCGCGTATTTCACGCTCGGCAGCTACGGGCCGTGGCGCGCGCTCGGCCGGCTGCTCGACCTGCTCGCCTCTTTCGCGTTGCCCGCGACGTTCTTCGTGCCCGCCTGGGTCGCGCGAACGTGGCCCGCGCAATGCGCGGCGATCGTCGAGCGCGGCCACGAGATCGGCTATCACGGCTACCGGCACGAAGCGTTCTGGACGCTCGAACCCGATCGGCAGCGCGAGATCATGGCGCAATCGGCCGATATCTTCGCGCGCACGCTCGGCGTGCGGCCGGTGGGGTTCCGCACGCCGTCCGGCGACTGGAGCGCCGCGACCGTGGCCGTGCTGCGCGAAGCGGGCGTGCGCTATTCGAGCTCGATGCGCGGCGACGACCGGCCGTACCTGCTGCACGGCGAGAACGGCGAGCCGCCGCTCGTCGAGATTCCCGGCCGCTGGGAGACCGACGACTACGCGTCGCTCGCGTATCACCGCAATCCCGACTACCCGGCCGGGCTCGACCGGATCGCGGGCTACGGCGCGACGCTCGACAACTGGACGCGCGAATTCGACGGCGTATACCGTGAAGGGCTGTGCCTGACGACGCTTCTTCATCCCAAGGTGTGCGGCAAACCGGGACGCATCGCGCTGCTGGATGCCTGGCTCGACCACATGCGCGCGCAGGACGGCGTATGGTTCGCACGCTGCCGCGATGTCGCCGACTGGTGGCTCGGGCAGGCCGCGCGGGAGGCGGCGCCCACGCAACGGAGCGGCACGTGACCCACCTTCCTGCATGGCCGGGCGGCGCGCGATACGCGGTCGCGATCACGGTCGACTTCAACGACATTCATGGCATCCAGACGCGCGAACCGCGTATCGTCGGCCGCGAGAAATCGCTGTCGGTCTGGCGTTACGGCGCGACGCGCGGTGTCGACCGGCTGCTTGCGGCGTTCGATGCGTTCGGCGTGCCGACGAGCTGGTTCGTGCCCGGCGCCGTCGCCGAAACGCATCGGGGCACGGTATGCGAGATTGCCGCAGCCGGCCACGAGCTCGGCGTGAGCGGCTATCGCTGCGAGGATTTCGATGCATTGCCGCTCGCTGCCCAGATCGACGCGTGCCGCGCGGGGCGTGCGGCGCTCGCGGACGCGACCGGTCGCGACGCGCACGGCTTTCGCTCGTTCACCGGCAACTGGGCCGACGGCTTCGCCGAATTTCTCGTCGCGGAAGGTTTCACGTGGTCGTCGTCCTGGCGCGGCGACGATCTGCCTTACGTGCATCCGCGTAGCGACGGCGACGTGAAGGGCGCACGGCTCGTCGAACTGCCGCTGCACTACGAGCTCGAGGACGAACCGTATTTCGAGTTCAACCTGTCGCCGCCCGTGCCGGCAGGCCAGCCGCGCATCGCCGCGTACCGCGACGTGCTCGACAACTGGCGGCGCGACGTCGACGGGTTCAGGCGTTTCGGGCTGTGCTGCGTGTTGCGCCTGCATCCCGAGATCATCGGCACGGCCGGCCGGATCGCTTTGCTGCACGCGTTGCTCGCGCACTTGCGCGGCACCGGCGATGCATGGTTCGCGACGGGGCACGACATCGCGCGCTGGTGGCATGCACAGGCACCCGTCAACGACCCGGGCCATCCGGTCGACGTGTTCGCACGCTGCGTGGCAGACGAGGCGGCACGATGACGACGGACACGCAAGCGCGCGCGACGCGGCTCGCGGCATTCGTCGCACGGACTTCCGCCGATGCATTGCCGGACGACGTCGTCGCGAAAGCCACGCGTCATGTTCTCGACACGTTCGGCGCCGCGCTGGCGGGCACGTCGGCCGTCGAGACGCGCAGCGCCCGTGCGCTGACCGGCGCCGTTGGCCGCGGCGGCGCGTCGCTATGGGGCACGCGACGGCGTGCGAGTGCGCGCGACGCGGCGTTCGTCAACGGCATTGCCGCGCACGCACTCGAGCTCGACGATTCGGGCGGCTGCGATCATTCGGGCGCGGTCGTGCTGCCAGCCGTGCTGGCAGCGCTGTCGTGCGCCAGCCAACCGGTCGCGGGCCGAGAATGCGTGATGGCGATCGTGCTCGGATACGACGTCGGTCGGCGCGTGCTCGAGGCGGCGGGCGGCTACTCGGCCCACAACGGCGCGGGCTGGCATTCGACGCTCAGTTGCGGCGTGTTCGGCGCGGCCGCCGCGAGCGCGCGCGTGCTCGGACTCGACGCCGTGCGCACGCGTGACGCATTGGGCCATGCGGCGAGCTTCGCCGGCGGCCTGTGGAGCTTCATTCACGACGGATCGCAAACCAAGCGGCTGCACGCCGGGCGTGCGGCGGAAGGCGGCGTGCTGGCGGCGTTGCTTGCCCGGGAGGGCGTGAGCGGCCCCGCCCGCGTGTTCGACGACGTGTGGGGCGGCTTCTTCAACACGTTCGCCGCGCCGTCGCATGCGCCCGACGCGTTGACCGACGGCCTCGGCGCGCACTGGAAGCTGATGCGCTGCTCGATCAAGCCGCACGCGTCGTGCCGCAGCGCGCATGCGGCGGTCGACGCGGCGCTGCAACTCGCGGACGGCCGCACGTTCGCGGCGGGCGAGATCGAACGGGTGACGGTGCGGGCGAGCGCGTTCGTTGCGCGGATGTGCGGCGGCCGCGACCTGTCGACGCTGTCGTCCGCGCAAATGAGCCTGCCGTACGCGGTTGCGGCGGCGCTCGTGTTCGGCGACACCGGGATCGACGCTTATCGTGCGGACCGGCGCACCGACCCGAGCGTGACTGCGCTGCTCGCGCGCATCACGGTCGATGTCGATCCGGCGCTCGGCGATCTCGACGAGCCGACGGTGAGCCTGCAACGCGCGGACGGGACGCGGGAATCGCGACACGTGCCGATCGCCCTCGGCGATCCGCGCAATCCGCTGCCGGATGCGGCGCTGCTGGCCAAATATCGTGCGCTGGCAAGCACGGCGTTCGACGGTGCGCGCGTCGACGCGTTGAGCGACATGTGCCTGTCGCTGGACCGGCAGGCCGACGCGCGCGTGCTGAACGAGCGGCTCGCAGGCGATTCGGAACACCTCGATTGACTGGGTCGATGGCTTCATGCGGCAGTTGCGGCTGCAACATGTGCGCGGGAAGCCGCCGGCCTGTTGCGCGGCCTACCCTGCTGTCCGCAGGGATCGCGGCATCCGCGCCGCGCTACGACCGGTCGCGATTCCTCGCGCGCGTCGCGCCCGTGATGACCGCGATCCCGAACAGGATGACGGCCACGATCTCGATGACGTATTGCGCGACGTGCAGCGTCATCAAACCCCACGCGACGCCGCCGATGAAGATGATCCATCCGACCAGGTAGATAAGCAGGGTCATCGTTTTTCTCCTTGCAGTATTGGCCCATGGCGCGGGTGACCGGCCGTGCAAAATTTACCGGCCGCGCGGGGGCGCGATGGAGGCGCGATTCGCGAGTGGACGAGCATATTCCGGGCCCGGGCATGCGGGGCCGGACCGGCGTCCCGATGGTCGCATTTGGCCGCACGTTTCATTCCGGCGCCCAATCGTGCGCCTGCAGCCCGAGCCGCGCCATGAGCCGCCCGGCATCGAACGGCGCCTGCGTTTTCGTGTCGTTGTCGAAATAGCAGTACACGTCGCGCGTCGCCGCACGCGGCGGTTTCAGCGCCGGTGCGGCGAGACGCGCATCGTCGGGCTGCGCGCCCCGGCTCCACGCTTCGATTCTGCGCGCCCATCGTTCGAGCGCCGCATCGGCGTATTCGCCCGAATACTTCGTTTCGGTGCCGTGCAGCCGGATATAGACGAACCGCGCGCTCAGATCCTCGAACTGCGGCCACGCCTCGGTCGAATCCGACACGACGAGCGCGACCTTGTGGCGGCGCAGCAGCTTCACGAACGCCGGATCCACGAAGCTGTCGTGCCGTACTTCCACCGCATGACGCAACGCGCGCTTGCGGTCGATCTGCAGATAGGGCTCGCGCACGCGCGCATCGTGCCGTCGGGCGAGCGCGAGCGCGGCTTCCGTGTCGTGCGGCAGCAGGCTCAGGAAGCGTTCCATGTGCGCCGGATCGAACCGCAGCGACGGCGGGAATTGCCACAGCAGCGGCCCGAGCTTGTCCTTCAGCGCGAACAGCCCCTGCGCGAAAAAATTCGCGCATGCGATCGTGGCCGTTTCGTCGCGAAAGCGCAGCATGTGCGTCAGGTAGCGCGACCCTTTCACGCTGAACACGAACCCGGGCGGCGTGTCGGCGTACCAGCGCCGCCAGCTGTCAGGTGCTTGCAAGCTGTAGTGCGTGCCGTTGATTTCGATCGTCTGCATGTGGCCCGAGGCATACCGCAGCTCCTTGGCCTGCTTCAGGTCGGGCGGGTAGAACGTCCCGCGCCAGCCGGGGTAGCGCCAGCCCGAAATGCCGATGTGAATCCTGCCGGATGTGCGTGTCACGTCGATGCCCGGCTGCGCCGGGTTCCTGATGCGGTTCGGGCGACGAGCAATCCGCGTGCCGCCGCCGTCGCCGAGCCGATTTTTTTAAAGACCGCGCCACGTTCGGCCGGTATGATCGCTGCGCTCGCGAACGACGCAATCGGCCGATGCATCCGGCCGATCCGTGCGTCACAGCCTTCGCCGGCACGGCAAACACGACACCACCGGATGGACCGCGGCGACACGCGGTCCGCCGATCCGGCCGAACGGGCCAACCCAGCACGACGGAGTATCGACACGATGTGGACGGAGACAGGGGCGGGGCGGCGCGCGACAGCGATCGCGGCCGGCGGAGCGTTGTGCGTGGCCGCCGCGGGCGGCGCGTACGCGCAGGCATCGGTGCCGGCGGCGACAGCGGCCGTGCTGCCGGCCATCGACGTGCGGGGGCCGGCCGACGCATCGTCGATCGGGCTCGTCGGGCGGCGCACCGCTACCGGCACCAAGACCGACACGCCGATCGACGAGATTCCGCAAACGGTCAACCTCGTGACCGCGCAACAGATCGACATGACCGGCGCGACCGACCTGAACCAGGCGTTGCGCTACGTGCCCGGTTTCGCGACGTTCGGCGCCGACAGCCGCACCGACTGGTATGCGGCGCTGCGCGGCTTCACGCCGACGCTCTACGTCGACGGCCTGCCGGCGCCGGATACGGCCGTGATCGCGAACTGGCGCGTCGATCCGTACACGATCGATTCGATCGCGGTGCTGCGCGGGCCCACGTCGGTGCTGTACGGCGCGGGCGAGCCGGGCGCGATCGTCGACGCGCACACGAAGCTGGCCGACGGCGAGCGTGTGCGCGAAGCCGGCGTGCAGATCGGCAACGATGCGCGCAAGCAGGCGATGCTCGACGTCGGCGACAGGCTCGATCCCGATGGTAGGACTGCGTACCGCTTCGTCGGCGTCGCGCGTGACGGCAATGCGGTGACCGGCCCGAACGGCGACCGGCGCGTCGCGCTCGCGCCGTCGTTCCGGTGGCGGCCGAACGCGGACACGTCGCTGACGGTTTCCGCGACGTTCCTGCAGGACAGCGGCGACATCTCGTCGAACTTCCTGCCCGCGTCTGGCACGGTGCTGCCGAACCCGAACGGCCGCCTGTCGCAGGACCGCTACATGGGCGACCCGTCGTTCAACGACTACCGCAAGAAGCAATGGTCGCTCGGCTATGCGCTGGAACACCGCGTGAACGCGATCTGGACGCTGCATCAGGACGTGCGCTGGTCGCACCTGTCGCTCGACGATGCGACGGTGTTCGGCAACGGCCTCGCGCCGCGCAGCACGACGAACATGATGCGTTTCGCGGGGCTGTTCCAGCTCAACTACAGCCGGCTCGACATCGACAACCACGCGCAGGCGCGCTTCGGCACGGGGCCCCTCGAACACACGCTGCTGTTCGGCGTGCAGTTCGACCGGCAGACGACGACCAACAGCGTGTACCTTGCGCTCGCGCCGTCGCTCGACCTGTACCACCCCGTCTATCGGCCGGTGACGGCCGCGATCTTCTCCGGCCCGACGTCGCTCGGCCACGTCGATCAGTACACGGCGATGAACGGGGTCGGCGTGTACGCGCAGGACCAGATCCGCTGGCAGCGCTGGACGCTGACGCTCGGCGGCCGCGAGGATGTCGTGAATGCGCGGTTCGACGACCGCGCCGCCGGCACGCACGCGCAGCAGGACGTCCGTGCGTTCTCCGGGCGCGTCGGGCTCACCTATCGCGGCGACGCAGGGCTGTCGCCGTACGTCAGCTATTCGACGTCGTTCGATCCGGTCATCGGCGTGCGGATGTTCGGCGGCGGCCTGCCGAAACCGACTCGCGGCGCGCAGACGGAGGCCGGGCTGCGCTGGGCGCCGCCCGGTCGGAACCTGATGCTGAACGCGGCCGTGTATCGGATCGACCAGACCAACGTCGTGACACCGACGCCGGTCAATCTCGACCCGACCGGCACGACGTCGGTGCAGACCGGCAAGGTGCGCTCGCGCGGCATCGAGTTGAGCGCGGTCGGCAAGCTGACGCGCGAGCTGTCGATCGTCGCGTCGTATGCGTATCAGGACGTCAAGAACGTGCAGGCGAACGACGCGTCGCTGAACCACTGGCCGGTGTCCGTGCCGCTGCCGCGGCAGATCGCGTCGATGTGGGCCGACTGGACCTGGCATACGGGCGCGCTGGCGGGCCTCGGCGTCGGCGGCGGCGTGCGCTACCAGAGCGCATCGGCGGGCGCGCCGGACAACTCGCTGACGGTGCCGAGCGCGACGCTTTACGACCTCGCGATCCATTACGAACTGCCGCGCTGGCGTTTCGCGGTGAACGTCGCGAACCTGTTCGACCGGCGCTACGTGAGCGGCTGCCAATCGTACGCGGTGTGCGTGTTCGGCAACGAGCGGACCGTGCTGGCCAGCGCGAAATACAACTGGTAGGCGCGAGCGCGTCGCATGCGGCCTACGCGCGGCGTTGCGGCTCCCGGGCGGCGGTGCGCGCGCCCGCATGGCCCTGGCGCCGCCATTCGGTCGGCGTGATGCCGAACCGTTCGCGAAAGGCGGTCGCGAAATTGGCCGGCGTGGAAAAGCCGATTTCCTTCGCGATGCTGGCGATGCTGAGCGACGTGGAATCGAGCAGATCCTGCGCGATCCGCAGCCGTTCGTAGCGCAGATACTCGAACACGGTCTGGCCGAGATTGTCGCGAAACGCGCGCGACAGGCGCTTTTCGTGCGTGCCGACCGCGCGCGCCAGTTCCTCCACCGTCGGCGGATCGTTCAGCGTGCGCGACAGGTGGCGGATGGCCGCGCGCACGATGATGTCGTCTTCCTTGCCGCCCGCGGGCGGGCGTTCCGCGTGCTCCGTCACGGCGGGCCGTTCGCGCTTCGTCCGGGACAACTGCACGCGAATCCGCGCGATCACCTCCGCCGGCTCGAATGGCTTCACCACATAGTCGACGCCGCCGATCTCGAGCCCCTCGAGCCGTTCGTGCAACGCGTCGGCCACGGTCAGGAAGATGACCGGGATCGCGCTCGTCAGCGGATCGGCGGCCAGCAGGCGGCATGCGGTGAAGCCGTCCATGTGCGGCATGCGCACGTCCATCAGGATCAGGTCGGGCATCAGCGCCTGCGCGCGCTGGCACGCTTGCGTGCCGTCGAATGCGATGCTGATCCGGCATCCCGTGCTGCGCAGGATCTCGATCAGCAAACGGAGCTGGTCGGGTTGATCGTCGACGATCAGGATATGCGCGTCGCTCAACGCGGAGATCGGTGAAGACATCGTGCACCTGTGGTGAAAAGGCGGTTGGCTGCGTTTCCGCGGGTGGCCTGCCCGGTGCGGTGGAAACGTCGGAAGCCGCTCTGTGGCGACGCATCGCACGGCGTTCGTCGTTTTAATCACGGAGCCGGTCGACACGCGACGGATTGCCGTGAGCGCGTGGAGAACGATCACGACTGCCGGAATCGATGCGAGCGGAATTGTAGGAGCATATTTCGAATCCGGCCAGCCATGACGACTCTATTCGCACCATTCAATCTTCTCGATTATCGAAAATGGCGGTTTGCGACAGGAATGTAAGGCGTCGACGTGCGTCAATACTCATGGTTTACGCGTATATCCAGTGAGAAATCGCACAGCCGGGCAGTTTCGCGATTGTCTTTTTGAAGAAAGATATTATTGGAATCCGCTTTGGCAAAGTATTTATCCGCTCGGTAAAAGATTTTTAATAAAGGCGTCGGCGCGAAATCGTTTGCGCAATGGATATGTTTTACCTAAGTCGTTGAATATTTTGAATTTTACAATCTATAAAGAATGCCGTCTTTAATAACTCGGGCTCGTGTCTCATAATTCGTCCGAACTTTGAACGACGGGTCGAGCAGGGCAGCGGAAGCGCCGCAAGCGGTGACGGACGTTGCCTGACCCGGGGCCGGCGCATCAATTGATGACTGTCCAGGCCCGTGCTTGCTGCACGGAAATGAAACCCGGTTGCCGGGGATGAAATAAAAGAAGCGTGGTGGGTCGCGGTCGGCGCGACGACAAATCGGGGATGCACATGACGACGGGTTGAATCTCCGGATTCAGTCGGGGAAAAACTCGTCCATGAGAAACAATACGTATTCCTAATGCAATTGTCGAATTAGCGGAACGGGACGTCGGGACGACGACATGCCCGCGGCTTTCGAACGCCCTGCCGAAACGGGTGCTCGATGCGTGTCGTGTCGCCAGGGTCGGCCCGGTAGCGGAATCCGCTTCCGAAACGAAGTCGAAATCGAAGTCGAAGCTGTCAATAAAAGTAAGTAGTCCGTATTCAAACCAGACGCTACACAACGGAGCAGAAGACCATGAAGAGGAAGCAGATTTCGGCGCTCGCCGCCGCGATGTTCACCGGCGCGGGTGTGCTGATCGCCGGCGCCGCCCACGCGGACAATTTCGTCGACCGCGGCAACCCGGACAACGCGCTGAACGGCCAGTGCATCGACGGCACCAACCCGCTGTGCGTGGCGACCAAGAACGGCAGCTATGTGGCGGTCAGCACCACCAACGTGACGCAAGGCACCAACGCGAAGGCCGGCGCCAGCGGTATCGCGATCGGCGACCAGTCGAATGCGAGCAGCAAGGGCGGTAGCGGCAGCGGCGGCGCGATTGCGATCGGGGTCGGCTCGCAGGCGCTGGCGAACTCGGCCACCGCGATCGGCACGGTGGCGGTCGCGCAGGGCAACACGGCGCTGGCGATCGGCCGCCAGTCGGCGGCGGTCGGCGATTTCTCGATGGCGCTCGGCAACGTCGCGGACGCGCACGGCACGAGCTCGATCGCGCTCGGCCACTCGGCGCTCGCCAGCGGCGACCGCTCGGTCGCGATCGGCGGCGCGAACCCGACGTCGAGCGACGGCGTATCGGCCGGCGCATCGTACGACGCGGCCACGCAGACGCGTGCCGCCGGCACCCAGTCGGTGGCGATCGGCGCCGGCGCGCAGACGAACGACAACAACCAGGTGGCGATCGGCTCGGGCAGCGTCGGCGCGAACAACGGCGGTACGCCGGTATTCGGCGGCACGGCCGCACCGGTCGGCGGCGCGGTATCGTTCGGCGCGCTCGGCAGCGAACGCCAGCTCAAGAACGTCGCGGCGGGCGCGGCCGATACCGATGCGGTCAACGTCCAGCAGCTGAAGAACGTGAACAACACGCTGAGCACGGGCATCGGCAATGTCGACGCACGCGTGACGTCGGTGGGCAATTCGCTGTCGACCACGATCTCGAACGTCGACCAGCGCGTGACCAGCGTCGGCAACAGCTTGAGCACGAGCATCGTCACGGCGACGCAGAACGTCGTCAAATACACCGACGACTCGCATGCGGCGATCGCGCTCGACGGCGCGACCGGCACGACGATCGGCGGCGTGGCTGCGGGCGTCGCCGATACCGATGCGGTCAACGTCGGCCAGTTGAAGGGCAGCGTCGCGCCGTTGCAGACGTCCCTGTCGACGGCGGCGTCGAACATCACGAACCTGCAGAACAGCGTGACCGGCATCAACGGATCGTTGAGCACCGCGGCGTCGAACATCGTCAACCTGCAGGCGGCCGATACGCGCAACGTCAAGTACGACGGCGCGAGCGGCTTCGACTCGGTGACGTTCGCCGGCCCCAACGGCACGACGCTGCACAACGTCGCGGACGGCAAGGATACGCACGACGCCGTGAACGTCGGCCAATTGACGGGCGGCCTTGCATCGCTGAGCACGAGCGTGACGAACAACCTCAGCACGACGCTCGGCAACCTGAGCACGTCGATCACGAGCCAGATCGGCAACGCGACGAAGAACGCGGTGCAGTACGACGACGATGCGCACGGCGGCGTCACGCTGGGCGGCACGGGTGCAACGGCGCCGGTCGGCCTGCACAACGTCGCGGACGGCGTGGCCGCGAACGACGCGGTGAACGTCGGCCAGCTCGGCAAGGCGACCGACACGCTGAACCAGTCGATCACGGCCGTCGGCAACCAGGTGACGACGAACACCGGCAACATCGCGGCGCTTCAGCAGGACGCGCTGCAGTGGAACCCGGGCCTCGGTGCATACGATGCAAGCCACGGCGGCCACGGCCCGCAGCTGATCAGCAACGTCGCGGCCGGCAAGCGCGGAACGGACGCGGTCAACGTCGATCAGCTGACCGCGGCGATTCACGACGGGACGAGCCAGCTCGACGCGCTCGCCGTCAAATACGACGATGCGAGCAAGCAGCAGGTGTCGCTCGGCGCAGGCAACGGCGGGAATCCGGTGCGCGTGACCAACGTCGCGGAAGGCAACGTGGCGGCCGGCAGCACCGATGCGGTGAACGGCGCGCAACTGCGTCGCGCGACCGACGGCGCCGCGACCGCGCTCGGCGGCGGCGCGACGGCGAACCCGGACGGCTCGATCGGCGCACCGAACTACAAGATCGGCGGCAGCGCGTTCAACAACGTCGGCGACGCGCTGACGAACCTCGACGGCCGCGTCGGCAGCAACACGACGACGCTCGCGAATCACGAAACGCGCCTCGGCAACGCCGAAACCAATATCACGAACAACACGGCCGCGATTGCCGGGCTGCAGCAGGATGCGCTGCAATTCGACCCGACGCTCGGCGCGTTCAACGCCGCGCGCGGCGGTGCGCCGACGAAGCTGACGAACGTGGCCGACGGCAACCTCGCCGCGGGCAGCACGGACGCGGTCAACGGCGGCCAGTTGTCGGGCGTGAAGACCGCGCTCGAACAGCAGATCACGAACGTGTCGAACCAGGCCGGCGAAGCGGTGAAGAACGTCGTCAAGTACGACGTCGACCCGAGCGGCAACCGGCTGAATTCGGTGTCGCTCGTCGGCGGCGACGCCACGTCGGCCGTCGTGCTGAAGAACGTCGCGGCCGGCACCAGCGATACCGACGCGGTGAACGTGAAGCAGCTGAAGGACGTGCAGTCGAACCTGAACCAGCTCGGCGCGCTCGCGGTGCAGTACGACGACAGCTCGAAGAGCACGATCACGCTCGGCGGCGCGGGCGGCACGCGCATCACCAACGTGCAGGCCGGCACGCTCGGCGCGACCAGCACCGACGCGGTGAACGGCTCGCAGCTCTACGCGACCAATCAGCAGGTGTCGAAGAACACCACCGACATCTCGAGCCTGCAAGGGAGCGTGACCAACATCGCGAACGGCAAGGCCGGCCTCGTGCAGCAGCAGGACCCGAACGGCGCGATCACGGTCGGCAAGGCGTCTGCCGGTACGAGCGTGAACTTCTCCGGCACGGCGGGCGATCGCGTGCTGACCGGCGTGGCGGCGGGCGTGAACGCCAACGACGCGGTCAACATGGGCCAGTTCAACGCCGCGCTGCAGAATGTCGCGGTCAACGACCGGATCCGTGCGACCGCGACCGATGCGAACACCACGTGGATCGCGCGCGCCGATGCGGGTGCGATCGGGTCGACGGCGACCGCAACCGGCAAGAACGCGGTGGCGGTCGGCCAGGGCTCGGTCGCCGATCGCGACAATTCGTTCTCGGTCGGCGCGAAGGGCAACGAGCGCCAGGTCACGAACGTCGCGGCCGGCACGGCGCCGACCGACGCGGTGAACGTGCAGCAGCTGAACGACAACCTCGCGACCGCGTCGACGCAGGCGAAGGGCTATACCGACCAGCGCATCGGGCAGGTGTACAACTCGTTCAACGACCTGAAGAAGGACATGTACGGCGGCGTCGCGTCGGCGATGGCGGTGGCGGGCTTGCCGCAGCCGACCGGCGCGGGGCGTTCGATGGTGTCGGCGGCGACGTCGAACTATCACGGCCAGCAGGGCTTCGCGGCCGGCTACTCGTACGTGACGGAGAGCAACCGCTGGGTCGTCAAGGCATCGGTGACGGGCAACACGCGGTCGGACTTCGGCGCGGTGGTCGGCGCGGGTTATCAGTTCTGATGCAGGCCGCGTCGCGTTGAGCGACGCGCGGTGCCGGGCAATGGATACTCAGCCCGGCACCATCCGCTGTCGATCGAGGGCCCGGGGTTCGTTCGCGAATCCCGGGCCGTCGTCGTTTGATGTCGCCAGTCGATCGGGCACCGCGCATCGACGATGCCGTCGCGAATGCGAGTCACACTATCCGCCGCGATCGTCGCCATCCCGCAACCGACGGCGCGGCAAGGGTTCCACGCGCATCCGGCGGAACGTCCAATGCGAGTTGTGGAATGCGAGCCCGCGCTCGTATTCTGAAGTCCTCGGGCGGCATGGCATGGAGCCTTCGCCCTTCACCGCATCAGAGCGCGCGACCATGACCGACACGACCCACACGATGAAACTCAACCACCTGAGCTTCCCCTCTGCCGACACGCTGGCGACGGCCCGATTCTTCGAGCGATACCTCGGCTTCACGATCGCGGGAAGCTGGGACAAATCGTGGATTCTCAAACGCCCGGGCTTCGACGTCGTGATCGATCACGTCGGCGACGGCGTGCCCGCGTGGCCGACCCATTTCCACGTCGGCTTCGAACTGCCGAGCCTCGAGGCCGTGCAAGCGTTGTTCGCGCGCTTCAAGGAGGAGGGCGTCGCGATGGAGACGGACGTCTTCAACAACGGGCGCGGCTCCCGCTTCTTTTGCCGCGCGCCGGGTGGCGTGATGTTCGAACTGAACACGCGCGCGGACGCCGCGCCGGAATATCAGGGCACCTTCGACGATTGACGTCGGAACAAACGGATCGGGGAAATCCACCCCACGGGCATAAGAATAGAGCCGCGTAGCGTGCCCGATGCGCGACGGCCGCCACGCGGCCGTCGTCGCCTGTCGCGATGCGCCGCGCCGTCAGCGCGGCTGAAAGCGGATCCATGGCGTCGCATTGTTGGTCGGATAGACGACCCACCAGTGCGCGTACACGTCGACTTGCAGCTCGTTGGCCAGCGCCTGCGC
Source organism: Burkholderia sp. LAS2 (assembly GCF_018417615.1). Lineage (NCBI taxonomy): Bacteria > Pseudomonadati > Pseudomonadota > Betaproteobacteria > Burkholderiales > Burkholderiaceae > Burkholderia > Burkholderia sp. LAS2. The sequence goes on from NZ_CP071054.1 coordinate 432,510, forward strand.
GAAACTGAAGCGGCCGGCCATCCCGGCGAAGCAGGTGACGAGCTTGATCGGCCTGCCCGACGCGGCGGGAAAGTTCGTATCGGCCGCGCCATAGCCCTGCGCGCGCAGGAACCGCGCCAGCGTGGACGCGGAGGTCGGCCGATTGATCGGCACGCCGTTCTTGGCCGTCCACTCGACCATCGCGCTGCGCGAAATACCGTGCGTCGCGACGACGTCGACGTCGAGGTTGCCGACCCGCGTGAGATTCTCCGCGAACTGCTGCCGCTGCAGATCGGTGGTGAACGCATCCCACCGGGCTTTCACGCTGGCCGTGACCGGATCGTTCGGCATCAGGATCCGCACCTTGCCGACCAGGCCGCTCTGGCCGGGTTCGCTCGGCAAGCCGGGCGCGTTTGGCGGCGGATAGTTCGGGATTTCGCCGGCGTTCTCCAGGGGCGTCGGGTTCACGCCGACCGACGCCTTGCCGGTGAAGAAGGTGAGGTGCGCGCCCGCCGCCATCAGCCCGGCGCCGCCGCCCGCCACCGCGCCGATCGCGATGTTCAGCGCGGTCGCGCGGCTGAAGAACGGCTGCCCGGTCATGCCGGCCGTCACGCCGGCCCCGGCCGCGCCGCCGGCCACGCCGCCCGCGATGCCGGAGACGAGCGACACCGACAGCGTGGTGGCTACCTTGCCCGCGCTCAGGCCGAGCGCCGCGCGCGCGGTCAGTGCGCCGGCGCCGCCGCCCGCGAGCGCGCCGGCCGCGCCGGCCGCCGCACCGGCCAGCGCATCGATGCCGAACTGTTTCCAGCTGATCTGGTCGCCGGTGGCCATGCTCATGAGGTCGCCGGCCATCGATCCGACCGCGCCGGCCACGACGCCCACCAGGATCGCCGCGCCGATGCCGGTGCCGAGCAGCAGCACGCCGGCCACACCCACCGCCAGCGTGACCAGCGCGCCGACGATGATGCCCCACACGTTCATGCCGCTCGGATCGGTGAAGACGAGCGGGTTGTTGCCGACATAGACGTACGGCGACGGCGTTTCCAGCATCGGATCGACGCTGAGGTAGCGGCCGTAGCCCGGGTGGTAGAAGCGCGCGTTGCAGTCGTAGAAACCGGAATCCGCGTCGTAGTTGTGGCCGGTGAACAGGCGCGGCCACGCGAACGGCGCGGCCACCAGCACGGTGGGCTGGCCGTACACGTCGTACTGCCACGCGCCGACGGTCTCGCCGCTCGCGTCGAGCAGCACGCGCACGCTGCCGAGATGGTCGAGCAGCGCGAAGTAGAAGCGCCCGTCGTGCCATGCCACCTGGACGTCGAGCGCGGCGATGAAGCGGGTCGGCGCGCTCGCGCCATTCGCCGCGTCGACCATGAGTTCGCCGTCGGGCATCGACGTCTGGAAGCGCTGCGACGTCGCGCCGCCGCTCGTCCGGGTCAGCGCCGCGCGATTGCCGTCCGCGTCGCGCAGGATCGATAGCGACGCACCGGGGCCGGCGTAGCTGACGGGCCGCCCGGTACCGGCGTCATAGCCGATCTGCCAGCACGTCGCACCCGCGCCGTCGCTCGCGCCGACGATGCCGCCCGCATGGTCGTACGCGAACGTGGTGGTGTCCTGCGCGGCCGTGTAGCCGGTCAGGCGGTTGGTGCCGGCCGCATACGTGTAGCCGGCCGAATCGGCGCCGCGCGTGTGCCGCTCGAAGTTGCCGTTCAGGTCGATCTCCCAGCGTTGCGCGTCGGCGCCGGAACCGAACGCGGTCAGCTGGCCGAGCGAATCCATCGTGGTGCAGGCCGGCCCGACCGACCCGCCGGGCACGTCCGACGTGACGGTCTGTCGTGCGATTTCGCCGTTGTAATAGCCGCCGCCCTCACAGGCGCCGGTGTCGTAGGCGAGCGTTTCCCTGAGCACGCCCCCGGCATCGCTGACTGTGGGCCAGCCGGGCGGCGTGTACGCGAAGCGTCGGGACAGCATCGACGCGCCTTTGCCGTCGGGCAACAGGCGGGTGAGCGCCGGTTTGCCGTTCGGCTCGTACTCGTGCGCGATCAGCACCGTCGTCGTGCCGCCGGTGTCGGCCGCGACCTCGAGCAAGCGGCCGAGCGCGTCGTAACGGCGCAGGCTGACGAGCCCCGTGGTCGAATCCGTGCTCGACAGCAGATTGCCGCCGGCCGACCACGTATTCGCGATGACGCAGTCGCCCGCGGGCGTCCCGGCGAATTGCCGGCGCCGCGCGAGCACGCGCCCGGCCCGGTCGTACGCGACCGTCTCGGTCAAGCCGGCCTGCCCGGCGTCGCCCTGGTTGACCTCCACCTTCCAGAGCCGGCCGGCGAGGTGGTCGTCCTGGGTCGCATCCGATCCGTCGCCGTCGTAGTGGCGGCGCACGCTCCAGGTGGGCGGCGACGGCGGCCACTCCGGGTCGTCGGCATGCTGCTGAAGCTGCGCGCGGTCCCACGCGACGGCACAGGTGCCTTCCTCGATCACGCGGCTCAGCGTGTCGTATTTCCGGTAGGCGATGTAGCCGCCGTTCAATGCATTGCCGTCGGCGAGGAAGCGCATCAGCCCGGCGCTGCTGTAGACGATCTGCGTGGTGCCGCTGTCGGGATCGGTCGAGCTGAGCCGGTGCCCGGCGAAGTCGTAGTCGGCGGTGCTGCTGCCGGCCGGCACGGCTTTCGTGCCGGCGCCGCCTGCCGCGTACGACGCGGGCGGCACCGACGCGATGGTGCGGCCCTGCGCGTCGTAAATCTGGCTCATGCGCCAGTCGAGGCTGTCGTCGGTGAGCGCGTTCTGCACGACGCGGCCGATCAGGTGCTCGGCCGTGTCCGACCAGCTTTGCGTGACCGCGCCGTTGGGATCGACGTCCGTGGTCAGGTGATACTCGCCGATCGGCAGCGGATAGGCGAAGCGCCCCGCGTCGGCGTTGACGCCGTAGCCGCGCGTCGCGTAATGCGTGCTGCCGGGCCGGATCGCATAGTCGTAGCCGGGCTGACCGAACGCCACCGGCCGGCCGAGCGGGGCGTTTTCGTAGACCGTGCGCGCGAACGGATAGCCGCCGGCGTCGGGATGCCACGCGGCGAGCGCGCCCTCGAGCGGCGCGCCTTGCCAGAGGCTGCCGTCGGCGCCGCCGTTGGTCACCAGCCCGTCCTGATAGACGAACAACGCCTGTGCGCCGGACACCGTGACACGGCTCGTGAGTGCCCGGATCGCGGTGTTGCCGCGATCGTCGTACACGCCGGTGTCGAGCACCGCGCTATCGGCCGATTCGAGCTTCAGCGTCTGCAGGCTGCGCGCGAGGCCATCCCGATACTCGACGCTCAGGCCGACGTCCTCGGCCACGGCCAGCGCCGAGAAGCTGCCGGGCTGCGTCATGCCGAGCTGGACGCCGAACGGGGCGGCGACCGCGGCGTCCGCATATTCGAACACCTTGAGCCCGTCGGCGAAGAACAGCACGCGGCCCGCCACGGCCACCAGCAGCCATTCCCGTGCGGCCGGCGCGCCGCTGTCGGATTGCAGCAGCACGGGGTTCGCGCCGTCGAGCCGCCACAGACGCCAGCCCTGCGCCGGGCTGAAGCCGACGAACCAGGTGCCGGTGCCGAGCACCGCGTCGCCGAGGCTGGCGCGGTCGACCAGTACGCGCGCGGCGATGCTCGCCGCCGCGAAACCGGTGCGTTCGAGCCGCGCGCCGAGCGGCCCGGCCGCTTCGCCGTGATAGCTGAGCAGCCCGCCGCCCGCACTCCAGTCGGCCGCATTGCCCGACGCGGCCGTGTAGAACGCCAGCGCGCCGTTGCAGAAACCGTCGTATATGCCGATCCCCTGGCCGTTGACGTTGATCGCCGCGTTCGGCGTGGCGCGCGGAAACGGCGCGGCCGGGCCGATCGTCGTGTCCTGCGCGGCGAACCAGGTCATGCTGATCAGGCTCGGATTGTCCCAGGGGCCGACCGTCACGGACGGCTCGGCGAACGGGTTGTAGAGCGTGCGCGAGCGCACGCCGTTCGGCGCGGTGGTGCCGAGCGTGCGCAGCCGTGCGCCGTCGTAGGCGATCGACTGGAACTGGCAGTCGAGCGGCGTGAAGAACACGTCGTCGAGCCGCAGCCACGCCGCGCCGCCCGCCGGCAGTTCGGCCCGAATGCCGAGCGTGACGGTGGCGTTCGCGCCGAGGCCGAGCGACGACGGATCGACGGTCCATTGCTGCGGTTGCCACTGGCCGGCGGTGGGCGCGAGGCGCCGGCTCAACTGCGCGCCGCCCGGCGCGGTGAGCGTCAACGTCACGGTGAAGTCGCTCGCGGTCGCGCCGGGCGGGCTCTTGAACCAGAGGCCGAACAACTGCCGCGCGCGGCCGTCGGTCAGCGTCACGGCACGGGTGAGCGTCGCCGACGCGGTGATCTGCAGGCAGGCGGTGCCGCTGGCCGCGTCGTCGCGATAGACGGCGGCGCCGGCCGGCAGGCTCCAGGTCGGCCGCTGGTAATCCTCGAAACTGTCGTACGCATTGCCGCCCGCCGAATTGACGAAGCCGGCGATGCGAAAGCGTGCTGCATCGTCGAACAGCGAAGCCATCGGCCGGCCGGTGACGTCGTGCGAGAGCAGCACGTTGCCCTCGCCGTCGCGCGTGTCGATACGCTCCTCCAGCAGCCAGCCCGCGCCGGGCTGACCGCCGTTCCACGCGGCGAACGGCGGCGCGTTCTCGTCGACCGCGACCCAGCTGTCGGCTTCCGCGAGATAGGTGGTGCCGTCGTCGTGCGCCCAGCTGCGGAAGGTCTGCGCCTTCGCGGCCTGCAACAACCAGCCGCCGTCCGCCTGCACCCGCGTCGATGCGCTGGCCACCGGCGCGAGGATGTGCGCGCTCCACATCGCCGGGTAGACCTCGAAACCGAACAGCGACGTGCGCTGCGTGACGTTGAGCTCGCCCCGGCTGTCGTAATAGGCAGTCTGGACCGTAGTCGGATAGCCCGACGCCGCGTTGTACGCATAGGTCATGGTGCGCGCGACGCCCTGCAGGCTCTCGACCGACGTCGCGATCTGCGGCACGGCGTCGTAGAGATTGCGCAGCGTGGCGCCGTTCGCGTCGCTCGCGACCTGGTCGGTGTAGGTCCAGTCGCTGGTGGTGGACGACAGCAGCGTGCCGTCGCGGTCGTACACCGAACTCGACAGCAGCAGGCCGGCCGCCAGCGAGTACGCGTCGTCGACGGGCGCGGCCGTCCCGCGTACGCCGGCGCGGATGCGGCAATCGTCCGGCAACTGCAGCGTCCGCGCGGGCAGGCCGTTGTAGAAATGGCTCGTGGTCCAGCCGTAGCGCTGCGCCTGCGGCGTCTCGCACGCCTGGTATTCGGACACCGTCGAGAATTGCACGATGCTGCCCGACGGATCGGTGTTGGCCGACACGTCCGCGTACGCGTAGCAGCGCAGCATCGTGTCGTAGCCGCTGTCCATCGCGAGCGCGGTCACGACGAAGGCCGCGAGCGGCGCATGCAGCGAGTGATTCGCATAGCGGTGCAGCGTGATGTGGGTCGATGCGTCGATCTCGTTGCCCGACGGGAAGGTCACGAACCCCGACGGAATCGCCGGCAGCTTGCCCGAAATGGCCGTCTCGTAGTGCAGCGTGCTGTTGAGCAGGCGGAACATCTGCTGCCCGGGAAAACGCTCGACCACCGGCTCGCCTTGCGCGTCGCGCAGCAGCCCGCCGTTGCAGAAGAAGCGCACCTGCGTGTCGAGCGGCGCACCGTCGGCGTCGAGCGTCATGAACGCGAGGAAGTCCGGCGCCTGGTTGATGACGGTCGTGCTGTCGAAGCGATCGACGGTGATCTCGCCCAGCCGGAAGCCGGCGAGCGGGTTCCACGCGGGCCAGACCGACCGGCCGTAGAGGTCGCGGTTCTGCGACAGGAACGTGCCGGCCAGCGTCGGGAAGCCCTGCGTCTCGCGGTCCGCGGGCGCCGGGTCCTCGTCCTGCAGCACCTGGGTGACCCACGGCGTGTCGGCGTCGGGATCGAAACTGTCGAGCGCGGCGTAGAGCGCCGACGTCGTGTTCTCCGTCTTCAGCACGCCGAGCTGATCCCACGCGTACCAGTAGAACTGGCGGTTCGCGTCGCTGCCGGGCGCGTACTGGATGCCGGCGAAGTGGTAGGACCAGCTCACGCCGTCGAACACCAGCACGTTCGGGCCCGAGCCGATCAGGCTGTTGCCGGTGATCACCGGGCCGAGCGTCTGCATGAAGGCCGGCGACAGGTTCGTGAAGCCCGGGCCGTCGAATACGTCGGGCAGCGGGCGCAACGCGAGGTTGCCGTAGTCGTCGTCCCACGCGAGCACGGCCAGGCGGTAGTCGAAAGCCTGCACCACGCCGCCCGACGACGCATAGCGGTCGATCCACGCGGCGGCCGCGAAGCCCTGGCCCATCGACAGCTGGAAATACGACGTGGCGCCGACCGCCGGAATCGTGATCGCGTCGGTGTCCAGCGTGCTGCCGAGCCGCCACGCCAGCGTCGCCGCATCGCGGACCATCAGGCTGAAGCGGCCGCGCGCCGTGTCCTCGTCATAGCAGAACACCAGATAGTGATTCGTGGCCGCCGCCACGTACGATTGCGTATTGACGCTGCCGGACGGGCAGCACGTGCCGCTCGCGAGCGCGGGCGCGACGTCCCAGTCGCGCGTCTGCCAGTTCAGCGCGTAGCGGTCGACGCGGCGATCGTCGTCGTCGATCACGACGAAGAAGTCGGCGCCGTTGGCGATCCGCAGTTGCGTGCTGTCGTAGCGGTACGGCGTGGGCGAGCCGGGCTCGCCCGCGAAATGCCAGTCCGCGTTCGCGACCGGCCGGCGCGACGCGAGATAGAGCGTCGATTGCGTGTCGTCGAGGTTGGCCAGCAGCAGCATGAAGCTGTCGGCGCTGGTCGTGGCTACCGTCCGATCGAGATCGAGCGCGCCGTCGAAGCGCTGCCAGTCCGTCCAGGCCGAAATCCAGCGGCCCAGCCACGTGTAGACGTTCACCAGCAGCGCGTTCTCGCTGGCCTCGTACCAGGCGACGACCACGTAGTCGGCGCCGTACCAGATGCGCGGCGCGCCCGGCCGGCTGGCGCCGAACGGATTGTCGACGGTGAGGTTGCGCGAGCCCGGATCGACGTTCTCGTCCGCGCCCACGTCGATCTCGGCGTACGTGTAGCGCAGCACGCCGCCGGTGGGCAGCGTCATCGACGTCATCGCGCCCGGGTTCGGCGCGCCGTCGGCATCGAAGTTGTAGTCGAATGCGATGCCGGGGCGGGCCGCGCCGCCGCTGAAGGTATCGGTCACCCCTTTCAGATAGCGTTTGTAGCAGGCGCCGGTGGCGAGCGGATTGGCGGCGTCGCGCGGCGCGAGCAGGGTCAGGTCGTACCAGTCGAAATCGAGCCGGGTCTGCTGCGCGCCCGAGCCGTCGATCACGTCGACGTGGTCGAGATAGCGCGTCTCGTAACGGTCCTGCCATGCGTTCGGCTGGTCGCCCGGCGCCTGGGCAGGGTCGCCGTGCGCGGCCAGGTATTCCTTCGGCGCGTCGAGCGAGCGGGTGTCGTAGGTCATCGGCTGCCATGCGAACCGACACGACCAGCCGAGATCGTTTTCCATGCTCGCGATCTGGCATTCGCGCGTGTAAGTCAACGTGCCGTCGCCGACCGCCTGCTCGATCGTGCTGTACGAAAATTCGATCCAGTGCCCGAGCGTATTGCGCAACTGCGCGAGATTCCACGCGAGCGCGTAGCGCTGCTGGTTTTCCGCGCGGCGGCTCGGGCCGACCCAGTTGCCCCAGCGGATGCCCCACTGGATCAGGTTGCGCGCGGCGGCGGCCGCATCCGAGCCGCCGTAAGTGGCGACCGTGCCGTCCGGGCGGACGACTTCCCAGCTGTCCCAAGCCGGGTAGTGCGTGATCTGCCAGAACTGGTAGGGCGCCGTTTCATAGGACTGGCCGTCGGTGGTCACGGTGATCATGCCGTCCGGTTGCCGGCGCAACAGGTGCGAGCGGCGCAGCGGCGCATCGTCGAGACGCCACTCGTCGGGGCGGCCGGTGGACGCGATCCGCGCGTCGCCGGACGGGCGCCAGCCGTGTCGATCCAGCGCGGACGCGAGCGGCGCCGGCACGCGGTCGCTCGCGAACAGCGCCGCGGTCGCGGCGTCGTCGAACGCGTCGGCGGGCAGCGTGCCGCGGCTCCACGCCGTCGGGATCGGCACGAGCTGCATCGCCTGGCCCTGGCTCATCAGGTAATACTGGACGTCGAGCGGGCTGCCCGTACCCTGCGTTTCCGCGACGATGCGTTCGAGCGGCATGCTCCAGCCCACGCCGAGCGCGCCGCTTGGGTTCGTGAGGTTCCATTGCGAGACCTGGTCCGCGACGTTGCTCTGGTACAGCAGGGTCAGGTCGAACGCCAGCCCGCCACGTGCCGGCAGCGTCAGCAGCTTGAGCGGAAAGGCGAGATTGCCGCGGAACAGGTTCACGGCGGAACCGAAGCTGCCGGCGTCGAACTGGAGCACGCCCAGGGCGGGGATGTCGGCTTGCTGGCTGGCGCTGGTGGACATGGCGACTCCTCGAGAAAATGGTCCTCGGCCCGAACGGCGGGCGGAGGACCACGAAAGGCACGACTGCAAACCGGACAATGGAACGACGCCGCGCATCGCGGCGATGCGGCGGCGAACGTCGCTTATTGCGCCCAGGCAATGACCGACGCGGTCAACGAGCAACTGCTCGGGTTGAGTTCGTTATTGCTGTTGTCGATCAGTTGCAGCGAGCCCGTGATGGTCACCGTCGGCGAATTGTTCTGCGTCTGGACCTGCACGCTCGCGCCTACCGTGCGCAGGTGGTGGTCGGTGCTGCCGAACGAGGCCGAGTAACTGGCCACCGACGCGCCGGCCGCAATCACGTTGGTCGGGAAGCTGTAGGTGGTCTGGGCCGTGATGACGCCCGAGTCGGACGGCGTGGCGGTGCTCACGGGAATCGAGATGTTCTGCACGTAGATGGACGGCATGAAAGACTCCTGTCGATCGGTAGGGTGGGGAAACACGCTGCGCGCGGGATGACGCGCACGGGCCGTACGGCGACTGCACGCTGCCGCGACGCGGCGACCCGTCCCGCGCGCGGAATACGGTTCAGGGCAGCGTCACGCCGTGAGAATCGTTCTCGCCGGTCACGCCCGACTGCCATTCGCTGTTGCGGGTCCAGAAGATGTACAGGTACTTGCGCTCGCCCGGCGCCGGATCGCCCCATTGATTGCTGGCGGTGAATACGCGCTGGCCGTTCTTGTAGGCCGCCGCCACCTGGGTCGTGACATCGATGGTCGAGTTGTAGACCCCGTAACCGGCATTTTCGATCGTCGTGGTACTCATTTTCATTCCTTCATCAATATGTGAAATATCGAGGCACATCTTTTTTAAAGAAATCCCGAATTTATATTGCGCGACCGGTGAAATTCGGGACTCACCGGATTTTTGAAATGAGTATTCCGCGAACATGCCGTCTCGCATTGAAACCCGACGCATGCGCGACGCGATGCGGGCGGACGACGCACGTGACGATGCCGCCCCGGTTCTATCGAAAAACCGTCGGCGGACCTGCGTGGTCGGATGGCTGAATGACGGGAATCAACCGCCAGGCGGCGGTTTGCTGGTAGCGGACATGGATGTGGCCCCCGTTCGGATCACGTCTGTTTTACTTCTTCGTCTTGCATTTCGCCGACGCGCATTTCTTGCATGTCGATGCAAATGCAACTCTCAGTCCTGTTGTTTTTTCGTGCTGCGATTGCGTATTGCGTCGAGTGCAATGGGAGTAAATACCACGCGATTCGGCATGTCAAGGATGCGCTTATAAAAAGCGTTTGTAATCGACCGTCATTGAATAGGCGCGTTTTTTGTGGTGGTGCGGCGGCCGCGTATCCTCGCGCGATCTCGGTGTGGAGGGGGCCGACGGGTGAGGCGGCGCCCGAGCCGGGCTGGCGAACCGCGCGTCAATCGAGCGGCGGCACCGCGCCATCGCGCAACATCTTGACGAGCCGCGCGCGCCGCTTTTCGAGATCGGCGATCTGGCGGTCGATCGCTTCGAGCCGTTCGCGCTGGACGTCGGTGATCTGGTCGCACGACCGCGCGCCGTCGATCAGCAGCATGCAGTCCGGAAAGCCGCGAATGTCGTCGAGGGTGAAGCCGGTCGCGATCATGCGCTGAATCTGCTTGACCTGCGTCACCGCGTTGTCGGCGAACAGGCGATAGCCGTTGGCCGCGCGCACCGACGCGAGCAGGCCGTGCTCGTCGTAGTGCCGGATCGAGCGCACGCTCGCGCCGGTGAGCTGCGCGAGTTTGCCGATGGTCAGCAGGGGCTGGGTAGGCGGGTTTTTCATGGAAAGCAGGTTAGCACGATCCGCTTGACTCTCACACCAGTGTGAGGGTTGAGACTGGGCGTCCGTTCATGCCTGGAGGAAAAATCGTGACGACCCGAGTGCTGATCCGCTGGCTGATGGCCGTGATCTGGTGGGCGACGCCGTTCGCCCTGGCGTACGACGCGGCCGCCGCGCCGCTGAGCTATACCGTGACGTCTGCGGATGGCGTGAAGCTGGCCGTGCAGGAAAGCGGCGACCCCGACGGCGTGCCGGTCATCCTGATCCACGGCCTGCTCGGCAGCCGGCTGAACTGGGACGCGCAGGTCCGGAGCCCCGACCTGCGCGGATTCCGGATCATCACGTACGACCTGCGCGGCCACGGGCTGTCGGACAAGCCGCTCGGCGCGCAACCGTATCGCGACGGAACCCGCTGGGGCGACGATCTCGCCGCGGTCATCGACGGTGCGCATGCGCGCAAACCCGTCGTGGTCGGCTGGTCGCTCGGCGGCGCGGTGATCTCGAACTACCTCGCCAAATACGGCGATCGCGCGATCGCGGGCGCCGTGTATGTCGATGGCGTGGTCGAGCTTGCGCCGGGCCAGATCGTCGATCATCCGGACGTGTACCGGGACATGAATGCGCCGGACCTGAAAACGCATCTCGATGGCGAGCGTACGTTCGTCGGTCTGTGCTTCAACCGTCGGCCGGATGCCGTGACGTTCGAGCGCTTGCTCGCGAACGCGGCGATGGCGTCGTGGGACATGCAAAAGGCGATTCCGACGATGTCGGTGTTCGCCGCCGCGGGGCTCGGCAATGCGCGTGTGCCGCTGCTCTTCATCTACGGCGGCCGCGACGCGCTGGTCGATACGCACGCGACGCTGGCTCGCGCGGCCGAGTTGAATCCGCGCATTGCCAGCAAGGTGTACGCGGAGTCGGGGCACGCGCCGTTCATCGAGGAAGCCGAGCGGTTCAATCGCGATCTGGCCGCGTTCGTGCGGTCGGCGTCTGCGCAATGAAGTCGTGTGCCGCGCGGGCCGGCGAAATGGGGCCGGCGTGACCGGCTAATGTAACGAAGCGCGGGGCGATCCGTTAGCGAAGGCATTCTCGATTGAACATGCGTGCTGCTGCCAAGCGCCGCCCGCGCAACTTTATGACGCACGCCGATTAATTTATCGGTTTATATCGCTTGGGATTGCCGGACCGGAGGAACAGAATTTCCGCTGCCGGAACCCGGCGACAGCGGCGCCGCGTTCGTTCGACGCCGCGATGGTCGCGCAGGCACTTGCCCGGTTCCCGGCTTCACGACGACCTTGCCATGCATTCGGCATCAAACTAAGGAATCCGATGAGTTCGATCGATCTGAGCCCGGTCACGCCGGTTTCTTCTCCCATCCGCTCGGCCAGCGACGTCGCGCGCCTGATCAATACCGTGGACAGTTCGGTCAGCCACGCACGGATGATCGTGCTGCTGGCGCTCGGCGGCGTGTTTCTCGACGCGTACGACCTGACGACGCTGTCGTACGGCATCGACGACGTCGCGCGCGAATTCGGGCTGACGCCCGCGCTGACCGGGCTGGTCGGGTCGGCGATCATGATCGGCACGATCTTCGGCAGCCTGATCGGCGGCTGGCTGACCGACCGGATCGGCCGCTACCAGGTGTTCATGGCCGACATGCTGTTCTTCGTGGTCGCGGCGATCGCGGCCGGGCTCGCGCCGAATGTCTGGGTGCTGATCGCCGCGCGCTTCGTGATGGGGCTCGGCGTCGGCATCGACCTGCCCGTCGCGATGGCGTTTCTTGCCGAATTCTCGAAGTTCAACGGCCGCGGCAACAAGGCGTCGCGGCTCGCCGCGTGGTGCCCGATGTGGTACGTCGCGTCGTCGGTGTGCTTCCTGCTGATCTTCGGCCTGTATTTCCTGCTGCCGGCCGAGCATGCGGGCTGGCTGTGGCGCGCATCGCTGATTTTCGGCGCGGTGCCGGCGCTCGTCATCATCCTGTTCCGCAACCGCTTCATGAACGAGTCGCCGCTGTGGGCCGCGAATCAGGGCGACCTGGCCAATGCCGCGCGCATCCTGCGCGAGTCGTACGGCATCCACGCGCATGAAGCGGACGATGCGCGACGCGAGCCGAGCCCGCCGCCCGTGCGGATTCGCGTGCTGTTCCAGCGTCCGTATCTGGGGCGCACGATCGTCGCCAGCGTGATGAACCTGTGCATCCCGTTCGAATACACGGCGATCGCGTTCTTCCTGCCGTCGATCCTGTCGCAATTCCTCGGTGCGGGCGTGTTCGAGACGATCGCGGCATCGCTCGCATTGAACGTGCTGTTCGCGTTCACCGGCGGCTTGCTCGGCATGCGTCTCGCATATCGGTATGCGTCGCGTCATGTCGCGATCGCGGGGTTCGCGCTGCAAACGGTCGCGCTCGTCGCGCTGGCGCTCGCAGGCCATCCGCACGGGGCGATCGCGGTCGGCGTCGTGTTGCTGATGCTCGGTACGTGGTTGTTCGCCGAAGGCTTCGGCCCCGGCGCACAGATGATGATCTATCCGACGCTGTCGTATCCGGCCGCGATTCGCGGCACCGGCGTCGGCTTCGGGCGGTCGTTGTGCGGCATCGGCCAGGCGCTGGCGCTGTTCGTGCTGCCGATCCTGCAGGCCCGTCTCGGCACCGACATGTTCTGGGTCGTCGCGATCAGTGCGGTCACGCCGATCGTGTTTCTGCTGATCGTGCGGTACGAACCGACGGCGCATGACGTCGACGACGAAAGCGTGGCGTAAGCGCCGAGGGGGCGTTTACCGCCCCTCGGAAAACACGAACGGCTTCGTCGAATCGCACGAAGCCGTTTTTACTGAAGCCGGTCGCCGCGCGAATGCGGACCGACCGGTTTCGATATATGACGCGTCAAGCGCTGACCGCTTCCCGCTCGGCCGCGCGCTTGACCTGTTCGATATCGCGAAACTGCGCGGCCGGATGTTCGTCCGGCAACCGCGCCGAGCCGCCGAACAGTTTTTCGCGCAGCGTGCCCGGCGCATACGCGGTCGGATACACGCCACGGCGCTGCAGTTCGGGCACGAGATAGCGCACGACGTCCTCGAAGGTTTCATGCGCGACCGCATACGCGAGATTGAAGCCGTCCACGTCGGTCGCGGCGACCCATTCCTGCAGGATGTCCGCGACGGTCGCCGCCGACCCGACGAACACCGGGCCCATCCCGCCGATGCCGCCCCACGCCGCCAGCGCCTCGATCGTCCACGCGGTGTCGCCGCCCGACAGGTGTTCGACCGCGGACACGATTGCATTCGTTTCGACGCGCCTGACGGGATCGGTCGGCGCGTACTGGCCGAAGTCGATGCCGGTCCAGCCCGACATGAACACCAGCGAGCCGTCGTACGACACATAGCGGCGATACTCGTCGAACTTGGCCTGCGCCTTCTCGTCGGTCTCGTCGACGATCACCGTGACGAGGTTGTAGATCAGCACCTTCGCCGGATCGCGCCCGGCTGCCGCGGCCTGTGCACGCACGTCGGCCACGTAGCGCGCGAGCTGGTCGCGGGTCGGCGCGGCGACGAACACGCATTCGGCGTGCTGCGCGGCGAACGCCTTGCCGGGGCCCGACGCGCCGGCCTGGAACAGCACCGGCGTGCGCTGCGGCGACGGCTCGCACAGGTGATAGCCGGGCACGTCGAAGAAGCGGCCCTTGTGGCCGATCTCGTGCACTTTCTCCGGATGCGTGAACACACGGCCGTCGCGATCGCGCACCACCGCGCCATCTTCCCAGCTGCCCTCGAACAGCTTGTACAGCACCTCGACGTATTCGGCCGCGACCGCATAGCGGTCGTCGTGCGTGCGCAGCCCGTGATCGCCGACGTTCTTCGCGCCGCTCTCCAGGTACGACGTGACGATATTCCACGCGAGCCGGCCCTTCGTGTGATGGTCGGCGGTCGACAGCCGGCGCGCGAACGTGTACGGGTGCTCGAACGTCGTCGACGCGGTGATGCCGATGCCGAGATGCTCGGTCGCCATCGCGATCGGCGCGGCCAGTTGCAGCGGATCGTTGACCGGGATCTGCGCGGCCTGGTGCAGCGCGTGATAGTTGCTGCCCTTGTACACGTCGTAATAGCCGATCACGTCCGCGATGAAGATCGCATCGAAGATCCCGCGTTCGAGCACGCGCGCGAGGTCGGTCCAGTAGTCGAGATCCTTGTACTGCCACGAGCGGTCGCGCGGATGCGCCCACAGGCCGGGAGATTGATGGCCCACGCAATTCATCTCGAATGCGTTGAAGCGAATGGTCTTGCTCATTGCGCGACCCTCGTTTCCGCTGCGGCGTCGGTATTGGCGCCCGCACCGCTGCCCACGCGCCAGACGAACGGCGGCGTACGGCCGTTGATGATCCAGTCGCCGACGATGCGCGCCTTGTACACGAGCGGGTTGTGCGACGACACCGTGCGCGCGTTGCGCCAGTGGCGATCGAGCGCGGTCGTGCTGCGGGTCGCGGATGCGCCGAGCGCGTCGAACAGGCGCGTCGCCGCGCGCAGCACGAGTTCGGACACGACGAGCTGGCTCTGCGCGGATTCGATTTCGGCCGCGACGTTCGCGGCCTGCTCGGCCGCTTCGTCGACGCCGAAGCGCGCTTCGTACGCGTGCTGAAGCGGCTGCGCGGCGCGCAGCGCGAGCGCGTCGGCCGCGTATGCCCATGACGCGATCTCGCCGATCACCTGCTGCAGCTGGGCGTCGTCGCCGGCACGCTGCGCATTGCCGTGGCTGTAGACGCGCGTGCGGTTGCGCACGAGCTCGCCCGCATCGTGCACGATCGCGTGGCCGATACCGGCCAGCGTCGCGACGTGGAACAACTGGTAGAACGCGGTCTGGTATTTGAAGCGGCGTGCGAAATCGATCACGTTGTCCGCGTCGACCGCCGCATTCTCGAAACGCGTCGTGCCGCTGCCGGTGGTGGTCTGGCCGAAGCCGTCCCAGTCGTCGTCGCGGATCACGCCGGGCTGCGCGGTCGCGACGGCGACGATCACGTCGCTGCCGTCGTGCGCGCGCTGCGCGAACACGTCGATCCAGTCGGCGAACAGGCTGCCGGTGCTGTAGAACTTCCGGCCGTTCAGCACGAGCCGGCCGTTCTGCTCCGACACCTTCGTGACGGTCTGGCCGAGCGGTACGTCGCCGGCTTCCGACCACGCATTGCCGACGAGCTGGCCGCTCGCGAAGCGGTCGAACCAGGTCGTGCGCTGCGGCCCGGGCGTCGCGTTCAGCCAGTCCTCGACGAACGCGAAATGCCCGCGTAACGCCTGCGGCAAATTGGAATCGGCGGCGGCGAGCTCGGTCAGCAGCCGGAACAACTGCGGCAGCGATGCGCCTGCGCCGCCGGCGCTTGCCGGCAGCCGGATCGCGCCAAAGCCTGCCGACTTCAGCCAGCCGATCGCCTCGTGGGGTAGTTCGCGGTTGCGTTCGCGCTCGGCGGCGCCGGCGGCGATACGCTCGAAGATCGGCCGGAACCGGCTCGCGAGCGCGTCGTAATCGGTACCGGTGGAAAGGTCGGGAGCTGCGTGCGACGAAGTCATGCGGATTTCCTCGAAGGGCGGGGCCGTGTGCGCCGGGAGCCCAGTATAGGAAGCGCGATGCAAGCGTTCCAATAACGGATTCTCGGATCGTTATCGTCGCTGCGTATTACCGAGACCCGCGCGGGGACGTATCGACGTTCTCGCGTCCATTGCGACGTCGAAGCGCCGATTCACCTGCATCCATTGCGACGTCGTTTGTTCTCCAAAGGAATATCGTTTCGAGAATCGCTCGGTTTTCCGGTCCGCGCGGCGCTGCTAGATTGACTGCTTTCGCCATTCGACAGGAGAACCCGATGTCAGACACGAGCGCGACGATTCAGGATCGGCCGGCCGAAGCACAACCACAGCTGGCCCGTGTGATTGCGGATGATGCGGAAGCGATCGCGGTCGCGCATGCGCTGGCGCAACGTCTCGCGCAAGGGGCCGCCGAGCGCGATCGAGAACGCCGGCTGCCGCGTGAGGAAATCGAATGGTTCTCGCAGTCGGGGCTGTGGGCGATCACGGTGCCGAAGGCGTACGGCGGCGCAGGCGTGTCGCACGTGACGCTCACCGAGGTGATCAAGATCGTCGCCGCGGCCGATGCGTCGCTCGGGCAGCTTCCGCAGAATCATTTCGGGTTGATCGACGTGATCACGCTCGTCGGCACCGACGCGCAGAAGCGTCATTTCTTCGCCGAAGTGCTGAGCGGCAAGCGGTTCGGCAACGGATTCTCGGAGAAGGGCACGAAGCACGTGCTCGACCTGAAGACGCGCGTGCGGCGCGACGGCGACGACTATGTGGTCGACGGCACGAAGTTCTATTCGACCGGCGCGCTGTTCGCGCACTACGTGCCGGTGCTCGGGCTCGACGACGCGCAGCAGGCCTGGCTCGCGTACGTGCCGCAACCGACGCCGGGGCTGACCGTGATCGACGACTGGTCGGGATTCGGGCAGCGCACGACCGCGAGCGGCACGGTCGTGCTCGACGCGGTGCGCATCCCCGCGTCGCACGTGCTGCCCGCGCAGCGCGTGTCGGACGTGCCGACGCTCAACGGCCCGCTGTCGCAGATCATCCAGGCGGCGATCGACGCGGGCATCGCGAAGGCGGCGATCGACGATACGCTCGCGTTCGTGCGGACCCGCACGCGGCCGTGGGTCGACAGTGGCGTCGAGCGGGCGGTGGACGATCCGCTGACGATCCGCGAAATCGGCCGGCTGCATATCCAGCTGCATGCGGCCGACGCGTTGCTCGAACGCGCGGCGCGCACGCTCGACGAGATCGCGGCAAAGGGTGACGTGACCGAAGACGACGTCGCGCGGGCGTCCGTCGCGGTCGGCGAAGCGAAGGTGCTGACGACCGAGGTCGCGTTGCTCGCCGGCGAGAAGCTGTTCGAGCTGGCCGGCACGCAGTCGACGCTCGCCGAGCACAACCTCGACCGGCATTGGCGCAATGCGCGCACGCATACGCTGCACGACCCGGTGCGCTGGAAATATCACCTCGTCGGCAATTACTACCTGAACGGCGCGCGCCCGGCGCGGCATGCGTGGAATTGAACAGTCCGCGGCAAGCGAGGCGGGCGCCGAGGATCGGTGACGCGCCCATGCCACGGGCTGCGCCGCGCCGCTCAAGCCAGCGGATCGTCAAAAGTATGTTCTCGTGGCGACGAAGGCGACGTCCGCGATGTGCACCGCACGACGGCGATTGACGCAGGTCAACCGCATTCGCGCCGCCGGCAATACAGTGGACTCCGGCGCTTGCATGACGCGGCGCCCGATGGCGCGCGCAAGTCGCCGCGTGATGAGGCATGGGCAATGAAACATCCGACGTGGGCGATCGGGGCTGCGCTCGCGCTGGGCGCTTGCGCCGGTATGAGCCAGGAGGCGGCGTTCCGGTCGACCGAGACGCAATTGCTGGCGGCACGAGAGGCTGCAGCGCTGCACTGTTCGACGGCACCCGAATGCGACCGTGCATGGCAGCTCGCACGGCGCTACGTCGACGCACGTTCGTCGACCCGTATCACGCGATTCAGTGAGGACCGGATCGAAACCGCGCAACCGCATTTAGCCGGAGAAGTCTATCTGTGGGCATCGCGCACGGCATCGGGCGACGGCGGCGCGGTGATTCGGCTCAAGGCGATGTGCAAGGGCATGTACGGCACCGATGGCGGCCCCGGCTGGCAATACGATGCATGCGTGTCGAAGATTCTTGAAATCGAGCGGGGCTTCGCGGCGTACGAGCGCCCGCCGGACACGCCGGCGCTGCCGGTCGACCCTCGCTAATCGGCGCCGTCCGCGCCGGCGCATACCGCTTCGAACCGTTGACTTCGGTCAACGCAGGTTTCCGGCGAGCGCTGATGATGAAACAACGCCGAACGTCACCGGCGCGTCCAGTCATCCAGCGAGGTAGGTATGTACACGAACATCATGGTCGCCGTGGACGGCAGTCCTTCGTCGAGTCAGGCGCTTGAAGAGGGCCTGAAGGTTGCCCGGTCCTGCGGCGCGCGCGTGTTCGCCGTTTTCGTCGTCGACCAATCGCTTCTGATCACGTACGCCGGACGCATGAACCCGGATGCGCTGCTCGACGAAGTCCGGCGCGATGGCGCGGCGGTGCTGCGAAGCGCGGAACGGGCCATCTCGCATGCGGCCGTCAACGGCGATACCGAAATCGTCGAGACCGAACCCGGCCAGGATATCGCTGAACGGCTGCAACGCTATGTCGTCGAACGGTCGATCGATCTCGCGGTGGTCGGCACGCACGGCCGGCGCGGCGTCCGTCGGCTGGTCCTCGGCAGCGTAGCCGAACGCTTTCTGCGCGGATCCCGTTGCCCGGTCCTGCTCGTACGCGGCGACGATGCCGCGCCTGCTGCCGTCGCGGCAGCCTAGGGTCGCCGCGCCCGATACCGGGGCGGCCCGCCATCTGCCCAAGGGATCGTCATGCCGATAACTTTTCCTTCCGAACCGCCGACGTATTGCGGCCAGGACCCGGCGCTGGCCTTTCCGGCCGTGGTCGAAGGCCGCCGCGTGCGCTGCGTGATCACCGCGGAAGCGCTGGAAGACCACTTCCGGGCGGCATCGTCGCGCGAACAGGATCTCGTCGATGCATTCGCACGCCATCGCCCCGCGATCGAGCGCGCGGCGCGCTGCCTGCTCGAGGAGATGGACGGCAGGCCGATCCTGCTTCACAGCGGATTTTTCCGGTTCTGTACCTGATCGCGCCGGGTCGTCGACGCGTATCAAGCGCGTGACGGTGCGAGTGGATACGCCGATTTCTGAAGCGTCCTTCGTCCGTTGTGCGACACGCGATGTCGCGCGAGTCCGATCCGCATCGGGGCGCCGCGCTGGCGGGACGAAAGCGCGGGCCGCGTGCCCGCCATTCGACGAAGTGCGAACCCGGCGGCGACTGCAACGCATCCGTTGACCTGCATCAGCAACGGGCGGCCGCGTGTGTGCAAATCTGGTCGTGTATGGCGGACAAGCGCGCCGCGGCTCTCGGGAGTACAGACGATGAAAACCGACAAGCAGTTGAAGCAGGACGTTCAGGACGAACTGGAATCCGACCCGGCAATCGATGCGACACGAATCGGTGTCGAGGTCTCCGACCGGATCGTGACGCTTTCGGGTCACCCGCCGAGCTATGCGGAGAAACTCGCGATCGAGCGCGCGGCGAACCGCGTGGCCGGTGTCAAGGCGCTCGTCGTCGACATGACCGTGCATCTGCCGAACGACGACATCCGTACCGACGAGGACATCGCGAATGCCGTGCGCTCGGTGCTGCACTGGACGGTCGGTCTCCATGACGACGCGGTCAAGGTGCAGGTCGAGCACGGCTGGATCACGCTGTCCGGCAAGGTCGAATGGGCCTACCAGAGCCATCTGGCCGTGCGCGCGATCTCGCAGATGCGCAGCGTGACCGGCGTGACCGACCACATCGTCGTGCAGGGGGCGGTCGGCTCGGCCGACATCGGCGGCAACATCAAGCGCGCGATCATGCGCCACGCGGAGCGCGAGGCGAAACACATCGCGGTCGAGGTGCGCGACGGCACCGTTCGGTTGTCCGGCAAGGTCGGCTCGTTCTCCGAACGCAAGGCCGTGCGCGGCGCGGCGTGGTCGGCGCGTGGCGTGCGCGCCGTCGTCGACGACCTGGTCGTCGAGTAAGGCTGGCGGACTGAAGTCGGCCGCTCCTCCCGGCCGGATGCGATACGCGCGGCGGCCGCCCGTCTTCAAGCGTCTAGCCGCCCTTCCTTTTCCGCGCGGGCGGCGATGACGCCGGGCGCATGCGGTGTTCGCCCGCGCCCGCGTGCTCGCCTTTCCGCTGGACGTGATGCGCCACGGCATCGGTCACGGTCGGAAAGAAGCTGGCCGCGCCGAACACGTCGAACAGCCCGTAGGCGCGCAGGCGATCCTTCACAGGCCCCTTCATTTCCGCGAAGTTCAACGCGATGCGTTGCTCGCGGAGTTCTTCGCACAGCGCGACGAGCCGGTCTGCCGCGCTGACGTCGATATCGGTGACGGGCTCCGCGGCGACGACGATACGCGCGACCGGGCATGCCGAGCGCGCGATTGCCGCGTGCAGATGCTCGCAGAAGATCTCGACGTTCGCATAGAAGAGCGGTGCGTCCCAGCGGAACAGCACGAGGCCCGGGATTTGCACGGCGTCCGGATGGCGTGTGATGTCGTGATAGCCGCGCACGCCTGACAGCCGACCAAGCACGGCATCGTACGGGTGCCAGGCACGCCACACGAACGACAGCAGCGACAGCGCGCTGGCGAGCAGGATGCCGGGAACGACACCCACGCTGATCACGCCGGCAAGGCACAGGACCGAAATCAGGCATTCGCCGCGGCGCATCCGGTACAGCCGGACGACGCTGCGGACGTCGGCGATGCCGAACGCCGCGTAGATCACGACTCCGGCCAGCGCCGCGCGCGGGACGACCGTCAGCAGCGTCGGCGCGGCAATGAGCAGTATCGCGATGCATGCGGCCGCGACGAGATGGGCGACCTGGCTCTGCGCGCCGGCGGCGATCGCCACCGGCGTGCGGGACGCGCTGCTGCTGACCGCGCAGCCCTGCGTCACGCCCGCCAGCAGATTCGCCGCGCCCAATGCGATCAGTTCCTGGTTGCGGTCCGGCGTGTCGCCCGCACGCACGGAAAGCGCACGCGACAGCATGCTGATGTCGGCGAACGACACCAGCGCCACGGCGATCGCACCGGACGCGAGCGCGCTCAGGTCGGCGAGCGAGACAGCCGGAAGGTGCGGGGTGGGCGCACCGGCCGGCAAGGCGCCGACCGTGGCGATGCCGTGCAACGGCAACACGCGTGCGGCCAGGGTCGCCGCGAGCACGGCGATCAATACGCCGGGCCAGCGAGGTATCACGCGCTTCATCAGGAAAATGGCCGCCAGAACACCGACACCGAGCAGGCAGGCAGTGGGTGAAAACCGGCGGTCGACGAGGGCATGCATGATGTGCGGGACGCTGGCGAACACGTCGCCGCCCGATGCGGTCATGCCGAACAGCTCGGGCAGGCGGCCGATCGCGAGCGTGATCGCAATGCCGTTCAGATACCCGTACTGGATCGGGCGCGACAGCAGGTCGGTGACGAAGCCGAGGCCGAGCGTACCGAGCAGGACGCAGATCGTACCGGCCAACAGCGCCAATGCGCCGGAGAGCGCGATGGCCCGCTGCGGATCATGGTCCGCGAGCGGCGCGATCGCGCCGGCGATCAGCGCGGCCAATGCCGAATCGGGGCCCAGGACGAGGATGCGGCTCGGGCCGAGTACCGCATAGGCGAGCAATGCCGCGATCGACGCATACAGTCCGGTGACGGCCGGCAGGCCGGCCGCCTGCGCGTAGCTCATGCCGACCGGAACCAGCACGGCGGAAAGCGCGATGCCCGCATAGAGATCGCGCGGTAACCATGCACGCCGGTAGTTCGCGAGCAGCGCCACACCCGGGAACATGCGTGCGATGCGTCCGGAACGGGGCAGGTTCATCGCCGCTTCATCCAGCGGATATCCGGTAAAAAAGAACTGATCGATCCGGCAGGTGCAGGTTCATCGGCATGGGTGCAGCGCGCGGCACGGAAACGACCGCGCCTGGCTTCATGCAGCCTTGAGCGCCGAAAGTTGCAGCGCCTGCGCGAAACGGGCCAGCGTGGCGATCGATCCCGTCACGCTTTCGTACCGCTCCCGTCCGATCTGGCCGTCGAGGATCACGAGCATGCCGGCGTCGCGGGCGAGGGCGACCAATGCCAGCGTGTCGAGCGCGGCTGCATCGGACCGACCGGACGGATTGCCTGAATCGGCAAGCTGGGTAGCGTGTGACATGACGTCTCTCCTGATGGCCCGCGATCGGTGTGCCGGGAGCCGTGATCCGTGATTTCAGTATCGTCGGCGCGCATGCGCGATTCAATCGGCGTGTCCCGAAGTTGTAGTAGGAATCGAGCGGCGGCCGTCGGCGGATTCCTACACGGCGGACGGCTTCGGTGAAGGGCTTCGTCGGGCCGGCCGCTTGGCGCGGCACCGTGCGTACCACGATCCGATCGCATGCCAGATGTCGGCGGCCGATTCGCAGTAGGTGAACAGTTCGAGGTCGCGGCGGTCGATCATCCCTTCGTCCGCGAGAAACGCCAGATCGACGGCGCGCCGCCAGTACGCTTCGCCGACCAGGACGACCGGCAGCGGCGCGATCTTGCGTGTCTGCAGCAGCGTCAGTACTTCGAACAGTTCGTCGAACGTGCCGTATCCGCCGGGGAAAAACACGGCGGCCTTGGCGCGCTCGAGCAGGTGAAGCTTGCGAATCGCGAAGTAGTGGAACCGGAAGCACAGATCCGGCGTGATGTACGGATTCGGCGCCTGTTCGCGCGGCAGCTCGATATTGAAGCCGATGCTCGGCGCGCCGCGCTCATAGGCGCCGCGATTGGCGGCCTCCATGATGCCGGGGCCGCCGCCCGTGACGATCGCGAGGCGCGCGGTACGCGTGCGCCGGTCGGCATGGCCGACGATACGGCCGAATTCGCGTGCGACCCGGTAGTACGCGCTGTGCTCGACAAGACGGCTGGCGACCGCGACGGCCCGACGCCGGCCCGGGTCACGCGGGCGCAGCGCGAGCAGGCGGTTCGCTTCGTCGAGCCGAGCGTTCGCGACAGCGGGGGCGACGATGCGCGTGCTGCCGTAGATCACGACGGCATGGCCGATTCGCTCATGTTGCAGGCGCGCCTCGGCTTTCCAGTAGTCGAGTTGCAGCCGGATCCCGCGCATGGTCGCGCGTTGCAGCAACGTCGTGTCCGCGTCGCCGGGCGTGCAGTTCGGATGGCTGGCGAGATGCCGCGCCCGACGAGACGGCCGCGGGATGTTGTCGAGGCTGGCGGTCGCTTCGGGCCGGACGCGTATCCGCTTGCCGTGCGCGCCGCCGCGCGCGGTGCCGGCGGGAACGCGTTTGACTATCGTGGGCATGAGCGGGAAGGCAGTGGCACGGTCACTGACTCAGCACCCATTGGACGAGCTGATGGGCGTCGTCGGCAGAGAGCGGCCCGCCGCGATCGATGGCGGACGGCATCGGCGTGTCGCCCCAATGCGTGGGGCCGCCGACGCGCAACTTGCGCTCCAGCTCGGCGGCCGCGTGCGGATCGCCGCGGTAGCGCGTGGCGATATCGTGGAACGACGGCCCGAGGAACGTCATGTCGGGCGTGTGGCAGAACATGCAGTGCTGCGCGTTGACGAGCTCGGTCGGTTCGGGCACGGTCGTTTGCGCGGCCGCCGTGCCGGCAATGGCCGCGATCAGAAGGAAAGCGAAGCAACGCGTGATGTTCATGGTTTTTCTCGTCCGGATCGGCAGGCGCGCAGCGCGCCGCCGGTTGCGCTCAGGCGATCACTCACGAGATCACTTCGCCGAGCGGGCGACGGGGCGAATGCGGCGTGTGCGGGCCGCGGCCGACTCGCAGCAGCAACTGCGGCTCGCCGCGCAGCCCGAGCGTCCGGCCGAGGTCGGCACGCAGCGCGGCCGTCTCGATCGGCTGGTTCAGGTACGACGCCGTATAGCCCGCGCGCGCCGCGACGAGCAGGATTCGCTCCAGCGCCTGGCCCGCGGCCAGCCACGCTTCGCGATCGTCGCGCACGGTCGACAGGCAGACGATCAACGGCGACGCGCCGACGAGCTGGTGATGGAGCGCGGCCAGCCCGTTGCCGAGATCGAACGTCCGCACCGCCATCGTCACGACAGGCGCCGCGAAGTCCAGCAGCGTCGGTACGCCGGCCGCGAATGCCGGCATGCCGTCGACGCGCCGGCGCGGATCGATCCAGCTCGCCAGTTCGCGGCGAAAGCGCGGATCGGCGAACTGCTGCTGGTCGGCCTGCGCAACCAGTTCGGCGACCCGTGCGCGATGCGCGATCGAGTCGATGCACGCGACCTCGGCGCCTTCCGCGACGCCGGCCGCGATCAGCTCGCGCTGAATCTCGTCGGGCACCGCGGTGGATTCGAACGGCGCGCGCGTCGTGACGCGCGCCTGGATTGCGTCGAACAGCCCGCCGAGAGACCGATCGGAATAGCCGTCGTCGCAGACCCGGACCAGCGCAAGGAGATCGGGGTCGACCTCGGACGGAAACGTGCTGATCGTGTGGGCGAGGCCGGCGTGATCGAGCGCGACGCGCAGATTGAGCAATGCCGCGCCGCAACTGATGATCAGTTCGCGGTCGAACGGATCGACCACGGGCAATGCGCGGACCCGGTCCGCGCAGACGGCGATCGTGGCGCCGTTGACGATGAACCGCCACGGCTGGGAATTGTGGCTGGACGGGGCCAGCACCGCGTACGCCAACAGCGACTTCAATTGATCGTCGACATGGGCGCTCGCGGCAAGCGGGGGAACGGACATCATTGATCATCTCCTGGCACGCCGCGCGGGCGACGTCATGCCATCTCATCGTGTCAGCAACCGTCCGGCAGCCGTTGACCCACATCAAGCGCCCGTCACCGGGCCATGCACGCGCGATGCGCCGGGGTTAGTCTTGGACAGCGAAGCACGAAGACGATCGGCCGGGAGGCGAGCATGCTTGCGATGATGTTTGACGGCACGACACCGCATTTGCGCGAGGCGCGCGTGCCGGATCCGCGGCCGGCGCCGGGCCAGTTGTTGATCGACGTGCATGCATGCGGTGTCTGTCGAACCGATCTGCACGTCGTCGACGGCGAGCTCGCGCACCCGAAGCTGCCGCTGGTGCCGGGGCACGAAATCGTGGGAACGGTGCGCGTGCTCGGCGATGGCGTGACGGGGTTCTCCGTCGGTGACCGGGTGGGGGTTCCCTGGCTCGGTTCGACATGCGGGCATTGCGCGTATTGCACGTCGGGCCGCGAGAACCTGTGCGACAGCCCGGGTTTCACGGGCTATACGATCGACGGCGGCTACGCCGAGTGCGCGGTCGCCGACCACCGGTATTGCGTGCACCTGCCGCAACGCTATTCAGATCTCGAGACCGCGCCGCTGCTGTGCGCCGGCCTGATCGGCTATCGAACCTTGCGCATGGCCGGCGACGCGCGTCGCATCGGCATCTACGGTTTCGGCGCGGCCGCTCATCTCGTCGCGCAGGTCGCGCGTTTCGAGGGGCGCAAGGTGTTCGCGCTGACGAAGCCCGGCGATACCGCGGCCCAGCAGCTCGCGCTGTCGCTCGGCGCCGCGTGGGCCGGCGGCAGCGACGAAACGCCGCCGGAAACACTCGACGCCGCGCTCATTTTTGCGCCCGCGGGCGCGCTGGTGCCGGCCGCGCTGCGCGCCGTGGGCAAAGGCGGGATCGTCGTATGCGGCGGCATTCACATGAGCGATATCCCGAGCTTTCCGTACGCGTGGCTGTGGGGCGAGCGCCGGATCGCGTCGGTCGCCAACCTGACGCGTGCGGATGCGGCCGAATTCATGCGGATCGCCGCTGCGATGCCGCTGCGGGTCGAAGCCGTGCGCTACGCGCTGACCGATGCGAATCGCGCACTCGACGATCTGCGCAGCGGGCGCGTGTCCGGCGCCGCCGTGCTCGGCATGCGCGATTGATCCCGCCCGGTATCCGCGCGTTCTGCTCAGATGCGCCCGAGGCCTTCCGGATCCACGATGCGGATCTGCTTGCCTTGCGCGGCGACGAGCCCGTTGCGTTGGAACTTCGACAGCATCCGGCTGACCGTTTCGAGCTTCATCCCGAGATATTCGCCGATCTCGTCGCGCGTCATCCGCAGCACGAATTCGGCGGCCGAGTAACCGCGCGCCTTGAAGCGGGTGGAAAGGTTCAGCAGGAAGGCGGCCACGCGCTGCTCGGCGGTCATCGTGCCGAGCAGCACCATCTGCGCCGATTCGCGGACGATTTCGCCGCTCATCATCTGATAGACGTGATGCTGCATCGGCCGCACTTCGCGACACATCTGCTCGAGCTGGCCGAACGGGATGATGCAGACCGTGCTGTCCTCGAGCGCGATCGCGTCGCCGTTGTGCCGCCCGGTGTGCACGCCGTCGAGCCCGAGCGCTTCGCCGACGATCTGGAAGCCGGTGATCTGCTCGTCGCCGTCGCGATGCATCATCACGGTCTTGAACGACCCGGTTCTGACCGCATAGATGCTGTGGAACGCGTCGTCCGCGCGAAACAGCGTTTCACCGCGTTTGACGTGGCGCGTCGTGCAGATCATCGCGTCCACCCGGGCGAACTCGTCGGGCGTCATTTCCCGCGGCATGCAAACGGTGCGCAGCGTGCAGGACGAGCAGCGCGACGACGTGCGCTTCGGCTGGTCCGTCCGCGTGACGGGATGCAGCGGAATGAACGGGCGCGACGGCGCCGTCGTCGGGATGTCGGCATGGCTCTGCATGATCTGCTCCGGTTGGGGCGGCAGCGGGTCGCACCGTCGCGGTTGCGCTGGCCGTCGTACAGGCGGACACGAACGTCGCCGCCTGGTTGGTCGAATCGGCGCCCATCGGATCGGCGGGCCGGCAGCCGTCGCGACGGGACGGCAAGGCCGGGCAGCTCCGGAAGGCACGCCGGTGTGTTGTTGTTGATCGGAGTATGGACAGCCGAGCGCTTGATTGAAATCAGCGGAAATTGAAGATGCGGTAGGTGTTAGGGAAGGTTTGTAGGACGATTCCTACAAGGGTGCGGCAGGTTGTCGCGGTCAGAGTTCGTCCGGGTCGTCGAACAGCCGGTGGCGCATCGCGTACCGGACGAGCGCCGTATCGTTGGCCATCTGCATCTTCTCGAGGATTCGCGTCTTGTAGGTGCTCACGGTCTTGACGCTGACGCACAACGCCTGCGCGATCTCGGAAATGGACTCGCCGGACGTCACGCGCCGGAACACGTCGAACTCGCGGTCGGACAAGCGTTGATGCGGCAACAGGTCGGTCGGCTCGTTGAGGCTTTGCGCGAATTGCTCCGCCATCGACAGGCTGACGTACACGCCGCCGCCGGCAATTTTCGTCAGCGCGGCCACCAGCTCCGCGCTCGCGCTTTCCTTGGTCATGTAGCCCGATGCGCCGGCGCGGAACGCGCGCACCGCATATTGCTGCTCGGCGTGCATCGTCAACACGAGGATGTGCAGGGCCGGTTTCTCGTCCTTGATCTGCTTGATGAGTTCGATGCCGTTGCGGCCGGGCATCGACAGGTCGAGCACCAGCACCTCGGCCTCGGTGCCGCGCGTCAGCGCGATCGTCGATGCACTGTCGCTTGCTTCTCCCGCCACGACGAAATCGTGGGCGTTCTGCAGGATGTGCCGCAGGCCGTCCCTGACGAGCGTGTGATCGTCAGCAATGAGTACCCGGATCATGGCGTGCATCCTTTGCCGGTTTGCGCGGGGCACGCGCCCGCCGGCGTTCGTCGATCCGGCTCCGACCGGAATGTTGCAATCGCCCGATTCTGAACGGTGGACATGATGACTGCCGTCGATGAACGGACGATGTCTCTTCAAAGGGTCGCATCAAAAGCGTCTCCGATGCGCCGCAATTGTGCGCGTTTCGCCGGTATTCGCCAATCGGGCCGGATGCGGACGCGTGCTGCATCGCAGGCTTGACTGGCGTCGGCCGGACGATATGCGTCGGGCCTACGGGCAGAACGCTGATGCGGCCGTCTCGTGACGAGGCGGGCAGCCGTAACCAGGCAGCCCGAACCTCGCCGGTTCAGTGAGACAGCAGCACCGGCACCGTCATCGTCTCGAGGATCGTGCGCGTCGCGCCGCCCAGCACGCGCTCGTGGGCGCGGGTATGGCTGTACAGGCCCATGACGAGCAGGTCCGCATGCACGTCGGTCACCCGGTTCAGCAGCGTCCCGCCCACGCCGACCGACCGCTCGCGCGGCGTCGTCGAGAACGACGCGCGAACGCCGTGTCGTTCGAGATACGCGGCGACGTCGACGCCGGCCGGCGTCCGGTCCGGATCGGGTTGCCCGCGGACGACCGTCTCGACGTTGACGAAGCGTGCGCGGGCGAGCAGCGGCAGCGCGTCGGCCATCGCGCGCGCGGCCTCGCGCCCGCCGTCCCAGCCGATCAGCACGTTCTCGCCGAACGTGCGCACGTCGCCGGCATACGGCACGACGATCGCCGGACGGCCGCTGCCGATCACGACATCCTCGACGAAATGGCGCGCCACGTAGGTCATGCGGTCGTCGGGATCCTCCTGGCCGAGCACCAGCAGATCGGCGTGACGGGCGTGCAGGATCGCGGCATCGATCGCATTGCCGGCCGGCGCCTGCCATTCGACGCTGCGTCCGGCGCGTTCGGCGGCCGTCAGGAAGCGTTCTTCCGCCTCCTTGCGCCGCTGCTCGCACAGGCGCTCGTAGACGGCCAGCTTCAGCGGTTCGTCGGGCCGGCGCAATGGTTCGAGGAGATCCTGGCAGACCAGGTAGAGGCCGATCAAATGCGCGTTCCAGCGTCCCGCGAGCTGGAGCGCGAGGTCGACGCGCGTCGCGCAGCGATCGCTGTCGTCGAGATGAACGAGCAGGGTCTTGTAGCTCATGACGGTTCCTTTTCGGTGGAAGCGGCCGTGACGTCGGCGGATGCCTTCGCCGCGCAGCTCGCTGGAATCATCAGGACCGGGCATCTGGCCAGGCGCAGCACGCGTTCGGCCACGCTGCCGAGGAACATGCGCCGAAAGCCGCGCCGGCCATGCGTGCCCATCACGATCAGATCGGCGTTGATCTCGCCCGCGACGCCGACGATCCGGTGCGGGATGTCTTCGCCTGCCGGCGCGACGTTGGAAATCTGCGGCGTGCCGGCCACGTCGCGCGCCTGCATGCGCCGCGCGGCGTCCTCGGTCACGCGCAATCCTTCTTCACGGAACGAATCGACCAGGATCGACGGATCGTATCCGACCATGTCGTAGGCCGGCGCCAGGAAATCGACGACGTAGACGGGTGTCAGCCGCGCACCCGTTTCCGCCGCGAGCGCCAGCGCGGCGTCGAGTGCACGGGACGACGTGTCGCTGCCGTCGAGTGCCACCAGAATGTTCGAGTACATGGCATTTCCCTTGAACGGATGTGGATGAAACCATCATCGGCGCGTGCACGCCGATGGCGCTGATCTGGATCAAGCGTCCCGGTTGCCGCGCAGCCCGCCCGCCGCGGTGCGATTCACGCGTCGTTGGTCGATGCGCGTCGGGCGGCTCAGTGCGACATCAGCACCGGCAGCGTCATCGACGCGAGCACCGTGCGCGTGGCCCCGCCCATCAACAGCTCGCGCCAGCGCGGATGGCCGTACGCGCCCATGACGAGCAGGTCGGAACCCGTGTCATACGTGCGCGACAGCAGCGTGTCGCCGACGGACGAGCCGGCGCCGGCGTCGATGTCGAGCACGTTCACGTCGTGCGCATGGCGCGCCAGCATCAGCGCGGCATCGGCGGCCGGAATCCGCGTGGCCGCGGCCTCCGACTTGCCGTCGACCACGGCGACGACCGTCGTGCGTTTCGCGTGTTCGAGAAAGGGCAGCGCGTCGTGCGCGGCGCGGGACGCTTCGCGGCTGCCGTCCCATGCGACGAAGACCCGTTCGCCGACCGACGGGAATTCTCCGGTGTACGGCCAGAACAGCACCGGGCGGCCGGCGGTCAACACGAGATTTTCCGGAAACTGGTCGTCGATATAGGTCTCGGGATCGTTCGGGTCGCTCTGGCCGGCAATCACCAGATCGGCGAGACGGGCGGCGCGCGGGACGGCCACGTTCGCGCGCTCGTCGGTGCGAATCCAGGTTGCCGGCACCTTGGCGCGCGCCGTTTCCGCATGGAACAGACGCTCCAGCGCGGCCATCCGCTCGTCGCGCCGTTCGCGTTGCGCGCGGAAATAGTCGGCGGAACCGGCCATCACGTAGAACGAATGCGGCTCGGGCGTGTAGATCGCGAACAGCCCGGTGAGATGCGCACCGAAGCGCCGGG
Source organism: Burkholderia sp. LAS2 (assembly GCF_018417615.1). Classification (NCBI taxonomy): domain Bacteria; kingdom Pseudomonadati; phylum Pseudomonadota; class Betaproteobacteria; order Burkholderiales; family Burkholderiaceae; genus Burkholderia; species Burkholderia sp. LAS2. The sequence goes on from NZ_CP071054.1 coordinate 462,715, forward strand.
CGAGACGCAACGCGAACTCGAGACGCGAATGCGCGCGGGTGCTCGTATCGAGGTGCACGACCATGCTTTTGTAGCTCATCGGAATCGCTCCATCGACGGGTGATCCGCCAGTGCAATCCAGTCTACGAAGCAGGGTTTCCACGCGGTTGACTCAGATCAACGGGGGCCGTGCGCGATACCCGCACAGTGAAGCGGTCGAGACGCCGAGGCCGGGCAGGCGGCGCGACGCGGATGCGAACCCATTGATCCGATCGAAAGGGGAAGCCGATGAGTAGCGATGCTTTGACGACACCGAACGGCGCTTGGCGCGCGAGCTGCGATCTCGCGTTGCGCATGGTCGCGCTGAACCGCGACTGGCAACACGAATGGCATGCGCTGGCAGGGCGGCGCATCGAGCGCGACCGCACCGCGGTGCGGCGCCTGCAGCAGGCGCTGGCCGAAACGAACGAGTGGACGGCCTTCGCCGAGGCCGGCCGGCAGGTGACGAGCGACTACGCGATCGCGAGCGTCGAGATCTGGCAGGACGCCGCCGAGCTGTGCATGCGTGCGCAATTCGAGCATGCCAGTGCGTGGCGTACCTGGTTGCGCGAATACGGCTCGGGCGCGCTGACGCGTTATCAGACCGACTGGTTGCCTGACCTCGAGCGACTCGCGGTGGTCAACGAAGCCAGCATGCCGTGGGCCGACTGGATGGCCGCGCTGGAGCGCGGGATCGAGGAAGCGGGCGGCGCGACGAACGGGGCGCTTGCGGCGCGCCGCCTGAACGGCATCGCAGGCGAACGGGAGTACGATCATGTCCGCTAAGCGCGTCGCGTTCGTCACCGGCGGGATGGGCGGGCTCGGCGCCGCGATCGGCCGTCGCCTGCACGACGCCGGCATGACGGTGGCGGTGTCGTACACGGAACACAACGACCACGTCGCGACGTGGCTCGCGCACGAGCGCGACGCGGGCCGCACGTTTCATGCGTTCGAAGTGGACGTGGCCGACTACGATTCGTGCCAGCACTGCGCGGCACGCGTGCTCGCCGAATTCGGGCGCGTCGACGTGCTCGTGAACAACGCCGGCATCACGCACGACGCCACCTTCGTGAAGATGACGAAGAGCATGTGGGACGCGGTGCTGCGCACTAATCTCGACAGCATGTTCAACATGACGAAGCCGTTCGTGCCGGGCATGATCGACGCCGGTTTCGGGCGGATCGTGAACATCGGCTCCGTCAACGGTTCGAGAGGCGCGTACGGGCAAGCCAACTACGCGGCCGCGAAGGCCGGCATCCACGGCTTCACGAAAACGCTCGCGCTCGAACTCGCGCGGCATGGCGTGACGGTCAACACGGTGTCGCCCGGCTATCTGGCGACCGCGATGCTCGAGTCGGTGCCGAAGGCGGTGCTCGACGCGAAGATTCTGCCGCAGATTCCGGCCGGGCGGCTCGGCGACCCCGACGAGATCGCCGCGTTCGTCGCGCTCCTGTGCTCCGACGCCGGTGCGTTCGCCACCGGCGCGGAATTCGACGTCAACGGCGGAATGTACCTGCGATGAACGCGTCCGTGCTGCGCGCGGCGCTCGCGCCGGCATCGCTGCCGACGCCGGGCGACGACGGGCAGGCGCCGGCGGCGACGCGATGCGCGCCTTCCCCGATGAGCGCTGCCGAACAGTGGAACCGTGCCGCGCACGCGAACGTGGCCGCGCTGACGTTCGGGCTGTCGCCGGTGTCGCTGGCGCTGGCGATGCTCGACTGGGGCGCGCATCTGGCGGTGGCGCCGGGCAAAGGCTTCGAGCTCGCCGCACAGGCGTGGTTGGGCGCCGTGGCGCCGACGGCAAGCGGGCGCGACGGCGAGGCCGACGATGCGGAGTCGAGCGGCCTGGCCGTGCACGCCGGGGGCGCCGATCCGCGCTTCGCCGCGCCCGCATGGGGCGGCTGGCCGTTTCGCGCGTATCGAGACGGCTTCCTGTCGATCCAGCGCTGGTGGCGCGACGCGACCCGCGGTGTGCCGGGCGTCGAACGCCATCATGAGGAACTGGTCGGATTCGCCGCCCGCCAGTGGCTCGACGCCTGTTCGCCGGGCAATTTCCTGGCGACCAATCCGGTCGTGCTCGACGCGACGATGCGCAGCGGCGGCGCGAACCTCGCGGCGGGCTTGCGGCATTGGCTGGACGACGCGAACGCGCTCGTCGAGCGGGCGAGCGGCACGCAGGCCCACGATGTGCGCGCGTATCTGCCGGGTCGCGACGTGGCGATCACGCCCGGTCGCGTCGTTTGGCGCAACGCGCTGTGCGAGCTGCTGCAATACGCGCCGACGACGGCCCGCGTGGCGCGCGAGCCGATCCTGATCGTGCCGTCGTGGATCATGAAGTACTACATCCTCGATCTGCAGCCGCACAATTCGCTGATCCGCTTCCTGGTCGATGCGGGCTATACGGTGTTCGCGGTGTCGTGGCGCAACCCGGGCGCGGAATCGCGCAACCTCGGGCTCGACGACTATCTGCGCGACGGCTGCATCGCGGCGCTCGACGCCGCCCGGTCGATCGGCGGCGAAGCGGTCCACGCGGTCGGCTATTGTCTGGGCGGCACGCTGCTGGCGATCGCCGCGGCGGCGCTGGCGCGCGACGGCAAGCAGTACGACGCGCTGCGCTCGGTCACGTTGCTCGCGGCCCAGACCGATTTCAGCGAACCCGGCGAACTCGGCCTGTTCATCGATGCGAGCGAGCTGTCCGCGCTCGACGCGCTGATGTGGCGGCAAGGCTACCTGGACGGTGCGCAAATGTCCGCCGCGTTCGAACTGCTGAACGCGCGCGACCTGATCTGGTCGCGGATGATGAGCGAATACCTGCTCGGCACGCGCACGAAGCCCAACGACCTGATGTCGTGGAATGCGGATACCACGCGCATGCCGTACCGCATGCATTCGGAATACCTGACGCGACTTTTTCTCGACAACGATCTGGCGGCCGGCCGCTACTGCGTCGACGGGCGGCCTGTCGCGCTGTCGGATATCGACGTGCCGACGTTCGTGGTCGGCACCGAGCGCGATCACGTGTCGCCCTGGCGGTCCGTCTACAAGCTCCATCTGCTCACGCACCATGCGCTGACCTTCGTGCTGACGTCGGGCGGGCACAACGCGGGCATCGTGTCCGAACCGGGCCATCCGGGACGCCACTATCGGTGCGCGACGCGCGAACCCGGGGTGGCTTACCGCAGCCCGCACGACTTCGTGCGCGATACGCCGGCGGTCGACGGATCGTGGTGGACAGGCTGGCGCGACTGGTTGCACGCGCGCTCGTCGGGCGACGTGCCGGCCCGTACGCCGCCCGACGGCTTCGCGGCGGCGCCCGGCGCCTACGTACTCGAAACATGAATGGAGAAACCACAATGAAAGCACTCGTCTACCACGGGCCGGGGCGCAAGGCGCTCGAGGAACGGCCCAGGCCGGAACTGCAGTCGCCCACCGACGCGATCGTCCGCGTGACGCGCACGACGATCTGCGGCACCGATCTGCATATCCTCAAGGGCGACGTACCGACCTGCGAACCGGGCCGCATTCTCGGCCACGAGGGCGTCGGCGTCGTCGAGCAGGTCGGCGCCGCGGTCGATTCGCTGAAGCCGGGCGATCGCGTGCTCATTTCGTGCATCTCGTCGTGCGGCCGCTGCGAATACTGCCGCCGCGGCCTGTATTCGCATTGCACGACCGGCGGCTGGATTCTCGGCAACCGGATCGACGGCACGCAGGCCGAGTACGTGCGTATCCCGCATGCGGCGACCAGCCTGTACCGGATTCCGGGCGGCGCCGACGAGGACGCGCTCGTGATGCTGTCCGATATCCTGCCGACCGGGTTCGAATGCGGGGTATTGAACGGCAAGGTGCAGCCCGGGTGCTCGGTCGCGATCGTCGGCGCGGGGCCGATCGGGTTGGCCGCGTTGCTGACCGCGCAGTTCTACTCGCCCGCGCAGATCATCATGATCGACCCGGACAGCAACCGGCTCGAGATCGCGCGGCACTTCGGCGCGACCGATTGCATCGACGGCCGCACCGGCGATCCGGTCGCGGAAGTGATGAAGCTGACCGACGGCATCGGCGTCGATTGCGCGATCGAGGCGGTCGGCATTCCGGCGACGTTCGAGATGTGCACGGCGCTCGTGGCGCCGGGCGGTGTCGTCGCGAACGTCGGCGTGCATGGCGTGAAGGCCGACCTGCACCTCGAGAAGCTGTGGGATCGCAACATCTCGATCACGACGCGGCTCGTCGACACGGTCAGCACGCCGATGCTGCTGAAGACCGTGCGCGCCGGGCGTCTCGATCCGACACGCCTGATCACGCACCGGTTTTCGCTCGACGACGTCGAGCGTGCGTACGACACGTTCGGTCGCGCGGCGCAGACCCATGCGCTGAAGGTCATCATCGAAGTCGGCTGACGGGCCGGTGGCGCGTGACGGAGGCCGGTACGCAACGTCGCCCGGTTCTTGCCGCGCCCGACCGGTGTCTACCGGCGTTTCGCCGGCGCCGTAGTCAGGACGAAACGCCGGCCGGCTCGCGCGCATCGTCCGATTCGACTGCGTCGAGATCGACGGTCTGCGCGTAGGTCGGGACTTCGCACGGCCAGTGCAATCGCTCCGAAATGCGCCGCCGCAGTGCGTCCGCCGATGCAGGTTCGCCATGCGTGATGAAGGTCCGTGCGGGCGCGGGCTGCATCGTGCCGAGCCACCGGAGAATCTCCTCGTAGTCGGCATGCGCGGACAGCGCGGCGATCGACTCGACCTGCGCGCGCACGCGCACGTATTCGCCGTGAATCTTGACCGTCGGTTCGTGCGCGGCCAGCGCCGCGCCGCGTGTACCGGCCGCCTGATAGCCGACCAGCGCGATCGTGTTGCGCGCGTCGGGCGCGTAGCGGCTCAGGTGATGGAGCACGCGGCCACCCGTGGCCATGCCGCTGCCGGCGATGATGACCATCGGGCCGTGGTGTTCCGCAATCGCCTTCGACTGCTCGACCGACCGGATCATCGTCGCCGCGTGGCCGAGCGCGTTCGCTTCGGAAAGCGTCAGCCGATGTTCGAGGATGTGATGGCGATAGATGTCGGTCACGTCGGTCGCCATCGGGCTGTCGACGAACACGGGCACGCGCGCCATGCGGCCGGACGCCTTCAGCCGCGCGATGTAGTGCAGGATCTCCTGCGCGCGGCCGACGGTGAAGCAGGGCATCACGACCACTCCGCCGCGCGCGAACGTCGTGTCGAACAACGTGGCCAACTCGTTCTCGGGATCCGAATCCGGATGCAGCCGGTCGCCGTAGGTCGATTCGACGACGAGATAGTCGGCATGCGCCGGCGGCCGCGGCGGCTGCATGATCGGGTCGTGATAGCGGCCGAGGTCGCCCGAGAACGCGAGCACCTTGTGATCCCAGTGCATCACGACGCTCGCCGCGCCGAGGATGTGCCCGGCCGGCAGCAGGCGGAACGCGAGGCCATCGCCGAGCGCCGTGCATTCGTCGAAGGCGACGGGCTTCAGCAGCCGCAGCGCGCGCTGCGCATCGTCGAGCGTATAGAGCGGTTGCGCCGGATGATGCTTCGAGTAGCCGTGCCGGTTCGCGAAGTCGGCTTCTTCCTCCTGCAGCCGTGCGCTGTCGCGCAGCATGATGTCGCAGAGTTCGGCCGTGGCCGCCGTGCAGTACACCGGGCCGCGATAGCCTTCGCGCGCCAGCACCGGCAGATAGCCGGTATGGTCGAGATGCGCATGCGTGAGCACGACCGCGTCGAGCGAGTCGGGTGCGAGCGGCAGCGGGCTCCAGTTGCGCAAGCGCAGGTTTTTCGTGCCCTGGAACAGGCCGCAATCGATCAGCACGCGCCGGCCGCCGTGCTCGACCAGATACTTCGAGCCGGTCACGGTTTCGGTCGCACCGAGAAAAGTCAGTTTCATCGCTCGTCTCACTGGAAGTCGAGGGGTTCGGTGCGTCGATTACATCGCGAAGCGGCGCGCGGCGATTGACGGAAATCAGCGATTCCCGCATCAAGCATGATGTCGAATGCGGCGCGTGAGGCGGTTTCGCTAGCGCTCGCGCGGCGCGGGATCGAGCTGCGCGACGAACGCGACGCCGCCCGACACCAGCGCGACGATCGCGTACGGCAGCACGTGCGCGTCGACCAGCATCGCGTGCACGACGCCCAGTAGCGACGCGAGTGCGACGAACACGCCCAGCGTGGCGAGCGTGGTCCGGTACGAATGGCGAATCATGACGTTCTCCCGTGGAGCGGCCGGTGTTCGTCCGCGTTGGCACGCAGCGGCAGTTTGCGATTTCGCAAGCTATGGCGTCATGATCGCGTACCGGCTTCCGGCGCGGTTGATCTGTATCAACCGGCGAATCCCGGCCTCGCGCGCGCGATCGGGCGATGAGCCCGTGGAACGATCAAGTCATCTGACCAATGGTCTTGCGGAATCGCATCAGCGACAGCAGGAACAGCGCGCCCCCGATCGCGAACAGCGCCGCGAACTGCGGCCACACCGCATCGAAGCCGGCGCCCCGGTACAGGATGCGTTGCGCGAGTTCGACGAAATGAGTCGTCGGCGCGGCCAGCATGATGTCCCGCACGCCCGCCGGCATGCTTTCGCGCGGCGTCAATCCGCCCGACAGCAGTTGCAGCGGCAGCAGTACGAGCACGAGCAACATGCCGAACTGCGGCATGCTGCGCACGAGCGTCGCGAGAAAGATCCCCATCGACGTCGTGGCGAACAGGTGCAACGCCATCCCGGCCACGAACAGCGGGATGGAGCCTGGAATCGGCACGTGCAGCGCGCCGCCCACGACGCACGTCAGCGACGCGACGGCCGCCACCGTGACGACGAGCCCCATCGACCAGACCTTCGCGAGCATGATCTCCGCTGCGGTCACCGGCATCACGAGCAGATGCTCGATCGTGCCGTGTTCGCGCTCGCGAATCAGCGCGGCGCCGGTGAGGATCATCGACAGCATCGTCACGTTGTTGATCAGTTCCATCAGCGCGCCGAACCAGACTTCGTCGAGATTCGGGTTGAAGCGCATCCGCAGCGCGAGATCGACCGGCGGTGGCGGCGTGCCGCGATAGCGCCGCACGAACGCGTCGATCTCGCCCGACACGATCTGCTGGATGTAGGTGCTGCCGGTGAAGGCTTGCGTCATGCGTGTCGCATCGACGTTGAGCTGGATCGTCGCATGACGGCCGGCCAGCACGTCGCGCTGGAAGTTCGGCGGAATGTCGAGCGAGAACGTGTAGTCGCCGTTGTCGAGCCCGCGATCGGCCGCGCCGGCGTCGACGACCGGGGGCGGCGCGAACTGCGGCGGAAAGAACGCCGCCGCGATCCGTGCCGACAGCGGCGACGCGTCTTCGTCGACGAGCGCGATCGGCACCTTGTGCAGCGTTTCGGGGCGTGCGGTCGCGGCGACGTAGATCGACGCGCTGAACGTATACACGATGAGCGCGAGCAGGATCGGGTCGCGGGCGAGGCTCCACAGTTCCTTGATCCCGAGCCGGTAGATGGCGAGCACGCGCGACATGGTCAGCGCTCCTGTTTGCGCAGCAGGACGCCGGTCGTCACCATGATGACCGGCACGGCGGCGAGCAGCGGCCAGAACTGGGACGACAGGTCGGCGAGCCCGAGCGCCTTGTTGTAGACGCCGCGGCTGATCGCGAGCATGTAGGTGGCCGGATAGATCGTACCGATCCACTTGCCGCTGCCTTCGAGCGACGACAGCGGCGTGAGCAGGCCCGAGAACTGCACGACGGGGATCAGCGTGCCGACGATCGTCATGAAGATCGCGGCGATCTGGCTGCGCGTGAACGTCGACGCAAACAACCCGATGCCGGTGGCGACGACATTGAAGATCAGCACCGCGGCGGCCAGCGTCGCGAAGCTGCCCTTGATCCGCACGCCGAACACGACGTCGGCCAGCACGACCATCAGCAGGAAATTCAGCATGGCCAGCATCACGTACGGCGCCTGCTTGCCGAGCAGGAATTCGGCGCGGGTCACGGGCGTCACGTACAGGTTGACGATCGATCCGAGCTCGCGTTCCCGGACGACGGCGAGCGCCGTCAGCATCGCGGGCAGCATCAGCAGCAGCATCGGCATGATCGCGGGAATCATCGCGGGCAGGCTCTTGACGTCCGGGTTGTACCGATAGCGGATCGCGACGTCGACTGCCGGGACGAGCGACACGCCGAGCCGGCGCTTCGCCTGATCGCGCAGCCAGTTCTCGTGCATGCCGGCCACGTAGCCGCGAATCGTTTCCGCGCGCATCGGCATCGCGCCGTCGACCCACGCGCCGATCTCCACGTGCCGGCCGCGGGCGACGTCGCGTGCGAAGCCGGGCGGGATCTCGATCGCGAGCGACAGCTGGCCGTTGCGCATGCGGCGATCGATATCGCGGTCATCGGCAAGCTGGGCGCGCGGCACGAAGTAGCGGGAGCCCGCGAGATGCTGCGCGTAGTCCTGGCTCAGCATCGATTGATCGCGATCGAGCACGGCGAACGTCAGGTTGTCCACATCCAGACTGATGCCGATGCTGATCACGCACATCAACACGAGCGAACCGAACAGCGCCAGCGTCGCGCGCAGCGGGTCGCGGCGCAGCTCCAGCACTTCGCGCCACAGGTAGCTGCCGGCGCGCGCCGGGCTGAACCAGGCGGCGCCGCGGCCGGCGTCGCTCGCGTCGAGCGACGCGGCGAGCCAGCCGGCGCCAGGTGACGTGTCCGTCGGTGCGCTGTCGCCGCGTTGCGCGTCGGTCAGGTAGCCGATGAACGCGTCCTCGAGCGTGGCGGCGCCGCGCAGGCGAACCAGTTCGTCCGGCGCGGCGCTCGCCAGCACGCGGCCCGCATGCATCAGCGAGATGCGGTCGCAGCGGGCGGCCTCGTTCATGAAGTGCGTCGAAATGAAAATCGTGACGCGGTCGTTGCGCGCGAGCTCGATCATCAATCGCCAGAAGTCGTCGCGCGCAACCGGGTCCACGCCCGACGTCGGTTCGTCGAGGATCAGCAGTTCGGGCTTGTGCACCATCGCGACGGCAAGGGACAGCCGCTGCCGCATGCCGAGCGGCAGGCGTTCGGGCAGCGCATCGAGTACGTCCGCGAGACCGAAGCGCCCGACCATTTCGTCGATGCGCGCGGGCAGGTCTGGTTCCGGCACGCCGAACAGGCGCGCATGCAGCACGAGGTTCTGCCGGACGGTCAGTTCGCCGTACAGCGAAAACCCTTGCGACATGTAGCCGACTCGCCTGCGCGTATCGATGTCGTTCGCGGCGACCGGCCGGCCGAACAGCGTCGCCGTGCCTTCGGACGCGGCGAGCAGGCCCGTGAGCATCTTCATGGTCGTCGATTTGCCGCAGCCGTTGGAGCCGAGAAAGCCGAAGATTTCGCCGCGGCGGATCTTCAGGCTCACGTGGTCGACCGCGACGAAATCGCCGAACCGCATCGTCAGGCCGTCGGCCTCGATCGCGTAGCCGTCGGTCGCGTCGGGCTGGAACGGCGTGATCCGGATCGGCTGGTGCCCGTGCCGGCGCGCTTCCGGCAGCAACGCGACGAACGCGGCTTCCAGCGTGTCGCAACCGGTGCGGGCGAGCAGGTCGCCGGGGCTGCCCGTCGCGAGCACGCGGCCGGCGTCCATCGCGATCAGCCAGTCGAAACGCCGGGCCTCGTCCATGTACGCGGTCGCGACGAGCACGCTCATCGCCGGACGCGCGGTGCGAATACGGTCGATCAGTTCCCAGAACTGGGCGCGCGACAGCGGATCCACGCCGGTCGTCGGTTCGTCCAGGATCAGCAGGTCGGGATCGTGGATCAATGCGCAGCACAGGCCGAGTTTCTGCTTCATCCCGCCGGACAGTTTGCCGGCGGGGCGGTCGAGAAACGCATGCAGCCCGGTGCTGTGCGTGAGCGCGTCGATGCGGCGGCGTCGCTCGGCCGCATCGTGGCCGAACAGTCGGGCGAAGAACTGCAGGTTTTCCTCGACCGACAGCGTCGCGTACAGGTTCCGGCCCAACCCTTGCGGCATATAGGCGATGCGCCGGCATACGCGTGCGCGGTGGCCGCGCGACGACAGGTCGCCATCGAGCGCCCATACGCGGCCCAGCTGGATCGCCCGTGCGCCGGACACGAGCGCGAGCAGGCTCGACTTGCCGACGCCGTCCGGTCCGATCAGCCCGACCATGCGGCCGGCCGGGATATCGAGCGTCACGTCGTCGAGCGCGCAGGTATCGCCGTAGCGCAACGAGACGCCCGACAGCCGGGCGACCACGCCCGATTCAACGGATGCGGGCGGACCTTCGCCCGCACCGGCACCGCTAGCGACGGGCAACGTCGCGTTCATTGCGGCACCTTGATCGCGAGGCGCGCCGGCCAGCCCGCGTTCGGATCGGTCTTCAGCCACGCGACACCCGGCAGGCCGGTCTTGACGAGCTTCAGATGGCGCTGCAGCAGATCGCGGTCGATGCGCGCCTTGACCCGAAACATCAGTTTCTGCCGTTCGGTGGCCGTCTCGACCGTTTTCGGCGTGAATTGCGCCGTGCTCGACACGTAGGACACGCGTGCCGGAATCACGTATTCCGGCGCCGCATCGAGCACGATCCGCACGTCGGCGCCGAGCGGGACTCTGCCGACAACCGTTTCGGGCAGGAAGAACGTCATGTAGACGTCGGACAGATCGACGACATTGAGCACCTTGCCGCCTGCCGGCAGGACTTCGCCCGATTCGGCGATGCGATACTGGACCCGCCCGTCGCGCGGCGACGTCAGCTCGCTGTCCGAGATATCGGCCTGCACGCGCGCGACGGTCGCTTGCGCGGCCGTCACCGCCGAGCGGGCGGCGACGAGCTGGGCCCGGGTGGCGTCGATTCCGGCCTGCGCGGCTTCGACCTGGGCGCGCGCGGCGTTCACGGTCGCCCGCAGGCTGCCGGCGCGCGCGCGGTCGTCGTCGAGTTCCTGCAGCGACGACGCGCCGTCCCGCGACAGCGTTTCGGAGCGCGCCAGCCGGCGCGTGGCCGCGTCGAGCTCGCTTTCCCGCTGCACGACGAGCGCGGCCGCCGCGGCCTTGTCGCTGCGACGCTGGGCCACCTGCGCGTCGATGCTCGCCGCGGTGTTCACCGCCTGTTGTTCCCGGGCCTGCGCCTCGTCGAGCTGCGCCCGCAGGACGACGACGTCCATGCGGGCGAGCGGCTGACCGGCACTCACGAAATCGCCTTCGTCGACGAGCATGGCGGTGACGCGCCCCGGCAGCTTGGTCGCGACGTCGATCTCGGTCGCCTCGATGCGGCCGTTGCCGCTGACGAGCCCGGCGTCCGTCTGTGCGTCGCGCCAGCGCGTCCAGCCGTAGTAAATGAGGCCGATCGCGAGCACGGCCGCACCGGCGCCGATCAGAACAGGGCGCTTGATGGTCTTCATGGTCTGGAACCCGAATCGATGGAAAGGTGGTTCGATGCCGCGGCGGCGCGGTCGGTATCGGTGGTCCCGCCGCCGAGCGCGCCGTACAGCGCGACGCGGCTCGATAGCAGCGCACGACGCGTCATCACCCATTGCTGCTCGGCGTTCATCAGGTCCCGTTGTGCATCGAGCACTTCCAGGAAGCGGGTGGCGCCGCTGTCGTAGCGCAGTTTCGCCAGACGTGCGCGCTCGGCCTGGGACGCGAGCGTCGCCCGTTCGATGGCAACCTGGTCGGCGAGCCAGTAGCGTGCGGCAAGTGCATCGGACACGTCGCGAAACGCGCGCTGCATGGTCTTCTCGTACTGGGCGAGCGCCTCGTCGCGCTGGGCGTGCGCGAGGGCGAGATTCGACCGATTGCGGCCGCCGTCGACGAGCGGCAGCGTGACGTTCGGAATCACCGACCACACGCCCGTTCCGGACGACAGCAGGTCGCGCAGTGCGGTGCTCCCCGAACCGATCGCGCTCGTCAATGCGATACGCGGGAAAAACGCCGCGCGCGCCGCGCCGATGTTCGCGCGCGTGGCCTGCAATTCGTGCTCCGCCGCGATTACGTCCGGACGCCGGGCGAGCAGCGACGACGGCAGGCCCGGCGCGAGCGACGGCATCACGGCGCCGTCGTCGAGCGTCAGCGGCGCGTCGGCCAGCGCCGGCGTCGCACCGACGAGCAATGCCAGCGCATCGGCCGCCGATGCACGCGCCTGCTGCAACTGGATGCCAAGCGACTCGGCCTGCTGCAGCAGAATCTCCGATTGCGTCAGGTCCAGCCGCGAGATCGCGCCGGCCGCGTGACGCAGCCGGAAAATCCGCAGCGATTCGCGTCGCGTGTCGATCGTCGCGCGCGTCAGCGCGATCCGTTCATCGATCTCGCACAGGGTCAGATAGGCGTCCGCCACGCCGGTGATCACGCTCAGCGTCACCGCTTGCCGGGCCGCATCGCTCGCGAGATAGCGCTGCAGCGCCGACGCTTTCAGGTTGCGCACGCGGCCCCAGAAATCGATCTCCCATTGCGTCTCCGCCAGCTGGACCTGGTAGACCTGGCCGATGACCGGCGTCGGCGTCAGGAAGCCGCCCGGTGTGCGAAACCGCGCGTAGGCCGCGCCGGCGCCGATCGTCGGCCACTGATCCGCGCTGCGGATGCCATAGACGGCGCGCGCCTGTTCGACGCGTGCAACCGCTGCGCGCAGATCCCGGTTGTTGGCGAGCGCCTGCTCGATCAACGCACGCAGACGTCCGTCGACGAAGTAGTCTTGCCAGGCGGGCGGCGCCTGCGCAATGGCGGCGCTGCGGGCGGCAGGATCGGGGAACGCGGCGGGGATCGGCGCGGCGGGACGTTCGTCGGGTGGCGCGAGCGACAGGCATCCCGACAGCAGGCCCGCACAGGCTGCCAGCGCAACGAGACGAACGCGCCGCGCGGCGGCAGGCTGAAACAGCGGTGGAAGCGCGACGGCGCGCATGGGGTTCCTCATCGGCTACACGAACACGGGATGGCGCCGCGCTCGTGGCGACGCCGCTTCGGGTTCACTTATATCCGACGATTGCCGCGCGCCCCCTTGATCTGAATCACTGCGGCGGGAATGCGGGTCGAGGGCGGCCTCGGTTGACAGGCAGCGGTAATTCGCGTCAGCCGATGTTCCGCTTACGGTCGACGCCGGCGCGGCTCGCGTGCCGGCGATGCCTCACGCCCGCACGCTATGCGTGAACCGCGACCCGATACCGCGTGGTTTGCCGATAGACGTCGCCCGGACGAACGATCACGTCGTCGCGCAGGCCGTCCATGTTGACCTGGTCCGGAAACCCGCCCGCCTCGACGCACAGCGCCGCGTGCTGCACGCAGCGCGTGCCGCCGCTTACGCGCAGGCCGTCGAGATAGTTGCCCGTATAGAGCTGCAGCCCGCGCTGATCGGTCGACACGATCAACTCGCGGCCGCTTTCCGGATCGTAGATCCGCGCGACGGGCCGGACCTCGCGCGCGCCGTTGCCGACGACGTAGCAGTGATCGAAACCGCGCGCCCGCGCCAGTTGCGCATGCGGCCAGTCGAGGCGCGCGCCGATCGGCGCGCTGTGCCGGAAATCGAACGCCGTGCCCGTCACGTCGGCCGTGCCGGTCGGGATCAGCGCGTCGTCCACTTCGAGGAATGCGTCAGCGTCGATGTGCAGCAGATGGCCGCGCACGTCGCTGCCCGCGCGCCCGTTCAGGTTGAAGTAGCTGTGGTTCGTCAGGTTCAGCGGCGTCGGCGCATCGGTCCACCCCGAATAGTAGATCGTCAGCGTGCCGTCGTCGTCGAGCGTGTAGCGCACCTGCACGCTCACGTTGCCGGGGAATCCCGCATCGCCTTCCGGCGAATCGAGCCGCAGCGTCAGCCCGCCGCTGTCGTCGACCACGTCCCACCGTGCGCGATGAAAGCCGTTCGCGCCGCCGTGCAGCAGGTTGCCGTTCTCGTTGCGGTCGAGCAGGTAGTCGACGCCGTCGAGCGTGAAGCGCGCGCCGGCGATCCGGTTCGCCCAGCGGCCGACCGTCGCGCCGAGATAGGCGCCGGATTCGAGGTACTCGGCCGGCGTGTCGTGCGCGAGCACGATATCGGCCAGGCGCCCCGTGCGGTCGGGCGCGAGCCACGACACGACGGTCGCGCCGAGATCGCTGACGACGACGCGCATCCCGTGCGCGTTGCGCAGCGTGTAGCGCCGCACGGGCTCGCCGTCGGGCAACGCGCCCCACGGCTCGGCCAGCACGCGTGCCACGCCGGGTGTCAGAGGTGAGGAATCGGTATCGATGTGCATGAGTGGATGTCGAATGGGCGGCGGGCGTCAGTTCGTGGCGGCCGCGCGTTCCTGATATTCGCGCGGCGTGCAGCCGAGTTCGCGCCGGAACACCGCGTACATGTATTGAAGCGACGTGAACCCGCAACGGATCGCGACTTCGGCGCTCGACGCCTGCCGGCTGGCGAGCAGCGCCTGCGCGGCCTCGAGTTTGTGACGCAGGATCTCCTGGTGCACGGTGCGCTGCAGTTCGCGCCGGAAGTGCTCCTCGAGCAGCGAGCGCGACACGCCGACATAGTCGGCGACCTGTTCGGTCTTGATCCCCTGGCACGCGTACTGGCGGATGAAATGCCGGGCGCGCATCACGTGCGGGCTCGCCAGCGGCTGGTGGCGCGTCGATTCGAGCACGTTGATGCCGACCGGCGGCACGAGAATGCGCTGCCCGGGAAAGCGCGCGCCGCGCAGCATCCGGTGCAGCAGGTGCGCGGCGGTGCGGCCCATTTCCTCGGTGCCCTGGATCACCGACGACAGCGGAATGCGCGTCAGCGTGCGCGTGAGCGGATCGTTGTCGATGCCGATGATCGCGACCTGTTCCGGCACCGCGATGCCGGCGATCAGGCACGCCTGCAGCAGATGCCGCGCGCGCGCATCGGTCACCGCGATCACGCCGACCGGCTTCGGCAGCGCATGCAGCCAGTCGATCAGTTGCTCGATCGCGTGATTCCAGCCCGACGCGCTGGTCGACAGCCCACGATAGATCGGCGCGTCGAGCCCGTCCGCGCGCGCGAGCCGGTCGAACGCCAGCTCGCGCTGCTGCGCCCAGCGGTTTTCCTGCGCGACCGGCAGGCTGTACATCGCGAAATGCGCGAGGCCGGCCCCGATCAGGTGCGTATAGGCGAGCGACACGAGCTTCGGGTTGTCCGTCGCAATATATGGGACATCGTCCGGGTACTGCGCCGGGTCCTCGTACGACGATCCGATCGCGACGATCGGCAGCGGCGAACCGGCGAGCGCGTCGGCGACGGCCGGGTCGTCGAAGTCCGCGATGATGCCGTCGCCGTCGAAACGCTCGATTCCGGTGAGCCGGCAGCGGAAATCGTCTTCGAGGAACAGGTCCCACACGACGCGCGTCGTGTGCAGGTACTGGCCGATGCCGCTGATGATCTCGCGGTCGTAGACCTTGTTCGCGTTGAACAGCAGCGCGATGCGGTGCGGTGTCTGGGCGGATGGGGCGCGTGTCATCTCGGTGTCGGGTGAGCGCGTCGGGGCGCCGTGCCGTTGTCTCCGGGGCGCGCTCGACGGCGGCGCGCGGTTGTCTGGTGTACGGCGATTGTAGGACGGAACGCAGGCCGCACGCGTACGACTGGCAAGAAACATCAAGCGCGCTGCGCAATTTCGCAATTGCCGGCCGGCAGGCGCGGGGGCACGATCCAGCCAACCGAATTCGGCCGCGTGCGTCGCCGCGACGCGCGTTGCGCTGCAACAAGAACCTGCACGGAGACGCCATGTCGTATTTCGAACACATTCCCGCCATTCGCTACGAAGGCCCGCAGTCGGACAATCCGCTTGCGTATCACCATTACGACCCCGAGAAGCGCGTGCTCGGCAAGACGCTTGCCGAGCATCTACGGATCGCGGTCTGCTATTGGCACACATTCGTGTGGCCGGGCAACGACATCTTCGGGCAGGCCGCATTCCAGCGGCCGTGGCACCAGCCCGGCGACGCGCTCGAACGCGCGCGAATGAAGGCCGATGCCGCATTCGAATTCTTCACGAAGCTCGGCACGCCGTTCTATACGTTCCATGACACCGACGTCGCGCCGGAAGGCGACAGCCTGCGCGAATACGCGGGTAATTTCGCGCGGATGGTCGACTATCTCGGCGAGCGCCAGCAGGCGAGCGGCGTGCGGCTCCTGTGGGGTACCGCGAACCTGTTCTCGCACCCGCGCTTCGCGGCCGGCGCCGCGACGAACCCGAACCCCGACGTGTTCGCCTGGGCCGCGACCCAGGTGTGCCATGCGCTCGACGCGACCCACCGGCTCGGCGGCGAAAACTACGTGCTGTGGGGCGGACGCGAAGGCTACGAGACGCTGCTCAATACCGACCTGAAGCGCGAGCGCGACCAGTTCGCCCGCTTCCTGTCGATGGTCGTCGAGCACAAGCACCGGATCGGCTTCAAGGGCGCGCTGCTGATCGAGCCGAAGCCGCAGGAGCCGACCAAGCACCAGTACGACTACGACGTCGCGACCGTGCACGGCTTTCTCGTGCAGTACGGGCTGCAGGACGAGATCCGCGTGAACATCGAGGCGAACCACGCGACGCTCGCCGGCCATTCGTTCCATCACGAGATCGCGAACGCGTTCGCGCTCGGCGTGTTCGGCAGCGTCGACGCGAATCGCGGCGATCCGCAGAACGGCTGGGACACCGACCAGTTCCCGAACAGCGTCGAGGAGCTGACGCTCGCGTTCTACGAGATCCTGCGCCACGGCGGCTTCACGACCGGCGGGATGAACTTCGACGCGAAGGTGCGGCGCCAGAGCATCGATCCGGAAGACCTGTTCTACGGCCACGTCGGCGCGATCGACGTGCTCGCGCTCGCGCTCGAACGCGCGGCGGTGCTGGTCGAGAACGACCGGCTCGACGCGCTGCGCCGGCAGCGTTATGCGCAGTGGGACGATGAATTCGGCCGCAAGATCCTGTCGGGTGGCTACACGCTGGAGTCGCTGGCGGCCGATGCGCTCGCGCGCGGTGTGGACCCGCGGCATGCGAGCGGCGCGCAGGAGCGACTGGAGAACATCGTGAACCAGGCGATCTACGGGCTGCGCTGACGCCATGTACATCGGACTCGATCTCGGCACGTCGGGCGTGAAGGCAGTGCTGCTCGACCGTGACGGCGCGGTGCGCGCGAGCGCGAGCCGTCCGCTCACCGTGAGCCGGCCGCAGCCGCGCTGGTCCGAGCAGGCGCCGCGCGACTGGTGGGAGGCCGCCTGCGACGCGCTCGCCGCACTCGTGGCGGAGGCGCGTACGGCCGGCATCGATCCGCGCGACATCGACGCGCTCGGGTTGACCGGCCAGATGCACGGCGCGACGCTGCTCGATGCGCACGGCGACGTGCTGCGCCCCGCGATTTTGTGGAACGACGGCCGGGCCGACGCGGAGTGCGACGAACTCGAACGGCTCGCGCCCGCGCTGCGCACGGTGGCCGGCAACATCGCGATGCCGGGCTTCACCGCGCCGAAGCTGCTGTGGGTGCGGCGTCACGAGCCCGACGTGTTCGCGCGCATCGCCTACGTGCTGCTGCCGAAGGATTATCTGCGCTACCGGCTGACCGGTGCGTTCGCAACCGATCCGTCGGATGCCGCCGGCACGCTGTGGCTCGACGTCGCGAAGCGCGATTACGACGACACGCTGCTCGCCGCCTGCGGGCTGTCGCGCACGCAGATGCCGGCCGTATTCGAAGGCAACCAAGTCACCGGCACGCTGCTGCCGGCCGTCGCACGGGCGCTGGGCCTGCGCGAGATTCCGGTGGTGGCGGGCGGCGGCGACAACGCGGCCGGCGCGGTGGGCGTCGGGATCGTGCGGCCCGGCGATGCGCTGCTGTCGCTCGGCACGTCGGGCGTGTATTTCGCGGTGTCGGACGGGTTTCGCGCGAATCCGGAATCGGCGGTGCACAGCTTCTGTCATGCGCTGCCCGATACGTGGCACCTGATGTCCGTGATGCTGAACGCGGCCGGCTGCGTCGACTTCACCGCGCAACTGGCCGGCTACGACGGCGTCGCGGCGCTGCTCGACGATGCCGAGACGAACGCCCGTGCGAGCCGCCCGTGGTTCCTGCCGTACCTGAGCGGCGAGCGTACGCCGCACAACGACGTGAACGCGAAGGGCGTGTTCTATGGGCTAACGCCCGACACGCGCCGTGCCGATCTCGCGAACGCGACGCTCGAAGGCGTCGGCTTCGCGCTGCTCGACGGCATCGATGCGCTGCATGCGGCCGGGCTCGCCCCCGACAGCATCACCGTGATCGGCGGCGGCTCGCGCAGCGCGTACTGGACGCAGATGCTCGCCGATCTGAGCGGCCGCGCACTGACGCTGCGCGAAGGCGGCGAAGTGGGGCCGGCGCTCGGCGCCGCGCGCCTCGCGCACCTCGCCGTCGAACCGCGTGCACGGCTCGACGACGTGTGCCCGCAGCCGCCCGTCGTCGCGGTGCGCGAGCCCGATCCCGAGCGGCACGCGTGGTATCGCGACGTGCGCCGGCCGACGTTTCGCGCGCTGTATCGGGCGCTCGAACCGGTGTTTGCGACGGGCGCTTGACACGCACGTTGCAGTGAATCGATGCGGGCGGTGCAATCCGGCGGCCGCCCGCGGTTCGTGAGTGGTTCCATAACAAGGAGTGGAGACATGAAATCCGTGACGCGTCGTACCGTATTGAGTTCGCTTGCCGGCGCCGCCGCGCTGGCGATCCTCGCACTGGGCTCGCCGCTCGCCCATGCGAGCAAGGACAAGCCCGAGATCGGTTTCTGCATCGACGACCTGCGCGTCGAGCGCTGGTCGCGCGATCGCGACTATTTCGTTGCAGCCGCAACCAAACTCGGCGCGAAGGTGTCGGTGCAGTCGGCCGACGCAAGCGAGGCGCGGCAGATTTCGCAGATCGAGAACCTGATCTCGCGCGGCGTCGACGTGATCGTCATCGTGCCGTTCAACTCGAAGACGCTCGGCAACGTCGTCGCCGAAGCGCGCAAGGCCGGCATCAAGGTCGTGTCGTACGACCGCCTGATTCTCGACGCGGACGTCGACGCGTATATCTCGTTCGACAACGAGAAGGTCGGCGAGCTGCAGGCGCAGGGCGTGTTCGACGCGAAGCCGAAGGGCAACTACTTCCTGTTGGGCGGCGCGCCGACCGACAACAACGCGAAGATGCTGCGCGAAGGACAACTGAAGGTGCTGAAGCCCGCGATCGACCGCGGCGACATCAAGGTCGTCGGCCAGCAGTGGGTGCCCGAATGGAGCGCGTCGACCGCGCTGCGGATCGTCGAGGACGCGCTGACCGCGAACAATAACAAGATCGACGCGATCGTCGCGTCGAACGACGGCACGGCCGGCGGCGCGATCCAGGCGCTCGCCGCGCAGCATCTGGCCGGCAAGGTGCCGGTGTCCGGGCAGGATGCGGATCTGGCCGCGGTCAAGCGGGTGATCGCCGGCACGCAGACGATGACCGTCTACAAGCCGCTGAAGCTGATCGCGAGCGAAGCCGCGAAGCTGGCGGTCGATCTCGCGAAGGGCACGAAGCCCGCGTTCAACGCGCAGTACGACAACGGCAAGAAGAAGGTCGACACGGTGCTGCTGCAGCCGACGCTGCTGACCAAGCGCAACGTCGACGTCGTCGTGAAGGACGGCTTCTATACCCAGGCCCAGCTGGCGAGCCAGTAAGCGTACGACGGACGCGACGCGCGGCCGCCGCGACGGCGGCCGCTTACTGCGAGGCAATGAACGAATGACGGAACCCTTGCTGACGATGCGTGGCATCGTCAAGGCATTCGACGGCGTGAAGGCGCTCGACGGTATCGACCTGACCGTGCGCCCCGGCGAATGCGTCGGGCTGTGCGGCGAGAACGGCGCCGGCAAGTCGACGCTGATGAAGGTGCTGTCGGGCGTGTACCCGCACGGCACGTGGGACGGCGAGATCCGCTGGGAAGGCGCGCCGCTCGTGGCGTCCGGCGTGCGCGACACCGAGCGCGCGGGCATCGCGATCATCCATCAGGAACTGATGCTCGTGCCCGAACTGTCGGTGGCCGAGAACATCTTCCTCGGCAACGAGATCACGCTGCCGGGCGGGCGCATGCACTTCGCGGCGATGGTCCAGCGCGCGGAGGAACTGCTGCAGGAATTACGGATCGACTCGATCAACGTCGCGCAGCCGGTGATGAACTACGGCGGCGGCCACCAGCAGTTGATCGAGATCGCGAAGGCGCTGAACAAGCGCGCGAAGCTGCTGATCCTCGACGAACCGTCGTCGTCGCTGAGCGCGTCGGAAACGCGGATCCTGCTCGACATCGTGCGCGACCTGAAGCGGCGCGGCGTGGCGTGCGTGTACATCTCGCACAAGCTCGACGAGGTGGCGGCCGTGTGCGACACGGTCACCGTGATCCGCGACGGCCGCCATGTCGCGACCGAGCCGATGGCCGCGCTGACCACCGACCGGATCATCGCGATGATGGTCGGCCGCGAGATCCGCGACCTGTATCCGCGCGAGCCGCACGAGATCGGCGACGTCGTGCTCGACGTACGCCACGTGACGTGCCGCGACGTGACGAACGCGCGCCGCAAGCGCGTCGACGACGTGTCGTTCAGCGTGCGGCGCGGCGAGATCGTCGGCGTGGCCGGGCTCGTCGGCGCGGGGCGCACCGAGTTGATGCAGGCGATCTTCGGCGCGTATCCGGGCGCGTGCACGGCGACGGTGACGATGAACGGCCGGCCGCTGTCGATCCGCTCGCCGGCCGACGCGATCCGCGCCGGCATCGCGATGGTGCCCGAGGACCGCAAGCGCCACGGCATCGTGCCGCAGCTCGGCGTCGGCCACAACATCACGCTCGCGGTGCTGCAGCGCTTCACGGCGCGCGGGCGGATCGACGCGGCCGCCGAGCTCGACGCGATCCGCACCGAGATGCAGCGGCTGTCGGTGCGCGCCGCCCACCCGTTCCTGTCGATCGCGAGCCTGTCGGGCGGCAACCAGCAGAAGGCGGTGCTCGCGAAGATGCTGCTGACCGAGCCGCAGGTGCTGATCCTCGACGAACCGACGCGCGGCGTCGACGTGGGCGCGAAGGCCGAGATCTACCGGCTGATCTTCGCGCTGGCCAAGCGCGGCGTCGCGCTGATCGTCGTGTCGTCGGAACTGCCGGAAGTGCTCGGCCTCGCCGATCGCGTGCTGGTGATCGGCGAAGGCGAATTGCGCGGCGATTTCGTCAACCAGGGCCTCACGCAGGAACAGATTCTCGGCGCCGCGCTGAAGCCCGCGCGGCTGCCGGCCGAACCCACCGCAGCGAGTGCGACATGAATTCCGAACTTTCTTCCTCGACCCCGGCGACGCCGGATGCAGGCGCCGGCCGCGCGCCGCGGCTGCCATTGCGCCACGTCTTCACGCGCTACAAGGTGCTCGCGCTGCTGTTCGCGGTCGTCGCGATCTGGGCGTTCTTCTCGGTGCTGACGGACGGCGCGTTCGTCACGCCGCGCAACGTATCGAACCTGCTGCGGCAGATGTCGATCACCGGCATGCTCGCGTGCGGGATGGTGTTCGTCATCATCGCGGGCGAGATCGACCTGTCGGTCGGCTCGCTGCTCGGGCTGCTCGGCGGCGTCGCCGCGATCCTCGACGTCAACCGCCACTGGCCGGTTGCGGCGACGGTCCCGGCCGTGCTCGCGCTCGGCGTGCTGATCGGACTCTTCAACGGCTGGTGGTCGACCTATCGGCGCGTGCCGTCGTTCATCGTCGGGCTCGGCGGGATGCTCGCGTTTCGCGGCATCCTGCTCGGCGTGACGGGCGGCTCGACGATCGCGCCCGTGTCGGACGGCTTCGTGTTCATCGGACAGGGTTATCTGCCGCGTCTCGCCGGGGACGGCCTCGCGGTGCTGCTGTTCGTGGTCGCGACGCTGCTGGTGGTGCGGCAGCGCGGCACGCGGCGGCGCTACCGGCTCTCGGTCGCGCCGTTGTGGCAGGACGTCGCGAAGATCGTCGGCGCGGGCGCCGTGCTGTTCGCGTTCGTCGCGACGCTCGACCGTTACGGCGGCATTCCGGTGCCCGTGCTGCTGCTGCTCGTGCTGCTCGGCGTGTTCTCGTGGATCGCGACGCAGACCGTGTTCGGCCGGCGCATCTATGCGGTGGGGTCGAACCTGGAGGCGACGCGGCTGTCGGGCGTGGACACCGATCGCGTGAAGCTCGTGATCTTCGCGCTGATGGGGCTGATGTGCGCGTTCGCCGGCCTCGTCAACACGGCGCGGCTCGCGGCCGGGTCGCCGTCGGCCGGCTCGATGGGCGAACTCGATGCGATCGCTGCGTGCTTCATCGGCGGCACGTCGATGCGCGGCGGGTCGGGCACCGTCTACGGCGCGCTGATCGGCGCGCTCGTGATGGCGAGCCTCGACAACGGGATGTCGATGCTCGACGTCGACGCGTACTGGCAGATGATCGTCAAGGGCGCGGTGCTGGTGCTGGCGGTGTGGATCGACGTGGTGTCGCGGTCGAACCGGCGCTGACGTGCGGGTCGGCGCCGGTCGGTCGCGAGTCGACGAAGAGGACGACCATGGAACGAAACACGATGCGCGCGGCGGATGTTGCCGTGCGGGTGGCCGGACCGTTCGCGATGCCGGATGCCGGTTCCGTGCTGGGCCTGGATGACCCGCGCGACCGGCAGGTGATCGCGGATGCACTGCGCGCGCTGCTGCGCGAGCGTTCCGAAGCGCTCGCGTTCGCGATGCGCATGGCTGACCAGTGCGGCCGGCCCCGGCCCGATGCGGCCGATTTCGCGCTGACCGACATCATTCGGCTGGCGCGCATCGTCGAGCGAGTCGAGCGGGACCGCGCGTCGCAGCGCGCTGCCGCTGCCGTTGCCGCGGACGCGCGTTGAAAGGCGAGGCGGCTCCGACGCGCGGGCCGCGGACCGAATGCGCCGCGCATGCCGCGCGGTCGACGCTCAACGCGGCGAATCGAATCGCACGCCGATCGGCGGACGACGATTCCCCGAATCGCGGGCTGACACGGCTGCTTCCTTACAACACGTAATTGACCCGCCCGATCCCGACGCGCACCATGCGCGGTTGCCGCCGCTTCCCGCCACTGTCATCGTTTGCGTTCAGGATCGCATGACGTGTGGCGGCCGGAGCCGGTGCAGGCGAAGCGGGGCGCTTCCGCAGATGCCTGACCAACCGCCGTCTGCTTCGCCGTGCCGGGACTTCCGGCGACAGCGGCACACTTTCGACGAAGTTCGAACCCAGGGCCGCGCGCGGGCGCGGCCGCAACGACCAAGGGAGACGCATGAGCGGCAAGGACTGGACGAAGGACAACGCGATGCGCGAAGCGGTCGCGCATCGCACGGGCGACGCTTCGCAACCCGAATGGATGTCGGACGACGCGATGTCGCGGCGCACGTTTCTCCACAGTCTGGGCGCATGGGCGATGCTCGCCTGCGGCGGGACGTTCGGCGGTGCGAGCGCCGCATTCGCCGCGGTATCGCAGGGCTCGACGGCGGCCTTCGTCCATCCGGGCCTGCTGCATACGCAGGCGGATTTCGATCGCGTCGCGCAAAAGGTGATGACGCACGCACAGCCGTGGTTCGACGGCTGGTCGGTGCTGATCGCGAACGGCCACGCGAGCCAGTCGTGGCAGCCGCGGCCGCAGGTCGAGATCGATCGCGGCGGCAGCGGGCCGCAGAACTACGGAATCCTGTACAACGACGTCGCCGCCGCCTATGCGTGCGCGCTGCGCTGGAAGGTGACCGGCGACAAGCTGTATGCGGACACGGCCGTGCGGATCATGAACGCATGGGCGGCGACGCTGAAGCGCCTGGGCGGCGATTCGAACGTCGACCTCGCGGCCGGCCTGTACGGCTACGAGTTCGCGAATGCCGGCGAGATCATGCGCGGCTATCCGGGCTGGGCGGCCGCGGATTTCGCCGCGTTCCAGCGGATGATGCGCACCGTGTTCTACCCGATCAACGCCGATTTCCTGCATCGTCACAACAATACCGAGATCACGCACTACTGGGCGAACTGGGACCTGTGCAATATCGCGTCGATCCTCGCGATCGGCGTGCTGTGCGACGACCGCGTGCTGTTCGACGAGGCGATCGACTATTTCCGCGCGGGGCCCGGCAACGGCGCGATACCGCAGGCGGTGTATTACCTGCATCCGGGCCATCTCGGCCAGTGGCAGGAGAGCGGCCGCGACCAGGGGCACAACACGCTCGGCATCGCGCTGGCCGGCGCGATCTGCGAGATGGCGTGGAATCAGGGCGTCGATCTGTACGGGTACGACAACAACCGTTTTCTTGCCGGCGCCGAATACGTCGCGAAAGCCAATTTGCGCCAATCGCCCGACGGCCCGTTCTTCGACGTGCCGTACGTCACCTACTCGAACGTGAACGTCACGCAAACGCAGTTCGCGACCGGCGGCCAGGGCGGGGTCCGGCCGTGCTGGGCGCTCGTGTACAACCACTACGTGAACCGCAAGGGGCTCGCGGCGCCGTGGTCGAAGCGCTTCGCGCTCGCCGCACAGCCCGAGGGTGGCGGCGGCAACTACGGGCCGAACAGCGGCGGCTACGATCAGCTCGGCTACGGCACGCTGATGTATACGCGCGATCCGGCCGGCCCGGCGCCCGCACCGAGCGGGCTCACCGCGCACGCGAGCGCCGGGCGCGCGGTGCTGTCGTGGTGGGGTGTCGCGAACGGCACGCACTATACGGTGAAGCGCGGCGCGGCGTCGGGCGGCCCGTACGCGACCGTCGCGACCGGCATCGTCGATCCGCTGACGTGGACGGACAGCCCGGCCGCGGGCACCTGGTATTACGTTGTGAGCGCAACCACGCCGACCGGCGAAACGCAGCATTCCGCGGAGGCGCGCGTGGTGACCGGCCAGCAGCTGCAGATCTGGCTGCCGTTCGACGAATCGCGCGGCGTCACCGCCGCCGATCGCAGCGGCAACGGGCACCCCGGTACGCTGGTCGGCGGGGCGGCGTTCGCGCCGGGGCGCAGTGGCAATGCGCTGTCGCTCGACGGTGCGGGCAGCTACGTCGCGCTTGCGGCGGGCGTGCTCGCCGACGTGTCGGATTTCACGGTCGCGGCATGGGTGTGTGCGCGCACCGTGCGGAAGTGGTCGCGGGTGTTCGACTTCGGCTCCGGTGTCGGGCGCTACATGATGCTCACGCCGCTCGCCGACACCGGCGCGCTGCGCTTCGCGATCACGGTCAACGGGGCGCACGGCGAGCGGCGTATCGATGCGAAAGCGCCGCTGCGAGCCGCGCAGTGGACGCACGTGGCCGTCACGCTGGCGGGGACGACGGCCACGCTCTACGTCGACGGCGCAGCAGTCGGCAGCGCGGCCGACGCGTTTCTCGCGCCGTGGCGGCTCGGTCCGACCGCGAACAACTGGATCGGGCGGTCGCAGTTCGCGGCCGATCCGGCCTTCGACGGCTTGGTGAGCGATTTCCGCGTGTACCACGGTGCGCTGACGGCGGGGCAAGTCGCCGCGCTTGCACGGTAGGGGCGCGCCGCACGCCAAGAGGGGTCGAGACGCCCGACGCCGGATTTCCGGCGGCGGGCGTTTTCGATTCCCGTTCAATTTTCCGGGCAGGTACCTTCAAGCCTGATTACGGTCGGCGCAACGGCGCGGGCTCGGCGAAGGCGGTGATTGCGGACGCGTATGTCGATGGCGGCAAGGCGGCCCAGGCGCGTGCGATCGGCGGGATTCGTCGCCGATACCGAAATGCAAGTGGCGAGCGTGACGGCACTGGCGCGCGCCGTTGCCGTTCCGATCCGATCGGGCCGGCAGTCGGCGCAATGCATGCCGGTCGTGACCGCTTCGCATGACATGCAATACGCTATTCTGTCGTCCTCAACCGCCAGCCCGATCCGATGAAGCGTCCGTCGTTTTCCACCCAACTCGTCATGCTCTGGGCACTCGTCGCGGCGCTGTGCGCGACGCTGGTCGCGGTCGTCTGGGTCACGGCGAGTTCCGCCGAGAGTCAGCAGGTGGCCAGCGCGAAGGCCGCCGGCGCGTCGGCCTGCGAAGCGGTCGCGTCGCGTTACGGCGCGTCTTCCGCGTCGGCGCGCGCCGGGCCCGCCCCGGACCTGATGCACGCGATCCTCGACATCGTGCTGTCCCGCGCGCCGGACATGGAGGGCGGGTTCTGGATGCCCGGCGCCGCCCCGGCGGCGAGCGGCTTTCTCGCGTATTCCTTTCCGACTTATCAGGGCAGCGGCGTCAAACACGACGTTCCGGAAGCGGAAACGCCGCTGATCCTCCGCACGCTGCGCGCCGCGGCCGCGACGCATGCCGCGACGGCGAACGTCGTCGAAGGCGCGCAGGATGCGGTGATCGCGGCGGCCTGTCCGGTACGCGGCGGATCGGGGCTGTACGTGTGGATGCTGACGCGTGCGCGCCCGCCGCTGGGCCGGCACGGGGAATTGCTGGCCACGGGCCTCGCGGCCGTGCTCGCGGTGATTCTGGCGATCGCGGCGGCGCTGGCCGTGGCGCTGCGCCGATGGAAGCGCAATCTCGCGCGGATCGAGAGCGGGCTCGGGCCCGACGGTCGCGAGCATCAGCTGCCGTACGTCGGCGAACCCGATCTCGACCGCGTCATCGATGCGTTCAACGAGCGGGCGCGGCGCGCCGACCTGCTGCAACAGCAGGCCGACGAACTGCGCACGCGCCTCGCGCAGGCCGAGCGCTTCGGCATGCTGGGGAAGCTTGCCGCACAGGTCGCGCACGAGATTCGCAATCCGATGGGCGCGATGCGGCTGAAGGCGGAAAACGCACTGGCCGGCGACGGCCGGCGGCAGCAGGACGCGTTGCGCGTGATCCTCGCGCAGATCGAGCGCATCGATGCGCAATTGTCGAGCCTGCTCGCGCTGACGCAGCCGGTGCGCCCGCATGCGACACGGGTCGACGTCGACGCGTGGCTCGCGCAGGTCGTCGATGCGCACCGCGAGCTCGCGCAGCGGCAAGCGATCGACCTGACGCTGTCGCTCGCGGGGCAGGGCGAGCGGCTCGCGTGGCCGTCGGATCGTCCCGCCTTCGATCCCGACCAGATGCGGCGGGCGCTCGACAATCTGCTGCTCAACGCGCTGCACCACGCGGGCGACGGCGGCGCGGTCACGCTCGCCGCCGAGCGGCGCGCGTTCGCCGGGCGCGACTGGCTGTGCATCACCGTGTCGGACAGCGGCCCCGGCGTGCCGGCCGCGCAGCGCGAGCGGATTTTCGAGCCGTTCGTGACGGGCCGCGCGGATGGCACGGGCCTCGGCCTCGCCGTCGTCCGCGAAGTGGCGGCGGCGCATGGCGGGCACGCGCGCCTCGACGGGGGCGCCGCATTCGTGATTGAAATTCCATGGCAAACATCCTCATAGTCGACGACGACGCGGCCTTCCGCGACAGCCTCGCCGAAACGCTCGCCGATCTCGGTCATCGGGCCGTCGAGGCCGCAACCGGTCGCGCCGCGCTCAGCGCGTTGCGCGACGGCGGCGGCATCGAATGCATCTTTCTGGATTTCCGCCTGCCCGATCTGGACGGGCTGGCCGTGCTCGCGCAACTGCGCGACGATCCTGCGCTGGCCGCGATTCCGGTCGTCATGCTGACGGCCCATGCGACCAGCGACAACACGATCGAAGCGATGCGGCTCGGCGCATTCGATCACCTGACGAAGCCGATCGGGCGTCGCGACATCGCGCAACTGCTCGAACGCATCGTGTCGGCGAATCAGCCGCCCGCGCTCGCGCCGTCTGACAGCGGTTTCGCGGGCGAACCGTCGGCGGACCGACCGCAACTGCTGGGCGTGAGCGCCGCGATGCGCGACGTGCAAAAGCAGGTCGGCCGCGCCGCGATGAGCGACGCGACCGTGCTCGTGACCGGCGAGACGGGCACGGGCAAGGAGGTGGCGGCCCGCGTGCTGCATGCCGCATCGGCCCGACATGCGGGGCCGTTCGTCGCCGTGAACTGCGCGGCCATCCCGGCCGATCTGCTCGAAAGCGAGTTGTTCGGGCATCGTCGCGGCGCGTTCACGGGGGCGCACGCCGATCGCGCGGGGCGGCTCGTCGAGGCCGACGGCGGGACGCTTTTTCTCGACGAGATCGGCGACATGCCGGCCGCGATGCAGGCGAAGCTGCTGCGCGCGTTGCAGGAGCGCCAGGTGATGCCGCTCGGCGCGGATCGCCCGACCGCGATCAACATTCGCGTCGTGGCCGCGACGCACCGCGACCTCGCCGCGGCCGTCGCGAACGGCACGTTCCGCGAAGACCTGTTCTATCGGCTGAACGTCATTCCGCTGCACCTGCCGCCGCTCGCGGAGCGCGTCGCCGACATCCTGCCGCTCGCCGCGCATTTCCTCGGCAGTGCGGCAGGCATGCGCGCGCTGCATCTGACGAACGACGCGCAGCGCGCGCTGCTCGATCACCGCTGGCCGGGCAACGTGCGCGAACTGCGCAACGTGATGGAGCGGGCGGCCGCGCTCGCCCCCGGGCCGGCCGTCGGCGCGGCCGATCTCGGCCTGGCCGCCGTGCCGGCGCGCGCGTCGGGCGCCGAGGCGGTGCCGGCGCACCTGCTCGACATGCCGCTGCCCGATGCGCTGGCGACGGTCGAGCGCGCGGCGATCCTGCACGCGCTCGAGCGCGCGAACGGCAATCGCGCGGAGGCCGCGAGGCAGCTCGGGATCGGCCGCCAGTCGCTCTATGCGCGCATGGCGAATCTCGGGATCGAGCGGGACGACTAGTCGCGCCGTTTCGACCGTCGGGAATGCCGACATCCGGTGAAGCGACGTGTCGGGAAATCCGACACGTCAGACGTGCGTCGCGATTCGGCGCACGGCCACACGGTGCTTCTCGGGTTGGCACGGGTATTGCGGATATCGATGCATCGCAACCCGTCGCCGGAGCCCGTCATGAAGTCGTACCAGCCTGTCGTTCGATCGCGGTCGCGGCGCCGTGCCGCCGTTCACCGGTCGTATCGCATGCTCTGCGCTGCCGCACTCGTTGCCGTCGCAACCGTCAGCCTGGCGCAGGTGCCGCCGGCGCCGCGTGCGGAAGACCCGGCCGGCGCCATGCCGCCGCCTGCTCCTCCTCGGCCTCGTGCGCTTGTGCCTGCCGCGCCCGGAAACGACGCCGCGTCGGATGCGCTGGTTTCCGGCACGCTGTCGCGGCTGACGATCAATCCGGAAGGCGCCGTCGACGGCTTCGTGCTGACCGACGGCACGCTCGTCCGCCTGCCGCCGCATCTCGGTTCGCAATTGACGGCGCTCGTGCGGTCGGGCCAGCGTGTCACGATAGCCGGCGAACGACACGTCGACGATGAAATCCGCGCACGCGTCGTCCGCAACGACGGCACCGGCGCGTCGCTGTCCGATCAGCCGCCCGCGCCCGTCGCACCCGTGCCGCCGATGCTGCGCGGCGTCAATCTCGCCCGCCTGAGCGTGTCCGGCGTCGTGCGCCGCGTGACGCACGCGCCGCGCGGCGAGCCGGACGGCGTGATGCTCGACAGCGGGACGATCGTCAAGCTGACCGTTCCGGCCGCGCAGCAATTCGGCGCGCTGCTCGTTCCCGGCGAGCGCGTGGCCGCGGTCGGTTACGGCACGCGCAATGCGTACGGCGAAGCGTTGCAGGCGACGGCGTTCGGCGCGCCGGGCCATGTCGTGAACCTCTACGACGATGTCGCGCGCTGATCGCGCGACGCTATTCCCCCATCCATCGAAAGGAGTCCTGTCATGCACTGGATCGATCCCGCGTGCCTGCCCGAAACGCGCGGCCGCGTCACGCAGTTCCTGCTCAATCCGCACGGAGAAATCGACGGCCTGATCCTGAACGGCGACCTCCAGGTGCACGTACCGCCGCATCTGGGCCGCGAACTGGTGCGTCATGTCGCGGTCGGCGACCGCATCCGCGTGCGGGGCGTCAAGCCGCGTCGCGCGGCGATGATCGCGGCCGTGCAACTGACCGGTCGCGGCGGCATCGACATCATCGACGCCGGGCCGGAGCACGCCGTCCCGAAGCCGCCGCGACCGCCTCGACAGCCGATGGAATCGAGCGGCGAAGTCGCGTTCGGGCTGCATGGCCCGAAAGGCGAGTTGAACGGTGCGTTGCTGACGAGCGGCGTCGCGCTGCGGGTGCCGCCGCATGCGGCTGAAGCCCTGCGCGACTATCTGCTTCCCGGCGTCCATGTGCAGGCGTGGGGCCACGGCGTCGTCACGCCGCACGGCACGACGCTCGACGTGAGCGAGATCGCCGAGCTCGTCGATGCGGATGCCGAATGATCGTGTGACGGTGAGACGCCCATGAGACCGGCACGCGCGCTCGAGGCGCTCAACTTCTTCCTGGCCGACGTGCAGGCCGGCATCGGCCCGTTCATCGGCGTCATCCTGCTGTCGCGCGGCTGGGGCGCCGATGCGATCGGCTCGGTGATGACGCTGGCCGGGCTCGCCGCGATGGCCGCGACGCCGTTGGCCGGCGCGCTCGTCGATGCGGTGCGCGCGAAGCGGGCGCTGATCGTCGTGGCGACCGCGGCGACGGCGCTTGCGTCGCTGGCGATGCTGTTCGTCCACAGCTATCCGGCGGTGGCGGCGTCGCAGATCCTCGCGGCGGTCAGCGGCGCGGTGCTGGCGCCGGCCGCCGCGGGCGTGACGCTCGGCATCGTGCGCCGGCAGGGTTTCGACCGGCAGTTCGGGCGCAACCAGATGGCGAACCACGCCGGCAACGTCGCCGGGGCGGCGCTCGCCGGGTGGCTCGGCTGGCATGTCGGGTTCGATGCGGTGTTCGCGCTCGTCGGCGTGTTTACGGTCCTCGCGATCGTGAGCACGTTGGCGATTCCCAGGTACGCGATCGATCATGCGTCCGCACGTGGCCTCGATCCTGCCGGTGCTGCGCCGGCAACGGACGCGACGCATCCCGATGCGTTCGACGCGGCGTCGACGTCGCGCGTCGGCGGCCTGCGCACGCTCGCCGAGAACCGGCCGCTGGTGCTGCTCGGCGCGTCGCTCGCGCTGTTTCATCTCGGCAACGCCGCGATGCTGCCGCTCTACGGGATGGGCGTCGTCGTCACGCATCGCAGCAACGCGAGCGCGTTCACCGCGCAGACGATCGTCATCGCGCAGTGCGTGATGATTGCGGCGGCGTGGCTCGCGCCCCGGCTGATCCGCGCGCACGGTTACTGGCGGGTGCTGCTGTGCTCGTATCTCGTGCTGCCGGTGCGCGGGCTGGTCGCCGCGACGTGGATGAGCGAAGCGGGCGTGTGGCCGGTGCAGGTGCTCGACGGTATCGGCGCCGGTCTGCAAAGCGTGGTCGTGCCCGCGCTCGTGGTGCGCCTGCTGCATGGCTCCGGCCGCGTGAACGCCGGGCAGGGCGCCGTCGCGACCGCGCAGGGCATCGGCGCGGCGCTCAGCCCGGTGCTGGGCGGCATGCTCGCGCAGCACTTCGGCTATCCGGCCGCGTTCGTCGTGCTGGGCGCCGTGTCGACGGGCTCGCTCGCGCTGTGGCTCGGCCATGCGCGATCGCTGAGCAGCGCGTGCGGCAAGCCCGCCGATTTATCGGCGACATCGTCGTGACAGCGATGTCGATTCCCCTGCCTCCGTCCACTTGCCCATGAATCCTGTTTCGCTTGCCTGGCTGATTTCCGCGCTCGCCACCGCGGGCGTCATCACGCGCCCGTTCGGCTGGCCCGAGGCCACGTGGGCCGTGAGCGGCGCGCTGCTGCTGGTCGGGTTGAACCTGTTGCCCGTCGCGCAGGCGCTGGACGCCGTCGCGAAAGGCGGCGACGTGTACCTGTTCTTGACGGGCATGATGCTGCTGTCCGAGGCGGCCCGTCGCGAGGGGCTGTTCGACTGGGTCGCGACGCACGTCGTCAACCTCGCACAGGGATCGCCGCGGCGGTTGTTCGCGCTGATCTACGCGGTCGGCGTCGTCACCACGGTGTTCCTGTCGAACGATGCGACCGCCGTGGTGCTGACGCCCGCGGTCCTGGCCGCCGCGCGCCGCGCGAAGGCCGATCCGATGCCGCTGCTGTACAGCTGTGCGCTCGTCGCCAATGCCGCGAGTTTCGTGTTGCCGATTTCGAATCCCGCGAACCTGGTGCTGTACGGCGCGCACATGCCGGCCCTCGGCGTCTGGCTCGCGCACTTCGCGGCGCCGTCCGTCGCGTCGATCGCGTGCACGTTCGTCATGCTGCGGATCGTGCAGCGACGTGCGCTTTCCGGCCGTTGTGAGTCCGCGCTGCCGGTGCAGCCGCCGACCAGCGGCGGCCGCATCGCGCTGGCAGGCATCGCCGCAACGGCCGTCGCGCTGATGGCGGTATCGATCGCCGATCGCCCGCTCGGGTTGCCGACCGCGCTGGCGGGTGTCGTCACGGTCGCGTGCGTGGTGATGCGGGATCGCGCGGCGGGCGTGCCGATCGTTCGCGCGATTTCATGGAGCGTGTTGCCGCTCGTCGCGGGGCTGTTCGTCGTCGTCGAGACGCTCGACCGGACCGGCGCGGTGCGCGCGCTGGCGGGGCTGCTACACGCGCTCATGCAAAGCGGCGAGCATGTCGCGGCGGCCGTAGCCGGCGTCGCGGTAGCGCTGGTGTCGAACGGGGTCAACAATCTGCCCGCCGGGCTGATCGCGAGTTCGACGATCCACGTCGCGCACAGCCCGCAAACGGTGGTCGATGCAATGCTGATCGGCGTGGATCTCGGCCCGAACCTGTCGATCACCGGATCGCTCGCGACGATTCTGTGGCTGACGGCGATCCGGCGCGAAGGGCTGCAGGTCGGTTTCCGCGCATTCCTCGCGGTCGGCGCGTGCGTGATGCCGCCGGCGTTGCTGCTCGCGCTGGGCGCGCGGTTCGTGGTCGGCGGCTGACGTGCGATGCGCGTCGCGTCAGCCGTCCCGGCCGGCTTAGAACGAGTAAGCGAGCGACGCGAACAGGCTGCGCGGCGCGCCCGGCGCGACCCACAGGCTGTTGTACGAGCTGACGTAGGTGGTGCGATTGAACAGGTTGTTCAGCACGACCGACGCGCGCAGGTGCTTGTTGACCTGAACGTAGCCGTTGAGCTGCACGGTCGCGTAGGCCGGCAGCTCGAAGCCGTCCTGCGTGTTGGCCGTGTTGCCGGCGCGGCGCCCGACGTAGATCACGCCGGCGCCGGCGCCGGCCTTGTCCGCGAACGGCAGGGTCGTCTCGTACATCAGCAGCGCGCTGCCGCTCAGACGCGGCACGTCGACGAGGCGTGAGCCGGGCGCCAGCACGGTATCGCGCGTGACTTCGGCGTCGACATACGCGAAATTGGCGATGCCGCGCAGGCCGTGGCCGAGATCGCCGCTCCATTCGAATTCGACGCCGCGGCTGCGTACTTCGCCGGCCGCGCGCGAGAAGCCGGCGTTCGCCGGATCGGCGGTGAGCACGTTGCGCTTGGTCACGTAGAACGCGGAGACGGTCGTGAGCGAGCGCGCGCCCGCCCATTTCGCGCCGGCTTCGTAGCCGTGGCCCTTTTCGGGATCGAACGCGTTGCCGCCGACGTCGGCGCCGTTGTTCGGCCGGAACGAATACGCGGTGTTCGCATAGAACGACCACGCGGGGCTCATTTCATACACGACGCCGATACGCGGGCTCACCGCGGTCTGCAACTGGCTCGTCGTCGCGCCCTTCAGGCGGTTGTCGATCGACTGGTGGAAGCGATCCCAGCGCAGCCCGGCCAGGATCTTCCAGTGCGGCCCAAACGCGAGCGTGTCCTGCGCGTAGACGCCTTGTCCGTTATCGCGTTCGAGCAGGTTGGTCGCGGTGCGCGGCGTCGGCGCGGGCTGGCCGTACACCGGATCGAAGATGTCGATCGCATACGGCGCCGCGGCGCTCGGGGTGGAGCGCGCGACGAACTGGTCGTAGTTGAAGCGATACGCATCGACACCCATCACGAGCGTATGGCCGATACCGCCCGTGCGGAACGAGCCGGTGGTTTCGACGCGGCCCTGCAGGTCGTTCGAATGAAACGCGACTTGCCGGTAGCGGCGCCACAGCGTGCGGCCGTCCGGCTGCAATGCGAATGCCTCGGACGAGCGCCCCGACAGGTCGGTGTTGCGTTGCGCGACGCCCGCATTGACCGACCAGCTGGAATCGATGCGATGCTCGAGCGTGAACTGGTGGCCCGTGTTGCGCACGTCGTAGTCGCCGTCGCGCGGCTCGCCGAGAAAGCGCGACGCGGGGATCACACCGAGCTGGCCGTTGACCGCCAGCACGCCGCGATCGAGCGGCGCGCGCTGACGTGCGCTCTCGAATTCGTAGTGCAGCGTCGTGTCCGCGCCGATGTCCCACGTGAACGACGGCGAGAACAGGTAGCGTTTGCTCGACACCGTGTCGCGAAAGCTGCCGTTGTTTTCGTTCATCGCGACGAAGCGGTACGCGAGCGATTTCGTGACGGGGCCGGTCGAATCGAGGGTCTGGCGCAGTGCGCCGTAGCTGCCGGCCGATACGCCGATGGTGTTCGCGCGTGCAAACTGCGGCTGCTTCGTCGTATAGCTGATGATCCCGCCCGGATCGCCGCGGCCATACAGCGCGGATGCCGGCCCCTTGAGCACTTCCATGCGCTCGAGGTTGACGGTGTCGCGCGGCACGCTCATCCCGCGATTCCACGAAAATCCGTTGACCAGGTAGTCGGTGCCGGACGTGTTGCCGTCGCCGGCGAAGCCGCGCACCGCGTAGTTGTCCCACAGGCCGCCGAAGTTGTTCTGGCGCGAGACGCCCGCGACCCAGTCGTAAAGATCGTCGCCGCGCGTGGCGGCCACGGTCTGGATCAGCTTCGTGTCGACGCTGCTGACCGCGAACGGAATCTCCATCACGTCGGCCTCGCTGCGCGTCGCGCTCGTCGATTCGCGCGTGCGGAACGGCGCCGTCGCGCGTTGCGCGGAGATTTCGATGGTGGGCAGCGACGTTTCCTGCGCGTCGGCGGCGCCCATGCCGGTCGTGCCGACGACGATGGCCATCGGCGCGGCCGCCCAGTTCCTCCTGCTCATACCTCTCCTTTTCGTGTCGTTCGCGTTCGGGCACGGCGGGCGGCCTTGCGCCGACATCTGTGTTCCAAACAGTACATTTGCGCGGCAATTTAATGCAAATGAGAGGCATTTGCAATCGTAATTTTGAGAATGGATGCGGGAAGGGAAACGGTGCGCGTCGCGGACGCGGTCGATCGGGCGTAGCGGTTTCGTGAAATTCCGAATGATGGGAAATGTGTCGTGTCGTGGTGGCGATCGGATATCGCCTCAACGTCCGCAATATGGGAAATTAGCAAGAAATATCGGGTAAACGTGGACCTTGGTGAAGTCATGGAATGTGAATTGGGTTGTTTGACAAATCCCGTAATTCGGGATTAAAGTAAAAACACTTCAGCCAAACGCGTCGAGCAGCCGCATGAACATCCCACAGTTGGACAGCGATACCGAAGCAAGAAGCGGGGCGAGCGTCGTGCTCGCCACTGCGCGAGACGCGGGCGTCGACGTCTGTTTCGCCAATCCCGGCACGACCGAGATGCCGTTCGTCGGTGCGCTCGACACCGTGGCCGGCGTGCGGTCGATCCTCGGGCTGTTCGAGGGTGTGTGCACGGGCGCGGCCGACGGCTATGGCCGCATGACCGGCAAGCCCGCGATGACGCTGCTGCATCTCGGGCCCGGCCACGCGAACGGCATTGCCAACCTGCACAACGCGCGCCGGGCCCGCACGCCGATCCTGAACATCGTCGGCGATCACACGCGCGAGCATCTGAAGTACGACGCACCGCTCACGTCCGACATCGAATCGCTCGCCCGTCCGGTGTCGGTGTGGTATCGCAGTGTGGCGCGCGACACGGATCTCGCGACGGATACGGCCGATGCGATTTCGGCCGCGATGGGCACGCCGCGCGGCGTCGCGACCCTCGTGCTGCCCGTCGACCTCCAGTCGGCCAGCGTGCGCGGCGCGGCGTGGCCCGCCGTCGTACGCCCGGCCGCGGTGTCGTTCGACGCCGCGCGGGTCGAACAGGTGGCCGATCTGCTGCTCGGCGGTCATCGCGCCGTCCTGCTGATGGGCGCCCGCGCGCTGTCGGCGCGCGGGCAGCGGGCGGCGGCACGCATCGCGGCGGCCACCGGCGCGACCTGCTTCAGCGAAACCTTTCCTGCGCGGGCGGAGCGCGGCGGCGGCCTGCCGGACATCGACCGCCTGCCTTATTTCCCCGAGCCGGCGCTCGCGGCGCTGGCCGGCCGGCGCGTGGTGCTGGCCGGCGCGCTCGCGCCCGTCACCTACTTCGGCTACGACGGCATTCCGGGCGAACTTGCGCGGCCCGAGGACATCGTGACGCTGGCAACACCGGGCGATGCGGCGGACGACGCGCTGGAGGCGCTGGCCGATCGCATCGGTGCGGCGGCGAATGACGATGGCGTGCACGTCGAGCGCTGGCGCGTGGAGGCCGGCCCGCTCACGCCGCAGGCCGTCGGCCGCGTGCTCGCGAATGCGCTGCCCGACGACGCGATCGTGTCGATCGAAGGCGGTACGTGCGGCTACCCGTTCGTGACCGCATCGGCGCGCGCACGTCGTCACACCATTTTGACGA
Organism: Burkholderia sp. LAS2; assembly: GCF_018417615.1. Taxonomy (NCBI): domain Bacteria; kingdom Pseudomonadati; phylum Pseudomonadota; class Betaproteobacteria; order Burkholderiales; family Burkholderiaceae; genus Burkholderia; species Burkholderia sp. LAS2. Next base: position 499,199 of record NZ_CP071054.1, read on the forward strand.
ATACCGGCGGCGCGATCGGCCAGGGCCTGCCGGTGGCGCTCGGCGCCGCCGTCGCGTGCCCGGACCGCCGCGTGTTCGCGCTGCAGTCCGACGGCAGCGCGCAATACACGATCCAGTCGCTGTGGACGATGGCGCGCGAGCGTTTGCCGATCGTGATGCTGATCGCATCGAACCGGCGCTACGGCATCCTGCAGACCGAACTCGCGCGCAGCGGCCTGCCGGCCGACACGCCGCACGCGAGCCGCCTGACGCAACTGGACGATCCGCCGATCGACTGGCTCGCGCTGTCGCGCGGCTACGGCGTGCCGGCCGAACGCGTGGGCACGACGGAAGCGCTGGTGCAAGCGCTCGACAACGCGCTCGCGCATACCGACGGGCCGACGCTCATCGAAATGCAGTTGTCCTGATCGCACAACGCGCTTCTTTCCTTAATCCCGACTCTCACCTTTCATCGACATGGATCTGCAACTGCACGGAAAAGCCGCGTTCATCACCGGCGGCAGCATGGGCATCGGCAAGGCGGTCGCGCTCGAACTGGCGCGCGAAGGCGTCAACGTCGCGATCGCCGCGCGACGCATCGAACACCTCGAAGCGGCGGCCGCCGAGATTCGCACGACGCTCGCGCCGCTCGGCGACGCGGCCGGCGCGATCCTGCCCGTCACGGTGGACACAACGGACATGGCGTCGATCGAAGCGGCGATGGCCGCGTGCGTCGAGCGCTTCGGCCGGCTCGACATCCTGCTGAACGGCGCCGCGCATCCGGGCGGGCTCGTGCGCGCCGAACTCGAACACGCTGACCCGGAGGGACTGCTGCAGGATATCGACATCAAGGTGGTCGGCTACCTGCGCTGCGCGAAGGCGGCCGCACCGTACATGCGGGCCAACGGCTTCGGCCGGATCGTCAACATCGGCGGCCTGACGGGCCGCGGCAGCAAGCAGCTGTCCGGCATGCGCAACGTGGCGATCGTGCACCTGACCAAGACGCTGTCCGACCAGCTCGGCCCGTTCGGCATCACGGTGAATACGATTCATCCGGGCGTCGTCGAGACGCCGCACATCCATGAGCTCTACGAGAAGGAAGCGCAGAAGCAGGGGCTCACGGCCGCGGAAGTCGAGGCCAACTACGTGAAGGTCACGCCGATCCGCCGCGTGCTGCAGCCGGAAGAAATGGGGTGGATCGTCGCGTTTCTCGCGTCGCCGAAGTCCGGCTCGATCACCGGCGAGTCGATCGGCTGCGACGGCGGGCTCACGCGCGGCATTTTTCTCTGACACAAGGAGCACTTCATGACCGCAACCGTACTGGTCGCCACCGCCGGGCAAGGCATCCTGCGCTCGAACGACGACGGCGAGACCTGGCATCGCCTCGGGCTTGCCGAGCCGATCGAGTTCGACGGCATCGTGCGCGCGCTCGCGGTGTGCCCGGCGATGCCGTCGCGCGTCTATGCCGGCGCCGATTCGGGGCTGTGCATCAGCGACGATGGCGGCGCGCACTGGTTCCGGCCCGAGAACCTGCTGAACGGGCAGACGGTCTGGTCGATCGCGATCGATCCGGCCAACCCGGCCGTGCTCTATGCGGGCACCGGCGCGCCGTCGCGCGCCGCGCTTTACAAGTCGAGCGACGCGGGCGCGACCTGGGCGCGAACGGCGCCCGAGTTTCCGGAGTTTTGCGCGGGCGTCAATCGTCCGCGGCTGCTGACGATCTGCGTGGACCCGGAAGACAGCCGCAACGTCTGGTACGGCGTGGAGGAGGGCGGCGCGTGGCGCAGCCGCGATGCCGGTGCGAGCTGGACGCGCGTGGACGGCCCCGGCACCGCGATCCGCAACAGCGACATTCATGCGATCGCCGTCGTGCCCGCCGCGCAAGGCCGGCCGAAGACCACGATGCTGCTGACGGTCAACGCGGTGTACGTGAGCGAGGACGACGGCGTGACGTGGGACGGCAAGCTGTCGCGCGACCGCTTCAACGGGCTGTACTACACGCGCACCGTCGTGCAACTGCCGGAGCCCGAAGGCGACCTGCTGATGGCGATCGGCGACGGCACGCCGGGCAGCCGCAGCCGCATCTACCGCTCGACCGATCGCGGCCACGCGTGGCACGAGACGGATCTGCACACGCCGCCGAACTCCACGTTCTGGGCGTTCGGCGTGCATGCGGCCCGGCCGGCGCTCGTGTATGCGGGCACCAAGTACGGGCACCTGTTCCGCTCGCGCGACGGCGGCCGGAACTGGACCAAGGAATGGCGCGATTTCAGCGAGATCACGGCGGTGGCATGGACGCCGTTCGAGGCGCCGCTGGCCGCCCACGCGCAGTCGACCCACTGAGCGGAGCGAACGATGACACCGTCCGATATCCGCCAACGCGCCGAGCGTGCGAACGCGAGCGGCCTGCCGCTGCCGACGCCGCGCGTGCAACGCACCCACCTGTCGCTGTTCGTGCGCGATCCCGTTCGCTCGAGCACCTGGTATGCCGAGGTGCTCGGCATGATGGAAACCGCGCGCGGCGAGCAGTGGGTGTTCATGTCGTTCGGCCAGAAGCACCATGACATCGCGCTGATTCGCGCGGCGTCCGATGCGGAACTCGGCACGATCGGCCTGCAGCATTACGGCCTCGAAATCGCGGGCGGGCTGACCGAATTGCGCCGTCTGTACGGGATGCTGATTCGCCGCGACGTGCCGATCGTCAAGATCACCGATCACAAGGTCGGGATCGGCGTGTATTTCACGGACCCGGACGGCAACCGACTCGAATTCTTCTGCGAAATGGTCACGGACGACGAAGAGGGCAAGCGCGTGCTGCATCGATACAACGCGCCGAGCGATCCCGTCCAGCTCGAACCGCTGTTCGACTGACGCACCGCTTTTCCATCCGCATCATCGACGTTTTATATAGGAATGCAAATGAGCAAGATCGCCAATTTCGAAGGCTTTCATATCCGCAAGTGGTACACGCAGATCGAGGATTCGCTCGCGAACGAAACCGGCCAGCTCGCGGACGGCGAGCCGTTGCGCAAGATCGTGATCGCCGCGGCCGTTCACAACCCGTACGCAGGGCGATTCAGCGAAAACCTCGACGATCTCGTGCGTCCGTCGCCCGCGCTCGGCAAGGAGTTTGCGCGACGCATCGAGTCGCTCGCCGACGGCCGCGCGATCGAGAGCTACGGCAAGGCGTGCCTGGTCGGTTCGGCCGGCGAATACGAACACGGCAACGCGTTCCTCACGTCGATCTTCGCGGAGCCGATCCGCGCGGCGCTGGGCGGCGGCAAATCGTGGGTGCCGTCGAGCGGCAAGCGCGGCCCGATCAATACGGTGATCGACGTGCCGCTCGCGCACAAGGATGCGCTCTACGTGCGCTCGCACTACGACACGGTGACGTGCCTGTTTCCCGATGCGCCGAACGACGACGAAGTGCTGGTGATCTTCGCGTTCGCGACACGCGGCCGGCTGCATGCGCGGCTCGGTGGGCTGAAGGCGAGCGAGATCGTCGGTCGCGACGGTCTGGTCTGAGCGCGCATGTCGGGCGAGGAGCAGATGATGAACACGGCGTCCGTCAACGATGGATGGATCGACAACGATGGACTGCGGCTGCACTACGTGAGCTGGGGGCGCGACGATGCGCCGACCGTGGTGATGCTGCACGGCCTGCGCAGTTACGCGCATACCTGGGCGCCCGTCGCCGCTGCGCTGGCCGACCGCTACCGGGTCGTCGCGCTTGATCAGCGCGGGCGCGGGCTGAGCGATTGGGATCCGCGGCGCGACTACTACGCGGCGGCCTACGTGCGCGATCTCGACGCATTGGTGCGCGCGCTCGGCCTGCGACGATTCGTGCTGGTCGGGCACTCGATGGGCGGCGCCAATGCATTCGTCTACGCGGCGGCGCAGCCGGAACGGCACGCCGAAAGGCACGCCGAACGGCACGCCGAACGGCACGCCGAACGGCTCGCGGGCCTCGTGATCGAGGACATGGGCCCCGGCGCGTCGGCCGGCTCGCCGGGTTCCGAGCGCATCAAGCGCGAGCTGCAGGAAACGCCGGACGCGTTCGCGTCGTGGGACGACGCACGCGCGTTCTGGCGGCGCCAGCGGCCGAACATCGCGGAATCCGCGCTCGATTCGCGCATCGCGCATTCGCTGAAAGAAGGCGAGCCGGGCCGGATCGTCTGGCGGCACGACGCGCAAGGAATTGCGGCCGCACGGCTGGCGGCGACGCCGGAGCAGCTCGTCCATCTGTGGCCGTTGATCCTCAACCTGCACGTGCCCACGTTGCTGGTGCGCGGCGGCGACTCGGATTTCCTGTCCGCGGACGTGGCGGCCGAAATGGCGGCCGCCAATGCGGAAATCGAGCGGATCGACATTCCCGGCGCGACGCATTACGTGCACGACGATCAACCCGATGCGTTCAATCGCGCGTTGCGGTCGTGGCTCGATCGTCTCGAGGATCCTGCATGGCGCAGCGGAGGCGTGGGCGAATGAAAGCGAACAACCGGAACCGGACGTCGGTCGCGATCGTCGGCGCGGGGCCGAACGGCGTCGCGATGGCGAATCTGCTGGGCCTTTACGGCGTCGCGACGGTGATTATCGAGAAGGCGGCGGACGTCGTCGATTTTCCGCGCGCGGTCGGCATCGACGACGAAGCATTGCGGATGTTCCAGACCGCGAGGCTCGCCGACGAATTGAGCCGCGACATCATCCAGAACGTGCCGTTGCGCATGTTCAAGGCGAACGGCGAATGCTTTGCCGACATCCGCCCGTCGATACGCGAATTCGGCTGGTGGCGGCGCAACATCTTCATGCAGCAACTGGCCGAACACACGCTGCGCGCGGGGCTGGCGCGCTATCCGCACGTAGCGCTGCGGACCGGCGAGGAAGTGGTCGGCGTCGAACAGGACGACCGATGCGTCACGTTGCAGGTGCGCGCCGCCGACGGCAGGCAGTATGCGCTCGACGCCGACTACGTGGTGGCGGCCGACGGCGGACGCAGCCCGATGCGCGACTGGCTCGGCATCAAGCTGGCCGGCACGACGCATCCGATCAAATGGGTCGTGGTCGACGTGAAGAATGCCGGGCTCGACCAGCCGTGCACGGCGCTGAACTGCGACCCGCGCCGCCCGAACGTGTGCATCTATCTGCCGTTCAATTTCCGGCGCTGGGAGTTTCTCGTATTCCCGCACGAGGACGCAGAGGCGATCGCGCGGCCGGAATCGATCCGTGCGCTGATCGCGCCGTACGTCGACGACGTCGATCGTATCGAGATCGTGCGCGCGCGGACCTATACGCACCATTCTCGCGTGGCCGAGCGTTTCGTGGCGGGCCGCGTGGCGCTCGTCGGCGATGCTGCCCACCTGAGCCCGCCGTGGATCGGCCAGGGCCTGAACGCCGGCCTGCGCGACGTCGGCAATCTCGCGTGGAAACTCGCAGGCGTCGTGAACGGCACGCTCGATCCCGGCGTGATCCCTACCTACGAATCGGAACGCCGCGACCACGCGAAGGCGATGATCGATCTCGCGGACACGTTCGGTGCGATGCTGATGCCGACCAACCGGGTCGTCGCGTTTCTGCGCGACCGGTTCCTCGGGCTCGCGCGGTATGCGCCGGGCCTGAAGGACTACGTGCTGCAGATGCGTTTCAAGCCGATGCCGAGCTATACGCGCGGCGTCGTGCTGCCGGGCGCGCCGGGCGACGCGGCGGGCAGGATGATCGCGCAGCCCGACGTCGAAACGGCCGACGGCGTGCGCCGCAAGCTCGACGACGTGCTCGGCCCATGGTTTTCGATCGTCGGCTGGCAATGCGATCCGCAGGCGTGCCTGAGTGACGACGATCGCGCGTACTGGACGGCGCTGGGCGCGACCTTCGTTCAGGTCAACCGCTCGCGCAGCGGGACGGGCCGCGCGCGGCGCGTGACGAGCGCCCACGGCAGCGTGTGCGTCGAGGACGTCGACAACGCGCTGGCGGCATGGTTCGACCGGCATCGCGGCCCGCTCGTGGTCGTGCGCCCCGACCGCTACGTGGCCGCGCAGACGGACGCCGCCGGCATCGCAGGCGTGACCGCGGCGTTCCAGGCGTTTGCGCCGCGACAACGGGAGACCGCGGATGTTTGTTGAGCAACGCACGTACACGCTGGTGCCGGGCGGCGTCGCCGAGTATCTGCGGCTCTATGCGGAGTGCGGCCGCGCGCCGCAGGAGCACGCGCTCGGCACGATGGTCGGCTGTTTCGCGACGGAAGTCGGACCGCTGAATCAGCTCGTCTATCTGTGGGCGTTCGATTCGCTGGACGATCGGGCGCGGCGTCGTGCCGTGCTGATGGCCGATCCCGACTTCAGGACGTTTCGCGGCAAGGTCCGGCATCTGCTCGTCCGGCAGGAAAACCAGATTCTCCGACAGGAAATCGGCGGTCTGCTGCGTGCACCGCCATCGGCCGCGTGATGCGCGTTCGTTGCATGTCCGGCCCATCGTACAGTCTCTACCGAGGTATCCGTCTTGATCCCGTTTACGCCGCTGACTTCCCGCATGACGCCTGATGCGCAACGCGATTACGCGTCGCTCCATCTGTATATCGACGGCCGGTTCCTTCAGGCCGATGGCCGGCGCACGCAGCCCGTTCTCGATCCGGGAACCGGCAGCGTGCTCGGCGACTTGCCGCATGCGACGCCGGACGATATCGACGCCGCGGTGCGCGCCGCGCATCGTGCGTTCGCGACGTGGCGCCGCGAGTCGCCGCTCGCGCGCTCGGACATCCTGCGCCGCGCAGCTGCGCTGGTGCGCGAGCGGGCACCGGCGATCGGCCGCCACATCACGATGGACCAGGGCAAGCCGCTTCGCGAGGCGATTGCCGAGGTCGTGTCGTCGGCCGAGCAGCTCGAATGGCATGCGGAGGAAGGGCGTCGCACCTATGGCCGCGTCGTGCCGTCGCGCTCGCCGGACGTCGCGCAGACGGTGCTGCGCGAACCGATCGGCGTGTGCGCGGCGTTCTCGCCGTGGAATTTTCCGTTCAGCCAGGCGATGCACAAGATCGCGGCCGCGCTTGCGTCGGGCTGCACGCTGGTGCTGAAAGGGCCGGAGGAATCGCCGAGCGCGATCGTCGCGCTCGCGCGGATCTTTCACGACGCCGGCTTGCCCGCGGGCTGCCTGAACATCGTCTGGGGCGTGCCGGCCGACGTGTCGAGGCAGCTGATCGAGTCGCCGCTCGTGCGCAAGATCTCGTTCACGGGTTCGGTGCCGGTCGGCAAGCAACTGGCGGCGCTCGCCGCGTCGCACATGAAGCGCATGACCATGGAGCTGGGCGGGCATGCGCCGGTGCTGGTCTGTGCGGACGCCGATATCGACCGCGCCGCGACGATGCTGGCCGCGTACAAGTTTCGCAATGCGGGGCAGGTTTGCGTGTCGCCGACGCGGTTCTTCGTGCAGCGTGCGGTGTTCGACCGGTTCGTCGGCGCGTATCTGGAAGCGGTCGGCAAGATTCGCGTCGGCTACGGGCTGGAAGAGGCGACCACGATGGGGCCGCTTGCGCATGCGCGACGCGTATCCGAGATCGACGCGTTCGTTGCCGACGCAAAGACGAAAGGGGCGAAGATCGCATGCGGCGGGACGCGCGTGGCCGGACCAGGGCACTACTTCGCGCCGACGGTCGTACTGGGACCGGCGCGCGACACGCGGCTGATGAACGAAGAGCCGTTCGGCCCGATCGTCGGGATCGTGCCGTTCGACGCGCTCGACGATGCGCTCGACGAAGCGAACCGCTTGCCGTTCGGCCTTGCGTCGTACGCGTTCACGACGTCGGCGCGCGATGCGCACCGGATCGGCCGCGCGCTCGAAGCCGGCATGGTCAACATCAATCACTTCGGGATGGGGCCGGCGGAGATTCCGTTCGGCGGCGTGAAGGACAGCGGTTTCGGCAGCGAGGGCGGAATGGAGACGTTCGACGGTTATCTGGTCACCAAATTCATCACGCAGATGAACTGACCGGATGTCGGTCGACGGTCGCGCGCGACGACGGTCGCATGCTCAGGTCGCGTCGCCGATCTGTGCGGTGGCGTCGATCAGCAGCTTGCCGAGCACGTGCTCGTCGAACAGCGCGAAGTGTTCGGCGCGAAAGACCAGCGACAGGCTGCTGTTGACCTCGCCGCTGCTGGCCGTGCGAATCGGCGCGGCGATGCCGACGAACCCTTCATCGAGTTCGCCGCGCGAGATCCAGTAGCCCGCGTCGACGATCTGCTGGCACGCGCGCCAGAACTGCGTCCAGTCGCTCGCGAACTCGCCGAGCTCGGCGTTGTGGCGTTCGTGCAGGCGCTTCAGCCGCGCGCGCGACATCGCGGCGACGATCACTTTCGACGACGCGCCCTGGAACAGCGGCATGATGCGGCCGCGGCCGAAACCGAGTTGCAGGTTCTCGGCGCCGGTTTCGTGCATCACGTTGATGATCTGTTCGTCGAACAGCGTCGACACGAGCGCATCGCCGCCGGTGACCTGAACCAGCTTCTGGATCACGGGCTTCGCGGCGGTGAGCGTCGGGTCCGACTGCCGCATGTTGTAGTCGAGATGGATGATGCGCGGGCCCAGCGTATAGCGGCCGTTGGTGCCGACGAGCAGGCCGACGGATGCCAGTTCCTTCACGTAGCGATAGCACGTGGTGCGCGAAAAGCCCATGTGTTCGGCGATTTCCTCGGCGGTCATCGACGTCGCCGACGAAGAGAAGACGTCGAGGATGGACAGCATTTTGGTGAGGCTCGACATGACGTAATCCGGGATCAGACGGCTTGCGGCTAGGGAACGTGAAGGGCGAATGCGGTTTCGGGTTGCCGCGCTGCGGCACGAAATGCAGCGCGGCGGGCGACAGGCCGTAGTCTAACTTAAGTCGTGCGGGCGGCACCGGGAACCGCGTCGATGCTTGTATGGTATGCGTGCCGGCGCATCGACGTGACTCGCTTCGCCATCGATTGATATGGATTCCTATTTTAGACAATGAAATCGCACTGGATCGATGTTGCTGCCGCGCCGGCCGGTTCACGCGTGCATCGTCCGGGAAAATTCGATGAGGAGAAGCAGATGAAACGGTGGTTCCGGATGGTGGCATGGTGCGGCTGCGGTGCCGTCGCACCGGCGTTCGCGCAATCGAGCGTGACGCTCTACGGTTCGCTGGACACGGGCGTGACCTATACGAACGACGTGGCGTCCGCCCCGCGCGGCGGACGTCAGATCGCGTTGCAGGCCGGCGTGTCGCGCAACGACGTGTGGGGCGTGACGGGCAGGGAGGATCTCGGCGGCGCCGACTATGCGGTCTTCCGGCTCGAAAGCCAGTTCCAGACGTCCGACGGTGCGCTGACCGTACCCGGCTCCGCATTCAGTTCGCAAGCGTACGTCGGGCTCGGCGGCGACTGGGGGACCGTGACGCTCGGGCGCCAGTTCGATTTCGTCGGCGATCTCATGCCGGCTTTTGCAACCGGTGCGAACACGCCGGCCGGCCTGCTCGCGTGGGGCTTGCCCGCGAACGCGTCGGCGGGCGGCGCGCTCGACAACCGCGTATGGGGCGTCCAGGTGAACAATGCGGTGAAGTACGTGAGCCCGACATTCGGCGGATTGTCGTTCGGCGGCCTATGGGGATTCGGCAACGTGCCCGGCACGGTCGCGCGCAGCAGCGTGCAAAGCGCGATGCTGTCGTACACGCAAGGTGCGTTCGGCGCCGCGCTCGCTTATTTCGGCCAGCATGACGTCACTGCCGGTGGCAATCTGCGCAATGTCTCGGGCGGCGCAGGCTACAACGTCGGGCCGTTTCGTGTCTTCGGCATGGTGTCGGACGTGCGGATCAGCGCTGCCGCGCCGCTGCGGGCCACCACCTATGACGCCGGGCTGACCTATGCGGTCACGCCGGCGTTGCAACTGGGCGGCGGCTTCCAGTACCAGCAGCGCGGCGGCGACATCGGCTCGGCCAACCAGATCACGTTGAGCGCCGACTATTCGCTGTCGAAGCGGTCCGGCCTTTACGCGGTATTCGCACGCGGGCACGACAGTGCGTATGGCGCGCAGGTCGAGGCGGCGCTCGGCGGGGCGGCGTCCGGTTCGACGCAGACCGCGGTTCGGCTCGGCCTGCGGCATCAGTTCTGACGATGCGCGAGAAACACGGGCTGCCGCGTCCGTCGCGCGAGAGCCCGTGTTTCCCCACCCGGTTCAGAACCGATGCATCATCCCGACGCGCAACGCCAGCTGGTTGCGGCCCGACGACTGTCCGGCCGTGCCCAGCACGTGCGCGTAGTCGAAGTCGGTGCCGGTATGGCCGGTTGCATGCTGGTACGCGCCCTGGATGTACGTCGAGGTCCGCTTGCTCAGATCGTAGTCGAGCATCATCGACATCTGATGCCAGCTCGGCGACGCATCGCCTGCCGTCGTCGCGACATGCGCATGCGTGTAGGCATAGGCGGCGCCGAGCCAGAGATCCGGCCGGAAGAAATACTGGCCGTTGACCTCGAAGTTGTCGAACTTCCACGCGTGCTGCGAGCCTGCGGCCGGCTGGTTCGCGAAGTACAGATTCGACTCGGGGTTGGTCACGTCGACGTGCGAATACGCGGCGGACAGCGTCAGCGTGTCGCTGAACTTGTACGACATGCCGGCATCGATGTTCTGCTGCGCGCGGCCGCTGAAGACCGTATCGTCGCTCGACAACGCACCGCCCGCGGTCGCGCCACCGTTGTTGGCCTTCAGGTACGCGACGGCGGCGGAGAACGCGCCCGCCTGGTACTGCACGGCGGCGCTATAGACGCGGTTCCGTGCGAAGCCCCCTGCCTGATTCGCGAGCCCGTAGAGCACTTCGCCCTTGAAGCCGGCGTAGGAGGGCGACACGTATTTGACGCTGTTCTGGATGCGGTAGTCCCAGTCGGCGTTGTCGTTGTCGTACGGGTGCGCGCCGAAGTCGCCGAGCCAGTTGCCGGTGGCCGTGAAGGTACTCCACATGTCGAGCGTGGGGTCGTACTGGCGGCCGAACGTGAGCGTGCCGAACCGGTCGGAATCGAGGCCGACGTAGGCTTGCCTGCCGAACATCCGCGACGTCACGCCGAGCGCGCCGGTGCTCGCGTTGAAGCCGTTCTCGAGCTGGAACAGCGCTCTGAGCCCGCCGCCGAGATCCTCGGTGCCTTTCAGCCCCCAGTTGCTGCCGACGGTATCGCCGCTGACCATCTGGTAAGCGTTGCTGCCGCCCGCGTTGCTCGTGAAATTGACGCCTTCGTCGATCAGGCCGTACAGCGTCACGGTGCTTTGCGCATGGGCCGTCAGGCCGAATCCCATCGCGCTCGCGGCCGATACGGCCGCCATCATCTTCTTCATCGTCGATCTCCAGGTGTGGACGGCCCACGCGGCGCGGTGCGGTTTCCGACGGCATACGTCAGCACCGGACGCGTGTAGCGGGTCCGCTTGTCGTTAGTAAGACGAAATATTAAATTTGAAGAAAAGAGACCCGCCGCGATCGGGCGGACCGAATACGGAACCTCGCCGGGCGCGCGGTTCCGCGTGGCGGCGGCGTTACAGCATCCGCCGCAGCACGTCGTTTTCCGGGTTGCGGTCGAAGAACCGGTGTTTCAGCGCGCCAAGCACATGCAGTACGATGAGCGCGAGCAACGTATAGGCGAGCGTTTTGTGCAGCCATTGAAACGCCTCGAACCAATGGTCGTTCTTCGGCAGCAGCTCGGGTACGCGGAAAAAGAAGAACGGCACGCCGTCGCTCTGCGTATACGTGCTGGACATCGAATAGCCCATCAGCGGCACGATGATCGCGAGCGCATACAGCAGGTAATGGCCGATCTTCGCGAGCGTGCGATCGAGCGTCGGCAGCGTGGAAGGCAGCGGCGGCAACGGCTTCATCGAGCGAATCGCCAGTTGCGTGACGACCACCAGCAGCGTGAGCACGCCGAACTCCTTGTGCGTCGGGTAATACCAGTCGAACTTGGCCGGCAGGTTGTCGTCGAGCCGGACCATCGTCCAGCCGGTCCACAGCTGCGCGCCGATCAGGATCGCCCTGACCCAGTGCAGCAGCCGAAGCGCGAGCGGGTATTTCTCCGCGGGGAATGCGATGGCCTGGTTTTCCATTTGATTTGTCTTCCTTTTAAACGAAACGGGGCACGCGGGATGCCGATCGTCGACTTCGGCGCCCCGCGGCGATCTTCGTCGAACCGAGGCCGGATGGCGATGCGCACGAGTCTTCGACGAAAGGCCCGTGTGCCGGGCCGGTTCGCGCGCTCAGGCGATCGCCGTCGATTCCGCGCAGCACTCCTGCAACGCCTCGCGCAGCGTCACGGCCATGAAGTCGGCTTCGCCTGGCTGCAGCGTCAGCGGCGGCGACATCACCACCTTGTTCGCGATCGCCCGCACCAGCACGCCGCGCCGGCGCGCGGCATCGGCCACGCGGGCGGCGAACCCCTTGCCCGGATCGAGCGGCGTGCGGCTGGCCTTGTCGGTCACCAGGTCGAGCGCCAGCATCAGCCCCTTGCCGCGGACGTCGCCGACCGTCTCGAAGTCGGCCTTCAGCGGCAGCAATTGCTCGAGCAGGCGCTGGCCGACCCGCGCCGCATTGCCCGGCAGATCCTCGGCCTCGACGATGTCGAGCACCGCGAGCGACGCGGCGCACGCGAGCGGATGCCCGCTGTACGTATAGCCGTGCATGACCACGTGCGAGAAGCCCGCGCCATGTTCGATCGCGTCGGCGATGCGCCCGTTGTACAGCGTTGCGCCGAGCGGCACGTAGCCGGCGGAAATGCCCTTGGCGACGCACAGGATGTCGGCGGCGACGCCCCAGCCGCGGCTGCCGAGCAGGCTGCCGGTGCGGCCGAAGCCGGTGACCACCTCGTCCGCGATCAGCAGGATGCCGTTACGGTCGCACACGGCCCGCACGCGCGCCCAGTAATCGGCCGGCGGGACGATCAGGCCGCCGGCGCCCTGCACCGGTTCGGCGACGAACGCGGCGATGGTCTGCGGGCCGTGGAACGCGATCGTTTCCTCGAGCTGCCGGATGCAGTGCTCGACGAGTTGTTGCGGATCGTCGCAATTCCACGGATTGCGATAGAGCCAGGGCGTGTCGAGCAGCACGCAGCCGGGCAGCAGCGGGCCATGATTGTAATGGTAGACGCCGTTGCCGCCGATCGACGTGCCGCCCATGTGCACGCCGTGATAGCCGTTGCGCAGCGACAGGAATTTCGTGCGCGACGGCTCGCCCGCGGCGACCCAGTACTGGCGCGCCATCTTGAGCGCGGTCTCGATCGCGTCGGAGCCGCCGCTGCCGAACATCACCCGCTGCATGTCTTCCTGCGCGAACATCGCGCACAGGCGGTCGGCCAGATCGTAGACGCGCGGATGGGCGACGCCGTCGAAGGTCTGGTAGTACGACAGCGCGTCCATCTGCCGCGCGATCGCGCTTTTCACTTCCGGCCGGTTGTGGCCGACGTTGACGTTCCACAGTCCGCCGACGCCGTCGAGCATGCGGTGGCCGTCGACGTCGTACACGTAGTTGCCGTCGCCGCGCTCGATGATCACGGTGGGAGTCGTATGCCCGGCGGCCGCCGAGCTCATCGGGTGCCAGAATCGTTTTTGACGCTTTTGATAGTCCATGGTGTCTCTCGTCTCTCTTGCGAAGTACTTGAACAAGGTTGCGGCGCGGTGTGCGCCGTGGGGTCACAGGGCTGCGGTGACGATCTTTTCCTCGAGATACGAATCGAGCGCGGCCTTCGACAGGTCGCGCCCGATCCCGCTTTGCTTGGTGCCGCCCCACGGCAGGCGCGCGTCGATCGGGCTCCACGCATTGATCGCGACCGCGCCGACGTCGAGCCGCTCGGCGACGCGGTGCGCGGTGCCGACGTCCTGCGTCCACACCGAAGCGGAGAGACCGAACGGCGTGTCGTTGGCGATGCGGACGGCGTCGTCCTCGGTCTCGAACGGCATCACCATGCCGACCGGGCCGAACACCTCGTCGCGGGCGATCCGCATGCCCGGATGAACGCCGCCCAGAATCGTCGGGCGCATGAAGCAGCCGCGCGGCGGCACCTGTTCGTCGCCGGCGAGCATCACCGCGCCTTCGGCGAGCGCGCCGTCGACGAGCGCGCGTACCCGCGCGAGGTGGCGCGGGTTGATCAGCGCACCCATCTGCACGCCGGGCTCCGACGGCGGACCGACGCGCATCGCGCGAGCTGCGTCGGCAAGCCGTTCTTCGAGTGCCTGCGCGATCGAGCGATGTGCGAGCACGCGCGAGCCGGCCGCGCACGTCTGCCCCTGGTTCGCGAACATGCCGGCCATCAGCGACGGAATCGCCCGGTCGAGATCGGCATCCGCAAACACGATCTGCGCGGCCTTGCCGCCGAGTTCGAGCGTGACGCGCTTGAAGGTCTTCGCTGCCACGCCCGCGATCGTGCGGCCGACTTCGGTGCTGCCGGTGAAACTGATCTTGTTCACGAGCGGGTGCGCGACCAGCGCGGCGCCGACTTCCGCGCCGACGCCGTGGACGATGTTGACGACCCCGGCGGGCAGGCCGGCTTCGCAGACGAGTTCGCCGAGCCGGGCGACGGCCAGCGGCGTGTCCTCCGACGGCTTGATGACCACCGGACAGCCGGCCGCGAGCGCCGGCGCGAGCTTCCACACCGCGATCATCAACGGCGCGTTCCACGGGATGATCTGACCGGCGACGCCCACCGGCGCGCGCCGCGTGTAGCTGAGCGTCGGGCGGCCCATGAAGCCGTCGGTCGGAATCGTGCGGCCCTCGAGCTTGTCGGCCCAGCCGGCGAAATAGCGCAGCGTGTCGATGCACATCGGCAGGTCCATCATCCGCATCTCGGCAAGCGGGCGCCCTTGTTCGACGGCCAGGCATTCCGCCAGTGCGTCACGGTCGCGCTCGACCAGGTCCGCGAGCCGAAGCAGCCAGCGCGCGCGGGCCGAGCCGCCCGCGCGGGCCCACGCGTCGCCGTGCAGCGCGGCGTGCGCGGCACGCACCGCGCGATCGACGTCTTCGGCGGTCGATGCGGGCACGGCGGCCACGTAGTCGCCGGTCGCCGGCGCCAGCTTTTCGAAGGTACGGCCGGCCGCTGCGTCGCAATGCCTGCCGTCGATCAGATTCTGAATTTTCATCATGGTGTTCCGTGTTTCCCAGGGGCGAATCGTCGGGCCGAACGGGTGAGGGCGATGACAACGGCCACCGTCAGGCTTCGACGTCGCATTCACTGTATGTCGATGAAAACGCGCGCCTTGTCCGCTATCGGCAATCGTTGCGGCGCGATCGGGATAGGGAATACCCGTGCCGGCGCGACGCATCGCGCGTCACGTTGGCAGCGTGGAATGCTCGGGAAGCGAACAACGAGACGACGGTGCGGCGCGGCACCGTCCGGTCGGCGGCTACTGGGCGGCGCGCCCGAGTTCGCGATACAGGTCCGGGTCGCTGCGCTTCAACCGCAGCGCGGCGCGGATGCCGAGCGCACCGACGGCGACGAGGAAATACGGAAACATCGCGACGAAGGTCGAATCCGATCCGCTCAGCACGGACAGGTTGCGCACGACGAGCACGAGGCACGCGCCGAGCGCGATCACGCTGACGAGCGGCGCGATCAGGCGGTGCACGACGCCGGCGTCGCGGTGATCGCGCGCGAAGAACGCGATTACCGACGCCGCCACCAGGATCTGCACCGCGATGATGCCGATCGTGGCCAGCGCGCTCATCCACGAGAACACGACCGCGAACGGATCGAGGCGGAACGCGGCCGACCCGGCGATGGCCGCGAGCGCGATCAGCGTCTGCACCTTGCCGGCGACGTCCGGGCAACGATGCACCGGGCACGTATGGCCGAGCTTGCGCCACAGCACGCGTTCGCGGCCCATCGCGTAGAAATAGCGCGTGATCGTGTTGTGGAACGACAGGATGGCCGCGAACAGGCTCGTGACGAGCAGCACGTTCATCGCGTCCGTCGCGATGCTGCCGAGCAGCCGGCCGCTGACGGCAAACCACAGATTGGCCGGATCGCGCGCGGCCTGCGCGGCGATCGCGCGCTCGCCCCACGCCTCGACGATCGCCCACGACGACAGCGCGTAGAACGCCATGATGAGGATCACGGCGAGGTAGGTGGCGCGCGGAATCGTGCGCTTCGGGTCGCGCGCCTCCTCGGAGAAGATCGCGGTCGCCTCGAAGCCCATGTACGAGCCGAGCACGAACACGAGCGCGGTGCCGAGCCCGGGCGCGAACACCATCGCGGGGCTGAACGGTTTCGCGCTGAAGCCGCCGGCACTCGCGCCGTGCACGACGATCGCGAGATCGAGCAGCATCACGATCGCGATTTCGCCGATCATCAGCATGCCGAGCAGCCGGCCGCTGAACTCGATGCGCCGCGCGCCGCAGAAGTGGACCGCGACGACGCACGCGAGCGCGAACGCCCACCACGGCACGTCGACGCCGTAGTGCCGCTGGATGCTGTCGTTCAGAAAGAAGCCGAACATGCAGTAGATCGCGATCTGCACCGCGTTGTACGCGACGATCGCGACGAACGCGCCGCCGACGCCGGCGGGGCGTCCGAGCCCGTTCGCGATGTACGCGTAGAACGCGCCCGCATTGGAGATGTGCCGGCTCATCGCCGCATAGCCGATGCTGAAGATCAGGTACATGACGCCGGCCAGCACGAATACGCCGGGCACGCCGGGGCCGTTGCCGAGCGAGAATGCCGCGGGCGTCGCGCCGACCATCGCGGTGAGCGGCGCGGCCGCGGCGACGACGAAGAAGACGATGTGGGAGAGTCCGACGGCGTTCTTGCTGAGCCCCGCTTCGGACCGGGGTGACGATTCGTTCATGATGGGTCCCGCTGGCCGGCTCGTCCGTCAGGAGTCGACACCGGCATGCCTGATCGATATCCCCGTGCCGCGCGCCGATCCTGACGTGCCGGCAATCGATGCCGACCTCCGCCGACGACACAGGTATGCGCTTGGACGGCCGCTCGATGCGGTGCAGCGCATCGAGCAGGGCCGACGACAAAATTTACGGTGCCGAAAAAACGGGCGTTGTCCGTAATCGGCAATCCGCATGGGCGGGGGCGGCAGGGGATTACCCGGATGCGACGCCGCCATGCGTCTGTTGCGGGCTCAGCTCAGGCGCGGCGTGTGCGACGGCAGTTCGTGGAAATGCTGCTGGTAGTACGCGGAGAAGCGTCCGAAGTGGCAAAAGCCGAATTGCGCCGCCGCGTCGCCGATCCGCATCGTGTCGGGCGTCGTCATCAGGAAGCGGCGCACGGCGTTCAGCCGGATCGAGCGGAGATAGGCGGTCGGCGTGGTGCCGACCACGTTCTGAAAGCTGTATTGTAGCGTGCGGCGGCTGATCCGCAGGTGATGACAGAGATCGATGACCGTCGGTACGTCGTCGGATTCCAGCGCGATTTCCTGGCTGCGCCGCACGATGTAGCTTTGCGTCGAGGCCGACGGCAGCGCACCGGCATCCGGGTCGTCGGGCTGCACGAGGTCGAGCAGGATGCCGACCAGACTGTGCGCGAGCACGCGTTCGTCGAACGCATCGCGCGCGGTGAGCGAACCGCTGTCGAGCGCCTGGCCGAGCACGCGTTCGAGGCCGTCCAGCGCGTTGCGGTAGCGCGCGGGCGAGATCGGCAGCACCGGCTGCTTCAGGAAACGTGCGGGCAGGTTCGCGAGTTCGTCCACCTCGCTATCGGCCGCGAGCGTGCGGTCGATCGTGAACGCGAGCACCTCGGTGTCGCACGGCAGGTGTGCGACGAATTCCTCGCCGCCGCGCAGCGTCAGCAGGCTCGGCCGCTCGACGGTGCGCCCCTGGACCACGGGCGCGACCGTACTGGCGATCGGCAGCGCGAAGCAGAGCCGGTCGCGCGGCGCGAGGCCGTGCTGCATCACGCGCTGGTTGATGCGTTCGCGAAAGACGTGAAAACGCTGGCCGGCGACCTGGCGCAGCGTGGTCGTCGCGGTGCCCGGACTGATCTGGTCGTAGTGCTGCGACCAGTTCACGATCGCCTGGGAATGGAGGAACACATCCGAGAAGCACAGTGTTTCAGCGCGCAGGTTCATGGCGTGGCGAATGCATCCCGTTTCAAATTCGATGCCGGCCGAAGCCGGCTCATGCTGCCGGCGCGGGCAGCGCGATCGCGCCATGCGCGCGCCGCCCGGATGGCTTTCCGAACGCGCGGTGCGACGCGGTCAGTCCCGCCGACGATCATATCCAGAAAAAAACACCGCGTGACGCGATCGAAAAGTCCGGTGGCGTTTGTCGAGCGAGCGGCCCGCGGAAGGCGGCGGCGCATAGCCAAACCGAAAGAAATTCGGGGGTGCCGGACGATATCGACTGACGAATGTCATTGGCAACTCTATTTTTCAAAATCTCATTATAGGGGATTAAATTTATTTTTGCGGTGGGGTTTGAACATGGCGTCATGCGCTGCCGAGTAACGGGGGCTTCATGGTCAACACGATCGCGCACCATCGGTATTTTCTTACAAAACTGTCGAATGCCGATTCACGTCATGGCCCAGGGCACGCACGACGCCTCCTCTCGTGTTAACTACCGATAAATCCCGAAATACGGGATTTGTATAATTACCCCGCAACGCCTCGCCTGTTCGTGACGCCTGTCCACATACCGGGAGCGGTCCATGTCCGACACCCCCTGCCTTGTTGTATCGCCGGATCGCGCTGCGCGTGATTCCGTTTCTGTTCGTCTGCTACGTCGTCAACTTCATCGATCGCGTCAACATCGGGTTCGCCAAGCTGCAGTTCCTGCAGGACCTCGGCTTGAGCGAAGCCGTATTCGGCTCCGCGACGGCCATCTTCTTCATCAGTTACGCCGCGTTCGAGGTGCCGAGCAACCTGCTGCTGGCGCGCATCGGCGCGAGCCGCTCGCTGATGCGGATCATGGTGCTGTGGGGCCTGTGCACGGTCGCGCAGATGTTCGTGACCGGCAGCGTGTCGCTGTACGTGGTGCGGTTTCTGCTCGGCGCCGCCGAGGCCGGCTTCTTTCCGGGCCTGATCCTGTACCTGTCGTACTGGTTTCCGGACAGGGTGCGCGCCCGCGTCAACAGCGTGCTGCTGCTCGCCGTTCCGGTCGCGGGGATGATCGGCGGACCGCTGTCCGGCTGGATCATGGCGCACCTGCAGGACACGATGGGGTTGCGCGGATGGCAGTGGCTGTTCCTGATCGAGGGATTGCCGGCCATTGCGCTCGGGCTGGTTGCGCCGCTGATGCTGAGCGACCGGCCGGAACGGGCGGCATGGCTGTCGCCTGCGGACCGGCAGGCGCTGTTGCGCGATCTGGACGCGGAGCGGGCGTCGGCCGTGGTCGGCCATGACCGAACGGGCGTGCTCGACATCGTTCGCCACGCGCGCGTGCTGGGGCTGGCGGCGATCTATTTCTGCGTCTACGTCGGGATGGGGACGGTGACGTTCTGGTCGCCCACGGTGCTGAAGGCGGCCGGGGTCGCGAGCGTTACCGGAATCGGTTGGTTGTCCGGATTGATTTCCGTGTTCACGATGATCGGCAACGTGGCGATCGCATGGAGTTCCGACCGATACGGCGAGCGCCGCTGGCATACGGTGGCTTGCATGCTCGTCACCGCGTGCAGTCTGCTGCTCCTGCGCTTCTCGGTCGGCCATGTAGGAGTCACCGTCGCGTTGCTGGCGATCGCGCAGCTGTGCGCGTTCACCGTGCCGATCGTGTTCTGGACGATTCCGACTGCCCAGCTGACCGGCCGCGCGGCGGCAGCCGGCATCGCGGTGATCAGCATGCTGGGTTCGCTCGGCGGCGCGTTCAGTTCGTGGCTGGTCGGCATCCTGTTCGCACGTACCGGCGCGCCGTATGCCGGGTTCGCGGTGGTCGCGGGGCTGCTGGTGGTCGGCGCGGTGCTGGTGACGAGCCTGGTGCCGCGCACGCTGCCGTCGCGCCGCACGACGAGCGAACGGGCCGCGTGGCAGGGCGTCGAATAGCGCGTTGCCGCGCCCTCGCCGACGCGCGCCGGCGCCCGCTCAATCCGGATCGGCTTTCAGCCCACCCTCGATCCACCGCGCTTCCGACGCGCGAAGGTGCGCGCGAATGGCCGTCTGGGCCGCGATCGGATCGCCGGCCTGCAACGCGACGAGCACGTCCTCGTGCTCGCGCACGGCGGCCGTCCACGTCTGCGGATTCTCCGCATGGCCGCGCATCGCGGTCGCGATCGGGTCGTGGCGGCTGTCGAACAGCTCGCCGACGAAGCGGGTGAGCACCGAATTGCCGGCCGCTTCCGCGATCAGCATGTGGAACTGCCGGTCGGCTTCGACCGGGGATTTGCCGGCCTCCGCGAGCCGCTTCATGCGCTGCACCGTGCGGCGCAGGCGCTCGAGCATCGCGGCCGTCATCCGCGCGGCGGCCAGCGCGGCGACACTGCCCTCGACGGCCGCGCGCGCCTGCATCAATTCCGACGGACTGTCGCCGAGCGTGGCCATCGGGCCGACCGCGTCGGCCGCCGTGTCGCGCACATACACGCCGGAGCCCATCCGGATCTCGATCTGCCCGCCGATTTCCAGCGCGATCAGCGCTTCGCGCAGCGACGGGCGCGATACGCCGAGCGTCAGCGCCAGCTCCCGCTCCGGCGGCAGCCGCTCGCCGATCGCGAATTCGCCCTGGCGAATCAACGCGACGATCTGGGCCGCGACCGATTGGTAAAGCCGCTTGGGTTCTGTCGATTTCATACGAGTGATAGGGATCAATGCGCTTTCGGCGCAAGCGCGTGTCGCGGAGTCTATCACGCCTGCCGCTTTGCCCCGTCTGGCAGCGGGTTCATCCGGATGTCGGGGTTTTCACTATTGGTAAGATCGGATGTAGATAGTTAAATTGGCTTGACCAAAGTTGGTTTGATTGCTGTAATTCATTCAAATTGGACTGACCAGATAGTGCCGCGGTCGATCCACCCCAAGGAGACGCAATGGCAATGCCTCGCAATCTGCCCGGTCAGGCCGCGCACGACGAAGCCGACCGGGAGATCCTGCGCCTGGACGGGATTCGCAAGCGCTTCCCGGGCGTCCTCGCGCTCGACGGGATTCGCCTCGACCTGCGCCGCGGCGAGGTGCATGCGGTGTGCGGCGAGAACGGCGCGGGCAAATCCACGCTGATGAAGATCATCAGCGGCCAGTACCTGCCCGACGACGGCGTCGTTCACTATCGCGGCGCGCCGGTGCGATTTCGTTCGGCTTCCGAAGCGCAGGCGGCCGGCATCTCGATCATTCACCAGGAACTCAATCTCGTCCCGCACCTGAGCGTGGCGGAGAACCTGTTCCTCGCACGCGAGCCGCGGCGCGGGCCGTTCGTCGATACGAAACGGATGAACGCGGATGCGACGCGCTGCATCGCGCGCATCGGGCTGAACGTGGCCCCGACGACGAAGGTCGGCGTGCTGTCCATCGCGCAGCAGCAGATGGTCGAGATCGCGAAGGCGCTGTCGCACGATGCGCGCGTGCTGATCATGGACGAGCCCACGTCGTCGCTGACGGAAGCGGAGACGGTGCAGCTGTTTCGGATCATCGAGGAACTGCGCGCCGACGGCGTGGCGATTCTGTATATCTCGCACCGGCTCGACGAAATGGCGCAGATCGTCGATCGCGTGACGGTGCTGCGCGACGGGCGTCACATCTCGACGGACGATTTCGCCGACGTGAGCATCGACGACATCGTCGCACGCATGGTCGGACGCACGCTCGACGACGCGTATCCGTCGCGGCAATCGGTGCCGACGGACGACGTGCTGCTCGACGTGCGCGACCTGCGCCGCGACGGCGTGTTCGGGCCGGTGTCGTTCGCGCTGCGCCGCGGCGAGATCCTCGGTTTCGCGGGATTGATGGGCGCCGGGCGCACCGAGATCGCCCGCGCGATCTTCGGCGCGGATCGCATTGACGGCGGCACGATCGCGCTGCACGGCCGGCCCGTGACGATCCGCTCGCCGCGCGAGGCGATCCGGCACGGCATCGCGTATCTGTCGGAGGACCGCAAGAAGGAGGGGCTCGCGCTGCCGATGCCCGTCGCGGCGAACCTCACGCTCGCGAACGTGCGCGGCATCACGTCACGCTTCGGATTCCTGCGCTTCGACGACGAGCTCGACGTCGCGCGCCGCTACGTGCAGGACCTCGCGATTCGCACGCCGTCGGTGCACCAGCGCGTGCGCAACCTGTCCGGCGGCAACCAGCAGAAGGTCGTCATCGGCAAATGGCTGTACCGCGGCTCGAAGATCCTGTTCTTCGACGAGCCGACGCGCGGCATCGACGTCGGCGCGAAATTCGCGATCTACGGGTTGATGGACCGGCTCGCCGCCGACGGCGTCGGCGTGGTGCTGATCAGTTCGGAATTGCCCGAACTGCTTGGCATGACCGACCGGATCGCCGTGTTTCACGAAGGTCGATTGACCGCGTTGCTCGACACTCAACACACCAGTCAGGAGGAGATCATGCACTACGCGTCGGGGCGTTCCCATGCTTGAAATGACATCCGATCGAAGCCAGGCCGACGAACGGGCGGCGCGACAGCGGCGGCGCGACCTGATCCAGAAGTTCGCGGCGCTGGGCAGTCTCGTCGTGCTCGTGTTCGCGTTCTCGATATCGAGCGCGGCGTTCTTCTCGGTCGACAACCTGATGACGGTCGGCCTGCAGGTCACGTCGATCGCCTATCTGGGCGTGGCCGCCACCTGCGTGATCATCACCGGCGGCATCGACCTGTCGGTCGGCTCGGTGCTCGCGCTGGCCGGCGTGTGCGCGGCGCTGCTCGTCAAGGCCGGCGTGCCGGTGCCCGCCGCGATGGCGGCCGGCATCCTGGTCGGCGCGCTGTGCGGGCTCGTCAACGGCATCTGCGTGACGCAGATGGGCCTGCCGCCGTTCATCGCGACGCTCGGCATGATGCTCGTCGCGCGCGGCATCGCGCTGCAGATCACCGGCGCGCGGCCGGTCTCGGATCTCGGCGACGCGTTCGGCGCGCTCGGCAACGGCGCGCTGCTGCGGATCTCGCACATCGGCGCGGACGGGTTCCCCGACACGACCTTTCCCGGCATCCCGTATCCGGTCGTGATCATGGTCGTGCTGTTCGTCGTGGTGTCCGTGCTGCTGTCGAGAACGTCGCTCGGCCGGCATATCTACGCGGTCGGGTCGAACGCGGAAGCCGCGCGGCTGTCGGGCGTGAACGTGCAGGGCGTGAAGCTGTTCACCTACGTGCTGTCCGGCGCACTCGCGGGCGTGACCGGCTGCGTGCTGATGTCGCGGCTCGTCACCGGGCAGCCGAACGAAGGCGTGATGTACGAGCTCGACGCGATCGCCAGTTCGGTCATCGGCGGCACGTCGCTGATGGGCGGCGTCGGCACGATTTCCGGCACGGCGATCGGCGCGTTCGTGATCGGCGTGCTGCGCAACGGCCTGAACATGAACGGCGTGTCGAGCTTCATCCAGCAGATCATCATCGGCGTCGTGATCCTCGGCACGGTGTGGATCGACCAGTTGCGCAATCGCCGGCCCTGACCGGCAGCAAGCAGTCCCTACCAACGAGAAGCGGAGCGAGACATGAACAAATCCATCCTGCTGGCGGCATCGGCGTGCGTATTCGCGGTATGCAGCAGCGGCGCGCATGCGGCGGGCGGCGAGATCGCGGTGATCGTCAAGACGGTCAATTCGAACTACTGGCAGAACGTGCAGAAGGGCGCGAAGGCGGCGCTCGACGGCGCCAAGGGCTACACGATGACGTTCCAGGGCCCGGCGGCCGAGTCCGATATCAGCGGGCAGGTCAACATGGTCGACAACGCGGTCACGCGTCACGTGGCGGGCATCGTGCTCGCGCCGTCCGATCCCGATGCGCTCGTGCCCGCGATCAAGAAGGCGTGGGAAGCGCACATTCCCGTCGTGCTGATCGACTCGGCGATCGCGGACGCCGGCAAGCCGTACTACCAGGCGTTCCTGTCGACCGACAACGAAAAGGCGGGCGCGCTGTGCGCGAAGGCGCTGATCGACCGCATCGGGCAGTCCGGCAAGATCGCGATCATGTCGTACGTGCCGGGCGCGGGGTCCGAGGTCAGCCGCGTCGGCGGGTTCCGCAAGTACCTCGAGAGCCATTCGAAGCTGCAGGTCGTAGGCCCCTACTACTCGCAATCGCAAATGGCGACCGCGCTGAACCAGACGACCGACGTGCTGTCGGCGAACCCGGACCTGAAGGGCATCTTCGGCGCGAACGAGCCGACCGCGGTCGGCATGGGCCGGGCGCTGAAGCAGTCCGGCAAGGCGGGCAAGGTGGTGGCGATCGGCTTCGACGGCAACGAGGACTTGCAGGGCTTCGTGCGCGACGGCACCGTGCAGGCGATCGCCGTGCAGGGCTCGTGGCAGATGGGGAACCAGGGCGTGCGTACCGCGCTCGACGTGATCGAGCGCAAGCCCGCGCCGAAGCTGATCGATACCGGCGTCGTGATGGTCGACAAGCAGAATCTCGATTCGCAAGCCGCGAAGAACGTCCTGTACTGATCCCTTTACCCCGCATCCAGTCACGCCTCATGAACGCAAACGATACGCGCACCTTGCCGCGCAGCGGGCTGACGGTGTCCGCGCTCGGCCTCGGCTGCTCGCAGCTCGGCGGCCTTTATCGGCCGATGTCGGCCGCCGATGCCGCCGCGCTCGTCGACGCCGCGTGGGCGGCCGGCCTGCGCTATTTCGACACCGCGCCGTATTACGGCTACACGCTGTCCGAGCGGCGCGTAGGGGCCGGCCTCGCCCCGCGCGAGCGCCGCGCGTTCACGCTCAGCACGAAGGTCGGGCGGCTGATGCGCGCCGACGCCAGCGTGCAGCCGGGCGACGACGGCTGGGCCGAGCCGCTGCCGTTCCGGCCGGTCTACGACTACAGCTACGACGGGATCATGCGCTCGCACGACGACAGCCGGCAGCGGCTCGGGCTCGCGCGCGTCGACATGCTGTACGTGCACGACATCGGCGCGATGACGCACGGCGATCGTCACGCGCACTACTGGGAACAGTTGACGCGTGGCGGCGGGTTTCGCGCGCTCGACGCGCTGCGCGCGGGCGGCGAGATCGGCGCGTTCGGTCTCGGCGTGAACGAATGGGAAGTCGCGGCCGACGCGCGGAACGAAGCGGAACTCGATGCGGTGCTGCTGGCCGGCCGCTATACGCTGCTCGAACAGACGGCGCTCGAACCGCTGCTCGACGCGTGCGCGCGTGACGGGACGGCGATCGTGATCGGCGGCGTGTTCAATTCCGGCCTGCTCGCCGGCAACGGCAAGTTCAACTATGCGGACGCGAGCGCCGACGTGATCGACAAGGCCACGCGGCTCGGCGCGCTGTGCAACCGCTTCGACGTGCCGCTTCCCGCCGCTGCGTTGCAATTTCCGTTCGGCCATCCGGCCGTCGTGTCGTGCGTGGTCGGCGCGCGCAGCGTGGCCCAGTTGAAGCAGAACATCGACTGGTTCGAGCGCCCCGCGCCGGCCGAGCTGTGGGATGCGCTGCGCGACGAAGGTCTGATCGATGCGCACGCGCCGGTGCCGGGAGCACGCGCATGACCGCACGGATCGACGCCCATCAGCATTACTGGCGCATCGGTGCGCGAGCCGGTTGCTGGCCGCCGGCCGAACTCGATGCGATTCACCGGGACTTCGGCCCGGCCGATCTCGCGCCGCTGCTCGACGCGGCGCGCATCGATACCACCGTCCTCGTGCAGTCGCTGCCGAGCGAAGCCGATACGCGCTTTCTGCTCGATC
Organism: Burkholderia sp. LAS2; assembly: GCF_018417615.1. NCBI lineage: Bacteria > Pseudomonadati > Pseudomonadota > Betaproteobacteria > Burkholderiales > Burkholderiaceae > Burkholderia > Burkholderia sp. LAS2. Next base: position 524,905 of record NZ_CP071054.1, read on the forward strand.
TCGCGGCTGAAACGCCGCGCGTCGGCGCGGTGGTCGGCTGGGTCGACCTGAAGGCCGACGACGCACCGGCGCGAATCGCGGCGTTTGCATCCGCGCCGAAGGCGCGCGGCTTGCGACCGATGCTGCAGGATCTGCCGGACGACGCGTGGATCGACGATCCGCGGCTGGATCGCGCGGTCGCCGCGATGCGCAAGCATGCGCTGGGTTTCGATGCGCTGGTGATGCCGCGTCATCTCGATGCGCTGCATGCGTTCGCGCGACGCCATCCGGATCTGCCGATCGTGATCGACCACGGCGCGAAGCCGTTCATCGAGCGCGGCGAATTGCAGCCGTGGCTGTCGGCGATGAGCCGGCTCGCGCGCCTGCCGAACCTTCACTGCAAGCTGTCCGGCCTCTGGACCGAAGCGGGGCCGTCGGCCGGCCCGGATGCGGTGCGCGCGCGCACGCGGCCGTATGTCGATGCGCTGGCCGATCTGTTCGGGCCGACGCGCCTGATGTGGGGCAGCGACTGGCCGGTGCTGCGGCTCGCGTCGGCATGCGGCGGATACGGCGAATGGCTGGCCGCGTGCGAGGACGATTGCGCGCGGTTGCTCGGCGCCACGGCGCTGGACGGCCTCTTCGGCGGCAACGCGCGCCGCTTCTACCGGATCGACACCGCACGCCACGACGAATGAACCAGAACGAAAGGAACCCGACATGCTCAGCGTGATTTGCGAATCCCCCGGCGTGCTGCGCGTGCAGCATCGCGAACCGCCCGTGCGCGGCAGCGGCGAAGTGCTGTTGCGCGTGCAACGGGTCGGCATCTGCGGCACCGACCTGCACATCTTTACCGGCAACCAGCCGTACCTCGACTATCCGCGCGTGATGGGCCACGAGCTTTCGGCGGTCGTCGTCGACGCGGAGCCGGCGTCGGGGCTCGGCGCCGGCGATGCGGTATACGTGATGCCGTATCTGTCGTGCGGACACTGCGTCGCATGCCGTCACGGCAACACGAACTGTTGCGTGAACATCAAGGTGCTCGGCGTGCATCGCGACGGGGCGTTGGCCGAATACCTGAGCGTGCCCGCGCAGTTCGTCCACAAGGCCGACGGCATTTCGCTCGACCAGGCGGCGATGCTGGAATTTCTCGCGATCGGCGCGCATGCGGTGCGGCGCGCGGACGTCCGTGCCGGGCAGCGCGCGCTGGTCGTCGGCGCCGGGCCGATCGGCATGGCTGCGATGATCTTCGCGAAGCTGCGCGGCGCCGACGTCACGTGCCTCGACACGCGGGCCGACCGGCTCGCGTTTTGCCGCCAGCATCTGGCGGTCGATGCGGCGGTTGAGGTGGGGGAGGGCGACGCGGCGCGTCTCGCCGCGCTGACGAACGGCGAGTATTTCGATGCGGTGTTCGACGCGACCGGCAACCTCGATGCGATGAATCGCGGTTTCGAATTCGTCGCGCATGGCGGCAAATACACGTTGATCTCGATCGTGCGCGGGCACGTCGCGTTTTCGGATCCCGAATTCCACAAACGGGAAACGACGCTGCTCGCGAGCCGCAACGCGACGGCCGAGGATTTCGCGACGGTGCTCGACGCGATGCGGGCAGGGAGGATTCCCGACCGCGCGCTGAACACGCACCGGATGCGGCTCGACGAGGTGCCGGACGCGCTGCCGCGTCTGCTGGATGCAGGGCAGACCGTCGTGAAGGCGCTCGTCGAATGCTGATCCAGCGAATCCGGCACGCGGAGCGCACGCGATGACGCCGCCGATCCTGCAATTCGGCACGAGCCGCTTCCTGCTCGCGCACGTCGACCTGTTCGTCTCGCAGGCGCTGGACGATGCCCACGCAATGGGCGGCATCGGTATCGTGCAGACGACCGGCAATCCGGCCAGCCGCGCCCGCATCGACGCGCTGCGTGCCACCGGCCGGTATCCGGTGCGGATTCGCGGGCGCGAGCGCGGCGGCGTGGTCGACGAAGTCGTCGAGTGCCGCGCCGTGCATCGCGCGTGGGACGCCGAGCGCGACTGGGCGGAGATACGCGGCGCCGCGATCGAGACGGTGCGCGCCATCGTGTCGAACACCGGCGACGCAGGCTATCGTGCCGATCCGCGCGACACCGTGGACCTGCTGGCCCAACCCGGGCAAGCGCCGCACGGCTTTCCGGCGAAGCTGCTCGCGCTGCTGCATGCGCGCTGGCAGGTGCGGCCCGATGACGGCGTTTCCATCCTGCCTTGCGAACTGGTGACGAACAACGGCGACACGCTGCGCGACATCGTGCTGGGCCTCGCACGCCGGTGGCGGCTGCCCGACGCGTTCGCCGACTATCTGGGCAACCGCTGCGTGTGGGTCAACTCGCTCGTCGACCGCATCGTGTCCGAGCCGCTTCATCCGGTCGGCGCGATCGCGGAGCCGTATGCGCTATGGGCGATCGAACGACGTGCGGGCATGGCGCTGCCGTGCCGGCATGCACAGATCGTCGTCACCGACGATTTGCGCAGCCACGAGCGGCTGAAGCTGTTCTTCCTCAATCTCGGGCACAGCTGGCTCGCGGAACAGTGGCTCGCGGCCGGGCGCGACGCATCGGAAACGGTGCTGAACGCGATGAACGACGCGCGGCTGCGCGACGGTCTCGAGGCCGTGTGGCGGGACGAAGTCGAGCCGGTGTTCGTCGCGCTCGGCCTGCGCGAAACGGCCGAACGCTACGTCGACAGCGTGCGCGAGCGCTTTCTGAATCCGTTTCTCGCGCATCGCATCGCCGATATCGCGGTCAACCATCGCGAGAAGGTGGCGCGGCGGATCGAGCCGCTGCTCGCGCTCGCCGATTCGCTGGCGGTGCCGGCCGACCAACCGCGCTTGCGGCAACTCGTCGCCCGCTATGAGCCGGCCGGCATCGCAACCACTGGGAGAAATACATCGTGAAGCAACCGGCAGTCGTGATCCTTCACGGCAACGACAACGTCGCCGTCGCACTCGACGCGCTGGCGCCGGACGTGCCGATCGACGTGCACGGCGCACCGTTGCGGCTGGCGGACGCGGTACCGGCCGGCCACAAGGTCGCCACCGCGCCGATCGCGCGCGGCAGCGCGATCGTCAAATGCGGGCAGCCGATCGGCGTCGCGCTGCGCGACATCGCCGCGGGCGAGCACGTGCACGTGCACAACGTCGGGATGCCCGAGCGGCATGCGCACGACGACGGGCTCGTCGGCGACGCGCACGACGTGGCGACGGATCGCCGCGATACCTTCGACGGATTCGTGCGGCCCGACGGCAGCGTGGGGACCCGCAACTACGTCGGCGTGATCGCGAGCGTCAATTGTTCGGCGAGCGTCTGTCATGCGATCGCCGATGCCTACCGGCACGGCGCGCTCGATGCGTTCGGTCACGTCGACGGCGTCGTCGCGATCACCCATCAGAGCGGCTGCGGAATGTCCGCGACCGGGGACGGCATCGAACTGCTGCGGCGCACGCTCGTCGGCTATGCACGGAACCCGAATTTTGCGGGCGTGCTGCTCGTCGGCCTTGGTTGCGAAGTCAACCAGGTCGGCGCGCTCGCGCAACGGCTCGACGCGGCCGCGCCCGGCACCGTGCGCACGCTGGTGATCCAGGACGAGGGCGGCGTGCGCGACACCGTGGCCAAAGGCGTGTCGATCGTGCGCGAACTGGTGGAGGCGGCCGACGGTGCGCGTCGCAGCGCCGTGCCGGCCTCACGGCTGACGGTCGGCCTGCAATGCGGCGGCTCCGACGGCTACTCGGGCATCACCGCGAATCCGGCGCTCGGCGCGGCCGTCGACTTGCTGGTCCGCAACGGCGGCACCGCGATTCTGTCCGAGACGCCCGAGATCTACGGCGCCGAGCATCTGCTGATCGCGCGCGCGGCGTCGCGCGACGTGGCCGAGCGTCTGCTCGGCCGGTTGCAGTGGTGGGAGCGCTACGTCGCCGACAACGGCGGCGAAATGAACAACAACCCGTCGCCCGGCAACCTCGCCGGCGGCATCACGACGATTCTCGAGAAGTCGCTCGGCGCGGTGTCGAAGGGCGGCCGCTCGCCGCTGCGCGCGGTCTACGACTATGCGGAGCCGGTGCGGCAGGCCGGGCTCGTGTTCATGGATACGCCCGGTTACGACCCGGTGTCGGCCACCGGGCAGATCGCCGGCGGCGCGAATCTCGTGTGCTTCACGACGGGCCGCGGTTCGGTGTTCGGCTCGAAGCCGGTGCCGACGATCAAGATCGCGACGACGACCGGTCTGTTCGAGCGGATGCAATCGGACATGGATTTCGACAGCGGCGGGATCGTCGCCGGTTCGCTGACGGTCGATGAAGCGGGCGAACGGCTGTTCCGGCTGATGCTCGACGTCGCGTCCGGACGCAGATCCCGCAGCGAGGACAACGGCATCGGCGAACGCGAATTCGTGCCGTGGCTGCGCGGCGCGGTCATGTGACGCGCGACGCGACGTGCGACCGCGCGCAATCGGACAGCGAAGGAGAAGCCGCGATGGAAACCCGCATGCGCGAGCCGACGATCGGCGAAATCGATCAGGACGGCTCGCTGTCGGAACTCGAGAAGGGTTTGCTCGGCGAGGCGCTGAGGTTGCTCGCCCAGACGCGCGCGCGTGCGCTGGAACTCAGTGTCGAGGTCAGCCGGCGGCAGGGCGGCGCCGCGCCGGACGTCCACGATTTCAACCTGCCGACGATCATCGAACTGCAACGGCGCTTCGGTACGCGGCCTTGCCCGTGAGCGGCGCCGTTGCAGGATCGAGCTTCGCTGCCGATTACGCCGCCGACAGCGTGATCGACACGCCCGTCGCGGTGTAGACCGGCGTGGCCTTGAACCCGTCGACCGTCACCGTCGCGAACTTCGCGGCCGCCGCCGCGCCGTCGATCAGCGCGATCGTGTCGCCGGCCTTCGGTGCGTAGCCGTTCACGAATGTCACGTGCAGCGTGCCGCCCGTGACGGTGAGCGGCCCGCCCACGCGCAGACGCCCACCGCCGTTGCCGTCGATATCGAGTTCGAGCGTCGTGTTGTCGAGCTGCGTGTAGCGGGTCGCGATCGTCACCGGCGCGGCGGCCGCGATCCGCACGCTGCCGCCCGGGCCGACGTACACGTCGCCTTTGCCGAACGCCGTCGGCGACGCGGCCGCCAGCGTGCCGCCGCTCACCTGCGTGCCGCCCGTGTACGCGTTGTTGCCCGCCAGCGTCAGCGTGCCGCTGCCTTGCAGCGTCAGCTTGCCGGCGCCCGCGACGTCGTTGCGCCACAGGTCGGCGGCACTGAGCCCGCCCTGCGATGCGTCCATCGACACGATCACGTTGCCGTTGAACGCGCCGTAGCCGTCGGCCGCCGCGAACAGGTTCAGGCGGCCCCAGCCTTCCGCGTCGTCCATCACCGGATAGCCGGACGGCAGCTCGGTCGTCTTCAGCACGACGCGCCGCTGGTCGGCGCTCAGGTACGGAAAGCGCGTCTGCAGCAGGATCTCCGCGCCCTTCGGCACGACCGGCGGCGCGTTCGTCGATTCGATCGCGCCGAAGCCGAACGTCATGCGGCGCAGGAATGCGGTCTTGTTCGTCGTGTAGTCGGCGAACCGGTCGGTGGCCGTCGTGCCGGAGCGCGCGAATGCGGAGAAGGTCGTCGCGCTCGTGCCCGTCAGTTGTTGCAGCGTCTGATGGGCTTGCGTGTACGCGGCCTGTGCGTCGCCGGCGTATGCGGTCAGGTTCGCCGCGCTGACGGCCAGCGCGAGCATGCGTCCGCCGATCACGTCGAGCGGCGAATGCATGCCGGCGAGGATCCGGTTCTCGCCGAGTTCGAGGCCGCGGCTGACCATTTCCTGGAAGCGTTCCGGCACGAGCCACGCCATCGTCGTCGCATCGCGCATCGCCTCGGCCGTGTGGCCGCTGATGAAGCCGCCGTCGGTCGCGGGCGTCGTGCTCTCGGCCGGCACGAGCGTCGGCGCGACGACGACGCTGCTGCTCCAGCGGTACGGGCGCGCATATTTGAAGAAGCGCTTCGACGGTTCGGTCGACGCGTTGTTGCCCATTTCGTTGAGCAGGTCGACGACCTTCCCGAAGCTGGCGTTGCCGCCGCTGCTGCCGACGCCGACGTTGTTGCCGGAATCGTTGTACAGCACGGTCGTCGCATCGGCGGGCACGCTGGTGATGCTGGTGGTCTGCTGGGCCGCGGTGCGCCATGCGGCGGTGAGCGGGCCCATGCCGTCGGTCACGCTGTAGCCCTTGCCGCGCCGGTCGTCGTAGTACGCGGCATCGGCCTGTTGCGGCGTGCGGGCGGTCGTCGCGTTGACCACGTACTGCACGTTGGCCGACAGCACCGCATCGTTCAGGATCGTACCGCACGGCACGCCGCTGTTCGGCAGCCCGGAGCAGGTCGACGGCGAGATGGCCGGGAACGCGCCGTTCGCCGGCGCGGTCACGCCCGCGTCGACCAGCATCGTCGCCGGTTGCCACAGATCGAGAAAACGGCTCAACACGCGCACCGCGGCGTTGGTCGACAGCGTCGCATAGCGCGCATCGCCGCGCTGGTTGGTCGCGACGTTGTCGACGAAAGCGGGCGCGCTCGGGATCGGCGCGCTGTCGACGAAGCCGGGGTCGGCGGGCGGCGCCGGAACGGCCGCGGCGATCGTGGCGGTCGACGCGACGTCGTCGCCGCCGCCGCACGCAGCCAGTACGATCGCACTCGACAATGCCGCGACGTGCAGCGGGAAACGGCTTCGTGACGCAAACATGCAAGACTCCATCCTGAGGGTAGAAGACGGAGGATTGTGGTCAGCGATCGTTACGCGGTCGTTACGGAATTGTTTCGCGTCGCATGCGGCGGGCGAAAATTCCCACTATCTGGTTAATTTCCGGTGCTGAACATGACGGACGCCGGAATTCATGTGCCGTCCGTCATCGATAGAGGGCGCCGGCCTACGCGCCCACCGCGCGCGTGTCCAGCCGGAACAGCGAGACGGCCTCGGCAAGCCGGTTTCCCTGTTCCTCGAGCGACTTCGAGGCGGCGGCCGCCTGCTCGACGAGCGCCGCATTCTGCTGGGTGACCTCGTCCATTTGCGTGATGGCCAGATTGACCTGCTCGATGCCGCGGCTCTGCTCGCTCGACGCCGCGGCGATCTCGCCCATGATGTCGGTCACGCGCGAAATCGCGTGCGTGACCTCGCTCATCGTATCGCCCGCGTTGTTCGCGATATGCGAGCCGTCCTGGATTTTCCGGACCGATTGCGAGATCAGCTCGCGAATTTCCTTCGCGGCGCTCGACGAACGCTGCGCAAGACTTCGGACTTCGCTCGCCACCACCGCGAAGCCGCGGCCCTGTTCGCCGGCGCGGGCGGCCTCCACGGCCGCGTTGAGCGCGAGAATGTTGGTCTGGAACGCGATCCCTTCGATGATCGCGGTGATCTCGGCGATCTTGGCGGAACTCGCGCTGATGTCCGTCATCGTGTCGACCATCAGGCCGACGGCCGAGCTGCCGCGCTGCGCGACCTCCGATGCGTTGTTGGCCAGGCCGCTTGCCTGCTGCGCATTGTCGGCGTTCAGGCGCACGGTGGACGTCAATTGCTCCATGCTCGACGCGGTTTCCTGCAGCGACGCGGCCTGCTGTTCGGTGCGGGACGACAGGTCCTGGTTGCCGGACGCGATTTCGCCGGCGCCGGTCGCGACGTTGCCCGATGCGGTACGAACCTCCGAGATCAGGCGGATGAGGTTTGCCTGCATGTCGCGCATCGAAGCCAGCACGCTGCCGGCCGGCGCGGCGCCGGTCGCGGCTTCGGCGCCGAGATTGCCGGCGGCGATATGGCCGGCGATATCGCTGAGCACGGCAGGCTCCGTGCCCAGCGCGCGCAGCAGGCCGCGGGTGATGAAGAGGCCCGAGATCGCGGCCGCGGCGGCGGCGGCGATGCAGATCGCGATCAGCATCAGTCGTCGCGACGTATAACGGTCGTCCGATTCCTTCACCCGCTGGGCGGCGATTGTGCGCGAGAACGTCGCATACGCATCGGTGGCCGCGACGAGCTGGGCGAGCAGCGGTCGGCACTGTTCATTGATCATCGTGATCGCCTGATCGCGCCGGTTGTTCGCCGCCGCGTCGACGATGGCGCGCGCCACGGGGCCGTACTGCGCCTCGATCGCCGCGATTTGCCGAACCAGTTCGCGGGCCTTGTCGGTCGCGCCGCTGCCCTCGCGCACTGCATTCGTCAGTTCGCCCATCAGCGCGCCGACTTCGCGGTCGGCCCGCAGCGCCGCTTCCTTCTCGACGTCCGCATCGCGCGTCCCGGCCGCCAGGACCTGGTTGCGGGCGGCGATCGCGCGCCGGTCGACCGCGGCGAGAACCTTGTCCGCCAGGGTCGCGCGGGCGTTGATGCCGTTGACGTAGTCCTCGAATGCTGCGTTCGCGTTGCCGAGCGAGACGATGCCGACGACGGAGACGAGTACGACCGTGCAGGTAAGAAGTCCGAAAGCCATGATCAGCTTCGTGCGAACCGTTAATCGTCGATCATTCATAGGAGGAATCCAGTTGTGGGTATTAAATAGATTTCCTGATTAACGGAACGGAGAGTGAACAGTTTAGGACCGTCGCCCGAGGCAATCGTTTGCGGGTTGCCTGTCGTCAAAAAAATCCGGCAGCGCTCCGCATTCGTCACGCCGAACGGACGAACGGCTCCGTTTTCGCGTACCACAACCGGTTTCTGCCTCGGCGTACCCGTGCCGGTCGCCGTCCGTCCGGCATCGCTCAACTTCCCGCCGACGGTGCCGTTAAACGGATCAGGGTCGCCCTTTTCAGCGATCCATTTCAATCACGCGGTAACGGAGACCGAAGTCATCATGCTGTCATCAATTCGCGCACGGATCCTGGCGACGTGTGTCGCCATCGTCGTGACGGCGCTGGCCGTCACCGGCGGGCTCGTCTATTACGTCGTCAAGACCCACAACGACGAGGCCATCGACCAGAATCACAAATCGATCCTCGCCGGCCACGCGCTGGCGATCGACGAATGGGTGGCCAGCCGGTCGCGCGAAACCCAGGCGCTCGCGGATACGATCGCGATCGGCGACGGCGATCCGGTGCCGGCATTGAAGCTGCTCGGCAAGTCGGGCGGCTTCGAGGTGCTGACGCTCGGCCTGCCGGACAAGACCGCCTTCTCGAACGTGCCGCTCGCGCCCGGCTACGATCCGACCGCGCGGCCCTGGTACAAGCAGGCCGTCGGCGCGGGCCATCTGGTCGTGACGGCGCTCTACCGCGATGCGACAAGCGGCAAGCCGGCCGTCGCGTTCGCGGTGCCGGTGGTGCGCGACGGCGCGGTGAAGGGCGTGCTGGCGGCCAGCCTGTTCATGGAGAACGTGAGCTCGATCGTGACCTCCGTTCACCCGACGCCGGCGAGCTTCGCGTTCCTGGTGGACAAGGGCGCGCGCGTGATCGCGTCGGCCAAGACCGACCTGATCATGAAGCCGGCCACCGGCCTGTCGCCGGAACTCGATGCCGATCACCTCGGCGCGCTGCAGACGGCGTCGGCGCCCGTCGCGGTCGACATCGACGGCGCCGCCAAGCTGATGCGCGCACAACCGATCGTCGGCACCGACTGGTCGCTGGTGCTCGCGCTCGACAAGGGCGACGTGACGGCCGGCATGCGCGCGGTCGCGACGACCACGCTGCTGGCGATCGTGATCGTCGCCATCATCGCGGCCGCGCTCGTCGGCGCGATGACGAACGCGGCCTTCAAGCGCATCCTGATGGTGCGCGACGCGCTCACGGACGTCTCGAGCGGCAGCGGCGACCTGACGAAGCGCCTGCCGGCCGACGGCGCGGACGAAGCCGCGCAGATCGCGCGCGCGTTCAACGCGTTCGCCGAGAAGATCAGTGCGATCCTGCTGCAGATCCGCGCGTTCAGCACGTCCGTCAACCTCGCGAGCGCCGAGATCGCGCAGGGCAACCAGGATCTGTCGGCCCGCACCGAACACGCGGCGTCGAGCCTGCAGGAAACGGCCGCGGCGTTGGAGGAGATCGCCGGCACGGCGCGCAACTCGGCCGATGCGGCGAGCCAGGTGAACCGTCTGGCGGAATCGGCGTCGGATGTCGCGCTGCGGGGCGGCACGGTCGTGCGCGAAGTCGTGTCGACGATGAACGACATCACGCAGGCGTCGGCAGAGATCGCCAACATCGTGGGCGTGATCGACGGCATCGCGTTCCAGACCAACATTCTCGCGCTGAACGCCGCCGTCGAGGCGGCGCGCGCGAACGAGCACGGCCGCGGCTTCGCGGTCGTCGCCGGCGAGGTGCGTGCGCTCGCGCAGCGCAGCGCGCAGGCCGCGCGGGAAATCAAGCAGTTGATCCACTCGTCGGTCGAGAAGATCGAGGGCGGCTCCGGGCTCGTCCAGACGGCCGGGGCGACGATGGACGAGATCGTCGACGGCGTGCGCAACATCACGAGCGTGATCGCCGAGATCAGCGTCGCCGCGAAGGAGCAGAGCACGGGGCTCGAGCAGGTGAATCAGGCGGTGTCGCAACTCGACGACACGACGCAGCAGAACGCGGCGCTCGTCGAGCAATCGGCGGCAGCCGCGACGTCGCTGCGCGAGCAGGCGGCCCGGCTCGCGCAGACGGTGGGCGAGTTCAAGCTGGCGGAGCGCGCGGTGGCGGTGTGAGGGTTTGATTGACGGGGCCCGCGGGCCCCTGTTTCATGCGGCGCGGCTAAGTCGGTCCGGCTGGCGTACCCGCCGACGACGGGCGGGATTTCGTTCGTATCCTGCGCCGGTCCGCTGGTGCGTCGCCCACGCCGTGGCTGACTGCGATCGATCGCAAGCGGGGAGGCGGTATCGCCTTCGTTCCGTTCAGGCAAGCACCCCGCGCGCGGCCAGATTCGCATACAGCGCGCGCACGCCGAAGGTCCACGGTGCGATCTCCGTGCAAAGCCGCACGGTGTTGACGAGCGCGCCGAGCGCGGGCGTCGAGATCGTCACGCGGTCGCCGAGGTGATGCGTGAATCCGCCGCCGGGCGCGTCGCGATCCTGGATCGGCGAGAACATCGTGCCGAGGAACAGCATGAAGCCGTCCGGATACTGGTGATGCGCGCCGCAGGTCTGCGCGACGAGGTCGGCCGGGTCGCGGCTGATCTCGCGCATGTGGCTGATGCCGTCGAGGACGAAGCCGTCGTCCGCGCCTTCGACGCGCAGCGACACGCTGCATTCCCGCACGCCATCGAGCGTGAAGCCATCGTCGAACAGCCGCACGAACGGGCCGATCGCGCACGAGCCGTTGTTGTCCTTGCATTTGCCGAGCAGCAGCGCCGAGCGGCCTTCGACGTCGCGCAGGTTCACGTCGTTGCCGAGCGTCGCGCCGACCGGCCTGCCGTCGCTGGCGACCGCCAGCACGATCTCCGGCTCGGGGTTGTTCCACACCGATATGGGCAGCAGCCCCACGTCCGCGCCGAAGCCGACCGCGGACATCGGCTGCGCCTTGGAGAACACCTCGGCGTCCGGGCCGATGCCGACTTCCATGTATTGCGACCACGCGCCGCGGCGCTCGAGCTCCGCCTTCAGGCGCAGCGCGGCTTCCGAGCCCGGCACGATCTTCGACAGGTCGGTGCCGATGGTCGCGGCGATGGTGTCGCGTACTTCCCGCGCCTTGGCCGGATCGCCGCCGGCCTGTTCCTCGATCACGCGTTCGATCAGGCTGACCGCAAAGGTCACACCGCACGCCTTGATCGCCTGCACGTCGCACGGTGCGAGCAGGTGCGTGGCGCCTGGTGTGCCGTCCAGCGCCGCTTGCAGCAGCGGCTCGACGCGGCCGAGCGATTCGCCGGCAGCGGTGCGCGCGATGGCGACCGCATCGGGGCGGTCGAACAGGTCCGCGGTGGTCGGCACGGTGCGCGTGATGTCGAACACTTCGCCGCCACGTACGGCGACGACGCTCGGGCCCGCGTGGGCGCCGTCGTGCCGCCAGACGCGGCCGATCAGCAGCGCGTGGGCAAGGTCGTGCGGCAGGCAGTCGGAAACGGAAGGAGTACGCATGGTCAGCTCGGCAAGAGTCGGGGGCGGCGGGGTCAGTGCGAATGGCGCGGGTTGCCGCGCTGCTCGATCACCTTCAGATACAGCGTGGCCGGTTCGAGGCAGCCGCCGGTGGACAGCTGTCCGACGAACCGGCGATAGAGTTCCTGCCACGGCGTTTGCGCCTGCGGCACGGTGAAGCTGGCGGTTTCGCGGCGGCGCGCGAGTTCGTCCTCGTCGACGAGCACGTCGACACTGCGGCGGTTCAGGTCCACGCGCACGCGGTCGTTCGTGCGCAGCAGCGCGAGACCGCCGCCGACCGCGGCTTCCGGCGACATGTTCAGGATCGACGGGCTGGCCGACGTGCCGCTCTGGCGTCCGTCGCCCATGCACGGCAGCGACGTCACGCCGCGCTTCACCAGCTCGGCCGGCGGCGCCATGTTCACGACTTCGGAGCTGCCCGGATAGCCGACCGTGCCGCAGCCGCGGATCACGAGGATGCAGCGCTCGTCGATGTTCAGCGCGGGATCGTTGATGCGCGCGTGGTAATCCTCGGGGCCGTCGAACACGATCGCGCGCGCCTCGAACGTATTCTCCGCGCCCGGCTCGGAAAGGTAAGTCTGGCGGAACGCGTCGCCCACCACCGACATCTTCATGATCGCGCTGTCGAAGAAGTTGCCCGACAGCACCATGAAGCCGGCGCCATGCTTGAGCGGCGCGTCGGGCGTGCGGATCACGTCGCGGTCGGCGTCCTGCGCGGTGTCGGCGATCTCGCCGATCGCACGGCCCGATACGGTCAGGCAGTCGCGCCGCAGCAGGCCGGCCGCGTCGAGCTGGCGCAGCACCGCGGGCACGCCGCCGGCGCGGTGGAAGCTCTCGCCGAGGTATTCGCCGGCCGGCATGCAGTTCACGAGCAGCGGCACGGCTTCACCCAGGCGCTGCCAGTCGTCCAGGCTCAGTTCGACGCCCATGTGGCGCGCAATCGCGATCAGGTGCGGCGGGCAGTTGGTCGATGCACCCAGCGCGGAGGCCACGACGATCGCATTCTCGAATGCCGCGCGCGTCATGATTGTCGACGGGCGAAGGTCTTCGCGAACGAGCTCGACCGCGCGCTTGCCGGTCGCGTAAGCCATCTGGCCGCGCTCGCGATAGGCGGCGGGAATGCTCGCGCAGCCGGGCAGCGACATGCCCAGCGCCTCGGCGAGGCTATTCATCGACAGCGCGGTGCCCATGGTGTTGCAGTGGCCGATCGACGGCGACGACGCCGTGGTCAGCTGCATGAAGCCTTCGTAATCGATCTCGCCGGCCGCGAGCAGGTTGCGCGCATGCCAGATCACCGTGCCCGAGCCGACCCGCTTGCCGTCGTGCCAGCCGTCGAGCATCGGTCCGCCCGACAGCACGATCGCGGGCATGTCGACGGTGGCCGCGGCCATCAGGCACGCGGGCGTGGTCTTGTCGCAGCCGGTCGTCAGCACCACGCCGTCCAGCGGAAAGCCGTGCAGCACTTCCACCAGCCCGAGGTAGGCGAGATTGCGGTCGAGCGCGGCGGTGGGCCGGCGGCTTTGCTCGGCCAGCGGATGCACGGGGAACTCCATCGGAATGCCGCCCGCGTCGCGGATACCGGCCTTGGTGCGTTCGGCCAACTCGATGTGGTGGCGGTTGCACGGCGCGAGGTCGCTGCCCGTCTGTGCGATGCCGATGACAGGACGGCCCGACTGCAGTTCCTCGCGCGTCAACCCGTAGTTCATGAAGCGCTCGACATAGAGCGCGGTCATGTCTGCGTGCGCGGGGTCGTCGAACCATTCCTGGCTGCGCAGACGGCGAGGGGTGTGTGACATGGCAGGCTGTCTCCTGAGGGGCCTTCTTCATTTTGCGTGCCGGATGGTACCGGTAACATCGATTGGATGTTAGCACGGCTTTTTTGCGTAGCGGAAGGGATTTCGTGCGCGCGTGGCGAAGGCGTGGGGCAGGGGGCGGTACGAAGCCGCACGCGTCGCGTCCTGGGATGCGCGCGATCGTCGGCTTGTCACGCGCTTTCCCGCGCGATGATGGTGTAGTCGATACGGATGCTTTTCGAGTCGGTCGGCTCGCCGCCGTCGCGCGCTTGCAGCGCCGCCAGCAACGCTTCGCCGGTGCGCAGCCCGATGCCGTACGCATCGACCGACACGGTGGTGATGGTCGGGTGGCAGCACTCGGCCACTTCGAAGTTCCCGAAGCCGGCCACGGCGATGTCGGCGGGCACGGTGAGGCCGCGCCGGTGGCATTCCATGATCGCGCCGAATGCCGACATGTCGCTCACGCACATCACCGCGTCGGTATCCGGCCAGCGCTCCAGCAGCGCGGCCATCGCGGGCCCGCCGTGGCTCATCGTGATCGGCGATTCGCCCAGCCGCACGACGCGCGGTTCGCCCAGGCCCAGCGCCTTGATCTCCGCCTGGTAGCCCTTGAGCCGGTCCAGGCCGCGGCGATCCAGTTCGCTCGCGCCGACCAGAAAGCCGATGCGCCGGTAACCGCGCTCGGCCAGGTGGCGCACCATCGCACGGGCGGCGCGCACGTTCGAGAAGCCGACGGCGGTGTCGATCGGGCGCGTGGGCAGGTCCCACATCTCGACCACCGGAATCGCCGAGCGCTCCAGCACCTTGCGCGTCGCTTCGGTGTGCTGCGACCCAGTCAGCGCGATGCAGCGCGGCTGGTGTCGCAGCATCGAGCGGACGAGCCGTTCTTCCCGTTCCAGGTCGTAATCGGTATCGCCGAGCAGCAATTGCAGACCCTGCGGCTCGAGCGCATCGGTCAGGCCGCGCACGGTGTCCGAGAAGTTGGAGCTCGACAGCGACGGCACCAGCACCGCGACGAATTCCGAGCGTCCCGACGACAGCGCACCGGCGGCGGCATCCGCCACGTAGCCGAGCTGGTCGATGGCCTCGCAGACCCGTGCGCGCGTCTCGGCGGCCACGCTGTGGCCGGCGAGCACGCGCGACACCGTCATCTTCGATACGCCGGCGAGGCGCGCTACGTCGGACATGCGGGGCGGCCCGGCGGGCCGGACGGCGGTGGGACTGGGCATCGGAATCGCGATCGGGAGAAAGCCGGAAAGGCTACATCATACCGGTGCGGCATACCGCGCAGGCGGGTCGCGCCGTACCCGTCGCGGTAAGCTCCGTACTAGGGAAACCACGCGTTCGGCGGCACTTGTATGCGCGTATCGCAGCATGCTACCTTCAACGTTGTTACCGGTATCAGCGTGCCGATCGCTCCCGTCGCCTCGTCGGCTTTTTTTTGCCACCGGATGTTATCGGTAACATCGATGCGCGAAGCGCACGCGACGGTACGAAGAAGATCGATACAACCAGGAGACAGACCGATGCCATCCCTAACGCAGGCCGCTGCCGCACCGGCCGCGGCCGACTCGTCCGAAGACGCCCTTTACCGCAAGGTCATGCGGCGCATCCTGCCGTTGCTGCTGCTCTGCTACGTCGTGGCCTACCTGGACCGCGTCAACGTGGGCTTCGCGAAGCTGCAGATGCTCGACGACCTGAACCTGAGCGACGGCGTCTATGCGCTCGGCGCCAGCATCTTCTTCTGGGGCTATTTCCTGTTCGAGATGCCCAGCAACCTGCTGCTGCATCGCTACGGCGCGCGCTTCTGGATCGCACGAATCATGATCACGTGGGGCATCGTGTCGTCGTCGATGGCGTTCATCGTGCCGCTCGCGCAGTTCTTCCACGTGCAGACGACCACGATGTTCTACACGCTGCGCTTCCTGCTGGGGCTGTGCGAAGCGGGTTTTTTCCCGGGCGTCATCCTGTACATGAACTACTGGTTCCCGGCGCGCCGCCAGAGCGTGGCGATGTCGGGCTTTTTGGTCGCGATCCCGCTGAGCCTGACGCTGGGCAGCGTGGTGTCCGGCTGGCTGATGGAGCAGACGCACGGCCTGTCAGGCATGAGCGGCTGGCAATGGATGCTGCTGCTCGAAGGGCTGCCGTCGATCGTGGTGGCGTTCATCGTGCTGGCCTGCCTCGGCGACGGCCCGCAGTCGGCGAAATGGCTGTCCGCCGACGAAAAGGCGGTGCTGTCGCGCAATCTCGAATCCGAGGCCGCGCACAAGTCGCACAGCATCGGCGCCGCGCTGCGCAGCCCGCGCGTCTGGCTGCTCACCTTCATCCTGCTGACGTTCAATACCGGCTTCTACGGGCTGGCCTTCTGGCTGCCGTCGATCATCCGCGCGTCGGGCGTGCACAGCCCGCTGCACATCGGCGTGCTGACGGCCATTCCGTACCTGACGGCGATCTTCGCGATGGTGTGGAACGCGTCGCACTCGCGCAAAACCGGCGAACGCCGCCTGCACGCGGCGATTCCCGCGCTGATCGGCGGCGTTTTCCTGATCCTGAGCGCGGCGTTCGCGCAGAACGTGGCGATGTCGATCGTATTCCTGACTATCGCCACCTGCGGCATCCTCGCACTGATGCCGATCTACTGGACCTTTCCGGGGCAGATCCTGTCCGGCACGGCCGCGGCCGCCGGCATCGCGCTGATCAACTCAGTGGGCAACCTGTCCGGCTTCACGGGCTCGATGATCACCGGCGTCGCGAAGCAGATGACCGGCAACATCAACAACGGCACCTATGCGCTCGGTGCTTGCCTGTTGGTCAGCTGCGTGCTGATCGCGTCGATTCCACGCGATATTTTGCGGCCGCCGGCGGGGCGGTAGGGCGTTTGTGCGACGTTACGTTGCGCCGGGGCTGGGGCATTGCGCTGCCTCGGCGCCGGATGCATCACGTCATGTGCATTGATCTCGTGTGAGTTTGCTCGACCGTCACACGCGGAATTCCGGATCTCTCCAACCAGCGACGCCCTGCTCGCTGCTCGCTTTTCTCGTGAGCGGCCGTCATGCGTCCTCTAGGGCGAAGCGCACCTTGTCCCCGAGCGTGCGCAACCGTTCGACAGGTTCGTTCGAGAACACGAAACGGACGTACTGCTCGCCGTGTGCGACACCCCATCCGGTCATGGCCGTCGCACATACGCCGCAGCGCAGCAACCGCTCCGACATCTGCGATCCGGTCAGGCCGAAGTCGGATACGCGCAGCAGCATCGACCAGCCACCCGCCGGCATGCCGAACGGGAGCCCCGACAGTTCAGCGGCGACCGTGTCCCGCCGTCTCTCGAGTTCGCTCACGTAGCCAGGCAGATCGGATGCGGAATGTTCGAGCGCAATCGCCGCAGCCTCCTGGGCAATGCCGACCGGCACCACGACATTGGCGAGCGACACGGCCACAAGATCGGGAATCAACCATTCCGGCGCGACGATCCAGCCGACCCGCCAGCCGATCATGCGCAGCTCCTTCGACGCCGCACCGATCGTCACCGTACGCTCGGCCATGCCGGGCAGGCCGGCGGGATGGATGACCGTGCGTCCATCGAAGAGCAGCCGTTCCATCGCGCTGTCGAGGATCAGCAGCAGATCGTTCTGCACGCACAGGCTCGCGATCAGTTGCCAGTCGGACGCATCGAAGAAGCCGCCCGAAGGCATCGAAGGAGACATCAGCAGCATGGCCCGCGTTTTCGGACCGATTGCGGCCCGCAGCGCGGCCTGGTCCAGCTTCCATTCACCGCCCGGCGTGAAGGCGAACGGGACTTGCCGCGGCACGCCGCCCGCCAGGCGGACGCGGTTCAGCAGACCTGCGTACGTCGGATCGGTGACGATGACTTCGTCGCCGATCTCGACGGTGGCGAGCAGCGTGTTCAGAATGCCGGAGAGCCCGCCCGCCGACACCACCACCTGATCGGCCGTGAAGCGCTGCCCCGAAAGCGCCGACACGTGGGCGGCAGCGCTCGCGCGTAGCCGATCCTGACCGACGAATGGGAGATAGGAGTTGGCCGATTCTCGCTGGATGGCCGCTCGGGTGAAGGCGAGCGCTTCCGCGGTAGGCGGGATGTCGGTATCGAGATTTTCGAGTCGCAAAAGGTCGACGTCGGCATGATCGGCGATCGAACCCATGCGATCGACGCCGATACCGGCGATGTGCTGCAGACGGACAGGGCGGTGGTGGCGCATCGAGCCTCCGGGTTTGTTACAATTTAATAGATAATCTATGCATGGTGGTCGGGATGAATTTGGAAGTCAAGGAGGATCGCTCGCTGGCCGATCGGATCGCTGGCGCATTGGCGGACCGCATCATCTCGGGCGCCATCGCGCCGGGGGAATGGCTGCGTCAGGACCATATCGCGGCAGAGTTCGGTGCGAGTCATGTGCCGGTACGCGAGGCGTTCAGACGGCTGGAAGCGCAGGGATTGGCCGTGGTGGAGCCGCGACGAGGCGTGCGGGCGGCGCCGCTCGAGCCGGCGGACGTGCTTGAAATGGCGAAGATGCGTGCTGCTTTCGAGGCGCTGGCGCTGCGGGAGGCGATTCCCGCGCTCGATGCACGTGCGCTGGAGGAGCTCGATGCGATCCTCGATCAGGAGGCGGCGGCGCGTGGCATAGCCGTGCTTGGCACGCTGAACCTGAGGTTTCATCGCGCATTGACAGTGCGGTGCGGGATGCCGCGGCTCGTCGCTGCGATTGGCGACATGCATCGGGCCAGTGCGCGGCATTTGTATGCGACGTGGCAGCAGCTCGACTGGCAGGATCGCTCGAACGACGAGCATCGGAACATCGTTCGGGCGATACGCGAGGGTGATGTGGACGCAGCCTGTGCGGCCCTGTCCGCGCATATTCTGGCTGCGGGGGATGCGCTGGCTCAGGCGTTGCGGAGGCGGTAGGGATGCAGGTCGAGCCGCAGTTATCAAGCGGTTCATAGGACCGGCTTTGGGAACGGCTGGTGTCTTCTAAACGCGTCGGGCGGCATCCGGCCATCGACAGTCGTAGGCAATCGCTCTCAAGCAGCCATTCGAACGTCGGCTGTACCTTGCCCAGGGACACACGCGTGCCAATCGTATCCGTCGCGGCACGCCACGCCCTGTACGCGAAGGCGCGAATGTGGGCGCGTCCGATCGTCTTGGAACACGCGCACCGGACACCGACCGATGCCGTGGCGCTTGACCCGGAATGCGACTCGGTCGCCGCTACCGATAAACAGCCCGTGGCTGCACTGGCGGGGCGACGACTAAATTGACGCGAGCAGAATCATGCGCCTGGCTAACTGTGCGTCGCGCCGCGAGCAGACAAGCGGCAGCGTGTACCTTAGACTCCTGCCGCAATGACCATTGAGTGGCCGGAGGCTTCGTCAACGAGAGCATCCGGGAGATGCATCCGGTTCAGGGACGACATCGCCTTTGTCCATCTGATCAGCATCCGAGCGAGTCCCGAAAGGTTTGGGCAACCGCATGGAAGCGTTGCTGCGGCAAAGCCGCTCGGCCGTCGCGGTGAATCCTGTGAACGATAGAAGTATCTGCTATATGGCGACCAAGCTGTCATTCGAAGTTCTCGAAGTTTTGGATGCAATTGACCGGACCGGTACATTCGCCGAGGCGGCCGAGTTGTTGCATAGAGTTCCGTCCACGCTCACTTACCTTGTGCAAAAGCTGGAAAGCGACATGGATGTCGAGCTGTTCGACCGCAGCGGCAGACGGACGAGACTCACGGAAGCGGGTCGTGCTGTTGTGGAAGATGGGCGTCGACTTTTAGACGCGGCTCGACACCTGGAGGCCAAAGCAAAAGGTATTCGAGACAGTTGGGAATCGGAGCTTCGACTATGCGTCGATGCAATCTTGCCAATCCAGTCCTTATGGCCGTATGTCCATGCCTTCTACGACCTGGAGATGAATACCCAGCTAAGTCTTTCCACCGAGGTGCTTGGGGGCGTGTGGGATGCCCTGGTTACGCGGCGTGCCGATCTCGCGATAGGGGCGTTCGGCGAGCCGCCGCATGCGGCCAATATTGCGGCCCGGCCAATCGGAACCCTCCGGCACGTTTTTGTCGTGGCACCGGACCATCCACTCGCCCGCATGCCCGAGCCGTTGGAGAGCGAAACGATCGCAAGATATCGAGGTGTGGTCATCAGTGACACTTCCCGCGAACTGCAACCGCAATCTGTGGCCACCCGTGACGGACAGCCGCTGATCATCGTGCCGACGCTCGCAGCCAAACTGCAAGCACTGTGCGAAGGTATCGCTGTCGGGATGCTGCCCGATTTCGTAGCGAAAGAACCGATACACGAAGGCAGGCTGGTCGCGCGCCGCATTGTGGGTGTGCGCGAGTTCACGAATGGCTACCTCGCTTGGCGCGAGGACAAGGTAGGGAACGCTTTGAACTGGTGGATTGCGCAACTAGACAGCGCCGATCTGCTTGAACGGCTCCTGACGCCGCGTCAAGAGAGTAAAGGGCAGCCCGGGGCGCCCGCTTGCGCAGTCCGTTACCAAAGCGCGGAGTAACAGGCCATCAGTGCTACTGTCCGAGCACCTTCGCCGGTGCATGCAGTTGGACATTCGAAGGTCAGCTTGGCACCGAACCTTGCCGTTGAGTTGCCGAGGCATCCAATGGCTGCGACGGGTCGATCTGCGTCGGTCGCGCGTTGCAGGGCAGCGGCCGGCCGCGTTCGGCCACGAACAGCCGTTCGACACAGCTTTTTAGATCGTCGGCAATCGGTGCGGATAAGGGCGTAGCCTTTAGCGGTTACCGTCGATCAGATCGTTCAGCAGCGCATCGAACGCGGCCTGTGCGTCTTCAAGTTCCTGCAGGGCGGCATCAAAGGTTTGCAGCGCGAACGGCGAAGGCTCGCCGCTGCCTTGCGGCGGAAATTGCTTCTGCATCGAGGCGAACGTACTCTGCACGCGCAGCGTGGCGGCCACCATGCGCTCCATCGCCTGGGTTTCTTCGGCTCGTGCCTGTTCGGGATTCATTCCTCTCTCCTTGGATGGTTTTCTTGAAGACCAGATCGTACACGCTGTGTCCGTTCTTGCCGCCCTTGGCAGAACGACTCCGTTGAAGGTTCCAACGGCACGCTGCGGGAGAAGCGATTTAATCGGGAATGATTCCGCAGTCGCGCCGAGGCCAAGATACTCATCGAGCGAGGCTATAAAATCCCGCCGCAGGTCACAACGATTGGCCGCTTTGGATAAATCTGAAGGGCCGTTCTGGGTCGTTCAGCGCCATTCGCGACCGCGTGCAGGTCTTCATTCCGACCGACGGCTCACGACACGCTACGCCGCATCCCCCGCACCTGCAGCCAAATGGCGGATATCAGGAAATAAAGCGCACCCACTCCCGCATAGCCGGCGATCTTCACGATCGCGGGCGGCATCGGCGCGTGGCTTTGCAAAATGAAGAACAACCCGGCCAGCGCCGATTGCGCCCCACTCAGCACCATCACCCACTGCGCACCGGCATGCTTCCAGCGCCGCACGGCGGTGCCGAGCTGCAGCGCGCCCGAGAGAATCGCCCAGACGCCGAACACAGCAAGCACCGCCGGCAGGCCCGCACTCAACGCCGGAAATACCGCCAGTGTCGTGACGGCGCTGATCGCGACGTTGACCGCCTGCGTGCGGTTTGCCGCCATCCCGCCGCTGCGGGCGAGGTCGACGAAATTGGCGAGCGCATCCCAGGCCGGATAAACGACCAGCAGGACCGCCGCGCCGGCCGCGCTCTGCCGGCCGACGGAAAACGCCAGCGCGACCCAGATCAGCGAGAATATCGCCCGGGAAAGGTAGTACCGTTTCAGCCAGTGTTCGTCGGCAGGGGCGTGGAATTCGGGGTAGCGATCAGTCATTTGCACTCCTTGTTACATTGAATCGTCGTTCCGGCCCGCATGCACGATTCCCACCACGCGAATGCGGCCTCGACCGGATCTCCAGTGCGCCGAGTATCGCAATCGTCCGCGCCTGCCGCCATCGGTCAGATATCCGATGGCGAAGTTCACCGGCTGCTCGCACCGATACCAGTGAACATCGCACCGGATTGGCCCCGGCGCGCCGCCAACGCGCATGCCCCTGCACGCCGCGACGCCGTCGCGTATGATCGTTTTCCCATCCTCGCGAATGTCTCCGCCCACCCGATGCCCGACGCCGAAGCCCGTCACGCCCCGCTGCGCATAGTCGACGCCGTCCGCGCGCTGGCCTTCATCGGCGATCTCAGCATGGGCCAGCCGACGGACCATTCGCCACGCACCAGTTGGTTGGCGGCGCAGCTCGCGCACGCGGCACGATTCGATGCATCGGTCTGCGACACGGCCCGCGAGGTGGCGCTGTTGCGCTGGTCGGGCTGCACGGCGAACGCGGCGGGCTTCGCGCAGATATTCGGCGACGACGTCGCGATTCGCGCCGCAATGCTTGCGAGCCAGCCCGGCATGGCCGAAGCGATCGGCGGCGCGGGTGCCGCGCTGATCCCGCTCGCGCAAATCCATTGCGAAGTCTCGGGCGAAGTTGCGCGAATACTCGGCCTGTCCCGCGCGACGGAAACCGCGCTGCGGCACATTTTCGAAACCTGGGACGGCAACGGGCTGCCTGCGCGGCTCGTGCGCGAACAGGTGCCGCCCGCCGTGTCGATCGTCGCGCTGGCAGGCGATCTCGACGTGTTCAGCCGCACGTACGGCATCGAACGGGCCCTCGAATTGATCGGCCAACGCGCGGGGTCGCGCTATCCGGCCGTGCTCGTCGAGACGGCTGCGCGCGACGCACCGCGCTGGCTGGCGGCGCTCGAACACATGGCGCCCGCCGACCTGGACGCCGCACTGGCCACGCCGGACATGTGGGGCGCGACGTCCGCCGAATTGATTGCGGACGTCATCGATCTGAAATTGCCGTGGATGACGGGTTTTTCGCGTTCGGTCGCCGCGACGGCCGCCGCGTGTTACGGCCGTCTGTCGCCGGACGAGGCCGCGCGCGAACGCGTGTACCGCGCCGGACTGATTCACGGCATCGGCAGGGCCGCGGTGCCGAACGACGTGTGGAATCTGCCGACGCGGCTGCCTGCGAGCGCGTGGGAAAAGGTGCGACTCGTGCCGTACTGGACCGAGCGCGCCGGCAGGCAGACCGGCGCGCTCGGCGAAGCCGCCGTGCTTGCGTCGTATGCGTACGAGCGGCAGGACGGCTCGGGCTATTTCCGCGGCGTGCGCGATACGGCGCTGACGCTGGAAGCGCGTGTGCTGGCGGCGTCGCTGGCGTGGGTCGCGTTGCGCTCGGCGCGTCCGTGGCGAACGGCCCTGAGCGATGCGGCCGCCGCCGGCCAGTTGCAGGAAGAAGTGGCCGGCGGCCGGCTGTGCGGCGAAGTGGTGGCGGCGCTCGTGACGGGCGGGCCGCCCGTGGTCCGGCGCATCGCGACGGGCGCGTCGGCCGCTGGCCCGCGCCTGTCCGCGCGGGAAATCGACGTGCTGCGGGCGATTTCCCGCGGTGCGAGCAACAAGCAGGTCGCGCAGGCGCTCGCGATGAGTCCGAGCACGGTGCGCACCCATGTCGAGAAGGCGTTCCGCAAGCTCGAATGTTCGACACGCGCCGCGGCGACCCTCAAGGCATCGGCGCTCGGGCTGCTCTGATGCGCTCCGCGACGCGGATTCGCTTTCGTGTGTACGCCGACGCTCACGGCCGTTCGCGTTCCGGGCCGAAGCCCGGACGGACGGCAGCACGCATCGACGTGCGCGCGGCGGGCGCGCGTGCAAGCGAGATGCCCAGCGCGGCGCCGACAGCGAGGAACACCGAGATCGACAGGAGTGCGACGATGAACGCGTGCGCGATGGCCGCCGGATCCTGGCGCGTACCGAGCGTCGTATAGAAAATGCCGCCGATGATCGCGACGCTCAGCGACGTGCTGACCTGCAGCGTCGAGCTGGCGATGCCGGCGATCATGCCCGACAGCGCCGGTGCGACGCGCCCCGTCACCATGCGCATCAGCGTCGGCAGCGCGAGCCCTTGTCCGAAACCGATGACGAAGAGCACGACCGCGAGCGGCACGGCAGCGAGCGGCATCCCGAGCGGCGTGGCGTCGATCAACCACGCGAGGCCGACGAGCCCGACGATCTCGAGGCTCATCCCGAACGGATTGACGTAAGCGCCGATGACACGCGAGCAGAAGGGCGTCGACAACGGGCCGAGCAGGAACCCGACGCCGAACGGCAAGAACACGAGGCCCGCGCTCAGCGCGTCGACGTGCAACGCATTCTGCAGATACACCGAGAACAGCAGGAAGAACGCGCCGATCGAGTACAGCAACAGCGCGATCAGCAACGCGCGGCCCAGCCCCGGTGCGCGCAGCGCGGCCGGATCGAGCAGCGGGGCGCCGCCGCGGCGGCCGAGCCGGCGCTCGTAGCGCCAGAAGAAGCCGGCGAGGGCCGGCACCGCGAGCAGCGACGCCCAGGCCCAGACGGGCCAGCCTGCTTCGCGCCCCTCGATCAGCGGCACGATCAGCGCGCCCAGCGTCAGCATCGACAGCGCGGTGCCGCCGAGGTCGAGCTTGCGCGCATGCTGTGCACGCGTTTCGTTCAACAGCGGAATCCCGAACAGGACGACCAGAATCGCGAGCGGCAGGTTGACGAGGAAGATCGTGCGCCAACCCAGATTCAACAGGTTCAGCGAGATCAGGATCCCGCCCAGCGCCTGCCCGACCACGGCGGCGAGGCCGAATACCGCGCCGTACAAGCTGAGCGCGAGCGGCTTTTCCGCTTCGGGAAAGATTGCCTGGATCGAAGCGAGCGCCTGCGGCGCCATGATCGCGGCCGTCACGCCCTGCAACGCGCGGCCGACGATGAGCGTCCACGGCGAACTCGCGAGACCGCACAGCGTCGAGGCGATCGCAAAGCCGATCAACCCGAGGAAAAACACGCGGCCGCGGCCGAACAGGTCGCCCAATCGCCCGCCGGTGATCAGCGTCACCGCGTACAGGCCCGCATACGATGAAATGACGAGTTGCTCGGCGGATGACGACGCGCCCAGTTCCGCGCGGATCGACGGCAGCGCGACATTGACGATGAAGAAATCCAGCGGCGGCAGAAACGCGCCGACGAGCAGGACCGCAAACATCGCCCAGCGGCGCGGGTCGGGTGAGACGGGGTCATTTCGTGACATGGACGGCTCTCCATACGGAACCATTCGGTTCCAAATTGGGTAAAAAAATATCAGTCGAGGATGCGCATCGTGCGGTCGACCAGCGCGAGCATGTCGTGCTCGGACACACCGGTTTTCCCCAGCACGCGCATCCCTTCGATCTGGCAGACAAGCAAACGCGCCAGCACCTGTTCGTCCTGCTCCGCGATCTCGCCGCTTGCCTGGCCACGGACGATCGCACCGGCATAGAGCTGTTGCAGGCGTCGGAACAGGCGCCCGGTGCGTTCCGCGACATCGGCGTCGCGCGCGGCCAGTTCGGTGGTCATCGCGACCGCGAGACATCCGCGCCGGCCCGCGTCGCCGACGGACAGGCGCGCATAGCGCAGCAGCGAATCGCGAATCGCATCCTTCACGGCGCCGGGTTGCGACAGGATGTCCGCGGTTGCCTTGAGCCCATCGGCCATGTACAGGTCGAGCGCCGCCAGCAGCAGCGCCTTCTTGTCGCCGAACGCCTTGTACAGGCTGCCGCGCGACAGGCCGGTGCCGGCCATCAGGTCGGGCAGGGACGCGCCCTCGTATCCGCGGTCCCAGAAAACGTCCATCGCGTCGCGCGCGGCATCGCCAAGTTCGAATTCGCGCGGACGGCCCACGCCAGCCGGATTTGCCATTGATCGGTTTCGCAAACGATGCGGTGCCTGAAGTTGGAGTGATTATATGGACCGATCGGTTCCGATGTCAACGTGTGTGTCGACCGGGCGCGGCGATGGTCGCCCCCGGGTGCCGCGCACCCGTCGCTGGCCACCGGACCGTTCACGCGCCCGACAGCCCGACGCACACCGGCGGCGCACGATCGCCCCACGGCGCGGCGCGTTCGAGCTGGGCGGCGAGCGAGAACAGCAGCGACTCCGCGCCGAATGCCGCCGCGAACTGGCTGCCGATCGGCAAACCTTGTTCGTCCCGGTAAAGCGGCACCGACATCGCGGGCTGGCCGGTCGCGTTGAACCAAGCGGTGAACGGCGAAAACCGATGCGACCGATCGATGACGTCGCTCAACGATTGCGCGTCGTCCACCGTCGCGAGTGCGGCCGGTGCGAGCGGCGGCATCGCGAGCGTCGGCGTCAGCAAAACGTCGTAGCGCTCCATCAACCGGCCGAACGTCCTGCCCAACGCATGGATCCAGTCGACCGCGCCCGCGTACTCGGCGCCGCTCACGTTGCCCTTTTCGCGCACGATGATGCGGGTGCGCGCCTCGATTTCGTCGTCGCGTAGCGGCGCGTGTCGCTGAGCGCCGATCGTGTCGAGCAGTGCGCGCGTTTGCGCGCCGATGATCGTGAACACGTGGCCATAGAAAGCGGCCGAATCGACGGGACTGTCGAGCGGCTCGACGTCATGTCCGAGCGAGCGCAGCAACGCGACGGTATGGTCCAGTGCGGCTCGGCATGCCGGATGAAGCGGCCAGGGCGGCGCGTGCTCGATCACGGCGATTCTCAGCGGCCGCGGATCGCGCTGCGTGGCCGCGAGAAACGTGTCGGCCTGGTGCGGCGACGCATAGGGCGCGCCGATATCGGCGCCGGCGGTCAGGTCCAGCAACGCGGCGCTGTCGCGCACCGAGCGCGTGATCGCGTGGTTGATGCCCATGCCGGCCCATCCCTCGCCGATCATCGGGCCATTCGGCGTTCGGCCGCGCGTCGGCTTCAACCCGAATACGCCGCAACAGGAAGCGGGCACCCGCAACGAGCCGCCGCCGTCGTTGCCGTGCGCGAACGGCAGCACGCGGGCGGCGACGAGCGCCGCCGCGGCGCCGCTCGAACCGCCGGCGCTCACGTGCGGATGCCACGGATTGCGCGTGACGCCGAAACGCGCGGACGACGTGCAATAAGACGTGCCCAGTTCCGGCGACAACGAGGTCCCCGCGATCGGTATGCCGGCCCGCCGCAGCCGCGCCACGAGTTCGCCGTCGAAGTCCGGCCGGTAGTCGCCGAACAAAAACGATCCGTTCGACATCCGCGCGCCGCGCACCGGCATGAACAGGTCCTTGATCAGCGTCGGGACGCCGGCGAGTATGCTTTCGCGCCCGGTGACGGACGACGCGGCCTGTCTCGCCGAGTCGTCGAGTCGTTCCGCCACGGCATTCAGCGCGGGGTTGAGCGTATCGAGACTGGCGAGCACGGCGTCCAGCAATTCGGTCGGCCGTACTTCTTTTGCACGGACGAGCGCTGCGAGCGCGATGCCGTCGTGCGTGGCGATGAGCGTCTGAAAATCTTTCATGGGTCTAGGGTTCGGGAACGGGAAAACATGAATGGGTCATGCGTCGTCGCGACGGCGAAGCGCCGGCAACAACCACGACAACGCGGCGACGGCCGTGCCCGCCGCAATCGCGAACACCGCCGCGCGCAATCCGCCGAATGCCTGCGCACAGCCGAGCACGACGAGCGGGCTGACGAACTGGCCCAGATAGAGCGCGGCCGTGAAACCGCCGAGGCCGCGGCCGCGCATCGCGAGCGACAGCGTGCGCATTAGCGGCAGGATCGCATTGGGCACCAGCATGCCGCCGCCGAAGCCGTGAATCACGACCGCCACGACGATGGCCGGCACCGTATGCGCGCGGGCCAGCAAGAACAGGCCCGCCGCGAGCAGCGCCAGGAGCACGACGTTGACGAAGCGGCGGCCGAGCGCGTCGCGCAACCATGGCCACGCGATCGAACCGGCCAGCGTCGACAGCAGGCCGACGCCCGCGACCGCACCGATCATCGTCGACGAGCGCTGGCCGATGTCGACCATCAGCTGCGGCATCTGCACCGGCACCACGAACGAACTGACCATGCCGATGCAGATCAACCCGTAGCCGACCGCGAGCGTCGGCGCGAGCCGGTTGCCGGCCGGCGGCGTGCCGTTGTCGGCCGGCCCGGCGGGCTGACCGTCGCGCAGCGGTTCCCACAGCACGGTCGCAATCGCCGGCACGAGCAGGATCGGCAACAGGTACAGATAGAACGGGTAGCGCCACGCGTGCTCGCCGGCCGCGCCGCCGAGCACGAAAAACACCGTGCCGACGATACCGATCGTGACGACCTGCCGGTTCACGTAGCGCACCCGCTGTTCGCCATGCCAGTAATCGCCGATCAGCGTCGTGCAGCAGGTCATCACGCACGCTTCCGCCGCGCCGAGCGCGAGCCGGCACACGAGGATCGCGGCGAGGCTGTCGAGCCACGCCGGCGCCGCGCCGACGAGCCCGTACACGAGCGTCGCGAGCAACAGCAACATCTTGCGTCCGACGCGATCGGCCAGCCAGCCGGCGAGCGGCGCGCACAGCGCGATCGCGAGCGCGGGGCCCGTCGCGATGAGCGGCACGAGCGCGGCCATGCGCGGGTCGGCCGGCACGAATTCGGCCGCGAGTTTCGGCAGGATCGGCGCGATCATGACCGCGCCCATCACGGTGAGACTGCTGCCGAGCAGCAGTACGGCGCCCTGGCGGGTACCGGCCTGCCGGGCGGCACGCGGGTAGGCGGGCGCGGATTGCGTTGAGGAAAGCGGATTCATCGACGGCTCCCGAATCGGAACATCAGAACGACAGCGCGGCACGCAGCGCGATCTGGTAACCCTGCGCGCGGTTCCGCGCGCCGAATTCCTTGTACGCATGCAGCCAGACCGCGGGCTTGCCCGGCTCGACGTAACTGATCGCCGGGCCCAGCGCATTCACGCGCGCGCGGTTGCCGTCGATGGTCGGGCCGTGGTCGTTGCTCAACTGCCGCTCGATGTAGCCGCCCAGGCCCGCCGTGAAAGGGCCGATGTGCTGGCCGAGCGCGAATTCCTGGCGGAACCCGGTGCCGCTGCGATAGTTCGTCGCGCGGTTGGTCGTGTTCTGATCGATCTCGATGCTGGTCGAGATTTCGAATCCGCTATCGGTGATGTACGTCGCGCCGATGATCGGCGAGAAGGTCCAGTGGTTGACGCCCGGATTGAAGAGCCGCGTGGCGCGATACGCACCGGTCGGCGCCTGCACCTGCAGCGCGACGTTGACGAACAGGTTCGGCGAGGTCCATGCGAGGATCAGCGGCTGGAAGTCCGCATCGCCGATGTTGGTCGGATCGGCCGACATCGCGAGCGTGCCGGCCGGCGTCGGCACGTTCACGTGGCCGTTCAGGTTCAGGAACGGCACGACCGCGCCGAAGCCGACGTTCGCGCCGAACAGTTTCGCGTTCGTCATCCGGATGTACGCGAGGCTCCAGGACGCGACCGTCAGCGAGAAGTCGGTGTTGCCGCCGTTGCGGATCGTGCGGGTCGAGTAGTACGCGAAGCGCGTGGCGAGCGTGCCGTTCGGCGTGGGCGGCGGCGTGATGCCCGCGCCGAAATCGAATACGCCGAACGGCGTGATCGGACCGTCGTTTTCGAGCGCGTGGGCGTGCTGGCAGGCGAGCGTGGCCGCCAACGTGCCGATCGCGACGGCGGTGGTGCGTGTGCGGCAGCGCCGCACGCCGTGCGGACGTCTGAGGATTTCCATCGTGCCGTTCCCCGTACAGTTGAAATGTGTACGGAGTCTAGGAACGTCAAAATCCGGCGCGTTATCCGCTTTTGGTAATTATCGCGGCGGGCGTTTGAGCGTGTCGGACGGCAGTTCGCCGAACAGTTCCCGGTAGTGCGACGCGAACCGGCTCAGGTGCCAGAAGCCCCAGCGGCACGCGACGTCGCTGACCGACGTGCTCGCCGAGGAATGTTCGCGCAGTTCGCGGCGCACCGCGTTCAGCCGCAGCACGCGCAGGTACCACGCGGGGTGCGTGCCGAGGATTTCCTCGAAGCAATACTGCAATTTGCGCCGGCTCGCGCCGACTTCGCGGCATACGTCGAGCACCGTCAACGGCACATCGGGCCGTGCCGCGACGAGTTCGCGCACGCGATCGACGACGCGGTGCCGCGCGGATGGATCGAGCCGCACGGGGCGGCCGGCGGCTTCCATCGCGTGCACGAGTTCGACCAGGATGGCGTCGCGCAGCGACTTGCGCGTGTGCGGCCGGGCGAGCGGGCGCTCCGGTGTATCGCACGCCCCGAAGCCGGCCACCAGCAACGAGGTCAGTGCGTGATGGCGTGCGGCGGGCACCCGCAGGATGCGGGTTTCGTTCGACGATACGCGGTCGCCGTCTTCGTCCTGATCGCCGAGCCACGCCAGTTGGTGCAGCGTGTCGTTGGGCACCGTCAACAGCACGACGTCCTGATGGTCGGGCGTGCGCAGTTCCGGCAGCGAGGTGCCGCCGGAGACGAGCAAGGCCTTGTCGCGCAGCAGCGCGCCGCCGCAGAAGCCGGCGCCGGCGGTTTCCAGCGGGATGCTGAACGACGTGCTGCCGGCGCACTGGTCGCCGCGCTTGAGCAGCGCGCGGTTCACGCGTTCGCGCAGCAACTGCATGCCGTCGAAGCGGATTTCATGCAGCGTGCCATGGAACGGCCCGGGCGACAGCTGATCGAGCCGGATCGACCAGCCGTGCGTGCATTCCGCGTGGGTATCGACATCCTCGCTGGCGAAGCGCCGGATCAACGGCAGCGCGTCAGGCGCGGTGTCGGCAAGGCTTGCGGCGGACGACAGCGGAGCGGAATGCATGGCGAGTGGGGCGGTGGACGAGGCGTCCGCCGACAATGCGCACATAAATTCCGGTTGGCAATGCGTTTTTACCCGGGGCCGCGGGTGCGGTGCCGCCGCGGATGACGGGACGCCGCGTCGGGCATGCATGATTCGGTATGGCGCCCGCACCCGCAAGGACCCGCCAGCGGGCGCGGAACGCGCAACGGGAAATCGAACGCGCGGCGACGCCGGTTCAGTCGAGCCCGCCCTGGCACAGATACTTGATCGACAGATAGTCGTCGAGGCCATAACGCGAGCCTTCGCGACCATAGCCCGATTCCTTCACGCCGCCGAACGGCGCGGCCTCGCTCGCGAGCGCGCCTTCGTTGATCCCGACGATGCCGGTTTCGAGCCGCGCCGACACGCGCGCTATGCGCCGCACGTTCTGCGTGTAGAAATACGCGGCGAGCCCGAACGGCGTGTCGTTCGCGGCGTCGACCGCTTCGTCCTCCGTATCGAACCGGAACAGCGCGGCGACCGGGCCGAAGGTTTCCTCGCAGGTCAGCTGCATGTCGGCGGTGGCGTCGGCGAGCACGGTCGGCGCGTAATAGTTCGCACCGAGCTCGGTCAGGCGCTTGCCGCCCGTCAGCACGCGCGCACCGCGCTCCACTGCATCGCCGACGTG
This sequence comes from Burkholderia sp. LAS2, assembly GCF_018417615.1. NCBI lineage: Bacteria > Pseudomonadati > Pseudomonadota > Betaproteobacteria > Burkholderiales > Burkholderiaceae > Burkholderia > Burkholderia sp. LAS2. The sequence goes on from NZ_CP071054.1 coordinate 556,069, forward strand.
CCGCGCGATCTTGTCGACCGCGCGCGCGTTGATCATCGGGCCGATCTGCGCGGCCGGGTCCGTCGCCGGCGCAACCTTCAGCGCGGCGACGCGCGCGGCGAGCTTCGCGGCGAATGCATCGTAGACGCCGGCCTGCACGTACACGCGATTCGGCGACACGCACGTCTGCCCGCCGTTGCGGAACTTGGCGGCCATCAGCCCGTCGACCGCGGCATCGAGCTCCGCATCGTCGAACACGATGAACGGTGCATTGCCGCCCAACTCCAGCGACAGCTTCTTCAACGTCGCCGCCGAGTCGCGCGCGAGCAGCTTGCCGACGGCCGTCGAGCCGGTGAACGTGATCTTGCGCACGCGGCCGTCGGCGAGCCAGTCGGCCGCGGCTTCCACGCCGCGTTCGCGCGACGCGGTAATCAGGTTCAGCACGCCGGCCGGCACGCCGGCTTCCTGCGCGAGAAACGCGAGCGCGAGCGCGGTCAGCGGCGTGTCCTCCGCCGGCTTCGCGACGACCGTGCAGCCGGCCGCGAGCGCGGGTGCGATCTTGCGCGCGATCATCGCGAGCGGGAAATTCCACGGCGTGATCGCCGCGACGACGCCGATCGGCTCCTTCACCGCGCTCAGCCGCTTGCCGCGCTGCTGCTGCGGGATCAGGTCGCCGTACGTGCGCGTCGCTTCCTCGGCGAACCACAGCACGTACGACGCACCGTACGCGACTTCGCCGCGCGCTTCGGCAAGCGGCTTGCCCTGTTCGCGCGACATCAGCTTCGCGAGATCGTCGGTGTGCGCGACGATCGCCGCATGCCAGGCACGCAGGATCGCGGCGCGTTCGCGCGCGGGCGTCGCGCGCCACGCGGGCAGCGCGCGGGCCGCCGCGTCGGTCGCCGCGCGGGCGTCGGCGGCGCCGCTGTCGGGTGCGTGGGCAACGGTATCGAGCGTGGCCGGATCGGTGACGGCGAAGCGGCGGCCGTCGAGCGCATCGCGCCAGGCGCCGTCGATCAGGTTGGCGGTGCGGACGAGTTCGGTTCGGGACAGCGTAAGCGGCATGACAGTTCCTTGAATGAAGCGGTTCGGCGGCAACGACAACGACAGCGACAACGACGGCGGAGCGGGCGCGCGACGACCCCACGCGGACAGCGGGCTGCCGCGTTCAGGGGGGGCGCGCGTACGTCAGTGACGTTCGCCGAACAGCGATTCGAGCGGGTAGTGCCGTTTGACGAACGGCGATTTGATGATCACGTAACTGAAATACTTCTCGATGCCGATGTTCTGCTCGAGCAGCCCTTCGACGATCGTCTGGTAATGGCTCACGCTGCGCGTGATGAACTTCAGCAGATAGTCGTAGCCGCCGCTCGCGAGGTGGCATTCGACGATCTCGTCGACGTTGCGGATCGCCGCGACGAAGCGGTCGAAATCCTCGCGCCGGTGGTCGGCCAGCGTGACCTCGGTAAACACGACCTGCACGTCGCCGAGTTTCTCGAGCTGGATGTGCGCGCCGTAGCCGCCGATGTAGCCGGCCTTCTCGAGCCGCTTCACGCGGATCAGGCATGGACTGGGCGACAGCCCGACCGCATCGGCCAGCTCGACGTTGGTCATGCGGCCGCGCTTCTGCAACTGGGAGAGGATGCGCAGGTCGATGCGATCCAGCTTGCTGTCCGTCATGTTCACGTGAGAAGGCAAAAATGGAATGTCCGGTTACTTTAGAGTCGAACGATGGCGGCCACAAGCCCGGCTTTCCCTTGTCCGGTCAGGCCGGCTGCGCGTGCGCGGCGTCGAGCGCGCGCTGCACGCCCGCATCGGCCAGCACGTCGTCGAGCGTCTTGCGCACGCGTTCGAACAGCAGGTCGAACTCGCCCGCGGTGAAGCTCAGCGCCGGCGCGAAGCCGAGCACGCCGTCGCCGAACGCGCGGAACACCACGCCGTTCGCGTACGCGGCGGCCGCGATCTTGTCGGGCACGTTCAGCGCCGGGTCGAAGCGCGTCTTGTGCACCTTGTCGGCCACCAGTTCGAGCGCGCCGAGCAGGCCGACCGAACGGGCGTCGCCGACGAGCGGATGCGCGCGCAGCGCGTCGAGCCCCGCGGCGAAGCGCGGCGCCAGCGCCTGGCCGTTCGCGAGCAGCCCGCCTTCGTGATAGAGCTTCAGCACTTCGAGGCCGATCGCCGCGCTGACCGGATGCGCGGAATACGTATGGCCGTGGCCGACCACCGGCGCATCGGCGCGGTCGCCCGCGATCCCCTCGTAGATTTCGTCGGACATCAGCACCGCGCCCATCGGCGCATAGCCGGCGGTCAGGCCCTTCGCGACCGTCATCAGGTCCGGATCGACCTGCTCGGCCTCGCAGGCGAACAGCGGGCCGGTGCGGCCGAAGCCGGTGATCACCTCGTCGGCGACGAACAGGATGCCGAGACGCCGGCACGCGTTGCGCATCGCCTTCAGCCAGCCGGCCGGCGGCACGATCACGCCGCCGGAACCCTGCACCGGCTCGCAGAAGAACGCGGCGACGTTGTCCGCGCCGAGTTCGGCGACCTTCGCTTCGAGCGCGGCGACCGACGCGGCGATCAGCGCCTGCGGATCGTCGCCGAGCGGATGGCGGTACGGGTAGGGCGACGGAATATGGTGCTGGTCCGCGCGCGGCAGGTCGAAATGACGGTGGAACGCGGGCAGTGCGGTGAGGCCGGCGCCGACCGACGACGAACCGTGATAGCCGCGTTCCAGCGCGATCATCTGCTTCTTCGACGGGCGGCCGGTCGCGTTGAAATAATGCGTGATGAAACGGATCGCGGAATCGACCGCGTCCGAACCGCCGAGCGTGAAGTACACGCGGTTCAGCGACGGCGGCGCGAGCGCGGCGAGCCGTTCGGCGAGTTCGATCGCCGGCTGCGAGCCGAAGTGGAAATAACCGGTCGCGTAGGGCAGCTTCGCCATCTGGTCGGCGGCGGCCTTCACGATGCTGTCGCGGCCGTAGCCGACGTTCACGCACCACAGGCCCGAGAACGCGTCGAGCAGCGTGTGGCCCGCGGCGTCGCGCAGGAACACGCCGTCCGCGGATTCCAGCACGGTGACGCCGCGCGCCTCGTGCGCACGGTAGTTGACGACGGGGTGGATCAGATGTTGACGATCGGCTTCGATCAGCGCGGCTTGGTTCATGGGAAGGCGGGACTCTCGTCAGGTGTCAGCGGTGAGTTCATGCTAACGGGCGAGAATTCCGCATGCGTCTTCAATTTGCGGCCTGAAACGTATGCGCGCGGCGTTTGTGCGGGGCGCTTCGGCATTTTCTGCTGCGCGCCCGGCGGGCCGGGCGCGCAGCAGGTCAGTAGCCGCGCGTACGATCGACGACGCCGATCATCGGCTGCCCCGCGCGATGGCGCGCGAGGTTCGCGAGCACCGCGTCGACCGCGGTGTCGGGCCGCGTCGCGCTGGCGATGTGCGGCGTGATGCGAATGCGCGGATGCGTCCAGAACGGATGGCCGGCCGGCAGCGGTTCGGGGTCCGTCACGTCGAGGATCGCGCTGTCGACGCGGCCGCTCGCGAGCGCCGCGAGCAGCGCGGCTTCATCGAGTTGCGGGCCGCGCCCGACCTGCACGAGCGACGCGCCGGCCGGTAGCGCGTCGAACACGCGTGCGCCGAGCAGCCCGCGCGTGCTGTCGGTGAGCGGCAGCAGGCAGATCAGGATGTCGGTGCGGGCGAGGAACGCGTCGAGCGCCGCATCGCCCGCGTAGCAGTCGATGCCGTCGAGCGTGCGCGGCGTGCGGCTCCAGCCGGCGCACGGGAAACCGAAGCGCCGCAGCGTGTCGAGCACGGCCTGGCCGAGCGTGCCGAGCCCGAGCACGCCGACGCGCCGCGATGCCGCCGCCCGTACGGGTTTCTCGTGCCACACCTGGTCGCGTTGCTGGGCCGCATAGTCGAACAGGTCGCGATGGATCGTCAGCACGGCCTGCGTCACGTATTCGACCATCCCTTCGACGATGCCCGGCTCGATCATCCGCACGACGGGGATGTGCGAAGGCACGCGCGACAGGTCGAACTGGTCGATGCCGGCGCCGACCGAGAACACAACTTCGAGATTCGGCAGCAGCCCGACCGGATCGTCCGGCGGCTGCCAGGCGGCGAGATAGCGGACGGCCGCGGCGTCGCCGAGGTCCGGCCAGATCCGGAACGGCAGGTCGGGCGCCTGTTGCGCGAAGCGTGCCGCCCACTGCGCGCCGCGCACCGGGTCGGCCTTGTACAGGAAGCTCATCGTCGGTGTCCCCTTCAGCCGAGTGCCTGGCTCACGATCGCGAACGCACGCAGCGCCGGGTCGCGCGCCGGCGTGGCGCCGCGCGCCATCGCGACGACGGTATCGACGCGCGGCAGCCCGAGCCCTTCCAGCCAGTCGGACAGCCCGCTGTCGCTGGGCAAGTCGAGCCGCACGAACATCCCCTCGTTCAACGCGAGCCAGTGGCTGATCAGCGCCTGCGCGCGCAGCGCATCCGGCGCGATCACCGGACCGATCACGTGGCCCGGGCCGAAACGGCGGAACAGCGCGAAGCCGAGCAACTCGCCGTCGCGATCGAGCGCGATGCCGTTCGCGACGTCGAGCAGCGCATCGGTCACCGCGCCGCGTTCGTAGCCGGCCGCACGCGACGCGAGCGCGGCGAGGCGCGGCCCGTCGTTGGTGCCGAGCGGGCGCAGGCGCTCGCCGGGCGGCAGCGAGATCAGCGGCGGCCGGAACGCCGCGCCCTGATGCTGGTCGATCGTATCGATCGGCTCGAAGCCGAACGCCGCGTACAGCGGCTCGCGCCCCGGCATCGCATGCAGAAAGACGGTTCGTGTGCCGAAGCCGTCGAGCGCGCGGGCCAGGAGCTCGCGCTCGATGCCGCCGCCCGTCCGCTCGGGCGACACGATCACCATGCCGAGCGCCGCGTGCGATTCGCCGAGGCGCCAGCCGAGTGCGGTCCCCACGACGCCGGTCTCGTCTTCGGCCACGATGCCGCTGCCGAGCTGGAACGCGAAGCGCCAGTCGTCGAGCCGGTGCGGCCACTTGACCGCCTCCGACAGCCGATGGGCGGCGGGCAGGTCGGTTTCGGCGAACGGGCGATAGGTGAGCGTGCGGGAAGAATTGAGGTCGGACACGCCGGACTCCGGATGGGTAGAAATGACCTATCGACTCTGCCAGCGACCCACGGGCGCGGATAGGACGATTCGCCTGTTTTCCGGCGGTGACGGACGCGCCCGCGAGATCGACGCAAACCCGTTCGATCGATGCGGACGAACGCGCTGATCGTGCCGGCGCGGCCGGTCAATCCCACCACTCCTGCTGTGGGAACGCCGCTACGATAAATGCACGGCCGCGCTGCCGCCTGCCCGGAGGGCCGCGCCGGCAGGCGAGCCCGCTGCGGCAGCACGCCGCCCACCGGCCGGCCGCGCCGCGCCCGATCGCGCCGCAGATCGTGCTGCATGTGCCGGGCAACACGCGGCGATTCTGCGTTTTGAGCGACGCCGAACGATGCGCGAACGACTTTTTGCCCTGATTCAATTTCGTTAAACCCAGCCCACCCCCGGCCCTGCCGGGGCTTCACACCGACAGGACGTCACCATGATCCAGTTTGAACCGAAGTACATCACCTTCGACTGCTACGGCACGCTGACCCATTTCCGGATGGCCGAGACGGCGCGCGAAATCTATGCGGACCGGCTGTCGCCGGCCGCGATGGAGGCCTTCGTGCGCGCGTTCGCCGCCTATCGGCTCGACGAGGTGCTCGGTGCGTGGAAGCCGTACCGCGACGTCGTCGTCAACTCGGTCCGCCGCACCTGCGCGCGGCTCGGCGTGAAGTTCGACGAAGCCGAGGCCGAGCTTTTCTATCATGCGGTGCCGACGTGGGGCCCGCACCCGGACGTGCCGGCCGGGCTGTCGCGGCTGGCGTCGAAGTACAAGCTGGTGATCCTGTCGAATGCGATGGACGAGCAGATCATGAGCAACGTCGACAAGCTCGGCGCGCCGTTCCACGCGGTGTTCACCGCGCAGCAGGCGCAATCGTACAAGCCGCGGATGCAGGGCTTCGAATACATGTTCGACAAGCTCGGCTGCAAGCCGGAGGACGTGCTGCACGTGTCGTCGAGCCTGCGCTACGACCTGATGACGGCCGAGGATCTCGGGATCAAGCACAAGGCGTTCGTGAACCGCGGCCACGAGCCGGGCACGCCGTTCTACAACTATTACGAAGTGTCGGACATCGGCCAGCTCGCGACGCAGCTCGGGCTGTAAGCCGGCTGCGCCGGCAGATCCATCGAACGCGCGACGGGACGCGGCCGTGATGCCGGCGCGTCCCGTCACGCGTTCGATCAGCGTACGAAACGAGGGTAATTACCGATATCGAGTCGTTCAAGGCGGGGCCGCCCGGGCCGATATATGTACCGAACGGTTAATATTTCGAGGCCCCCGCATGAAGTTGTCCACCAAACTGCTGATGCTCGTCGCCGCGGCGCTGCTCGGCGTCGTCCTGCTCGCCGCGTTGTCGCTGCACACGCTGCGCGACGCGCTGATCGACAGCCGCCGCGAAGAGATCGTCATTCTGCTGACCAAGGCCGAGCATCTGGTCGATTCGTATCGCGCGCTGCAGACGAGCGGCACGCTCACGCAGGAGCAGGCGCAGCAGCAGGCCAAGGCCGCGCTGGCGGCGCTCAACGCGAATTCGAAGAGCTACTTCTGGGTCACGACGTCGGACGGCGTCAATCTCGTGCACCCGAACGCAAAGTTCATCGGCACGCGCGCGAAAGGCAACCGCACGACCAGCGGCATGACCGACAGCGAGGCGTACCGCGCGGGGATGGCGCAGGCGCATTTCGCGCTCGTCGACGTGCTGATCAAGCGCAGCCCCGACGCGGACCTGGAGCCGAAGCTGCAGGGCGTGGTCGCGATTCCGGACTGGAACTGGTGGATCGGCACCGGATTTTTCTACGACGACATCAACGCGGCGTTTGCCCGACTCGCGATGGTGCTCGGCGCCGTCGCGCTCGTCATCGCCGCGGCGCTCGCGGCCATCGCATGGGGCGTGCTGCGCAGCGTCAGGCGCACGCTCGGCGGCGAGCCCGCGCATGCGACGCAGATCGCCGCCCGCATCGCCGCCGGCGAACTGGACGTGCAGTTCGATACGGCGCACGCCGCGCCCGGCAGCCTGCTCGTCGCGCTGGGCGACATGAAGGCGCGGCTGACCGACACCATCGCCGAGATCCAGACCACGACCCACTCGATCGCCACCGGCACCGGCGAGATCGCGCAAGGCAACCTGGATCTGTCGCAGCGCACCGAGCAGCAGGCCGCGTCGTTGCAGGAAACGGCGGCGAGCATGGAGCAGATCACGTCCACGGTCAAACAGAACGCCGACAACGCACGCCAGGCGAATGCGCTCGTGGCCCAGGCGAAGGATGCGACCGAGCTCGGCGGCGCCGCCGTGCAGGCGGTCGTCGAAACGATGCGGCAGATTTCGGACGGATCGGTGCGGATCGCGGACATTACCGTCGTCATCGAAAGCATCGCATTCCAGACCAACATTCTCGCGCTCAACGCCGCGGTGGAAGCCGCGCGGGCCGGCGAGGAGGGGCGCGGGTTCGCCGTCGTCGCGTCGGAAGTGCGTTCGCTCGCGCAACGCAGCGCCGCGGCCGCGAAGGACATCAAGGGCTTGATCGACGCGTCGGTCGAGCGGGCCGGCAGTGGCAGCCGGCTCGTCGAGACGGCCGGCGAGCGGATGACGGAGATCGTCCGGTCGATCGACCGGGTGGCCGACATCATGGGCGAGATTTCGGCGGCATCGGCCGAGCAAAGCACCGGCATCGAACAGATCGGGCTGGCGGTCGCGCAAATGGACGAAGTCACCCAGCAGAACGCCGCGCTCGTCGAGCAGGCGGCCGCGGCCGCCTCGTCGCTGGACGAGCAGGCGGCGCGCCTGCGGGCCGCCGTATCGGTATTCCGGCTCGCTGCGTGACGGCTTCGCGCCGTCCGTTCGCGGCCGGCGCATCATCTGCTTCTCGGGCGCCGCGCTGGCGGCCGCCCGGCGTGCGCGTCGACATGCCGGTGACGCACGCGGGCGCGGCGCCTGACGGCTGCACGGTCCCGGTTTCCCGGTAGTCCCGTGATCTTCCCGTCTTCCCGCCAAGCCGCTCCGATCGAGCGGCATTCCTCTGAACTTTCCTGTGCGACGTCCCGTCGCGATCCCCACCGTCGACGCCCGTGCATACGGCGATCTGCCGCACTGCGCCGCTCATTTCGGCCGTCGTCGGCATGCACACACGCATTCGACACAAACGTGCGGTTTGCGTGAGCCAAACGCGCGCCGGATGCCGAACGGGCAATTTTGTCGGCGCAATCTGCGGCGGCTGCGGCCTTACGATTTCCTGCATCGACACGGATTCGGCAACCACCGCGACACGCCACCGGGCCAACGGCGACACGTGCGCGCACGCAGCAATTCATGCTGCGCGGGCGGCCTAAAACGGTCGATTCGTATCGTGCGGGGCGCCCGAATCGCGACAAACCGCATTTTGGCGATGCTTAAATGAATTGCATGTGCACGACGTCGCGCCCGCCACCAGCAAGCGGGCGTGGCGCGATTGAACAACCACGCTGGACCCTTGGACCCACTTCCCACAGTCAGGAGCAGTTCGGATGAGCGACGATATCGACAACGGCGGCAAGGGCGGCTTCACGCGCCGCGACATGATGAAGGTCATGGCGGCGGGCGGCATGATGGCCGCCGGCGCCGGCGGACTGCTGATGACCCCCGATTCGGCATTCGCCGCGCCCGCGCCGAAGCGCGGCGGCAAGATCCGGGTTGCGAACGAAGCCGGCTCGACGGCCGATACGCTCGACCCGGCCAAGGGCTCGACGGGCGCGGACTACACGCGCTTCTTCATGTTCTACAGCGGTCTCACGCAGCTCGATGCGAGCCTGACGCCGCAGATGAACCTCGCCGAGTCGCTGCAGACGACCGACGCGAAGACCTGGATCATCAAGCTGCGCAAGGGCGTCACGTTCCACGACGGCAAGCCCGTCGGCCCGGCCGACGTGGTGTTTTCGCTGATGCGCCACAAGAACCCGGCCACCGCGTCGAAGGTCAAGACGCTTGCCGAACAGTTCTCGGATGCGAAGGCGACCGGCCCCGACGAAGTCACGCTGACGCTCGCGAGCGCGAACGCCGATCTGCCGGTGATCCTCGCGACGCCGCAGCTCGTGATCGTCAAGGACGGCACGACCGACTTCTCGACCGGCGTCGGCTGCGGCCCGTACAAGCTGAAGTCGTTCAAGCCGGGCGTGTCGACCATCGGCGTGCGCAACGACAGCTACTTCAAGCCGGGCAAGCCGTATCTCGACGAGATCGAGCTGATCGGCATCAGCGACAGCGCCGCGCGCCTGAACGCGCTGCTGTCGGGCGACGTGCACCTGATCAACGCGATCGATCCGCGCTCGACGCAGCGGGTCTCGTCGACGCCGGGCTACGCACTGAAGGAAACCAAGTCCGGCCTCTATACCGACCTGATCATGCGCAGCGACAACCCGATCGTCGCGAACCCCGATTTCGTCGAAGGGATGAAGTACCTGTTCGATCGCGAGCAGCTTCGCACGGCGGTGTTCCGCGGCTATTCGGTGATCGGCAACGACCAGCCGATTCCGCCGGGGCATCGCTACTTCAACGCGTCGCTGCCGCAGCGCGCGCACGATCCGGACAAGGCGAAATTCCTGCTCCAGAAGGCGGGGGCGCTCGGCGCCGCGCTGCCGCCGATCTATGCGACGTCCGACGCGAACGGGTCGATCGAAATGGCCGTGCTGCTGCAGCAGGCCGGCCAGAAGATCGGGCTGAACCTGCAGGTCAACCGCGCATCGCCCGACGGTTACTGGTCGAACCACTGGATGAAGCACCCGCTCACGTTCGGCAACATCAACCCGCGTTCGAGCGCCGACGTGCTGTTCACGCAGTTCTTCAAGTCGGATGCGCCGTGGAACGAGTCGGGCTGGAAGAACGCGAAGTTCGACCAGTTGCTGCTCGCCGCGCGTTCGGAAACCGACGACGCGAAGCGCAAGCAGATGTACGGCGACATGCAGGTGATCGTGTCGCAGCAGGGGCGGGTCGGCATTCCGGCGTTCATCAGCTTCCTCGACGGCTACGACAAGCGGCTCGCGGGCCTCGGCTCGATCCCCACCGGGCCGATGATGGGCTTCACGTTCGCCGAGAACGTGTGGTGGAACGCATGATGTTGTTGCTGGCCGCCGTTGCGTGGCCGGTGCGGGCGACCGCGCCGGCCACGCGGGGGCTTTTCGGGAGTGTCGCTCCATGAACCGAGTTCTCATCGGGCTGATCGGCCGGCGCATCGCGGTCACCGCGCTGACGCTGCTGATCGTGTCCGCGATCATTTTCACGATCACGAACCTGCTGCCGGGCGACGCCGCGCAGGCCGCGCTCGGCCAGTCGGCGACGCCGGAGACGGTCGCCGCGCTGCGCCAGCAGTTCGGTCTCGACATGCCGGCGCACGTGCGCTACCTGCACTGGCTCGGCGGGCTGCTGCACGGCGACTTCGGCCGGTCGTTTTCCGGCGACATGCCGGTGTCGGAGCTGATCGGCGGACGCCTGCCGAAGTCGCTCGCGCTGGCGGCGATCACGACCGCCGTGTCGGTGCCGATCGCATTGCTGCTCGGGATCCTCGCGGCGGTCAAGCGCGAGTCGGCGATCGACCGCGTGATCAGCCTCGGCACGCTGTCGCTCGTCGCGACGCCGGAATTCCTGATCGCGACGGTCGCCGTGCTCGTGTTCGCGGTGAAGCTGCACTGGCTGTCCGCACTGTCGTACAGCGGCCCGATCGAAAGCCTGCACGATTTCCTGCGTGCATATGCGATGCCGGTGCTGACGCTGTGCGCGGTCGTGATCGCGCAGATGGCGCGCATGACGCGCGCCGCGGTGATCGAGCAACTGAGCGCGTCGTACGTCGAGATGGCCACGTTGAAGGGCGCGAGCCCGGCGCGCGTCGTGCTGCGCCATGCGCTGCCGAACGCGATCGGCCCGATCGCCAATGCGATCGCGCTGAGCCTGTCGTATCTGCTCGGCGGCGTGATCGTTGTCGAGACGATCTTCAACTATCCGGGCCTCGCGAGCCTGATGGTCGACGCCGTCAGCAATCGCGATTTCCCGTTGGTCCAGGCGTGCACGCTGATCTTCTGCGTCGCGTACCTGACGCTCGTGCTGTTCGCCGACCTGTGCTCGATCGTGTCGAACCCGCGACTGCGCACCTGAGTGTTTCGTCTTTCTTCCGAGATGCCGCCCATGCAACCGATCGAACCCGTACAACGCAGCAGCGCGCTGCCGCCCTCCGGCGACCCGCCCCTCGGGCGGGGCAGCATGCCGCCTGCCGCGCCTGCTCCCGACCAGCCGCGCAAGCGCCGCGCCACGCGCCTCGCGTTGACGACCGGCGGCCGCGTCGGCCTGTCGATGGCCGGCCTGATGCTGTTCGTTGCGGTGTTCGCGCCGCTGATCGCGCCGCATGACGTCGGCGCGATCGTCACGCCCGACGTGTTCGCGTCGTTCAGCGCGAAGCTGCCGTTCGGCTCCGACTTCCTCGGCCGCGACATGCTGAGCCGGATCCTGTACGGCACGCGGCTGACCGTGCTGCTCGCGCTGGCCGCGGTGCTGCTCGCCGCGGTGACCGGCACGACGCTCGGGCTGCTCGCGACCGTGTCGGGCCGCGCGGTCGACGAGACGATGAGCCGGCTGCTCGACGCGCTCACGTCCATTCCGTCGAAGATGTTCGCGCTGATGTTCGTCGCCGCGTTCGGCTCGTCGCTGCCGCTGCTGGTCCTCACCGCCGCGGTCAGCTACATGCCCGGCTCGTACCGGATCGCGCGCGCGCTGGCCGTCAACATCAGCACGCTCGAATTCGTGCAGGTGGCCAAGGCGCGCGGCGAAAGCGCGCTCTACATCGCGTGCGTCGAGATGCTGCCGAACATGATCCACCCGATGCTGGCGGACACCGGGCTGCGCTTCACGTTCGTCGTGCTGCTGCTGAGCGGCCTGAGCTTTCTCGGGCTCGGCGTGCAGCCGCCGTACGCGGACCTCGGCTCGCTCGTGCGCGAGAACATCGCGAGCCTCGGCGACGGCTCGGCCGTCGCGATCATGCCCGCGGTCGCGATCGCGATCCTGACGGTGGGCGTCAACCTGTTGATCGACGGTCTGCCGCATCGCGGCCGCCGCAAGGGCGCGGCCGGCGCCGCCGGAGGACACTGATGCGACACGAATCGAATCCGCTCGTCGAGGTGCGTGGGCTGCGCGTGGTCGGCGGCCGGCCGGGCGGCGACGAAACGACGATCGTCCACGGCGTCGACTTCGACATCGGGCGCGGCGAGGTGCTTGCGCTGATCGGCGAATCGGGCTCCGGCAAGACGACGATCGCGCTGTCGCTGATGGGCCATGCGCGCGCCGGATGCCGGATCGCCGGCGGCTCGGTGAAGCTCGACGGCACCGACGTGTGCACGCTTTCCGGACCGGCGCTGACCGCGCTGCGCGGCCGCAAGGTCGCGTATATCGCCCAGAGCGCGGCCGCCGCGTTCAACCCGTCGCGCACGATTCTCGACCAGGTGATCGAGAGCGCGCTGATCCACAAGACGATGACGAAGCGCGACGCGCAGGCGAAGGCGATCGAGCTGTTTCGCGCGCTCGCGCTGCCCGAGCCGGAGACGATCGGCAAACGCTATCCGCACCAGGTATCGGGCGGCCAGTTGCAGCGGCTGATGGCCGCGATGGCGCTGATCACCGATCCGGAGCTGGTGATCCTCGACGAGCCGACCACCGCGCTCGACGTGACCACGCAGATCGACGTGCTGCAGGCGTTCAAGAACGTGATCAAGCGCTGCGGGATGAGCGCGGTGTACGTGTCGCACGACCTGGCCGTGGTCGCGCAGATGGCCGACCGGATCGTCGTGCTGAGCGACGGCGTGATCCGCGAGGCGGGCGATACCGAACAGATCCTGCATGCGCCGACGCACCCGTACACGCAGAGCCTGATCGCGGCGGTCACGCCGAACGATGCGGAGCGCGACGCGCAGGCGCAAGCACAGGAGCCGGCCGCGCCCACACCGCTGCTCGACGTGCGCGGCGCGATCGCGGGCTACGGCGGCCGCGCCGCGAACGGCTGGCCCGCGAAGGTAATCCTGCACGAAGTCGACCTGCGCATCGGGCGCGGGCAGACGGTCGGCGTGATCGGCGAATCGGGCTCTGGCAAGACGACGCTCGCGAAGGTGATCGCGGGCCTCGTGCCGGCGACCGGTGGCGAGATCCTGCTCGACGGCGTGCCGCTCGCACGCGATATCGTCAAGCGCACCAAGGAGCAGCATCGCCGCGTGCAGATCGTGTTCCAGAACGCCGATACCGCGCTCAACCCCGTGCATACCGTCGAGCGCACGCTCGCACGACCGCTCGCGTTCTACCACGGGATCAAGGGCGCGCGTGCCCGCCAGCGCGTCGCGGAGCTACTCGAGCTCGTGCGGCTGCCGCCGGCGGTGGCGTCGCGGCGGACCGGCGAGCTGTCGGGCGGGCAGAAGCAGCGCGTGAACCTCGCGCGCGCGCTCGCGGCCGAGCCCGACCTGATCCTGTGCGACGAGGTCACGTCGGCGCTCGACACCGTCGTCGGCGCCGCGATCATCGAGCTGCTGCGCGACCTGCAGGCGAAGCTCGGCGTGTCGTACGTGTTCATCACGCACGACATCGCGAAGGTGCGCGCGATCAGCGACGACATCATCGTGCTGTATGCGGGCCGCCGCGTGGAGACGGGCAGCCGCGACGCGCTGTGCGCGCCGCCTTATCACCCGTATTCGCATCTGCTCGTGTCGTCCGCGCCGGAGTTGCGCGCGGGCTGGCTCGACGATGCGGCCGAGCGTTGCCACCGGCCGCTGGTGCCGATCGGCGCGCGCGAGAACGAGGACGAGCTGTGTCCGTTCCTGTCGCGCTGCGCGATGCGCGTGGACGGCGTGTGCAACCGGACGGCCCCGTCGCTGCGCACGCTCGGCAACGGCGCGCAGGTGCTGTGCCATCGCAGCGAGGAGGATCTCGCGCGCTTCCAGGCGGAGCCGATTCCCGCCGGTGTCGCGCCGCTGCAGCTGTAGTGCGTGGCGCGCGAACCGTTCATCGCGCAGGGCGGTGAACGGGCCGCCGCATAGTCTGCCGCGGCGGTCGCGCAAAACGGCAATTTGCACGCGTGCCGCGCGCGAATACGCGGCAACTGCGGTTTTTGACGGTGATTAAATGATTCTCATTGAACGGTCACCGATCGTCGTTGCGGAAATGCTCGAGAAGGATCCGATGAAACTGGAATCGTACTGGCTGGATACCCGCCCCGCGTTTCGCGACGGCAGCGTTGGCCCCGTCGAAGGGCGGGCCGACGTCGTCGTGATCGGCGGCGGGTTCACCGGTTTGTCGGCGGCGCTCGCGCTCGCGCAGCGCGGCGTTTCGGTGGTCGTGCTCGAAGCCGCGCAGGTCGCGGGCGAAGCGTCTGGCCGCAACGGCGGCCAGTGCAATACGGGCGTCGCGCAGGACTACGCGTCGCTGGCCGCCCGCATTGGCGCCGCGCAGGCGAAGCAGTTTTATCTCGCATACGAAAGCGCGGTGAAGAGCGTCGAGACGATCGTGACCGAACAGGCGATCGATTGCGATTTTCGGCGCGCCGGCAAGCTGAAGCTCGCCGCGAAGCCACAGCATTTCGCGGGGCTCGAAAAGACCTTCAACGCATTGCGGCGCGACGTCGATCCGGATATCGAACTGATCGAACCGTCGCGGATCCGCGACGAAATCGCATCCGACGGCTTCTACGGCGGGCTCCTGCAGCGCAACGGCGCACAGATGCACATGGGCAAGTTCGGCGTCGGCCTCGCGCAAGCGGCCGTGCGGGCCGGCGCACGCGTGGTCGAGCACGCGGCCGTCACGCAGATCGACCGGCTCGACGGCGAGCGCCACCGGATCACCAGCACCCGCGGCACGATCGTTGCCGACCGCGTTCTGGTCGCCACCGGCGCATCGCAGCACGGGCCGTTCGCGTGGTTCCGGCGACGCATCGCGCCGGTCGGCAGCTTCATCGTCGTGACCGAGCCGCTGCCGGATGCGCAGCTGAACCGGCTGTTTCCGCATCGCCGCGCCTACGTGACGTCGCGCCAGATCGGCAACTACTTCCGCGTGACGCCCGACAACCGGCTGCTGTTCGGTGGCCGCGCGCGTTTCGCGATGTCGAGCCCGCGCTCCGACGCGAAGAGCGGCGACGTCCTGCGCGCCGGCATGGCCGGCTACTTCCCGGAACTGGCCGGCGTGCGGCTCGACTACTGCTGGGGCGGGCTGGTGGACATCACCGCCGACCGGCTGCCGCGCGCGGGCCAGCACGACGGGCTCTATTACTCGATGGGCTACAGCGGCCACGGCGTGCAGATGTCGGTGCACATGGGCCGCGTGATGGCCGACGTGCTGTATGGCGCGGCCGCGTCGAACCCGTGGCGCGAGCTCGACTGGCCGGCGATACCCGGCCATTTCGGGCACGCGTGGTTTTTGCCGCTCGTCGGCGCGTATTACCGGATGCAGGATTTCCTGCATTGAAGCGCGCGCCGGGAGAATTCGACATGACAGTGCAATTCGTTGGCTCGCCGCGTGTCGCGCGGCCCGTGTCGCCGGCGATCGGCGACGTGCTGCGCACGATCGACGCGTCGTTCGCGCAGCCGCTGAACCTCGACACGCTCGCGGCGGTGGCCGGGTTGAGCGTGTCGCGCTTCACCGCGCGCTTTCGCAGCGAAACCGGGCTGTCGCCGCACCGGTATCTGTGTCTCGTGCGGATACGGCGGGCGCAGGACCTGTTGCGCGCCGGTCTCGCGCCGTCGGTCGTCGCGACCGACGTCGGCTTCTTCGATCAGAGCCATCTGTGCCGGCATTTCCGGCGCGTGCTCGGGATCACGCCGCGCGATTACATGGTCGCCCGTACGGGCGGCGCACCGGTGCGAGCGCCATCGACGCGCATGCGCGCCGAACGCCGCGATGCATCGTGTCACGCGGCGTAAGCACACGTATGGACGACATGCCCCGCTGAGGATTTTCCGGCAGGCGAGCCGGCGAACGACGATTTCCGATATCGCGTGACCGCTTTCGAACGAATCCGTCACGCACTGCACAGGAGCAGAAATGACCGCAGTTTTCGTGTTGCACCGGGCCGACGGCGCACCGTCTTCCACCGCATTCAGCAAGCAGGCGCTCGGCGCGAGCGATCCGTTCGCGTCGCATCGCGAGATCGCGTGGGAAGGCCCCGACGCGATGGCCGCGGGGCGCATCGGCTTCGTGGGCGAACTGGATGTGCCGAGCTTTCCGCACATCGAAACCCTCGTCGTCGTCCAGGGCGAGTTGACGCTCGAAGCGCCCGGGGCCGCACCGCTGGTGGTCGGCCCTGGGCAAGGCGCCGTGATCGGCTGCGGCACCGCGCTGCGTATCGCCGCGGCATCGCCGGTACTGCTGATGTTCTGCGCGGCAACGTGCGAGACACCGACGAAACGCGGCATCTTCGCGCTGCACGCCGACGCGAACTTCAAACCGTCCGCCACGCTGCCGGCCGAGGTGCTGCTCGGCCCCGCGCCGCAATGCCGCAGCGACAACGTGTTCACCGACGACGGCGCCGGGTACTGCGCGGGCACGTGGGATTCGACGCCGTATCACCGGATCGTCCGGCCGCATCGCGCGAACGAGTTCATGTTCCTGCTGGACGGCGGCGTCCGGTTCGCGGCGCCCGACGGCAGCGTGCAGTCGCTGGGCACCGGCGACGCGCTGTTCGTGCCGCGCGGCGCGTCGATCGGGTGGGAAAGCAGCGAACGCGTCGCGAAGTTCTACGTGATGCAGAACGTCAAACCCTCCACCGAACGAGACTGAGCATGTCCCCTCCGCTGCGCCATATCGAAACCTTGTCCACGCCGCCGGCCGCGGCCGACGTCGTCGTGATCGGCGGCGGCATCATCGGCGTCTTCACCGCCTACTATCTGGCCCGCCGCGGCATATCGGTCGCGCTCGTCGAGAAAGGGCGCATCGGCGCCGAACAGTCGAGCCGCAACTGGGGCTGGTGCCGCCAGCAGAACCGCGATGCGCGCGAGTTGCCGATGGCGAGCAAGAGCATCGATCTGTGGGAACGCTTCGCCGCCGAATCCGGAGAAGACACCGGCTTTCATCGCTGCGGGCTGCTGTATCTCAGCAACGACGAGGCCGAGCTGTCCCGCTGGGCCAGCTGGGGCGAATTCGCGAAGACCGCCGGTGTGACCACATACATGCTCGACAGCAAGCAGGCCGCCGAGCGCGGACGGGCGACCGGGCAGCAGTGGAAGGGCGGCGTGTTCTCGCCGACCGACGGCACGGCCGATCCGGGCAAGGCCGCGCCGGCCGTGGCCGCCGCGCTGATCAAGCTGGGCGGCAGTGTCCACCAGCACTGCGCGGCGCGCGGCATCGAGCTCGAAGGCGGCCGTGTCGCGGGCGTCGTCACCGAGGCGGGCGTCATCAAGACGCGAACGGCCGTGATGGCCGGCGGCGCATGGGCGTCGTCGTTCTGCCGCCAGCTCGGCATTCGCTTTCCGCAAGCGTCGATCCGTCAGTCGATCCTGAGCGTGTCGCCCGTCGACACGCCGTTGCCGGATGCGATGTACACGTCCGGCGTGTCCATCACGCGCCGCAGCGACGGACGCTACGCATTGGCGATCAGCGGCCGCGCGCGCGTGGACCTGACGCCGCAGTTCCTGCGCTTCGCGCCGCAATTCGTGCCGATGTTCGCGAAACGCTGGCGCAATCTGCTGCCGGGCGGCCTCGAAGGCGTGCGTGGCGGCCATGAAACGTTGAAGCGCTGGCGCCTCGACGCGCCGACGCCGATGGAAGCCGTACGCATTCTCGATCCGAAGCCCGACATGCCGACGATCACCGAAACGTACCGACGCGCGTCCGAACTGCTGCCCGAACTGCGCGAAGCGAAGATCACGCACGCGTGGGCCGGGTTCGTCGACAGCACGCCGGACGGCGTGCCGGGCATCGGCGAAGTGCCGGGCGTGCCGGGGCTCATCCTCGCGGCGGGGTTTTCGGGTCACGGCTTCGGGATCGGCCCGGGCGCCGGGCACCTGATCGCCGATCTCGCATCCGGTGCGCAACCTTTCGTGGACCCGGCGCCGTACCGGCCCGGCCGGTTCAGCGAGTCCGCATGGGGCAAGGTCGCCGATTTTTGATGCAACGCCGTTACATGGATGAGCGGTCGCCTGAGTACGACGCGCATCGAGCCGGACCGCCCACGAGCGGCCGGATCGGTGCGGCGAACGTTCGCCGGTCCGTCAGTGCGATGCGACAGCTTGGGAGTGCGTGATGCGTTTCAGTTCGTACTGGCTCGATACGTCGGAGCCATTCGTGAGCCACTCGCCGGAATTGCCCGACGGCAGCTGCGACGTGCTGGTGGTGGGCGGCGGGATCACCGGTTCGGCCGCCGCGCTGGCGCTGGCCAAGAAGGGCGCGCGCGTGATCGTCTGCGAGGCGGGCACCGTCGGCCAGGCGGCGTCGGGCCGCAACGGCGGCATGTGCAACAACGGCTTCGCGCAGGATTACGCGTCGCTGTCGCAACGTCTCGGTACGGAACTGGCGAACCGGCTCTATCTGGCGTTCGACGCGGGCGTCGACACGGTCGAGCGGCTCGTGAAAGAAGAGTCGATCGATTGCCATTTCGCCCGCACCGGCAAGCTGAAGCTCGCGGCGAAGCCCGAGCACTACGACAAGCTCGCGCGCAGCCAGGCATTGCTCGCGGCGAGCGTGGACCCCGACACGCGCCTGGTGACGAAGGCCGAGCTGCGCGACGAGATCGGCTCGGATCGTTATCACGGCGGGCTGCTGTTCGGCAAGAGCGCGGGGATGCATGTCGGCCGTTACGTACGCGGCCTGGCGCGCGCTGCGCAGGCGCGCGGCGCGCACATCGTCGAGCAGGCGCCGGTGCTGGAATTGAAGCGGGACACGCGCGGCACCTATGCGGCGCGCACCCCGCTCGGCGAAATCCGTGCGCGCCAGGTGCTGCTCGCGAGCGGCATTTCGCACGTCGGGCCGTTCGGCTGGATTCGCCGCAGGGTCGTGCCCGTGGGCGCCTTCATCATCGTCACCGAGCCGTTGCCGCGCGAGCTGCTCGATCGCCTGCTGCCGACACGCCGGATGGCCACCGACACGAAGAACTTCGTCAACTTCTTCCGGACGACGCCCGACGGCCGTCTGCTGTTCGGCGGCCGCGCGCGGTTCGCGACGTCGAATCCGCGTTCGGACGAAAAGAGCGGCGCGATCCTGCGGCGTCAACTGGCCGCCGTGTTTCCCGGGCTGGCCAGCGTACGCATCGACTACTGCTGGGGCGGGATGGTCGACATGACGGCCAACCGGCTGCCGCGCGCGGGCGAGCGCGACGGCGTTTACTACTCGATGGGCTATAGCGGCCACGGCACGCACATGGCCACGCTGATGGGCACGTTGATGGCCGAGATCATGGACGGACGCGCCGACCTCAACCCGTGGAAAGATTTCGACTGGCCCGCGATTCCGGGCCACTTCGGCAAACCGTGGTTCCTGCCGTTCGTCGGCGCCTGGTATCGACTCAAGGACTCTTTTCAATGAATTCCCCTGTTGTTCACCTGCTGCAAGCCGGCCGGCTCGAGCGTTTCTTCATCGACGGCGACTGGGTGTTGCCCGACGGCAGCGACCGGTTCGCAGTCGTCAGTCCGTCCACCGAGGACACGCTGGGCGAGATCCCGCTCGGCAGTGCGCGCGACGCCGACCGCGCGGTGCAGGCCGCGCGCCGCGCGTTCGAACGCTGGTCCGCGACGTCGCCGCAGGAACGCGCGGCGCTGCTCGACCGCGTGCATGCGCTGATGCTGGAGCGCGCCGAACTGTTCGCCGCCGCGCTCGCGATGGAAATGGGCGCACCGATCGGCTATGCGCGTGCCGCGCACGTGCCGCTCGCGGCCGAACATATCCGCGTCGCACGCGACAACCTCGCGCGCTACCCGTTCATCGAGCGGCGCGGAACGACCGCGGTCGCGCGCGAGCCGATCGGCGTGTGTGCGCTGATCACGCCGTGGAACTGGCCGATCTACCAGATCACCGCGAAGGTCGGGCCGGCGCTCGCGGCCGGCTGCACAGTGGTGCTGAAGCCGAGCGAGCTGTCGCCGCTCAGCGCGCTGCTGTTCGCGGAAGTGCTCGTCGACGCGGGCGTGCCCGCCGGCGTCTTCAACCTCGTGAGCGGCAGCGGCGAAACGGTGGGCGCGGCGCTTTCGTCGCACCCGGAGGTCGACATGGTGTCGATCACCGGCTCGACGCGCGCCGGCGTGCTCGTCGCGCAGGCGGCCGCGCCGACCGTCAAGCGCGTCGCGCAGGAACTGGGCGGCAAGTCGCCGAACATCGTGTTGCCGGACGCGGACCTGTCGCGTGCGGTCCCGCCCGGCGTGGCCGCCGCGTTCCGCAACATGGGGCAGTCGTGCAGCGCGCCGACCCGCATGATCGTGCCGCGCGCCGTGCTCGGCGAGGTCGAGGCACTGGCCGTCGCGGCGATGCAAACGCTCGTCGTCGGCGATCCGTTCGACGAGGCCACGACGCACGGGCCGCTGGCCAATCGCGCACAGTTCGGGCGGGTTGCGCAGATGATCGACGTGGGCATCGACGAACGCGCGAAGCTGATCGCCGGCGGCCCCGGCCGGCCCGCGGGTCTCGAGCGCGGCTTTTATGCGCGGCCGACGATTTTCTCCGAGGTGCGCACCGACATGGCGATCGCGCAGCAGGAGATCTTCGGCCCGGTGCTCGCGATCCTGCCTTACGACACCGTCGACGAAGCGATCGCGATCGCGAACGATACGGTCTACGGGCTCGGCGCGCACGTGCAGGGCACCGACAAGGACCGCGTACGCGCGGTGGCCGCCCGCATCCGCGCGGGGCAGGTGCATCTGAACTACCCGGCATGGGACCCTCAGGCGCCGTTCGGCGGGTACAAGCAGTCGGGCAACGGCCGCGAGTACGGGATCGAAGGGATGGAGGAGTACATGGAGATCAAGTCGATCGTCGGCTTTTACGACTGACGCAGTCGCTGCGCGCGATTCGCGCCGGCAGTACAGTTCGAAGCCCGCTACATTCCGAAGGTGCCGAAATTGGACAACCCCGTGATTCCCGACACATCGCTGCAAACGCATCACGCGCACTGGGCGAAGCTGCGCCGCGATCTGCATGCGCATCCCGAATTGCGATTCGAAGAACACCGGACGGCGGACGTCGTCGCCCGCGAGCTCGAGGCGCTCGGCTATGCGGTGTCGCGCGGGCTCGGCGGCACGGGCGTCGTCGCGAGCCTGCCCGGCGCGGATCCGCGCCGCGGCATCGTGCTGCGCGCCGATCTGGACGCGTTGCCGATCCACGAAGCCAACGACTTCGCGCACGCGTCGTGCACGCACGGGATCATGCATGCGTGCGGCCATGACGGCCATACCGTGATGTTGCTCGGCGCCGCACGCGTGCTGAAGGAACTGCCGCAGTTGCCGGGCACCGTCCATTTCGTGTTTCAGCCGGGCGAAGAGGGCGGCGCGGGCGCGCGCAAGATGATCGACGACGGGCTGTTCGAGCAATACCCGACGGAAGCGGTATTCGGCATGCACAACTGGCCCGGTCTGCCGGCCGGGCATTTCGGGTTGCGCACCGGCCCGATCATGGCCGCGGGCTCGCGCTTCAGGATCACGGTGACGGGCAAGGGCGCGCACGCGGCGCAGCCGCATCTGGGCATCGATCCGGTGCCGCTCGCGTGCTCGATGGTGCTGCAGTGCCAAACCATCGCAGCGCGGCACAAGGACCCTGTCGACCCGGCGGTCATTTCCGTCTGCATGTTCCATGCGGGCACGACGGACAACGTGATTCCGGACACCGCCGAGCTGCGCGGCACGATCCGCACGCTGTCGTCGGCGTTGCAGCAGAAGCTGCAGCGCGACGTGCGGCTCGCGTGCGAAGGGCTCGCGGCGGCCTATGGCGCGCAGGTCGACGTGGAGTTTTTTCAGTACTACCCGGCGACGGTCAACACGCCGGCCGAGACGGCGCTGTGCGAAGCGGTGATTCGCGATACGTTCGGCGAGGCGCGCGTCGAGCGCGACGTGCCGCCGAACATGACGTCCGAGGACTTCGGCTTCATGCTGGAGGAACGGCCGGGTGCGTACGTGCTGATCGGCAATGCGAAGGACGGCGCGGCCTCACCGGCGCTGCATCACCCGAAATACGACTTCAACGACGACATCATTCCGGCCGGCGTCCGGTACTGGGTCGCGTTGGCGCAGCATTACTTCGCGCGATCGCGATGATGCGCGAAGCCGGCATTGAAGTCGGGCCGTGGCGCACGACGACACTTTTGTAACGATTGCTTGATGAAACAGGAAAACGAGATGAACGATTCCGACACGATGCCGGCGCTTCGCTACCGGCGCTTCACCGCCGCGGACGTCCCCGCGGCCCACGCGCTCTCGGTGGCGCTTCGCTGGCCGTTCAGGGCGGAAGACTGGCAGTTTTCCGCCGACACGTCGACCGCATTCGCGGCCGAGGAAAACGGCGTGGTGATCGGCACGGCGATGTGCTGGAAGTACGGTGCGGATCGCGCCGCGATCGGGCATGTGATCGTGTCCGACGCGCATCAGGGGCGAGGCATCGGCCGCAAGCTGATGGAGATCCTCATCGACGAACTTGGGCCGCGCATCACGTTTCTGCATGCGACGCCGGCCGGCCGGCCGCTGTACGAGAAGCTGGGTTTCAACGTGTGCGGATCGTTGAGCCAGTATCAGGGGAACGTGGTGCAGCCGGCCGACGTGGTCCTGCCCGAAGGCGTGCGGCTGCGGGCAGGATCGCCGGCCGACTGGCCGCGCCTCGTCGAGCTGGACGCACGCGCGTCCGGGCTCCAGCGCGATGCGCTGATGGCCGCGCTGTTCCAGCGCGGTGAAAGCGTCGTGCTCGAACGCGATGGCGAGGTGGTCGCGTTTTCGGTGCTGCGGCGCTTCGGTCGCGGCGACGTGATCGGTCCGGTGGCGGCGCCGCGCGCGAGCGACGATGCGTATGCGAAGGCGCTCGTCAGCCATTGGCTGACGCAACGGGAAGGCGAATTCGTCCGCATCGACGTGCCGGACGGGACCGGCTTGCCGGACTGGCTGGCCGAACAGGGTTTGGCGCGGGTCGATACGTGTTCGAAGATGGTGCGCAACGCGCCGGCGTCGGCGCACGAAGGGCCGTCCGACCCCGTCTGCGGACAGTACGCACTCGTCAGTCAGGCGATGCTGTAGCCCCCGGCCGCACGCGCGGGCTTGCCTCGCGCGTGCGGTGACGTCAGTGCGTCCGGCCCAGTTGCTCGTCGATCGCGCGGGTCAACGGCGACTGCCCGTCTCCGGTGTGCCGCGTCTGCACGGGCTCGATCAGCACGATCCAGCATTCATCGTCGGCGACCGGGTTGTGCCGCGTGCCGCGCGGCACGACGTGCATCCAGTAGACGGGTGTAAGCGCTCGGCATCGCCCGGGACGCCGCTCAACGCGCCAGCGCGGCCACGAAGTCGCGATACGTCCGCAGCGGGCGGCCGAGGATCGCGGTCAGCCGCTCGACGTCGCCGGCCTCCGGCACCATCCCGTCGCTGACGTAGCGCTCGGCCATCAGCCGCATTTCGTACGCCATCCATTTCGGCATGAACGTCGCCAGATTGTCTTCGAACGGCGTGGGATCGTCGCCGCCATACGCAACGGGGCGGCCAAGCGTGTCCGACCAGATCGACGCCAGTTGCGTGCCGGTCAGCGTGTCGGGGCCCACCAGGTTGATGGTGTCGACCGGCAGCTTGCCCGGCGCATCGTTGCGGCGGATCAACTCGATCGCCGCGACTTCCGCGATGTCGCGCACGTCGACCATCGCGACGCCCTTGCCGCCGATCGGCATCGGGTACACGCCGTGCCCGACGATCACGTCCTTCACCATCGATTCGTTGTCCATGAAATACGCGGGCCGCAGGATCGTCGCGCCGAAGCCCATCTGCTCGATCATCCGCTCGGCGCCGAATTTCACCGCGAAGTGCGGCACGTTCACGAAGTGGTCGGCATGCAGGACCGACAGATAGACGACGCGCTCGATGCCCGCTTCGCGGGCCAGGTTCAGCGCGATCAGCGCCTGCGTGAATTCGTCGCCCGCCACGCCGTTGAGCAGGAACAGCGTGCGCACGCCGGAGAAGGCCGCCCGCAGCGCGTCGACGTCGAGCATGTCGCCCTGCACGACGGTCACGGCCGCCGGAAAATCGGCCTTGGCCGGATCGCGCACCAGCACGCGCACGTCGGCGCCGCGATCGACGAGTTGACGGACGACCTGGCGGCCCACACGGCCGGTGGCGCCGGTAACGAGAATGGTCATGATGTTCACTCCTGAGATAACGATGGGATTGACTGCCCACGTAAGTTATGTGATCCACCTATGATCCGGAAGATGTGATAAATAGACATGTCGTCTCACTGGTGGAACACATGGACCTGCTCGCTCTCGCCGATTTCAATCTCGTCGCCCGCCATGGCAGCTTCGGGGAGGCTGCGCGGGTCGCGGATCGCCCGAAGGCGACGCTGTCGCGCCGCGTCGCGGAACTGGAGAACAGCCTGTCGCTGCGTCTGTTCGAGCGCGGCTCGCGCGGCGTGAAGCTCACGCAGGAAGGGCGCGCGCTCTACGAGCGGACGGGCGCGCTGCTCGCGGAGCTGGCCGACAGCGCGTCGGCGATCGCAGCGGGGAGCGAGCGGCCGCGCGGCCGGCTGCGCATCAGCGCGCCGATGCTGTTTTCCCAGTTCGCGATGGGCAAGCTGGTGGCGACGTTCGCGCTGAGATACCCGGACGTCCGGCTGGAGGTGACGACCGAAGACCGGCCCGTCGACATGATCGAGGAAGGGTACGACCTCGTGATTCGCGTGAACCCGGACCCCGACGAGAACCTGATCGGGCGCGTGTTCCTGCGCGACCGGCTGGTCGTCGTCGCGCGGCCCGAACTGCCGCGGCCGGCCGGCGACGCGCCCGCACCGGCCGTGGTGCGCGGCGCGAACGACACGCGCACTGCCTGGGAGGTCGCCGGGCCGGCCGGGACGGCGCGCATCCCGATCGACCCCGTGGCACGGCTGTCGTCGCTGAGCATGGTGCGCGATACGGTCCGCCTCGGCCTGGGCGCCGCGTGCCTGCCGGCGTCACTGGTGAGCCGCGACCTGGCCGCCGGCACGCTCGTCAGTTGGGGCGACGTGCCGGGTTCCGATATCGCGCTGTGGGCGCTGTATCCGTCCAGGCGATTATTGAGCACGCGCGTGTCCGCGTTTCTCGATCACCTGAAGGACGCGTTTCCGTCAGGTGAGCCGGAAGAACTGGCCGCGTATATCGAACCCGGGCAGTGAAACGGCCACGGTCGAGGCGCGCACGCGCGTCGCCGCGACGTCCTGAGCGGAATGCCGTCGCGATCGGCAGCGCGCGTGCCGCCGTCCGTCCCGATCCGAACCGCCGCGTTCACGCCGGCTCGGGCTGCGCGCAACACACGCGGTTCCGGCCTTCGCGCTTCGCGCGGTAGAGCGCCATGTCCGCCTGGTGCGTCAGCGCGAGCATGGAAGCGTGCCGCGCGCGCCGGCCGGTCGCACAGCCGATGCTGACGGTGAAAGGCGGAACGGTTTCCGCAAACCCGTCGAGCCGGTTGCGTTCCACCTCGCGGCGAATCGCTTCGGCGACCCGCGCGGCGCCGTTTTCATCCGTATCGGGCAACACCGCGACGAATTCCTCGCCGCCGTAGCGCGCGGCGAGGTCACCGCGCCGCCGCGTATGCGCGCGGATGCATTCGGCGAGAAAGCGCAGCGCGGTGTCGCCCTGCGCATGCCCGTGCCGGTCGTTGTACTGCTTGAAGTGATCGGCGTCGATGAACAGCACCGACAGGGTGCCGCCGCTGCCGCGCTGCAACCGCTCCCATTCGTCGGCCAGCGCGGTATCGAGCGCGCGACGATTGCGCAATCCGGTCAACGGATCGGTACGCGTGAGATCGGTCAGCAGCGTCTGCTTGCGGAAATTGTCGCGCAACGCGAAGGCCAGCAGCCAGACCACCGCACCGAACAATGCGCAGATCACGGATGCCGACACGCCGACCGTCCACGACAGGCGCCGGATGCCGGCCAGCACGTCGTGTTCGGCCGGCGCGACGACCGCGATCAACGGGGTGCCCGGTATCCGCTGGTAGGTATACAACCGCACGATGCCGTCGATGCTCGAACGCGCGGGATAGAAGCCGGATTCGCTGTTTACCATCCGCTTGAAGGAGGTCGAGCGACGCAGGAGGTTCATCTGGCCTTCGTTCAACGACGGGTTTCTCGCGAGGATCGTGCCGTCCGCGCGCACGATCGCGCTGACCCCGTTCGGCCCGACATCGAGGCGGGACAGCAACTGCTCGAAGTAGGCGAGATCGACGGCGACGACCGCGATCCCGTCGAACGCATGATCCGGCCGCTCGATGCGTCGCGACAGCGCGATGGATTCCTTGCCGCCGCGCGAGCGTGCGCGGTAGGGCTGGGAGACGTAGAGCCCGACGTTGTCCGCATCGCGATGGACCTTGAAGTAGTCGCGATCGGCGAAGTCCCACCGGTGGGTCGTGCTGCAGCATCCGTCGATCAGCCGGCCGCGACTGTCGGTCACGCCCATGCCGGTCACGTATAGCGCGGCGGTGCGCTCGAACAGCAGGTCGTGCCGCAACCCGGCGTCCATGCGCTGCACGGCCGGCTTGCCGAGGTCGGCCGCCAGCGCGATCAGCGCGTTGTTCGACGTTTCGACCGTCCTCGCGATCTGGCTCGCGAGCACGGCCGCGACGTTGCGCGACGTCTCGTGCGCATGCTCGACGACTTCGCTGCGCGCGACCCACAGCGTCACCGCGCTGATCGCGAGCGCCGCAAGCGACATCAGCGTGCCCAACGCGCCGACGACGAACGGGTGGCGTCCGGCCCAGTCGGCGATTTTCTCGATCGAAGTGAATGCGGGCATGCTCGCGCTCGTGTTGAGATGCCGGCTGCACTTGCGCCGGCGCGGGTCCAATTCCCGTTAACGGCACGGTTAACAAAAAATCGAGGCCGGCATGGCTGCCCGTCGACGACCACGGCCCGACGCGACGACGCAAACGTGTGCGGCCACGCGGCCATGCGGCGAGACGGCCCGGGCGCGGCCCCGGACCCGTGCAAATCACGTCGATTGATAACCACACTGCATCAATCCTTCCAAAAATCGCACTTATCGTTTGATCGATACCGCGCCAACATGCCGGAAAACGACAATCGACCAGCCCCTCCCGCGTATTCCAGGATTTTCAGGAGACACCCAGATGCACCCCTCGTCCAGCCTTCCGGCCGAACGCTCGAAGGCCGCCGCGATCTTTCGCGTCACGGCCGGCAACTTTCTCGAGCAGTTCGACTTCTTCCTGTTCGGCTTCTACGCCACGCAGATCGCCAACGTCTTCTTCCCCGCGCAAAGCGAGTTCGCATCGTTGATGATGACCTTCGCCGTGTTCGGCGCCGGCTTCCTGATGCGCCCGCTGGGCGCGATCGTGCTGGGCGCGTACATCGACGAGGTCGGCCGCCGCAAGGGGCTGATCGTCACGCTGTCGATCATGGCGAGCGGCACCATCCTGATCGCGTTCGTGCCGGGCTACGCGACGATCGGGCTGCTCGCGCCCGTGCTCGTGCTGATCGGCCGGCTGCTGCAGGGCTTTTCCGCGGGCGCGGAACTGGGCGGCGTGTCGGTCTATCTGGCCGAGCTCGCGACGCCGGGCCGCAAGGGCTTCTTCACGAGCTGGCAATCGGCCAGCCAGCAGGTAGCGATCGTCATCGCGGCGGGCCTCGGCTTCGCGCTCAATCAGTGGCTGAGCGCATCGCAGATCGGCGCCTGGGGATGGCGCGTGCCGTTCTTCGTCGGCTGCATGATCGTGCCGTTCATCTTCATGCTGCGCCGCAACCTGGAGGAAACCCAGGAGTTCAAGGCCCGCAAGCATCGTCCGGGCATGAAGGAAGTGTTCGGTACGCTGGTCCAGAACTGGGGCGTCGTGATCGCCGGCATGATGCTGGTCGCGATGACCACCACGAGCTTCTATCTGATCACCGTCTACGCGCCGACCTTCGGCAAGACCGTGCTGCATCTGAGCACCGCCGACAGCCTGCTCGTGACGCTGTGCGTCGGCGTGTCGAACTTCGTGTGGCTGCCGATCGGCGGGGCGCTGTCCGACCGGATCGGCCGCCGGCCGCTGCTGGTCGGCATGACGATGCTCACCGTCGTGACCGCGTATCCGGCGCTGTCGTTCCTCGCTCACGCGCCGTCGTTCGTCAACATGCTGCTCGTGCTGCTCTGGCTGTCGTTCATGTACGGGATCTACAACGGCGCGATGATCGTCGCGCTCACCGAAGTGATGCCGGTGCAGGTGCGCGTCGCGGGCTTCTCGCTCGCGTACAGCCTCGCGACGGCCGTGTTCGGCGGCTTCACGCCGGCCATCTCGACCGCGCTCATTCACGCGACGGGCGACAAGGCCGCACCGGGCTACTGGATGAGCTTCGCCGCCGTGTGCGCGCTGCTCGCGACGTTCGCGCTGTATCGTCACCGCACGGCGACGTTGACGCCCGCGCATTGATGTCCGGCCGATCCGGAACGTTCATTCCCACCCACGCATCCGCACGACCACGACCATGAGAAACCTGTTCCTGAAATACTGCGCGACCGCGCTCGTCGCCACCGCGGCGGTCGCGGCCAACGTCCAGGCCGCCGAACTGCACGTGATGAGCTCGGGCGGCTTCACCGCCGCGTACAAGGTGCTCGGCCCGCGGTTCGCGTCCACGACGGGCAATACGCTCGCGACCGCGCTCGGCCCGTCGATGGGCAAGTCGCCCGAAGCGATTCCGAACCGGCTCGCGCGCGGCGAGCCGGCCGACGCCGTGATCATGGTCGGCTACGCGCTCGACGATCTGATCAAGCAGGGCAAGGTCATCCCCGACTCGCGCGTCGATCTGGCCGACTCGCGCATCGGCATGGTCGTGCGCGACGGGGCGGCCAAGCCCGACATCAGCACCGCCGACGGCCTCAAGCAGGTGCTGCTGCACGCGAAATCGATCGCCTATTCGGACAGCGCGAGCGGCGTGTATATCGAACGCGAACTGTTCAAGAAGCTCGGGATCGAGGAACAGGTGAAGTCGAAGGCGAAGATGATCCCGCGGATTCCGGTGGCGTCGGTGGTCGCGAACGGCGACTACGAAATCGGCTTCCAGCAGGTCAGCGAGCTGCTGCCCGTCAAGGGCGCGACCTTCGTCGGCAAGATCCCCGAATCGCTGCAGTCCGTCACGCGCTTCGCCGCCGGCATCCCGGTCGGCGCGCAGCACCCCAAGGAAGCGAAGGCGCTGCTCGACTATCTTGCGTCGCCCGACGTGCAGGCCGACGTGAAGTCGACCGGCCTGGATTCCGTTTCCGCGCATTGAACCCGATCGACGGGAAGGCGCGCATCAGATCGTCTTCCCGTCACTCCCGCCGCCGTCTGCCGCGGCACTGTCTTCATCGGCCGCGTCCGGCAACGCCGGCCCGGCCGCCGCGAGCCGCTGCACCAGACGCGCGCGGTCGCACGCACCTTCCCACACCGACACGAAAATCACCGCGCACGCGTTGCTGATCACGCTGGTCAGCGCGCGCGCCTCCGACATGAAGCGGTCGATGCCGACCAGCAGCGCGACCCCGGCGACCGGCAGGTCGGGCATCACGGCGAGCGTCGCGACCAGCGCGACAAGCCCGCTGCCGGACACGCCGGCCGCCCCTTTCGACGTGACCAGCATGATCGCGAGCATCGTCGCGACCTGCGGCGCGGAAAGCGGGACGTCGCAAGCTTGCGCGATGAACAACGCCGCGAGCGTCAGATAGATCGCGGTGCCGTCGAGATTGAACGAATAGCCGGCCGGCAGCACGAGCCCCACGACGCCCTTGTCGCAGCCGAGCGCTTCCAGCTTGACGATCAGGCGCGGCAGGACCGGCTCCGTGGACGAGGTCGCGAGGACGATCAGCAACTCTTCGCGCAGGTAGCGCAGGAGCCGCCACAGCGCGAATCCGTGCAGTCGCGCGAGCGGGGCGAGCACCAGCGCGACGAACAGCGCGCAGGCCACGTAGAAGCACACCATCAGCTTCGCGAGCGAGCCGACCGAGCCGATCCCGAAGCGGCCCACCGTGAACGCCATCGCACCGAATGCGCCGAGCGGCGCGAGCCGCATGATCATCGCGAGCACGCGAAACACGATCTGCGCGATGCCGTCGATCAGCGCCAGCACGGGCCGGGCGGCGCGCGGATGCGCATTCAGCGAGAAGCCGAACAACAGCGACAGCAGCAGCACCGGCAACACTTCGCCGGTCGCGAACGCGCCGAGCATCGTGTCCGGAATCATGCCGAGCGCGAACGCCACGAGGCTGCGCGGCTCCGCATGCTTCGCATACGGCGCGAGGATGCTCGCATCCAGATGACGGACGTCGATATGCATGCCGGCGCCCGGTTGCAGCACGTAGGCGACGACGAGCCCGAACGCGAGCGCGGCGGCCGTCAACAGATAGAAAAGCGCCAGTGCGCGCACGATCGTGCGGCCGATGGCCCGCCCGTTCGACAGCGACGTGATGCCCGACACGATCGTGCAAAAGACGATCGGCGCGATGGTCATCTTCACGAGCGCGACGAACGCGTCGCTGAGCGGCTTGAGCATCGCGCCCGCCGCCGGCCACACGTGACCGATGCCGATGCCGAGCATCATCGCGAGCAGGACCTGCACGTACAGCGATTTGAACAGCCGGGTCCACCTCACGATGCAGCCTTCCTTCGTTTCCGTTCCGTCGTCGTCATGCCGATGTGCCGCCGCCGGCGTCGCCGCGCTTCGCGTCGACGATCATCCGGTGGAACGCCTCGGCGGCCGGCGTCAGCGAGCGCCCGCGCCGCTTGACGATACCCACGCGCCGCTTCACGGCCGGCTCGACGAGCGGCACGCTCGTGAGGACAGGGTGGTCATGCCCCGGCATCGCCATCGACGGCACCGCGGCGACGCCGAGCCCCGCCTCGATCAGCCCGAGCAGGGTCGTGACGTGGCGCGCCTCGCAGACGCTCGGCTTGCGCGGCGCGACGGCCGCCAATGCCTGGTCGAGCAGCAGGCGATTACCGGACGTCTTGTCCACCGACACGTAATCGTGCTCGTAAAGCTCGTTCCAGGTCACGCGCTTCTTGCGCGCGAGCGGGTGGTCGCGGCGACAGGCGGCGACGAACCGCTCCTGGAGCAGCACCTTGAACTCGACCTCCGCCTCCTGGCTGCCGATGAAGCTCACGCCGAAATCCGCCTCGCCGCTGATGACGGCGCCCAGCACTTCGTTGGCGCTGGCGTCGAGCAGCTTCACCCGGATGCGCGGAAAGCGCTGATGATAGCGGGCGATGATGGGCGGCAGGAAATAGTAGGCGACCGACGGCACGCACGCGATCGTCACATGGCCCAGGCGGCTCGACGACACGTCGCGGATGCCGAGCAGCGCGGCGTCGAGATCGTCGAGCAGTTGTTCGGCACTCTGCGCGAACACGCGGCCGACGGTGGTGAGCGCGACACGGCGCGTGGTGCGCTCGAAGAGCCGCACGCCGAGCGCGTCTTCGAGCTTGTCGATCCGGCGGCTCAACGCAGGCTGGGACAGGCTGACCGCTTCGGCGGCCTTGCGGAAACTGCCGGTTTCCACGACCGCGCGAAACGCCTGCAAGTCCGTCAAATCGAAATTGATGCCCACCGGTCGAACTCCGCCACTCAGATGCGCAGCATTTTGCATGATTCCGTGGGCGTCAGGCGTGTGGCGTCGTCGATGCGGCCGCGTTGGCGCGGCGCGGTGTGCGGCACGGCCGGCCGGAATCGCGCGGGCCGAGCCGCGAATCGGGCCGCCCGACGCCGCTTCCTGATGTACCGTATCGCTTTTGGGCGGGCAATGCGCCAGCGCTGGCGCAGCGCCGGGCCGCTCTCTTCAACGGATTCCAGCATGCGCATTCCGCCGCTCAAGGCCATCATCGCGTTCGAAAGCGTCGCCCGGACCAAAAGCGTGAACCGCGCGGCGGAAGAGCTCGGCCTGACCGCATCCGCCGTCAGTCATCAGCTCAGCAATCTTGAATCGCAGATCGGGCAGCCGCTGTTTCAGCGTTCGGGGCGCGGCCTCGTCCTCACGCCGACCGGCGAACGCTACCTGGCCGATGTCACCGGCTCGCTGGCCGATCTGAGCCGCGCGACCGAGCGCGCGTCGAGCCGAACCGAGGTCGATATCCTGCGCGTGCATTCGAGCCCGAGCTTCGGGCTGATGTGGCTGCTGCCGCGCCTGTCGTCGTTTCAGGAGGCGAACGGCGATATCCAGCTGAACCTCGCGTGCTCGTACGAAAACGTGTCGTTCTCGAACGGCTTCTACGATATCGACGTCCGGCACGGCTACGGCAACTGGGACAACCTCGAGGTCCGGACCGTGCGCGGCGAGTTCATCGCGCCGCTCGCGTCGCCGCGCTATCTCGAACGGCATCCGGTGAACGCGCCGGAAGACCTGCTCGCGCACCGGCTGATCTATTCCGAAACGCCGCTGGTCCAGTGGAAGCAGTGGTTCGGCCGGACCGGCGTGCCGTTGGCGGCGCAGAAGACCTTCGATTTTTCGTTCGACCGTTCGTACATGTCGCTCGAGACCGCCGCGCTCGGCCTCGGCATCGCGCTCGAAAGCCTGATGCTCGCGTCGGTGAGGATCCGCGAAGGGCTGCTGGTGCCGGTGTTCGGCGACGCCCATGCGGTCGAAGTCGGCGCGCATCATCTCGTTTACCCGCGGCAGAACGCGGAACTGCCGCGCGTGAAGCGCTTTCTGGCGTGGATCGAGCGGGAGGTCGCGGCGCACGGCGGGGCGGGCTGAGCGGCGCATCCGTGATTTTGCGTTGCAGCATCGGCGGGCCGCGCGCCGTCATCTGAATTTTTCTCAACTATGGCTGAGCGTTTCCGCGTTGATGCGGGTGTCCGGTGAGCCGACACTCCGGACAACACATCAACACAGGAGACAAGCGATGTTGCTCGACAACCGGACCATCATCGTCACCGGCGCCGCGTCGCCGCGCGGGATCGGCAAGGCCACGGCCCGCGCGCTGGCCGCGCAGGGCGCACGCGTGGCGATCCTCGACCTTCGCCGCGAGGATGCGGAAACGGCCGCCGCCGAACTCGGCGCCCGCCATCTCGGCCTCGCGTGCGACGTGACCGACCGCGACGCGTGCGCGGCGGCCGCTCGCGCGACGCTGGAGCACTTCGGCCGCATCGACGGTCTCGTCAACAACGCCGGCATCACGCAGCCCGTGCGCACGCTCGATATCTCGGCGCGTGATTTCGATGCGATCGTCGACGTGAACCTGCGCGGCACGCTGTACATGTCGCAAGCCGTGCTGCCCGCGATGCAGACGCAGCGCGGCGGCAGCATCGTCTGCATGTCGTCGGTGTCCGCGCAACGCGGCGGCGGCATCTTCGGCGGCCCGCACTACAGCGCCGCCAAGGCCGGCGTGCTCGGCCTCGCGAAGGCGATGGCGCGCGAATTCGGCGCCGACCGCATCCGCGTCAATTCGATCACGCCCGGCCTGATCCAGACCGACATCACCGGCGACAAGCTGACGCCCGACATGCGCGAGGACATCGTCAAGGGCATTCCGCTCGGCCGGCTCGGCGATGCCGCCGACGTCGCCCATGCGTGCCTGTTCCTGCTGAGCGACCTGTCGAGCTATCTGACGGGCATCACGCTCGACGTCAACGGCGGGATGCTGATTCACTGAGAACGGCGCCGCCCGATGCGCGGCGCCGACCATCATGCACCCGGGACAACCCGGGGCCATGGCAGGAGACAAGGATGAGAGCAAAGTACCCCGCATCGCCGGTCCATGGCGAGCCTCTGCAACGGAACGACGCGCAGACGTTCGAAGCGGCGACCTACGCGAAGGTCGCGCGCCGGCTGATCCCGTTTCTGATGTTGTGCTACCTCGGCGCGTATCTCGACCGCGTCAACGTCGGCTTCGCGAAACTGCAGATGCTCAACGACCTGCGCTTCAGCGAGACGGTCTACGGGATGGGCGCAGGCATCTTCTTCCTCGGCTATTTCCTGTTCGAGGTGCCGAGCAATCTGATCCTGCATCGCGTCGGCGCGCGCCGCTGGCTCGCGCGCATCATGCTGACCTGGGCCGTGATTTCGGCGAGCTTCGTGTTCGTCAAATCGCCCGCTGCGTTCTACGCGCTGCGGTTCCTGCTCGGCGTCGCCGAAGCCGGCTTCGCGCCGGGCGTGATCCTGTACCTCACGTACTGGTTCCCGTCGGCGCGGCGCGCGAAGGCGCTGTCGCTGTTCTTCATGGCGATTCCGCTCGCCGGGATCATCGGCGGGCCGCTGTCGGGCGCGATCATGCACTCGCTGCACGGCGCGATGTCGATGGCCGGCTGGAAGTGGCTGTTCCTGCTCGAGGCGCTGCCTTCGTTCGTGCTGGGCTTCGCGATCCTGCTGTATCTCGACGACGGCATCGCCGGCGCGAAGTGGCTGACCGACGCGGAAAAAGCCTTGCTCGCGCGCAACGTGTCGGCCGACGCCGCGCACACCACCGCCCATGTGTCGATTCGAACGTTCGTCGCGGATCGCCGCTTGTGGGTGATGGCCGCGATTTACTTCTGCGTGGTGCTCGGGCAGTACGGCCTCACGTTCTGGCTGCCGACGATCATTCGCAAGGCCGGCGTCGCCGATCCGCTGTGGGTCGGCCTGTTCACCGCGATTCCGTATGCCTGTGCAATCGTCGCGCTGCCGCTGATCGGCATCAGCGCGGATCGTCGCCGCGAGCGCCGCTTCCATCTCGCGGTGCCGATGCTGGTCGCGGCGGCGGGCTTCGCCACGTTGCCGATGCTCGGCAGCGTCGGCGCGTCGATCGTGTGCCTGAGCATCGCGTCGGCCGGCATCCTCGCGTCGTCGTCGCAGTTCTGGTCGCTGCCGACCGCGTTGCTGGGCGGGATGTCGGCGGCGGCGGGCATCGCCGCGGTCAACTGCTTCGCAAATCTAGCGGGTTTCTTCTCGCCGGCGATCGTCGGCTGGCTGAACGACCTGACCGGCAAGTCCACCGCGGGGCTCGTGTTCATCTCGGTCGCGATCGCGGCCGGTGCGCTGCTGGTGTTCGTCGTGCCCCGGTCCGTGAACCGCTGACAACCGCCGATTCATTTGCATTCCTTCCGACCTGATACTGGAGTAATCGATGGCTACCGAAACCATCCATGACGCGGTCCCGCTCGCCGAGCGCGCGTACCGCATCCGACGAAACGCCGTGCTGATGGGCGAAGTGCAGGGGCAGGGCTATGTCGGCCAGGCGCTCGACATCGCCGACGTGCTGGCCGTCGCGTATTTCGGCGCGATGCGCTATCGCGCCGACGATCCCGACTGGGAAGGGCGCGACCGCTTCCTGCTGTCGAACGGGCACTATGCGATCGCGCTGTACGCGGCGCTGTTCGAAGCCGGCATCCTGCCGGCCGCGGAACTCGACACCTACGGCAGCGACGACAGCCGCTTGCCGATGTCCGGCATGGCGAGCTACACGCCCGGCATGGAAATGTCCGGCGGCTCGCTCGGGCAGGGCCTGACGATCGCGGTCGGCCGGTGTCTGGGGCTGAAGCGCAAGGGCTCGGATGCGTTCGTCTACACGCTGTTTTCCGACGGCGAACTCGACGAAGGTGCGATCTGGGAAGGGCTGATGTCGGCCGCGCACTGGAAGCTCGACAACCTGATCGCGATCGTCGACGTGAACAACCAGCAGGCCGACGGCCCGTCGACGCAGGTCATGGCGTTCGAGCCGCTGGTCGACAAGCTCGAGGCCTTTGGCTGGTACGTGCAACGCGTGGACGGCAACGACATCGACGCGGTGAAACGCGCGTTCGACCACGCGCGCCAGCATGACGCACCGCAGCCGCGCATCATCGTCTGCGACACGAAGATGGGGTGCGGCGTGCCGTTCCTCGAAGCACGCGAGAAAAGCCATTTCATCCGGGTCGATGCGCACGAATGGCAACTCGCGCTCGACGCACTCGAAGCAGGGAGACACGCATGAGCACCGTCGACAACAAGCCGCGCCTGAAGACGTCGGCGATGATCGCCTCCATCGCGGCCGAAGGGCAGGCGACCCGCTCCGCGCCGTTCGGCCATGCGCTGACCGAACTCGCCCGCACGAACGGCAACGTGATCGGCATGACGGCCGATCTCGGCAAATACACCGACCTGCACCTCTTCGCGAAGGCATTCCCCGAGCGGTACTACCAGATGGGCATGGCCGAGCAGTTGCTGATGGGGGCCGCCGCCGGGTTCGCGCACGAAGGCGCGCAGCCGTTCGTCACGACCTATGCGGTGTTTGCGACGCGCCGCGCGTACGACTTCATTCATCAGGCGATCGCCGAGGACAATCTCGACGTGAAGCTGATCTGCGCGTTGCCTGGGCTCACGACCGGCTACGGGCCGAGCCACCAGGCCGCCGAGGATCTGGCGCTGATGCGTGCGATGCCGAACATGACCGTGATCGATCCGTGCGACGCGCTGGACATCGAACAGATGGTGCCGGCCATCGCCGCGCACAAGGGGCCGGTGTATGCGCGCCTGCTGCGCGGCAACGTGCCGGCCGTGCTCGACGAATACGATTACCGCTTCGAACTCGGCAAGGCCAAGCTGCTGCGCGACGGCACCGACGTGCTGCTGATCTCGTCCGGGATCATGACGATGCGTGCGCTCGAGGTGGCGAAGGCGCTCGAAGCCGATCGCGTCGATGTCGCCGTGCTGCACGTGCCGACGATCAAGCCGCTCGACACGGCGACCATTGTCCGCGAGGCTGCGCGAAAAGGGCGCATGGTCATCGTCGCGGAGAACCATACGACGATCGGCGGGCTCGGCGAAGCGGTCGCGACCGCGTTGCTTGCGGCGGGCGTGGCGGTGCCGTTCCGGCAGATCGCGCTGCCGGATGCGTATCTCGCCGCGGGCGCGCTGCCGACGTTGCATGAGCGCTACGGAATCTCGGCTGGCGCGATGCGCGTGAATATCCGGTCGTGGCTCGGGTGATCGGTCGGCCCTTCGACAGCCGCGTGTCGACGCGCAGCGCCCGGGCCGCCTGCGCCGACGCGGGACGCTCGCATTCTGCGCATGAAGCGGCGCAAGCCTCGCGGCTTGCGCCGCTTCATGTAGCGCTTGCGGCGAACCTCCTCACCCCGCCGTCACCTGGATTCGCCGCGGCTTCGCTTCTTCGCGCCGCGGGATGCTCAGTTTCAGCACGCCGTCGCGCAGTTGCGCGTCGATGCGCGACACGTCGAAATCCGGGCTGAGCGTGAATGCGCGCGAGAAGTGCGGATGCTGCACTTCGCCGTGCTGCAGACGCAATCCCGCCGGCGTCGGGACGACGGCTTCCGCTTCGATGGCCAGGCTGCCGTCGTGCACGCGGACGTCGAGCTTGTCGCGCGGCACGCCCGGCAGGTCCGCGTACAGCGTGATGCCGTGCGCATCCTCGACGATGTCGACGGCGGGCGCAATCCGCGTGCGCGGCGTGTCGCGCTGAGCCGCTTCACGGTTCGTCACGGCCGTTCGCGTATCGGCCGGACGAGTCGTCAGTTCAGTGGTGTTGGTGTCACTCATGATGGGGTCCCCTGGATTTCGGTGCAGTTTACCGGTGTAGGCCGATCTAGCTGCGACAAGGCTCTCCGGTCCGCCCTTTAAATAAGGTACTTATTAATCAAAGAGTTGCTGATTGGCTTTGACGCCGTCTGCGCAGCGTCGCGAAATGGAGTTCCGCCTTGCTGGCGAAGCGCCAGTCGCCGTCATCGCCGCGCAATCGTACCCACCCGCCGTATATCTGAACGACGACGTCTTCGCCCCACGTCGCGCGCAAACGGTGCAACCATGTCCGTTGCCGGCTATCGAGCCAGAACGAGTTCGCCTGCTGCGGCAACTGTCCTCCCCGGTGTCGTGACGAGATCCGAGCTCGAAGCCGTCACGTCCGGACCCAGTCTGTCTACCCGATCACCGCAACTCCGTTAGGCAAACTTTCGAGTTATTCGGCTTCCTGAATCAGAAAGCGGGCACGATTCTTCCCTGCAATCCATCGCGGCGCCTTACCGCGGCCACCCCAGGTCGCACCCGTTTTCGGATCACGATACTTAGGTGCCAGCGGCGCGCGCGCTACTGCCGCTACGGCACGTCGGCGACCAAACAGCTGCTCTGCCGTGATGCCGTACTCAGCGATCTGCTCGCGCATCGTTGCAATGACGTTGTCCAGCTCAGCGAGACGTGCTTCTTCTGCTTGCTGTGCCAATGCATCAGCCTGCGCTTTCAATTCAAGATAAGTTGCCATGGAGATAGAGGATAATCAGTTAAACAGCGAATGAGTAGCCTAGTCGGCAAACTCGGTCTCGTCGACACGGTTCCGGCATAACCACAAATACGGTCGGTTTCCGTTTTTCGCGGCACAGGTTCGAAGACGGGTATGCGACGTCCATGTGCAAATGTTGCATTTCATACGTCTCTAGATTTTGATTTCAATGTAAAGCTACGCCCGCACGAGGCACACATATACCCGGTCAGTCGGTTGAGAGCGACTTGAAAATGGAACAAGCGATGAGCGCAAC
Source organism: Burkholderia sp. LAS2 (assembly GCF_018417615.1). Classification (NCBI taxonomy): domain Bacteria; kingdom Pseudomonadati; phylum Pseudomonadota; class Betaproteobacteria; order Burkholderiales; family Burkholderiaceae; genus Burkholderia; species Burkholderia sp. LAS2. Next base: position 594,781 of record NZ_CP071054.1, read on the forward strand.
TACCACCTCACTCGAAGCCGTCGTGGACAACATTTCCTCGAAGCTGCGCGACGAGATCAAGCTGCTCGTCGACGCAAAATACGAAGTCGACGAGCTCGCATGCCGCAGTGCGGCCGGTCGGCGTCTCATTGAACCGTTCCACGACGGTGCCTACGGCCCACGGATCGGAGCATCTTTTTTCAGAACCGTCTTTCCGTTCAGCAATCTCGAACCGTGCGGCGATTCGTTTAGCGCGCTTGCGCCTGTTTCGCAGACGATCGGCGCGAGCTGGCGATGGACTACCTCCTCTGTTCCTGAGAACGAGCGACCGGCTCTGCTGGCCAGGTTGCAAGACCCGGCTCGCGCGACGGCAGAAGGCTACGATCGAGCCGAGTTCATCTGGATCAAACCGCTCGGTCTATTTCTGGCGCACGAGGGCAAGAATCGCGTGGGATTCTTCCGCGATATGGGTGCGCAATGGATCCCGGCGCACGTTGCGCCGTACGATTACCCGGCCGCCGATCGGCTCGCGATCTACGCGGCGATGCACGCCCATCAGACCATGTATTGGGTCGTGCTAGACGGCCAACTGCTAGAACCGATCAACCATCCTGCCTGGGTGCTGTCGATCCTGCGGGCCTACGGTGTGGCGGAACATCATCGGTGGCCGCACGAGTTCCCTGCGGTTGACGTGGTCACTGCAGCGCTTACCGAACGCCTGGTCAATCCGGTCTCCAGTCGGCCGGCACCGCTCGACTTGGAGTTGGTCCGTGAGAACGAGGAATACGAATCGGAAGAGATTCCGTGCTCGATCCTCGACATCGACGCGCTCTCAGCACCATGGTTCTTTCTGAAGGTAATGTTCGGCGTCAGCATCATCGCGATCATGTTGATTTGCATCATGCCAGCAGACTGGTCGAATCTGCGCATAGCGGCCGGAGTCGTCGCCGGCTTGGGCTTTGGCGGCTTGCTAACACCTGGCGTCAAGCTGCTTCGTGCGCCGCGACGGCTCGTCGATCCCTACGCGTCGCTACGCAAATTCTCGCCGCTCGAGCGTAAGGCAGCGGGGATCCGGTGACGTACAACCAAGCCGGCATGGCCGGCCACTTTTCTAACACAGTGTCGAGCTATGCCGATCAAATTGACGCATGAAACAGCGCCGTACATTGCGCGCGACATCGTAGAATCCGGCTCGTTTATCGGCGGCCCGATCCTCGGTGACGCAGGCATGAACGCCTACATTGATGGTGGCCTCTACAACCGCGACCAGGCCGAGCGAACCGGCGCTACCCTGGAATTCGAATGGACTGGACCGGTTTCCGCTGCGCCGGCGAGAGGTGTGCATGAGCCGGATGTGCTGTATGACGAGCGGCCACACCGCGCGTTCATCTTCGTTTGCACACGCAAGCATCTTCGAGTCACTGGCGTGCGGTTCCATTCGGGCCTCTCGTGGCGTGACGCGGTTTACGTGCCATCGAGGCCGACCGCGGCCGCCAGCCTGTCGCCAGCGGCCTGGCTCGCGTGGGCCCGAGCGTGGCAGCCAGGGTGGTTGGACAACCAGGCGGCCGAACTCGAAAGCGCAATGTTGGCTCGGCTGGCGACCAAGCCTTCCGTGTCGATCGTGCCACCGGCGGATTGCCCCTACCTTTTCATCCTGCGCGATCGCGGCTTGATCTGACAGTTGTTTTCATTATTGCCGTTCGATTTTCAGATGCATCGATTAATCTGATGCCTGTCCGTTTGAAAAGTCGATATCCAAGGCCCTATGCCAGACGTCAAGAAAGTGCCGTATTATGAAATTAAGTCGTCGTCCATTCCATTTTCACTGCCGAAGTGGAAGGAATACGCCGGGGCCGATGGATGCGTTCCTTTGAATACAACGCAAGGCATCTGCATGGATCGGCTTGCTCCTGGCGAACCCAAGCCGTTCAAGCTTCCGGAGCCCATGCCGACGAAGCCCGAGACGACGAAAGCGTCGGAGCCGGCAAAGGCGCCACCCGCCAAGCAGGTTCCACCTCCCAAGCCGACAGAGCCAGCCGACGCGGAGGATTGCGAGAATCCCCCACCCTTCGATTTACTGGACGTTCCCACTGCGATGGAGCGGATGAAATGGCCTGTTGCAGCCAAGCTTGCCAGGCGATGGTTCAGCGGCCCGAAACACGTTTGGGATAACAGTTTCAAAACGGACCAACCCTTTTATAACACGATCGTGACGCTTGAATGGGCGCTAAAGTTCGGGAAGGTCCGCGAGCGTTATGACGAGCTTATCTCGAAAAGCATCTACAACGAGAATGCCAGAGTGCTGTTGAGAGATTTGCTGCGGGATGTGGTGAAGGAAAAATTCGGCTCGTCGGTGGATTTTGATTTCCAGACGGTTGGCGACAAGGGCAATCTCGTCGAGTTTTGCAGGAAGTGGCAATTCCAGTGGGTGAAAGTGTCCAGCTTTGACACGACGGGCGGCCTTCCTTATGCGCCGACCGATTTGACCGCTGCCCTGGCCAACTTCAACATCTATGCTGCGATCGGGCGCGTCGAGTTTTCCGGAGACAGATATTACAAATACAACAACCAGGAGAAGACGAAATCGTACTGCGCTGACCTGACTGCATCCATAACCCATATCTACGCCTACATAAAAGACAGCTACTCCTTCAATGACGGGAAGCCGGGATCGAGCAGTCAGTATTTGGGACACTGGAATAAAAGCGGCATGGTGATCACGAATGGTGGGAGAATTCGGGAGCTTCTGTACCGGAGCGGCGTGAACTCGAACCTCGGAAATTCGCCCGACGTCGAGTCCAAGATCAAATGGAAGTATCTGATTGATGACTTTCTAGATAAACCGATCGATACCCGTAAAGGCATCGTCAAAAAATTTAGAGCGTGCGACGTGCACTATCCTGTTTTCAACCGAACGTACAACGATTGGAGAAACAAGCATAATCGCGGAGAGGATTTCGTGATATATTCAAATCTGCAATATCTCAAGCTGACCAATCCCATTAAGATCAATCTCGGCGAAATATGCAGATCACCAGAAAACATGTAATCGCGATCGCGCTTGTCTTGGTACTAGCGATTCCGTCTCTTGCGTTACGGAAGTCATACGAAGGTTGCGAGAGCTATACGCAGGATCTTAACGGGGGAACGAAAGAGTTCGGTGGCAAGAAGTACAAGATCGAGCTATGTGGGGCGCCCCGCTCTTTTGCCGATGGTGACGAAATTCGACTCCGGGTGATGGGTCCGGCAGGAGACGTGCTGGCGGAGCGTTATTTTGCGGTGCGCACGCTCAACGATGCAGCACCCACGGAACTGCGGTACAGCGACGACAACATTTTCTACTACGACCAGTCGAAGTCGTCTCCGTTGCGCTTCATTGCCATGCCGCCGTCCCGAACGGACTGGTGGACGGCACGCATACCGTTGCTGCAACGACTGCTCGCGTTCTTTTCATAAGATCGGGAGACGCACTCAGACGTCGCGTGTTAGCCGGGCATGGTACTTCGCCGCCTCGCGGCGCATCCGCGCCTCTTCCGGCGACACGTAGATCGACGTGGTGCCGAGCGACATCCGGTCGTGGCTCGGATGATCGGTCGGCCGTTCGACAGCCGCGTGACGACGCGCAACGCCCGGGCCGCCTGCGCCGACGCGGGACGCTCGCATTCTGCGCATGAAGCGGCGCAAGCCTCGCGGCTTGCGCCGCTTCATGTAGCGCTTGCGGCGAACCTCCTCACCCCGCCGTCACCTGGATTCGCCGCGGCTTCGCTTCTTCGCGCCGCGGGATGCTCAGTTTCAGCACGCCGTCGCGCAGTTGCGCGTCGATGCGCGACACGTCGAAATCCGGGCTGAGCGTGAATGCGCGCGAGAAGTGCGGATGCTGCACTTCGCCGTGCTGCAGACGCAATCCCGCCGGCGTCGGGACGACGGCTTCCGCTTCGATGGCCAGGCTGCCGTCGTGCACGCGGACGTCGAGCTTGTCGCGCGGCACGCCCGGCAGGTCCGCGTACAGCGTGATGCCGTGCGCATCCTCGACGATGTCGACGGCGGGCGCAATCCGCGTGCGCGGCGTGTCGGGCCGAGCCGCTTCACGGTTCGTCACGGCCGTTCGCGTATCGGTCGAACGGGTCGTCAGTTCAGTGGTGTTGGTGTCACTCATGATGTCCTCCGTCATGCGTTCGTGACGTCGTGCTGTTTACTGGACGGTAATCGCCCGCGGCTTCGAGGCTTCCGACTTGCCGACGCTGATCGTCAGGCAGCCGTTCGCATAGCGCGCGTCGATCTTGTCGGGGTCCGCGTGCTGCGGCAGTTCGACCACGCGGCGGAACGCGCCCATGAACCGCTCGTTCGCGTAGACGCGTCGCTCGTCGTCGGTCGTGCCATCGTCCGGGGGAGTCCGCTCGCCGCTGATCGTCAGCAGCCGGCGATCGACCGAGATGTCGATCTTCGCGGGGTCGAGACCCGGCGCGAACGCGACGATCTCGACCGTGTCGTCGGTGCTGCCGATGTTGACGGGGGGAAACGTACCGGGGCGCGGCGCGCGCAGACTGGCCGGAAAGCCCGTAAATGCGCTGGCCATCTGCCGTTGCAGGCGGTCGAATTCCGCCAGCAGATCGGTGGGGAAGAAGATATCGCTCATGACTGGCTCCTGTTGTGCCCCCTGCAGGGGACGAACCGGACCACGCGCTCCAGTTCGTCCATCCGCGAGAGAGTCGCTGACTAACAAATCGAAACACGCAGCGCGAAAACCGCGACTGCCTTGAGCGATACCTAAAATAGGATACGGCGCGTGAATTTCAAGGGGGGTGCCCCTATGTGTTTCGTCAAGCGTTAGGGGCTGACTTGGGTTGGTAAATGGTGCCGTCGCGCAGCATGGCGAACAGGACGTCGCAACGTCGCCGTGCCAGCGCGATGAGCGCTTGGTTGTGGCGCTTGCCCTGCTGGATCTTGCGCGCGTAGTAGGCCCGCGAGACGGGGTCCCGCAAGGCCGCGAAGGCGGATAGGAACAAGGCGCGTTTGAGCACCTTGTTCCCTCGTCTGGATGGATGCTCGCCGCGGATGGATGAGCCTGAGCGCCGGGTGACTGGGGCAAGGCCGGCGTAGGCCGCCAAGTGTGCGGCCGAAGCGAACGCTTTATGGGCGACCTCGGTCAGGAGTCTGGCGGCGGTCCTGACGCCGACTCCCGGCATGCTGGTCAGGACCGGCCAAAGAGGGTGAGCAAGCACCAGCCGTTCCACTTCGGCTGCGACCTCGTCGCGTTGCTTGCGCAAGGCTGCGAGCTGCTGGGCTAAACGGGGCATGACGATGGTGGCGGCCTGCGTGCCGGGCACGGTCACGGCTTGTTCGCTGAGTGCCTGAACGATCTCGGCCGCCAAGCCTTTACCCATGCGAGGAGCGAGCTTGGTCAGGCGATTGGCGAGCGTCTTCTCGCTGGTGCTGGCAAGTGCGGCGGGCGACGGATAGCGCTCAAGCAGATCGAGCACCGCAGGATGGTCGAGGCGCGGTCCGAGAACGCGTTCGAGTGCCGGATGGATCTGAGTAAGCAAGCCGCGAATGCGGTTGCTGGTTTGAGTGACCTGGGCGGCGAGATCATCATCGAAGCCGCACAGCATGGTGAGTTCGGCGAGCTGCTCGTCGGCCAATCGGAGCGAGCGCAGCGTGTGCGGCATCGAGCGAGCGGCTTCGGCAATGATCGCGGCGTCGCGAGCATCGGTCTTGGCTTCGCCGGCGTGCAGGTCAGCGATGCGGCGCATAGCCAGTCCCGGCAGATAGGCGACGAGTACGCCTTCGGCGCGAGCAACGGCTACAGGAAGCGCACCGATGGTGGATGGCTGATCGACGACGAACAGCAGTCGACCGTGAGTCTTGAGCTCGGCGATGAGGGCTCGCAGCTTGACCTCATCGTTGGGTAGCGCCTTGTTGTACAGGCGCTTGCCGTTCCGATCGAGCGCGACGGCATGATGCTGGCCTTTACCGACATCGACGCCGACGAAGACATCGACGGCGCCATGTTGTTGAGTGTCTTGCATCGAAGTATGAGCAGAGTGAACGGATTGGCCTGCAACAACGGTGGCAAGTCTCGGCATCCACGTTACGGACGGCGTCGGGATATCCCGGCCAAACCCCTATCAGCGATCACCAGCCACCCACCAGGCCCGGTGACAACACCCCCCGGATCATGACTGCGACTGGGGGCGAGAATCATGCCGGGCCTGGCTGGCCAAAGCCCCGATTATCGGGACGTGAAGATAGTAACGGGGCGTCATCCTGATCAACCCTCGGTCAACCTCCGCGCCGACCGCATTCAGCGCGCGAACGGACGTCGCCGGCTCACGGCCGGCCGCGCGCATACAAAGCTTTCAAATCGAAAGATTTGCGGGGGCCGCAGCCACCGAGGCTTGCCTATCGGCCTCGTTCGGCAGCACGGCGCAACATCGACGTGCCGGTGCCGCCGCCGCGCTATACATACCAATCCAGCGTCTTCACGATCCCCGTTTCGAAGCTCTCCGCCGGCCGCCATTGCAATTCGCGGGCGAGCTTCCCCGCATCGATCGCATAGCGCCGGTCGTGACCGGCGCGATCGGTGACGAACCGGACGAGGCGCGCATGCGGTGCGTGTTCGGGCCGCCGCGCGTCGAGCAGCGTACAGATCAGCGCGACGATGTCGACGTTGCGCCATTCGTTGCAGCCGCCGACGGTGTACGTCTCGCCGACCGTCCCGCGCCGGATGACCGCGTCGATCGCACGGCAATGGTCGTCGACGTACAGCCAGTCGCGCACGTTCGCGCCGTCGCCGTACACGGGGATGTCGGTGCCTTCGAGGCAATGACGGATCACGGTCGGAATGAACTTCTCGCCGTGCTGGCGCGGCCCGTAATTGTTCGAGCAGTTCGTCGTGGTGACGGGCAATCCGTACGTATGGAAATAGGCGCGGACGAGATGGTCCGAGCTTGCCTTGGTGGCGGAGTACGGGGAGTTCGGCGCATACGGTGTCGTTTCGGAAAAAGGCGGGTCGTCGGGACCCAGCGAGCCGTACACCTCGTCGGTGCCGATATGGTGAAAGCGGCGGCGCGTGAGGGCGTCGGCCCGGCCGAGTTTTTGCTCGTTCAACCAAAGCTGGCGGCACGCGTCGAGCAGCGTCCACGTGCCGAGCACGTTCGTGCGAACGAATTCGCCGGGGCCGTCGATCGAGCGGTCGACGTGGCTTTCGGCCGCGAAGTGGACGACGGTGTCGATCGCATGGTCGCGTAGCAGCGACTCGACGAGCGGTCGGTCGCAGATGTCGCCGAGGACGAAGCGATGACGATCGGCGCCCGGCAGGGCGTCGCCGAGATTGTCGAGGCTGCCCGCATAGGTCAGCAGATCCAGCGTGACGACGCTGACCTGCGGATCGCTTTCGAGCAGATGCCGGACAAAATTGGCGCCGATGAAACCGGCACCGCCCGTCACGAGAACATGTTTCGGTCGATAGCTCATGAGGTTCGCTTCCAGGTGGCAAACACGTCGGTGAGACCCGCGATCCACGAAGGCGATTCGACCCCGAAGTGTTCTCGCAGGAGGCTGCAGTCGAGCGCGGAATTCGCCGGTCTCGGCGCAGGCAACGGATAGGCGTCGGTCCGGATCGGCCGGACCAGCGGCACACGGTCGATCAGGCCGGCGCGCCGCGCCTCGGTGAAGATCGTTTCGGCGAAGCCGTGCCATGTCGTCACGGGCGTGCCGCACAGGTGATAGGTGCCCCAGCGCAGCGCTTCACCGGCCCGGTATCGCGCCGCGATCGTCAGCAGCGCGTCGGCGATCGCACCGGCATGCGTCGGGCCGCCGTACTGATCGGCGACGACGCCGACGACCTCGCGCTCGCGCGCCAGCCGCAGCATGGTGCGCACGAAATTGCCGCCGTGCGCGCCGAACACCCAGGCGACGCGCAGAATCAGGTGACGGTCGGGCAGTCGCTCGCGCACCGCTTCCTCGCCCGCGAGCTTGCTCCGGCCGTACACGCCGAGCGGCGCGACGGCGGCGGTTTCCGCGTACGGGCCGGGCATGCGGCCGTCGAACACGTAGTCGGTCGACAGATGAATCAACGGAATCCCGAGCGCGGCGCACGCGTTGGCCAGCACGGCCGGCCCGTCGCGGTTCGCCCGCCACGCGGCATCGGGCTCGGCCTCCGCGCGGTCGACGGCGGTCCATCCGGCGGCATTGATCACGAGCGCGGCCCGGTGTTCGTCGAACGCACGGCGCACCGAGCCTGCATCGGCGATGTCGAGCGCGGCGCGCGACAGCCCGACGAGCGGCTGCCCGCCCGCGCGCAACACCAGTTCGCGGCCGACCTGGCCGAGCGCGCCGGTCACGACGATCGTCATCGCGCACTCCCGTATGCGGGCAGCAGCGCCGGCGCGCCGGCTGCCAGTTCGGCGAGCGGAGGCTGCCGCCGATCCTTGTCCGACAACTGATACGGCGCGCCGGCGTCCGGCCAGTCGATGCCGATATCCGGATCGTCCCAACGCACGCCGGCGTCCGAATCGGGATCGTAGTACTGCGTGCACTTGTACGCGAAGTCGGCCTCGTCGGACAACACGCAAAAGCCGTGCGCGAAGCCGGGCGGAATCCACAGCATCCGGTGCGATACGTCGTCGAGCTGCGCCCCGAACCAGCAGCCGAAGCACGGCGAGCCGCGCCGGATGTCGACGGCGACGTCGTAGACCGCGCCGCGCGCCGCGTGCACCAATTTGCCTTGCGGATTCACGCGCTGGTAGTGCAGCCCGCGCAGCACGCCGCGCCGCGAGCGCGACTGGTTGTCCTGGACGAAGGTCGCGTCGACGCCGGCGTCGCGCAGCCAGCTTGCCCGGAAGCTTTCGACGAAAAAGCCGCGCGCATCGCCGAACACGCCGGGCTCGATCAACAGCACGCCGGGCAACGGCGTCTCGATCACCCGTGTCATGCCGCGACCTCCTTGCTCAGCAGATCGAGCAGATAGCGGCCGTAACCGCTTTTCGCGAGTTTGTGGGCCAGCGTTTCGAGCTGCTCCGCATCGATCCAGCCGAGCCGGTACGCAATTTCCTCGGGACACGCGATTTGCAGGCCCTGCCGCGCCTGCATCACCTGGATGAAATTGGCCGCGTCGAGCAGCGATTCGTGCGTGCCGGTGTCGAGCCATGCGTAGCCGCGTCCAAGTATCTCGACGTTCAGCGCGCCGCGCGCGAGATACGCGAGATTCAGGTCGGTGATCTCCAGTTCGCCGCGCGCCGACGGCCGCACGGCCTTCGCCAGTTCGACGACGTCGTTGTCGTAGAAATAGAGGCCGGTGACCGCGTAATTCGACTTCGGCTCGCGCGGTTTCTCCTCGAGGTCGATCGCGCGGCCGTCCGCGTCGAACGACACGACGCCGTAGCGCTCCGGATCGCGCACGTAGTAGCCGAACACGGTCGCGCCGGCGGTCCGTGCGGCGGCCTGCTGCAGCAGCGACGACAGCGCGGGCCCGTGATAGATGTTGTCGCCGAGCACGAGCGTCGCCGCGTCGCGACCGATGAACGGCGCGCCGATCACGAACGCCTGCGCAAGACCGTCGGGGCTCGGCTGCGTCGCATACGAAAGGCTCATGCCCCACTGGCTGCCGTCGCCGAGCAGTTGCTGGAACGCGTCGAGATCGCGCGGCGTCGAGATGATCAGCACGTCGCGGATGCCGGACAGCATGATCGTGCTGAGCGGGTAATAGATCATCGGCTTGTCGTACACCGGCATCAATTGCTTCGATACCGAATGCGTGAGCGGGTGGAGCCGGGTGCCCGAGCCGCCCGCCAGAATCAGTCCTTTACGGCCAATCGCTGTTTGCATGAGGTCCCTCGCTGCAAGAGGAAAAGTGCGTGCGTGATACGCGGAATACACCGAATGCGTCGACGAACGTCGATACCCGTGCGCGCCTCGCTACGGCTGCTCGGCACCGCCAACGTGAATCGCACGGAATACGATCGCGAAGCCGAGCGCGTACAGCGCGGCGATCACCGCGAAGCCGACGGCCGTCGCGCGGTCCGGATCGTCGATCACGTGCAGGATCACCGATGCGATCGCGATGCCGACCAGCGAACCGATCTGCCGGCTCGCGTTCAGCGACGCGGCGGCGAGGTTCGCGTCCGCCGCATCGGCCGACTGCATCACGACGAGATTCATTGCCGGAATGGCCTGGCCGGCGCCGAAGTTGGCCAAGCCGATCGCGACGGCCAGCACCGGATACGACATCGCCGCGACGCCGACGAGCGCCACGCTGCCGAGCGCGGCGAGCGCGAGCCCCGAGAGCAGCGTGCGGCGCGGGCCGAACCGGGCGCTGACTTTCGCGGACGCGAGATTGCCGATGCCGAACATCGCCATCAGCGGAAACAATTCGAACCCGGCCACGAGCGCGCTCGCGCCGCGGACGTTCTGCAAATAGAGGCTCAACAGAAAGATCTCGGCGAGAATGCCGAAGTTGATCGCGAGACCCAGCGTGCTGCCCGCGACGAAACGCCGATTCGCGAGCAGCGCCGGCGACAGGATGCGCGAGTGCGCGTAGCGCTCGCGTAACGCAAATGCCGCGGTGGCGGCCAACGTCGTGGCGACGCCGGCGAGGATCGACGGCGAGCGCCAGCCGGCGCCGGGCCCTTCGATCAGCGTGAAGCTCAGCGCGGCGAGCGCGAGCGCGCCGAACAGATGGCCGAGCGCATTCAACGGGCCGGGATGACGCGGCGCCCGCGCGATATGCCGGTACGTGAGCCACAGGCCGGCCGCACCGACCGGCAAATTCACCCAGAAGATGCCGCGCCAGCCGATCGCGTCGACCAGCACGCCGCCGACGCAGGGCCCGAGCGCCATCGCGGCCGACACCAGCGCGCCCCAGATGCCGATCATCCGCGTGCGCATCGGCCCTGGCGGGAACGCGAGCGTGAGCAGGCTCAGCGAACTCGGCATGAACAGCGCCGCGCCGACACCTTGTGCAAGGCGCGCCGCGACCAGTGCGCCGCTGGACTGCGCGGCCGCGCACAGCACCGACGCGCCGACGAACAGCGCGAGCCCGGCGACGTAGATGGCTTTCGACCCGTAGCGGTTCGCGAGCGCGCCGCCGAGCAGCAGCAGCGCGGCGAAGCTGAGCGTGTACGCATCGACGACCCACACCAGCGCGGTCAGCGACATCGACAGGCTGGTTTCCATCGCCTTCAGCGCGACGTTGACGATCGTCACGTCGAGCATGGCCATCACGAAACCGCACGCGAGCGCGACCATCACGAGCACGGGACGCGCGGCCGCGGCGGCGTACGCGCCGGCGACCGGCGTGGCGCGCCCGCCGTTCATGCGGCCCTCCCGCCGAGGTACAGGCGTCGCATCTCGTCGCTGTCTAGCAGCTCGGCCGCGGCGCCTTCGAGCGCGACGCGCCCCATCGTCAGCACGATGCCGCGATCCGCGATGCGCAGCGCCTCGATCGCATTCTGCTCGACCATCAGCACGCCGATATGCTCGGTGTCGCGCATCCGGACGATCGCGTCGAACACCTCGTCGACCATCTTCGGCGACAGGCCGGCCGACGGCTCGTCGAGCAGCAGCAACACCGGGCGCGGCATCAGTGCGCGTGCGAGCGACACGATTTGCCGCTCGCCGCCGGACAATGCGCCCGCCAGCGACCGGTAGCGACGCCGCAGCACCGGATACTGCTCGCACAGCTCGTCGATCCGCGCCTCGCGCGGAAACGCCGACATCGACTGGCCGCCGAGCATCAGGTTTTCGCGCACGGTCAGCGACGCGAACACGTTGTCGGTCTGCGGCACGAAGCCGATCCCGTACTCGCGGATCTTGCGGTGGACCGGCACGCGCGCCACGTCCGTGCCCTGGATGGTCACGCTGCCCGCACGAGGCAGCACGAAACCTGCGATCGCCTTCAGCAGCGTCGATTTTCCGCAGCCGTTCGGGCCGAGGATCGTCACGATGTCGATGGCCCCGACCGTGAGCGACACGCCATGCAGGATGTCGACTTCGGGCGTGTAGCCGGCGACGAGTTCGCGCACGTCGATCATGACGCCTCCAGCGGACGAGGGGCGGCATGGGCGCGCCCGAGATACGCGTCGAGTACGCGACGGTTGCGCTCCAGCTCGGCCGGCCGGCAGTTCGCGATCGTCACGCCGCGGTCCAGCACGACGCAGCGGTCGCACAGCTCGCGGATGAAATGCATGTCGTGCTCGATGACGACCAGCGTGACGCCTTGCTTGCGAATCCGTCGCAGTTCGTCGATCAGCTCGCCGCGCAGGTTCGGGTGCACGCCGGCGGTCGGCTCGTCGAGCAGCATCAGCTTGGGCTCGGTCATCATCGCGCACGCGATGCCCAGCAGCTTCTTCTGGCCGCCGGAAATCGACGCGGCGGACAGGTGCGCGACGCCGGACAGTTTCAGCTCGTCCAGCAGCGCGGCGGCGCGTGCACGCGTATCGGCATCGAGCGCGCGCGTCGCACGGCCGGGCCAGAGGGCGGCGGCGATGCCGTGGCGCGCGGACGAAGCCGCCATCGCGAGTTCGAGCACCGACATGCGTGCGGGCATCGACGGCAACTGGAACGTGCGGCGCACGCCCAGCCGCGCAATCTTGTGCGGCGACAGCGCGTCGATCCGCCGACCGTCGAAGCGGATCGCGCCCGCCGCGAGCGGTGCGAAGCCGGTGATCGCGTTGAGCGCGGTGCTCTTGCCGGAGCCGTTCGGGCCGAGCAGTCCGACGATCTCGCCGCCGTCGACCGACAGCGTGACCCCGGACAAGACGACGTTCTCGCCGTAGCGGATCGTCACGCCGTCGAGATCGAGCAGCGTGCTCATGGCCGCACCTCCAGGCGCTCGGGTACGAGCCCATGCGGACGCCAGAGCACGCACGCGAGCAGCATCAGGCCGACCAGGCCCAGCCGCACCGCGCCGGTCAGGTCGCTGCCGACATCGAGCCAGTCCTTGAGAAACGGCGCCAGCGCGTAGACGGCCTGCACGATCAGCGTGCCGACCAGCACACCCAGGTGGCTGCCGAGGCCGCCGACCATCACGACGGTCCACAGCGCGAAGGTCTCGGACGCGATCATCGCGTCCGGCCCGACATAGCCGATGTACCACGCGGCGAGTGCCCCGGCGAGCGCGGCGGGCAGCGCGCCCGCGATGCATGCGCGCGTTTTCAGCGCGAGCGGATCGTAGCCGAAGCAGACCGCGAGCGCGGGTTCTTCGCGCATCACCTTCAGCGCCCGGCCGAAGCGGCTCGCGGTCAGGCGCCGGTACGTCGCGTAGGTGAGCGCGAGGCAGCCGGCCGTGACCGCGAGGAACGCGAGTTCGGCCCACGGCGCGCGCAGCCCGGGGAATAGCGGCGCGATGCCGCCGATGCCTTGCGCGCCACCGGTCAACCCGCTTTCGTTGAGCGCGATCGTGCGCAGGATCTCGGCGATCGCGAGCGTCGCGATCCCCCAGTAGTCGGCGGAGAGCTGCCGCCCGAGCCGCGCGACGACGATCGCCAGCGCACCCGCCGCGGCCAGCGCGAGCGCGAGCGCCGAAGGCAATGGCCAGCCGAGCCGAGACGCGATGCCGGCCGCGTACGCGCCGAGCCCGCTGAACGCAATGAAGCCGAAATTGACGAGTCCCGCATAGCCGGCCTGCAGGTTCAACCCGAGCGCCATCGTCGCGTACAGGCAGCCGACGGTCAGCAGATGGATGACGAAGCTAGACACGCCGTACCTCCCGATCGAAGATGCCGTAAGGCCGGAAGATCAGTGCGACGAGCAGGATCGCGAACGACACCGCGCCGACGTACTCGACCGGAAAGAATTGCATCGGCCGATCGACGAGCCCGCCGAAATCGACGTTCAGCGCGACGGTCTCGGCCACCGCGATCAGCAGCGCACCGGCCGCGGCGCCGAGCGGATTGCCGAGGCCGCCCAGGATCGCCGCGGAAAACACCGGGATCAGCAGTCCATAGCCGAGATTCACATGCACGCTCTCGGTGGCGCCGAGCATCGTGCCGCCGAGCGCCGCCAGCACGCCGCTCGCGAACGTGATCACGTTGGTCACGCGCGTCGCGTCGATGCCGGTCGCGAGCGCCAGCGCGCGATTCGACGCGAGCGCACGCATCGCCCGCCCGAGGCCGGTGCGGTACAGCAGCGCCGCGAATATCGCGAGCGCGCCGGCGCCGCATGCGATCGAGCCCAGTTGCGGCACGGACAGCGCGACGCCGGCGATCACCATCGGCGGATGCACGTCCTGCGCATACTGCTGCGGCCGCGAGCCGGCGACGCCGAGCACCAGCGCGACCGCGAGCATCGAGATCGCAAGCGAGCCGATCATCGCCACCGCGCTGCCGGAGCGCAGCAGTCTCGCGAACACGAACAGGTTCAGCAGCGTCGCGGCGGTGCCGACCAGCGCGCAGGACACGGCCGTCGCGAGCGCGAACGGGAGCCCCGCGCGTTCCAGCCAGAGCGTCGCGAATGCGCCGAGCATCGCGTACTGGACATGCGCGATGTTGGGAAAGCGGATCAGCGAATAGAGCGTCGACAGGCCGACCGACACCAGCAGCAGATCGGCGGTGCGGATCAATACGTCGACAATGAATGACAGCATGGCGAGATCCTCTGGTTCATCCGGGCGGGCGCTTACTGCTGCGCGACGACCGATTGGCGGTAGACCACCTTCTCGTACGGCTGGACTTCCCGCTGACCGTCGGCATCGAACGCGATCGCGCCGGTCACGCCGGTATACGACTTGCCCAATGCCGCGAGCGCGGTGCGAATCTTCGCCGGGTCGATGGATTGCGCGCGGCCGATCGCCGCGGCGGACAACAGCGTCGCGTCATACGCATAGCTGCCGAACGCCGAGCGCGGGGCCTCGTTGTACGCGGCCTGATAGGCGCTCGCATACGCTTTCGCGCCCGCGCCGAGCGCGGCGACTTCGAGGCCGATCTGGCCTTGCGCGATCTGCGCGGGCGTGTCGCTCGTGCACATCGTCAGGTAGATGCCGTACCACGGATGCTGGTTGAGCCGCATCTCGAATGCCTGCCGGTTCAGCGTCGCGGCTTCCTGGCCATAGGCGCTGTAGACATACGCGTCGGGCTGCGCGCGCGATGCCTGCTCCAGTTCGCGGCGATAGGTCGATTGTCCTTCCGTATAGAGCACCGTCGACACCACCGTGCCGCCGAGCGCCTCGAAACGCTTCCTGAATTCGCCGGCAATCCCCTGGCCGTAGCCGTTGTTCGGCGCGATCAGCGCGATGCGACGCAGCTTGCGGGCGTACACGTCCTGCGCGGCGAAGCGCGCGGACAGGTCGTCCAGCCCGATCACGCTGAACGAGCCCGCGCCGATCTTGCGCACCTGCTGGCTCGACGAGCCGATGTTGATGTGCACGTCGCCCTGGCGCACCAGGAACTGTCCGACCGGTATCGTGACCGACGACGAGAATTCGCCGAGCACGACCGGCACGTGTTCGACGGTCGCGAGCTTGCGCGCGGCGTCGAGCGCGGTATTGGCCGAGCCGCCCGAATCCTCGATGCGCACGGCGAGCTTCTGGCCCAGCACGCCGCCTTTCGCATTGATCTGCGCGACGGCCAGCTCGATGCCGCGGCGCTGGTCTTCGCCGATCGACGCACTCGCGCCGGTCAGCGGCAGCACCGCGCCCACGCTGACGTCGGCGTGCGCAGCGCCCGACGCAAGCGCCCCGAGCGCGATCCAGATACCGATACTCCACTGACTTGCCTTCATCTTCGTTCTCCCGTCGCATGGTCGGCCGCACGGTTGGCGGCATGGTTTGATATACAGAAGTGTCGACAGAATCACAGAACAAAAATCGTTTGCAAATAAATTTTCGAGCCGCTGCGACGAATAGCGAAAGTCTTGTTTGAGATAGAAAATTTTCCCTGTTTTCATGCATTTATGCACGCGGATAAAGCGCGTGGATAGCCCTGGTGCATGGGCGCGCCAATCCGGCGCAATCGAGAATATTTCTGAAAAAAGTGTATACAGAGGTGAATTGCAGTGCTTAAATCTGCCCAACTCGACACGACCTCGGAGGGCAGTCAGATGGTGGAGATCAAGCGATACGGCGTAAGTGAACGGATGAGCCAACTGGTGGTCGCGGGCGGGCTGGCCTTCGTCGCGGGGCAGGTGGCGGACGACACGTCGCTCGACGTGGCGGGGCAGACCCGGCAGATTCTCGACAAGATCGACCGGCTGCTCGAAGACGCGGGGCTCGACAAGCGCCGGATCGTGTCCGCGAGCATCTGGCTGGCCGACTATCGCAGCTTCGCCGAGATGAACAGCGTATGGGACGCGTGGGTGCCGCAGGGCGAGTCACCGGCACGCGCGTGCGTCGAATCGAAGCTCGCGTTTCCGCAGTACACGGTCGAGATCGCGGCGATCGCCGCGAGCTAGCGCAGGGAGAACCAGACGATGAAGACGATCGTGCTCGGCGGCGGCATCGTCGGCGTGACCACTGCGTATTTTCTCGCGAAGGCCGGCGACGAGGTGACGGTGATCGAACGTCGCGACGGCGTCGCGCTCGAAACGAGCTTCGCGAATGCGGGGTTGATCGCGCCCGGCCATTCGTACACCTGGGCGTCGCCGCGCGCGCCGAAGATTCTGTTCAAGTCGCTGTTTGCCGACGGCCAGGCGCTGCGGCTCAAATGGACGCCCGACTGGCGGATGTGGGCCTGGTGCGCGCTGTTCCTGCAGAACTGCACGGCCGAGCGCTCGCGCCGCAACACGTCGATCAAGGTGAGGCTGTGTCGTTACGCGCAGCAGCGGCTTCAGCAGGCGACGAATGATGAACTGCTCGAGTACGACCGGACGAGCGGAGGATTGTTGTACCTGTATCGCGACCCTGCATCGTTCGAGCGCGGCGTCGCGAACATGCGGATTCTGACCGACAACGGCCTGCCGCTCGACATCCTCGATGCGCGGGCCACCGTCGAACGCGAGCCGGCGCTGCGCCACGCGGTGGCCGGGATCGCGGGCGCGATCCATTGCCCGAGCGACGAGAGCGGCGACGCGCATCTGTTCACGCGCGCGCTGGCCGAGCGCTGCCGCGCGCTCGGCGTCGAATTCCGCTTCGGCACGTCGATCGACGGCGTGCGCGCGAGCGCCGATGCGATCGACTACGTCGAGACGTCGCAGGGCCGCGTGACCGGCGATCGATACGTGCTCGCACTCGGCGCGTACTCGCCGTTCGTCGCTCGATCGCTCGGCTACCGGCTGCCGATCTATCCGGTCAAGGGGTACTCGGTCACGCTGCCGATCGACGACACGCACGAGCCGCCCGCGCTCGGCGGCGTCGAGGAGAACCAGCTCGTCGCATGGGCGCGCTTCGGCAACCGGCTGCGGCTGACCGCGACCGCCGAGTTCAGCGGCTACGACACCACGCATTCGCCGGGCGATTTCGCGCACATGCTCGCGACCGCGCAGGCGCTGTTCCCGAACGGCGCCGACTACGCGAAGCCGTCGTATTGGGCCGGGCTGCGGCCGATGACGCCGGAGGGCACGCCGATCATCGGCGCATCCCGGCACCGCAACCTGTTTTTCAACACCGGCCACGGCCATATGGGCTGGACCATGTCGTGCGGCACCGCGAAGATCGTCGCGGATCTGATCCACGGCAAGCGGCCCGACATCGACATCACCGGGATGACCCTGCAATGAGCGAACTTCTTTCCACCTCCGAGGCGTCCGATCCGGTTGTCGGCGCCGGCCCGGCGCGCGACGCGTACGCGCGCTTCGATTTCTCGCTCGACGCCGGCATCGCGCGGCGCGCGGCGATCGGCCTCGTCGTGCTGGCGACCGATCATACGATCGAATACGAGTGGCGACGTCTGCTCGCGATCGATGGCGTCGCGTTCTACGAAAGCCGGATCGCGAATTCCGCCGAGATCACCGCCGAGACGCTCGCGCGGATGGACGGCGGGATCTGCGCCGCGGTCGAATTGATCCGGCCGGGCGAGCGCCTCGACGTCGTCGCGTTCGGCTGCACGTCGGCGTCGATGGTGCTCGGCGAGGAGCGCGTGTTCGAGCGCATCCGCGAGGCGCGGCCCGGCGTCGCATGCACCACGCCGATTACCGCGGCGCGCGTCGCGCTGACGGCGCTCGGCGCGCGCGGGGTCGCGCTGCTGACGCCGTACGAGCGCACGATCAACGATGCGATGGCCGCGTACCTGCGCGCGCGCGGCGTCGATATCGTGCGGGTCGGATCGTTCGAGCACCGCGACGACAACGAGGTCGCCCGCATCGAGCGCGCGTCGATCGAGCACGCGGTGCTGACGCTCGCCGCCGATCCGGCCGTCGATGCCGTATTCGTGTCGTGCACGAGCCTGCGCATCGTCGATGCGCTGGCCGATATCGAAGCGCGCGCGGGCAAACCCGTACTGTCGAGCAATCACGCGCTCGCCTGGCACGCGCTGCGGCTCGCGGGCATCGACGATCCCGTGCCGGGCTTCGGCAGCTTGCTGATGCGCTGACGCATGGCTCGTGCATGTAAAAAGAACGCGCGCGGGCAAATTGCCGATGGATAATGACGCGCGGTGACAACAGGTGGAACCAGGAGACGAGATGTCGACTTCCGTTATGGCTGGCCGGGAGACCGCGGCGCCGACGCGCACGGGCCTCACGGTCAACGAGATTTACGAGCAGTTGAAACAGATGGCCGTGCTGTACGAGATCCGGCCGGGCGAGCGGTTCAACGAGCTGGAGCTTGCCGAGCGCTTCAACGTGAGTCGCACGCCGATTCGCGAGGCGCTGAATCGGCTCGTTGCCGAAAACCTGCTGGTGTTCGTGCCGAACCGCGGTTTCTTCATTCGGGAACTGGAGGGGAAGGATGTGTTCGATCTGTTCGAATTGCGTCGCTCGATCGAAACGACCGCGGTGATGCTCGCATGCGAGCGCGGGTCGGACAACGACATCAAGGCGTTGCGTCGCTTCTGGAAGCAGGTGATGAAGAATGCGGCGCGGATGTCGTCGGCCGAGCTGGTCGTCAAGGACGAGCAGTTTCACCTGGAGCTGGCCGCGTTGTCGGGCAATGCCGAGATCGGCCGGGTGCTGCAAGGGATCAACGCGCGCATTCACTACGTGCGCTGGGTCGACGTCGATCAGCGACGCAACGAGGCGTTTACCGAGCATCTCGAGATTCTCGACGCGCTTGCCGAACGCGATGCGGAACGTTGCGCGACGCTGACCGACACGCATATCCGCTGGCGGATGGAAGAGATCACGCGCGTCGTCCAGGCGAGCGTCGTCAAGCTGTACGCAAGATAAAGCAAGACCGGCCGCGGCGCCTGCGACGATCGCGTACAGCACGCGAACGGGCAGGGCAGGCTGGTCGACGAGACAAGCAGTCGTGCAAAGGAGGACGGGCCGCCCGGATCGACCGGCGCGGCGCATCGCTACTTGATCGTCACGAGGTGCCGTCATGACACACGGTACGTTGGTCACGCTGTATAAACCCTCCGCGGCGCAGATCGAGCATTTGCTGACCTTGCCCGCGAAAAGCCCCGTCGTCGTCGCGGTCGACAATTCGCCCGTCGCCGATCGTGCGCTGTACGCACGGCTCGCCGCAGGCGGCGTCGACGTGATCGCGAATCACAATCGCGGCGGCATCGCCGGTGCGTTCAACGCCGGCGTCGAATTCCTGATCGGCCGCGGCTGCGACGTCTTCTTCATCTTCGATCAGGATTCGCACGTTCCGGACGACTATTTCGATCGCATGCTGGCCGGCTGCGCGCGGGTGGGCGACAGCCGCTTCCTGGTCGGCCCGCGGATCTTCAACCGCAATTTCCAGCGCGACCTGCCGTTGTTCACGGTGCGCCGCTGGTCCGCGCAGATCACGCCGATCCACGGCGGCGCGCACGGCCTGCTGTCGTGCTCGGTCATCATCTCGTCGGGCACCGCAATCTCGCTCGACGCGTATCGCGCGCTCGGCCGCTTCCGCGAGGACTTCTTCATCGACCACGTCGACGCGGAATACTGCATGCGCGCGCAGGCGCACGGCGTGCCGGTGCGCGTCAACGCCGACGTGTCGCTGCCCCATGAACTCGGCAGCCCGTCCGCGCAGCAGCACTGGCCGCGCGTCGAGATATTCGATCAGAGCGCGCTGCGCCACTACTATGCGGCGCGCAACTGTATCCTCGTCGCGCGCGACTACTGGCGGCGCTATCCGGCGATGCTGCTGATCAATCTCATCACGCTCAAGCACGTCGCGTTCGTGCTGCTGCATGCGCGCAACAAGCGCCTGAAGCTGAAGGCGATCTATTGCGGCGTGACGGACGGGTTGCGAGGGCGGTACGGGCGTGTATGACGCGTGATTTATCGCGGTATGGGCGCACGACAAACGCACCATACAATTCGGATCACTGATTATAAGAGAGGGTTTCAGATGAGCTTGTCTACGCCGATTCACCGCCGCTATACGGGCGCGTTTTCCGTCGCGCCGACGATCTTCACCGAGTCGGGCGAGATCGATATGCCGGGCCAGAAGCGCTGTGTCGACTTCATCATCGACGCGGGAGCGGACGGCCTGTGCATCCTCGCGAACTACTCGGAACAGTTTTCGTTGACCGACGACGAGCGCGAGCGGCTCATCGCGGCGATCCTCGAACACGTGGCGGGACGCGTGCCGGTGATCGTGACGACCACGCATTTCAATCCGACGATCTGCGCGGCGCGCAGCCGCGCCGCGCAGGAGGCCGGTGCGGCGATGGTGATGGTGATGCCGCCGTACCACGGCGCGACGATTCGTTGCGGCGAGGCCGCGATCGAGCAGTTCTATGCGGCGCTTTCCGACGCGATCGAGATCCCGATCATGTACCAGGACGCGCCGATGAGCGGCACGCAGGTATCGGCCGCGTTTCTGGCGCGCCTCGCGCACACGATTCCGAATCTGCGCTATTTCAAGATCGAGGTGCCGCAGTCGGCGTCGAAGCTGCGCGAACTGATCGCGCTTGGCGGCGACGCGATCGAAGGGCCGTTCGACGGCGAGGAGGCGATCACGCTGCTTGCCGATCTCGATGCGGGCGCGACCGGCAGCATCCTCGGCGGCGGCTATCCGGACGGGCTGCGGCCGATTCTCGCCGCGTATCTCGCCGGGCAGCGCGACGAGGCGGTCGCCCAGTACGAGCAATGGCTACCGTTGATCAATTACGAGAACCGTCAGGCCGGCCTGCTGGCGGCGAAGGCGCTGATGAAGGAGGGCGGCGTGATCGCATCGGACGCGCCGCGCCGTCCGCTGGCGCCGCTGCATCCGGCGACGCGCGCGGGCCTGATCGAAATTGCGCGACGGCTCGACGCGCTAGTGCTGCGCTGGGCACGCTGACGCGACCGCCTGGCAGCATGACGTTGCGAATTCCGCCGCCATCCGTGCGCCCGACGCGTACGGGCGGCTTCCGCACTCGATGACCCAACCAAGGAACCCGAAGAATGAGCATGCCGACGATACGCGCGGTCCGCGCGCTGACGGTGCGTGGTGGCGGTGCCGATTACCACGATCAGGATGCCGGTCACTGGATCGACGACCACATTGCGACGCCGATGTCGCGCTACCCCGAATACCGGCAGAGCCGCCAGTCGTTCGGCATCAACGTGCTCGGCACGCTCGTGATCGAAGTCGAGGCCAGCGATGGAACGGTCGGCTTTGCGGTGACGACCGGCGGCGAGATCGGCGCGTTCATCGTCGAGCGGCATCTCGCGCGTTTCATCGAAGGGCAGTGCGTGACCGACATCGAGAAGATGTGGGATCAGATGTTCCATGCAACGCTGTACTACGGGCGCAAGGGTGTCGTGCTCAATGCGATTTCCGGCGTCGATCTCGCGCTGTGGGACCTGCTCGCGAAGGTCAGGCGGGAGCCCGTGCACCAGTTGCTCGGCGGCAAGGTGCGCGACGAGCTGGAGTTCTACGCGACCGGTGCGCGACCCGATCTCGCGAAGGAGATGGGTTTCATCGGCGGCAAGCTGCCGTTGCATCACGGCCCGGCCGAGGGCGAGGTCGGCCTGCGTCGCAATCTCGATGCGCTCGCCGAGATGCGTTCGCGCGTCGGCGCCGATTTCTGGCTGATGCTCGACTGCTGGATGAGTCTCGACGTGCCGTATGCGACGCGGCTCGCGCACGAAGCGCATGCGCTCGGCCTGAAATGGATCGAGGAATGCCTGCCGCCCGACGACTATTGGGGCTATGCGAAGCTGCGCCGCGACGTGCCGCGCGGCATGCTCGTCACGACCGGCGAGCACGAGGCGACCCGCTGGGGCTTTCGCATGCTGCTGGAGATGGAGTGCTGCGACATCATTCAGCCGGACGTAGGCTGGTGCGGCGGGCTCACCGAGTTGATGCGGATCTCGGCGCTCGCCGATGCGCGTGGCGTGCTGGTGATTCCGCACGGCTCGTCGGTCTACAGCTATCACTTCGTCGCGACGCGGCACAACAGCCCGTTCGCCGAATTCCTGATGATGGCGCCGCAGGCCGATCGTGTCGTGCCGATGTTCGATCCGCTGCTGCTCGACGAGCCGGTGCCGGTCGGCGGGCGGATGAAGGTGCCCGACACGCCCGGTTTCGGCGTGCGCCTGAATCCGGACGTGCGCATGCAGCGCCCGTATGAACACTGAGCGTACGGAGGGGCGCAATGACGAAATTGCTTGAAGACAGGATCGTCGTCGTGACGGGCGGATCGCGCGGGATCGGCCGCGCGATCGCGCTGGCGTGTGCGCGGCATGGCGCCGACGTCGTCGTCAACTACTGGACGAACCCGCTGCTGCCCACGCAGGCCGATCACGAGATCGACGCGCTCGTCGACGCGATCCGCGCGACGGGGCGCGACGCGCTGGCCGTGCCGGGCGACGTCGCGCAGCCGGACACGGCCCGCGCGCTCGTCGCGGCCGCGGTCGAACGATTCGGCCGGATCGACGTACTGGCGAGCAATGCCGGAATTTGCCCGTTCCACGGCTTCCTGGACTTGCCGCCCGAGCTGCTGCAACGGACGATGGAAGTGAACCTGCACGGTGCGTTCTACATGACCCAGGCCGTCGCCCGGCAAATGGCCGCGCAAGGGCACGGCGGCGCGATCGTCGCGACCAGCTCGATCAGCGCGCTGGTCGGCGGCGGCATGCAGACGCACTACACGCCGACCAAGGCCGGCGTCCATGCGCTGATGCAGTCGTGCGCGGTCGCGCTCGCGCCGCATCGGATTCGCTGCAATTCGGTGCTGCCGGGCACGATCCGCACCGAAATCAACGACGACGATCTCGCCGCGCCCGGCAAGACCGAGTACTTCGAGCGCCGGATTCCGCTCGGCCGCCTCGGCGAGCCGGACGACGTCGCCGACTGCGTCGTGTTTCTCGCGTCCGACATGGCGCGCTACGTGAACGGCGCCGCGCTGCTCGTCGACGGCGGCATGTACGTGAACCTGCAATGAAACCGCGAGGCATGGGCATGGAAACGATCGCCTTCAGGATGCGCCTGCACCCCGGCAAGCGGGACGAATACCGGCGCCGGCACGATGCGATCTGGCCGGAACTCGCCGACGCGCTTCGTGCAGCGGGCATCTCGGACTACTGGATCTTTCTCGACGACGACACCCATCACCTGTTCGCCGTGCTCAAACGGCCGGCCGATCACCGGATCGCGCAACTCGCCGAAAAGGACGTGATGCGTCGCTGGTGGGCGTACATGGCCGACCTGATGGCGACCGGGCCGGACGGACGTCCGGTCGAGAAATCGCTGGAGCCGATGTTCCATCTGGAATGACGCCGGCCCGTTCAACGGATCGGCAGCGCTCGGCGTGTGCCGAACCATTGCAGCGGATCATCGTGTCGCATGAACTCACGGAGCCCACATGCAGGTTGTCGATCCCCATGTCCATTTCTGGGACGCCGACGCGTTGAGCTACAGCTGGCTCGATCGCGCTCAGCCGGCGTTCTCGGGCGCGGTGGCGGACTTGCCGCGCCGCTACCTGCCCGCGGACCTGCGCGCGGACGCCGGCGCGGATATCGACGTGCTGAAGGTCGTGCATGTCGAGGCGATCCACGATGTGTGGACGACGCCGAGCGAAGTCGACTGGCTGCAGGCGCTGGCCGATGCGCCGGCGAGCGGCGGGATGCCGGACGGCATCGTCGCGGGCGTCGACCTGTTCGCGCCGGACGCACGCATCCGGCTCGCCGGCGCGGCGGCGCATCCGAACGTGCGCGGTATCCGGCAGGTGTTGAACCGGCATCCGGACCCCTGGTACAACTACGTCGACGTGGACTATCTCGCCGAACCGCGCTGGCGAGAGAACTTCGGGATGCTGAGCGAGTTCGGTTTGTCGTTCGACCTGCAGTTGTACCCGGCCCAGATTGGCGCCGCGCTCGCCGTCCTCGATGCGCATCCCGACACGTCCGTGATCGTCAATCACACGGGCATGTTCGTCGACCGGACCAGCGTGCACGGCTGGCGCGAGTGGCGCGACGGATTGCGCGGGCTCGCGCGGCGGGCGAACGTGACGATGAAGCTGTCCGGGCTCGCGATGTTCGACCATCGCTGGACGGTCGAAAGTTTCCGCCCGTACGTGCTGGAGGCGATCGACGCGTTCGGCGCGGCGCGCTGCATGTTCGCGTCGAACTTCCCGGTCGATCGGCTCCATGCCGGCTATCAGGCGCTCTGGCACGCTTATGCGGCGATCGTCGCGGGCGCCCGCGACGATGAGCGCGAGGCGCTGTTCGTCCACAATGCGCTGCGAACTTACCGGTTGTGAGCCACTTGCCCGCCATCGGGTGGCGAGCGTTGTCACCGAAGCACGTGCCGGGCGCGCGCCCCGGCAGCATCAGCCGAACCCGCACGCTGCAGCGGCGCTGGCTGATGCTTCATCGGGGCTTGTTCGCCCTAATCGCGCAACGCAGTCGCGACGACGCTCGCCAACGGCGTCGTGGGCCGACCGATCAGTCGCGCGAGGACGCCGCCGTCGTCGAACAGCGCACCGCGCGACGCGGCCACGTCGGCATCCGCGAGGACGCTGGCAAACTCGGGCGGCAACCCGGCGCTCGTCAGCACGTCGGCATAAGCGTCCTCGGCGAGATCGTTGTAGACGACGGTCTTGCCGGACTGCCGCGAAACCTCCGCGGCTAGCTGCGCCAGCGTGTACGCATCGTCTGCCGCCAGTTCATAGGTTTTTCCTGCGTGGCCGTCCGTCGTCAATACCGCGGCCGCGGCCGCCGCATAGTCCTTCCGCGCGGCGGCAGAGAAGCGCCCGTCCTTCGCGGCCCCGATGAACGCGCCATGCTCGAGCGCAGCGGGAAGGGCCATCAAATGGTTCTCGGTGTACCAGCCATTGCGCAGGAGGACGGTGGGGAGGCCGGAGGCCGCGATGACTTCTTCCGTCTGCCGATGCTCGATCGCGAGTCGGACGGGCGACGTGTCGGCGTGCAGCATGCTCGTATAGGCGAGCAACGAGACTTCAACCCGCCGGGCCGCGTCGATCACCGCGCGGTGCAATGGCAGGCGGCCGGCGACTTCGGTCGACGAGATCAGCAGGAGTTTGTCGACACCGAGGAACGCGGTGGCGAGCGTTTCAGGCCGCTTGTAGTCGGCCTCGCGCACCACCACGCCGCGCGCTTCAAGGTCGCGCGCCTTCGCCGGATTCCTGACCGCCGCGATAATCCGGTTGGCCGGCACGGTTTCAAGCAATGCGTCGATCACAAGGCGCCCGAGCTGCCCGGATGCTCCCGTTATTGCATACATGTTCATGCTCTCCGTGTATCGATAGGTGAGGCTCCAAGTGTAGGGATGAAGGTTTCCATTGGAAACCACCTATCCATCGGTTACCATCATTTTCAAGTAACCAAATGGAAACCATTCCCGGTGCGACGATGGGTTTGAGAATGCGAAAGAAGGTGGAGCCGCTTCCCGGCTGCCCGATGTCGAAATGCATGGCGTTGATCGGCGGTCTGTGGACGCCCGAACTGATCTGGTGCCTGAGCAATGGCCCGCGTCGGTTTTCGGAGTTGCGGCGCGACAACCCGACCATCACCGCGAAGGTGCTGACCGGCAGGCTGCGTGATCTGGAGGAGCGGGGCGTGATCCGGCGCAGCGTGTTGCCGACGTCGCCGCCGTCCGTGGAGTACGAGCTGACGTCGCTCGGCCAGGAACTGCTGCCGGCGATTACGTCGATCGTGGAGGTCGGGTCGCGCCTGCTGCTGCGTGACCGGGCGCGCTAGCGATTAGCGACCGCGCGGGCTATCGCGCCGCCGTCGAACGCCGGCGCTTCGTATTCGGCAAAGGCTGGTGATGCATCGGCCCTGTGATGAGTTCGCTCATCGCGTCGCGGATCCAGCGGTGGGCCGGCTCGTGATGAAAGCGCGGATGCCGAAACAGATCACCGGGTACGACACCCCGCCGGCGCAACGCTTTACGCGTCTTTCAGCCAGGGCATTTCCACGGGCGACACGACCAGTTGGCGGAATTCGCGCTTCAGATCGAAGATGAACCCGACCAGGATCATCGAGTCGGCGTAAGGAATCGGAAAGACCTGCGGATTTTCCGGGGTACGCAGCGGGCGCTCCGGCGTGTCCGCCGTCGCCGCGGCGTTTTCGCGAACGCTTTCCAGGTCGTCTGCCATGGCCGGGCCGCCGGCTTTCAGCACACGGCTACGCAGCTCGCTGAAGGGTTCGATGCGCGCGGCGTCTTCGTGGTATTCGGGCACTTCATAAACGAACCAGGACATTGTCGTCTCCCATGAGAAGGGGCGCTATTCTAACGCTACGCGCGAATCCACCGAAAATCGAGGCCGCCCACTTCTCAAAGCACATCCACGAGCCCTGCAAGGTCATCGCATCCGAGGCGGATTGCAGCAATGTCACACTTCGGATAACACCTGATGCGCCGCGCGAACCACCGCATCTACCGTGATGCCAAACTTGTCGTACACGTCCTTGATTTTCCCGGACTCGCCGAAGCTGTGCATGCCGACGAACCGGCCTTCCGGTCCGATGTACCGTTCCCAGCCCAGTTCGACCGCCGCCTCGACCGCGACCCTCGCGGGAGAAACGCCCAGCACGGCCCGCCGGTAATCGCGCGGCTGCTCCTCGAAGAGCAGGCGGCACGGCATCGATACGACGGCCGTCGGCACGCCTTCCTGTTGCAGGATGTCGCGTGCCTGGACGGCGAGGTCGACCTCCGAGCCTGTCGCGATCAGCGTGAGTTGGCGCGGCCCGCCATCGGCCTCCCGCAAAATATAGGCGCCCCGCGCCGACTTGTTTTCGTTTCCAGGCTCGTTGCGCAGGAGCGGGACCGGCTGGCGTGACAATGCGAGGAGTGCAGCTCTGCGCGGCTGTTCGAGAATCAGTTCCCAGCACTCCGCCGTTTCGACTGGATCGGCCGGCCGATAGACGGCGAGTTGCGGAATGGCGCGAAGAGCGGCGAGGTGCTCGACGGGTTGATGAGTCGGCCCATCTTCTCCGAGACCGATGGAATCGTGCGTCATCACGAAGATGGATCGCACCCGCATCATCGCGCTTAACCGGATCGCCGGGCGACAGTAGTCCGAAAAGCAAAGGAAGGTGCCGCCGTACGGAATGAGGCCGCCATGAAGGGCAATGCCGTTCATCGCGGCGGCCATGCCGTGTTCGCGGACGCCGTAGTGGAGGTATGAACCCTTGAACCGGCCAGGCTCGATCGCGATTTGGTTCTTCGTCTTCGTATTGTTGGACTGCGTAAGATCCGCCGAGCCGCCCAGCAATTCCGGAATCGCGTCGAAGAGATGATCAAGCACTTCACCGCTGGCCTTTCGGGTAGCCATTGCACGGCCACTGGCAATAAATGCCTGCCGTGCCGCCGCGATCGCCGCCTTCCAGTCATCCGGAAGCTTTCCCGCATTGCGCCGGTCGAATTCGGTGCGCAGCGCCTGCGGCGCCCGGCGGACACGCTCGTCCCACGCGAGTCTCGTCTTGCGGCCGCGCGCGCCGATCTCCCGCCATGCTTTCAGCAGGTCATCCGGGATTTCAAACGGCGGCGAATGCCAATCGAGGGCCTGGCGTGCGCCCGCGATTTCATCCTCGCCCGGGGCATCGCTATGGGCTTTCTCGGTCCCGGCCTTGGTCGGAAAGCCGAACCCGATGATCGTCCTGCATGCGATCAACGTCGGTCGGTCATGCGTTGTCCGAGCGGTCTCGATAGCGCGCCGTATCGCATTCGTGTCGTGACCGTTGATTTCCAGGACTCGCCATCCAGCCGACTGAAAGCGCTCGATCTCGTTGTCCGAAACCGCGAGCTTGGTCGCGCCGTCGATGGAAATCGAATTGTTGTCCCAGAACGCAATCAATCTGCCCAGCCGGAGGTGGCCGGCCAAGGAAATGGCCTCGTGGCTAATGCCTTCCATCAGGCAACCGTCGCCGAGAAATACGTACGTGTAGTGATCGACGAGATCATCGCCGAAGTGCGCATTCATGACGCGCTCGGCCAACGCCATGCCGACGGATTCCGCGACGCCTTGTCCGAGGGGGCCGGTCGTCAGTTCGATTCCGTCGGCGTGCGAGTACTCCGGATGGCCCGGCGTCTTGCTGCCGACTTGCCGGAAGCGCTTGAGCTCGTCGAGGGTCATGTCGGAATAGCCCGTCAGATAGAGGAGGCTGTAGAGGAGCATCGACGCGTGTCCGTTGGACAGTACCAACCGGTCTCGATCGATCCAGTGGGGATCCGACGCGTCAAATTTCATGAACTCGTTGAACAGGACCGTCGCAACGTCAGCCAACCCCATTGGCGCACCAGGATGTCCGCTGTTCGCTTTCTGCACTGCATCCATGGCGAGGAAGCGAATACAGTTCGCCAGTGCGCGAAGATGGGGGTCTCGTGGGGGCGGCACCGCTTTTGCAGCCGTCCGGGAATGTGCAGTGGGATCGCTCATCGGTTCTCCTGTTTTAGCTCGGAAAGATGAGGCTGCGGGGCAAGGTGCATGCCTTCTCGACGGCGACGAGGTTACGCCGGAATGCGCTTGATATTTGGTGTGGCCTTGCTACACGTTCTGGGATTCGACCCTTTTGAATTGATAATACGCATTATGTCAATTAAGATCGGTATAGATACCGTGCGCGGTCTGTAGCCTGCGGTCGGCCAAAGGCTCGAACATCACCGGAAGCGCTCAGCAAGATACTTCACGAATCACCTCCCACTCGTTGTCATGCGAGCATCGCTCGCCCGACGCCCATTGGACATGTGATGACTTCACGTCACAAACAGAAGATACAAAAAGCATTGAAAATTAATTTGACGGCACGCGAATCGGCAACAATCGAAATCAATATTCAATAACGAAAATCCCAACCATCCACTTGACTCGACTTCTCATCGCGCGTCCTCCTTACACACCCGCCACGACGAGAAAACCCCAAAGCGTCCCAGCCACACGCCGTCGATGCATCGCCCCCGTTACCACCGTCAACACGATCATTTCAAATTTCTCACCAAATTCCGACTTGATTGACAGCAACGACATGAAAAATTAATCCAATAGAAAATATCTTGTAATTATAAAAATCACCTCCTAGCATCCCCCTGCTGTTCGCGACATGTCTTGTTTAAAAGTCATCGCTTGATGCATTCCTCGAACAAACCCACTCATAACCTGGGGAATTACATGAAGAAACTGTCTCGACTGCTGCCCATCACCGCGATTACCGTCGCGAGTCTCAGCGCTTTTGCCCAGGCCGGCGACCAGCCGGCCGGGGTCGACAAGGCGCTGCAACTGATCCAGCAGAACCCGACCGCCTTCAGCGTGGCGGCCAGCGGCACGGCACGCACGTTGAAGTTCGCGGGGCCACAAGCAGGCGCCCCAACCGACGGCGACCAGTTCCAGGTGCGGGACGTGATCGTCGATCCCGACGGCACCGAGCACGTGCGTTTCGATCGCTTCCACGCGGGCCTGCCCGTGATAGGTGGCGACGTGGTCGTCCACTCGAGCAACGGGCAGTTGAAGCAAGCCAGCGTAACGCAGCTCGCACCGATCAACCTCGCCGGCACGATCGGCAAGGTCGGGAACCGCGCCGTGGTACGCAACGCACCCGACGTCGGTGCGACGCGGGCCAGACACATCGCGGCCGCGCGCTTCAACTCGGACGTGCGCCGCGTCGACGAGCCGGAACTCGTCGTGTTCGCCCGCGACGTCACGCCGACGCTGGCCTATGCGGTACGCGTCTACGGCAAGTCGACCGACACGCACGGCGACGCCGTGCTGTACTACGTCGACGCCCGCACCGGCGCCGTGCTCGACGCACAGGACCTGATCAAGACCGCCGCCGCGACCGGCACCGGCCGCTCGCTGTACTACGGCAACCTGACGCTCACGACGGACCAGACCGGCACGAACGCATACCGGATGCTCGATCCGGGCCGCGGCGGCGGCTCGGTCTACGATGGTCGCGGCCTGAGCTCGGACGAGGTCGAGCAAGCGACCGACCTGCCGATCTTCACGAGCAGCACGAACGTGTGGGGCAACAACACGACCACCGATCGGCAGACCGTCGCGGCAGACATCGACTACGGGCTCGCGTTGACTTGGGACTACTACAAGACCACGCACAATCGCAACGGCATCTTCAACGACGGTCGCGGCGTGAGAAGCTACGCGCACGTGGTGTTCAATACCGGCAGCGGCACGACCGGCGCGAACGCGGCATGGCTGTCGTCGCGCGTGATGGCGTACGGAGACGGCGAGCCGGGCACGCGCCTGCCGAAGCCCGTGGTGTCGGTCGACGTCGCCGGGCACGAGATGAGTCACGGCGTGACCGAGGCCACCGCCAACCTGAACTATTCGGGTGACGCGGGCGGCCTGAACGAGGCGACTTCCGACATTTTCGGCACGCTCGTGAAGTTCTACGCGAACAACCCGAACGATCCCGGCAACTACGTGATCGGCGCGCGCGTGGTGAGCGGCGGCCTGCGCAAGATGTACAAGCAGGATCTCGACGGCCGGTCGTTCAGCTGCTACCCGTCCGGCGGCTTCTCGTGGTCGAATCCGCGCCACGATCCGCATTTCACGTCGGGAGTCGGCAACCGCTTCTTCTACCTGCTGTCGGAAGGGCCGTCGGTGCCGTCGACCGACACCGGCCTGTCGAGAGCGCAACTGGTCTGCAACGGCGACACGACGTTCAGCGGGCTGGGTCGCGACAAGGCCGGCAAGATCTGGTACCGGACGCTCACCGTGTACCTGAACGCCAACTCGAACTACCCGAACGCGCGGCGTGCGTCGATCCAGGCGGCCAACGACCTGTATGGCGCGAACTCGGCGGAAAGCGCGACGGTCGCGCGCGCGTGGAGTGCTGTCGGGGTGAATTGACGGCGCTTGTGTGGATACGTCGAACGCCAGAGGTCGCGTGACGGTACTTCGCTTCGGAGGAAAGCGATTCGGTCGTGATCACGCGGCGCCGGGGTGAATGACGGGAAGTGCCGACCGATCGCCTGCATGTGCAGGCGATCGGTGGACGGTGTGTTCTTGCGGTCAGCCCCCCGCCGCCGCCACCGGATTGAACGACGTATCCCACAACGGCGCGACACGCGCCGGCCCGTCCAGCACGCCGATGCGCGCAAACACGTCCGCGACCTGCTGATGCTGCGCGATCACGTCGGGCGTCACCGGCAGCAGCGCGTAGTCTTCGCTGCGCTGATCGAACATCGAGACGAGATCCACAACCGGCACACGCGTCTCGTGATTCTGCGCGAGCGCATAGTCGCGGAAATGCCCGTTCGCCCACGCATACGCACGTCGGAACCGCAGCAGCAAATCGCCGGTCGCCGCGCGGCGACGCACATCGTCGAGCGTGCGCGGATTCGCATACACCGGAAAATTGCCCGACAGATAGCCCTTCCCCGTCTTCAGTACGCGGGCGCCGTAGCGGTTGCGCGCAAGCTGGCCGTTGTAGCCGTAGATCGCCCATGCGTCGATGTCGCCGCGATCGTACGCGGACAACCCGTCGGTCGGCGACAGGTTGATCGGCTGGATGTCGTCGAAGCTCAGGCCGGCTTCCGCCAGCTGTCGATACAGGAAATAGTGCGACGTCGTCGCGCGCACGTAGCCGACACGCTTGCCCTTCAGGTCCGCGATGCTGCGGATCGGCGTGTCCTTGCGCGCGAGCGTGACCTGGTTGTTCAGGTCTTCGCGCACGCGCGAGATGAACTTCACATTGGCTTTCTGCCGCGCGGCGAACACGGCGGGAATTTCGCTACCCGAACCGATATCGAGCGCATCCGCGTTGAGCGCCTCGATATGCAGCACGCCGTTGTTCAGTTCGCGCCAGTCGATCCGATACGGCGTGTTGTCGAGCCCGGCCGCCTGCAGCAGCGCGCGCCAGCCGCCCTTGTAGGTCGCGACGCGCAACGTCGTTCCGGCCAGATCGGCATCGGCGGCCGGCGTGGCGAACGCGGCCAATGGGTGCGCCGCGACTGCGGCGCCGGCAAGCAGCAGGCGGCGACGTACCGCCGACATTGACGACATCGGATGCTCCTGTTCGATCGGATGGAACCGGATGGAAAGCGAAACCGCCGCGTCAATGCAGCGCCGGAAAGCCGTGGCGCTCGGCCAGCAGTTCGAGGATGCGGCGCGCATCGGTGACGAAGCGCACGTCGCCGAGCGTCTGCGCGTCGTCCGGCGCGGGCTGGTCGCGGCCCAGCACGAGCACCGGCAGGCCCTGGTGCGCATCGTCGAGCGCGTCGATCACCGCGGGCCGCGGCCGCTCGAAGCCGACGCGCTTCACGTCGATACGCGCGGCGCGATCGGGCGCGCTCGCGAGCAGCCCTTCGATCGGCAGTCCATGCGGACAGACGAAGCGCTGGCCCGGATGCTTCGGATCGGCAAAGCCCGGTTCCAGCAGAAACAGTACATCGCGACTCATGTCGAATGGCTCCTTTCTCGTTGGGCGTCCCATCGGTAAGCGCGCGTATCCGTGCGCGCTGCCGTTCCCGACGCATGCCGGCCAGCGGCCGGATGCCAGACTCTACCGTCGTACCTCGCCCGGCCCTACCAACGTTTTGCGGAATCGATATGCGAACGCGCATAGCGCATCGGCCCGTCTTCGCCCAGTGGGCCGTTGCATAAACGCATCGTCATGCGAACGACGAGCACTACGGATATCGAACGATTTCATCGATCGATATGACCGCGTCCACGGGTTTCCGGCGGCCGACGTTCGCGGTCCGCACGATGCGTTCGCCGCAGCAGGCGTGCCGGACGCAATCGCGGCACACCTGCCGGGCCCGCGGCAATGAACATTACAAATCGGCCGCGCAGCGATTTACAAACCACGGATCGGCCGTTCATCGGCGCGTCCGTCGTCAATAGCATCGTGATCCTCGCAAACGTACTGACAAAAAACAGAGGTTGGTCATGATCAAAAAAACGGTAGTGCTGGGTTTGGTTTCGATCGGTTCGGTCGGCGCGCATGCGCAGAGTTCGGTGACGTTGTACGGGGTCGTCGACGCCGGCATCGCGTATACGAACAACCAGGGCGGCGCGAGCAACGTCCAGCAGACGAGCGGAAAGCTGAGCGGCAGCCGCTGGGGCCTGAAAGGCGCGGAGGATCTCGGCGGCGGCCTGCAGGCGGTCTTCACGCTGGAAAGCGGGTTCCGGCCGAGCGACGGCGGGCTCGGCCAGGGCGGCCGGCTGTTCGGCCGGTCCGCGTACGTGGGCCTCGGCAAGAAAGGGCTCGGCACGTTGACGTTCGGTCGTCAGTACGAGCCGATCACCGATCTCGTCGCGCCGTACTCGGGCGCGGGTTTCTGGTCGCCGGCCACGCACGTGGGCGACAACGACAACCTGAACCAGAGCTTCCGGCTGAACAACGCGGTGAAGTTCCGCAGCGACGCGATCGCCGGCTTCACGGCCGACCTGCTCTATGCGTTCAGCAACCAGGCCAATGGCGGCGCAGGCACCGGATTCTCGAACAACAACGCGTGGGGCGCATCGGCGAACTACGTGAACGGCGCGCTGTCGATCGGCGGCGGCTATGTGCGGTTCAATCACCCGAATGCGGCGTCGAATACGAGCGGCGCGGTGGGCGGCGCGACCTCGACCACCGGCAACGACTACAGCGGCGCGTTCTTCTACGGGCTGAATGGCGGCGTACTGAAGCAGCAGATCGGCGCGGCAGGCGCGAACTACGTGCTCGGCCGTGCGACGCTCGGCTTCGCGTGGAGCCACACGCAGCTCAATTATCTCGACGGTTCGTCGCGCAAGTTCAACAACTACGACGTGAACGCGCGCTACCAGCTCACGCCTGCGGCCACGCTGATCGGGGTCTATACGTTCACCGACGGGCGCGCGAGCGGCCTGCCGGGCACGAGCGGCCAGACGCTGAAGCCGCGCTGGCACCAGTTCACGCTCGGGTTCGACTATGCGTTGTCGAAGCGCACCGATATCTACGTGTCGGGCATCTACCAGCTCGCGGCCGGCGATGCGAGCACCTCGACGTCGGGCGGCTATCGCAAGATCGCGGCGATCTCGAACATCGGCAGCGCGTCGTCGACGAACCGCCAGCTCGCGTTCGTCAGCGGGCTGCGCGTGAAGTTCTGACGGCACGCGCATCGGGCGCGGCGCAACAAGCACGACAGGCGCGATAAGCAAAGCGGGAATCGTTGTTTGCCGCGCCGCGCCCGGTTGCCGAGAATGATCGTTTCCCCGCGCGCGATTCCCGCGCGCAACACGCGTTCGACCATGACCGATTCCCGTTTTTCTCCCCGTGCGTCGCGCAGCGGCCGGCGCGCGGCGCTGCGCCAGCTCGCCGGCGGTTGGGCTGCCGCGATGCTGCCCGCCGGCGGCGCGCTCGCAAGCCAGCCGCTCGACGTGCCGCCGTGGACGCGCACGCCCGGTGCGCCGCTGCTGTCGCCGCCGTACGGCCTGCCAGGGGAGCATGAACGCGACGTGATTCGCCGCAGCGCCCGCGCGCCTGCGCTACCCGGTTCCGGCTCGTCGATGACGCCGCTCGCCGACCTGTTCGGCGACATCACGCCGAACGGGCTCGTCTACGAGCGTCATCACGCGGGCGTGCCGGACATCGATGCGCAGCGCCATCGCGTCGTCGTGCACGGCCTCGTGCGCGCGCCGCGCGTCTTCACGATCGACGACCTGCTGCGTTTTCCGTCCGAATCGCGGATCCACTTCCTCGAATGCTCGGGCAACACGGGCAGCGAATGGAACGGCCCGAGCGGGCTGCCGGTTCAGTTCACGCACGGGTTGCTGTCGTGCTGCGAATGGACCGGCGTCCGGCTGTCGACGCTGCTCGACGAGACGGGCATCGATGCCGACGCACGCTGGCTGCTCGCCGAAGGCGCGGACGGCGCGGCGATGACGCGCAGCCTGCCGCTCGACCGGATTCTCGAGCGCGCGCTGGTCGTCTATGCGCAGAACGGCGAACGGCTGCGCCCGGAGAACGGCTACCCGGTGCGGCTGATCGTGCCGGGTTTCGAAGGCAACACGAACATCAAGTGGCTGCGACGGCTGAAGCTGGTGCGGGCGCCGGAGATGACGCGCGAGGAAACGTCGAAATACACGAATCTGCTGCCCGACGGCTGCGCGCGCCAGTTCGTGTTCGAGATGGACGCGAAGTCGGTCATCACGCGGCCGTCGGCCGGCCATCGGCTCGCCGCGCACGGCTATTACCCGATCAGCGGCTACGCGTGGTCGGGCCGTGGCCGGATTCGCGCCGTCGACGTATCGACCGACGGCGGCCGCACGTGGCGGCCCGCCCGGCTCGCCGGCGACGTACGCGACCGCGCATTGACGCGCTTCGAGGCCGACTGGGTGTGGCGCGGCGAGCCGGCCGACCTGCAAAGCCGCGCGACCGACGAGACCGGCTACGTGCAACCGACCCGTGACGCGCTCGTCGCCGCGCGCGGCCTGAACTCGCAGTACCACTACAACGGCATCCAGAACTGGCGCGTCGGCACGGACGGCGAGGTGCGCAATGCGTAAGCCGCTCGCTTGCCTGCTGGCAACCTGCGCAATGACGACGAGCGCGTTCGGCGGGGGCTTCGGCCTGGGCCAGCCGATCGATCGCGGGGCGCTCGCCGCGTGGGACATCGACGTCGCGCCGGACGGCAGCGGCTTGCCGCCCGGCGCGGGCACGGTCGCACGCGGCGGCCACGTGTTCGCCGACAAATGCGCGATGTGTCACGGCGCCGGCGGCGAAGGCGGCGTCGGCGATCCGCTCGTCGGCGGCAGCGGCTCGCTCGCGAGCGCGAAACCCAAGAAGACGGTCGGCAGCTACTGGCCGTACGCGACGACGCTGTTCGACTACATTCGCCGGGCGATGCCGTACAACGCGCCGCAATCGCTGAGCACGGACGACGTCTATGCGGTCACCGCGTACGTCCTCCACCTGAACGGCATCGTGCCCGGCGACGCCCGGCTCGACGCACGTACGCTGCCGCGCGTACAGATGCCGAACCGCGACGGCTTCGTGTCGGACCCGCGGCCGGGCCAGCTATGACGCGCGTCGCTTCGCTTGCCGCCGCATCAGCCGCATCAGCCGCATCAAGCAGCCCACCCGCGCGCAGTGCGTCGCCCCTTTCAGCAAGGACCCCGTGATGAGCGATTCCTCCGTCACCGCCCCGCTCGCGCCGTCGCCGTTCGTCGACGTTCGTTCGCCGGCGGATTTCCCCGACAGCCCCGTGTCGCGCACGCTCGCGCAGCCGCTGATGCTCGGGCTGTTCCTGCCGATCCAGGCCGGCGGCTGGAGCGCGTCGACGCTGCCGCGCTCGACCGACTGGACGTTCGACTACAACGCCGATCTCGTGGCCCGCGCCGAAGCGCTCGGCTTCGATCTCGTGTTCGCGCTGTCGCAGTGGCTGCCGAAAGGCGGCTACGGCGGCGTGTTCGACGGCCACGCGCTCGACTCGTTCATGACGCTGGCCGCGCTGACCGCGCGCACCGAGCGGATCATCCTCGTCGCGACGAGCCACGTGCTCTACGGGCCGTGGCATCCGCTGCATTTCGCGAAGTTCACCGCGACGCTCGACCACATCTCGCGCGGGCGCTGGGGCATCAACGTGGTGACCGGCCACCGCGCGATCGAACACGAGATGTTCGGCTGGAACCGGATCGAACACGACCGGCGCTACGAGATGGCCGCGGAATTCCTCGACGCGGTCCAGCAGTTGTGGGCGCAACCGGATAATTTCAGCTACACGCCCGAACTGTCGAGCTGGCGACTGGGCGGCGCATTCGTGACGCCGAAGCCGCGCTACGGGCGCCCGCTGCTGATCAACGCGACGGGTTCCGATGCGGGCATCGCGTTCGCCGCACGCTATTCGGACATCGTGTTCGTCACGAGCCCGGCCGGCCCCGACGCCGAACGCGCGATCGACGCGCTGCCCGCGCATACCGCACGCGTGAAGGCGGCCGCCGCCGCGCGCGGCCGCACGATCCGCACGCTGCTCAATCCGCTCGTGATCTGCCGCGAAACCGCGGCCGAAGCGCGCGCGTACCGCGACGCGATCGTCGCGCATGCGGACGAAGGCAGCTTCCACCGCTTCGACAGCGACGCGCATGCGTGGCGCGGTGGGTTCGAGCAGCGGGCGCAAGCCGCCGCGCGCGCGATCGGCGGCAACATCTCGATCACCGGCTCGCCGGAAGAAGTCGCCGATACCATCGTACGGCTGCACCGCGCGGGTATCGACGGTATCCAGTTGAGTTTCTACGACTTCAAGCCCGATCTCGACTGCTTCGGCGAGCGCGTGCTGCCGCTGCTGCGCGAAGCCGGCTTGCGGCGTTGACGACGGCGCAGCAGCAGTCGCCGGCCGTCGTCAGAACACGCGCCCTTCGGTCAGGTGCGTCGTCACGCCGTTCAATACGTAGTCGCCGATCACGCGCGCCTTGTGCAGCAACGGGTTGTGGCTGAAGATCGTGCGCAGGTTGCGCCAGTGGCGATCGAAGTTGTGCTCGCGCGCCGTCGCCGATGCGCCGCCCACTTCGAACAGCCGCTCGGCCGCATGCAGCGCGAGCTTGCTGACGATCAATTGCGTGCGCGCGGTCGCGAGCGCACTGTCGAGCACGAGCGCATCCGCGTCGGCCGCGCCTGCTTCGATCGCGTCGGCGGAGCGGTCGAGCGCGCGTGCGTTTTCTCGTACGAGCGCGTCGATCGCGTGACTATGCGCGGACAGCTCGCCGACGATCTGCTGAACAAAATGATCGTCGCGCGCGGTCGGCGCGGGGCTGTGCAGCGCGGGCCGGCCGTGCTCGAGCACGTAGCGGCGTGCATCGGCCACCACGTTGCGCACGATGCCGGCGCCCGTCGCGACGAGATGAAGCTGCCGCAGCGCGCCGCAATGACGGCCGACGAGCGTCGACCCGTCCCGCGGGGCCACTTCGTCCGCGAACACCTGCACGTCGTTCAGCAACAGGCTGCCGCTCGCGGTCATGCGCTGGCCCATCCCGTCCCAGTCGTCGAGCACCTGCAGGCCATCGCGCGCGACGGGAATGATCACCGCGAGCGCGTCGCCCTGCTCGTTCTCCACGTTGATGCGCGCAAAATCGGCAAACGCGGTGCCCGTCGAATAGTATTTGCGGCCCGTCACGCGGCAGTGGTCGCCGTCGCGGCGCAGCACGGTCGTGTTCTCGCCCGGGCGCGACGTACCGCGCTCGGTCGACGCGCCGCCGAAGATCGCGCCACTGAGCACACGCTCGAGTTGCACGTCGTTGAACGCCGTGCGCGGCGACAGCCGCAGCGTCTCGGTCTGGTCGTAGTGGATGCGCAGCGCGTGCGCGAGATTCGAATCGGCGGCCGCGAGCGTCGCGATCGACTCGAACAGGTCGACCAGCGTGCCGCCGAGGCCGCCGCGTGCGACCGGAATCCGCAGCGCACCCAGCGTCGAGCGCCGGAAGATCGCGAACCCTTCGAACGGCAGTTCGCGACGCGCCTCGCGTTGCGCGGCGTCCTGGCCGATCGCGGTCGCGAGATCGGGCAGCGCGGCAAGCGCGTCGCGCAATGCGTCGCGCGGATCGACGGCATCACGGGCAGTCATTCGGCAGGTCCTTGTTCGGGGAGATCGGGGCGTGTCGCGGCAGCGCGCGACACGGTGTCCGCAAGTATAGGGACGCCCCCGCCGCGCGTAAAAAGCCGATTTCAGCTTACGTTATGCCCGCGCCGGGATTGATCGCGTACGGACGCCGTCAGTGCTGAATGCCCCAGCGCCGCACGGTCACGCGCTCGAGCGTATCGAACACGAGGTTCTCGACCAGCAGCCCGATCACGATGACGGCCGCGAGACCGGCGAACACGCGGTCCGTATACAGCTCGTTGCGGTTCTGGAAGATGTACCAGCCGAGGCCGCCCTGCCCCGCGCTCGCGCCGAACACGAGCTCGGCGGCGATCAGCGTGCGCCACGCGAAGGCCCACCCGACGCGCAGCCCCGACAGGATCGACGGCAGCGCGGCCGGCACGAGGATCAGCGCGATCTGGCGCAGGCCCGTGAGCCCGTAGTTGCGCCCGGCCATTTTGAGCGTGGCGGGCACGCCGACGAAGCCGGTATAGATGCTCAGCGCGAGCGGCCACAGCACCGCGTGCACGAGCACGAACAGCAGGCTGCCGGTGCCGAGCCCGAACCACAGCAGCGCGATCGGCAGCAACGCGATCGACGGCAGCGGATTGAACATCGACGTGAGCATCGTCAGCAGATCGCGGCCGATGCGCGTCGATACCGCGAGCGACGTCAGCGCGAACGCCAGCAGCACGCCCAGCGCATAGCCGCGCAGCAGCACCGACATCGAGATGCCGGTCTTCACGAGCAGTTCGCCCGACTCGATGCCCTGCACGAACGCGGCCAGCGTCGCGCCGAAGGTCGGCACGAGCAGATCGTTCGCGACGATGCGCGCGACGATCTCCCATGCGGCGATCAGCGCGAGCGCGATGACGCTGCGGCGAAACCATGCGGCACCGGCGATGCGGCGCGGCAGCGGCGCCGGCGCCGCGCGCGCGGCGTCGGGCAGCGTGTCGAGCGTGCGCGTATATTCGGCACGCACGGGCGGCAGCGGCGGCACGGCCGGATCGATCGTACTCATGATGCGGCGTCCTCCGTCGTCGGTACGTGCGGTGCGTCGGTGTCGAACAGCAGGCGATGGATCCGTGCGACGTTGTCGCGGAAGTCGCCGGTATCGACGTTGTCGAGCGAATGCTCGTGACTGTTGAGCTCCGCGCGCACGCGGCCCGGGTGCGGCGACAGCAGCAGAATCCGGTTGCCGACCACGAGCGCCTCCTCGATCGAGTGCGTGACGAACAGCAGCGTGAAGCGGAATTCATCCCACAGCCGCAGCAGTTCCGCCTGCATCTTGCGGCGCGTGAGCGCATCGAGCGCGGCGAACGGCTCGTCCATCAGCAGCACGCGTGGCTGCATCGCCAGCGCCCGCGCAATCGCGACGCGCTGTTTCATGCCGCCCGACAACGTATGCGGATAGGCGTCGGCAAACGTGCCGAGGCCGACCTTGTCGAGATAGTGCAGCGCGCGCTCGCGTGCTTCGGCGCGCGACAGCTTCGCGGCGGCGCGCAACGGAAACGCGACGTTCTCGACGACCGTCTTCCACGGCGGCAACTGATCGAATTCCTGGAACACGACGATGCGGTCGGGCCCCGGCCCGCGCACCGGCCGGCCGTCGAGCGCGATCGAACCCGCGACGGGCTCGATGAAGCCGGCGATCGCCTTCAGCAGCGTCGACTTCCCGCAGCCCGATGGGCCGAGCAGCACGAAGCGGTCGCTGCCGTACACGTCGAAGCTCACCTGATGCGTCGCACGAACGATCCGCGCGCCGCTGCGGTATTCGAGGCTGACCTGGTCGATCGCCAGCAGACGTTCGCTGTGCGTGCCGGCCTGCGCGGCGTTCGCGGCCGGGCGATCGTCGGCACGCGTATCGGCCACGGCCGGCGCGGCCGGCGACGCGCCGCCACGTGCCGCATACGGCGGCAACCAGGTTCGGGGAGAAGTGGCGTTCACGATCGAATCTCTTGCGGGAAAACCATCAACATACGGCCGGGCGCCGTGCGGACCAACCATCGATTGCGCATATCGAAACCGCACCGACGCATAAGCGTCGATCGCGGCGCCCGAACATCGGCGCTGCTCAGCTGCCGCCCGCCGTCGCCGGATCGTCGAAGAAGTAGTCGCGCCACGACTTCGGTTCGTTGCGGATCGCGCCCGTGCGATGCATGAACTGCGCGAGCGGCAGCGTGTTCTGCGGCGCGGTCTTGAACTGCACCTGCGGATTGCGCAGGATCTTCAGCAGCAGCGCGCGATCGATCTTCGACCCGTTCACGCGGATATAGGTATCGGCCGCGCGCTCGGGATCGGCCGCGATCTGCCGGGCGGCGTCGGCGAGCGCGGCAACGAACGCGCGATAGGTCTTCGGGTTGTCGTCGCGGAATTTCTCGGTCGCATACAGCACCGTCGCGGAGCTCGGGCCGCCGAGCACGTCATACGAATTCAGCACGATGTGCGCATTCGGGTTGCCGGCGAGCTCCTGCTCCTGGAACGGCGGATTGCCGAAGTGGCCGGTGATCACGTTGCTGTTCGCGAGAATCGCGGCCGTCGCGTCCGGATGCGGAATCGCCTGCGTGAGCGCGTCGAGCTTGTCGAATTGCTTGTCGCCCCACTGCTTCGCGGCCGCGTACTGCAGCACGCGCGACTGCACCGACACGCCGACCGCCGGCACCGCGATGCGGTCCTTCGCGCTCAGGTCGGCGATCGTCTTCACGTTCGGGTTGCTGCTCACGAGGTAGTACGGAAAATTGCCGAGCGACGCGACGCCCTTCACGTTCTGCCGGCCGCGCGTGCGGTCCCACACGGTCAACAGCGGGCCGACGCCCGCGCCTGCGACGTCGACCGCGCCGGACAGCAGCGCGTCGTTCACGGCCGCGCCGCCCGACAGCCGCACCCAGTCGACCTTGATGTCGAGGCCGGCCTTGCGCCCTTCCTTCTCGATCAGTTGCTGGTCGCGCGCGACGTTCAGCATCAGGTAGACGACGCCGAACTGCTCGGCGATGCGGATGCGGCCCTCCGCATGCGCGGCTTGCGGGATGAGTGCGCCCGCGAAGGCGAGCGCGGCGGTGAGCGTGGCCGCCAGCGCGCGACGCGCCGGCAATAACGAAAACGACATCGGAACTCCGGTCGGGATGAGGCGGAAATGAATGACGCGGCGCGCGGCTCAGAAAGGCGCGTCGCCTTCGATCGTCGTGCGGTACAGCTTGCGGCGCAGGTGGTCGGGCGTGCCGGCGGCGAGATGCATCAGCGAACGGTTGTCCCAGAACACCAGATCGTGGTCGCGCCACGCGTGCCGATACAGGTGCTCGGCGCGCACGCTGTGCGCGAACAGTTCGTCGAGCAGCGCGCGGCTTTCGTCGTCGGGCAGCCCGACGATGCGCGTCGTGAAATGCTCGCTGACGAACAGCGCCTTGCGGCCGGTTTCCGGATGCGTGCGCACGACCGGATGCACGACCGCCGCGACCTGCGCGATCTGTTCGGGCGACAGGTTCGGCCGCCACGGGCTGCGCGCCTGCAATTCCGCGTAGCGCGCGAGATACGTATGCTCGGCGCGCAGCCCCTCGACCGCGCGGCGCAGATGGGCCGGCAGCGTGTCCCACGCGAGATGCATGTTCGCGAACAGCGTGTCGCCGCCTTCCGCCGGCAGTTCCTGCGCGTGCAGCAGCGAGCCGAGGCTCGGCTTTTCCTTGTACGACAGGTCGGAATGCCAGAAATGGCCGGCATCGCCGAGCCCGACCGGCTTGCCGTTCTCGACGATGTTCGACACGATCAGCACTTCCGGATGGCCGGCCAGCGCGAACTGGTGCAGCACGTGGATCTGCAGCGGGCCGAAGCGGCGGCTGAACGCGATGTGCTCGTCCGGCGTGATGCGCTGGTCGCGAAACACCAATACGTGGTGATCGAGGTGCGCGCGATGGATGCGCGCGAAATCGTCGGCGTCGAGCGGTTGCGACAGGTCGACGCCGATCACCTCGGCGCCGAGCGGCGCGTCGAACGGCACGATGTCGAAATGCTGCGCCGCGCCGTCCGGCCGCAGGGCGGGATGCCCGGCGGAAAGCGTTGCGGCGTCGCGGAGGGTGGGAGTCGTCACGGCACGGCCCTGATTCGGTCAAAACGCGAATCTACGAGGCCGTGCCGGCGTGCGTCAACGAAGCGATTCGGATACGTTTATCTGCTGCGGTGATAAAGATCGCTGCTCGCGCATACGTCGACGATCGGGCGTGGAATCGTCCGACTGGTGGCAATGGAGGTTCCGCCCGCATCCTGCCGCGGCACCCCGCGCCGCGCAGCCAACTATGGCTGCCCCGCACCGCCCGACGCCCCATGCCGGGGCGCGCGGTCGATTCGCCGCCGGGTGTCGGGTTGCGCCGGTTCGGTACGTCGGCGGCCTCGCGTGCCGCGTCGGGCGACGCGCTGTCCTGTCGTTCACTGTCACGGGTCATGAATTTCTCCCCGTGCGGATGCTGAATACGTTGCGCCGCACCGCGCCGCGATGGGTGGCACGGCGGCCCACAACGCTTCCAGCAAGCGACATGCCGTCGTCGGACTGCCCGGTCGCACCCCAAGCGAATGAATCCGCCAAAGAAATTACACGTGGCGCGTCATCCGGCGCAGCCTCCCCAACGCGCGTGGCAGCGTCGATGCGAAAACGCAACGCGGCACGCGCGATGCGACGTGCGCCCTGCCTACTTGTTGCCCGGCTCGCGCGTCCGCTCGCCGTACGTGCCGTTACCGCAGTGCGGGCATTTCGGGATCGGGTGTCCCGCCTGCACGTGCGTCGACCGGTGGCATTTCTCGCATCGAAAGTCACCGGTTTTTTCCGATTTCTCTCCTGCGTGCGCCGTCATCTTCGTTCTCCTTCCGGCTTGCGATTACCCGCGCTTCACCGCGTGCGTCGCCTTTCGTGCGCGACCTCGCCGGTCGGCACCGCATCGACGTCCTGCAGCGGCTCGCCCGGAATGCGGCGCTTCGCGGACTGATCGACCGGCCAGTCCACCGCCTGCTCGCCGCTCCCGTCCGCGCTGCCGCCCTCGGCATCGAGTTGCTGCTCGGCCCGCTGCCAGTATTCGTCGGCCCGGCCGTCGGGCGCGCCGTCCGCCTGCCACAGCCGGTACGCACGCTCGCGGATCTGCGTTTCCCTGTCTTCGTTCATGTCGTTCTCCGTGTCTGCGATGGCGATCACCGATCCGGGCGCGACGGCGCCGATACCGCGCCGAGCGTCGACGACATCGCGCCGTCCGCGGCGGTCGCCAGATCGCCCAGCGCGACGATGCCGACCAGCCGCTTCTGCCGGTCGACCACCGGCACGCGGCGAATCTGCGCGTCTTCCATCTTCTTTTGCACCGCCGAAATGTCGTCGTCCTCGTAACACCAGTTCGCGGGCCCGCTGACGACGCCCTCGATCGACTCGTTCGGCGGCACGCCCATCGACACCGCGCGCACGACGATGTCCCGGTCCGTCAGCATGCCGATCAGCCGCGTGCCGTCGCAGACGGGCAGCGCACCGACGTTGAGGTCGCTCATCAGTTTGGCCGCCTCGCGCAGGCTCTGCGTCGGACCGACGGTCGCGGCGTCGCGTGTCATCACTTCCGATACACGTGTCATGTTTCGCTCCTTGATAAACCGCCCACGGCGGCCTGCTGCACGAGCATCGCGCGTTCCGGCGGCCGCGCGCGTCAGTTCTCCGTCGAGCAACGGACCGACGTCAGGCCGGCCGACTCGAC
This sequence comes from Burkholderia sp. LAS2, assembly GCF_018417615.1. Taxonomy (NCBI): domain Bacteria; kingdom Pseudomonadati; phylum Pseudomonadota; class Betaproteobacteria; order Burkholderiales; family Burkholderiaceae; genus Burkholderia; species Burkholderia sp. LAS2. The sequence continues at coordinate 639,445 of NZ_CP071054.1, forward strand.
GATCCGCATCAGTTGCTTCAGCATCACGTCGGCGCCGGTGGCTTCGCGCCACTGCACGAATAATTCCTCCTCTCGCACCGCGCGTGCGGCCGTTTCGCAAAAGCTTTTTGTCCGGCATGTGAATCCCGCGTCGCGCAGCTTCGCGGCCAGTTGTTCGCGCGCAGCCGAGCCCACCGGATACTCGACCGTGATGAGCGCGGTCCTGACGCGCCGCAAGCGCTGCTCGACGAACCGCAGCGGCCACACGACCAGCAGCGCGAGGACGAGCCCGACCGCACCGAGCGACAACTGGCCGCCGCCGATGCACAGCCCGATGACCGTCACGAACCACAACGTCGCGGCCGTGGTGACGCCGGACACCAGGCCGTCGCGATGAAGAATCGCGCCGCCGCCGATGAAGCCCATCCCGGTCAGGATGCCGAGCGGCAGCCGCATCAGGTCGAGCACCGAGAACGCGCCCTCCGGTTTGCCCGCCTGCAGCAGCAGCGCATTGACCTGCAGCATCGACAGGCACGCGGCGAGGCAGACGAGGATCGTCGTGCGCAGGCCGGCCGTCTTGCCGGATTCGCTGCGATCGACGCCGATCAACCCACCCGCGACGAGCGCCAGCGCGATCCTGACCAGAACGTCGTGCCACTGCAGTACGACCGGCATCGGTTCCATGCGCCCTCCCATGCAAATCGTCGTGCGTCGGGGCGCGAACGCCGCCGACGACGCCAGCGCGGCGCAAGGATCGGGCCTGCTTTCCCGAGGGGGCGGCGCGTGTAGTACGTCGGAGGAAATTGTAGAAAGGCGCGTGCTGCGCACACCTTGCCACCGCGGCTACGGTGTCCGGACGTTCTTCGCGGAACGATCGCGCGTCGCCACTCCGCGCACGGGACGGCGGCAAGCCGACGGCCCCTGCAGCCATCCGCCGCGCGCACGATCCGGCGTGGCCGGTCGGACGCGCATGCGAAGGCGCTCACGTCCCTTCTCTTCGCATCCGATCGGATACGAATACTGTTCCAACGCCCCTTTTCCCGATATTTCGTTCCCGATTGGGAACGAAACGGCATCCGAGCCGTCGGGATCATCCGTTCGTTCCCGTACGAATACGAACTGCTGCCCAACCCCGCGAGTTATGCAATACTGTTCCCGATCAGATACGAAGCACGGAGAACGTCATGTCGGAGTCCCAATCCGTCGACACGATCGGCGCGCTCGCCCACTTCATTCGCGCGGCGCGAATCCAGCAGGGATTCACGCGGGACGAACTCGCGAACGCGACCGGGCTGTCGCCGAAATTCATCAGCCAGGTGGAAGCCGGCAAACCGACCGCGCAAATCGGCAAGGTCATGCTGCTGCTGAGCGAGCTCGGCGTGCGGCTGTACGCGGAGTCGTCGATCGAGATCTCCGAAGCCACCGCGCTGAAGGCCGCGCAACGCCGCAGGAGCAGCTATGGCGGCTAGAACGCTGATCGCGTCCGCGAACGGCGTGCGCATGGGCACGCTGACCGACGACAAGGGGATCTGGTCGTTCGCGTACGCCCCGCAGTGGCTCGCGTCGCCGGCCGCGTATCCGCTGTCGCCGGCGTTTGCGCTGCGCGCAGACGTGTTCACCGACACGTCGACCGATCGCCCGGTCCAGTGGTTCTTCGACAACCTGCTGCCCGAGGAAGGCATGCGCACGTCGCTCGCGCGCGAGGCGAAGGTCGATGCCGCCGACGCGTGGGGCCTGCTCGCGTACTTCGGCCGCGAATCGGCCGGCGCGCTGACGCTGCTGGCCGACGGCGAGCAGGAAACGCCCGGCGGCCTGCAGCCGCTGCCGCTCGACGAGCTCGAGCGCCGGATCCAGGCGATGCCCGAGCGCGCGCTGACGGCCACCGCGCCCAAGCGCATGTCGGCGGCCGGCGCGCAGCAGAAGCTGCTGCTGGTGCTGCGCGGCAACGCGCCCGACTACGCGCTGTTCGAGCCGGTCGGCAGCGAACCGTCGATGCACCTGCTCAAACCCGACATGCGGGCGGCCGGCTATCCGCATTCGGCGATCAACGAGTTCTTCTGCATGCGGCTCGCGAAAAAGATGGGGCTCGACGTGCCCGACGTGCATTTCCTGCGCGCGCCGTCCGCGTGCTACGTGATCGACCGGTTCGACCGCGACGTCGCGTCCGAACCGGCCGGGCGCGTGCATACGATCGACGCGATGCAACTGCTCAACTACGACCGCGGTTTCAAGTACCAGCGGGCGAATGCACAGGAACTGGCCCGCGCGATCGACCGCACCAGCACGCGCGCGCTCACGCGTCTGTCGGTGTTCCGCTGGACCGTGTTCAACGTGGTGGTCGGCAATGCCGACGCGCACCTGAAGAACCTGTCGTTCTTCGTCGACGCGCGCGGCTACCGGCTCGCGCCGTTCTACGACATCGTCAGCACGGTCGTGTATCACACGCCGACGCACCGGCCCGACCATCGCGGCGATCACTGGCCGCACTGCGAGCTGACGATGCCGCTCGGGAATGCGACGCGGTTCGCCGATATCGGCGTGGATGCACTCGTCGCGTTCGGCCAGGCGCTCGGGCTCAGGGAGAAAGCGGCCGCCAGCGAACTGCAGCGCTTTCTCGAACCGCTCGATCGTCACGTCGAGCAGACGCTCGATGAAGTGCGAAAGATCGCGCATCCGGACGCCGGGGAAATGCGGTTGCTGAATTCGATCGTCGCGATGCCGATCGCGGAAATGGGGCGCGCGCTGCGAAAGACGCGCGGATAGACTGCCGCGCGCGAGTATCGAATCGCCGCCGATACCCGCGCGGCGCCCGGGCCGGCGAATGCGTGGGCGTCAACGGCGCACGGCAAAGGCATCGACGCCCGTCGCCGCGGCGGACCACGCCCACAGCCGCGCCGCGTCCTCCGGATCGATCGCATGCGGCCGCACGCCCGATTCCTCGTTGCCGCGCGTCACCATCGCGACGTCGCAATCCTCGCAATAGACGCCGCCGAGATCGGCAATGCGCGGCGACGTCGCCGCCCATACCTGCGTTGCCGCGCCCTGCGCAGGCGTTTTGAAGGTCGGATCGATCGGCGCGCCGTGCTCGTCGACCCAGCCCTGCGCCATCATTTCCGCGCGCGTCAGATGACGCTGCAGCGGCGTCGCGATCTTGCCCGGATGCAGCGAATACGCGCGAACCCCGAACGGCGCACCGAGCCCGTCGAGCTGTACCGCGAACAACGCGTTGGCGGTTTTCGACTGCCCGTACGCGAGCCATTTGTCGTAACCGCGCGCGAAATCGATATCGTCCCAGCGGATCGGCGACAGCCGGTGCCCGAGCGACGACACCGCAACCACGCGCGCGCCGTCGCCGTGCGCGAGCGCCGGCCACAGCCGGTTGACGAGCGCGTAGTGACCGAGGTGATTGACGGCCATCTGCGCTTCCCGGCCGTCGCCCAAGCGAGTTTCCGGGCACGCCATGATGCCCGCGCTGTTGATGACGACATGCACGTCGCGACGCGCGTCGACGAACCGCGCGGCGAATGCGGCCACGCTCGCGGGGTCCGCGAGATCGAGCGTCGCGATCTCCACGCCGGCGATGCCGCGCGTCGCTTCGCGCGCGGCCGCGGCGCTCCGTGCGCCGACGACAACGTGCGCACCGGCCTGCGCCAGTGCCCGCGTGGTTTCGAGGCCGAGACCCGAATGGCCGCCCGTGACGATGGCGGTCTTGCCGTGCAAGTCGAGGCCGGCCAGTACGTCGGTCGCCGTCGATCCCGCGTCGAATCCGGAATGAAGGGGATGCTGCCTGCTCGTCATCGAAAGCTCCTGGAATGATGCTCGATGCGCGCGGCCGCCCGTCGGCCGCGTCACCGCACGAGATCATTCTCCAGCCGCGCATCCGGACTGTGAATGCAATAGAATCCGGTTTTTCGTCGAGATCGTCCGGGGATTGCGCGTGGACCCGCTATCGGAAGTGCTGTCGCTGCTGGAAACGCGCGACTCGTTTTTCACCGGCCTGCGGGCCGGCGGCCCGTGGGCGGTCGACCTTCCGCCGCCCGACGGGATCAAGTTCAACGCGGTGGTCGAAGGCAGTTGCTGGCTGACCGTGGACGGTGCGGGGCCGCCTGTCCGGCTGCGCACGGGGGACTGCTTCCTGCTCGCCGCGCCGCGGGCATTTTCGCTGGCGAGTGATCCGTCGGTCGCGCCGGTGCCGGCCGCCGACGTGTACCGGCATCTCGAACGCGGTATCGCGCACTACGGCGAACCGGCCGACTGCTTTCTGATCGGCGGCCGCTTCGCGTACGAGGAAGGCATGCCGCTGCTGCTCGGCAGCCTGCCGCCCGTGGTCGTCGTCAGCGGCAATTCCGAACCGGCGGCGGTGCTGCGCTGGTCGCTGCAGCAGCTCGCACGGGAATTCGGCGCGGCGTCGCCGGGCGGGTCGCTGATGGTCCGGCATCTCGGCCACATGATGCTGGTGCAGATCCTGCGGCGCTATGTGGACGCCGGCGCGAACGGCGATGTCGGGTGGCTGGCCGGGTTCGCGGATGCGCGCGTCAGCGCGGCGCTGGCCGCGATTCACGCCGCGCCCGAGCGGCGCTGGACCGTCGACGCGCTGGCGGCCTGCTGCCACGTGTCGCGTTCGACGTTCGCGCTGCATTTCAAGCGGCGGCTCGGGTTCGGGCCGCTCGAATACGTGCTGCGCTGGCGGATCCAGCTGGCGATGCGCGAACTGCGCAGATCGAACGCGTCGATCTCGGCGATTGCGCAGCGGCTCGGCTACGACTCGGATAGCGCGTTCGGCCATGCGTTCAAACGCATCGTGGGCTGCTCGCCGCGCGCCTATCGTCATGACGTGACGAAGGAACCGCGCAACTAGCGTCGTGACCGCCCTCGTCGGGCGCGTGGCGGCGCGAATTCGTCAACGTCATGCATTCGCATTACGACTATCAGGATAAGTATTCTTATCACAATACATCTATTTCATTTCCAAACTTGGCCGTACAGCAATGCGTCATCGCATCACGCGCCGGTATGCCGCAATTCCCCGTCGATGTGCTGCGGAAGCCTCAGCAGGTTGAAGATCGGGCACACCTCCTCGACCGCCTGATGCAATGCACGAATGGCTTCCGGCGGCTCCGGCGACACGATGTCCAGCGTATAGCGGATGTTGTGCGGGAATACCGGCACCTGTTCGAACCCGGGCTGCTGCGCGAGCGGATGCTGGTCGCCGGTGACTTCGACTTCGATCGCGTCGATCTTCAACCCCCGCTCCGCGGCCTGGATCAGCGTGATGTGCGTGAGGCAACTGCCGAGCACGCCGAGTTGCAGTTCCGGCGATGCGGGCCCCAGGTTGTAGCCCGCGAAATCGGGCGGGCTGTCGCTGATCACCTGGAAATCGCGAATCCGGATCTCGCGCACGCCGCTGCGGCCGAGCGCGCGCACGGTCGCCTTCAGCGGCGTCGCCTTGAAATCGGGATCGTTGCGAGCGGCCTGCTGCTTCGCGTGCCACGCATCGCGCTTTTGCGCGAGATAGTCGTTCAGGGTCGTCATGGTCAAGTCATGGGCAGGCGGCACGCACGCGACGGATCGGTTCGCTGCGCGCCGAAGCGATCAGTCGATCGCCGGAATCCACGCGGCCGTCGCCGCGTCGCTCGTGCGGAACGCCGGGAACTTCGCGCCGAGTTCGGCCACGGTATGAATGTCGTTCTTCACGAGATCGTCGCGCGTGATCAGCGTCGGCTTGACCGCGATGCGCGCGCCCGGGTTTTGCCCGGCGACCAGCAGCGCCGCGGCCCGCACCGACACCGCGCCGACGACCGCCGGATTGGTCGCGGCCGTCGCGACCCATGCGCTGTTCGGCGCGCGGATGGCCTCGATGTCGGCCGTCGACACGTCCGCGCTGTAGATGCGCAGCTTCGACGACAGCCGGGCCTCGTCGGCCGCGAGCTTCGCGCCGCGCGCGAATTCGTCGTACGGCGCGAACACGACGCGAATGTCCGGATTCGCGCGATACACGGCCGCCGCCTGGTTCGCGACCGACTGCGCGATCGGATTGTCGACGGTGCCCCAGCGCGCCTTTTCCCGAACCTGCGGGTGCGCGCGCTTGAAATCGCGCCACGCGGCATCGCGCCGGTCGAGCGGCGCGAATCCGGCCACGTACACATACCCTGCCGAAAACGCGTCGCCGTTGTCCTTCACCGCCTGATCGAGCAGCAGGTTCGCGAGGTCGCGATCGTTCTGCTCGATCTGCGGCACCTTCGGATTGGCGAGATCGACGTCGAACGCGACGACCTTGATGCCTTTGTCGAGCGCACGCTGAACGACGTCCTTCAACGATTCCGGCAAGCCGTGATTGACGATGATCGCGGACACGCCGATGTTGATTGCCTGCTGAATCTGCTCGCGCTGTTCGGCCGCGTCCTGCCGCCCTTCGTAGATGCGCAGATCGACGCCGAGCGCGCGTGCCTGCTTCTGCGCGCCGGCTTCGTAGGCCTGGAAGAAATCGCCGGTCGACAGGTAGTTGACGAGCGCGATCTTCACGCCGCCCTTGTCGAACGGTGCGGGCGCGCCCTTGAGCGGGCCGGCGTGTGCCGCGGGCATACCGAGCGCGAGTGCGGCGCCCAGTACGAGTGCTCCGAGTTTCGGTTCGAGGCGCGACTTTCGGCGAAGCAACGAGCGCATGGCGTGTCTGTCTCCGTACAGGACGATATCGGCTCAATCTATCAGCACGGCACGCGAACTCAAACCGACCGATTCGGCAATCGATATTACTTTGGATAACAAACGGTCAAGCTTGAAGATTCTTCGAACCCTTGGACGCAGGAACCGAGTCTTGGCGCCCTCACCGTCACGCCCGGGCATCCGTACGGCGACCGATGCCGAACGTAAACGCCAGGGCGAGCACGAGGAGCACGCCCTTGATGAAGTCCTGCATATAGTAGGGAGCGTTCAGCATCGTCAGCCCGTTGAGCAACACGCCGACGAACACCGCGCCGACGACCGTGCCGAACACGTTGGGCCGCTTCGCGCCCCACACCGCGTAACCGATCAGCGCGGCCGCCACCGCGTCGAGCAGCAGCGAGTGGCCCGCGCTCACGTCGCCGCGGCCAACTCGCGCGGCGATCAGCACGCCGCCCAGCGACGCGATCGCGCCCGACACGACGTACGCGGCGACACGGTAGCGCGCGGCCGGCGCACCGGCCAGCCGCGCGGCCGTTTCGTTGCCGCCGATCGCGTAGATCACGCGGCCCCAGCGCGTCGCATCCATCGTGATGCAGGCCAGCACCGTCACGGCCGCCAGCAGCAGCACCGGCAACGGTACGACGTCGAACACGCGCAGGCGGCCGAGCGCGAGGAACGCGTTGGGGAACACGCCGGTGGCGTCGGTGCCGTCCGGCAGCACGGAGCCGGTCGCGAGCGAACGGCCGCCGGTCGGAATCAACTGCAGGCCGGCCAGCAGGAACAGCGTGCCGAGCGTCGCGAGCTGGTCGGGCACGCGCAGCCGCGTGATCAGCAAGCCGTTGAACAAGCCGGCCGCCACGCCAAGCGCGACGCAGGCGATCACGGCAGCCCACGCGCTGCCGTGCCAGACGACCAGCACGTAGCTCGCGGCCATCTGCGCGGTCGCGGCCATGCTGCCGACCGACAGGTCGAAACCGCCGGCCGCGAGCGTGACCGTCACGCCGATGCCGAGCAACGCGACGATCGACACCGCCTGCAGGATGCTGAACAGATTGTCGAGGTTCAGGAACGCGGGCTCCTTGCGCGCGAATACGACCACGAGGATCGCCAGCACGAGCAGGATGCCGGTCCGTTCGAGCGCATCGCGGAGACGGACCGGCCAGGGGCGCGACGAACGTTGGACGGATGCGGCATGACGGTCAGCGGAAGCAGTCACGGGTTTCATGAGCAGGCACGCACGATGGAAGAAGTCGGAGGCTGGCAATCGAGCGTCGCGCGATCGAACCGCACGATACGATCGGCGATCTCGGCGGCTTCCTCGAGATCGCTGACGAACACGATCGTCGCGCGCTCATGCGCATGACGCCGCAGCGTATCGACGATATCGGCGCGCGCGCCCGCATCGATGCCCTGGAACGGCTCGTCGAGCAGCAACAGCCGCGCCGGTTCGGCGTGCCAGCGCGCGAGCACGACCTTCTGCTGGTTGCCGCCGGACAGGTGCGCGACGCGATCGTCGGGCCCCTCGCAGCGAATGCCGAACCGCGCGATCGCCGCCGCGGCGGCCGTGCGTTCGCGCGCTCGGCGCACCGCGCCGCTCGCGAACCAGCGCGACAGGAACGGAAAGCCGATCGTGCCCGCGATCGATGCGAACGGGACGCTGTCGGGGAACAGCGACGTGCGCCAGCGGTCCTCGCCGGCCAGGAATACGCCGGCGCGAATCGCGTCCGCCGGCGAACGTGGCCGCCACGGCCGGCCGTCGAGCGTCATCTCGCCGGCCGCCGCCCGCACCGCGCCGAAGATCGTCCGCGCGAAGCGCGATTTGCCGCCGCCGACGGGGCCCGCGATCGCGACGATCTCGCCGCGCCGCACGTCGAGGTCGAACGGCGTGCCGGTCGGCGTCAGCCGGATCTGCCGCGCGCTGAAGCCTGAGCCGACCACGCCTGCGGATTCGACCCGCCCGGCACGCTCCGGCGCTGCTGCACGCGCACGCGGCAAGGGCCGCCCGATCATCGTTTCCACCGCGGCGTCGAAATCGATCGGCGCGGCCAGATCGGCGACGATCCGGCCGTCGCGGACGATCGCCGCGCGATCGGCGATGCGGCGCAAATCGCAGAGCCGATGCGATACCAGCAGGATGGCGACGCCATCGCGGCGCAACGCGTCCACCAGCACGAACAGCCGCTCGGCCTCCGCCGCTGACAGGCTCGCGGTCGGCTCGTCGAGAATCAGCAACGACGGTTGCCCGGCCAGCGCACGCGCCAGCGTCACACGTTGCTGGTCGGCCAGCGACAGCGCGGCGAGCGGCGCCGCCAGGTCGACGTCGAGCCCGACCCGCGCGGCGAGCGATCGTGCCGCGTCGCGGCGAGCCGCCGGCGGCACGCGCCACGGCGACGCCGGATCGCACAGCCGGTCGAGCAGCAGGTTGTCCGCGATCGACAGCGTCGGCACGACGGCATCGGCCACCGACTGGTGCACGGTCGCGACACCGAGCCGCTTGGCCGCGTGCGGCGACGCCGGCCGATACGGTTCGCCGCGCAGCGTCAGCGTGCCGCCGTCCGCGTGCAGCGCACCGCTCAGGATCTTGACGAAGGTCGACTTGCCCGCGCCGTTCGCGCCCATCAACGCGACGACTTCGCCGGCGCCGATCGACAGGTCGAGCGCCGACAGTGCGACGGTCGCGTCGAAACGCTTCGCGATGCCCGTGGCGCTCAGGACGGGCGACAACGCCGATCGAGGGGGGCGATCTTCGCGCCGCGTCGCGTCCACGGTTTCGTTCGTCGCGCGATTCATGCCGGAAGATTCCGGCCGGCACGATGCGGTTGCAGCAGGAACAGTACGTCATCGGTCATGTCATGCCACTCCGCGGAAAGTCGTTCGGTATCGATCGGATCGTCAGCCCGCTTCAGGCACGGGAAACCGGAACGACGCGCCATGGGCCGTGTCCGGCAGGCGGTCGCGCCCGCTCAGCCGGGAACGGAAGGTGCCGCCCGCCGGCGACGTCCGGTACAGGCCGCGCTTTTTCAGTTCCGGCACGATCAGTTCGGCGAAATCGTCGAGCGTGCCCGGGCTGATCAGCGGATTGAGCATGTAGCCGCTCGTCGTCGACTGCCGCGCATGCTCGGCGAGCTGGTCCGCGACTTCGTCGGGGGAGCCGACGAGGATCAGGTCGGTGCCGCGCGTGACGCTCGCGAACTTGCGCCGCACGTCGCCGGCGGTGAGCGGCTTGCCGCTGCCATCCGGCCGCACCACGTAGGACGTCAGCCCTTCCGTCTGCGTCGTCAGCGGTTCGTCGTCCGCATAGCGGTCGATGTCGATGCCGGTGTCGCCCGCATAGCTGACGAGCTGCGCGTGCTGGTGATAGTGCTGCTGCAGCGTGTGATATTTCTCCTTCGCGTCGCCCGACGAGCGCGCGGTCACGATCCGCAGCACCGTCAGCGACTTCACGTCGTCCGCCGCGCGGCCGCGCGCGGCCGCGCGCCGGCGAATCTCGTCGAGGCCCGCGCGAATCTCGTGCGGATTCGACTTCGCGACGAACACCACTTCCGCGTGCTTCGCCGCGAACTCGCGCCCGCGCCCCGACCAGCCGGCCTGGATCAGTACGGGCGAGCGCTGCGGCGACGGCGCACAGACGTGCGGCCCCTGCACGCGGTAATGCCTGCCTTCGTGCGCGATTGGCCGCACGCGGTCGCCACGCGCATAGCGCGGCGCGTGCTTGTCGGCGACGACCGCGTCGTCCGCCCAGCTTCCTTCCCACAGTTTGTAGACGACGTCGAGAAATTCCTCCGCGCGCGCATAGCGTTCGTCATGGCCGATCATCCGGTCGAGCCCGAAGTTGCGCGCCGCGCTCGTCAGGTAGGACGTCACGATGTTCCAGCCGATCCGGCCGTTGCTCAGATGATCGAGCGTGCTGAAGCGGCGCGCGAGCGCGAACGGATGCTCGTACGTCGTGCTCGCCGTCACGCCGAACGCGAGCCGCTCGGTCTGCGCGACGAGCGCCGGAATCAGCATCATCGGATCGTTCGCGGGCGCCTCGACCGCCCACTGCACCGCGGCGTCGGCCGACCCGCCATAGACGTCGTACAGGCCGAGCACGTCCGCGAAGAACAGCATGTCGAGATCGGCCTGCTCGGCCGTGCGCGCGAGGTTCGACCAGAACGGGAGCGTATTCGCGCGCAGCCGGTCGTCGGCGGGATGGGTCCACAGGCTCGGCGCGCCGCCGCAGCCGACGCTGGCTTGTTCGTACAGGGAAAACAGCAAGGGGCGAGGATCGGACATCGTCGAAATCGGTACCAGGCAAGAAATCAGTTGGGTGCCGCCCACGCGCCCGACGACGCGCGGCCGCGCGGTGCGGACACGCGGTCGTCGGGCGTGCGCGTCAGGTAGCGATTGATGCGCTTCTCGAGACGGGCGGCGGGAATGGTCAGCAGCGCGACCAGCACGACATAGACGATCGCCGCGCCAGCCAGCGGTTCGTACACGCGCAACGTCTCGAAGCGCAGCGTATTGGCCGTGCCCATCACGTCGAACACGGTCACGGTCGACGCGAGGACGGTCGATTTCAGCAGCAGGATTGCCTCGCCGGTGAGCGCAGGCAGCGCAAGCCGCCATGCACGCGGCCCGACGATGCGGCGCAGCACCTGCATGCGCGTCATCCCGTAGGCATGGCCGGCCTCGATCTCGCCGGCCGGCACGCCGGCGATCGCGCCGCGCAGGATCGTCGCGACGTACGCGCTCTCGTTCACGCTCAACGCGACGATCGCGTACCAGAACGCGTCGCGCAGCAGCGGCGACGCCCAGCTGTCGCGCATCCATTCGCGCGGAACGATCTGCCCGAATCCGTAGTACAGCAGATAGAGCTGAACGAGCAGCGGCGTGCCGCGGATCAGCATGAGCCAGCCGCGCGCGGACCAGCGCAGCGGCGGATGGCGTGCACCGGCGGCGAGCGCGAGCGGCACGCCCAGCAGCACGCTGGCCGCGCCCGACCAAAACGTCAGCGCGAGCGTGGTCGGCACCGCGGCGAGCAGCTTCGGCATCACCGTGTCGAGCAGAAAAGGCAGCGAGAAGATCATGTCGTCGCGCGCCTCGTGCCGCGATTCGCATGCCGTTCGAGCGCCGCGAAAATGCCGGTCGACGTGATGCTCAGCAGCAGGAACAGTGCGGCCGTGACCAGATAGAAGAAGACGTAGTGCCGCGTCGCACCGGCCGCGAGCTGGCTCGCCTTCAGCAGATCCGTGAACGAACCGAGCACGCTGATGAACGACGCGTCCTTGGTCGCGTTCAGCCACACGTTGCCGACGCCCGGCAGCGCGAGCCGCGCGGCGGCCGGAAGCCGGATGCGCGCGAACGTCTGCCAGGGCGTCATCCCGTACGCGTGCGCGGCTTCGATCTCACCGACCGGCACGTTGACGAGCGCCGCGCGGAAGATGTCGGTGAGATACGCACCCTGGATGAAACCGAGCGACAGCGCGGCGACGACGAACGGATCGAACGCGAAGTCGCCGGACACGATGCCGCTGCCGCGCAGCGCGTTCTCGATGGCCGGTGCGACCGCGTAGAACGCGAGCAGCAGGCACAACAGCTCGGGCAGCGCGCGCACGAGCGTCGTGTAGAGGCGCGCCAGCCACACGAGCGCCGCGTATCGCGACAGCTTGCCGAGCGCGCCGGCGATGCCGAGCAGCACGCCGGTGCAGAACGATGCCGCCGCGACGCCGAATGTCAGCGCGAACGCGCCCGCGAACACGCGGCCATAACCGCCGTCGCCGAATGCGAGCAACGCGAGCAGCGAATCGTCGCCGGCCATGCGCTCAGCGACCCTTCTCGATCGTGCCTTTCAGGTTCGGATAGCGGGCGGTGATCGCATCCCACGTGCCGTCCTGCTGCAGTTGCGCGATCGCGGTCGACAGCTTGCCGCGCAGCGCATCGCCATGCCGCACACCCGCGCCGATGCCGAGCCCCAACACCGGATTGTCCGCGCACGTGGCCTTGACCTCGAAGTCCTTGCCGTCGCGCGACGCGAGGAACGCCGTGAACAGCCCCTTGCCTTCCTGCACGTAGTCGACGCGACCGGACACCAGATCCGCGAGCGCATTGTCGAACTTGTCGAACGCCTTGATCTGCGCATCCTGCTTGAAGCGGGCATCGAGGAACGCCGAGAAGTTCGTGCCGGCCTCGACGCCGATCACGCGGCCCTTGAAGGTGGCGGGCACCGCACAGTCGACGCGGCGCCGGTCGCTTTTCGCGCCGACGAACACGGTCGGCGATTCGTAATACGCGCGGCTGAAATCGATGGCTTTCTGCCGCTCACCGGTGATCGTCATCGACGACCAGATCACGTCGATCTTGCGGTTCTGCAACGCCGGAATCAGGCCGTCCCACGCAATGTCGGTAAGCTCGCAGCGCACGTTCAGCTTGCCGCACGCGGCCTCGAGCACGTCGATTTCCCAGCCCTTCCACTTGCCGGAGGCATCCTTCGAAAAGAACGGCGGGTACGACTCGGCGTCGATGCCGACGCGCACCGTCGGCTGGGCCGCATGGGAAACCGGCGCAAGGCCGAGCACGAACAGCGCGGCCGCGACACGGCGGCCCCCGGAACGCATCAAACGATTCATGTGGCGCATTTCTGGAATAACGTCGGAACGACCGGCGTTACAGCCGGCAGGAGGCGTGACTGTAATGCGCGCCGAAGCGTGTACCAAATGGTTATTTTTTCGATGGATATCTGATCGCGCGATATGCGCGATATGCGCGCAACCGCGTACCGTCCGACGTCCGGCACGGTACGCGGTTCATCCGTCGTTCACGCCGCCACGGCCTCGCGCCGCAACGCCGGCAGTTCCAGATTCGCGCGGAAATCGCCGCCCATATGGTCGGTATCGAGCAGATCGCGCCGCCGCAACTCGGGCAGCAAGCCGTTGAGCAGCAGGTCTTCCCGGTCCGGCTGGCCGAGCCCGTGCAGCGGCGGCGCGCCGCCGTACACGGCTGCAACGGATCGCGCGGGACCCGTACGGTTCGTTCGACCCGCGCTATCCGGTCGGCTGGATCATCGGCGAAGGACTCGACGCGGTCGGTATTCACAGCGACGCGCGCCGCCGCCCGCGCGACAACCGCGCGTCACCGCCCGATCGGCAACCCGGTCGGTTCGATCCAGCCGAGCTTGTACGCGATCAGCAGCGACAGAAACAGCGTGACCGACAACCCGACGCGCGCGGCGAGCGACCACGCCATCCGCTTGGATTTGCCGCGATCGTGATTCATGAAGTACAGCGCGAAGATCAGGCTCGCGATGATCATCGCGAATGCCACAGAAACCAGCAGGGTTTTCATTGCCGTTGCCTTTGAAGATCCGAATCGGCCTGAATCAGTTCGGCCAGTTTTTGCCGCTCATCGGCGACGCCGCCGACACCCGATGCCGGCCAGTCCAGCGCGACGCCGTTGCCGAGCGAATCGCGCACGAGCGCCTGGTAGCGCCGGTCGTTGATCGTGCCGTGTTCCATCGTGTCCGAGATCTCGCGCCGAAACGGCAGCGGGAAACTTGCGTACCCGCGCGACAGCGCCGCATATTGTCTCGCATCGATCTCTTTCGACGAAGGTATGACGGTCCAGATCACCACGGCGACGATGGCCGTGAACGGGATCGCCGTGTAGCGAAGGATGAACTTGATCGGGGTCATGAAGCGGTGAGCAGAAGGGAATCGCGAGTGAGCGAGCGCCGCGCGGCGTCGAAACCGCCAGCCGGCCGCGCGTTGCATCATTGTACTGAAAGCACCATCCTGCCAACAGAGTATGATAATGACATTATCATGTTCATCACATGATTCGACAGCCCCGGGATCCGGTGCAAGCAGCGTGCCCGTCACGCCATCCGCACCGGTTTTCCGCCTGTACCCGCGAATCCGCGACGATCGAGCGAAGCCCTTATGCCAGCGCAGTACTTTCGAACCCTGACGGGAAAACACCGCAGCGCGACCGCGAACCGCCAGCTCGGGTTTTCGCTCGCGTTCGTCGCCGGCGCGGCCAATGCCGGCGGCTTTCTCGCGGTCAAGCAATACACGTCGCACATGAGCGGCATCGTATCGGCGATCGCCGACCAGACGGCGCTCGGCGACGTGCGGCTCGCGCTCGCCGGCATCAGTTCGCTGGGGTCGTTCCTGATCGGCGCCAGTTGCTCGGCGATCCTCGTCAACTGGGGGCGCCGCCGCGGGCTGCACAGCCAGTTCATGCTGCCGCTGCTGGTCGAGGCCGCGCTGCTGTTGCTGTTCGGACTGCTCGGCAGCCATCTCGCGCTGTGGGAAACGTTCTTCGTGCCGGTGACCGTGACGCTGCTGTGCTTCATCATGGGGCTGCAGAACGCGACGATCACGAAGCTGTCCGGCGCGGAAATCCGCACGACGCACATCACCGGCATCGTGACCGATCTCGGCATCGAGCTCGGCAAGCTGTTCTACTGGAATCGGTCGGCCCTCGACGTCGACGCGCATGCGGTGATCGCCAACCGTTCGAAACTGAGGATACACGCGACGATGCTCGCGTCGTTCTTCGTCGGCGGCCTGGCCGGCGCCATCGGCTTCAAGCACGTGGGCTACGTATCGACCGTGCCGCTCGCCGCGGTACTCGTCACGCTCGCGATCGTGCCGGTGCTCGACGACCTGTTCGCGCTGCTGCGCACCAAGCGCTGATCGTGTGCCACGGGCGGCACTTGGGCGCTTCCGGAGCTCGAGCCGAAAGCGCATCGATTATAATTTGATTAACATACTGATCACTCTCGCCCCGTCATGGAAACGAAAACCGCCCGCCTGACCGTCCTGATCGATCCCGCGAAGAAGGAAGCCTTCGAGATGCTCTGCGCGGAGCAGGATCTTACGCCGTCGCAAGTCGTGCGGCAGTTGATCCGCGAATATCTCGACCGGCACGGCGTCACGTACAAGACTCGCAGCGCGATCGGCAAGCGCGTGAAGTAAGCGCGGACGCAAAGGCGCGCGGCGTCGGCGCGGTAGCCACGGCCGCCGCCACCCCCGTCACCATCACGCGCCGATCTCCCAACGTTCGTGCGATTGCGCACGCCACACCAGCCGCCGCGGATCGATGCCCTCGCCGTGCTTCATGCGCCTCGCGGTGGCGGCCAGCTTCAGTTCGCCCGCCTGCGGGCACGCAAGCGCCCGCTCCAGCAGGATACGCAGCGACGGCAGCCGGCTGCCGTCCTTCCATGCGAATGCAACGAAGTTGTTGTCGTCGCCGCACGGCACCAGCGCATACGACGAGCCGAATACCGATCGCAACTGCTCGAGGTGCTGCGGCAATGCCGAATCGTCGTCCATGAAGTTGATCGCGAGCACGCCGGCTTCGCTCAAGCGCGCGCGGCACGCATCGAGAAATGTGCCGCCCGTACAGCGGCCGCGCATACCGTCGGCGACGAATGCATCGTGCAGGATCACATCCGTGCGCACATCCGCCCGCTCCAGATGATCGGCGCCGTCGGCGCATACCACGCGAAAGCGCGCGTCGTCGGCAGGAATCCTGAACACGTCGCGCAGCGCGATCACGTCCGGATTGATCTCGACCGCGTCGATCGACGTGCCGGGCAGGTGGCGGTAGCAGTACTTCGCGAGCGACCCGCCGCCGAGCCCGAGCATGCAGATGTGCGCGGGCTCGGCCTGCAACAGCAGAAAGCCCATCATCACGCGCGTATAGCCGAGCGCGAGCCGCACCGGATCGCGCAGCGACATGAAGCTCTGGGTGCCGAGATGATCGAAGTGCAGCGAGACCGCGTGCTGCGTCTCCAGCACGAACGGCCGGCCGTCGTTCAGCGGCGTCGCCAGGAACCTGACGAACGCGTCGTAGGAAGTTCGATCCTCGGCCATGTGCGGGTAATCGGTTGACAAGCAGCGGCTGAAAAAGCAGCGAATGAAAACGCGGATGCAACGGTCGCCTGGACCGTGCGCTCAGACCTTCTTCAGGTAGCACGCCTTCAGCATGAAGCCGCCCATGTCGGTCTTGCAGTCGACCTCGTGATCGCCGCCGACGAGCCGGATGCTCTTGACCTTGGTGCCCATCTTCAGCGTGATCGACGAACCCTTCACGCGCAAGTCCTTGATCAGCACGACCGAATCGCCGTCGGACAGCACGTTGCCGTTCGCGTCCTTGACGACGTCGCCCGCCGGTTCGTCGCCGGCCTCGGCGCCGGCGTCGGCCGACCATTCATGGCCGCAGTCCGCGCACACGGTCAGCGCGCCGTCCGGGTAAGTGTTTTCCATCGCGCATTGCGGGCAGGCAGGGGCGTTCATTGCGGCTTCCATTCGGGGAGGGGTTCGGGTCGATCGACGATGCCGGGCGAGCACGTTGCGCGCCCGGAGGCGCGGCGACTCGCTCCGCCGGCAGTGCGGCGGGCCGGCATCGGCGCACACGGCATTATAATGCAATTCACATGATCTGGCGGATGCATTATAATCGTCCACTTCCGACAATCCGCGAACTTGAATGCGCCTTCGCAGCGGATGTCGGCACGTTCGCGCCGAATGGCGCGCGCAATCCGCCCGGCCGGCGCCCCGCGACCCTGCGGGAAATCGTGACATGCCGGCCGCCCGATGTCCGCAACACGTGCGCAACCGTGCACCGTGCATGTCGCGCACCGCCCCGCCCACCTGTCCGGAGGCTTTCCAGCATCGTGGCAACCGTTGTGTACGTTGAAATCGGCCCCGCATGGAACCGCAATCGCGGCCGCGCCGCGCGCGACGCGGCGGTCGACGCGGCACGCCGTTTCGACAGCGACATCCAGCTGATCGCGAACGGGCACCGCTGCAACGCAAAAGACAGCGGCGCGATCGCGTCGCTGCAGGTTCACGGCGGCACGTCGGCGCAGGTGCTCGCCACCGGCCCCGACGAGGAAGCGGCGCTGTACGCGCTGCTGCCGTTGCTGCAAGCACGCTGACGCGTGCGCCGCCGATCCGGCGGCCACGCGCCGTCCATCCCGAAACGCCATTTCACGAGGAAGCGATGAACGAGACTCTCACGCCCAACACCCCCAATCTGTCGGCCTCCGCGATCTGGGCGCTCGAACGCCTCGCCGATGTTCGCTACGGCCGCGACGCGCCGGCGCTCGGCTGGTCGATCGCGCGGGAGCTCGTCAACGCCGGGTTCGTCAGCCATCCCGCGCACGGGCGCTCCGGCGCGTCGATCACGGCCGAAGGGCGCTCCTTTCTGAAAAGCCGCAAGTAACCCCTGCCACCGCCGAACCCCGGCCATCCGCGCGATGCGCATGCCTACCCCGATGCGGGCGGGGAATTGCGTCCGCATCGCCGTTTACGCGGTATCGTACGGGACCCAAGCGCGGCGCCCTGCGTCGCCGTCCTTTCCTCATGGAACGCCCGATGACAATCAGCGCCGTGCCACCCGTCTCGTCCCCGCCCGTTCTCGACACGCCACGCCTGATCCTCGAAGGCCACCCGCTCGGCGACTTCGACGCGCTCGCCGCGATGTGGGCGGAGCCCGGCGTCGTCGCGCACATCTTCAACGGCACGCCTTCCACGCCGCGCGACTCGTGGATGCGCATGCTCGCGTATCGCGGGCTGTGGCCGCTGCTCGGCTATGGGTACTGGGCGATTCGGGAAAAGGCGTCGGGCCGGTATGTCGGCGATCTCGGCTTCGCGGATTTCCACCGCAACATCGAGCCGTCGATTCGTGGCGTGCCGGAGGCCGGCTGGGCGCTGGCGACGTGGGCGCAAGGCAACGGCTATGCGACCGAGGCGCTCGCGGCCGCGCTCGCATGGCTCGACGCGCAGCAGCGATTCGAGCGCAGCGTGTGCCTGATCGCGCCGACCAACGTCGCGTCGATCCGGGTCGCGGAGAAAGCCGGTTACGGCGCGCCGCAGCGCATCCGCTTCAACGACGCGGAGTCGCTGATGTTTTCGCGCAAGCGTCGATAGGTTGGGCGAACCGGCGGGCGAGTCAGTCGGCGACCGGTTCGTAGCAATGCATGAAGAGGCCGTCGTCCATCGGCCAGCAGTTACCGCATTCGTCGCGCAGGATCCAGTCGCCCGGCTTCACCGAACGCCAGCCTTCCGGCGTCGCGACCGCCCACCCGCCGTGACGGCGCTCCACCCGTTCATGGTCGCCGTCGGCGAACCACCGCGTTGCATCGACGTGACCGGTGCGTTTCTTGAATTTCATTCCACCACCGAAGGAAGCGAGTCTTATTGTCGCGTAGCCGCCGCGCCCGGATCGGGCAACCGCTGCTGCGCCCTCAGTGCGTTCGTTGCCAAGCGGGTTTCATGCAACGCTTGCCAGCCCTCCGCGATGAGCGCCTCCAGCGTGTCGCGCGCGACCGTGGAAATCCTGACGTCCATCTCCTGCACCTTCATCAGCGCCGACACGACCGCGGCCGGTTGATTGGGTGCAAGCGCAACGATAAACGCCGAACGCATCTCGGCGGCCCGGACGGCCTCGTTCCAGTCGGCACGCGCCACCGCGGCTTCGATCGCGTGCGTGAGTGCATCGAGACGCTGGACGACTTGCAACGGCGTCATTTCGTTTCCCCGTGAATGATTCGTACTGTCCGCTTGCGGGCCCGTCGGGAGCCGGCGCGGCGTCGATTCGACCCACGCGCAGCCGGTTCCGCACCCGAGCAGCATGACGCGACGTGCCGTCGAAACCGGCCGTCGACGCGCTCGGGAACCAGCGGCGATCGCACGATGCGAGGCGCGTCAGTCAGGTTCGGGAATTGTAGGGAGCAGGATGCCCGGACGTCGGTAATATTTTGTAATGATATGTCGACTAACCTTGCCTGGCCTGGGTTCGGCCAGTGCGAACGACGTTCGCGACAGCGCATCGGCGCAAACGTTTTCGTCTGAAGGATGCCTGCTCGCGCATCGTCGCGAGCGCCGCGCCGGATCTCGCATCGACCCGTTTCGGCCGCGCGCGGCCCTGCCCCGCTCCGCCCCGCGTTTCACCCGGCAGCGGCGATTCCCCCATAGCTAAGCTCACCGAACGATTCAGAATTCGCCACATTCCGTTGGAATGTTGCGCAGTATCATCCACGTCGCTTCGGCTACGACGCGCTCGGACTGGGCCTGACCGCTCGCCACCTTCCCGTTTGCCCCTTCGTTTAGCGATGCCCATCCGAATCCTGCTCGTCGAAGACGACGTCCCGCTGTCCGCGCTGATCGCCGATTATCTGCGCAAGCATCATTACCTGGTGGATACGCTGTTCGACGGCGCCGGCGCGGTGCCGGCGATCGTCGCGAGCCGCCCCGACCTCGTGCTGCTCGACGTCAATCTGCCGGGCAAGGACGGCTTCGAGATCTGCCGCGAGGCGCGCATGCACTACGACGGCATCGTGATCATGGTGACGGGCCGCGACGAACCGTTCGACGAATTGCTCGGCCTGGAACTCGGCGCGGACGACTTTCTCCGCAAGCCGGTCGAGCCGCGCCTGCTGCTCGCGCGGATCAAGGCGCAGTTGCGGCGTACGCGCGCGCCGACGGGCGACCCCGTGCCGGATTCGCCGCAGCGATACGTGTTCGGCAAGTTCTCCATCGACCGGGCCGACCGCCGCGTGCATCTTCCGGACGGCAGCATGCCGCGCCTGACGTCGACCGAATTCGACCTGCTGTGGGCGCTCGCGTGCCGCGCCGGCGAGGTGGTCAGCCGGGAAGACCTGACGCTGCTGCTGCGCGGCATCGCGTTCGACGGCCTCGATCGCTCGATCGACGGCCGCATCTCGAAGCTGCGCCGCAAGCTGCGCGACGATGCGAACGAACCGAAACGGATCAAGACCATCCGCTCGAAGGGCTATCAGTTCAGCAAGCACGCGTGGGATTGAGGCCGCGCGTGAGCGGACGAGCTGCGTAGCGCGCGGCCCGCGATGCCCGGCGCGCGCTCGGGGCTACTGCGCCCGTGCCGTACCGGTATCCGTATCCGGTCCGGCCTGCCATCCACCGCCGAGCGCCTTGTACAGCGCGACGAGATCGGTCGTCGTCTGCAACGCGCCCTGCTCGGCTTGCTGCCGGCCCTCCGACCATTGCCGCTCGGCGTCCAGTACGTCGAGGAACGGCGACAAGCCCTTCCGGTATCGATCGCGCGCGAGGTCCAGCGCGCCCTGTTCGGCCCGCACCGCGTCGTCGAGCGCGGCCGCGCGCGCCTGGTCGGTGCGGTACACGGCCAGCGCATTGTCGACGTCGCGCAGCGCGACGAGCACGGCTTGCCGGTAAGCGAGCGCCGCTTCGGCCTGGCGCGCCTGCGACAGCCGCAGGTTCGACACGAGCTGCCCGCCGGAAAAGATCGGCAGCGATACGGCCGGCCCGAACGCATAGAACAGGTGCGACCAGTGCGCGAGTTCGCGCACGTGCGATGCGCGCAGGCCGACCTGCCCGGTCAACGAGACGTCCGGATAGAACTGCGCGACCGCGACGCCGACGTCGGCGGTGGCCGCGTGCAGCTCGGCCTCCGCGCGACGGATGTCGGGGCGTCGGCGCGCGAGTGTCGACGGCAGGCCGACCGGCACGGTCGGCGGCACGTCCGGCAACGCGCGCGGCGCGTCGAGCCAGTCGTCGAGCGCGCCCGGCGCGCCGCCGGCCAGATACGCGAGACCGTTGCGCAGCAGCACGATCTGCTGGTCGAACTGCGGCAGTTGCGCGCGGATCTGCGCGAGCCGGGCCTCGGCGCTGCGCACGTCGAGATCGCTCGCGAGACCGTGCGCGGCCTGCTCGCGCGTCAGGTCGACCAGTTCGCGCTGCGCGCGTTGCAGGTCGTCGGCCAGCGCGCGTTGCGCTTGCGCGCCCCGCAGTTGCAGATAGGTCTGCGCGACTTCGGCCTCGAGCGACAGCAGCGCATCGTCGCGGCCCGCGACCGCCGCGCGCGTCTGCGCGCCGGCCGCTTCGACCGAGCGGCGCACGCGCCCGAACAGGTCCAGCTCCCACGATGCGTCGAACCCGGCCTGCCACAGGTTGACCGGCGATTCGAGCGCATCGAGCGCGCCGCGCGCGCCTTGCTGCACGCTCTCGCCGGTGCCCGGCCCGAACCGGTCGAGCGGCGAGCCCGGCGCGCCGAGACAATCGACGCGCTGGTCGATGCCCTGCTCCTCGACGATGCCTTTCAGGCCGAGCTGCTCGCGCTGGTAGCTCGCGTTCGCGCGCACGTCCGGCAAGCCCTGTGCGGCAGCGGCCCGCACCTGCGCGCGCGCCTGCGCGATGCGCAGCACGGCGGCCTGCA
Source organism: Burkholderia sp. LAS2 (assembly GCF_018417615.1). NCBI lineage: Bacteria > Pseudomonadati > Pseudomonadota > Betaproteobacteria > Burkholderiales > Burkholderiaceae > Burkholderia > Burkholderia sp. LAS2. Next base: position 661,288 of record NZ_CP071054.1, read on the forward strand.
CGTCGAGGTTGTCGTGCGCCGCGCGCTCGACGAGCTGGTCGAGCAGTGGATCGCCAAACGCGCGCCACCAGCGCGGATCGGGATCGGCGTCGACCGTCGGCGACGACCGTGCGGCGACGCCGGACGCGGGGGCGGCCGCCTGCCCGTCCGCCCGCATCGCATGCCAGGTGTCCGGGACGTCCGCTTGCGGCGGCTGGTAGTCGGGTCCGACGGTGCAGCCCGCGACGATCGCGCATCCCGCGAATAGCGTCACCGCGCGGCACACGATGGGACGAATCAGGTGGCGGCGACGATTGTTCCGATGCATGCGCATGTCAATGCCCTCCCGCGCCGCCCGCGGCCTTCGCCGGCGAGAACAGGAACGTCAGCGGAATGCTGAACGCGCAAAACACCGCGAGGATCGCGAACACGTCGATATACGCGAGGATCGTCGCCTGCGCGATGAACGTCTCGTACAGCCGCCCGGTGGCCGTCTGCAGCGCGGATGACGGCGGCGCCCCCGTCAACGCGCCCACCGCGCGCGCGTTCTCCTGCAGCGCATCCTGGAAGTTCTGCGACAGCGTCGACATGTGCGTGGACAGATGCGCCATGCGCGCCTGCGTGCGCTCCCGGATCAGCGCGGTCGACACCGAGATGCCGATCGAGCCCGCGACGTTGCGGAACATCGTGAACAGCGCGGACGCGTCGTCGTTGAGCCGCTGCGGCACGGTCAGGTACGCGAGCGTCGTGATCGGCACGAACATGAAGCCGATCGCGAGCGACTGCGCGCAGCGGATCATCATCAGGTGCGTGTAGTCGATGTCCGGCACCAGCGTGCGCGAATAGATCAGCGAAACGCACAGCAGCACGAAGCCGAACCCGACCAGATAGCGCGTCTGCACGTGCGGCATCAGCCGGCTCACGAGCGGAATCTCGAGCGTGATCAGCAGCGCGCCGGGCGACAGCACGAGCCCCGCGAGCGTCGCCGTGTAGCCGAGCCGCTGCTGCGCGAGCTGCGGCACGATCACCGCGCTGCCGTACAGCACGGCCGCGAACGTCGCGATCGTCACGCAGCCGAGCGCGAAATTGCGGTCGCGCAGGCACGACAAGTCGACCACCGGCTTCTTCGTGCGCAGCAGCCACAGCGTCGCGCCGACCAGCCCGAGCGCGGACAGCACGGCGAAGACGCGGATGAAGTTCGAGCCGAACCAGTCCTCGTCCTCGCCGCGATCGAGCATCACCTGCAGGCAGCCGAGCCCGATCGCGATCAGCCCGATGCCGATGTAGTCGATGGAAATCCCGCGTTCGGCGCCGCGCCGCCACGGCGGATCCTCGACGAGCTGCATCACCGCGAGCACGGTCAGCGCGCCGATCGGCACGTTGAGCAGGAACACCCAGCGCCACGAGAAATGGTCGGTGATCCAGCCGCCGAGCGTCGGCCCGAGCACCGGCGCGACGACGATCGCGATCGCCGAGATCGAGAACGCGCGGTTGCGCTGCGCGGGCGGGAACGTATCGAGGATGATCGACTGCTGGTTCGGCTGCAGCCCACCGCCGAACAGCCCCTGCAGCACGCGGAACACGATCAGTTCGCCGAGGTTGGTCGCGACGCCGCACAGGAACGAGCACACGGTGAACGCGGCGATGCACAGCAGGAAGTAGCGCTTGCGGCCGAGCAGGCGTCCGAGGAACCCAGAGATCGGCAGCACGATGCCGTTCGCGACCAGATACGACGTGAGCGTCCAGGTCGCCTCGTCGTAGCTCGCCGACATCGTGCCGGCGATGTGCGGCAGCGCGACGTTGACGATCGTCGTGTCGAGCACCTCCATGAACGCGGCGAGCGTGACGACGATCGCGATGAGCCACGGGTTCGCGGCGGGACGCCACGTGCCATCGGATGCGCCGCTGCGCTCGGGTGGCCGGTTCATCGGCGGGCCTCGTCAGGCAAGAACGGCATGCGGGTATCGGGCATCGGATCGCTCCGGTCGACACCGGTCGCGGCACGGCGGCCGGTCATTTCAGGTGGACGGTCGGCACGGCCGACAGGCCGAGACCGAGCGGCGGACGGTTCGGCAGCGGGCCGTCGAGCACGATCTTCACCGGCACGCGCTGCACGATCTTCACGAAATTGCCGGTCGCGTTCTCGGTCGGGAATGCGGAGAAGCGCGAGCCGCTGCCGAGCTGGATGCTGTCGACGTGGCCGTGCAGATCGAGATCGGGATACGCGTCGACCGACACGTCGACGCGGTCGCCGACGCGCATCCGCTCGAGCTGCGACTCCTTGAAATTCGCGGTGATCCACACGCGCGGCGTGACGATCGAGAAGATCGACGTGCCCGCTTGCAGGAACGAGCCCAGTTGCACGTTGCGCCGCGTGACCCAGCCGTCGGACGGCGCACGCATCTCGCAGTACGACAGGTTCAGGTTGGCCGTCTCGAGCTGCGCGCGCGCCTGCAGCACGTGCTGGCGACGCTCCTCGACGGCCGTCTCGGCCTGCCGGATCTGCTGCGGCACGAGGCTCGCGGTGCGCGCCTGCGCCTGGGCCATCGCGACGTTCGCGTCGGCGGTCGCGCGTTGCGCGTCGGCCGCGTCGATCGCCTGCTGCGAGGTTGCGCGCGCATCGACCGCGCGCTGCCGCGCCTGCGCGGCGAGCGCCTGCCGGTACGCGGCTTCCGCGGATTCGATCTGCGCGCGCGCCTGCCGGTACTGGGCCGGATACTGCACGCGCGCGATGTCGAGCTGCACGCGCGCCGCATCGAGCTGCGCCTGCGCGAGACCGCGCTGCGCCTGCGCGGCGTCGACCTGTGCGCGGTAGTCGCGCGGATCGATCTCGACGAGCACGTCGCCGCGCCGCACGAACGTGTTGTCGTCGACCGCCAGCCGCGTCACGTAGCCGGACACGTGCGGCGCGACCGCGACCGCGTTGCCGTCGGTGTACGCATCGTCGGTGCTTTCCTGGTTGCGCGTCGCGAACCACCACACGAGCCCGCCGACGAGCAGCACGAACACCACCGCGCCGAGGATGATCAGCGGCTTCTTGCCGGGCCGCTTGCGTTCGCCTTCGCCGTTGTTGCCATCTCCGTCGCCGCCGGTGCGGCCGCCGCGATCGTCGTGCGGATGGTGGTCGCCGCCACCGCCGCCCGGCGCGTCGGTCGGCCGCTCGCCGTTGCCGCCCGGCGCGGCGCCCGAGCCGCCGGCGCCGGACTGGCCGTCGCCCGCCCGCGCGACGGCGGGCGGCCGGCGCTCGAACGCCGGCCACGGCACGCGCAGCGGCGTCGACGGTACGACGCCGGCCATCGCCGGCGCAAGCGCGTCCGGCGCGCCGGCGCCGTCCCGTCCGGGCGTCGACGCGCGCCGGAACGCGACGCCGAATCGCTGACGAACGGATAACGGGCACAAGATCGCATCGGGCATGAAACGGAGCTCCAGGCGGCGGGGGGGGGCGTCATTGCCCGCGCCGACCTCAAGCGCGCGATCAAGCAAACAGCGGGCCCGGCAACGGGCTGCGCTCGACCGCGGCACGCCCGATGCGCGCTGCGTACGCTTCAACCGCCCCGACAGGACGCTCGAACCATGACACGCTCGACCTCACTCGACACCGACACACGCGACGAAGATCGCGGCGACAGCACGCCCGGCCCCGAGGGCAAGCGCCGCGGCACGACCACGCCGCCGCCACGCAGCGCGCACGCCCCCGCCGAAGGCAAGCCGGCCGGGAAGGAAAACGGCACGTCGCCGCATCGTCCGCCATCTGGCGAACACGGCCGCACGTGATCGCCGCGCCTCGCGCGGCCCGCCCGCCGTCCCGAAGCGGCCGCACGGAACGGCGGCAGAAATGACAAGCCGTTGAAAATTCGCGGGCGACGATCGACACGTTCGCCCGAATCGTCCACACACCGCCCCGCGCGACGGCGACGCAGGAACGCACGTTGCGGCACAGGCGCATGGATCTTTCAATCACCCACCCCCTGCCCTGCATGACGCTACCCGACCCGTCCGATTTCCCCGTCCGCGCGGTGCCGCTCGCGCCGCTGGCGAAGGAACGCGCCACGATCGTCTGCGTTCGCAACCGGCGCGTGCTGCTGGTCGCGCGCGGGCGATCGTCGCGCTGGACGCTGCCGGGCGGCGTGATCCGGCGCGGCGAATCGGCACTCGACGCCGCGCATCGCGAGCTTCGGGAGGAAACGGGACTTGTCGATCTCGAACTCGCGTATTTCTTCTACGTGGACGGCAGCGTGAAGCGCCATCACGTGTTCGTCGCGAGTCTGCCGCGCGGCGCGCACGCGTGCCCGGGCCGCGAAATCGCGCTGTGCCGCTGGGTCGGCATCGACGCGGTATCGCACTGGCCGGCGAGCGCGCCGACCCAGCGCATCATCCGTCAGTTCGCGGGCCTGTGCATCGCCAGCGGCTTGCAACCGGACGCGGTCACGCGCCTTTCGTCGTCTCGTTGAGCCCGGCGACCGGCGACTGCGGATCGCGCGCGAGCCCTTGCGCGAAGACTTTCAGCCCTTCGAGCAGCGGCGTCAACGCATCCCACAGCGCCGCGTCGTGCAGCAGGCGATAGATGCCGCGCACGCCGGGCGCGACATGCTCGTGCTGCGCCGGCTGCCACGCGCCGACGTGATGCAGCGCGTCGGCCGCCGCGAACGCGGCGCGACCGAACTGTTCCGGCGGAATGCGCGACAGCGCCGTCACCAGCATCGCGAGATTCTGCATGCCGCTCTGCATGCCGGACTTGTCGAGCGCGTCGACGAACGTGTCGGCGAGTCGCGCGTTCGCGCTGACGACCTCGTTCGCGAAGCGCAGGAAGCCGTGCCGATGCAGGCTGCCGAGCAGGTGTTCGAGCGCGTCGTGCGCGCCGGGCTCCGGATGCGGGGGCGTCGTATCGGGGGGCTGGCGGTCGGTCATGGGCTTGCTCCGGTTGAGGCGCCAGGCTGCCGTCGTACCGGCAGCCGTGCGTGCGCCGAATGCGTGTCGTACTCGTTCGCCGGCCCCCCGCCAGTGCGGGCAGCCGCGGCCGCGTCAGTGCGAATGACCGTCGGGCGACGCCTTGTATTCGCTGCGCGCGCCCATCGCGTCCTCGACGTGATGCACGCCGTGCAGCGCGGCGACGCCGTCGATCAGCGCCTGCCGTTCGGCCTCCTCGACCTGTCCGGTCAGGCACACGTTGCCGTGCTCGACGCTGACGTCGATGTCGCGCGGGCGACCGACGAGCCGGCCGAGCGCCCCCCCCCCCCCCCCCCGCCCCGCCGCCCCCCCCCCCGCCCCGCCCCCCCCCCGCGCCCCCCCCGCCCCCCCCCCGGCCCCGCCTGCCCCCCACACCCCCCCCCCCGACGCCGGCCGGACGACGGATCGAGGAAGTACATCGCGGCCGCCCCGCAGGCGACGGCCACCGCAATATTCAACAGCGGATTCGAAGGAGTTCTGGAGTTCATGGAAGCACCATACGCAATACCCGGAACGACCGGGCTTCGTCTCGGTGTGCAGCACGTGCCGTTCCCCGCTGCAGGCAGCGCGTGCACGCGGTCGCGCCGCGACGCGGCGCCGGAAACGACAAGCGTTTGAAAAATCATCGGGCCGCGCATCGCTCGACCGGGAGACCGGAAGATCGGGAGATCCGACGATCAGGATTCGGACGGCGCGTCGGCCGTTTCCGCGCGCTTCCCGCCCGGCTCGTCCTCGCCGCGCTCGGCCGCGCGCTGCGCCATCTCGACGTAGGTCTGCGCCAACGCGCGCAATTCCTCCTCGGACGCATCCTCGATCCCGATCAGCCGGTCGCTCGCCGCGCGCGTGACCGCGAGCAGCTCGTCGAGCTTCAGATGCAACGCCACGCTGTCGCGGTTCTGGTTGCGCTGCAACAGGAACACCATCAGGAACGTGATGATCGTGGTGCCGGTATTGATCACGAGCTGCCACGCGTCGGAGTAGTGAAACAGCGGCCCGCTGACGAGCCACAGCACGGTGATGGCGACCGCGCTGCCGAATGCCACCGGCGAGCCGGCCCAGGTGGTCACGCCCGACGCAAAGCGTTCGAACGCGCGGGTGACGGTGTTCCCGGCCGGCCGGGAACCGGCGCCGGGCTCGCACGCCTTGTCGCGACGGCCGCTCGGGGGTTCGTGGGGTTCGCGCATGAAAGCCTCCGGATTCGATCGTTTGTTTGAATGCGCGCATGAGCCGCCTTGCCGCCCGCCGCGAACCGGTCGCAAGCTGGGGACTTGGGGTTCGGTCCCGTGTGCGCGCCGTCGAGACAAGCATCGCGCGTGCCCGGCCGCACGGCCCGCGCGGGGTTTACTGCGGCGTGTGCGTGTCCTCGTCGTCCGGGAAATAGCGCGTGTCGGTCAGTTGCGCGATGCCGTCGAGATCCGGAAAGATCGTCGCGATGCTCACGCCGACGCCGGCCAACTCCTGCCGGATCGTCGCGAACCGGCCGCCCGGCACGACGATCCGCATCAGGCGGCCGGCGAGGTCCGCGTCCTCGTCGAGCGGCACGAAGCGCTCGCCGCGCGGGTCATAACGGTGGATCGTGAACCAGCCGTCCTGCGCGGTGATCCTCGGCATCACGTGACGCGGCCGGAACACCTTGGTGCGCGTGACCTCCAGCGGCGCGCGCCGTTCGGCGGCGGTCGCGATGTCGTCGGCGTCGTGCGACAGGCACCACACCACGCCGTCGCCGCCCGATTCGCCCGCGCGCCTGACCGCGAACCACAGCGCGGCCAGCGCGTTGCCGGACCAGTCGAGCAAGCGCGTGCGCATCCCGTGCTGCTGCGCGAGCGCGAGCCAGTCGCACGCATCGAGGTTCTGTCCGGGTTCGAGATGCGGCAGCGCGCGCCGCGCGAATTCGTCGAGCATCCGCGCTTCGACGTCGGGCGACGCGCGCTGCCGCGCAATACCCGGCACGAGCGGCCAGCCCGCGTTGCACTGGCCGCGAAACAGCCGCAGCGCCATCGTCTGCCGCTGCGCGCCGATCACGGCCATGTAGTCGGCCACGCTGTCGATCGCGCGATCTTCGGCCGCACGCTTATCGTCCATGCATCGTGCCTCCTGCCGCGGCTGCCCGTGCGCGCGGCCATTGCGTCGGCGCGGGTCCGGGATCGGCGCGTGCCGGATGCGAAACCGCCGGACCGGCCGGCTGCGTATCTCCGTCTCGCATCGCGGTTCACGGCGTCTTGCCGTGCGCCTTCTGCCAGCGCTCCATCAGCGCGATCTCGTCGCGCTGCGCGGCGACGATCCGGCTCGCGAGTTGCCGCAGCGTCGGGTCCTTGCCGTATTTGAGCTCGACCTGCGCCATGTCGATCGCGCCCTGGTGATGCGGCGCCATGTGCGCGACGAAATCGCGGTCGGCGTCGCCCGTATATGGCGCGCTTTCCATCGCTTCCATCATCTTGCGATCGGCGCGCTTGAACGCCTGCGTGGACGTGTCGGGCACGCTGGCAGGATCGGGCGGGCGCAACTGTCCGGCTGCGGGCAGCGCCGTCGCGCACGCGGCCAGCAACGCGCAGGCTGCACCGCGGCGTATGAACGAACGGTTGAATGCAGACATGTGACGATTCCTCGACAAGAAAGTGAACGGTTCGCGTGCGGCATCCTCGCTCGTCAGCACACGTCGTATCGGCCACAGGCGGGCAACCGATGTGCCCGACGCACGCGGCGCGGCACGTGCCTTGCGCGGCCGCCTCGCATCGGCTCATCCCGAACCAAGGAGAAACGGCATGGCGACAGTGGCGGATTTCATCGTCGAACGGCTGTACGACTGGGGCGTGCGCCGCATCTACGGCTACCCGGGCGACGGCATCAACGGATTTTTCGGCGCGCTGAACCGCGCGGACGGCAAGATCGAATTCATCCAGGCGCGCCACGAGGAGATGGCGGCCTTCATGGCGTCCGCGCATGCAAAATTTACAGGCGAGCTCGGCGTATGCGTCGCGACGTCGGGCCCGGGCGCCGCGCACCTCGTGACGGGCCTCTACGACGCGCGGCTCGACCACATGCCGGTGCTCGCGATCGTCGGCCAGCAGGCGCGCGCGGCACTCGGCGGCCACTACCAGCAGGAAGTGGATCTTCCGGCGCTTTTCAAGGACGTTGCAGGCGCATTCGTTCAGCTTGCGACGGTGCCGGGCCAGGTGCGCCATCTGGTGGACCGCGCGGTGCGCACCGCGCTCGGCGCGCGCGCGGTCACCGCGCTCGTGCTGCCGAACGACCTGCAGGAACTCGACTACGCGCCGCCGAAACGCGCGCACGGCACCGTGCATTCGGGGGTCGGCTATACCGCGCCGAAAGTCGTGCCGTATGCGGACGACCTGCGACGCGCGGCCGACGTGCTCAACGCGGGCTCGAAAGTCGCGCTGCTGGTCGGCGCCGGCGCGCTGAAGGCGACCGACGAAGTGATCGCGGTAGCAGACAAGCTCGGCGCGGGCGCCGCGAAAGCACTGCTCGGCAAGGCCGCGCTGCCGGACGACCTGCCATGGGTCACCGGGTCGATCGGGCTGCTCGGCACCAAGCCGAGCTACGCGCTGATGACCGAATGCGACACGCTGCTGGTCGTCGGCTCCGGTTTTCCGTATTCGGAATTCCTGCCGAAGGAAGGCCAGGCGCGCGGCGTGCAGATCGACCTGAAGGCCGACATGCTGAGCCTGCGCTACCCGATGGAAGTCAATCTGGTCGGCGACAGCGCCGAGACGCTGCGCGCGCTGCTGCCGCTCTTGAACGAGCGGCGCGACACCACGTGGCGCGACCGGATCGCGAAATGGAACCGCGACTGGCACGACACGCTCGCGGCGCGCGCGGCCGCGAAGGCGAGCGCCGGGCGCGGCGTGAATCCGCAGCGCGCGTTTACCGAGCTGTCGCCGCGCCTGCCCGACGACGTGATCCTGACGAGCGATTCGGGCTCCTGCGCGAACTGGTATGCGCGCGACCTGATGATGCGGCGCGGGATGATGGGCTCGCTGTCCGGCGGGCTCGCGTCGATGGGCGCCGCGGTGCCCTACGCGATCGCCGCGAAATTCGCGCATCCGGTGCGCCCGGTGATCGCGATGGTCGGCGACGGCGCGATGCAGATGAACAACATGGCCGAGCTGATTACCGTCGCGAAATACTGGCGCCAGTGGCCCGATCCGCGCTGGATCTGCATGGTGCTGAACAACGAGGACCTGAACCAGGTCACGTGGGAGCAGCGCGTGATGGAAGGCGACCCGAAGTTCGACGCGTCGCAGCAGATCCCGAACGTGCCGTACTACCGCTTCGCGACGCTGCTCGGCCTCAAGGGTATCTACGTCGACGATCCGGAACAGCTCGGCGCCGCGTGGGACGAAGCGCTCGCGTCCGACCGGCCGGTCGTGCTCGAAGTGAAGAGCGACCCGGAGGTGCCGCCGCTGCCGCCGCACGTGACGCTGCAGCAGGCGAAGCATTTCGCCGAAACGCTGGTGAGGGGCGACCCGCGCGAGGGCAACGTGATCGTCGAGACCGCGCGGCAGGTGTTGTCGGCCGTGCTGCCGGGCGACCACGGCGACAAGGCCGACAAGGCCGGCAAGGGCAGCAAGGACGGGAAAGGCGAATCGTAAGGCCGCGGGACGGCGCGACGTTCACGGTCGGTTCTGGCGTTTTGCGATGATGGCCGGCACGCCGCCGCTGTCGCTGTCGCGCCGTTCCGGAACTTGATCCGCACAGCAAACGACCTTCCGCCCGCCACACGCGCGCGTAAAAACGCGTCACTCGATTTACAAGCCGGCTGTGACGTACCGGCCGTTGCGCGCGGCATTCCGCACCCCCGCACGACTGCATACGTGCGAGCCGCGCGCGCACGAAACTTGCTCTGCCGCGAACGGTTGTCGTCACGCCGCCGAATGCGGCAAGGAGTCGCGTTGCTCGTCCCGCTGTCCAGGAACACGCGTCATATCGCATGCATCGCACCGTTCGCTTGGGCGGCCGCGCCGATCGTCGCGCGCGCGGCCGCCGAGCGTGCCGAGCCCGGCAATCCGGCCGCGCCGCTGCCGCTCGCGTACGTGATCCACGCGGCAGGCCCCGCCGCGCAGCCGGTCTTCGTGCTCGGCTGGGCGCTGCTCGCGCTGTGCTCGTTCGTGTGCGTCGCGATCGCGGTGCTGCTGCTGATCGCGCTGTTTCGTCGTCGCGCGCAGGCGGGCGGCGGCTACGGCAGCGGGCTGACGATCGTGACCGTGGGCACCGTGATCTCGATCCTGCTGCTGTTCGGCGCGCTCGTGTACATGCTGCGCGTGCTGGGCGCGATCGCGGCGCCGCCGCGTCCGCCCGCGCTGACGATCGTCGTCACCGCGCAAGACTGGTGGTGGGCCGTTCGTTATCCGGACGATGCGAACGGCCCGGGCTTCGTCACCGCGAACGAAATCCGTATTCCGGTGGGCGAGCCCGTCGCGATCGAACTGAAGAGCGCCGACGTGATCCATGCGTTCTGGGTGCCGCAACTCGCCGGCAAGACGCAGACGATTCCCGGCCAGACCAACCGCCAATGGCTGCAGGCCGACCGGCCGGGCATCTACCGCGGCCAATGCTCGCAATACTGCGGCGCGCAGCATGCGCACATGGCGTTCGAAGTCGTGGCCGAGCCGCCGGACGCGTTTCGTGCGTGGCTCGCCGCGCAGCGCCAACCGGCCCAGGCACCCACGGCGAGCGCCGGCGCCGAACGACGCGGCCAGCGCGTGTTCGCCGCGCGCTGCGCGGGCTGCCACGCGGTGCGCGGCACCGACGCGACGGGCGACGCGGGCCCCGATCTCACGCACGTCGGCACGCGCCGGCTGCTCGCGGCCGGCACGCTCGACAACACGCCGGACAACCTGCGCCGCTGGATCGCGCATGCGCAGCAAATCAAGCCGCAATCGCTGATGCCGTCGATCGCGCTCGCGCCGCGCGACGCCGACGATCTCTCCGCGTATCTCGCGACGCTGCACTGAACCGAGGATGCCGATGGCCATTGCCCGCGACACGCCCGCCCCGCTCAGCCGCGTACCCGATCTCGGCGACGCGCCGCCCGGTTCCGCGCACGAGCGCGCGCTGGCCGAGCTGTGGGAATCGGAACCCGGCTGGCGCGGCTGGCTCGGCACCGTCGATCACAAGCGCATCGGGCTGCGCTACATCGTCACCGCGTTCGCATTCCTGCTGCTCGGCGGCGTCGAGGCGCTCCTGATGCGCATCCAGCTCGCGCGGCCGAACGCGACGCTGCTCACGCCCGCGCAATACGATTCGCTGTTCACGATGCACGGCGTCACGATGATCTTCCTGTACGCGCTGCCCGTGCTGTCCGGCTTCGCGAACTATCTGTGGCCGCTGATGCTCGGCTCCCGCGACATGGCGTTTCCGCGGCTGAACGCGTTCTCGTACTGGGCGTTCCTGTTCGCCGGGCTGTTCCTGTACGCGAGCTTTCCGCTCGGCGCGGTGCCGGACGGCGGCTGGTTCAACTACGTGCCGCTCACGTCGCTCGACTACAGCGCCGGCGCGAACATCGACATCTACGCGCTCGGGATGATCCTGCTCGGCATCTCGACGACGGGCGGCGCCGCGAACTTCGTCGTCACGCTGCTGCGGATGCGCGCGCACGGCATGTCGATCGACCGGGTGCCGATCATCGTGTGGGGCACGCTGACCGCGTCGGTCGCGAACCTCGTCGCGGTGCCGTCGGTGAGCCTCGCGTTCCTGCTGCTGTGGCTCGACCGCAATGCCGGCACGCATTTCTTCGACGTCGCGCACGGCGGCCGTCCGCTGTTGTGGCAGCACCTGTTCTGGATGTTCGCGCATCCGTGGGTCTACGTGGTCGTGCTGCCGGCAATGGGGATCGTGTCGGACGCGCTGCCGACCTTCTGCCGACGCCCGCTCGTCGCATACGAGGCCGTCGCGGTATCGACGGTGGCGACGATGCTGATCGGCTTCGAGGTGTGGGTGCACCACATGTTCGCGACGGGCATCGCGCCGCTCGCGCTCGCGTTCTTCGGCGCCGCGAGCATGCTGATCTCGATTCCGAGCGCGGTCGCGGTGTTCGCATGGATCGCGACGATCTGGACCGGCCGCCCCGTGTTTCGCACGCCGTTCCTGTATTTCGCGGGCTTCGTGCTGATGTTCGTGATCGGCGGCGTGTCCGGCGTGATGACCGCGGCCGTGCCGCTCGACTGGCAGCTCACCGATACGTACTTCGTCGTCGCGCACCTGCACTACGTGCTGCTCGGCATCAACGTGTTTCCGGTGCTCGGCGGCGTCGCGTACTGGTTCCCGAAATTCACCGGGCGGATGATGAACGAGCGCTTCGGCAAGCTGACCTTCTGGGTCGTGCTGGTCGGCTTCAATCTCGGGTTCTTCCCGATGCATATTTCCGGGCTGCTCGGGATGCCGCGCCGCATCTATACCTATCCGTCCGGGATGGGCTGGGACACGTCGAACCTGCTGACGACGATCGGCTCGTTCGTGTTCGGGATCGGCATCGTGATGTTCGTCGTCAACGCGCTGGTGAGCGCGCGGCGCGGCGTGCGCGCCAGCGAGAATCCGTGGGGCGCGGCGGGCCTCGAATGGTCGGTCGCGTCGCCGACGCCCGTGTACAACTTCGCGGTGCTGCCGCTCGTCGCGTCGCGGCATCCGCTGTGGGAAACGCGCGACGATCCGGCGCGCACCAGCCTGCGGGTCGGCTACCGGCTCGCCGATGGGCGCGAGGCGCTCGCGGTCACGCCGCTCGCCGCCGCGCCGAGCGCGATCCTGAAGATGCCCGAAGACAGCTGCATGCCGTTCGTGCTCGCGCTGCTCGCGACCGCCGTGTTCGCGGCGATGCTCGCGCGCTCGCCGACGCTCGTGTGCGTGGCAGTCGCCGGTTGCGCGATCGCGATCGCCGCGTGGCTGTGGCCGCGCCGCGAACTCGGACAACGCGCGCGCCTGCCGGTCCGCGCCGACACGCAGGCGCCTGCCGCGGCCGCCGGGCGTCATCCGGACGAGCCGCCGTCGGCGACGGCGCCGGCAGCCGCGCCGGCCGCGTGCATCGAGCCGCTGCCGGTCGGCAGTTGCGGCGAACGCGCGGGCGGCTGGTGGGGCATGCTCACGCTGATCATGACCGAGGCCGGACTGTTCGGCTACCTGCTGTTCTGCTACTTCTACCTGCAGTCGCAGTGGTCCGCACCGTGGCCGCCCGAAGGGATGCCGAAGATCGGGCTCGCGGCCGCCAACACGGTCGTGCTGCTGTCGAGCAGCGTGTTCGTGTGGCTCGCCGAGCGCGCGGTGCGGGCCGGCCGGCAGGCGCGCGCGGTCGCGCTGCTCGTCGTCGCGCTCGTGCTCGGCACCGTGTTCGCGCTCGTTCAGTTGCACGAATGGCGCGATCACCCGTACGGCCCGACCGCGCACCTGTACGGCAGCCTCTACTTCACGATCACCGGGTTCCACCTCGCGCACGTCGTGGCCGGTCTCGCGATCCTCGCGCTGCTCGCCGCGTGGACGGCCGCCGGTTTCTTCGGCCGCGAGCGACGCGTCGCGCTGACGGTCGGCGGGTTCTACTGGCACTTCGTCGACATCGTGTGGCTGTTCATCTTCACCGCGCTGTATGTGTCGCCGTTCTGGCTGAGGGGCACGGGATGAGCGATGCACGACGCGCGTGGACACCGTTGCTCGCGATCGCGGCCGGCCTCGTCGGCGCGCCCGCGCTGTGGTTCGCGCAAATGCTGGTGTCGGAGACGCTCGCGTCCACCGCGTGCTATCCGCTCGGTGTCGCGCAGGCCGCGCCGCGCTGGGCGCACGTCGGCGTGTGGCTCGCGCTGATCGCCGCGGGCGCGTTCGCGCTGGCCGCGGCCTGCGCGACCTGGCTCGCGCACGCGTGGCGGCACCGGCACGATGCCGATGCGCATGCCGCGACGCGCGACGGCAGTACGCGCTTTCTCGCACGCTGCGGCATGCTCGCGGCGCTCGGTTTCGTGATCGGTCTAGTGTTTACGGGGATCGTCACCGCTTTCGTGGGGCCTTGCAGTCCATGGCGCTGATCCCGTTCGCTTCGTTTCCGTTCCCGTTCCGAGTTCTGGGCCACCGCGCGGGTGTCGCGTTTGCGGTATGCATCGCGCTCTGCGGATGCGACATGCAGCGCGACGACAACGCGGCCGCGGCCGGCGACACGGCCGACGCCGCGTCGGCGGCGGAAGCGCCCGAGCCCGCATCGGGCTGGCGGTTCGTGCGGATTCGCGCGTCGGCGGCCGATGCCGGCGCGTCGATGTCCGCTCGCGTGAAGGACGACCGTCGGCTGTCACGCGACCGGGACGCGTCAGTGGCGGATGCGACATCGTCCGCGGCGCCCACTCCGCCGCCCGATGCTGCGTCTGCCTCGACTGCCCGCCGCCCGATAATCGCCGCGGCGGCCGCGAGCGCCGACGCCGCGACGCGCGCACGCGGCCGCTATCTCGCGCTCGCCGGCGATTGCGCCGCGTGCCACGACGCGGCCGACCATACGCCGTACGCAGGCGGCCAGCCGGTGCATTCGCCGTTCGGGCCGATCTATGCGCCGAACATCACGCCGGACCCGACGCACGGCATAGGCCACTACACGCTACGGCAATTCGACGATGCGATGCGGCGCGGCGTGCGCGCGGACGGCAGCCGGTTGTATCCGGCCATGCCGTACCCGTCGTTCGCGCACCTGAGCGACGACGACGTGCGCGCGCTGTATGCGTATTTCATGCGCGGCGTCGCGCCGTCCGCGAATACGGCGAAACTCACGCAACTGCCGTTTCCGTTCAACCAGCGCTGGGCGCTCGGGCTGTGGAGCCTCGTGTTCGCGAACCGCGACCGGTTCACGCCGCAGCCGTCGCAATCGGCGCAATGGAATCGCGGCGCGTATCTCGTACAGGGGCTCGGCCATTGCGGCGCGTGCCATACGCCGCGCGGGCCGGCCTACAACGAACGCGGCTACGACGAACGCAGCCCCGCGTTCCTGACCGGCGGCATCAACGACCACTGGTTCGCGCCGAACCTGACCGGTGCGGTTCCGGACGGCCTCGGCCGGTGGTCGGCCGACGACATCGCCGCGTTCCTGCGCAGCGGTCATGCGGCGCGCGGCGCGGTGTTCGGCGCGATGGCGCCGGTCGTCGGCGAAAGCACGGCGTTGCTGACGGAGGACGATCGTCGTGCGATCGCCGTGTACCTCAAGTCGTTGCCTGCGCAACCGACTGCCGCGACGAATCCGCTGGGCGTGGGCGTGCCGCGGCTGACGGTTGCCGGCCCGCGTCCGGAAGGCGATCAGCAAGCGCCGGGGGCCGGCGTGTATGCGGAGTTCTGTGCACGCTGCCATGGCGCCGAAGGTAAAGGCGTACCCGATCACGGGCCGGCGCTCGCGGGCAGCTCGATCGTGCTCGCGGCCGATCCGACGAGCACGATCCGGATCGTGGTCGAAGGTGCGCGGCCCGCGCCTGGCAAGCCGGGGCCGGTGCAGCGGATGCCGGCGATGCGCGGCGCGCTGACGAGCGGCGAGATCGCGGCGGTGGTCAGCTACGTGCGCGGGGCGTGGGGGAATCGGGCGGCGCCGGTGTCGGAGCAGGATGTGAGGCGGTTGCGGGGGGCGATCAAGCGGTAGCGGCGTGCTGCTCGCGGGGCTTCCCCTGCGATGCCGGCCGGATCAATGCGGACCGACCCGGCACGAATGTTTCAGCCCGGCCCTGACGATATCAGCCGTGGGCCGCCGCGGTAGAGCGCTTCACGCTTCACACCGGACTCGCGCGCCAGCGCCATCATGCCGCGCGCCTTCGCGACGTTCCCGAGCGCGGCCTGGATCAATCGAGGATCCCCATCTTCGAACGCCTGCGCCAGGTAGTGACGAATCGCTTCTTCGTCCTTCAGGTACTTCGAGCCATCGAATTCGGCCAGTTCGCTGATTTTCATCTTCAGTCCTCCAGTGCTGATCGCGGCGCTGCCGACCGGGTCGAAGGCCATCGATCCGTTCCGCTACCGGCTCGCAACAGCCTGCGCTTCCGGCGCCTGCCATCCACCGCCAAGCGCCTTGAACGCCGCGACCGCCGCGCGCGCCGCTTCGGTTCGCGCCTGCACGCGTTCGTCCGATGCGCGCAGCAGGCTTTCGTCGGCCTGCAACACCTCGATCAGGCTGACCACCCCTTTCTGGTAAGCCGCGAACGATGCGGTCCGCGCGCGGCCGAGCGAATTCACGCCGTCGCCGAGAATGGCTGCCTGCTCGTCCCGCTTGACGAGCGCCGAGAAGGCATTCTCGACGTCCTCGGTCGCGTGCAGCGCCGCGAGCCGATACGCGGCCAGCATTTCGGCATCCTGCCCTTTGGCCTGCGCGATCTGCGCATTGATCCGGCCGAAGTCGAACAGGCGCCAGCGCAGCCCGAGCACGCCCGCCGCCTGGTTCGCGCCGCCGGCAAACAGGTTGCCCGCGCCCATCGTCGTCGCGCTGCCGATCAGCCCGCTCAGCGAAAACTTCGGGTAATACTCGGCGATGGCCACGCCGATGCGCGCGTTCGACGCCGCCACGCGCCGCTCGGCGACGATCAGGTCGGGCCGGCGCCGGAGCAGTTCGCCGGGCGTGCCCGTCGCCGCAATCCGAGGCGCAACCGGCACGTCGCCGCCGGCGAGCAATTCTGCGCGATGCGTGCCGGGCTGCGCGCCGAGCATCACGTCGAGCGCATTCATCGCCGCGTCCAGCGCCGCTTCGAGCACCGGCACCGTCGCGCGTACCTGCGCGAGCGCGCCTTCGGCCTGCCTCACCTGAAGCTCCGCCGCGAGGCCCTTTCCATAGAGCAGGTTGAGCGTCGACAGCAGATCCTGCTCGGTCCGCACCTGGCGCCGCGCGACGTCGAGGCGGCCCTGCAACCCGCGAATCGTGATGTAGGTGTCCGCGGTTTGCGCGGCGACGGCGAGCCGCGTCGCGACCGCCGCCGCTTCGGATGCCTGATAATCGGCGAGCGCCGCTTCGCGGCCGCGGCGCAATCCGCCGAATACGTCAAGCTCCCAGCTCGCGTTGAGATCGGCCTCGTAGTCGTTGCCATGACGGTCGAAACCGGGTGTTGAATTCAACACGCGCCCCAACGGCGTTTCGACCGACTGGTAGACGCGCGCGGCCTGCCCGCTTACATTGCCCGACGGCAGCAGCGCCGCGTTCGCCGCACCGAGCCCCGCGCGCGCCTGCGCGACGCGCGCCGCGGCCTGCGCAAGATCGAGGTTCTGCGCGAGCGCCAGCGTGATGTATTGCGTCAGTTGCGGATCGCCGAAGCCCGTCCACCACGTCGCGAGGTCGGCGTCGGCCGCCGCGTGGCGCTGGTCCACGGCGCGCTGACCCTGGAACTGCTGCGGCATCGCCACGTCCGGCCGCACATAGTCGGGACCGACGGCGCACCCCGCCGACAAGATGGCGGCCAGCGCCGCGGCAACGATGGGTTTGGGTAGCATGTGGGCTTTAGCAAGAATCCGGTAGTGACTATAATACCAAATAGTCACTCGTTGTCCATTCCTGTCCGTTGCAGCCCATGAAAAAAATCGACCCTTCCCCGGCGCCCGCGCGCGGCCCGGCCGACCACGACGTCCGCGACCAGATCGTGGCCGCCGCCACCGAGCACTTCAGCCGGTACGGCTACGAAAAGACGACCGTGTCGGACCTCGCGAAGGCGATCGGCTTCTCGAAGGCCTATATCTACAAGTTCTTCGAGTCGAAACAGGCGATCGGCGAGATGATCTGCGCGCACTGCCTGCACGAGATCGAGACGGACGTGCGCGCGGCTGTCGCCGAGGCCGAACTGCCTACCGAAAAGCTGCGGCGAATGTTCAAGGTCTTCACCGAGGCGAGCCTGCGGCTGTTTTTCCGCGACCGCAAGCTGTACGACATCGCGGCGTCGGCCGCCACCGAAAACTGGCCGTCGGTGCAGGCCTACGAGGCGCGCGTGCAGAAGCTGCTGCAGGACGTCCTGCAGGAAGGCCGGCAAAACGGCGAGTTCGAGCGCAAGACGCCGCTGGACGAAACCGCGACCGCGATCTACCTCGTGATGCGGCCGTACCTGAACCCGCTGCTACTGCAGTACAACCTCGACACGACCGACGCCGCGCCCGCCCAACTGTCCAGCCTCGTCCTCCGAAGCCTCGCGCCGTGATGCACTCCCATTTGTGACCATTGACTATATTGGTCACTAGATACACAATGAAAGCCCCGATCACTTCATCACTGGGTCTTTCATGGTTCGGCGTCGCCTCGCTTTCTTCGCAGTCGCTTCCGCACTGCCCGTCGCGCTAGCCGCCTGCAGCGGAAAAGCGCCGTCCGATCCGCGCACGGAGGCGCCGCTCGTGCGCACCGCCGTCGTGCAGGCGGCCGTCCCCGCGTCCCGCTCGTTTACCGGAACCGTCGCCGCGCGCGTGCAGAGCGATCTCGGCTTCCGGGTAGCCGGCAAGGTGCTGGAGCGGCTCGTCGATACCGGGCAAACCGTGCGGCGCGGCCAGCCGCTGATGCGGCTCGACCCGGTCGACCTGAAGCTCGCGGCGCGCGCCCGCGACGAGGCGGTCGCCGCCGCACGGGCCCGCGCGCGGCAGACCGCCGAGGACGAAGCCCGCTACCGCGACCTGCGCGGCACCGGTGCGATATCGGCATCCGCGTACGACCAGGCCAAGGCCGCGGCCGATGCCGCGAAAGCGCAGTTGAGCGCCGCCGAGGCCGACGCCGACGTCGCGCGCAATGCGACCGGCTATGCGCAACTCGTCGCGGACGGCGACGGCGTGGTGATGGAAACGCTCGCGGAGCCCGGTCAGGTCGTTAGCGCGGGGCAGCCGGTGGTGCGGCTCGCGCACGCCGGCAGCCGCGAGGCCGTGATCCAGCTGCCGGAAACCCTGCGCCCGGCGATTGGGTCGCTCGCGCAGGCCGGGCTGTTCGGCAAGCCGGACGTCGGCGTCCCCGCGACGCTGCGCCAGCTTTCCGATACCGCGGATGCGAGAACGCGTACTTTCGAAGCGCGCTACGTGCTGCAGGGCGCGCTGGCCAATGCGCCGCTCGGCGCGACCGTCACGATCCGCATCGCGGACGACGCGCGCACGGCTTCGCAACCCGGCATGCAGGTGCCGATCGGCGCGCTGCTGGACGCGGGCAACGGGCCCGGCGTGTGGGTCGTCGCCGGCGAACCGGCCAAGGTGACGTGGCGGCCGGTCAAGGTCGAACATCTCGACGACGACGGCGCGCGCGTGTCCGGCGACGGCGCGCTCAAGCCAGGCGAGCGCGTCGTCGCACTCGGCGCGCAGTTGCTGCACGAAGGCGAAGCGGTCCGCGTGTCTGCGCCGCCCGCCACCATCGCGAGCGAAGGAGCACGGCCGTGAGCGAACGCCGCTTCAACCTGTCCGCGCTCGCCGTGCGCGAGCGCGCGATCACGCTGTTCCTGGTCTGCCTGATTTCGCTGGCCGGCCTCGTGTCGTTCTTCAAGCTGGGCCGCGCGGAAGATCCGGCGTTCACGATCAAGGTGATGACCGTCATCACCGCATGGCCGGGCGCCACCGCGCAGGAAATGCACGACCAGGTTGCCGAAAAGATCGAAAAGCGCATGCAGGAGCTGCGCTGGTACGACCGTACCGAAACCTATACGCGTCCGGGCCTCGCGATCACGACGCTGACGCTGCTCGACAGCACGCCGCCGTCTGAAGTGCAGGAGCAGTTCTACCAGGCACGGAAAAAGATCGGCGACGAGGCGACCAACCTGCCGGCCGGCGTGATCGGCCCGATGGTCAACGACGAATACGCGGACGTCACGTTCGCGCTGTTCGCGCTGAAGGCCAGGGGCGAACCGCAGCGCCTGCTGGTGCGCGACGCCGAAGCGTTGCGTCAGCGGCTGCTGCACGTGGCGGGCGTGAAGAAGGTCGACATCATCGGCGAGCAGGCCGAGCGCATCTACGTGCAGCTGTCGCACGACCGGCTCGCGACGCTCGGCGTGAGTCCGCAGGACGTATTCGCGGCGCTCAACGGCCAGAACGTGCTGACGGCGGCCGGCTCCGTCGAGACGCGCGGGCCGGAGATCTTCATTCGCGTGGACGGCGCGTTCGACAAGCTGCAGAAGATCCGCGACACGCCGATCGTCTCGCAGGGCCGCACGCTGAAGCTGTCGGACATCGCGACCGTCGAGCGCGGCTACGAAGATCCGTCGACGTTCATGATCCGCAACAACGGCGAACCCGCGCTGCTGCTGGGCATCGTGATGCGCGACGGCTGGAACGGGCTCGACCTCGGCCGCGCGCTGGACGGTGAAGTCGGCGCGATCAACCGCGAACTGCCGCTCGGCATGAGCCTGACCAAGGTCACCGATCAATCCGTGAACATCAGCTCGGCCGTCGACGAGTTCATGGTCAAGTTCTTCGCCGCGCTGCTCGTCGTCATGCTGGTGAGCTTCGTCAGCATGGGCTGGCGCGTGGGACTCGTCGTCGCCGCGGCCGTGCCGCTGACGCTGGCCGTGGTGTTCGTCGTGATGGCCGCCACCGGCAAGAACTTCGACCGCATCACGCTCGGCTCGCTGATCCTCGCGCTCGGGCTGCTCGTCGACGACGCGATCATCGCGATCGAAATGATGGTCGTGAAGATGGAGGAAGGCTACGGGCGCGTGGCCGCGTCGGCCTACGCGTGGAGCCACACGGCCGCGCCGATGCTGGCCGGCACGCTGGTGACCGCGGTCGGCTTCATGCCGAACGGCTTCGCGCGCTCCACCGCCGGCGAATACACGAGCAACATGTTCTGGATCGTCGGGATCGCGCTGATCGCGTCGTGGGTCGTGGCGGTGGTGTTCACGCCATATTTCGGCGTGAAGATGCTGCCCGAGTTCAGGAAGATCGAAGGCGGCCACGACGCGATCTACGACACGCCGCGCTACAACCGCTTCCGCCAGCTGCTGACGCGCGTGATCGCGCGTAAATGGCTGGTCGCGGGGTCCGTCGTCGGCCTGTTCGTACTCGCCATTCTCGGCATGGCGGTCGTCAAGAAGCAGTTCTTCCCGATCTCCGATCGCCCCGAGGTGCTCGTCGAGGTGCAGATGCCGTACGGCACGTCGATGTCGCAAACGAGCGCCGCCGCGTCGAAAGTCGAAGCGTGGCTCGCGAAGCAGAAGGAAGCGCGGATCGTCACCGCGTACGTCGGCCAGGGCGCGCCGCGCTTCTATCTGGCGATGGGGCCGGAGCTGCCCGATCCGTCGTTC
Source organism: Burkholderia sp. LAS2 (assembly GCF_018417615.1). NCBI lineage: Bacteria > Pseudomonadati > Pseudomonadota > Betaproteobacteria > Burkholderiales > Burkholderiaceae > Burkholderia > Burkholderia sp. LAS2. The sequence continues at coordinate 682,404 of NZ_CP071054.1, forward strand.
GCGAAGATCGTGGTGCGCACCGACAGCCAGGACGAACGCGACGCGTTGAAGGCGCGCCTGCGCCGCGCCGTCGCCGACGGCCTTGCGCCCGAAGCGCGCGTGCGCGTCACGCAGCTCGTGTTCGGCCCGTATTCGCCGTTCCCGGTCGCGTATCGCGTCACCGGCCCCGATCCGGACACGCTGCGCGGCATCGCGTCCGACGTCGGGCACGTGATGAACGGCAGCCCGATGATGCGCACGGTCAATGCCGACTGGGGCACGCGCGCGCCGACGCTGCATTTCACGTTGCAGCAGGATCGCCTGCAGGCGGTCGGGTTGACGTCCAGCGCGGTCGCGCAGCAGTTGCAGTTCCTGCTGACCGGCGTGCCCGTCACCGCGGTGCGCGAGGATATCCGGACCGTGCAGGTCGTCGCGCGTTCGGGCGGCGACGCGCGGCTCGACCCGGCGCGGCTCGACGACTTCACGCTCGCCGGCGCGAACGGGCAGCGCATTCCGCTGTCGCAGGTCGGCAAGGTCGACGTACGGATGGAGGAGCCGATCCTGCGCTGGCGCGATCGCGTGCCGACGATCACGGTGCGCGGCGACATCGCCGACGGCTTGCAGCCGCCGGACGTATCGGCCGCGATCACGAAGCAGCTTCAGCCGATCGTCGCGCGGTTGCCGAGCGGCTACAGGATCGAGGAAGCAGGCTCCATCGAGGAATCCGGCAAGGCGACGAAGGCGATGCTGCCGCTGTTCCCGATCATGCTCGCGATCACGCTCGTCATCATCATCTTCCAGGTGCGCTCGATCTCGGCGATGGTGATGGTGTTCATGACGAGCCCGCTCGGGCTGATCGGCGTGGTGCCGACGCTGATCCTGTTCGGGCAGCCGTTCGGCATCAACGCGCTGGTCGGGCTCATTGCGCTGTCGGGAATCCTGATGCGCAACACGCTGATCCTGATCGGGCAGATCCATCAGAACGAACAGGCCGGGCTCGATCCGTTCCATGCGGTCGTCGAGGCGACCGTGCAGCGCGCGCGGCCGGTGATCCTCACCGCGATGGCGGCCGTGCTCGCGTTCATTCCGCTCACGCATTCGGTGTTCTGGGGCACGCTCGCGTACACGCTGATCGGCGGCACGTTCGCCGGCACGATTCTCACGCTGGTGTTCCTGCCGGCGATGTACGCGATCTGGTTCAGGATCGGGCCGGGTCGTGCCGCCGGCTCGCATCGCGGCGAACCCGAACCGGCGTCACTGACCGACTCCACGCTCGCGGCCGCGCTCGACGCACGCAACTGACGCGCCCACCATTCATACTCGAAGGAAACAATCATGTCGAACCCTACCGTTGTCGTCGTGACGGGCGTGTCTTCGGGCATCGGGCGCACCACCGCAGAGCAGTTCGCCAGACGCGGGTGCCGGGTGTTCGGTACCGTGCGCAGCATTGCCCGAACCGCGCCCGTCGCCGGCGTCGAGTTGATCGAGATGGACGTGCGCGACGATGCGTCCGTTCAATCCGGAATCCGTACGATCGTCGAGCGCGCCGCGCGTATCGACGTGCTCGTCAACAATGCGGGCACGAGCCTGATCGGCGCGGTGGAGGAAACGTCGGTGGTCGAAGCGGCGGCGCTGTTCGACACCAACGTGTTCAGCATCCTGCGCACGGTGCAGGCGGTGTTGCCGCACATGCGCGCACGGCGCGGCGGACGCATCGTCAACGTCAGTTCGGTGCTCGGGTTCCTGCCCGCGCCGTACATGGGCCTCTATGCGGCGTCCAAGCATGCGGTCGAGGGATTGACCGAAACACTCGATCACGAGCTGCGCCAGTTCGGCATTCGCGCGACGCTGGTCGAACCGTCGTTTACGCGGACCAGCCTCGACGTCAATGCGCCGCGCGCGAGCGCGAAGATCGCCGACTACGACCGCGAACGGACGCTTGCGGCGCGCGCGGTCGTCGACAACGTGAAAGCTGCGCCCGAGCCCGACGGGGTGGCGAGCACCATTGTCGAGGCCGCGCTCGGCGCGTGGCGCATGCGACGCGCGCCGAGCGGCGAGGCATCGCTTTTGCGTACGCTGCGGCGCTTCATGCCGGCCGGCCCGGTCGATTCGAGCCTGCGCAAGAAATTCCGGCTCGGGTGACGGGACGATCGATGCAAGCGCCTTATCGTCGCAAGGGGGCCGCAAGGACGGTTCCCTCGCAACGATACCCGTCGATCACCGCCGCAGCACCGCCACCGCCTTGATCTCGACGATATAACCGGGCGCGCCGCCGAGCATGTGCGCGCCGACGGCCGTCCATGCCGGCCGCGGATGCGCATGGAAATAGCGGTCGCGCACCTGCATGAACAGCGGCAGGTCGCGCATGTCGGTGTGGAACGTCGTGAGGTCCACGACGTCGTCGAACGAAGCACCGGCCGCCTCCAGCACGTGCTTCAGATTCTCGAACGCCTGCACGATCTGCGCTTCGCGATCCTCGACCCGCTGCATCGCGGCGTCGCGGCCGATCTGGCCGGATATGTAAAGCGTATCGCCGACCCTCACTCCCGGCGCATAGCCGATTTTTTCGTACACGGCCTCCATGCCGGCCGGGATGATCGCTTCGCGTTTGCTCATGAGTGTCTCCGTGACCGGGCTTGCCGCGCCGGCCCGTTATGTGATGGTCGTCGTGCGCCCGGCAGCGGCGCGTGCACTGTGAAGCACAGCAAATCGGCAGGCGCGCCCCTCAACCCGTATCCCCACCCGCGACCGGCAGCACCGTCCCGGTGATGTAGCTCGCCTCGTCCGACGCGAGGAACAGGATCGGCGCGATCTGCTCGTCGAGGCTGCCGTAGCGCTTGAAGTACGTCGATTCGGTCACCTGCCGCACGGCCTCGGCCATCCACGCTTGCTCCTGCTCGGTGTCGCCGGCCGCATTGCGCGGCACGCGGCGCGGCGGCGCACTGGTGCCGCCCGGCGCGGTGGCGACGACGCGGATGTCGTGTTCCGCATATTCCATCGCGAGCGCCGACGTCAGCGCGTTCACGCCGCCCTTCGCGGCCGAGTACGGCACGCGGCGAATGCCGCGCGTCGCATTCGACGAGATGTTGACGATCGTGCCGCCGCCGCGCGCGATCAGGTGCGGCAGCACGGCGTGACACGCATAGAGCGTCGGCATCAGCGAGCGGCGGATCTCCGCGTCGATCTGCGCCGGCTCGAACTCCGCGAACGGCCGCATCCGGATCGCGCCACCGACGCCGTTGATCAGGATGTCGATGCCGCCGAACGTCTGCACCGCGTATGCCATCGCCGCATGCGCGCCTTCGTACGTCTCGAGATCGGCGACGAAGCCGGCCGTCTCGCCACCGGTCGCTTCGGCCGCCACGTCGGCGACAAAATCCGCGCGATCGACGAACAGCACCTTGCCGCCCTCGGCCGCCGCGCGCAGCGCGACACCGCGGCCGATGCCCTGCGCCGCGCCGGTAACGACGACGACCTTGCCGGAGAATCGTTGCATGGTCATGCCGCCTTTGCCGTGACGTTGGGGGTGAACTTCTCGTAGTGGAAGCTGTTCGGCTTCACGCCTGCATCGTCGAAATACTGGCGCACCGCATCGACCATCGGCGGCGGCCCGCACAGATACACGTCGACGTCGCCGTCGTTCAGCGCGTCGGCCGGGATGTGCTGCGTGACCCAGCCCTTGCGTGCGTGGTTCGACGCCGAATCGGCAACGACCGTCGCGAAGCTGAAGTTCGGTAGCTTCGCCGCCAGCGCTTCGATCGCGTCGACCAGCACGAGATCGAGATCGCGCGTGACGCCGTAGATCAGGTGCACCTTCTGCTGCGACCCGCTGCGCGCGAGCACGTCGAGCATCGACAGGAACGGCGCGAGGCCCGTGCCGCCGGCGAGGAACAGCAGCGGCCGCTGCACGTCGCGCAGATAGAAGCTGCCGAGCGGCCCGTGCAGTTCGAGCGTGTCGCCGGGCTTCGCGGATGCAAGCCACGTGCTCATTACGCCGCCGGGAATCTTCTTGATCAGGAATCCGACCTTTGCGTCGCCCGGCGCGGACGAGAACGAATACGACCGATGCTGGCCGCTGCCCGGCACACCGATGTTCACGTACTGGCCCGGCAGGAACACCGGCGCATTCGCGCCGACGTCGAGTTCGAGCACGACGGCCGCATCATCGTGCTGCTCGACCTTCGTGACCGTCGCGACAAAGCTGCTTTGCCCGGTCTTGCACGCGACCGACGACGTCGGCACAGCGATCACGCAATCGCTGTGCGGCACCATCTGGCACGTCAGCACGAGGCCGCCGCCCTTTTCGTCCTCGGTGAGCGCATCGTCGATGTAATCGTCGCCGAGGTCGTAGTGCCCGCTTTCCGCGCGGCACTTGCAGGTGCCGCACACGCCGTCGGAGCAATCCATCGGCAGGTTGATCTTCGCGCGGAAGGCCGCGTCGAGCACCTTCTCGCCGGCCTTGCAGTCGATGAAGCGGGTTACCCCGTCCTCGAAATTCAATGCAATCCTGTAACTGGACATCGCGTCACCTCCACTTCCTTTCATGGCAAAACAACGGGCGTCAGACGTGATACACGTCGAGCACCTGCCGGATGTAGTCGTTCTTCAGCACGATCTTCTTGTGCGAAATCAGCAGTGCGTCGCCCGCCCGGCGCAACGTGACGAACATCGTGCCGAAGAAGTGATCGGTCACGCGATAACGGTGGTTCAGCGTGTGGAAGTTGTAGCGCACGTCGACCTCGTCGTCGCGTTCGGCCAGCACCTCGACGTTCGTCACGTTGTGGCTGGTGCGCGGCTCGGGCGTCGATGCGCCGCTGCGCTCGGTCTTGATCCGGAACACGCGATCCTCGAGTCCGCCGCGGTCCGCGTAGTACATCAGCGAGACCTGGCGCTGCGGATCGTCGGTCGGCCGATCGTCGTCGTCCCACGCCGGCATCCAGTACGTGACGTCCTCCGTGTAGCAGGTCAGCCACGCGTCCCACTCGCGATCGTCGAGCAGGCGCGCCTCGCGATACAGCGCCGCGCAAATCGTCCGGTAATCGAAGCTCATGCCGCCACCTCCCCGCGTTCCTTCTTCAGCGCATCGCGCATCACGTTCACCCAGTGTTCGTGCTGACACACGAACAGCCCTTCGTCCTCGCTGCGCTCGCCCGAAATGCGCGGGTTCAGCCCCATCTTTTTCGCGTTCTCGTCCGGCCCGTCGATCCACAGCGGCGCGCCGCGCGACAGGTCGTTCCACATCGCCGTGATGCCCGCATAGCCGGCCTGGCACGCACGAAACTCCTCGAGATCGTCGGCCGTGCCCATGCCGCTCACGTTGAAGAAATCCTCGTACTGGCGAATCCGCGTCGTGCGATCGGCTTCGCTCTCGCCCTTTGGCGCGAAGCAGAAGATCGTGACTTCTGTTTTGTCGACGCCGAGCGGCCGCACCACGCGGATCTGCGTGCTGAACTGGTCCATCAGGAACACGTTCGGATACACGCACAGGTTGCGCGTCTGGTTCACGATGAAATCGGCCTGAACGTCGCCGACGCGCGCACGGATCTCGTCGCGGTGCTGATACACGGGCCGCACTTCCGGGTTCATCGTCTGGGTCCACAGCAGGATGTGGCCGTGGTCGAAGCCGTACACGCCCGCGACCGACTTGCTCCAGCTGTTCGCATCGACCGCCTTGGTGCCGTCTTCCTTGCGGCGGCTCATCGTCGCCGCATAGTTCCAGTGCACGGTGCTGACGTGGTAGCCGTCGCAGCCGTTTTCCATCTGCATCTTCCAGTTGCCTTCGTAGATGTAGGACGAGTTGCCGCGCAGCACTTCGAGCCCGTTCGGCGCCTGGTCGACGATCTGGTCGATGATCACGCGCGCTTCGCCGAGGTAGTCCTCGAGCGGCAGCACGTCGGCGTTGAGGCTGCCGAACAGGAAGCCGCGATAGTTCGCGAAGCGCGCGACCTTCTTCAGGTCGTGCGAGCCGTGCGTGTTGAACTGCACCGGATACTCGGTCGTCTTCTCGTCCTTCACCTTCAGCAGCTTGCCGGTGTTCGAGAAGGTCCAGCCGTGGAACGGGCACGTGAAGCTGCCCTTGTTGCCGTGCTTGCGGCGGCACAGCATCGCGCCCTTGTGCGCACACGCGTTGATCACCGCATGCAGCTCGCCGCCCTTGTCGCGCGTGATGACGATCGGCTGGCGGCCGATCCACGTCGTGTAGTAATCGTTGTTGTCCGGAATCTGGCTTTCGTGCGCCAGGTACACCCAGTTGCCCTCGAAGATGTGCTTCATCTCGAGTTCGTACAGCTCCGCGTTCGTGAAGATGTCGCGGCGGCAGCGGAAAATGCCGGCCGCCTTGTCATCCTGCACGGCGGTTTCCAGCAGGTGATCCAGTTCGTTGGTAGCGTCGATCGTGACGGACATGATGGCTCCTTCCATGCGCGTGCCGCGTCCTGCAAGCACGCTCGCATCGATATCGGTTGAATCTCGGGGGACCGGCCAGCAGCGGCGACGCACGCACGCGCGCCACCGTGCTGCCGGACGGGTTATGCCGTGGCTGAGGCGCGCAGGCGGTCGACGATCTGGTTGTCCTTGCCCTGTACGCGCGGCGTCAGCACGAAGTTGAATTCGATGTCCTGGTACGCATCGGTCTTCATGCCGAGCGCCGTGCCGCCGGTCTTGTCGGTCACGGGCGGAATCAGCTCCTCGCGCGTCGCATACGCGAAGTCGTCCCAGATCAGCGGATCGCCGTCGATGTTGAACTGCGTGGTCAGCTTTCGATGGACATCGCTCGTCACGAAGAAGTGCACGTGCGCCGGGCGGTTGCCGTGTCGGCCGAGCCGGTTCAGCAGTTGCTGCGTCGCGCCCTGCGGCGGGCAGCCGTAGCCGACCGGCATCAGCGTGCGGAATTCGTATTGGCCGTCGGCGCCCGTCTTCACCGCACCGCGCAGGTTGAAGTCGCTCTGCTTGCCGGTCGGGTCGAAGTGCGAATAGAAGCCGTGCGAATTCGCATGCCAGCATTCGACCAGCGCGCCGGCCACCGGCTTGCCGTCGAGATCCTTCACCGTGCCGTGGATCACGAGCGGGCCCGCGCCGTCGTCCGCGTCGAGGTCGATCTTCGCGACGCCGTCGCGCACCGGGGCGCCCGCCACGTACAGCGGCCCCTCGATCGTGCGCGGCGTGCCGCCGTCGAGGCCGATCGCCTCGTCCTCGGCATCCATCCGGATGTCGAGATACTTCTCGAGACCGAGGCCGGCCGCGAGCAGCGCCGCTTCGCCATCCTGACCCAGCTTGTTCAGATAGTTCACGCCGGCCCACACTTCGTCGGGCGTGATGTCGAGATCGTCGATCGCCTTGAACAGGTCGCCGAGCAGGCGCAGCACGATCTGCTGCGTGCGTGCGTCGCCGTTCGTGCCGCTTCCGCCAGTCCCGCCCGCGTTCGATGCGGCCTTCAACAGATCCTGCACTTCCCGGGTATCGAAAACTTTGACGCTCATGATGCTGTCTCCATGTGTATTGGGGGGGATGGCGGTCTTTGCCTGGCTCGACTACCGCGCGACGTTCGTCAGCCCGTTGCGGGTGAAACGCCTGACCTTGTCCTCGTCGAGCACGATGTCGAGACCGGGGCCGTCCGGCACGGTCAGTTCGAAGTCGCTGTAGTCCAGCGGCTGGGTCAGGATTTCTTCGGTGATCAGCAGCGGCCCGAACAGTTCGGTGCCCCACTGCAGGTTCGCGACGCTCGCGAACAGGTGCGCGGACGCCACCGTGCCGAACGCGCCTTCGAGCATCGTGCCGCCGTACAGCTCGATGCCGGCCGCGTCCGCGATCGCGGCCACGCGCTGCGCGGCGAAGAGGCCGCCGCTCTGTTCGATCTTGATCGCGAACACGTCCGCGCCGTGCTGCTTCGCGATGTCGAATGCGCTGTCGGGGCCCTGCAGGATTTCATCGGCCATCAGCGCGACGGGGAAACGGCGCATCAGGCGCGTCAGCGCCGCGGCCGACGCGACCGGCTGCTCGACCAGTTCGCAGCCCGCATCGGCCAGCGCCGGAATCGCGCGCGCGGCCTGCGTTTCGCTCCACGCCATGTTCACGTCGACGCGCACCGACGCGCGCTCGCCGAGCGCCTTCTTGATCTCGGCCACGTGGCGGATATCCATTTCCGGCGCCTTCGCGCCGATCTTCAGCTTGAATACGTTGTGGCGGCGCAGGTCGAGCATCCGTTCGGCTTCGGCGATGTCGGTGGCCGTGTCGCCCGACGCGAGCGTCCACGCGACCGGCAGGCGATCACGGCGACGCCCGCCGAGCAGTTCGCTGACCGGCACGCCGAGACGCTTGCCGTGCGCGTCGAGCAGCGCGGTTTCGAGCGCGCTCTTCGCGAAATGGTTGACCTTCGCGAGCTTGCCGACGAACGCCATCAACGTCTGAACGCGCGTCGCGTCACGGCCGATGATCGCCGGTGCGAGGTAAGCATCGATCGCGAGCTTCATCGCTTCCGGGCTTTCCGGGCCGTAGGCCATGCCGGCGATCGTCGTGCCTTCGCCGATACCGGTCACGCCGTCGCTGCAGAACACCTTCACGAGCATCAGCGTCTGGCCGTGCATCGTGGCCACCGACAACTTGTGCGGGCGGATCGTCGGCAAGTCGACGAGACGGGTTTCGATGCGTTCGATGGTGGCGGAGGACATGGGGTGCGCTGCGTGGGGGCTGTTCATGGAACGGATTTATACGCGGCGGGGAAATCGGGCGTCCAATACTTTTGGGCGGGATTTTCGATACCTGATTGGTATTGAAATCGCCCCCTGAATGCGAAATATTGCGGTGCGCCATACCTGTTTGGGTAGGCAGACGGGCTGGGAGGGTTGATGGAGCGGGTTGCGCGGGGTCGGGGGATCGTTTGGGCGGGGGCCTGCCGAGGCTGCTTGCGGCAGCGGGAAAACGAGCTGAAAACCGGCGGCCTGCCGAGTCGATCAGGGTTTTCCTGAGGGAAAAAAACGGTGGGCCGCCGTCGGGCCGTCGGCTTCGGTGTCGGCGTCGGTTTCGGCGAACGACCGGAAGGCCGTCACGCTTGCACTCATTGACGCAAACATGCTCCCTAAGACATCGATGAGGCGTCGGCAAGCGGTCGTATGTGCGACCGGCCGCCGGGCCGATACCAGCGACCGGATGCCGGGCACACGGCGGCGGGTGCGCCGTTCGACCAGACTTGTTCCTCATCCAGGTGCAGCGAGGTCGAACGGGCAGTGTCGAAGACGACGTCAAGCGCTTGCCCGACATGGACGTCTTCGATGGGAAGCTCCCAGGTCAGGAATATCTGGATGCAATCGCGGCCTGGCGCGAAGTCGACCGCATTAAATTCGCGACTGCCGCGCTGAATGACGCCATGAGGCTGGCCCGTATCGAATATCACAGCGGTCCCCCGGGTCAGCGGAATGCGATGGCCGGTAGCGGGAAAATGCAAGTCCAGCCCTCGGTCCTCGCTCAGGAAGAGATTGCAGAAGGCCGCACCGCCATATTGCGCGCCGTCATGGTGGTACCTCGCGCCACGACAGGCCATGAGGGCCACGTCACTGGCGGCAAGCACGTTGGGCAGTCCGAGTGCGCCCGTCCAGTCGGACATGGCCTGCACGCAGCGCTTGTAGTCCGGCCAGCGCGCTTGCGTTCGCGCCAACGGCATTGCCTCGACGTCCCCCGGCTCCAGGACGAGCCGCGACGATGTCTCTCTTTCCCAATCTGCGAGCAGCCGTGCGGAAGGAACCGGCACGTCGACCGTGCCTGATAGAACGATGTCACTGACGCGTCGACTGCGAATGGCGTCGCCGCTCCAGAAATAGGAAGTCAGCATGTCTCGAATTCGATGCCGTCGAAGGGGACAGATGGGGCAATTGTAGCGATTCAGCCTGATCACGTCGGCGAAAATCGGCCACGAACTGCCGGTCGCATGCGCCGCCGGCAGGCCGCTCAGGCGTCGGCTCTGCTTCGCAACCGGCCATCTGCCTGTCGCAAGGCGAGCGCTCGTTCAGCGCTCGAAATGGACATCCATCTGAGCGGCCAACGACGCCCGGCGCGACCAAGCGGCCGCGTCTCGCCTGTTAATCCCTGTCAGCCTGCCGGATTTCGTGCCGTGACGACCCAGGCAGCGCCGTTGATCAATACCGCTCCCTCGCCGGGGAGGCTCGCGAAGGCGGCATGAACGGCGGCGGAGGCACGGGCGCGGATGTCGTCGGGTTGACCAGCGAGCGCACGCGACAGCGGGCCGACCTCGAGCGTCATCCTCACTGCGTCGGCGATCGCGGCGTCCCGCGTTTCGCCCTCGCCGAATGGGACGGCGGCGTCGAAGGGCGAGATAACGATCTCGGCGAAACCGGCCGCCGTCAGGATGCGCGCCACGTGCTCCCGGTCGCCGAACGAAAACGGGCCGGGCGCGTCGGGATCGGGCAGCGCACTCGGCGGGACGATGTCCTTGAGCGCGCCCACCGGCAGTCGCATCCAATCGTTCTCGGCCGCCCCGCGCCAGCAGACGAAAGCGACCCGGCCACCCGGCCGGAGCGCGCGTCGCATATGGGCGAACGCCGCTGTCGGATCGGGGAAAAACATCACGCCGAAACGCGAGAACAGAATGTCGAACGCGCCTTCGGGCAGCGCTGCGCTGCTGGCGTCGGACACCTGAAACAGGGCCGGCGTATCGTGGCGCGCAAGCGCGCGCGCTCGATCGATCAGCGGTTCGGATATGTCCACGCCCAGCACGTGGCCCGCCGCGCCGACGCGAGCAGCCAGCGCCAGACTCGACGCGCCCGCGCCGCAGCCGATGTCCAGCACGCGCTCACCCGTCGCGGGCGCGGCGGCTTCGATCGCGGCCTGCCCGAACACCGCCACCAGAGCGTCGAGCCGAGCCTGGTTGGCGACCCAGCGCTCGCCGCTTTGACCATTCCAGTCACCCGCCTGATCAGCACTTTGCTTTGCCATGTCATTCTCCTTGACCCGACGATCCGCCTTTCGCCGCGTCGATCCATGTCAACCTGTTCGAACGCGACGACGCAACGAGAGCAGGAATCCGTGCGCTCAAACCACCATCGACTGCTGGGCGAAGATACCCGCCATCGCGCCCTGCGATGATGCCTGGGTGACCGAGGGCAAGAACGGCGTGGCGAGGTCGCCGGCGGCGTAGATGCCGGGCATGCTGGTTTGGCGGCGCTCGTCGACCGCGAGAACGATGCCGGTAGGCGTATCGACCGTGGCGAGGCCCAGTGATTCGTGCAGGCTGGCGGACGGCTTGTTGCGCGGTTGGGCGAACAGGACGTCGACCGCGACGTTGCGGCACGTGTCGAGATTGACGGTGGCGATATGGCCGTTCTGGTGCGCGATCTCGACGATCCGGCCATCGACGACAGACAGGTTGCGGCGCGCCAGATCGGCCCGGATATCGGGCGCGATGTCATGACCGTCAGTGAAGATCGTCAACGCGTCAGTCCAGTCGCGGAACAGCCTGGCAGACTGGTACGACTGCGGTCCGGACCAGACGAGGCCCCAATGCTGGCCGGCGACTTCAAAGCCGTCGCAATAGGGGCATGGCACGATGGACGTGCCCCAGCTTTCGGCAAAGCCCGGAACCTCAGGCATCTGGTCGGCGACGCCATAGCTCAGGATCAGGCGGCGCGCCCTCAAGCTTTCGTGATCGTCGGTGACGACGCAGAAATCGTCGATCGCGCCAGACACGCTCTCCGCCCGGGCATTGACCAGCTTGATCGTCGGATAGCGCGACAGCTGCTGCCGCGCCTCGACCAGGATGTCGAGCGGCGGCTTGTGATCGTGGCCGAGCAGGCCATGCGAGTGACCGGCAAAGCGATTGCGCGGGCGGCCGGTATCGAGCACGGTGACCTCGCGGCGGGCACGGCCGAGCTGCAGCGCGGCGGCAAGGCCGGCAAAGCTGCCGCCGATGATGATGACGTCATTCATGGTGATGGGCTCCGTGTCCTGGTGGGAGGGGCTGGGCTTGGTGCGCCATATCGTCCAGCGATACGCGCTCCAGACGGGCTGCGAGCAGGGCTTCGGCAACGGCGCGACAGTCGCCGTCACCGTGTTGAACGGCCGGACAATGCCGCTCGATATCGCCGGGCGGCCGGGGAAACTGATTCGGACGACCGGTTGAAACCGACCCTTGGCTTGCATATTTATGATACTGAATGGTATCCTAATGCATGGATTTGAATACTGTCAAGTACTGAAATGATCGTGACCGAAAACAACCAGGGCCGCCGCGGCCGGCCCGCCAACGACGCGCTTCGCCAGACGATCGTCGACGCCGCCTGCGAACTCTTCGTGGAATTGGGTTTTCAAGCGACGACCATGGACAAGGTCGCCCAGCGCGCGAAGATATCCAAGCTCAGCATCTATCGACACTTCGAGAGCAAGGAGGCGCTGTTCAGCGCGGCCATGGCGGCCCACTGCCAGCAGTTTGCGCCGCAGACCCTGACCGAAGGCATCGCCGGTTCGGCTGAAGATCAGCTCATGGCGGTAGGATCATCGCTGCTTCGCACGCTGTTGAGCCCGGACGTCCGCAGCGTCGAAGCCATGGTTTTGGCCGACAAGACGAATCAAAGATCGTTGAGCAAGCTCCATTACGAAGCGGGGCCCGCCCATGTCATTGCCCAAATCGAGGCCGTGTTGCGTCAGTTGCACGCGAAAGCGATGCTGAACGTACCCGATGCTCACCGGTCCGCCCGCTTGTTTGGCGCGCTCTTCAAAGGATGCGATCTGCTGCTTGTCGCGCGCTTCGACGAGGCGAGCGCACGGAACGACAACGAAATCGAGTCCTATTGCCGGTCGGCCGTCGCCATGTTCATCGCCGCGCACGGCGGCATCTAGCGGTGCGTTGTCGCGGCTTGATGACGAACCCGCAGCAGTTGCAGATGATGTTCGCCCCCGGGCAACCGATGGATGATCCGTGGACGACTGACGGGGAGGCCATTGCGCGAGCGCAATGGCCCGACAACTGTTCAATTTCCGCACACGGAATCGCAAACGCGTCCCGATCCACGCGCCTCCCACGCGTGGGAAGAAATCCGGATAGCCCCGCTTCCCCGCGCTTGCCTACCCTCGCGCGCATGCCGATCGACGCCAACCCACGCCCGATCCGGTCGATCCGAATTTCCACAGGAGCGCAAATGGATAGCACCACCCCCGCACTGTTCGACACCGACATCTGGCGCGGCAAGATCTTCACCGGCCGCTGGCACGCGAGTCCGCACGCGGCCGACGTGATCGAGCCGGCGACCGGCGACACGCTCGGCCGCATCGGTCTCGCCGACGGCGCGGCCATCGCCGACGCATCAGCCACCGCACACCGCACCCAGCCCGCCTGGTTCGCCCTGCCCTACGACGAGCGCGCGGCCGTCCTGCGCCGCGCGGCGACCGTCGCCGAAACGCACTTCGATTCGATCGTCGACTGGCTCGTTCGCGAAAGCGGCTCGACCCGCGCAAAGGCAGCGTTCGAAACGTCGGTCACGATCAAGGCGCTGCACGAAGCAGCCGGGCTGCCGTCGCGCGCGGCCGGCGAAGTAATGCCGTCGGCGGCCGGCCGGCTGTCGCTCGCGCGCCGCCGTCCGCGCGGCGTGATCGGCGTGATCTCGCCGTTCAATTTCCCGTTGTATCTCGCGATACGCGCGGTCGCGCCGGCGCTCGCGCTCGGCAACGCGGTCGTGCTGAAGCCCGATCCGCGTACCGCGGTGTGCGGCGGCGTCGCGATCGCCCGCGTGTTCGAGCTCGCCGGCTTGCCCGAAGGCGTGCTGCACGTACTGCCCGGCGATGGCGCGGCCGGCGCGGCGCTGGTCGCCGATCCGCACGTCGCGATGATCCAGTTCACCGGCTCCACCGCGGCCGGGCGCAAGGTCGGCGAAGCGGCGGGCCGCCACCTGAAGAAGGTATCGCTCGAACTCGGCGGCAAGAATTCGCTGATCGTGCTCGACGATGCCGATCTCGACCGCGCGGTCGCGAACACCGCGTGGGGCGCGTATCTGCACCAAGGCCAGATCTGCATGGCGACCGGCCGCGTGCTCGTGCAGCGTGCGATTCACGACCGCTTCGTCGCGAAGCTCGTCGAGAAGGCGCGAAGCCTGCGCGTCGGCGATCCGGCCAGCGGCGACGTCGGCCTCGGCCCGCTGATCAACGCCGCGCAACGCGACCATGCGGCGAGCGTGGTCGACGCGGCCCGCCGTGCGGGCGCACGGGTCGAGACGGGCGGCAATCATCGTGGCCTGTTCTTCGAGCCGACCGTGCTGAGCGGCGTCGCGCCGGGCAATCCGGCATTCGACGAGGAGATTTTCGGGCCGGTCGCGATCGTCGTGCCGTTCGATACCGACGAAGACGCGATCGCGCTCGCCAATCAAACCGAATACGGACTGTCGATGGCGATCCTGTCGGCCGACGTCGGCCGCGCGCTGAGGATCGGCGAGCGGTTGAACACCGGGCTGTTGCACATCAACGACCAGACGGTCAACGACGAAGTGATCAATCCGTTCGGCGGCGTCGGCGCATCGGGCAACGGCACGAGCATCGGCGGTGCGGCAAACTGGGAGGAATTCACGCAGTGGCAGTGGCTGACGATCAAGGGCGAAGCGCCGCTGTATCCGATTTGACGAGGAGACCGACATGTACACCGACAACGATACACGCGCCGTCACCGCGGCCGTCGCCCGCGCCGCCGGCGCACCCTTCTCGATCGAAGCGGCCCGCATCCGCGCGCCGCGCGGAGACGAGGTGCTCGTGCGCGTCGTCGCGACCGGCCTGTGCCATACCGACCTGATCGTGCGAGACCAGTACTACCCGGTGCCGCTGCCGGCCGTGCTCGGTCACGAAGGCGCCGGCGTGGTCGAGGCGGTCGGCCCGAACGTGAAGACGCTCGCCGCCGGCGATCACGTCGTGCTCACCTACGGCGCGTGCGGCCACTGCGCGTCGTGCGTCGGCGGTCACGGCGCGTATTGCCGGCAGTTCTTCGCGCTGAATTTCGGCGGCGCCGACACGGACGGGCAGACGGCCATCCGCGACGAAGCCGGACAACCGCTGCACGATCATTTCTTCGCGCAGTCGTCGTTCGCGAGCTATGCGCTCGCCCGCGAGAACAACGCGATCAAGGTGCCGAAGGACGCGCCGCTCGAACTGCTCGGCCCGCTCGGCTGCGGGATCCAGACCGGCGCGGGCGCGGTGATCAACTCGCTCGCGGTGCGCCCGGGCAGCAGCTTCGCGAGCTTCGGCGCCGGCGCCGTCGGCATGAGCGCCGTGATGGCCGCGCGCATCGCGGGCGCGACGACGATCATCGCGGTCGACATCGTGCCGTCGCGGCTCGCGCTGGCGCTGGAGCTCGGCGCGACGCACGCGATCAACAGCCGGGAAGTCGACGTGGCCGACGCGATCCGCGAGATCACCGGCGGCGGCGTCGACTACGCGCTCGAATCGACCGGGCTGCCGGCGGTGCTGTCGCAAGGAATCGACGCGCTCGGCTCGCGCGGCACGATGGGCGTGGTCGGCGCGCCGAAGCTGGGTACGAAAGCCGAATTCGACGTGAACAGCCTGCTGCTCGGCGGTCACACGATTCGCGGCATCGTCGAAGGCGACAGCGTGCCGCAGACGTTCATTCCGCAGCTCGTGCAGCTGTATCTGCAAGGGCGGTTTCCGTTCGACCGGCTGGTGAAGTTCTATCCGCTCGACCAGATCAACCAGGCGGCGGAAGACAGCAGCAAGGGGATCACGCTCAAGCCGATCCTGCGGTTGCCGCACTGAGCGCGCGGGCGCCCCACGTGCCGCCGACGCGTCGCGGCGGCACGTGGGGCGCCCTCGGGGAAGGCAAATGCCGCATTCCGGGCACCGCGCTATATTACGCATTCGCTCGACACGCTGGCGCGGCACGCGCGCCCGGACCTTCGACCCACATGGAGCGTAGCGTGAACATGGCCCCCGAA
Organism: Burkholderia sp. LAS2; assembly: GCF_018417615.1. Taxonomy (NCBI): domain Bacteria; kingdom Pseudomonadati; phylum Pseudomonadota; class Betaproteobacteria; order Burkholderiales; family Burkholderiaceae; genus Burkholderia; species Burkholderia sp. LAS2. The sequence goes on from NZ_CP071054.1 coordinate 698,315, forward strand.
TCCCCTGCACGACCGGTCGACCTCGACCGGCTCCGCGCCCGCTTCGCCGCGGGCGAGCCGCTGCCGGAAACGGCGTTGCCGGCCAGCGTCGCGCGCTCGTGGCTGCGCTCGCGCGACGCCGGGCTCCGGCCGTGGCAAACCGCCCGCTATGAAATGCAGCGCGAGCGCGACGAATCGCGCGCGGATCGGCGGCTCCATCGCTGCGTCGCGCAGGAAATCGAGCCGCTGTGGGCCGCATTCGGCGGCAGCGAATGGACGATCATGTGCGTCAATCCGCACGGCACGATCGTCCATGCGCGCCGCAGCCCGCAATGCGACGACGTGCTGCTGACGCCGATCGTCGCCGGGCGCCGGATCGTCGAACCGAACATCGGCACGACCGCGCCGAGCTGCGTGATTCACGACGGCGCCGAAGCCGTCGTCGCGGGCGCGCAGCATTATCTCGACGAGTTGTCGCGGGTGTTCTGTCTCGCGGTGCCGCTGGTCGGCTTCGACGGCGAAGTGATCGGCGCGCTCGATATCACCGGCGTCGGCAGGCGTAATATCGCGCAGTTGCGCGAGTCATTCCGGCACGCATCGCTGTCCGCCGAACAGCGGCTCTATGCGATGCTGCGCGACTGCCATCTGCTGCAGGTGCAATTCGATCCGCGCTGGCTCGGCACGCCGCTCGCCGGCGTCATCGCGCTCGACGAAGCGGGCCGCGTGCGCGCGGTGAGCCGCCTGGCCCGCCAGATGCTCGACCTCGCGCCCGCCGGGCCGGCGGCGCCGGTCGATCTCCGGCAACTATTTCCGGGCGCGACGCCCGCGCAGCAGCGTCGTTTGCTGACACCGGCGCGCACGCCGCAGCGAATCGCGCGCGACGATGGTAGCCACGTATGGGTGCGCACCGTACGCGCGCCGCTTGATCGCGCGGCCGCAACGCGCGACGCCGATGTGCTCGAAGACGCGGAGGACGTGTGCAACGCGGCGCCGGCGGGCCGCCCTCACGCCAACGCCAGCCTGCACGAACAATCGCTCGATGCGATCCGGCGCGCGCTCGACGAGCACGACGGCAACGTGTCGGCGGCCGCGCGGCAACTCGGCATTTCACGCACGACGCTATACGCGAAACTTCGGCAGCGCGATGCGGCGGGGCTCGGGCACGACGGGTCGCGTTGACGATTCGGGATGAGCCGATCGTCCGGCGATTGCACTAAGCCACTGCCCGCCGTTCATGCAGCCGCAGCGCGAGCCATGCGATCCCGACCGCGAACGCGCCGACCACGCCGCCGAACGTGCCGATCCACGGCAGCCCGAAGTCTCCCGCGATATGGTTGCCGAGCAGCGCGCCGGCGCCGATCCCGACGTTGTACAGCCCGGAGTAGATCGACACGGCGAGGTCGGTCGCCTCCGGCGCCAGTTTCAGCACCCATGCCTGCATCGCCAGCCCGAAACAGACGATCGCGCCGCCCCACACCAGCGTGTGCACGGACAGCGTAACGATGTTCAGCGCGCACGGGAACAGGATCAGCAGGCAGCCCGACAACGCGACGATCGACGCGAGCAGGAAATCGTCGGGCCGGTGCGGATAGACGCGATTGAAGCAGACCGCGGCCGGCAGGCCCGCGACGCCGAACAGGATCAGCACGTACGTGATCCGGCTGTTGCTCGCGTGGTTGACGCTCTGCACGAACGGTTCGATGTACGTGTACGACGTGAAGTGCGCGGACACGACGAGCACGGTGATCGCGTACAGCGCGACCAGCGCCGGCTTGCGCAGGAACACGCCGATGCTGCTCAGCGACCCGGCGCCCTGGCTCGGTAGCACCGGCAACGTGGCGCGCAGCAACAGCAGCGTGACGCCCGCCGCGCCCGCGATGATCAGGAACGTGACGCGCCAGCCGAACGCCTCGCCGATCACGCGGCCGAGCGGAATCCCGGCCACCATCGCGATCGCGGAGCCCATCGCGATCAGGCTGAGCGCACGGCTCTTGCGGTCGCTCGGCGCGAGCCGCACCGCGAGCGGGATCGAAATCGACCAGAACACCGCATGCGCGCATGCGATGCCGAGCCGGCCGATCATCAGCACCGTCAAATTCCATGCGAAGCCGGTCACGACATGGCTGCCGACGAACACCAGCAGCGCGACACTCAATAGCTTGCGACGCTCGACGTGCCGCGTGACGAAGGTCAGCGGCAACGACACGACCGCGACGGCCCACGCGTAGATCGTCAGCATCAGGCCGACGGCGGTCGGCTGCATCTGCAGGCTGTCGCCGATCGCGCTCAGCAGCGCGACGGGCACGAATTCGGTGGTATTGAAGATGAAGGCGGAAAGCGCGAGGGCCAGAACGCCCCACCACGATTGCTCGGAACTGACGGCGTCGGGGGTTGCCATACGGGGATTCGACGAAGGTTAGGCGCGCGCGGGCGGCCCGCCCGGCGCATCGGCGCGATTGTACCAGCGCCGTTCGACACGCCGCCGCCGCGCGCGGCGCGTGCGGCGCGGGACATGGCGGTGACACGGCCGTGCGCCGATAATGTGACGAATTGGGTTTTGCCGACGATTTGCCCGAATGCCATCGGGCCAGGAGATTCACATGCGCATTGAAACGTCATTTCTGTTCGATCTCGACGGCACGCTCGTCGACAGCGTCTATCAGCACGTCCTCGCGTGGAAGGAAGCGCTCGATGCCGAAGGCATCGAACTGTCGGTGTGGCGCATCCATCGCAAGATCGGGATGAGCGGCGGCCTGTTCCTGAATCAGCTGTTGCGCGAGACGGACGGCGACATCGACGCCGACCGTGTCGAGCGGCTCGCGCGGCTGCACGCCGCTGCGTACCAGCGGCTGCGCGCGCAGGTCCGGCCGCTGCCGGGCGCGCGCGAGTTGCTGGCCGCGCTGTCGAACGCCGGCATTCGCTGGGCGATCGCGACCAGCGGGCGGATGGAAACCGCGGCGATCAATCTCGAGGCGCTCGGCGTCGATCCGGCGAAGAACGTGGTCGTCACGCGCGATCAGGTGAAGTATGCGAAGCCGGACCCCGACCTGTTCCTGACCGCCGCCGCGAAGCTGAACGTGCCGATCGAGCATACGGTGGTGGTTGGCGACAGCATCTGGGACATGCTCGCCGCGAGCCGCTGCCGCGCACTGGGGGTCGGGCTGCTGGCCGGCGGGTACGGCAGCGACGAGCTGGAGCGCGCGGGTGCGCTGCGCGTGTACGACGATCCGGCGGATCTGCTGTGGCATCTCGACGAGATTGCCGCACGGCCGTAGGCGCCGGCGGGGCGCGCCGGGCCGCGTCCGGCCGGGCAGCCGCACGCGCACGTTCGCGGCGCCACTGCCCCGTTTCGATTCATCGAATCAAAACAATCCAAATCGCCATTGACGATCGCGATTTAAATATTTTTTACCGATGCCCGTTTTCCCGTCTTTTTAAAACAGACGGGAAGATTCTTGAAAAAACGAATCGCCTCTCATATAACGAATACACTTCGCTTCCGGTTCACGATCGCAGTATCCGAATCGTGAAAACGCAAGCGGCATACGGAGCCGAACCGGCCAGCCGGCGCAACCCCGCGTCGCCAGACGTCCCGCGCATGATATGGGGCCTGCATCGCGATACTGCGTCACCGCGCCCTTTCCGCCATTTATTCGGGGCCCTATAAATGCGCACGGATCTTTCGCCTTCATAACGCTTCTACAGAAGCATTACATCGATTCATTCAATCGCACGATCGCACGTGTCGGGCGCGGAGCATTTTCGCGCCGGCGTTTCGTGAAGGCGTGCGCTCCCGCTCGATCGGCGGGCATTGTTTTGTCCGGTTTGACGGAAATGGACGACGCGAGGATTTCGATGAATCAGATCAGCGAACAGCCAATCGCCGACATGCGCGCGCCGCACCTGGCGCCCGCGCTGCCTATCCGCGTGCTGCACGGCGAAACGGTGAGCGACTACGAGCAGAAAGTGCAGGCGACCTACGCCGGCAGTCCGGACGACTGGCGCAAGGCGATCGGCGAGTACCTGTTGTTCCAGTTCGGCGTCTACGACGATCCGCGCTCCGCGCCGCCGATCTCGCTCGATGAATCGGGCATTCGCTACTTCGAACGCCAGCTTCGCCTCGCCGGCTTCGACGATCCCGTTCCCGCACGCGTCGAGCGCATTCTCGACATCGGCTGCGGCTGGGGCTACATCCTCAAGTATCTGGCCGGCCGCTTCCCCGGCTGCATGCGCCTCGACGGTATCAACGTCAGTCGCGAGCAACTCGAGTACTGCGCACGCTTTCATGCGCAGCACGGGCTCGCGGAACGCATCAACCTGTATCAGTGCAACGCGCAGGACGTCGATCGACTGCCCGATCCCGCGACGCCGTACGATCTCGCGATCATTCGCGGCGTGATCTCGCATTTCCCGAACGCGCTGTACGAAAAAGCCATGCGCGCACTGCATGCGCGCGTGCGCGGCGGCGGGTCGGTGATCATCTCCGATAATCTGTACAACGTCGCACTCAACGAATACGAGTCCGACACGCCGGACGAGATCGACCGGATCGCGTGCAAGCATCGGAAGACGCCCGACTATTTCAGGCAGGTGCTGATCGACGCCGGGTTCGCGATCCGCGACATGCGCGTGCTGCCGTCGAACATCGACGTGGCGCGCTGGCTGATGGACGCCAAGGCCAACATCGACCGCCATTTCCCGCACCGCGCACCAGACACGCTGGAAGAATTGCGCGTGCTCGCCGAAAACTGGTCCGTCGCGCTGATCAAGAACAAGGTGTCGACCTACAGCATCGTCGCGGTCAAACCGGACGCGTAACCCGGAGATCCGCATGCAAGCATCCGGAACGCCGCACGCCGACAGCGCCCCGCCGAGCGCGACGCATACGCTGGTGCTGCCGCTGCCGCGGCTCTCGCTGCCCGTTGCCCGGCACCCGCGGCACGCAGCGATCGAGCAGCAGCTCGCGATCGACGACTATCCGACCATCCTGCGGCACTATCGCAGCGACGCGGCGGCACGCCGTTTTCTCGCGCAGCGCATTCCCGCATATGGCAGCCTGTGCTACCCGAATGCGCGGCCTGATCGCGTGTACACGATTCATCGCATGATGAACGTCACGACGCTGATGGACGACGCGTTCACGCATCTGGCGCGCACCGGCGACCAGGCGGGGCTCGACACGTTGCGTGATCATTTTCTGGCGGCCGTCGACGGCACGCCGCCGCCGGCCGATGTGCCCGCCGCGCGACTGCTGCACGACACGCTGCGCTTGATGCGCACCCGGTGCGACGCGCGCCCGGCCTTCTGGCAGCGCTTCGTCGAATGCATCCGCGACCAGATCCGTACGCAGGCCGATCCGACGGCGACCGACGCATCGCGCCTGTCGCTCGACGACTATCTGGCGTTTCGCCGCGTCGAGGGCTTCGGCCACTGGATCACGCTGCTCACCGAATACGCGCTCGACATCGACATGGAGCAGCGCCTCGCGCAACACGCGGCGCTGGCCGACGCACGGGACAGGACGATCGATTCGGTGATCCTCGTCAACGACCTGTTTTCGTTTCGCAAGGAACGCTCCGCGCACGAGCGATTCAATGCCGTCTGGATCCTGATGCGCGTCGAGCAGTTGAACGTGCAGGCGGCGCTCGACCGGCTCGCGGCACTCTGCACGTCGAACGAGGGCCGCCTGATCGACGCGCGCGAAGCGGTCGCGACCGGCGCGCTGGCGGACGACCCCGACGCGCAGGCCTACGTGACGGAGCTGGGCTACATGAGCGCGGGCAACGCGGAATTTCACGCGTTCAGCACCCGCTACCACGGCGACGATCTCGGCGGCGGCCGCTTCGCCGGCGGCGAAGTCGCGATGACGCCACTGCCGACGCTCGAGGAAATCGCGGCGGCGGACCGGCATGCTTCGCCCCGATGACTGGAGACGCGCATGCACGCATCGATCCCTGTTGTGCCCGAACCCGCGGCCGCTTCCCGACATCGCTATCCGGACGGCTGGTTCGCGCTGGCCTACAGCCGCGACGTCAAACGCGGCGCACTCGTCGTCACGCGCTTCATGGGCGAGGACGTCGTGCTGTATCGAACGGCATCCGGCCTGATTCGCGCGGTCGCGCCGCATTGCCCGCATCTCGGCGCGCATCTCGGGCATGGCGGCGTCGTGCGCGGCGAGGAGATCGTGTGCCCGTTCCATCACCTCGCGTTCGCGCCGGACGGCACCTGCGTGCGCGCCGGGCGCGACGGCAAGCCGCCCGCCACCGCGCTGCGGCAGCGCCACGTGTGCGAATGGAACGGCCTCGTGCTCGCATGGCAGGACCGTACGGGCGCGCCGCCGTCGTGGTCGCTGCCCGAACTCGACCTCGACGGCTATTCGCGGCCGCGCGGCCAGTGCCACACGCTGAACGGAAGCCTGCAGAATCCGGCCGAGAACGGCGTCGACGTCAACCATTTCAGCCCCGTGCACGGGTGGTCGAATCCGGTGCTCGAGCCGCCGCAAGCCGATGGCCACCGGATGACGATGCGCTCGACGCTCGTGCTGCTCGGCCAACGGCTGCTGCTGGATATCACGATGCACGGCCTGGGCTGCATGGCCGCGCGCATGGAACTGCCGGACCTCGGGCTGCATGCGCGGGTCGTGCTGTTCCCGACGCAGATCGAAGCCGATCGCTGGACCTGCCGCGAATTCGTGGCGCTGCGCGTCGAACGCGCGTCGGCGTGGCCGTCGCCGCTGCGCCGGGCCGTGCACGAGATACTCGTGAGCGCCGCGTACCGGTTGTGGTTCGTGCCGCAATTCAAGCGCGACCTGCGCATCTGGGATCACCGCGACTACGACGCGCGCCCGACGTTGATGGCCGGGGAGATGCCGATCATGACGTTCCGGCGCTGGGCCGCGCAGTTCTACCCGGCTTCCGGCGGCGACGCGCCTGACGGACAACGCGACGCCGTGCCGGCGGCTGTCGCGCACGCCGATCGGGAATTCGCGCGATGAACGCCGTGCCAATGCAGGAGCGCGCGATGCATGCAACCGGCCCCGTCGACGAAACCGCGCCGCTGCCCTATCCGGACGGATGGTTCGCGCTGTGTTTCAGCCGCGAGTTGAAGCGCGGCACCGTGCTCACGACGCCTTTCATGGGACGCGATGTCGTGCTGTACCGGACGGCATCCGGCGTCGCGTGTGCGGTCGACGCGTATTGCCCGCACCAGGGCGCGCATCTAGGCCACGGCGGCGTGGTCGACGGCGAGCAGATCGTCTGTCCGTTCCATCACTACGCGTATGGCCCCGACGGCCGGCGCACCACCGCCGGCTGCACGAAGGGCGGGCAAGCGCTGACGCTTCGCACCCGGCACGTGCGCGAATGGAACGGCTTCGTGTTCGTGTGGCAGAACGCCGACGGCCTCGCGCCGACGTGGGAACTGCCGGAAGTCGACATGACCGGCTTCTCGGCGCCCGTCGGTCAGGCTTTCACGCTGCGCGGCGTGATGCAGAACCTGCCGGAGAACGGCTACGATCTCGAGCATTTCGGCGCGCTGCACCGCTGGAAGGACATGAAGCCGCATGCGCCCGTGATCGACGGCCCGCGCATTTCGATGCAGGTGGACATGGCATGGAAGAACATCAGATGGAGCACGCTGATCGGCGTTCATGGCCTCGGTTGCGTGTCGTCCGACCATGAAATGAAGGCGATCGGCCTCGAAGCGAAGATCTTCGCGTGCGGCGTACAGATCGCGCCGCTGCACTGGACCTTCCGGGACGGCATCTCGTTCCGCTTTTCGTGGCTGTCGCGGTGGCCGGCCCCGTTGCAGCGGATCGTCTACGCCGCGCTCGGCCGGTTGCTGCATCGACTGTGGCTGGTGCCGGTGTTCAAGGAAGACATCATGGTGTGGAGCCATCGCGACTACACGGGCTACGGGACACCGGTCGCAGGCGACGGGCCGTATCCGGTGTTTCAGCGATGGGCGCGGCAGTTCTATCCGGCCGAGGGTCGCGCAGCGGCGCAACGGCGTGCCGCGCATGTGGACGCGTTCGTCGAGAAATAGCGGGAGCCGGCGGTTCCGCTTCGGGACGCTTTGCGCTAAACCGTCCGCCTGACCAGCATCGTCCGGATCTCCGAAATCGCCTTCGTCGGATTCAGCCCCTTCGGGCACACATCCGTGCAGTTCATGATCGTCCGGCAGCGGAACAGCCGGTACGGATCCTCCAGATCGTCCAGCCGCTCCGCCGTCGCCAGATCGCGCGAATCGGCGATGAACCGGTACGCCTGCAGCAGCCCGGCCGGCCCGACGAACTTGTCCGGGTTCCACCAGTAGCTCGGGCACGACGTCGAACAGCACGCGCACAGAATGCATTCGTACAGCCCGTCGAGCTGATCGCGCTCTTCCGGCGATTGCAGCCGCTCGCGCGCGGGCGGCGTCGTGTCGTTGATCAGGTATGGCCGGATCGAGTGGTACTGGTTGAAGAAGTCGGTCATGTCGACGATCAAATCACGCACCACCGGCAGCCCCGGCAACGGCCGCAGCACGATCTCGCGCGGCAGCGTCTGCATGTTGGTCAGGCACGCGAGGCCGTTCTTGCCGTTGATGTTCATCGCGTCGGACCCGCAGATCCCCTCGCGGCAGGAACGGCGATACGCGAGCGTCTCGTCGTCGCGTTTCACGCGGCCGAGCACGTCGAGCAGCATGCGGTCGTCCGGATTCACGTCGATCTCGTAGCGCTGCAGGTACGGCTGCGCGTCGCGATCGGGGTCGTAGCGGTAGATATGCAGGGTACGCGGATCGCTCATCGGTTCCTCCCGGCGCGGGCCGGCATGGGTGGGTTGACGAGATGCTGCGGGGCGGCTGTCGCGGCCTGCGGCGCCGCAAGCGCCATGCCGGTCAGTCGTCGTCCACGCGCTTGTCGACCAGATAGCGGCCGCGCTCGAGCCCCGCGCGCAGCGCCTCCACCTCGGTCAGCCATTCGGGGGCGACGGCCTCCGGTACCATCAACTCGATGCGCGCACCGTTGACGTACACCTGTACCTCGTCGCGCCATGCGCCGCGCTCGTTGGGTCTTGCCCATACCTGGATTTCGTGGCCGCGATACGGGTCCCGAACCTGTGCGTCCTGTTGATGTGCCACGGTGGCCTCCTGTCTTATCTGCGATGGCGATGAAAAAAATGCGCGCCGCATGATCGCCGTGCGCGCCGCCGGCCTCGTGCGCACGCGCCGTGCCCGGCCGGCACGCTGCTTGCGTCCCTTTTCCGCATTGAACTATTACCGCGCCCGCCTCGCGCAGGGCCGGATGGGATGCACATCATGATCGGCCACCTCGAATTGCTGGGACGCCTGCTGCTGGCCGCGCTGCTCGGCAGCGTGATCGGGCTCGAACGCGAACGCCTGAACTGGGCCGCCGGGCTGCGCACGCACATGCTCGTGTGCGTGGGCTCCGCGCTCGTGATGCTGGTGTCGACGTTCGGCTTCGAGGACGTGCGCGGGCTGAACGGCGTCGTGGTCGATCCGTCGCGGGTCGCCGCGCAGGTCGTGTCCGGCATCGGCTTTCTCGGCGCGGGCTCGATCCTGCTGCGCGGCGAAGTGGTGCGCGGGCTGACGACGGCCGCGAGCCTGTGGGCGGTGGCCGGCGTCGGGCTCGCCGCGGGCGGCGGCATGGTGGTTGCGTCGGTCGGCGCGACGGCGATCGTGCTCGCGATCCTCGCGGGCGTGAAGCCGCTTGAGCGCCGCTTCATCGCGCAGCGCCAGCAGCGCACGCTGCTGCTCGTGGCGGAACGCGGCGGCCTGACGCTCGGCACGCTGCACGAGGCGCTCGGCCCCGGCCGCGTGCGCGTGAAACGGTTCATCGTCCAGCAGTCGGACGACGATCCGGACACCGACGACATCTCCGTCTCGTTCTCGCGCACGAGCGGGCCGGAATTCGCGGCGATCTGCGAAACGCTGCAAAACATCGCGTGCGTACGGACCTGTCAACCCGACACCTCGTCAAGGAGTTTCGTGTGACCCAGACCGACCTGCTCTCCTATCTCGTGACGAGCCAGCTCGCTGCCCGCATGCGCGGCGGCGCGTGGCTCACGACCAGCCAGCTGGTCGGCGCGTTGCGCGCGTGGCTCGCGTGCCGGCACGCCGACTGCGAGTGGCTCGACCGGATCAGGATCGCGCACGCGTCGGCGACGATCGCGCAGGAGATCTACGACATCGCGATCACGCACGGCGACCCGCAGAGCGGCGAACGCGTGCGGCTCGACGCGCATTCGCCGGAATTGCAGGCGCTGCGCGCGCGCTGCGACGCGCTGTTGCAGCGGATCGACGGCGACCGGGACGTCGGCGCACGATGATCGTGGCGGACCGCGTGACCCGCGCCGACGACCGGCGCGTCGCCCCCGCGCCCGCGGACGGCCCTTCGCGGCACGGCCTGCTCGAACGCGGGCGCAACTGCGACACGATCCGCCACGCGGACCGCTTCGCGATGCTGGTCGACGGCGACGCGTACTTCTCGACGCTGCGCGCCGCGCTGCTGCGCGCGCGCCATACGGTGTTCATCGTCGGCTGGGACGTGGACAGCCGGATGCGGCTCGCGCCGGGCGGCGCCGACGACACGTTGCCCGATACGCTCGCGGCCTTCCTGCACGCGCTCGCGTCCGCCCGCCACAATCTGCGCATCTACGTGCTCGCGTGGGATTTTGCGATGATCTACGCGCTGGAGCGCGACTGGCCGCCCGTGTATCGGGCTGGCTGGCGCGCGCATCGCGGCATCCGGTTCCGGCTCGACGATGCGCACCCGCGCGGCGCGTCGCATCACCAGAAGCTGGTCGTGATCGACGACCGGCTCGCGTTCGTCGGCGGCCTCGACCTGACGCGCGCCCGCTGGGACACGCCCGCGCATGCGGCCGACGACCCGCGCCGCCGCGACGAGCACGGCATGCCGTACGGGCCGTTCCACGACGTGCACGCGATGTTCGACGGCGACGCGGCCGCCGCGATCGGCGAACAGGCACGTGCCCGCTGGCTGCAGGCGTGCGGGCGTCCGATCGCGATCCGCGCGCAGCGGCATCTCGACCGGCCCGACGACCCCGATCCGTGGCCGCCCGACGCGCGCGTCGACGTACGCGACGTGCGGCTCGGCATCGCGTATACGGCGCCGCGTCACGGCGGCCGCGAGCCGGTCACCCAGGTGCGCGCGCTCGTCGAGGACACGATCCGCGCCGCGCAGCGGCACCTGTATGTCGAGAACCAGTACTTCACCGCGGCGGTGGTGCGCGAAGCGTTGTCCGCGCGCCTCGCCGACGCGCACGGGCCGGACGTGACGGTCGTCGCGCCGCGCGTGCAGAGCGGCTGGCTGCAGGAAGCGACGATGGGCGTGCTGCGCGCGCGGCTGCACGCGACGCTCGCGTCGGCCGACCGCTTCGACCGCTACCGGCTGCTGTATCCGCACGTCGACGGGCTCGGCGACGGGTGCGTGAACGTGCACAGCAAGGTCGCGATCGTCGACGACGAATGCATCGTGATCGGCAGCGCGAACCTCAATAACCGCTCGATGGTGCTCGACACCGAATGCTGCATCGCGCTGGTCGCGGCCGGCGATGCCCGCGTTCGCGCGGCGATCGCCGGCATGCGCGAGCGGCTGCTGGCCGAGCACCTCGGTACGACGCCCGCGGCGGTGGCCGACGCGTTCGCGGGCGGAGAACGGCCGAACATCGTGCTCGACCGGCTGCGCGCGAAACCGGGCCGCACGCTGCGCACGCTCGACCCGGCCGTGTCGCCGCAGTTCGAGGCGCTCGTGCCGGTCAGCGCGCGGCTCGATCCCGAGCAGCCGATCGAGCCGGACCGGTTCGTCCGCGAATTCGTGCCGCACGAGCAGCATCGCTCGCTCACCGCGCGCTTTTTCGTGCTGGGCGCGGTGGTGCTCGCGATCGCCGCGCTCGCGCTCGCGTGGCGCTTCACACCGCTGGGCGCGCACCTGAACGTCGCGTCGCTGTCGCACGCGGTGGCCGGCATCGCGCGGCTGCCGGGCGCGCCGGTGCTGCTGCTCGCGGCCTACGTGATCGCCGCGACCTTCGCGGTGCCGATCACGCTGCTGATCGCCGCGACGGGGCTCGTGTTCGGCGCGTGGCCGGGCTTCGCGTATGCGGGCGTCGGCTCGATGGCGGCCGCCGCCGCGACCTACGCGCTCGGCCGCTGGCTCGGGCGCGACGCGGTGCGCCGGCTCGCCGGCGCGCGCGCGAACCGGCTGAGCGAGCACATCGGCCGGCGCGGCGTGGTCGCGATGGCCGTGCTGCGGCTGCTGCCGATCGCGCCGTTCACCGTCGTGAATCTCGTCGCCGGCGCATCGCACATCGGGCTGCGCGACTACCTGATCGGCACCGCGCTCGGGATGCTGCCCGGCATCGTGCTGACCGTCACGTTCGCGCATCAGCTGACCGCCGCGCTCAGCCATCCGGGGCCCGGCGCGTTCGCGTGGCTCGCGGCGATCGGCCTCGCGCTGGTCGGCGTGTCGATCCTGCTCGTGAGGGTGCTGCGACGATGGCGCTGAGCCAAGACCCGGCCCCGCCGCCGCACGTCGTCACCGCCGACGCGGCGCCCGCCGCCGCGCCGGGCGGGCGCGACCTGCGGATCGCGACCTACAACATTCACGGCGGCCACGGCGCGTGGCCGGCGCGCGCGGTCGACCGGATCGCGGCCGTGATCGACGAACTCGACGCGGACGTGATCGCGCTGCAGGAAGTGCCGCTCGGCGGCACGCGTGTGCCGGACGTGCTCGCGCACCTGCGCGACGCGACCGGCATGCACGCGGTGGCCGGCCCGACGATCGATACGCCGGAGCGCCGCTACGGCAACGCGGTGCTGTCGCGCTGCCCGATCCGCGCGGCGCGCACGCTCGACCTGTCGTTCCACCCGCGCGAGCCGCGCGGCGCGCTCGACGCCGACATCGACTGCAGCGCGGGCCCGATCCGCGTGGTCGCGACGCATCTCGGGCTGTCGGCGAGCGAACGCAGCGCGCAGGTGCAGCGGCTGCTCGCGGCGTTCGACACGGGCGCGATGCCGGTGGTCCTGCTCGGCGACATCAACGAATGGTTCGTGCGCGGCCGCGCGCTGCAGGCGCTCGTCACGCGGTTCCGGCGCGCGCCGGCGCCGCGCACGTTCCCGACCGTGTGGCCGATGTTCTCGCTGGACCGGATCTGGATTCATCCGGGCGAGCTGCTGGTCGACGTGGTCGTGCATCGCAGCGCGCGGGCGCGGCACGCGTCCGACCACTATCCGCTGGTGGCCCGGATGCGCGCGACGCCGGCGACGGGCACGGCGCTTGCGCGATGAGCCGTTTTTCGATCCGACGGAGGCAGCTCATGCGAATCGACGCACTCGACGGAAAGGATCTCGATTACTGGTGCGCACGCGCGTTGTGCGCCGATGACGAAGACACGCTGCGCTTCACGGCCGTCGCGCCGACCGTCGTCGTGACGGCCGCGTGCGACGCGTTCCGGCATCTCGACGCGCCGTTCGCGCCATCGGCATCGTGGGCCGACGCGGGCGCGGTGCTCGATCGCGTGGAGGACCTGCGGATCGCCCGCCACGGCGACGACGTCGAATGCGACGCGACCTTCGTCGACGGCCCGTCGACCTGCGGCGCGCGCGGCCGCGATGCGCGCGTGGCGCTGCTGCGCGCGTGGCGCTGCTGCGCGCGTTCGTGCGCGCGCGCTTCGGCGACGAGGTAGACGAGCCGCCGTCGTTCCCGCACCGGATCGAACACGGCAAGGTGGTGCGGTATGACCCCGGCGTGCCGATTCCAACTTCGGACGACGATGCGGCGACGGGGGACAGTTCGGACATCCGCTCGGTGCCACGCATGTAGACCATGCGCGAGTCCGGCGGTCATGTAAAAACGACAGGCCCTTTCAGGCCGGCTTTCCGCACACGCCGTGCCCGCAGGGAATCGCGCAGCAGGCACGCAGATTGCGACGCACCGGCTTTACCGCTCGCGCCACCCGCTCACGCCACGCCATGGACTCCACACCGCCGTTCGCTCCGCACCTCTACTTCTGCGACGCCCGCCTCGTCGGACCGCTCGACGCCTGGCCGCAGACCTTCGCGCATATCGCGGGAATGGGCTTCGATCACGTGCTGGTCGGTGCGTTCTGGGCCGCGAGCGTCGCCGGCTTTCCGCGCCACGTCGCCGACTTCCGGCGGCCGGCCCAGTCGTTCGCGACCCGCGCGAGCGCGCTCGAAACCTTCTCGCGCCTCGCGCACCTGGCGAAGGGTCATGGGCTGCGCGTGCTGCTCGAAGTCGTCCCCGATCGCATCGCGCGCGAGAACCCGCTGCGCGCCGAGCATCCGGACTGGTACGTCGAGCGCGCGTACGACGACGCGTTGATCGACCCGCGCGGCGCCGCGCATGCGCTCGACATCGCGCATGCGAACCCCGGCGACGAAGCGGTGCGCGACGCGCTGTCGGCATGGTGGTGCGCGCATCTCGCGACGTTCGCCGACGCGGGCGCGGCCGGCTTCCTGATCGACGCGCCGCATCATCTGCCGGCCGACTGGTGGCCCGGCTGGCGCGCGGCGCTGCGCCGGGCGCGCCCGGACGTCGCGGTGCTCGCGGGCGTACCCGGCCATGCGCGCGACGCGCTCGCGCAGCTCGAAGCGGCCGGGTTCGACGCGGTGTTTTCATCGGTGCGCTGGTGGGACCTGCGCGCGCCGTGGTTCGCGGACGAACACCGGCTGCTGCGGCGCATCGGCGCGCCGATCGCGTTTCCCGATGCGCCCGACGGCCCGCGTCTCGCCGACGACTGGCCCGACGCGCCGGACGACACCGTCGCCCGCGCGTATCGCCGCGCGCTGTGGACAGCGGCGGCCGTCGGCACCGGCTGGTTCGTGCCGATGGGTTTCGAGCGCGGCGTGACGGTGCCGCTGATGGCGCGCGACGCGGATGCCGCGCGCTACCGCGCCGCATTCGAGCACGCGCGTTTCGACCTGTCGGGCGCGCTCGCCGATGCGAACGCATGGCGCCGCGCGACGCCCGTCGCGGCGGCGCGCGGCGAAATCGTGCAACTGAGCGCGCCGGGCGCAAACGCGACCGCGCTGCTGCGCGGCACCGGGCCGTCGCTCGAACACGATGACGCGGCATTGCTGATCGCATTGAATCCCGATCTCGACGCACCCGCCACGGTCGACCCCGCGACGATCCTGCCCGGCGTGCCGGGCGGCTTCACGCGCGTCGCCACGCAGGCCGGCGCGCACACGCAGCCGCCGGCCGCGCTCGAGTCGTTCACGCTCGCGCCCGGCGCGTATGCGTTGCTGCATGCATGGCGGGCGCCGCCCATCACGACGCGCGCCGACGCCGCCCGCGAGCGCACCGCGCTGTCGGCGGCGCTCGCGGCCGACCGGATCGCGGTCGAGCGCGTCGAGCCGTCGGTCGACGACGGCCGCTTCGCGATCAAGCGCGTGATCGGCGAGCCGCTCGTCGTGAGCGCATCGATCTTCACCGACGGGCACGCGCATCTGGCGGCCGTGCTGCAGTGGCGCGCCGCGGGCGACGACGAATGGCGCGAAGTGCCGTTCGAAGCCGAGCCGAACGATCGCTGGCACGCGTGCGTCACGCTCGACCGGCTCGGTCGCCATGAATTCCGCGTGGTCGCATGGCGCGACGACTGGGCGTCGCTCGTCACCGACATCGCGAAGAAGCGCGCGGCCGGCCAGGACGTGACGCTGGAGGTGCGCGAAGCGCAACTGCTGCTCGCGACCGCGCTGAAGCTCGCCGAGCCGGCCGACCCGCGCGCGGTCACGCGGATGAAACAGTTCGTCGCGGAGCTCAAGGACGCGTCGCCCGACGACCGCCTCGCGCTGATTGGCGGGTCCGCGCTCGCCGATGCATTCGCGGCGCTGCGCTACCGCCCGTTCGTCACGCACGACGCGACGATCTACCCGGTCGACGTCGAACGCCGCAAGGCACGCTTCTCGAGCTGGTACGAGATGTTTCCGCGCTCGGCCAGCGACGATCCGCACCGGCACGGCACGTTCGACGACGTGATCGCGCATTTGCCGCGCATCCGCGACATGGGTTTCGACGTGCTGTATTTCCCGCCGATCCACCCGATCGGCACGTCCGCGCGCAAGGGCCGCAACAACAGCCTGACTGCCGGCCCCGACGACGTCGGCAGCCCGTACGCGATCGGCTCGCCCGACGGCGGCCACACGGCCGTGCATCCGCAGCTCGGCACGCTCGACTCGTTCCGTGTGCTGGTCGACGCCGCGCGCGGGCACGGGCTCGAGATCGCGCTCGATTTCGCGATCCAGTGCTCGCCCGATCACCCGTGGCTCGCCGCGCATCCCGGCTGGTTCGCGTGGCGGCCCGACGGCTCGCTGCGCTTCGCGGAAAATCCGCCGAAGCGCTACCAGGACATCGTGAACCCCGATTTCTACGCGCCGGACGCGCTGCCCGACCTGTGGCTCGCGCTGCGCGACGCGGTGCTGTTCTGGGTCGACGCGGGCGTGCGGATCTTCCGCGTCGACAACCCGCACACGAAGCCGCTGCCGTTCTGGGCATGGATGATCGACGACGTGCGCGGCCGGCATCCGGACGTCGTGTTCCTGTCCGAAGCGTTCACGCGGCCG
The DNA here is from genome assembly GCF_018417615.1 of Burkholderia sp. LAS2. Lineage (NCBI taxonomy): Bacteria > Pseudomonadati > Pseudomonadota > Betaproteobacteria > Burkholderiales > Burkholderiaceae > Burkholderia > Burkholderia sp. LAS2. The sequence goes on from NZ_CP071054.1 coordinate 714,893, forward strand.
GGGATGATGTATCGCCTCGCGAAAGTCGGCTTCTCGCAGTCGTACACGTACTTCACGTGGCGCGAGTCGAAGCGCGACTTCATCGACTACCTGACCGAGCTGACGGCCGGGCCCGCGCGCGAATTCTTCCGGCCGAACTTCTTCGTCAACACGCCCGACATCAACCCGCGCCACCTGCAGAACGCGCCGCGCTCGCAGTTCGTGATCCGCGCGGCGCTCGCGGCGACGCTGGCCGGCTCGTGGGGCCTGTACTCGGGCTTCGAGCTCGGCGAATCGGCGCCGCTGCCGGACAGCGAGGAATACGCGGATGCCGAGAAATACGAGCTGCGCGCGCGCGACTGGAGCAAGGCCGCGCATATCGGCACGGAAATCGCGCGGCTGAACCGCGCGCGCCGCGATCACCCCGCACTGCAGACGCATCTCGGTCTCACGTTCGTCGACGCCGACAACGACTCGGTGCTCGTGTTCATGAAGGCGACGCCCGCGTTCGACAGCGTGGTGATCGTCGCGATCAGTCTCGACCCGTGGCATCCGCAGGCCGCGAACTTCACGCTCGATGCGGCGCTGTGGCACGGCCTCGGGCTGGCCGACGGCGAACCGCTCGATGCGCTCGAACAGGACGCCGCGCACGCGCAAACCTGGCGCGGCCATCGCCAGTACGTGTCGCTCGATCCGCACGTGCGGCCGTACGCAATCTGGCGGCTCGCGCCGTCTCCGGGCGCCGTGCGGGCGGCCGCGCCCGAACCGGATCCCGCCCGCCGCCCTTCGGGAGCGCATGCATGATGAAACGCGAAGATTCCCTCGACGACGTGCGCCGCGCGCAATTCCCGTCGCTCGCGCCGGCCGGCACGCCGCGCCGGCGCCGCGCGCGCCGCCGCGAACCCGCGCTCTGTGCGGACGATCCGCTGTGGTACAAGGACGCGATCATCTACCAGGTGCACGTGAAGTCGTTCTTCGACTCGAACAACGACGGCATCGGCGATTTCCCCGGCCTGATCGCGAAGCTCGACTACATCGCCGAACTCGGCGTCGACACGATCTGGCTGCTGCCGTTCTATCCGTCGCCGCGCCGCGACGACGGCTACGACATCGCCGACTACCGCGACGTGCATCCCGACTACGGCACGCTGGCCGACGTGCGGCGCTTCATCCGCGAAGCGCATGCGCGCGGCATTCGCGTGATCGCCGAGCTCGTGATCAACCACACGTCGGACCAGCACCCGTGGTTCCAGCGCGCGCGCCGCGCGAAGCCGGGCTCCGCGCATCGCGACTACTACGTGTGGTCCGACACCGACACGAAATACGCGGGCACGCGGATCATCTTTCTGGATACCGAAACATCCAACTGGACGCACGATCCAGTGGCCGGCCAGTATTACTGGCACCGCTTCTATTCGCACCAGCCGGACCTGAACTTCGACAACCCGGCCGTCGTGCGCGAGGTGATCCAGGTGATGCGCTTCTGGCTCGATCTCGGCATCGACGGGCTGCGGCTCGACGCGGTGCCGTACCTGGTCGAGCGCGAAGGCACCAACAACGAGAACCTGCCGGAGACGCACGCGATCCTGAAGCGGATCCGCGCGACGATCGACGCCGAGTATCCGAACCGGATGCTGCTCGCGGAAGCGAACCAGTGGCCGGAAGACGTGCAGGAATACTTCGGCAACGAGGACGAATGCCACATGGCGTTCCACTTCCCGCTGATGCCGCGCATCTACATGTCGATCGCGAGCGAGGATCGCTTCCCGATCCTCGACATCATGCGGCAGACGCCGGCGCTCGCGCCGAGCAACCAGTGGGCGGTGTTCCTGCGCAACCACGACGAGCTGACGCTCGAGATGGTCACCGATTCGGAACGCGACCTGCTGTGGCAAACCTATGCGAGCGACCGCCGCGCGCGGCTGAACCTCGGCATCCGGCGCCGGCTCGCGCCGCTGATGGAGCGCGACCGGCGCCGCATCGAGCTGATCAATTCGCTGCTGCTGTCGATGCCCGGCACGCCGGTGATCTACTACGGCGACGAGCTCGGGATGGGCGACAACATCCACCTCGGCGATCGCGACGGCGTGCGCACGCCGATGCAGTGGTCATCGGACCGCAACGGCGGCTTCTCGCGCGCCGATCCCGAACTGCTGGTGCTGCCGCCGGTGATGGGCTCGCTGTACGGCTATGACGCGATCAACGTCGAGGCGCAGACGCGCGACCCGCATTCGCTGCTGAACTGGACGCGGCGCATCCTCGCGACGCGCCGCGCGTCGCAGGCGTTCGGGCGCGGCACGATCCGCTTCCTGCGCCCGGACAACCGCAAGGTGCTCGCGTACCTGCGCGAGCTGGACGGCCACGAACCGGTGCTGTGCGTCGCGAACCTGTCGCGCGCGTCGCAGGCCGTCGAACTCGACCTGTCCGAATTCGCGGGCCGCGTGCCGATCGAGATGACGTCCGATTCGCCGTTCCCGCCGATCGGCCAGCTCCCGTATCTCCTCACCTTCCCGCCGTACGGGTTCCTGTGGTTCGTGCTCGCCGAGCATGGCCGCGAGCCGTCGTGGCGGCAGCCGCATGCGGAGCCGCTGCCCGAATACGTGACGCTCGTGATGCGGCGCGGCGATACGCGGCCGGACGTCTCGCAACTGCATGCGCTCGCGCACGACGCGCTCGCGTCGTGGCTCGCGCGGCGGCGCTGGTTCGCATCGAAGGATCGCAAGATCGGCGACGCGTGGCTGAACGTCGTCACCCCGATTCCGGACGAGCCGTTCCAGTACGCGGAGGCGTGGGTGTCCGCAAGCGACGGCCGCGTCGAACGCTACGTGGTGCCGCTCGCGGCCGCGTGGGGTGGCGAGACGTCCCATCCGCTGTTCGCGCAACTGGCGCTCGCGCGCGTGCGGCGCGGCCATACGGTCGGCTACCTGACCGACGCGTTCGCGCTGCCGGCGTTCGCGCGCGGCATGCTGCGCAAGCTGCGCGACGGCGCGACGGTGCCGATGTCCGACGGCGGCCGGCTCACCTTTCTGCCGGAAGACGCGCTCGCCGGGCTCGACCCGGGCGACGACGCGGAAGTGCGCTGGCTCGCGGCCGAGCAGAGCAACAGCTCGCTCGTGATCGGCGACGCGATCGTGCTGAAGCTGGTGCGCAAGGTCGCGCACGGCATTCATCCGGAAGCCGAAATGAGCCGGCACCTGACGCGCATCGGCTATGCGAGCACCGCGACGCTGGCCGGCGAAGTCGTGCACGTCGATCCGGACGGCACGCCGCATACGGTCGCGATCCTGCAGCGCTATGTCGACAACCAGGGCGACGCGTGGACGCGTTCGTTCGATTTCCTGCGGCGCGCGATCGACGAGCTCGCGCTGCCGGCCGCGGACGAAGGCGAGGCCGCCGAAACGGACGAGGAGCCCGACGCGCTGCTCGGCTACGCGGCGTTCGCGGGCATCATCGGCACGCGGCTCGGCCAGTTGCACGTCGCGCTCGCGCAGCCGTCCGACGATCCGGCGTTCGCGCCGGAGCGCGCGACGCCCGATCACGTCGACGGCTGGTGCGTGGACGCGATCGCCTCGTTCGAGCGCGCGCTCGACGTGCTGCGCACGCGGCTCGATGCGCTCGATCCGGCCACCCGTGCGTCGGCCGACGCGCTGCTCGCGTCGCGCGACGCGGCCGTCGAGGCGCTCGGCGAACTCGTGCCGCGCACGCTCGACGCGCAATGCACGCGGATTCACGGCGATTTCCATCTGGGCCAGGTGCTCGACGTGCAGGGCGACGCACTGCTGATCGACTTCGAAGGCGAACCGGCGCGTGCGCTCGAACGGCGTCGCGCGAAATCGCATCCGCTGCGCGACGTGGCCGGCCTGCTGCGCTCGCTGTCGTACGTGAGCGCGACCGCGCAGTTCGCGATCGAAAAAGCGCCGCCGCAGGCGGCCGGCCGCAAGCGCGCGCTGTTCGACCGCTTCGGGCAGGCCGCGGCCGACCGCTTCGTCGAATGCTATCGCGCGGCCGCCGACCACGCGCCCGCGCGCTTCGTCGATCCGCACTACGCGGACCGCCTGCTGGCGCTGTTCCTGATCGACAAGGCGTCGTACGAGCTGTGCTACGAAGCCTCGAACCGGCCCGACTGGCTGAGCGTGCCGGTCGGCGGGCTCGCGGCGCTGGTCGACCGGCTGCTCGGGGACGGCGTGCTGCCCGACGACGGAGGACACCCATGACCGACACGCTGTTCGCGCGCGCCGATATCGACGCGCTGCTCGCCGGCCGCCACCCCGACCCGTTCGCGTGCCTCGGCCCGCACGAACAGGCTGACCAGGTCGTCGTGCGGGCACTGTTGCCCGGCGCCGAGCGCGTGCGTGCGCTGTCGCCGGACGGCGCCGAACTCGGCGCGCTCGCGTGCGTCGATCGCGCCGGCTGCTTCGCGGGGACGATCGCGCGCGACGGCGGCTCGCCACACTATTTGCTCGCGATCGACTGGCCGAACGCGCATCAGGTGACCGACGACGCATACGCGTTCGGCACGCTGCTCGACGAAGCGGCGCTTGCGCGCTTCTCGGCCGGCGATCCCGAAGCCGTGCTCGACTGCCTCGGCGCGACACCGGTGCGCATCGACGATACCGACGGCGTGCGTTTCGCGGTGTGGGCGCCGAACGCGCAGCGCGTATCGGTGGTCGGCGATTTCAATGCATGGGACGGGCGCCGCCATCCGATGCGACTGCGGCGGCCGTCGGGCGTGTGGGAGCTGTTCGTGCCGGGCATCGGCCCGGGCGAACGCTACAAGTACGAACTGCGCGCACCCGACGGGCGCGTGCTGCCGCACAAGGCCGATCCGTGCGCGCGGGCGACCGAGGCGCCGCCGCGCACGGCGTCGGTGGTCGCGGACGTCGCGGCGCTCCACGCATTCGCGTGGCACGACGACGGCTGGATGCACGCGCGGCCGCGCAACGATCGCTACCGCGTGCCGTGGTCGATCTACGAGGTGCATCCGGAATCGTGGCTGCGCATCCCCGAACAGATGGAACGCAGCGCGACGTGGGACGAACTCGCCGAGCGCCTGATTCCGTACGTGAAGGGGATGGGCTTCACGCACGTCGAGTTCATGCCGATCGCCGAATACCCGTTCGGCGGCTCGTGGGGCTACCAGCCGCTCGCGCAGTTCGCGCCGTCCGCGCGCTTCGGGCCGGTCGACGGCTTCGCGCGCTTCGTCGATCGCGCGCACGCGGCCGGCATCGGCGTGCTGGTCGACTGGGTGCCCGCGCATTTTCCGAACGATGCGCACGGGCTCGCGCAATTCGACGGCAGCGCGCTGTACGAGCATGCCGACCCGCGCGAGGGGATGCATCCCGACTGGAACACCTGCGTGTTCAATGTCGGGCGCACCGAGGTCAGCGCGTTCCTGGTCGCATCGGCGCTCGCGTGGGCGCGCCGCTATCACGTCGACGGCATCCGCGTCGACGCGGTCGCGTCGATGCTGTACCGCGACTATTCGCGCAAGGCAGGCGAATGGGTGCCGAACGTGTATGGCGGCCGCGAGAACCTCGAATCGGTCGCGTTCCTGCGCCGGCTGAACGACACGCTGCACGGCGACGCCGCGCCGGCCGGCGTCGTCACCGTCGCGGAGGAATCGACCGCGTGGCCGGGCGTCACCGCGCCGACCGCCGACGGCGGGCTCGGCTTCGACTTCAAGTGGAACATGGGCTGGATGCACGACACGCTCGCGTATCTGCACGAAGACCCGATCCACCGCCGCTATCACCACGACCGGATGACGTTCGGGCTCGTATACGCGTTCTCCGAACGCTTCGTGCTGCCGCTGTCGCACGACGAGGTCGTGCACGGCAAGGGCTCGCTCGTCGCGAAGATGCCCGGCGACGCGTGGCAGCGGCTCGCGACGCTGCGCGCGTATTTCGGCTTCATGTGGGCGCATCCCGGCAAGAAGCTGCTGTTCATGGGCAGCGAATTCGCGCAATGGGCGGAGTTCGCGCACGATGCGACGCCGCATTGGGACTTGCTCGACGCGCCCGCGCATCGCGGCGTGCAGCGGCTGGTGCGCGATCTCAACCGCGCGTATGCGGCCGAATCGGCGCTGCATGCGCTCGACTGCCACGCGGCCGGGTTCTCCTGGCTGATCGGCGACGACCGCGACAACAGCGTGTTCGCGTTCGCGCGCCGCGACGATGCGGGGCATCTGGTCGTCGCCGTCTGCAACTTCACGCCCGTGCCGCGCGCCGGTTACCGGCTCGGGCTGCCCGCGCCCGGTCATTGGCGCGAACTGATGAACACCGATGCCGCGACGTACGGCGGCACCAACGCCGGCAACGACGGCGCCGTATGGGCCGAAGCCGTGCCCGCGCACGGCGAAGCGTGGTCGGCGACGTTGCGCCTGCCGCCGCTCGCGACGCTGTGGCTGACTCCCGCCTGATCACTCACCTCCCCGATACGGAGATCCACCCCCATGCCGACCGCCCTGCCCGACCGTCTCGAACCCGGCCGCAGCTACCCGCTCGGCGCGACCTGGGACGGCCTCGGGACCAACTTCGCGGTGTTTTCCGCGCACGCGCACCGGATTCAGCTGTGCGTGTTCGATCCGACCGGCCGCAAGGAACTCGCGCGCCTCGATCTGCCCGAATGCACCGACGAGGTGTGGCACGGCTATCTGCCGAACGCGCATCCGGGCACCGTGTACGGGTTCCGCGCGGACGGCCCGTACCAGCCGCAGCACGGCCACCGCTTCAATCCGACCAAGCTGCTGCTCGACCCGTACGCGCGCAAGCTGGTCGGCCAGTTCCGCTGGTCGGACGCGCTGTTCGGCTATCGCGTGCATTCGAACCGGGCCGACCTGTCGATGGACCGCCGCGATTCGGCGCCCGCGATGCCGAAAGCCGTGGTCGTCGACGAAGCGTTCGACTGGAGCACCGACCGCCGACCGAACGTGCCGTGGCGCAGCACCGTGATCTACGAGACCCACGTGCGCGGCGCGTCGATGCGCCGCGCCGGGCTGCGCCCGCCGGAGCGCGGCACGTTCGCGTCGCTCGCGCATCCGGCGTTCGTCGATCACCTGCTGTCGATCGGCGTGACGACGGTCGAGCTGCTGCCGATCCATGCGTTCCTGCAGCAGCGCGAGCTCGTGAAACGCGGGCTGCGCAACTACTGGGGCTACGACACGGCCGCGTTCTTCGCGCCGGAGCCGTCGTACCTGACGACCCGCAGGCTCGACGAGATGCGTATCGCGGTACGCCAGTTGCACGCGGCCGGCATCGAAGTCGTGCTCGACGTCGTCTACAACCACACGTGCGAAGGCAACCAGCTCGGGCCCACGCTGTCGTGGCGCGGCCTCGACAACGCGAGCTATTACCGGCTGCTGCCCGACGATCCGCGTTACCACGTCGACGAAACCGGCTGCGGCAACACGCTGAACATGTCGCATCCGCGCGTCGTGCAGATGGTGATGGATTCGCTGCGCTACTGGGCGACCGCGTTCAACGTCGACGGTTTCCGCTTCGATCTCGGCGTGACGCTCGGCCGCGAGGATCACGGCTTCGAGCCCGGCGCGGGGTTCTTCGACGCGTTGCGGCAGGACCCGGTGCTCGCGCAGCGCAAGCTGATCACCGAGCCGTGGGATCTCGGCCCCGGCGGCTATCAGCTCGGCCGCCACCCGCCCGGCTTCGCCGAATGGAACGACCGGTTTCGCGACACCGTGCGGCGCTTCTGGCGCGGCGACGCGGGGCAGCGCCCGGAACTGGCCGCGCGCCTGTCGGGCTCGGCCGACCTGTTCAATCACGGGCGGCGCCGCACGTGGGCGTCGGTCAATTTCGTCACCGCGCACGACGGCTTCACGCTGGCCGACCTCGTGTCGTATGCGGGCAAGCACAACGACGCGAACGGCGAGGACAACCGCGACGGCCGCGACGACAACTGCAGCGCGAACTGGGGCGTCGAAGGGCCGACCGACGACGCGAAGATCCGCGACGTGCGCTCGCGCGTCGCGCGCTCGATGCTCGCGACGCTGTTTACCGCGCTCGGCACGCCGATGCTGGTGGCCGGCGACGAATTCGGCCGCACGCAGCACGGCAACAACAACGCGTATTGCCAGGATAACGAACTGTCGTGGCTCGACTGGGACCTGGCGCACGGCGACGAAGGCGTGCAGATGACGCGCTTCGTGTCGCGGCTCGCCGCGCTGCGGCGCATGTATCCGGTGATGTCGTCGCCGCGCTATCCGAACGGCGACCGCGACGGCGCGCCCGGCATGCGCGAGATCGGCTGGTTCGACGAACGCGGCGACGCGCTGACCGTCCCCGCGTGGGAAGACGGCGAACGCCGCGCGCTGACGATGCGGCGCGTCGGCACCGGCCGCACCGGACGCACCGAGGCGTTGCTCGTGATGCTGAACGCATCGGCCGAGACCATCACGTTCCTGCCGCCCGCGCCCGTGCTCGATTACCGGATCCTGCTCGACACCGCGACGCCCGACTCGGGCCCGCGCTCGTGGCCGGACGCCGGGCTCGACGTCGCCGCGCACGCGGCCGTGATCGCGGTCGCGGCCGTGCCACCCGACCTGTCTTCGTGAGGAGCCGCCATGACGTCCCGTTCCGCCCATTCGCCCGGCACGCACGCATACGCGTCGTCGTTCGGCGCGACCTGCCTCGATGCGGACCGCACGCGCTTCCGGCTGTGGGCGCCCGCGAGCCGCACGGCCGCCGTCGAACTGCAGGACGCGGGCGGCCGCGCGCTCCCGATGGCGCCGGCCGGCGACGGCTGGTTCGAGACGATCGCGCCGTGCGGCCCCGGCACGCTGTACCGCTACCTGCTCGACGACGCGCTCGCGGTGGCCGATCCCGCGTCGCGCTTCCAGCCGTATGACGTGCTGGGCCCGAGCCAGGTCGTCGATCCGGCCGCGTACCGCTGGCGTCACGACGCGTGGCGCGGCCGTCCGTGGCGCGAGACGGTGCTGTACGAGCTGCACGTCGGCGCATGCGGCGGCTACGCGGCCGTCGAACGACGGCTGCCGGCGATCGCCGAACTCGGCGTGACCGCGGTCGAGCTGATGCCCGTCAATGCGTTCCCCGGCGCGCGCAACTGGGGCTACGACGGCGTGCTGCCGTTCGCGCCCGACGCGTCGTACGGGCGGCCCGAGGAACTGAAATCGCTGATCGACACCGCGCACGGGCTCGGGCTGCAGGTGTTCCTCGACGTCGTGTACAACCACTTCGGCCCCGAAGGCAACCTGCTGCCGCGCTATGCGCCCGACTTCTTCCGCGCGGACCGGCAGACCGCGTGGGGGCCGGCGATCGACTTCTCCCGCCCGCAGACGAGCGCGTTCTTCATCGACAACGCGCTGTACTGGCTCGACGAATACCGTTTCGACGGGCTGCGCATCGATGCCGCGCACGCGATCGACGACGACGCGTGGCTGCGCGAACTCGCGCGCCGCGTGCGCGCCTACGCGGGCGACGCGCGCCACGTGCATCTCGTGCTGGAGAACGAGCGCAATGCCGCGAGCCTGCTCGGCCCCGGCGGCTTCGACGCGCAATGGAACGACGACTTCCACAACAGCGCGCACGTGCTGCTGACCGGCGAGCGCGACGGTTACTACCGCGCATACGCGGATGCGCCGCTGCGTCATTTCGCGCGCACGCTCGGCGAAGGCTTCGCGTATCAGGGCGAACCGTCGCCGCTGCACGACGGCGCCGCGCGCGGCGAGCCGAGCGCGCACCTGCCGCCGACCGCGTTCATCGCGTTCCTGCAGAACCACGACCAGATCGGCAACCGCGCGTTCGGCGAACGGCTGCGCGCGCTCGCGAACGACGACGCGGTGCGCGCGGCCACCGCGCTGATGCTGCTCGCGCCGTCGGTTCCGCTGCTGTTCATGGGCGAGGAAGACGGCAGCACGCAGCCGTTCCAGTTCTTCACCGACTATCGCGGCGCGCTCGCCGACGCGGTGCGCGAAGGGCGGCGCCGCGAATTCGCCGCGTTTCCCGCATTCGCCGACGCCGCGCATCGCGACGCGATTCCCGACCCGAACGACATCGCGACGTTCGTGCGCTCGTCGTCGCACCATCCGCCCGACGAGTCGTGGCCCGACGCGGCCGCGTGGCGGCGCTTCTACCGCAGCGCGCTGGCCGTGCGCGCGGCGCTCGTGACGCCGCACCTGGCCGATGCGCGCTCGCTCGGCGTCGACCTGCTCGCGGGCGACGGCGACCCGCCCGCGCTGGTCGCGCGCTGGCGCCTCGGCGACGGCAGCACGCTGACGATCGCGCTGAATCTCGGCTCGCACGACGCGACGCTGCCCGCGCTGCCGGTCGGCAAGATCGTGTTCGAGACGCCGCCGCGTGCGCGCGACCGGCTGCCCGGCGGGCACGTGCCGCCGCGCGCGTGCATCGCGTGGCGCGACGGCGCGGTCAACCACGATGCGCGGCAGCACCGCGCGAACGGACGGAGCCCTTCATGACGACCGACGTCCCGATCGCCGCGCTCGCCCGGGCGGCCGGCCTGGAACCCGACTGGACCGACTCGGGCGGCGTCGCGCGACGCGTGGACGACGATGCGCTCGTCGCGCTCGTCGATGCGCTTGGCTGGCCGTGCGGCACCGCGATCCAGCGGGTCGACAGCGCGGCGGCGCTCGCCGATGCGAACGCGGCGCCGCCGCGCGTCGTGACCGGTGACGCCGGCCTGCCGGTGACGCTGCCCGCGACCGTCGCGGCGCCGGGCGCGCGCTTCCGGATCTCGCTCGAAACCGGCGGGCACGTGGATGGCCGCGTGGGCGGCACGGGCGAACCCGGCACGCTGCCGCCGCTCGCGATGCCCGGCTATCACGCGCTCGACATCGGCGAGCAGCGTATCGGGCTCGCGATCGCGCCGCCGCGGGCGCGGCCGTTCGACGCGTTCGCCCGCGCCCACGACGCGGGCCGCCGCTGGGGCATTGCGGCGCAGCTCTACAGCCTGCGCCGCACCGGCGACGACGGCGCGGGCGACTACACGGCGCTCGCGCGGCTGGTCGCACAGGCCGCGCGCCACGGCGCGCAGGCGGTGGCGATCAGCCCGACACACGCCGGCTATCCGGCGCTCCCCGCGCACGACAGCCCGTATTCGCCGTCGTCGCGACGCTGGCACAACGTCGCGTATCTCGACTGCGATGCGGTGCCGGGCGCCGATGTCGCGCGTCGGGCACCCGACGGCCCGGCCGATGCCGCGCTGATCGACTGGCCGCGCGTGCTGCCGGCGAAGCTGCGCCGTCTGCGTGCGTGCTTCGACGCATGGCGCGCCAGCGACGACCCGTCGCGCGATACGTTCCAGCGTTTTCGTGCGGCGGGCGGCGCGGCGCTCGACGCGCATGCGCGCTTCGATGCGCTGCAGGCATTCTGCATCGAGCACGGGATCGGCGCGGACTGGCGGCAGTGGCCCGCGCAATGGCGCATGCCGGGATCGGCGGAAGTCGACGCGTTCGCGCACGCGCATACCGACACGATCGCGTTCCACACGTTCCTGCAATGGTGCGCGTCGCGCGCGCTCGGCGACGCGCAGCACGCGGCGCGCGGCGCGGGGATGGCGACCGGGCTGATCGCCGATCTCGCGGTCGGCTCCGATCGGGCCGGCAGCGACGCGTGGGCGCACGGCACGACGCTGCTGCGCGGCGTGTCGCTCGGCGCGCCGCCCGACCTGTTCAATGCGGCCGGCCAGGCGTGGGGCGTGACGACGTGGACGCCCGACGCGCTGCGCGCGGACGGCTTCATGCCGTTCATCGAACTGCTGCGCGCGGCGTTCGCGCACGCGGGGGGCATCCGCATCGATCACGTGCTCGGTTTCGCGCGGATGTGGATCGTGCCGGACGGCGGCTCGCCGCGCAGCGGCGCGTACCTGCGCTATCCGCTCGACGATCTGGTGCGGCTTGTCGCGCTGGAAGCGGCGCGTCATCGCGCGATCGCGATCGGCGAGGATCTGGGCACCGTGCCGGCCGGGTTGCGCGAACGGCTCGGCGCGCAGGGTGTCGCGGGCATGCGCGTGCTGTGGTTCGAGCGCGATGCGAATGGCGCGTTCCGGCCGCCGTCCGCGTGGGATCGCGACGCGATCGCGATGACGTCGACGCACGATTTGCCGGCCGTGGCCGGCTGGTGGCGCGGCGTCGATCTCGGGTGGCGGCGCGTCGCGGCCGAGGCCGAGGCCGCTAAGCGACGCGACGAAGCGCAATCGCGAGACGTCGCTGCCCCGGCGCCGGACGATGCGAGCGCGCACGATTCGGACGAGATCGTGCAAAGCATGGCGTTCGGACACGACACCGTACAGCGCCCCGATTCGAATCGCGCGACGCCCCCGCCGCCGCCCGAACTGCTCGCCGCGCATGCGGAACGCGCGACCGAGCGCGCGGCGCTGTGGCACGCGCTGCAGCACGCCGGCTGCGCGCCGGCCGGCGCCGCGGTGCCGCCGGCCGACATGCCGCCGGTGAACGCGATCCTGGCCTACGTCGCGAGCAGCCCGTCGCCGCTCGCGCTGCTGCCGCTCGAGGATCTGCTCGCGCTCGACGCGCAGCCGAACCTGCCGGGGCCGCCGTGCGGCCATCCGAACTGGCGGCAGCGGCTGCCGCGCCCGATCGACACGCTGTTCGACGCCGACGTACGCACGCGCATCGCCGCGGTCGTGCAGGCGCGCCGCGCGCGGAGGCACGGCCCATGACCCCACGCGCGACGCTGCGACTGCAGCTGCATGCGGGCTTCACGTTCGACGACGCGGCCGCACACGCCGACTACTTCGCGCGGCTCGGCGTCAGCCACCTGTACCTGTCGCCGGTGTCGACGGCCGAGCCCGGCTCGCTGCACGGCTACGACACCGTCGACCACGGCGCGCTCAGCGCGGAACGCGGCGGCGAAGCCGGTTTCATGCGGCTCGTCGACGCGCTGCGCGCACGCGGCCTCGGCATCATCATCGATATCGTGCCGAACCACATGGGCGTCGGCGGATCGTCGAACGGCTGGTGGAACGACGTGCTCGAATGGGGGTCGGCGAGCCCGTACGCGCGCTATTTCGACATCGACTGGCATCCGCCCGACCCGGCGCTCGACGGCAAGGTGCTGTTGCCGTGCCTCGGCGCGCCGTACGGCGACGCGCTCGCGGCCGGCGACATCACGCTGCGCGCCGATCCGGCCGCGGGCCGCTTCTATATCGCATGCCCGGGGCGGCGGCTGCCGGTCGCCGCCGCCACCTACGCGGAGATCCTGCGCATCGCGAATCGCGCGGACCTGAACGCGCTCGCCGAGCGCTTCGACGTCGCGCCGATCCGCGACAGCGCGCGGCTGGCCGCCGCCCATGCGGCGCTGCGCGACCATGCGGCCGCGCACGGCCCGCATGCGCTCGATGCGGTATTGCGCGGCGCCGATCCGCGCCGCGCACGCTCGCGCGCGTGCCTGCATCACTTGCTCGAACGCCAGCACTACCGGCTCGCGTGGTGGCGCACGGCCGCCGACGAGCTGAACTGGCGGCGCTTCTTCGACATCGCGACGCTCGCGGCCGTGCGCGTCGAAGACGAGGCGGTATTCGACGCCGTGCATGCGCTGCCGCTGCGCCTGCATGCGGCCGGGCTCGTCGACGGCGTGCGCGTCGATCACGTCGACGGCCTCGCCGATCCGCGCGCGTATTGCCGTCGGCTGCACGCACGGCTCGCCGCGCAGCGCGACGCGCGGCCCTATATCGTCGTCGAGAAGATCCTCGCGCCCCGCGAAGCACTGCGCACCGACTGGGCCGTCGACGGCACCACCGGCTACGACTTCATGAACGACGTTGGCGCGCTGCTGCACGACCCGGCCGGCGCCGAACCGCTCGCCGCGCACTGGGCGGCCGTATCGGGTTCCGCGCGCACGTTCGCGCAGGAAGCGCTCGACGGCAAGCGGCGCGTGCTGATGCGCCAGCTCGCCGGCGAGCATGCGCGCGTCGCGCGGCTGCTGCACGGGATTGCGCGGGCGTCGCCCGCGACGCGCGACATCAGCCTGATCGCGATCCGGCGCGTGCTCGGCGAACTCGCGATACGGCTGCCCGTGTACCGGATGTATCCGGCGCGGGGCGCCGAACCGGCCGACGTCGACCGCCGCGTGCTCGCGCACGCGTACGACGGTGCTTGCGCGACGGTCGATCCGACCGACCGCTTCGCGCTCGAGCGCGTCGCCGCGTGGCTCGGCTTGCCGGTCGTGCGCGTGCCGCGCGTGGACGCCGATGCGCTGGTCGCCGCGCGTGTCGCGTTCGCGCAGCTCACCGCGCCGCTGGCCGCGAAGGGCGTCGAGGATACGGCCAACTATCGCTACGGCCGGCTGCTGTCGCGCAACGAGGTGGGCGCCGATGCCGGCGACTTCAGCCTGTCGCGCGGCGCGTTCCATGCACGCAACCGGCGCCGCGCGCGCACCGCGCCGCACGGGCTCGTCGCGACGGCCACGCACGATCACAAGCGCGGCGAGGACGCGCGGGCGCGGCTCGCGGTGCTGAGCGAGGTGCCCGATGCGTGGCGCGCGGTGTCGCTCGACTGGTCGGCGCTGAATCAGCCGCATCGCGGCGGCGCGCACCGCGACCTCGCGTGGACGCCCGGGCCGGCCGCCGAGGCGATGCTGGTCCAGACGCTCGTCGGCTGCTGGCCGCCTGCGCTCGCCCCCGACGACGCGACCGGCCTCGACGCGCTCGCGACGCGCGTCGTGCAATGGCAGACGAAGGCGCTGCGCGAAGCGAAGCAGTACACCGACTGGCTCGCGCCCGAGCCGGACTACGAGCAAAGCTGCGAAGCGTTCGTCCGCGCGATCCTGACGCCGCGCGGCGCGGGCGATTTTGCGCATCGGCTGCATGCGTTCGTCGCACGGATCGCGCCGGCCGGCGTCGTCAACAGCCTGACGCAAACGGCGCTGCGAATCGCGTCGCCCGGCGTACCCGATCTCTATCAAGGTAGCGAGTCATGGGATCACTCGCTCGTCGATCCGGATAACCGGCGCGACGTGCCGTTCGCGACGCTGGCGACCGAAGCGGTCGACGGGCCGGTTGCGTCGTATCTATCGACATGGCCCGATGCGCGCGTGAAGCGTGCGCTGATCGAGCGGATGCTGGCGCTGCGTGCGCGATGGCCGACGACATTTGCGGACGGCGCATACGTTCCGTTGCGGGTGCGTGGCACGCTCGCGCGGCACGCGGTGGCGTTCGCGCGCTGCGATGACGCGGCGACCGTGGTGGTGATCGCGACTCGGCTCGCGTGCCGGTTGCTCGGCGAAGCGCCTGCGTTGCCGCGGGTGGAGCCTGCGCAATGGGGCGATACGGCGGTCGTGCTGCCGCGCGCCGTCGAAGGGCCGTGGGTCGACGGGTTGAATGCGGGGGACGCGCTCGATGCGCCGGAAGGGGTGCTGGCGCTCGATCGCTGTCTGGCCGAGTTGCCTGTGGCGGTGCTGGTCGCGGGGCGGAATGGTGGTTGAAGCCGACGCCCGGTTCGTGCCAGCCCCGTGAGTCACCGAAATCGATTTTGTGCAAAACGTGCCGTGAATAATCGATTTTGCACACACGTCATCGAATTTCAACCGAAACGCCCGATCGTAAGCGTCTTTGTGCAGTCAACGACGGGCGTCGGCAACCTCACGACCACTCTTCCGGCGGCATCTCGCCGCTATCGTCTTCCCACAGCGGTTTCCCCGCCTCCGCTCCACGGCTCGGCGTCACGGGCCCATTTCCGCTTGCACGACCGCCACCGCGCTCACCGCGTCGCGCACCGTCGCGCGGGGCCGCCGCATGCGGTCGTGCGCGCACCCGCGTCGGCGTCACGGTCCGCTGGCCGTCGCGGCGACGCTCGTCCGTCGATCCCGCATCGTTCGTCTGTCGTGCGTTCGAAGCCGTATCCATTTTTCTCTCCTGAGTCATCGAAAAAACCGGTCGCCCGAACGCAGCAATTTCGGTGCCGCGCGCCGGGCAAGCGTCTTGCTCCATCGCTTCGCCCCCTAACCATTACGGAGGTGACGATGACGAATCGCAACGCGCCGCCCGCCACACGCCGCCGCCTCGGCGGATGGATGGCCACCGAGGAATCGCACATGGCCGCGTTCCGCGAAAAAATGGCGAACGAAGCGCGCGCGCATGCCGGCGACAGGCTGCGCACGCCGGCCGTCCAGGAACTCGCGCGGCTGTTCGACGACAACGCGGTGCTGCGCATGAGCCTGACGCGCGCGATCGACGAAGCGCTCGAAGCGGGATACCGGCTCGGCTACGCATCGATCGGCGAGCTGATGACGGTGCTCGACCATCTGATGACCTACACGCCGCCGTTCAGCGAGGAAAGCCTGATCGTGTGCCCGCTGAACGCATTCTTCGACTGGCCGATGTGCATGCCGTCGGGTCACGCGGTGTTTCGCGACGCGTCGGTCAATGCGCAGTTGAAGCGCGTATTGAATGCGTGGTGCGACTTCCTCGGCGGCCCGCATTCGCGCGCGCATCTCGACACGTCGCCGCCCGACGGCTGGTTCTGCGACGAAGCGCGCAAGCGCCTCGCGCTGTCGCAGTTCCAGTATCGCGAAGACCAGCCGCACTGGGGCTTCGATTCGTGGAACGACTTCTTCACGCGGCGCTTTCGCGACGGCGCGCGGCCCGTCGCGGCGCCCGACGATCCGCACGTGATCGTCAGCGCGTGCGAAGCGTCGCCGTATCACACCGAAACGAACGTGAAGCTGCGCGACACGTTCTGGATCAAGTCGCAGCCGTACTCGCTGCGCGACCTCTTCACGCCCGCGTGGCTGTCGCTCGCCGAGCGCTTCGTCGGCGGCGACGTCTACCAGGCCTACCTCAGCGCGTACAACTACCATCGCTGGCATGCGCCGGTGCGTGGGGTAGTCACCCACGCGTATCGGGTGGACGGCGCCTATTACTCGGTCGCCGAAGCGGAAGGCCCGGACCCGGCCGGGCTCAACGACTCGCAGGGCTACATGACGGCGGTCGCCGCGCGCGCGGTGGTCGCGATCTCGAGCGACGATCCCGGCATCGGCACGGTGGCCGCCGTGTTCGTCGGGATGGGCGACGTGTCGTCGTGCGTGATCGACGTCATGCCGGGGCAGCGCGTCGACAAGGGCGACGAGATCGGCTATTTCCAGTTCGGCGGCTCGACCTACTGTCTGCTGTTCGAGGCCGGCGTGATCGACCGCTTCCTGTACGCGCCGCCGTTCGAAGGCCAGCCGCCGGTTGTGCAGGTCAATGCGCCCGTCGCGATCGCGCGGTGAGCGCCGTGCGCGGCCCGGTGCGTCACGCTTCCGTGGCGTCGAACCGGGCCCCGTCGTGTCGTTGCACGCAGCGCAGGACCGACAGGCCGTCGGCAGTCAACGCGGGGCGGTGTTGGCCGGACGCATCGTCGCGCTCCATCACGATCAGGTGTCGTTCGACGAGCGCGACGATGTCGTCGCGGTCGATCTGGATCTGTTCCGGCGCGTGATGCGCCAGGAACAGCGCGGCAAATTCGTGTGCGGTCAGCATGCTCGTTTCCCCGTTGGCGGCGATGCGCGACGCGACACCGGCGTCGCATCGGCAGCGGCGCGAATCGTGCGTCGGCGACGTTACGGGCATGCAGGGAACGTGCCAATCGGTGTTATTCGAGTGGTGGCCGTGCGATGCGCGCGCCGCGCGATGCGGCACCGCACGGCGCGTTCGAGCCGCTGCAAAGTTTTCAACGGCATGTAAGGGCGGCGGGCCGCACGCGGACGGCGTAAAAGCGGGCGCAACACCTGGGGACTGTGCCGCCGCTCACGACCCCCGCGGGCCAAACAACCCAGCCCGCGCACGCCCGGCCGGCGCACGGAAATACCCGCTGTGCAGCACCACGTCGTGGTTGCCGCTCGCCAGCACGTCCGCGCACGCGGCTTCGATACGCGCACGACCGCGCTCGAACGCGTCGCGCAAATCGGCCTCCAGCGCGGAGCGCGCGCCGAAATGATCTTCCAGCGCCTCGACGGTGATCGCGCAGGCGTGCGGCACCCCGTCGACGTCGACGACGAAGCGCAACTGCAGCGCCGCGCCGTCGAACGTGGGCGGTTCGTCGGTCAGCGTCACGCGGCGTGGGGAATCGGCCGGCATCGGCTCAGGCCCTCCGCGACGCGAGGCGCTCGATCAGCGCGCCGTTGAACGCGGGCAGATCGGCCGGCTTGCGGCTCGTGATCAGGTTGCCGTCGCGCACGACTTCCTCGTCCACCCACTTGCCGCCCGCGTGACGGATGTCGTCCTGCAGGCTCGGCCAGCTCGTCATCGTCTTGCCTTCGACGAGCCCGGCCGATACCAGCAGCCAGCCGCCGTGGCAGATCGCGGCGATCGGCTTGCCGGCGCCGACGGCCGCCGTCACGAATTCGCGCGCGGCCGGCACCATCCGGATCGCATCGCCGTTGATGACGCCGCCCGGCAGCACGACCGCGTCGTAGTCGCCTTCGCGCGCATCGTCGAACGTGCGGTCGACCTTCACGCGCTCGCCCTTGTCGACGTGCCGGAAACCCTGGATCTCGCCGCGCTGCTGCGAAATCACGTCCACCTGCGCGCCTTCGGCCGCAAGCGCGCGCTGCGGTTCGACGAGCTCGGCTTCCTCGAAGCCGTCGACCGCCAGAATCGCTACCTTGCAATGATCCAGCCTGCCGCTCATGAATGCCTCCGTGGATGGGATGGGGATAGAGATAGGTCGGCACATGTCGTGCCGTTGCCTGTCGCGCAGCAATCGCCGTTCCGGCCGCGGAAGCCGCTGCCCATGTGCGTCGTCACGCCGTGCGTAGCGCGGCACAAAGGGGAACGACCCGCCATCGATGGCGGCCACCCGCGAACGGGCGGGATCGGCCGCTGCACGTCGCCGCGCCCGGCTGCAAAGATTTCAACGGGATGTAACGCAACGCCGCGGCGACGCCGCACGTCGATCCGATGCGATTACTGCAGATGACGGGCGGCGTCGAGCATCGCGTCGGTCAGCTCGACCGTCAGCGTCAGGTTTTCGCCGGTATCGGGCAATTGCTCGAGCGTCTGCTGCACGGCGTCGTGCAGCATCGCGTGCACGCGCATCCGCGCGCCTTCGTCGAGATCCGCGTAGCGTTCCATCGTCGAGCATTCGAGCGCGAGCACGACCGAATGCCGGGCCGCCTCGGGCGGCGCCTCGACGGCGTTCGCCCACGCTGCGTGGAACATGACCCTGCCCGTTTCGACGTCCACGTGGACCGTCGTGTCGAGATCGTCCATGTCGCTTGCCTCGCCGTCGATCTCGTCGTGCTCCAGGAAAATCCGGGAATTCGATTGCATGATGTCCTCCTGCGTGGTGGCGGTGCGCCCGTCCCGGGAAACCGCGCCGCCATCGCGCCGTGCCGGCCGCGCCGGCACGACACCGTCAATAACCGCTGGACCCGCCGCCCGTGCCGCCGGCCCCGCCGCCGCCCGTGCCCGTCGAGCCGGCCGAACCGCCGTTGCCGGCGCCCGTGCCGCTCGTTCCACCCGAGCCGCCCATACCGCCCGACCCGCCGGCGCCGCCAGAGCCGCCGCCGACACCGCCGCCCGCGGCGCCGCTACCGCCCTGGCCCGCGCCGTTCGGGCCGCCGCCCGGCTTCACATGGCCGGCCGCCCCGCTATGCGAACGCATCCCGTGCTTCGCGCCATGCCGTTGCGTACCCGCCGGCGGAGGCGGCGCGGCCGTATTGCCGTTGGCGCTCGGCGTCGACATGTCCATCGACGGATTCGGCGCGCCGGTGCCCTCGTCCGAGCGCTGCGAATTCTGCGCCCACGCGGGCGGCGCCGCCGCGACGATCGCGACGGCCGCGCAGGCCAGCACGCGCCGCGCGACAAACTTCGATTCGAATGCTGATTTCATGGCGTTTTCTCCCTATGGGTGATCGCGTGATGGAAATTCCTGCTCCGACGTCTCAGCAAGGCCCATGCCGTCACTGGCCGCGCTCGCGACGCGGCACGGGATTTGCGGCGCCTCTGTCCACACGACCTTTCTGTCACCTCATACGGAGCCCCTGCCTGATGCCTTCCGCTTCCGCCTCTGCTTCCCATGCGCACGGCAAGCGCCACACGCGCCGCCCGGGCCGCGCGCGCAGCGCCGACCCGGCCCACCGCAAGCGCTGGTCCGGCGAAGTCACGCAAAAAAGCGATGCGCTCGACATCGAGCCCGACATCTTCAAATCCGACGATCCGGCCGCGATCGCGGCGTCGCTGAAGCACTCGGCCGAGCACAGCCGTCGCCGCAAGGCGTCGCCGTTCCAGTCGGCGATGTCGATGCTGAACTTCTACGTGAACCGCGCGGGCCGCAACCTGCCGAAAACGCGCCGTACGACGCTCGAACGCGCGAAGCGGAAACTGCGGGAAGCCTTCGGCCGCAAGCCGTGACGGCTGGCGCGCCGCCCGTCTCCCTCCCTGCGATTCACACGCATGCACGAAACCCTCTGGTACCTGATCATCGGCGCCGTGCTGCTCGGCATGGGCGTCGTGACGTCGGCGCTGCGCCACCTGCCATGCAGCTCGGCCATGATTTACCTGGTGCTCGGCGTCGCGCTCGGCCCGGCCGGCGCCGGCCTGCTGCATCTCGACCTCGAACGCGACGGGCCGCTGCTGCGCGAGATCGTCGAAGTCGCGCTGCTGGTGTCGCTGTTCGCGATCGGGCTGCGGCTGCGCGTGCCGCTGTCCGACAAGCTGTGGCTCGTGCCGTGCCGTCTCGGGCTGCTCGCGATGATCGTCACCGTGCCGCTGCTCGCCGCATGCGCGGTGCTCGCGCTGGACCTCGGCTGGGGCCCCGCGCTGCTGCTCGCGGCGATCCTCGCGCCGACCGACCCGGTGCTCGCGCACGACGTGCAGGTGCACGATCCGGGCGATCGCGACCTGGTGCGCTTCGCGTTGTCCGGCGAAGGCGGGATGAACGACGGCATCGCGCTGCCGTTCGCGCTCGCGGGGCTCGCGCTGTGCGGCGCACCGGGCGCCACGCACGGCATCCCGCCGCTGTCCGGCACGTTCGCGCTCGTCGCGCTGTGGGGCATCGCCGGTGCGGCCGCGATCGGCGGCGGGCTCGGCTGGGTCACGACGAAGACGATCGGGTGGCTGCGCACGCGCCACGGCCAGGCGCTCGGCCTCGAAGGCTTCTTCGCGCTCGCGCTGATCGTGCTGTCGTTCGGCGCCGCGCAGCTCGCGCACACGTTCGGCTTCATCGCGACGTTCGCGGCCGGCGTCGCGATGCGGTGGGTCGAGCATCGCGCGAGCGGCGACCGGCCACCGCGCGAAGTGATCGGCCAGATCGACTCGGAAGACGTGGTCGCCACCGAGAAGCATCCGGACAAAGCGCATGCGTTCATGGCCGAATCGGTGCTCGGCTTCACGATCGAGCTCGAACGGATCGCCGAAGCGATCGTGATGACGATGATCGGCAGCGTGCTCGCGACGTTGCCCGGCCCGCTGCTCACGTGGGGCGCCATCGCGCTGGCCACCGCGCTGTTCGTCGCCGTGCGTCCGCTCGCGGTGCTGGTCACGCTCACCGGCTCGCGCGCGACGCATGCGCAGCGGCGGCTGATGGCGTGGTTCGGCATCCGCGGGATCGGTTCGTTCTACTACCTGCTGTTCGCGCTCGAGCACGGGCCGTCCGACGTGGTGCGCCCCCTCGCGGCGCCGGTGCTGGCCGTGGTATCGGCTTCGGTGGTCGCGCACGGGATCTCCGCGACGCCGCTGATGAACTGGTATTACCGGCTGCAGCAGCATCGGCACTGACGCTTCACGCACCGGCGTCGAGCCGCGCCCGCATCGCCGCGGTGATGCGCTGGCGCGTGCTCGCATAGCCTTCCCACGGGTCGCGCTTCAGCGTGTCCAGCCGCTCGTGCAGCGTATCGATCGTCCATTGCGCGCCGCCCGTCGTGTCGGGCACCTCGTCCCAGTCGAGCGGCACCGACACGCCCATGCCGGGCCGCGCCCGCACCGAATACGCGGCGATCGTGCTCGCGCCGCGCCCGTTGCGCAGATAGTCGACGAAGATCTTGCCGCGCCGGTGGCGCGGCCCCATCGTCGCGGTGAAACGGTCGGGCAGCGTGCCGGCGACGTGCTGCGCGACCGCGCGCGAAAAGTCCTTCACGTCGTCCCAGCCCGCATGCCGCGTGAGCGGCACGACGACGTGCAGCCCCTTGCCGCCGCTCGTCTTGCAGAACGACACGAGCCCCAGCTCGTCGAGCAGCCCGCGCACGAGTTGCGCGGCGTCGATCATCGTGCGCCACGGCAGCGCCGGGTCGGGATCGAGGTCGAACACGATGCGGTCCGGCCGCTCGATGTTCGACGCGTGCGCGTTCCACGTGTGCAGCTCGACCGTGCCCATCTGCGCGGCGCCGAGCAGCGCATCGACGCTGTCGATCGACAGCAGCGGCCCGTGGCCGGGATCGAGCCCTTCGTGCTGCGTGACGAACGGGATCTCGCGGCGCTCCGCGTGCTTCTGGAAGAACAGCTCGCCGGCGATGTCGCCCGGCGCGCGCACGAGCGATACGGGCCGGCCTTTCAGGTCGGCGAGCAGCCACGGCGCGACCCACTGCCAGTAACGCGCGAGATCGATCTTGCGCGTACCGCTTTGCGGGTCGAGCACGCGCTCGGGATGCGTGATGCGCACGCGGCCGAGCGTGTCGGGGCCGGACGCGTCGCCTTCGGCGCGGGCGGCTGCACGAGAACGTGACGGGCGCTTGCGATCGGCGGTGTCGCGAGCGGCAGGCGATGCGCGCTTGCATGTGTCGTCGTGCGGGGTCTGGCGTTGATCCATCGTCACCTCCGTTTCCGTGTGTTTCGGCATTTCGCGGACGATCTGCTCCGCCGGCTTGTCGTCGCGCAGCGCGATGAACGCGGCCTGTCGCACGATCCCGTCGCCGGTCCATTCCGCGAATTCGCATTCGGCGACGAGCGTCGGCTCGACCCAGTGCACGCGCGTGCGCGTGCGTTCGCGCGGCGGCGCATCGAACGGCATCGTGTCGCGTTCGTGCTTGCGCAGGATCGCGGCGAGACGGTCGAGCATCCGCGCGTCGAAGCCGGTGCCGACGCGGCCGACGTAGCGCAGCGGCGTCGGCCCACGCCGCCGCTTGCCGGCCGGCGCCGGTTCGTGCACGCCGAGCAGCAGCGCGCCGAAGCCGTGCCGGCTGCCGGACGGCTCCGTAAAGCCGCCGATCACGAACTCCTGCCGACGCCGGCATTTGAGCTTGATCCACGCAGGCGAACGACCGGCGCGGTAGCGCGAGTCCGCACGCTTGCCGATCAGCCCTTCGAGGCCGGTGTCGCACGCGCTCGCGATCAGCGACGCGACGTCTTCGCCGAGATCGGGCGAAAAGCGCACGCGCGCCGGGTCGCTGCTCGCGAGCAGCGGTTCGAGCAGCGCGCGACGCGCGGTGAGCGGCGCGTCGCGCAGGTCGTATCCGTCGAGATAAGGCAGATCGAATACGAAGAAGGTGACCGTGTCCGAGCGGTCCGCGCCGAACGCGTTCTGCAGCGCCTGGAAATCGGGCAAGCCGTTTTCGCCGAGCACGACGGCCTCGCCGTCGAGCCATGCGTCGTCGACGTCGAGCGCCGCGAGCGCGTCGCGCTGCGCGCGCAGCTTCGCGGTCCAGTCGCGGCCTTCGCGCGTCATCAGCGTGACGCGCCGGCGAGCGCCCTTCCCCGCGATGCGCGCGAGGATCCGATAGCCGTCGAACTTCAGTTCGTAGCACCAGCCGCCGTGGGTCGGCGGCGCGTCGACCAGCGTCGCGAGTTGCGGCGCGACGCGCTCCGGCAGCGGCGCACGCACCGCGCCTTCGACCTGCGACGGATCGGCGGGGCGGGGGCTTTCGTGGCTTTCATGGCTGGCGTCACTGGCGTGGCGCGCGTCATGTCCATCGCCGGCGTCACCCGTCGATCGACCGCGCCGAGCCGCGCGCTTGCGCGCCGCGCCGTTCGACGCGCCGTCGTGCACACTCCCCGGCCGCTCGCCGACGACGTCGAATTCATCGGCGCCGCGGGCGTCGTCGTCGCGCTCCTTGATCAGCAGCCACTGCTCC
Source organism: Burkholderia sp. LAS2 (assembly GCF_018417615.1). Lineage (NCBI taxonomy): Bacteria > Pseudomonadati > Pseudomonadota > Betaproteobacteria > Burkholderiales > Burkholderiaceae > Burkholderia > Burkholderia sp. LAS2. The sequence continues at coordinate 738,862 of NZ_CP071054.1, forward strand.
TGGCGCCCTTCCTGCCGCCCGCTGCGCACGAGCGCCCAGCCGCCGTGCAGCTTCTCGCCGTCGAGCCGGAACGACAGCTTGCCGGCCCGATAGCCTTCGCGTGCCCGCGCAACGCCGCCGTCCGGCGTCCACGTGCCCTCGTCCCAGACGACGACCGACCCCGCACCGTAATGCCCGGCCGGAATCTCGCCTTCGAACGACGCGTATTCGAGCGGATGGTCCTCGACGTGCACCGCGAGCCGCTTCACCTGCGGATCGAAGCTCGGCCCCTTCGGCACGGCCCACGACTTCAGCGTGCCGTCGAGTTCGAGCCGGAAGTCGTAGTGCAGCCGGCGCGCGTGGTGCTCCTGGATCACGAAGCGCAGCGGATGGCTTGCGCGCGCGGCAGGCTTCGCCTTCGGCTTCGTGCCCGCTTTCGTGTCGCCCTTCGCATCGGCCTTCGTGCGCCGCTTCCCGTGCGCGCCTTCGGGCTCGGGCGTTGCGCCGAAATGGCGCTTGCGGCGATACGGATCGAGCTTGCCGGCCATCGCGTCACCTCGTCGGAATCGGAGTCGAAATCGAAATCGGAGTCGGCATGATCGGCGTCACGCCGCGTGCTTGCGGCGCGCGGCGGTCTTCTTCGTCGCATGGTCGCTCGCGGCGCCGCGTTTCGCGGCGGTCTTCTTCGCCGCGGTTTGGGTTGCCGCGGTTTTCGTCGTCGTGCCTTTCGATGCGGATTTCGAAGGCGGCTTGCGGCGCGCGCCGCCCCGCGACGATGACGATGACGACGGCGCCTCGTCATCCCCTTCGTCGCGCTCGCCACGCAGATCCGCCGCCCGCGCACCGGCGCCGCCCTTCAGGCTGCGCTTCAGCAACTCGGTGAGATCGACGACGTTGCTCGCCGCGCGGCCGGTCTGCGCGGGCCGATCCTCGATCTCCTCGATCTTGCCCGCACGCACCTTGCGCTCGACCAGTTCGAGGATGTCGTCGCGAAACGTGTCGTGATATTCGTCGGGCGTCCAGGTGCCGGACATGTCGTCGATCAGCTTCTTCGCCATCCCGAGCTCGCGCGCGGTGACGCCCGCGCCCTTCGCGTCGCCGGCCGGCACCGACAGTTCGTCGAGCGGCCGCAGTTCTTCCTGCCAGCGCAGCGTATCGAGCGCGAGTATCGGCCCGACCGGAATCAGCGCGCCCAGATGCTGGCGGTCGCGCATCACCACGAGCGCGATGCCGATCTTGCCGCTGTCCTTCAGCGCGTCGCGCAGCAGCGTATAGACCTTCTCGCCCTTGCGGTCCGGCACCAGGTAGTACGGCGTGTCGAGATAGAGGAACGACACGGCGTCCTCGTCGACGAAGGTCAGGATGTCGACGGTCTGCGTCGATTCCGGATTCGCCGCGCGGATCTCGTCGTCGGTGAGCACGACGTAGCGCTCCTTCTCGTACTCGTAGCCGCGCACGATGTCCTCGCGCGTGACTTCCTTGCCGGTGCGCTTGTTGATCTGCCGATAGCCGATCGGGTCCATCGAGCGCTTGTCGAGCATCCGGAACGACGGCTTCACGGTGCGCGTCGCCGGAAACAGCTGCACGGGCACGTGCACGAGCCCGAAGCTGATCGCGCCTTTCCATATCATCCGCGGTGCCATGCGTGTTCCTCCTTGCCGAATGCGCGCCCGCCCGAAGGCAGGCGCGCGGTACGGCGCAAACCGCTGTCGGCCGCTTCTGGTCGCTTCTGGCCGCTTTCGGCCCTATGCCGGCAGCTCCGCCGCCTGCTGTTCGCGCGCCCAGACGCGATGCCGGCCGAGGTGATCCGACAGCGTGTTCAGTACCTTGTCCATATCGACGGGCTGCCCGACGCACACGCCCTCGGCCGGGTCCGGCAGGTGCGCGGCGCTGAGCAGTTGCCGCCCCGAGCCGACGGCCGCGATCGGCTTCAGGTGCTTGAACGCCTCGCGCACGAAATGGCGGGCCTCGGCGCTATGCGCGAGATCGCGGCCATCGCCGTCGCCGCCGCACACGAATACCGCGTCGAACATCACCGACGGCATGCCGACCAGTGTCGCCTCCGGCACGATGCCGCCGATCGGCGCGAGCGTCGGCGCGACGATCGTCGGCACCGCGTGCGCGGCGAGCAACGCGTCGCGCACCTGCTCGACCAGCACCTGATTCACGCCGGGCGTCGCGATCAGCGCAATCTTGCGCGAGCGGATGCCGGGCTTCGCGCGGCCGATCAGGCTCAGCGCCGGCGAACGCTGCGCGACGACCGGCGTCGCGCCCGCCTGCGGCGCAGGCAGCCCGAGCCGTTCGGCGACCTGCGCGGCGAGCCCCGCGTCGAAGCGCGCGATGATCTCGTTGACCACGCGCTCGCGAATGTGCGGCTGCGTCACCTTGCCGAGCTCGAAGCAGTACGCGTCGCGGATATGCCGCTGCTCGATGTCGGTCATGCTCTGGTAGAACAGCGCGGCCTGCGAGAAATGGTCGGCAAACGATTCGCTGCGCACGCGCACCTTGTGGCCTTCGAGCGGCTCGGGCACGGTCTCGAACCCGCCGCCGGACGGCGCGGGCGGCGTCTCGCGCGGCCAGCCGCCGCTCGTCGAATTCGGCTCGTACGACGCCTGCCCGACGTTGATCGTCTGCCGATGCATCGCGTCGCGCTGGTTGTTCGCGAACGGGCACACCGGCCGGTTGATCGGAATCTCGTGGAAGTTCGGACCGCCGAGCCGGCTCAGCTGCGTGTCCGTGTACGAGAACAGCCGCCCCTGCAGCAACGGGTCGTTCGTGAAATCGATGCCCGGCACCACGTGGCCCGGGTGAAACGCGACCTGTTCGGTCTCCGCGAAAAAGTTGTCGGGGTTGCGGTTCAGCGTCATCCGGCCGATCGGCCGCACCGGCACGAGTTCTTCCGGCACGAACTTGGTCGGGTCGAGCAGATCGAAGTCGAATTTATCCGCGTCGGCCGGGTCGATCATCTGCACACCGAGTTCGAACGCCGGATAGTCGCCGCGCTCGATCGACGTCCACAGGTCGCGCCGGTTGAAATCGGGATCGTGGCCGGCAATCCGCTGCGCCTCGTCCCACAGCAGCGAATACGCGCCGCTCACGGGCCGCCAGTGGAATTTCACGAAACGCTCGACGCCGGCCGCGTTCACGAAGCGGAACGTGTGCACGCCGAAGCCGTCCATCGCGCGATAGCTGGCCGGCAGCGCACGGTCCGACATCAGCCACAGCACCATGTGCGTCGTTTCCGGCACCAGCGACACGAAATCCCAAAAGGTGTCGTGCGCGGACGCGCCGGTCGGCATCTCGTTCGGCGCCTCGGGCTTCACCGCATGCACGAAGTCGGGAAACTTGATCGCGTCCTGGATGAAGAACACCGGCATGTTGTTGCCGACGAGGTCGTAGTTGCCTTCCTCGGTATAGAACTTCACCGCGAAGCCGCGCACGTCGCGCACGGTGTCGGACGAGCCGCGCGGCCCCTGCACGGTCGAGAAGCGCACGTAGACCGGCGTTTCGGCGGCCGGGTCCTGCAGGAACGCGGCCTTCGTGTAGTCGGCCATCGGTTCGTACACGCGGAACACGCCATGCGCGGCCGAGCCGCGCGCATGCACCACCCGCTCCGGAATGCGCTCGTGATCGAAATGCGTGATCTTTTCGCGCATGATGAAGTCTTCGAGCAGCGACGGCCCGCGCGCGCCGCCGCGCAGCGTGTTCTGGTTATCGGCGATCCGCACGCCCTGGTTGGTCCGCAGCGCCTCGCCGTCGGGCCGCGCACGGTGCTCGTCGAGCTGACGCGACTTCGCGCTGTCGTGCGGTTGCGTCGGGGGCGTCTTGCCGGCGGATGGGGGAGTCGTCATCGTCAGGTATCCTCTTGGAATTCGGTAGGAAGCCGCTGCCGCACGGCGCCGCGCCGCGGCGCGCGCGTGCGGACGGCAGGGAAAGCCGGCCCGGCGTGCCGCGAACGGCCGCGGGCCGGTGGCGGCGTCAGGGCGCGCGCAGCGCCGCGTCGAATTCCGCGGCCGTCACGTCGAGCGCGACGTTGCATTCGATCGCGGCGTCCTCGACGCGCGGCTTGTGCTCGTCCACCGCGCGCCGCGCACGGTCGCACAGCTGCGTGCGCACGCGCAGCCGGTCGGCCGTGTCGAGCGTCGCGTAGCGTTCGATCACGTCCGCGTCGAACCGCATCTCGACCGTGCAGCGCCATTCGCGCGCGTCCTCGTCGGACGGCACGCGCACCCACGACACGTGGATCGTCAGCCGCCCGGACGCGTCGTCCGCATGCACGACGACGGTCGACTGCGACGGAAAACCGATCGCGAACGCGTGCTCGAGTTCCGCGACGCGCTGCGACCGGTCGGGCATCACGTTCATCGTCGCACGACGCCCAGCAGCAACGTGACCAGGAAGATCACGACGAAGATGTAGAACAGGATCTTCGCGATCTCGGCCGCACCGGCCGCGATGCCGCCGAAGCCGAACACGGCGGCAATGATCGCGATGACGAAGAAGATGATGGCGTATCGAAGCATGGAACCCTCCTGGATGACTGCAGTCGTCACTAAACGTCGGCGCCGATCACGCATCGTGCTTGTGTTTCGGTTTGCCGTGCGTGGGTGTGGAAGCCATTTTCTCGAGCTCCTTCTCGCTCATCGACTTGGCCATCGATTTCGACGGCGGCTTCAGGTCCTTCATTTTCGTGTCACCGCGCTTGGCCGACAGCGCGGCCCCGGCGGCGCGCTGCTGAGCCTGGGATTTGGCTGGCATGGTTGCGCTCCTCTCGTTGGCGCGCGAGCCGACGCGACGCGCGGCACGCGCGGGTTGGAACAATGAGGCCGTCACGCGGCGTCGCGACGCCGCAGGTCGGCCGGCGGAATCTTCATCGCTTGGCGATACTTGGTCACCGTGCGACGCGCAAGAAGAATGCCGCGGCCCGCGAGGTTCTCCGCGAGCGCGACGTCGGACAGCGGGTCGGTATGCCGCTCGGCCGCGATCATGTCGCGAATCAGCACCTTCGCGGCCGACGCCGAACACACGCCCTTGCCGGCCGCCTCGAGCTTGCGCGGGAAGAAATGCTTGAACTCGAACGTGCCGTGCGGCGTGGCCATGTACTTGTTGCCGGTCGCGCGGGAGACGGTCGATTCGTGCAGGTCGAGCTCTTCCGCGATGTCGCGCAGCACGAGCGGCTTCATCGCGATCTCGCCGTAGCGGAAGAAATCGCGCTGACGCGCGACGATGCATTCGCCCACGCGCTGGATCGTGTCGAAGCGCTTCTGCACGTTGCGGATCAGCCAGCGCGCTTCCTGCAACTGCTGGCCGAGCGGCGAATCGCGTTCGCCGCTCGACTGCGCGAACAGCGTCGCATAGCGCTCGTGCAAGCGGGCGCGCGGCAGCACGGCTGGATTGATCGTCACGATCCATTCGTCGCGCACCTGGCGCACGATCACGTCGGGCACCACGTAGTCGCCGCGCGTGCTGCCGTAGTGATTGCCGGGGCGCGGATCGAGCCCGCGCACCAGCGCGCAGGCCGCCTGCAGCGTGTGCGCGTTGCAGCCGAGGCGCCGCTGGATCTCGGCCGTCTCGCGGCGCGCGAGCCGCTCCAGATGCTCGCGTGCGATCGCCTTCGCTTCCGCGAGCGCCGGCGTGCCGGCCGGAATCGCGTCGAGCTGCAGCACCAGGCACTCGGACAACGAGCGGGCCGCGATGCCCGGCCGGTCGAGCATCTGCACGAGCCGCAGCGCGACCGCCAGATCCTGCTCCGACAGCAGCAAGGCCGGATCGGCGGCGACCAGCAGTTCGGCCAGCTCCTGACGCAGATAGCCGTCGTCGTCCAGCGCATCGATCACGAGGCGCGCGGCTTCGCGGTCGCGCCGGTTGAGCGGATAGAGTCGCAGCGCATCGTGCAGCTGCTGATGCAGCGACGGCTCGGCGGCCATCCATTCGCCCGGCGACAGGCCGTCCGCGTCGTCGCCCTGACGGCTCGTGCCGCGCGGCGCGGGCGCGGCCGTAAACGGCACCTCGCCGTCCGGCGGCCGGATGTCGTCGCGCTCGGGCGCCGCGTCGGGCACCGCCGCTTCGGGCGGCTGCTCGGGGGTCGCCGCAGCGGTTTCGTCGTCGCTCTGGCCGTCTTCCAGAAACGGGTTCATGTCGAGCGCCTGGCGCAATTCCTGTTGAAACTCGAGCGAGGACAACTGAAGCAGTCGCAGCGACTGCTGGAGCCTCGGCGTAAGTGCCAGATGCTGTCGCATCTGCAGCGCAAGCGAGACGGGCATCGAAAGCCTCCTGACGTGGGGTTCGCGGGTTCGCGGTATGTCTTCTCCCGGACGTCATGCAGCTTCCATGCCAGTCGCGCGAAGCGCGCTGCGACGCGGCTCTCGCCGGTTCGCGCCCCGTTTCGCCGCGTGCGAGAGCCGCTTTTTTACAAGCCGGGGGCAAGTTAGGGGGCACGTATTTCGCTCGCGGGAGACGACGCACGCCGGAAGCGGCTCGGCGGCCGCGCGGCTATCGTTTCGCGTCGATGCGGTCGACCGCCGAACGGTCGAGAAACGCGGTCGTCAACTCGGGCAGATGGCGCAGCAGCCACGCAGCCATGTCGCGCTCCTGCTGCAGGATCCGCTCGCAACATGCGCGGATTTCGTCTTCGCCCGCAGCATGCGCGGCCGCGACGAGCACCGTGTAGGCGGCGATCTCGAGCTGCGAGAACGCGTAAGCGGCGAGCGCCGTCTTCACGACTTCGTCGTCCGCGAGCATGCCGCTCGCGACCTGCCCGTACGCGGCGACGCGCGCGGCGAGATCCTTGGTCGCCGACGGCGACGTGCCGAGCCGCATCAGGCACGCTTCGACGAGCGCCTGCTGGCCGAGCGTGGCGTCGAGATGCAGCCGCAGCCGGTCCTGCAGTTGCGGATAGTGGTCGACCCGCTTCATCTGCGCATCGATCATCGTCTCGGCCTGGCGCTCCATCGCGTACGCATCGCGCAGCCAGTCCTCCAGGTGCTCATGCTGATTCGCCATCGCGTTCCTCCGGCCGCATCGCGGTGCGGCATGCCGTGACGCGTCGTGTCGTCAGTACTGCATCGGCGGCGGCGTGCCCGGCAGCGGCCGGTCGCTCTGCGTGCCGTTCGGGCCCGGCGGCGGCACGTCTGCCGGTACGTCGACGGTCGTGCCCGGCGGCATCGTGTTGCCCGGCGACGGACGCGTGTCGTAGCGCGTGTTCGCGTCCGGCATCGTCGTGGTCGACTGCGCGCCGCGCCCGTCGGGCGGCGCGGGCGGCGCCGCATGCGTGCCGTACGGGCCGCTGGCCGGTTGCGTGCATGCGCCCAGCGCGCACGCCGCGGCGAACGCACAGGCTATCGTCTGGATCGTGTTCATCGAGTCCTCCTCCCTGGAATCGACGGCTCCGGGCTACACCGTGGCGGCACGGCTCAGAGCCGGTTGAAATGGAAATCGCCCGCGTACGCGGTCGGTGCGCGGCGCGCCATCATCGTGTCGAATTCGGCCGCGACGCGCGTGAGCGTGCCGCGTTGCCGGTCGATGTCGGCCCGTTCGAGCGCGCCGAACGCATCGGCGTCGAACGTCACGGTCAGCGACGCCGGATGGCCGTCGACGCGAAAGCCGATATGCAATGCGCCGGCCGGGTGCTCCTCGACGTGGAACGGCATCGCGCGCGCCTCGAAATGGCGGCCGAGCGTTTCGGCGAGGTCGCGCAGCATGCCGGGTTTCACGCGGATGCTCATTGCAGTCCCTCCCTTCGTCTCGGCGGCATCGCGCCCGCCGGCCGTGCACGCACCGGGGGCTCCGGCGACGGCGGATCGCGTTCCGGCGGCGCATGCCCCGGCGGATCGCCCTCCGGTTCCCGGTACGGTTCGGGCATGTCCGGCGGCACGTCGTCGGGATCGGGCGGCGCAGGGTCCGGCTCGATGTCGGGCAACGGCGGTTCGGGCCGTTGCAGCCACTGCGCAGATTCGTGTGTCATCGGCATTCATTCCCTCGTTGCGGGTTCGGGTCGGGATCGGCGCGACGCGCCGCGTACCGAAGATTCGCAAGCCGCGTGCCATCCGTTCGGGTGGCCGCACGCGGGGGGTCCGGCGGGGATCGATACGCAGTCGCGCGGTCCGGCGCGGCTCGCCGTGCCTTCGCTACACCGCTCGCTGCAAATCTTGCAAGCACGCCGCTACGCGTCGTACGCGGCCATCACGAGCCACAGCTCGCGGCCGTCGTCGCGCACGCGCGCAGCAAGCGCATACGGATCCGACGGCTCGCACGCGCGCTGCAGCGCGAAGCGCGCGGGTTCGGTCGCGCCGAACGTCTCGTCGCCGAGCGGCCGCACGTCGGCCTTGCCTTCGAACATCCGGCGCTCGGGCCGGTAGATCAGCGGTTCGTGTTTCCACGTATCGAAATGGCTTTTCACCGAATCGAATCCGCCGCCGCATACATTGATTTCGTAGCGCACCCCTGGTCGTCGTTTCGGAATCGTCATCGTGCCTCCCGCTCGATGTGCGCGCAGCAGGCACCCTGTTGCGCCGTGTCGTCATGGTCGTCGTCGTGGTCGTCGCTGTCGCAGCGGCAAGTCGCGTGCCGTGCGTGCGGAGCGGGAACGCGGGTTGCGCCAGAGGCGGCTCCTCGTCACCCATACGGAGCACCGCCATGAAGGATTCGACCCGGCACGGCCAAGACGCACCGGCGCGCGAGCGGCAGCCCGACCCGCAACCCCCGCTGAAGGACCAGGACCACACGCGCACGCGCCATTCGGAGCGCCATATCGACAAGCAGCTCGAGGACACGTTTCCGGCCAGCGACCCGCCCGCGACCGGCGGCGTCACGCGCATCGAGCCCGACACGCCGCCCGGCACGCACGACGGCGGGCCGTGGGACGACAAGCGCAAACGCGACGACAAGTGACGAGACGAGCCGCGTGCACGGCACGCGGTTTGCTGGATCGCAACAGCGCATCGGCACATTGCTTCAACACCCGCAAGGAGAATTTCATGCATCGCGTCAACGAAATCATGTCGCAGGACGTCGTGCGGATCGCCCCGACCGACTCGATCCGTCACGCCGCCCAACTGATGGAGCGCTACGACATCGGCGCGCTGCCCGTGTGCGACAACAACCGGCTGATCGGGATGGTGACGGACCGCGACCTCGCAGTGCGCGCGATCTCGGCCGGCAAGCCGCCGGAGACGCGAATCCACGAGGTCGCATCCGGCCCGATCGAATGGTGCTTCGACGACGATCCGCTGGACGAGATCCAGCACTACATGGCCGACGCGCAACTGCGCCGGCTGCCCGTCGTCGATCACGACAAGCGACTGGTCGGCATGCTGTCGCTCGCCGACATCGCGACGCGCACGGCCAGCCCCGCGCGCGACGACGTCGCGAACACGCTGGAAGGCGTGTCGCAACCGAAGCAGACGTGACGGAGCGATTCCCGCTTCGCCTCGACAACCCGCGCGACCCGCAGGGCCCGCCCCCCGGGCACGGTCGCGCCCCACGCAGCCAGGAGGAAACCATGCAGACTTCCGATCAAGGTCAGACCCGCATCATCGGCAAGGGCGCCGCGACGGCGGCCGGCCCCGGCCCCGACGTGATGGCGGCCGATACGCTGGAAGGCGACAAGGTCTACACGACCGACGGCGACGATGTCGGCAAGATCAAGGACATCATGCTCGACGTGCGCTCGGGCCGCATCGCGTACGCGGTGCTGTCGAGCGGCGGCATCCTCGGCATCGGCGACAAGCTGCACGCGATCCCGTGGAGCGCGCTGACGCTCGACACCGAACGCAAGTGCTTCCTGCTGTCGGTTTCGTCCGAGCGGATTCGCAATGCGCCGGGGTTCGACAAGGACCACTGGCCGGCGATGGCCGACCCGCAATGGGCCGAGCCGCTGCACGAGTTCTACGGGAGCACGCCGTATTGGAGCGCCGGCGACGAACTCGGGCTGACCGACCCGACCGAGGACCTCGACGATCCGCGCACGCGCGGCCGTCACTGACCGTCCCGTGACGCGCGTCGGTTCGCCGGCGCCTGCGTTCCGCATTCATTCGACACGCCCCGCTCGCGCGGGGCGTTTTTTTGTCCTCGCGCCGCGGCGCGGGCGGCGCGTCCGGCACCCGCCAGCCTTTTTACAAGGAGCGTGTAACGTCCTCGTCCGGCGTCACGGCGCCGCCGCTCGCCGATTCGAGGTAGCCCAGCAGCCGGTGCGGCGTCAGCGGCTTCGCGCAGTGCGCGTCGAAGCCGGCTTCCTTCGCCTGCTCGCAATCGCGCCGCGACGCGAGCCCGCTGCACGCGACCAGCAGCATGTCCGACGTTCGCGGATCGCGCCGTAGCAGCGCCGCGAGCTGCAACCCGTCGAGGCCCGGCATCGCGATGTCGAGCACGACCGCGAATGGCTGCCAGTCGCGCGCGACGTCGCACACGGCGAACGGATCGTCGGCGACGCGGCACTCGAAGCCGCGCGCCTCCAGCAGCAGGCGCAGCGCATCCGCCGCATCGCGATAGTCGTCGACGACCAGCACGCGGCGCGGACGGCGCGGCACGCTGTCGGGTGCGCGCCACAGCAGCACGTCGTCGGCGGCCGGATCGTCGCCGGGGTCGGGTTGCATCGTGCTTCTCCTGTCGTTGGACCGGCTTGCCCCGCAAGGCGCGCGCCCATACCGACTGCATGCGGCATGCCGGTTGCTGCATCTTTCGCATCGTCGACCCAGGAGTCCTTCATGCGCGCGATGCGGCTTCAAGCGTCCGGTTTGCGTCCCTCTGCGCGTGCGACCGCGCGCGCGCCGGCATGTTCCGCGCGATCGCGGCGCGCCGCTGTTTCGGCCTGCGCCGGAGGCGCCGCATGACCCGTAAGGCACCCGACCGTCCGAAGTCGACGTCGACGCCGAAACCGACGGCGACGGCGACGGCGACGGCGACCGACGACGATGCGCCGTCCACGCTCGACGCGTGCCGCCGCTGCGCGCTGTGGGAACACGCGACGCAACCGGTGCCGGGTGCCGGCCCCGTCGACGCGCCGATCATGCTGGTCGGCGAACAGCCGGGCGACCAGGAGGACCGCACGGGCCTGCCGTTCGTCGGCGCGGCCGGCCGCATGCTCGACCGCGCACTCGACGAAGCGGGGATCGAACGCTCGCACGTCTACCTGACGAACGCGGTCAAGCATTTCAAATGGGAACCGCGCGGCAAGCGGCGGCTGCACAAGACGCCGGCGCAGCGCGAAGTGGCCGCGTGCCATTACTGGCTCGAGCGCGAGCTCGAAGCCATCCAGCCGCGCGTGGTGGTCGCGCTCGGCGCGACGGCGCTGCGCGCGGTGCTGCAGGACAACGACGCGACGCTGGAGCGCACGCGCGCCCCGGTACGCACCGCCGACGGCCGGCTCGTCGTCGCGACCTATCACCCGTCGTACGTGCTGCGCACGCGCGGCGCCGATTCCCGCGAACACGCGTACCGCACGCTGGTCGATGCGTTGCGCACCGCGTCGCGCCTCGCACGCGAGCGGCGGCACGGCGGCGCTCGCCCGTCGCACGGGGACGCCGGATGAGCGGACTGGACGAAGACGCGCGGCCGGCAGTCGACGCGCCGCCGACCGCCGCGAAACCGTGGTATCGGCGGCTCGGCCCCGGCCTGCTCGCGGGCGCGTCCGACGCCGATCCGAGCAACGTCGCCGTCTACGCGCAGGCCGGCAGCCAGTTCGGTTTCAACATGCTGTGGATGATCGTCGTCACGCTGCCGATGATGGTCGCCGTGCAACTCGCGGCGGCGTTCATCGGGCGACGCAATCGCGAAGGGCTCGTGGCCGGCATCCGCGAACACTTCTCCGATCGCCTCGCGAAAACGCTGATCGTGATGGTCGTGATCGTCAACGTCGTGAACGTCGGCGCCGATCTCGCGGCGATGGGCGATGCGACGGCGCTCGTCGTCGGCGGCCGCAGCTACTGGTATGCGCCGCTCTACGGCCTGGCGTCGCTCGCGCTGCAGGTGCTGCTGTCGTATGAGCGCTACGCGCGCTGGCTCAAATGGATGACGCTCGGCCTGCTCGCGTACGTGATCGAACTCGGCTTCGTGCACGTCGACTGGAGCAACCTGCTGCATGCGATCGCGCTGCCGCACATTTCGTTCACGCACGACTATGCGACGACCGCGGTCGCGGTGCTCGGCACGACGCTGAGCCCCTATCTGTTCGTGTGGCAGGCCGCGCTCGAGGTCGAGGAAACCCAGGCGGAGCGCCGCAACGGCGATGCGTCGTGCGCACCGGGCGCGCGCCGCGAGACCGAGCAGCGCGTCACGTTCGATACGTGGAGCGGCATGATCGTCACCAACGCGGTGTCGTTCTGCATCATGGTGATCGGCGCGGCCGTGTTCTTCGCGCACGGCCGGCACGACATCGGCAGCACCGCGCAGGCCGCCGAGGCGCTGCGGCCGATCGCCGGCGAAGCCGCGTTCCTGGTGTTCGCGTTCGGCATCGTCGGCTGCGGGCTGCTCGCGATTCCGGCATTCGCGGGCAGCGCCGCCTACGGTTGCGCGGAAGCGTGGCGGTTCCGCGAAGGGCTGAACGAGCCGGTGCGGCGCGCGCCCGCGTTCTACACGGTGCTGGCGCTGTGCGTGATCGTCGGCATCGCGATCTGCTTCAGCCCGATCGACCCGATCCGCGCGTTGTACTGGAGCGCCGTGCTCAACGGCGTCGCGGCGGTGCCGATGCTCGTGTTCGTGATGCTGCTGTCGCAGAAGCGCGATGCGGCCGGCCAGCCCGGCAGCGGCCCGGTATCGAAACTGCTGGGCTGGCTGGCGGTCGCGCTGATGGCGGTGTCGGTGATGACGATGATCGTCGACGTGCTGACGTGATGAATCGCAGCGGGGGGCGTGCAGACGGTTGCGTACGCAACCTGATTGGCCTGCAGGCGGGCGGCCGCGCCGCGCGACACCGCCCGCCCGGGCATTACATCATCTTGCCGCGCGAGCGCTCGGCACGCGCCGCATCGGCGGCGGACTCCACCTTCTTCACTTCCTCCGGCGGCGGCAGCACCGCCTTGAAGCCCATCGACTCGATCCACATTTCACGCGCCCAGCCCCGCGTGTGATACAGGTGATGATCCTCGTCGGCCTCCACCTCGTCGTGCGCGGCCTTCAGCGCCTTCGCCGCGTCGCTGTCGGGCAGTTGGTCGGCCGCATAGCCGATCAGCTCCCAGTTCAGGTGGTCCTTGGTTTCGGCCAGCACCACGCACTCGGCCGCGACGACCTGCGCGACGGCCGGATCGGCCTGCTTCTTCGCCTGCTCGATCACCCGCACCAGCGACTCGCCGGTCGCCGCCACCGCGGCGCGCCCCGGCGATTGCGCATCGGGATCGAGGCCGAGCGTGTCGATTACCTTCCGCAGCACCTCCTGGTGATGCATCGTCTCGCGATGGTACTTCTCCCATTCCTTGTGCAGGTCCTCGTCGGTCGCGCACTGGAGCGCGGCCTCGTAGATCTTCGCGCCGCCAAGCTCGGTTTCGTATGCCTGGCAGAGCAGTTCGAGGATACCTTCGTGCTTCGATTGCCGTTGGGCCATGACTGCTTCTCCGAAAAAGCGGGCCGCACGGGCGGCCCAGGGGTGGAACCGGGCGCGCGTTATTGCGCGCCCACCTTGCGTGCGAGCGTCTGCGCCATGCTCAGGTGATGCCTGAGCGTCGGCAGCGTGGACTTCGCGAACGCGCGCAGTTGCGCATCCTTGCCGTCGCGCGCTTCGTCTTCGAACAACGCAATCGCCTTCTTGTGCGCGTCGGGGCCGGCCGCCGCGAGATACGCGGTATCGAAGTCGTGCCCGCGCTTGCCGCGCAGCGCCTCGACGTCCGGATCCGAGATCTGGTCGACCTGCGGCTTCATGCCCTTGCGCGCGGCGAGTTCGGTGAGCTTCGCGTTCGCCTTGCCGTGATCCGCGACCATCCGTTTCGCGAACGCCCGCACGTCCGCCGACTGCGCCTGCTTCAGCGCGAGCTGGCTCGCCTGCACTTCCGCCTTGCCGGCCATCGCGGCCTTGTCGATGAACTCCGCGTCGACGCCCTTCGGCGCTTTGGCGATGCCGGGGTCGCCTGCGCCGCCCGCGCCCGACGACGGGTTGATCACGCCGCCCGGCACGTGCGAATTCGACGCGGGCGGCTCGCTCGGCATCTGCGCGCGGGCGAGCCCCGATACGGCGAGCACGCCGGCGGCGAACGCCGCGATCGTCCAGTGGGGTTGTCTCATTGCTTTCTCCTTGTGCTTGCGTGGAAACGGCCATCAGCCGCCGACGATCGAGCCGCCGTTCGGATGCAGTGTCTGCCCGGTCATGTAACTCGCGCCTTCCGACGCGAGCAGCACGTAGCAGCCGATCAGTTCGTCCGGCTGGCCCGGCCGCTTGAGCGGCACGTTCGAGCCGAATTTCGCGACCTGCTCGGGCGTGAACGTCGACGGAATCAGCGGCGTCCAGATCGGCCCCGGCGCGACCGCGTTCACGCGGATGTCGCGTTCGGCCAGCTCGATCGACAGCGACCGCGTGAATGCGACGATCGCGCCCTTGGTCGCCGAGTAGTCGGGCAGTTTCGGGCTGCCGTGATACGCGGTGACCGACGCGGTATTGACGATGCGGCCGCCCTGCTTCATGTGCGGCAGCGCGACCTGCGTGCAGAAGAACATCCCGTACACGTTCGTGCGGAACGTGCGTTCGAGCTGCTCCTCGGACACGTCCTCGATGCCCGGCTGCGGATGCTGCTCGCCCGCATTGTTGACGAGCACGTCGAGCCGGCCGAGCCGCTCGACCGTGCGCGCGACCGCGTCGCGCGCCTGCTTGCGATCGCCGACGTCGCAGGCGATCGCCTCGCAGCGCCGGCCGGCCTGCTCGATCAACCGCTTCGTATGCGCGGCGTCGTCGGATTCCTTCAGGTAGACGATCGCGACGTCCGCGCCCTCCTTCGCGAAACCGATCGCGACGGCGCGGCCGATCCCGCTGTCGCCGCCCGTCACCAGCGCAACCTTGCCCGCGAGCTTGCCGCTGCCGACGTAGTCGGCCGCTTCGTCGCGCGGCTTCGGCTGCATGTCGCGTTCGGTGCCCGGCTGCTGCGCCTGTTTCTGCGGCGGTGGAGTCTGTGCGGTGGTCATGGATTCCTCCTTGAACGGATGCCGCCGATGCGGCGCAAGCGGCGTGCCACGTGCCGCGCACGCCGGCGCGCACGCGGCGGCCGCGGGGTGGCGGTTGGCGTTGCAAGCGTTTGGAAAAAAGGGCGTATTCAGCGCGGGACGCGGGACGCGGCTTCGTCGGGTCGGCGTACCGGATCGAAATCGCGCCATTCGCCGTCCCGCCAGTCGCCTTCGACGCGCTCGATCGACTTCGCGCCGGTCGCGCGCAGCACGTCTTCGGCGGCCGTTGCGGTGTCGGGCGTCACGCGCGCAGCGAGGATCACGCCCGTTTCGCTCTGCGCGAGCGTGCCCTTGCCTTCGGCCTGCTCGCCGCGCATCCGGCCGAGCGCGCCGCCGAATGCGCCGAGATACGCGCCGGCCAGCGCGGCGGCGGCCGGCACGAACCAGTAGCGCAGGCCGAGCGCATACACGATCAATCCGATCACGACGCCGATCAGCAGCCCACGCATCGCGCCGACCATCGCGCCGCGCCCGCCCGGCTTCGCCGCCGTGTCGGCGTACACGTCGCCGCCGATCGGGAAGCGCGCGTGCTGGCCGCCGGGGTTCAGGAAGAAGATCGACACGTCGTCGGGCCCGAATGCGCGCTCGTAGAGGTGACGCGCCCCACCTTCCGCTTCATCGAACGTCGTGAAACGGCCTGCGACGATCATCGCCATGGTCGTGCTCCTCATGATGGGTGCGCCGCGCGCGCACGCACGCGGCGCGACGGGGCGACGCTTACATCAGCCGCCCGAGTTCCTTCGATACCGATGCCGGCGTGTCGTATTCGCGCTCGGGAATCTGGCGCAGCATGTCGAGCACCTCGCGGTCCGCATGCGAGCGTTCCGCGCACTGCACGACGTCCGACTTGCTCGCCGGATAGTCCATCCCCTTCAGCGCCTTCTGCACGTCGACCGGGCTCGGCGGCTTGCCGTGGCCGGACTGATGGCCGCCCTTGTCGTGGTCCTGCTGCGTGCGCTCGCCTTCGTGCGCGCGCGAGTGGCTGTATTCGTGGCCCGTATGTTGTCGGGATGTCATGAAAGCCTCCTTGGAAAATGAACGAAATCACGCGGACGACCGGCGCGCCCGCGCGAATGCGGCAAACACCAGCGCCGCCGCGCCGAGCGCGACCGCGCCGGCGACCTTCGGGCGCTGCACCACCGAGTTGTACGCACAGCTGCGCAGCACCGGCCCTTCCATGCCTTCGCGCTCGTGCAGCGCATGGCGCGAGTCGTACAGCGCGTTGTCGTCGCGCGGCCGCGCGGGCCGCACCGTGCGCTGGCCGCGCGAGAACAGCGTGGCCGCGACGCGATCGAACAGCCGCGGCGCGTGATACGCGCTCGCCGACGTGAACTTGGCCGCGCCGCCGACGAACAGCGTGCGGCGCGGATGCGCGGCCGCGAACAGGACCGCGTCGGCGACCAGATCGGGGTCGTAGATCGGCGGCGGCAGCTTCGCCTCGACGTTCATGTAGTTTTTCGCGTGCATCACGAACATCGTGTCCATCGCGGCCGGCTTGATCAGCGTGACGGACACCGGCAGGTGGTCGGCTTCTATCTCGAGCCGCAGCGAATCGGTGAAGCCCTTCACCGCGTGCTTCGACGCGACGTACGCGCTTTGCAGCGGCAGCGGCGCGTCGGACGCCTCGCTGCCCATGTTGATGATGGCGCCGCCGTGGAAATCGCTCTTGCGCCGGAAATGGTCGGCCGCGACGAGCGAGCCGTGCACGACGCCCCAGTAGTTGGTGTCGAACAGCCGGCGCTGATCCTCGAGCGGCACCTGGGCGGCCGTGCCGAAGATCGACACGCCCGCGTTGTTCACCCAGGTGTCGAAGCCGCCGTACGTGTCGGCCGCCGCCGCGGCCGCGCGCTGCAGATCCTCGATGTTGCCGACGTCGCCGGCGACCGGCACCGCGAGCCCGCCGTGCTGGCGGATTTCCTCGCACAGCGTGTTCAGCGCGTCCTCGTTGCGCGCGAACAGCACGAGCTTCGCGCCGCGCCGTGCCGCCTTGCGCGCGGTGACGAGACCGATGCCGCTCGTCGCGCCGGTGATCACGATCGCCTGTTCGCCGACCGGTTTGAGCATGCAGTTCATCACTGGACTCCTGTTACGGTCGCGTCGCGATTATTTGGGCCGGATGGTCAACTGGTCGCGCACGTCCTGCACGCCGTCGATCTGCTTCACGACGCTGACGGCCTGCGTGCGCTGCTGCTCGTCGGGCACGCTGCCGGTGAGCGTCACGGTGCCGTGCCGCGTCTTCACGTGGATGTCGCCGGTCGACAGGCCGCTCGTGCCGGTCAGCTCGGCCTTCGCCTTGGTGGTGATCGTCGCGTCGCGGATCTTCGTGCCGGTGCTCGAATGCGACGACGTCGACGACGATGCAGTGCCGTCGTCGCCGGCGGCGACCGCGTTCGGCGCGACGACCATGCACGCGGTGGCCGCGGCGATCGCGACCGCCATGCCGGTGCGCAGCGCGCGCTGACGACGGATGCGCGGCGGGTGGGCTTGCAGCTGGAATACCTTCATCGTGACCTCCTTTTCATCGGGCCGGGCGAACCGGCGAGTGAGCGGAAGTCGCGCAAATCGCGTGCCGCGCCGCGTGCGCCGCATGCCTGCGCGCCATCGCGATCAGACGCCCTTTCATCCAACGCGTTGTAATTTTTTCGGCACGGGGAGAAGCGGTTTTCCCCGCCATGCGGCGGGCATGCCGATTGCCGAGGGACCGATAACGGCGGCCCGTGTGCGCGGCCCCGATATCGGGAGCAATACCATGCAGAGAATCGCGTTGATCAGTGAACATGCATCGCCGCTGGGCGTGATCGGCGGCGTCGATGCCGGCGGTCAGAACATCTATGTCGCGAACGTCGCGAAGCAGCTCGCGGAGCGCGGCCTCGACGTCGACGTCTACACGCGCTGCGACAATCCCCATTTGCCGGAAGTGGTGTCGATCGGCGCGCGCATGCGTGTGATCCACGTGCCGGCCGGGCCGCCGACCGACGTGCCCAAGGAGCGGCTGCTGCCGTACATGGGCGCATTCGCGCAATACATGATCGCGCGCATGCGGCGCGAGCCCGACCCCGTCGACGTGATGCACGCGAACTTCTTCATGTCCGGCGAAGCCGGGCTGCGCGTGAAAAAAGCGCTCGGCATCCCGCTCGTCACGACGTTCCATGCGCTCGGGCGCGTGCGGCGGCTGCACCAGGGCACGGCCGACGGCTTCCCCGACGCGCGCTTCGCGATCGAGGACACGCTCGCGCGCCGCTCGGACCGCCTGATCGCCGAATGCCCGCAGGATGCGCTCGACCTGACGACGCACTATCGCGCCGACACCGCGCGCATCGAGATCGTGCCGTGCGGCTTCGATGCGCGGGAATTCCGGCCGGTGCCGCGCGTCGATGCGCGCGCGCGGCTGGGCTGGCCGCAGGACGCATTCGTCATACTGCAACTGGGCCGCCTCGTGCCGCGCAAGGGCATCGACACCGTGATCGACGCGCTCGCGCGCATGCCGCGCGATCCGCAACGGCCGACGCACCTGTACGTCGTCGGCGGCAGCCAGCCGACGCCCGACCCCGCGCGCGATCCGGAACTCGCGCGGCTCGCCGCCTTCGCGCACGAACTCGGGATCGCGAACCGCGTGACCTTCGTCGGCCGGCGCGATCGCGACGCGCTGCACCTGTACTACAGCGCGGCCGACGTGTTCGTGACGACGCCGTGGTACGAGCCGTTCGGCATCACGCCGGTCGAGGCGATGGCGTGCGCGGCGCCGGTGATCGGCAGCGACGTCGGCGGCATCCGCACGACGGTCGACGACGGCACGACCGGCTATCTCGTGCCGCCGCGCGACCCGGCCGCGCTGGCCGCGCGCCTCGTGCAACTGCGGGCGCAGCCGGACCTGTGCGCGGCGCTCGGCCGTGCCGGCTACCTGCGCGCGCATCGCTTCTACACGTGGCAAGGCGTCGCCGACCGCCTCGTCGACATCTACCGCGACGTCGC
The DNA here is from genome assembly GCF_018417615.1 of Burkholderia sp. LAS2. Classification (NCBI taxonomy): domain Bacteria; kingdom Pseudomonadati; phylum Pseudomonadota; class Betaproteobacteria; order Burkholderiales; family Burkholderiaceae; genus Burkholderia; species Burkholderia sp. LAS2. The sequence goes on from NZ_CP071054.1 coordinate 757,951, forward strand.
CCACGCGCAGCGCGCCGGCACGTCGGCCGGCACCGGCCGGCGCACGCCGGTCGCCACCACGCGAGGCGTGTTCGCACACCGCAAGGAGAATACGTAATGAAGGGCTACGATCGAAAACGCGTGCTCGTCACCGGCGGCGCCGGCTTTCTGGGTTCGCATCTGTGCGAGCGCCTGGTGACGGACGGGCACGACGTGCTGTGCGTCGACAATTTCTACACGGGCGCGAAGGACAACATCGCGCACCTGCTCGATGCGCCGAACTTCGAGCTGATGCGGCACGACGTGACGTTTCCGCTCTACGTCGAAGTCGACGAGATCTACAACCTCGCGTGTCCGGCGTCGCCCGTCCACTACCAGCGCGACCCCGTGCAGACGACGAAGACCAGCGTGCACGGCGCGATCAACCTGCTCGGTCTCGCGAAACGCGTGAAGGCGCGGATTTTACAGGCGTCGACGAGCGAGGTGTACGGCGACCCCGACGTCCACCCGCAGGACGAGCACTATTGCGGCCGGGTCAATCCGACCGGCATTCGCGCGTGCTACGACGAAGGCAAGCGCTGCGCGGAAACGCTGTTCTCGGACTATCACCGCCAGTACGGCGTCGACGTGCGGATCGCGCGGATCTTCAATACCTACGGGCCGCGGATGCACCCGGCCGACGGGCGCGTGGTGTCGAACTTCGTCACGCAGGCGCTCGCGGAACAGCCGCTGACCGTCTATGGCGACGGCAAGCAGACGCGCTCGTTCTGCTACGTGGACGACATGATCGACGCGCTGATCCGGCTGATGGACGAACCGGGCGACGCGAGCGAGCCGGTCAATCTCGGCAGCGACGTCGAGATCGCGATGATCGACGTCGCGCGCGAAGTCGTGCGGATCGTCGGCGCGAACGTGCCGATCGAGTTCCGGCCGCTGCCGTCCGACGATCCGCGCCAGCGGCGGCCGAATCTGGCCGCCGCGCAGAAGCGGCTCGGCTGGCGCGCGACGACGACGTTCGCGAACGGGCTCGCGCACACCGCGCGCTACTTCATTCAACGCCAGGTCACGCACCACGCGCCCGGCGACCTGGTGCGCAGCACGCGCATCGCGTCGCATCTGCTCGCGCAGGTCCACACGCAGAACCGGCCGGCGCCGACCACGTGACGCGACCCGACGCGACCGACACGACCTGACGCCGCCGCTGCGCGCCGCGCGTCAGCCGTCGCGTTTCGTCACGTGCGCGATCTTGTACGCCAGTTCGCGCACGTCGACCGGCTTGCACAGGTAGCCGTCGAAACCGGCCTCCAGCGCACGGCGTTCGTCGGCGAGGCCCGCGTGCGCGGTGACGGCCAGCACGCGCACGTCGGGCGGGCCGCCGTCGCCGTTCAGCGCGCCGCGCCGCAATGCGTCCAGCAGCCAGAAGCCGTCGCCGTCGGGCATCGCGAGATCGGACAGGACGACCGTCGGGCGGATGTCGGCCATCATCGCGAGCGCCTCGCGGCCGGACGACGCGATCGCGACGGCCGCACCGAACGTGGTCAGCGCGGCCGTGAGGCTCGCCCGCGTGGTCGCATCGTCGTCGACGATCAGGATGCGGTGCGTGTCGAGCACGAGCGCGTCGCGCCGGCCGCCGGCCTGCGCGATGCTCCACGCCATCGCACCGCCCGGCTGCCAGCCGGCCGGCAGCGTCACCGTGAACGTCGTGCCGCGATCGCGGCCCGCGCTCGCGACGCTCACGCGGCCGCCGTGCAGCTCCGCGATGTGCCGCACGATCGACAGGCCGAGGCCGAGCCCTCGCCGCGGCGACGCGGGCGAATCGTCCGCGCGGCGGAACATGTCGAACACGTACGGCGCGAATTCCGTCGCGATGCCCTGCCCGGTATCGACGACGGTCAACACCGCATGCTTGTCGTCGCGTGCGAGCGCGACCGTCACGCTGCCGCCGGTCGGCGTGAATTTCAACGCATTGGAGATCAGGTTCGACAGCATCTGGCGCAATCGCTCGGCGTCGCCCGACACGATGCACGCGGACGCGTCGCAGTCGAATTCGAGCAGGATGCCGGCCGACGACGCGGCGGTCTGGAACGAGCCGACCTGGTCGGAGAACAGCCGCACGACGTCGACCGGCGTCGCATCGAGCCGCAGCTTGCCGGTCGCGAGCGACGACGCGTCGAGGATGTCGCCGACCATCCGCGTGAGCGAGCGCGCGCTGCGATCGATCGCGTCGATCGCCTGATGCTGCAACGCGTGGTCGCCCGTGTTGCGCAGCACCTCGATCCACCCGTAGATCACGTTCAGCGGCGTGCGCAGTTCGTGCGATACCGTGGCCAGCAGCTCGTCCTTCAGCCGGTTCGACGTGTCGGCCTGATCGCGCTCGTCGCGCGCACCCTGCAACGAACGCTGCGCCCGCAGGTCGCGGCGGCGCTGCGCACCGGTTTCGCGCAGTGTCAGCGACAGCGCGACCCACGCCCGCGCATCGCCGTGCACCGGGCATGCCGATACCGTCGCCCGAAAACGTCGGCCGTCGCGTCGCACGCACAACAGTTCGAGCGGCCCGATCGGCTCCTGCATCGTGTCGAACGACTCGACGAGCGGGTTGAGCCGCAACCAGCGCCGCGCGATCAGCGTGTCGAACCGGCGGCCGCGCGCGTCGTCCTCGTCGTAGCCGAAGATCCGTTGCGCCGCCGCGTTCCAGCTGGCGATGCGGCCGCTCGCGTCGATCCCGACGATCGCGTCCGGCAACGCATCGACGACCGCATGCTGAAGCCGCGACGCGTCGACGCGCGCGCGCTCCGCACCGGCCTCGCGCAGCAGCAGCACCGCGCCGTCGACGTTGCCGTCCCCATCGCCGATCGGCGACGCGACCGCGACGATCGGCACCGGATCGCCGCTGCCGGCCTGCAGCCAGTGCCGGTCGGACGTCGCGTCGGCGCCGCCCAGCGCGTGGTCGAGCGGCGTGGTCTGCACGCGGCGGCCTTCGCGATCGACGAGCCGCAGCACGTCGCGCACGGGCCGGCCGATCGCATCGTCCGGCCGGCAGCCGACGAGTTCGGCCGCGGCCGCGTTGACATAGGTGAGCCGCCCGTTCGGATCGGTCGCGATCACGCCGTGCGGCAGCGCGCGCAGCACGGCTTCGAGCTGCCGGCGCGCAGACGCCTCGCGTCGGCGCGCGCGATCGTTCGTGAGCCGCGTGTGATGCAGCAGCGACGCGACCGCGCATACCAGCGCGCCGATCAGCATGAACGTGCCCAGTTGCACGAGCCGGTCGGGCAGCGGCGCCGTATAGGCGGCCGGGTCGGACAGGAACAGCGTCCAGACGAGCAGCCCGCTGACCACCGTCGACACGATGCCGAACACGAACGACGTCGCCCATGCGGCGCCGGCGAGCAGCGGGTAATACAGCACGAACGGCAGATTCACGCCGCCGAACCGGATCGCGAGCGTCTGCAGCACGGTCGCGATCGCGACCAGCATCACGGCCGTTGCGTAATTTCCGGCCTGCGGCCGTGCAATTTCGATCATTGGACATGCTCCTGTGCGGACAGTCGACGGCGGCCGGCGGGGGCGCCGCGAGTGGGCACGACACATGCTGACCCGCATGTTGGCCGATGCGCACCGGCGGCCCAGCCGCTCACGATGGAGATCTTCACGCCATGCCCGATCCGACACGCTGGCTCGTCGTCTCGCCGCATCTCGACGATGCCGTCTTCAGTTGCGGGCAACTGCTCGCGCAGGCGCCCGGCTCGATCGTCGTCACGGTCTTTGCGGGGGTGCCGCCGCCCGGCACGCCCGCGCCGCCGTGGGATCGCCGCGCGGGGTTTCGCCACGCCGACGAAGCCATGCGCGCGCGCCGCGACGAAGACCGCCGCGCGCTCGCGCTGCTCGACGCACGCCCCGTGTGGCTCGACTTCCTCGACGATCAGTACGGCGTGCCGGCCACGTCGACCGCGATCGCGGCGCGCGTGGCCGACGTGATCGACGCGCACCCCGGCTTCGGCGTGCTCGCGCCGGCCGGCCTGTTCCACCGCGATCATCTGCAGGTGCAGGAAGCCATGCTGTGGCTGCTGCGTGACGACGATGCGTCGCACATCTGGCGCTTCTACGAGGACGTGCCCTATCGCCGCATCGAAAGGCTGATGGCCACGCGCGTGAGCGGCTGGCGCGAACGCGGCTGGATCGCGCATCCGGTCGCCGCGCCGGCCGGCAGCAAGACGGACGGCGTCGCCGCGAAAGCCGCCGCCGTCGATGCGTATGCCAGCCAGGTGACGCTGCTCGAGCCTCATATGCGCGCCGCGCTCCGCGAACCCGAAACGATCTGGCGACTCGAATGCGACGTCCCGTCCGTGTAACGCCCGCGCGCGCCGCGCTGCCGCCGGCCGAGCCGCGCGTGACGGCCGTCGTGCTGACCTGCCGACGCACCGCCGAACTCGCACGCACGCTCGACCACCTTTGCGCGCTGCCGGACCGGCCGGCGATCGTCGTCGTCGACAACGGAGCCGACGCCGAGACGGCCATGCTGATCCGCGAGCGCTTTCCGTATGTCGCGCTCGTGCATGCGCCGGGCAACCTCGGCGCGGCCGGCCGCAATCTCGGCGTCGACGTCGCCCGCACGCGCTACGTCGCGTTCTGCGACGACGACACGTGGTGGGCGCCCGGCTCGATCGCCGAAGCCGCGAACCTGCTCGACGCGTATCCGCACGTCGCGGCCGTCACCGCGCGCGTGCTGGTCGGCCCCGGCGAGCGCGAAGACCCGACCTGCCGACTGATGGCCGACAGCCCGCTCGACGCGCCCGTCGCGCTGCCGGGCAGGCCGATTCTCGGGCTGCTGGCCGGCGCGACCGCGTTCCGGCGCGACGCGTTCGTGCACGCGGGCGGCTACCACCCGCGCTACTTTCTCGGCGGCGAGGAAGCGCTGCTCGCGCTCGACCTGACTCGCGCGGGGCACTGGCTCGTGTATGCGCCGCGCCTCACCGTCCATCACTACCCGTCGACGCAGCGCGACCGGCCAACGCGCGAGCGCACCGCCGCCCGCAACGCGGTGTGGACCGCGTGGCTCAGATGGCCGGCCGCCGCCGCGTGCCTGCATACGGTGCGCATGCTGCCGCTGCTGCGCCGTGAACGCGCGATCGTGCGCACGTTCGCCGGGCTGCCGTGGATCCTGCGCGAACGACGCGCGATCCCGCCGCACGTCGAACGCATGCGTCGCCGCCTCGAGCGCGACCCGCGCCGCGAGGCCGGAACCGAAACATGAACGCGAGCGTAGCGGCATCAGGAATCGGGCTTTTCCGCTTCGTCTTCCAGTTGCGCGAGCCGGTTGTAGATCGTCTTCAGGCTGACGTCGAGCACCTCGGCCGCCTGCGCCTTCACGCCGCCGCATTGCGCGATCGTGCCGAGGATCAGCTTGCGATCGACTTCCTCGAGCGGCGTGCCGAACGGCACCGTCACGCGATCCTCGTGCGAATCGACCACGCTCGACAGTTCGTCCATGATCGGCGGCGGCAGCGTGTCGATCACGTCGGCATCGGTGAAGATGCTCGCGCGCTGCACGAAGTTGCGCAGCTCGCGCACGTTGCCTGGCCATTCGTAGGTCTTCAGCGCTTCGCGCGCGGCCGGCGAGAAGCGCAGATTGCGGCCGCTCTCCTCGTTGTAGCGCTGCAGGAACGCATCGGCGAGCATCGGGATGTCGTCGCCGCGTTCGCGCAGCGACGGCAGCGGGATCGGGAACACGTTGATCCTGTGGAACAGGTCGGGCCGCAGCTTGCCGTCGGCCATCGCGGCTTCCGGATCGCGGTTGGTCGCGGCGACGATGCGCACGTCGACGTCGATCTCGCGCGTCGAGCCGAGCCGCGTGACGCGCCCGGTTTCCAGCACGCGCAGCAGCTTGACCTGCGATTCAACCGGCATTTCGGTGATTTCGTCGAGAAACAGCGTGCCGCCGTCCGCGCGTTCGAAGAAGCCCTTGTGCTGGCGTTCCGCGCCGGTGAAGCTGCCGCGGTCGTGGCCGAACATCTCGCTCTCGACCAGGTTCGCGGCGATCGCGCCGCAGTTGACCGCGAGGAACGGCCCGCGGCGGCGCAGGCTGAGGTCGTGCACCGTCTGCGCGGCGAGCTCCTTGCCGGTGCCCGATTCGCCGGTGAGCAGCACCGACGCTTCGGTACGCGCGACGCGACCGATCGCGTCGTACACGGCCTGCATCGCGGGCGAGCTGCCGAGCATGCGGCCGAAGCGGCCGAGGCGCTGCAGCTCCGAACGCAGCTCCGCGATTTCCTCGTGCAGCGCGCTCGTGCGCGGCACGCGCGCGAAGATGCTGTTCAGCCGCTGCATGTTCAGCGGTTTCACCAGATAGTCGGTCGCGCCGCGCCGCAACGCATCGATCGCGGTTTCGAGGCTCGCGTGGCCGGTGGTCAACACCATTTCGCAATGCGCGCGCTTGGGCAGCGCGTCGAACAGATCCATCCCGTTGCCGTCGGGCAGCACGAGGTCGCACAGCACGAGATCGGGGGTATGCGTCGAGACGAGCGTGCGCGCTTCTTCAAGCGTCGCGGCCGTATCGCACGTCAACTGCTGCGTGCGTGCGAGCGTGGCGAGCATCGTTCGCGTGTCGGCGTCGTCTTCGACGATCAGGACGTAAGGCATCGAGGCTCCTGTTGATGCGGCCCGGCACATGCGTCGGCCGGTACCGCGACACGTGCAGCGTCATGCACGTCACAAAGGCCTCGACGGCATTTTCAACGCTGCACACGAATGGGCAGACAAGCTGTCCTGCACTGAAAACGCGTGCTTAGCAGTATAGAAGAAGGGTGTCGTGCATTCGTCGCTCATCGAATAAATCTATCTGCCGGCGCGAACCGCATTGCCAGATTCAATGTCGATGAAGCGGTATAAAAGGTATCCTGAATACGTAAATAACGACGCATGCTACGCCGTTTTTACCTGGTCACGACACATTCGGTCAAAACTTCCCAACCGGTCATACTCCATGTCGAAATCCGACGATGACGGCACGCGACTGTTCGGCCGTTCGAGAACCATTCAGGACCTGCTACTGAAAGTGTCGCGCGTCGCCGCCACCCGCGTGAGTGTGCTGGTGGTTGGCGAAAGCGGAGCGGGCAAGGATATCGTCGCCCGCCTCATTCACGATATGAGCCCGCGCCGGCGCGGCCCGTTCGTGCCCGTCAATTGCGGCGCGATTCCGAAAGACATCGCGGAGTCGCACTTGTTCGGTCACGAAAAAGGCAGCTTCACGGGCGCCGTTGCACAACATGTGGGCATGTTCGAAGCCGCGCGCGGCGGCACGCTGTTTCTCGACGAAATCGCCGAGATGCCCCTCGAATTGCAGGTCAAGCTGCTGCGCACGCTCGAAACCAACACGATCGTGCGCGTGGGCGGCCACGACGCGATTCCGCTCGACGTGCGGATCGTCGCGGCCACGCATCACGATCCGGTCGAGGCCATGCGCAACGGCACGCTGCGCGAAGACCTGTTCTACCGGATCGCGCCGATCGCGCTGCACGTGCCCGCGCTCAGGCAGCGCGAGGACGACGTCGGCGACATCGCGCTGCAGATCGTCGAACGGCTGAACGCGCGGCACCGCACGAGGAAGCGCCTGTCGACGCAGGCGATGAAGGCGCTGCGCGCCTACACGTGGCCCGGCAACGTGCGCGAACTGCGCAATGCGCTGGAGCGCGCGTTCATCCTCGCCGACGAGCAGATCGAACTGCAATTGCCGCGCCGCCCGCCGCCGCGCGAGGAAGTGCGTCACAACGCGATGACGCTGCATATCGGCACGACGCTCGCGCATACGCAGCAGCGCTTCATCGTCGCGTCGCTGCGGCATTTCAACGGCGACAAGCCGCGCACCGCGAAAGCGCTCGGCATCAGCCTGAAAACGCTGTACAACCGCCTCGCGCTGCTGCCCGAAAGCGAGCGCAATGCGGTGAGCGGCAGCGCGCCGGCGGCGCCGAATGCGTCGAACGGCAACGGCGCGCCGAGTTCGCCGCCCGCGCCGCCTCCGTGAGCGCGGCGGGTCGCGCCGCGGCCGCCGTCACGCCGTCACGTCCCGCAGCGCGGCATCCCAGTCGCGCGCGAAGCGCTCGATGCCGAATCGCTCGCACGCGTCGCGTTTGGCCGCCGCGCCCCACTCGCGCGCGAGTTCCTGATCGCGGATCAGCGTCCGCATCGCGTCGATCAGCACGGCCGGCCGCGTATCGGCCACGCCGTTGCTGCCGGTCTTCACGAGTTGCGCCATCTCGGTCGTCGCGAGCGCGACGATCGGCAGCCCGATCATCATCGCCTCGATCACCGCGAGCCCGAGGCTCGTGTAGCGAATCGGATTGAAGAAGAACCGGTAGTGCGACAGGAACTGCGGCAGCGCCGGGTTCGGCACTTCGCCGATCCCGCCGAGTTCGGTCGAGCCCATCCCGACCAGGTCGATCGGCACGCTGTGCCGCACGACCTCGAACAAGTCCGCGCCGAGGCGCCGGCCGCGGCGCGCGAGGTTGTTCACGACGGCCACGCCCTTCGGCAGCGTGCCGCGATACTCGACGCCTTCCGGCACCAGCACGCCGTGCTCGATCACGCGCGTCGGCGTCACGCCGTTGTCCCACATCAGCGCGTTGAACGGCGTCACGTGCACCAGCAACACGTTCGGGTCCTGCACCGGATGCAGCGTGTCGGTCGGATGCTCGCGCGGCGGATCGTGCTCGACGAACAGCGTCGGCAGCGCGCGCTGCGCTTCGCTCAGCAGCCGCAGGCGGTCGTGCTGGTAGTGCTTCACGTGCTGATACAGCACGCAGTCGAATTCGGTGTCGCGCACGCACTCGGCCGGCACCTCGTGCACGTTGTCGCCCCACGGCAGGTGGCCGACGCGGCCCGCATAGCCGGGCGGATGCTGCGGCTTCGTCACGATGTAGAAATCGTGCGGCGCCTGCGACAGGTAATACAGATAATTGCCATGCACGTGCCAGGTCAGCACGCGCAACCGCTTAACAGACATGACGTCTCTCCTCCGCGAGCAGTTCGCCCGCCCGGTCCATCACGTCGCCGACGCCGATCGCGGTCGCGCACTCGTGCCCGTACGGGCAGGTATCGAACATGCACGGCCGGCACGCCGGGTAGTTCGCGAGCACGCGATGACGTTCGGCGTCGAGCGGCGCCCAGCGGGCCGTATCGCTGCCGCACGCGACGACGATGCTCGGCGTGCCGAGCGCCGCCGCGACATGCGATACGCCCGTGTCGTTGCACAACAGCAGCCGCGCGCGGGCGATCAGCGCGGCCAGCGCGCCGAGCGGCGTGCGGCCGCACAGGTTCACGCACGGCCGCCCGAGGTGCTCGGCGAACGCGCTCGCGAGCCCCAGTTCCGCGCGCGTGCCGGTCAGCACGATCTGCCAGCCGTCGTCCGCGAGCTGCCGCGCGGCGAGCGCGAAGCGTTCGACGGGCCAGCGCCGCGACGCCATCCGCGCGCCGGGATGGACGATCACGTAGCGGCCGGGATCGAGCGCATGTTCGTCGCAGAGCACGTGCCACAGCGCGTAGTCGAGGCCGCCGAGCGGGAATTCGAGGTAGTCGCCCCAGTCCGCGTAGCCGAGCTTGCGCGTGAGCGCCAGATAGCGCGCCACTTCGGGTTCGTCGTCGCGCCATACGAGCGCGCAGTCGAGCGTGGTCGTGCCGCCGTCGGCCGGCACGAAGCCGGCCGTGCGCGTCGCGCCGAGCGACGCGACGATCGCGTTCGACTGCTCGCCGCTGCCGTGCAGCTGGATTGCGAGATCGAAGTCGCGCGCGTGGCATTCGGCGATGAACGCCTCGCGCGTGGCCGCATCGGGTTCGGGCTGTTCGCTGAGCCCCGGCGCGCCGGGGAACGCGATGAAGCTGTCGATGTAATCGGAAAAGCGCGATGCGAACTCGCGCGCCCACGGCAGGCCGATCAGCGTGATGCGCGCGTCCGGTTCGCCGCGCCGCAGCGCGCGCAGCGCGGGCACCGCGCACAGCATGTCGCCGAGCTGAAGCGCACGGAACACCGCGATCCGCTTCGGGCCGTGCAGGCCGTCTGAATCGACGCTGGGATCGAGCTTCATAGGAATAGCACTCTGAAGTGAAGTGCGCCGCGCATGCGCCAATACAGCGACACGGGCGGAATCGCGATGGACGTGACGATCATCTCGGCCACGTGCGACGCCGTGAGCTGCGTGCCGCGCAACCGTTTCGCGCAGAACCCGGCGGTCGTCGCGGCCCACACTGCCGCGCACACGATGGCCGGCGCCGGCCAGCCAGCGGCGAAACAGCCGATCGCGCCGAGCGCGGCGAGCACGGCCGCGTAGTAATGCCACGGCGGCACGGGCCGGATATGACGCCGGTACGTCGCGCGGTGCTTCTTGTACAACAGCGCATCGAAATACACCTTCGACTGCGCGCCGATGCTCGATCCCCAGCGCGCGGGGCGCACCGGATGCACGATGCGCGCGGCGTCGGCGTCGACGATCGGCCCCGCATGCTCGCGCAGCGCGAACATCAGGTCGGCGTCCTCGCGCCACGCGCGCGTGAAGCGTTCGTCGAAGCCGCCGATGCGTTCGAGCGCCGCGCGCCGCACGAAGCAGTTGGCGGTTGCGAATTCCGCATGCGCGAGCCCCGCCGCGTCGCGTTCGTAGTCGGTCGGGCGCGGCCGCAACGGCACGTCGATCCGGCCGGCGGCCGCCGCCGACGACGGCGCGGCCTGCAGCGCGGCCGCGCCGTTGCGCAACCAGTCCGGATCGGGGATCGTGTCGTCGTCGGTGAACGCGATCAGCGCGCCGCCCGCGCTGCGCCAGCCGACGTTGCGCGCGCCGGCCGGGCCTTGCGTGTCGGGCGCGGTCATGTAGCGGATCACCGGCACGTCGGACGCGCGCGCGCGGCACGCATCGACGACGGCGCGCGCGCTGCCGGCCGGGTCGTCGTCCACGACGACGATCTCGTAGGTGGTCGGATCGAACACCTGCGCGCATAGCGCGTCGAGGCAGCGTTCGAGCAGATCGGGCCGCCGGTAGGTCGGCACGACGACCGACACGACCGGCGGCAGCTGCGTGTCGCGCATGTTCATCACGGCTTCTCCAGCAGGAACGGGCCGATCACGAGCGCGTCGAGCGGCGACGTCCAGAAGCATTCGATCGCGTCGCGCGGCGAGCACACGATCGGCTCGCCGCGCGTGTTGAACGACGTGTTGACGAGCACCGGCACGCCGGTGAGCGCGTCGAACTCGGTCAACAGCGCATGCAGCAGCGGATGCTGCGTCGCGTCGACGGTCTGCACGCGCGCGGTGCCGTCGATGTGACGCACGGCCGGAATTTTCTCGGCGCGCTCGGGCAGGACGTCGTACACGAACAGCATGAACGGCGCGCGCAGCGGCGTGCGCCGGCCGCCGCTGAACCAGTGATGCGCGCGATCCTCGAGCACGACCGGCGCGACCGGCCGGAAATCCTCGCGATCCTTGATCCGGTTCAGCTTGCGTTGCATGTCCGGATCGATCGGCGACGCGAGGATCGACCGTGCGCCGAGCGCGCGCGGGCCGAATTCCATGCGCCCCTGGAACCAGCCGATCACGCGGTTCGCCGCGAGCAGCGCGGCCGTCTGCGCGGCGACGTCGGCGAGCCGCCGGTACGGCAGCTGCGCTTCCTTCAGGAACGCCTCGATCGCGTCGTCGTCGTAGGCCGGCCCCAGGTACGCATGATCCATCCGCCAGCCGCCGCGCGCGCCGCGCATCCGGAAGTCGGTCCATAGCGCGGCGCCGAGCGCGGTGCCCGCGTCGCCGGCGGCCGGCTGCACCCACACGTCGTCGAACGGGCCGCGATCGCGGATCTTCGCGTTCATCACGCAGTTCAGCGCGACGCCGCCCGCCATCGCGAGCTGCCGCTCGCCGGTCTCGGCGGCCAGCCAGTCGACCGCCTGCAGCGTCGTCTCCTCGAGCACCCGTTGCAGCGCGTGCGCGATGTCGCAGTGATGCGGCTCGATCGGGCCGCCGCGTTCGCGCGGCGGGCCGAACAGTGCCGCGAGATCCGCGTCGCGCACGTCGTAGCGCCCTTCGCCGCGATACTGCACGAGCTTGCGCATCTCGTCGGCGAACACCGGCTTGCCGTACGACGCGAGCGCCATCACCTTGTATTCGTCGGACGAGTGCAGGAAGCCGAGATAGCGGGTCAAGCGCTCGTACAGCAGCCCGAGCGAATGCGGCAGGTTGACCTGCCCGAGCCGCCGGTACGATCGGCCGTCGAACACGCCGTAGCTCGTCGTCGCCCGTTCGCCGCGCCCGTCCATCGTCATCACCGCGCAGCGTTCGAACGGCGCGGCGAGAAACGCGCTCGCCTCGTGCGCGAGATGGTGCTCGATGAAATGCCAGCGGAACGGCCCGTCGTGCGTGACGCCGCGAAAGCGCCGCTGCAGATGATGCGGCACGCCGCCCGCGAGCTGGCGCGGCGCGTTGACGATCGACGACAGGAACAGCGGATGCCACGGCGACGCGCCGTCGTCGCGCGGCGCATGCGCGGACGGCGACAGCGGCAGGGTCAGCGCCGGCGCCGTGCCTTCGCGGTCGAGTTCGAACCACGGGTCGTACGAATACGCGACGTGGTCGACGTCCGCGAGCGTGATGCCCGCTTCCGCGAGGCAATAGTCGATCGCGTGGAAAGGCAGCTCCCAGGTCGAGAACGGCACCGGGCGCTTCGCGTGCTTCACGTGCGTGAAGCGTTCGTCCTCGGCCGCCGCGATCACGACGCCGTCGCGCACGATGCACGCGGCGCTGTCGTGGAAGGCGGCGTTGATGCCGAGCGTATGGATCGGATCAGGCATGCGTCAGTTCCTCGTGATGACGTGCGCGAACGGAATCACGTTCGATGCGTGCGCCGCGACCGGCTCGTCGTCGTGCGCGGCAGCCCGCGCGGCCGTGCGTTGCGCATGGCGCGCGCTGCCCCGCAGCAACGCGTGCACGGCGGCGGCGACGTCGTCGACGCTCACGCCGCGCAGGCACGGATGGCCGGGCTGGTTGCACACGCTGCGGTAGCAGTTGCGGCACGGCACGTCGACGTTCAGCACACGGTGCGGCACACGCCACGGCGTGTGCTGCGGATTGGTCAATGCATACAGGTCGACCACCGGCGTGCCGAGCGCGGCCGCGAGATGCACGGGGCCGCTGTTGTTCGACAGCAGCAGGTCGGCCGTCTCGATCAGCGCGCCGAGTTCGCCGAGCGGCAGCACGCCCGTGAGCGGCACCGCGCGCGGGCCCGCCCGTTCGCACACCGCGTCGACCAGCGCGCGTTCGTCCGCGCTGCCCGTCACCGCGATGCCGTCGAACAGCGGCGCGACCGCGGCGGCCGCTTCGCCGAAACGCTCGGCCGGCCAGCGCCGCGACGCGGCGGTCGCTCCCGGATGGACGACGAGCCAACGCAGGCGCTCCGCCGCCGGGCGGCGTGCACCGCCGAAGCGCTGCAACGCGGCTTGCAGGCGCGCGTGCACCGCACGGCGCGCCGCGTCGCCCGGCTCGAACGCCATCCGCCAGTCCGCCGTCTTCGCGCCGACGGCACGCACCAGCGCGAGCTGGCGCGCGACCTCGTGGCGCACGTGCGATGCCGGCTCGGTTTCCGGCACGCGGTCGGTCAGCAATTCATACGGGTTCTCGCGGCAATGCGCGAGCCGCAGCGGGATGCCGGCGAGCCAGCACATCATCGCGGCGGGCAGCGGATTCTGGCTGTAGACGGTGAAGATTACGGCCGCGTCGAAACGGCCCGCCAGCAGCCGGTCGATCATGTCGAGATCGGCCACCGGATCGCCGCGCACGTCGGGATGCTTGACCCATGGCGCGTCGTAGCTCCACACGTCGTCGACCATCGGCAGATGCTGCGCGAGCGCGGCGCCCGTGCGCGACGTCAGCAGCGTCAGCTGGCGATCGGCGCCGCTCTCCTTCAGCGCGCGCAGCGCGGGCGTGGTCATCAGCACGTCGCCGATGCTGTCGAGGCGCACGCACAGGATGCGGCGGGCGCGGCTCCAGGCCGTGCTCATTGCCGCACCCACGAGCCGTGCCGACGCGCGGCTTCGCGCACGACGATGTCGGCGGCGAGGTCGATGCGATCGACGACGTGATGCGGCGTGCGCGCGGCGTTGAGCCGCCACTCGGTCTCGTTGCCGCAGTCGACCAGGATCGTGCCGCAGCGCGCGGTGCGGCCGGCCTCGACGTCGTCGAGGATGTCGCCGACCATCCAGCTCCATTCGGGCGCGGCGCCGAGCGCGGCCAGCGCGCGGCGCAGCATGCCGGGGCGCGGCTTGCGGCAGATGCAGTCGCAGGTGTAGCGCGGCACGCTGCCCCTCGGGTGATGCGGGCAGTAAAAAAAATCCGCCAGCGTCGCGCCGTTCGCTTCGAACAATTCGGCGAGGCGCTGGCGGACCGCGCCAAGCTCGTGTTCGGTAAAGCGGCCGAGCGCGACGCCCGGCTGGTTCGACACGACCGCCAGCGGCATCCCGGTCGCGCCGAGCGTGCGCAGCGCGCGCGCTGCGCCCGGCGCGAGGCGCATGCGCGCGGGATCGACGTTGTACGGCACGTCGTCGAGCAGCGTGCCGTCCTTGTCGAGCAGCACCGCGCCGGGCAGCCGGCGTTCGCGCTTCAGGGCCATGACGTCTCCTTCATCGGCAGCACCATCAGCTCCGGCACCACGGTGCCCGGCGGCTGCGTCAGCACGAAACGCACGGCGGCCGCGACGTGCTCCGGCGGCTGCAGCGTGTCCTCGTCGATGTCGGGAAAACGGTCGAGCAGGAACGGCGTGCGCATCCCGCCCGCGACGATCGCCGACACGCGCACGCCGCTCGGCCGCAGCTCGGCATGCAGCGCGTGCGACAGGCCGAGCAGCCCCCACTTCGTCGCGTGATACGCGGACGCGTTCGGCCACGCACGCTTGGACGCGGTCGACGCGATGTTCACGATATGGCCGTCGCCGCGCGCCTTCATCATCGGCACGGCCGCGTGACACATCAGGTACGGGCCGAACAGGTTCGTCATCAGCACCTGCTGCCACGCGTCGACGCTCACGTCGTCGATCGGCGCGGTCACGTCGATCGCCGCGTTGTTGACGATCACGTCGAGGTCGCCGAGCGATTCGCGCGCATCGTGCACGACCTGCAGCACCGATGCTTCGTCGCGCACGTCGAGCGGCCGGCCCACCGCCTGCCCGCCGTGCCGTTCGAGCCGCTGCGCGACGGCTGCCGCGCGGTCCCCGTCGAGATCGGCGACGACCACATGCGCGCCGTGCTGCGCCAACTCTTCGCAAATGGCTTCGCCGAGACCGCGGCCGCCCCCGGTCACGAGTGCGGTCCGGCCGGCGAGCGGCGGTTTGGCTGGATCGTGAGTCGCGTTCACCTGCACCTCCTGTCGATGTCGGAAAGCAATCCGGCTGACGGCGACACTTGTCGCGACAACCGTCCGTGCAGGAGATACAGCGAAAACCGTGCCGGCCTGCGCGCGCCCGCGCCGCATCGGGCCGGAGGCACATGCTCGCTGGCTTTTTTATAACCGGCTGTAAAAACCGGCCCGGGCAGCCGCGCCTGGGCGGCCCCACCTAGGCGGCCCCCTCAGATCGCGAGCCCGTCGGGCGTGGCCTGCGCGCGGTGCTTCGCGAGCGCGCGCAGGCAATGCGCGATGCAGCCCGCGAACGCCTCGTCGAACCACGGCTGCGCGCCCGACACGCCGACCACGATGCCGCCGAGCGCGACGCCGCCCCACAGGTTCGTGTCGCCCGCGCGCAGCCGGTACGGCTCCAGCGCCTGCACGACGTGGCCGTCGCGGCCCGTTTCCCACGACAGCCGCGCCTTGGCCCGTGCATACGCGCGATAGTCGGCGTCCCAGTCCTTCGGGTCGGGCAGCGAAAACTCATACAGGATCGCGTCCTCGAACGCCGCATCGTGCGGCCCGAGCGCCGGGTCCATGATCACGATGTGCAGGCAACCGCTGTCGCCGACGAAATCGCTCTGCAGCGCGGCGGACAGGGTCGGCAGCAGCAGCTCGACGGCCGCCACCGCGGCCTGGCGGTCCGCGAACGCGCTACCGCCGCGACGTGCGTTCAGGGCTTCGGGTGTCGTCGGATTCAGAAGGTTCGGCATGGATTTCTCCGGAGGAAAACGCGAGCGCACGCAACGCCGCGATCAGGTCGGCCGCTACCGCGGGCTTGGTCAGGTACGCATGGAAACCGGCTTCGACCGCACGCGTGCGGTCGCGATCGCGCGCATGGCCGGACAACGCCAGCGCTTCGAGCGGCGCACGGCCGTCGCGGTCGCGCGCGGCATCGAGCTGGCGCACGCGCGCCATCACCGCGTAGCCGTCCTCCTCGTCGTCGCCGAGATCGATGTCGCAGACGAGCAGCGCCGGCCAGTCGGCCCGGCGCGCGCGCCACAGGTCGTCCAGCAGCGCCTGGCCCGACGCATACGCGTGCACGTCGGCGCCGGCCACCTTCAAGAGCGCGGTGAGGGCCTCGCGCGCCTCGTCGTGGTCGTCCACGCACGCGATGCGCAGCCCGTCGAGCGGCTTCGCCGTGGCCGCCTTGCCGGCCTCCGGATGCGGCAACGCGCCGTCGGGCTGCATCGACGCCGGCGCCACCGCGTACATCGGCAGCGACACGTGCAGCGTCACGCCGGTATCGTCGCGTTCGCGCACGACGTAGCCGCCGGCCTCCTCGATCGCGTCCTGCAATCGTTCGAGATCGATCAGCGACAGTTCGGTGGCGTCGACGCCCGCGCACGCGATCGTGATTCGCGCTTCGGGGTCGTGGCGCGCGGTGCGCACCTCGAGCTGCCCGCCGCTGCTCGCGTCGATCGCGCCGCGACACAGTTCCCACACGAAGCGCCGCAGCGCGGCCGGATCGGCGTTGACGACGAGATCCTCGTCCGACACATGGCGGAACACCGGCACGCCGCGCTGCGCGGCCGCCTCCGCCAGCGAATCGAGCACCTGCGACACGAGCGGGTTGATCCGCACCGGCTGCCGCGCGAACTTCGCCTCCGTGCGTTCCAGTTCGCGCTGCTTCGCCTGCAGCGACCACATCTGCGCATACACGCCGCCGCTTTCCAGCAGCTCGTCGTGGGTGCCCTGCTCGACGAGCCGGCCGTACTCCATCACGAGGATGCGGTCGGCATCGACGATCGTCGACAGCCGGTGCGCGATGATGAGGCTCGTGCGATGCTGCGCGACGCGCATCAGCTCCTGCTGGATCGCGCGCTCCGAGCGCGTGTCGAGCGCCGACGTCGCCTCGTCGAACACGACGATCGGCGGCGCCTTCAGCAATGCGCGCGCGATCGCGACCCGCTGCCGCTCGCCGCCCGACAGCCGCACGCCGCGCTCGCCGACGCGCGTGTCGTACGCATCGGGCAGCCGCTCGATGAACGCGTCGAGCTGCGCGCCGCGCGCGGCCGCGATCACCTCGCCGCGGGTCGCGTCGCGCTTGCCGTACGCGATGTTGTACGCGAGCGTGTCGTTGAACAGGAGGGTGTCCTGCGGGACGATGCCGAGCGCGTCGCGCAGGCTGCGCTCGGTAACGAGCCGTAAATCCTGGCCGTCGATCCGGATCGTGCCCGCGTCGGGCTGGTACAGCCGGAACAGCAGCCGCGCGAGCGTCGACTTGCCCGAGCCGCTGCCGCCGACCACGGCGATCGTCTGCCCGGGCTCGATGCGGAACGACACGTCGAACAGGATCTGCCGGCTCGGCTCGTAGCCGAAGTCGACATGCTCGAACTCGATCGCGCCGCCGCGCACGACGAGCGGCTGCGCGCCGGGCGCATCGCCGTCCTCGCCGGGCTTGCCGCGCGCATCGAGCAGCCCGAACAGCCGCTCGATGTTCGTCATCGCGTCGTTCGCCTCGCGGAACACGAAGCCGAGCGCATTCAGCGGCAGGCTGATCTGGATGATGTATGCGTTGATCAGCACGAGATCGCCGATCGTCATCGCGCCGCGCGCGACCTGCTGCCCGGCGAGCAGCATCACCGCCGCGATCCCCGCGCCGATGCACGCGCTCTGCCCGATATGCAGCGTCGACAGCGCGTACTGGTTGTCGACGCCGGCCTCGCGCCATGCGTCGAGCACGCGGTCGAGGCGGTCGCGCTCGACGTCCTCGCGTGCGAAGTACTTGACCGTATCGACGTTCAGCAGGCTGTCGACCACGCGCGAATTCGACTCGGCCTCCAATGCGTTCACGCGCCGCTGGTAACGCATGCGCCGGCGCGTGAACACCACCGTATACGCCGCGTAGACGGCAAACGTGACGAGGATGATCGCGGTGAAGCCGCCGCCGTACTTGCCGATCACGATCACGAGCACCGAGCCGATCTCGATCGCCGTCGGCACGATCGTGAACACCGCGACGCCGAGCAGGTAGCCGATGCCGGCCGTGCCTTTCTCGAGGTCGCGCACGACGGCACCCGTCTCGCGCTGCGCATGAAAGCGCGCGCCGAGGCGATGCAGATGGCCGAACGTGCGCACGGTAAACGACGCGACCGTATGCTGCGTGACCTGCACGAACGTCATGTCGCGGACTTCGTTCAGCGCGTTCGACGCGAAGCGCACGACCGCGTACGCGAACAGCAGCAGCACCGGCCACGCCATCGGCTGGCCGGCCGCGCGACCGAAGCCGTCGACGATGTCCTTGAGCAGCAGCGGCACCGACACGGCCGCCGCTTTCGCGAGCACCAGCAGCACGATCGCCGCGAGCACGCGTGCGCGGTAATGCCAGATCGCGCGCCACAGTTCGACCGCGATCCGGACGCGCAGGCCGCGCCTGTCGTGGCGGTGGCGGCGATGGCTGTGGTCGCGCGGGTCGCGGCCTGCCGCCGCATCACGTTCGTTGACGGGCGTTTCGTCGATTCCGGTCGTCATGCACGCATTACTCGCGGTCGGGGGCGCGGCGTTTCACGCACGGGGCTCAATGGCGCGGTTCGCGCTCGCGGCCGCCCACCACGGTGCCCGGTTCGGGGTCGCTCGCGGCAGGCTGGGTCGGCGTGACGGTCCGCTGATCCGGATGCAGCACCATGCCCGTATCGTGTTCGTCGTCGCGGCGCACGCGCACGCGATTCTCGACGTCGCGCACGCCCAGGCAGCCGTCGGCCAGATCCTCGATGTCGTGCTTCATCCAGCGCGCCGGCACCGTGCCGTCCAGCTCGACGCGACCTTCCTTCACCTGCACGGCGACGTCGCTCACGTCGATCTCGAGCGCATGCGCGAGCCGCTCGCAGACGTCCTCGCGAATCCGCTCGTCCGAGCGCGTATAGCCTTTCGGCCCGCGGCGATGGCGCAGTGCGTCGCGCTCGGTGTCTCGGCCGAAGCGCGACAGGTCGGGGGCGCTGCCGCCGTAGCGCGGGTCGCCGCGCGGGTCGCCTATGTCGCGCTCGCCGCCGGATGCGCGCATCCGGTGCGGGCTGCGGAATTCGGGGCGCTCGCCGCCGTACCGGCCTTCGCGACCCTCCGCACGGCGACCCGGTTCGCCGTAGCCGCGCTCGGCGTCGCGCGCCGGCTGGCGCGCGCCGCCCGGCCAGTCCGGGTCGGCTGCGCCGCGCCGCTGGTCGGCCGGCCGCGCGGCGCGCTCGGTCCATTCGCTGCCCCAGTCTTCCGGGCCCACGTCCTCGCTCGCGAAGCGGCGGTAAGCCGATTCGTCATCTTCTTCCGGCCATCGGGCCGGGTCTTCCGGGATGCCGCGCTCGCCGGCGCCCCGGTACGCGCGTTCGTTGCGCTCGTGCCAGTCGGGCGGGCCGCCGCGCTCGCCGGACCGTCCGGGATATCGTCGTTGCATCGTGTCTCTCCTTGATCGCCTGCGCCGCGCACGGCACCGTGCCGCGTCGCGGCGCGCGTCGGTCGGGTGAATGCAAATCGCGTGCCGGCGCCGTGGCCGGGCCGCGACGGTTGCGCGCCGCAGCGCCGGGAAGCCGTCAGGCGCCCCAATCTGCAACGCGATTGCAGTTTTTGCGTGCCGGGCGTCACGGCGCGGCGCCGGATTCGTCCGGGTCGTCCGTGCGGCCGGGTTCGCTCAGCCGCTCGGTGCGGTCCGGCTCGATATCGGCGCCCTCCTCGAGCGTCGAATCGCCGTCCGCCGACGCGCGCTCGCCGGTCCCCGCGCGGTCCGTATCGCTGTCGAGCGCCGCGTCGCCGCGTTCGAGCGCGTGGTCGTCCAGCGGCGAATCGACGTCGAACGGATGGCGCCGCGCGCCCGCCGTGTCGCTGCCGCTATCGGACGAGTCGCTCGGGCCAAGGGCCCGGCCGTCGCGACCGCGGCTGGCGTTGTCGTCGTCCGGGCCGGCCGGTTCGTTATCGGGATTCAGCGTGCTGTTCATGTCGATCTCCTTGCCTGGCTTGCCGCCGCGCGATCGGCCGGACGGCCGCCGCACGGCAGGCGGACTGCCTTGGCGTGCAATCGGCATGCCGCGCCGGGCGCGGACGGCGGGCCCTGCGGACGGCACGGCCCATGCGCACCCATTGATCAGCTGAATCGAGTTCCTTTATGCTTTCGGACGTGCCAATTCGCTCCGTATGGCCGCCGCCGGCGCGCCCGGCGGCGGGCCGGCGACCTGCGGCCGCCCGTATGTTCAACTTGCCGCTCCGATGAAGAAAGACGACGCCGATCTCCAACCGCATCCGCCGCCGCCCGGTTCGCC
Organism: Burkholderia sp. LAS2; assembly: GCF_018417615.1. Classification (NCBI taxonomy): domain Bacteria; kingdom Pseudomonadati; phylum Pseudomonadota; class Betaproteobacteria; order Burkholderiales; family Burkholderiaceae; genus Burkholderia; species Burkholderia sp. LAS2. Next base: position 778,567 of record NZ_CP071054.1, read on the forward strand.
CGACGCGCGCGACCTGCTGCACCGCTTCGCCGAATTCCGGTTTCAGACCGTGGTGGAGTCGATCACCGACTACGCGGTATTCATGCTCGACCCGCACGGCAATGTCGCGACGTGGAACGCCGGCGCCCAGCGCATCAAGGGTTACGCCGCCGCCGAGATCGTCGGCCACCATTTCTCGCTGTTCTATCCGTCCGACGCGATCGCGGCCGGCCGGCCGGCGCACGGGCTCGCGCTGGCCGCCGCGCACGGCCACTTCGAGGACGAAGGCTGGCGCGTGCGCAAGGACGGCACGCAGTTCTGGGCGAGCGTGACGATCACGCCGGTGCACGACGCGACGCACCAGCTGTGCGGCTTCATCAAGATCACGCGCGACATGACCGAGCGCAAGCGGCTCGAGGAGCTCGAAGCGTCGACGCATCGACTCAGCGTGTTCATCGCGATGCTCGCGCACGAGCTGCGCAATCATCTGGCGCCGCTGCGCAATTCGGTCGGCGTGCTGCAGAGCCTGCCCGATCCCGCGCCCGCGCTCGTGCAGTGTCGCGACGCCGTGCATCGCCAGGTCGGGCAACTGACGCGGCTCGTCGACGATCTGCTCGACGTCGGGCGGATCACGGCCGGCAAGGTTGAACTCGACGCGCGCCCCATCACCGTGCGCGACATCGTGTGCCGCGGCGTCGAAAGCATCCAGCCGAAGCTGGCCGCGCGCGGGCAGTGGATCCGCGTCGACCTGCCGACCGATTCCGTGGTCCTGCACGGCGACGACGCACGGCTCGTCCAGGTGCTGCACAACCTGCTCGACAACGCGTCGAAATTCTCGCCGCACGGCGGCCGGATCGACGTCGGCGCGCGGATCGAGGGGCCGTCGGTTGCGATCCGCGTCGTCGATCACGGCGTTGGCATCGCACCGGGCGCGCTCGAAACGATCTTCGACCTGTTCCAGCAGGAAGGCGCATCGGGTCGCTCCCCGTCCGACGGGTTCGGGTTCGGGCTCGGGCTCGCGATCTGCCGGTCGTTCGTCGAACTGCACGGCGGGCGGATCGTCGCGGAAAGCGACGGGCCCGGCGACGGCGCAACGTTCACGATATGGCTGCCGATCGCGCAAACGACCCGCAACGCCCCTTCCGCACCGCCCGCGCCAGCCGCGCTCGAACCGCCGGCCGACGCGCCGCTGCGCATCGTCGTCGTCGACGACAACCGCGATTCGGCCGATACGCTCGCGGTGCTGCTGCAAATGAAAGGGCATGCGCCGCGCGTCGCGTACAACGCGGCCGATGCGCTGGCCCTCGCGCGCGACTATGCGCCGCACCTGATGCTGCTCGACCTGACGATGCCGGACGTCGACGGCTTCACGCTGCTGCAGGAACTGCGCGCGATCGACGCGCTGCGCGACACGACCTGCGTCGCGCTGTCCGGCCATGCGCGCGCGTCCGACCTCGCGCGCACCGAACGCGCGGGCTTCGACGACCATCTCGTGAAGCCCGTCGAGATGGCCGTCCTCGACGCGCTGCTGCAGCGCGTCGCGCGCCAGGTTCAGGACACGCCGTAAGCGCCCGTACTCAGGCCATCGCGCGGCACATCGCCGCGCACGCCTCGCACGCGAGCGCGCAGCGGCGGCAATGCTCGTGCGCATGCCGCGAACACTCGGCCGCGCACAAGTCGCACGCGTGTGCGCACAGCGCGCAAATGCGCGGTGCGAGCCCGCTGCGGCGCGCCATCGCGCCCGACGCTAAGCGGCACAGCTGCGCGCATTCGATGTCGAGCGCGATGCAGCCGGCCAGCGCGTGCACGTCGCGCTCCGCGAGGCAGGCGGCCGCACAGGTGTCGCACGCGTGCGCGCACGCGTCGCACGCGGCCATGCAGTTGTCGTATTGATCGCTCATCGCAGTTCTCCCGGTTTCGGTTTGCATCGTTTCGGTTCGTGTCGTCACGGCGTCAGCTTCACTTTCATCCAGCCGGGCTCGCGCACGTCGAACGCGCGATACGCATCGATCGCGTTCGTCAGCGGCTCGCTGCGCGTGAGCACCGACAGCGGATCGAACGCGCCGCTGCGCACCAGCTCGACGAGCGGCGGCGTCACCGTCCGGTGATTGCAGTTGCCCATCTTGATCGTGAGGTTCCGGTTCATCGCCTCGCCGATCGGAAACACGCGCGCCGCCTGCGGATACACGCCGATCACCGAGATCGTGCCGGCCTTCGCGACCGCGCGCACCGCCCATTGCAGCACCTGCGACGGCCCGTCGCCCGGCACCCAGTTGCGGCCGTCCGGCTTGCGGTGCGGCGCGATCGCGTCGACTTCCGCATCGAACGCGCGCGCGGCGTCGCGATCGGCGGCGGCCGGCCCGTGCGTCGCGCGCATCGCATCGACGCCCACCGCGTCGATCACGCGATCGACGCCGATCTCGCCCGTCAGCCGCAATATCGTGTCGACCGGATCGTCCTCGGAAAAATCGACGATCTCGGCGCCCTGCGCGCACGCCATTTCGAGTCGCGACGCGATGCGGTCGACCGCGATCACGCGCCCGGCGCCCATCAGCTTCGCGCTCGCGATCGCGAACTGCCCGACCGGCCCCGCGCCGAACACGGCGACCGTATCGCCCGGCTTCACTTCCGCGAGCTGCGCGCCGAAATAGCCGGTGGGGAAGATGTCCGACATCAGGATCGCGCGATCGTCGTCGATCGCATCGGGCAGCCGGATCAGGCTCGCATGCGCAAGCGGCGTGCGCGCGTATTCGGCCTGCAGCCCGTCGAACGGGCCCGTTTCCGCCGGCCCGCCGAAGAACGAAGTGCCCGCGCGCGGGCCGCCGGGGTTCGCGACGTCGCATTGCGCTGTGTAGCCGGCGCGGCAGTACGCGCAGCTGCCGCACGCGATCGTCGACGGAATCAGCACGCGATCGCCGCGCCGCAGGTTGCGTACGTCGCGCCCGACCGCCTCGACGATGCCGACGCCTTCGTGGCCCAGGATCGTGCCGGGCTTCATCCCGCCGAGCGTACCGCGCACCATGTGCAGATCGGTGCCGCAGATCGCGCTGGCGGTCAGGCGCACGACCGCGTCGGTCGGCGCGGAGACTTCCGGATCGGGCACCGTGTCGATGCGAATGTCGCCGATGCCGTGAAATACGACTGCTTTCATGTCAGGCCCTCCTTGTCGAAAGCGGAAACGGTGAATGTGACCGTCGAGCCGATCGAGCAAGGGGTGCGCCTGTGCAGCGCGCGGCGCGCGGGGATGCGCGGGCGGGAAGCGCGGCGATTTCGGGGAAGGACCGTGCCGGCGCGTCAGTTCGTCGGCGGGTTGTTGCCGCCGTTGCCGTCGTTGTCGTCGCGCGCGTTCGAGATCGCTTCGACGAGCTTCAGTTCGTCGTCGATCGACAGCGTCGTGTCGACCACTTCGCCGCCCAGCGGCGCGAGCGCCGCGCTCAGCGCGTAGATGTCGACCTGCGTCGCGGCCAGCCCGAGCGACACTGTGCCGGGACGCGCCTTGCGCGCGACGCGGTCGGTCAGCGCATCGTCAACCGGCCGTTCGCGCCACGCGTCGAGCGACGATTCGATGTGCGCGACCACATTGTCGAGCAGCAAGCCGGACGATACGCGGCCCGGGTCGACTGCATGCGTGCGCAACTGTCCGTCGGTCGAGCAGGCGACGATCACGACAACCGCGAGCGCGACGACGTGCCGGTCGCGCAACGTGCCGAGTTCGGCCGGCGCGGCGCGAACTCGGTTTCGAAACGTGCACGGACGTCGGGGTTCATCTCGTCTCCCTTCAAGGTGCGGTGGGGGTCGTCATGCTGCTTTCAGGCGGACGCGATCTGCCGCTCGAGCGCCGCTTCGGCCTTCAGGCTGTCGAGATCGCGGGCGATCGTCACGACCGCGCGCCGCGTGTTGCCGCGCCAGTATGCGATCGAGCAGTCGTGCGCGCCGAGGTCGCCGTCGATCTCGACGCGATCCCATTGCTCCGCATGCCCGACATAGCGGAGCGTCAGGTCGTAATGCTGGCTCCAGAAAAACGGCACCGCGTCGAACGGCCGCTGCTGGCCGAGCATGTTGCGCGCGGCGATGATGCCCTGCCGTTCGGCGACGACCCAGTGCTCGACGCGAATCCGCTCGCCCGTCAGCGGATCGGGCCAGCGCGCGATGTCGCCGGCCGCGTAGATGCCGGGCGCGCTCGTCTGCAGGAAGCGGTCGACCGTCACGCCGCGCTCGACGGCGAGCCCCGCGTCCTGCGCGAGCGCGACGTTCGGATGCACGCCGATGCCGACCAGCACGACGTCGGCCGGCAGCACGTCGCCGTTCGACAGCGTCACGCTGTCCGGTCCGATCCGCGCGGGCGTCGCGCCGAGGTGGAACACGACGCCGTGCGCTTCGTGCAGCGCCTTGATCGTGTCGCCGAGCGCGTCGCCGAGCACGCGGCCCATCGGATGCGGATCGGGCGCGACCACCTGCACGTCGAGCCCGCGCGTGCGCAACGCGGCGGCCGCTTCGAGCCCGATGAAGCTCGCGCCGACCACCACGCAGCGGCGCGCCGTTTTCAGCCTGGCGATCAGCGCATCGCAATCGGCGCGCGAGCGCAGCACACAGACGTGCGGCAGATCGGCGCCGGGCACGTTCAGCCGGTTCGGCTCGGCGCCCGTGGCGAGCAGCAGCGCGCCGTATTCGATACGACTGCCGTCGGCGAGCTCGACCGCCCGCTGCGCGGGATCGATGCGCGCGACCCGCGTGTTGCAGCGTACGTCGATCCGCTGCTCGGTATAAAACGACGGTGCGCGCAGCGGCAGCCAGTCGGCCTGAGCCGTGCCCGCGAGGTAATCCTTCGACAGGTTCGGCCGGTCGTACGGCGGATCGGCATCGGCGCTCAGCAGCGTGATCGGATGCGGATAGCCTTCCTGCCGCAGCGTGACGGCTGCCGCGATCGCGGCCGCGCCGCCGCCGACGATCACGACCGAGGCCGGCAGCCCGGCCGCCTTCAGCTCGGGCGGCACGGCGGCCGGTCGCGCATCGATAACGACCGCGCGGCCGTCGCGCCGCTCGACGCGCCAGCACGGCAGCCCGTCGAGCGCCGGTGCGCGCTCCATCTCGCCGGTGCGCAGGCAGAACGCCGCGTGATGCCACGGGCAGCGAATCGTGTCGCCGACCAGCAGGCCCTTGGCCAGCGGGCCGCCGTAGTGCGGGCATTGCGCGCCCACCGCGAACAGTTCGTCGCCGCGGCGCACGAGCAGCACCGCCGCATCGCCGACATGGCCTTCGATCATCGCGCCGTCGGCGAGATCGTCGAGCGCGATCCCTTGCGTGAGATCGGGTGAGGACGCAGCATCGCTTCCAGTCATGACGTGGCTCCCGAAAAGTCAGGTAACGATCCCATTATCGACATCCCTCCTGAAAAGAACAGGTACAGACGCCCCGCAGCGCACGAGAAACGCGGACTGTAGCTTGTACGCGATCCACGACCGGCGTAGAACGTGATCGACGTTGCGGCGCAACACGCCGGCCGCGCTGCGAGCGCCCGCGCGACCCGCGCAATCCGCGTGCCGCCTTCCCCCTGTCACAGGAGCGCTACCCGATGGCCACCGTGCTGTGCGTGCTCTACCCCGATCCCGTCGACGGCTATCCGCCGCGCTACGTGCGCGATGCGATGCCGGTCATCACGCGCTATGCGGACGGCCAAACCGCGCCGACGCCGGCCGGCCCGCCCGGCTTCCGGCCCGGCGAACTCGTCGACTCGGTGTCCGGCGCGCTCGGCGCAGGGCGCATCGGTCTGGCCGTGCTGCGCCGGCTGCACCCGTTCGGCCTGCCTCTGCATTACACGCAGCGCCACCGGCTCGATGCGTCGATCGAGCAGGCGCTCGCGCTCACGTATCACGCCGACGCGGCATCGCTCGCGAGCGCCGTCGATATCGTCAGCCTACAGATTCCGCTGTACCCGTCGACCGAGCACCTGTTCGACGCGGCGATGATCGCGCGGATGAAGCGCGGCGCGCACCTGATCAACACCGCACGCGCGAAGCTGGTCGACCGCGACGCGGTCGTGAATGCGCTCACGTCCGGCCATCTCGCCGGCTATGGCGGCGACGTGTGGTTTCCGCAGCCGGCGCCCGCCGATCACCCGTGGCGCACGATGCCGTTCAACGGAATGACGCCGCATATCTCGGGCACGTCGTTGTCCGCGCAGGCGCGCTATGCGGCCGGCACGCTGGAGATCCTGCAATGCTGGTTCGACGGCAGGCCGATCCGCAACGAATACCTGATCGTCGACGGCGGCACGCTCGCGGGCACCGGCGCGCAGTCGTATCGGCTGACATGACGTCGCACCGCGCGCGGCGGCGCGCTCAGCCGACGCAGGCGGCAGCGAGCTTGCCGACGGCGACGACCGCCTGCTCGATCTCCGGCGACCACGGGCTGCTGTAGTTCAGGCGGATGAAGTTTCGATAGGTGTCCGCGATCGAAAACATGTAGCCCGGGCCGATCGTGATCCCCTGCTCCAGTGCAAGCTGGTACAACCGCATCGCATCGACCTGCGCCGGCAACTCGACCCACAGCACATACCCGCCCGCCGGGCTCGACATGCGCGTGCCCTCCGGAAAGAACCGCGACACCATCGCGCGCATCAGGTTCGCCTGCTGCGCATACGCCTTGCGAATTCGCCGCAGGTGATGCTCGTAGCCGTCGCGTTCGAGAAACTCCGCGATCGCCAGTTGCGGCAACGACGGCGTCGCGAGCGTATTCAGGAACTTCAGCTTCTCGACCTGATCGCGGTAGCGGCCCGGCAGCGCCCAGCCGATCCGGTACGCGGCCGTCAGGCTCTTCGAGAACGACGAGCAATGCAGCACGATGCCATGACGGTCGAACGACTTCAGCATGCTCGGATGCGTGTTGCCGAAATACAGTTCGTTGTAGACGCCGTTCTCGATGATCGGCATGCCGGCCTTCGTTGCGAACTCAACCAGTTCGCGCTTGCGCTCGTCCGGCATCTGGAAACCCAGCGGATTCTGGAAGTTCGGCATCACCATGCACGCGGCGATCGGCTGCGACTTCGCGATCGCGGCCAGCGCCGCGATGTCGATCCCGTATTCCGGATGCGTGGCCACCTCGATCGCCTTCATCCCCATCCGCTCGATCGCGTGCAGCATCGCGTAGAACGTCGGCGATTCCACCGCGATCGTGTCGCCCGGTTTCGCGACCGCCTGCAGGCACAGGTTGATCGCCTCCGTCGCGCCGACCGTCACGATGATCTCGTTCGGGTCCACCGACATCCCGTTCTCCAGGTAGCGGCGCGCGATCTGCCGGATCAGTCGCGGATGGCCGGGCGGCAGCCCGTCGGTCACGCCCCACAGCGACTTGTCGCGGCCGGCCGCATACGCGTAGCGGTTCAGTTTCTCGAACGGGAACAGGCTCGGGTCCGGATACGGCGAGCCGAGCGGCACCGCGTCGTCCGTGCCGATCGAGCGCAGCGTCGACAGCACGAGCCGGCTCACGTCGACCGACGACGAGATCGCGATCGGCTTCGACGGCCGCAGTTCGCGCACCGGCGCGTGCCCGTCGTCGCGCCGCAGGTTCACGAAATAGCCGGACTGCGGCCGGCTTTCGAGCAGCCCGCGGCTTTCCAGCAGCAGATACGCATGCAGCACCGTCGTGATGCTGATCCGGTGCTGCTGGCTCGCCTGCCGCACCGACGGCACACGGTCGCCGTGTCGATATACGCCTTGCCGAATGAGTCGCTCTACGTCGTTCGCAAACTTCTCGTAGAGCTTCATCCGCCTCGCCCCGGCCGCGATGAACCGGCTTGCGCCGCATGGTCGGCACGGCCGCGCCGACGCATGAAGCCGGATAGCCGTCGCCGGGCGCGGGTGTCCCGGCTGGAACCTCGTCCGTTATCGAAATTGAAGGCGGATAGCAATGCGAATCTCATCAAGACAAGGTTCGGCATCCTACTGCGTCATTTCGGCGAATGTAAGTGACAGTTTGGCGAGGAAACGTCAAATCAGGCCGGCGTGGTGAACAGATGCGCATGCGACGTCGCGACCGCCGTTCGCCGCGCGCACGTCATGATGTCCCGAGGATGGCGGAGCGGCCGGCGGTGTTGCGAAGCCCGGCCATGCGGGGGCCCGCTCGCCCTCACGCGTCGTCGACGTTGTCCGCGTAGTGGTCGATCGCGACCTTGCACTCGTCGAACACCACAGTCAGCAGCGCGACGTCGTTCGACTCGAGCCACTTGCGGATCTGCAGGAACTGGCTCGTGCCGAGATCGGCGAGGCGGCCCGGATCGTCGGTCGTCACGTCGACGCTCGCGATCGCGCGGTTGCCGGGCAGCGGCGACAGCGTCGCCGCGATGTCGAAGCGGCGGTACGATTGATCGATACGCATGCGGTTCTCCCGACTCGGTTCGAAAAGGGGCGGGCTCAGTCGAGCGTCTGGCGAAACACCTTGCCGCCGAATCCCGTGACGACGTTGTCGACCGAGAACGGCGTGTCCTCCTTCGCTTCGAGAATGACCGCGACGCTGCCGGGCACGAGCCGCGCCGCGACCGTCTCGACGAACGTGCCGTCGAGCAGCGCGTTGCCGGCCGCTTGCGCGAGAATGCCGGCGCCCGCGCCGGCCGCCATGCCGGTCACCACGCCGAGCGGTCCGGCCAGCAGGCCGAGCAAGCCGCCCGCGATCGCGCCGATCACGCCGCCCCTGAACGGCCGCGATTCGGCGTCGAGCACCGCGAGCTTGCCGTTCGCGTCCTTCTCGACGACGACGCCATTCTCGATATGGAATCCTTCGTTCTTCTCCGACAGCGCATCGAAATCGTTCGCGGCCCGGCGGGCCGTGTCGACGCTGCCGAATACGGCGACGATCAATTGCCTGGTCATGCGACACCTCGCGTGTTGGGATGAGAATGGGGCCGCCGCACGTCGCACGGCGCGCCGGGGTTCGCTTCGAATGCCGCCCGGGCCGCGTTACTTGCGCACATGCACGTCGTCCTCGACATCGTCGACGTCCGCCGGAAAGCGATGCTGGCCGAAGCTCAGGATCAGCACGCCGACCGCGAGCAGCACGATCCCGAAAGTCGTCATCAGCATCCGCTCGGGGCTGTCGGTCGCGCCGCGCAGGATCAGGTCGCGCGCGAGCGACGTCATCGCGATGAACAGCGGAAACCGCACCGGCAGCCGGCCGAGCCGCAGGTAGCGCAGGTCCATCGCGAGCACTTCCAGATACAGGAACATCAGCAGCAGGTCCGTCAGCGACACTTCGCCCGCGAGCACGACCTTCCACGCCTCCTGCGTCATCGCGAACGCGGTCGCCAGCCCGATCACGACCAGCCCGGCCAGCTCGGCCGCGTGAAGGAAATGGCCGAAGCGGCGACGAATGCGCTCGGCGGTCGTATCGGCGGATGCAGTGGAAATATTCAACGCGTTGTCCGGTGCAGTGTCGTCGGTGCCGCGATCGATGCGCCATCGCTGCGGCGGGGGGTGTCGGGAAACGGAAAGCCTGCGACGGGCGGACGGGAGACCGTTGCGCACGCACCGGTTCCGATCGCGCCGGTCGCCTGCGCGACCGCAGACAGCGTGCGCCGGCAACACGCATGAAACGCGACGCCGGCCTCGGTGCATACGACGTCGTCGCCCGAGCGGTCCAGCAGCAAGCGGCAACCGAGATAGCGTTCGAGGCCATCGAACCGCGCGCTCACCTGCGCGACGTCGAGCTTCAGATCGGACGCCGCGCCGGACAGCCCGCCGTGCTCGACGATTGCACCGAAAATACGCATCGCTTCCAAAAGGTTCATCATGATGGTCGTCGTCGGGCGGAGCGGAACCGTGGCGGAACCGTAGCGGGACCTAATCTACTGCACGCGACACGCACGCTCAAGAGCACAGCGCCGCGCGCGCCAGGAGTACAGCTGCGCGGGCGCCGCACAAAACCGGGCCCTGTTTGATCCATTCGAATGACAGATCATCGATACGTGTTCCAAAGACCCGTCGAAGCTGCTAGATTGCAGGCTCGACGCCGTTACGCGGTGCGGACAGCTCACGCGCCGGGCGAACGCGCGGCCGCCACGTCCGCCTCCCCTTCGCGCCGGGGGCCGGCCGCCGCCGCTGCGGCCCGTTGCGCGATGCCCGCGCAACGTCCTTCATCCGCACGTCACAAAGAGAACCGTCGCATGACACAGTTCAACCGTTCGCGTTCGCGCGCCGCGGCTGCCGCGGCCCGTCCGTCCCGACATGACTGACCGGCAGGCCGCGATGCAGACTACCCCTCCCCCGCTCTCCCAGGCCGTCCACAGCCCGATCACGCGCAGCGCGATCTTTCTCGTGGCGACGATCAATCCCGGCGCCGATCACGCCGACACGATCCGTTCATGGTGCGGCGACATCGCCGCGCTCGTGCGCTCGGTCGGCAAGCGCGTGCCGGGCGGCAACCTCACGTGCGTCTGCGGCTTCGGCTCCGACGCATGGGATGCGCTGTTCGGCGAGCCGCGCCCCGCGTCGCTGCATCCGTTCCGCGAATTCGGCGCCGGCCAGCGCGTCGCAGTGGCGACGCCCGGCGACATCCTGCTGCACATCCGCGCGGAAGCGATGGACCTGTGCTTCGAATTGGCGACGCAATTGCTCAATGCGCTCGGCGACGCGGTCACGGTCGTCGACGAGGTGCACGGCTTCCGCAATTTCGACCAGCGCGCGATGATCGGCTTCGTCGACGGCACCGAAAATCCGGAAGGCCGCGAAGCGGTCGACTTCACGGTGATCGGCGACGAAGACGCCGAATTCGCGGGCGGCAGCTACGTGCTCGTGCAGAAGTACCTGCACGACATGGCCGGCTGGAACGCGCTCGCGGTCGAGACGCAGGAGCGCATCATCGGCCGCACCAAGCTGTCCGACATCGAGCTCGCGCCGGACGTGAAGCCGTCGTGCTCGCACAGCTCGCTGACCACGCTCGACGAGGGCGGCCAGGAAGTGAAGATCCTGCGCGACAACATGCCGTTCGGGCGTCCGGGCGCCGGCGAATTCGGCACCTATTTCATCGGCTATGCGCGCTCGCCGGCGCCGATCGAGCAGATGCTCGAGAACATGTTCGTCGGCCGCCCGCCCGGCAACTACGACCGCCTGCTCGACTACAGCCGCGCGGTCACCGGCTCGCTGTTCTTCGTGCCGTCGGCCGACCTGCTCGAAGCGCTCGCCGACCGCCCCGCGCCGGCCGCCGAAGCCGCCCAACCGGAATCCACGCCGTCCGCGCCTGCCGCACCGCGGCGCGACGGCTCGCTGAACATCGGCTCGCTGAAAGGAACCCCGACCTATGAATAACCTGCATCGCGAACTCGCCCCGATCTCGTCGTCCGCCTGGGAACAAATCGAGGAGGAAGTGGCGCGCACCTTCAAACGATCGGTGGCCGGCCGCCGCGTCGTCGACGTCGAGGGCCCCGCAGGCCCCGAGCTGTCGGCCGTCGGCACCGGGCACCTGCTCGACGTGGCCGCGCCGCGCGAACTCGTGAACGCGCGGCTGCGCGAAGTACGCACGATCGTCGAGCTGACGGTGCCGTTCGAGCTGAGCCGCGACGCGATCGACAGCGTCGAGCGCGGCGCGCGCGACGCCGACTGGCAGCCGGCGAAGGAAGCCGCGCAACGGCTCGCGTTCGCCGAAGACAGCGCGATCTTCGACGGCTACCGCGCGGCCGGCATCATCGGCATCCGCGAAGGCACGTCGAACCGCCGGCTCACGCTGCCGGCGGACGTCGGCGCGTACCCGGACGCGATCAGCGACGCGCTGGAAGCGCTGCGCCTCGCCGGCGTCGACGGTCCGTACTCGGTCGTGCTCGGGTCGGACGCGTACACCGCGCTCAGCGAAGCGCGCGACCAGGGCTATCCGGTCCTCGGTCATATCAAACGCATCGTCAGCGGCGAGATCATCTGGGCGCCGGCGATCAGCGGCGGCTGCGTGCTGTCCACGCGCGGCGGCGATTACGAGCTGCACCTCGGGGAAGACCTGTCGATCGGCTACACGAGCCACACCGACAAGGGCGTCCGCCTGTACCTGCGCGAAACGTTCACGTTCCTGATGTTGACGAGCGAGGCATCGGTGGCCGTGGCGCCGCAGGGTAACGCGGCCGCCTGAGTGCGATTGCGGGCGCGCGATGTCCGCCCGGGCGTCGCGCGCCGGCCGCGGGTTCGTCGCCGCTCCAGCCCATCTTGCATCGAGGATTTCATGAGCGAATCGAATGATGCATTACAGGCGCTGCAGGCGTCGGTCGCGACCCTGAAGCAGACGGTCGACGCGAACGCCAGCCGCCAGGCCGGCGACACCGCCGTGCTGTTTACCGTCGTGTCGCTGATGCTGGCCGAGCTGCCGCCCGATACGCGCAACCTGATCGAGGATTCGTTCTCCGTCTGGGCCAATGGTCTGCAGAATGCGGCACTGTCGGCCGACGTCAAGCAGATCGCGCGGCAACGGCTCGCGATGACACTCTCCGACTGATCGTGGTGCACCGCGGTTGCGCGATGGCCGGCGCGTGCGGTGTCACCCGCCTTCGCCTTCCCCGGCCGCACCGCGCGTCTCGGCTGCGGTGCACGCATGGCCGGACGCCACCGGTTCGCGCTCGCGCGTCGCGTCCCGTCTGGCCGCCGTTCGGCCGCTGCCGGCGCACTGCGCGCCGATGTCGCACCGCGCGCCGTTCGGGCGCCGCCCTTTCCCGCGCCTTCCACCGCAAGCCGTACGCGCCGCACACGCCCGCGCCGCCGCCCGCTTGCGCGTCTGTACTCCTTGCCGCCCCGGCCCGCGTCCATGTGAGGGTGCAATTCACGGCCGGTCCGGCATGGAACTGTGTCTTGGACGGGCCGCGTCGATTCGTTATTTTGAACGCAGTCGAAGCGATGCCGTGGGCTCCTTGCGGCACTCGCGCTTCCCGCCCCGACCGCGATCGGGACGCGCGAGCGCCGCACCGCATCGGGCGTCACGCTTCGACCCACCTTCACCGACAGGAGCCAGACCACCATGCCCGCACTTTGCGATATCTGCCACGCGCGGCCGGCCGTTGCACGCGCCACCGTGATGCAGGACGGCGAGCGCAAGACGATCTCGATCTGCGATTACCACTTCCGCCAGCTGATGCGGCATCAGAGCATGCTGAATCCGTTCGATTCGCTGCTCGGCGGTGGCGGACCGTCGTCGCTGTTCGGCGGGCTCGGCGACGAATCGCCGCTCGCCGCCGAGATTCCGCGCGAATCGGTCGATCCGACCGACGCGTTCAGCGAACAGACGCTCGAACTGCTGCAGCGCGCGGCCGAGAAGGCGCACGAGCTGCGCCGCAGCGAGCTCGATTCCGAACACCTGCTGTACGCGCTCGCGGACACCGACGTATGTGCCGCGCTGCTGAAGGAACTAAAGCTGTCGCCGGAGGACATCAAGACGTACATCGACGCGCACGCGCACACCGGCACGGCCGCTCCCGACGCGCCGCTCGACAAGCTGTCGATCTCGCCGCGCGTGAAGAAGGCCGTGCAGTACGCGTTTCAGGCGTCGCGCGATCTCGGCCACTCGTACATCGGCCCCGAGCACTTGTTGATCGGGCTCGCATCGGTGCCCGACAGCGTCGCCGGCACGCTGCTGAAGAAATACGGCGTGACGCCCGAGGCGCTGCGCCAGAAGGTGGTGAAGGTGGTCGGCAAGGGCGCCGAGGACGGCCGCGTCGATGCGCCGACCGGCACGCCGAACCTCGACAAGTTCGGCCGCGACCTTACCGCGATCGCGCGCCAGGGCAAGCTCGATCCGGTGCTGGGCCGCGCGCAGGAAATCGAGAGCACGATCGAGGTGCTCGCGCGCCGCAAGAAGAACAATCCGGTGCTGATCGGCGAGCCGGGCGTCGGCAAGACCGCGATCGTCGAGGGGCTCGCGCAGCGGATCGTCAACGGCGACGTGCCCGAAGTGCTGCGCGGCAAGCGGCTCGTCGAAGTCAACATCAACTCGATGGTGGCCGGCGCGAAGTATCGCGGCGAATTCGAGGAACGCGCGAAACAGCTGATCGACGAAGTGACCGCGAAGCAGGACGAACTGATCCTGTTCATCGACGAGCTGCATACGATCGTCGGCGCGGGCCAGGGCGGCGGCGAAGGCGGCCTCGACATCGCGAACGTGCTGAAGCCCGCGCTCGCGCGCGGCGAGTTGAGCCTGATCGGCGCGACGACGCTCAACGAATACCAGAAGTACATCGAGAAGGACGCCGCGCTCGAACGCCGCTTCCAGCCCGTGTTCGTGCCGGAGCCGAGCGTCGAGCAGACGATCGTGATCCTGCGCGGGCTGCGCGACAGTCTCGAGGCGCACCACCAGGTGACGTTCGCCGACGAAGCATTCGTCGCGGCCGCCGAGTTCGCCGACCGCTATATCACGTCGCGCTTCCTGCCCGACAAGGCGATCGACCTGATCGACCAGGCCGCCGCGCGCGTGCGGATCGGTGCGACGTCGCGCCCGGTCGACATTCAGGAAGGCGAAGCGCAGATCGCGCAACTGAAGCGCGAGCAGGACTACGCGACGTCGCGCAAGCGCTTCGACGAAGCGAAGCAGTTCGAAGAGCAGATCAGCGCGAAGCAGAAGGCCGTCGACGAGATGATGGAGGCGTGGCAGCGCAAGACCGGTTCGGAGACGCTCGAGGTGACCGTTGAATCGGTGGCCGAGGTCGTGTCGCGGCTGACCGGCATCCCCGTGTCCGAACTCACGCAGGAAGAGCGCCAGAAGCTGCTGAAGATGGAGGAGCAGTTGCGCGAGCGCGTGGTCGGCCAGGCCGATGCGGTGGTCGCCGTCAGCGATGCGGTACGGCTGTCGCGCGCGGGGCTCGGCCAGACGCACCGGCCGATCGCGACGTTCCTGTTCCTCGGGCCGACGGGCGTCGGCAAGACCGAGCTCGCGAAGGCGCTGGCCGAGACCGTATTCGGCGACGAGCAGGCGATCATCCGCATCGACATGTCGGAATACATGGAACGCCACGCGGTCGCGCGTCTGATCGGCGCGCCGCCCGGCTACGTCGGCTACGACGAAGGCGGCCAGCTCACCGAGCGCGTGCGGCGTCGCCCGTACAGCGTGATCCTGCTCGACGAGATCGAGAAGGCGCATCCGGACGTCTACAACGTGCTGCTGCAGGTGTTCGACGACGGGCGTCTCACCGACGGCAAGGGTCGCGTGGTCGATTTCAGCAACACGATCATCATCGCGACCAGCAACCTCGGCGCGGCGATCATCATGGACAACCTCACGCAGCCGGAAGCCGCGCGCAAGACCGACAAGGCGATCCGCGAGGAACTGATGCAGGTGCTGAAGGGGCATTTCCGGCCCGAGTTCCTGAACCGGATCGACGAGGTGATCGTCTTCCACGCGCTGTCGAAGGACGACATCCGCGCGATCGTGCAGATCCAGCTCGATCGCGTGGTGCGCACCGCCGCCGCGCAGGACATCACGCTCGTGATGGGCGATTCGCTCGTCGCACACCTGACCGAAGCCGGCTACCAGCCTGAATTCGGCGCGCGCGAGCTGAAGCGCCAGATCCGGCAGACCATCGAGACGCGGCTCGCGAAGGAAATCCTCGCCGATCGGCTGAAGTCGGGCGACAAGTGCGAGGTCGACTACGACAAGGACAGCGACGAAGTGAAGTTCAACAAGCTCGCCGCGCCTGAAGCGAAGGAGGCGAAGCAGGACGCCGGCGGCAAGGCCAAACCGAACGGCAAGGCCGCCAACGCAGCAGCGGACGCGAAGGCGGACGACACGCGTGCCGACGCCCCGCCGCCCGCCGCGAAGCCGTCGGGCAAGAAGTCGTCCGGCGCGAAGAAGGACGCGCACTAAAACAACGCATGCCCCACCACCCGGGGCACGCATGACCGGCTCCGTCCGCGGACGGAGCCGCCCCACGCCGCGACACGGCGCAACCGAGCCACCCGCATCGGGCCCGGCTATTGGAGATTCACATGACAAATCGACGCGAAGTGCCAGGCATCAGGAAATACGACGGGCCCGCCGGCGGTTGGGGCGCGCTTCGCGCGACAGCCGATGCGGTGCGCACGCAAATGGAAACCATCGAGGCGCCGATCGTGCTGATGCGGACCAACCAGCCCGACGGCTTCGACTGCCCCGGCTGCGCGTGGCCGGACAAGGAGCACAAGTCGACGTTCCAGTTCTGCGAGAACGGCGCGAAGGCCGTTACGTGGGAAGCGACGACCAAGCGCGTGACGCCGGAGTTCTTCGCGGCGAACACCGTGTCGTCGCTGCTGCGCATGTCGGACTACGAACTGGAGAACATGGGCCGGCTCACGCATCCGCTCGTCTACGACCGCGCGACCGACACGTTCCGCGCGATCGAATGGGACGACGCGTTCGCGCGCATCGGCGAAGTGCTGCGCGCGCTGCCGCCCGAGCAGGTCGAGTTCTACACGTCGGGCCGCGCGTCGAACGAAGCCGCGTACCTGTACCAGCTGTTCGCGCGCGAGCTCGGCACCAACAACTTCCCCGACTGCTCGAACATGTGCCACGAGCCGACCAGCGTCGGCCTGCCGCAGTCGATCGGCATCGGCAAGGGCACCGTGTCGCTCGAGGATTTCGACCACTGCGAGCTGATCATCTCGATCGGCCACAACCCCGGCACGAACCATCCGCGGATGATGGGCACGCTGCACGAGTGCGCGCGCCGCAACGTGCCGATCATCGTGTTCAACCCGCTGCGCGAACGCGCGCTCGAACGCTTCGCCGATCCGCAGGACATGATCGAGATGGCGTCGTTCGGCTCGACGCGGATCGCGTCGACGTACTACCAGGTCGACGCGGGCGGCGACGCGGCCGCGCTGAAAGGCATCATGAAGGCGCTGCTGAAGCTCGAGGCCGAGCGCGGCGACGTGCTCGACCGCGATTTCATCGCGCAGCACACCGACGGCTTCGACGCGTTCTCGGCCGATCTCGAAGCCACGTCGTGGGACGACATCGAACGCGCGAGCGGCCTCGCCCAGGCGCAGCTCGAAGAGGTCGCGCTCGCGTACGCGAAGTCGAACGCGACGATCGTCACGTACGGGATGGGCGTCACGCAGCACAACAAGGGCACGGCCACCGTGCGCCTGATCGCCGACCTGCTGCTGATGCGCGGCAACATCGGCAAGCCCGGCGCCGGCGTGTGCCCGCTGCGCGGCCATTCGAACGTGCAGGGCAACCGCACGGTCGGCATCACCGAGAAGCCGTCGGCCGAATTCCTGAAGAAGATCGAGGACGTGTGCGGCTTCACGCCGCCCGCGAAACACGGGCACGATGCGGTGCAAGCGATGCAAGCGATGATCGACGGCACCGCGAAGGCGCTGCTGTGCCTCGGCGGCAACTTCGCGGTCGCGCTGCCCGATCCGGAGCTGTCGTTCCCGGCGATGGCGAAGCTCGACCTGAGCGTGCATCTCGGCACGAAGCTGAACCGTTCGCACCTGCTGGTCGGCAAGGAAACCTTCATCCTGCCGGTGCTCGGCCGCACCGAGCTCGACATGCAGGCCACCGGCCGGCAATCGATCACCGTCGAGGATTCGATGTCGATGGTCCATGCGTCGGCCGGCAAGCTGAAGCCGGCGTCGGACCAGTTGCGCTCGGAGCCCGCGATCGTCGCCGGCATCGCGCATGCGACGCTGCCGAACAGCAAGGTCGCGTGGCTCGACCTGATCGCCGACTACGACCGCATCCGCGACCTGATCGACAAGACGGTAGCCGGCTTCGACGCGTTCAACGAGCGGATCCGCACGCCGGGCGGCTTCCGCCTGCCGCTGCCGCCCACCGAGCGCGTGTGGCCGACGCCGACCGGCAAGGCGATGTTCTCGGTCTACAAGGGCGTGAAGGAGGACGCGGACGCGCTCGGCGCCGAGCAGGTGCTGCGGCTGATCACGCTGCGCAGCCATGATCAGTACAACACGACGATCTACGGGCTCGACGACCGCTATCGCGGCGTGTTCGGCCGGCGCGACGTGCTGTTCATGAACGCGGCCGATCTCGACAAGTACGGGCTCGAACACGGCGACCTCGTCGACATCGAGACGGTCACGGCGTCGGGCCGCACACTGCGCCTCGAGAAGATCACCGCGATCGAGTACGACATCGCGCCGGGCTCGGTCGGCGCGTACTACCCGGAAGCGAACGTGCTCGTGCCGCTCGACTACATCGACAAGGAAAGCGGCACGCCGTCGTACAAGTCGGTGCCGGTGCGCGTCGCGCGCTCGGCGGTGGTCTGATCCGCGGGTGGGCAAGGGTCGCGGCACACGCCCCGCCCGTGCCCGCCTGCCGCCCTGCGCTTACCGCACCGCCGTCGGCGGCAGGTGCGCGCCGCCCTGCCGGCGCCGATACGCGCTGTCGCGCGTCGCGAGCCAGTAGTACAGCGGCGACGTCAGCAGCAGGCCCACGAGCCAAGACAGATCCGCGCCGCCCAGATGCGCGGGAATCGGGCCCGCATACATCGGCGTGTTCATGAACGGAATCTGCACCACGATGCCGATCGCATACGCGAGCAGCGCCTGCGGATTGAAGCGGCCGTAGATTCCGCCGTCCGCCATGAAGATCGACTGGATGTCGTACTTGCCCTTGTGGATCACGTAGAAGTCGATCAGGTTGATCGCCGTCCACGGCACCAGCACGACCAGCAGCGCGAGCACCAGGTCGACGAGGTTGCCGACGAAGTTCTTCGATGCGCCGATCGCCGCGTAGCAGCACGCAACGAAGATCACGACCGACACGATCGCGCGCGCCTTCGCGGTCGGAATCCACTTGTACGCGAACGTCTGCACCGACGTGATCACCGCGAGCACCGCGCCGTACAGGTTCAGCGCGTTGTGGCTGATCACGCTCAGCAGGAACAGCACGAGCATCAGCGGGCCGAGCGGGCCCGTCGCCTGCTTGACCGCGTCCATCGTGTCCGCGCCGGCCGGCACCGCGAGCACGGCCACCGCGCCGAAGATGAACGCGAGCGTCGAGCCGATCGTGCAGCCGAGGTAGGTCGCCCAGAACGTGGACGCGACGCCGACGTCCTCCGGCAGATAGCGCGAATAGTCCGACACGTATGGCGCGAACGCGATCTGCCACAGCGCCGACAGCGATACCGTCGCAAGCCAGCCCGCGAAGTCGAAGCCGCCGCGCGTCAGGAAATCGGCGGTGTTCACGTGCGAGAGGATCATCCAGAAGCCGACGGCGATGCCGATGCCGAGCACCCACGTGCCGATCCGGTTCAGGATGTGGATGAACCGGTAGCCGACGATCCCGATCAGCCCGGAGCCCACCGCGCCGATCACGATGCCGACGGGCACCGGCACCGACGACGCGATGCCGTGCACCGACTTGCCGGCGAGCACGATGTTCGACGCGAAGAAGCCGACGTACATCACGGCCGCGATCACCGTGACGAGCAGCGCACCCCACGAGCCGAACTGCGCGCGGCTCTGGATCATCTGCGGGATGCCCATCTGCGGGCCCTGCGCCGAATGCAGCGCCATCAGCACGCCGCCGACCGCCTGGCCGACGACGATCGCGACGATCCCCCACATCAGGTTCAGGTGGAACATCTGCACGCCGAGCGCGCCGGTCACGATCGGCAGCGGCGCGATGTTGCCGCCGAACCAGAGCGTGAACAAGTCGCGCACCTTGCCGTGGCGTTCGGCGGGCGGCACATAGCCGATCGTGTGCTTCTCTATCATCGGGGACGCATTGCGTTCCGCGTTCGTCATGGTGAAGTCTCCAGTCCTGCGCGGCAATGCGCGCGTGCCGTTCACGCCGGCGCGCGTCGGGGTGCGCGCCGGCCATCGGTCCGGATGCACGGGCGACGCCGCACCGCGTGCATGCGCGGCGGCGCCGAACGAAGCGGCGCGTGCGCGGCAAGCAGGGACGGATGACATGTCCCGCCGGCGCGCACGCGGCCCCGTCGCGATCCAGGTTGGAGACGATGGTGCGCCACGTGCATCGCGACCGGAAAATACTAAAAATATTTCCGCGACATACGAAAAAGCTCTGCAGCGGAAATTTCGGCGCCGATCGACTTCAGGTAAGGTGCCAGGGTCTGTTTCCCCATGGAACGCGCACGCGCCCGCGGCGGCACGCCGGGGCGGGCATCAGAGGTGCTTGTGGCTCACTACACATTGCGGCAACTGAAGTACTTCATCACGACGGTCGAATCCGGCAGCGTCGCCGAGGCATCGCGTCAGCTCTTTATCGCGCAGCCGTCGATTTCCAGCGCGATCAAGGGGCTCGAAGAGAGCTTCGGCGTGAAGCTGTTCATTCGCCATCACGCGCAGGGCGTGTCGCTGACGCCGAGCGGCACGCGCTTCTACCGGAAAGCGCAGGAACTGCTGCGCATCGCGCACGAGTTCGAACAGAACGCGCTCGCCGACAACGACGTGATCGCCGGGCAGATCGACATCGGCTGTTTCGAGACGGTCGCGCCGCTCTATCTGCCACAACTGATTGCGGGTTTTCGCGAGCGCTACCCGGGCGTGAACATCCGGCTGCGCGACGGCGACCAGCAGGAACTCGTGCAGGGGCTGACGTCCGGCACGTTCGATCTCGCGCTGATGTACGACCACGATCTCGACGGCACGATCGAAACCGAGTCGCTGATGCCGCCGCAGCAGCCGTACGTGCTGCTGCCCGAAAACCACCGGTTCGCGAGCCAGACGCACGTGTCGCTGCGCGACCTGTGCGTCGAGCCGATGATCCTGCTCGACGTGCAGCCGAGCCGCACGTATTTCGTCAGTCTGTTTCACGAACTCGGGCTGACGCCGAACATCGTGTTCGGCTCGCCGTCGATCGAGATGGTGCGCGGGATAGTCGGCCAGGGCTTCGGGTTCTCGCTGCTCGTCACGCGCCCGCATTCCGACTATACGTACGACGGCCAGCGTGTCGTGACGATCGGCCTCAGCGAAACGGTCAGCCCGTCCGGGCTCGTGAGCGCGCGGCTGAAGCGCGGGCAGCTCACGAAGCAGGCGCAGTCGTTCGTCGATTTCTGCCGCGAGCGGCTTGCGCAGATCGTCGCGGAAGCGGCGCGATGAGATCGCGATAGAGAACAAAAAAACGCACGCGCCGCCGGGTGCGGAGCGTGCGTGTCGGTGGCCAGCTCAGTCGGCTGAAGAAAGATACGCGGCCAGACGACCGAGCATCGCGTCGCATCCGTGCAGTTGTTCGAGCGTGACGAACTCGTCGGGCTTGTGCCCCTGGTCCATGCTGCCGGGACCGCACACGACGGTCGGAATACCGGCCTGCCCGAACAGCCCGCCCTCGGTGCCGAACGCCACCGTGCCGAACGCGTCGGACCCGCTCAGCCACGCGATCAGCCGCGAGGCCTCGCCGTCCGGCGCGGTCGCCAGCCCCGGATACGCGCCGAGCGGTTTCAGTTGAATGTCGGTATCGGGCTGCACCGCGCGCATCCGCGGCAACAGTTCGGATTCCGCATAGTCCTGCAGCTTTCTCGGCACGTCGTGCGCATCGAAATCCGGCAGCGCGCGCACCTCGAAATCGAACTCGCATTCGGCCGGCACGATGTTCAGCGCGCGGCCACCCTTGATCAAGCCCGTCTGCACGGTCGAGAACGGCGGATCGAAGCGGCTGTCGTGCCGCTCGGGGCGTGCGAGCGCCGCGCCGATCTCGCCGAGCCGGCCGATCAGCTTCGCCGCATAGTCGATCGCGTTGACGCCCGACGGCGCGTAAGCCGAGTGACACGCGGCGCCCTTCACGTGGCAGCGCATCGCGAGCTTGCCCTTGTGACCGAGCACCGGCTTCAGTTCGGTCGGCTCGCCGATCACGCACAGCCGCGGACGATGTGCGCGCGCGGCCAGTTGTTCGAGCATCGGCCGCACGCCGACGCAACCGACTTCCTCGTCGTACGAGAACGCGAGATGCACGGGCACGCTCAGCGGCCGCGCGACGAACGCCGGCACGGCCGCGAGCACCGATGCGATGAAGCCCTTCATGTCGGCCGTGCCGCGACCGTACAGGCGGCCGTCGCGCTCGGTCAGCCGGAACGGCTCGACCGTCCATGCCTGCCCGTCGACCGGCACCACGTCGGTATGGCCCGACAGCGCGACGCCGCCGCGATCGCGCGGGCCGATCGTCGCGTACAGGCTCGCCTTCGTGCGTTCCGCGTTATAGAACAGCTCGCTTTCCACACCGAAACCCGCGAGATAGTTGCGGATGAAACCGATCATCTCGAGGTTCGAGTCGCGGCTGACCGTCGCGAAGCCGATCAGCCGTTCGAGCAGCGCGCGGCTCGACGGATCACTCATCGCCCGGTACTCCGTAACTCGGTGCGGCGGTCGGATTCAGCGCGCGCGTCTGGTAGTCCTGCATCTGCGGCCGATACGCGCGCCACAGCGCATCGAGTTGCCCGATCGGATCGGTATCGGCCCAGTCGACGCGCAGGTCGACGATCGGCCAGGTCACGTCGCCGGCCACCTTCAGCGCGGCCGAATGCACGGGCCCGGCCTCGCCGCCGGCCGTCGTCGCCGCGTGCATCGCGGCCAGCAGGCGATCGGCGAGCAGCCCGGGCGCGTGCTCGAAGGCCCGCACCATCGCATCGATCACGGCCGGCGCGGCCAGCAGATTGCCGGCCGCCACGCATTGCTCGCCCTGCACCGCGCGATGCGTGCCGAGCGCCTCCTTGCCGGTGAAGCATGCGGTCTGCCCCTGCCCGTCGATCGCCGTGACCTGCCGGTACTGGCTCCAGCCGTTCGCGCTCAACGCCCGGTCGAGCGCCGCGGCCGGCGCGAGCTGGTCGTGCTCGATCAGGTCGAGAATCTGCGGCCCAAGCGCCGGCAGCGTGATGTTCTGCGTCGCGACGGCGCCGACGCCCGCACGCACCCACGGGCAGCGCGCGCCCACCGCGATGCTCGACGAGCTGATCGCGATCCCGAGCTGCCCCGTCTCCGGGCAGCGTCCGACGATGGAGAACGTCATGTCGCCTCCCGTGCGCGGTTCGGCTGCCAGTTGTCGGGAATCACCGCGATCACGTCGATCTCCATCAGCCACTGCGGCTGACCGAGCGCGGAAACGACGAGCCCCGTCGAGATCGGGTAGACGCCCTTCAGCCACTTGCCGACTTCCTGGTACACGGGTTCGCGATAACGCGGATCGATCAGGTAGGTCGTCGTCTTCACGATATGCGTGATGTCGCTGCCGGCTTCCTCGAGCAACTGCTTGACGTTCTTCATCGCCTGCTCGGCCTGTGCACGCGGGTCGCCGAGGCCGATCAGGTTGCCGTCGAAATCGGTGCCGACCTGGCCGCGCACGTAGACGGTGTTGCCGGCCCGCACGGCCTGGCACAGGTCGTTGTCGAGCGTCTGGTTCGGGTAGGTATCCTTCGTGTTGAACATGCGGATACGCGTATGGGTAGGCTGGCTCATCGAGGTCCTTCGAGTGTCGGTGTGGTCGCCCGCCGCGCGGGAAGCGGTCGCGGCGGGGTCGTCAGGTCGTCAGTTCGCCGCTTCGGCGAGCGGGCGCGCGTCCGGCTGCGCCGCTTGGGCGGCCGCGCGGTGCTGCGCCGCATCGTGGTATGCGAGGTACTTGCGCTGCGTGACGATGTGATCGGCGATGTGCTTCGCGTCGTGCCACACGCCCCAGATGAAGCTGGAGCCGCGCCGCGACAGCCACGGCAGCCCGAGGAAATAGATGCCCGGCTCCTTCGACACGCCGCGCTGGTGCTGCGGCTTGCCGTTCGGCGCGAACGCGTCCACGTTCAGCCAGCCGTAGTCGACCGCATAGCCGGTCGCCCAGACGATCGACGTGACGCCCGCGCCGGCGAGATCGAGCGAGAGGATCGGATGCGAGACGCAGTCGGGATCCGGCAGGATGCGTCGCGCGGCCGGTTCTTCCGGCAGGTCGAGGCCATTGCGCGCCGCATACGCGTCGGCCGCGTCGAGCAGCGACAGGTAGTTCTCGTCGCCGCGCGCGAGATTGATCGCGAGATCGGGTTCGAACACGGCCACGCCGCCGTCGAACGACTTCGTCAACCCGACCAGCGTCACGCCCTGATTCGCGAGCGCGCGGAAATCGACCGTATGGCCGCCGCGCGCGCCGCTCACCGCGATCGTCACGTGTTCGCGGCCTGGCGTCGCGACTTCCTTGTCCCATTCGCCGAGCACGCCAAGCCACCAGCAGAAGTCGCGGCCGCGATACGCACGCGGCGGACGGTCGTGCGGCCCGACCGACAGGTAAACCTGCCGGCCCGCGCGCCGCAGCTCATCGGCGATCTGCACGCCCGACGAACCGGCGCCGACCACCAGCACCGCGCCTGCCGGCAGCTGGCCCGGGTTGCGATAGTCGGCGGAATGGATCTGCACGACGCGCGCGTCGTCCGGCGCGATCGGCGGAATCACCGGGCGCTGGAACGGGCCCGTCGCGACCACCACGCGGTTCGCCTCGATCATGCCGTCGGACGTCTCGACGACGAAGCCCGGCTTGCCCGTGTTGCGCACGACGTGTTTCACTTCGACGCCGGTGCGGATCGGCGCGTTGAATCGACGGGCATACGCTTCGAAGTAGTCCGCGACCTGGTCCTTCGTGGCGAACGCATCGGGATCGAGCCCGTCGAATTCGAGGCCGGGGAAACGGTCGTGCCACGCAGGGCCGTTCGCGACCAGCGAATCCCAGCGCCCGGTGCGCCAGCGTTCGGCGATGCGGTCACGCTCCAGCACGAGATGGGGCACGCCCAGCTTGCCCAGGTGCTCGCTCATCGCCACGCCGGCCTGCCCGGCGCCGACGACGAGCGTATCGATCGAGGTTGTTTCGACTGCCACGGCTGTCTCCTTCGGAAGTGCGGCTCATGCGACGCTTGTGTCGTCGCGTGAGCTGGAATGGAGACATTCTGCTGACAGGCCGCGTGGCGCGAAACGAGGTTTTTTGTTGGCGTTGACGAACAAAAAGCTGGGACGGGGCCGGCGCCCGCGCGCATCGCGGGCACCGGTTTCGACGGATCGCGCCGGCTACACGTTGGTCCACGCGGCGGTGCCCTTCTGATACTGCATCACGCCGCCATCAAGCCGCACCCGCAGGTTGCCGTCGGGCACCTGCACCCATTGGACCATGCCGAGGCTCATCATCAGCGCGACGAAGAAATCCTGCACCTCCGGCGACACGTTGGCCTGCCAGAGGTCGATGCGCCCGAGGCATGCACGCATGTTGCCGCTCTGCTGCATGATCGTCTCGACCTGTCCGGCGACATCCGCCGCCGTGTCGTAGACCTTCGTGCCGCCGTCGCCGACGATCGACAGATGGATGCCGCGCACCAACGTCGGCTGGCCCGGCGTCTGCTCGACGAGCGCGATGCAGCTCGTCATCGCGCCGAAATCGATTTCCGTCGCATCGCCCCATTTGCGCTCGCCAACCCGCAGCGGCGCGGCACCGTGTGCGTTCTGAATGATGTAAGACATGGGTTCCTCACATGATTGGACTGGACTGCCGGTAGCAGGCGCGACGCGTTCGACCACGAACGTGCATCGCGCCCGCCGCTCACATCCCGCATCGGGCCTGACGGCCCGGCGGGTCGTGTCGATGGAGACTGTTTCGCCCGCTGCACGCGTGGCCCGCGATTGCGCCGCGGTTCTCGACGCATGATCGCCCGCGACGTTCCTATCGACGCCGCGCCCGACGTGCGTGACGTGTCTCAGGTGCCCTTCTTGTCGAGCAGCGCCTGATACTTCTGCAGGCTCTCGTCGATCCGGTCGAGCGCGACGCTCGCGGCCTCCCCTTCGATCGCCTCCGCGGCGCCCGCGACGACCGCCGCGGTCGCGACGAACAGGTCCGTCAACAGCAGGCCCACCGCATCCATCGCCATGCCTTTCACGTCCTCGTCGATGGTCTTCTGCGCGAGGTCCTTCATCAGCACGCTCTTGCCCGCGATCGCCAGCGACGTCGACGCCTCGAAGTAGTTGGCCGCCGCCTGCGCGACCATGCCGCCGGCCTGCGTGATCATCATGTTCGGACCGACGGATATCTGCGTCGTCGCGTAGGACGCCGCCTCCGCGTTGATCGCCTGGACCGTCTTCAACGCCGATGGGGCGGCGCCGGACACGCCCGCGATCTGGTCCGGCGCCTTCAGCGCGTCGGTGAACCTGCGCAACCGGTTGACCGGCCACGCGCGCTTGCGGGCTGTCGACGTCGCGTCGTGCGGCGCAGCTTCGGCCGCGGCGTCCGCGACGTCGTCCGGTGCTTGCGTCGCGCCTTCTCCGCGTCCATCCAAAAGACCTTTCATGTTCATGGTTCAGGTGTCCCGATAGTCGTCGTGTCCTAGTGCGTGGAACCCGTCGGCGACCCGCCCGCCGCGGGCAGCGACGCGCCGCCCGATGCCGGCTTCGGCGATGCCTCGACGGACAGGATCATCGCCACGGCCTTCGACACGACGGCGTTCGAAATCTGGTTCAACGCCGCCTGCTGCTGGGTCATGTTCTGCGCCGAGATGCCGACGGCCTGGCTGAACATCTGGTAAAGCATGCCCAGCGCCTGGGCCGGCGAGCCCGCGACGACGTTGACGTTGGTCTGCGTCAGCGCATCGGTAATCTGCTCATTGACTTTGTCTGCCACGAGGCCTCCTCGGATCTCGGCTCCGGCATGCGATTGAAGGAACGGGCGGGCCGGCAGGCCATCGACCCCGCGCATGCCGTTAGGAACGCTGCGTGCCGGCATTCGTGAACGCGCTCACGCGAGTTCCTCGCGCAACTTCTTGCGCAGCAGCTCGACGCGCTTTCTGGCCAGCGGCTCGTTGATCCCGAGCGTCGCGGCGATGTGGAAATACGGCCGGTCCTCCTCGAACTTCAGCGTGAACAGCATCTGCTGCTGCGGCGAGAGCACCGACAGCGCCTGTTCGAGACGCAGCAGCTGTTGCCGCAGCAGCAGTTGCTGCTCGACCGACGGCGCGTGGCCGGCCAGCTCGACGGCGTGATCGTCGTCCCACGCCGGGTCGAATTCGAGCATGCCGCTTTCGCGCAGGCGGCGACGCGCGCCATCGAGGAACGCGTGGTTCAGGACCAGGAAGAGAAACCCGGCCAGGTTCTGAACGCGCCCGGGCGAACGCTGCAGGTAAATGTGGACCTTGAGGGCGGTGTCGGACAGCAATTCGTCGGCGCGGTGAATATCGCCCTTGCACAACAGGCGCGCGCGGCGCCGCAATTTCCCCTGCATTTCGCGCCACGTGCGATCGAGCTGCTGCGCCGGAGACTCGGGCGCGGCGGCAGCGTGCTGGTTCGAGGTTGTCATCCCGTGTCTTCCTTTTCTTTGGAAAACACAGAATCGATTCGATCCCGGGAATGGCGCTGTTACCCGCGTAACACCGCTATAACGATAATCGGAACCGGTAAATTTTCTTGATTATTGTGAACAGAAACATTAATCCCCCGGCATACTCCGATCCGTCGTTTCAGGTGCGTCGCCCGGCCTGAATTACGGCATTGCGATGAAAGAAAACGACTGCCGTCGCGCAGCGTTCGCGAGCCGGCACAAGGCAGTCCACGTCGCGCAGCCATGCGCCGTTGTCGCCGACGTGCCGTCATATCGGGACGGCCCGCCGATTATCCCGATATTTTCGTTATGCATTCTTCACGCCATGCCGAAGGCAGCGTTTTTCGCTAGGTGGCCGCATCGTCAAACAACCTCGCGCGGAAAACATGCCTGCCCTTGCCCACGCTCCAACGTTGCGCAACATACCGATACTCGCCGGTCTCCCGGAAAGTCTGATCGTCCATATCGAGCGGCATGCCACGCCCTGGCCCGAACACGGCAATCGCCTGTTGTTCTTCAAGGGCGATCCGGGGGATTTCGTCGCGTTCGTGCATCGCGGCCGCGTCTACAAGACGCTGCACGAACCCGGCGGGCGCGAGATCATTCTCGGCCACTCGATGCCCGGCGAACTCATCGGCGAAAACACGCTGATTCGCGCACACCGGCGCAACTTCACCGCCCAGTTGAGCCCCGACTGCCGCATTTCGGTGTTGCATCGCCAGTACTTCACGCCGCTGCTGGCGAACGCGGAATTCATGGGACGCATCCATGAGCAGCTGTGCCGGCATATCCAGCAGTTGAGCGATTTCGTCGAATCGGCATGCCTGTACCGCGTCGAAGCCCGGCTCGCGCGCCATCTGCTGAACCGCATGCAAGGGGACGGTCTCGAGGTGCCGCTGCCGGAGAACCAGAGCATCCTCGCGGCGATGCTCAACGTCAGCCGGCCGCGACTGAACAGCAGCCTGCAGAAGATGCAGCGCGACGGCCTGATCCGGCTGCACGAGCATGGTGTGACGATCGAGAAACCGGAGCAGCTCCGGACGATCGTCGACGCCAATTGAAGGCCGGCACGCCCGTGAGCCGGGCGGTGCCGTCGGCGGACGAAAGCCGCCTGCGCGGGTGGGGGCCGCGCGTCGCGCAGGTCAGCCGCGCCAGTGGCCGATGGCGTTCATCAACTGCGCGACCGCGGCCAGTTGCGACGCAACGCTGTCGTTCGCCGAGCGCGCCGCGCCAGCCGCCGCTGCCGCCGGCGACCCGGCATAGAGCTGCATGACGCCGACGGTCGTCGCGGCAAGGTTGGACATCGCCTGGTTCGCCTGCATCTGCACGGCGTTGTGCAGCAGGATCGCGGACGCATGACTGTTCGACTGCATGAGCGTGCCCAAGGCCACGGCGGGCGCTTCGCCCACCACCTTGACGTTGGCTTGCGTGACCGCGTCGGTCATCGCGGGAGAAACCTGTTCCGGCATGTCGTTGCTCCTGGTTGGCTCGCCGCTGCGGCGCTGTCACGGCGAAAGCATGAATAGGTCGGTCGGCGCCGATACGCGGCACCGGGGCCCGCTTGCGCGGGCGGGTCGACACGGCGTCCGACGCCGGGCGGCAGCGCCCGATGGGAGCCACCGCCCGGCGTCCGCGCCAGTGACGCGTCAGGCCAGCGCCTTGCCGAGCGCGAGCACGTCGGCCAGCACGGACAGCACGCCGTTCGAGCCGATTTCCGTCGCGGACGCGCCGGCGCTCGCCGGCCCGAGCGTGTACAGCTGCATCGTGCCAACGTTCGTCGAGGTCGGCAGTTGCACCGCGGCCTGCGACTGCTGCTGCACCGCGTTCTCGAACAACACGCTCAGCGAATGGCTCTGGGCCTGGTACAGCGAGCCCGTTGCCATCGCAGGCGCTTCGCCGACCACCTTGACGTTGGTCTGCGTGACCGCGTCGGTGATCGCGGCGTTGACCGCGCATGTCGTGCAGTTGCAGGGGTCTTTCGGGTCCTTCTCGTCTTTCGGGTCGTCTACACCGATAGGCATCGTATTTCTCCTGATTTGCGAACGGGCGCCGCATCGAATCGGCGCTGCCCGTTCTGTCGATTGCTCCGGAACACCGCGCGGCACGGCGGCGGCATCGGCGGCTCGCACCGCTTGCGCCGCCGCTCAACCACGGCGTTGCGATCGTGCGTCAGCCCTTGACTGCCTTCCCGATCGCGATCACGTCGGCCAGAATGGAAATGATCCCGTTCGCGCCGATTTCCGTGGCGGCCGCGCCCGCGCTTTCCGGCCCGATCGTGTAGAGCTGCATCGTCCCCACGTTCGTCGACGTTTGCGACTGGATCGCGGCCTGCGACTGCTGCTGCACCGCGTTCTCGAACAGGATGCTGAGCGAATGGCTCTGGGCCTGGTACAGCGAGCCCATCGCCATTGCCGGCGCTTCCGCGACCACCTTGACGTTGACCTGTGTGACCGCATCGGTAATCGCGGGATTGACCTGGCACACTTGACACGTTTCAGCCATTTGTTGCTCCTTGGTTCACGTAGTTGAGAGGTCGCACATCGAGCCGGCCGGTTCCGCTGTCGGCCGAATGACCCGCGTGCTAATCCATGGACGCTGGGCCGCGCGTATCGTGAACGGCAGCGGTGGGTTCGGTGGGTTCGACCGGGCCGGCGACGATGCTGCGCAACCGGTCCTCCATCGCGTCGAGCCTGACGGCGAGCCGTTCGGCAAGCCGTTCGGCGAGCCCTTCGGCGAGCGCATCGCCGTATTGCCGGAAGCATGTTTCGATTTCCTGGCGGATCAGGCCCGTCAGTTGTTCGC
This sequence comes from Burkholderia sp. LAS2, assembly GCF_018417615.1. Classification (NCBI taxonomy): domain Bacteria; kingdom Pseudomonadati; phylum Pseudomonadota; class Betaproteobacteria; order Burkholderiales; family Burkholderiaceae; genus Burkholderia; species Burkholderia sp. LAS2. The sequence continues at coordinate 808,576 of NZ_CP071054.1, forward strand.
CGATCATCGCCAGCGCCTCGCGGGTGCTGTCCTGGATCTCGGCTGCGCCGGATGCCTGCGCGTCGCCGGCCGGCTCGTGCGCGTCGAGTACGCCCGATACTTTTCGCTGTTCCGACGCCAGCATGCCGAGCGTCGTCTCGTTCTGCGTGTCGATCGTCTGCAGGATACCGCGCATCTTCTCGTACGCCTTTTGCTGGTTGAGCTGCAGAAAATGCTTGATCTGTTGGCGCGCCTCTTGCCGGGTTTTGAACTGCGGCAAGGGCGCGTTCGCGGTGCTCGCCTGCGTGGCCGGGCCGGCAGCGGGCGCCGACGCGTTTCCTTGCCGGCCCGACAGCCGCTCCAGCAGCGCCTGTTCGTCGGCGGGCTCGAGAGGCCGTCCGAGTCGCTTCTCCGCGAGCTGCCGCAGCAGCGGGTCGAGTGCTTCGTTGCTCATGGCTCACACCTCCTCGAGGTTCACGCGCGACACGGGTACGTGCGGTTCGGGGTTGGATGGACGCCGCGCCACGGCGGCTTGATCGGCGTGCTGCAACGGATATCGCATGGGGTTCTCCGGGAAAGGGATGTGCGACGGCCTTGCCGGAAATTCGGCAGGACTGCTGCAAGGACGAACCGTGTGAGGGAGATGTGAAGTCGGTCGGCACCGCGCGAGGGCGGCGGGTGTCAGGTGAGCGGGTAACCGCCGACAGGGGCGGCCGTCGTTTCCATCTGCTGAGGAACGGCGACCTGCGGCTTCTCCGGCAGCGTCTGGCCACCGGGCACATGTGCGCGGCCCGTACGCTACGACACGGGATGCGACGCGGGTTTGACCGGCGACACCGGCACGGACGTCACTGCTTTCGCCGCGTCGATCAACGTCTCCTTGTTCCCGTCCCACTTGGGCAGCTTGGCGGGCGGCAGCGGCACGACCTTGTCCAGATTCGGCAGACGCAGGTCGGGGTCTCGGTCGAGGCGATCGGCCAGGACACTGTAGCGCTCGGCACGGGCCCGATCCTTCACATTGCCGACCACGGGATCGCCATCGTCGAACGCACCGAACAGATAGGCCGCACTTTGGGCATTGCCGAATTTCACGCCTTCATGCAGCGTCTTGAGCGCGCGTTCGTTGTTCTCGCTCAATTCGGCTCGATCGCCCACGATCGTCGTTCCCAATTCATATGCAGCAAGTCCGTTGCCTTGCGCGACCGCACATTCAAGCATCCGCAGGGCGATCTTGCGGTTGCCCCAGAAGCCCGCCTTCGGGTCGTCATAGAGCGCATCCATCTTGCCGCCCAGATACGCCATCGAACTCGGGCTGCCCATATCGGCGGCCAGTTGCCAGAATGCGTACGCGCGGCTGGCATCCTGCTTCACGCCCATTCCGTCCATGTGATACGTGCCCATCAGATCGTAGGCGGCCGGAATACCCAGCTTCATCGCCTGTTCGGTGATCTGAATCGCATGTTCCGAATCACGCTCCACGCCCTGCCCCTGCGCGTACGCATTCGCCAGATTCAGCATGGCCTTCCAGTGCTTGCGCTCGGCCGCTTTCGTCCACAAATCGACCGCGCCCTTGTAATCGCGCTGGTTCGGCCACAACAGCGAACTGGTCAGCGCCATGGCCTGCTGATTCCAGCGATCGGCGTCCGGATCGACAGGCGGAACCACGGCAGCTTCATGCCTGCACTCAAATGCCCCGCGATGCGGATTGAAGGCAGTCAGCGACATATTCCGGGGAAGCGTGTCGCCCTTCGAACAGGCTGTACCCGTGAAGATCAGGAAAACAGAAACCAATTGCGTGAAGCCAATGCGGCTGGCAGCAGTTGAACGTAATTGATTTCGCACGATGTCGAACACCCACGTAAGAAAAGGGAACACATTGTCGCGCGCTTATTATGGTGTGAGCACGCGAGACCGGAATATCCCTCCGGTTTTTCCGAGCGATTTCATTGGCCACCGGCATTCGCACCCAGCCGGGAAGCACCCGGGCCTCGGCCCGTAGAATGGACGCGACGCCATCCATTCCGACCATTGCCCTACAATCCTTGACCATGCATACCGCCCCGAACTGGTAGCATGCGCATCGCTTCGCACGAGACGTGCGTTTCAGAATATACGATCGAACCCTTTTTGAGGTTCCGGACACCCTGCCCACGGGAAGTCTCGTTGACCCATTCCCGCAACACCCCGGCTCGCCTCGCGCGACCCGTTGCAGTAACCGTTGGAGTGGCGCACCCGCGCCTGCAAGCATGAAGAAATCGAAGCAGCCCACCCATCCCCCTCGCGACAAGGACCGCACGCCGCTCGTACGCGCCGGTGCGTTACTGCTGATGGCCGGCCTGCTGTATCTGTTGTGGCCGTCCGCCGAAACCGCGTACCTCGCGATGGAGTCGGTGATCCGCTGACGCGCACGTCCGCCCGCGCACTACGCTATACTGCCGCGATGGAAACCCGACCCGCCTCGCCGATCGTGCATTGCTGGTGGCGCGCCTGACCCAGGCGGCCCGTTTCCTTTTGCATGTCCCAAACGTGATGCCGCCAGCGATGGCGGCATTTGCGTTTCTGCGATGACATCATGGCTGGCGGCTTCGATAACCCGGAGCCAACGACGACCATGACACACCCCACCCGCCCGACCATCCTCACCGGCGACCGCACGACCGGCCCGCTGCATCTCGGCCACTACATCGGCTCGCTGCGCGCGCGCGTGCAGATGCAGCACGACGCGACGCAATTCCTGCTGCTCGCCGATACGCAGGCGCTGACCGACAACATGGGCCGCCGCCAGCGCGTCACCGAGAACGTGATAGAGGTCGCGCTCGACTATCTCGCCGTCGGCATCGATCCGGCGATCTCGACGATCGTCGTGCAGTCGCAGGTGCCCGAACTCGCCGAGCTGTCGCAATACCTGCTCAACCTCGTCACGGTCGCGCGCCTCGAACGCAATCCGACCATCAAGGAAGAAATCCGCCTGCGCGGCTTCGAGCGCGACATCCCGGCCGGCTTCCTGACCTACCCGGTGAGCCAGGCGGCCGACATCACCGCGTTCAAGGCGACGCACGTGCCGGTCGGCGACGATCAGTTGCCGATGATCGAGCAGACCAACGAACTCGTGCGCCGCTTCAACGCGACCGTCGATAAGCCGGTGCTGGTCGAATGCGAGGCCGTGCTGTCGTCGGTCACGCGGCTGCCGGGCATCGACGGCAAGGCGAAGATGAGCAAGTCGCTCGGCAACGCGATCACGCTCGGCTCGACGCCGGACGAGATCGCGCAGGCCGTGAAGGACATGTATACGGACCCGAACCACCTGCGCGTGAGCGACCCCGGCCAGGTCGAAGGCAACGTCGTGTTCACGTTCCTCGATGCGTTCGAACCGGACGTGGCGAAGGTCGACGAGTTGAAGGCCCACTATCGCCGCGGCGGCCTCGGCGACAGCGTCGTCAAGCGCGTGCTGAACGAGCGGCTGCAGGCGCTGATCGAGCCGATCCGCACGCGCCGCCGCGAGTTCGAAGCGGACAAGGCCGAAGTGATGGCGATCCTGAAGCGCGGCACGCTGCATGCGCGGGAAGTGGCGGGGGCGACGCTCGCGGAGGTGAAGGGGGCGATGGGGCTGACGTATTTCGATTGAGCGGCGCCGTCACGACCGCTCCCGCTCCGCGGCCGCCGCGTGACACACGGCCTCGATCCGGTTGCCGGCCGGATCGATCAGAAAAGCCGCGTAGTAGTCGCCGTGGTACTGCGGCCGCAATCCGGGTTCACCGTCGGACTGGCCGCCCGTCGCAAGCCCTGCCTCGAAAAACGCATGCACCTGCTCGCGGGAAGCGGCCTTGAAACACCAGTGCCGCTTGCTCGCGCCGACTTCGGCGGGATCCAGATACACCGCCAAGAAGGTCGACTCCGGGTCATTCGCGCTGCAACGTTCGCCATAGCCGAGCGCATTGGGCCGGTCATAGATCTTGGCTGCGCCCAGCGCAGCCATGACGGCATCGTAGAAAGGGCGTGCCTGGTCGATATCCGGCACGCCGATCGACACATGATCAAGCAGTTGCATGGTGTGGGCTCCATTGAACGAGCACGAGTCTACACAACCGCCCCCGCTCGGGCCGAGCAACCTTACCGACGACTACACTACCGACCCCGCCGCCTACGTGATCTGATACGTCGACGCCGGCACGAATTCCTCGGGCATCGGCCGATCGCCGAGTTCGAGCACCGACCGCTCGATCGTGCGCGTGATCGCATCGAGCGCGAGCGCATTCGGCGCAAGGCCGAACGGCTCGGCCACTTCGTTCGCGATCGCCTCGAGCGCGATCAGCGTGTAGGAAATGAACACGCAGATCAGCGGCGTGAAGAACTCCGTCGAATCGACGAGCCCGAACGGCAGCAGCACGCAATACGCATACACGGTGCGATGGAGCAGTACGCTGTACGAAAACGGGATCGGCGTCGACTGGATGCGCTCGCAACCGCCGACCGACTTGCCGAGTGCGTCGAGTTGCGTCTCGAACATCCAGCAGGTCGCGTCGCTGCCTGGTGCGCGCCCCAGCGCACGCACGATGCCGCCGCGCAGTTCGTCGAGGATCGCGACCGGCTTGTAGCATTTGCCGCCGAGCGCGGCCGTGCGCTCCGCGCCGAGAATGCGCTGCAGGTCCGCGCTCGGATCGGTATGGCGCAGTTGATGCTTCAGCGCATACGCGAGCGCGATCAGCAGATCGGCGAGCCGGTTGCGCTCGGCGTCGCTCACGTTGTCGGGCAGGTAGCGATGCAGTTGCGACGTCACGGCGCGTGCGGCGATCAGCAGGTTGCCCCACAGATGCCGCGCCTCCTTGAAGCGCTCGAAGCTCGCGTTGTTGCGAAACCCGAGGAAGATCGCGAGCGCGAGCCCGAACAGCGTGAACGGCGCGGTGTTCAGCGGAATCTTCTCGCCGAAGATTCGGCCGTTCGTGAAGACCGCCAGCGTGCTGACGATCGCCATGAACACGAGCTGCGGAATGATCGACTGCAGCACGGAGCCGTTCCATACGAACAGCATCCGGAGCCAGTTCTGTCGTGGTCGGACGATCATGATGTTTTCTCGACTGGCAAAGGAATAGGGAACCGGAATACGCAACCCGTTGCGCCCGCACCTGATGTGCAACGGCCCGCGCGTGGCGGGCCGCTTTCGCATCGAGTGCCGTGCCGCTCAGTGATAGCCGATGTCGCCCTCGCGCACCTTGCCGCGGAACACGCGGTACTGCATCGCGTTGTACACGAGGATGATCGGCAGCACGATCACGGTGCCGACGAGCGCGAACAACTGGCTCGAATGGCTCGACGACGCATCCCAGATCGACAGCGACGGCGGCACGATGTTCGGCCAGATGCTGATCACGAGCCCCGTGTAGCCGAGGAACACGAGCGCGAGCGTCAGCAGGAACGGCGTGGCCTCGTGCGCACGCTTCACCGCGTAGAAGATGCCCCATACGCATGCGACGACGAGGATCGGCACCGGCAGGAACCAGCCGAGGTTGCCGCTGCCGAACCAGCGGTGCGCGACGGCCGGCAGCCCGATCACGGTCCACAGACTGACCACGCCCATCACCGCGAGCAGCACGCCCGTGAGCGGCTTCATCAGCAACCGCATCTTGCGCTGCAGTTCGCCGTCGACCTTCAGGATCAGCCAGCCGCAACCGAGCGTCGCATAGGTGACGAGCACGCCGATCCCGCACATCATGCTGAACGGCGACAGCCAGTCGAACGGCCCGCCCGCGAACTGGTTGTTCTCGATCTTGATGCCCTGCAGCAGCGAACCGAGCACGATCCCCTGGCAGAACGCGGCGAGCGCCGAGCCGCCGATGAACGCGAGGTCCCACATGTGCTGCGTGCGGGTCGCTTTCGCGCGCAGCTCGAACGCCGCGCCGCGGAAGATCAGCCCGACCAGCATCAGCACCAGCGGCAGGTAGTTCGCCGGCAGCAGCGTCGAATACACGACCGGGAACGCGCCATAGAGGCCCGCGCCGCCGAGCACGAGGAACGTCTCGTTGCCGTCCCACACCGGCGCGACGGTGTCGAGCATCACCTGGCGCTCGGCCTTCGCATCGAAGAACGGAAACAGCAGCCCGATGCCGAGATCGAAGCCGTCCAGCATCACGTAGATGAATACGCCGAGGCCGATGATCGCGGCCCACACGACAGGAAGATCGATATGCATGATTACTCCGCCTCCGTCACGTTCAGCGGCGTGGACAGCGCGCTCTTGCGCAGCCCCGGATGCCGGTGCAGCTCGATGTAGCCGGCCTGCGCAGCCGGCCCGCGCTTCATCAGTTTCATCATGTAGTAGATACCCGTTCCGAATACGAGGAAATACACGACCACGAAGATCAGCAGCGACACGCCGACCTGTTGCGCGGTGAGCGGCGCGACCGAATCGACGGTGCGCAGCACGCCGTACACGGTCCACGGCTGCCGCCCGACCTCGGTCGTGATCCAGCCGGCCAGCAGCGCGACGATGCCCGACGGGCCCATCGCGACCACGAACCACTGGAACCAGCGCGTCTCGTACAGGCGTCCGCCCTTTCTCAGCAGCAGCCCGAGCAGCGCGGTCAGCAGCATCAGCATCCCGAGGCCGGCCATGATCCGGAAAGTCCAGAAGATGATCGGCGAATACGGGCGGTCCTGCGGCGCGAATTCCTTCAGCCCGCGGATCTCGCCGTCCCAGCTGTGCGTGAGGATCAGGCTGCCGAGGTGCGGCACCTGGATCGCATAGCGGGTGGTTTCGGCCTGCATGTCGGGCAGCCCGACGAGGTTCAGCGCGGTGCCGCCCTTCTCCGTTTCCCACAGCCCCTCGATCGCCGCGATCTTCGCCGGCTGGTATTCGCGCGTGTTCAGCCCGTGTGCGTCGCCGACGAAGATCTGGATCGGCGCGAGCACCAGCAGCATCCACAGCGCCATCGAGAAGCTGCGCTTCACCGGCTCGTCGCGGCGCCCCTTCAGCAGGTGCCACGCACCGCAGGCGGCGACGATGAAGCCCGCGACGATGAACGCCGCGATCGTCATGTGCGCGAGACGATACGGAAACGACGGGTTGAAGATGATCTTGAACCAGTCGACCGGCACGATGAGGCCGTTCTCGATCTTGTAGCCTTGCGGCGTCTGCATGAAACTGTTCGACGCGAGAATCCAGAACGTCGAGATCAGCGTGCCGACCGCGACCATCAGCGTCGCGAAGAAGTGCGCACGTGGGCTCACGCGCTGCCAGCCGAACAGCATCACGCCGAGGAAGCCGGCTTCGAGGAAGAACGCCGTCAGCACTTCGTACGTGAGCAGCGGCCCGGTGATGTTGCCCGCGACGCGCGAGAACCCGGACCAGTTGGTGCCGAACTCGTACGCCATCACGACGCCGGAGACCACGCCCATCCCGAAGCCGATCGCGAAGATCTTCGACCAGAACTGAAACATGGACTTGTAGGCGGCGTCGCCGGTGACGAGGTAGCGCCATTCCAGCACCGCCAGGAAGCTCGCCATGCCGATGCTGATCGCGGGGAACACGATGTGGAACGACACCGTGAATGCGAATTGCAATCGGGCGAGATGGAACGCATCGAAGATTTCCATGACCGTAATTTGCTCGTGGTTGTGAGGACGTACGCTCGAAGCAGGAAATCGCGCGACGGCTTGGCGACGACACATGGAACCCGAACGGCGGCTCGCACGGCATCGAAGCGTGAACGACGATATCGCGTTTGCAACGATACTCGCAATCAATCGAACGTGCGCTGAAACTGTGCTGCTTGCACCGCCGAAGATGTGTGCACGGAAAATAGTTACCATGCCGACGGGACGCTCAGCTGTACTGCTTTTCGTGTGGCGGCGCTGTATCCCGGGCGCACTGTTCACTCCACTTAACATGTTGTCCAACGCCTGCCAGCGGCGGTCGCGCGCCCTTCGCCGCCCGCCCGGCGGCGTCGATTCCCGTGGTTCGGCGCACACGCCGGGCCCGGCCGGCCCGCCGGCCGCCCCGCCCTGGAGAAACCTGCATGGAGTCCTGCATCCGCCGCGACGATCCGACCGGCAGCACCGCGTGTCGGGTGACGCGCCATCGCGCCGGCGACGCGCTCGACACCGTCGATCGCGTCGTCGACGAAACCCCGGTTGCGCTCGTGTTCAACGGCATCTCGCACACGGTCATGATGGCGACGCCGATCGATCTCGACGCGTTCGGCCTCGGTTTCGCACTGAGCGAAGGCATCGTCGAGCGCGCGTCGGACGTCTTCGACATCGAAAGCGAGTGCCGGCCCGGCAGCGCCGAAGTGCGGCTGACCGTGTCGCAGCAGGCGTTCATGGCGCTGAAGGCCCACCGCCGCGCGCTGGCCGGCCGCACCGGCTGCGGCGTGTGCGGCATCGAAAGCATCGCGCAGCTCGACCTGCACCCGCCGCGTATCGCAGCCGCCGGCACGGCCGCGGGCATCGGCGGCGACGCGATCGCGCGCGCCGCGCGTGCGTTGCCGGCGCGGCAGACGCTGATGCGCGAGACCGGCGGCATCCATGCGGCCGCGTGGTGCGATAACAACGGCGCCGTGCTCGACGTGTGCGAGGACGTCGGCCGCCACAACGCACTCGACAAGCTGATCGGGCAGCGCGCGCGCCGCCGCGCCGACCTGCACGCGGGTTTCGTGTTCCTGTCGAGCCGCGCGAGCTACGAACTGGTGCGCAAGGCCGCGCGGGTCGGCATCCCGATGATCGCGACGATCTCGGCGCCGACGGCGCTCGCGATCGACGTCGCCCGCGAAGCCGGCGTGCGGCTGCTCGGTTTCTGCCGCAACGACGGCTTCGTCGAATACGTGTCGCCCGCGGTCGCTTCCTTCAACTCACCGGCGCACCCGGCCCATTCGTCATGAAGCACCTGTCCGATTTCGATACCGCGCAGCAGCAATTCGCCGGTGCGTTCGCGCCGCTCGATCGCACCCGGTCCGTGCCGATCGCGCAAGCGGCCGGCCACGTGCTGGCCGCGCCGCTGACGGCCGTGCTCGACCAGCCGCCCGCCGACCATAGCGCGATGGACGGCTACGCCGTGCGTCATGCGGACCTCGCGCACGGCGAGCCGCTGCGTGTCGCGCAGCGCTGCTATGCAGGCGATACGCCGGCGCCGCTCGCGCCGCGCACGGCTGCGCGCCTCTTCACCGGCAGCCTGATTCCGCCCGGCGCCGACACCGTCGTGATGCAGGAGCATGCGCACGAACAGGACGGCGGTGTCACGTTCGACGTGCCCCAGCGCAGCGGGTCGCACATTCGCCGCCGCGGCGAGGAAGTGCGTGCCGGCGAGCTGCTCGTGCCGGCCGGCGTGCGAATGGGCGCGATGCACGTCGGCGTGGCCGCCGCGCAGGGGTTCGCGCGGATCGACGTGCGCGCGGCGTTGCGCGTCGGCATCCTGACGACCGGCGACGAGCTGGTCGCGTGCGGCGAGCCGCGCGCGCCGCAGCAGATCTACAACAGCAATGCGCCGATGCTCGCCGCGCTGGTCGCGGGAACCGGCGCCGACGTCGCGATGAGCGTGCACGCGGCCGATACGGCGGCCGCCGTCGATCGGGCGCTGCGCGACCTGCACGCGCAGTGCGACCTCGTGATCTGCGTCGGCGGCGCGTCGGTCGGCGACAAGGACCTGCTGCGCCCCACGCTGGCCGCGCTCGGCGCGTCGTTCGTCGTCGCCGGCGTGCGCATGAAGCCCGGCAAGCCGGTCGCGCTCGCACGGCTCGATACGCGGCCCGTCGTGCTGCTGCCCGGCAATCCGGGCGCCGCGATGACGACGTTCGCACTGTTCGTCGCGCCGCTGATCCGCCGCCTGCAGGGTCGCGACGCGTGCGTGCCGGTCGTGCCGTCGCTGCCGATCGACACCGGCTTCGAGCCGGATGCGCAGCGCGAGCGCTTCGTGCGCGTGCGCTGTACGGTGGACGCAAACGGTGCGCCCGTGCTCGATACGCTGCGTCAGCAAGGCGCCGGCACGCTGCAGTCGCTGGTGCAGGCAAGCGGGCTCGCGCGGCTGCCGGCCGGGCGCACCATCGCGCGCGGCGACGCGGTTCCGTACTACGAATTCGCGCGCTGGCTCGCATGAGCGTGAAGTCGACTCTCCACCCGATACGGCGCGTTCGCCTCACTCGCCGCGCCTGTCGCGCGTCCCGGGCGGCGAACTGTATTCCTGCGATTCGGGCGCGATTGTGTCTCTGCCGGCCCAACCCGGCGGACTATGCTCACGATGAGGCTCGTCACGACCTGTGCGCCGATACGTCGGCACACGCACGGCCGAGCGGCGACGCCCCTCCGCTTACTACATGCAGGCCGACGACCCGATCGTGAATGCCATCGTTTCCGCCGCGCCGGCCGCCGCCGTTTCATCCGGCGACGCATCGCCCGGTGCTTTCCTCCGCCCGTCCGACACGCTCGGCCGTCCGCTGCGCGACCTGCGCCTGTCCGTCATCGACCAGTGCAATTTCCGCTGCGGCTACTGCATGCCGCGCGAAAGCTTCGGCGCCGACTACGCGTTCATGCCGTCGTCCGAGCGCTTGTCGTTCGCGCAACTGGAAAAGATCGCCCGCGCGTTCACATCGCTCGGCGTCGAGAAGATCCGCATCACGGGCGGCGAGCCGCTGCTGCGCCGTCACCTCGAAGCGCTGATCGAACGGCTCGCCGCGCTGACGACCGTCGACGGCAAGCCCGTCGAAATCGCACTGACGACCAACGGCTCGCTGCTCGCCGCGAAGGCGCGCACGCTGCGCGACGCGGGGCTGTCGCGCGTGACCGTGAGCCTCGATGCGGTCGACGACACTGTGTTCCGCCGGATGAGCGACGCCGACGTGCCGGTGTCGCGCGTGCTGGCCGGCATCGAGGCCGCGCACGCGGCCGGGCTCGCGCCGGTCAAGGTCAACGCGGTGATCGAGCGCGGCGTGAACGACGACCAGATCCTGCCGCTCGTGCGGCACTTCCGGCACACGGGCGTGGCCGTGCGTTTCATCGAATACATGGACGTCGGCGGCGCCAGCTTCTGGTCCGGCGACAAGGTCGTGCCGGCCGCGCGGATGCGCGAACTGATCGACGCGCACTATCCGCTCGTGCTCGTCGGCGAGCCGGGGCACGACGCCACCGCGATTCGTTGCGCGCACATCGATGGAGCAGGCGAAGTCGGCTTCATCGCGAGCGTGTCGCATCCGTTCTGCGGCACGTGCTCGCGCGCCCGCGTGTCGGCCGACGGCCAGCTTTATACGTGCCTGTTCGCGACGCAGGGTGCCGACCTGCGGCCGTGGCTCGACGATGCGGCGTCGATCGCCGACCTCGCCACCGCCGTGCGCGAACGCTGGACGCGGCGCGACGACCGCTATTCCGAGCGCCGGGCCGCACGGCCGGCCCGCGCGCCGGGCAAGACCTATCCGACCGTGCGCATGTCGCTCGTCGGCGGCTGAAGGGCCGCCGCGCGACACCGGATGCGCCGCCTACTGGAGAACCTGTCATGACGACTTTCACCGAATCCCGCGCCGGGCTGCCGGACGATCCGCTGCATGCCGGCAACCCCGCGCCGCCCGTCGATGCGGCCGGCACTCAGCCCGAATCGGCGCCCGCGATTGCCGCCGGCTTCGAAGTACGCGTGCAGCATGCGCCGATCGACGCGGGCGCGGAGCTCGCACCGATCGTTCGCAATCCGAATGTCGGTGCGGTCGTGAATTTTCTTGGGGTGGTGCGCAAGGAAGGCGATGTCGACGACGTCGTCGCACTGGAAGTCGAGCATTACCCGACGATGACCGAACAGGCGCTGTGGAGCATCGTCGAGGAAGCGAGCGCGCGCTGGCGGCTCGAAGCGGTCAGGATCGTGCACCGCGTCGGCCGCATTCCGCTCGGCCAGCCGGTCGTCCTGGTCGTGGTGGCCGCCGCGCATCGCGCGTCCGCGTTCGATGCGTGCGAATTCCTGATGGATTTCCTGAAGACCCATGCGCCGTTCTGGAAGAAGGAGATTCGGCACGACGGGGAATCCGGGTGGGTCGAGGCAAAGGCGCACGACGACCAGGCGATGCGACGCTGGGGGTGATTGCGTTCGCTTCGTGTCTCCGATTCCGCTGTTCCTTCTGAAGACAATCCAATGAAACTGACGATCAAATACTTCGCAAGCATTCGCGAACAACTGGCAATCGATGAAGAAGCCGTCGAGATCGATGCCCGCGAACTCACCGTCGACGCGCTACGCGGCACGCTGGCCGCCCGCGACGCGCGCAGCGCGGACGCGCTGCGGATGGACCGCCCCGTGCGGGCGGCCGTGAACCTCGAAATGGTGACCGGGGACTTCGTCGTGCGGGAGGATAGCGAGGTCGCGTTCTTTCCGCCGGTGACGGGGGGATGACGCGACGCGCGGGGGTGTGCGCTTGCACACAGTCGTTTCGCCGCGCTCGATGCATCGAGCGCGTAACGGAAGCAGCATGAGTGGGTAACGAAGTGCGCCAAAGCGCCACGAAGAACCAAAAACAAAGCCGGCACGAGGCCGGCTTTGTCATCGAAACACAACGTACCGCCCGCGCCCCTTCACCGCATGCACGCCACGGCCAGCTTCCCGACCGTGATCACCGCCTGCTCGATCTCCGGCGACCACGGGCTGCTGTAGTTCAACCGGATGAAGTTCCGGTAGTTGTCCGTGATCGAAAACATGTAGCCCGGGCCGATCGTGATCCCCTGCTCCAGCGCAAGCTGGTACAACCGCATCGCATCGACCTGCGCCGGCAACTCGACCCACAGCACGTACCCGCCCGCCGGGCTCGACATGCGCGTGCCTTCCGGAAAGAACCGCGACACCATCGCGCGCATCAGGTTCGCCTGCTGCGCATACGCCTTGCGAATTCGCCGCAGGTGATGTTCGTAGCCGTCGCGCTCGAGAAACTCCGCGATCGCCAGTTGCGGCAACGACGGCGTCGCGAGCGTATTCAGGAACTTCAGCTTCTCGACCTGATCGCGATAACGGCCCGGCAGCGCCCAGCCGATCCGGTACGCGGCCGTCAGGCTCTTCGAGAACGACGAGCAATGCAGCACGATCCCGGTCCGGTCGTAGGATTTCAATGAACTCGGATGCGTATCGCCGAAATACAGTTCGTTGTATACGCCGTTCTCGATGATCGGCATGCCGGCCTTCGTTGCGAACTCAACCAGTTCGCGCTTGCGCTCGTCCGGCATCTGGAAACCCAGCGGATTCTGGAAGTTCGGCATCACCATGCACGCGGCGATCGGCTGCGACTTCGCGATCGCGGCCAGCGCCGCGATGTCGATCCCGTATTCCGGATGCGTGGCCACCTCGATCGCCTTCATCCCCATCCGCTCGATCGCGTGCAGCATCGCGTAGAACGTCGGCGATTCCACCGCGATCGTGTCGCCCGGTTTCGCGACCGCCTGCAGGCACAGGTTGATCGCCTCCGTCGCGCCGACCGTCACGATGATCTCGTTCGGGTCCACCGACATCCCGTTCTCCAGGTAGCGGCGCGCGATCTGCCGGATCAGTCGCGGATGGCCGGGCGGCAGCCCGTCGGTCACGCCCCACAGCGACTTGTCGCGGCCGGCCGCATACGCGTAGCGGTTCAGTTTCTCGAACGGGAACAGGCTCGGGTCCGGATACGGCGAGCCGAGCGGCACCGCGTCGTCCGTGCCGATCGAGCGCAGCGTCGACAGCACGAGCCGGCTCACGTCGACCGACGACGAGATCGCGATCGGCTTCGACGGCCGCAGTTCGCGCACCGGCGCGTGCCCGTCGTCGCGCCGCAGGTTCACGAAATAGCCGGACTGCGGCCGGCTTTCGAGCAGCCCGCGGCTTTCCAGCAGCAGATACGCATGCAGCACCGTCGTGATGCTGATCCGGTGCTGCTGGCTCGCCTGCCGCACCGACGGAATCCGGTCGCCATGCCGGTACACGCCCTGGCGGATCAGGCGCTCGATATCGTCCGCGAGTTTTTCATAGAGTTTCATCGTGCGTCTCCCGCCGACGCGCGCGGCCGCGCCGCCCCGCCGTGTGCGTCCGATACGCGCGTGTTGCTCGTGTTTCGCCCGCCGACCGGGCCGTCGTGATTCCTGATCTTCCCCTCCGGTTTTGCCTTTTCCATCGCGCTGGCTCTCTCTTGAAGATGCGCCGCCAGGGTTCCGGATCAACTGGATCTGCGGCACTGTGCACTTGATGGTTTGATCTTAAGAGAAGAACAGTTTGCGGCGGGTACACACATCGAACGCGCGAACAAGAGTACAGTTCCGCCGGAATCGCGCATCACGGGAAAACTGTACGTCTTATGAAATGGCCGGACGGTCGGTTGGCCGGCACGAGGCGGCCGGATCGGCCTGGACGCCGCCGTACCGGCGAGGCAATTGGGGGGGCACTACTGCAGGGCTTTCGTTGGGAGAGCCACACGATGCGGTCCACGATCGAACACGTAGCCGCGCGTAGCCGCACGTGCCAGATTGATGCGCACGCCGGGCCCGAGTTCCGCGCGGTCGACACGCGGGCGAAGGCACGCAGGATCTGGAGCCAGGCCCCGCGCTCGACAAGCTGCCGTCGGCCGTCGCGTTCGCGCAGCGCGACAAGCACTACAAGGCGCGCTTCAACCAGGACGTCGAGCTGTATGCGCCGTTCGCGTACGACGCCGCGCTCGCGATGATCGCGGCGGTTCGCAAGGCCGACTCGCCCGATCGCGGCAAGATCGTCGCGAGCCTGCCCGGCGTGTCGGTCACCGGCGTGACCGGCAAGATCTCGTTCGACGAGCGCGGCGACCTGATCAAGCCGCCCTACACGCTGTTCCGCGTCGAACAGGGGCAGTGGCACAGCATTCGCACGGTCGGCGGCGCGTCGAACTGATCGACACCGAGCAGCAGGCGGCAGGCGGCGTCATCGCGCCGCCTGCTGCCGCTGCACCTCCTGCGCTTTCATCTGCAGATACGCGCCCCGCTCCACTTCGTGCAGTTGCTGCGGATACTGCTCGGTCGCGTCGAACCAGCGCGCGAGGCGCTGGTCGATCGGCTTGTCGAGCGTCGCGAGATACGTGTCGATCGCAAGGTAGTAGCGCATCGTGTTGCGCTCCAGCAGCCCGCGCACGCCGCCGACGTACTGGGGCTGCCCGGCCGGCGCGGCGCCGACGGTCGTGAACCCGACCTTGTCGCTGCCGACCGTCGCGAGGTAGGTTTTCATCGCCATCCGTCCGACCGTGCCGAAACCGTACGAATACGTGAGGTGCAGGAACGTGCGCGACGCGCCGACCGGCACGGCCTCGAGCGCGATCCGGTAATCCTTCGTGCCCATCGGGCCGCTGTCGGCGGTCAGGTCGACCTGGAAATAATCGGGCGTCGCGGCCGCCACGCGATAGCGGAACTGCACGCGATAGGTGTCCGACAGCTTTTGCTCGATCTTGCGGCCGAGGTTCACGTCGAGCACCGGGCCGTTGCCGCCGCTCGACGCATGACAGTACTTGGTGTTCAGGTGCAGGATCAGCACCGCGCACCAGTTCGCGGGGCCTTGCGCGGGATCGTTGAGCTGGCCGTTCACGGCCGCGAACGGATAATCGACGACCGCATAGATGTCGCCCTTCAGCGACGACGATGCTTCCGACGATTCGAGCACCACGGGCCGGTGAAACGCGTTGTCCTTCAGCTGGGGCCCGAGGCTGCGGTAGCGGTCGAGCAGCGCGGCCGCGCCGCTCGCGCCTTCCGCGCCGAACGACAGCGCGCTCCAGCCGACACACAGGCTCACGACGAGCACATGCCATACGCGGCGCGCCGGGCGCGTGCCGCGCGTCAATGCGGATGTCTCCATGTTGGTACTCCCTGGCGCACGATGGTCGCGTGCATGTGTCACAGAATACGCCCGCCCGCCGCGTGGCGCGGCGCCGTATTCGCCGAACATCTTGCGGGCCGATACCGTACCGGCCGCCGCGATCTGCTCGACGATGAAATCGACCGTGCGCTGGCTCGACGCCATACGAACCCCCGGGATCGGAACACCGTCTGACCGGCGCCGATGCCGCGCCGTTCCACTCATTTGTCGATGCCGAACGCGCTCGACATCTGCCGCGCCCGCTTCACGTCGTCGCCATGCAGATAGATCGACGTCGTCGAGATCGACGCATGCCGCAGGTTGTCGCGCACCGTCGTCAGCTCCGCGCCGCGCGCCAGCGCGTGCGTCGCATGCGTATGGCGCATCCAGTGCGGGCTCGCCTGGCGCAGCTTGTGCGCGAGCGCCGGGTGGTCGGCTTCGACCGCAACGGCCGTCTGCGCGAAGAAACGCTGCATCACCTTCCACAGCCGCACGCTCGTGATGGCGGCCGCGTCGTCTTCCGCGAGGCTCGGAATCAGCGGCGTATCGGGCCGCCAGCGCGCCGGCGTGACCGGCAACCGGCGCGCGACCAGATAGCGGTCGAGCGCCGTGCGCGCGAGCGGCGGCAGCGCGACGCGCGCGGCCTTGCTGCCCTTGCCGATCACCTTCAGCCACGCGTCGCCGTGCGCGTCCGTCTCGATGTCGCCGAGCGTCGCGCCGACCAGTTCGCTCGCGCGCAGCCCGGTCGCATAGCCGAAATCGAGAATGAAACGCAGCCGTTGCGCGGCGGCCGGCGTCCAGCCCGACTGCGGCGCACCGTCGCCCGCGCGCTGGCCGAACTCGAGCCCGTCGGCGATCGTGCGGACCAGCAGCCACTCGCCTTCGGTGAACGCGTGCGACGTATCGAGCGCGGTCGCGCCGCGCGTGTCGCGCACCTTCACGCCCGCGAACGGATTCGCGAGCAGGTAGCGCTGCTCGATCAGCCAGCGGAACAGCGCACCGAGCACCGACAGCGTGTACGCCGCCGAGCGCGCGGACAGCGCGCCCGAGAACGGCCGCCAGTCGGGCGCGCCGCGCGGCCGCACGGGCCCGACCCAGCGCTCGTGCGGCGTCGGCCGCCGGATGAACGCGCGATACGCGAGCGCGTCCTCGGTCGTCAGCGACGACAGCGCGCGGCCGCGCTCGACGATCGCCCACAGGATCAGCCGCTCGGCTTCCTTCCGGTACGCGCGCCGCGTCGCGGCCGATTCGTGCAGCGACAGCCACGCGTGCACGGCCGCGTAATCGTTGTCCGCATCGAGCGTGCTGGTCGCGCGCGGCGCGCGGAACGTGCCGGCCGAGCCGTCGACTTCGTGCGGCAGCTTCAGGTGTTCCCACGGCACGATGCTGCCGCGCGGCGTCGCGGCGATCAGCGCGCGCGCCCGTTCGGTCAGGTCCGGATGCGCGGCGAAGAACGCGTCGATGCGCCGCGCACTGGCCATGCCGAGGCCCGCGATCGCCCGCCACCACTGGCGCCGGCGCGGAATCCGCACCGTCAGGTCGGCGAGCGTCGCGATCCCGTGCGCACGCAGTGCCACGACCGCGCGCGCCGGCAGCCACAGGCCGACGTCGTCGCTGATCTGCGGTGCCGGCGCGCGTGCATGGCGCAGTTGGGCGATCGCGTCGGTGGCCGCTTTCGCCTCCCGCAAACGCTCACCGTCCGCATGGCCGAGCCGTTCCGCGAGATCGGGGCGGCCAACCTGCCGCGCGACGCGCACGAGGCGACGGCGGATCGCGCCGATCACGCCGCGCGCCGAGCGCCCCGCGCCGAGCCGGTCGGGCAGGTAGCGTTCGACGGCCTGACGCACGGTCATGCCCGCGTACCACGCGCGCAGCGCGGCCAGTTCGTCGGCGTCGGGAAAGCCTGCGGGCGCAGGCGCGGAATCGGCGGAATGCGATGAAGCGAGGCGCGGTTTCATGGGCGCCAGTTTGACAGAAGCGCGCGCGGCCGGATACGTCGCGCGCGCCCTTCCGAACGGGACGATGCGCTGGCGCGACCCGGGCCCCCTCGGGCATCGCACCGGCGCATCGGATCGATCGAAAGGCGGTCAGCCCGTGACGACGGGTGTGCGCCGCACTTCCGACAGGTAAATGAGGATCAGCGACACCCACACGATTCCGTACAGGAACATGAAGCACGTCGTGCGCACGCGCAGCAGGTCGAGCAGCATGCCGAACAGGATCGGCAGCAGGAAGCCGCCGAGCCCGCCCGCGAGCCCGACGATGCCAGTCACGACGCCCATGTTGTCCGCGAAATCGTCGGCGACGTACTTGAAGGTCGACGCCATCCCGAGCGCGAACACCGCGCCGAGCACGAAGGTCAGCGCGACGAAGCCGGCCACCGGCATCGCGACGTTCAGCGTCGCGGTGCCGTCGATCGTGTGAATCACGAAATCGGTCGCCGGGTACGACAGCAGGAACAGCGCGATCCACGCGACCCACAGCCCCCACCACGTGACCGCGTGCGCGCCGAAGCGGTCGGACAGCGCGCCGCCGAGCGCGCGCAGCACGGAGCCCGGCAGCGAGAAGCCGGCAGCGAACGCGGACGCCATCACCAGCGACATCCCGTATTCGCTCTTCAGGTACTGCGGAATCCACAGCGACAGCGCGGTGAAGCCGCCGAACGTGATCGAATAGTACTGGCAGAGCCGCCACACGCGCGGGTCGCGCAGCACCTTGAACGAATCGAGCATCGATCCGCCGCGCTTGCCCGCCCCTGGATCGGGCGCCGACGCGAACCAGAAGATCAGCGCGGTGACGAGCAGCGCGACCGCATAGATGCGCGGCACGAAACGCCAGCCATACGCGTCGAGCAGCAGCGGCGTGACGAACAGGTTGACGGCCGCGCCGCACGTGCCCGCGCCGAACACGCCCATCGCGAGCCCGCGTCGCTGCGGCGGGAAAAACCGCGCGACATACGGCGTGCCGACCGCGAACGACGCGCCGACGCAGCCGAGGAACAGCCCGATCAGCAGGAACTGCCACAGCTGCGTCGCGTAGCTGACGACGTAGACGGGCACCGCGCACACGACGAGCAGCACCGTCATCACGATGCGACCGCCGAAGCGGTCGGTCCACGTGCCGAGCGGCAAGCGCATCAGCGCGCCGGTCAGCACCGGCGTCGACGTGAGCAGCCCGAACTCCGTGCTGTTCAGCCCGAGATCGGTGCGCAACTGCACGCCGAGCACGCCGAACATCATCCACACGACGAAACACACCATGAACGCGAGCGTGCTCGCGGCCAGCACCGACCACGCACGCAGCGGAACGGCCGGTGCGTTCACCACCCGCCCGGCATTACCTTGTTGAGTTGCCATACGCCAAACCCCGTTTCATTGAACCAGCGGCCCGTTCGCACCGTCGAATTCGACGCCTTCGACGCGTGCGCCGCCCGCGAGAATCGCCACGTACTGCCGGATCGCCTGCCGCCGCACGCGCGCCGCGAGGTACGCGGCGATCTGGTCGGCGGCTTCGTCGAACGGCACCGTGTCGCCCGGCACGCGGCGCTCGATGCGCACGATGTGGAAGCCGAAGCGCGTGTTGACGAGTTTGGGCAGCACGCCGGTGCCGTCGGTATCGAACAGCGCGGCCTCGAATTCCGGCACCGTGTCGCCGCGCAGCAGTTGCCCGAGGCTGCCGCCGACTTCCGCCGACGGGCAGTTCGACGACGCGCGCGCGACCGCTTCGAACGTATCGGGCGCGGCCACCACGTCGGCGAGCACCTGTTCCGCGCGCTGCCGCAGCGGCGCGAGCGGCACGCGGTCCGTCATCGCGAACAGCACGTGGCTCGCATGGACGATGTCGTCGCGGCGAAAGCGCGCCGGGTGCTGCGCGTAATAACGCTCGCAAGCCGCGCGATCGGGTTCGGGCACGTGCGTGAGTTCGCGTTCGAGCAGCGCGTCGACGGCCGCGTCGTCGAGCGGCGCGCCTTCGTCGAGCAGCGCCAGCGACACCGCGCGCTGCCGCAGCAGCTCGCGCACCGCGAGCGTGCGCCGCGCCGCGTCGAGCGGATCGGCTGCATCGTGGTAGTGCTCGGCTTCCGCCGAGATCGACGCAGCGTCGATCTCGATGCCGTTGACGATCAGCGGCATCGTCGCGACTTCGGAAAGAACCTCGTTCATGCTTTTTCCTCCTCAGCGCTTGCGTACGAGCTGGTACGGACGGATCAGGTACGCGATCGACGCGATCCCGCTCCAGATGTGCACCATCCGCGTGAACGGCGACACGAGGAAGATCGTGAAGCCGAGCAGGATGTGCAGCCGGTACGTGAGCGGCACGCCGACGAGCAGGCTCGCGATGTCCGGGCGGAACGTGACGACGCCCTTCACGTAGTCGGTGAGTTGCTCGAACATCACGCCGTCCATGTGGCGCGTCGACAGTACGACCGTGCCGAGCCCGAGCGCGAGCTGCGCCCACAGCATCAGCACGATCACGATGTCGGACGTGCGGCTGTTCTTGCGGATGCGCGCATCGCCCAGGCGGCGCCAGATCAGGATCGTCAGCCCGACGATCGACGCGACGCCGGCCGCGCCGCCCGCCACCATCGCGACCAACTGGTGCCCGGACGCCGACAGGAACGGCGACACGAGCCAGTGCGGCGCCAGGAAGCCCGCGAAGTGCCCGAGCACGACGACCAGCACGCCCCAGTGAAACAGGTTGCTGCCGAGCCGCAGCATCCCGTGGCGCAGCAGCTGCGACGAATCGCTTTTCCACGTGTACTGCTCGCGGTCGAAGCGGATCAGACTGCCGACCAGCAGCACCGCGAGACAGATGTACGGGTAGATCCCGAACAGGAACTGATGCAGGTAAGCGTTCATGTGTTTCCCCAGTTGGGCCCGCGCTTACGCGCCGCGGGCCGGCCGCTTGTCGTGGAACCGCACCGTCTGCTCCGCGGTCGCCGGTGTTGCAGCGCCGACGAAGCGCACGGCTTCGTCCGCATACGACGCGTCGAGCGCGCGGTAGTCGTCGGCGCTCGGCCGCTCGGCGGCGACGTCGTCGTCCGCGGCGGCCGGTGCGTCGACCGGTGCGAGGCCCGCCATCGGCAACAGCGCGCCGACGACGAAGCTGTAATGACTGCCGCGCTGCGCGAGCTGGCCGGCCACCGCGCGCAGTATCTCGCCGGTTTCAGCGAGCAGGCTGCGCGCATCGGGCGCCGGCAGCCGCGACAGGTATTCGAGGAACACGGGCAGATAGTCGGGCAGTTCGCCCGGGTTCAGGAACAGCCCGTGCCGCTCGTACATCTGCAGCAGGTCGACCATCGCCTGTCCGCGGTCGCGCGATTCGCCGTGCACGTGCTCGAACAGGTGCAGCGACGTCGCGCGGCCGCGATCGAACAGCGCGACGTAGTTCTCCTGCAGCGTCAGCAGGTCGCGCTCGCGCATGTACGCAAAGAACCGGTCGAGCCCGGCGCGTACCGTCCTCGGCAAACGCGCCGCTTCGCGCAGGTGCGTTTCGACCGAATCGAGCACGTCGACGAGCGCGTCGTCCGGATAGTCGAGCAGCGCGGCGAACGCCGCATAGGTCGGATCGGGTGCGGTGCTCATCGGGAGACCTCGCGGATCGGAATGGTCCGTGTGCCCTTCTCCTTCTTCGCGCTGAACAGGCTCGCCGACGACCGGCCGTCCGAACAGCCGTTGCCGAACGAGAAGCCGCACGACGCGCGCAGGTCGTACGCGTTCTCCGCATACTCGCGATGTGTGGTCGGGATCACGAAGCGATCCTCGTAGTTCGCGATCGCGAGATAGCGGTACATCTCCTCGACCTGCGCGAGCGACAGCCCGACCTGGTCGAGCACGGCGCGCGCGTCGATGCCGTCGACGTGGCGCGCGCGCATGAACGCGCGCATCGCGAGCAGCCGTTCGAGCGCGAGCTTCACGGGCGCTTCGTCGCCGGCCGTCAGCAGGTTCGCCAGATAGCGCAGCGGAATGCGCAGCGATTCGACGTCCGGCAGGTAGCCGTTCATGCCGAGATCGCCACTGTTGGCGGCCGCGTTGATCGGCGACAGCGGCGGCACGTACCAGACCATCGGCAGCGTCCGGTATTCCGGATGAAGCGGGAACGCGATCTTCCAGTCGATTGCCATCTTGTAGGTCGGCGAACGCCGCGCGGCGTCGATCCACGCGGCCGGCACGCCGTCGCGCTCCGCCTGCGCGATCACGGCCGGGTCTTCCGGATCGAGGAACAGCGACAGTTGCGCTTCGTACAGATCCTTCTCGTTCTCCGCGCTGGCCGCCTCGCTGATCCGGTCCGCGTCGTACAGCAGCACGCCAAGATAGCGAATGCGGCCCACGCAGGTTTCCGAACACACGGTCGGCTGGCCGGCCTCGATACGCGGATAGCAGAAGATGCACTTCTCGGCCTTGCCGCTCTGCCAGTTGTAGTAGATCTTCTTGTACGGGCAGCCGGACACGCACATGCGCCAGCCGCGGCACTTGTCCTGGTCGATCAGCACGATGCCGTCTTCCTCGCGCTTGTAGATCGAGCCCGACGGGCACGCCGCGACGCACGCGGGGTTCAGGCAGTGCTCGCACAGGCGCGGCAGGTACATCATGAAGGTGTTCTCGAACTGCCCGTAGATGTCCTTCTGCACGTTCTCGAAGTTGGTGTCCTTCGCGCGCTTCTCGAATTCGCCGCCGAGAATTTCCTCCCAGTTCGGCCCCCACTCGATCTTCTCGAGTCGCTGGCCGCTGATCAGCGAGCGCGGCCGCGCGACCGGCATCGCACGCGTGTTGCCGGCTTCCTGAAGATGCGCGTAGTCGAACGTGAACGGCTCGTAGTAGTCGTCGATCTCGGGCAAATGCGGGTTCGCGAAGATCTGCGCGAGCAACCGCCACTTGCCGCCGAGTCGCGGCTCGATCCTGCCGTCCGCGCGCCGCTGCCACCCGCCACGCCAGCGGTCCTGGTTCTCCCAGTCCTTCGGATAGCCGATGCCCGGTTTCGTCTCGACGTTGTTGAACCACGCGTATTCCATCCCTTCGCGGCTCGTCCACACGTTCTTGCAGGTCACCGAGCACGTATGGCACCCGATGCACTTGTCGAGGTTCAGCACCATCGCGATCTGTGCGCGTATCTTCATGACGTTTCTCCGGTGCGGACGTTCGACGTATCGGTCGCGGCTTCTTCGCCGTCGAGCCAGTCGACCCTGTTCATCCTGCGCACGATCAGGAATTCGTCGCGATTCGAGCCGACCGTGCCGTAGTAGTTGAACCCGTACGCGAGCTGCGCGTAGCCGCCGATCATATGGGTCGGCTTCAGCGCGATGCGCGTGACCGAGTTGTGGATGCCGCCGCGCGTGCCGGTGATCTCGGAGCCCGGCGTATTCACGATCTTCTCCTGCGCGTGATACATCATCACCATCCCGGACGGAATCCGCTGGCTCACCACCGCCCGCGCGCACAATGCGCCGTTCGCGTTGTAGCACTCGATCCAGTCGTTATCGACCGCGCCGATCGCCTTCGCGTCGTCCTCCGACATCCACACGATCGGCCCGCCGCGCGACAGCGTCAGCATCAGCAGGTTGTCCGTGTACGTGCTGTGGATGCCCCACTTCTGATGCGGCGTCAGGAAGTTCAGCACACGTTCGGGGTTGCCGTTCGAGCGCGTGCCGACCATGTGTTCGTAGCTGCCCGTATCGACCGGCGGCTTGTACGCGCACAGCGATTCGCCGAATGCACGCATCCACGCGTGATCCTGATAGAGCTGCTGGCGGCCGCTCATCGTGCGCCACGGCACGAGTTCATGCACGTTCACGTAGCCGGCGTTGTACGACACGTGCTCGGATTCGATCCCGCTCCACGTCGGCGATGAAATGATCTTGCGCGGTTGCGCCTGGATGTCGCGGAAACGAATCTTCTCGTCCGCGCGCGCGGCGGCCAGGTGCGTGTGATCGATGCCGGTGATGCCGGACAGCGCGCACCATGCCTTCACCGCCACTTCGCCGTTGGTTTCAGGTGCGAGCGCGAGGATCACCTCGGCCGCATCGAGTGCGGTGTCGATCCGCGGGCGCCCTTGCGCGGCGCCGTGAGCGACCTTGTAGTTCAGTTCGCCGAGCAGCTTCACTTCGTCTTTCGCATCCCAGCCGATGCCCTTTCCGGCGTTGCCGAGCTTGTCCATCAGCGGGCCGAGCGACGTGAAGCGCGCATACGTGTTCGGATAGTCGCGTTCGACCGCGACCACCGCCGGCATCGTGCGGCCCGGCACCGGTTCGCATTCGTCGCGCTTCCAGTCCTGCACGTCGAACGGTTGCGCGAGTTCGCCCGGCGTATCGTGCGCGATCGGCGCGAGCACGACGTCGCGCTCGACGCCGAGATGCCCGTCGCACAGCTCGGAGAAGCGCTTCGCGATCCCCTTGAAGATCTCCCAGTCGCTCTTCGATTCCCACGCGGGATCGACCGCCGCCGACAACGGATGGATGAACGGGTGCATGTCGGACGTGTTCATGTCGTCCTTCTCGTACCACGTCGCGGTCGGCAGCACGACATCCGAGTACATGCAGGTCGTCGACATGCGGAAGTCGAGCGTCACGAGCAGATCGAGCTTGCCGCGCGGCGCTTCGTCGTGCCACGTCACCTCCTCGGGACGCCGGCCGCCGGTCGCGCCGAGGTCCTCGCCCTGCACGCCGTGAGTGGTGCCGAGCAGGTGCTTCAGGAAGTACTCGTGGCCTTTGCCCGACGAGCCGAGCAGGTTCGAGCGCCATACGAACAGGTTGCGCGGGAAGTTGTCCGGTGCGTCCGGGTCCTCGCACGCCATCCGCAGCGCGCCGGCCTGCAACTGCCGCGCGACGTCCGCACCCGCCTGCGACGGGTCGCCCAGGCTCGCGCCGACCTTCAGTGGATTCACCGACAGCTGCGGCGCGGACGGCAGCCAGCCCATCCGCTCCGCGCGCACGTTGTAGTCGATCGGCGCGCCGTGGAACCGCGACTTGTCCGCAAGCGGCGACAGCAGCGCGGCCGGATCCATCGGGTCGTAGCGCCACTGGTCGGTATGTGCGTAGAAGAACGACGTCGCATTCATCTGGCGCGGCGGGCGGTTCCAGTCGAGCGCAAATGCGAGCGCGGTCCACCCCGTCTGCGGCCGCAGCTTCTCCTGGCCCACGTAGTGCGACCAGCCGCCGCCGGGCTTGCCGATGCAGCCGCACATGATCAACATGTTGATGATCGCGCGGTACGACATGTCCATGTGGAACCAGTGGTTGATCCCCGCGCCGATGATCACCATCGACTTGCCCTGCGTCTTGTGCGCGTTCTCCGCGAACTGCCGCGCGACCGAGATCACGTCCGCGCGCTTCACGCCGGTGATCGCTTCCTGCCACGCCGGCGTATACGGCAGATCGTCGTCGTAGCTCGCGGCCACGTCGCGCCCGCCGAGCCCCTGGTCGAGCCCGTAGTTCGCGACGAACAGGTCATAGACGGTCGCGACCAGCATGTCGCCGTTGCGCGTCGCGATGCGCCGCACGCCGATCCGGCGCGACAGCACGGACGCATGCTGCGTCGAGTTGAAGTGCGCGTGCGGCTGGTTGCCGAAATACGGGAACAGCACGTCGACCACGTCGTCGTGCGCGGCCGTGCACGACAACCGCGGCGACAGCACCGCGCCCTTCGACGTCTCGCCGCGCAGGTTCCACTTGCCCTTGTCGGCGTCCGCCTGTTGACCCCAGCGGAAGCCGATCGAGCCGACCGGCACGACGAACTCGCCGTTCGCGTCGTCGATCATCACGGTCTTCCACTGCGGATGCGCGGCTTCGTCGAGCGCGTCGTCGAAGTCGGATGCGCGCACGAGGCGCTCGGGCACGTAGCCGTCGCCGTGCGGCACGAGCCGCACGAGGCACGGCATGTCGGTGTAGCGCTTGCAGTAGTCGGCGAAATAATCGCTCTTCCCTGCAAGATGAAATTCCTTCAGGATCACGTGGCCCATCGCGAGCGCGAGCGCCGCGTCGGTGCCCTGCTTCGGGTGCAGCCACAGGTCGCCGAACTTCGCGCCTTCCGAGTAGTCGGGAAACACCGACACGACCTTGGTGCCGCGATAGCGCGCCTCGACGAGGAAGTGCGCGTCGGGCGTGCGCGTCTGCGGGACATTGGAGCCCCACATCATGATGAACGTGGAGTTGTACCAGTCGGCCGATTCCGGCACGTCGGTCTGCTCGCCCCAGGTCTGCGGCGACGCGGGCGGCAGGTCGCAATACCAGTCGTAGAAGCTCAGGCACACGCCGCCGATCAGCGACAGGTAGCGCGAGCCCGCTGCGTACGACACCATCGACATCGCCGGAATCGGCGAGAAGCCGACCACGCGATCGGGACCGTAGCGCGCCACCGTGTAGACGTTTGCGGCCGCAACGATCTCGTTGACCTCGTCCCAGCTCGCGCGCACGAAGCCGCCGAGCCCGCGCCGGCTCTGGTACGAGCGCCGTGCTTCATCGTCGTCGACGATCGAGCGCCATGCGTCGACGGGCGCGAGCGTGCGGCGGCGTTCGCGCCACAGCTTCACGAGCGCGCTGCGCACCATCGGATGCTTCAGGCGGTTCGCGCTGTACAGGTACCACGAGTACGACGCGCCGCGCGAACAGCCGCGCGGCTCGTGGTTCGGCATGTCGGGACGCGTGCGCGGATAGTCGGTCTGCTGGGTTTCCCAGGTGACGATCCCGCCTTTCACATAGACCTTCCACGAGCAGGAACCCGTGCAATTCACGCCGTGGGTCGAGCGCACGATCTTGTCGTGCTGCCAGCGCATCCGGTAACCGTCTTCCCACTTGCGGTCTTCGTCGGTGACGGCGCCGTGCCCGTCTGAAAAGCGTGGCCTCGTGGTGGAGAAATAACGCAATCTATCCAGGAAATGGCTCATGGGGATCTCGTTTTTCCGGTCTTTGGCAGACCCTGATTATTTAAGGAGGGGAAATGCTGGTTGTAAGGGACGGTCGGATTGGAATCAGTCCGCCTTCTGCATCCTTTTCGTCCGGCTCGGATGAATTGTCTTTCGGATAGACGTATCACAACTTGATACAAATCACGACATCGTTCATCGAGCTGCAACGTCCAGAAATAGGGACTGATAGTGTCGCCTGCTATGCTTCGCACGGCAGTGCCGCGTCCTGCCGGTTCGTTTTCCGTTGAATCGGGACATCGGACTCAACCGCATCGAATGGCATTGAACGAACGACGGTGTCATGCGGAATCGCCGGCCGGCAGCGGGCCGTTCATGGAAGACCGCGCAATGCGTTCGACCGTTTTACCGGCCGTCGGCCAATGACATCGCCACCAATAAGAACCGCATTTTCATGACATCACGCCTTTTCACTGCCTGTGTCGCAGCAGCGATCGGGTGCGCCGCCCTGCCCGCCGCCCACGCCCGCACCTACGTCCCGCCGACGGCGTCGTTCGGCAACGGGGCTTACGTTCATCGATTCGTGTTGCGCGACCCGGTCACGCAACGACCGCTGCCGAATGCGCGCTATCGGCTGTTCCTGCCGGACCAGGGCATCGCGGGGCTGCCCGGCAAATCGGCCGAGCACGACAACGTGATCTTCGGCACGACGGACGCGGCCGGCCGCACGGCCAGGATCCGGCTGCCGAAGTTCCATCCGGAGCAGCAGTGGGTGTTCAACCCGATCATCGGCGAAGGCGAGATGGGTCAATCGTTCCGCCTGGTCGATTCGTCCAGCGACGCGCCGCTCGGCGGCGTGCCGTACGTGCTGGACGTCCAGGACGAATATCTCGCGTGCGGCTATTCGGATGCCCGTGGCAATACCTACTACGCGCAATCGCGTACGCGTCGGAACATCAATCTCTCCACCAGCGTGCTGATCGCCCCCGACGACACCGACTGGTGCGCGGGCCCGGGCGCGGCCATCGCGAACGGCACGAACGCGCCCGGCACGCCGGACCTGTACACGCAATATCTCGGCAGCCTGATCGCCAACGGCAACCGGGTCGGCGGCGAATTACGGCAGCAGATCGTCGCCAAGCTGCTGTCGCTGGCCATCTCGGAACGCGACACGGCGCGTATCGCCGCCGTGCTCGACCTCGGCGGCATTTCCGACGATCACCTGAACGACGTCGGCTATCGGCTCGTCGACGCAGGCGTGGAAGTCGAGCGCGGGCTCGCGATGATCGACGCGTATCTCGCGAAGCAACCGGCGGATGCGTATGCGCTCGACAGCAAGGGCTGGGCGCTGTATCGCGTCGGCCGCCACGACGAAGCGCTCATGTGGTTCGACCGCTCGATAGCGACCTTCGCGGCGGACGGCGACGAAGCAAGCGCTGCACGCGAAGCGCATGCGACCGCGCTGGCGCACAAGGGCGAAGTGCTGTGGAAGCTGGGGCGCCAGGATGAGGCGCGCGACGCGTTCGCGCAGGCAGGGAAGATTCAGCCGGAGAGCACCGAGCTGGCGCAAACGTTGAAGCGGCTGATGATTGGGAACGGGCAGGACGGCCCGAACGCGCCGTCGACGACAAGCGACTAGGCGACATCGCGGCGGCGTAACGGCTGTCGCCAGTCGTCGCGGAACCGTCGACGAACGTGCGCCGCCGCCCCGCCCGTGCGGGTCACTCCTCGCCTTTCGGCCCCGGGTTCAGCATCACGACGAAGCCCGCGACGCCGACGATCAACGCGAGCGCGCCGCCGCGCAGCGCCGTCGCGGCATCGAACAGCAGGCCCGTCACGACGGCCATCATGCCGGCGAGCGACACGAACACGGCGATCGCCGCGACGACGATCCGGTACTGGCGGCGTATCATCGCGCGCGCCGCGTCATGCCGCGGCCGCTGCGGCCGCCGCGTCGGCGTCGTCGCCGCGAATCAGCAGCACCGGGCACTTCGAGCCGCGCACGAAACGCTCGGCGACGCTGCCGAGCAGCACGCGCCGGATGCCGCGCCGCCCGTGCGTACCGACCACCGCGAGATCGATCCCGTGCTCGTTCACGTAGCGTTGCAGGCGTTCCGCGACGTCCTCGCCGATGCTCTCGGTCTCGACGAGTTCGGCTTCGCCCTTCGCGCCGGCCAGCGCGATGATCTGTTCGGCTTCGCGCAGCACCTTGCGCCCGTCGTCGCGGATTTCCTCGACGAGCGCGTGCGGATCGAGACGGCCCGCATACGTAAACAGCACCGACTTGTCGACCACATACACCGCGTTGACGGGCGTGTCGCCCGCCAGCGCCACCTTCACGGCTTCGGCGAGCGCCTGTTTCGACGAAGCGCTGCCGTCAACGGCCACCATGATTTTCTCGTACATGCGAACCTCGCTGGGGTGAGTTGCCGCACGCGCTGTCGCGTGCGGCCATGCCACCATCATCGGCCGGCGGCGGGTCCGGATGTTGACGGCGGTCAAGCTCCGGCGCTACCGCCGCATGCGGCAAAGCGACGCGACGGGAAGCGGCCGGCTTGCGTTGTCGCTCAGCCCCCGAACCGGGCAGGCGATGCGGACGCCGCTGCCCTTTCGAGCGCCCATCGCGCCGAAGGCGCTATCATCGACTATGCGACTTTCGTCCGGCCCTTTTTTGCCGGCCCCACTTTCAACTCGCTCAACCGACATGACAACGACTACCGAACGCGTGGACGGCGCCGCCCAGCATCTCGTCGCCGCCCGCCATGCCGGCTCGCCCGGCCCGCTGTTGCCCGATGCACTGCGCCCCGACGACATCGACACCGCGCTCGCGATCCAGCAGCGCGTGGCCGATCTGCTCGGCGAACCCGTTGGCGGATGGAAATGCGCGCTGCCGCCGCCCGATCGCGTGATCCTCGCGCCGATCTTCGCGTCGACGATCCGCGAAGCCGATGCGCCGTACCGCGTCGTCGGCGGCCCGATCGTGCGGATCGAGCCGGAAATCGCGTTCGTGCTCGATCGCGACCTGCCCGCGCGCGCGCAGCCGTATGACGAAGGCGACGTGCGCGCGGCGATCCGGGAAGTGCGCATCGTGCTCGAGGTACTCGGCTGCCGCTATGCGGAACCGGCGCGCGCATCGAAGTTCGAGCTGCTGGCCGACGGGCAATTCAACCAGGGGCTGTGCGTCGGCCCGGTCGTGCCCGACGGGCTGAACGTGCCGCTCGCGACGCTCGCGCTATCGTTCGAAGGCGCGCTGAACCGCACGATCGACGGCCGCCATCCGGACGGCGATCCGCTGAAGCCGCTGGTATGGCTCGTCAATTTCCTCGCGTCGCGCGGCGACGCGGTGCGCGCCGGCCAGATCGTGACGACCGGCTCGTACGCGGGCGCGATCGACGTGCCGCTCGGCGATGCGCTGACGGTGCGCTTCGGCGAGCTCGGCAGCCTGTCGGTGACGCTGACCGCTTGACGGGTCAGGTCTCTTTCTCGCCCAGACCGCCATGTCGCTGACACCGCTTCCCGCCCTGCTCGACGCCATCCTGCGCGCCGTCGCGCGCCGTTACCGGCTGCCGCCGCTCGAGCGCGCGTCGTCGCTGACCGACGCGACGAATCCGGCCACCGCGCTGGCGATCGTGATCGAGGAAGCGCGCAGGATGCGGGCGGACGGCCACGCGCCCGGCGCCGACTTGCGGCAGCGCTTCATCGATGCGCTCGCGCGGATGATCCGCGACGCGATGGATCCGTCATCCGGCGATCCGTCGTTTCAGGCGTCGGTGCTGCGTCACGATGCGCCGAACGTGCGCGAATACGCGTCGTTGTCCGCGCACGCCGAGCAGGACCGGCGCGCGCTCCACTCGGCCGTCAATGCGATCGCGCACCCGGCCAAGCTCGAACGAAGCGCCCAGGCCTGGCAACGCGACGGCCTCGCGCGCCTGCATGCGGCGGCCACTTCGGCGTCGTGGGCCGAGCTGCACGCGGCACTCGCGCATCTGCTCGCACTGCCCGAGATGGCGACCGACGCGGCGTTCGAGCAGGACATCGTCAAACTGAAGGACAGCCCCGCGCTCGAACGCATGCTGCGGCTCGATGCGCTGGCCGCGGACGAGGACGTCCGTCGCTACCGCGCGCTGTGGGTCCGGCAGGGGCCGCTCGTCGGCAGCACGGTCGCCGTCGCGCAGGGCGTCGCGTCGCAGCAGCGCGGCGCGGCCGTCGAAGCGCTGGCGGCGCAGGCGCTCGACGCACTGGCGCGCAGGCTCGACGCGGTGGACGAGCAGCGCACCTACCGCGTCGTCACGTCGATGCGCGTGCCGTCGTCGATCCCGGGCCGGCACGACCGCGCGAAAACCGAATGGGATGCGATCCTGCTCGAACGCGCGCGCGGCAACGACCCGGCGCCCGCGTGGAACGTGCGCTTCCTCGTCGAGGCGAAGGCGTCCGCGGATGCCGCGACGACCGATCTGCCGCGGCTGCTGCGCGGCCTGACCCTGCTCGCGCAGGCGGCCCCCGACACGGTCTATGCGTTCGAGACGCACCAGGGCACGGTACGCGTGCATGGCGCATCGCTGCATGCGCTGACGACCGACGAAGCGGCGCTGCCCCGCGAAGTGCTGTATTGCTGCGACGCGTCGGCGGATGCGACGCCGCGGCTGCTGAGCGCCGCGAGCCGGATGCAGCTGCTGTCCGCGCAGGCGAGCCTCGAATACGCGAGCGTGTTCGCGCAACGGCCGGATGCCGATCCGGACGGCCTCGGCGTCATCTGGCACGCGCTGCTGACCCTGCCGCAATGGCAGGCCGTGCTGCATCAGTACCCGTCGTTACGGCAGGTGCGTGAGCTGATGGTGGCCATCGACGACTTGCGCGCCGCGCTGGACGAGATGGACGACGGAGGCATCGCCAGCAGCGTGTGCGCGTGATGCGCGAATACAGCCGGCCGCCGCACGGCGCTCGCGCATGGACCGCTCAGTTGGTGAGCACCCCGAACGGCAGCGTCCACCCCGCCAGCCGGCCGCCGTCGCCCCAGCGCCCATCGGTCGCACCGCACGGCAGCAGGATCGGCGCGGCCGCGCACTCGAGCGTCTCCTTCGGCGTGTGGCCGAATTCCGCCTTGAACAGCCGGTGGAAATACTTCTCGTCGGGAAAGCCGTGCGCCCACGCGATTTCCGCGATGCGCTGATGCCGGCGCTGCGGATCGCCGAGCACGTGATACGCGTGACGCAAGCGCCGCCGCGTGATCTGCCGCATCACGCCGCCCTCTTCCTTGAACAACTGATAGAGCCGCGCCCGCGATACGCCGATGTCGCGGCAGATCCGTTCGGGCGTCAGATCCGGCTCCAGCAAATGCACGTCGATGTAGCGACGCACGCGGTCGACCAGCGCATGCTCGATCGGGCCGCGCGCGTCGTTCAACGCCTGCGCGGTCGGCGACACCGCCGCGGCCAGCAGCAACAGCATCGCTTGCACGATGCTCGGCACGTCCTGCATGCGAAGGTTCGGCAGGTTCCGGAACAGCGACAGCATCTGATCGGCGACCAGCCGGCCCACGCCGCTCGTCAGCGTCTGGCCGTGCATCTGCGCCGCATGGCTCGGTAGCAGGTAGCGGGGCACGACGAGGCTGATCACGTCGCCGGCCTCGACCTTGCAGTCGTTGATCTGCGCGACGTCGTAGACGAACAGGTCGCCGGCGCCCTTGATCAATTCGGGGCCGCCGGTATGGCTCGCGAGCCGACCGCCGAGCAGCAACGTGAAGCGGATCGAATCCTGCCCGTCGAGCCGGATCCGCCGGGGGGTGCGGCGAACCGTATAGGTCGGCGCGCGCGAGTGCCAGTGCCGGCCCGACAAGATCAGCGGGCCGAGCGCCGCGCCGCTGGCTTCCGCGTCGCACGGGCCGTGGCCGCCGTCGTCGTCGAGGCGATAGTCGCACAGCATGTCCTTGACCCAGACGTGGAACCGGTCCGGCTCGGGGTAGTCGATCGTGCGGAACTTGAAAACAGGGACAAATGCAGCTTGATCCATGACAGTTTTTTTATCGAACCGGCGGGCAGGAAAGAATCGGTTCGTCGATTATCGGACCAAATTGCGCGGGCGCAAGGCCCACGCGATGCATCGTGCCCCTAAGCGATCGACCGACGCCCGATGGCGGGCGCGGTCCTCATCGCGGCCATCAGCGTTGCGGATGGCATTCCCAGTTGTTGTACGTCGGCCGATCGATCGGCGTGAGCCCCGGAATCATGAACACCGTACAGCCGAAACGCCGCCCCTTGCCGGTCGTCGCGTCGTAACTCACCTTCTGGCCGCCGAGCCCGTCCTTCTTCCCGTACTGGACGTTGGCGATCGTGATCTCGTCCGACGACGCGAGCCCGAGCGTCTTCGCGGTCGACGTCTGCACGTCGACCATGTTCATCTGCGTCGAGCCGCACGCGGCGAGCACGAGGCCGGCGACCGTGACGCCCAGCGCGGTCCGTACGGTGCAATGCAAGGTTTGCTTCATGGTTTCTCCTTCGATTTCCCAATGCGAGGCGCTTACGTGCCCGGCGTATAAAAGCTGGCCTGGATCTGGCTGCCGATCGTCGCGACGTACGATTGCCAGAGCAGCGCCATCGCTCCCGTCGCGTTGACGGCCAGCGCGGGCCACGACGCGCTCTGCGGCGCCACCGTCGACGCGCTCCACGCGCCCTTCCGGTAGCTGGCCGCGATGACGGCCGACGCACCCGGCAAACCGGTGTCCTGCCACGCGGCCGTCACGTTGCCGCCCGCATCGACCACGAGCGGCGGGTACTGGAGTGCCGCGCCGTTCAGGTGTTCGGTCAGCCGCTGCAACGGCCCCCAGTTGCCGCTGGCATCGGACACGCTCACCTGCAGCGCCGCGCCGCCTT
The DNA here is from genome assembly GCF_018417615.1 of Burkholderia sp. LAS2. Classification (NCBI taxonomy): domain Bacteria; kingdom Pseudomonadati; phylum Pseudomonadota; class Betaproteobacteria; order Burkholderiales; family Burkholderiaceae; genus Burkholderia; species Burkholderia sp. LAS2. Next base: position 842,065 of record NZ_CP071054.1, read on the forward strand.
CCGCCCACATCGCGGCGGCCACGCCGTTCTCGTTGACGGCGAGCATCGGCGTCGCGATGAAACCGGTCGGCTCGACGATGGCGGGCGCGACGGGTTGCGACGGCTGCCACCCGGTGCCGGACACGTAGCGTTGCGACATCGTGGTGGTGGTGAGCTTCCCGCCCGTCACGTCGAGCTGCCCCCAGAGCAGCGTGATGTCGCCCTTCGCGTCCATGCCGGCCACCGGCGAGATGATCGTCGTGAACAGGCTCGTGTTCGATACGGCCTGATTGACGTCGGTCCAGCCGTTGGCCGGGTCGTACGTGGCCGTCCACAGCGCCGAGTGCGTATGGTTGGTCTGCCGCCACGCGAGCACGGCGCGGCCGGACGACAGCACCGAGATCATCGGCCCCACGTTGTCGGTGTCGCCGGTCACCGCGCCCGGCCCGGTCTGCACCGGCATCTGGATCAGCGCCGTCGGCGACCACTGTCCGGACTGCGTGTAGCGCGTCCATGCGATACGCGTATCGAGCAGGCTGATCGACTGCGTCCACGCGACGAGCGCGTTGCCCTGGCCGTCGATGCCGGCCGAATAGGTCGACCCCGTCACGTCCGGCGCGACTTCGAACGCCGCGCCCCAGCCGCCGGCCGGGCTGTACGGGCGTGCCCACAGCGCATACGTGTTCGGGCCCGGCATCCATTCGGTCCAGAACGCGACGGCCTGCCCGCTCGCGTTGCCGACCACGCGCGACGGGCTCGAGCTCGTCGTGTTCATCGAATGCGAGCCGTCGCCCGTGTCGAGCCGCGTCGCGGTTCCCCAGCCCGAGCCAGCGGCATAGCGCGCGCCCCACATCTCGTTGCCGTTCGCGCCGGTCGGGCCGTTAGTCATCCACGTGGCGAGCGCATTGCCGCTCGCGTCGAGCGTCACGCTCGGGGCGCCCTCCGGCCCCTTGCCGTCCACCGCGGCGGCCGTCGACCAGCCGGCCTGCGGCTGCGTGGCGCCGCCGCCGGTCGGGCCGCCTGTCGACCCGCCGCCGGGCGACGTCGAGCCGGACGGCGAACCGGGATTCGTCGGCGTCGACGACGACGCGCCGCCGTTCGTCGCGACATCGTCGCCGCCGCATGCGGTCAGTGCGAGCGCGGCCGCCATGACCATCCATGTAATGGGTTTCATCGGAATCCTCTTGTTTTCATTTGTCGGCGTACTCTCGTCTGCCGTTGGGCGGATACGACGCATCGTTTCGCCCGCACAATCGTTAAGCAATGCTATTGAACAGGCATGGAAACCGGCATCTTCCCGTGTCCATTTCATGAACGCTTCCGTCGTGCGGATCAACGCGAACGCCGCTTTCGGCAGCCCTCCCCCACCGTGCAGCGCGGCCCCCGTCAGGTCGTCCATCGTCGGACGTCCGCCACTGCCGGCTGCATCTTAATTCAAGCGATCCGGATTCAAGGTGGCGTTGCGTCCACACTGAGTGGATTTCCGTTTCGCGGGCGCCGGCCCCGGCGCGGCTGGCAGGCCGGCACACTGCCGGACATGACGGCCCGTGAGGTACGATACGCGCCGGGGCAACGCGCCCCCTGAGAGAACCGGCCGTCGCGGCCCCCTACCCGACACAAGAAAAATGCCAAGAAACCCGACGCTGAACCGAAACCTGTTCGCCGCGCTGGCGGCCAGCCTGCTGTGGATGCCGGCCGCCCATGCGAGCGGAGACGACGGCTGCTACGTGCCGAACACGCTCCGGCAGACGTCCTACTCGTGCGGCAACGTACCGATGCTGACGCCCGCCAACGACACGCGCATCAACGCGATGCTGATGATGGTCGACAGCGCCAAGGTCGCGCAGGTGTTTCCCGACCCGAAGACCATCCCCGCGAAAGAGCGGATCGACCGGATCGTCGTGCCGTTCCCGATGGACTTCTCCGGATGGATCGACATCGGCCAGAAGGCGCCCGACAAGACCGGCGGCGGGGCGGATGCCGATGCGTCGTCGAACCGGTACGCGGACGGCGAAGGCAGCATCTGCCGCAGCATGAGCGCGGGCGCGGACGCGTTCAACGATGCACTGGGCGGCGCCGGCGGCCTGCCCGCCGACGAAGCCGCGCGCCTGCGCGCGGCGCGCGCCGACATCGCGCAGAAGACCTGTGCCGCGGGCGGCGCGAGTGCCGCGTGGACGAAGCCGCCGGTCAAGTCGCCGCTCGGCCAGCAGTTCGCCGCGTACCTCGACGGCACGAACGCGTTCTACCGCGCCGACTTCCTCACCGCGACCCGCGCGTTCGCGAACGCCTCGCACAGCGCGGACCCGTGGCTGAAGGAAACCGGCCTGTACATGGCCGGGCGCGCGCAGTTGAACGCCGCGCAAGCCAACGCATTCGACAACGACAGCCCGACGCCGACGCGCGCGCGCGTGACGAAGGTATCGCTCGACGCGGCGAACACGGTGTTCCAGACCTACCTGAAGATATATCCGAAGGGGCGCTATGCGGTGTCCGCGAGCGGGCTGTTGCGACGGGTCGCGTGGCTCGGCGGCAATGTCACGCAGCAGGCGGACCTGTACGGCCATGCGCTCGCGCGCTGGTCGCCGGCGACGTCGAACGTGCCGCTGATGCAACTGGCGAACGAACTCGACAGCAAGCTGCTGTTCGGGTCGGAATTCGACGCGCGCCAGATCCAGTCGCCGACCGTGCTCGCCACCGTCGACCTGCAGCGCATGCGCACGTCGGACAGCACCGATGCGAGCCGCAAGCCGATGACGCTGGACGAGCTGCAGGCGCAGAAGCCGCGCTTCGCGAACGCGCCCGCGCTGTACGACTACCTGCTCGCGACCTGGTACGTGCAGCTCGGGCACAAGCCGGACGCCGCCCTCGACCTGTTGCCGCAGACGCCCGCCGCGCCGCTCGACTACTTCGGGCTGAGCCAGCAGGCGCTGCGCGGGTTCGCGCTGGAGGACAGCGGCCAGAACGACAAGGCCCGCCAGCTGTGGCGCGACCTGATCCCGCTCGCGACGTTCCGCTTCCAGCGCGAAATGCTCGAACTCGCGCTCGCGATCAACCTGGAGCAGGCCGGGCTCGTCAACGACGCGTTCGCCGACGATTCGCCCGTGCAGAACGCCGCGATCCGCGGGGTGCTGCTGCAGCGCACGGCCAATGCCGACCTGCTGCGCGCGCAGGCGCAGAATCAGGCGACCACCGGCGCGCTGCGCAGCACCGCGCTGTACACGTTGCTGTACAAGGAGCTCACGCGTTCGCACTACGCGGACTTCCTCGCCGATACCGCGCTGGTGCCCGGCACGCCCACCGATCCGGTGAAGCCGTTCGTCGCGGCCGGCGCGAAAAACGAAGACGGCTACACGTGCCTGTCGGCGCGCGACATCGCCGCGACGCTGCAGCAGAATCCCGCCGATCCGAAAGGGCTGAACTGCCTCGCCGATTTCGTGCGGCTGCATCCGCCCATGTCCGGCCTCGAAAGCGATCCGGTGCCGCTGTGGATCCGCAACGCGTCGAATACGGCCGCCACGCGCGTGCCGCCGACGCTCGGCGCGACGCCGTCGCAGTTCGCGGGCAAGCCGTACGAGCGGATGTCGAGCTACGTGACGGTGATGGCCGATACGCAGGCGAACCCGAACGACCGCGCGTACGCGTTCTATCGCGCGATCAAGTGCTATGCACCGGGCGGCTCCAACGAATGCGGCGGCAAGGACGTGCCGAAGAGCACGCGCAAGCGCTGGTTCGACACGCTGAAGACCGCCTATCCGGGCAGCCCGTGGGCGCAGAAGCTCCGCTACTACTGGTAAGCGCCGCATGAAGCGCATCGCGTGCGTCGCGCTGCTGCTGGCCGCGCGCGTCGCGCTCGGCGGCACCGTCGACGCCGCGCGGTACGACGCGTTCTGGCTGTGGGCGGGCGTGAAGCCGCAGGCGGTCGTGCGCGGTGCGCGCATCGTCTACGTGCTGCAAGGACAGATCGAAGCGTCGCCGCAAGACGAGTCGCAGGTGCGCGTGATCGCGCAGGGCGTCGCGCTGCCGCCCGCGCCCGATGCGCGCGTGTGGCTCGTCTATCGGGCGCATACGCTGCGCTGGACGCCGCGCGTCACGCAGATCATGCTCGCGCAGCTCGCACGCTGGCGTGCGTCGGGTCGCACGATCGCCGGCATCCAGATCGACTTCGATGCCGGCACGCGTCATCTTCAGGATTACCTTGCGTTCCTGCGCACGTTGCGCGATACGTTGCCCGCCGATTGCCGGCTCAGCATCACGGGGCTGCTCGACTGGAGCAGCCGCATCGATACCGACCAGGTCAACCAGCTCAAGGGGATCGTCGACGAGGTGGTCGTGCAGACCTACCAGGGCCGCCGCACGATTCCCGACTATGCGGCGTACCTGCCGCGCGTCGCGCGGCTGCAACTGCCGTTTCGGATCGGCGTGATCCAGGGCGGCGAATGGGATGCGCCGCCGTATCTCGCGTCGAATCCGTGGTTTCGCGGTTATGTCGTATTCCTGCGCAACGGTTAGCGGGTGAAAACACGGCGCGGGCGATCGCAGCCGCGGCTGGATCGCCCGCCTTCAATCACGGCGCCGCCCGCCGCAGCGGGCCGGCGCCGCCATCCTTACGCCCGCACGAACGCGAGCAGATCGGCGTTGAGCACGTCGGCGTTGACCGTCAGCATCCCGTGCGAATAGCCCGGGTACGTCTTCAGCGTGCCGTTCTTCAGCAGCTTGATCGACTTCAGCGCGGCATCCGCGATCGGCACGATCTGGTCGTCCTCGCCATGCAGCACGAGCGTCGGAACGGAGATCGACTTCAGGTCGTCGGTCTGATCCGTTTCCGAAAACGCCTTGATGCCGTCGTAATGCGCCTTCGCGCTGCCTTCCATCCCCTGCCGCCACCAGTTGCGGATCACGCCCTGATGCACGGTTGCACCTTCGCGGTTGAACCCGTAGAACGGACCGCTCGGCACGTCGAGGAAGAACTGCGCGCGATTGTCGGCGAGCGCTTTGCGGAAGCCGTCGAACACCTCGAGCGGCAGGCCTTCGGGGTTCGATTCGGTTTTCAGCATCAGCGGCGGCACCGCGCTGACCAGTACGGCCTTCGCGACGCGGCCGGCCGGCTCGCCGTGCTTCGCGACGTAGCGCGCCACTTCGCCGCCGCCGGTCGAGTGACCGATATGCACCGCATTGCGCAGGTCGAGCGCCTCGACGACCGCGAATGCATCCGCCGCGTAATGATCCATGTCGTGACCGTCCGACACCTGCGCCGAGCGGCCATGGCCGCGCCGGTCGTGCGCGATCACGCGATAGCCGTTCTGGACGAAGAACAGCAGTTGCGCATCCCAGTCGTCGCTGGACAGCGGCCAGCCGTGGTGGAACACGATGGGCTGCGCATCTTTCGGGCCCCAATCCTTGTAGAAAATCTCGACGTTGTCCTTCGTGGTGACGTACGGCATCGCGGTGCTCCTGTGAGGTGGATGAACGTGGCGAACGGGCCGCCGTCATTATCGGCTTTATTGTGAAACCGCGACGCCATCGTGCAATGCGATGGTCGATCATTCACCGGCAGGAAACGAACGACGCAGCGCGTCAGCCGTCCGTCGACACTGTGACGGCTTCCCACGCGCGGATTTCGTCGTCCAGCGCCGCCAGCTTGTCGCGCACGAGCCGCAACGCATCGCTGCCGAGCAGCAGATGCGCGGGCGGATGGTCCGCTGCCATCACGGCGAGCATCGCCCGCGCGGCCTTCGCGGGATCGCCCGGCTGCTTGCCGCTTTTTTCCTCGCGCGCGCGGCGGATCGGGTCGAACAGCGCATCGTAGTCGGCGATCGAGCGCGGCGTGCGCGCCATCGAGCGGCCGGCCCAGTCGGTGCGGAACGAACCCGGCGCGACGGCCGTCACCGCGATGCCGAACGGCGCGAGCTCCTTGCCGACGGTCTCGGAAATACCCTCCAGCGCGAACTTGCTGCCGCAGTAGTACGCGATGCCCGGCATCGTGATGTGCCCGCCCATCGACGTGATGTTCAGGATGCGGCCGCGCCGGCGCTCGCGCATGAACGGCACGACGGCCTTCATCATCGCGACCGCGCCGAACACGTTCACGTCGAACTGCCGCCGCATCGCGTCGAGCGGCGACTCCTCCATGATCCCTTCGTGCCCGTAACCGGCGTTGTTCACCAGCACGTCGACGGGCCCGACGTTCGCCTCGATGTCCGCGACGACGCCGTCGATGCGCTCGAAATCGGTCACGTCGAGCACGCGCGCGACGGCCGCCTGCGCGGACAGCGCTTCGAACGCGCGCGCCGCCTGCTCGCTGCGTACCGTGCCGACCACCGTGTGACCGGCGGCCAGCGCTTCCTGGGCCAGCGCGCGGCCGAAACCGCTGCTGACGCCGGTAATGAGCATGAGGTTGCCGGATGCCATGCGAGCTTCTCCCGAATGTGGATTGAAGCGTGCATACTAGTCTGACGAACGACGCCGAATAAGCCCGATTCCGCTGATTTTCTTGCACAAAACTATGAGCACAGTGCCCGCCTCCGCCCGACCTCCATTGCTGTCGCCGCGTGACCGAAAGCGCCTGGTGACGCTGCTGCGCGCGCTGGCGCCCGACGAGGGCTACAACCTGACCGCGCTGCCGAGCGTGCGCGTCCTGCGCTCGAACCGCGCGCTGTCGCGCACGCCGGTGCTGTACGACCCGGGCATCGTGATCGTGTGCCAGGGATCGAAGCGCGGCTACTTCGGCGGCGAGCGCTATCTGTACGACGAACACCATTACCTGGCCGTGTCCGTGCCCGTCCCGTTCAGCATGGAGACCGACGCGACGCCCGAGCGCCCGCTGCTCGCGCTGTACCTGCACCTCGATTTCACGCTGGCCGCCGAACTCGCCGCGCAGATCGACCGGGCCGGCGTCGCGGAAACCGTGCAGGCGCCGAAGAGCATGATGTCGACGCCGATGGACGAAGCGATGCACGCATCGGTGCTGCGTTTCGTCGACGCGATGCAGCGGCCGCTCGACGCCGCGGTGCTCGGCCCGGCGCTGCTTCGCGAGTTGTATTTCCGCGTGCTGACCGGCGCGCAGGGCAACGCGATGCGCAGCGCGCTGGCGATGCGCGGGCAATTCGGCCGGATCGGCCGATCGTTGCGGATGATCCACGCCGATTACGCGCGGCCGCTCGACGTGTCGCAACTGGCCGACGCAGCCGGCATGAGCGTGCCGAGCTTTCACAGTCACTTCAAGGCGATCACGCAGGTGTCGCCGATGCAGTACCTGAAGTCGACGCGCCTGCATCAGGCGCGATTATTGATGGTGCGCCAGGACCTGACGGCGGAGGCGGCCGGCTACGCGGTCGGCTACACGAGCCCGTCGCAGTTCAGCCGGGAGTTCAAGCGCCTGTTCGGTTCGACGCCGGCGAAGGAAGCGCAGCGCATGCGCGCGAGCTTCGCGATCCCGGAAGCGTTCGACGATGCGGTGTTCGTGTCGTCGCATTGATGCCATTCACGTGCGCTGAACGCCGACCGCGACGCACGCGTTCATCGCGCGGCATCGAGCGCGAGGCCGGCCAGCGACTTCAGGATGAACGCGGTCACTCCCCAGATGTCCTGCGGCTGATCCGCCCAATACCAGCCGCCGGCACGTTCGCCGTCCGCGTATTGCCGCGGCAGATCCGGATTCAGCAGCGCGGCGAACGGGAACTCGAAAATTTCCTCGACTTCGGCCGGCGCGGCCGCCCACGCGGCGGCTTCCGGCACGATGCCGACCACCGGAAAGATCGCGTGATTCCGCTTTCGGGTCTTGTGAATCGGCAGGCTGCCGATCACGCGCACCGCAGCGGGATCGAGGCCGATTTCCTCGAATGACTCGCGCAATGCGGTCGCGCCGATGCTCGCGTCGGACTCGGTCGGGCGGCCGCCCGGGAAGCTCACGTGCGACGAATATTCGCTGAGCCCCGACGATCGTTTGGTGAGCAGGATCGTCGGCTCGCGCCGCGCGACGATCGGGACCAGCACGGCGGAGAATTTCCACTGGCGGTCGTTGTCCGTGAGGTAAAGCCGCGCCGTCGGCCACTCCGTATCGGCGGGAATCCGGAGCGCTTCCACGCCGCGCACGATCGTTTCCAGCGCGGTGTACGGTGAATCGGTAGGCGCGTCGCGGGGATGCAGGACGCCTTCGTCGGATGTCATGTCTTCCTCCTGCATGCGTGAAAGTCGGGGGTCGCACGCGATTGCTCATCGCACCCCTTCGAACGTGATCGTCTGTTCCGGCGCAAAAACCGACTGCCGCTGCCGGCTCGCCGTCAGCGAATCGGTGCACATCGATCATGCATGAAAACCGGACGGCACGTGTGCCGCCACCTTCGTCGAATCATGCAGGCACAATGGCGTACGGCATGCCCTTCCCGGCTGCGATCCATACGAAATGCCCATGCCCCCCTACACCTTCCGCCTGCTGAACGTCTTCGCCGAATCGACGTTCGGCGGCAATCCGCTTTGCGTGTTCGACGATGCGCGCGGCATGGACGACGCGACCATGCAGGCGCTCGCCGTGCAGTTCAACCTGTCGGAGACGACCTTCGTGCTGCCGTCCGAGCGGGCGCATGCACGCGTGCGCATCTTCACGCCCGGCTACGAGATGGCGTTCGCGGGCCATCCGACGCTCAGCACCGCGCACGTCGTGCGCGAGCGGCTCAACGCAGGCGATGCGCTGACGCTGGAATTCAAGGCCGGCGTCGTCGACGTCACCGCGCGCGACGACGTGTGGACCTTCATCGCGCCGCACGCCGGCATGCCGAACACGGCGCCGTGCACGTTGTCCGATGCGCGGATCGCGGCGCTGCTCGGGCTCGCCGAGGACGACCTGCTCGCGCCGCCGCTGTGGGTCGACACCGGCGCCGACCAGTTGCTGGTCGCGCTCAAGGACCCGGCCGCCGTGCGACGCGCGCAGCCTGACAGCGCGCATCTCGACATCTGGCCGCGAAGCAGCCTCGGCCGGAAGACCGCCTATGTGTTCGCGTTCGACGCCGAACGGCCGGGGACAGTCGTGTCCCGCTACTTCTTCGTGAAGCAGGGCGGCGGCGTATCGGAAGATCCGGGCACCGGATCGGCCTGTGCGAACCTGGGCGGCTGGTTGCTTGCCGCCAGTCACGATCTGCCGGCCGCGTTTCGGGTCGAGCAAGGCGAAGCCGTCGGCCGGCCTTGCGTGCTGCGGTTGTCGGTCGATGCGGCGGGCAAAATCGGCGTCGGCGGGCGCGTGATCGAAATCGGGCGCGGCACGATCAACATGTGACCGACACGCGCGCGCCAGCGCCGACGGTCATCGCGCGCCCACCCGCCACACCGTCACTTCGTGCAGCGTGTCGCCCGGCTTGAGCACCGTCGACGGGAAGGCCGGACGATTCGGCGAATCGGGAAAATGCTCGGCTTCCAGCGCGAACGCATCGGTTTGCCGGTAGGCGGTCCCGCCCTTGCCCGCGACGCTGCCGTTCAACCCGTTGGCCGTATAGAACTGCAGCCCCGGCTGCGTCGTGTACAGCTCGAGGAAACGCCCGGACGCCGGGTCGTAGGCGCGCGCGGCAAACGCCGGCGCCGGCTGGCCGCCCTGGTCCAGCACCCAGTTCTGGTCGTAGCCATGCGCGATCGCCAACTGCGGATACGCATCGCGCAAATGCGCGCCGATCGGCGTCAACTGGCGCAGATCCATCGGCGTGCCCGCGACGCTCGTCAGTTGTCCGGTCGGAATCGACGTATCGTCGGTCGGCGTGAAACGCGAGGCGGCGATCTCGATCAGTTGCCGCTCGACGCTGCCGCCGGCGTGCCCCGCCAGATTGAAGTAGCTGTGGTTGGTCAGGTTGACGACCGTGTCCTTGTCGGTCGTCGCGCGGTAGTCGATGCGGATCTGGTCGTCGCGGGTCAGCGTGTAGGTCACGTCCGTCGTCAACGTGCCGGGGAAGCCGTTCTCGCCGTCGGGGCTCACGTAGCGCAGCGTGACGCTCGAACCGGCCGCGTCGCTGTGCGTGCCGGTGACCTTCCACACCTTCGCGTCGAAACTGTCGGGGCCGCCGTGCAGCGTGTTCGGCCCGTCGTTGACCGGCAGCGTCCACGTCTTGCCGTCGAGCGCGAAACGCCCGCCCGCGATGCGGTTCGCATACCGGCCGATCAGCGCGCCGAAATGGATGTTGCCGTTGTGCGCTTCGTAGTCGCGCAGCGAATCGAAGCCGAGCACGATGTCGGCAACGTGGCCGGTGCGGTCCGGCACGTCGAGCGCGGTCACGATGCCGCCGTACGTGATCACTTTCAGCGTCACGCCGTGCCGGTTCGCGAGCGTGTACTGGCTCACCGCCTGCCCGCTCGCGGTCGTCCCGTAATCGGCGCGGCTGATCGACACGGCGGCTGCCGCCAATGCGATGGCGGCATGCAAGCCGAACGTTGCGAACACACCTATCGCGAGCATCGATTGTCGCGGCCAGTGTCGTTTCATGAAAACCTCCGAAGTGATGCGGCCCGTGCTCGCATGCAAGTCGCATGCCTGCACGTCGCCGCGTGTGTCATGCCGCGCGCCCCGCCTCCGTCGTATCGCGACGCTCACGTATGGTCCGCGCGCCACCGGCGTGGCGTGACACCGGTCAATCGCGCAAAGGTTCGCGAGAAATGGCTCTGATCGGCGAAGCCGCACGCAACGGCGATCATGCTCAACGGCACGTTCGGGTTGCGCATCCATTCCTTCGCCCGTTCGACGCGCTGCACGACGAGCCAGCGATGCGGCGGCAGCCCGGTCGTTCGATGAAACGCCTTGACGAAATGGCTGCGGGACAGCCCGCACGCGCTCGCGACGTCGGCCAGCCCGATGTTGCCGTCGAGGTGCGCGAGCAACAGCTCCTGCGCACGGCGCGCCTGCGACGGCGTGAGCTTGCCGTCCGACCTTTCCCGCCGTTCGCCGACGCCGCCGTAACGGTGCGCGACGTGTGCCTGAAACGCCAGCCCCACGTGATCGATGAAGATCTGCGATGCTTCGCCCGGCCGGGCCAGCGCCGGCAGTAGCGACTGGCCGAGCGCGTGGATGATCGAGTCGTGGGTGCTCAGATGCGGCGGCAGGTAAAGCTGCGGCCGCTGCCGGCCGCCGAGGTCGTCGACCGTTTCCTCGAGCGTGTGGCGCGGCAGGTGGAAATGCAGGCAATCGAACGCGCCCTTGAGGTCGGCCACCCAGCGGCGGTCGAGATCGTAGATCGACACGGTTCCCGCGTCATACGGGACGAACGGCGCGGGGCGGCCATCGAGCCACAGATCCTGTTCGCCGAACGGACGCAACTGCAATACGATGAGATCCGTATTCTCGAGTTCGTAGGGTGCGGTCAGCCCCATGTTCCGGCGCAAGCTCTGGAGTCGGACGATACCGATTTGCCCGTGCGGCAACGCTTGCGTGACGACGGTCTGCCTGACGTCGGCGGGGAGGAAATCGGACGGCGCGGTGTCCGGCTGAGGGGCGCTCATGGGGCGATGCGGGTCGCGAATGACGATACCCGCCACTCTAGCAAATCGCGGCGACGCACGCTGCTCATGCCGCCCCGGCGCTGGTATGATGCGCCAGCCACCTCTACCGGAATCCGCGATGAAGCTGTCATTCGAAGCGCTCGAAGCCCTGGACGCGATCGACCGCACCGGAACCTTTGCCGAAGCCGCGGAACTGCTGCATCGCGTGCCATCCGCGCTGACCTACCTGGTGCAGAAACTCGAAAGCGATCTCGGCGTGGCGCTGTTCGACCGCAGCGGACGCCGCGCGAAGCTCACGCATGCGGGACGCATCGTCGTCGAGGAAGGCCGGCGCCTGCTGCGCGCGGCCGAGCAACTCGAAATGAAGGCGCTGCGTGCGCAACAGGGCTGGGAAACGGAAGTGCGTGTCTGTATCGACGAAATTCTGCCGTTCGATGCGCTGTGGCCGTACGTGCACCGGTTCTACGCGCTCGGGATGGACACGCGGTTGCGTTTGTCGACCGAAGTGCTCGGCGGCGCGTGGGATGCGCTGATTTCGCGTCGGGCCGATCTCGTCGTCGGCGCGGCGGGCGAACCGCCGGAATTGCCGGGCATCGTCGCGCGGCCGATCGGCTCGCTGAAACACGTGTTCGCGGTCGCGCCGACCCATCCGCTCGCATCGATGCCCGAACCGCTGGCGATGGCGTCGGTCGTTCGGTATCGCGGCGCGGTGATCAGCGATACGTCGCGCGAATTGCAGCCGCAGTCGGTCGCGATCGATGCGGGCCAGCCGACCCTCGCGGTCCCGACGCTGGCCGCGAAACTCGAAGCGCAATGCGAAGGGCTCGCGGTCGGCACCCTGCCGGAATGCATCGCGGCGCGCGCGATCGCCGACGGCAAGCTCGTCGCGCGGCAGGTGACGGGCATGCGCGACACCACGCACTGCTATCTCGCGTGGCGCGGCGACGAGGCCGGCCGCGCGCTGCACTGGTGGGTCGAGCAACTCGACCAGCCCGATCTCGTCGAACGCTTCACGACGCCGGACTGACGCGCGCGTTCACGGCCCGGCGGCACGGCGGGGTCGCGCGCGCGGCCGCCTCGTCGATGGCTGACGGCCCGGCAGCGCGCGTCATCCAGCGCCCCCGGCACGGCGCCACGCGCCGTGAAAAAAAGCGCATGCCGATCCCCCCGCTGCCGGCCCCTCGCGGCCCACCCCGGCGTCAGCCGAGCGAATCGTGCAGCCGCTTCATTTCCTTCTCGAGCCAGCCGATCAGGCTGAACCCCGCGTGCGCCTTCTCGACCGGCGGAATCATCATTCGTTCCTCGGTCGCGATATGGTCGGTGAGCGACTCGCACATCAGCCTGCCGAGCGCCGGCTTCCGGCCGATCAGCGCCGACAGATCCTCGCTGCGAAGCTGATGCACGGTCATCGCGGTCACCGCGTGGACGGTCGCGTGAAGCCGCGTGCCGGCGAGCACGACCGACTGCCCGATCGCATCGCCCGGCGCCATCCGCCGGACTTCGACGTCGCCGGACGCGCCCGGCACGAACACCGCCGCGACACCCGATTCGACGATCGTCAGCACGCGCGACTCCGAATTCGACGCATAGATCACGTCGCCCTTGCCGAACGAACGCGAGACCAGCGCATCGGCCAGCACGGCCAGATCGTCGTCGTCGACGCGCGCGAACAGTTCGACCGCGCGCAACAGCAGCAGCCGACGCGATACCGGATCCGCTTGCGACGTCGACGACGATGCGGACACCGGCGCCGGCCCCACGAGCGGCCGCCACGCGACGCCCGCCGCGGCCAGGTGCCGATGCGCGAGATCGTAGAGCGCGTTGCGCACGGTCGTTTTCTTCTGCAGCGCGTCGACGTAGCAGACGAGTTCGTACTGGATCGCGTTCGCGCGGAACGCCTTCACGACGGCAATCGGCGCGGGGCGCGCGAGCACGTCGAGCGAACTCGCCGCGGCCCGCTCCAGTGCGCCGACGGCGACGGCCGGCCGCACCGCGGGATCGAGGTCGAGCACGAGCGTGACGCCGTGCAGGCCGGCCGGCTCGCTCAGGTTCACGATGGTGGCGCGCGCCGCCGAGCTGTTCGGCACGACGACCAGGTTGCCGAGGTTGTCGATCAGCTTCGTCGAACGCCAGTTGCTCTCGACGATCCGCCCTTCGAGCTCGCCGATCGACACCGTATCGTCGAGCCTGAACGGTTGCGTGGTGTTCAGCACGAGCCCGGAGAACACGTCGTTCAGCGTGTTCTGGAGCGCGAGACCGAGGATCACCGCGACCGCGCCGGAGGTCGCGACGAGGCCGCTCAACGGCAGGCCGAGCACGTAGCCCAGCGCGGCCACCGCGGCCGCGCCGAACACGATGCCCGCGGCGATGTCGTGAAAGAGCCGCTGGCTGTGCCACGCACGCGGCAGCAGCAGATGATTGAGCAGCAGGCTGAACACGATCGCGCACTGGAGCCACCACGCGATGCACACGGCCTGGACCACGATCCGGTCGAGCCCGCCGAGCGACGCGGGAACGGCGAGCGGGCTGACGCCGGTCGCGAACAGCACCGCGCTCAGCGCGGCGAACGCCGCGCAGCGCCGGATCGCGCGAACCACGGGGCGATCGCGCGCGAACAGCCGCCACGCGGCGAGATCGGCGAGCACGATCGGCGCACCGTAGATCGCCGTATCGGAGAAATTCAACATGTCGGATCGCCAGCGCGGCACGCGAAAAGGGCGAAGCGGCAGCACGCAGCTCGCCGCGGGAACGGCATCGTCAGGCACATCGCGTGCTGCCCGCCGACGCGCGGGCTGCGGCTAGTCACGCCGACGCACGATGCCCGGCAACGGCAACACATAGCGGCCGGCGCCCGCGATCGCGATCGTGCCGAACAGGATCAGCAGCATCCACGCGAACTGCGCGTCGCGCAGCGGCCAGTCCGGATGGACGAACACCAGCGCGACGAGCGTGACGACCATCACCGGCAGCGCCGCCAGCCGCGGGTACAGACCGACGATCATGAAGATCGGGCACACGACCTCCGCGAAGATCGCGAACAGGATCGACAGCGTGCGGCCGAGATGGAACGGATCTTCGATGGCCGCGGCTTCGGCCGTGTAATGGACGATCTTCGGCAAGCCGTGCACCACGAGCAGCAGCACGCTGGCGGCGACACGCAGGAACAGCAGGCCGAGGTCGGTCGCGTGACGGGAAAGGTCGGAAGGATCAGGTTTCATGCGCCGGTTCGTCGATTGAGCGGGATGCGCGGCGACGTGCACCCCGGGGCGTTTCGCCGCGCCGGCGTTCAGTGATGTCGCGCGATGTCGGCGAGCGCGCGGGGTCGGCGCGCACGCGTGCCGACGGAGTGCGGGCGCCCTCCGTCCACGCAATCTACGCGTGCCGCCTGCCGCCGTCCTGTAACCGGGCTGAATCGTTCTGAAGCATCGGAGACGCGCGACGAACCCGGCGTCACGACTCGCGCGTCGGCCGCTCGGCCTCGGCCGCATCGAATCCGAGCGCATGCACCTCCGACCACGCATCGTGCACGACCTGTGTCGACCCTGCGGTATGCGCGAGCGCGGCCGCATACGCGGCCAGCAACCGCACGCGCGCATCGTCGGACACCGGGGTCGCGTCCGCGTCGCGCATCGCATCGAGCGCGACGCGCGCCCGCTCGCGGCATTCGTCGACGAGCGACAGATCAAACAGGCAAGGCACCGCGACGGCCGCGAGCGCGGTGCCGAGCGCCGCGTCGCCCTGTGCCGAAAACGCCCAGTCGAGCGCGGCCCGCAGATTGCCGAGCTCGCGCCGCACCGCATCGAGCCGGGTCGTGCTGCCGGCCTCGCCGCGCGGCTCGCCGCCACCGTGGGCCGCGCGCCGGAACAACGCGAGGAAGTAGGTCGCATGCGCGCGCGCGGCAGCCGCCCCTTCGCCGTGACTGTCGAGCTGCTGTTGCGCGTAGGCGCGCGTGGTCGTCAGCAGCCGGTAGCGCGGTGCGCCGTGTGCGGTCTCGAGGATCAGCAGCGACTTCGACACGAGGCCGGCGATCGTATCGAGCAGGTCGGCGCCGGCCAGCCCGTTAGCGCCGACGACCTCGCGCACGGCCTCGATCGAGAAGCCGTCGCGAAACACGCCGAGCCATCGCAGCAGCAGGCGCTCGGCGTCGCCGAGCAACCGGTAGCTCCAGTCGACCATCGCCTGCAGCGTCTGATGGCGCGGCAACGCGGTGCGAAAACCGCCGGTCAGCAGCCGAAAGTGATCGTCGAGATGGGCGGCCAGCACGTCGATGCCCAGCACGGCGGCGCGGGCCGCGGCCAGTTCGATCGCGAGCGGCAGGCCGTCGAGGCGGCGGCAGACCGACGCCATCAACGACAGGCTGCGCGCATCGAGCGGAAAACGCGGATCGGCCGCGCGCGCACGCGCCGCGAACAACTGCACCGCGCTCGCGCTCATCGCCTCGCGATCGCCGGCCCCTTCGTCGGGCACGTCGAGCGGCGGCACCGGGCATACGCGCTCGCCGTGGATGCGCAGCGATTCCCGGCTCGTCGCGAGCACGCACAGCCCGTCGTCCGCATCGGTGAGCGCGCTCGCGATCTGCGCGGCGGCGTCGAGCAGGTGCTCGCAATTGTCGAGCACGAGCAGCATCCGCCGACGCGCGACGCTGGCGAGCACCGCTTCGAGCGTCAGCGAGCCGATCGGCTGCGTGATGCCGAACGCGCCGGCGAGCGCGTCGGGCACGAAGCGGGGACACGCGACGGTGGCGAGCGAAACGAATACGGTGCCTTCCGGAAAACGTGCGGCGGCGCGCGCCGCCGCTTCGATCGCGACCCGCGTCTTGCCGATGCCGCCCGCGCCGACCAGCGTCACGACGCGCGCGCCCTGCAGCGCGGTCAGCACGTCGGCGACCGTCTGTTCGCGGCCGAACAACGCGCTCGGCGCGGCGGACGGCCGCCCCATCGCGGGACGCACGGGCGCGTCGCCGTCGTCCTGCCCGACGACCAGACGATAGCCGCGGCCGGGCACCGTCACGATCAGGTTCCGGTCGCCGGCCAGCGCCTTGCGCAGCGAAGCGATGTGCACCTGCAGGTTGTTTTCCTCGACGACGGTGTGCGGCCATACGCGCTGCATGATGTCGTCTTTCGATACCAGCGCACCGTCCGCCCGAATCAACAGCTCGAGAATTTCGAATGCGCGGCTGCCGATGCGCAGCAGCTTGCCGTTCGAACGAATTTCACGTCTGTCGAGAAAAACGTGAAGTGTTCCAATCCGGATCATGAGAATTTCTTGAGGGTGACATTCAACGGCGCCCCACTGAAATCGGGGGCCGGTTCGGCATCAATGCTACGGTATTTGCATGGTCGAATGATTCAAATTATCAGAATGAACGACACGAATTTTTTGAAATGACGAACAATGCCGTCGGGAAACGCTGCTTTTCGCCCCCGCACCGACATGCGGCAGGGTCACGCACGTTTCATGTGCAAATCGTGGATGCGCCGATAAATGCGATTTCGTTATATCAGACGAAATGATTTTCGCTCGGCGCAATGCGGCGCATTTTCGTTTTGATTGACCGGCCGGTTTATTTCAGACGCCTCTATTGTGGCCGCCGAATATCCGTCGGCTCGTTTGCCCGCGTTTGCGCGCGATTCGCCGCAGGCCGGGCCGGCCTGCGGCGCCGGCTCAGGCCTGCGCGAACGCCAGCAGTTCGTCGTTCAGCCTGGCCGCGTGCGTCAGGTAGAGCGCGTGCGGGCCGCCTTCGTAGACGCTCAGCGTCGCATGCGGGACGCGCTTCGCGGTGGCGGCGCCGGTCAGCGCGAGCGGCGCCGTCTGGTCGTCGTCGCCGTGAATCACGAGCGTCGGCACGTCGAACCGTTGCAGGTCGGCGCGGAAATCGGTTTCGGAAAACGCGCGGACGCAATCGAGCGTGCCCTTCAGCCCGCCCTGCAGCGCCATGACCGACGTCCACCCCAGCGCCGCCCGCGACACCGTCGAGCCGCCGCGGTTCGAGCCGGTAAAGAGCGGCCAGAAGCCGTCGAAAAACGCCGCGCGATCGGCCACGATGCCCGCGCGGATGCCGTCGAATACCGCGACGTCCACCCCTTCCGGATGATCGTCGCGGCGCGCGACGAGCGGCGTCACCGAGCCGATCAGCACCGCCTTCGCGATTCGGCGCGTGCCGTACCGGCCGATGTAGCGCGCGACCTCCCCACCGCCCATCGAAAAGCCGACGAGCGTCACGTCATGCAGGTCGAGCGTGTCGAGCAGCGTCGCGAGATCGTCGGCCAGCGTGTCGTAGTCGTATCCGCTCCACGGTTGACCGGACCGCCCGAAGCCGCGCCGGTCGTACGCGATGCAGCGCAGGCCGTGCGACGCGAGATGATGCATCTGCACGTCCCACATGTCGGCGTTCAGCGGCCAGCCGTGAATGAACACGACCGGGCGGCCGCTGCCCCAGTCCTTGTAGTGAATCGACACGCCGTCGCGGGTGGTGAACGTGCTCATGAGGGTTCCTTGCGGGTAGGGAAGCCGCGGACGCGGCCGAAGCGTGCGGCGCGGCGCGTCATGCCCGGGACTGCCGGGCGACGAACTGCTCGAGCGCCGTCGCGAGGACCATCTCACGGCAGTTCGCGGGGCGTTTCTCGCCGCGCCACTGGGGTTTGTAGATCGCGTCGCCGATCCGGATCGGCTGCCCGGTGAGCGCGCAGCGTGCCAGCCTGCGCGCCTTCGCGCAGATCCAGCGTTGTTCGTCGTAGCGGCAGCGGGTCGGATCGCTCCACGACACCAGCATCGACGAATCGGTCTGCCGCTCGACGGCGACGATCGCGCTGCGGCGGCGCACGTCGCCGCTCGACGGCACCGGCGCATCGTCCCGATGCGGGCGACGCGCGCCGTCCGTGTCCCGCGTGCGCGGCATCGGCAGCATCCGGACGCCCGCGACGGGCATCGGTCCGAGCGACGTGATCATGTGCTCCCAGCGATTGAAGGCGTCCATGGCGGCATATCCAGGCAGGTGACGGGCGGCGCGGGCCCTGCCGGCCCGTTCGCGTGGCGCGCAACGTGTGGCGGTGACCCGATGTTGACGATAGCCGCCGCGCGCTGAAGAGTCCCGGTCCCGCGCTTAATTTTTCTGCAATGCGGCAAATTCGCGCGCGGCGCCGCGGCGTTCAAGAAAATTCAGCCGGATTTCAGTACGGCGCGCACCGCATCGGGATACGCTCCCGACGGCATTCGTTCGTCCGCGCGCGCCAGTCGCCGCGCGGCGGCGCACGCCGGACGGCTGCCGGGCGGGATGGCCGCGGCCGGCCGCCACCGATCCACCATCCCGTGCGGCCTCGCCGCCGCATACCCCAGGAGTCCAGATGCATCCCGAACCGACCGATGCCGTTGCGTCGGCCCGCCGCCGCGACATGCTGCTCGCCGGCGCGACGGCCGTTGCCGCAGCCGCGCTGCCCGCGATGGCCGCCGCCGCCGGCACGCCGTCCCACAGCCCCTCTTCAGCCCATGCAGGCGCGCAGACGATGAACACCATCACCACCAAGGACGGCACGCAGATCTACTTCAAGGACTGGGGCAGCGGCCGCCCGGTCGTGTTCTCGCACGGCTGGCCGCTGTGCGCGGACGCGTGGGATGCGCAGATGCTGTTCCTCGTGCAGCGCGGCTATCGCGTGATCGCGCACGACCGCCGCGGCCACGGTCGCTCCAGCCAGCCGTCGCGCGGCAACGACATGAACACGTACGCGGACGATCTCGCCGCGCTGCTCGATGCGCTCGACGTGCGCGAAGCCACGCTTGTCGGCCACTCCACCGGCGGCGGCGAAGTCGCGCGCTATATCGGCCGTCACGGCACGAAGCGCGTGGCGAAGGCCGTGCTGATCGGCGCGGTGCCGCCGCAGATGGTGAAGTCGCCGACCAATCCGGGCGGCCTGCCGATGGACGTGTTCGACGGCATCCGCAAGAACGTCGCGGAGAACCGTTCGCAGTTCTACAAGGATCTCGCGGTGCCGTTCTTCGGCTTCAATCGCCCGAACGCGAAGGTGTCGCAAGGCACGATCGACGCGTTCTGGTCGCAGGGGATGATGGGCGGCATTCACGGCCAGTATCTGTGCGTGAAGGAGTTCTCCGAAGTCGACTACACCGAGGACCTGAAGAAGTTCGACGTGCCGACGCTCGTGCTGCACGGCGACGACGACCAGATCGTGCCGATCGACGATTCGGCGCGGCTGTCGTCGAAAATCGTCAAGCACGCGGTGCTGAAGGTGATCGAGGGCGGCGCGCACGGGATGTGCGTCGTGAACGCCGATCGCATCAACGCCGAGCTGCTCGCGTTCCTGCAGGCGTAAGCGCGCCGTCCGCCGCGGCGGCGCGCATGCCGCCGCGACGGATGCCGCACACGTGCCGTTCAGGACTTTTCAGGAAATTTCAGATCGCGCGGCGCCGCGCTCACGGCGCCCGCACCGGGCGCAGCAGGATGCCGAGCAGCGCGCCGGCGAGCGCGAACGCCATCGCCACGCGGAAGTTGTCGGCCAGCGCGAGCGTCGTGGCCTGCACGCGCACCGCGCGATCGACGAGCGCGTAGGTCGCCTGGTTGCCGGTCGCGAACGTGGCGCCATGCGCGACCAGCGACGCCGCGCCGGCCCGCAGCCGTTCGAGCGTTTCCGGATCCGACAGCGACACATGCAGACCGACGAGATTCGAATGGGTAGCCTCCCTGATCC
The DNA here is from genome assembly GCF_018417615.1 of Burkholderia sp. LAS2. NCBI lineage: Bacteria > Pseudomonadati > Pseudomonadota > Betaproteobacteria > Burkholderiales > Burkholderiaceae > Burkholderia > Burkholderia sp. LAS2. Next base: position 862,212 of record NZ_CP071054.1, read on the forward strand.
GCTGAATCACCGCGATCGACGTCGTGCCGAGCTGCCCGCTCAGCAGGCGCGTCGTCTGCACGACCGCGCCGAACGTCAGCGCATGCTCGGCCGTCACGTGCCGGCCGAAGAACACGATGACCGACGTGAGCGCCATCGTCTGGCCGAGCGCCTGCAGCAATTGCGACGGAATGAAATCGGGCTCGGCCCACACCGGCGTGAGCCGCGAGCCGAGCGCGAACGCAATCGCCACCATCGCGAAGCCGGCGACGATCAGCCGGCGCGGGTCGACACGCTGCAGCAACAGCGCGACGCATGGCGCGAACAGCAGTTGCGGAATCGCGATCCAGCGCAGCGTATCGCCGATCTGCAGCGGGCGCAGCCCGTACGTACTTGCGAGGAACAGCGACGGGATGAAGCTCGTGTTGAGCACGGTGAAGCGCACGAGGCCGACGAGCACGATCAGCAGCGCGATGTTGGGCCGCGCCAGATAGCCGAGATCGATGCCCGCGCGCGGCGACGCGAGTTCATGGATCAGGAACGCGGCGATCATCAGGATGCCGGCGGCCAGCAGCGCGACGATCAGCGGCGACTGCAGCCAGAACAGCCGCTCGCCCTGGTCGAGCGCGATGCACAGGCACGCGAACCCGCCCGCGCCGAGCAGCATCCCGCGCGCGTCGATGCCGGACGCGAAGCGCTTGATCGGCTCGTCGGGGAGCGACAGCATCAGGCACGCGATGAACGGCACGGTCAGCGCCGCGTTCTGCCAGAACAGCCAGCGCCAGCTCAGGTGTTCGCTGTACCAGCCTTCGAGCGTGGCCGACAGGTTCAGCGACATCTCCAGATTCATCGCATACGCGGCGATGCCGAACGGAATCAGCCGCGGCGGCAGCGTGCGCACGACGAAGCCGATCGTCAGCGGCACGAACACGCCGGACGCGAGCCCCGCGATCGCCTGGCACACGATGAACGCGCCGAATTGCGTGCAGAGCGGCAGCACGGTTTCCGCGCCGAGAAACACCACGGCGCCCGCGACCAGCACGCGGCGCGTGCCGAACATGAAGGCCGCCGCGATCGCGAGCGGCCCGACGAACATCTGCGATGCGGTGAATGCGGTGTTGATCCACGCGCCTTCGTCGAAGCCGACGCCCAGCGCGCCACGAACGTCGGCCAGCCCGAGCGACGTGATGCGCGACGTCAGCGTCGCGATGATCGCGCCGAGCAGCACGGCCGCGATCGCGGCGATCGACCGAAACGTCGGAATGTCGGAGGCCGGCCCTGCGGCCGGCGCCGGCATGGCATTGCCGGTGGCGAACGTCGTGTTCATCGTCGAGCGGCTCCCGCCTGTCAAGCTGGCGCAAGCATAACGCGGTGCGTCGAATCCTGCCCGTACAACGGAGTTTGCCGATCATGACCCCACCCTCACCCGCGCCGTCGCCCGCCGTGCCCGCGCGTTCCCGCAAGCCGGCCATCGTCGCGATCGCCGCGATCGCGCTGCTGCTCGTCGCGTTGCTCGCGTACGAGTTCGACGCGCGCGATCGCGGCACCGATGATGCATACGTGACCGGCCACCTGCACGTGATCTCGCCGCGCGTGTCCGGCACGGTCGAGCGCGTGCTCGTCGACGACAACCAGTTCGTGCACGCGGGCGACGCGCTCGTGCAGATCGACCGGCGCGACTTCGACGTGCGCGTCGCCGCGCAGCGCGCACGCGTCGCGCAGGCGCATGCCGATGCGAGCCGCGCCCACGCGCTGATCGAGCAGGCGGACGCGGCGCTCGTGTCGGCGCACGCCGATGCCGAAAAAGCCGAACTCGATTACGCGCGGGCACGCGAACTGACCCGCGAGACGCCGCGCGGCTTGTCGAAGCAGGAGTTCGATGCGGCCGATGCCGCTCGCAAGTCCGCCCGCGCGCGCGTCGCGGCGGCCGATGCGCAACGGCGCAGCGCCCTCGCCGCCGCCCAGGCCGCCGACGCCGCGTCGAGCCAGAACGATGCCGAATTGCGCGACGCACTGCTGCAGCTCGGCTACACGGCGGTCGTCGCGCCGTCGGACGGCTACGTCGGCAAAAAGACCGTCGAGACCGGCGAGCATGTCGCGCCCGGCCAGGCGCTGCTCACGCTGGTCGAGCCGCATCCGTGGATCGTCGCCAATTTCCGCGAGACGCAGTTGCGGCACGTACGCGCCGGCGACGCCGTGCAACTGCGCTTCGATGCGCTGCCGGAACGCGCGTTCAGCGGCCGCATCGACAGCTTGTCGCCCGCGACCGGCGCGCAATTCGCGCTGCTGCCGCCCGACAACGCGACCGGCAACTTCACGAAGGTCACGCAGCGCGTCCCCGTGAAGATCCTGCTGGACGGCCCGGCCGCGACGGAGCCGCGCATCCGGCCCGGGCTGTCGGTCGTCGTCACGCTGCAACCCGGCGGCGCAGCGCGATGAAGCGCGCCTTCGCCGTACTCGCCGCGAGCCTGCTGGCCGCCTGCTCGATCGCGCCGCAGCCGCTCGCGCCCGTCCCGGTCGGGCGCGACGGGTTCCGCCATGCCGATCCGTCGACCGATGCGCGCGCGCCGTCGCTCGCGGCGTGGCCTGCGTGGTTCGGCGACCCGCAACTCGGCCGCCTCGTCGACGCCGCGCTCGCGCACAACCTCGACATCCGCGCGGCGGCCGCGCGCGTCGACCAGGCGCAGGCGCTGCTCGGCGTGCGCGAGGCCGCGCTGGCGCCGGCCGTGCGCGTCGACCCGTCGTTCAGCCGCACGCGCGTATCCGGCACGGTCGACAACGCGCTGCCGAAGCGCACGATGCACAACTGGTCGGTTCCGGTCGCCGCGAGCTACGAAGTCGATCTATGGGGACGCTTGCGCGGCGACGCCGACGTCGGCGAACAGAACGTGCTGCAGGCGGCGGCCGACCGCGATGCGGTGCGTTTGCGGGTGGCGACCGAAGTGGCCGTCGACTACCTGACGCTGCGCTACGTCGACGACGATCTCGTGACGCTCACGCGCGCGATCGGGCTGCGGCGCACCGCGCTCGACGTGATCGCCGCGCGCGTGCGGGCCGGCGCGGCGAGCGATCTCGACGGACTGCGCGCGTCCGCCGATCTCGATACCGCGCATGCCGATCTCGCGGAGAGCCGCCGGCTGCGCGAGAACCTCGTCGACGCCATCGCGGTGCTGACCGGCGTGTCGCCGACCGCGTTCGACGTCGACACGGGCGCCGTGCCCGTGCAGGTGCCGGATGTGCCGGCCGGGCTGCCGTCCGCGTTGCTCGCCCAACGCCCGGACGTATTCGCGGCGGCCCGGCGCGCCGACGCGGCGTCGCTCGAGCTGGGCATCGCGCGCACCGCGTGGCTGCCGACGCTGACGCTGACCGCCGACGGCGGTTTCGCCACCCGCGACCTGCGCTCGTTTCTCGACCGCAACAGCTCGCTGTGGAGTCTCGGCGCGAACGTCGCGCTAACGCTGTTCGACGGCGGCAAGCGCGACGCGGCGGTGGCCGCCGCGCGGGCCGGCACGGACGTCGCCGACGCCAACTATCGCGCGACCGCGATCGCTGCGTTACGCGACGTGCAGGACGCGCTCAACGACATCGCCGCGCAAAAGGAGCGGATCGTGCGCTACGACCATGCGGCACACGCGACGGACGCCGCGGCGCGGCTGTCGCTGAGCCGTTACGCGCACGGTTACGTCAGCTACCTGGAAGTGATCGACGCCGATCGCGATGCGCTGAATGCGCGGCGCCAGCTGATTCACAGCCGGCAGGCGCTGGCCGTCGCGACGGTGAGCCTCGTGCGCGCGTTGGGCGGCGGATGGACGCCGCCGGCGCGCGCCGGCCGGGCCGGGTTACGCGACGCGACGCAGGCCGACGCGCGATGAATGGACCGAACGGCCGGCGAACGCGTCACACGAGCGCGAGCCGATGCGCATCCTCGCCGAGAAACCGGTGCACGAAGGTCACGGCCATCGCGCCTTCGCCGACCGCCGACGCGACGCGCTTGACCGATCCCGATCGCACGTCGCCGGCCGCGAACGATCCCGGCACGCTGGTTTCCAGATGGTACGGCCGCCGCTCGAGCGGCCATACGCGCTCGAACGCGGGACAGTCGTACAGGTCGCCGCCGGTCACGAGATAACCGTCCGGATTGCGAATGATGTCGGTGTCCTTCGCCCAGTCGGTATTCGGCGCGCCGCCGATGCACACGAACAGGCGCGTGGCCGGCAGCCGTTCGCGCGTGCCGTCGGCCGAGCGAAGCTCGATCGCGTCGAGCCAGCCGTCGCCGTGCAGCGCGGCGACGCTCGACCGATAGCGGACCTCGATGTTCGGCGTCCGCTCGATCCGGTCGATCAGGTAGCGCGACAGCGTGTCGGCGAGCGACGCCCCGCGCACGAGCATCGTCACCTGGCGCGCATGCCGCGCGAAATTCATCGCGGCCTGGCCGGCCGAATTGCCGCCACCGACGATGAACACCTGCTCGCCCGCGCACATCGGCGCTTCGCTCGACCCCGCGCCGTAGAACAGCCCCGCATTGAGAAACGCCGGCTCCTCCGGCAGCCCGAGGCTGCGATATTCGATGCCGGTCGCGCAGATGTTCGCGCGCGCGACCAGGATCGATCCGTCGGCGAGCTCGACGCGGATCTTGCCGTCGACGAACGTCGCATGCACGCCTTCACGCATCGTCAGCAGTTCGACGCCGAACTTCACCGCCTGCTCGCGCGCCCGTTCGGCGAGCTCCGCGCCCGGGATGCCGTCCGGGAAGCCCATGTAGTTCTCGATCAGCGAACTCGTGCCGGCCTGCCCGCCGATCGCGCCGCGCTCGATCACGACCGCGCGCAGCCCTTCGGACGCCGCGTAGACCGCCGCCGACAGCCCGGCGGGCCCCGCGCCGTAGATCGACACGTCGTATTCGACGAAACGCGGGCGCGCGACCCAGCCGAGCCGCGCCGCGATTTCGGCCAGGGTCGGCTGGTACAGGCGCGAGCCGTCCGGAAAGATCACGACCGGCAGCCGGATGTCGTGCAGCGGCGCGATGCCGAGCACCTGCGCGCAGTCGGCGTCGGATGTCAGCTCGCACCAGTCGTACGCAATCATGCGCCGCTGCAGGAAATCGCGGATCGCATACGCGTCCCTGCTGCGCGGCAGGCCGACGATCCGCACGTGTTGCGGTTGATCCATGAGCGCCTCCCGAGGATGTCGATGTCGAATGCGGCCCGGCCGGTGCCCGCGCCGGACGCATTCGCGACTGTACGCCGTCGCCGCGCGCCGCGCGGGCCGCTTCATGACAATTAAGGTGCGGCCGCGACGCGACGCTGCACAATGCCGCGTACCCCTCCCGCTTGCGGCTTCGCGCCGGCCGTGCCGCAAGCGTCGCTCCCGCGCCGGCACCGGAGCGCAAGATGGCCAACGCCTGTACGCATCTCGACGAAGCACGCGTGTTCGACACCGACAAGGACTACTGTGAGGAATGCGTCAAATCCGGCAGCCGCTGGGTGCATTTGCGGATGTGCCTGATCTGCGGGCACGTCGGCTGCTGCGACTCGTCGCCGAATCGCCACGCGAGCCGGCATTTCCGCGAAACCGGCCACCGGCTCGTCCGCTCGATCGAGCCCGGCGAGCGCTGGATCTGGTGCTACGCGGACGAAGTCGTCGCCGGCGAAGTTCCGTCGTAACGCGACACGCGGCGCCATCGGCGCCCGTTCATCCCCGATTCGCCCCCCGATTCCGGGCCAAGGGTTAACACGACTCGATCACGGCTTTGCGCTGCGCCGTTTTCGACCTACAATTTATCGAACGATAACTTATCCTTCGATAAACAAGAGGTTCGTCATGCCCGTATCTCGACTCGCGCATTACTCGATCCGCACGCCCGATCTCGAAGCATCGTGCCGCTTCTACGAACGCGTGCTCGGCTTCAGACGCGGCTACCGCCCGCCGTTCGACTTTCCGGGCGCGTGGCTCTACCTCGGTGACGACGAAGCCGATTACGGCACGGTCCACCTGATCGGCATCGATCCGGCCAACCCGAACGGGCTCGCCGCGTATCTCGGCGACAAGCCCGTGCCGGCCGCGGGCACCGGCACCGTCGACCACATCGCATTCGTCGCGACCGGCGTCGAGGCGATGTGGCGCACGCTGCGTGCCGAACACATCGCGTGGCGCGACCGCACCGTGCCGAGCCTCGGATTGCATCAGGTCTTCATCGAGGATCCGTCGGGCGTGACGATCGAACTGAACTACCCGGCCGCCGAAGTCGCCGGCCTCGACATGCGCGGCGCCGCAGCGCCCGCCGCTACCCGTGGAGACTGACATGAGCATCCATTCGACGCATCGCAAGGCCGCCATCGTCGGCGGCTCGCTGGGCGGGCTGTTCGCCGCGAACCTGTTGCTGCGCAACGGCTGGGACGTGGACGTGTTCGAACGCGTGCCCGACGCGCTGTCCGGCCGTGGCGCCGGCATCGTCACGCATCCGGAGCTGTTCGACGTGCTGCGCGCGGCCGGCGTGCGCGTCGACGCATCGATCGGCGTGAACGTCGAGTCGCGCGTCACGCTCGCGCGGGACGGCTCGCTCGCATCCGAGCGGCAACTGCCGCAGACGCTGACCGCATGGAGCAAGATGTACCACGTCCTGCGCGCCGCGCTGCCCGACCAGCACCATCACGCGGGGGCCGTCGTCGCCGACGTCGCGGACGGGCCCGAGCACGCCACGCTCACGCTGGCCGACGGGTCGGTGGTGCATGCCGACCTCGTCGTCGCGGCCGACGGCTTCCGTTCGGCGATCCGCGAACGATTCCTGCCGCACGCGCGCCTGCAGTACGCGGGCTACGTCGCGTGGCGCGGCCTCGTCGACGAGCGCGAACTGTCGGAGCGCACGCACGCGACGCTGTTCGACAAGTTCGCGTTCGGCCTGCCGCCGCGCGAGCAGATCCTCGGCTACCCGGTCGCCGGCCAGCACAACAGCACGCGGCCCGGCGAGCGCCGCTACAACTTCGTGTGGTATCGCGCGACCCGCGAGGACACCGACCTGCCGAACCTGCTCACCGACGCGACGGGCAAGCTGTGGGCGACCGGCATTCCGCCGACGCTGATCCGCCGCGACGTGCTCGCCGACATGGAAGACGCCGCGCATGCATTGCTCGCGCCGCAGTTCGCGGAAGTCGTGTCGCGCGCCGCACAGCCGCTGTTCCAGCCGATCTACGACCTCGAGGTGCCGCGCATGGCGTTCGGCCGCATCGCGCTGCTCGGCGATGCGGCATTCGTCGCGCGGCCGCACTGCGGGATGGGCGTCACGAAGGCCGCGGGCGATGCGCTTGCGCTGGTCGGCGCGCTGGCCGCGCATGCCGATCCGCTGGATGCACTGCACGCGTACAGCGAAACGCGCACCGCGTTCGGCGCCGCGATCGTGGAACACGCGCGCCATCTCGGCGCATACATGCAGGCGCAACTGAAGAACGACACCGAACGCGAGATGGCCGAACGCTACCGCACCGCGGAAGTCGTGATGCGCGAAACGGCCGTGCCGCCGCGGTTCTGACCACCGGCGGGCGCATGGACGACGTCTCGCGCCCGCCGCATCGCGCCCCATCCAATACCGACAAGGAGACACCGTGAACCGTTCGATTCCGGCCGCCGCCGGCCCCGCACCCGATCAGGACGTGCCCGCCGCGGCCACGCATCCGCTGCTGCGCGATGCCCGCTTCCGCCATCTCGTCACGCGAAGGCGGCGATTCGCGTGGTCGCTGACCGCCGTCATGCTCGCGCTTTACTTCGCGTTCATCCTGTCGCTGGCGTTCTCGCCGGCATGGCTCGGCCGGCCGATCGTGCCGGGCCGCCCGACCACGTGGGGCATCCCGGTCGGCTTCGGCATGTTCGTCGCGACGTTCGCGCTCGTCGCGCTGTACGTGCGCCGTGCGAATGCGGTGCACGACGCGCTCGTCGCGTCGATCCGCGACGGAGGCGGCCAATGAAACGCACCTTCGACATCCTCCTCGCAGCAACCGCGAGCGCAGCCGCGGCGCCGGCGTTCGCGGCGGGCTCCGCGCCGCTCGCGCACCCGCACAATCCGGTTGCCATCGGCATGTTCGTGCTGTTCGTCGCGTCGACGCTCGTCATCACGCGCTGGGCCGCCCGCCAGAACCGCAGCGTCGCCGATCATTACGCGGCCGGCGGCCGCATCACCGCGCTGCAGAACGGCTGGGCGATCGCCGGCGACTACATGTCGGCCGCATCGCTGCTCGGCATCTCCGCGCTTGTGTTCACGAGCGGTTACGACGGGCTGATCTATTCGGTCGGCTTTCTCGCGAGCTGGCCGATCATCCTGTTCCTGATCGCGGAGCCGTTGCGCAACCTCGGCAAGTACACGCTCGCCGACGTCGTGTCGTACCGGCTGCAGCCACGGCCGATCCGCGCGTTCGCCGCGTCGAGCTCGATCGTCATCGTCCTGCTGTATCTCGTGTCGCAGATGGTCGGCGCCGGCAAGCTCGTCGAGCTGCTGTTCGGGCTCGACTACACGGCCGCGGTGGTGATCGTCGGCGTGCTGATGGTCGTCTACGTGTTCTTCGGCGGCATGCTCGCCACCACGTGGATCCAGATCGTCAAGGCCGTGCTGCTGCTCGCCGGCGCGGCATTCATGGCGTTCATGGTGCTGAGCCGCTTCGGCTTCAGCCTCGACGCACTGTTCGCGCAGGCGCTGCGCGTCCATCCGAAGCACGCGGCCATCATGCGGCCGGGCGGCCTCGTGTCCGACCCGGTGTCCGCGGTGTCGCTCGGGCTCGCGCTGATCTTCGGCACGGCAGGCCTGCCGCACATCCTGATGCGCTTCTTCACGGTCGGCGACGTCGGCGCGGCGCGCAAGAGCATCCTCCATGCAACCGGCATCGTCGGCGCCGGCTATGCATTGATCATCGTGATCGGCTTCGGCACGATCGCGCTCGTCGCCGCGGACCCGCGGTATCACGATGCGTCCGGCGCGGTGGCCGGCGGCGCGAACATGGTGGCGATCCATCTCGCGCATGCGATCGGCGGCAACTTTTTCCTCGGCTTCATCTGCGCGGTCGCGTTCTCGACGATTCTCGCCGTGGTCGCCGGGCTGACGCTCGCCGGCTCGTCGGCGATCTCGCACGACCTCTATGCGAACGTGCTGCGCCGCGGCCAGGCGACCGACCGCGAAGAAATGCGCGTCGCACGCGCGACGACGCTGGTGCTCGGCGTGCTCGCGATCGTGCTGGGCATCGCATTCGAGAAGCAGAACATCGCGTTCATCGTCAGCCTCACGTTCTCGATCGCCGCCAGCTCGAATTTTCCGGTGCTGCTGCTCTCGATCTACTGGCGCGGCCTGACGACGCGCGGCGCGGTGGTCGGCGGCACGATCGGGCTCGTCACGGCGGTCACGCTCACCGTGCTGAGCCCGACCGTCTGGGTACAGGTGCTCGGCCACGCGCACGCGCCCTACCCGTACGAATATCCGGCGCTGTTCTCGATGGCCGCCGCGTTCGTCGCGATCGTCGCGGTGTCGGCCACCGACGGCTCGGCCCGCGCGCGACGCGAACGCGCGCGGTTCGACGCGCAGCTCGTCGCATGCGAGCTCGGCGCCCTGCCGCGCCACGGCACGCCACAACACGACAATCACGACCTGGAGACGATCCGATGACCTGCCCCTGCTGCCTGCCCACCGGCCGGCGCCGCATGCTCGGCACATTCGCCGCGCTTGCCGTCGCGGCCCTTGCCGGACGTCCGGCCGCGGCGGCGCAACCGGCGCCCGCCTCGGCCGCTGCAGCCACGCTGCCGGCCCGGCGTCCACGCGCGATCGATATCCACGCGCACTATTACCCGGAAAGCTTCTGCGACCTCGTCGGCGGCGAAGGCAAGCGGTTCGGCGGCGCATTCGCGTGCGACGACACGACGTTCACGTTCCGCACGCCGGCCGGCGGCCTCGGGCCGCTGCCGATGAAATTCATCGACGTCGACGCGCGACTCGAGGACATGGACGCGTCGGGCGTCGACGTGCAGGCGCTGTCGCTGAGCGTGCCGATGGCGTACTGGGGCGACCGGCCGTTCAACGCGAAACTGGCGCGCACATGGAATACGGCCGCGTCGCGCGTGCACCAGCGGCATCCGGCGCGCTTCGTCGTCCTCGCGACGCTGCCGATGCTCGACGCGACCGATGCGATCGACGAGCTCGAGCGCGCGTCGGCGCTGCCTGGCGTGCGCGGCGTGTACATGGGCACGAACATCGACCACCGCGACCTCGACGATCCGCGGTTCGCGCCGGTGTTCGCGCGCATCGAGCAACTCGGGCTGCCGGTGTTCCTGCACCCGCAGCAAACCGTCGGCGGCGCGCGCCTCGGCGATTTCTACCTGAGCAACCTGCTCGGCAATCCGTTCGATACGGCAATCGCCGCGTCGCACCTGATACTCGGCGGCGTGCTCGACCGCCATCCGGCGCTGCACGTCACGCTGCCGCATGCGGGCGGCGCGCTGCCGGTCCTCGTCGGCCGGCTCGACGCCGGGTGGACCGTCCGGCCGGAAACGCGCCGGCTCGCGCAACAGCCGAGCAGCTATCTGCGGCGCTTCAGCTACGACACGGTGTCCCACTCGGGGCCGGTGCTGAACTTTCTGATCGAGAACGTCGGCATCGACCGGCTGGTGCTCGGCAGCGACTATTGCTTCGACATGGGCTACGCGCAACCGGTGCGTTTTCTCGACCGGCTGGACCTGCCCGACGACCAGCGCGCGCTGGTGCTCGGCGGCAATGCGGGCCGGCTGCTGCGGATCTAGCGCGTGCGTGCCGAGTGCCGCCGAACCGGGCCGGAACCCGTTCAGAACGTTTCAGCCCGGTTTCAGGAAATGACGCGGGCGTCTGCGTAGACTGGCTGCAAGAGCGACCGCGCTGGCCAGCGCCCGCGCACCTTTTCGATTGATGGAGTGACAACGTGGATCCAGTTGCCAATCACCGCCGCGCAGCCACGCGTTCGCGGCCCGGCCAGCCGACGCACGACGCCCCGGGCGCGCCGCGCACGACGTGCGGCGCACCGCTTCGCGCGGAGCGCACATGAAGCACAAACGACTCTGGTTCGGCGCGGCCGGCATCGCGATCGCGGGCATCGCGGTCGCGATCGGCATCATGGTGCGGCCGTCGATCGCGCCGATCGATCCGCCCGCCCCTGCTTCGTTCGATCCGCAACTGGTGCGCGCCGGCGCGCGGGTCGTCGCGCTCGGCGACTGCGTCGTGTGCCACACCGCGAAGGACGGCAAGCCGTTCGCGGGCGGCTTGCCGCTCGCGACGCCGTTCGGCACGATCTACGCGACCAACATCACGCCGGACGCCGAAACGGGGATCGGCCGCTGGTCGCGCGACGCCTTCGCCCGTGCGTTGCGCACCGGCATCGGCCGCAACGGCCAGCCGCTTTACCCGGCGTTTCCGTACATTCACTTCACGCGGATGTCGGACGACGACATCGCCGCCGCATACGCGTACCTGATGACGCGTGAACCGGTACATGCGACGGCGCCCGCCAACGACCTGGTCTTTCCGCTGAACTTCCGGCCGCTGGTCGCGTTCTGGAACGTGCTGTTCCTGCGCGAAGGCGCGTATCAACCCGACCCCGCGCAGTCCGCGCAATGGAACCGCGGCAGGATGCTCGTCGACGGGCTCGGTCACTGCGCATCGTGCCATTCGCCGCTGAACGCGATCGGCGGCGAGCAGCGCGGCCGTGCATTCGACGGCGGCATCGTCGACGGTTGGGAAGCGCCGCCGCTCAATGCGCTCGGCCAGGCCGCGCGCCCGTGGACACAGGCGCAGCTCGTCACCTACCTGCGCACCGGCCGCGCGAGCGAGCACGGCGCGGCGGCCGGGCCGATGCTGCCGGTCACGCGCGACCTCGCGACGGTGCCGGTGGAGGACGTCGACGCGATCGCCGCGTACATCCTGTCGATCCAGAAGCCGGCGACCGCGCGTGCGGCCGCGGCAACGGCCGCGGGCGAACACACCGCGACGACGCCGGCCGCGCAGCGCGGCGCGACGCTGTTCCAGGCGTCGTGCGCGCAGTGCCACGGGCCGGCCGCGCCGATGCAGTCGATCGGCGAGCGCCCGACGCTCGCGTTCAGCACGGCGGTCAACGCCGATACGCCGCGCAACGCGATCCAGATGATGTTCAACGGCATCGGCTGGCACGGCGAGGACACGCTCAACACCATGCCGTCGTTCATCGACCAGTACGACGACGCGCAGATCGCCGATCTCGCCGCGTACGTGCGCGAGACCTATACCGATCGTCCCGCGTGGGCGGGCGTCGACGCGATGGCCGCGAAGCTCAGAAAAGAGGACACCGCACGATGATTACCCTCACCGTCAACGGCGTGCGGCACACGCTGGACATCGATCCGTCCACGCCGCTGCTGTACGCGCTGCGCAACGACCTGCACCTGCACGGCGCGAAGTTCGGCTGCGGCCTCGGCCAATGCGGCGCCTGCACCGTGATCGTCGACGGCAAGCCGACCTTCTCGTGCCTGATGCCGGTGGCGGCGGTCGGTTCGCGCAGCGTGCGCACCATCGAGAGCCTCGGCACCGCCGAGCATCCGGGCCCGCTGCAACGCGCGTTCATCGAGCACCAGGCCGCGCAGTGCGGCTACTGCATCGCCGGGATGATCATGCGCGCGCAGGCGCTGCTCGAACGCAATCCGAAGCCGACCGAACAGGAACTGCGCACGCACATGGAACCGAACCTGTGCCGCTGCGGCACGCACATGCGGATTCTCGCGGCGGTGCGCTCGGTCGCGGGGCTGCCGGCCCCCGAACCGGCTTCCGCTCCCGTCACGATCAGCAAGGGGCTGTGATGAATTCCCACGACGACATCGACGAAGGCCGCCGGCACTTCATCGTCTCCGGCGCGCTGTTCGTCGCGTTCACGCTCGCGCCCGCGTCGCGCGCGGCCGCGCAGCTGGTGATCGCCGACGAAGGCGCGGCCGTGCACGTGGCGAAGGCCACGCAGGCGCTCGCCGGCAGCCTGAAGACCAATCCGCTGCTCGATGCATGGGTCAAGATCGCGCCCGACGGCAAGGTCACCGTGTACACCGGCAAGGTCGAGCTCGGCACCGGCGTGCGCACCGCGCTGCTGCAGGTGGCCGCCGAGGAACTCGACATGAAGCCGTCGCTGATCACGTTCCTGACCGCCGACACCGGCGCGTCGCCGGACGAAGGCTTGACCGCCGGCAGCCATACGATGGCCGACAGCGGCTCCGCGCTGCTGAACGCGACCGCGCAGGTGCGCGCGCTGCTGGTCGAAGGCGCGGCGAAACGCTTCGGCGTCGATCCGCGCGTGCTGACGACCGCCGACGCGGTGATCACGGCGCCCGACGGCCGCACGATGACCTACGGCGACGCGATCCGCACGGTCGACCTGCACCGCAACGCGACGCCCACGTCGCCGCTGAAGAGCCCGGCGACATTCGCGGTGATCGGCACGTCGCTGCCGCGCGTCGACATCCCGAACAAGGTCACGGGCGGCGTCAGCTACGTGCAGGACATGCAGCTGCCCGGCATGCTGCACGCGCGCGTCGTGATGCCGCCGGTGTACGACGCGACGCTGCTGTCGTTCGACGAAGCCGCGATCCTGAAGCTGCCGGGCGTCGTGCGGATCGTGCGCAACGGCAGCATGCTCGCGGTGGTCGCGCAGGGCGAGTGGCAGGCGGTGGTCGCGCAGCGCGCGCTCGCCGCCGGCTGCCAGTGGTCGCCGGGCCGCAAGCTGCCCGAGCGCAGCACCGTGCACGCGGACCTGAAGCGGATCTCGACGCAGCGCATCGAGATCGCGAACACGCACGCGGCCACCGCGCCGGCCGCGAAGACGCTGAACGCGACGTTCCTGAAGAACTACCTGTTGCACGGGTCGATCGGGCCGTCGTGCTCGGTCGCGCATCTCGAGAACGGGATGATGACGGTGTGGACCCACTCGCAGGGCGTCTATCCGCTGCGCGACGCGCTCGCGGAGATGCTGTCGATGCCGAAGGCGAACATTCGCTGCATTCACACCGAAGGCTCCGGCTGCTACGGCCACAACGCGGCGGACGACGTGGCCGCACATGCGGCGCTGATCGCCGCCGCGATGCCGGGCAAGCCGATTCGCGTGCAATGGATGCGCGAACAGGAACACACGTGGGATCACTTCACGCCCGCGATGGTGACCGAGGTCAGCGCGTCGCTCGACGCGAGCGGCCGCATCGTCGACTGGAACTATGCGTTGTGGAGCAGCTCGCACAACGAGCGGATCGTCAACGCGGGCCGGCTGCTGCCCGCGCGCATGCTCGAGCCGCCGTTCGTGCCCGCGCCGTCGACGCCGATGCTGCAACCGGAGGGCGGCGGCGACCGCAACGCGATCCCGCTGTACGCGCTGCCGAACCAGCACATCGTCAACCACTTCTCGCCGACGATGCCGCTGCAGACGTCCGCGATGCGTTCGCTCGGCGCGCACACGAACGTCTGGGCGATCGAAAGCTTCATGGACGAGCTCGCGCACGCGGCCGGCGTCGATCCGGTCGAATTCCGGCTGCGCCACATGGAAGACCATCGCGCGCGGCAGGTGATCCAGCTCGCCGCGAAGCACTTCGGCTGGCCGCGGCCGCCGCGCGCGCGCAACCGCGGCGTCGGCTTCGCGTTCGGCAAGTACAAGAACCTGATGGCCTACGTCGCGATCGCGGTCGAGGTGTCGGTCGTGCCGGAAACCGGCCAGGTGACGCTCGAACACGCGGAAGCCGCCGTCGACGCGGGCCAGATCGTGTCGCCGGACGGCATCCGCAACCAGATCGAGGGCGGCATCGTGCAGGCCGCGAGCTGGACGCTGTACGAGGCGCTGAAGTACGACACGGAACGGATTCGCAGCTTCGACTGGAGCAGCTACCCGATCCTGCGCTTCTCGGCCGCGCCGCGGAACGTGAAGGTCCATCTGGTCAATCGCCCCGGCGCGCCGTTTCTCGGCGCGGCCGAGGCGTCGATGGGGCCGACCGCCGGCGCGCTGGCCAACGCGATCTTCGACGCGACCGGCCAGCGCCTGCGCGAAATGCCGTTTGCCGGCGACGCGCTGAGAAAGCGCATCGACGCGTAGCGGTCGGCCGCATTCGCTGCGCGACACGCCCTATCCGATACACGACAAGACGGCGCCGGCACGCACCGGCGCCGCATACCGACAGGCGGGAGAACTTCCGACGATGGATACCTTGCTTTCGATGCGCGTGTTCACGCGCATCGTCGAAACCGGCAGCTTCACGCGCGCGTCGGACACGACCGGCCTCACCACGCCGCGCGTGTCCGCGCTGCTGAGCGCACTCGAGCAGCATCTCGGCTGCCGGCTGCTGAACCGCACCACGCGCCGCATCTCGCTGACCGAGGACGGCCAGGCGTATTACGAACGCGCCGTCGCGGTGCTGCGCGAGATCGACGACATGGAGGCGTCGGTGTCGCAGGCCCGCAACGTGCCGCGCGGCCGGCTGAAGGTGAACCTGCCGCCCGCGATGGCGAAGCAGGTCGTCGTGCCCGCGCTGCCGGCGTTTCTCGACGCCCATCCGGACATCATGATCGAACTCGGCGTGACCGACCGGCAGATCGACCTCGTCGGCGAAGGGGTCGACTGCGTGGTGCGCATCGGCGCGCTCGACGATTCGGGGATGATCGCGCGGCGGATCGGCAGCCTGACCACCTGCACGTGCGGCTCGCCCGCGTATTTCGCGCGGTGCGGCGAGCCGGAGACCGTCGACGATCTCGCGCAGCACGTGGCGGTCAGTCACATCTCGGCCGACACCGGGCGACCGCGCCCGTGGGATTACGTCGTCGACGGCGAGCCGCGCATCGTGCAGATGTGCGGCACGGTGGCCGTCAACGACGCGGACAACTACATCGAGTGCGGCGTCGCCGGCATCGGCCTGATCAAGACATCGCTGTACCTCGTCGAGCCTTACCTGAAATCGGGCCGGCTTCGCGAGGTGCTGACCGATTTCAACGCGCCGGCCAGGCCGATTTCGGTGCTGTATCCGCCCAATCGCCACATCCCGGTCAAGCTGAAGGTGTTCGTCGACTGGCTCGCGGGCCTGTTCGAGCAGATTCCGACGCTGCAGGGCAAACGCGGCTGACCCCACCGGGAGCGGCACTTTTGCGTGCCGCGCAACGCTCGATTGCGCGGCGTCTCGCTTCCGGTTTTATCGATTGATCAATAGTATGGACGGCAATGCGGTGCACCGTATCGCGGCCGGGCGAGCTCGATGCCCGCGCGACGCTTCGGTGTCCGGCCTTTCCCTTTTCCAGGAGTCGATCATGTCAACGGATTCAACACCGCTCGCGCCGCCCGCGCACGGCGTCAAACTCACGCAGGGGCTGATCCTGCTGTTCGCGTTCAGCTGCGGCGCGATCGTCGCGAACCTGTACTACGCACAGCCGATCACCGAGCTCATCGCGCCGAGCCTGCACATGTCCGGCAACACGGCGAGCCTGATCGTGTCGCTGACGCAGATCGGCTACGCGCTCGGGCTGTTCTTCATCGTGCCGCTCGGCGACCTGCTCGAAAACCGCAAGCTGATGATCGTGACGGCCGTCGTGTCGATCGCGAGCCTCGCGGCGGCCGCGTTCGTGCGCACGCCTGGGCTCTTCCTCGCGATTTCGCTGCTGATCGGGTTCAGCTCGGTGGCCGTGCAGATCCTCGTGCCGCTCGCCGCGCACCTCGCGCCCGACCATTCGCGCGGCCGCGTCGTCGGCACGATCATGAGCGGGCTGCTGCTCGGCATCCTGCTCGCGCGGCCGCTGTCGAGCGTCGTCGCCGACGCGTTCGGCTGGCGCTTCGTGTTCGCGGCCGCGGCCGTGCTGATGACGCTCGTCACGGCCGTGCTCGCGCTGACGATTCCGTCGCGCCAGCCCGATCATCGCGCAACCTATTTCGAACTGATCGGCTCGCTGCTGCACCTCGTTCGCACGATGCCGGTGCTGCGTCACCGCGCGTTCTACCAGGGCCTGATGTTCGCGTCGTTCAGCCTGTTCTGGACCGCCGTGCCCGTCGAGCTGACGCGTCACTACGGGTTGTCGCAATCGGCGATCGGCCTGTTCGCGCTGGTCGGCGCGATCGGCGCGACGTCGGCGCCGGTGGCCGGACGCCTCGCGGATGCCGGCCATACGGTGCGCGCGACGCTGATCGCGCTGGTTGCCGGCGCGCTCGCGTATGCGGTCGGTGTCGTGCACGGCGCCGGCCTGTACGGGCTCGTCGTCACCGGCATCGTGCTCGACTTCGCGGTGCAGATGAACATGGTGCTCGGCCAGCGCGAGATCTACGCGCTGCATGCGGCGAGCCGCAACCGGCTCAATGCGCTGTACATGACGAGCATCTTCGTCGGCGGCGCCATCGGCTCCGCGCTCGCGAGCCCGCTGTACGAACACGGCGGCTGGCCGCTCGTCGCCGCGGTGGCCGGCGCGTTCCCGATCGTCGCGCTCGGCCACTACCTGCTCGTCGGGCGGCCGCACGCGCAACGTCACGCCGCGGGTTGATCCATCGTCACCCATCGAATCGATCCGTTCGCGGGGCGCAAAGCCGCCCCGCTCCCCGTCGAACCACAGGAGTCCATCATGTCTTCCCTGCTCAGTGCCTACGATCTGCGCGGCCTCGCGCTGCCGAACCGCGTCGTGATGGGGCCGATGACGCGCTCGCGCGCGCCGTCGCGCGGCCTGCCCACCGAACTGATGGCCGAGTACTACGCGCAGCGCGCGTCGGCCGGCCTGATCGTGACCGAGGCCACCAACGTCAGCCCGGCGTCCGCCGCATTCGAGCTGACGCCCGGTCTCGTCGACGATGCGCAAGCCGCCGCGTGGAAAGCCGTCACCGATGCCGTCCATGCGAACGGCGGACGCATCTTCGCGCAGCTGTGGCACGGCGGCCGCGTCAGTTCGCTGACGCTGCTCGGCGGCGCCGCGCCGCTGTCGCCGTCCGGCGTGAACGACGACCTCGAACAGTTGCAGGTGTGGGCGCAGTTGCAGAACGGCTACTACACGAAGATTCATGCGACGCCGTCGCGCGCGATGACGACCGATGAAGTCGTCGCGGCCGTCGACGAATTCCGGCAGGCCGCCGCGCACGCGATGGCCGCGGGCTTCGACGGCGTCGAGATCCATGCGGCCAACGGCTATCTGCCGCACCAGTTCCTGTCGTCGACGCTGAACCGCCGCGACGATCGCTACGGCGGTTCGGTCGCGAACCGCGCGCGCTTTCTCGAGGAAATCGTCGACGCGGTCGGCGGCGTGATGCCGCTGAACCGCGTCGGCGTGCGCATCTCGCCGTACGCGAAATACAACAACGTGCGCGACGCCGATCCGGACGCGACGCTCGCGTACGTCGGCCGGATGCTCGACGCGGCGGGCGTCGCGTACCTGCACGCGGCCGACACCAACGGCTGGAGCGGCGAGCCCGATCTGCCGCGCATCGTCGAGCACGCGCGCCGGTCGTTCCACGGCACGCTGATCGTCAACGGCGGCATTTCGCCGGACGCGGCGAACGCGTTGATCGACGCGGGCGACGCCGATCTCGTCGCGTTCGCGCGCGCGTATATCGCGAACCCGGATCTCGTCGAGCGCATCGCGGCCCGCGCACCGCTCGCGGAGCCGAAGGCCGCCGGCTGGTACGGCGGCGACCGCGCCGGCTACGTCGACTATGCGCGGTACGATGCGGCGCCGTCGCACGCGTGACCCGCACATGCGGCGCGCCACGTGCGGCATCCCGCGCGCGGCCGCGCGCCGCAGCCGGTCGAGCGTGCGGCTGCCGCACGCTCGACCGGGGCCGTCACATGTCGTTCCACCGCGCGCCCAGCACGCGGCCGCAGAAATTCGGCCGATGAAAATCCGGATCCGCGCGTTCGAGCACGTCGGCGCTCCACGTGCCGAAGGTCGACTGCGGCCGGTGCGCGACGCCGCGCGCGACCAGGTCGAGAAACGCTTCGGGGAAATCGCCAGCGCGCGGATACGCGGCAAGGAGCGCGTCGCGCTCGTGGGCCATGTACGCGTCGAAGTCGGTCGCCATCAGGTCCGTCGACACCGCGCACGCCAATGCGCGCGCGAGCGGCGACGCGCGGACGGCCACGCCCGGTGTCGTATGCAGCGCGATCGCGTGCCACACGTCGTCGCGCATGCGCCGCGACCGGCGATGCCGCAGCAGCAACGCGTGCGCGGCATCCGCGCCGTCGAGCTCGTAGCGTTCGGTCGAACGGCCGTACGCCGGACTCAGCCCCATGTTGGCGTACATCGCGGCGA
Source organism: Burkholderia sp. LAS2 (assembly GCF_018417615.1). Taxonomy (NCBI): domain Bacteria; kingdom Pseudomonadati; phylum Pseudomonadota; class Betaproteobacteria; order Burkholderiales; family Burkholderiaceae; genus Burkholderia; species Burkholderia sp. LAS2. Next base: position 881,449 of record NZ_CP071054.1, read on the forward strand.
CATACAGTGCATCGGCATCGCACGCGTCGCCCGCCCGCCGCGCGGCGAGCGACGCGAACACGAACACGCGCGCCGCGTGATCGACGAGCGCGGCGGGCAACGACGCGCGGGCCGCGTCGGCTGCCTCGACCGCAACGGGCGTGCGCGGAATGCGAACGCCGGCCACTTCGTCGCCGGTGGCCGATGCGCGCGGGTGCGCAGCATTCATCCTGTCTCCTTCATGCCCCGCGCACGGGGCGGAAAATCGTTCAATGCGCGGCGGCGTGCGTCGCGCACCGGCACGCGCCGCTCAAAACGCGACGCAGCAGCGGCCGAAGGCTTCGCAGCGTTCGGCGGCCGCGCTTGCGGTCGGATAGCGCGACCGCGCGAAGCGGCGTCCGTGACCGCGCGCGCGGCACGCATCGATGCCGGGCGCCGCGCATGCGTCGCCCGCCGCCGACGCGTGCGGCGCGTCGCGGCCGCCGGCGCCCGCCGCATCGGCGACGCCGCCTGCGGCGACCGGCGACCATACGGGGCTGACGGGCGGCGGCGGCGGCGCCAGCGGCGAGAATTCCTGCTCCGCGTGCACGACCTTGCCGTCGACGACCGTCAGCACCGACGACAACGTCGGGATACGCCGCGCGTCGACCGTGAAGTAGTCGTCGCTCAGCACCGCGAAGTCGGCGTATCGGCCGGGCACCAGCGCGCCCTTGCGATGCTCGTCCGCGGAGAACCACGCGCTGCCGACCGTGTAGCGGCGCAGCGCCTCCATCCGGCCGAGCCGGTTGCGCGCCGGATACAGCGCGGTGCCGCCCACGCTGCGCCCCGACACCATCCAGTACAGTGCGACGAACGGGTTGTAGCTCGCCGCGCCCGTCGCGCCCGAACCGGCGCCGACCGGCAGCCCGGCCGCGAGCATCGCGCGGATCGGCGGCGCGCGCGTGGCCGCCGCCGCCCCATGGCGCGCGATGAACGCTTCGCCCTGGAACGCCATGCGCGGCTGCACGGTGATGCCGCCGCCGAGCGCCGCGACGCGCGCGATATTGGCATCCGAAATCGTCTCGCAGCGGTCGAAGCTCCAGCGCAGCCCGTCGAACGGCGTGTCGCGATCGATCGCTTCGAATACGTCGAGGAAGCGGCCGATCGATTCGTCGTAGGTCGCATGCAGCCGGAACGGCCAGCGATGACGCACCAGCAGCCGGACGATGGCCGCCAGCTCCGCGTCGACCGACGCGGGCAGGTCGACGCGCGGTTCGAGAAAATTCCCGAGATCGACGGCCGAGCACAGCAGCCGCTCGCCCGCGCCGCTCGTGCGCAGGAATGCGTCGCCGCGGCCGGGTGCCGTCAGCGCGATCCATGTCGCGAAGTCGTCGAGCTCGCGGCCCGCGTGCCGCGCGCCCAGCGCATACGCGATGCGCGTCGTCAATTCGCCGCGCCGCGCGAGCGTCGCGACCGCCGCATAGTCGTCCGGATACGCGAGACCGTCGCCGCCGGCGTCGATCGCGCTCGTCACGCCGACGCGGTTCAGCGCGCGCATGAACTGCCGCGTCGAGTTGACGCGGTCGTCCGCATCGAGCATCGGCGCGCGGGCGAGCGCCGCGCCGAGCACCGCCGGGTCCGGGCGCGCGAGCAGCAGCCCGGTCGGCCGCCCATGGCGGTCGCGCCGCAACTCGCCGCCGGGCGGATCGGGCGTGTCGCGCCCGTAGCCGAGCGCGCGCAGCGCGGCCGCATTCAGCCACGCGCTGTCGGCCAGATGCTGGATGAACACCGGCGTGTCGGGTGCGATCGCGTTGAGCTCGGCCGCCGTCGGGCCGCGCTTTTCCACGAACTGCAGCGCGGTCCAGCCGCCCGCCACGCGCGCCCAGTGCGGCGCGGGCGTGCGGCGGACCTGCCGGCCGAGCAGCTCGAGCGCGTCGGCGAGCGACGGTACGCCGTCCCAGCGCACCTCGAGGTTGAAGTTCATGCCGCCGCGGATCGCCTGCAGGTGCGCGTCGATCAGGCCCGGAATCACGGTACGGCCGTTCAGATCGATTCGGGTCGTGTCGTCGTGCGCATGGCGCAACACGTCGCGATCGTCGCCGGTCGCGACGATGGTCCCGTCCTTCACGGCGAGCGCGCGGACGAACGAGCGCTGTTCGTCCTGGGTCGCGATCTTGCCGTTGAACACGACGAGGTCCGCCGAACGCGCGGGTTCCGTCGCTCTAAGCACCGTCGGGTCTCCCGTGCGCACCCGCGCGCGACGCCGCACGACACGCGCGGCTTCCCGCGGCGCGCGCGTCGGTACGCATGCTGCGATCGCGCGGCCGCCCTGCCGTACTCGGTTCGCGCATCGTCATGCCGCCTGCTGCGCCGCGTCGGCGGCATCGCGTCGTGCATGCGTCAGGCACGGCGCGGGCGGCGCATCCGGACGGACGAAGTTCTGCACGCGCAGCAAGCGGCGCACGTCGTGGGCGCGCGAATGCGGATCGAAGTGCCGCGCGACTCCGGCGACGAGCGCCGACGCCTGCGCGGTGTGGCCGCGCTCGATCAGGTGATCGGCGAGATCGAGCGAACCGCGCAGCGCCCACATCGCGGCGCCCTGCGCGTTCGCGGTCTGGATCGCCATCTGCAGATGACGATGTCCGTCCGCCTCGTACGCGACGGCGAGATCCGCGCCGACGGTGCGCGCCTGCTCGAGCATTGCGACGCCTCGCACGCGCAGCAGTTCGGGGACGAACAGGTGCTCGCCGTGCGCGCGGCAGCGCGCGAGCGTCGCATCGAGCTGGGTGCATGCTTCATCCGCGCGGCCGGTCCGCACGAGGCCTTCCGCGTACGCGACGGTCAACGGCGCGAGCACGCGCCGGAAGCCGCTCGCCTCGACGCGCCGCAGCGCCGGTTCGAGGCGCGCGAGCCCGGCGCCGGGATGGCCGGCCTGGACGTCGAACTGACCGGTCAGGCATTCGGCGTGACTGCGCCAGATGTCGAAACCGTGCGCGTCGGCGGTCGCGCGCAGTGTCGCGAGATAGTCGGAGCTGATGTCGTGATCGCCGTAGCGCAGCGCGATCGGCACGGCGGCCGCGCCGAGCACGATGCACAACGCGAGCGGCGACGGGCCGCGGCGCGCATGCTCGACCGCTTGCGCGGCGACGCGCATCGCGTGCTCCGGCTCGCCTTGCATCCACAGCAGACGGATCAGCATCGTGCGGCCCAGCGTCGCCATGTCGACGCCCAGCGCGGCCTGCGCGCACGGCGATTCGCCCACGTCGGCGAGCTCGGCCGTCGCCGCTTCCAGCCGCTCGCGCGCCTGCGCATGCTCGCCGAAGTAATGCAGCGACGTCGCGACCATCGTGTTCGCCAGCAACCGCTGCGACCGGTCGCCGCGCCGCTCGGCCGCGCGCTCGAAGCGCGTCGCGTAGCGCAGCGATTCGTGAATGTCCGACAGCGTCAGCATCGTGTTCCACAGCCCGACCAGCGCGCGCGCGTCGAACGCATCGTCGCCGATGTGCGCGGCGAGACCGAGCGTGCGGTCCCACATCGCGGCGGCGGCCAGCGCGTCGCCGTCCGTATGCAGCAGCGCCGACGCGCAGGCCGCCCGCAGCCGCATCTCGCGCGCGGCGTCGACCGGGTCTGCCGCGCCCGTGTCGAGTTCGTCGAGCACCTCCCTCGCGCGCGCCGTGCATGCGCGCATTCGCGACGGCTCCAGCAGCGCGCGCGCCAGCCGGTCGGGCTCGGGCACGGCTGCGGCCTCGGCGGCGTCCGCCGGTTCGTCTACCGCTTCGTCCATCGGTTCGTCCACGGCCAGCGCGCGCGCATCGGCAGGCGGCACGTCGGCGGGCGTCACGGGCGCGACGAGCCGCACGGGCGCGCGCTCGCGCTCGTACGCCGCATGGCGCGCGACGATGCGCTCGAACTCGCCTTCGTTGTGCAGCTTTTCGAGCGCGTACGCGCGCGTCGATTCAGTCAGCCGGTAGCGCGCATACGCACCATGAAACTCGACGGTCACCAGCGATTTCGCCACCAGTTCGCCGAGCACCGCGATCATGTCCGCGGCCGACGTGCCGGGCTCGGTGGCGACCGCGTACGCGGCATCGAACGAAAACGGCCCGATGAAGCACCCCATCCGGCGAAACAGCGCGCGCGCGGGCCGATCGAGCAGCACGTAGCTCCAGTCGAACGTCGCGCGCAGCGTCTGATGACGCGGCAGCGCCGAGCGCAGCCCGCCCGTCAGCAGGTTCAGCCGGTCGTCGAGACGCGACGCGACGACCGCGAGCCCGAGCGTCGCCACGCGCGCCGCGGCCAGTTCGATCGCGAGCGGCAGCCCGTCGAGGCGCCGGCAGATGTCGCCGATCAGCCGCACGCCGGCTTCGTCGACCGTGCAATCCGGCGCGGCCGCGCGCACGCGTTCGAGGAACAGCTCGACGGCCGAGCAGCGGACGATTTCGTCGGCGGACGCGTTGCCGTCCGGCACCGCGAGCGGGCTCATGCGCAGCACCGCCTCGGCCGAGATGTGCAGCGGCTCGCGGCTCGTCACGAGCACGCGCAGCGAGCCGGCGCTCGACGTCAGCGTTTCGACGAGGCTCGCCACCAGATCGACGATGTGCTCCGCGTTGTCGAGCACGAGCAGGCAGCGCGACGTCGCGAACGCGTCGCCGATGCGGTCGATGGCGGGCACGCCGGGCGTGTCGAGGCCGAGCTCGGCGGCGAGCGCGATCAGCATGTCGTCGCGCGTCGACGCGCGCGCCAGTTCGACGAACAGCACGCGCTCGCGCGAGCGGCTGCGCACGCCGTGCGCGACGCGCACGGCCAGACTCGTCTTGCCGATGCCGCCCGCGCCGACGAGCGTGACGACCGGCGTGCGTTCGAGCATGTCGACGATCTGCGCGAGTTCGGCGTCGCGCCCGACGAGCGGCGCGAGCAGCGACGACGCGGGCGCATCGGGTACATCGGGCGTATCGGGCGAGGCGACGACGGCCGGCGCCGCCGCGACGGCCGGCGCGTCGACCACGGGTACGAGGTCCGGGCCGGACGACGCGCTCGCCACCAGCAGGTAGCCGCGCCCGGGCACCGTCTTGATCAGATCGCGGCTCGTGCCGAGCGCCTTGCGCAGCGTCGCCACATGCACCTGAAGCCGGTTTTCCTCGACGATCAGGCCCGGCCAGACCGCGTCCATGATGTCGTCCTTCGACACGACCGAACCGCTCGCGCGGTGCAGGACTTCGAGAATGTCGAGCGCGCGCGCGCCGATGCGCAGCGACGCGCCGTGCTGACGAATGTCGCGTTGCTCGAAATCCACAGACAAAGTTCCGATCTGGATCATGGCCGCCTCCGGTTCCCTCGGGATGGCTGCCCGATGAACGCGGCAGTTCACCCGGCAGGAAGTCCGCGTCCGGCGCGCCGTTGCACCGGACGGAAAATGTCGAATTCCGGACCGAGTGTAGACGGATGGCCATCGAAAATCTTGAAGGAAAATGCGCTCTGCCCGCGCATTTCGGGCGGGCGCGACCGGCACGATCACTTGCGTGTAAAAGTGGGGCGCTATACTCTGCCGGGCCGCTCGCGCAGGCGTTGAGCCGGGTGGCGCACTCGCCGCGCCCACGCATTGAAAGCAATTTGTCAGGATGGCGAGCGGACGTTTATGCAAATTCATTTTGAACGTTCGCGTGCGCATCTAAACTGGACTCGTCATTTCATGTTCCGAGTCCCTCGCTGGGGAATTCCATGTCAGACTCCGTCATCGCCGCGCCGGTGGCATCGCCTCCGCGGCGGCCGAAAGACACGCTCGGCTGCGTGTCGAGCCTGCTGGCAAAGGATGTCGAGACGGCATCCGGCGGCCTGAGGCTGCACCGCAAATGCATGCGCGAGGCGCACGTCGAACGCATCGAGATGCCGCCGTGCGACCGCGGCTTCCTGGTCGGCGTGTCGCTGAGCGGCGGCCACCGCCGCACGCTCTATGGGCGCGCCGGCGCGAGCGAGCGCCGGTTCCAGCATCACTCGATCTACATTCGCGATTTCTCGCGCCATTTCCACGCGGATCTGTACGGCAACTTCGACTTCGTGCTGGTCGAGCTGCCGCATGCGTATCTCGAACACGTCGGCCCCGAGCACGGCGGCCAATCGATCGGCGGCCTCACGTGCCGCCCCGACGTACGCGACCCGGTGCTCGGCCATCTCGCGCACGCGGTGGCCGACAGCCTCGACGCGGGCGGCCCGCTGAACGCGCTGTTCATCGAGCAGATCGGGCTCGCGATGGGCACGCATCTGCTGCGCCGCTACGGCAGCGCGCGCACGCGCGAGCTCGAGCGCAAGGGCGTGCTGTCTGCCGCGAAGGTGGCGCGCGCCCAGGAGCTGTTGATGGAAAAGGCGGACCTCGGCGTATCGATCGAGGAAGTGGCGAACGAATGCGACCTGTCGCGCGGCTATTTCATCCGCGCGTTCTCGCGCACGACCGGCCGCACGCCGCACCAGTGGCTGCTCGAACAGCGCGTGACGCGCGCACGCGAGCTGATCGAGACGTCCGACATGACGCTGGCCGACATCGCGGTCGCGTGCGGCTTCGCCGACCAGAGCCATCTCAACCGCGTGTTCGCGCGGATCGTCGGCCATCCGCCCGGCGCGTGGCGGCGCGCACGGTCGCGCTGAAGCATATAGGCCTGGCGCTGCTCCCATCGATCCGCCTTCCCGGTAGTTCGCGAATCTGGATGTATGTCCCATGCCGGGATTGAAGCAATTGCACGGATCCAGGTCCATGTAATGCTGCTTCAACGCGGGTTTGGCGACATAGACCGACATTTGCGTGTATGCAGGACCACGTTGCACGAGTGCACCGCCCGAGTTATTGCAGACGCCACCGAATACCGAGGCGAGTCGGTCACGCCTGAATTAGAGGACGTCCCCCAACCGAGGGCAACTTAATCGTTATGATGGACACGCGCTGCTGCTCGACTTCCTGAGGAGAGGGGAAGGTTGAGCTGCGGCGTTCGTCAATGCACTCGACTGACATATCGATCTGTCCCATATTCAGTGTCCGCGTAGCGTCGCGCGGATCGTGCCGCATGCCAATCGCAATGCCGCCTCGGTGGGCGGCGTGTCGGCGAGGCCATCGAGCACCGTGAAATCGTGAATCGTGCCGAGGCAGCGAACCGCGCTGACGCGCACCCCGGCAAGCATCAGCTTGCGGGCGTAGGCTTCGCCGTCGTCACGTGCGACATCGTTTTCGGCCGTGACGATCAGCGCGGGCGGCAGGTCTTCGAGATCCGTGTAACTCGCGTTTAGCGGCATTGCGATTGTTTCGCCGAGGTTGTCCGACGGAAAGCGCGTCCGTGCACGCATGCCCGTGGTCTGTGTGGTCAAGCTCGGACCGCCCGCATATCTCGCTGCCGACGCACCCGCCGTGCTTGCGGAAAGCGTCGGACACAGCATGATCTGAAGCGCGATACGGGGGCCGCGGCGCGCCTTGACGAGCAGCGCGAGGGTGGCGACGAGATGACCGCCCGTGCCTTCGCCCGCGACGATGAGGGCGCCTCCGTCGAGATTCAATGCCCGTGCGTGCTCCTGCAGATGAACGAGCGCGGCGAATGCCTGCTCGTTTTGGGTCTGAAAGCACGCAGCGGGCGCGGACGTGTAATCGACCAGTACGACGGCCGCCTCGGCGTCGGTGGCGATCCTGCGCGCCAGCCGGTTGTCGCTTTGGCCACCCGCGAAACTCGCGCCGTCCGGCAGGAAAAGCACGGCGGGCAGCGGAGTGGGCGCCGCCTGCGGCGGCCGCACGATCCGTATCGTGAAGCCCGGATCCGCAGCACCCGCTGTCAGCGCGATTTCTTCGGCGTGTATCGCGTCCGTCGCATCGCCGTTTGCCCATTCGCGCAAACGCTCTGCCGGAACCCCTGCCTCGGCGGCATGGTCGACGAACGATTGCGTTTCCGCATCGAGAACCGGATACGAGTCCGCGGATCTGATCAGGCCCGGTGCGGCGTCTTCGGGCAGACGGGCAGACGTGAAATCGTTCATGGCGCAGTTTCCGATGAGTGAGCTTGCTTGTCGATCCGGCGCCGTTGGCCGTCGACAGAACAAATTGTCATCGGATTCCCGCACGAGCCACAGTTAAGCGTTGCTAAGAGCCGTTAAGCCCATGTCCAGCAAGGCGTTCAGGCTACCGACGCGCGCTTCGAGCCGATTTGCCGTCGCTTCAGGTCCGCACACCGCGCGTTGCCGCGGCCTCCTGCAAATGCCCCTGCAACCACGACGGCGTGTCCGCCCGTCCCGCTTCGATCAATGCGTGTGCGCTCGCTGCGTCGCCGGCGCGCGCGAACACTTCGAGTTGCATCGGGGTGGCGCCTGCCGGCGTGACAGGTCTGCCTTCGTGAATGGCCTCGAAGCCCTCGCCCCATTTGTCCCAATACGCGAGACCGCGCCGGCGCGTGCGCTCGCGAAGCCGCGCGGTCCATTCGCGCGCGAGCGCCACTTCGCCTTCCCATGTCGCGACGGCGATCGAGCCGATCGCGAGCCCATAACAGACGGTCAGATCGTGATCGATCGCGAGCGCCTCCGTCGCGCAGTCGCGCGCGAGCGCCATCGCCGCGTCGGTCTCGCCCTGCAGCCACAGAATGCGCATCAGAATGGAAATCGCAGCGATATGCGCGTCGACCTGCGCGTGATTCGCGTGCGTCGCGCGCACCGGATCCTTGTCGCGCGCCATCACCGCTTCGATCAACGCGCGCGCGATATCGTGGTCCCCGAGGAAGTGATGTGACAGCGCACACATCCGGTCGGCGGTTTGCGTCGTCGAAAAATCACCCGTCCGTGCGGCGGCAGCGCGAAACGCACGCGCATGTTCGAGGCTTTCCGTGTACGCGCCCGCGAGCGTGCGATGCGCCCACACGCCCCACCGCATGCGCAATGCGAGCCGGTCGTCGCCGAGGCGCTGCGCGGCGGCCTGTGCGGCGTCGAATGCGTTCGCCATCGCCGCCGTCGGCCCACGCGTGTGCCACAGCGCGTGACCGTACGCGGCGAGCAGCTCGATATGCTGCGCCTTGCCCGCCAGATCCGAGTTTTCCGCCGCGGCGATCGCGCGCTCGGCCATCCGGAGGAACTCGTGAGGGAGCGAAAGATGAAACCACAGCGGCGCCGTCGCGATCAGCAGGTCGATCGCGAGCTGCGGCTCGCGATCCTGCGCGGCCGCCCAATCGAACGCGGCTCGCACGTCGTCGATTCGCTGGCTGTGAATCGCAAGCCACTGGCGCGGCGCCTTGCCTTCCCACGCCGCCACGGGGTCGGCAAAGATCGCGCAGCAGTACAGCGCATGGCGGCGGCGCGCGTCGTCGAGTTCGTCCGCCTCTTCAAGTCGCATATATGCGTAATGGCGCGTCGTGTCGAGCAGTCGATACGGATGGTCCGGATCGTCGATCGCGCAGGCGATCAGCGACTTGGCGATCAGGCCGGTGACGGCGTCGAAGGCGGCGAGTTCATCGACGTCGCCACCGGCCGCGACAGCCGCCGCGGCATCCATGCCGAACGCGGCCCGCATGACCGAGAGGCGGCGCAGCACCTGGCGCTCCTCCGGCCGGAGCAATTCATAGCTCCAGTCGAGCGTCGCGCGCAGCGTCTGCTGGCGCGGAAGCGCCGTGCGGCGGCCCTGCGTGAGCAGCGCGAAACGGTCGTCGAGCCGCGCTGCAATCGAATGCACGTCCATCAGGCCGACGCGCGCCGCCGCAAACTCGATCGCGAGCGGGATGCCGTCGAGCCGTCGGCAAATATCGATCACGGGGGCCAGATTCGCGTCGCTCAACGCGAACCGGTCATTGGCGGCGCGCGCACGGTCTTGAAACAGCGCGATCGCCGGGAACTGCACGGCATCGTGGAGGCTCACGCCTGCGACCGTTTCGGGCGACGGCAACGCGGCGAGGCGATGGACGGATTCGCCTTCCGCGCGCAGCGGCTCGCGGCTCGTGACCAGCAGATGCACGCCCGACGCGCCTTGCAGCAGTTGCTCGGCGAGCACGGCAACGGCATCGATCAGATGCTCGCAGTTGTCCAGCACCAGCAGCACCGGCGACGCCCCGAGCGCCTGGATGAGATCGGGTACCGGATCGCCGCTGGAGACGGCCATGCCGAGCGCCGAGGCGATCGTACTGGCCGCGCTCGCGGCCGCGGAAACCGGCGCGAAATTGACGAACACGGCGCGCATGCCGGTGCGCTGGGCGAAGCGATGCGCGATGGCCACGGCTACCGTCGTCTTGCCCATGCCTCCCGGGCCGGCGATGGTGAGCAAGCGTCGCTCGGGCAAGTGGTCGGTCAGACCTGCGATGACGTCCTCGCGGCCTATCACGCGAGCGAGCGTGACCGGCAGACCGCGTGAACCGCTTTCGGACCCGTTGGAAGGCTGGGCGGCGTGCGTATGGGGCCGTGGTGCGGCAGGGTCCACTGCGTCGGCACGGGTAACGGGCGCCGCGAAACGATAGCCGCGTCCGGGTTCGTTGACGATGTAACGCGCGCCGTCCGGTCCGTCACCGAGCACCTTGCGCAACGCCGACAGATGCACGCGCAGCGCGCCTTCCTCGACGACGTTGTCCACCCAGACGCTGTCGCACAGATTGCGCGTCGAGACCAGCACGCCTGCCTGCTCGACGAGTACGACGAGAATGTCGAGCGCGCGGCTGCCGATTTTCAGCGGCGTCCCGTCCTTGAGCAGGATTCGTTGCGGGAATTGCAGCGTAAAGGGGCCGAACGCGAGGCTGTAAGGAGCGGTCATCGAGAGCGTCGTCGCGCGGGTTGAGGGTCGGCCGTGTCGACCAATACGGTGCGCTGGGCGCGCACACTGACGCAAAAACAGCCAATCATTACTCAAAAGCTCAGTACGCGCCCTTAAAAGATCTTAAAAAAAACCGCTTTGTCGCAGCCGACGACGATTGGCACGGATCCGGGCGCCGACTTAGCAACGCTTAACAAGTCGTAACTGGCCCGATGCGCGTCTGCCCGCCAATATGGCTCCATGCAAGCCAATCAATGATCGGAGGTCGATATGGAGCGTCTGAAAGCACTGGAGGTATTCAAGGCAGTGGCGGACCACGGCAGTTTCACGCGGGCAGCGGACGCCACCAATCTTGGCGTACCGTCGGTGAGCCGCGCGGTGCAGGATCTCGAAACGATGCTCGGCGTGCAGCTCTTCAACCGGACCACGCGCCGCGTCGCGTTGACCACGGCGGGCCATGCGGTGCTCGAGCGCGTCACGGGCGTCCTGTCCTCCTATGAAGACCTCGCGCGTACCGGCAGCGACGAAGCCGGCGATTGCGCGGGTAACGTCCGCATCGAGGTGCCGGCAATCTTCGATACCGCCCGCCTCACTTCCGTCCTGGTCCGCTTCATGCGCGCCTGGCCGAAAGTACGGGTCGACGTGCGGCGCGTCGATCACCTGGCCGACACGCTCGGCGATCTTGCCGACCTCGCGATCGTCGTCGGTCGTTCGGCGCCGTCGTCGTGCATCGCGCGATCGCTCGCGGCCGTGCCGCTCGGGCTCTATGCGAGTCCTGCGTGGCTCGAACGGACCAACGATCTCGCTCACCCGCTCGATGTGCCTGCCGAAGCTTGCCTCGCGACGGGCGCACAGCATTCGGTGTGGACGGTCAGCCATGCAGCATCCGGGGACAGTGTGACGCTTGCCGCGCGCGCGGCGCTGCGCACGAATTGCCCTCATGCGCTTCTCGCGGCGGCCGTCGACGGCGAGGGGCTAGCCATCCTGCCCGACCCGCTCGCACGAGCGGCGCTCAATCGCGGCGAACTCGTGCGTGTGCTCGATGCGTGGCAGGTGGCGCCACTGGAAGCCTGTCTCGTTTACCGGTCCAGACGCAATCTCCCCGCGCGGGTACGCAAATTGACCGAGTATTTGCTCGACGCCTTCGGCGAGCAGCGCGAGGAGATCGGCGCAATGGCCGCTGTACCGAACATGGCCCGGATGGCAGCGACGCAGGCGACGCTCACGCCGTGCGCAGCTTGATGACGATTTTGCTGATACGAATGCAGGGGGAACGACGAAATGATGGTCGATTTTGCTGGATGTCTGCTGGATGTGTCGTCGCGGTATCTCGGACTCGCGATCCAGAACCGGACGGTCGTGGCTTGCGTCGACGCCGGACCGGGACACGCAACGCGCCTGAGCGATTCGCATCGTGGCGCGTCGTCCTCCAGAATGCCGCAGCATGCGCATGCCGCCACGGAGGTGGCCTCTCCGCTGTAGCCGGCCCGTCGGAGAAGCGGTGTGACGGCACTTCGTGTGCGATGACGAAGGACGCCGGGCCGTCACCGCACCGGCGTCGCGTCGTAGTTGACCGGCACCCAGTCGTATTGCGCACCCTCGCGGCGCAGGTGGCCAAGCCCCGGAAACGCGATATGCGCGGCGCCGACGAGATAGCGTCGATCGGCGATGCGCTTCAGCGTGTCCCGCCGCGTACGGCGGGCGGCGCCGGCATCGCTGTCGTACTGGACCGTCGCGTCGACGTCGCGCAACTGGATCGCCGCCACGTGCACGATGTCGCCCCATGCGAGCAGGCCCGCATTGCCGCTCTCGATCAGATAAGCCGTATGCCCCGGCGTATGGCCGGGCATCGGCACCGCGCGAATGCCGGGCGCGAGCGTCGCTTCGCCGCGAAACGTCTTGAAGCGGCCGGCCGCGACGTAAGGGGCGACCGCCGCGGCGGCCGCGTCGAAAAACGACGCGAGGAACGCCGGCGCCTGCACCTTGTTGGCGGGATCGAGCCAGTACGCGGCCTCGACGGCGTTCACGCGCACGACGGCATTCGGAAACGTCATCGCGCCATTCGACGCGATCCCGCCGACATGGTCCTTGTGCAGGTGCGTGAGCAGCACTTCGTCGATCTGCGCGGGCGCGTAGCCGGCCGCGCGCAGGTCGTCGATCAGCTTGCCGCAGCAGTCGCCGTACAGCGTGCCGGCGCCCGCATCGACGAGGATCCGCTTCGATCCGGTATCGACCAGGAACGCGTTGATCGACCCCTGCACGGGCGGCTCCAGGAACGCGCGGTCGAGGTCGCGCCGGATCTCGTGCTTCGAGATGTCGCGAAACACCGTGTCGACCGGAAACGGATGAGTGCCGTCGGACAGCGCGATCACCGTGAAATCGCCGATCTTCTGCCGGTAGAAGCCGGGAGGCTGCTGGCCCGCGCCAGGGGCCAGCGCTGCGGATTGCGTTTCGGTTTGCGCATTGGCGTGGGCGTCGGGCTGCACGCCGGCCTGCGCGAACGCCCCAGGCGCCGACAGGCCCGCGCACCCGGCCACGATCAGCAAACGGGCTGCATGCGCAACGCACGCGTGCCGGAACAGGGTCTTCATGCGATCTCCGCGACGAACCGTGCGCGCGCCCGGTCACGAACGGACCGACCCGTGCAACACGCAATGTCGCGCAGCTTATCGGGCGTCGTGGCGAAAATCCTGAGCGTCGCCTGAATTGTCCTGAAGACGCGGCACGCGCGCGCGGCCGCCGCACCGGCCGGCGCTAGAATGCGAACCGCATGCTACGCGACGTTACGACCCGCACAAGGGCCTGTTCACGCTAATAACGGGCTTGCGAACGTGCCTTTCCGCCCGCAGTGCAAGGAGTAAGGAGCGCCGTTTGGCCGTGCCAAACAAGCGACGCACGACGCCGCAATGTGGGCGGAAAGGCGCGTTCCCCTGTTTGGAAAAATGCATTCGTGGGGCTGCCCCCGGAAGGGCCGATCGCCGCGTCATGCTCCTCGCGAATACGTCGAGTATCCGCTTCGTCGCAATCCTTGCGCTCGGCCCTTCCGGGGGCCAGCGCAAGCCCGTTATTAGCGTGAACAGGCCCTAGCAACCCCATGGACAAATTCTCCGCGCTGCGCGCATTCGTCGAAGTAGCGGAAGCCGGCGGCTTCTCGAGCGCGGGGCGCCGGCTCGATCTCGCCGCTTCGTCCGTCGTGCGCGCAGTGGACGCGCTCGAGGCATCGCTCGGCACCGTGCTGCTGAACCGCACGACGCGGCAGGTCACGCTGTCCGACGCGGGCGCCGTCTACTATGCGCGAGCGAAACGCGTGCTCGGCGAACTCGCCGATGCCGACGCGCTGGTGGCCGACCGCGGCGACGCGCCGTCCGGGCCGCTGCGCGTGTCGGTCCCGGTCGCGTACGGGCTGCGACGCATCGCGCCGCACGTCGCCGCGTTCGTCGCGCGCCATCCGAAGCTCGACCTCGACCTGCAACTGACCGACGAACGCGTCGATCTCGTGTCCGCGCGGATCGACGTCGCGATCCGGCTCGGCGACGCGGCCCCGACCGCGGAAGTCGTCGCGCGGCCGCTCGGCACGTTCCGGCGCTACGTGGTCGCGAGCCGCGCGTACCTCGACGCGCACGGCACGCCCGCGACGCCGGGCGAACTGGTCGATCACGCGTGCCTGCGCTTTCATTTCGGCGTCGACCAGCAGACGTGGACGTTCGCCGGCGCGCAACGCACGACGCAGGTCGTCGTCACCGGCCGGCTGAAATCGAATCACAGCGAGGTGCTGCGCGAGGCCGCGCTCGACGGCGCCGGTATCGCGCTGCTGCCCGACTGGCTCGTCGACGCGGACATCGAAGCGGGCCGCCTGCAGCGGCTGTTCGATCAGTACGACGTGACGCCGGGCTCGGCGCGCGCGGTGATCACCGCGCTGTACCTGCCGAACCAGCGCGGCTCGAAGCGCGTGACCGCGTTCATCGATTTCGTCGAATCGCTCGCCCGCGCGCAGCGCTGACACGTGCGGCGCGGAGCGACACGACGCGTCACCAGCCGAACTTCGCTTCCATCCCGAGATAGTCGGCATTGCGCGCACCGAGCGCGCGAATCGACGAGCCAAGCTGGAAGTGCACGGCCTCGAGCGCGAGCGCGACGTTCGCGTTCACGAGCCAGTCGACGCGCGCCTGCGCGTACATCCCCGTCCACGCACTGCCCTTGCCGGCCGTGCCCGGCACCGCCGACATCCCCTGACCGTAGATCGCGTCGGCGGTCGTCTGCCGCCACTGGAAGCCGACGGCGGTGAGCACCGTCACCGAGCTGGCCGGCTTGAACGTCAGCGACGGCTTCACGTGGATCAGGTTGCTGTATCCGGTGTAGCCGGCGAGCGTGAAGTAATAGCCGTTCGGAAACATCGGGTTGAACGTGCCGACGCGCCGGTCGCCCGGATGCGCGTCGCCCGACGCGCCGTCGACCTGGATGCCGACGCGCGGCGTGCCGGCCGTCTTCGCGAACGTGTAGCCGCCCAGCGCGCCGAACGCCCACGCGCCGACCGTATCCTGCCCGACGTGGCCGGTCTGCAGCATCGCCTCGACGTCCCAGTCGAACCCGTCGGTCTTGCCCGCGTAGCGCATGTCGAACACGTCGCGCCGCTCGGTGCCGGATGCATCCGGATAGCGCGCGTTGTCGCGCGTATAGCGCGACCAGTACGCGGACAGATCGCCGGGCCCCGTCGCGGTGCGCTCGACGCGCACGCCGTCGAATCGCAGGTGCCGGTTCGACACGTCGTCGAACACGGCCGCATTGCGATACTGCACCGGGCGCGTCACATAGCCGATCAAGCGCCATTTGCCGATTTCGTAATCGGTCCACAGTCCGTCGTACGCCTGCCGCACGTTCGGGCCGTCGCGCACCGACACGAAACGCTGCAAGTCGAACGCCATCTCCTGCCGGCCGATCCGCGTCTTGAACGTGCCGGGCCCCAGTTGATCGACGTACGCGACGAACGCCTGCTCGATATCGAGCTGATCCTTGTCGACCGGGCCGACCGTGTCCTTGCCGAACGGCCGCGCATCGACGAACTGCACGAACGCCTGGAAGTGCCCGCGATAGCGCAGATCGGCATGCACGTTCGCGCGCTGGATCACGTAGTTGTCGTCGTGCGCGGCGCCGAGGCCGAACAGCGGCGCGTTGTTCAGTTCGAAGCGCTCGCGCAGGTTCGCGCCGAGCGACAGGTAGGTCGACGGATCGTCGCCGAGCCGTATGTATTTCAGCGCGTCGAACGGCTTGCGCGGCACGCACGGATTCGCGAGCACCGACCAGTCTTCCTGCCAGCGGTTGAACGACACCGTCGGGCGCTTCGCGGTGCACGCCGCGGCGGCGGCGGCCGGCGACGCGGCCGCGCCGGCCGCCGCCACATCGGCATCGGCGCCGACGGCCGATCCCGCGTGCAACGCGGCGCCGCCCAGCCAGCACGACGCACGGCAGCGCGCCGCGCCACGATCGCTTCATCGGCCGGCGCACCGTCATTTCGACCGCGCGTGGATTTCGGCGACGTAGCCGCCCGGGAACTGCACGAGCGCCGCGTCGCGACCGTCCGACTTGAACGGCGGCACCAGCACGGTCACGCCCGCGGCTTCGGCCTGCTTCAGCGTCGCGGCGAGATCGGCGACTTCATAGCCCGTCATTTCCCGCCCGAACGGGTAAGGCAGGTGGCCGTCGGTCGCGAGCACGGTCATCTTGCCGAAGCCCGACTCGATGCGAATGCGGCGGTACGTATCGTTCGGCCGGCCGATCTCGATGCCCGGCGCATGGCGCACGTCGGACACGATCTTGCCGTGCGAGAACGCGGCGAAGTTGCGTGCGAGCTTGCTCGCGCTTTCCGGCGATACGTACACGCGGTTCTCCGGCACCGTCTGCAGCGGGTCGTAGTTCGGCGCCTGCGTGTGCCAGTACAGCTGCATGTTCACGCCGCCCGGCCACCGGACGATCGCGTCGCGGCCGATCGGGTCGGGGAACGTCGTCACGACGATGTCCGCGCCATGCGCACGCGCCGACTTCACCGCGACGTCCATGTCGGTGACGAGATAGCCGGTGCGTTCCTCGCAGAACGGATACGGGATCGGCGTCTTGAAGCCGAATACCGAGATCGTGCCGACCGGCGTCAGCACGAGCTGCGACATCGTCTGGCTCGGCGTCGGCGTGACCTGGAACACGCCCTGCTTCGACTTCTTGCCGCCGAACGTCGCGACGAAGCTGTCGGTGAAGCGATCGAAGTCTTCCGGCGCGACGCACACGTGGGTCGTGTCGTACTGCGGGCCGACCGCGATCGCGGGGGAGCGCGCGGCGGCGGCCGGCGACGCGATGTCGTCGAGGTGGGTTTCGTCGGCGAATGCCGGCGCGCCGACCAGCAGCGCGGCGAGCACGGCCGACGACGCGGCGGTCATGCGCAGCAGGTTGCGCAGGTTGAATGAACTCATTGGTTTTCTCCGTGATGTTGACGCGCGCGGGGGGGCGCCGCGCGCGGATTCTGATTCAGCGGGATGCAGGCCGCTCATCCGGGCGGCCCGGACGACAGGCGAGAAACACGCGCACCGCGAGCGGCAGCGCGCGGACCCATGCCGGGGAGTTGAAAGCGGTATGCACGCGATATCAGATCGCCCAGCACGAACACCCGAACGCGCCCCAGAAGCCCTTCGCATCCGACGTCGGCAACGTGCTCGCCCATGCGCTCGCGTGCGCATGCTGGTGAAGGTTGCATTCGTTCGCGCAGCCGCACATCGCTGCGGCCGCTGCCGCGCGTTGCAGCGGCGCGCCGTTGCGTTGCGTCGCGCCCCAGCCGCCATAGCCGCCGAACTCGCGCACCGGCGACCAGTCCGGCATCGCCGGCGGAATCGGCGCGTCGTGCGACGCGAACGGCCCCGCGCCCCACACGATCTTCCCGTCGACCACCGTCAGCAATGCGGTCGTGGCGGCGATATCGTCCTCCGCGCACCCGAAGAAATCGCGATCGGGGACCACCAGGTCGGCAAGCTGACCCACCGCGATCCGGCCTTTCTTGCCTTCCTCGTTCGAGAACCACGTCACATACTCGGTCCACATCCGCAGCGCGGTTTCGCGATCGAGCAGGTTACGCTGCGGATACATGCGCATGCCGCCGACCGTCTTGCCCGTCACGAGCCACGAAAGCGATACCCACGGGTTGTACGACGCGACGCGCGTCGCGTCCGTGCCGGCCGACACCTTGAGCCCCTTCGCGAGCATCTTCGCGACCGGCGGCGTCGCCTCCGCGGCTTGCGCGCCGTAGCGCTCGACGAAGTATTCGCCCTGGTACGCCATCCGGTGCTGCACCGCGATCCCGCCGCCGAGCGCGGCGATCCGGTCCATCGATTGCTCGGTGATCGTTTCCGCGTGATCGAAGAACCAGTTCAGCCCTTCGAGCGGAATGTCCTCGTTGACCTTCTCGAACACGTCGAGCGCGCGGCTGATCGTTTCGTCATAGGTCGCGTGCATGCGCCACGGCCAGCGGTTTTCCGCGAGCACGCGCACGACGCCTTCGAGATCGTCCTCCATCTGCGCGGGCAGGTCCGGACGCGCGACGCGAAAATCCTCGAAGTCGGCCGCGGAAAACGCCAGCATCTCGCCGGCGCCGTTGTTGCGGAAGTAGTCGGTGCCGTCGTGATACTTGACGCTCTTCGTCCAGTTCACGAAGTCTTCCTTCTCCGCGTTCGGCTTCTGCGTGAACAGGTTGTACGCGATCCGGATCGTCATCTCGCCCGCGTCGTGCAGCTTGCGGATCACTTCGTAATCGTCGGGGTAATTCTGCGACCCGCCGCCCGCGTCGATCACGCCCGTCACGCCGAGCCGGTTCAGCTCTCGCATGAAATGGCGCGTCGAGTTGTACTGATACTCGAACGGCAGCTTCGGCCCCTTCGCGAGCGTCGCGTAGAGGATCGTCGCGTTCGGGTTCGCGAGCAGCAGGCCGGTCGGGTTGCCGGCGGCATCGCGCAGGATCGTGCCGCCCGGCGGCTCCGGCGTGTCCTTCGTGTAGCCGACGACACGCAGCGCGGCCGCGTTCAGCAACGCGCGATCGTACAAATGCAGGATGAACACGGGCGTATCAGGCGCGACCGCATTGAGTTCGTCGATCGTCGGCAGCCGCTTCTCCACGAACTGGTGTTCGGTGAAGCCGCCGACCACGCGCACCCACTGCGGCGCGGGCGTGATCGCGACCTGCTGCTTGAGCATCTCCATCGCGAGCGCAAGCGACGGCACGCCGTCCCAACGCAGTTCCATGTTGTAGTTCAGTCCGCCACGAATCACGTGGCAGTGGTTGTCGATCAGACCCGGCAGCACGCCGCGGCCGCCGAGATCGACCACCTTCGTCGCGCGGCCCGCGAGCGGCATCACGTCCGCTTCGCTGCCGACCGCGACGAAGCGCCCGGCGGCAATCGCGACGGCCGTCGCGACGGGGTTCGCGCGGTCGAGCGTCGTGAATCGTCCGTTGTGCAGGATCAGATCCGGTTGGGTCACGGTTGCGGTCATATGCATCACCTCTTGTTGATCAGAAGCCAAAGAGTTGTTTGACGGTGGGTAGGGCTTGCACGCCGATCAGCATGCCAAGCAACCCGACCAGCGCAATCAGCGGCGGTGCGGGAGAGCGAACCTTGATGGCGCTGTAAATCACACCGATCAGCAGGCCCGCACCAAGGGAAACCAGATAAGGTTCCATGCGATAAATCTCCCGGACAATTTCAAATGCAGGCGCAGTGTTTCGACCCGCATGCCGCGGGCGGCATTCGTGTTTCGGTCACGTCCGCCGCCCGCGGCAATGAAGCCCATGCGGCGCGTTCGCGTCGAACCGGCCGCACCGGCATCAGCCGTTACCGGCCGTCTTCACTTACTTCGCCGGAACCGGCGCAATCGACTCGTGCGGCGTCGCGGTGCGCTGCGGTGCCTTGTGGAGCATCGTGTACGCGTAGTCCACGCCCATCCCGTATGCGCCCGAATGCTCCTTCGCGATCGCCATCACCGCGTCGTACGTCTCGCGGCGCGCCCAGTCGCGCTGCCATTCGAGCAGCACCTGCTGCCACGTGACCGGCACCACGCCGGCCTGCACCATGCGCTGCATCGCGATATCGTGCGCAGCCTGCGTCGTGCCGCCCGATGCGTCGGCGACCATGTAGATCTCGTAGTCGCCTTCGAGCATCGCGCACAGCGCGAACGTCGTGTTGCAGACTTCGGTCCACAGGCCCGACACGACCACCTTCTTGCGGCCGTTCGCGGCGAGCGCGTCGCGCACCTTCTGGTCGTCCCACGAATTCATCGACGTGCGTTCGAGCGTCTTCTGGTTCGGGAACACGTCGAGCAGTTCGGGATACGTGTGGCCCGAGAAGCTCTCGCTTTCGACCGTCGTGATCGTGGTCGGGATGTTGAAGACCTTCGCGGCCTTCGCGAGGCCGACGACGTTGTTCTTCAGCGTCTGGCGATCGATCGACTGCACGCCGAACGCCATTTGCGGCTGCTGGTCGATGAAGATCAGCTGGCTGTTGTGCGGGGTAAGTACTTCAAGCTTGGGGTTGCTCATGATGGTGATGTCCTTTGACGCGGAGAAAGATGAGACTCGCCTGGCCGACGAATCCGCGAAGCGTCCAATGCGCGGTGCCGGCAACCGGCCTGCGTCATTCAATACGCGAATGCGCGACCGCACCAGTTAATTGTTCTGATTCTCGCCACGCGCTGAATTCAGACTGAAAAGATCTGAATTTCATTGAATGCGCTGACGACGAACGCGCAGACCTGATAGGCTGGCCCAAGACTTTCGGATCGACGCCAGCCCGGTATTCATCCGTATTTTTAAACGGCCGTCATTCCATTCCAGACCCATGAAACCGTACATTGCTTCACTTCTCGCCGGCATCCTCGCCGGCGTCGTTTACGCGCTGATCGGCGTGCAATCGCCGGCGCCGCCCGCCGTCGCCCTGGCGGGCCTGCTCGGCATTCTGGCCGGCGAACAGATCCTTCCCGTGGTGCGACGGATGTTCGACGGGATCCGACTGGGAACCGCGTGGCGCGACGCGAAGTGCAACCAGCACATGTTCGGCGCGCTGCCCGGCGCACACGCCGACGCTGCCGTGAAGCGCAGCGAATCGACACCGACGTGACAGGCGGACGTCGAGCGAATGCGGCGGCGGCCCGTTGTGAACCGTATTGGAATCAACGTCGCCCGACGGCGCGACATCGCCTGATGCCCTTGCCGTAGAAACTCGCCATGAAGCTGTCTTTCGAAGCACTCGAGGCACTGGACGCGATCGACCGCACCGGTACGTTTGCCGACGCGGCAGAGCTGGTGCACCGCGTGCCGTCCGCGCTGACATACGTCGTACAGAAGCTCGAGAGCGATCTCGGCGTCGCGTTGTTCGATCGCAGCGGGCGTCGTGCGAAGCTCACGCATGCGGGCCGCGTCGTCGTCGAGGAAGGTCGCCGTCTCCTTCATGCCGCCGAACAGCTCGAACGGAAGGCCCAGCGCGCGCAGCAAGGTTGGGAAACCGAGGTCCGCGTCTGCATCGCCGAGATACTGCCGTTCGACATGATGTGGCCATACGTTCACGCGTTCTACGATCTTGAAATGGACACGCGACTGCGCTTCTCCACCGAAGTGCTCGGCGGCACCTGGGATGCGCTGATTTCGCGGCGGGCCGACCTGATCGTCGGCGCGGCGGGCGAGCCTCCGGAACTGCCGGACATCGTCGCGCAGCCCATCGGCACGCTCCGGCACGTGTTCGCGGTCGCCCCTACCCATCCGCTCGCGGCGCTGCCCGAACCGCTGTCGATGGCGGCGATCGTCGAGTATCGCAGCGCGGTGATCTCCGATACGTCCCGCGAACTTCAGCCGCAGCCCGTCGCGCTTGACGCCGGCCAACCGTATCTCGCGGTGCCGACGCTCGCCGCGAAACTGGCCGCGCAATGCGAAGGACTCGCGGTGGGTACCCTCCCGGACTGCATCGCGGCGCCCGCGATCGCGCAAGGCAGGCTCGTCGCGCGGGAAGTCACCGGCATGCGCGACACGACCCATTGCTATATCGCATGGCGCGCCGACGAAGCCGGACGCGCGCTACGCTGGTGGGTCGAACAGCTCGGTCACCACGACCTCGTCGACCGGTTCACCGCGCGCGCGTGACGTTGCGCTTTCCGCGAACGGTCGAGCGGTCTCGCGCTTGCCGACCTGCATCAATCAAGCGGTTCTCGAAGTCAGCGTTGAATGAAATGAAGAAACGCAGGGCGGCTTCGCCGCCGCGCCGGTGGCGCACGCAGCCGACGCCGCGTGCGGAATCGGCGTTCAGCGCGACGCGGACGGCTCGCCGGCGCGGCCGGATCGCCAGGTGAGGAAACCGAGCGCCGCAAGCGGCAGCGCCAGGGCCCAGAACCCGGCGTACAGGTACGCGGTCGCGCCGGCGCCCGCGCCGATCGCGAAACCGACAACCGGCGGCAGCGTACGTCGCAGCCGCGCGCGTGCGGCTTCCCGTTCGGCCGGCGCGGCGATCGGCACGAGCCAGTCGAATGCATCGATGACCGCCTGCGTGACGTTGCCGGTCATCACGGTATTCGCGACGACGGTGCGCGCGGTCAGCCGGCCGTGCGCGTTCTGCACGCCCATTGCCGCCGCACCGAGCAGCCCGCAGACGATCGTCGCGGGCGCATCGGCGCTGCCGATCGGCGACGCCGCGACGCCCGCGAGCATGAAGCCGGCCAGCAGGATCGTCTGCAGTGCATACAGCGAGCACGCCCGCGGGCCATGCCCGCGCACGCGCATCCGGTGATCGAGCAGGCGGGCGGCCACGATGCCCGCAATGAAGGCCGGAAACGCGAGCCACTTGATCATCAGGCCCTGGCCGACACCGGCGAGGCCCGAGCCGATGAGGATGAAGTTGCCGGTGACGTGCGCGGTAAAGAGCCCGAACAGCGCGACGAAGCCGAGCGTGTCGACATAGCCGGCGATCGAGGCGAGGAACACATCCTCGCCGCGCAGGTGATCGGGGGCCGCCGCGCCCGCTGCCGTTACTTGCGCGGGCTGCATGTCGTGGCTTCCGTGGTTCTATCGAAGGTGTCCGTATCGCGGACCCGCGCGGCGAGCACGCGCCATTGCGCCTGCACGAGCGGAATCGCATGCTCGCGGAAGACGAGGCCGAGCAGGCCCGCTGGCGCGGTCAGCGGCCGCGCGGGCGACTGCACGCGCACGAGGGGGGGCAGGAAGCCGACTGCGATGCCGGCTCCCGGCGAGATCAGGTAAGCCATGGTCCGTTCCGGTTGCGCCGCGGGCCGGCCGAAGGGCTTCGGCCTCGTGCAGCGGTTCGGGAGCAAGCGTAGGGAATGCGGGCCTGAAAGTCATGGCGGCGACCTGAAATTTTCTGAAACCGCCGAACCGCGCGCGGCACGACGCCCGCCTTCGCGGCCTGCCGCGCGGCCCTCGCCGGGGCGCGCCTTGCTATTTTTCGATCGATAAGTGCAGAATGGCCCATTCAGGAGCCGACGCATGACCGAGACCAAGCGCAATGCAGCGCCCCGTGCGCGCAGGACGACCGCCGACGACACCGCCGGCACATCGGGCCGCCGCCTCACGCCGGAAGCACGCGAACGACAGATCGTCGAAAAGGCGGTCGAACACTTCGCGACCCACGGTTTTTCCGGCAGCACGCGCGAGCTCGCGCGGCAGATCGGCGTGACCCAGCCGCTGCTCTACCGGTATTTCCCGAGCAAGGAAGCGCTGATCGATCGCGTATACGACGAGGTCTACACGTGGGACCCCGAGTGGGAAAAGCTGATCGCCGACCGCTCGGTTCCGCTCCAGCAGCGGCTCGTCGCGTTCTACCGGTCGTACGCGCAGACGATCCTGCGGCGCGAATGGATCCGCACGTTCATCTTCGCCGGGCTCAGCCGCGAGGGCTTCAATACGCGCTATCTGTCGCGGCTGCGCGAACGCGTGTTCCTGCCGGTGCTGCGCGAGCTGCGGCACGCGTACGACATCGCGACACCGGCGTCGGAAGCGCAGCGCAACGCGGAAATCGAACTGGTGTGGAGCCTGCACGCGAGCATCTTCTATCTCGGCGTGCGCAAGTGGGTATACGGGTTGCCGGTGCCCGACGATCTCGACGCGGAAATCGAACGGCAGATCGACGCGTTCCTGAACGGCACGCCGGCCGCGCTGCAGCGTGTGGCGTCCGACGCATCCGGCAAGCGCCCCCGCCGCAAGTGATGCCGGCGTGGCATGGCGCTCAGGCCGGTTCAGAACGATTCAGCCGCGACGCACGTCACCTGCCCTATCCTCGGACAGCATCGGACGCGTGCCGTATCGCGCACCGCCCGCACAACCGGGATTTCCCATGACGACCGACACGCTTGCACCGACCCACCACACCGTTACGGCGAACGGCATCCGCCAGCACGTCATCGAGGCCGGCGCGGGGCCCGTCGTCGTGCTGCTGCACGGCTTCCCCGAAACGAGCTTCGCGTGGCGCTTCCAGATTCCGGCGCTGGCACGGCACTATCGCGTGATCGTGCCCGACCTGCGCGGCTACGGCGAAACCGACAAGCCCGCAGCCGGCTACGACAAGCGCAACATGGCGCGCGACGTCGCCGCGCTGCTCGATGCGCTCGGCATCGGGCGCATCGCGCTCGTCGGGCACGACCGCGGCGCACGCGTCGCGACGCGTTTCGCGAAGGACTTCCCCGAACGTGTCGACCGGCTCGTCGTGATGGACAACGTGCCGACGCGCATCGTCGCGCAGAACATGACCGCGCAAACGGCCCGCGCGTACTGGTTTTTCCTGTTCCACCAGGTGCCCGACCTGCCGGAGGCGCTGATCGCCGGCAAGGAAGCCGAATGGCTCGGCTATTTTTTCGCCGACTGGTGCTACAACCCGCACGCGATCTCGGGCGATGCGTTCGACACGTACGTGCGCGCGTATCGGCGTCCGGGCGCCGTGCGCGGCGCGCTGGCGGACTATCGCGCGAACGCGGAAGACGTACGGCAGGACCTCGTCGATGCGGATATCAGGATCGCGTGCCCGACCATGGCGATCTGGGGCGAGGATTTCTACGCGGTCGGCAAGATGTTCGACATGAAGACCGTGTGGGAAAGCATGGCAACCCACCTGCGTGCCGAGCCGATCACGCAGTGCGGACATCTGCCGCACGAGGAGCAGCCCGAGCGCGTGAACGCGCTGCTGCTCGATTTCCTGCGCGGCTGGGGCGGCTGACGCGCCGTTCGCCGCACGCGGCATCATCGAGGGAACATCGGATGGAACACGGATCGGGCCGCAAGGCCGTCATCGCCGGCGGATCGGTCGGCGGGCTGTTCGCGGCGACCGCGCTGCGCGCGGCCGGCTGGGACGTCCGCGTCTTCGAGCAATCGCCGCACGCACTCGACAGCCGCGGCGGCGGCATCGTGCTGCAGCCGCCGATCGAGCGCGCATTCGCGTTCGGCGGCGTGGCGCTACCGCGCGACGCGGGCGTCGATTCGGTCGACCGGATCTACGTCGACGCGCAGGACCGGATCGTGCAGCGCTTCGCGATGCCGCAGACGCAGACGGGATGGAACGTGATCTACACGGCGCTGAGGCGTGCGCTGCCGGCCGAAATCATCCACGCGGGCGACGCATTCGAGCGGTTCGAGCAGGACGGCGAGCGGATCGTCGCGCATTTCGCGAGCGGCCGCGTCGAGACGGCCGACCTGCTGATCGGCGCGGACGGCGGCCGCTCGACGGTGCGCGCGCAGTTGCTGCCGGACGTGCAGCCGGCGTATGCGGGTTATGTCGCGTGGCGCGGGCTCGTCGACGAACGCGCGCTGCCCGAGCAGGTGCTGGTCATGCTGCGCGAACGCTTCACGTTCCAGCAAGGCGACCGGCACCTGTTCCTCACCTATCTGGTGCCCGGCGCCGACGGCGCGACCGAACCGGGCGGGCGGCGCGTGAACTGGGTGTGGTACCGGCGGCTCGCGTCCGACCGGCTGCCGTCGCTGTTCCTCGCACGCGACGGCACGCAGCGCGACGGATCGCTGCCGCCCGGCGCGATGCGCGACGACAACCGCGCGGAACTCGTCGACGCCGCCGACCGGATGCTCGCGCCGACACTCGCCGCGCTCGTCGATGCGACCGCCGCGCCGTTCGCGCAGGCGATCGTCGATCTCGCGGCCGCACGCATGGCGTTCGGCCGCGCGGTGCTGCTCGGCGACGCCGCGTGCATCGTGCGCCCGCACACCGCGGGGGGCGTCGCGAAAGCGGCGGACAACGCGGTCGATCTCGCCGAAGCGTTGCGCGACGTCGCACGCGGCGTCGCGTTCGACGCCGCGCTGGCGGGCTGGGACGCCCGTCAGCGGGCGGCCAGCGCGCTGTTGTCCGCGCGCGGGATCGCGCTCGGCGCGCGGCTGATGGGCGCGGCGTGACGGCTCGCCGGCCGGAGGTCGAGTGCCGCGCGGTGCGGATCGAAGTCGGGGTTCAACGCGCGCAGCACGCCGGCGCGCCCGCCGTCGTCATCGGGCAGTTGCGGCTGCCCGCGCGCGAAAGCCGGGGCCGCGGCCGCCGCAAGCCACGCGGCGATCGCCAGCCCCGTCACGCGTATCGATATGGCGGCCCGCTTCATTGCGCGCTCGCGGTCGACACGGCGGCCGACGTCATGGCCATTGCCGTGTGGCTGTCGCCATGCGCGATCGCATACAGCTCGCGATTGCGCGCGATCGTCTGCGTGCTCGGCGGATAGTCCCAGTTCGACGTCGGCACCGTGCCGTCGCGCTCGGCCCGAACCAGGTCGGCGCGCACGTCGGCGCGCGTGACCGGATGGTCGGCGGTTTGCGCAAAAGCGGCGACCGGTGCGCTCAGCGCACAGGAAATCAGGACTGCACGAATCAGCTTGTTCATGACCTTCACCTCTCAAAGATAGCGTGTTCGCGTCCGCCGATCAGGCCGGACATCCGCTCCGCATCGATGCGATGAGGAGTGGTGTCCATTCTGCGATTCGCGCGCTGTCCGGAAGGTGAGGCTTCGATTACGGTCTTGTCATCTGGTCGCGGCCCGGCCGCACGGCCGTGTCGGTCAACGCGCAGCGGTTTCCGGATTCCGCACGCTGCTCAGAAACCGCGTCAACTCCACCGTCTGCGGCCGCTCGAAGATTTCCTCGGCCGTCCCGCTCTCCCACACGCGTCCCTGGTGCATGAACACGATCCGGTCGCTCACCGCCCGCGCGAAGTTCATCTCGTGCGTGACCATGATCACCGTCATGTCCTCGCGCGCGAGTTGCTCGACGACGCCCAGCACCTCGCCGACGAGCTCGGGATCGAGCGCGGACGTGATCTCGTCGCACAGCAGCACGCTCGGCTTCATCGCGAGCGCACGCGCGATCGCGACGCGCTGCTGCTGGCCGCCCGACAGCTGTTCCGGAAACGCGTCGAACTTGTCGCCGAGGCCGACGCGCTCGAGCATCAGCTCCGCGATCGCGCGCGCCTGCTGGCGGTGCGACTTCTTCACCACCGACTGCGCGAGCATCACGTTCTGTCCGGCGCTCAGATGCGGAAACAGGTTGTATTGCTGGAACACCATGCCGACCTTCAGCCGCAGCGCACGCAGGTCCGCATGCCGTGCATCGACGCGTTCGCCGTCGACCGAGATCGTGCCCGCGTCGATGCTCTCGAGCCCGTTGAGCGTGCGCAGCAGCGTGCTCTTGCCCGAGCCGCTGCGGCCGATGATCGACACGACCTGCCCGCGCTCGACGGACAGATCGATGCCCTTGAGCACATGATGGGTGCCGAAGTTCTTTTCGAGACCCCGGGTTTCAACGAGCGGCATGCCATCTCCTTTGCAACGTGCGCGCATAACGGGTAAGCGGATAGCAGAGCGCGAAATAGATCAGCGCGACGAGGCCATACACGACGAACGGCCGGAACGTCGCGTTCGAGATCGCGATGCCGACCTTCGTCAGCTCGGTGAAGCCGATGATCGACACGAGCGCCGTATCCTTCACCGCCTGCACGCCGAAGCCGACCGTCGGCGCGATCGCGATGCGCGCGGCCTGCGGCAGGATCACGTGACGCAACTGCTCGACATAACTCATCGCGAGGCTCGCCGACGCCTCCCACTGCCCTTTCGGCACCGCCTCGACGCAGCCGCGCCAGATCTCGGCCAGATACGCGCTGGTGAAGAACGTGAGCCCCGCGGTGGCCGCGACCCACGGCGAAACGTCGAGCCCGACGAGCGGCAAGCCGAAGAACACGATGAACAGTTGCATCAGCAACGGCGTGCCCTGGAACACTTCGATATAGAGTTTCGCGACACCGCGCAGCACCGTCGAATTCGACACGCGCATCACGAGCAGCCCGAGGCCGACGAGGCCGCCGGACACGAACGACACGATCGACAGCACGATCGTCCAGCGCGCCGCCAGCAGCAGGTTCGCGAGCATCTGCCCGAACGTGAAATCGGTCATCGCGCACCTCGCACGCGGCGGGAGAACAGGCGGCGCCCCATCGCGCCGAGCGTCGCGCGCATCAGCAGCGCCATCGCCAGATACGCGAGCGTGATCACGAAGTACGTCTCGAATGCGCGGAAGTTGCGCGACTGGATGTAGCTGGCCGCATAGGTCAGATCGGCCACCGAGATCTGCGACACGACCGCCGAGCCGAGCATCGTGATCACGATCTGGCTCGACAGCGCGGGAAACACCTTGGCGAGCGCCTGCGGCAGCACGACGTGGCGCAGCATCTGCGCGCGCGACATCGCGAGCGCGGACGCCGCCTCCAGATGCCCTTTCGGCACGGCGGCCACGCCCGCGCGCACGATCTCGACCGAGTACGCGCCGAGATTGAGCGTCATCGCGAGGATCGCGGCCGTGTATTCGTCGATGTGCACGCCGAGCGCCGGCAAGCCGAAGAAGATGAAGAACAGCTGGACGACGAACGGCGTATTGCGAATCGCCTCGACGTACGCGCCGATCAGCGGGCGAAGTTTCACGGCCGCGCGCGCGTCGGCGCTGTATGCGGCCGCGCCGAGCACGCCGACCGCCACGCCGAGCACGGTCGCGACCGCGGTCAGCGCGAGCGTGATCGCCGCGCCGCTCGCGAATACGCCGGCATACTCGGCAAGCTCGCCGAATTGAAGCTGGTAGCT
Source organism: Burkholderia sp. LAS2 (assembly GCF_018417615.1). NCBI lineage: Bacteria > Pseudomonadati > Pseudomonadota > Betaproteobacteria > Burkholderiales > Burkholderiaceae > Burkholderia > Burkholderia sp. LAS2. The sequence continues at coordinate 910,285 of NZ_CP071054.1, forward strand.
CATGGGAACGGGATAGATTCGGGTTCGGACAACGACACGCGCCGCGCCGGGCATCCCGGCCGCGGCGACGTGTCACGCGACACGGCGATGCGTCACAGTCCGGCCGGCAACGGCTGGCCGAGCCACTTGCGCGACATTTCGCCCAGCGAGCCGTCCTGCTTCGCATGCGCGATCGCATCGTCGATCTTCGCGAGCAGGCGCGGTTCGTTCTTGTTGACGCCGACGAAGCACGGCGAATTCTTGATCACGAACTTGACCTCGGGGCGGCGCGGCGGATTCTTCGCGAGAATCGCCGCCGCGACGATGTTGCCGGCCGCGATCAGTTGGACCTGCCCCGACAGGAACGCCTGGATCGTCGCGTTGTTGTCCTCGAAGCGCTTGATCGTCGCGTTCGGCGCGAGCTGCGACAGCGCGATCTCCTCGAGCGCGCCGCGCGTCGCGCCCACCGTCTTGCCGCCGAGGTCGGCGGGCGTGCTCACCTTCACGTCGGACGGCCCGAACACGCCCTGGAAATACGGTGCGTACGCGCTCGAGAAGTCGATGACCTTCTCGCGCTCCGGCGTCTTGCCGAGCGACGAGATCACCATGTCGACCTTGTTGGTCGTCAGGTACGGAATCCGGTTCGCACTGTTCACGGGCACCAGCTTCAGCTTGACGCCGAGCGCCTTGGCGAGGAGTCCGGCCATGTCGATGTCGTAGCCCTGCGGCTGCATGTCCGTGCCGACCGAACCGAACGGCGGATAGTCCTCGGGCACCGCGACGCGCAGCGTGCCGTTCTTCGCGATGGTGTCGAGCGCATCGGCGTGGGCCGGCGCGGCGGCGAACAGCGCGATCACGGGGGCGGCGAGCAGCGCAGCCAGCCAGGTGCGTCGGGGGAACGGTCGGGTCGTCGGGCTCACGGTGAATCTTCCTTGTCTGGTATGTCGTCGGGCAGCGCGCAACGATTGCGCGGCCGACACCACTCCAGCAAAAACCGGGCCACCGACGTGAAACGCTTGCCGCACCGGCATGAGGCGGAAATTTCGGCGAACCTCTCGGCGAACCGGATTCCTCATTTCGGTGCACGAACCGGTGCCGTCGGTAACGCTTGCCCTCGCAGCGCGCGCCGGCGCACCAAATTACCTATCCGGTTCACCCGGCGCCGGGGCCCTATGCACGGATTCGAACAGCCCCAGTCCAAATTTGCATTCCGTTTGTGACGGGAATTACGGCTGAATACGTTCGCGACGTACCGGGCCTTTCGTCACGTCCGACGAATCGCGATCAGGACGGGCGCGCTCGATTGCGCACGCTGCTCCTCCGGTACCGGTGGTCCCGATCGTCCCGCGATCGGGGCGAGTCCCATCCCATCCGTGCGCGAGGATACCGTCATGGCATCGATTCCCGACCCGTCGACAACCGGCGAAACCGACAAACGCAGCTGGCTCGAATCGCACGAAGCCGGCTATCACAAGACCCTCGGCAATCGACAGGTGCAGATGATCGCAATCGGCGGGGCCATCGGCACCGGGCTGTTTCTCGGCGCCGGCGCGCGGCTGCAGGCCGCCGGCCCGGCGCTCGCGATCGTCTACCTGGTGTGCGGCGCGTTTTCGTTCCTGATCCTGCGCGCGCTCGGCGAGCTGGTGATGCATCGCCCCAGCAGCGGCAGCTTCGTGTCGTACGCACGCGAATTCCTCGGCGAGAAGGCATCGTTCGTCGCCGGCTGGATGTACTTCCTGAACTGGGCGATGACCGGCATCGTCGACATCACCGCCGTCGCGCTCTACATGCATTACTGGGCGCCGTTCGCGGCCGTGCCGCAGTGGATCTTCGCGCTCGTCGCGCTGTGCATCGTCGCGACGATGAACCTGATCGGCGTGAAATGGTTCGCCGAGATGGAGTTCTGGTTCGCGCTGATCAAGGTCGCCGCGATCGTGCTGTTTCTCGTGATCGGTGCGGCGATTCTCGGCACGGGCATGCCGGTGGCCGGCCATGGCACCGGCATGCATCTGATCACCGACAACGGCGGGTTCTTTCCGCACGGACTGATGCCGGCGCTGGTGCTGGTGCAGGGCGTGGTGTTCGCGTTCGCGGGCGTCGAACTGGTCGGCACGGCCGCCGGCGAATGCAAGGACGCGCGCAAGGTGCTGCCGCGCGCGATCAACAACGTGATCTGGCGCATCGCGATTTTCTACGTCGCGTCGGTCGTCCTGCTGGTCTGCCTGCTGCCGTGGAGTGCGTACAAGGCGGGCCAGAGCCCGTTCGTCACGTTCTTCGGCGCGCTCGGCGTGCCGGGTATCGGCTCGGTGATGAACCTGGTGGTGCTCACGGCCGCGCTGTCGAGCCTCAACTCCGGCCTGTATTCGACGGGGCGCGTGTTGCGTTCGCTGTCGATGGGCGGCTCGGCCCCCGCGTTCCTCGCGCGGATGAGTTCGCAATCCGTCCCGTACGCGGGCATTCTGGTGACGGTCGCGATCTATGTGGTCGGCGTGCTGCTCAACTATCTGGTGCCGTCGAGCGTGTTCGAGATCGTGCTGAACATCGCGTCGCTCGGCATCATCAGCACATGGGGCTTCATCGTCGTGTGCCAGATGAAGTTCCGCGCCGCGGTCAGGCGCGGCGACGTGGAAGACGTCGCGTTCAGGATGCCGGGCGCGCCCGTGACGTCGTGGCTCACGCTGCTGTTCCTGCTCGGCGTGCTGGTGTTGATGGCATTCGACTACCCGAACGGGACGTGGACGATTGCGTCGATCCCGCTGGTCGCGCTGCTGCTCGTGGCCGGCTGGAAGTGGCTGAGCCGTCGCGCGCGCCGTGCGTTGCTCAAGCCGACGATTCCGTCGATCGCGCTCACGCAGAACGTGCTCGAGAACGGCGAGCACTGACTCGCGGCGGCACGCGCGCCGTCGAACGATCCGCCGTCGGGCCAGCGACGGCGGTCGACGGCCGCATTCAGTGATGCTCGTACAACGGTTGCTCGTCGAGCGACGCGAGCGATGCGAACGACGGCGCAGCGGTCTTGGCCGCGACGCTCGGCCGCGCGGCGGCCGATTGCGCTTGCTGTGCCGCGACCTTCGCTTCCGCGGCCTGGATGTCGTCGGGATAGTACGGATCGCTGCCGACCGGACGATACCCGGCCTTTTCGACGCGGACGAGATCGGCGCGCACGTCGGCCCGTGTGACCGCATGGTCGGTGGTTTGCGCAAAAGCGACGATCGGTGCGCTCAGTGCGCAGGACAGCAGGACTGCACGAATCAGGTTGTTCATGATGTTCACCTCTCAAAGATGGCGTGTTCGCGTCCGCAGATCAGGCCGGACCTCCGCTCCCCATCGATGCGATGAAGAGTTGGGTGCATTCTGCGATTCGCGCGCTTTCCTGAAGGTGAGGCTTCGATTACGGTTTTGTCATCTGGCCGCGTCCAGTCCGATCATCGCGCGGACGCGCCCTGTTCGACGATGGCCCGACTCATGTCCTCGATTGACACCGGCTTCTCGGGCTTCTTCACGATGCCCTTCAGCGAGGCGAGCGAGCGCGTGGCCGGGTAGATCTCATACCGGCCCGTTGCCTCGTTGAAGCTGAATTCGATCCGGTCTCCAGACGCCAGGCCCAGTTGATTTCGGACGTCCACCGGAATGGTGACCCGCCCCCTTGAAGTGATAGTGGCTGCTGTCATTGCGGCACCTCCAATATTCCTTACTTTCCGGGAAGGCATATGAAAAAGCAAGGGCGCGCCGCCGGCGACCAAACGCCCACGATGCCGCCGCCCGCACAGATAACGGTTTCGTAATCTTCGAGTCAGGGTCGGGTCAACGCCGCGCCGGCAGACTGCATGCTCGTCGCATCGAATGCGCATCCAAGCCCTGCTTCGAGGAGCACCATCATGTGGATCGTCCGGCTGGCGTTACGCAGGCCCTATACGTTCGTCGTACTCGCACTGCTGATCTTCATCGCGGGGCCGCTCGCGCTGCTGCGCACGCCGACGGACATTTTCCCGAGCATCGACATTCCGGTCGTCAGCATCGTCTGGTCGTACAACGGCTTCTCCGCCGAGGACATGGCCAAGCGGATCACGTCGAACTACGAACGCGCGCTCACGTCCGACGTCGACGACATCGAGCACATCGAGTCGCAGTCGCTGAACGGCGTGTCGGTCGTGAAGATCTTCTTCCATCCGGGCGCCGACATCAATCGCGCGATCGCGGAAGCCGCGAGCAACGCCGCGTCGATCCTGCGCATCCTGCCGCCCGGCACGCTGCCGCCGAACATCATCACGTATAACGCGTCGACCGTGCCGATCCTGCAGCTCGGCCTGTCGAGCGACACGCTCCCCGAGCAGCAGCTGTACGACCTCGGCAACAGCTTCATCCGCACGCAGCTCGCGACCGTCCAGGGCGCGGCCGTGCCGCTGCCGTTCGGCGGCAAGATTCGCCAGATCGTCGTCGATCTCGATACGCGCGCGCTGCAGGCGAAGGGGCTCGCGCCGATCGACGTCGTCAACGCGATCAACGCGCAGAACCTGATCCTGCCGGGCGGCACCGCGAAGATCGGCACGCACGAATACAACGTGCAGATGAACGGCAGCACGCAGACGGTCGCCGCGCTGAACGACCTGCCGGTGAAGACGATCGGCGGTAATGTCGTCTATGTGCGCGACGTCGCGCACGTTCGCGACGGCTACGCGCCGCAGACCAACATCGTACGGGCGGACGGCAAGCGCGCGGCGCTGCTGACGGTCGAGAAGACCGGCAGCACGTCGACGCTGACGATCATCGACCAGGTGAAGACGATGCTGCCGAAGATCGCGGCCGGGCTGCCCAAGGCGCTGCACATTTCGCCGCTCGACGATCAGTCCGTGTTCGTGAAGGCGGCGGTCCAGGGCGTCGTGCGCGAGGCGCTGATCGCCGCGTGCCTGACCGCGCTGATGATCCTGCTGTTCCTCGGCAGCTGGCGCGCGACGCTGATCATCGCGATCACGATCCCGCTCGCGGTGCTCACGTCGCTGCTCGCGCTGTCCGTGCTCGGCCAGACCATCAACATCATGACGCTCGGCGGGCTCGCGCTCGCGGTCGGGATCCTCGTCGACGACGCGACCGTCGCGATCGAGAACATCACGCATCATCTCGAGCTCGGCGCGCCGCTCGAGGAGGCCATTCTGACCGGCGCGGGCGAAATCGCGGTGCCGACCTTCGTGTCGACGCTGTCGATCTGCATCGTGTTCGTACCGATGTTCCTGCTGACCGGCGTCGCGCGCTATCTGTTCGTGCCGCTCGCCGAAGCCGTGATCTTCGCGATGATCGCGTCGTACTTCTTCTCGCGCACGCTGGTGCCGACGCTCGCGATGGCGCTGATGCGCGCCAAAGGCAGCGGCCGGCCGCCGCGCGGCGTATTCGCGCGCATCGCACGTTTCCAGGCCGCGTTCGAGCATCGCTTCGAGGCCGTGCGGCTGCGCTATCGCGCGCTGCTGTCGGCGGCGATCGCACATCGCCGCCGCTTCGCGGCCGCGTTCCTGCTCGCCTGCGTCGCATCGACCGGCCTCTATGCGTTCGCCGGGCAGGACTTCTTCCCGTCGGTCGACACCGGCGAGATCCGCCTGCACCTGCGCGCGCCGACCGGCACGCGGATCGAGGAAACCGCGCGGCTGACCGACCAGGTCGAAGCAAAGATCCGCGGCGTGATTCCGGCGAACCAACTCGCCGGCGTGCTCGACAACATCGGCGTGCCGGTGAGCGGGATCAACCTCACGTACGACTCGTCGGACCCGATCGGCACCGAGGACGCCGACGTGCTCGTCACGCTGAAGCCGAATCACGCGTCGACCGCCGCGTACGTCGCGAAGCTGCGCAACGTGCTCGCGCAGTCGTTCCCCGGCGTGACGTTCGCGTTCCTGCCGGCCGACATCGTCAGCCAGATTCTGAATTTCGGGCTGCCCGCGCCGATCGACATCCAGATCGTCGGCAACAAGCTCGACCAGAACCGTGCGGTCGCGAACGCGCTGCTCGCGAAGCTGCGCGGTGTGCGCGGGCTCGTCGACGCGCGCATCCAGCAGCCCGGCGACGAACCGGCGATCAACGTGAACGTCGATCGCACGAAGGCGATCCAGGCCGGCCTCGAACAGCGCGACGTCGCGCAGAACCTGCTGATCGCACTGTCCGGCAGCTCGCAGACGACGCCGAACTTCTGGCTCGATCCGCGCAACGGCGTCAGCTACCCGGTGCTCGTGCAGACGCCGCAATACACGGTGAATTCGCTGCAGTCGCTCGCGAACGTGCCGCTGCCCGCCGGCACCGCCCGCTCGCCGCAGACGCCGGCCGGCGGCCCGGCCGCGGGCGTGCCCGCGCAGAACCTGCTCGGCTCGCTCGGCACGTTCTCGCGCGCGACGCAGCAGGCCGTGGTGTCGCACTACAACGTGCAACCCGTGCTCGACATCTTCGCGTCGGTGCAGGGGCGCGACCTCGGCGGCGTCACGGCCGACGTGACGAAGCTCGTCGACGCCGCGCGCGCGCAACTGCCGCCCGGTTCGTCGATCGTGCTGCGCGGCCAGGTGCAGGCGATGCACGAATCGTTCGCGGGCCTGCTCGGCGGCCTCGCGCTCGCGATCTCGCTGGTCTACCTGCTGATGGTCGTGAACTTCCAGTCGTGGCTCGATCCGCTCGTGATCGTCGGCGGGCTGCCCGCGTCGCTCGCCGGCATCGCGTGGATGCTGTTCGTCACGCGCACCACGCTGTCGGTGCCCGCGCTGACCGGCACGATCCTGTGCATCGGCATCGCGACCGCGAACAGCATTCTCGTCGTGAATTCGGCGCGCGAACTGCTCGCGGGCAGCGCATCGCCGTGGCAGGCCGCGCTCGACGCCGGCTTCAGCCGCTTCCGGCCCGTCGTGATGACCGCGCTCGCGATGCTGATCGGCATGTTGCCGATGGCGCTCGGCCTCGGCGACGGCGGCGAGCAGAACGCGCCGCTCGGCCGCGCGGTGATCGGCGGCCTCGCGTTCGGCACGGTGTCGACGCTGCTGTTCGTGCCGGTGCTGTTCGGCTTCGTCCACGCGTGGCTCGCGCGGCGTCGCGACGCCGCGGCTACCCGGCGCGCGCAGCATGCACCCGATACGCCGGCGCTGCGTTGAGCGCAGGCGCCCCACCTTTCCTATCCATCGATTCGCCCGACCCCGGACCCATCATGAACGACTCGATCGAACCCGTCGCGCCGCCGCCCGCCGCCGAAGCGGCCACCGCGGCCGCAGCCGTACCGCCCGCCGCCCGCGGCGGCGCCCCGACACCCCGCCGGCCCGCGGCCGCCGCAAGCTGGCCGTGCCGCTCGCGGCCGTCGCGCTCGCCGCCGCGCTGCTCGCGCTCGGCATCGTGCCGCGTATCGACGCACGCGCCGCGCAACGTGCGCAGGTGGCCGTGCAGCAGGCGCTGCCGGTGTCCATCGTCGTGCCCGGCGCGGCGCCGGCCGACCAGACGCTGACGTTGCCCGGCTCGGTCGCGCCCTATGCGGACGCATCGATCTATGCGCGCACGAGCGGCTATATCGCGCACTGGAGCGTCGATCTCGGCACGCACGTGAAGGCCGGCCAGACGCTCGCGCAGATCTCGGCGCCCGATCTCGACGCGCAGCTGCGCCAGGCGCGCGCCGACGAAGCGAGCGCGCAGGCGAACTACGACTATGCGAAATCGACCGCGCAGCGCTGGCAGGACATGCTGAAAACGCAGTCGGTGTCGCAGCAGGACACCGACACGAAGGTCGCGGACATGAACGCGAAGCGCGCGATGCTCGCGTCCGCGCAGGCGAACGTCGCGCACCTTGCCGAACTCGTGTCGTACGAGTCCGTCACCGCGCCGTTCGACGGCGTGATCACCGCACGCAACGTCGACGTCGGCACGCTGGTCACCGCGGGCGGCACGCCCGGCAGCCCCGGCCTGTCGGGCGAACTGTTCCATCTCGAACAGACGGACACGCTGCGCGTGTTCGTCGACGTGCCGCAGGACAGCGCGGCCGGCGTATCGACCGGCACGCCGGTCTACCTGACGACGCCGCAGTATCCGGGGCGGCGCGTTGCCGCGCGTGTCGCGCGCAGCGCGGGCGCGATCGATCCCGTCACGCGCACGCTGCGCGTCGAGATCGACGTCGACAACCGCGACGGCACGCTGATGCCCGGTGCGTATGCGCAGGCGCATCTCGTCTTGCCGAGCGCGGCGCCGGCGCTCGACCTGCCGGTCAGTGCGCTGCTGTTCCGCCCGAACGGCGTGACGGTCGCCACCGTCGGCGCGAACGGACGCACCGCGCTGAAGACCGTGCAGATCGGGCGCGATTTCGGCACGCGCGTGGAGATCGTCGCGGGGCTCGCGGCGACCGATCGCGTGATCGATAACCCGGGCGATGCGATCACGGCCGGGGAAGCCGTGAAGATCGTGGCGACTTCGCACGATGCGGCGCCGGTTGCGGCTTCGGCTGCTTCGGCTGCTTCGTCCGCGCAGGCCGCGCAACCGGCGCCCGCGACCGGTGCGCGCGACGTGCCGCCGCTGCGCGCGGCCGGCGTCGCACGCGCTGCTTCAACGCCCGCTCCGGCGCCCGCCCGCGGCTAACCCATCGACGACCACCCACGAGATGCCTGCCATGCGCCTTCTTCATCCGCTCCCGTTCGCTCGCCGCATCGTCGCGCTCGGCGCCGTCGCCACATTGACCGCCTGCTCGACGCTGCCGCCCTATTCGCCGCCCGCCGTCGCGGTGCCCGCGCACCGCGGGCGCGCCGGCCGCACCGGCCGCGCAAGCCGGCTGGCACGTCGCGATGCCCGCGGACGCCGCCGCGCGCGGCGCGTGGTGGACCGTGTTCGGCGATGCCGACCTGAACACGCTCGAAGCCCGCGTCGACGTGTCGAACCAGACGGTGAAGAAAGCCGTCGCCGATCTGCAGCAGGCACGCGCGATGGTCGACTATCAGCACGCCGGGTTCCTGCCGACGATCACGGCGGGCGTCGCGCAAAGCCGCTCGCGCGTGTCGCAGAACCGGCTCGGTTCGTCGCTCGCCGGCAAGACGACGCCCGACTACCAGGCCGGCGTGGCCGCGAGCTGGGAACCGGACGTATTCGGCCGCGTGCGCGACGCGGTGACCGGCGCGCAGGCGAATGCCGCCGCGAGCGCGGCCGACCTGCAGGCCGTGAAGCTGTCGGTCACGGCCGAACTCGCGACCGACTATTTCGCGCTGCGCTCGCTCGACACGCAGAAGCAGTTGCTCGATGACACGGTGCACGCGTACGCGGACGCGCTGACGCTGCTCAAGCAGCAACTCGCGGCCGGTGCGATCGACGCGTCGGCGGTTGCGCAAGCCGACACGCAGCTCGAATCGACGCGCACGCAGGACACCGACATCGACGCGTCGCGTGCGCAGTTGCAGCACGCGATCGCGACGCTCGTCGGCGAGAGCGCATCGACGTTCGCGCTGCCGCCGCGCGTGCAGGCGTTCCACGTGCCGGCCATTCCGGCCGGCGTGCCGTCGCAACTGCTCGAGCGGCGGCCCGACATCGCGGCGGCCGAGCGCCGTGTCGCGGCCGCGAACGCGCAGATCGGCGAGGCGCGCGCCGCGTTCTTTCCCGATCTGGTGCTGTCGGCGAGCGCCGGCCTCGAGAGTTCGTTCTTCGCGCCGTGGCTCGCCGCGCCGAGCCTGTTCTGGTCGCTCGGCCCGCAACTCGCCGGCACGCTGTTCGACGGCGGCCGCCGCAGCGCGTCGCTGCGCGGCGCGCATGCGCAATACGACGGCGCGGTCGCCGATTACCGGCAAACCGTGCTCGTCGCGTTCCAGCAGGTCGAGGATCAGTTGTCCGCGATCGGTGCGCTCGCATCCGAAGCCGGCAGCCAGCAACGCGCGACCGACGCAGCCGACCTGTCGCTGCGGCTGACGACGAATCGCTTCAATGCGGGCGCCGTCAGCTATCTGGACGTGGTGACCGCGCAGACGATCGCGCTGACGAACCGGCGCACGGCCGATCAGATCGACGCGCGGCGGATCGAGGCGGAAGTCGGGTTGCTGAAGGCATTGGGTGGTGGCTGGCAGACAGGGGCGAACGCAGGCTCTGGTGCGGAATCGAACACCGGCGTGAAGGAACACGCCGGGGCCGCGCAACCCGAACCCGCCGTCACGCCGCCGGCGGCTGGTTGAACCTGCAAGGAACGCGTGCCGCGCGCTATGCCCGCAAAAATCCTTTCGCGGCGCACTTGCGATGCTGTCTAGGGGAAACAAGCACTAGAGTCGCCCCACGGGGCTTCGGATGATGGTTATATTGTTGTGCACGCACCAATTTGTTGATCATCCGTTACGTGCACGCTATGCTTTTGTCACGAGTAGCGTTCCTCATTACGCCGCTCATGAACCAAATCCGACATTGCAAGCGCTTGAAGGCGCATTAGCAAAATCTTCGCGCATAAGTCCCCCGTTTTTTGCATGAGCGCAACGCGTGCAGACACAAAAAGAACGTCGCTCTCAGCCTTTGCTGACGGCACTACCACAAGTTTTCCCATTAGCCGTATCTGTGGTGACCGTTAGCAGAAACTTCGAACGGCAACAGCGATGGACCACGCTGTTGCTCGCCCCCGTTCAACCGGGCGCGACCGTCTGATGTGCGGCTTGGCTGGGCTGATTCGCTACGACGGCCAGGCGCCCGCACAGGTCGAGCGGGTGCTCGCCATGCGCGAGCGACAACGGCACCGTGGGCCAGACGGCCGGGGCTTATGGCATGACCAACACGCCGTGCTTGCTCACGACCGTTTGGCGCTACTCGACGCCGAGCATGGCGCGCAGCCGATGTGCAGTGCCGACCATCGTTACGTGCTGGTCTACAACGGTGAAATCTACAACTACGCTGAGCTTCGCCGCGAACTGAGCGCGCACTGGTCGTTCCGTACGAACACCGACACCGAGGTGGTGCTAGCCGCGTATGCGGTTTGGGGCGAAGTGTGTCTTCGGCGCTTCAACGGCATGTTCGCGTTCCTGGTGTGGGACACCCATCGTCAACGCGCCTTTGCCGCGCGCGACCGGCTGGGCGTCAAGCCGTTCGTTTACCTGCAACAGGGGCCGGAATTCCTGTTTGCGTCGGAGGCCAAAGGACTGCTGCCCGCGATGCAAGCGCCGCGTGCGAATATCGACGCCGTGCTGGAATACCTGGTGGCGCCGTTCTTCAGCGGCGTGGCGCAACCCATGTTCGAAGGCATGGCGTACCTGCCGCCCGGGCATCTGCTGCGCGTGGATCGCGATGGCTTGCAGCTGTCGCGCTGGGCGCCGGAGATTGCCGAAAACCCGGCCACCCGGGCCGACGATATCGCTCCCGCGCTGCGCGAGCGCCTCGCCGCAGCCGTCCAGCGCAGCTTGATCGCCGATACACCGGTCGGCCTGTTTTTCAGCGGTGGCCTCGACTCCACGCTGATCGGCGGCCTAGCGCGAGCGGCAGGTGCGACACCGCCCTGCTTCACCATTCGCTTTGAAGATCACCATCGCTACGACTACGCGCGTTCGCTGATCGTGGCTTCCGACGATCAACCTTTCGCCGAGCAGGCCGCCGATGAATTGGGTTTGCCACGTGAAGACGTCACACCGACGCGCTCGACACTCGCCCAGGATCTGCTGCAATTGGCCACGCAGAACGATGCACTGCCCGCGTGGGAACAGGAGCTGGCGCAACATTACCTGGCGCGAGCCGCCAGCACGCGCCTCAAGGCGGTATTGGTCGGCGATGCCGCCGATGAAACGCACTACGGCTATCACTTCTTGCTCGACCCGCACGCCACCCGTGACCCGACCCATATCCTGCAACGCTTGACCGCCGATCCCTATCTACGGCCCGGCCTGCTGGCGCAACCGTTGCAACACTACGGCGAGGTCTATCGCCAACTGGCGATCGCCGCCGGACACGATTGGCATACGCCCGCCTCACGTCTGCGCGCCACGCAATGGCTGGTGCGCCATCGTTGGTTGCAGCGGCTGTTGCATAACGGCGATATCCATGGGATGGCACATGGACTGGAAGCGCGCATCCCCTTCAGCGATACCGAAGTTCTGGACCTGGCTGCCACCATTCCGGCCGAACTGGCGCTACGTGATGGCGTGGAAAAGGCCATGTTGCGTGAAGCGTCGCGCGGTGCGTTGCCGGAAGCCGTGCGCCTGCGCAGGAAATCGGCCTTACCCAAGGATCAAGGCAACGGCGAGGCATTGCGCCAGCACACCCGCGAAATACTGGCTACGGACGCCGACCGCATCGCCGGCTTGCTCGACGTACCGCGGCTGCAGCGCCGCTGCGCCGATCCATCGCCGCTGAATGAGCAAGAACGCGCCATCATGTTTCGGGCGTGCTCGTTGGCTCACTGGTCGCGGGTTCACGGCGTGAGCATGCCATGAGGCGAGCCTCGTTTTGCGTGGTGCCCGAGAAGGAGCATCTCAATCTTTGTGTCGAACCCGCCGTCACGCTGCCGGCGGCCGGTTGAACGTGAGCACGAACCGCGTGTCGCGCGCGTCGCTTTCGACCTGCGCGGTGCCGCCGTGGAGTTCCATCACCGAGCGCACGATCGCAAGGCCGAGCCCGGCCGTGCCGCCCGGCACACCGCCGCTGCGCGCGGGGTCGCCGCGCACGAACCGGTCGAAGATCCGCGGCAGCAGCGCGGGATCGATCGGCTCGCCCGGATTCGCGACGACGACGCGCACCGCGTCCGGCGTTTCGTCGACAGCGAGCGTGATGACGCCACCGGCCGGCGTGTAACGCAGCGCGTTCGCGAGCAGGTTGCCCACCGCGCGACGAAACAGCTCGACGTCGGCGGTCAGTTGCCCGTGCCCGTCGACGCGCAGCGTCGAGCCCGCTTCGTCGGCGAGCCCCTCGAAATACTCGGCGATGCGCTCGAGTTCCTCGCGCACGTCGAATGCGCGCTGCCGCGTGACGAAGCTCGGGTGCTCGGCGCGCGCGAGAAACAGCACGTTCTCGATCATCCGCGCGAGACGGTCGTATTCCTCGAGATTCGATTCGAGCAGCGTCTGGTACTCGTCGACCGAACGCGGTCGCGCGAGCGCGACTTCGGTCGCGCCGCGCATGTTGTTCAGCGGCGTGCGCAAGTCGTGCGCGAGATCGGCGCTGAATTGCGACAGATGCGCGAACGCCTGCTGCAGGCGGCCGAGCATCGCGTTCTGCGCATCGACGAGCGCGCGCAGTTCGGGCGGCGCGCGCGACGCATCGAGCCGCGTGTCGAGCTTGTCGACCGTGATCCGGCCGGTGTCGTCGACGATCTCGCGCAGCGGCGCGAGCGCCTTGCGAATCAGCCAGTACCCGAGCAGCAGCGCGAACAGCGCGCCGAGCGCGCCGGCAAGCTTGAGCCGGTCGCGGTAGCCTTCGAGCAGATCGGCCCGGTCGTGCATGTTGCGCGCGATCGCGATGCGGATCGGCGTGCGGTCGCCGAGTGCGGCCTCGATCAGGACGCCGCGCATCGGCGTGCCGCCGCCGGCGGTCCATGTGACGAGCCGGTCGGCCGTGATCCGGTCGTTCGACGAAACCGGCACCGCGTGCGGCGCGAACAGCTGCGCGTCCGCCAGCGGAACGGATGCGGCCGCAGGCGCGTCGTCGAGCGCCGCGAGCCGGACGTTGTGGCGCGCGAGCACGTCGCCCTGCGCATCGACGACGACCATCGACAGCGCCTCGTTGCCCAGCACCTGGCTCGTGAGCCGCTCCGCGTGCGCGCGAACCGCGTCGAGCGACTCGAGTTCGCCCGCGAGCCGGCGCGTGTGACGCGCGGCCAGCACGATGTCGAGATCGTCCTGCGTGTTGACCTGTCGCTCGAGGCCCGCATACACGTATGCGCCGACGAGCGCGAACGCGGCGAGCGTGGTTGCGGCGAACGCGAGCGCGAGCGTCGCCGCAAGCGAGCGCGGGCGCGTCATGCGTCGTCCTTCGGTTCGAGCACGTAGCCCACGCCGCGCACGGTATGGATCAGCTTGACCGGGAACGCATCGTCGATCTTCGCGCGCAGGCGCCGGATCGCGACCTCGACGACGTTGGTGTCACTGTCGAAATTCATGTCCCACACGTACGACGCGATCTGCGTGCGGCTCAGCACCTCGCCCTGCCGGCGCGCGAGCAGCTGCAGCAGCGAGAATTCGCGCGGCGTCAGGTCGATCCGCGTGGCGCCGCGCTTCACGCGGCGGCGCACCACGTCGATTTCCAGATCGCCGACCACCAGGTGTTCGGTCTCGCGCGGCGGCCCGCGACGCGCGAGCGTGCGGATGCGGGCGAGCAGTTCGACGAACGCGAACGGCTTCACGAGGTAGTCGTCGGCGCCGAGTTCGAGGCCGTGCACACGGTCCTGCACGTCGTCGCGCGCGGTCAGGAACAGCACCGGCGTCGTGTGCGTTTCGCGCAGCCGCTTGAGCACGCCCCAGCCGTCGAGCACGGGCAGCATCACGTCGAGCACGATCACGTCGTAACGCTCTTCCTGCGCGAGCATCAGCCCTTCAGCGCCGTCCTTCGCGAGATCGACACTGAAGCCCGATTCCTCGAGCCCCTTCTTCAGGTACGCGCCCGTCTTCGGTTCGTCTTCGACTATCAGGATGCGCATCGCGGCTCCGTCGCATTCGTGGGGACATCCGGCGATGTTACCCGGAAACGGCGACACGGCTTCGCTCCGTGCAGGCGCGAACGGCGTAGATGACAAAACGGTAATCGGACGGTCAGCCTGGCGTGCGGTCGCGGCGCCAGACGGCAGATTCCCGCGCCGTCGGTCCTGACGCGCAACTTTTTCGACCAATTGCCGTGCGGTCGGCTATCGCAGGCGGTGCATCGCGCCCGTTCTCCGGCATTGAAAGGACTCGAGGAGATCCGGAAGGCCGCATGCCGAAGCAAGACCATTTTGATCGTATTAATAGATCAACATGTTCTCGGCGATCGCGTGCTTCAACTCCTTCAGAACAAGTGTGAGAAGACGAGATACCTGTATTTCGACATCGTCGCCGTCGAAAGTAACGAGCGCACTCACCCTGTTCCCTTCGATGCCGCCGAGCCAGTCGAGGTCTTGCGGGCGTGTCGACCACACCAGCAACGGCACGCCTCGCGGCAATCGACCCGATCGGCACTCCGCGCTCGTCTTCGCCGCATCGGGACCGTTACCCGGCATGAGCGACGCGCTCCATGCACGGTGTGCATCGACCGGATCGTCAATCTGGAGAAGCGCGACTTCCGGCATCGCCGTGAAGCACGCTACGGTCGCCAAAACCGCGGCAACGCCGAGGCTCGGATCAATGACGACACACACGCGGGCCCTCCCCGAAGGCGGCAACAGCCAATTCCACGTCGACGCGGCCGACGATACCGTGTCCAGTTTCCTTGCACTCATCCCGATCTCTCCTCGCATGTCGTCGAAACAGTCTCGGACCGCACCGGGCGAAGCAATCGCTCGACTGTGCGGGATTCTCTCGATGCGCCGCCTTATCGGAGATTCAATATTGATCGACAGCCGCGCAACGCCATCAAGCTCAGCACGCCGAGCAACATCAGGTAAAGCGCCGGCGATGCCAAATTGCCTGTCTGATGGATCAACGATGCGACGATCAGCGGCGCGAAACCGCCAAAAAGCGTGACGCCGATGTTGTAGCTGATGGCCATGCCCGTCGCTCGGGTTTCTGTCGGAAATACTTCCGCCATCAGCGCCGGCAGCGCGCCGAAATAGACCGCCTTCAGCGTCCCGATCCAGGCCATCATCGCAATGAGCCTTCCCAGATCGGGATGCGCGCCAAGCAATTTGAAAACCGGATAAATGGTCAGAATGAATGCCATCCCGGCCCAGATCATCAGCCTGACGCGGCCGATCCCGTCCGACAGATAGCCGACGAACGGCGTCACGAACGTCAGGATGGCGCCGGTCAACGTCGTTGCGATGAAGCCGAAACTGGCGGGCAGATGAAGCTCACGTACCGCGTAGGTCGGAATGTAAAGAATGACGTAGCTGGCGCCGGTGGAAAGGACGAGCGTACCGATCGCCAACAACATCCTGGCTTTCTGGTTGACGAACACTTCCCTTACCGGGAACGATTCGCGCTTTTCACGCGTTGCGCCGTCGGCCTCATGCACGTGCTTTCGCAGGTACAGGCCGACGGGGCCGATCAACACGCCAAAGAGAAACGGTATGCGCCAGCCCCATGCGTCGATGGCGTCTGCATCGAGCGTCAAGGTCAGGAGAACGCCGAAACCGGCCGCGAGCATATAGCTCAATCCCTGACTCGCGAACTGGAAGCTGGCGAACAATCCCTTGCGTTCGGGACACTGTTCCACCAGAAATGCAGTGGTACTGCCGAACTCGCCGCCCGCGGAAAAGCCCTGAAGCAGTCGAGCGCAGATGACCAGAATCGGTGCGATCACGCCGATCGACGCGTAACTCGGCGTCAGTGCGATCGTCGTCGTGCCGATCATCATCGTCACAATCGACACCATCATCGATGCCTTGCGACCGCGGCGATCCGCATACGAACCCAGCACGAGCGCGCCGATCGGCCTGGCCAAATACGAGATCGCGAACGTCCCGAACGTCAGAAGAAGGGAGACCCCGCTACTCGACGCCGGAAAGAAAGCCTTTGAAATCGAGATCGCGAAGAATCCATAAATCAGTATGTCGAACCACTCCAAGGCATTGCCGACCGTTGCGGCGGACACCAGTCGCAACACGTTTGGAGCCTGTTCTCTTGTGGGCGCGGCATCCACCATTTCCATCGTACGCATCTCATTCTCCGGTAACCTACGATAACAAGTGCATTAAAAATTGGCGTCTTATGCCTGGGCGACAAGCACTCCTTCCTTGCGCCGATCCCGGACGGCGGATGCCGACTCCCCGAGATCCCAAAATATGCCGGCCATGATCTGAAGCGCCTCACGCGCGACACTTCCAAGCAGGTGTTCGTTCGGTGCATGCTGCGAGCAGGCGCCGTATGAGTGCGGAATCCAGACCGTCGGAAGGCCCAGCACCTCGGAAAAGACGTCGTTGGGCAGCGACCCGCCAAGATTGGGCAGCAAATCCGGCTGCTTGCCGGTCGTCCGCTCGATCGAATCGAGCGCCCATGCGACCCACGGATCTTCCGGCGGCAGGCGCGTGGCGCCCATCCGCTCGCCGATGGCCACCTCGACCCGATCGAACCCGCATGCGTCGAGGCGATGCCGCAAGACTTCTTCGATACGCTCGCAATCCGTACCGACGACGTATCTGAGTTGGCAATGCGCGTGCGCAACGGGCGGAATCGCGCCGATCGGGCTGGTCGGGTTACCGGTGGTAAAGGCCAGTACTTCCAGCGCGTTCCATGCATAGACGCGCTCCTGGGCGGTCAAGCCAGGTTCGCCCCAATCGGCATCGACGTGAGGATCGTTGGGCCCGCCGCCGACGGCAATATGCTTCAGCGCAGTCCGCACCGCATCCGGAATATGCGTCGGCAACAGCGCGTCAACGAGGATCCGCCCCCGCCCGTCGACCAGCGACGAGATCGCGTTGGCGAGGACGGTGCCGGCATTGCCGAGCGCCCCGCCCCAATTTCCGGAATGATGTGCGCCCGACCGGAGCCGGACGGAAAGCGTGAAGTTGACGAACCCGCGCGACCCGAGAAAAACGCAAGGGACGTTCGATCTGGCCCGGGGGCCGTCCGAAGCGATCAGAATGTCGGCGGCGAGAAGGTCCTGGTTCTGCTCGCAGACCGCACGCAGCCCGGGCGATCCGGTCTCTTCCCCCATCTCGAGCAGCAGCGTCGCATTGAAACCCAGGCGTCGATGCCTGGCCGCGACGACTTGCTCCAGCGCGGCCAGGTTGATCGTGTGTTGCCCTTTGTTGTCCGCGGTGCCCCGCCCAAACCATCGGTCTCCTTCAACCGTGACGTTCCATGGCGACATCTGGTCCTTCCACTGTCCGTCATGGCCACGGACGACATCACCGTGCCCGTACATCAGGATCGTCGGAAGCGAGGGATCCTCGATACGCGTCGCAATCAAGAACGGCGCGCTCCCCGCAACCGGGTTCTCGACGATACGAGACTCGAAACCCATACGGTCGATCGACGGGACGATCTCGTCGGCGAGGTAGGCTCTGAGATCGTCGGCCCTTCCGGAATCCTGACTTTCCGTCATCATGTGGACGCGTCGCGCGAGATCTTTCAGGAAGCCCCCCGAATCGAAATATGTTGTGGCAGAGTCGATTGCTTGGCGGCGCGTCATGACGATCCTCGCGTGTATTGTGGAAGAGCGGTTTGTTCAAGCCTGATGGATCAAGCGTACGGAGCCAAAACGCGCACTACAATTGACTTTTTTGCGTGCCCTGCTTTCCAATAACGCAAACTTGGCGGCCGTCATGCACAACGCTGCACTCCGATACTTCCTTGCCGTTGCCAATACCGGTTCGCTGAGCGAGGCGTCCGAGAAGCTGCACGTTTCGATCTCGGCGATCAGCCGTCAGATGACGAAGCTCGAGGAGGAGGTCGGCTGCCCGCTGTTCGAGCGTCAGGCGCGGGGCATGGTCCCCAACAAGGCCGGGGAACTGTTGGCTGCGCATGTCCGACGAACCCTGCTCGAAGGTCAGCAGGTGATCGAGGAGATCAAGGCGCTGAACTCATTCGATCGGAGCACGATCCGCGTCTCGACGTCGGAGGCGTTTGCCCGGGATGTTCTCCCTCGCGCCATCACGCAATTTCTGGAAAAGTCGCCCGGTACCCGTTTCGAGGTGGCAGTGACAGCGCCGAAAGAGGTGACGGCACACGTCCGCACCGGCGAAGCCGATATCGGCCTGACGTTCGGTGTCGTACGAGAGCCGGAGATCAACGTCGAGTACACGCAGAGCGCACCCATTTGCGCGGTCATGCCCCGTTCTCACGCGCTGGCCGGGCGTGCGACGGTATCGATGGCGGAGTTGCGGAATTTCCCGATTGCGCTGCTTGACCGCGGCACGACGATCCGTCAGCTTTTCGATACGACGGCGAGCCTGGAGAATCTTCTCTTCGAGCCTGTCCTGACCTGCAACAACTCCAACATGCTGTATGCATTCACTCAAATGTCGGGGGTCGTGTCCCTGACGAGCCGCCTGACGGTGCAGGCGCGTCTGGCGACGGACGGTCTGGTAGCGATACCGATCGATCATCCGGGCATGTCGTTGCGTGCGATCCAGATCCAGACCTTGACCGGAAGAGTGTTGTCGACCGTATTGATCGACTTCGTTGGCGAATTGGTGAAGCAACTGCAAACGGCCGATTAGGTACACGGCGACGTCGCACTGTTGTCACGCCCAGTCCGAATCCCACGAACTGGGACAACAAAGAAACCACGACCCTGAGCAGGACCTCCTTTGCCGTCCGCCCAAGGACGCGCCTTTCTTTTGGTTACTTTTCTTTGGAAGACAAAGAAAAGTGACCGCCGCCCCGCGCAGGGGCGACGCTAGCAGACCGATAGCAAACAAATCCGCGGCGGAAGCATAGCTTGCAATGTGTCCGCCCAGTTCACCCTGCGCACGGTTGGCGCGAACCACCATCGCGAGCGCGTTCCACCGTATCAACGCCGCGATCCGCCGCTCGAGGTGCAGATCGCCCGGATAGGCCGGCTGCTCGTCGGGCGCCACGGTATTGACGTACGGCGTGACCAGCGGCGGCCGCCACGCGACGCGACGGGTGTGTGCATGCGCCAACAACGAGTCGAGAAGATGGCGTGCACGTGCGTTGCCTTGATCGCCGCCCCACGCATGCAACACGCCATCGAGCGCGTCGCACCATTCCCTGAGTTCCTCCGGGTCGGGATCCGTCATCGTGCTGGTCGGAAGTCGATTCTGCATGTCCATACTTGGCGCCCCGAATTGGCGATATGCACGCCGCGTTCCGACTTCACTTGCAGTCGTAACGCGGCCAAAGCCTCAACCGTTCTTGAACAGGAAGCTGTATGCGTTCAATGCGGGGACACCGCCGAGGTGCGCATACAAGACCCGGGACCCTTCCGGAAACTCGCCGCGGCGCACCCTATCGATCATTCCGTGCATCGACTTGCCTTCATAAACCGGGTCGGTCAGCATTCCCTCGGTCTTCGCGCACAGTCGAATCGCTTCGAGCGTCCCTTCCGACGGCAGGCCGTATTCAGGGCCGCCGTAGCGCGTATCGAGCACCACGTCCGCGTCCTCGATCGGCCGCTCGAGTTCCACGAGATCGGCGGTCTGGCGTGCGATGCGAAGAATCTGCTCGCGCGTCTGCTCGGGTTTGGCCGACGCATCGATACCGATCACGCGATCCGCGCGTCCATCCGCCGCGAACCCGACGACCATGCCGGCCTGCGTGCTTCCGGTCACCGAACACACGACGATGTAGTCGAACTTGAATCCGAGTTCAGCTTCCTGGGCGCGCACTTCCTCCGCGAAACCGACGAACCCGAGGCCGCCAAGCCGATGCTCGGAACAACCGGCGGGGATCGGATACGGCTTCCCGCCCGCGTTGCGGACACTCTCCAGCGCCTCTTCCCAACTCGGGCGAATGCCGATGTCGAAGCCGTCGCTGACCAGCCGAACGTCGGCGCCCATCATGCGGGACATCTGAATGTTGCCGACGCGGTCATACACAGCATCCGAGTAGTTGACCCAGTTTTCTTGAACCAGCACGCATTTCAGGCCAAGATGAGCCGCGACTGCCGCGACCTGACGCGTCTGGTTCGACTGGATGCCACCAATCGATACCAGCGTGTCGGCGCCGCTCGCCAGCACGTCCGGCACGATGTACTCGAGCTTGCGGGTCTTGTTGCCGCCGAACGCCAGGCCGCTGTTGCAGTCTTCGCGTTTTGCATAGAGCTGCACTTTGCCGCCCAGCGCCTTGCCGAGGCGCGGCAACTCATGAATGGGGGTGGGTCCGAAGGTCAGCTTGTGGCGGGGAAAGCGATCGAGGTTCACGGAGGTTCTCCGAAAGATGGGCGGTGGGTTCGGACGCCTGTCGTCAGGGCGACCGGGCATGAAGAAATTCTAGTGAAATACCCTCGAAACGTGGTTGCAAACATATTTCCTCCTCCGTGCTTTGAAATACAATTTTCCCCATCCCGACGAACGCAAATTTTTTCGAATCGATGAAATCGACAACAAAATTTCTCGACAAATCGCACCCGGCGGACGCGAGCCACGTCGAACTTGACCGTACGGACAAAGCGATCCTGCGCGCCCTTCAGAAGGACGCGTCGATCTCGAACGTCGCGCTGGCGGCGAAGGTGAATTTGAGTGCGCCGGCCTGTTTGCGCCGCGTCGAACGGCTCAAGAGCCTCGGTTTGATCCGAGGAATCGTCGCGTTGCTCAACGCGCCTGCCCTCGACGCGGGCATGGTCGTCATCATCGGGGTCGTGCTGGATCGATCGACGCCCGAATCCTTTGCCGCGTTTGAAAAAGCGGCACAGAACGTATCCGGCTGCATGGAATGCCATGTGGTGACCGGCGAGTTCGACTACTTCATGATGCTGCGCACCCGCGACAGCGAAAGCTTCAACCGGCTCCATGCCGAGCAACTGCTTTATCTGCCCGGCGTGCGTCAGATTCGGACTTTCATGGTGCTCAAGCAGGTTTTTTCTTCGACGCAGATCGCCATATAGCGGCTGAGACAGGCGGGCCCTTTCCTGTACACGCTGGAACGCACCGGCGACAATCGCGCGGAAGCGGGTCCGGCCGACTCGCGGCACGCGAAGGCGACACGCGGTCGCTCAGTGCGCCGCGGTTCGCGAGCGCCGGACGAAGCGGCGCGACCGACACCGGGCCGGCCAGCGCCGCCAACTCATGCGTTACCGCTCGCTCGAGCCGACGCGGTCGACCCACCCGCGGTAGAACGCGCGGTACTTGAGCACGAGCTTGTCGTACTTGCTGTAAGCGCCGCCGCCGTCCGGCTTCATCCCGTTCCAGATCTTGACGTCGTACCCCGCGGCCTGCCGGGTCTGGAGCCCGAACAGCACGTAGTCGGTCGCGCGGCGCAGGACGCCGCCCACCTTCCTGATCGAGATCAGCATGTGCATGACGTTCTTGCCGTCGCTCACCGGCGTCACGCACTGGAGCAGCTTGTACTTGACGTCTCCGTCCAGCGCGACGGTCATCACGCACCCGCCGGGGTAGCCGTCGAAGTGCAGGTTCATCTGCGACATGTTCAGGCCCAGCGCGCGCGACAGCATGCCGAGGGGCCCGAAGTACCGGTTTACGGTGAAGTCGATCCCGGCGCCGAACCACGCACCGGCCCTTGCCAGCGGCTCGACCTCCGGCCACGCGCGCCAATCGTCGAAGAGCTTGAGCTCGAAAGCCGAGATGGGGAGCGCGTGGACGGGGGTCGCGTGCTGCGCGTCGTAGAAGTTCTCGACGATCCGCAACACCGCCGTGGTCGTCTCGAACGCGAAGTGCACGTGCATGAAGTCGCCGTTGTCGACGTCGGCCGCGGCGATTTCAGGCAGCGGGTGCTGCGGCTGCGGAGAGCCGTACCAGACCCACACGTAGCCGTACCGCTCGACGGCGACCCACGTCGGCTGGCGCGCCCCGCGCGGCACCGGCTCCAGGCGCTGCACCGCCGCACTGTGGCCGGGAATGTGCGCGCACTGGCCGTGCTCGTCGTACCGCCAGTGGTGAAACGGGCACTGGATGCACCCATCCTTGATCTGCCCGTCGGCCAGGTTCGCGCCAAGATGCGCGCAGTGGCGGTCCATCACCACGGCGCGGCCCGTCGTGCCGCGCCACGCGACACATGGCCGACCGAAGAGCGTCAACGCGGTCGGCTTGTCCTTGAGGTCGTCCGAGCGCATCGCGACGTACCAGCTCGCGGCCACGCGCGTGGTCGCGTCATACGCCGCCGACGGATGCTCGCTGGCGCGCACTTGATTCAATTGAACGTCGTCTATCATTTTCATTCCGGGGTCGGTCGACTACTTCAGCGCCAGGCCGATGCGGGTCGTGACGTACGCCCTGAGCAGCGCGAACATCGGGTTGTAGTCGAAGTACCGCTTCACCTCCGCCGGCGCGCTGGTCTGCGTCCAGTGCAGCAGCTTCATCGCCGGCAGCAGGCTGTACTTCGAGTTGTTGAGCTGCGGTTTGGCGCCGGTGATGCAGTATCCGAAGCCGAACATCGGCTTCGCGAATTCACGTTCGTCGATGAGGGCGTGAATCCGCGCCGCGGCCTCCCCGGCCGGCTTCAGCCCCGCGCTCACGGCCTCGACCTCGGCTTTGGCGTCGTTGAACAACTGGTAGTACCCCTCCATGTCCGCGCACAGGTACCCGAGGTACGGGGGATCGTCGTCGAGATGATCGAGGGCGCGCTCGTCGCGCGACGCGCGGAACCTCGCGTGCGCCTGCACGAGCCGGAACTGCCCGAGGATCGTGCCGACCGCCCACAGCCGGTGGAACGCGTCCCACAGGCGGAAGTCCGAGAACGCCGTGTAGCAGCAGCTGACGAAGTCGTCGTTGTGGTCCAGCAGCTTCTGCTGCAGGCGCTCGATGTACTCGAAGCGTTCGGGGGAGAAGTCGTCGTCGCGCAGCGCCTTGATCAGGCGTGCCGCGAGCGCGTGGATGGTCACCGCGGTGTTCTCGAGTCCGCGGGAGAACAGCGGATCGATGAACCCGTTCGCGTGCAGCATCAGGCAGTAGCGGTCGCCGACGCACGCGCGCGACGAGAACTGCAGGCGGTCGGTCTTGACCCAGTCGCGCACCGGCACGGCATCCCGGAACTGCGCCGCGATGCTAGGGAACCGCGCGAGGAATTCGTCGAATTCCTGCTGCGCGGGGATGTCCGTTTTCGGGTAGACGCGCGGGTCGAGCTGCAGGCCGACGCTCACCAGGTTGTTGGTCGATCGCGGGTGGTTGTTGAACGGGATCACCCAGAGCCAGCCGCCCTCGAACATGTGGTGCAAGGTCCCCTCGTGCCAGCGCCAGCGCTGCCCCTTTACCTTGAAGATGTCGTCGAACGGCTTGACCCCGAGCATGTGCGTGTAGAGGCTGCGCGAGTGCGTCTTGAAACGGCACGGCTCTTCGCGCAGCCCGAACTTGGTCGCGAGCGGCGCGCGCGGCCCGCCGCAGTCGATCATGTAGCGGCCGGTGAAGCGTTCGCCCTGGGCGGTGGCCACCGCGACGCCGTCCTGGTCGGCGTGGTATTCGGTCACGCTCGTCTTCTGGCGAACCGTGCAGCCGTACTTGATGGCGGCTTGCAACAGGTACGCGTCGACGTCCTGCCGGTAATAGTGGCTCTCGGGCCCCCATGGCAGCTCGGGAATCACGCACTGCGTGAACTCCTTCGGGTCGTGCTCCTCGCCGGGCTTGTGGAACACGAAGCCGAAGTTGCGCTTGATGCCCGTGCTCGACGCGACGTAACGCTGCGTCGCATAGAACGACGTGATGTGGTCGAGCTCCGGAATGCCGTAGCGATCGGCGATGATGCGGTTCATCAGCGACGTCTCGGGGATCGACGATTCGCCGATCGTGAAGCGCGGATGCGACGATTCCTCGATGATCAACACGCGAAACCGTTGCTTGGCCAGGATGGCCCCCATCTGGGTGCCCGACATGCCCGAGCCGAGAATGATCACGTCGTAGTGGTTGCTGTCGCGCCCGTTCGCGGGGCTCTGCTGAGTCATGGGGCAAACTCTCCTGGTGAGATGGAACACATGGCCGCCGCCCGCGTCGCGCCGTCAGCGCGCGTCGAGCGCGGCGCGAACGCGTGACCGTGCCGCGCGCGTGAGCGTGAGCAGATCGCCGAGCATGCTCGGTGCGTACCCGCCGCTGCCGATCGTGGGGCCGCTTCGCCCGACTTCGTATGCACGCTCGGCCAATTTGCCGTGCGGCGCGCGAAAGCGCAGCAGGACCTCGAATACGCGGTCGAGGGCCGCCAACCCGACCTCGACCGGCTCGCCGCGCGCACGGGCCGCTTGCGCTTCGCCGAGCACGCGGTCGACGAGCGCCGGCCGCCCGGCGAACCGCGCGTAGACCGCCCTGAACGCGGGAAGCACGTAGGGCAGGTACGTCTCCTTGAATTCCCGATAACCCTGGTGGTCCGATTGCGCGCCCCACAGCACGTGCTCCAACACGAAGAGGGGCATTTCCACGGCACCGGGGCCGAGGTAGCTTTGGCCGTCGACTCGAATCGGTTCGTAGTACGGACGAAGCTCGTCGTAGAACACCTGCACCGAGATGAAGCGATACGCATAGACGATCGAGTCGACCATTTTTTGCAGATAGTCCGCCAGCGCGTCGCACCCTTGCGCGAACGCGGGCGAACGCAGCGGCACGTCGGTCAGCTCGACGGTCAACGCGATGGCCGCCTCGAGCGCGGCCATCGAGATGCGCACGCTCTCGAGCAGGTGCGCTTCGTCGCGCAGCCCCGTGTAGCTGCGCTGCGCGTCGGCCGCCGCGGGGTTCCAGACCGTCACGTGCAACAGCGTCTCGCGCGGCGGCAGGCCGGTCGCGCGCGCCAGGTCGAGCAACACCGGCTCGAGCCCGGGCACCGCGTCCACGGGCTCGTGTCCGTGCCGCTTGAGCGATCCCAGAAAGAACCCGATGTCCCGCATCGCGGCGGCGGCTTCGACGAAGCCCCAGCCCGAGGGCATGCCGCGCGCCGGGAGGAACTCGCGCAACAGCCCGACGATGCCCGGCACATCCTGTCGACGGTTCAGGCCCGGCAGCCGCAGGACGAGCGCGCGCGCCTGCAGCGGGTCGCAGGCCGCCACGGCAGCGTGCGTGGCCGCGATCGCGCGTACCCGGTCCGGGGCGCGGTCCACTACAGGATCTCCGGCGTCGCGAGCGTCGGCCCGGGCTGGCTGCGGGACAGTCCCGCATCGCCCGCGCGCAGCGAGCGCAGGTAATCGTAGTTCGTCGGCAGGGTCGCTCGCAGACGCTCCGCCTCGCGCCGGATCCGCGCGAACATCGCGTCGGCCTTGTCGATCGACTCCGGCCGGTGCCGCAAGAGCGGCAGCGACTGGTCGGGCAGCAGTCCCAGGCCGGCAAAAATGCAGTAGTAGTTTCCGTTCAACCAGAAGTTCTTGAATTCGTAATCGAAGGTGTCGTAGTACGTGGAATCGTCGAACGACGTGGTGGTCAGCGGCAGCCCCGCCTTGTAGCGTTCGACCTTCTCCTTGATCGCGTCCGACAGCCGCAGGTCGTGCCGGTTCGCGCGCCAGAACGCGGTGTCGTCGCGCGACGTGGTGAAATAGTGCGCCTGCACGAAATCCCGGCAGTCATCGAACATGTAGACGATTTCGGCGTTGAATGCGTCGGCCAACCGCGGGTCGAACGACGTATCGGGGAAGTGCTTCACGAGCTGGTAAAGCGCCGCGTAGATGAAGTAGATGCCCGTCGATTCCAGCGGCTCCAGAAAGCACGACGACAGCCCGATCGCGACGCAGTTGTTGACCCACGCGCGCCGGTTGCGCCCGACCCGGAACTTGATCTGGTTGAGCGGCTGCTTGTCCGAGAGCCCCCAAAGGTCGAGGAAGTCGGCGGTGGCCTGATCGCGC
Source organism: Burkholderia sp. LAS2 (assembly GCF_018417615.1). NCBI lineage: Bacteria > Pseudomonadati > Pseudomonadota > Betaproteobacteria > Burkholderiales > Burkholderiaceae > Burkholderia > Burkholderia sp. LAS2. Next base: position 936,727 of record NZ_CP071054.1, read on the forward strand.
GACGTGAACTTGCTCGAGAACACATAGCCGCTGCCGAACCGGCCGAGCATCGGGATCTTCCAGGTCCACCCCGAGTTCATCGCGATCGCCGACGTGTACGGCTCGATCCCGTCGCGCGCGTCGTCGGCGGGCACGGCGCTGGCGACCGCGCTGTCGCACAGCAGGTGGTCTGACATGTCGATGAAGGGCTCCTTCAGCGCCTGGTTGATCAGGAGCCCGCGCATGCCGGAGCAGTCGATGAACAGGTCCGCTTCCAGCGTGCGCCCTTCCTTGGTGGACAGGCTGGCGATGTAGCCGCGATCGTTCAGGTGAACCTGCTCGACCTCGTCGACCACGCGCTTCACCCCGCGTTCGGTGGCCCAGCGCTTCAGGAAGTCGGCCACCAGGTGCGCATCGAAGTGCCACGCGTGGGACATCTGGCGGGTGCCGTCGGCCAGGCACGGCGCCAGCTTCGCGTCGAGCGCCTCGGTCTGCGGATAGCACGCGTACGCCATCGGCTGCTGGAAGCCCTGTTCGCGCTTGCGCAGCCAGTAGTGGGTCAGCGGCACGCCGTCGCAGTTCGGCACGTTGCCGAACAAATGGTAGAAGTGATCGCCGCGCGAACCATCGGGCGACTTCCGCCAGTTCACGAACCTGATCGCGGATTTGAACGCGCCGTTCACCTGGGGCATCCACTCCCGCTCCGGTATCCCGAGGAAGTCGAAGAACACCTTCTGCAAACTCGGGATGGTCGCCTCGCCCACGCCGATCCGGGGGATCGCCGCGGATTCGACGAGCGTGATGTTCGCGTGGTGCTGGAGCGCCCGGACGAGGTACGACGCGGACATCCAGCCCGCCGTGCCGCCGCCCACGATGACGATATTCTTGATCGGATTACTCATGAACGCTTCCCATGGGATTTGAAACCTGAATGGATAGTGCCGCCTTGTCGAATTGAACCAGCCACTCGTCCGGTAACGCGTAATGACGCGCCCGGTCCATCACGACAAATGACACCGAAAAGGCGTAGTGAATCGCAGCGAAGTCAGGCGACAACGCGAAGCCTCCATCGCACGCGGAGGCGCACCGCGTAATGGATTCTGCTTCGACAAATTGAATTTACGATACGGTGATTGCCATTAGTGCATTTACAAATTAAGTTTACCTAATTGTTTCCGGGATCGTCGTACCGCGCGCTTGACTGTCCGACACACAATAGCAGCGTTCATGATGGCACATCTCGAAAAATTTCATATCAATCCCCGGCTTTTCAGAGAAATTCTAAATACCTGAAAATATCGACCAAATACCTCACAACGACCGATTCAATTTTTTCGAAACAACAAAATTAATTTTTTCATTTTGCGCGCATGACTCGAGAATCATTTCTTCAAAAAATATGCGAAATGAAAGACGTAATTCACATGAAAGAAACAAATAATTCACCACTTCAAATATAAAGCTTCCGACCTTTTCGCATTTCGACGATCGTGATCTCGACCCAAAAATAATCCGACTCGTCGGCAGAGAAATTCGTCATCATGTGCCCGGGCGGACACGAAGGCCATGCGATGAAAACGGGCAAGTTCACGGAAGCGCAGATCGAACGGTCTGTGCATGAAGGTCAACCGCTATTTCAGCGGCGCGCCGCTTCGGCCGGACGCGAACCGCGACACTGACGAATCGAGGAGGCCGCGTGCCCATCCAGGAAGCGTTGCTGAAAATGTCGATGTACGTCTCGCTGGTGCTGATCGTGCCGGGGCCGACCAATACGCTGCTGCTGTCGTCCGGGTTGAAGGTCGGCCTGCGCGGCACGTGGCCGCTGGTCGTCGCGGAGGCGCTCGGCTATGCGATCGCGATTGCCGTATGGGGATTCTTTCTGTCCACGTTCGCTGCCGGCCGGCCCTGGCTGTATGACGTGGTCAAGCTCGCGAGTTCCGTCTACATCTTTTTCCTCGCGCTCAGGATGTGGACGCATAGCCGCGTGCTGCAGGACGTATCGGTCGCGCCGGTGCGCTTTCGCGACGTGTTCGTCGCGACGATGATGAACCCGAAGGCGCTGCTGTTCTCGAGCACGCTGTTTCCGCTGGAGGCGTTCAGGTCCGCACACTATTTCGCGTGGGCGCTCGTCGTATTTCTGGTCGTGCTCGCGCCGATCGGGGTGGGCTGGTCGTCGCTCGGCGGGCTGCTCACGTCGCAACGCGCGTGGGCCGCCCGTACGTCGACGCTGCTGCGCGGCGCGTCGCTCGTGCTGTTGATGTTCTCCGGCACGCTCGTGTACTCGGTCGTGAACCGCTGATCGACGCGGCGCTTCGCGGCGAAAACGCATTTCGCTCCGCAAGCGAGTTATTCAAGCGCTTGCTTGCCGCGTATTTAGGTTGTCACTATCCACCGCGTTGCGAAGACCGGCGTCGACTCTTTCGCGATACCGTTGTAGCGCTGGCCGTCGCGGCCGTGCGTTGTTCGAGAGCCGTTCAATTCCCCCCGGCGGTGGTCGGCACTCGCACGTTCAGTCCCGGCAGGTCCGCGAAATCCGCCACGTTCAGCGTCATCAGTGCGTAGCCGTGCTCGATCGCCTGCGCCGCGATCCATAGATCGTTGTAGCGCGGGCGCGGCGAGCGGCCGGCCTGCTTGACCGCGGCGGCCAGCACGCCGAACGCGGCCGCGGTGTGGCGCGTGACCTCGAGCACGGGGCGCAGCTCGAGCTGACGCAGATGGGCTCCCCGCCGCGCCCGCTCGGCGGCATCGGCACAGGACTGCACGCCGAACGCCAGTTCGCCCAGCGAGATCGTCGAGATGAACACGGGCGCGTCGCCGGCGGTATCGATCACGGCGCGCGCGTCGACGGTGCCGCCGGCGAGACCGACCCAGACGCAGCTGTCGATGATCACGCCCACGGGTCACGCACTCCGTCGTCGAAGCCGGCGCGGCTGTCGCGCAACCAGCGGGCCGCATCGTCGGCGCCGAGGCTCTGCGGCAGGCCCTCGAGCGCCTGCACGGCGTTCATGACGGGGTCGGCGGGCACCAGGCGCGCGATCACGGTCTGATTGCGCTCGACCACGACGGTCTCGCGGCGCTGGGCGACTTGATCGAGGATCTGGCGGGTGTGACGCGCCAGCTCGGTGGCGGTAATGGTGGGCATGGTGGCCTCCTCGGAGCAACGAATACGTATTATACGTATTTTACGCATTCGAACACAGATCGGGGCTTCGCCCCTGACGATGAAGTCGGTGACGCGCCGCGCGTTACGCTCGCCCGGGCGCGGCACCACGCGGTAGCAGTGGGAATCTCGGTAACCGCGGAATCCTGCCGCCCCCTAATCCTCTCCGCACCGCGGAGAGAATTCAGCCACCTTCCCGGCGAGGCTCTCGCCTCTCCCCGCGCTCGATCTGAGCGCTCGCAATTGTGCATCAGCACCGCCTGACGTGAAGCCGTCTCTCCGGCACGCATGGGGGAATTCCCACTCTCCCGCCAGCCCTAAAGTGACCATCCCAACATCATAGGATTGCATTTTCACAATCTATGTTATTTTATTATCACCTATCGCGACCCGCCGCCGCCCACGCGCGCGGTCGCACCCCATACCAAGGAAGAGACCCAGATGGAGACAATCGCCGTCATCGGCAGCAACATGGTCGACCTCGTGACCTACGTCGCGCGCATGCCCGCCCGGGGCGAAACGCTCGAGGCGCCGAACTTCGAGCTCGGCTGCGGCGGCAAGGGCGCGAACCAGGCCGTCGCGGCCGCACGCCTCGGCGCGCGCGTCGTGATGGTCACCAAGGTCGGCGACGACGTGTTCGCCGACAACACGATTCGCAACTTCGAGCGCGAAGGGATCGACACCACGCACGTGCGCAAGGTCGCCGGCGTGCCGAGCGGCGTCGCGCCGATCTTCGTCGAGCCCGATTCGAGCAACAGCATCCTGATCGTCAAGGGCGCGAACCGCCACCTGCGGCCGGCCGACGTCGACGCGGCCGCGCCGATGCTCGCCGAATGCGCGCTGATCGTGCTGCAGCTCGAGATCGAACTCGACACCGTCTATCACGCGATCGAATTCGGCGCGCGGCACGGCATTCCCGTGTTGCTGAACCCCGCGCCTGCCGTCGCCGATCTCGATTTCGAACGCATCCGTTCCGTCGAATTCTTCGTGCCGAACGAAACCGAGCTCGCGATCGTGTCGGGCATGCCGGTCGATTCGCGCGAGAGCGCTACGCGCGCCGCCCAAGCGCTGGTCGCACGCGGGCTCCAGCACGTGCTCGTCACGCTCGGCAGCAACGGTTCGCTGCTGGTGTCGCGCGACGGCGTGCACCACGTGCCGGGCGTCCCCGTCGACCCACGCGACACGACGGGCGCCGGCGACGCCTATATCGGCTGCTTCGCACGCTGCTACGCGGCGGCGCACGACGCGGTCGACGCGATGCGCTACGCGTCCGCGTACGCCGCGCATTCGGTCACGGGCCGCGGCACGCAGAAGTCGTACGCCGACGCCGCGACGTTCGAACGCTTCCTCCGCGACGCCGGCATCTGACCGGCGCCTTCATCGACGAGACATTGGGAAGGAGACACCCATGAGCCGAACCCGGATCGAACACACACCCGACGGCTATTACCTGAATCGCACGCCGCTTTTCGCGTTCACGCTGCTGTGCTGCCTGTTCGCGCTGTGGGGCACCGCCGCGAACCTGAACGACGTGCTGATCGCGCAGTTCAAGAAATCGTTCTTCCTGTCCGATTTCGAATCGGCGTTCGTGCAGTCCGCGTTCTATCTCGGCTACTTCTTCCTCGCGATTCCGGCCGCGACCGTCGTGAAGAAGTTCAGCTACAAGACGACGATCCTCGTCGGCCTGCTGCTCTACACGACCGGCTGCCTGCTGTTCTTCCCGGCCGCGTCGATGGCGAAGTACGGGATGTTCCTCGTCGCGCTGTTCGTGATCGCCGCCGGCCTGTCGTTTCTCGAAACGGCGTCGAACTCGTATTCGACGCTGATGGGCCCGCGCGACACCAGCACGCGGCGGCTGAACATCTCGCAGACGTTCTACCCGTTCGGCGCGATGGCCGGCGTCTACATGGGCAGCTTCCTGATCTTCAAGGAAGGCGATGCGTCGCATGCGCAACTCGCGGCGATGTCGGCCGCCGACGCGCATACGCACCAGCTCGCGATGATCCAGGCCACGCTCGAGCCGTACAAATGGCTGATCGTCGTGCTCGTCGCCGTGTTCATCGTGTTCGCGCTCACGCCGTATCCGGCCTGCAAGGGCAACGGCGCGAGTACAGTCACGCACCGGATCGACGCGCGCGGCACGCTCGCGCGGCTGTTCGGCAACCGGCGCTTCGTCGCGGGCGTCGTCGCGCAATTTCTGTATGTGGGCGCGCAGGTCGGCGTGTGGAGCTTCACGATCCGGCTCGCGATGCAGATCGGCGGCCTCACCGAGCGCGGCGCATCGCGCTACCTGCTCGCGACGTTCTTCGCGTTCTTCGTCGGCAAGCTGGTCGCGACGCTCGTGATGAAACGCGTCGGCCCGGCCAAGGTGCTGATCGTGTACGGCATCCTGTGCATCGCGCTGCTCGCGTACACGATCAGCGTGCACAACATCACCGCCGTGTATGCGGCCGTGTGCGTGAGCATCTTCCTCGGCCCGTGCTGGCCGACGATCTACGGGCTGACGATCGACGGCCTCGGCAAGGACACCGAATACGGCGGCTCGATCCTCGTGATGAGCATCGTCGGCGGCGCGGTCGTGCCGCTGATCCAGGGGCTGATCTCCGATCACACCGGCGGCAACATGCAGCTCGCGTTCGTCGTGCCGCTGCTGTGCTTCGTCGTGATCGTGTACTACGGCTTCTACTGCCTGCGTCACCTGCCGGCAGCGACGCCCGACGCTGCGACCGACGGTCATGCGTCCGCGCGCTACGCCGCGACGCGCAACACGTCGGGAGCCTGACCATGCGCGGCGAGATCGAACTGCGGCGCGACGACTTCCGCGAAGCGCCGCGCACGCTGTACCGCAGCGACAGCCTCACCGTCACCGCGTTCGCGTATCCGTCCGGCGTCGAGGCGCTGAAGCTCGAGAACCGCCGCGGTCATCTGGTCGTGCTGCCGTATCTCGGTCAGATGATCTGGGCCGCCGAATTCGACGGCCGCGACCTGACGATGAAGCACATGTTCCGGCAGCCGAAGCGCGCGGCGTCGATCATCGATACCTACGGCTGCTTCATGTTCCATAGCGGGTTGCTGCGCAACGGCTGCCCGGGGCCGGACGACACGCACGCGCTGCACGGCGAGATGCCCTGCGCGCCGATGGACCGCGCGAGCCTCGTCGTCGGCATGGACGCGCGCGGCGCGACGGTCGAAGTGACCGGCGAATACGAATACGTGCAAGGCTTCGGCAGCCACTACGTCGCGCGGCCGTCGGTGCGGCTGGCCGAGCACGAGGCGCGGATGACGATCGCGATGGACGTGACGAACCTCGGCGGCGCGCCGATGGACCTGATGTACATGGCCCACCTGAACTACGCATACGTGCCGGGCGGCCGCTTCGTGCAGTCGCTGCCGCGCGGCGGCATGCGGCTGCGCGACAGCGTGCCCGCGCACGTGAAGCCCACCGCCGCATGGCGCGACTACACGGCCATGCTCGCGCACGAACCGGCCCGGCTCGCGACGCTCGATGCGCCCGCGCTGTACGACCCCGAGATCGTGTTCTTCATGAACGACGCGGCAACGGACGCCGACGGCGTCGCGCATTTCCGGCTCGCGCATCCGGACGGCGGCGCGTTCCACACCGCGTATCGCCCCGCGCAATTCCCGCATGCGACGCGCTGGATCCTGCACAACGCGGATCAGCAGGTGGCCGCGTTCGCGTTGCCGTCGACCTGCGAGCCGGAGGGTTACGAAGCGGAACGCCGCAAGGGCCACGTCGCGGCGCTGGCGCCCGGCGCATCGCGCCGCTTCGAGGTGCTTACCGGCTACCTCAGCGCGGCGGAAGCGCGCGATGCGTGACGTGCCGAAAAGCGCGATGCACGGCGCCGCATCAGGTCACGAGCGCGATCCCGTGCTCGCGGATCGCCGTCTCGTAGCGGCGGCTCAGTTGCCCGTCGGAGATCACGTAGTTGAAATCGGTCAATTCGGCGAAATAGGCTGCGCGCACTTCGTCGAACTTCGTGTGGTCGACCAGCAGGAAGCGGTTCTGCGCGCGCGCCATCACCTTCTTCTTCGCATCGACTTCGTGGAAGTTGAAGCACGTGACGCCGCAGCGCTCGCTCACGCCGGCCGCCGAGATGAACGCCTTCGACACGCGTACCGAATCGAGAATGCCCGTTTCGGCGACCGATTCGAACACCATGTTCTGCCGGTGATACGCGCCGCCGCACAGGATCACGTTGCAATGCGGCTTCTGCTGCAACTTCGCGAACACGTTCAGCGAATTGCAGACCGCGGTGAATTCGAGGTCGTCGGCAATGAAGTCGACGATGAACGGCGTGGTCGACCCGCAGTCGACGAAGATCGTGTCGCCGGTCGTCACGAACTGCGCGGCCAGCTTGCCGATGCGGCGCTTTTCCTCGGTCTGCCGGTTGTTCTCGGCACTGATCAGATATTCGCCGATGTCGCTGCGCTGCGCGGCGAAATGGCGCGTCACGTAGCCGCCGATCAGGCTGAGGCCGTGCGGGTTGTCCGCGAGATCGCGGCGGATCGTCATTTCGGACACGCCGAACAGCTCGGCGACTTCCCTCAGATGAATCGCGTTCTGCCCTTGCAGCACGTTCATCAATGTCTTGATCCGTTCGCCCTTCTTTGTTTCCATGCCTGTATCCTGCGTGACCGCCGCGTGAGTCGCTCGTCGTGCCGGGCCCGCGGGCCCGGCCGGAATGTCGTATTTGTAACAAACCGATGTGAAAACATCAACTTTCCGTGTGCCCTTTCCGCACACGATCCGTGGAGCCCTGACACATGCCGCTTTCCAACGCCCAACTCGCCCAAACCATCGATCACACGCTGCTCGCGCCCGACGCGAGCGACGCGCAGATCCGCGAACTCTGCCGCCAGGCGGCCGAGCATCGCTTTTACTCGGTCTGCGTGAATTCGGCGAACGTGCCGCTCGCCGCGCGCGAGCTGGTCGATACCGGCGTGCTCGTCTGCGCCGTGGTCGGCTTCCCGCTCGGCGCGGGGCTGTCCGCCGCGAAGGCGTTCGAAGCCACCGCCGCGATCGCGGCGGGCGCCGGCGAGATCGACATGGTGATCAACATCGGCGCGCTGAAAAGCGGCCGCACCGACGACGTGAAGGCCGACATCGACGCCGTACATCGCGCTTGCGGCCCGGTGCCGCTCAAGGTGATCCTCGAAACGGGGCTGCTGACCGACGACGAGAAGGTGCGCGTGTGCGAGATGTGCCGCGATCTCGGCGTCGCGTTCGTGAAGACGTCGACCGGATTCGGCCACGGCGGCGCGACGCTGGCCGATGTCGCGCTGATGCGGCGTACGGTCGGGCCGACGCTCGGCGTGAAGGCGTCGGGCGGCGTGCGCGACCGCGCAGCCGCGCTCGCGATGCTCGAAGCCGGCGCGACGCGGCTCGGGACGAGTTCGGGGGTGGCGATCGTCAGCGATCAGGGCGGCGGCGGGTCGGGGTATTGACGCACGAAGCCCGGCCGTCGCCATGCGTCGCGCGAGCAGCACCGCGCGGGGTCGCCGGCGGATGTGCGCCCGCTCGGCTCAAGACACTTGCCGCGCATCTTCCCCGTATGCGACAACCCCGGCACAATGCCGCCCATGCGCCACGACAACGCCTTCGTCCATCCGTCCTCCGGCATCGCCGGCCGACTCGCCAACCGGATCGTCGCGAGCGGCCCGCTGCTGCGCGCACGTCGCGCGCTGCTGTCGCGGCTACCGTTCCTGCAGCTCGCAAGCGACGTCGAGCACGTCGTGTATTGCACGTGGGTCGTCGATGTCGCGGCCGTCGCGCACCTCGTGCCGCGCGGCGTCACGCTCGCGAGCCGCGGCGGCCGCACGCCGTTCACGACGCTCACCTACCGGCACCGGCATTTCGGCCCGCGTCTCGCCGGCCCGCTGCGGCGCGCGTTTCCGTCGCCGCTGCAAAGCAACTGGCGGCTCTACGTCGATGCGCTGCCGGGCGGCGCGCCGGCCGAGCGCACCGTGCTGTTCGTGAAGAACGTGTTCGATCACCCGCTCTATGCGCTCGGCAGCCGGCTGTTCAGCGACGCGCTGCCGTCGCATCTCGCGCGGCCCTTTACGCACGAGGCACACGACGGACGCTATGACACGCGGCTGGCTGGCAGCGGCGGCAGCGCGCCCGACTTCCGCTGCACGGCCGAAGCGTCGCACGACCGGACGTTGCCCGACGCATTCGCGCCGTTTTTCGACGACTGGCGCGCGGCCGTCGCCGCGCTGTCGCTGCAGCACGCGGCCGTCGCCCATGTCGAGGACTGCGACCGCCTCGCATATGCGTCGATCGACTTGCCGATCGACGTCGATGCGGTGCGGCCGCTGAAGACGGTCGGGCCCGCGGGCGGCGACTTCCTCGCCCGCATCGGCGCGACCGGCGAACCGCTGTGCTTCGTCGTGCCCGACGTCGCATTCCGCGTACTGTCCGAGCGGCTGCTGTAGCGCGATGTTCAAGCACGCGTTGCCGCGCAACCTGACGGTACTCGACGCGTAATCCCGCCGCACAAAACACACGGCCGCCCGAAGGCGGCCGCGCGAAACACCGTGGACGACCGGCTTACTTGCTGTAGTCGTACACCCCACGCCCGGTCTTGCGCCCGAGCCTGCCTGCCGACACCATCTCGCGCAGCAGCGGGCACGCACGATACTTCGGGTCACCGAAGTCCTTCAGGAACACGTCCATCACCGCGAGGCACACGTCGAGGCCCACGAGGTCGGCCAGCGCGAGCGGCCCGATCGGGTGGTTCGCGCCGAGCTTCATCCCCGCGTCGATTTCCTCGGCCGACGCGATGCCTTCAGCCAGCACGAAGAACGCCTCGTTGATCATCGGCACCAGGATCCGGTTCACGACGAAGCCCGGCGAGTTGCGCACGCCGATCGGCGACTTGTCGAAACGCTCGGTCAGCGCGCGCACGGCCGACGCGGTCGCGTCGCTCGTCTGCAGCCCGCGGATGATCTCGACGAGCGGCATCAGCGGCACCGGGTTGAAGAAGTGCATGCCGAGAAAACGCGACGGATCGGCGAGCGGCGCGGCGAGCGCCGTGATCGAGATCGACGACGTGTTGGTCGCGATGATCGCGTCCGGGCGCGCGACGGCCTCGATCTGCTTCAGGATGCGGCCCTTCAGCTCGACGTTCTCGGTCGCGGCTTCGATCACGATGTCGACCGCGGCAAGCTTCGCGTAATCGGTCGACGTCGTGATGCGCGCGAGCGCCGCATCGCGGGCGTCGGCCGCGAGCTTGTCCTTCGACACGAGCCGCTCGAGGCTGCCCTTCAACGTCGCGAGGCCCTTGTCGAGCGCGGCGTCGCTGACGTCGATCATCACGACGTTCAGTCCTGCAACGGCGGCGGTTTGCGCAATGCCGTTACCCATGGTTCCGGCGCCCACGACGCCGACGGTTTCGATGGCCATGACGATTCCTGTGTATTCGGAGGCTGAGCGGTCGATTATCAGATGTTCTCGAAGATCGCGGCAATCCCCTGGCCGCCGCCGATACACATCGTCACGAGCGCGTAACGCCCGCCGATGCGCTTCAGCTCGTACAGCGCCTTCACCGTGATCAGCGCGCCGGTCGCGCCGATCGGGTGACCGAGCGAGATGCCGGAGCCGTTCGGGTTGACCTTGGCCGGATCGAGGCCGAGCTCCTGCGTGACCGCGCACGCCTGCGCGGCGAACGCTTCGTTCGCTTCGATCACGTCGAGATCGGTGATCTTCAGGCCCGCGCGTTCGAGCGCCTTCTGCGTGGCCGGCACCGGGCCGATGCCCATGTACGCCGGATCGACGCCCGCATGCGCATACGCGACGAGGCGCGCGAGCGGCTTCACGCCCTGCGCGCGTGCGGTGTCCGCGCTCATCATCAGCACGGCGGCGGCCGCATCGTTGATGCCCGATGCGTTGCCGGCCGTCACGGTGCCGTTCTCCTTCGCGAACACCGGCTTCAGCTTCGAGAAGTCGTCCGGGCCCGCGTCGTGCCGCACGTGCTCGTCGGTGTCGAACGCGACTTCGCCCTTCTTCGTGCGGATCGAGATCGGCAGGATCTGGTCCTTGAAGCGGCCTTCGGCGATCGCGCGCGCCGCGCGACGATGCGATTCGAGCGCCAGCGCATCCTGCGCGTCACGCGAGATGTCGTATTTCTTCGCGACGTTCTCGGCCGTCACGCCCATGTGGATCGTCTGGAACGGGTCGTGCAGCGCGCCGAGCATCATGTCGACGAGCTTCGCGTCACCCATGCGCTGGCCGAAGCGCGCGGCCGGCACCGTGTACGGCGCGCGGCTCATGCTCTCCGAGCCGCCGCCGATCGCGATGTCGGCATCGCCGAGCATGATCGTCTGCGCGGCCGACACGATCGCCTGCAGACCCGAGCCGCACAGGCGGTTCACGGTCAGCGCCGGCGTGTGCTGCGCGACGCCGCCGTTGATCGCCGCGACGCGTGCGAGATACATGTCCTTCGGCTCGGTGTTCACGACGTGGCCGAACACGACGTGCCCGACCGCATCGCCCGGCACGTTCGCGCGCGACAGCACTTCGGCGACCACCTTCGCGCCGAGGTCGGTCGGCGAGAAATCCTTCAGGCTGCCGCCGAAATCACCGATCGCGGTACGGACACCGCTCACCACCACGACTTCCTTCGCTGCATTGCTCATCGTCTCACTCCGGTTCGTTCGCGCCCGCGGGCGCGGGGATGCGTTGCGTTACATGTTCGGGTAGTTCGGCCCGCCGCCGCCTTCGGGCGTGACCCACACGATGTTCTGCGTCGGATCCTTGATGTCGCACGTCTTGCAGTGCACGCAGTTCTGCGCGTTGATCACGAGCCGATCGCCGCCGTCGTCGTTCTTCACGAACTCGTACACGGCCGCGGGGCAGAAGCGCGCCTCCGGCCCCGCGTACGTGCGCAGGTTCACGTTCACCGGCACGCTCGCATCCTTCAGCGTCAGGTGCGCCGGCTGGTTCTCCTCGTGGTTCGTGTTCGAGATGAACACCGACGACAGCCGGTCGAACGTCAGCTTGCCGTCCGGCTTCGGATACGCGATCGGCTCGCACTGCGACGCCGGCTTCAGCATCTCGTGGTCCGCGTGCTGGTGATGCAGCGTCCACGGCACGTTGCCGCCCATCACCTTCTGCTCGAGCCCGACCATCAGCGTGCCCAGGTACAGGCCCTTCGCCATCCACTGCTTGAAGTTGCGCGCGCGGTACAGCTCCGTGTACAGCCACGATTGCTTGAACGCATCGGGGTACGCGTTCAGCTCGTCCGACTGACGGCCGGCCTGCACCGCGTCGAATGCGGCGTCGGCCGCCAGCATGCCCGTCTTGATCGCCGCGTGGCTGCCCTTGATCCGCGACGCGTTCAGGAAGCCCGCATCGTCGCCGATCAGCGCGCCGCCGGGGAACACCGTCTTCGGCAGCGACAGCAGGCCGCCGGCCGTGATCGCCCGCGCGCCGTACGACACGCGCTTGCCACCTTCCAGGAACGCGCGGATCGACGGGTGCGTCTTGTAGCGCTGGAATTCCTCGAACGGCGACAGGTACGGGTTCGTGTAGCCCAGGCCCACCACGAAGCCGACCACGACCTGGTTGTTGTCCATGTGATACAGGAACGAGCCGCCGTACGTGTCGGACTTCAGCGGCCAGCCGGCCGTGTGGATCACGAGGCCCGGCTTGTGCTTCGCGGGATCGATTTCCCACAGTTCCTTGATGCCGATCCCGTACGCCTGCGGATCGGCGTTCGCGTCGAGCTTGAACGTCGAGATCAGCTGACGGCCGAGGTGGCCGCGGCAGCCTTCGGCAAACAGCGTGTACTTCGCGTGCAATTCCATGCCGAGCTGGAAGTTCTCGGTCGGCTCGCCGTCCTTGCCCACTCCCATGTTGCCGGTGGCGACGCCCTTCACCGAGCCGTCGTCGTTATAGAGAATCTCTGCAGCCGGGAAGCCGGGGAAGATCTCGACGCCCAGCGCCTCGGCCTGCTGGCCGAGCCAGCGCGTGACGTTGCCCAGCGAAATCACGTAGTTGCCGTGATTCTTGAAGTTGTCCGGCAGCGCCCAGTTCGGCGTCGTGACGGCGCTCTTCTCGGACAGGAACAGGAAGCGGTCTTCGCTCACCTCGACGTCGAGTGGCGCACCGCGTTCCTTCCAGTCGGGAAACAGCTCGGTGATCGCGCGCGGGTCCATCACCGCGCCCGACAGGATGTGCGCGCCGATCTCGGAACCCTTCTCGAGCACGCACACGCCGATCTCGGTGCCTTTCTCGGCGGCCAGCTGCTTGAGCCGGATCGCGGCAGACAGCCCGGCGGGGCCGCCGCCGACGATCACGACGTCGTATTCCATCGATTCGCGCGGGCCGTATTGCGCGAGCAAGTCCTGTGTGGTCAAAATCCTGTCTCCTGCTGCGTCCCGACCGTCAGCGGTCAGAACTGGTCTTCCGTCAACGCGAGCACGCTCTCGTTGCCCTTCGCGCCGACGATCGACGCTTCGAGCGCACTCGCCTGCACGAGCACGTGCTCCGCATAGCATTGCGCGATCGCGATCTTCGCGTCGAAGAACGCGACGTCGCTCGCGCGGTTCGCGTGCGCAGCCAGCAGTGCGCGCGCCATCTGCCAGCCACACAGCACGACGCCCGCGAGCTTCAGGTACGGCACGCTGCCCGCGAACACCGCGTTCGGGTCCTGTTTCGCGTTCGCCAGCACGTAGTCGACCACCGCCGACAACGCGCGCGCCCCCTTCTCCAGTTGCGCCTTCATCGATGCGGCCGCCGCGCCGTCGAGCTTGCCGAGCGCCGCGACCGTGTCGCCGATCTCGGCGATCAGCGCCTTCGCGACCGCGCCGCCGTCGCGCAGCGTCTTGCGGCCGACGAGGTCGTTCGCCTGGATCGCGGTCGTGCCTTCGTAGATCGCGAGGATCCGCGCGTCGCGGTAGTACTGCGCGGCGCCGGTTTCCTCGATGAAGCCCATCCCGCCGTGCACCTGCACGCCGAGGCTCGCCACGTCGTTCACCATCTCGGTGCTCCAGCCCTTCACGACCGGCACCAGATATTCGTAGATCGCCTGATGACGCGCGCGCGTCGCCTCGTCCGAATGGCGGTGCGCCATGTCGCTGTGCGCGGCGGCCACGTAGGCGAGCGCGCGCGCGCCTTCGGTCAGCGCACGCATCGTGCCGAGCATCCGGCGCACGTCCGGGTGATGGATGATCGTCACCGACTGCTTCGCCGAGCCGTCCACCGGGCGGCTCTGCACGCGTTCCTTCGCGAATGCGGCGGCCTTCTGGTACGCGCGGTCGGCCACGCCGATCCCCTGCATCCCGACGCCGAAGCGCGCCGCGTTCATCATGATGAACATGTATTCGAGGCCGCGATTCTCTTCGCCGACCAGGTAACCGATCGCGCCGCCGTGATCGCCGTATTGCAGCACCGCGGTCGGGCTCGCCTTGATCCCGAGCTTGTGCTCGATCGACACGCAGTGCACGTCGTTGCGCGCGCCGAGCGAACCGTCTTCGTTGACCATGAACTTCGGCACGATGAACAGCGAGATGCCCTTCACGCCTTCCGGTGCGTTCGGCGTGCGCGCCAGCACCAGGTGGACGATGTTGTCCGCCATGTCGTGCTCGCCCCACGTGATGAAGATCTTCGTGCCGAACACCTTGTACGTGCCGTCGCCCTGCGGCTCCGCGCGCGAGCGCACCAGCGCGAGATCCGACCCGGCTTGCGGCTCGGTCAGGTTCATCGTGCCGGTCCATTCGCCGGAGATCAGCTTCGGCACGTAGCGCTGCTTCTGCTCGTCGGTGCCGGCCGTCAGCAGCGCCTCGATCGCGCCGTCGGTGAGCAGCGGACACAACGCGAACGACAGGTTCGATGCGTTCAGCATCTCGATGCACGGCGTCGCGATCAGCTTCGGCAGGCCCTGGCCGTCGTATTCGGCCGGATGCTGCAGCCCCTGCCAGCCGCCCTCGACGAACTGACGGAACGCTGCGCCGAAGCCCGGCGTCGCGGTCACGACGCCATCCTTCCAGCTGCTCGGGTTGCGGTCGCCTTCGACGTTCAGCGGCGCCAGCACCTCGCCGCAGAATTTCGCGGATTCGTCGAGCACGGCCTGCGCCGTGTCGACACCCGCATCCTCGAAGCCCGGCAACTGCGCGACGGCGTCGATGCCTGCGAGTTCCTTCAGCACGAACAGCATGTCCTTGACGGGGGCGTTATAGCTCATGGTCGATGTTCCATTCAGGCGGTGAATAGGGGCGCCACGGGGGCCGGTACGGCAAAACCGGCCAGTGCCGGGCGACGCGATGGGCCATCCTAACGCCGGGGATCCCGATTCCCATTGTCATATCCGGCCCACATGGTGACAAAACCGGCCACGTCGCACGCCGCACGCGGCCCTTGCGCGCGGCGGTGAAGCCCGCCGGGCGGGCGTCGGCGCCCGATCCGTCCGTCTCGACAATGGCGGCAACGCGCGCCAAAAAACGGCCCGTTGCACGCGCGGCTCCCCGGCTCGAAGCGGCAAAGGGAGCCGGTTATGGGAGTGTCCTCTGAAAAACCGGCCATGAATACCGCCAAGGAGCCGGTTATGGGATGCGATCCGTGAACCCGTGAAACCGCGAATCAGCGACACCCGGCCCCACTCCGGCGTCACGCGCGGCGCCGATACGTCCCCGGCGTACTGCCCGTCCAGTGCCGGAACGCGCGATGAAACGCGCTCGGATCGTCGAAGCCGATATCGGCGCCGATCGCCGCGATCGTGTCGGGCGTATCGGTCAGCCGCTGGATCGCGACATCGCGCCGCAGCTCGTCCTTCAGCACCTGGAACGTCGTCCCTTCGGCGGCCAGATGGCGGCTCAGCGTGCGCACCGAGCAATGCAGGTGCTCGGCCGCCTGATCGATCACGGGCAGATCCGGCAGCGCCGCCGACAGGTATTGCCGCACGCGATGGCACACGAGCTGTTCGCTGAACGATTCGAAGATCCAGTCGCCGGGCGCGCGCGCGAGGAACTTGCGCAGGTTGCGTTTGCTCTGCCGGATCGGCGCGTCGAGGTAATCGGCGCTGAAGCGCATCAGCGTGCGCGCGCAGTCGAACTGCACGGCCCCGGTGAAGAAGTACAGGTGATCGACCGCATGGCGCGGCCGCGGGCACGCGAACTCGATCTGCAGCAGCGGAATTTTCTGCCCGATCAGCCAGGAGCACACGCCGTGCACGAGCTTGAGCATCAGCTCCTGGCCGAGCGCGCCGATCGGTCCGATGGCGTCGTTCGGACGCAGCAGCACCTGCGCGACGAGCTCGTCGCGCTTCGATTCGACAAAGAAATCGTCGAGCAGGATATGGAAGAATTGCCCGAAACGATGCAGCGCCGTTTCGAGGTTGCGCGCATCGAGCAGGCTCAGGCACAGGTACTTCAGCGTGCCGCCGCGCAACGGGCGCGAGAAGATGCCGGGCATCTCGTCGTCGAGGTCGATCGCGAGCGTGCGGTACAGCGTCGAGAACTGCTCCTCCGTCACCCGCGCATGCGGCTCGCCGAGCAGCTCGATCGGAATGCCGGCGCCGCGCAGGTAGCGCTCGACCACGTCGCGCTGCACGCCCGCGCTCGCGAGAAAACCGTTGACGAGCGAGATCGGCACCGTCGC
Organism: Burkholderia sp. LAS2; assembly: GCF_018417615.1. Classification (NCBI taxonomy): domain Bacteria; kingdom Pseudomonadati; phylum Pseudomonadota; class Betaproteobacteria; order Burkholderiales; family Burkholderiaceae; genus Burkholderia; species Burkholderia sp. LAS2. Next base: position 953,484 of record NZ_CP071054.1, read on the forward strand.
GCTCGGCGACGGCAGCGCACGCCCGGGCTGGGCGGAAAGTGAATCTGAGCCGGTCATCGCGTCCCCGTCGATCGAACCGACCGCATTGTACTTGAGCGGCCCGCGCGCCACCTTCGGGGCTTTCCACGCACACCGCGCCGCGCAGCCGCGGCCGCGCGGCGGGTCGCGGCGCCGTCATCAGTCGGTGCGGCTGAGTTCCCGGCGCAGGATCTTGCCGACCGTCGACTTCGGCAGCCGGTCGACGAAGCGCACGAGCTTCGGCACCTTGTACGCGGCCAGGCTCGCGCGGCAATGCGCGACGAGATGCGCTTCGGTCACGTCGGCGTCCGGCGCCAGCACCACGAACAGCTTGACGGCCTCGCCCGTACGCGGGTCCGGCACGCCGATGCACGCGCATTCGGCGACGCCCGGCAGCGCGGTCGCGACCGCCTCCACCTCGTTCGGATACACGTTGAAGCCGGACACGATGATCATGTCCTTCTTGCGGTCGACGATCCGCAGGAAGCCGGCCGCGTCGAACACGCCGACATCGCCGGTGCGGAAATAGCCGTCCGCGGTGAACGCGGCCGCATTCGCGTCCGGCTTCTGCCAGTAGCCGCTCATCACCTGCGGCCCCTTCACGCAGATCTCGCCCGCTTCGCCGATCGCCACCTCGCGATCCTGGTCGTCGAGCAGCTTCACGTCGGTTGACGGCAGCGGCAGGCCCGTGGTGCCCGTGAACCGGTCGATCGACTGCGGGTTGAACGACACGACCGGCGACGTTTCCGACAGCCCGTAGCCTTCGCGGATGAAATTACCCGTCACCGCCTTCCAGCGCGACGAGATCACGTCGATCACCGCCGCGCCGCCGCCGGCCGACAGCTTCAGCCGCGACCAGTCGACCTCCTTCAGCCGCGGATGGCCGGCAAGCCCCGCGTACAGCGTGTTCACGCCGACGAACACGGTCGGCCGCGCGGCCTTCAGCACGTCGACGAACCCGTCCATGTCGCGCGGGTTCGCGACGAGCCAGTTCTGCGCGCCGATCGCGAAGTAGGACAGGAAGTTCACCGTCAGCGCGAAGATGTGATAGAGCGGGATCGCCGTGACGATGACCTCTTCGCCCGGCTGGCGCGCATCCGGCACGATCGCCGCGAACTGCGCGACGTTCGCGACGAGGTTGCGATGCGACAGCGCCGCGCCCTTCGACAGGCCGGTCGTGCCGCCCGTGTATTGCAGCAGCAACAGGTCCGCGCCGCTTTGCGCAACCGGCTCGCACGCGAGCGATTCGCCGGCGGCGATGGCGTGCGCGAGCGCGGTCGAACCGGGCGGCAGCGCGTCGCACGCGCCGGCCGGCGCATCGACGACGCCGAGATCGTCGCGCCCCACGCTCAGCACGGTGCGCACGCGCGTGCCGCCGACCACGTCCGCGAACGTGCCCATCGACCCGCCGCAGACGATCGCCACCTCGACCCCCGCGTCGTTGAGCTGATGCTCGAGCTCGCGCGCGGTGTAGTGCGGATTCACGTTGACCTGGACCGCGCCGATCTTCGCGACGGCGACGAACACGACCGGAAACGCGAGCACGTTGGGCAGCATCACGGCCACGCGATCGCCCTTGCGCACGCCGACGACCTGCTGCAGATACGCGGCCAGCGCGCTCGACAGGCGCTCGACATCGGCATAGGTGAGCGTGCGGCCGAACGCATGGAACGCCGGACGGTCGGCGAAGCGGCGCATCGCGTCGTCCAGCAGCGCGCTGACGGAGGGATGGCGGTCGGCGTCGATCTCGGCGGGGATCGGGCCATACGACCCGGTCCAGTGTCTGTTCGTCATGTCTCACTCCTCTGGGGACGGCACGCCAGCCTGCGTGCCGTTCGCACGGCGGCCTGCACGCCGGAAGGACGCGGGCCGCCGCCTGATCGGCGACTATCGCGCGCACGACGCGCTTTGCAAATGATCCGGGCGGCCGAAAACATGATCGAAACGGACAGGCGAGGCGCGTGCCTGCGCAACATCGCACGGCGAACGCCTGTCCGCCCGGGCAGCTCCGTCGGCGCCTCAGGGTGAACCCGGTGGCGAATGGGACCGTTCCCGAGCAGAATTGCGTGCCGTCAACGATATCGATTCGGACGCAGGATCCCCGTCATGCCGCGCAGTGCGCTCTCGAAACCTCCCCATGCCCAGCCTACCGGGCTGCCGGACGCCGCCGCCGCCCACGCGTTGCGCGAGCAGCGCTTCACGCCGGCCAAGCTTGCCGTGCTCGTCGACGTGGCCGCGCAAGCCGGCCTCGACCCGGCGACGGTGCTCGCCGGCACCGGCCTCGCGCCGGCCGACGTCGCGGACCCGTTCACGCTCACGTCGCCGCTGCAGTTCCTGACGGCCGCGCGCAATGCGGTCGGCCGGTACGACGGCACCGACCTCGGCGTACGCGTCGGCCGCCTGCTGCGCGCGTCGAGCTACGGCATGTACGGCTACGCGATGCTGTGCTCGGAATCGCTCGCGCGCGCGTTCGATTCGGCCGTCAAATATCACCGGCTCGCGAACGGCATGCTGCCGATCCGCTGGGTCGAACAGGGCGATACCGCATCGTGGCTGTTTCCGGACCGCCACGAAGTCGCGCTGCCCGATCTCGATGAGCCGCTGTACCGTTTCCTGATCGACATGCAGTTCGCGCTGCACGTGACGATCATCAAGGACGTGATGGGTGCGTGGTGCGTGCCCGCGCGCGCGCAGTTCGCGCAGCCGCGGCCGCCGCACGGGGCGCTGCTGACCGACGCGCTCGAATGCCCGATCGCGTTCGACCAGCCGCATCACGTGCTCAGCTATCCGGCGGCATGGCTCGCGCGCGCGCCGCAGCTCGCGAATCCGATCACGGCCGCGCAGGTGTCGTCGCACTGCGCGCAATTGCTCGACGCATTACGCAGCCAGTCGGGCATTACGCGACGCGTGTACGAGGAGCTCACCCGCACGCCGGGACAATTCCCGGACATCGACGCGATCGCCGAGAGCCTGTGCATGACGTCGCGCACGCTGCGCCGCAAGCTCGAAGCCGAAGGCACGTCGTACAGCGAACTGCTGACGAGCGTGCGCAAGGCGCTCGCGATCGACTATCTCGGCACGACCACGCTCAGCACCGAGGATATCGCGCTGACGCTGGGCTTCAGCGATGCAGTGGGATTCCGCCACGCGTTCAAGCGCTGGACCGGCACGACGCCGAGCGACGTGCGGCGCAAGCGCGGCAAGTAGCGCCTGCCGAGCGCGGTCAGCGCGTACCGTCGCCCGCCGCCGGCGACGCGACCGCCAGCGCGAACTCGAACACCGCACCGCGCCCTTCCCGGTCGACGAGCCGGATGCCGCTGCCGTTGAGCGCCAGCATCCGGTGCACGATCAGCAGGCCCAGCCCGCCGCTCGTCGCGGTGCCGCCGCTCATCGGCCGCTGCGGCCGCTGGAACAGCCCTTCGCGCCGTGCGGCCGGAATCCCTTCCCCGGTATCCGACACGGTCACGATCACGCGATCGCCGTGCGTCTCCAGCGCGATCTCGACCTCGCCGTGCGAAGGCGTGTGCCGCAGCGCGTTGTCGAGCAGGTTGGTCAGCACGCGCTCGATCATCCCGAGATCGGCCGATACGACCGGCACGCGCGGCGGAATCCGCGCATGCAGCGCGACGCCGCGCGATTGCGCGGCCAGCTCGAATTTCTGGAACACGTCCTGCACGAGATCGACGAGCGAGAACGGCTCGCGCTCGGCCTGCACGCCGCCCGATTCGAGCCGCGCGAGTTCGAACAGCGCCTGCGCGAGCCGCCCGACCTTCGCGCTCTGCGCGAGCGCGATCGACAGGTAGCGCCGCCGCTCGGGCTCGGGCAGCGTGTCGGCCTTCAGCGACAGCGTCTCCAGATAGCCGTGCAGCGACGTCAGCGGCGTGCGCAGGTCGTGCGAGATGTTCGTGATCAGTTCGCGCCGCTGCTGGTCCTGACGCGTCAGCGCGCGCCACTGGTCGCCGATCCGGTCGGCCATTTGCGCGAACGCGGATTCGAGCACCGCGATGTCGTCGCCGCGGCGGCCCGGCGGCAAGTGCAGCACCGGCGGCGGCGTGTCGGGCGTGTTGAGCGTGTCGGCCCCACCCGGCGCGCGGGGCGCACCGTTCGCGTCGAAGTCGCGCATCGCGGCCGTCAGCCGGCGCAGCGGGCGCGTGATGAAGCCGAATGCGACGAGGCCCGCGAGCAGGCCGAGCAGCGCGACGATCGCCATCGACCACAGCGTCGTGCGCAGCACGTTGCCGGCGTCGACGCGCGCGGCGAGCCGGTCATGCGCCTCGCCGAGCAGCACCACGTAGATGTAGCCGGACGGCGGCTGCCCCGCGCGCTGCAGCGGCGCGGCGCTGAACACCTTGCGCGCGTCCGGGCTGCGCGGATCGTCGCCGAGGATCGGCAGCGGCTCGCCCGCGATGAAGCGCTGCACGGGCGCGAGATCGACGCGGTCGCGCTTCACGTGGCCGGGCGGCGCGTCGTCGCCCTTGATGCGCCCCGCGTTGTCGAGCAGGTACACCTCGACGCTCGGGTTCACGCCCATCAACTGGCCGAACAGCGTGCGCACGGCGTCGGGGCGCAGCCCGTTCGCGTCCATCAGCGGCGCACTGTTGGCGATGTTGGCGGCCAGGTCGCGCGACAGCGCCTGCACGACTTCCTTCTCGCGCATGTCGTTCGCGCGGATCTGCAGCCACGCCGACGCGCCCGAGCACGCGAGCAGCAGGATCGAGAACACGAGCGACAGCCGCCGGGTGAGCGTGAGCTTCATCATGCGTCCCGCTGGCCCGGCGCGGCGAGCTTGTAGCCGCGCCCCCACACGGTGAGGATCCGCACGGGCTCGGCCGGATCGGCCTCGATCTTCGCGCGCAGGCGGTTGATGTGGGTGTTGACCGTGTGTTCGTAGCCTTCGTGCTGGTAGCCCCACACGGCGTTCAGCAGATCCATCCGCGAGAACACCTTGCCCGGGTGCCGCGCGAAGAAATACAGCAGGTCGAATTCGCGCGGCGTGAGGTCGATGCGTGCGCCGTCGACGCTCGCCTCGCGCGCGATCGGGTCGATCGCGAGCCCCGCGACGTCGAGCGTGCCCGCGTCGATCCGCGAATCGCGCGCGAGCGCATCGACGCGCCGCAGCAGCGCCTTCACGCGCGCGACGAGTTCGAGCACCGAGAACGGCTTCGCGAGGTAGTCGTCGGCGCCGAGTTCGAGGCCGAGGATCCGGTGCACCTCGCTCGACCGCGCGCTCGTGATGATGATCGGCGTATAGCGCGTCATCGCCCGCGCGCGCCGGCAGATCTCGAGGCCGTCGACGCCCGGCAGCATCAGGTCGAGGATCAGCGCGTCCCAGTTGCCCTGTTCGAGCAGGCGCAGCCCTTCGGCGCCGTCCGCGCTGTGCACGACCTCGTAGCGCTCGTCGCGCAGGTGCAGGCTCAGCACGTCGGCGATGTCGGCGTCGTCCTCGACGATCAGGATGCGTTTCGGTTGGTCCATGGCGGTGGGCGGCGGCACGTAGGAGCGGGGCTCAATAACGGTGATCGGCGGGCGATCGGCCCGGATCGAAGCGCGGCGGGAGGCCGCGCTGCCGTCATTGTGCAAAATTTTGCGGCGGCGAGGGATCACATTTCGTTTAAGTTTGGATCGTGCGCGTGATGTGAGCCCCTATCCGCGAGGCTTCCCGCTCCGGCCCCTCAAACTCGATTCCACGCCCCCCCGCAATAGACACGAAAAAAGTGCGTGAGATGCCCCGTGCCGCCCTTTCCCTCGGCGCGGCGCGCGGCCGGCATCCGTGCGGCCGCCGCTGCAAGAACGAGCGCGGCGCCGAATGCCAGCCTGACCGAGCCGCTATCGGTCGATGATCGAAAAGGCGACCTCCGTCAGCCGGCCGCCCTGCCCCGCGTTACGCCGCGGCCGCTTCGGCCCAGGGCGGCCGGAAATCCAGACCGAGATGCTGGCTGATCGCCGCATCGAGCCGCTCGACCGCGTCCCGCTCGATCCGCGTGATGCCCGGATGCCAGATATCGACCAGCAGGCAAACCCGCGGCTCGTCGCTGTCGTTCCAGCTCTCATGTTCGAACGTATCGTCGAAAATGATCGCGCGCCGGTCCGGCCACTCGCGCGTCTCGTCGCCGACGCGCAGTCGCGAGCCATGCGGCACGATCAGCGGAAGCTGGCAGGTCAGCTTGAGATTGGTCGTGTCCGAATGCGGCGGAATCCGCGTGCCGCCCTGGATCACCGAAAAGATGAACGCGCCGCTCGGGCTGAGGAAATCCTGCACCTCGCGCATCAGCGCCGCGGTGCGCGGGCAACGGCGGCAATTCTCCTCGACCTCCGGCTCGCCCTTGCGCCTGAAATAGAACGACCCCCAGTCGTTGCGCCGGATCGACTCGAACCGTCCCGCCACCTGTTCTTCGTACGGCAGCAGCATCGACGTGGTGACCTGCGCGAGGAACTCCTCGCGCAGCACGTCGACCGACGCCTCGAGCGTCGACGTGAACGCCTCGAGCTCCGGATAATCGGACGCGTCGTACCACGGCTTCCCGTCGAGCCCCGGGAAATAGAACAGCAGCGGCCGCTGATGTTTCGGCAGCGCGGGCAACGGAACCCGCCCCGTATTGATGTCGACGAACGCGATCACGCGTTCGAGCGCCGCCCTCCCGTACTGCGACACGAGCGCATCCAGCGTGTCGTGAATCGCATTGCTCATCTCCTGTTTCAAAGTCGCTCTCCTTGGCTATCGTGGGGTGACAAACGAAAAAGATTGCCGCTACCGCATGACGCATCGCACCTGCATCGAACCGGCGCGCCCGGCCCTACACGCGCGCCGTCGCCTTTGCTTCTTCCACCGGGTCGGCGGCCCAGCCGCCGATCGTCGCGCCGTATCCGGACGCCGCCGCGACCAGCACGCCGACGCCGCACCACACCGCCTGCACGCCCCACTGGCTGACCAGGTAGCCGAGCAGGACCGACGCGATCATGCTGCCGAGCTGGAACACCAGCGAAAAGAACGAGACGGCGCGCGATCGCAGCGCATCGGGCGTGCGGTGATGCAGCACCGCGTTGACCACCGCGCCGGCGATGCCGAGGCACAGCGCGACCCCGCTCAGCACGATGCCGAACGCGACGACGTGATTCGCCCAGCGCGTCAGCACGAGGCTCACGGCGAGCCCGGCGAACGGCAGCGTCACGGCGAGCGCTGGCCGCGCGGCGCATTGCTTCATCACGCGATACGACACCCAGCCGCCCGCGCCCTTCACGACCAGCATCAGCGTGAGGAACAGGCCGAACGCCCAGGTCGCGCCATGCATCGGCACGAGCGTCTTCAACACGACCGGCCAGTAGCTCTCCAGCACCGACACGACGCCGCCGAGCAGCATGCAGAGCAGGATCAGCGGCCGCACCGCGCCGCCGTGCCACGTGAACCGGACCAGTTCCCGAAGATCGTCGAGGATCCTGCCGGCGGGCACCGCCTCGTGCGGCGCCTGCTCCGCCTCGGCGAAAAACCACGACGTGAGACCCAGCAGCACGACGAACAAGCCGCATGCGAGCGCGAGGCCGATCTTGTACGGGTTGTCGAACAGCCGGCTGCCGATCAGGTCCGGGAGCACGCCGCCGACCAGCGACATGCTCGCCAGCCCGAGCGCGGAAGCCAGCTCCGCGCGGCCGAGAAAATACGGAATCCGCTTCGTTTCGCCGTGCTCGCGCAGCAGGCCGACATACCACGCGTCGACGGTCCCGGAACTCATCGCGCGCGCGATGCCGAAGCTCGCCGCCGCGAGGTACAGCATCGGCTTCTGGCTGAAGCACAGCATCAGCGCGCAGCCGACGCTGTTCATCAGCAGCGATACGCGATAGGTCCGGATGCGGCCCACGCGGTCGGCCATCGCGCCGAACGGCAGCTCCAGCGCGATGGTCGACAGGCTGAACAGCGCCGCGTAAAGCCCGATCTCGAACAGCGTGAAATGGTTGTGCAGCAGGAACAGCGTGACGACCGGCAGCACGAGGCCGAAGGTGCCCCACAACGCCGCCTGCTGCAGGCAGTACCGCAGGTGGACGGTCATCGGCTGTCCTTGTCGCCGGACTCGAGCAGCAGGTACTCGCCGTCTTCCGCGCTGCCGGCGCCGATTTCGGCGAAGCCGCACGCCGCATAGAACGCCAGCGCCGGCGCGTTGGCGCGCAGGCACTTGAGCCGATAGCGGGTGGCCGGCCAGCCCGGCAGCGCGCGCAGCAGCGCGCGGCCGACGCCGCTGCGGTGGTGCGGCCGGGACACGTGCAGGTGGTGGATGAAATGGTCGGGTTCCCAGACCGACACGAAGCCGGCGAGTCGCCCGCTTGCGTCCTCGGCGACCCTCAGCCGCTCGCCTTCCGTCTGGGCGTCGAAGTCGGCCGGCTGGAACGCGCCGGCCGGCACCCAGACGAAGGTCTCGCGGCGCGAGTGCAGGAACAGCTCGCGCAGGGCCGGCGTATCGGCGGCCACTGCGTCACGTACGATGATCTTCATGATTCGCTTCCCTTGCAGCGGACGTGGTTGCCGGGTCGGCGCAGCCCGGCAGGCTCGCCATCACGTCGGCGACGAAGCGTTCGGTGTCCCAGCTGTGGTCCACCGTCGCGCCCAGCCGCGTGATGACCACGCGGCACGACGGCACGATCACCACCAGCTGGTGATTGAAGCCGTCCATCATCACCAGGTCCTCGGGCAGCGACGGAAACCGGCGCGCGCCGCCGGCGCCGGCATTCAGCCAAAGATGCGCACCGAGCCGGCCGTCGTGCCGGGTCGCCTCGGGCGTCGCCATGAAACGCACCCAGTCCTCATCGACGATGCGCGCGCCGCGCCACACGCCGTGCTGCAGGATCAACTGGCCGAGCTTCGACCAGTCCCGCGCCGATGCCAGCATGTAGCTGCTGCCGACCAGCGTGCCCGACGCGTCGGGCTCCATCATCGCGGTGCGGATGCCGAGCGGCTCGAACAGCCGCGCCCGTGCGAACGGCACGATGTCGAGCGGCCGCGGCGAGACCGCGCGCGCGATGATCTTCGCGACCAGCACGCTGCCGCCGCTCTGGTAGTCCACCTCGCGGCCGGGCGCGATCTTCAGCGGCCGGCTCGCGACGAAGCGCGCCATGTCGGTCGACTGGTACAGCATCTTCGTCGTGTCCGAGCCGGGCAGATAGCCTTCCCGGTAGTCCAGCCCGCTCGTCCATTGCAGCAAGTCGCGCAACCGGATCGCCTGGCGCGGGTCGCCGGACGACGCCCAGTCGTCCAGCAGGCGATCCTGCGCGAGCGTCAGTTTGCCGTCGCGGGCCAATACGCCCGCCAGCAATGCGGTGACGGTCTTCGTCATCGACCAGCCGAGCAACGGGGTATCGGCCGTGACGCCCGGCGCGTACCGCTCGCCGACGAGCTTGCCGTCCTGCCGCACGACCACCGCCAGCGTGTTGCGCAGCGATCCGGGCGCCGGCTCCGCCACCGCGCGATCCAGCACGGCGCCCAGCGCCGGCGGCGGATCGGACGGTATGACATCGTCGAGGTTGTCGGCCTCGGCCGACGCGCCCGGCAGCGCGAGGCCATCGCCCTCCACGCGCAACGCGTCGATCGCGTCGGCCGGCGCGATCGTGCAGCCGAGGCCCGGCCGGTACAACGCGACCGTCGAGCGCAGCACGCCGAGCCCTGCGGCCTCGACGGTCTGTCGCGCACGGTCGATCCGGTACGTGACGAAGTCGAACAACGGATTGATCGGCTGCACCTCGCGCGCGAACACGGCGCGCGCATCGCCGTCGCTACCGTCGCTACCGTCGCCGCCGGCGAGCACGCGCGCGCACAGGTAATGCGACGCATAGCCGGTCGCGGCGGGCAGCGCCCAATACAGCAGGCCCACGGCAGCGGCCAGCAACAGCATGACCGTGACGGCGAGAATCTTGACGGCGGTAGCGACACGGGACGGAGGACGATCCGGCATGGGGAGTGTTTTCCTCGTTCGACGATTCGACGAGACGATGCGGGCCGCCCCGCGGCCGCCCGCGCTCAAAGGACGATTTCCTTCTTCAGGTACAGCCGCTCGGACTGGATGTCGCGTGCGTGGCAGCGGGCGATCAGCTTGTCCGATTCGACGATCGGCAGCGAGGTCGGCGCGTATTCGATGCTGGAGATGAACTTGAGCCACGGCTCCGCGCCCATCGCATAGACGAACACCTGGCGCGGCGCGAAGCACTCGACCAGCGGCCACGCGCGCTCGCAGTCGGAGCCGTTCAGGCGGCGGTTCTGGTCGAACTGGCGCCCGAGCGGCTCGTTCAGGAGCGCGCCGTACAGCCAGGACATCGGCGCGCCTTCGCATTCCATGCCGATGAACAGCGTGCCGATCCGGCCGATGCGCTGCGCGATGCGCTGGTACAGCTCCGGCTGGAGATTGTTCGAGTCGGCCGCGAACAGCATGCTCTTGCCGTCCACCTTCAGCGCGAACGCCATCTTCGCCGCGATATGCAGATCGCCGTGCTCGCCGAGGAACGGCAGCGCGACGATCTCGCCGCCCGGCACGGGCACGCTGTCCAGTTCGCCGACCTCGATCACCCGCTCGAACCCGCATGCTTCGAGCGCGAGCCGGATCGACGGATCTTGCAGGAACCCGCCGTGGCTGCGCGGCACGACCAGCGTGCCGATCCGGTGCCGTAGCTGCAGCAGGCTCTCGAGCACGATGTGATCCTGGTGGTTGTGGGTCAGCAGCACGTAATCGATGCGCTCGGGCAGATCCGCGAACGTGAACGGATCGTCGCCCTGGCCGAGCGGATAGCCGACGATCGGATCGGTCAGCAGCGAGAATTTCGCGGTTTCGACCAGCACCGTCGCATGGTTGAAGTAGCGCACCCGCACCGGCGGCCCCGCGCGCGCCGGCGCCGCGGGGGGGCGCGGCGGCGGTGCGTCGGTGAACCAGGTTTCGAGCGCCGTGCGCCGCGCGGCGCCGCCCTCCGCGTGCGCGAGCAGGCGGTCGATCAGGTCCGGCGCGGCGCCCGTGTGGCGGGCCGCGAACAGCTCGTCGTACAGCGCGTCGCGGAACGGCAGGCGAATCTGCACCATGTGCTCGTCCGGAAAGCGCGGCGTGCTCAGCATGAAGCTCCGGTCGTCGCTGGTGGCGAGGAAGCCGTTCACGCTCTGCAGCGCGTCGAGATAGCCGGCGCTGTCGTACAACAGCCGCTCGAACAGCCGGTACGACGCGTGGCCGCGCAGGTCGTAGCCCAGCTCGACGAATCCCTTCAACGGCTCGGGCACCCGCGCATACAGCGGCGACAGCGTATCGCCGCCTCCTTCCCGCTCGAGCAGTTCGTCGAGCTCGCGCAGCGCGTCCGCCAGCGCCAGCAGCGGCGCGGCGCGCGTGCGGGTGTCGCGGATCAGCGCGTCGACCGCCGGCACGAGCTCCCGGCCGCCGTTGAGAAACGGGCCGCCGGCCATCTTCGCGGCGGAACGCCGATGCAGCTCCGGCGCGCGGATGAAGGATTCCATGATGCGCAGATGCACCTGCTTCATCACCAGCGCGCAGGTCGCCGGCTGCAGCAGGAAAGTCCACGCATACCATTGATTGATCAGCGGTTCGAAGACGACGTTGGGTTTCAGGTAGATCTGGGTCATGTCAGGAATGATCGTGTTCGACTACGGGAACGGCTGCGTCGGCGACATGCGCGAGCGCGGCCTCCATGTGTTCGCGCCACCGACGCAGCAACTGTTCGGCGGTGGCGCGCGTGTGGACGGCGTCGCTGTAGCGGCACTCGAACGCGAGTTCGCCGTCGCCCGCGACGCAGACGAGGTTCAGCAGATGGGAACGTTCGTCGGTTGCCGCGCGGTCCGTGCCCACCGCCTCGGTGGCGGCGGAGAACCACGCGGACGGACGCGCGGCGGCCGCCGACACGAAATCGATGCTGACCTGCGGCTGCACGCAGCGCCGCCACGCGTCGGGATCGACGCCGGCGGGCGGCGGCAGGTCCGCACCGCCCAGCGCCGCCAGCGGCAGCGCGGCCAGCGTCGCCTCCCACTCGCGCAGCGCGGCGACGCCCGGCACGCCGGCGCGATGCGGCAACAGCAGCGGCACGTCGCAGACGAAGCAGCCGACCGCGCGCTCGACCGCCGGCCCGTCGTCGAGCCAGTCGCGGCCGTGCCGGCCGAGATCGGCGACGACCGCGCCGCCCGCCCAGTCGGTGAGCGCGCGCGCCGCCGCCGCGATCGCGACGGTGGCGGCTTTCACGCGCAGGCGCTGCGGCACGACGGCCAGCAACCGTCGCGCCGCCTCGCCGGTCAGCCGGTCGCGCACGACCTGCTGGCTCGCCTCGGCGTTCGCGCCGGCTTCCGCGTGCCGATCCCGCGGCAGCGCGACGTTGGCCGCCATCGGCGCAAAGTACGCGGCGGTTTCGCCCGCCTGCCGCGCGGCCGCCATGCGTGCGTCGAGCGCGCGAAGATAGGCCGGGTACGCCAGCGTCGGCGCGGCCACTGCCGGCGTCCGGCCGTCCGCATGCGCCGCATACGCATTGGCGAGGTCGTCCAGCAGCACCGCCCAGCCATGGCTGTCCGCGACGAGACCGTGCACGACGAGCAGCAGCCGGTCGCCGGCCGCGCCGCATCGGTAGTGCGCGATCCGCACCAGCGGCCCGTGCGCGAGATCGAAGCCCTGCTGCAGCGTCGTGCTGTGCGCGACGATGAAGCGCGCCGCATCGTCCGCCACCAGGTCGTGGCTGCTGAAGCAGCGCTGCACGGCGTCCGTGTCCGCCGGCGCGACGCGGCCCGACAGCGCGCCGCGATCGAATACGCAGCGCAGCCCCGGATGCGCGTCGAGCAGCGAACGGAGCGCGGCCCGCAGCGCGTCGGCGTCGAGCGGTTGCGCCGCCCGAACGAGCAACGCGCGGTTCCAGTGGTGCGCGTGCGGGCGCTGCAGCACGCGCCTTTGATACGGCGTCAGCGGGAACGCGGACACATCGTGCGCGTCCGGTCGCGCCGCCAGCGGCCGCAGGCAATCGGCCAGGTCCCCGAGGGTCGGGCTCGCGAAGAAATCCTGCGGGTCGACCGTCCAGCCGGCCCGGTTCAGCTGCGCGACGGCGCGCAGCACCAGGATGGAGTCGCCGCCCAGCCCGAAGTAGTTGTCGTCGCGGCCGATCCGCTCCAGCCGCAGCACGTCGCGCAGCACCGTCAGCAGCGCGCGCAGCGGCGGCGTGTCGTCGCCGTCCGCGGCCGCGTCCGGCAGCACCGCCGTCGATACCCACTGGCGATCGATCTTGTCGCCGGACGTCTTCGGCAGCGACGGCACGATTGCCAGCGCATGCGGCACCAGATGCGCGGGCGCGACGCGGCGCAGCGCGCGCAGCCGCTCGCGCGCCGCCTCGCGTGACGTGTCCGCCGCGCCCGATGCGTCGGCGCCCACGACGATGAACGCCTCCAGGCGCGGCGCCGGCGCGTCGGGTCCGCCCGACAGCCGCACTGCGGCCTCGCGCACGCCGTCCTGTTCGAGCAGCAGCGCTTCCACTTCGGCCAGATCGACACGAACGCCGCGCACCTTGATCTGGCGATCGCTGCGGCCGAGGTAGATCAGCGCGCCCGCCCCGTCGCGACGCACGAGGTCGCCGGTGCGATACATGCGCGCGCCCGGCTGTCCGGCGAACGGATCGGGCAGGAACGCGGCGGCCGTCTGGCCGGGCCGGCCCGGGTAGCCGCTCGCGAGTGCGCCGCCGCCGAGATAGAGCTCGCCGCGGCACAGCGGCGGCACCGGTTGCAGGTGCGCGTCGAGCACATAGGCCGTGGTGCCGGGCAGCGGCGCGCCGATCGGCACGTCGCGTTCATCCGCGCGCGCGTCGGCCGGCACGTCGTGCACGACGGACGTGATCACGCTCTCCGTCAGCCCGTACGCGTTCATCAGCGCCACGCGGCCGCCCGTCACGGCGCGCCATGTCTGCACGGCCGCGAGCGGCACCGTCTCGCTGCCCGTCACGACCAGCCGCAGCCGCGCCGGCAGCGCGGCCTCGCCGAGCCCGATCGCACGCACCCATTCGCGCCAGAACGACGCGGGCAGGTTGAGCACGGTCGCACGCTGTGCGTCGAGCAGGCCGCTGAACGCGCCGAGCGTCGGCCACGCCGTGCGCTCGAGCAGCAGCAGACAGGCGCCGGCGGACAGCGTCGTGAAGATTTCCTCGATCGACACGTCGAACACGAGCGACGAGAACTGCACGACCCGGTCGTCGGCCGTCATGCGATACGCGGCGCACAGTGCCTGGATCTTCTGCGCGACCGCCCGATGGCTGACGTCGACGCCCTTCGGCACGCCGGTCGAACCGGACGTGAACAGCGTATAGGCGGCCCGTTGCGGATCGATACGTGCGGGCGGCGCGCCGGCGGACGCGTCGCCAAGCGCGGCGAACGCGATCGCCGCGCATCCGGGCCACGTCGGCGGCGGCGCCGTCGCGTCGTGCACGAGCAGCACCGGCGCCGCTTGCGACAGGATCGCGTGCTGCCGCGCGGCCGGCGCGGCGGGATCGAGCGGCAGGTACGTCGCCCCGATGCGCAGCACGCCGAGCAGCGCCACCAGTGCGTCGAGCCCCATCGGCAAGCACAGCGCGACGCGCTCGCCGGCGCGGACGCCGCGCGCGTGCAGCGCGCCCGCAACCTGCTCCACCCGGGCCCGCAGCGCCGCGTAACTGAGCGTCTCGTGCGCGGTGGCGACCGCCGGCGCGGCGTTGCCGTCCGTCAGCGTGCCCGACAGCAGCGACACGAGGTCGGACGCCGCCCACGACGACACGTCGGCCACCCCGGACGCCGCCTGCCAGGCCTGCCGCTGTGCGGCCGACAGCACGCCCGCGTCGCCGAGCGGCGCATCGTCCGGCAGCGTCAGCAGCAGGTCCAGCGCGGCCTGGAACTGTTCGATCACCTCGTCGGCCTCGCCACGCTCCAGCGCGCCGTCGCGCGTCAGCAGCACGCCGCCGTAGCCCGCTCCGTCGCGATGCAGGTTCATCGTCAGGTCGTATTCGGTTTCCGTTTCCGGCGTGTCCTCGAACGCGACGTCCAGCCCGCCGATCCGCACATGGCGGACCGGCGCCTCCTGCATCGAGAACACCACCTGGAACAGCGGCGTCAGCGACGTGTCGCGCGGGCCCGCGAAGCGCTCGACCAGCTTTTCGAACGGATAGTCCTGGTGCGCGTGCGCGGCCATCACGCAGTCGCGCACCCGTTCGATCCACGCCCGCGCGCGGCTGGCTGCCGGGAACGCCACGCGCAGCGCGAGCAGGTTGACGAAAAAGCCGACGAGCCCTTCGGTGCGGCTCGACGCGCGGTTGGCGACCGGCGACCCGACCACCAGGTCGCGCTGTCCGGTGCGCCGCGACAGCATCAGCAGGAACGCGGACAGGAACACGACGTACGGCGTCGTCCGCAAGCGCCGCGCCAGCGCGTCGACCTGCCGCGCACGCTCGGCATCCACCGCGACGCGGCCGCTGCGCGCGAGACGCCCCGGCGTGCGTGCGCGGCGTCGATCGGCGCCGAGGTCGAGCACCGGCGCGCCGTCCAGGTGCGCCCAGAACGCCTCGTGCGCCGCGTAGTGCCCGGCGGCGAACCGCGTCGCCTGCTCCTCGCTGTAGTCCGCGTAATCCCACGCGGGCGGTTCGGTATCCGGCGTGCCGCCCTGGCTCGCCGCACCGTACAGCGACGCGAGATCCTGCGCGATCAGCCCGAACGACCAGCCGTCGACGACGATGTGATGGAACGACATCAGCAGGCACGCGCGGCGCGGCCCGAGTTCGAGCAGCCGTGCGCGAAACAGCGGCGGCCGCGCGAGATCGAACGGCTCCGCCCGCAGCGCGTCGCGATGCTGCGCGATGAACGCGCGCAGTGCGTCGTCCGTGCCGCCTGCGTACGCATGGATCGACAGCGCGACCGTCGCGTCGGCATGCACGTGCTGCTCGCCGTCGCCGTCCGGTCCTTCGTGGAACGACGTGCGCAGCGCCGGATGGCGCGCGACCAGCCCCGCGAGCGCCGCGTGCAGCGCGGCGCGGTCGAGCTCGCCGTGCAGGTGCAGGCATTGCGGCAGGTGGAAGACCGAACCGCCCATGCCGAGCCGTTCGAGCGTCCATAGCCGGCGCTGCTGGAACGACATCGGCGCGCGGCGCGGCCCGGCGCCCGACAGGCCGTCCGGCGTCGTTGCCGCCTGCAGGGCAGGCGGCGTCGGTTCGGACTGCACGCGAATCGCGCGGGCCAGCCCGTCGATCGTCGGCGCACCGAAGAACGCGTCGAGCGTCAGCTCCGCATTCAGCCGCTCGTGAATTCGCGTGAGCACGCGCCCGGCCAGCAGCGAATCGCCGCCCAGCTCGAAGAAATCGTCGGTCGGCGCGATCCGCTCGTGGCCGAGGCACTCGGTCCAGATACGCGTCAATGCATGCCGCACGTCGTCGGTCTCGGCCGAAGCAGCGGGCGCGGTGTCGACCGAGGCCGGCGCGGCCACCGCTGCAATCGACGGCGGCAACGCGTCCGGCTGCACGCGCTCGATGTGCCGTGCCGGCAGCCAGTGACGCGTCCGCTCGAACGGATAGCCCGGCAACGGCAGGCGCTTGCGGCGCTCGCCCGCGTAGGCGTCGCGCCGTGTCAGCCGCGCGCCCTTCGCCCATAGCCGCCCGTAGCCGGCGAGCAGCGTGGCCATCGTGCGCGGCGCGCGCTCCGTGAAGCTCGCCAGCACCGCGTCGGCCGGCGCGCAGCGATGCGCGCGCACCAGCGCCGCCAGCACGTCGCGCGGGCCGATCTCGACCCACAGCGCATCACCCAGTGCCGCCAGTGCTCGCACGCCTGCCGAGAAGCGCACCGTGCCGAGTACGTGCGTGGCCCAGTACGCCGGATCGGTGGCGCGCGGCGCGTCCAGCAGCGCGCCGTCGAGGTTGGAGATCAACGGGATGCGCGGCGCATGCAGCGTCATCGTCGCGGCATGCGCGTGCACGCGCGCCGCCGCGTCCGTCATCATCGGCGAGTGGAACGCGTGCGACGACGCGAGCCGCGCATGCGCGACACCCGCGTCGCGCAGGTGCGCCGCGAACGCGTCGACCGCATCCACCGGGCCGGACACCACGCATTGCAACGGCCCATTGACCGCCGCGATGGCGAGCGTCGGCGGCAATTGCGCGGCCAGCTCGTCCTCCGCGATCGATATCGACAGCATCGCGCCGGCCGGCTGCGCCTGCATCGCCGCCGCGCGCGCCGCCACGAAGCCGACCGCATCGTCGAGCGAGAACACGCCCGCGCAGCACGCGGCGACCAATTCGCCGAGGCTGTGGCCGATCAGGTAATCCGGCGTCACGCCCAGCGCTGCCCACGCCTGATACAGCGCGTACTCGTACGCGAACAGCAGCGGCTGCACCAGCGCGGTGTCGGTGGTGTTCGCGTCGCCCAGCAGGTAAGGTTCGAGCGCGAGCCCGGCCGTGCTCGCGAACCGCCCGCACACCTGGTCGAGCGCCGCGCGGAACACCGGATTCTCGCGATGCAGGTCGCGCGCCATCCCCGCGGCCTGCGCGCCCTGCCCGGTGAACAGGAAGATCACCGGACGCGCGGACGGCGCGTCGTCGGCGACCGGCGACACGCCAGCCGCCAGCGCGTCGAGCGCCGTGTCGCGCGACTCGGCGACCACGAACGCGCGGCACGCATGGTCATGCCGGGCGGCCTGCAGCGTATACGCGACGTCGGCCAGCGCCCATTCGGGGTGGCGGCGCAGCGCGGCGGCGAGGCCGTCCGCCGCGCGCCGCAGCCCGTCGGGCGTGGCGGCCGACAGCCGCCAGGCAATGCGCGGCGGCGGCCGTCGGCGCGTCCGCCTCCGGCGGCGCGGCTTCCAGGATCACATGCGCATTGGTCCCGCCGATGCCGAACGAACTGACGGCCGCGCGGCGCGGCGCGCCGCCGTCCGGCCAGTCGGTCGCTTGCGCGGTGATGCGGAAGGCCGCGTCGTCGAGTTCGAGCAGCGGATTGGGCGTGTCGAAGTGCAGCGTGCCCGGCACCTTGCCGCGCTCGAGCGCGAGCGCCGCCTTGATCACGCCCGCGAGCCCCGCCGCGCTGTCCAGGTGCCCGACGCTCGTCTTGACCGCGCCGAGCAGGCGCGGCGCACGTGCCGGATGCTGGCCGTAGGTCGCCTTCAGCGCGGCCATTTCGATCGGGTCGCCGAGCAGCGTGCCGGTGCCGTGCGTCTCGACATAGCCGACCGACGCGGCGTCCACGCCCGCGTCCGCCAGCGCGGCGCGAATCACCCGTGCCTGGCCGGCAGGGCTCGGCGCGGTGTAGCCGGCCTTGTCGTGACCGTCGTTGTTGATCGCGGAGCCCTTGACGATCGCATACACGTGATCGCCGTCGCGGCGCGCGAGATCGAGCCGCTTGAGCACGACCGCACCCGCGCCGCTGCCCTCCACGGTGCCGCTCGCGGCCGCGTCGAACGCGCGGCAATAGCCGTCCGCGGAAAAGATCCCGCCGGTACGGTGCAGATAGCCCGGCACGCCGTCGACGCCGATCGACGCCGCGCCCGCGAGCGCGAGTTCGCAGTCGCCCTGCGCGACTGCGCGCGCGGCCATGTGCAGCGCGACCAGCGACGTCGAGCACGCGGTGTTCAGCGTGACCGCGGGGCCGGTGAGATTCAGCCGGTAGGCGATCTGCGTCGCGGCCTGGTTCAGCACGTTGATCTGGTACAGCCCGAGCGCGTCGACCGCGTCGCGGTTGCCGAGCACGTGGTTCGCGAGGTACTGGCTCGCGCCGACGCCGACGTAGACGCCCACGTCGCGCGCGGGCCCGGGCCCGGCGTAACCGGCGTCCTCGAGCGCGCGATAGCTTTCCTCCATCAGCTTGCGCTGCTGCGGATCCATGATCTCGGCTTCGCGCGGCGTATAGCCGAAGAACGCGGCGTCGAAACAGTCCGGATCGCGAATCAACCCGCGCGCGGCGACGAAGCGCGGATTGCCGAGCAGCTCGTCCGGCACGCCGAGCGCGCGCAGCCGCGCGTCGTCGAGCCGGGTGATGCCGTCCTCGCCCGCGAGCAACATGCGCCAGAACTGCTCGACGTCGTCCGCGCCCGAGACGGTCGCGCTCATCCCGATGATCGCGACGTCGCGGCTGTCGACCTGCGACGCGCGTGCGGCCTCGGCCGTGCCGCCGGCATCGGCCGCCGGCTCGCCGGACGCGGACAGCCAGCCGGCCAGCGTGCGTATCGTCGTATAGCGGAACAGGTGATCGATGTCGACGTCGCGGCCGAATTCGCTGCGCAGCCGCGCCTGGCACTGGATCAGCGCGAGCGAGTGGCCGCCGGCGTCGAAGAAGTTGGTGTCCGGATCGATCTCGGCGAGGCCGAGCACGTCGCGCCAGATCGCGGCGACCGCCGCTTGAGCATCGCCGGGCGCGCGGCGCGCGGCGTTGGCGGGGACGGCGCGATCGGCGACGCTCGCCGCATCGAGCGGCCAGTCGGCCAGCCTGAGGCGATCGATCTTGCCGCTGCCGGTCATCGGCATCGCGTCGAGCACGACGATCCGGTCGGGCACCATGTACGGCGGCAGCGCCTGTTGCGCATGCGCCTTCAGCGCGCCGTCCGGCAGCGTGCCCGCCGCCTGCACGAACGCACAGAGCACGGCGCCCGCGCTACCCGAACGCGCCAGCACCGCGACCTTGGCGACGCCCGGATGGCGGCCCAGCACCGATTCGACTTCGCCCGTCTCGATGCGGAAGCCGCGCACCTTGACCTGCTGGTCGTCGCGGCCCACGAATTCGATGTCGCCGTGCCGATCGAAGCGGGCCAGGTCGCCGGTACGATACAGCACGCGATCCGCGTCGCCCGTCGCATACGGGTTCGGCACGAAACGCTCCGCGCTCAGTTCGGGCCGGTTCAGGTAGCCCGACGCCAGCGCGCGCCCGGAGAGGTACAGTTCGCCCGTCACGCCGATCGGCAGCCGTGCGAGCTCGGGCGACAGGATATGCGTGCCGACGTCGCCCACCGCGCGACCGATCAGCACCGGGCCGCTCGCGCAACGCCACACGGTTGCGTAGATGCTGGCCTCGGTCGGGCCGTATGCGTTGAAGAGCGGCGCGTGCGGCAGCACGCGCGCCGCCAGCTCGACGGTCGCGGGCAGCAGCGGCTCGCCGGCGGCGAACACCGCGCGCAGCGGGCTCGCCGCGCCGGCGTCGAGCGATTGCAGGAACAGGTGCAGCATCGACGGCACGAAGTTGACCACCGTCACGCGATGCTGCTCGATCGCGCGCTGCAGGTAGCGCGGATCGTACTGGCCGTCCGGCCGCGCGATCACGATCGCGGCGCCCTTCATCAACGGCCACAGCATTTCGGTGAGCGACACGTCGAACGATTGCGCGGTCTTCCACAGCACGCGGTCGCCCGCGGCGAGCGGATAGGTGTCGGCAAGCGCATCGAACAACGCGAGGATGCCTTCCTGGCGGCACAGCACGCCCTTCGGCGTGCCGGTCGAGCCGGACGTATAGAGGATGTAGGCGGGCTCGCCGGGGCTGACGCGCGGCGCGGCGGCCAAGGTGGCGTGGCTCGCTTGCGCCAGCGCCGCCAGCTCGACGAAACGCACGCCGCAGGCACGCAGGCAGGCGGGCGCGGCGGCATCGCCGACGATCGCCGCCGGGCGCGCGTCGTCCACCATGAAGCGATGGCGCGCTTCCGGCAACGCGGGATCGAGCGGCAGATACACGGCGCCGATCCGGAACAGCGCGAGCACCGTCTGCAGCGTCGCCGCCGAGCGGCCCGCGCAGACCGCCACGACGTCGCCCTGCCGCACGCCCAGCGCGGCGAGCGCCGCCGCGCGCCGGTCGCACTGCTCGAGCAGCGCCGCATAGGTCGTCTCGCCCGCGTCGTCGATCAGCGCGACGGCGTCCGGCGCGGCGGCCGCGCACGCGGCGAGCCGCTCGCCGACGCTCGCGCCGACCGGCAGCCGCGGCTTCGGCGTCGCCCACTCGTCGAGCCGCGCGAGCGTGGCCGGCGGCAGCCACGTCGCCGCGGGCGCACCGGCGAGCCGCCGCAGCGCCTCGTGCTCGGCGTGCACGATGTCTTGCGCGTCGGCACGCCGCAGGCTGTCGGCCCGATAGCCGACGATGCAGCGCAGCCGCTGGTCGCTCGCGGAAACGGAGAAATCGACCTGCACCGGAAAACTGTTGACCGCGTGGCCGTCGCGGCCCGCCAGCATCCGCACGTCCGCGTCGTCCAGCTCGCGCAGCACGTGGAAGCTCGTGAAATTGAACAGCACCTCGCCGAGTTCGATTCCGCCGCTGTCCTGCCGGATCTGCTGCGACGGATAAAAACGATGCCGGAAAATGCCCGACTCGATCTCGAATACCTGCCGCACCTGCGCGACCGGCGATGCGGCGCCGTCGAGCGCCGCGCGCACCGGCACCGAATTCAGGAACAGCCCGACCGCACGCTCCGCATCCTCGGTCTCGGGCCGCACGTGCGTCACCATCGACGTCAGCACGTCGCGCCGCCCGCTCAGCGCCTGCAGCGCGCGCAGATGGGCGGCGAGCAGCACGCTCTTGAGCGGCACGTTCGCGTCGCGCGCGAGCGCACGCAGCGCCGCCTCCAGTTCGGCGGGGATCTCGACCTCCAGATAATCCACGCGCTCGTCTGCCGCGTCGGCCGTCAGAGGCGCGCGGCGCAGCGACAGCGCCTGTGCGCCGTCGAGCTGGCCGCGCCAGAAATCGCGCTGGGCCGGATCGGCGAGCGCGGCTTGTTCGCGCTCGATGAAATCGCGGTAACCGGCCTGCACCGGCTCGTCGTTCTGCCCGTCTTGCGCGCCCGCCAGGCCCGCCGTGTAGAGCCGGATGAATTCGGCGGTCAGCGCGGCCTCGCTCCAGCCGTCGAGTATCGCGTGATGGAAGCTCCATACCAGCTTGAAGCGCTGCGCCGCCAGCCTGAACACGAAGCAACGGAATAGCGGCGCGGCGGCGACGTCGAACGCGGCGAACCGCTCGCCGTCCATGAACGCGGCGATCCGGGCGGCCTGCGCCGCCGCATCGAGCGCAGTCAGGTCGGTGACCGCCAGCGGAATGCGCGCCGCGTCGAACACGAGCTGCAGCGGCACGCTGAACCCTTCCATCCGCAGCGCGGTGCGCAGCGCCGGATGACGCGCCGACAGCCGGTCGAGCGCATGCGCGACGCAGGCTTCGTCGCATGCATACGCGACCTCGTAGCCGATCACGTCGTGGTACAGGCTCGAGCGCTCGTGCCGCAGGCTGTGATAGAGCATCCCCAGTTGCAGGCGGCTGAGCGGATACGCGTCGACGACGCCGGCCGGCAGCCGCGCGCGGTCCGCGTCGTTCGTCAGCGGCGCCCGCCGTGCGGCGGCCTCGACCGGCGCGCCCGCGCCAACATCCGCATCCGCACCCGCGCCGGCCCCGCGCTGCCGCTCGATGTGCTCGCCCAGCGTACGCACGCTCTGGTGGGCGAACAGGTCCTGGATCTCGAATTCGAGCCCGTGGCGCTGCGCCTGCGCCTTCAGCCGGATCGCCAGCAGCGAATCGCCGCCGAGATCGAAGAAACCGTCGTCGAGGCCGAACCCGCTGCGGCCCAGCACGTCTTCCCACAACGCGCGCAGGATGCGTTGCGTGTCGGTCAGCGTCTCGGGCGCCGTTTCCGCGGCCGCCTGCGCCGGCGCGAGCCGCGCGAGCGCGGCCCGGTCCACCTTGCCGTTCGCCGTCAGCGGAATGTGCGGCACCGCGTGGAAACGCGCCGGCACCAGATGATCCGGCAGCGATGCCCGCAACTGCGCGCGCAGGCCGGCTTCGTCCGGTACGTCCGCGCCCGTGCCCGTGCCCGGACTGGCGGTCCAGTACGCGACGAGCTGCTTGTCGCCCTGCGGCGTCGCGTCGACCGTCACGACGGCGGCCTGCACGCCACGGCATGCCACCAGCGCCGCCTCGATTTCCGCGGGCTCGATCCGGTAGCCGCGCAGCTTCACCTGGCGGTCGCGCCGGCCGAGGTAATGCAACGCGCCGTCATGCGCCCAGTAGCCGACGTCGCCGCTGCGGTACATGCGGGCGCCCGGCTCGCCGCCGTAAGGATCGGGCACGAACGCGGCCGCGGTCAGGTCCGGCCGGTTCGCGTAGCCGTGCGCGACGCCGAGCCCTGCGATGTAGATGTCGCCCGCCGCGCCGGGAGGCAGCGGATTCAGCGCGTCGTCGAGCACGTACACCGACGTGCCCTGGATCGGCATGCCGATCGGCACCGTGCGCCCCGCCGCCGGCGCGTCGCGCACCGGGTACGCTGTCGCGAACGTCGTGGTCTCGGTCGGCCCGTAGCCGTTGACGACCTGCCCGCGTTCGAGCAGCGCGCGGGCGCGCTCCACATGCGGCAGCGACAGCACGTCGCCGCCGCAGACGAGGTAGCGCAGCCGCCGCAGCGCGTCCGACGCGTGATCGACCATCGCCGCGAACAGACCGCTCGTCAGCCACAGCATCGTCACGCGCGCGTCGACCAGCAACGGCCCGAGCTGGTCCAGCGACGCGTCGCGTCCGGCCGGCACCACGAGCGACGCACCGTTCAGCAGCGCGGTCCAGATTTCGAAGGTCGACGCGTCGAACGCGGTCGGCGCGAACTGCAGGAACACGTCGTCCGGCGTCACGTCGAGATAGGTCGGCCGGTACGCGAGCCGCAGGATCGCCCGTTGCGGCACGATCACGCCCTTCGGACGATCGGTGGTGCCCGACGTGTACATCAGGTACGCCGGCATCTGCGCCGGCAGCCCGCTCGCGACGAACGCGCCGTCGCGCGCGGCGATCTCGTCGTCGTGGTCCTCGAGGACGATCAGGTTCAGATAGCCGTCACGCAGTGCATCGGTGCGCGCCACCACGTCCTCGCGCGTGACGATCACGCTCACCTGGCTGTCGTCGAGCAGGAATCGCAGCCGGTCCGCAGGATAGCGGCTGTCGAGCGGCACATACGCGCAGCCCGCGTTGAGCACCGCCAGCATCGCGACGATCAGCTCCGCGCCAGGCTCGAGACACAGGCCGACGGTCGAGCCCGGCGACACGCCGAGATCGCGCAGATGATCCGCCAGCCGGTTCGCGCGGGTGTTCAGCGCGTGGTAGTCGAGCGTCGCGTCGCCGTGGCGGATCGCAGGGCGACCCGGATGCTGCCGCGCAAGCGCGTCGATCACCGCGCCGATCGAGTCGGGCAGCGGCTGCCCGAGCGGCCGGCTCTGCCAGCCGCGCAGCGCGTCGAGCGTCGCCGCGTCGCCGCGCGCGAGCGTGCCGAACGGCGCGTCCGGCTGCGCGGTCAGCGCGTCGAGGTACTGCACATAGGTGCGCGACAGCCGCTCGATATCGGCGGCCTCGAACAGGTCGGTGCGAAACACCGTGCAGCAGCGTACGCCGTCGGACGTCAGCTCGGCGAACAGCGTCAGGTCGAACTGGGCGTAGCGGTACAGGTCGTCGCGCACCGTCATCGCCGGCATCCCGGCCGCCGTCGCCCGCTCGGCGGCGCCGGGCACCGCGCCTTTCATGTCCTGCAGCACGAAGTTGACCTGGAACAGCGGGCTGCGCGCGGAATCGCGCGCGACGCCGACCTGCTCGACCACCTGGTCGAACGACACCGCCTGATGCCGCAGCGCGTCGGCGACGGTGTCGCGCTCGCGCTCGACCAGCGCGGCGAACGTCGCGCAACCTTGCCGCGCGGTGCGCAACGCGAGCAGGTTCGCGAAGAAGCCGACGATGCGCTCGCTGCCCGGATGCACGCGGTTCGATGCGGTCGTGCCGATGCAGAAGTCGTCCTGGCCGGCGTAGTCTCCGAGCAGGCAGCGCCACGCGGCCAGCATCACCGTGAACAGCGTGCCGCCCTGCCGCCGCGCCAGCGCCTCGGCCCGCGCGCGCACGGCGGCGGGAATCGCGAAGAACACCAGCTCGCCGTCGTGCGCGCGCCGTGCCGGGCGCGGCAGCGCGAACGGCAATTGGAGCGTCGTCGCGCCCGTCAGCCGGCCCTGCCAGTAGGCGAGGCTCGGCGCGCTGTCCGCGGCACCGCGCGCCTGCTGCCACAGCGCATAGTCCGCATACTGCGGCGCGTCGCTGGCGGGCGGCTCAGGCGCGCGACCCGCCAGCCGCGCCGCATAGGCCGACCACCAGTCGGCCAGCATCAGCTCCAGCGACCATCCGTCGACGATCAGATGATGGGCGGTCAGTACGAGAATCTGCCGGGCGTCGCCGAGACGATGCAGCGACACGCGCAGCAGCGGCCCGTGCGCGAGGTCGAACCGCTGCGCGATTTCGGTCGTGATCGCGCGCGCGATCTCCGCGTCGGTCACATCCGCCGCGTGCCGATGCACCGGCAGCGACGCGGCCAGCTCGGCATGCACGCGCTGGTACAGGCGGCCTTCGCGCTCGTCGAACGTCGTGCGTAGCGCCTCGTGCCGCGCCACCACGTCGCGCAGCGCCGCCTGCAATGCCGCTTCGTCGAGCGTGCCCGCGATCTCCAGCACGTGCGGCACGTGGAAATGGCCGGCGCCGCCGCTGATCGCCATCTGCACCCACATCCGCAACTGCTCCGCCGACGCGGGCAGGTCCGCCGGCCGTGCCTGGCGGGTGATCGCGTCGCGGCTGCCCGCGCCACGCTGCCTGCCGAATGCTTCGAGCAATTGGCGACGCTTGTTTTCGGTGGAATCGTTATGCGACATCAAACCAGCTCTCCCGACGATGAAAACACTGTAAGTAGTTCGTCCATGTCGTCCGGCGCGAGACGATCGAGCAGCGCGTCGAGGCGGTCCTCCTGCTGGGCCTTCTGGCCGAGCGCCACCAGCACTTGCGCGCTGAACCGGTCGAGTTGCGGCGCGCCGAACAGCAGCGGCGGCGACAGCAGCAACCCGTAGCGGCCATTGAGACGCCCGATCAACTGGATCGCTTGCACGGAACTGCCGCCGAGCATGAAAAAATGGTCGTCCGGTCCGATATCGGCGACGTCCAGCACGGCCGACCACTCCGCGGCGACCTCGGCCTGGAACGGCGTCTTCGTGCGCACGTCGGCGCCGTGCGCGCGCGTCTCGAGCGCCGCGTCGGCGAGCTGGGCCAGGCGCTTGCGGTCGATCTTGCCGGCCGGCAGCAGCGCGATGCGCTCCACCACGTCGATGCGCGCCGGACGCATCGCGTCGGGCAGCCGTGCGGCCAGCTCCGCGTGCAACGCGTCGACCGGCCAGTTGTCCCATCCCGCGGCCGGCTCGACGAATGCGTGCAGCAGCCGCACGCGCCCCTGCACCCGCACCGGCACCACCGCGCACTGCGCGATGCCCGGCAGCGCCAGCAGGCACGCCTCGATCTCGCGCAACTCGATCCGGTTGCCGTTGAGCTTGACCTGCTCGTCGCGCCGGCCGAGGTAATGCAGCTCGCCATCCTCGCCGAACATCGCGATGTCGCCGGTGCGGTACATGCGTGCACCCGGACGGCCCGCGTACGGATCGGGCACGAAGCTCGCCGCGGTGAGATCCGGGCGGCCGACGTACCCTTGCGCGAGGCCCGCGCCGCCGATGTACAGCTCGCCCGCGCTGCCGGGCGCGCACGGCTCGAGGCCCGCGTCCAGCACGTACAGCGACACGTTGTCGATCGGCCGGCCGATCGGCACGCCCGCGCACGCATGAGCGTCGCCCGGCGTGCAATGCCACACGGTCACGTCGATCGCGGCCTCGGTCGGCCCGTACAGGTTGACGAGCCGTACCCCCGGCAGCAGCCGGTGGAAGCGCTCGGCCTGCTCGGCGAGCAATGCCTCGCCGCTGCAGACGACCAGTGCGAGATCCGGGAAGACCTGCCCGCACGCCGTATCCAGGAACGCGTTCAGCATCGACGGCACGAAGTGCGCGACAGCGATGCGCGCATCGCGCAGCAGCACCGCGAGCCCGGCCGGGTCCTTGTGCAGCCCGGGCGGCGCGATCACCAGCGCATGCCCGCTCTGCAACGTCCACAGGAATTCCCAGACCGACACGTCGAAAAAGTACGGCGTCTTCTGCAGCACGCTCACCGGCGCGGTATCGGGCAGCAGCGAACCGTGCCAGTCGAGCCGGTTGACCAGCGCGCGATGGGTGTTGGCGACGCCCTTCGGCGCGCCGGTGGAGCCGGACGTGTAGATCACGTACGCGATCCCGTCCGGGTGAATGCGTTGCGGCGGCAGCGGTTCGGCGGCGAGCCAGATCGCGCGCTCGTCGAGCGCATGCCGTGCGACCGGCCCGGCCGGCAGGTTCGCCAGCAGGTGCCGCTGCGTGAGCAGCAGCGCGAGGCCCGCATCGTCGACGATGCGCCTCAACCGGTCCGGCGGTGCAGCGGGATCGAGCGGTACGTAGGCCGCGCCCGCGCGCATCACCGCGAGGATCGCCAGCACCATCTCCGTCGAGCGCTCGCAGCACAGCCCGACGAGCGCCCCCGGCGTCACGCCGCGCGCCGCGAGAAAGCCCGCGAGCCGGGCCGACATCACATCGAGTTCGCGATAGGTCAGTTGCTCCGCGCCGAACCGGACGGCCGGCGCATCCGGCGTCGCGACGCACTGCGCGGCGAAGCGGGCCGGCCAGTCC
Organism: Burkholderia sp. LAS2; assembly: GCF_018417615.1. Lineage (NCBI taxonomy): Bacteria > Pseudomonadati > Pseudomonadota > Betaproteobacteria > Burkholderiales > Burkholderiaceae > Burkholderia > Burkholderia sp. LAS2. Next base: position 981,000 of record NZ_CP071054.1, read on the forward strand.
GTCGCGTCGATCGGGCGCGCGGGCCCGTGCCAGTATTGCGCAAGCCGTGCGCGCTGCTCGGGCGCCAGCAGGTCGACCGCGAGCGCCGGCTGCGCATCGTCGTCCAGGTACGCGCGCAGCAGTCGGCCGAAACGTGCGGCGAATTCGCCGACCCGCGCCGGCGGCAGGCAGCCGGTGTCGTATTCGAGATTCACGTGCAGGCCGTCGTGCGTCAGCTGATACGCGAAGTTCAGGTCGAACGGCCGCTCGGCGGCGACCACCGGCAGCAATTCCGCGTGCACGCCGTGGAAGGCGAGCGGCGCATCCTGCACGAAGAACGCTTCCGTCACGCCGACGTTGAAGACGGGCGTGTCGGCCAGCGAACGCGAGCGCCGCAGCGCCGTCACGAGGTCGGTCAGCGACAGCTGCTGATGGCGCTTGCTTTCCGCGCGCCGGGCGGTGGTACGCGCGACGATGTCGCGGAACGTGTCGCCAGGCCGTAGAGAAAAGCGCATCGGCAGGTTGTTGACGAAGCATCCGCTGGCGTCGTGAAACCCCGGCGAGCGCATGTTGACGGGATAGGTCACGACCAGCTCGCGCACGTCCTGCCAGCGGGCCAGCGCGATCGCGAACAGGCTCGACAGCACGAGAAACGGCGTCGAGCGGCTCGCGCGGGCCCGTGCGCGCAGTCGGCGGATCGTGTCCGCGTCGAAACGCATCGGGTGGATGCGCGCGTCGCGCGGCCCCGCCGATGCCGCCGTGTCGAACTCGACCCCGAGCGGCGCATGCGCGAGCGCGCCGAGCCAATAGGCCAGATCTTCATCGTAGCGCGGCGACGCGCGGTACGCGGCTTCGAACGCGAGCTGCTCACCGAGATCCCGCAACGTGCACGCGGGCGCCGGGCCCGCGCCGAGTGCGTGGTTGTACAGCGCCGTCAGCCGCTGGTTGATGTACACCGCCGAAAACGCATCGGAGATGATGTGCGGAAAGCTGAGCACGAGCCGGTGCGCATCGGCATCCTCGCGCAGCAGCGCGAAGCGGAACAGCGGCGCGTCGTCGAGCGCGAACACGTGCGCCGCCCGCGCGGCGATCCATGCGTCGGCCCCGGCGGCGTCCAGCGACGGCGCCGCCCGCGCGTCGCGGTAGTCGAGCGCGACCGCCACCCGGTCGTGCACGTCCCTCACCACGCGAGTGCCGTCCATCCGGAACGTGCTGCGGCATCCTTCGTCATGCTCATGGACGAACGCGTCCAGTGCGCGCCGCAGCGCATCGCGATCCAGCGGCCCCGACAGGCGGTAGACGAGCGCGGTCGTGTAGGCCGACGAGTGCGGATTGAGCTGCCACTCGAGCCAGAAGCGGTACTGATAGGCTGAAAGCGAAGTGGTACGCATGGTAGCCCCTGTCTGGATACATGAAGGACGTGAAGGACGGCGCGGCGAGTCGATCCCGGCGCACCGCGCGTCAACGGGCCGCGTGGTGCGCGACGTCCGTTTCCGCGAAGTGTTCGGCGATGCAGTGGCGCAGCCGCGGGCCGAACACGGCAGCGATGTCGTCGGCCGAGTACGGCGCAATGACGTCGTCGATGCCGAGCGCACGGTCCACTTCCTGCTGGAGTCGCGTGAAGATTCGCTGCGCGGCCCGCTCGTCGTGCAGGTACGTATTGAGCGCGGCCGCCGTCGCGTGCGCCGCCGCCGCGTCGAGCCCGTGCGCGGCGAACGCGTCGACCGACCATTCGTCCGCGTCGCGCGGCGCGTCGCGCATCGCGTCGACTTCGGCCAGCAGGGCGGACCCGTCGGCGCCGAGCGTCGCCACGCACATGCGGTCCGCCGCGGCGACGAGCTGATTCAGCCCGGCCGTCATCTGGCGCAGCACCGTGCCCGCCGGCCATTGGCGCGCCCGCGCGATCTCGGCTTCGTCCCCCTGCAGCAGCATCGCGAGATCCTCGCGCGCGATCTCGTGCGCGAGCGGGCTCGTGTGTTCGGTGGACCAATCCTCGAAACGCGCCAGCGCGTCGCGGAACGCTTGCGTGCGCGCCTGACCGGGCACCGCGTCGAGCGCGACGATCAGCGCGCGCAACTGCTGCGCCGCACGCACCGCGAACAGGTATTTCTCGGCTTCGAGCTTCAGGAACGCCGTCGCGTAGCGGTAGAAGCCGGGCTCGGCCGCGCTCGCGTCGGCGCCCGCCAGCGACGCCGGCTCGATCATCGCGCGATAGGCCTGCTCGACCATCGTCTGCGGCCCCGCGCACACCGAGTTGCGGCCGACGAGCAGGCCCGCCGCCTCGGCGATCACGTAATACGCGTCGCTGGCGAGGCACGGCGCGGCCGGATCGCCGCCCGATGCCATCCGCTTGATCAGCGAGATATGCACGATCCGGTGCATGCCGAGCGAGATCCGGTAGATGATCGACGGCACGACGGGAATGCTGTCCGGGTCGGCCGGCTGCTCGCGCCGACGGATCAGGTAGGCGGGCAGCAATTGGCACAGCTTGCTGATGAACCACAGGTCGAGCATCGACACCTCGCCGTCGTGGCCGCGCAGCCGGCAATACCCGTCGCGCAGCGTCGAGATGGTCGGCAGCACCAGGTGCCAGTGGTTTCCGAACTGCCGCAGCGACGAGATGTTCATCGGCAGCGCGTGATGAAACCGGCTGCCCTCGTACTCGCAGCGCGCGGCCTCGATCTCGATGCCGTCGCGCGATTCGGCCGGCGCGATCTCCTCGCCGAGCGGGCGAAAGAAGCTGTCGCGATAGGCGACCATCGAGCCCAGCATCGAGCGCCAGTAGAACTCCGGTTTGTCGAGCGCGCGCGGCCCGTGATAGCCGGTCGCGTACAGCGCATCGATGACGGTGAAATCAAACTCGTTCTGCATCATGGCTTCCTGAAGAGACACGGCCGCCGGCACGGCGGGCCGATAGAACGAACGGCGCGGCGACGGCGCGTCAGCGCGGCATCGACATCGGCTTGCCGGCCGTGTCGGCCGCGCGGCGCCACCGGCGCGCGAGCGCCTGCCACAGGCTCGCGAGCTCGACCCGGCAGAAGGTCCGCACGGCGCGCGGCGACCACCACCAGTAGTTCACGTTGATCGAATCGCTCAGCGATTCCACGTAGTGCCACCAGCCGGGCGGCAGGTACAGCACGTCGCCCGCCTCGAGCACGAAGTCGTGGCGCGGCGCCGACTGCACGCGCGGAAACAGCACCGGGTCCGGGTCGCTCATGTCCACCGGGCTGAAGATCACCGGCAGATCGCGGCGCTGCCGGTAATACACGTTGGCGGACTGCTCGGGCGCGAACAGCACCCAGCGCTTGCGGCCGTACACCTGCACGTTCAGGTTCTCGTGCCGGTCGAAATGCATCGGCGACGAAATCCCTTCCGGGCCGAGCCAGAAGCCCGGCCGCAACACCAGCCTGCGCCTCAGCCACTGAGGCATCCAGCCGGGAAAGCCGTGCTGCTCGTGCAGCGGCACGATGTCGTCCTTCAGCTCCGGCGCCGTCGAATAGATCGCCGCGTAGGTGATGTACGCGGTGCGGGCGCTGCCCTGCGCCTGCATCGCGCGGATCGTCGCGCCCAGGCGCGCGGTTTCGTAGCGGCGCGCGCCCAGGTAGAGGTCCGGCCGGGTCGGCGTCGGCGACAGCTGCGACGTCTCCACCGTGATCTCGTGTTCGCCGTAGCGCTCGACGAAGAAATCCGGCGTCCAGCGCGTGCGCGCGGGCCACGCGTCGATGAATCCTTCCAGCACGGCCGGATGCTTCAGTCCGGCCAGAACGTCACGCATGCTCCGGCTGCCGTCGTAGCGAATCCGCGGCATCGGCACAATCTTGCTGCCAGTCATCGTGGGGCTCCTGTCGACAGGAAAATCAGGACACCTGCCAATCGCCGTTGTGCCGAAGCACGTCGCCGGGCAGCCAGCGGATCACGCGGGTGGTGGCGCCGAGCGTGTCGAGGCGCGCGTCGATCTGGTCGAGCGTGTCGGCTTCCGCCGGCTCGCCGTTGATCCAGCCGATGTCGTCGATCTCGGCGGCGATGCCGCAGAACCCGTTCGCATACGGCGCGAACGCATGGGCGCCGGCGCGCGCGCAAAGCTCGCCGATGCCGGACGGGCCGAGCGTGATGGACGGGCCGTCGCCCGCTTCCGCGATGCGCGGCAGGCGCTGCAGGTCGGTCATCGGCAGCACCATCCAGAACGTGAACAGGCCCTGCCAGAACGGCGCCTTGCGCATCTCGCGGCAGCAGCTCAGGACCAGGTCGGGCCGGCCGCGCCGGGCGACGGACCGATCGATCACGTCCATCACCGAGCCCTTCGCGTCATCGCCGCTGTCGACGAGCAGAATCACCGAGAACTGCGGCGTCGTGACCCGGTAGCAATTGCCCCAGTTGCGCACGTCGTGCGGCGGCACGGCCGCGCCGATGGTCGGCTGCTCGCCGTAGAACGGCAGGATGTCGATCTCGATGTCGCCGATCCGCACCGTCTCGCCCCAGCCGGGCGCGAGCACCGTCTGCCCGACGTCGCGCAGCGACTGCTGCATGTCGTCCTGCGCCAGCAGCGATGCGACCGGGATGTGCGGCACGATGACCGGCACCGATCCGTCGCCGCCGTGCCGCAGGATGGTCGGGATGTGCCAATGGTCGAGATGCCCGTGCGTCACGAGCATGCCGTCGATCTGCCGGGCCAGGTTGGACGGCGCGCGATCGAGATCGGGCAGGCCGACGTTGCCGCCGATCGCGAGGCTGATCGGGTCGGTCAGCAGACGGGTGGTTTCGGATGCGATCAGCAGCGACGCGTGTTCGAGCCGCTGGATGCCGGGGCCGTCGAACGCCGGCCATGCCAGCCCCGCGTCGCCTTTCGGCCGTTCACAGCCGAGCAGGCGAGGGTCCGCGTACAGCTCGGACAGCGGCTGCCAGCGGTTGCGCTGCAGCGCGTCGCGCAGCGCATTCGCGAGCTGCGGCACGTCGCCGGCGGCGGTGTCGAGCACGATCGGCTCGCCGCCCTGCGGCGCCAGCGCGAGCGTCCAGCGGTCGCGGCGCTGATGCAGATCGTAGAGCAGCGCACGGCTCGCGATACAGCCGCCGGCCGCCACCGAATCCGGATCGAACAGTTCGGCCAGAAACGGATAGCGCGCAATCGCATCGCGCAACAGCGCGGCACAGGCGGCCGGTTCGAATTTCGCTTCCATGAATTGCTGCATGAGCGCGTCCTGCCGCTCGATCAGCAAGCCCAGATCATGCGCGCGCGAAGCCAGAATGCCTGTATTGAGGAAGACCCCCAGGCGATCATCGACTGACATGGTGTGTTTTACCCTCGGATTCTCTCGGCGAAACGCAAACGTGCTCCCGCGCGCGCCGTTACCGGGCCGCGAAATGCCGCATCGTTCCTTTATCTTTTATTGCGCGCTCGTGGCGCGAAGCGTCGATAATTATCTCGACAGTGCGGCCCGCACGCTCAATGGGCGCATGTCGGTCCAGTTGGCGCCGATCCATTCGAGGCAGGCATCCCGGTTTCCCGACGGGCCCACCGCCCGCCAGCCTTCCGGCACATGCTTGTCGTCCGGCCAGATCGCATATTGTTCCTCGTGATTGACGACCACTTTGAAAACGGCATCGTTTTGCGGCGTTTCGGCTTCCATGTCTCTCTCGTTTCAATAATCGATCACGCGTGTCACACGCACCACATAATTCGATATTTCGATAAGAACAGCGCGCCCGGCAGCACCGGGCGACGACTCAAGCACGCTAAAAATCGAAGCGAACCGACTTTACCATAATCCATCTTAAATCAATTACATTTCTATTGCATGAAAACAGGATAAATAATATTCTTCGGCAACCAATAATCCACCCAATTGTTTCATAAATATGCGAACAGATAGACGGAATATGCCTTTTCGAATAAATCGATAATCGGCCCAATTGTTTTGTATTTTGTTTGATTCGTTTTTAGGCGGAGTTCAGAAGCATGGTCTTGCTAGCCAGTACTCTCACCATTCCGCTCGCGCGCCCGACGGCGCGGCATCGGCTGCTGGTGTTCCATCACGCGTGCGGCGCGGCGGCCAATTACTATCGTTGGGGGGCGTCGTTCCCGGAAGACGTCGAGGTGTGGCTCATCGAGCTGCCCGGCCGCGGCCGGAGTCTGGGCGCTCGCGCGATCGATACGTTGCCCGAACTGATCGACTTCCTGCGCGCGCTGCGCCCGCTGTTGCCGCGCACCTATTCGGTGTTCGGCCACAGCATGGGAGCCTTGATCGCATACTGTTTCGCGTGCGACATGGCGCAACACGGGCATCCGCCCGCCTGGCTCGGCGCCTCCGGCGCCGATGCGCCGTTCTACCCGCATCGCCACGCGCACCGCGATGGCATGCCGGTCCATTTGCGCACCGACGCCGAGATCGTCGACTATGTCGTGTCGCTCGGCGGGACGCCCCGCGAAGTGGTGGAACACGACGCGCTACGAGCCATGCTGCTGAAGCTGGCCAAGGCGGATTTCCGCGTCGTCGAGCGGTTCTTCCCGCTGCCGTCCGCGACCGCGCTACCCTGCCCCGTCACGGTTTTCTCCGGCCGCGACGACACGTTGCTGAGCCCGGCCGGGCAACGTGACTGGTTGCGTGCGTCGCACCACACGGTCAATTTCCGCGAGTTCGATGGCGGGCACTTCTTTCTTTTGGACCATCCGGCCGCGGTTCGGCACGCAATCGGCCAGGCGTTGGCGCAGGCGGGGCAGCGCGACACCGATGATTGCGCGATACCCCAGCCATAGGGCGGGCGACCCGCTTGCCGTCATCGACCGTTGCGGAGATGCGCCGGGCGATCGCGACGCGCCCCGACTCGCGATCACATGCTCTTGATCGCCGTGCCTTGCGCGGTCACTTCGACGAAGTGATCCGCCGGCATCGGACGCCCGAGCAAGAAGCCCTGCAGCGAATTGCAGCCGAGCCGGGTCAGGAACTGCTGCTGCGCGGTCGTTTCCACGCCCTCCGCGACGATCTTCAGGTCGAGTGCCCGACCGAGCGCGACGATCGCGGAAATGATCGCGGCATCTTCGGTATCGTGTTCGAGATCCCGGATGAATCCCCGGTCGATCTTGAGCTCGCTGGCCGGCAAGCGCTTGAGATACAGCAAGCTCGAATAACCGGTGCCGAAGTCGTCGATCGAAATTCGCACCCCCATGTCGTGAAGCTGCTGCAGGATTCTCAGGCTGGCGTCGGCATCGCGCATCGCGGTCGATTCGGTGATCTCCAGCGTCAGGCAGTGCGGCTCCAGCGCGTGCCGCTGCAATGCGGCCTCCACGACCCGGATCAGGCTCGCGTGACCGAACTGCAACGGTGACAGGTTCACGGCCATCGTCCAGTCGGTTCGGCCCGCATCGCGCCACGCGCGCATCTGCCGGCACGCCTCGTCCAGTACCCATTCGCCGATCGGCACGATCAATCCGGTCTTTTCCGCAATCGAGATGAACTGATCGGGCGACATGAGGCCGCGCGTCGGGTGCTTCCATCGCAACAGCGCCTCGACGCCCATGATCGGTCCATCGGGCACTTCGAACTTCGGCTGGTAATGCAGGACCAGTTCATGCCGCTCCAGCGCCAGACGGAGTTCCTGCACGATTTTCAAGTGCTCGCGGACATTCGCGTTCATCGATGCCTCGAAGAAGCAGTACGCATCTCGGCCGAGCGCCTTGGCGTGATACATCGCCGCATCGGCATTGGTCATCAGCTCGCGGAAATCGCTGCCGTTGCCGGGATAGAGCGCGATACCGATGCTGGCCGACACGCGCAATTCGTGTTCGGACACGTGGAACGGCGCCCGAATCACCGCCAATACCTTGTCCGCCACGTCGGCCGCGTCGGCGGGCTCGTTCACGGCCACGACGAGCACGAACTCGTCGCCGCCCAGACGGGCAATCGTGTCCTGCGAGCGCAGGTTCGCGCCGATGCGCCGAGCCACGTCGACCAGCAACAGATCGCCGACATGATGACCATAGGCGTCGTTGACGGCCTTGAATCCGTCGAGGTCCATGAACATCAGCGCGAAACACCCGTGCTCGCGGTCGGTGCTCTGGATCGCCTGGTCGATCCGGTCTTCGAGCAGCACGCGGTTGGGGAGCTTGGTGAGGGTGTCGTGCAGTGCCAGATACGTCAGCTCCTGGTTCGCTTCGGCCAGCGAGGTCGCCAGTACCGCCGTGCGGGCTTCCAGACGCAGGTCGAGGACCGAAACGATCAGCGCGATGGCGAGTATCGCCAACGTGGCCACGACGATGACGAGCGCCAGCCCGCCGGGATCCATGCTGGAGCCGGCGGCCCCGCAGATGCTGCCCAGCGGGAACCGGGCGGCCGCCATTCCCGTATAGTGCATGCCGGCGATGGCGGCGCCCATCAGGACCGCCGCCCCCAGATTGAGCAGGCGCACGCGAGACGAAGCGGTTCGCCGAATGAATACGATCCACAGCACGGCGCCCGATGCGACGACGGCAATCGCGACCGACAGGCAGACGAGCAACGGGTCGTACCGGATACCCGGCGACATGTGCATCGACGCCATGCCCGTGTAATGCATGCCCGCTACGCCAGTCCCCATCAACATCGCGCCGCCGCCGAGCCGGTGCCATCTGAGCGTGCCCCGACAGACGAGCCACAGCGCAACCGTGGAGCAGCCGATGGCGATCAGCAACGAAAGCACCGTCATGGCCGGATCGTATCCCAGTGGAATCGGCAACGCGAAGGCCAGCATGCCGACGAAATGCATCGACCAGATGCCCGCCCCCATCACGCTGGCCGCGCCTACCAGCCACCCATGTGCGGCGCGCCCGCCGGCCGTCTTGATACGCCCGGCCATGTCCAGCACGGTGTAGGACGCCAGGATGGCGATCAGGAGCGAAAGAAGAACGAGCAACGCGTTATAACTTGTCGGCAGCATTGTTATTTACAGATCGCTTTCGATTTGGCGTAACGAGACCCCCGGCCAGCCGGGGGCTTCGCGGATTCGCGGGAAAGTTGGGCACAATCGGAAAGCGGTGTCCGAAGGAATGGACCGGTGGTGTGACGCGTCAGGCGATTCCGACGACGACCGCTTGCAGCGGCGGATCATAAACGCGCCCTCCCGTTCAGGGAAGGATTTAGCGCTGCGGGGCGCTGGAGGAGGCGGGACGGAATCAGAACGTGTGGCGAATGCCGGCCGCGAACGTGTTGCCGGTGGGGCGAGCGCTCAGCTTGTCGTAGGAGTAAATCGCGTAGATGTCCGTGCGTTTCGACAGCAGGTGGTTGTAGCCGACAGACGCGGTGTTCCGCAGGCTGCGGGCCGCTTCGGTCGGGCCGGACCGCTTCGTGCGCGCCCACTCTGCAAGCAGGAAGTCGGCCGGCGACAACGGGATCGACACACCCGCCTCGTAAGTGTGGCTGCCGGTCGGCGTACGCGCGTCGCTTGTCATCGCCCACGCGCCGTAGAGCGTGACGATCTTGAAGTCGTATGCCGCGCCCGCCAGATAGGCGTACTGCGCGCCGACCGGCCCTGCCGCGGTATAGCGCACGCGCTGGCCCGACAACACGGCCGTGAGACCGTGCCCTCGATAGTTCAAGTGAACGCCGAGGTTACCGACGCCAGGCGAGCCCGCCACGCCGCCAAGACCATAGATGACGGTGGCGCCGAACCCGTTGAAGTCCGGCGTCGTGTACTTGACGGTGTTGTTCCACACCGTATCGCCGATGATCGTCCCGCCATAGTTGGTCACGAACGTCTGCAGGACGAGTGGAGAGAAGACGGTCGAGGATCCGAACGGATTGACGACGGATTCGGCCGTATAGGCCGGGTTTCTTTGTCGCCCGAAGGTCAACTGGCCGAAGTCGCCTTGAAAGCCCACGTACGCATTGCGCGACCAGAACGGGTCCGCCGCACTGCGTCCCAGCGCGCCGTTGGCGGGTTGAAAGAAGCTTTCGAGGACGAAAATGGCGCCGACGCCGCCGCCAAGATCTTCCTTGCCGCGGATTCCCCAGAACGACGTGGTCAGCCCGCCGCTTCCCATCAGTACCGTGGACCGCGGCGTATCGCTGCGTTTGATGCTCCCGACGTAGGTGCCGATGAGGCCATAAAGCTGAACCTGGGAGCCGCTGTCTGCGTGTGCGCCGCCGGAGGTCCATACCAGACCGGCGCCGAATATCGCCGTCGCGCCGAGCGTACCGACAACGCGCCGGGCGGCCACGCGCACCACGACCTGTCGTGTCTTTTTCATTTCGGTTGTCTCCATTCATATTTTTTGAGCGGCCTTTTCCGCGGCAATCCTGTCAGCAGTACTGATGGACTACTCTTTGACGGCGGCGCTTGTTGCGAGCATGTCGCTGAAGCCACGGGCGTGACGAGCGACGAAACGCCTTCCCTCGAGGCTTCTCAGGGAAAGGCGCCGTCAGGCATGCAAGTGACTACGGGGAAATCTCTTCGAGCGAACGATTGGTCGTCTCGACCATTCGCGCGGCGACGACGAAGCCCACCGCACTGACCACGGCAAACATGACGAATACCGCGGCGATGCCTCTTCCGGTCAATACGACGCCGACGATCGCCGGCGCGGCGGCAGACGCCGCGCGCAGCCACGAAGTCGCGAGACCGGTGCCGATCGCGCGCATCCGGGTGGGATAGATTTCAGGGGTGTACAGGTACAGAAGGACCGTGGTCGTGGCCATCACCGCATAGGCCGACGATCCGAGCAACATCACGGACCACGCGCTGCCCGCGCCATGAATGCCCAGTGCGGCGAGCAGGGCCGCGCTGATGATGAAGCAGGCCATTGCCCACCGGCGGCGTCCGACCCGATCGATCAGCAGCGCGCAGGCAAGCACGCCGCACGTACTCAGGACGTTCGAGATCGACGCCATCTGAAGCGACGCTTGCAGCGGCAGATGGTAGACCGTCTTGTAGAGGCTCGGCAGCCAGTTGTTGATGCCATTGGCCACGAAATAAGCGCTCGCCCACAGCAGCCACACGACGACGGTGCGGCCCCGGTAGAACGGCGAGAACAGTTCCTTCCACGTTCCCTTCCGCTTCGACTGTCGTCCGGTCATAAGGCCCGACACGCGCGCGTCCACCTCGGCCCTTTGAGTCTGCGTGTCGAGGTTGCGCTTCGTCGTGCTGGCTTCCAGCCGCTCGATGATGCGCTCGGCCTTATCGAACCGCCCGCGTGAAACGAGCCAGCGCGGCGATTCCGGCAGGCGTGCGATCAGGATCGCGACGACCATGCCGGGAATCCCGCCGATCAGGAACATATATTCCCAACCGAAGCGCGGGACGACGAACGCACCGAGCTGCGCGGCCGCGAGCAGGCCCAACGGGAAAATCAGTTCGTACAGGATGAAGAAGCGTCCGCGGCCGTGCGCTTGAGACAGCTCGTTGATGTACGTGGCGGCCACGGGCACTTCTCCGCCCACACCGATGCCTTGCAGGAAACGCATCAGAAACAGCATGTGAAAGCTGCCGGTGAACGCGCATACGACGCTCATGGCCGACATGACGCCCACCGCAATGGTGGCGCTCGGCACGCGCCCCAGGCGCTCGGCCAGCCAGCCGAACACCAACGCGCCGACGACCTGCCCAAGATAGCCGGCAGCGATCAGCACGCCGATCTGGCCGGGAGAAAGATGCCAGAGGCCCACCAGTACGGGCAGCACGAAAGCAAGCGACAGTGCGTCGAACGCATCGAACAGGGTCGCGCTGCCCATGACGATCCGTGCCCGGGTGTGCCACGTGCAAAACGGCACGTTCTCGATGCGGAACAGCAGGTTCGCCGCCCGCAGTTGCTCGCTCATGGGACGCGTTTCGCTCGCGGATCGACCAAGGTCGACGCCGCAGGCGGTCGAAGGGGTGTTCATGCTGTCTCCTGAAAAGCTGCATTTTATGAACCTTCGGCTTGCTTCTTGTTGTGCGGCACCGGTCACGTTTCTTGGTGGTTTTCCGCGACATCGGCGCCCTTTTTATCATTTGCCGAGCCTGTCGGCGGCGGCGTGCGCGACGCGGTTTCGCGCGCCGCCCCGACTGCTCGACGCCGACGGCAAGCGGACGGCGCTGCGCCGTCGTCATCCGGCTATGGACGGGCCACGCCCGAGTCAGTCGACGAGGCCGGCCGAACGAAGCGCGTCCGCGATTTCGACGTCCGCGCCTGGCGCGAGCGGCAGCAGCGGCGAGCGCACGGTGGCGTGCTGGAGGATGCCGCGGGCCACCAGACCGTGCTTGAGCGCGACGGTGCCTTCCATGTGCGACCCGCGGTGATACACGTTACGCGTCACCGGCAGCAGGCGATCGTGAATCGCGCGGGCGGCCGCGTAGTCTTTCGCCTTGCCCGCCTTGATCAGTTCGACGAGCGGCTCGGGAGCCAGGCTGCCGTAGCCGACGAGCGCCCCGTCGACGTCGAACATCGTGTGCAGCAGATACTCGTCGTGGCAGGTGAGGATTTGCAGTTCCGGACGCTCGCGTCGGATGATCGGAATCTCGACGTCCCAGCGACGCATGTTGCGCACGCCGTTTTTCATCGCGAAGACGCCCGGTTGCGCGGCGATCTCCAGCTGCGTGTCGAGGTTGTAGGTCGCCTTGGTGGCGTCCGGGTACTGGAACAGGATGAGCGGCAGCCCGCTGCCTTCGTGGATGGCGCGGTAGCGATCCTGCGGCGCACCTTTCTGATAGCCGAAGCGCAGCCAGCCGTGCGACGGATAGACCAGACCGGCCGACGCGCCGGCCTCGACCGCGCGCTTCGCCTCTTCCACCGCCACTTCCGTGCCTTCGAGCGTGATACCGGCGATCACCGGAATCCTGCCGTCGACGGACTTCACGAAGCTTTCGATGACTTGAGCCTGTTCTTTCTGCGAGAGGAACGTGCCTTCGCCGGCGTGTCCGAGCACCGTCAGGCCTTTGACGCCTTCGATGCCGCCAAGCCACGCGCCCAGCCGTTGAATTGCCGCATGGTCCACCGCGCCCTCGCGGGTGAAAGGTGTAACGGGTGCCGGGACCAAACCGCGCAGATCGATCGCTTTCATGACGTCTCCAAATGTGAGCTTTTCCGCTCCTCTTTCCGGGAGGAGAGCCCGCCGTCCGTTTCGCATCGAACCGGAACGACGGTGCATGCGTTGCAGTGTAGGGACGCACGACCCATGCGAGAACGGCGCAATTGCGCATTTCAGCTATACTGATTTGACATATCTACGGGAGGCTTCGCGGTGGACTATGCGGCCTGGAAGCTGTTCATCGACGCGGCGGAACTCGGGAGCCTGAGCAAGACGGCCATTGCTTACGGGACCAGCCAGCCTCACATCAGCCGGCAGATCGTCGAGCTCGAGCAGTACTGCGGCGGCCGTCTGTTTCAACGGACTGGGCGCGGCGTGGTGTTGACCGAGTTGGGCGCGCGTATCGCGCCGCGTGTGAGGGCGTGGCTTGCCAGCACGGAGCAGTTGTCCAACGACATCCGCAGCACGGCGGGCGAGCCGATCGGCGTGGTCAGGCTCGGGATCCTGCCCTCCACCGCCCATCCCCTTGTCAGCACCCTTTACCATCGGCTTCGCGAGCGTTACCCGCTGGTGCAGTTACAGGTGCGCGAGGGTCAAGGAGCGTTGCTGGAAACCTGGCTGGAGAACGGCAGCGTCGATCTCGCCATCCTGTTTCGAAATAGTCCGACGCCGAGAAACGGCGACGAATATCTGGTCGAGGCCGCGACGTACCTGGTGGGGGCGGAAGGCGATCCGTTGACCAGTCAGCCCACGATCGCTTTTTCGAGGCTCGATGGCATTCCGCTGGTCTCTTTCTGCCGCCCCAATAGCTGGCGCGAGCGGCTCGAACAAATCGCGGGCGAACATCGGGTGTCGCTGAATTTCGCGGCGGAAGCCGATTCTCTCAGCCTGCAGGGGCACATCGTCGCCGATGGCGGCATTCATGCGTTGCTGGGCCCTTACGCGATCGCCAATCTCGAACGGGAATGCCGGTTGCAAGCGTCGATGGTGGTCGATCCGTCCGTGCCGCGCTTCATTGCACTTGCCATGTCGCCGCACGGCGAACTGACGCTGGCTTGCCGCACGGTCATGCAGCTCACGAAGGAAATCGCCCGGTCGCGCACGCTCTCGTCGGATCTTCGGTTGGGTGTGTCCGCCGCGTTCCTGCGGTCAATTTGAGCGGCTCGGCACAGTGCGTTCGCAGTCCGGATCGAGTGAGGATGTCGATCTCGGCGATGCGCTGCGTGTGGTCGGGCGCCGACTTGCGCGGCGAACGGCGCGGTGCGCGATTTCTCCATCCGCGCCGCCCATCTCGCGCCGACCTTTAGTACGACTTGCCGCCCACCGTCGCCGCTTCCAGTTCGCGCGTGATGATCTGCGTGCCGCCGACGTTGGCGACCGACTTGACCAGACCGACGCCCGGCGCGAGCCAGTCGTCCGCGGTCGTGTTGCTCGTCAACGCCGAGTTGGTGAAGGTCTCCGTGGTGTGATAGTGGCAAGCATTCGCGAAGACCTTGCCGTTGCGGAGGCTGACCGTTTCGCGCGCGACGTACGTCCGCTGGATCGAGACGGACGTTTGCGCGCCGCCCGACGGAACGACGGGCGTATCCACGTAATTCACCGTCTCGCTTCCCGCGAGCCCGATCGTCTCGACATAGGGCGGCGAGTTCACGTCCCGCAACACGAGCGTGCTGCCGCTGTAAACCTCGCCGCCGTAGTTCGTGCGTACGCCGTTGCCGACGAGGTAGTAGTGATTGGTCTGAATCGGCGAACCGGGCGTCGTTTCGGCCTGCTGCACGAGCGCCACGCCGTTGAACGTCGCCGGCGCGTAAGTCCGCGTGTACACGCCGTTGTCGACCGACGGGCTCTGCGACGTCGCTTGCGTATACATGTGCAACTGCACGGTATCGCCTTGCTGGTAAATCGGATCACAGTCGACGTTCGACGCGGTCGGCGAGCCCGGATTGCCGCCGGATGTGCCCGTGGTCGGCGTCCCGCCGCTGCCGCCGTTGTTGCTCGTCCCCGATCCGCCTGACGAAGCCGGCGAGGAATTGTCGTCGCCACCGCAAGCGGTGAGCGCGAGGCAGGTCAATGCGATCAGTGCAACGGCTTTCATCGGGATCACCTTCCAAACGAACGGGACGAACGAAGCCCGTACGCGCGAATCACGCCGCGCGCACCGACCATCAAGAATCAAGAATCAAGAATCAAGAATCAAGAATCAGAAATCGGGAGTCGGCCGGCGGCCGGCGGCCTCCGCCGGCCCGGCGACGTCAATTGACCTGCAGTTGCCCACCGCGGCCCAGTCCGCCCTTGACGTCCTGCGCCTTGTAGCTGCGCAGCGCGACGACCATCTTGTTGTAGGCGTCGATGAACGCGACGACCGTCGCCTTGCCTTCCGGCGTCGACGAGAAGCCCGCCAGCGCGCCGCCCACCCCGCCGCCGAAGCCGCCCAGCGCCGCACCGTAGTTGGTCGCCGTCGAGCTGCCTTCCGACGCCGCGATCTGCACCGCCGAGCGCACGTCGAACAGCGTCAGCGTCACCACCGACGCCTTCGTCTGCAGGTGGCCCGCCACCGCCGCCACCGCGCTGTTGCCGATCAGCCCGCCGATCATGCTGCCGATCCCGCCGATCGGCGAATCGTTGATCACGATCTGCGGTTCCATGTAGTAGTCGGCCGCGACGCGCTGGCCCTTCTGCTGCTTCGAGCCCGCGCGGTATTCGCCCGAGTTGCGCTGCAACTGCGTGATGCGCGACAGGCGCGCGTCGCTCTTCTGGTTGCCGATCGACGTGATCACGAAGCAGTTCGACTGCTGCACCGCCAGCCGCAGCAGCGGATCGATGCTCGTCACCTTGGTCGCGCTGCCGAACTGGCCCCACCAGTCGGCGTTGCGGCCGTCGTCGACCGCGATCGTGCCGAGCGGCGACGGGCAGCGCTGCAGTTGCGAATCGGCACCGGCGCTCGCGCCGCCGGCCGCCGCGCCCGTCACGCCGGCGTTCTGCCCGCCGGGCGTCACCACGCCGCCGCAACCCGCGACGGCCGCGCCAAGCGCTGCAACCAGCGCGCCTTGAGTGAGACGTTGGGAAAGGTTGGTCTTCATGTCGTTATCGATCGATTAGCGTCGTTGTTCGGCTTATGTGTTCGTGCGAACTTCGATAAGCCCCCCGGCGTGGCGCGCGATGGTGGTCTCCCCGCTGCCGCCCCGTTGCTCGATACCCGGTCAGTAGTACCAGTACGTCTGCTGCCAGACGCCGTAGTACGGATAGCCCGAGTACCAGTAGCCGTAATAGACGTCACGCCATTGCGTGCGCCATTTCCAGTCTTCTTCGTCTTCCTTCTTGGCCTTGCGTGCAAGGTCGAGCAGCTTCTTCGATTCCTTGTCGCCGCGGCCGGCCGCGATCGACAGCCACTTCTCCGCTTCGCGCGCATCCGAGCCCATTTCCTCGAGACCGAACAGGTAGAAACTGCCGAGCGCCTTCTGCGCGTTCAGGTCGCCGCGTTCGGCGGCCTCGCGCATCCACTTGAGCGCCTGGTAGCTGTCCTGGCGCACGCCGTCGCCGCGGAAATAGCGCAGGCCGAGGTCGTAGGCGGCCTTCGGCTGGGTCTTCGCGGTTTGCTTGAGCGCGGCGATGCGTGGATCGTCCCGGTCTTCCGCATCGTCCCTTTTTTGATAGGAGACCTGATCTTTAGGGCGATAGGAACAACCTGTGTCGTCGCAGATCCGTACCGTGCCGGCGGTAACCGACGGATCCTGCGCGCACGCAGCCAGCAGCAACAGCAGCCCCGGTGCGAGTAAACGGCGATACATGGGTACTTTCCTCACGTTTCATTGGCGCCGTATTGCTTCGCGCGCTCGCCCGCGAGCATGCCCCCGGCGGGGCGACGCGCAGCGAAGACGTTCCGCGGGCTCGCACACCGAGGCTCTCTCAGGTTCTCTTTTCGGCTTGAAACATCGTTGCAGCGTCCGATGCGGCGGAAAGCAGCAAGCGGGACGCAGCCCCGTGTTCCGCCTCCTGAATCCCCGCAATACTGATCGATGCTTTCTGGATTCAAATGATACATATCGGTCTATCCAATAGTCAAGATGACTTGATGACCGGCGCCGCACGCGAAGATCGCCGGGCGACAATGCGATCCGACCGCGCCGGGAGGCCGATTTCGTCGAACAGCATGATGCTAGAATAATCGGTCTATGCTGCTGAAACATCGAGGAGGAAGCCGTTCGTGCGAGCCAACAAACGCCAGCTGGTGGTAGACAAAGCGACCGAACTGTTCTCCAGGCACGGATTCCATCCGGTGGGCGTCGACTGGATCATCGACGATTCCGGTGTCGCCCGCATGACGCTGTACCGGCATTTTGCGAGCAAGGACGAGCTGATCCGCGAAGTGCTGGTCCAGCGCTACGACCTGATCGTCGGCAGCATCGCCGCGCAATTGCAGCACGTCGCCGATCCGGTCGAGCGCGTCAAGACCATCTTCGACTGGTACGCGGCGTGGTTCAGGACACCCGAATTTGCCGGCTGCCTGTTCGAGCGCGCGCTGGCCGAATTCGGCACCGCTTATGCGCCGATCTCGGACGTCGCGATCCGCTATCGCCGCAAAATGGTCGAATGGATCGCGGAACTGATCGAGGCGCTCGTACCGCCCGAAACCGCCAACCGGCTGGCAACGGTCTTCATGATGCTGCTGGACGGCGCCACGGTCGAGGCACGGGCGTTCAACGATTCCGCTGCTGCCGCGCGCGCGTGGCAAGCCGCGCACGCCCTTCTCCAACAGGCGATGCACGCGACGGTTCCGGCCGCCGACGGTGCGGCTAGCCCGACGTAACGCAGGTCGCGCGCCGTCGTATTGCAGGCAAACCGTCGGTGGGAAGGCGCCGGGCAAGGTCGACGCAGGCGACATCGCGAAGTCGAACGGGCCGTAACGCCCGCCCGGGCCGCCAGTGCGCGACGCGCCCGACCAGGCACGGCGATTGCGCCTGCTGGACTCCCGGGAGGCCGCGATCATGAACGACAACGATTTTCTCCAGCCGGAGCCGACGGAGCCCGCCCCGAATGCGGCCACGTGGGTCCGGCGTCTCGGTCCCGGCCTCGTCACCGGCGCCGCCGACGACGACCCTTCCGGCATCGGCACGTATTCGCAGGCGGGTGCGCAGTTCGGCTTCGAATTGCTGTGGGCGCTGCTGTTGACGTACCCGCTGATGACGGCCATCCAGCTGGTCAGCGCGAGAATCGGCCGCGTGACGGGCAAGGGTCTCGCGTCCAACATGCGCACGCACTATCCGCGATGGCTGCTGTACGGGACGGTCGTGCTGCTGATCACGGCCAACGTGATCAACATCGCCGCCGACCTGTCGGCCATGGGCGCGGCCGTCAATTTGTTGCTGCCCGGCCCGCAACAGCTCTACATCGTGTGCCTGGGCGGCGTGTCGGTCGTGCTGCAGGTGTTCGTTCCGTACGACCGCTACGCGCGATTGCTCAAATGGACCGCGCTGACGCTGCTGGCGTATGTCGCGGTCGCCCTCATCGTGCCCGTCAGCTGGGCCGAGGTCGGCCGCGCGATCGTGCAGCCCCATGCGCAACTGACCGCCGCTTATCTGACCACGGTCGTCGCGGTGCTCGGCACGACCATCAGCCCGTATCTGTTTTTCTGGCAGGCGTCTCAGGAAGTCGAGGAATTGCGCGCCGCGCCGAACCAGCGGCCGCTGCGACGCATGCCGCGTCAGGCGCCCGCGCAGTTGCGCCGGATCAGCTTCGATACGTGGTTCGGCATGGGCGTCTCGAACGTGATTGCGTTCTTCATCGTGCTGACGGCGGCGGCCACGCTGAACGCGCATCACATCGACGTCAAGACTTCCGCGGACGCCGCGCGGGCGCTCGAGCCGGTTGCCGGTCACTTCGCGTACGTGCTGTTCGCGCTCGGCATCGTCGGCACCGGCCTGCTGGCGCTGCCGGTGCTCGCGGGATCGGCCGCGTATGCGGCGGCCGGCACGTTCCGCTGGCGCAACAGTCTCGCGTTGCAGCTGGGCGTCGCGCCCGAATTCTATGCGGTGATCGTGTTGGCGATCGTCGGCGGAATCGCGTTCACGTTCACGCATTTCGACCCGATCCGCGCGCTTTACTGGAGCGCCGTCATCAACGGGGTAAGCGCCGTGCCGATCATGGTCGTGATGATGCTGATGGCGCGAAGCAGACGCGTCATGGGGGAGTTCGCCGTCAGCGGCACGCTTGCGTGGGGCGGATGGATCGCGACGCTCGCGATGGCGATCGCGGCGCTGGGCGTGTTCGTACCGGGATAAAGCCTGCGGCGCGGTTGGCACGGCTCGCTGCGCTCACTCCAGTTCGCCCCTGTTTATCGCCGTGCCGACCGCATTGCGCAGCACGTCCGCGAGCCGCTGGTTTTCGTCGATGCGGGCCTGTTCGATCGCGACGTCCTCGGCGTTGCCCGTGCGGCGCGCCCATTCCTGGCGCTCGCGCGCAAAGATCATGCGCTCGTGAACCGCGCGGATGGCCCCCCATATCGCATCCTCCGCTTTCCGGGCCTCGGCGTCGTCGAGTGAAAGCACGGAGAACGCATGCCCGGTATGGCATCGATATCGCAACGGCCGTTCGTCGCGCATGCGCCAGAGCACGCCGTTGCAACTGGGGCACGTGAGGGCGGAACGCGTCCCGATCTCGTCAAGCAGTCCCGGGTCGACGAGGCCGTCCTCTGCTATCCGGCTCTCATGGTCCAGGTCGCGCAAGTCTGCCATTTTCCGCTGCTCCTTCACACATGCGCCGTAGACCGCTGCATGAATGGTCCCCGGCAGTTCCCCGGCTTTTGCGACCGCATCGGCTCCCGTCGCGGCCAGCGCGCTGCGCGGCATCGACGGCGCTTCGCATTCGTCGGGGTCCTGAACGATACCGTAGCCGCCCCGTGCGCGAATCGCCGCCAGGCCGGCCGCGCCGTCATCGAGATCGCCGCTGAGGACGACGCCGATCGCACCGGCGCCATATTCGCGGGCGGCAGACCGGAACAGCGGATCGGCGGCCGGTCGGGCGAAGTTCTCGGCCGCGGTATCGAGCAGCCATAGATTTCCGTCACGCACGATCATGTGCCGGTCGGGCGGCGCCACGTAAATTCTGCCCGCTTGCGGCGGTTCCCCTTGTAGCGCCACGCTCGCATCCAGCGTACCCCATCGCGACAGCAGCTCCGGCAACATCGTCCGATGTCGACCAATATGCTGCACGATGCAAATCGGCACCGGAAAATCCGCGGCGACGCCGGCCACCAGCGTCCGGAGGACCGGGAGACCGCCTCGGGACGATGCGATTACGACGATATCTCGACGATCCATAGACCCCCCTTTGCGGAGATAGCCGCAAATCGGGTTCCTGAACCGGGATTCCGCCACGGGCGGCCCCGCATGCCGCAATGCGGGTCGAATGGCGATTGCCGGAAACGCCGCCGTGGCCAGCCGCGCCCGAACGACCCGCGACGCACGCGCGGGCCGTCGGCCGTCATCGGGTGTCCCGACGCGCGTCGCCGAGTGCCGCGAGCAACATCCCGAAATCGAGCGGTTTTGACAGATGGCTGTCGAAGCCGGCTTCCGCCGCGGCCCGGACATCGTCCTGGCGATTGCGGCCGGTCAGCGCAACGGTCCGGAGCGTGGCCCATCGGGGATCGGCCTTGATGCGGCGAAGCAACTCGTAGCCGTCCATGTCGGGAAGCCCGATGTCGGACACGATCGCATCGACGGACGCCTCCTGCAGCATCGCCAACGCCGCGGCTCCGTTTTTCGCGGTCTGGACCACCGCCCCCGCCAGTTCCAGCAGCGCGGTGAGCGACATCGCCGTCTCCTCATCGTCCTCGACCAGCAGCACGCGCAGGCCGGCGATATTCCCCTCCGGCACGCCGCCGCCCGCTGGCACGGCGCGCTCGATCGGTGCGGCCGGCAGCCATACCGTCATCGTGGTGCCGGACCCCAGGCCAGCGGACGTCGCGGCGATCCGGCCGCCGTGCATTTCGACGAGTTGCCGAACGAGCGCCAGCCCGATACCGAGACCGCCGCGGGTCCGGTCGCGCGGCGCCTGCCGGAACATATCGAAGACATGCGGCAGCGTATCTTCGTCGATCCCCTGCCCGTCGTCGATCACGTCGACACGCAGCATCTTGCCCTCATGCGCGAGACGCACGACGATCTCGCCGTGCGGCTGCGTGTACTTGAGTGCATTGGACATCAGGTTCCAGAAGATCTGCTCGCATCGCACCGAATCGGCAAGCGCGATGGCCGGCTCCGTCGGCAGCTCCGTTTGCAGGATCAGGCCGCGCGCGTGCACGTCGAGCTCGCAGGTATCCGTGATGCTGCGCAACATCGCCGTCAGATCGACCCGGCCCAGCTCGAGCGCGAGCTTGCCGGTCTGGATGCGCGACAGATCGAGCAGGTCGTCGATGATCTGCGCCTGTGCGCGCACGGCCTGCCGAATCGAATCCGCGGCGTCGCGCACGGCGGGAATGTCACGCGTCTCCGGCAGGCGCGGCAGCATTTCCGACTTGACGCCGATCAGGTTGAGCGGATGCCGCAGCTCGTGGGACAACACCGCAATGAACTCGTCCTTCAGCTGACTCGAACTGAGCGCCTGCTCGCGTGCCGCCTGTTCCCGCGCCAGCGCTTCGCGGTTCGCGTCGTCGCTCTGCTTGCGCAGCGTCATGTCGCGCACGATCTTCGCGAAGCCGTTGAACGACGTATCGGAAATCGGCGTGACGACGCCGCTACAGAAAATCCGCCGTCCGTCCTTGGTCCGGTGCCAGCGCTCGTCGTCCGCGCGCCCTTCGCGGGTCGCGATGTCACGCTCGCGCGTCGGCACGAGCGCCTGTCGGTCGCTCGGCTCGTAGATCAGATCCACGTCCTGGCCGATCATCTCTTCTTCCGTATAGCCGAAGATGCGTTCCGCACCGGCGTTCCAGCTCACGATGGACCCGTTGCCGTCCTGGATGATGATCGCGTAGTCCTTGGTCGATTGCGCGACCAGACGCAGGCGCTGCTCGCCTGCCCGCGCCGCCTCTTCCGCGTGATGCCGGTCGGTGATGTCGATCAGCGTGATCACCGCGCCGTCGATGTGATCGTCCGCCGTCCGATAGGGCAGCAACCGCATCAGATACCACCGGCCAGCCTCGCTCTCGATCTCGCGCTCGATCAGCCGCAGCGACTGAAACGACTGCCGGACGTCGTCTGCCAGCGTCGGATACCGCAGTGCGTGGGTAATATGAAATAGCGACCTGCCCAGGTCCGTATCGATCAGATTGAAAATCGCGGTGGCGTTGGGCGTAAACCGCTTGACCCGGATTTCCTTGTCGACGAACACGGTCGCGATCTCGCTCGACGCGATGATGTTGTGGAGGTCGTCGTTCGCTTTCGCGGTGTCTTCGATCCTTGCCTGCATTTCGGCGTTGGCCGTCGTCAACTCCTCGTTGACCGATTGCAGTTCCTCCTTGCTGCTTTCCAGCTCCTCGCTCGTGGAGCGCAACTCTTCGTTGATCGCCTGCAGCTCCTCGTTCGACGCCTTCAATTCCTCGACGGACGTTTCGTACTGCTCGATGATCGTCGCGAGTTGCTCGCGGCTGTGCTGCAGCTCCTGTTCGAGCTGGGCCAGAACCGGGTCCTGCCCGCTCGTCTCGACCTGGTCCTCCTCGGTCATGCGGCCGGCCACCTCGTCAAACACGATGAGCAGGAATTCCGCATTCGCGACCTTGTCGTGAAACGGCCTGACCGTCATGTTGATCCACGACACGCGGGCATCGTGTGCCCATTTCACCCGGCGCGCCTCGACGCTCGTGCCCGTTTGCAGCGCACGGAAAATCGCGGTGCGCAGATCGAGCCGCAGATCCGGCAGCACCAGCGTCATGATGTTGCTCGACAGCTCGCCGCCAACGTGCCGCAGGAACCGGCCCGCGTTATCCGACAGATGAACGACGTTCGATTCCTTGTCGATGATGACGCTCGGCGGCGAATACGTTTCGAGCGCGCGCTGATGGAGCTTCGAATAGGAGAAGTTGCGTTGGGCCGGGCTGGCCGGCACGCGCAACGGCGGCTGCGGCGCGGCCCGCTCGTCGGATGCGCCGGATTCGACCTGGAACAGCGGCGGAAAGCCCGTGGCCGGCTTCGCGCGATGCGTGACGACGCGTGCGCGGTAGATCCGGCGTTTCTTGTCCACGACGACAAACAGATCGTCCGCCGCGTCGGCGGACTCCGCGGTGCCGAGGAACAGATAGCCGTTGGGGCGCAACGCGAAATGGAACAGCTCCAGGATTTGCCGCTGCACCGCCCGCTCGAGATAGATCAGCACGTTGCGGCACGAGATCAGGTCGAGATGCGAGAACGGCGGATCGCGCAGCAGGCTGTGCGCCGCGAACAGGATACGTTCGCGTACCGCCTTCGCGATCACGTAGTGCGCGCCTTCTCGCGTGAAATACCGCTGCAGCAGCGGGGCGGGCACGTCGCTCGCGATCGACAGCGGCTAGGAACCGGTCCGCGCGCGGACGATCGCCGCTTCGTCGATATCGGTCGCGAAGACCTGGATGGCCTGGCTCGACATCGCGGCCTCACGCGCCCGCGCCAGCAGCAGCGAGATCGAGTACGCCTCTTCGCCCGTCGCGCATCCGGCCACCCACACGCGTACCTGCTCCTCGCCGGACTCCGACGCGAACAACGAGCCGATCACTTCCCGTTCGAGGAAATCGAAGGCTTCGCGGTCGCGGAAGAACTGGGTCACGCCGATCAGCATGTCCGCCAGCAGCGCGTTCGCTTCTTCCGGCGTGGCCCGCAAGAAATCCCGATACGCGAGGAGATCGCGCTGGCCGTTGACCTGCATGCGCCGCTCGATACGTCGCAGCACGGTCGCCCGCTTGTACAGCCTGAAATCGTGGCCGGTGCGTACCCTCAGGTGCATCAGAATGTCGGAGAGCGCCCGTTCGGGATCGTTGACCGTCGGCCGATCGACGTTGTGCAGCGATTGCGCGAATTCGAGGCTTTGCTGTTCGATGCGGCGCGCATTCGACCAGAGTTCGAGCAACCGTTGCGGCATCTCGGCCGCCGGCAGCACGATATCGACGCGCGCCATCGCAATCGCGTGCTGCGGCATCTCCGCGTGCTCGGCGTCGTCCGGCGTTTGCGCGAGCGTGATGCCGCCCGCCTCCTTGATGCGGCTCAAGCCCGCGGCGCCGTCGGAGCCGGTGCCGGACATCACGATGCCGACCGCGCGCCAGTCGTGCGCGTCCGCCAGCGTCCGAAAGAAGTGGTCGATCGTGAACGGAACCTCGTCGGACGGGTCACGGCTGCGGCAACGAAGGCAACCGTCCGACATCTCGAGCTGCATGCCCGGTGCGATCACGTAGATATGGTTTTTCTCGATCGGTACCGTGGACGTCACCTGATGCACCGGCATGCCCGTCGTGCGCTGCAGGACGGCGTCCATATGACTGACCTGTTCCGGCGCGAGATGGACGACGACGACGAACGCCATGTCCATGCCCGTCGGCGCGCTCTCGAAAAAGGTCTGCAAGGCCATCGTGCCGCCTGCCGACGCACCGATGCCCACTACCGGAAACGACAGATCGCTCTTCAACGTCGCGGGCGATGGAGGCCGCTCCTTGTGCGTAGGCGCTTGCCGTGCCATTGAATTCTCCTGATGGTGTTGCGGAACATGATGCGCCAGGCGCCGATCGGTGCCGGGTCGCATCGCCCTCGTCCGGCCGTCCCACGATCCCGCTGGCGATACTTCCCTTCGCTTCCATGCGCATTGTACGGCACCGGAAAGCGCGACCGGGCGCCTGACGCGAGGCTTGCAACCCTCGTGCGGCGGAGCGCCACGCCCGCACGCGGGTGTGTCGCCGGAACGTCATTCGTGCCGACATACCATTTCCGTCGGTTGGCGCAACACGATGCCTCCCGCCGATCCCCACCGGGAACGAATCGTGCTCGTGCGTCGGCCCGTCGGATTCAATTTATCTCCTTTGACGGATGCCGTATTACCGGCGAATATTCGCGTCGATCAAGTGGTTAGTACCGCTCAAAAACAAGACGAAACGATGCTCGCCCACGCAATCGGGGACGTTACGCTGCTTCGCCAACAGATACTGAATCGAAGGGGAAGAAATGACGCCGTTTTCCCAGGATGTGAGCAAGCAAACCGCCGCCGTCTCCAAGGCAGCCACGCCGTCGCCCGTTTTCTGGAAAGCGGGGCCGATCGTCGAAGCCACTCCGCCGGAGCCGAAATCCGCGACGCCGGACCTCCGCGATTTCTTCGCCGCCGCCGCGCTGCAAGGCTTGCTGTCGCGCGACGCCGGGCGCAACGTGTCGACGATCGCCGACTACGAATCGAAGCGCGCGGTCAGCGCCTATCGGCTCGCCGACGAAATGCTGAAAGCGCGCTGAACACGGGCTGCCACGATCGTCCGGACGCTGACACTCGGGCCGTTCAGTTGCCGCCCAACCGCAACGCCATCGCGCCGATCGGCCCCGCCAGCAACACGGCATTCAGCCCGACGACGACGGCAGTCGCGCCAAGCGCGGCGCAGCGCGCGATACGTCCGCTCGCGAAGGCGCCCATGACGTCACGCCGCCCGCAGAAGTAAATCAGCGCCAGCATCGGCACCGGCAGGACGACGGACAGCACGACCTGGCTGATCACGAGCGCCTGCATCGAATCGACGCCCATCCCGACGACGACGAACGCGGGCGCCATCGTGACGAGCCTGCGCAGCCAGACCGGAATCCGGAACCCGACGAAGCCCTGCATGATCATCTGCCCGGCCATCGTGCCGACGACGGAACTCGAGATGCCGGCGCTCATCAGCGACACGAGAAAGCAGGTCGCGGCGGCCGGGCCGAGCAACGGGGTGAGCATCCGGTACGCCGCTTCGATTTCCACGACATCGCGATGGTCGGCATGAAACGCCGCGCTCGCGCCCGCTGTGGGCGGCGCCGTACTCGACGGGGGGCGGCCATGCTGAGCCCGCATGAATTCGCGACGCTGATGCTGGTGTGCCAGGCGCCGGATCAGCTCGACATGAATCGCGCCGAACTCGATGCGTTGCTCGAACGGCAACTCGTCATGCTCGAACATGGCGCCCCCGGCCGCCGACGCGCGTATCTGACGAAGAAAGGCCGATCGATTCTCCATGCGCTCGGGGCCGACATCGCTTCCCGCCTGAGCCATGGGTCGACGACGGAGCGCGGCGGTCAAGGCGAAGCGCCTGCCGCGCCATCGGACGACGCCGGATGACGCGGCTCGGTCGCCGACTCGGCGACCGAACTGCTTACGATGTCATTCGCCTTGGCAATGACAGGGGTGTCCACCATTTTTCCATCGACGCTAATGGCCGAGCCGTCGCTTTCCTGAACGGCAGAAAGGACGCGGTGCGCCCACTCGATCTCTTCCAGGCAAGGGCGGAGAGCCGCGTGTACATGCTCGATTTGTTTGGGGTGGATGCACAGCTTGCCCCTGAAACCAAGATTGCGAGCTCGAACCGTATCCCGACGGATCCTCTGGGCATCATCGATTGCTGCAGTGACTCCGTCCACGGGCGCCGCGATGCCGGCAATCCGTGACGCTATGGTCAGTTGCGAGCGGAAGTACACGAGCTCATCGCCATCACCTTGAATACCGGTGTCGACCTGAAAGTCCAAGGTTCCGAACAGAAGGCGCTCGACTTTCGGCACCTTCGCAAGCGAGCGGAGGTCATCAAATGCAACCGCGGTCTCGATGAGCGGCAGCAGTGCCGCTTCATCGGAGATCTCGTTCGCAAGGTTCGACAGCAGGTCGGCTCGCTCAGCCTTGGGGACGACGATGCCCTGGAGGCTCCGACACGTCCGAAGAGCCGCTATATCGTCCTTGTACCACTCGGTATCCACCGCGTTCGCTCTCACATACGCTCGTCCACCATTCCTGAGCCACGACATGACGGCATCACGAGCCTGCGCTTTTGCGGTGGGTGGCACCGCGTCTTCGAGGTCAATGATTACCGCGTCTGCGCCCGCAGCGCACGCTTTGTCGAATCGTTCCGGTCGATTGCCGGGAACGAACAAATAGGATCTCGGATACATACGATTTGTCCAGGGGCTGAGCTTGCGTCTTGCAAGCCGCAAGAGGCATCGGTCTTCCGACGCGAGCATCGTGATGAGCTTAGCGAGCGACCTCTACGAGACGCTCTGATACCGACTTCTGTTCGACAGTCTTTTGCCTGCCAAGGAAGAACGCCGCGCACGCGCTGACGACAGACATGGCCGCGAGAAAAGCGGCAACGGCGTAGGCGGAATGGAACGTCTGAAACAGCCAGAGCGAAATCATCGGTGCGGGGCCGCCGGCAATAATCGACGCGCCTTGGTATCCAAGCGACGCACCGCTGTAGCGAATGCCGGGAGGAAACGACTCGGCAATGAAAGCGGCCTGCGACCCGTAGAGCGCCGCGTGAATGACCATGATGACGACCGTGCCTGCAATGACGGCGAGCGGAATCTTCGTATTGAGCAAGGCGAAGTACGGGAAAGCGAACAACATCATGCAGATGGCTGCCGACATGTAGGTCTTCCGACGGCCGATACGGTCCGCCAGATGCCCAAAGTACGGCAACGCAAAACACGCGACGACAGCAGCAATCAACACCGCGTTCAGGATGAACGCCTTGCCGAGGCCAAGGTTCTTCGAACCGTACAGCATGGCAAACGACGTGAGCATGTAGAACGCGGCCTGTTCGCCGGGACGGACGAGCGCCGAAAGCAATATCGCCTTCCACTCGGTTCTGATGGCTTCCCGAATCGGACTCCTGGTGCGATCGATCGACTTGTTGGCCTCGACGAAATCCCGGGTCTCCGGCACGCCCATACGAATCAGCAGGCCGAACACCAAAAGCACGCCGCTTGCATAGAAGGGAACGCGCCAGCCAAATTCCATCAGCGAGTCGCCGCTCCAGCGGCTGCAGACGCTCCACACGAGCACCGAGATAACGAGGCCGAGAGGAACGCCAACATTCGGCAACGACGCCATGAAGCCGCGACGCTTGCCTTGATGACTTTCCATTGACAGGAGGACAGCGCCACCCCACTCGCCGCCCACGCCGATTCCCTGGAGGAACCGAAGTCCGATCAGAAGCCAGCCGGCAGCGGGTCCAATCTGTTGCGAGGTGGGCAGTAACCCCACGAACAACGTCGCAACGCCCATCAAGGTCAGCGTGGCGACGAGCGTCGATTTGCGGCCGACACGGTCACCCATGTAACCGAAAATGGCTCCGCCCAACGGGCGCGACAGAAAGCCCACGAAAATCGTGGCGAACGACTCCATGAGGCCTTCCGAGCTACCGTGTGCAAAGAAAAGCTTCGGGAAAACGAGCGCGGCTGCGGTGCCGTAGATGAAGAAGTCGTACCATTCGATCGTGGTGCCAATGACACTTGCGATTGCGGCGCGGCGCTCGATGCGCTTTGAGTCTTTCGACCGGGTCGAGGCATCGGCCTGACCGAGAGGGGCGTTCGGGTGCATCCATGTCTCCAATCTTGAAAAATTTTGTCGAGGCAAATTTGTGTGCGTTCAGAACGAGGCTTCGGCTCGCATGGACACTGCACCGCCGGGCAGGCTCACCCAAACGACGAGTGGGTCGCCGTCTGGCGCGGCGTTGAACTCCAATTCGTTGCCCAGCACCGACGGCTGAATGCCGCGATAACGAAAGTGCTTCAGGCGACGTCCGCTCACTTCCTCCGCGAAGCTTGCAAGGAGCGTTGCATTGAGGGGCCCGTGAATCACGAGATTCGGATAGCCCTCGACCGCTCGGCAGTAGTCCGCGTCGTAGTGAATGCGGTGGCCATTGAACGTCAGCGCGGAGTAGCGGAACAGCATCGTCGAATCGGGTTTCACTCGACGCGTCCGCTGCGGTTGGGGCATGTCCGTTTGCGCAGGCGTGGCGCCGCCCTTCGACGCTTCCTTGTAGACAATGTCGTGGTGCTCGGTGACAAGCACCTTCCCTTCGCGCACGACTTCATGCAGGACGGTCACGAAGACGAGTTCGCCGCTTCGTCCTTGTTTGTGCTCGACCGATGCGATGCTCGAACGCTTTTCAACTTCCGCGCCAAGCGGCAGGTCGCCATGAAATTCGAGCTTGCCCCCGGCCCACATGCGGTTCGGCAACGGGACGGGAGGCAGGAAGCTGCCTCTTGCGGGGTGCCCGTCTCGACCGAGCGCCGAAGGTGCGTCGCCACTCAGGAAATAGAGCCAATGCCAAAGCGGGGGCAATCGTGCGCCGTCGACGAAGTCGGACTGAGGCATTCCGAGGGTCGCGGCCATCAGTCGCGCGTGACGCGACGACAGGACGTCACGGTCGGACTGGCTCTTGCCGATCCATTCGCGGAGGTGGGCAATGTCGACGCCGCTCATGCGAATTCTCCCACTTGTTTCGTGGCGAACTCGGCGCGAATCCGCTCGGTGTGTTCTCCCAACTTAGGTGCTGCATCAAAGTGTTGGCTGTCCCACGGCGCGCGAACCGCCGGCGCAATCATTCGCAATGCTTCGCCGTCGACTGTCATCGGCCACGTCCGCAACGCAGGGTGTTCAGCCATCTGGGCAACCGAGCGAACCTGACCATACGCGGTGTTCGAGATTGACAGGCGTTGAAGCGCTTCGCTGGAGTCGACCTTCGCGAATGCGTCGGCAATCACCCGTTCGAGGGCTGCGCGGTTTTGCACGCGATTCGTGTTGGACGAGAAGCGCGCGTCTTCCGCCACGTCCGGTTGCTGGAGGAACGCCGAGCAGAACTGACGCCACTCACGCTCGTTTTGAATGCTGATGACGATTTCGTCACCGTCCTTGGTCTTGAACGCGCCATACGGCGCAATGGAAGGATGCTTCAGACCCTGGCGTGCAGGTGCTCCATTTCCGTAAACGTGGTGTACGTAGGGGATCGTCATCCAGTCCGCCGCACCGTCGAACAAGGAAACCGAGACACCCGATCCCTTGCCGGTGCTCGAGCGAAGCGCGAGAGCCGACAGCACGGCAATGGTCGCGTTCATCCCCGCGCCAATGTCGCAGATGGAAACGCCAACGCGCCCACATGCATCCGGTGCGCCAGTGATACCCGCCAGACCGCTTTCGCACTGCACGAGAAGGTCGTACGCCTTGAGATGGCTCGCAGCGTTGTTCGTGCCGTAGCCGCTGATATCGCACGTGATCAGACGCGTGTGCATTTCACGCAGTCTTTCACTGCCGAATCCGGCTCTATCCAATGCGCCGGGGGCCAGGTTTTGAACGAAGACATCGGCCTCCGCGATAAGCCGATGCAGGAGTGCGGCGTCATCGGCGTCCTTGAAGTCCAGCACGACCGATTCCTTGCCGCGATTTGTCCAGACAAAATACGACGATTGACCGTTCGCGGCCGCGTCGTAGCCACGCGCAAAATCGCCTTCCGCGCGTTCGATCTTGATGACCCGCGCCCCCATTTCCGCCAGGCGTCCTGTGCACAAAGGCGCCGCCAGCGCTTGTTCGATGGAGACGACGACGACGCCGGCGAGTGGCTTCGCCGAGGATGCTTCACCCACTGATGCGACCATCACTGCCTTCCCGAGTTAGGTTGATGGCTACCAGTATCGGAAAACGCGGCGGTCGATTACAGCGAGATTTCACGAAAGGATCGTTCGGAATTAACGAAATCGTGCAATGCAGCAATTTGCGTACCGCAAGCTGGCGAGTGCTGCTGTGCTATAAAGCCGGCGTCATCTTCGCCAAATTCGAACACGATGAGCTATGACTTGACTGACCTGAAGGTGTTCGTCGCCGTCGCCGAGGAAGGCAACGTCTCGCGCGGCGCTGAACGCTGCCACCTTGCGCCATCGTCTGCGAGCCTTCGCGTGAAGAATCTTGAAGACTCGGTAGGGGTGACGTTGCTGAGTCGACATCCGAGAGGCGTCGCGCTGACGGCGGCGGGCCAGGTTCTCGTGGAGCACGCACGGCGTTGTCTCGCTCAACTCGACCAAATGCGCTCGGATCTTTTGCCTTTCACCCAGGGAATGACCGGGCACGTCACCGTATTCGCCAACAACAACGCGATCAGCTCCCATCTGCCGGACGACCTCGCTCGTTTCTTCGCGGCGTTCCCGAGCGTGCGCATCACACTGGAAGAACGACTGAGTCACGACATCGTCGCCGCGGTGGTGGCCGGTCGAGCGGATGTCGGTGTCGTGGCCTTGGATTCCGGGCATTCGGCGCTGCGATTCGTACCGTACAAGAAGGACCAATTGGTCTTGCTCGCGCCTGTGACGCACGCGCTCGCCAGGCAGAGCGAAGTCAGCTTCGAGGCCTGCCTGGGTCAGCCGTTCATTAGTCTGCAATCAGGGGCTGCGCTGCACACGTTTCTGGTGAACCATGCCGCCGCGCTGGATGGACGACTCGACATTCGCGTGCAGGTATCCGGTTATCGGGCTATCGCTCGCCTCGTATCGTCGGGAGCTGGAATGGGTATCGTTCCGCGAACGGCGATCGAATCATCGGATGAGGGAAAGATCGCGGTCATCCCGCTGATTGAGCCTTGGTCCCAGCGCAACCTGCACGTATGCGTACAGCGCAGTCCGGCGGAGAAGAACCTGTACCGAGACAAGTTGGTCGGCATGCTGTGCCATGCTTCGGAGTGATTCGCCGAAAAATAAAAGCGCGCATCCCAAGCGTGATGCGGAGGCGATCCATTCGCGCTCGTCGTCCTGCACATCGTCGAACGACGTGCCGATTTGCCAGCGTCTCGATCGGGATCGGCAAGCGCCGGAAAGCTTCCGATCCCCCAACACCTTCAGTCCACGCCAGTTTGGCTGCTTCGTCGCGAAGCGCCTTCGTATCGACCGCTCGTGGAATGCGATTCATCCATGCCTCCGTTTCCCGATTCTACGAAACGTTGACATCCATTTTTTCCGACCGGCCTCACTCAGCCCTCCGTGACGGCTCAGAGATCCAGCACCAGCCGTTCGCCGCGGCATCGCGACACGCACGGCATCATGCAGTCGTTGCGGGCCTTTTCCGCCGCGCTCAGGAACGCGTCCCGATGATCGGGCGTGCCCTCGAGCACGGTCGTCCGGCATGCGCCGCACACGCCCGCCTCGCACGACGTGGCGACCGCGATGCCGTGCTCGTACAGCACATCGGTGATCGACTGCCCCGGCGGCACGAGCAGCGCGCGCTGCGCGCGCGCGAGCTCGATCCGGAACGCGTCGGCCCCGCCGTCGGCAGGCTCCGCGGCTGGCGCGGAAAAATACTCGTGATGAAGCCGCGCATCGCCGAGCGCCGGGCGCGCGATCGCGTCGACGGCCGCCATGAACGGCGTCGGTCCGCAGAAATACAGATGCGAGCGCGAATCCATCGCGCCGACGATCGTCGCGATCGCGTCGCGGGTCGCGTCGGGCGTCAGCCCCGTGTGCACCGTCGCGACGTCCGCGAGCCGCGACGCGAGCGTCGCCCCGTACGCGGCCGCGTCGGCCGAACGCACGAAGTAGTGGAACGCGAGCGGCCGCCCCGCGCGCACCAGGCTGTGCGCCATCGCGAGTAACGGCGTCACGCCGATCCCGGCGGCAAGCAGCACGGCCGGGCTGTCGTCCGGCGCGAGCGGGAAGTAATTCAGCGGCGCGCCGATCCGCAGCACATCGCCTACCCGGATCGCCTCGTGCACGTGCGCGGAGCCGCCGCTCGACGCCGGCTCGCGCTTGATCGCGATCTCGTACACGCCGTGCTCGACCGGATCGTTGCACAGCGAATACTTGCGCGTGAGCCCGTCGCGCAGATGCAGGTCGATATGCGCGCCGGCCTCGAACGCGGGCAGGGGGAGACCCGGCGCGTCGCTGACGAGCCGCAGCGAAATCACGTCGCACGCGACGCGCTCGCGCGCAATCACGCGCGCGGCAAGCAGATCGTTTTCGATCATTGGATTCACCGTTCAGGAAAACTCACAGCAGCCCGATCAGCCGCCACCACAACGCATTGATCGGGATCACGAACACCACGCCCAGCAGCGCCGTCGCGATGCAGTACCGGAGCACCGCCCTCCGGTCCAGCTGCGCGAGCGCGTTGCCGAACACGATCGGCGGCGACTGGTACGGCAGGACCGTGGTCGCATAGCCCATTACCTGCGCGAGCAGGCCGGCCTTCAGGTGCAGCCCGTGCGCGAGCAGGCGCGACACGATCGGCACGTATAGCGCCGGTTCCGCATTCGACGTGACCGCAAAGCAGACGACGATCGACAGCGCAGTCAGCGCGAAGTACATGAGCATCGGGCTGTCGCGCAGCGCGTCGAGCGCGAGCGTGTCCGGCACGCGCATGTCGAGATGGTTGACGAGCGCGGTCAGCCCGATGATCGCCGCGATGAACCACAGCAGGTCCATCTTCAGCGTCGCGGTGAAGCGCTCGAGCTGTGCGGGCGGCGACGTGCCGAAGTAGACGAGCGCGAAGCCGAGCCCGACCCAGCCGGGCGCGATGCGATGCACGGCGTCGGTGAACCAGAACGCGAGCGTGATCGCCAGCAGCACGATCGCGTGCCATTCGCGGCGGCCGAGCGCGACGCGCGCCGCCGGTATCTCGACTTCGCCGACCGTATCCGCGAACAGCCACCAGGACGCGAACACCAGCACCGCGCCGCGCACGATCACGCCGGCCGGAAAGAACAGCAGCAGATACTCGGAGAAGCGCAGATGCATCCCGTGCGACTGCTCGAGAATCCCCGCCATGATCACGTTCGGCAGGTTCGCGGGCAGCACCGCGGCAGCCAGCTCGTACGAGCCGACGATCACGAGCAGCAGGATGCCGCGCCGCCCGTTCGCGTGCGCGCCGAGCTTCACGACGTCGCAGTAGCCGATCGCGATCGGAATCAGGATCGCGATCCGCCCGAACGTCGACGGCATCACGAGCGACAGCAGGAAGCTCAGGATCGCGAATGCGAGCAGCGCCTTCAGATACGAGCCGCCGATCCGGCGCGCGAGCGCGATGCCGATCCGTTCGCTCAGGCCGCTCTCCTTCAGCGCGAAGCCGATCGCCGCGCCGCTGAACACGAGCCAGAACGCGCTCGACCCGAAGCCGGAGAAGATCTCGGCGGTGGGCACCGGCGTGCAGGTCGCCGCGAGGAAGAAAAACAGCAGCGACACCCACAGGCTCGCGACCGCGCCCGTCGCCCACAGCACGATGCAGGTGAACACGATCGCGACGATGCGTGCGTCGCCGGCCGACACCGTGCCGCGCGCGCCGAGCGCGGCGACGCTCGCGAGCCCCGCCGCGAGCAGCGCGACCGTGACGCGGCCGGCCGTCAGCATGCCGGCGCCGCGGCCCGGCCCGCCGAGCGCACCGCCGCTCAAGCGCGCATCACCGGCGAGTTCGCCGGGATCTCGTACTCGACGTGCGACTCGTCGAAGATGTCGCCGAATTCGCGCTGCTGGCGGAACGTCGGGTCCGGCGCGCAGCTCATCGGCAGATAGCCGCCCATCCACGCGCGCAGGTCGGTCACGTCCGGCGCGCCGCCGTACACGTTCGCGACCGGCCGCTCGCCGCGCGCGACCGCGTCGATCTGCTCCTGCAGCATCTGGCGGAACATCACGATGCCGCGATCGGACGCGCCGAGGTTCTCGCGCGAACGATCGAAGATCGGGCCCTGCGTCTCGACCGCCATCGCATCCTGGCTCATGAACGTGTCCATCAGGTAGCGGCCCGCCGCGTCGGTGCGCGCCGGCTGCCGGACGATCTTCGGCGCCTCGTGAGCGGGCGGCTGCGCGCCGTCCGCGTTCGGCGTGAACGACACCCAGACGATCCGCGTCGTCGTATCGTCGACCGGCACGCGCCAGTGCATCTCGGTCATGATCCGCAGCATGTTCGGGAACACCATCAGGTTGCCCCAGCCGCGGCCCTCGCCTTCGTATTCCCAGCTCTTCACGATGCCCCAGTCGAAGCGCTGGAAGCCGAACCGCTTGAACGGCTTGCCGAACCCGGACGCGTCGCGCATGCCGAGGCGCTCGAAGTATTTCGAGTGCGTATAGAAGGTGTGCGTGACGTCGACCGCGTTTTCCTGCACCTGGAACCAGTTGCACGCGAGATCGTCCTGCACCTCGAAATGGCGGAGGCCGTCGTTGCGCACGAGGATGTCCCAGTTCGGAAACGCGGGCTTCTGCTCCGCCGGCCCCATGTAGGCGAAGATCAGCCCGCCGCATTCGTGCGTCGCATAGCTGTCGATCAGCTTCTTGCAGACGCGGCTCGCCTTCGCCGATTCGAACGGCCGCTCCACGCATTCGCCGGCCGCGTTGTACTGCCAGCCGTGATACGCGCAGCGGATCGTGGCTTCCTCGACGAAGCCGTACAGCAGCGATGCACCGCGATGCGGGCAACGCTCCTGCACGAGCAGCACGCCGCCGTTGCCGGTGCGCGCGAGCACCAGATCCTCGCCGAGAATCCGCACGCGTTTCGTCTGGCCGGCTTCGGCCAGCTCCGACGAATAACCGACCGGATGCCAGTAGCGACGCAGCAACTCGCCGCACGGCGTGCCGGGCCCCACGCGGGTCAGCAATTCGTTGGTGGCGTGGTCAAGCATGAATACACCTCTCTCTCAGGTTGTAGCGGGCTGTATCGCCCCGGAGACGGCTGCGTACCGGCGAACCCTCGAGTCGCGATACGTCCGTCGATAAATCTATTTTTTTAGACTAAATAAAGTGAAGGAAAAATGCAAGGCGGGAAAATCCACAATTTTCAGCCCGTCATCGCCGCCGCATCACCAGAAATCGGTCGATGTGTATAATTAAAAAGACGAACGGTGCGCGCGATCGCCGAGATCGACACGCCGCGCGTCGGCCAACCAGGAGGACAAGATGGCGATCATTGGCGTGATGGGCTCGGGCAAGAACGAATGGCCGGAGTGGGCGACGCCGCTCGGAACGTGGATCGCCGCGCAAGGATTCGACCTGCTGACCGGCGCCGGCCGCGGCGTGATGCTGTCGGTCGCGCGCGCCTACGCGACGACGCCGGGGCGCCGCGGCCGCTCGATCGGCATCGTGCCGAGCGAAGCGCACCCGCTGTTCGGCTTCGTGCCGATCGCCGGCTATCCGAATCCGTTCATCGACCTGCCTATCGTCACGCCACTGCCGCGCAAGGAAGCTGACGCGCCGGACGACGCATTGAGCCGCAACTACGTGAACGTGCTGACGAGCGACGTCGTCGTCGCGCTACCGGGGAGCAAGGGCACGCTCGACGAGATCCGCCTCGCGACGCGCTTCGCGAAGCCGTTGATCTGCACCGGGCCCGCGAGCGCGTTCGATGGCGTCGCGGCCGGCACGCGCATCGTGTCGGCGCTCGATGACGTCTATGCATTCGTGCTCGCGCACGTGAACCGCGCGGCGGGCGGCGCAGGCGCACACGTTCCGTCGGCGTGAACCGCACGCGTTCCGGCTCCACGGCGCGTCGGCCGCCATCGCTTCCCGTCGCTTCCCGTATTGCCGGTCACAGCCGCGCAATCGTGTCGGCGAGCACGCGCACGCCCAGCATGAAATCATCGATCGACATCGCCTCGTGCGGGTTGTGCGACCCGTGATCGTTGCGCACGAACAGCATCCCGCTTGGCACGCCCGCGTTCGCGAACAGCGCCGCGTCGTGGCCCGCGCCGCTCGGCAGCGTCGCATACGGCACGTCGAGCCGCGTGCACGCGTCGGCAAGTGCGGCGCGCAGGGTGGCATCCATCCGCGCCGGCGCGCTCGCCAACCGCCGGTCGAAATCGAATCGCACGCCACGCTCGCGCGCGATCGAATTGCATTCGGCGATCAGCAATTCGTGGAAGACGTCGAGCGTCTCCGTGCTCTCGCTGCGCGCCTCGAAGCTGAAATGCACCTGGCCGGGAATCCGCGAAATCGAATGCTCGTCCTGGTCGGTCGACACGATGCCGGTCGTCACGACGAGATCGATGTTGCGTTCGAGCAGCCGGCGCCAGTGCTCGTCGAGCCGCGTGATCAGCTCGGCGACCGCGAAGATCGCGTCGTGCCGCAGGTCGCGCGGCACCGCGCCGGAGTGGCCGGCCTCGCCGATGCAGCTGATGGAGTTGTGCCGCACGTTGCCGCGAATGCCGGACACGACCGCGACCGGCAGCCCGCGCGCGACCATCACGGGCCCCTGCTCGATGTGGAGCTCCAGATACGCATGCGCGCGCCGCACGTCGAACAGCGGCTTGCGCGCCCGCACCGCGTCGATGTCGACGCCCGCCGCCGCCATGCAATCGGCCAGCGGGCGGCCGGTGCTGCGATGCTTCATCGCGAGATCGTCCGGCGTCAGCCGGCCGAACAGCGCGCTCGATCCCATGTAGGCCTTGCCGAACCAGGCGCTCTCTTCGCCGCGCAGCGCGATCACGTTCAACGGGTGCGGCGACGCGCGGCCGCCGCGCCGTTGCGCGACGAGGCACAGCAGCCCCGCGACGATGCCCGCGAGCCCGTCGTAGTTGCCGCCATGCGGCACCGAGTCGAGATGCGAGCCGACCCAGATCGCACGCGCATGCGGGTCCGCGTCGGGCAGGCTGAAGACCAGGTTGGCCGCACGGTCCACGCGCACCGCGATGCCCTCGCGTTCGGCGTGCGCCGCCAGCCGCTGCGCGGCCGCCGTTTCGCTGTCGCCGTAGCTCTCGCGCGTGACGCCGACGCCGTCCGCCGACAGCACGCGGATCTCGTCGAACCACTGCTCGGCGAGCGCCGTCAGTTCGGCAAGCGGCAGCGCCGCCGCGTCGTGCACGTCGAGGTCCGCTGGCGCGTCCGGCCTGTCGGTATGCGCGTTCATCACGCCCCCGCCGTCGTGCCGCGCGCGCGCGCCGGCGCCGCGCAAAAGCGCTGCCAGCG
Organism: Burkholderia sp. LAS2; assembly: GCF_018417615.1. NCBI lineage: Bacteria > Pseudomonadati > Pseudomonadota > Betaproteobacteria > Burkholderiales > Burkholderiaceae > Burkholderia > Burkholderia sp. LAS2. The sequence goes on from NZ_CP071054.1 coordinate 1,018,771, forward strand.
CTCGCTCAGCGCCGCGTCGAGCCTGACCTGCCCGGTCAGCGACGCGATCGCGCCGACGCCCTCGTCCGCGCAAAACTGCTCGAGCCCGTCGATGATCGTGCGCATCACGCCCGGATCGCGGAACGACGCCGTGCCCACCTGCACCGCGCTCGCGCCGGCGAGCAGGAACTCGATGGCGTCGGCGGCGCTCCGGATGCCGCCGCAGCCGATCACCGGAATCGACACGGCGCGATAGCACTGGTGGACGAGCCGCAGCGCGATCGGCTTGATCGACGGCCCGGACAGGCCGCCCATCACGTTGCCGAGCGACGGCCGGCGCGTGCGCACGTCGATCGACATGCCGAGCACCGTGTTGCCCATCACGATCGCGTCGGCGCCCGCGTCCTGTGCCGCTTGCGCGATCTTCGCGATGTTGCCCGCGTTCGGCGTCAGCTTCACCCACAGCGGATGCCCGGTGCGCATGCGGATCGCGTCGACGACCTGCCACGTCATGCCCGCGTCCATCCCGAACGCCATGCCGTCCGCCTCGAGATTCGGGCACGAGATGTTCGCCTCGATCGCCGCGACGTCCGGCCGCGACAGCGCCTCGCACGCGCGCGCGAACGCGTCCGCCGTATCGGCGGACACCGACGCGACGACCGGCGTGCCGTGGCCCGTGTACGCGGGCAGCACGTGTTCGAGATAGTCGTCGATGCCGCGGCTCGGAATGCCGATCGAATTCAACATGCCGTCACCCGCGTCGGCGACACGCGGCGTCGGGTTACCCGGGCGGCTGACGGGCGACACGCTCTTGATCACGAGCGCGCCGAGCCCGGTCAGGTCGAGCGCATCGCGATACTCGATCGCGAAACAGCCGGATGCCGGCATCACGGGATTGCGCAGGCGCAGTTCGCCCACGCGTACGCTCAGGTCAGCCAACTTCCACCTCCCCCTCCGTCACCACGTCGCGAATCGCGAATACCGGGCCCTCGCGGCACACGCGCCGGAATGCGCGGGTCGCGCCGTCGTCGAACATCCGCACGCACGACAGACAGACGCCCATCCCGCATGCCATCCGCTGCTCGAGCGCGACCTCGCCGCGCATCGACGGATGGTCGGCGAGCACGCGCTGCAGCAGCGCGAGCAACCGTTGCGAGCCGCACGTGTAGACCGCGTCCGGCCGATCGCGCGCGATTCTCGCGCGCAGCAGCGCGTCCACGTTCGCGACCGCCGACGAGCCGTCGCTGTCGAACACCGCATGCACGTCGGCCGGCGCGCCGCGCAGGAATTCCGCGGTCATCAGGTCGTCCGGCGTGCGCGCCGACATCACGACCGTCAGCGCGAGGCCCGCCCGCGCCGCGCGCTGCACGAGCGGCGCCATCGTCGCGAGACCGACGCCGCGCGCGACGAGCAGCAGCCGTCGCGCATCGGCGTCGAGCGTGAACGGGCGACCGAGCGGCCCGACGATCGACAGCCGCGCGCCGACGCCGAGCTGCGCGAGCGCACGCGTGCCTTCGCCGGTGACGTTGTACAGGAACTCGATTTCGCCAGCGCCGGGGCCGACGCCGTACACGCTCATCGGGCGCGGCAGGAATGGCCGATGCAGATCGCTGACGGGGCAGACGAGCTGATAGAACTGGCCGGCCTGCGTGACGCTCGCGAGCGGTGCGTCGCCGCGCACGCGCAGATAGCGATAGCGCCGGTTCACCGCGCGATGCGCGACCACGTCGCACGCGTGCGTGGCGACCGTGGCCGCCCACGGCTGCGCGCAGGCGCGCGCCCCGTCGATCACGTCCATCGTTCTCTCCTCGTTACGGTTGGGCGGAGGCACGCGCGTCAGTCGAGCGCGCGGTCCTTCAGTTCCGGAATCAGCGTGACCGTGACGATCATGTCGAGCACGTAAAGCGCGGCCAGCATCGCGATCGCGATCTGAAACGAATAGCGCGCGGCGAGCGCGCCGACGACGAGCGGCCCGAGCCCGCCGATCGCACGGCCGACGTTCCACAGCACGTTCTGCGCGGTCGCCCGCACCGCGGTCGGATACGCTTCGGACATCAGCGTGCCGTAGCCGCCGACCATGCCGTTCACGAACATGCCCATCAGCGCGCCAGCCCACAGCATCGTGGCCGGGTCCGTCAGCCGCGAATACACGAATACCATCGCCACCGCGCCGAGCTGGTACAGCAGGAACGTCGGCTTGCGGCCGATCCGGTCGGCCAGGTGTCCGAACAGCCAGACGCCGGCCATCATCCCGAGCACGGTCACCGCGGTCCACACTCCGGATTTCGTCAGCGAGAAGCCGAGCTGCTTCGACAGGAACGTCGGCATCCAGATCATGATCCCGTAGTAGCCGAAGTTCTGCACCGCGCACAGCACGACGATGCCGATGCTCGTGCGGGTCGTGCGCGCATCGGCGAACAGCAGCCGGAAACGCGCGCCCGTGCGCGCCGGCTGCTGGCTCCGGACGAACACTTCCGGCTCGTGCAGCTTGTTGCGCAGCACCCAGGCGACGATCGCGGGCAGCACGCCGATCGCGAACATGCCGCGCCAGCCGACGCTCTGCAGCAGCAGCGGCGTCAGCAGCGACGCCGCGAGCACGCCGCTCTGCCAGCCGAGCGCCACGTACGACGACACGCGGGCGCGCTTGGCTGCAGGCCACGCTTCGGCCGCGAGCGCCATGCCGATACCGAATTCGCCGCCGAGGCCGATGCCGGCGATGGTCCGGTACGCGAGCAGATCCCAGAAGCCCTGTGCGAACGCGCATAGCCCGGTGAACACCGCGAAAAGCAGGATCGTCCAGGTCAGCACGCGTACGCGGCCGTAGCGATCGCTGAGCGTGCCGAAAATCACGCCGCCCGCGACCGCGCCGACCAGCGTCCACGTGACGAGCGCCCCCGCCTGCTGCGCGCCGAGCTGCAGCGACGCCGAAATTGCCGGCAGCATGAAGCCGAGGATCAGCAGGTCGAAGCCGTCCATCGCATAGCCGATGGCCGAGCCGGCCAGCACTTTCCACGCGTAGCGCGACACCCGTTCGGGCGGTGCGCCGGCGGGCGCGGCCGCGGAGGATCGAAGGTTCGCTTCCATGATTGTCCGTATCGTGAGGAGGAAATATCGATGCCGGCGGTCCGTTTCGCGGTCGTTTGTCGTTTTTTCTAGACGAACTGACCGCGACCCGATCGTCGGCATCGCACAGCTTAAGGGCGCGGCCCGGGCAGATTCGCGCCGGCGTCGCGCATCAGACGACCAGTTCCTTCGACACCTGCGCGGCGAAGCCGTTGAGCGCCGCGAGCAGCGCGTCGTCCGAGCGCCCGCTCGCATCGCTCAGCCGCCGCGCGTGCTCGCGCAGTTCGGCGAGAAACGCCTGCACCGTCTCCGTGCAGACCGCCACGCCCTCCTGCCGTTCGGCGAACGTCGCGGCCGCCTGTGCGAGCAGCACCAGCGCCGCCGATTCCCGCCCGTGCGGCGCCGCCGCGTCCCGGCAGCGCGTTGCGAACCGGTGAATGTCGGAAAAGCCGACGACGTCCTGTGCCAGCCACTGCGTGGCGTCCATAAGGTTCATGCTTTCCTCCTCGTCTAAATATTTAGACTACCCGCATCAAAAACGGAATGCAAGCGTCCGATGTATCGGGGTAAACCGCGAAGTCTCGCATCGCGATGCCTGCGTCAGAAACGCGTGCGCAGGCCCGCGCCGTACGTGATGCCGGTCGATAGCCCGCCGACGTGATCGACCTTGATCGCCGAATAGAGGTCGGTGCGCTTCGACAGCAGATAGTCGTAGCCGAGCGCACCGGTGCTGCGATGCGCACCGTCGGCGAGCGCCCCGCCCGAATGCGTATACGCGTAGCTCGCCAGCAGCGAACCCACGCCGATCGGCACGCTGACGCCGGCCTGCAGCGTATCGCCGTGGAAGTTGCCGCGCTGCGCGCGGTTCGCGACGTTCATGTACTGCGCGAACAGCTTCACGACACGCCAGTCGTACCACGCGCCGACCTGCACCGTGCGCTGGCTCGACAGGCCCGGCGCCGCGGCGAGCGCGCCGTCGAGATCGCCAGGCGTCGCGCTGAAATTCACGTACTGGAAGACCACGGCGGCCGCGAACGCGCCGCGCGCGTAGTTCGCGTTGACGCTCCATTTCTTGGCGCCGTTCCGGCCGGCCGTATTGCCGAGTGCATACAGCAGCCCCGCATTGAAGCCGCCGAACGTCGGGCTCGTATAGGCGAGCGCGTTGTTCCACGCCGAATCGCCGACCACGCCCTCGGCGCCCACGCCCTTGAACGTGTGGAAGATCATCGGCGAGAACGTGTACGAATTGAACAGCGGGTTGAACTGGATCGTCGCGAGATACAGCGGCGTCGTGATCCGGCCAAGACGAAGCTGGCCGAACCGCGTCTGCAATCCCGCGTACGCATTGCGCGAAAACAGGCTGTCCCCGGCGTAGCGGCCGTACGCGCCGCTTTGCGGTTGAAAGTAGCTTTCGAGCACGAAGAACGCCTTGTTGCCGTTGCCGAGATCCTCGCTGCCGCCGAGGCCCCAGAACGACGTCGTCATCCCGCCGCCCGACTGCACGAGCGCCGTGCGAGCGCCGGGTTGCTTCACCGAACCGACGAAAGCGTCGGCAACGCCGTACAGCGTCACGCTCGACTGCGCGTGCGCGAGCGGCGCGATGCCAATGGCGCCTGCCGCGCCGGCCATCAGGAATCCTGCCCGAAATCGGGCGCACGGGGTGCGCAACGTCATGCTTTTCTCCTCCCGGCGCAATGGGCCGGCACGTGGGAATGTCTGGAAGGTGCGATGCCTCTATCGCCGACACGTCTGCGCGCGCGCCGTTCGTCCAAATATTTAGACGGCGTGCCCGCGCACGGACACGGGCCGGTCGCAGGCCGTTACCGCGCACAAGACGAGCGCAAGCCGCGGGTGTGCGAGCATCCGTCGTCGGCTACGTTAAAATACCCGATACAAAAAAATAGACAAACATCGATCTTCGCGATGCCCCCGGCAGGATGGCGGCGCGGTCGCGCAACCGGTGTCTGTCGATTTTTCACCCGCCACCTAGAGGTACTTCATGTCCACCGCCGGTTCCCGAAAAACACGTCTGCGCGGCGCGCGCTTCGACTTCGACAGCATTGGCGAGCGCTTGCGCGCGTACCGGATGGCTGCCGAGTTGCGCAGCGAGGATGTCGCCGAGCGCCTGAACATCTCGCGCGCGGCGGTCTACAAGCTCGAACGTGGCGAGATCGTCAAGATCGATACGCTCGAGCGGCTCGCCGCGCTGTTCGGCGTGTCGCTCGCGAACCTGATGGGCGTCGAGGTCGAGTATCACGATTCGGCGATCAGCTATTTCGAGCGCATGCGGCAGATCGAGAGCCGCTCGCAGCGGATCTTCGCGCATTTCGATCCGTTCTCGTTCCTGCTGACCTCCGACGATTACGAAGGCTGGCTGCGCCAGATGCTCGAGGAAAGCATCCCGCCGTCGCTGACCGATGCCGCGTGGCGGCAGACGCTGTCGAAAGTGATGGCGATCCTCGCGGACCGGAAAGCCGCGTTCCGACGCGCACCGCTGAACGTGACGAGCCTGATCGGGCTGCGCCAGATCGAGCAGTTCCTGCACCACGGCCTGGTCGGCCGCCTCGGGCTGCCGCCGGGCGTGCAGCTCGAGCGCAAACTGGCGGCGCGCCGGGAAGTGATGCGAATCGTCGGGATGCTCGAGGACGATGCGAAAGGCGTGCGTATCGGCATCGTCAGCGACAACCTGCCGAACGAGACCTTCCAGATCTTCGAGGACGACGACAGCGCGCATATCGCGGTATCGCCGTTCCGGCTCGGCGAGCTGCCGAACATCCGTACCGGCATCGCGACGATCACCACGTCGGCGGATGCCGTCGCGATGTACCGGAAGATGATCGACCGGCTGTGGACCGATTCCACGAAGGGGGCCGCCGGGGCCAGGCTGCTCGCCGACCTGCTCGACCGGGCGTAGTGCGGCGTCGCATCGACCATGCGCGGTCCGGTGGACCCGCATCGCGTGCGTTCCTGCACCGTTCTTCCTGACCTGGCCCCCTGAAGTTTCTACATAAAAACCGTCAAACTTCCGCGTCCACACGCGCATCGGCCGCCCGACGTGATGCGCGACCGCGATCGAACAACGCTCACATCCCGATCCGATTCGATCGGCAAGCCCAAGTCCGGATTCATCACGCGGCTCGACGAACACTAAAAAGACAATAAAAACCGCGTCTCGAACAGAGGCTCGGCCACCGTCGGCGGCTCACCCGCTCGATGGCCGTAACCAGCCGGCGCTTCGGCAAATTCCAGCGCACCTCGACGGACCATCCCGATCATCACGTTTCATTTAACTTTGAATTGTGGCTGTGTACCGAGGCAATGCCAGCAAGGCTTTGCACTCCGGCCCCCAAAGCCAAACTTCCCTTACCCCAGTCTGAACACTAAAAAAACACTAAAAGGCGGACGCGGGTCGGGGGCGTGACGCGCCTGATCGCGCTCACACTTCCGATTTCGACATTCATTGTGATGTTCTCGATCGGCTCTATGCTGGGGCACGCGATGCCGAAGAACGGGATCGCGGCCTTTCTGACGCTTACTGTTGCATACCTCGCAGCAACGGTGTTCACCGTAACCGCCTGGAACGAAGACGGTCCATTGAGAGAGCGCGATCGGATCGTCTTGATCGCTTCCGCAACCGTCAGCGTGGCGCTGGGCCTCCTTGCCGCTTCGTACTTCTGGGTTATGTAGCCGGTGGACGGAGTAACGGCACGGAAAATCAGTCGGATATGGTCTTTCATCTAGGGACCCGTATTAACAATTTCGCTTATCTACGCAAGCGCGGCTGCAGCTGACCTCTATCCGGCCTACCGTGACCCTGCGCTTATGTTAGTGGCCTCAGCTTGGCTTTCCGTTCCGGTATCGACGGTCATCCATGAGCTTGGGCATCTGCTGATGGGGATCGCATTCGGCGTACCCGTTTCGGAGCTCAGACTTGGTGGTGGAAAGCAGCGCTTGGTCCTTCAGTTCGGCCCGAATTTCCGGCTCCTGCATGGTTGGTTACCATTCACCGGTCACGTCGAATTCAAATGGTTGCCGATATCCCGGCCACGGCGTGTCGCGGTGTACGCTGCAGGCGTGGGTGCAACGTTTCTGGCAGCGGCGGTAGTTTGCGTCTTTCCTCTCCAGGGACAGACGGCCTCACAAGCGGGGGTCCTGCTTGTTGTCGTTCTGTCAGGGCTCGAGAACCTCGCAACGCGCCATCCAGAGATTGGTCGTTGGTCAGATGGAGAGGCGATGCGGGGACTGCTGGCGTACAAAAAAGCTCCCTGAGCGCGATTGGGAACCCGCGCACAGTCAGCGAAGGCAATAACGGCGCGGCAATCCAGGGCGAACTGCATCGCTATGTCGCCATCCCCGATCCCGGTCGCTGCCATCGATCTGGATCAGTTCGCCCAGGCACGCCCGGCGCGCTCGCGGCTGATACACCTTCGGCGGTCGTTGCCGGCGCGGAATCCACAAGCCAGCGTCCGTCATCAGCTTCCTGACTGGTTTCCTTGGCCAGCCGAATGCCGTGGCATTCCAAGAGCTTCTCGCAGGCCGGCGTCGGCCCAAAATCGGCGTAGCGATCGGGGATGAACGACAGCGCCCGGTCGGCGGCTCCCGGGTCGAGGCGACGATTGCCAGGCTTCGCTCGGTGTCCAGACACCAAATCCGCCGGGCCATGCTCACGCAGCCGGGCGACCAGCCGGCGAGCCTGCCGCGTCGTCAACTCCAGCCGTGCTGCCGCACACCAAAGCGGACATTTCAATCTAGCTGCTACAACAAAAAATTCGCCAGATACAATTATGTAAAATGAATTCCTAACGAAATCAGCAGACAGTGGGCGCGTGTGGAAAGGAATGGTTCAGCCCCTGCTGTGAGCCGCCGGATTTCGGTGAGCTACCGAAGGTGACCCGCCGGCTCGAATTCATTGCGGAATCAAGAAGCGGTCTCGATTTCTGGCCTTGGCAATCCACGAAGGCGGCTTGCCTAGACCGCTCCAGGTGGCGCCGCTCTTCGGATCCTGATATTTCGGTACGGAGGGAGTACGCAAGTGCAGAGGCGCCGCGAATGAAGGCATCCCGTGCCATGGTGTCACACCAGAAGGCGTCTATCTACTTACGGTTACGCTCTTCGCCAGAAGAACAATCCAACCTCCATATACAGGCTCGATTTCAAGGAAGACTTTCTCGCCGCGCTTGATCGCAGCGATCTCGCGCTCAACTGCCGGTAGCCAGATGGCCTCATTCATTTGGTCACGGGGTACCCCTGACAGCAGAAGCGCTAGCGAGGTCCGATAGTCATTCGGATCACTCATTAAGTCCCATAGAAAAGCCCTGTCAACGATGCTCTTGTCGCGGAACTTTTCAGCGACAAAACGCTCCACTCCTTTCGCAACTAGGGTGAAACGCTGCTTGGCTTGTCCGCGGAAAGAAATGCTGACACCATTATCGTCCTCGGTCAGGACGATCCCAGTGACATGCGCTTCTACGAAATCAGAGAAATCGATCATTGGTGAACTCCTGTTTGTCATGGCCTGCGGGGCCATGGAGAATAAGGGCGCCCTGGCTCCTCGCGCTCTCCCCCCGGCCACTCATGCACATGGTCGACCTCATTGCCTTGATGCGGTTTGTCATAATCGCGCAGTGGCAAGCCATCCGGTCCGTATTCACGTCCTCGACGCGGCCCCTCAATCCAACCATTCTCGGGACCCTCATCGGGAGGATTTTTTGGCCTATTAAACGTCGGCCCATTAAACAGATCCATGAACCAGTTCGGAACACCTCCTGTATCAGGACTGCAACCCGGCGCAGGCATTGGCGGCAGAATGGGAATTGGAATTGCCTGCAACCCCGTCGGGTCGCTGAACTGCACCGGATCCCCACTGACATAAGCGTACAGGTTTCCTTCTGAGTCGCTTGTCTCGCCACTCGGATCGCGTGAGAGCCATCGCCCCGTCACGGGATCGTAGGCGCGGAACATTGTCAGGTACAGACCGCTATCCGCGTTCGCGAACATCCCCGCATATCCATAGTCGGTCAAGGGGGGATTCGATTGCAACGCGGCACCGTATGCGTCATAGTCGTAAGCCGGTGCGCTACCGCTCGTAAAGGCCCGTCGAACTGATCCGATTTGATCGACCCCGTAATAGGCGTATTGCGCCGGACTCCCCGGTTGGAATTCGCCCTCCGCGTAGTAGCCGCGTGTCACGGCGTTGCTGATGCCTCTTGCTTGACAAGGACGCAGACCACACCAGATGTAGGAAGTCGTTACCGTTCCGCCAGCGCCCGCGGGCGTACTGCTAATTGATGTTCTGCGTCCCAGCCCGTCATAGGTGAAACTGGTCGCCTTGCCAGACTGGCCAGGATACGCGATCGCGACCAGTCTGTTCTCGGCGTCCCAACTATACGTGCGCCCTCCATCCGATAGGAGATTTCCGTTGGCGTCGTACGTCAAAGGCTGGCTTGCTGCGGGCGGATTTGACAGCGTCGTGAGTTGGTTGAGCGTATTGTAGTTCGCTGTCTGCGTCGTCGCGCTTGACGGATAGGAAATCGTTGCGTCACTCGTTTGAGTGGTGCCCGTCGTCATGTCCTCGTCGTTTGACGTATATTGAAACGTTGTGTACTGGCCAGACGACAATCCGGTCGTATTGACACCGGAAAGACGCCGATCACCCGAATTCGGAAGATAACTCCATGTCGTTCCGAGCGAGGCACCCGCAAGCTGGCGTGACGCGATCTGACGGGTCTGTCCGAGGTAACCAAGTGTGAAAGAACCCAGATCACTTGCATGGGTCACCGGTCGACCAAGCGCGTCGTACTGGAAAGTTTCTGGCCCCGCACCTGCAACTGTTCGGTTGCTCAATCTACCGAGCGCGTCATAAGCATAGGAGATTGTCCCGCTCGCAAACGGCGTGCTCTCCTGCTGACGTTGGAGTGCGCCGTATGTTCCGACTGGCACGTAGCTATACTGGTTCGTGCCCGTACCATCACTCATCGACACGATGCGAGGCCAATACGCATCGTAGGAAAACGAAACGTTCGGCGTCGGATTTACCGCACCGGTGTATGTGATCGCCGTAACCGCATTGTCCTTCGCATAATTGAATTGCTTGGTCTGTCCGAGCGCGTCGGTAATTGACTTCACGCGACTCGTCGTATTCTCGTAGGTATAGGTGACCTTGCTTGTATCCGCGTAGGTTTTCGTCGTTAATCGGCCTTGCACGTCATAGTCCCAGCTTGTGACGTTACCCTTGGGATCCGTTCGGCTGACAAGCCGCCCGCTTGGATCATAGTTCAGAAGAGTCTGTTGACCGCCCGGATCGACTATCGAGGTCCGTCGACGATTCGCATCGTAGGTATAGCGCCAGACGCGACCAATTCGATCGGAATATGAAACAAGGTCCAGCTTGTCATATGTGAACCTCTTGTACGTCCCATCGGGGTAGGTGACCCGCGTAACACGATCGGCATTGTCGTAGCTATACGATACTTGCCAGCCTTCAGAGTCGGTAAAAGTCGCAACGCGATTGAACGTATCGTACGTATAGGATGCCGAGGTTACCCCGTTGGCATTCACAATCGATGTCAGATTTCCGTTCGGATCGTATTGATAACGCGTTGTCTGACCAAGCGGGTTAGTCTTCGCGGTCAACTGTCCCGCCGCGTTATACGCGCTAATCGTCGTCTGCCCCGCCGCATCTGTATGTACGATCGGGCGGTGCAGATAGTTGTAGGTGTACTGGTCAACGGTTGTCCGAGCACCAGCTGTCGTCTGCACCACTGCAGCTAGATCGATCTGGTTTGGAATGCTGAACCCAGTTACCCGGCCTACTGCATCACTCGATTGGATCTGGTTGAAGAAGCCGGAAGTGTCATATGACGCTTGCGTCAGCTGGGTTGAGCCGTCATCCAGGACGCGGCCAGTCGCTATGGGGCTACTGTAGATTCCCGCGGCGATACTCTGGGTCTGCCCTGGATAGGCGAACCAGATGCGATTCTCGAGCGGATATTTGATACTCTCGATCGTGGTCGACTTTGTTGCGGCCCCGCCCGACACGTGGGCAAAATGCGTATCCCGTGCCTTCGTGTAGTCGCAGCCGCCCGTCGGAGTACACCCCGCCGTGACGTATGCACTCTTGTCCCAATGGAAGCTGCTTCGATACGAAAGATACTGGTTGGTCAAGGTAATCGGCATACCCTGCGGCACGGTGGCAGCCGGATCGCTGTCCGGTATCGAGGCCGGCTCCACCCACTCCTCCCTCTCGTGATAGCCTAACGGATCCGTTACATCGACGAATCTCGGTGGCCCACTCGAGGTCGGCGCCGTATACGAAAAACTCGTCGTGCCGTAAGGCGTCGTCATTTTGTTAATCAGTGAGTTGGCGTCGTAGCCGAAACTCGAAGTTAATCCGATGACGTCTGTAATCGAGGTGAGCCGGCCAGAGTTGTCGTAACGCAGAATTGCACTGCGCCCGAACGGATCGGTAATTTGGGTGACAGCCAACGGCGACGAGGGCCGTCCATATGCGAACGTTGTTTGCCTACCCGTCGCATCCGTAATCGATGTCAATCGCAGACTACTGTCATAGTTGAGCGTGACCACATTCCCCTGCGGGTCAATCACTTGGCTCAGGAAGATTCTCCGCGGATACGCGGCGCTACCATTGGACTGCGAGTAAACTTCGACGCCGCCGTTCGCGAGCATGCGACGGTAGGTGATGGGCGATTGCGATGCCAGCAGCAGTATCGAGCCGTCATCACTCTGCTGAGTGAAGCGTCCAGTGCCAGCACTGTACCCGGTATAGTAGTACGCTCCTCCGCCGGGAAGGTAGCGTGACACGTTCCCGCCCGCATTTGTCGGGTCGTCAGTCACGTAGGTTAGCCAATTCAATGTCCACTTCTGACCAACGTTGAAGAATGTGAAATTGGCGGGCTGGCTGTCTTCGCGCTGGTTGTACGTCACCTTCACTTTCATCGACGGGCCGATTGGTGGCACGTAACCGACCGGGGTGTCCGACAGCGTAACGCCGACTGTCCCTTCCTTGATGTCATAGCCACACATCGGGCTATTGCAATTGTTCGGTCCGTTGTTGGCGGTCGGATCGTTGGCGTCACCCGGTTGGGTCGCGCTCGTGGGCCCCTTTCCCCAAATGGACTCGGCCTCACCCTTGGCGACAACTCGCCATCCCGGCTGCAGCGGCGTACTAGATGGAATTAGGAAATAACCGCTCGCTTCGGCATCAAGAGCCTTGTCTTTTGCCCATAGACCGTCACCAGGGAACACAGGATCCTGCACGTGATACCGGCCATTGGCGCGACCAAGGATCGCCCCATAATGTCCGACCTTCCAATGAACAATCGACGGCACCGGAACCGCTTGGCCTGGTTGGCGGTACACGACACGAGACGCAAACTTCGCGTTGCCGGCGAGCTGCTCGAGCTCCGCCAGATTCGTCCCGTTTGAGCCCGCTCGGTAGTATTGCAGCCGGTCTGCTTGCCGATTGTGCGAGTTACGCGAGAGGATCATCAGCCTCAGCGCGACCGGGCCGCAATTGAATAGGTGCCGCGGATCCTTGTTCACCAGAGCCAGTTGCTCATGTGCCTGTTGGATTCGCTCGGTCGCGGATCCCGCGATCGCACGGTCGCCCATGTCATCGAAGAGATTCGACAGGTTTTGCATTTGGCCCAGCGACGCATACAACGCGGCAAGCTCAGCACCCGCGCGATCGACAACCGCCTTGGCTTGCGGATCGTTCGCCCGCTTGCCGAGCGCCCATGCCTGCTGCCAGGCGTCGATCGCCTTCGATAAGAAGCCATCGTGCAGATAGGCAAAGCCCAAATTCGCGTAGATGGCCGGTGCCCAGCCGGAGTGTGGATAGTGCGCGAGAAACGTCGTCAAACTGCGGATGTCATCTGGCTCGCTGCGGGCCCGATACGTCGACAATGCGTTCGACAACGCACCATCTTCGGTCGGTGTTGTAGCGCCAGCGCGTACAAGCGGCTCGGCCAAGCCCGCGACGCGAATGGCATCGGAGCCGCCAGATTGGATTCCCCCTGGCAAAACTTGCTCCGGGTGCGATTGCCCGTGGCCCGCGAGCGGCAAGAGTGCAAAGACTGTGGCGAGGAGCGCGACGACGTATCGCATATTCGTTATTCTCATACCCAACCTCGGATGTCTTGTCCGGAAACGGCGGCTATGCAGCCGTTATCTGAAGGCAATGTCTTCCGTTTGGCAAACGGAGTAGCGAAGCAAGTAGGGTTAGGAGGGTGTCCAGGGTACGCAACCCCATACTCCGGTCCCCCACGTCATTGGGGGCACCCCATTGCCCGCAGTATTGGTTTGAGAGGTCCGATTCCCGTTGGCATCATAGCTATAGACGACGCAGATCCCATTGTCGTATAGCGCGGTCGTCACTCGTCCGAGCGGATCGTAGGTGTACTGCGTGGTGGCGCTCGCGGCTTCTACGGGCACGCTCCCGAACAGACCAAAGACAATCACCGTGAAATAGATTGCGAGTTGCCAATTTCTGGAGAACATGCGCCGCCTCCAATAGGATTGACCGGAGCATCATCACGGTCAATTTCCGACGGTTGGATGGTTATCAGTTCGGTGCTGTAAAGCTGAACGACTGAACGAGCATGATGGATTGCCCTTGTGCCCAGACGCCAAGCCCCACCATGTCCAGTCCCCCGCCAAGTGCGGTCAGGAACGTGCCAAGTGGCTCAGAACCTCCGGGCACGGGAACCCAATCGTATCCGTCCGAGCTGACATAAAACGTGAGTGTTGTTCCATCGTTCGACACGCGGAGCCAGGGTGTCCACGCTGCGGCCGACGCTGGAAAGCCGCTCAGCGTTTGGGACCAAGTGGTGTTATTCGTCCACCGTTGCGCGATGAGTTGGGCCGGCCAAGCTGTGCCGGAATTGTAGTAACCAAAAAATATCATCCGCCCGTTCGACGAATTACGCAGCCAAAAGCCTGCTTGGTTATTCGATGCCTGAAAAACGGGCACCTCGATGCGCATATAGACGTCCCATGGCGCGTCTGGTGCAGGCTGCTCGAGCGATTCAACATTGGATGTCGCATTGACTGGATTGAGGATGAGAGATGCCTTGCCGTCTGTCGCGACTGCTGAACCTTGGTTATTCCAGGTGAATTGAGCGATCTTCGGAAGCGTCCGTGCAGCCTCAACAGCGTTCCCGCCAGTGGCCGATATAACACCACCGCTCGATACAATGGTGTGTCCGTCGACTTTGGTGACACCGAACTGCGCCGAGGATGCCTTGTTGCAGGTTAGGGTCGTCGTCCCCGATGTGGAGCAATCGCCGGACAGGTCGCCGCTGGTGATGGACTTGGGGCCAGAAAATACCGCCAAATTCCCGCTCACGGGAGCACCTGAAGACGCCACGGCGGCATTCGCGCAACCCGCCACCGTATTGAAATTATCCATCACCTTAGACGCGTCAGCAGTCTGGCCGTTGACCAACTGGTTTGGCAGCGTACATTGTGCTTGTCCCACGGATGGGCCGGCACCCGCGATGAGAAAAATAAGAGAGCCGATAGTCGCGAAAAGACGTGATGTCATATTCGATTCCCCGTGCCGCACAACGTTAGTGGTGAGAGAGATTAATGCGATCCGCCGTGTGTGGGCGCGGCGAAATTTCACATCCGTCTCAGTTGTGTTTATGTCTAAACTGCGGGCGCCTGCCTCTCCGTTGCTGGCCAGTAACAAGCGGAGCAGGATTTGTGTTGATTATGATTCTAAGTGGGACCCTAGTCCAAGAAATAGTCTAGTCCAAAATTGGAGAAATTCCCATGTTGTGCCTGGGCGGACAGGAAGGCCAGAATTTTCCAGATATTGCCGGGGCGGACATTTGGTAGATAGCGTCAAGCAGCTTGGCCGGTTTACCGACAACCATCTTGGCCGGTCGACCGGGTGATTGTCGGTGGTTATTCGGCCATGTTTGTCGCTCCTTCCTGATGATTGTCGCTGGATGATTGTCGGCGCCGGCTGGTCTGTTTGTCGCTGGCCGTGCGGCGGCGGTAGCTTTCGACGTTCATCTCGAAGATCGTCGAGTGATGGACGAGCCGGTCGATTGCGGCGACGGTCATGCCGGGATCCGGAAACACGTCGTTCCAGCCCGAGAACGGCTGGTTGGCCGTAATCAGAAGGCTGCGGCGCTCGTATCTTTCGGCGATCAGTTCGAACAGCACGCTGGTTTCGGCCTGATCCTTGCGGGCGTACGACAGGTCGTCCAGGATGATCAGGTCGAAGCGATCGAGTTTGGCGAGCGCTGACGGCAATTGCAGGCTCTGACGCGCAGCCTGCAGTTTCTGCACGAACTCACTGGTCCGCGTGGCCAGCACGCGGTAACCGGCGTCGATCAGCGCGTGTCCGATGGCTGCCGCAAGGTGACTCTTGCCGACCCCGGGCGGGCCGAACAGGAGCACGGTGGCGCCCTTCTCGAGCCACGAATCGCCGGTAGCCAGTGCCATCACGTGGGCTTTGGAGACCATCGGCACCATGCCGAAGTCGAAGGTGGCCAGTGTCTTGGTCGGATCCAGATGGGACTCGGTGCGGTGTCGTTCGATGCGCCGCTTGGCGCGCTCGGCGAGTTCGTGCTCAAGCAGTGCACCGAGCAGTCGTGTGGCCTGCCAGCCTTCCTTGTCGGAGCGTTGGGCAAACTCGGGCCACAGGCGAGCGATGGTCGGCAGGCGCAATTCATTGAGCATCAGGGCCAGACGGCCGGCATCGTAAGCGGGCGTATTCATGCTGCCACCTGCTTGCCCAGCAGCGCGTCATAGCAGCTTGCAGGCGGAATCTCGACATTGACCACCGGGCAGTCGACCTGGCGCGGCGCAAATTCCTCGCGCAACGCCTTGAGATCCGGCAACCTGCCGTCCACCAGCAATGCGTTGAGGCGTGCGGCCAGCACGGCTTCGACGCCATCGAGTGCGGCAAGCTCAAGCAGACCGACCATCGTCTTGCACGCGTCGCGCTGCGTCAGCCGTGCCTCAAGCTGTTCCCACGTCCGGCGATAGGCCTCACGCGGAAACAGCTCGTCGCGAAACGCGAGTCCCTTGAAGGCCTGCGGCTTGCGCTTGAGGCCCTCGATGAAGTGCCGGTAATCGAGGGCGCGGCGGTTGTCGCCGGCACGCGAGCCGCGTGGGGTGCTGTGCACCAGCGCGCCGGACAGATAGCAGTCGAGCCGGTCGCCGTAGACCCGCACCTTCAGGCGGTGGCCGATCAGTCGCGACGGCGCGCTGTAGAGGATGCCGCGCACGGTGAAGGTGCTGCAGCGTGTGACACGTGCTTCCTCCTCAACGAAGTCGGTCGTGCGCCGCAGCGGTAGATCGATGAGCTGCTCGCGCTCCAGGCGGAACGCCGCCGCGTTGCGCCGGTTGCGGCGCATGACGATCTCGCGCAGAAACTCGTCGTAAGCCGCGCGATCGGCGAAGTCCCGGTGCCCGCGCAACATCAACGCCTGATCGACGGCCTCCTTCAGATAGCGATGCGACGACTCCACGCTGCCGTTCTCGTGGCCCTGACCGCGATTGTTGCGCGTGCCGACCATGCCGTAATGCTCGAGCAGCGCGGCGTAGCGCACCGTGAAGTCCTCTTCATCCTGCAGATTCTTGAACGCCGCCGACAGACTGTCGGTGCGGTGTTCACGCGGGCAACCGCCGGCTTGCCAAAGCGCGTTCTGCAGGCCCGTGGACAGCGCTTCGAAACTCTCGCCGCCTTCGACGACATTGGCGTATTCCCAGTGCGAGAAGGCCAGCACGAAGTGGTACAGCCGATGAGCGAATGGCGCGCTGGCGATGGTCACGCGCAGTTCAGCCATGTCGGTGAAGTCCGACAGGCCACGCACGCCGGGCTCATGCTGCTGCGGGAAGAAGACTTCCTTCGGCGGGCCGGACATTGCCCGCCAGTGCCTGACGCGCCGCTCGAGCGTGCGGCGTGTGCTGTCGGGATACTGATCGGGATGATCGTCCTGCAGCTTGCGCAGGATCGTGATCGCCTGCAGTTGCGGTGCGTTCATGAGCATCGGAACGACTTCGGTGTCCCAGACGTCGGCGAACGGATCGGGGCGCGAGCGCCAGTAGCGACGTGGCTTCTGGGACGGCAGCGAGGCTTCTCGTTCTATGCGCCGGGCACTGCGCACGCTGATGCCGGCCTTGGCGGCGGCGATCTCCTGAGAGTGTTGTTTGCGTTTGGACATGTAGAGGCGAACCTGTTGGTCGGTAATGCGGGTTCCGGACATGCGGCTGATCGCTTCTTCTTGATTTGATCAGCCATCGTAGAACCCGGCCGACTCGGCGCCGCCGGGGGGGAGAAGTCTCCGGCGGCTACGCCGCCTCCGACTTCTCCCCACCGGCCAAAACCTCTGTCGCTATACCGGCCAAAATGATTGTCGCCGCGCACATTTGGTTTGCTTCCGACGCGATTACGGAAAAATTGTAGCGAACTCGGGAGAATGGTTTGCCAAATCTGAGTTTGGTTGCTACCTGTACCTTGCGCGATAGATCGGCCGTGCTGGGGGCCGGAAATCTCCATGTCCGACCGGGATTAATTCTGGTCCGGGGTCAGCGGTACCTCGCAACGCTGGCACGATCTCACACACCACAGGAACTGAAATGCGGGACGCGGTCGGCGCCGAGCGGACTGCACGACCAGCTCGACATCTCGTGTTATCCGTCGTCTTGCCCAACTCGAGCGCTGCATTGATGCCGCGTTCGGTTGCCAGCGGGACCTCGACACACAATTCGTGTGGGGGTTTCGTTGATGAAGCCCCAAAGCACAATCAGCTGGAGTAGAACAGCCAGCCCCATGCACCGAGCCGCGACCCATGCGCAGGGCCTGGAATGCCGCGTGATACTGCAATACGCGTTCTCCTGCTTTCTGTCGGGGCATTGGCAGCGACAAGGTCTGGGCGACCTTCACACGTCGGGGCAGTCCGAGCCAGCGCGCGAGAATATTGAGCGTGCGCTCGTGAGGTCAATTGCGATCGGCTATCTCTCCATCGCGGATATAATTCGTGAGCCGAAGTTTCGTGACTACCGCTGACTTCGGAACGATTAACCTACCGAAACATTTCGAAAAAGGATCCTACACTCTCATGCCTACATATCTCGAGCTCAAAGCGCAGGCAGAAGCGCTGGCACAACAAGCAGAAGAAGCTCGACTTGCCGAGCTGGACGCCATCATTTCCTCCATGCGCGAACAGATTGCAGAATACGGGATCACGCCGGAACAACTTTTCGGTCGACGTCGCGCCGTTGCACCGAGCCCTCGCGCGCCGATTGCGCCGAAGTATCGCGATCCGAAGACAGGTGCAACCTGGAGCGGCCGTGGCAAGGCTCCCCAGTGGATTGCGAACGCGAAGAACCGCGATCGCTTTTTGATCGAACAGTAAGCCGATCGGCAGTTGGGCACAATGTCGTCATCTTTACCAGATGGGACATACTGGGCGACATGTCGGGAGCGGACGGTATTTGCGGCCTCGGCAAACGGTCACGGCGACGTATTTCCGCACGCAGAGATGATCGTGAAAGATGGATGGGCTACGTTCACCCGTGACGGCGTCGAAGTGTGGAACTGCAGCGCGCGCTACGCCGCTGCGCACTTCGACGTTCAGTCCGCTTAGGAAGACCTGCCGATGAGCCAGTTTGTTCAGATTGCGCCGGGTGTCGTGTTCTCCGCCGATGTACTCGGGGCCGACTGGGCGCGTAAGTATCAGCAGATCACCGAAATTGAAGTGCCAAACGGGCATGCGCAATCCGCAACTCGGCGGAACCGGCCCGCCAAGGAAACCGGTCAGACGATCGACGAAAGCACTTCGAGCCAGATGTCGTTGTTGTAGACGACGACCGGCCCTCCAGCCTATGCCCGTCCGCCTCGCACAGAGAAGATCAAGCGGCGCATGTTCATTGTTCGGCCAGCCGCTCGAGCTCGTCGAATTCACCAAAGAAGTCCTGCTGCCCTGGCAGTGCCGCCGGCGACCGACGTGCTGCTCGCGGCCGCGGATGCCCCGCTCTCTTCAACGTGCGCGCAATCGCATGAAGCTGCGCCCAAATCTGATCTGCTTCGGCGCTCGACAAAGTGTCGGCCGCCACTTCGAGCGCACCAACGAGCCTCTCGAGCTGTTCGGGTGCGCCGGCCAGCACGGGGCGCACTTGATCGCGCGCCTTGCTTTCCCGATATGCTTCAAGCCATCGCTCGAGCAGCTTGCGCTCGTCGCGGGACAGAGTGTCAAGCAGCCCAGTCGGGACAGGTTCATCGACACGAAACGTACCGATGACGCATTCGCGCGCCCGCGCCCTGATGGAAGGCCGCTTCGGCGGCACGGCACGAAGCAACTTGATGAGGCGCCCTTGTTCTCGAATGAGCATCGTTCGTCTCTGATTCCATACGATCACACCAGAGCATAACAAAACAGGACGTCATGAGCGATTGAGCAACGGCCCATATCCTATCGCGTCATTGCCCGCCAAAGACGTCCTCACTGAGCTGAAACGCGCCGGCGCGCCGCACATCTGGTTGAATAGCTCACCTCCCGACCGCTTCATGTCGCCGCTTGCGGCGAGTCGTTTCGGTTGTCGTGATACTGATGAAATAACACCGAGCACACCAGTGGCCACGTCGAATCGTATTCGGTGTGGCGAGCCATCGATGTCCTCGGGCACATTCCCATTCAAGTCTGGTCGCGCTATTCACATAGGTCGCTGAGACACACTTCCCACCACGCTCAAGCGCAATGCTTTTCATCAGCTCGAGCCCAAGCCTGGACCCGTCGCGGCTGCACACTGGGCACCAATGCCCCCGAACAACAGCCCCAGGAGCGGCCTCCCAGCGATGCCCGTGTCGCACTCCCATTTCAGGCGCGTCGCCGCGTTTCGGTATGTTTCGGACAAGCACCGCCCGCCGAGTTCCCTCGCCCACAGGCGCATGCGCTCGATCCCAAAGCGCATTGCCTCCCGCTGACACTCCGGGCACCAAGCGCCACGAAAGATCCTCGCGCCTTGCGTCTCCCACTCGTGGTCTGCACCACATCGGAACCTATAGTAGGCCTTGCTGCCCTCGTAGACCTTCGAGAGACAGACTCCACCATGGCTCCTCGCGCGTTCACGTAACCTTGCCAGGCCGTCCTTGTGACGATATGCGTGTACCTTCTCTCGGTCCGCGCAAATGCGGCACCAGGCGCCCCGCACGATCCCACTACCTGAAGTCTCCCATTCATGGCCTGCAGCACACCGGAAACGATAGCGCGCTGTCAGTTTCGTGTAGCCGGTCGACAAACACTTGCCGCCTCTCGCGTTTGCAGCCCCTCGCATGCGTGTCATCCCGTCCGGATCGGCCATGCGTTTCGAATGTTGCGCCCTCGCGCAGAGCGCGCACCAAGAGCCCTTTCGCAGATTCTCGGCGGTCTTCTCGAAAACGTGCCCTGCCTTACATACAAACTGGAGTGGTGTGCCGCGGCCCGCATACTGCTCCGAAAGACAGCGCCCGCCGGCCTGCCGCGCGAGTTGGTGGATCTGACGAAGTACCCCGTCAACGCGACATGCCGGGCACTGGACCATCGTGTAGAACAGATAGGAGCCGCATCGGCTGGATTCGTGTCCCTTGCGACATCGAAATCGATATTGCGCGTGCCAACCTTTCCATTCTGATTCCAGCAACTTCAGTCCGTATGGACGAAGTGCCTCTCGCATTCGCTTCAACTGATCGAGTGACAACGTTGCTGCTCCGCTAAATTCCTTTCGTTGGCGTACCCGCGCATAGAGGCCTAGAAGTCCACCACCCCGATGTATGATTCTCACACGTTACTCTCGTGAAATCGAGGACACCCGGGCCATTCTCTGACCAGTCACCGGGAGTTGCGAAATCCTACTTCTCAGATTGCGAAATGACCCCTCCGAAATCGAACCCTTTTAATTCATTTTGCTCTACAAGCTCCCTAAAACGCTCGGATACAAATACTGAAGCAGGACTTTCTTTTAGGCGAAATATATCAACCCCTTCAATGCGACTCTTCAGAAGGAATATTTTATTAAAAACCGTCGCCTGAGGGTAGACTTTGAATTTTGATGCGTCCATATCGACGGCATTCTCGATCACCCGGGTTACATGAAATCCGAGCATGTCTTTTATCGGGGCCTCGACCTGCAATATCTCCCCGCTGCCACGAAGTACCGGCGCCAATACATCAAGCGCCCTCTCACTAAACAGGAGAAACGGAGATAGCATCGTATGAACGTCGCTGGTCTTTTTTCTGCGCGAAGTACCCCACGTAAGCTTAACGGGGTCATAGTCTTGGCCAAACCCTCGCCCACATAGAGCGGTTGCTCGTATAGCTACGCTCTTGTCATATGCGATTTCACCGTCATCATCGACTTGAACGAGAGGCTGAAATGCTTCATCCTGCCTCAAACCGTAAACGTTACTCACGCACCGCCCCACATCCAAATTCCATAAATACCGAGAATCCATCAGCTATTATGGCGCGGTGCAACTCCTCGTGCATCCCGGCCTCACACGGCTCAAGAAAAAATGTCGGCGTGTTACTCTCAGCACCCACGACATCCAGACCGATACTATTTACCTTTCTGCACGGAACCAAAGGGTGCGCCATTCCGTCCGGCTTGACAACGCCCAATCAGAAAAACGGGGCGAACGACGTTGTTAGAGAACTGAACGCTGCCATTTGTCGTTAAAATTAAGAAACTCTTTTTTCTTCACCATCCATTTACCCGCCTTTTCCTTCATCGTGAATCGGGATATCGTCAACATTCCCAATGTCTGGCGAATGGCGAAAACTACCTCTCCATTCACGGATTCGATGCTATCTTCAACGTCGGTTTCAGGATCGTATGTCGGTGGCTCCGAACAACCCAAGTCAATTAAACGACCTTGGTTTGTTTTTTCTTGGAACGCCCATTTCTCTAAAATAGCAGAAAGATCTTTCCGTGCACGGTCATCAATACCAGAAACATCGCCACCACTTTTCAGAGCACTATGCTTTTTCTCGTAAAAATCCTTTTCCCATTGATTCATTTCCAACATGAATGATCGCAATGCCGTTCGCGCTTGCTCAAAATCGTCATTCATCGCCTTCAACCCTTAATCATTGAAAATACCGCCCTAGTGCGAGACCTCAGCGACGATGACATCCATATTTTAGCCAGGCCAGTCGTCGACCGCGACAAACTGCATCTGTTTTGTTCCGGCGACGATCATATCCAGAAATGCCGAGAATCCATCGGCTATATTGTAGAGGTTGCCACATTCTGACACCTCTGCAATATCCGGCTTCGCTGTGTCATTCGCATGCAGATGCGTTCTATCCCAATACAGGACCTTTTCAACGC
Source organism: Burkholderia sp. LAS2 (assembly GCF_018417615.1). Classification (NCBI taxonomy): domain Bacteria; kingdom Pseudomonadati; phylum Pseudomonadota; class Betaproteobacteria; order Burkholderiales; family Burkholderiaceae; genus Burkholderia; species Burkholderia sp. LAS2. The sequence continues at coordinate 1,041,160 of NZ_CP071054.1, forward strand.
TATCGAGTCGCGCCAGCGCGTAGTAATTACCCCCCGGGTCATCTCCAATCACAAAGAAATCGTTTAGAAAATCGACCTCACCTCTGACACGCTCGTTTTGCTCTATTAAATCAAAATTCTCGTTACTCGTTCCGACTCCAAAAAGCGAAGCAAAGGAAATCATTCCATTATCGACACCAAGAAAATCAAAATCGAGATAGTCGGCGCCGCCAATGAATATGCCATTCCACTTCTTCAAAAAATCCTTGTAATCCGTCGGAAGAACGAATCCGAGTTCCGCCTCCAATTTACCGAGGAGCGGCTGTGCAGGTTTTGCTCCATACAGAACTGGCACCTTACCTCCTTAACACGACGATTGATTCTTCAAATTAGAGACGCCACCCCTATGGGTGAATTCACTGTGAATATCCTTCGGAATTTCCTGCATCGTTACCATGTTCTCGTGGTGGTGCCAAGTATTTTTCGTGTAGTCGGCGGGGCTTCCTGCCTTTGCATCCGCCAATCCAAAGTCCCCTGCTGGCGCCCTACTGTGATTTCCTTTCAGCCCCTCAACGTCTACAGATCTGACCTCATACGGCTTGAAATCAGGATAACCATTTGGATAACGGACAACCGTACCTTTTGCGTTGGTATATACCCACGTCCCCGACTCCACCTCAACGTGAACGGTACCACCTTTTTCAAGCCATTTCGTCACATCCGGAGAGTTCAACGGCTTCTCCCCAAACCAGCCCCACGGATCGATCCATCCTGTAGGATTGGGGGCATACGCATACAAATTGTCGCCACCCAGCAGCCCGATCGGATCGTGGTTAATGAACCGGCCTACATCAGGGTCGTAGAACCTGAAAGTATTATAGTGAAGGCCCGTGCTTTCATCGGCATATTGTCCGGCATAGCGGAGCGGCTGATCCGTGCGTGCCGAAGTCAGTTCTCCACTGTTCGGCTTGACCTTGCCCCACGCCGTATATTGCCCCGCCCACGCTAGCTCTCCAGCTTCGTCTGTAACTTCCAATGGGGCGCCCACCAGATCCGTATGGAAGTGGTATATCCGCGACGCCAGCTTCGCCGTGTCGATCGCTGCCGCCGCCAGTGCGTTCGCGATAACCGCATCAACGCGTGCCGCTGGAGAGTACGACGCATCTGGACTGTATATGTAACTGCTCACGCCAGTCTCGCGCACCTCTTGGGCGAGCCGTAGCCCCTCCCATACGAACCGCTTCGTCTCGCTGCGCAGTTTTACGCCACGCAGGTCGTAACTGGTATCCGTCTTCGCAATCCGCCTCCCGATCGGGTCGTATTCGAACCGAGATTCGACCGTGCCACGCGCGTCGTGCGTTCGGACTGCGATCAGTCGGTTCTGCCCGTCGTAGGTGAACCGCTGCGTCTGGTTCGCTCCGCGCAGCTTCGTCGTGAGATTGCCAAACGGATCGTACTCGAAACGGAGATCTTGCCACATGAGCAGGCGATTGCCTTCGACGTACCCCCGGCTACTGCGCTGCGCATCGTCAAGCAGGTTGCCGGCACCGTCCCACGCGAATTCTTCAACTTGCCGATCCATCGTGTTCACCCGCCGGGTCAGCTGCCCGGCAGGATCGTAGTTGTACTGCGTACTGCCACGGAGGCCGTCGCTCATCTCGATGAGCTCGCCAGCGGCGTCGTAGCCGTAATTCCGCCACAAGTGCCCGCGCCCACGACCCAGCGCTTCGGGTTGGAATCCTGCCGACTGCCAGACTTTCCGACCAAGCGGATCGTATGCGGAACGCTGAGTCAACCGCCCCTGTGTGCGCATCACTTCACGATGCAAATCGTCACGCTCGAAGTCACTCACCACCTGATCGCCACAACGGATCTGGTGAACGTGGCCTGAACCATACCGCAGGATCTGCAAGCTCTGGTCGTGCGGCAGCGCTAGCTTTGTCACGTTGTCGAGCGCATCGAGCACATATTCCACTGTGCCGTTCACGCCGTGCTCGGCCATAAGGCGACCCGCTTTGTCGTATTCGAAACTCACGACGTCCGGAGTGATGCCAAGCGCAATACCGGCTGGAGTTGGCGTACGCTCAACTTTCACAGTCCGGTCGCCCTTGTCGCGCTCAAAGCGGGTTACCTCGGTCGGCGTATGCTGAACCTTCAGATTGCCCATCCGGTCGCGCTCAAAGCGAATAGTGCGAATCGGGCGATTCGCATTAGCGCCATTGACCGGGGCCCCTACGATATCAAGTGTGAGCAATTCGCCAGCGTCCCCATACCCGAACCGCCGTTCCACGCCGTCCGGTCGCGTCTCGGTCAAGAGCCGACCGCCGGCACTGTACGTGAACGCATAGCATGCGCGGTCCTGCAGTAGCTCTCGAAGCCGCCCGTCGGCATCGTACCGATAACGGGTCCGGCGCCCTGCTGGATCGCTTATCTCGACGACCTGGCCACGCGCATTGCGCAGCGACTGTCGGACCCTTCCGCCGAGGCCAACGTGCCGAACCATAAGCCCGGCTGCATCGTATTCGAAGGCCTCCGAACTTCCGTCGGGATATGTGATGCGGCGCGGCTCGCCGGTCGGACGCACATCGTACGTGATGCGCTGACCAAGCGCGTTCTCACGCATAACCGGCAGACCGAACGGATCAAAAGTGGTTCGCGTCGCTTTGCCGGAACAGTCAGTGCGCGCGACGAGCTCGCCGAGGCTATTCCACTCCAGAGTCTTACGTCCCCCCAGTGCATCAATGTGCACGAGCGGGAGCGAGGTCAGCCCTTTCGGATACTCGTAACGGTTTTCGCGGCCAAGCGGATCCTGACTCACCAGCAGCCGACCCTGCGGATCGTATTCTGCACGCCAGGCACCACCGTCAGGCCCGACAATCTCCACAGGCCGCCTGCTGTTGCCGTCATAGCGAGTGCGTGTCGTGCGGCCAAGCGGATCAGTCTCGGCGACGATCCGGCCCGCGTCGTCGTACTCGAACTCGGCCGTGCGCTCACCCGGCAGCATCAGCATCACCGGCATGCCGGCGTCGTTGTACTTGATCCGGTAGAGTCCCCCGTCGAAGTCGGTGTACTCGACAATCTGAAACTGTGCGTCGAAGCGCCAGTGCGCGGTGCGACCATCGGCGTGCCGGACGCGCGTCTGCCGGCCATCGACGTCGTATTCGAACGACCAGTCCTCGCCCTCGCTGGTGCGCGTTGCGACGACCCGCGGCTGTCCTTCGATCGTCGACCACACATAACTGGACGTGAAACCCAGTGCGTTCACGTGGCTCGCCATCAGGCCGTTGGTATATGCGAACTGGCGTACAACCGCTCCATTTGCATCCGTCACCGACGCCAACTGGCCGTTCTCATCGTATCCGTAAGCGACGGCCAGGCGGCGCTCATTGCCATGAACGAGCGTGACCGCGCTAAGCCGTCCGTGTTCCTGCTCGTAATCGAGCACGGCATTCAATCCGCCGCACGTCAGAATCTCGGTGACGCGGCCGCGGCTATCGCGCTCGAACTGGCACCACTGTCCCGCCTGATCCTCGATGCGGCGCACCCAAGCAATGCGGCCGGAGTCCGGCTCATATCGGCCGAAGTCGTAATACGTCTCGCCAATGTCATGCAGGATGTAGCGGCCGTCGGGCGTACAGGTCAGATACCGTTGCTCGGCCTCGCTGAATGCGGCTTGCCCGGCACGCAGCAACGGAAATCCGCTCTCGCGCCCTTGCGCGTCGGTGTACCAAAGGCGTCCGTCGCGAGCGTGCAAACGAAGCTCCCACGGGGCGACCCAGCCGCGCCCGAGCGTCCCCGCATAGTCAATGCTGCTCGAATAGAACCGCTTGATCGCAACCGGCATCGGGCTCGGGATCACGAAGTCTGTTTCCGATTCGGCCAACAGGATCTTTCTTCCGGTCGTGACGTCGACTGGGTTGCCGAACATCCCGCCGAGCGCCTTGTTGATCGCGGGCCCGGCGACGTACCGTCCGAACGCCTCACCGAGCACGTACCCGCCGATGAACTTCGCAGCGCAAGGAAGGACCGCGCGCGACAGCCCGCCAGCCTGCTTCAACAACCCACCTAAGCCGCCGACCAGCCCCGCCAGCACGAACGCCCATTCCGTCGCCGTTCGCAGCCACGGCGGCACTTCGTCGTCGACCGGCAGGTAAGTCTGCGTGCCGCCGTGAAAGAACGTATCGTGCGAACCGCCGGAGATTGTCGCGCCGCACTTGATCTTGTCGTCCTTCCGCGCCGCTGGCCGCCCGTTGATGAAGATGTTCGTCGATCCTTGCGCGACAAGCGGAATGGGATTGTGCTTGCTGCATGCCACGCCGCTCAGCGTCGCATAGGCCGCCGAAAGGGAATTGACGTAGACGTCCGGCGAACCTGTGATGATGTTGCCGGATTGCGAGCTGAACATCTTCCCGATCGACTCCCCTATTGATAGGAGAGCCTGCGCTCCGATACCGGCCATCATGCCGGCCAGCAAGGCCACGCCGAATCCGCATGTGAATGTGGCGAAGGCGACTGCGGCGATTAGGGCAATGCCCAGCACGGCGCCGACCAGAAAGCCCGCGAGCGCGCTGGTGTGATCGATCGGGTCAGTGACTCGTGCGGCTTCGTACACGATGATGGTCCTTTGCTGTTGTTATGCCGACTCTTGTTCTGCCGGACGATAGCCGTCGAGCCAGTCGCGCCACAATGCGTCGAGCGTTTCGCCGAAGCTCTTCGCGCTCGAAGCGGTAAAGATCAGCACGCGTCCTGGGGCAACAATGAATGCGCCTTGCCGTTGAAAAACGGTCTTGGGGCCGTTCCGATAGGCAGCGTCGATGCGCTCCCCCGGCATTCCATCGGTTTCAGGTCCAAGCCGTTCAGCCTGGCGCGAAAGCACCCGGTGTCCCTGCAACCTCGATTTGAGCAGCGCGATCTGCCGATCGATATACGGCGCAAGGGTCTCTCCGTCCTTGAGCCAGTCGCGTGCGACACTGAGGTTCGGTTGCGCAGCCGTATCGGCCGGCACGAAGAGGTTGGTCGTGCGATCCTCGAAACCGTCCGGCAGAACGATGCTGCCTTCGTGAATCCGAATACGGTTTTCGGAATCCGTCATGCTAGTTCTCTCGTGATGTGTAGTTGTTGGAATGGGTTGAAATCAACGCGCACACGCGCCGACGCTCATTTTCCCTGCAACGCGACGATGCTTTCCCGGTGCAAGCGCAAACTGCCCGCGAGCAATACGATATGCGCGACGAGCCACACGTAAAACGCGACGCCGTAGCCGGATATCGGCGTCGCGTCTGCTTCGTTGAAGTACCACTTTGTCGTGAACAATGAACAGAGCGCACACGCGAGCCCAGCGGCCGAAAGCTGACTCGCGCGGGTATATCGGTTCCGGGCGAGCTGGACAGCCGCAACGACGTAGAGCGGATTGGCGAGCCATGCCGGATTGAGCATGAACAGTCCCCACCAGCCCTGAGCGAGAACCGACAGCCCGCTAAGCGACGCTTCTTTCTCGAAATGCATCGCCGGCATCGTCAGCGAGAGCACGTACAGCGCCCCGGATACGCCGAGGACCACCTCTCGCCTGACACGCGGCGTCGAATCAAGAACGTTCGTCATTTCCCGAATCCATTGCACGACACTTCAACGGTCGCGCATGCGTTCAATCCGTCTGGCCGGCAGGTGTCACGACCTTCTCGCCGCGTGCGCGCATCGCTGAGCGTTGCGCCTTCGGATCGAGTGGCGGCCAGGGCGCGCCGGCCGTAACGATCTTGCGACGAATCTCTTCGATACGCGTACGCGCCGGCGAGTCCGCAGACGTATGGTTCTTCAACTCGTTCTGCAGCACCCATCCGTACGACACGCCGAGCTGGCTGGCAATCTTCGGATCCGCGCCGTGCGCGAGCAGGTAATCGACGACATCCCACTGCTGAATCATCGTCGCCTCGAAGAGTGCCGTCTTTCCGAGCGAATCACGAGCATTCACGTTCGCCTTGTGCTCAACCAGCAGCTTCAGCTGGGGCAGCAGCCGGTTCTCTGCAACTGCAAAAATCATCGGCGTGTCGCCGTTGTATTGCCAGTTGGGATCGAGCCCGCTGTTCAACAACACGCGCAGGAGGTTGGGCGTATCGGCCCGCAATGCGACGTCGACTACCGATCCGCCGCTGGCACCGACCGGCGCCTTGGGGTCCGCGCCGTTCTTCACGAGCACCGAAATGATCTGGAAGCGCGGATTAGACGCGTCGTTCTTGACCGGAACGATTTCCTGAACTGCATACGACAGCAGCGTCGTATTCTTCGCGCCCGGCGCATTCAGATCGGTCTTGTGCGCGAGCTGCTGAACGCGGGTGAGATCGCCGTCATGAATGGCCTGAGCCAACGTGAGTTGCTGCCCCGAAAAGAAATCTTCCGGTGCGTAACGCTTGAAGCCAGTCATGTTCGTCCCTTGGGCTTGAGTGGGCCACCACAGCGGCGAGGACACTCCAACGAGTGCGGCAATCGCGCCGGCGGTTATCGCTTTCTTGTATCGCATCAGTGAGATGAATTCAGTTGGGAGACCAGGTCGAGCTGATCCTTCGCGACCTGCTGGTTGATCCCGTTCGTCACGTCACCCATCAGGTGACGGCCGACCGTGGTCACGCTTTCGCCGTCGAGCGTGACGGGGCTGCCAACCGCCTTGGGCATCAGTGCCGCCGTACCGTCGCTGATCGGCCCGAGTCGGCCTTCCTGCAGACCGGTCAGGATATCGCCGTCGACGCGATAGGCCGTGATGTTGGCCGGCTGGGCTGTTCCGCCGTATTGCGCGACCGTCTCCGGATTGAGGCCTGCAGCATTGAAGGTCACAGCCGAACCGCCGCTGGCCTCGGCTGCAGCGGACGCCAGGCCACCGCCGAGCGAATGCCCGGTGAAATCGACGCCGGCCGACGCGCCCGTGGTCTCGATGTTCTTGCCGATCGTGACCGCATTGCGGTAGTACGGCGCATCGGCGCCGAGCCCTTGCGCCATGTTGTTGCTCATGTCTTCGCCGAAGAGCTGCTGGGTACCCTTGAACGCGATCGTCGGCTTCATGCTGTCGCCGAAGACATTCGGATCCGGGATATACATCTGCGACCCGAAGTTGCTACCGCTTTTCTCGAAATCGCTCGGCTTGAGGCCGAACGCCTTCAATGCTTCCGGATCGTTGGTCGCCATCTTCCACCCGGTCGGCGGCGGATCGTTCGGGTGATACACGTGATCCGCGAGTTTCGCCAGTTGCTGCGCCTTCAGCGAGCTCGCCAGCTTGGCCGCCGCCGCGCGCGTCGCCGGGTCGGGGCTCGCCAGCCCCTTCGCGATCGTCGCCTGCTCTGCCGCCCACTCGAGCGCGAGCGCCTGTTCCGCGGATTGCGCACTGCCGCGATTCAGATGGATGACAGGCCCGTCGAGATAGATGCCGTTCGCGTTGATGACGATCGTTGACGGACCGAAGGTCAGCTTGATGCTGTCCGGCGTCATTGTCACGACGCCATCGCCGACACGATGCTCGATGCCGTCGCTCGCCTGATGGCTTTGCATGCCGGGCCCGGCCTTGCTCGCGATGGCCTTCGTATTGATCACGTTCGCCGTGGTGTCGCGCGTCAACGCGATGGTTTCCTTCAATCCGCCCTGCGCGATCTGCTTCGTCTCGCTGCCCTTGAGCAGCGACACCGTGCGACCGCCGGCTTCGACCGTGTGCGTTTCCGAATCCTTGATGACCGTGTTCATATCCTTCTGCGCGTGCAGAAAGACTTCTTGTGCGCCGTTCACGTCGGAGAATCGCAATTCGTTTGAGCCCGCGCCCTTGTGGGTCTGGCTCTTGATCCCCATCGTCTGTCCGGCAGCACCGTGATAAGGGTTGCCCTGCTGGCCGTTGTAGACGCGGCCCACAATGACCGGATTGTCGGGATCCCCTTGATTAAACGCGACCAAGACCTCCTGATTGATCCGCGGGATGGCGGCCGCCCCCCACCCGTCACCCGCCCACGGTTGGGACACGCGGATCCACATCGAATCCGAGCCGTCCAACTTGCCGCGGCGATCCCACAGGAAGTGCACCTTCACGGCACTGCCGTTCGTGTGAATTTCTTCGCCCTTTGGGCCGACCACGATTGCCGACTGCGTGCCATGAATGACGGGCTTCGGCGTATTTCTGGGTGAACGATACGGAAACTTCTTCGGGAGCAGAGAAAATGTATTGCGGTACGGCAGCTTTGCGTTGTGTTCCGTGTAATCGTTCACGGCCTCGTGACGAACATGCAGGATGGCGTATTCCTGATTGTTGGCCATGACTGGATGGTTCATCACCGTCACGCTGCCTGCAGTGGTCATCCGCCACGCATAGCCGCTGCCCGTATACCGATGCGCGCTTGCTTCTTCTGCTTGCATCGCAATGCGAGCGTAACGGTCGCCATCATCGCCGTGATCGAACAACGACTGGTGTTCGAAACGCTCCGTTGTCTCGAGCCCCGCATGCCGCAGATTCTCCGGCTCGGCCTGCACCAGCATCAGCGGCGACGATGGGTTCTGGTGATTGAAGTCGCGAAAGGCGATCTTGCCGACGCCGAAGCGCCGACCTTCATGCAACTGGTCGATGCCGTTGTCTTCACTCGCCGCAGTGGCGGCATACGGCAAATTGGCCAGCCCGTCGATCGGACGGAAAACGAAATTCGTATCGCCAACGACAAGGAAGTGCTTTTCCTTTTCGTAGCGGTGCGTCCAGATCAGGCCTTCCTGCTCCATCAGCCGCGCGCAGAAGTTGTAATACGACTCCTGATACATCACGATATATTCGAGCGGCTTCTGCGCAGTCCGGATGTCGAATTCGAAATCGGTGAACCCGTGATCCTGGAAAATCTCGGTGAGGATATCCTGCGCGGTCTTGTTCTGGAAAATCCGGCAGTCGGTCGAGCGCGTCAGAAACCAGAACCACGGCGCCACCGTCATTTGATATTGCGTCACCTTGCCCGGATTGCCCGCCCGATCGAACGACGTGACGTAGCCGTCGAAGTAACGGATGCTGTCGGTGGCGCCTGACGACACGATGCGCTCAAGCGTGGACTGCCGTGCGCTCTGGTCGAATCGGATCTTGATCGGTTGCCCGATCAGTTGGTCGGGCACCAGATCATGCTGGTGTGACAGCAAATCCAGGTGGATCTCCGGCAACCGATTGACGTGTTCGTCGATAACCGCGGTGCTGACCAGCAGCACGTCCGGACCGAGCGGCGAATCGATGGTCACGTATCGATTTAGCTGAGTCAGTCGAGCAACGCCGCCGGCCGCATTGTTGAGCGCGTCCGCAATCGCGGCCGGCGTCTTGTTCATCAGCGAGAAACCGGTCTGCGCGAGCTGGACGGCGCGTTGCACGGTGTCGATATGACTTGCGACGCCGGCGAGCGGGCCAATCTGGCCTGCTACCGTGGACGCAACCGGCCCGGCAAGGCCGCCGAGCGCGCTCAGAGAGCCGAACAGATTCCCGCCGGAACCAGCCGGAATACCGCCATTCGGGGCGAAACTCATTTGAATTCCCTTTATTTTCGTCTCAGGTTCTGTCCCCAATTGGCTCACCAACTTGAGGCCCCGCTACTGTAGGACAAAACGTTTGCCAGCGAAAGATACCTGAAATTCCTTTGCAATTTCCCTGCTGATACCCTCTCCACCCGCCAATCAAATAAGTGGTTGGGTGCCGGCGCAGGGTTCACCGCGTCGCAATACCGCACAGGTCTCCGCCGAGACCAAGACGATTTGCACGAAGCTGGTGACAGGAACGTACGGGGAAAATAATCGATCCATCACGCGCCCCAATCCGGCGAGACTGAATTGGACGAAACGCGGCTCGTCAATCACGAGCCGGATCTCCAATCCTTGGACGAACGCTGAAGCCGGCTTGCCCGGCATCCAGCGCCGCACCCGTTCAGTCGACAGGGATACGAGCGCGTCGAAACGCCGCCCGGCGTCGGGGGCAAACTTGCCGAAGCGGGTGCACAGCCGCTTGAATTCATTGAGGCCTTCGGCGTTCAGCCGCACTGCCTGCGGAACCAGCCACGACATCAATTCCCACAGCTCGCCGCGACGAAGCATCGGCGCGGGACTTGCGCTGGGCTGCGCCAATAACTCGATTTCGTCACCGGCGTCTCCATCGCGCACGGCCAACTGGCGTTCGCGTATGTCCACCAGGTTGCCATTTGTGCAAGACAGCACGATGTCGAGTTGGCGCTGCGCGGCCGGATCAACGGGCTCGCCGCGAGCATTCACAAGTGCGAGTTCCAAGCCACGCAACCCGTCTGCGCGCGCTCCAGTTGCCTGTCCGCGCGGCGTTTCCTGTCCCGTCTTCCCGGGCTCGGAAGGCGGCTTCGGCGCGCGCCTGGCTTCGTCGCGCAAAACAACCCAATACAGGCCTGGCGCTGCGCCAAACGCGTGCTGCAAAGATTCGAAGGGCGGCAAAATCGCGGTGCCCCGGGCGGTCGTTATGCGAACCTGGTCAACTGACCACACCTCGCTCGTAGCTGCGGTCTTGAGCGAAAACGGTTTCAGCGGATAGTACGCTTGCCCGGCCTTCGTTTCGATCGGCTCCGCATTGCTCGAGAACAAGTTGACTACTGGTGTGCAAAATAGCCGGAGATTGTCGGCCGACGCTCCGACCAACCGTTGAGCGCGACGTGAGTCCGGATGGATGCCGGCAAGGGCCAAATGCAACGTGATCCGGCGCGCGCCAACCGCCAACCGTTTCAACCGCGCCAAATTCAGATCGAGGTTGTCAAATCGAGCGGGAAACGCGCCGTACTCCATCAACAGATGAAACGGAGCAATCGTGTTGTCGGGAGGCGGCGGAAGCAGCGCGTCGGCATCGTCGAAACCTGCGGCCGCCAGCGGCATGTCCACCCGACGCCAGCGCCCGTTGCCGTCCAGTTCAACAAAGGCACGCGTGGCGTGCAACAGCACGCCGTCGGCGAGCGCGGCCACCACCTCCCTCTCCCCCGCCAAATGCAGCCGCAGCATGTCTGGAGCATCCGAGAACTGGGTTGACGGCGATGTGAGCTCAAGGGTGAAAGACAAAATCCCCGTCGTGTCGGGCGGCAGTGGGGTTTGCATCGGCGCGACGGTCGACGTCGCGTAACGTACGCCGGAGACAGCCACCGGCACCAACGTGACGTCGGCGGCGGTGCGGAACACCTGACGGCTATTCGGCGCCACCAGCTGCGTGCCGCGTGGAACAAGCCGCGGCTCAGTCTGCTTGCTGTCTCGATCCACGCGAAATTGGGCCATCGCACAAGATGGAAACGGCCGCAGGAACGCTCCGTGGATCGTGTCAATCAACGCGTGCGTAAACTCCGGCACCTCATCTTCGAGTCGGATGTCGTGCCGAGCGCACATCAACGCGAACGATTGCAGCAGCCGTTCGACATATGGGTCATCCGAGTGCTCACCGGACATCGCAAGACGAGCCGCGACTTTGGGGTAAAGCTCGGCGAATGCGCGCGTCGAACGGCGCAGCAGACCCAGCTCACGCTCAAAATGCGGTAGAAGATCCTCGGGTTCGATGGCCATACGCGTTTCAGATGGTCACGCCGATCTGTCAATCGGTACCGTGCTCATAGGTAGACGCGCCGATTCTAACCGGGCACCGCGCACGCTTATCTCGAATTTATCGAGTCGGGGGCGAATAAATGAGAATGCTCGAAATACGCAAGCCCTGAGCACCGCCGATTTTATGAAGCGAGGGCAGCCACTATGGCCCTCGTGACAGCCCTCTGGGCTTCGGTGGTGTCAAAACTGGAGTTGCCCCTGTAATACCGGACACGGCATCACACTAAGGTTGCTGAATCCATCGAGCGCCGGAACTCGCGAGGCGAGCGGTATTTCAGCGCGCTATGAGGATGCTTCTCGTTGTAATGCTCGAACGCGATGGCCAAGTTGCGTGCGGCAGTCGCTGCGTCCGGCTTCGGCATGAAGGCGACGTAGTCGCGTTTCATCGTCTTCACGAAGCTCTCGGCTATCCCGTTACTTTGCGGGCCGCACACCGGCGTGGTCAATGGCTTCAGGCCGATGGCCACTGCGAACCGGCGCGTGTCGTCGGCCGTGTAGCCCGAGCCGTTGTCACTCAGCCACTCGATTTCGGACGGGGTGTGCAGTTCGTTGCCAAACCGATTTTCCACTGCAGCCAGCATCACGTCGCGCACGATGTCACCGCTGTGGCCTGCCGTCGTGGCCGCCCAGCTCATCGCCTCACGATCGCAACAGTCCAGCGCAAACGTCACGCGCAGCGGCTCGCCGTTGTCACAGCGAAACTCGAATCTATCGGAACACCATCGCTGATTCGAAACTCTCGCGGACCATCGCCAGCTTCTGCTCCGCCGTCCAGCGCCGCCGACGCACCGGGCCCGTCAACACTTCCATCACTTCCTGCCTGGTGTTAGTCAAAAACACAGTCTTATGCCTACCCGTTATTGTAAGTGGGTGACTGTGTCCGGCGTTTCAGGGGGCTGCTCCATCGAGCCATCCGGGCCGATGCGCAGGAACAGTCCGCGCCCATCCGAGAGGAAATACAACTTCCCGGTCGCCTTCTCGGCTTCGATTTGTCTAACCGTCAGAGCACCCATGATCGCCCTCCTTTGATATTGCAACCGGGTTGGCCCGCGCATCTCTACGCAGAGCCTACCCCACATCGCAAACACTAAAAAAACACTAAAAAGTTGCGGCTCGTGGAGAATTTCCGCAGAAGTTGGTGGACCACCAACTTCCCGCAACCCCTTGATGGATGGGGCTTTGACGGATTTCAACGGACCTGGCCGGATCACCCAAAAAACAATCACGATTCGTTTAACTTTCCGTGAGGACTTCGACACCGGCCGCCGCCTACGATGGGCGCATGTTTTCAGCACCTGCTTCCAGGAGCCCATCATGCCCACCCGCAGACATCTGCTGTTCGCCGGCGCCACCGGCCTCGCCGCGCTCGCGGCGCTGTCGTCCGCCGGCCACCGCGCGCTGGTCGGCCGCGCGTTCGCCGCGCCGCCGGCCGGCTCGCCGAAGGCCGCCCCGTTCGAGATCACGCTCAGCGACGCCGAATGGCATCGCCGGCTCACGCCCGCCCAATACACGGTCCTGCGCGAAGCCGGCACCGAGCGGCCGTTCACCAGCCCGCTGAACGACGAGCACCGGCACGGCACGTTCGCGTGCGCCGGCTGCGACCTCGCGCTGTTCTCGTCGGCCACCAAGTTCGACAGCCATACGGGCTGGCCGAGCTTCTGGAAACCGCTCGACCATGCTGTCGGCACCGACACCGACGCGTCGTTCGGGATGGTCCGCACCGAGGTGCACTGCCGCCGCTGCGGCGGCCATCTCGGCCACGTGTTCGACGACGGCCCCGCGCCGACCGGTCTGCGCTACTGCATGAACGGCCTCGCGCTCGCGTTCCACCCCGCTGCCGCCTGATCCGGCCCCAAGCCCATCCGACTGGAGAACGCCTCATGCTGCTCATCGTCCTTGCCTATCTCGGCGGCGTGCTCACGATCCTGAGCCCGTGCATCCTGCCCGTGCTGCCGTTCGTATTCGCGCGCGCCGACCAGCCGTTCGTGCGCACCGGCCTGCCGCTGCTCGCCGGCATGGCGCTCACGTTCGCCGTCGTCGCGACGCTCGCCGCCGTCGGCGGCGGCTGGGTCGCGCAGGCCAACCAGGCCGGCCGCTGGATCGCGATCGTGCTGCTCGCCGTGTTCGGCCTGACGCTGCTGATGCCGCGTTTCGCGGAACACCTGACGCGCCCGCTCGTCGCCGCCGGCAACCGGCTCACCGGCTTCGCGCAACGCGACGGCCGCCCGGCCGGCCCGGCGTCGTCGCTGCTGCTCGGCGTCGCGACGGGCCTGCTGTGGGCGCCGTGCGCGGGCCCGATCCTCGGCCTCGTGCTGACCGGCGCCGCGCTGCGCGGCGCGAGCGTCGGCACGACGCTGCTGCTCGTCGCATATGCGGCCGGCGCGGCGACGTCGCTCGGCGTCGCGCTCGTGATCGGCGGCAAGGTGTTCGCCGCGATGAAGCGCTCGCTCGGTGCCGGCGAATGGATCCGCCGCGGGATCGGCGCGGCGCTCCTGGCCGGCGTCGGCGCGATCGCGCTCGGCCTCGATACCGGCGCCCTCGCGCAACTGTCGACGGTCACCACGGGCGGGCTCGAAACGAAGCTCGTCGACCGCCTCGGCGGCCGCTCGAACGGCGCGCCGCCGGCACCGGCGGCGCCGGCTGCGACCGCCGCTACCGACGACGCGACGGGCGGCGCGATGATGGCCGCCGCAGCCGATGGCGCACCGGCCGGCGGCGGTGCGATGGCCGGCAGCGCGATGATGCGCGCGGCCGGCGCCACCGCGTCCGCGCTGCCGGTCGAAGGCACGCTGCCGTCGCTCGACGGCGCGGTGCAGTGGCTGAACTCGCCGCCGCTGACGGCGGCCGGGCTGCGCGGCAAGGTCGTGCTGGTCGATTTCTGGACGTATTCGTGCATCAACTGCCTGCGCACGCTGCCGTACACGACTGCGTGGGCACGCAAGTACGCGCCGTACGGGCTCGTCGTGATCGGCGTCCACGCGCCGGAATTCGCGTTCGAGCGCGACATCGGCAACGTGAAGAAGGCCGTGCACGACCTCGGCATCGACTACCCGGTCGCGATCGACAACGGCTATTCGATCTGGCGCGCGTTCAACAACGAATACTGGCCCGCGCACTACTTCATCGATGCGCAAGGGCGGATTCGCCATCACCACTTCGGCGAAGGCGAATACGCGCAGTCGGAACGCGCGATCCAGTCGCTGCTCGCCGAAGCCGGCCACCCGGACGCGCTGAACGTGCCGCTCGGCCTCGCCGGCGCGCCCGCGAAGGGTGCGCTCGCGGCGGCCGACAGCGCGGACGTCCGCTCGCCCGAAACCTATGTCGGCTATGCGCGCGCGGAAAGCTTCGCGTCGCCGGGCGGCGTCGTGCGCGATGCGGCGCACCGCTACGACGCGCCGGCCGGCCCGGATCTGAACGGCTGGGGCCTCGCGGGCACGTGGAACGTCGGCGCCGAGCGCGCGTCGCTGGCCGCGCCGGATGGCCGGATCGTCTACCGCTTCCATGCACGCGACCTGCACCTGGTGCTCGGCCCGGGCACGAGCGGCCGGCCCGTGCGCTTTCGCGTGACGCTCGACGGCGCCGCGCCCGGCGCCGCGCATGGCACGGATGTCGACGCGCAGGGCTACGGCACCGTCACCGGCCAGCGCCTGTACCAGCTCGTCCGGCAGACCGGCACGATCGCCGACCGCACGTTCGCGATCGAGTTTCTCGATCCGGGGGTCGATGCGTACGCATTCACTTTCGGCTGATCGCGCGCGCTACCGCCATCCCGGCGCCGCTTTTCCCAACGCATTCCGAAGGAGCAAAACATGAACCCGATCCCTATCCGCGATGCCGCCGGACGCCGGCGCGCCGCCATGCTGCGCCGCATCGGCGCCATCGCCGTCGCGGCGGCCGCCGTGTTCGGCTACCAGCGCATCGTCAATTCCGCGGAGCCGATGCGCACCGTGCCCGCGCCGACGCTCGACGAAACGCCCGGCGCGTCGCACGACGAGACGGCCGTGTTCGCCGGCGGCTGCTTCTGGGGCGTGCAGGGCGTGTTCGAGCACGTGAAGGGCGTGAAGCAGGTGACCGCCGGCTACGCGGGCGGCGCGTCCGAAACCGCGCACTACGCGCTCGTCGGCTCGGGGCTCACGGGGCACGCGGAATCGGTACGCATCGTCTACGACCCGACCCAGGTCACGTACGGCCGGCTGCTGCAGGTGTTCTTCTCGGTCGCGCACGATCCGACGGAGCTGAATCGGCAGGGCCCCGACGAAGGGTCGCAGTACCGCTCCGCGATCTTCCCGACCACCGCGCAGCAACGCACGGTCGCGACCGCGTACATCGCGCAGCTCGGCGGCGCGCATGTGTTTCCGGCGCCCGTCGTCACGCGCGTCGAAGCCTACAAGGGCTTCTATCCGGCCGAGGCCTATCATCAGAACTACCTCGAACTGCACCCCGACGCGCCGTATATCGCGTTCAACGACCTGCCGAAGGTCGCCGGGCTGAAGCAGCGCTTCCCGGCGCTGTACCGCGCCGACCCGGTGCTATGGCGCGAAGCCCGCTTATGATTCGTTCATGAATCGCTTGCGACCGTCTGTTCGCTGCATGACGGGGCTGCCGCCCGTCGCCCGGCAGAGCCGCCGGCACCACGCACCAGCGGCGTCCCGTTTGCGCCGGATCAACGAACCGGCGGACGCGATGCCGGGGCAAACCCGCATCGCATCCGCCGCGATCGGCAACTTCGCGTAGACTCTCCTGATTCCCGCCGCTTCTTGCGGCGTTCGACATTCAGTCCCGCCAGGAGGCGTCACGCATGCGCGCAGTGCCTTTGCCTGACAGCAACACCCTCGAAGAACCGTCCACCGGCGCGGTCGCGCGCGACCTGCGCCGCGTGCCCATTCACCCGGATCACTGGTACCCGCTCGCGTGGTCGCGCGAGCTCAAGCGCGGCAAGACGCTCGGCGTGCGCTTCGCCGGCGATCCGATCGTGCTCGTGCGCACCGAATCGGGCGCCGTGTATGCGCTCGAAGATCGTTGCGCGCACCGCCAGGTGCCGCTGCACGCGGGCGTCGTGAGCGGCGAAACGCTGCGCTGCTGCTATCACGGCTGGACCTACGCGTGCGACAGCGGCCGCTGCGTCGACGTGCCCTACCTCGGCCGCGAGCGCTTGCCCAACGGCGTGCGCGCGTATCCGTGCCGCGAAGCGCATGGGCTGATCTTCGTGTTCCCGGGCGACGCGACGCTCGCCGACGAACGGCCGTTCCCCGCGCTCGAATCCGCGGACAATCCCGCGTACAAGACGCGCCGCTTCGGCCGCGAGGTCAAGTGCCACTACTCGTTCATGCACGAGAACCTGATGGACATGAACCATCAGTTCCTGCATCGCAAGCAGATGGGGCAGATGCGCGCGCGCTCCGTGGGCCGCCGCCGCGGCGACGACTGGGTCGAAGTCGACTACACGTTCGCGCGGATGGAGGGCAAGCAGCCGGTCGGCGAGGCGCTCGTCTTCGGCGCGAGCAAGAAGCCGGCCGACCAGTCCGACAAGAGCGTGATGACGGTGCGCACCGGCTACCCGTACCAGACGCTGCAGATCCGCTCGAGCGAAGGCACGCTCGTGATGGACCTGTGGATCGTCTACGTGCCGCTCGACGCCGAACAGCGCACCAACCGCACGTTCGGGCTGCTGTCGATCCACAAGCCCGGCATCCCGTTCGCGCTCGATCTCGCGTGGCCGCTGCTCGTGTGGTTCACCGAGCGGATCTTCCGCGAGGATCGCTGGATCGTCGAGCGCGAGCAGGAAGCGCACGACGCCCAAGGCGCCGACTGGAACCACGAGGTGTTTCCGGTCATCAACGAGCTGCGCGACCTGCTGCGCCAGTGCGGCGCGCGCACCGTGATCCCGATCCGCGACGCGCGCGACAGCGCGTGACGTGACGCATGCGACGCGCGGCGGCTCGCCGCCGCGCGTGTCGTTACAGCGTGAACGCGCCCGGCAGCAACGCGCTGGCCGTCGTGACCTCGACGGCCCCTTTCAGGTTCGCGAGGATCACCTCGATATCGGGCTTGCCGATCTCGATGATCACCTGACGACATGCGCCGCACGGCGCGATCGGGCCGTCCGTGTCGCCGACGACCGCGAGCCGCGCGAAATCCCCCGGCCGATGGCCGGCGGCGATCGCCGCGAACAGCGCCGTACGTTCCGCGCAATTGCACAGTCCATACGACGCGTTCTCGACGTTGCAGCCGTGGAACACCGTGCCGTCGCGCGCCAGCAGCGCCGCGCCGACCTTGAAGCGCGAATACGGCGCATACGCGCGTTCGCGCGCCGCCTTCGCCTGTTCGATCAGTTCGTCTCGTTCCATCGTGGTGATGCCTCCGGGAGCAGGGTCAGCCGATCTGCTGGTAAAGGGTCGGCGGCGCTTCGCCGGTCTCGCCGAGCACGTAGCTGTGGCGCACGGCGTCCGCCGCGTGGGCCGCGGCCGCTTCGTCGCGGGCATGCACGAAACCGAGCGGCTCGCCCGCCTCGATGCGCTGCCCGATCTCTGCAAGCGCCGTCAAGCCGACGCTGACGTCGATCGCGTCCTCCGCGCGCGCGCGGCCGCCGCCGAGCGCGACCACCGCCAGCCCGAGCGCGCGGCAATCGACGCGCTGCACCACGCCGCTCGCGGGTGCCGCCACCGGCACGATCACGGCCGCCCGCGCCAGATGCCGCGCGGGCGCGTCGATCAGGTCGGCCGGGCCGCCGAGCGCGACGACCATCCGCGCGAAACGCTCGGCCGCCGCGCCGGAATCAAGCGCCTGCTGCAGCTTCTCGCGTGCGTGGGTGGCATCGCGCGCCAGCCCGCCGGTCACGAGCAATTCGGCCGACAGCGCCATCGTCACGTCGTGCAGACGCGCGGGACGCGACTTGCCCGTCAGGTAGTCGATCGCGCACGCCACTTCGAGCGCATTGCCCGCGCACGGCGCGAGCGACTGGTTCATGTCGGTGAGGATCGCGGTCGTCTTCATGCCGGCGCCGTTGCCGACGTCGACGATGCTGCGCGCCAGTTCCGCCGATTTCTCCGCGGTCGGCATGAACGCGCCGGAGCCGACCTTGACGTCCATCACGAGCCCGTCGAGCCCTGCCGCGAGTTTCTTCGACAGGATCGACGCGGTGATCATCGCGACCGACTCGACGGTCGCCGTCACGTCGCGGATCGCATAGATGCGCTTGTCGGCCGGCGCGAGCCGCGCGGTCTGCCCGATGATCGCGACGCCGACCTCGCGCACCGTGCGGCGAAACGCGTCCGTCTCGGGCATCACGTCGTAACCGGGAATCGCGCTGAGCTTGTCGAGCGTGCCGCCGGTGTGTCCGAGCCCGCGCCCCGAAATCATCGGCACGTAGCCGCCGCACGCGGCGACCATCGGCCCGAGCATCAGCGACACGACGTCGCCGACGCCGCCCGTCGAATGCTTGTCGATCACCGGCCCGCCGAGATCGAGCGCACGCCAGTCGAGCACGTCGCCGGAATCGCGCTGCGCGAGCGTCAGCGCGACGCGTTCGTCCGTGCTCAGGTCGTTGAAATACACGGCCATCGCGAACGCGGCCACCTGGCCCTCGGTCACGCTGCCGTCGGTCACGCCGCGCACGAACGCGGCCATCCCGTCGCGATCGAGCGGCTGCCCGTCGCGCTTCCTGCGAATGAATTCCTGCGGTAGAAACATCGTTGCCTCGCGTCAAACGGTCGGAGTCTGCTGCACGGGTCAATGCAGCGAAAAGAACAGCCCGGCAATCGCCGCGCTCATCAGGTTCGACAGCGTCGCGGCCGTCAGCGCGCGCAAGCCGAGCCGCGCGACGTCCGAGCGGCGCTCCGGCGCGACCGCGCTGAAGCCGCCCGCGAGAATCGCGATCGACGAGAAGTTCGCGAAACCGCACAGCGCGAACGACACGATCGCGAGCGTCTTCGGGTCGAGCACCTGCAGGCCGGCCGCCGCCGCGTGCGCGCCGCCCTTCAGGTACGGCGACAGGTCGCCGTACGCGACGAATTCGTTGAAGATCAGCTTCTCGCCGATGAAGTTGCCGGCCAGCGTCGCATCGTGCCACGGCACGCCGATGATCCACGCGAGCGGCGCGAACAGGTGGCCGATGATGCCGACCAGCGTGACCTGCGGAAAGCCCGCGAACGCGGCCGCGCCGCCGACGATCAGGTTCATCAGCGCGATCAGCCCGACGAACGCGATCAGCATCGCGCCGACGTTGATCGCGATGCGCAGGCCGACCGACGCGCCGGATGCAGCCGCCTCGATCACGTTGGCGGCGCGCTTGTCGTCGAAATCGAGGCCGTCGACCACCACGCGGCTCGGCTCGACGGTCGGAAACAGCAGCTTGCCGAACAGCAGCCCGCCCGGCACCGCCATGAACGACGCGGCGAGCAGGTACTCCATCTTCACCCCGAGGCCGGCATAGCCGACCAGCACCGAGCCCGCGACCGACGCCATCCCGCTCGCCATCACCGTGAAGATCTCGGCGCTCGTCATGTTGCGCACGAACGGCTTCACGAGCGCGGGCATCTCGCTCTGCCCGAGGAAGATCGTCGCGACGGCCGAGCACGCCTCGATGCGGCTCACGCCCAGCACTTTCGCGAGCCCCGCGCCGAGAATCGCGACGATCCACTTCATCACGCCGATGTAGTACAGCACCGAGATCAGCGCGGTGACGAAGATGATCATCGGCAGCACGCGCAGGCCGAATACGAACCCGCCATCGCCGAACAACTGGAACATCCGCGCGTCGACGAGCCCGCCGAACACGAACGCGATGCCGTGATTGCCCATGTCGAGCACGCGATTGACGCCGTTCGCGGCCGCGGCCAGCGCTGCGCGGCCGGACGGCACGAACAGCACGAGCGCGCCGATCGCGAACTGCGTGAGCAGCGCGGCGATCATGGTCCGCGCGCTGACCGCGCGGCGGTTGTTCGACAGTAGATACGCGACCAGCAACAGAAACAGCATACCGAGGAGACTGCGCAGAATATCCACCTTTGTGCTCCTTTCTCACTATTTGAACTGTCCGGCGGGCGGCCCGTGCCCGCGACCCGCGTGATCGGGTGGGTGGATGTTACTCGCTCGATATGCACGCCCGCAACGTCGCCAAAATCGCCGCGATCAATGGCATCGATCGTTTCTGTTTTCGTCTTCGAGAACTTGATCAGTTGTTCTATCTACGCCGCTAAAACACGCGCGGGGCGTGCCGTCAGAACGGACACGCCCCGCGCGACAGGCATCGTTCAACCCGCGCGCTCGACCGGATGCGGCTCGCGCAGCCGGTTCGCGATCCGCGCGGCCTCGTAGTAGCCAGCCGCCGGCGGACGTTTCAGATAGCGGCCCGCGCCACGCACCGCGCGCAAGTCGCCGTCGGCCCATGCGAGTGCGCCGCGCGTGAGCGTGTGCGTCGCGACGCCCTGCACCGTCATCCCCTCGAACACGTTGAAGTCGACCTGCTGGTGATGCGTCTTCACCGAGATCGTCTTGGTCGCGGCCGGGTCCCACACGACGAGATCGGCGTCGGCACCGACCTGCACCGCGCCCTTGCGCGGATACAGATTGAAAATCTGCGCGGCATTGGTCGACGTGATCCGCACGAACTCGTTCGGCGTGATGCGGCCGTGATTCACGCCGTGATGCCACAGCACCGACATGCGATCCTCGACGCCGCCGCAGCCGTTCGGGATCTTCGTGAAATCCTCGCGGCCCATCGCCTTCTGCGATGCGCAGAATACGCAGTGATCGGTCGCCGTCGTATGCAGCTGCCCCGACTGCAGCCCGCGCCACAGCGCCTCGCGATGCTCGGCCGAGCGGAACGGCGGGCTCATCACGTGGGCCGCCGCGCGCGTCCAGTCCGGATCGCGATAGACGGCCTCGTCGATGACCAGATGCCCCGGTAGCACTTCGCCGAACACGCGCAGCCCTTCGCTACGCGCGCGCGTGATCACGTCCACCGCGTCCTTCGCCGACACGTGCACGATATACACCGGCACGCCAAGCACCTGCGCGATGCGGATCGCGCGGTTCGCGGCCTCGCCTTCCACCTCGGGCGGCCGCGATAGCGGATGCGCCTCCGGCCCCGTGATCCCGCGCGCAAGCAGCGCCTTTTGCAGCTGGAACACGAGCTCGCCATTCTCCGCGTGCACGGTCGGCAGCGCGCCGAGTTCGAGCGAACGCTTGAAGCTGTTCACGAGCACCTCGTCGTCGGCCATGATCGCGTTCTTGTACGCCATGAAGTGCTTGAAGCTCGAGACGCCATGCTCGCGCACGAGCGTGCCCATGTCGCGGTGCACGCTCTCATCCCACCACGTCACGGCCACGTGGAAACCGTAATCGGAAGCCGCCTTCTCGGCCCAGCCGCGCCATGCGCGGAACGCGTCCATCAGCGGCTGCTTCGGGCTCGGAATCACGAAGTCGATGATGCTCGTCGTGCCGCCCGACAGCCCGGCCGCCGTGCCCGAATAGAAATCGTCGCTCGCGGTCGTGCCCATGAACGGCAGTTCCATGTGCGTATGCGGATCGATGCCGCCCGGCATCACGTACTGGTCGTGCGCGTCGACGACGGTTGCGCCGGCCGGCGCGTCGATCCGCTCCGCAATCTGCAGGATCGTGCCGCCGTCCTGCGGGTCCGCGCAGAGCACGTCCGCGCGATAGGAGCGGTCCGCATCGACCACGGTGCCGCCACGAATCAGGATTGCCATGTCGTTGCCTCCTCGTTGACTGTCGGGTGCCGCATGCCGCGCGCGAGTCGCATCCGGCTCGCGTGTCATGCGCTCGCGATCTGCGCGCGCGGTCCGGCGCGCCACTTCATCCAGGTGCCGTACACGCCGGACGCCAGCACGAGGCCGACGAACCACGCGTACGTGTAAAGCGTGTTGAAGAACGCCGGCACGTTCGGAAACGACGCCGGAAACGCCGTATGCAGGAAGCCCGGCAGGTTCGGCAGCACGCCGACCGCGAGCGCGACGAGCGCGGCCGGGTTCCAGCCGCGCGCATAGCTGAAGCCGCCGCGCTCGTCGAACAGCGCGCGCGTGTCGAGCTGCGTGCCGCGGATCAGGAAATAGTCGACCATCAGGATGCCCGCGACCGGCCCGAGCAGCGCCGAATAGCCGACGAGCCAGGTGAAGATATAGCCGTCCGTCGTCGCGAGGATCTTCCACGGCATCATCACGATCGCGATCGTCGCGGTGATCATCCCGCCCGTGCGGTACGAGATCGCCTTCGGCCACAGGCTCGAAAAATCGTACGCAGGACCGACGAGATTCGCGGCGAGGTTGCAGCACATCGTGTCGAGCGTGAGGATCACGAGCGCGATGCCCACGCCGATGCCGGTCATCCGGCTCGTCAGATCGATCGGATCCCAGATCGCATTGCCGTAGATCACGACGGTCGCCGACGTGACGACGACCGACACCACCGACAGCAGCGCCATCGGCAGCGGCAGCCCGATCGACTGACCGATCATCTGGTCGCGCTGCGAATGCGCGAAGCGCGTGAAGTCGGGAATGTTCAGCGCAAGCGTCGCCCAGAAGCCGACCATCGCGGTCAGGCCCGGCCAGAAGGTCGCCCAGAACAGCCCGGCCTTCTTGCCGCCCGCCGCGAACTGCGACGGCGCCGACAGCATCGAGCCGAACCCGCCCGCCTTCGACGTCGCCCACCACACGAGCGCCACGCACATCACGACCTTGATCGGCGCGGACCAGCTTTCGAGCCAGCGGATCGAATCGGTGCCGTGCCAGATGAAGTACAGCTGCAACACCCAGAACACGAGAAAGCACGCGAGTTGCCCGAACGAGATGCCGACGAGCGGCAGCGTCGCGCCGTGCAGCGCGTTGCCGGTCAGGATGTTCAGCAGCGTGTAGATCGCGCTGCCGCCGAGCCAGGTCTGGATCCCGTACCAGCCGCATGCGACGATCGCGCGCAGCAACGCCGGCAGCTTCGCGCCCTGCGTGCCGAACGACGCGCGCACGAGCACCGCGTACGGAATCCCGTGCTTCGCGCCCGCATGGCCGATCAGCAGCATCGGCACGAGCACGATCAGGTTGCCGAGCAGTACCGTCATCACCGCCTGCCACGGCGACATGCCTTCCTGGATCAGCCCGGCCGCGAGCATGTACGACGCGATGTTCATCACCATCCCGACCCACAGCGCCGCGAAGTGGTACCACTTCCACGTGCGCTGCGCCGGCGTCGTCGGCGCGAGGTCGTCGTTGTACAGGCTGCCGCCGTGCGCCGCGGCGCTGTCGGGATCGGCGGGAATCGCTGCGTGATTCATCGAACACACTCCACGAAAACGTCAACGCCGGCATCGTGCGATGCCGGCCCGGGTGGAACGAAAGGCGGCGGTGCAGGATGCCCCGCATCGCCGGACGCCGGTCAGGCAGCCTGCTTCGCGTGCTTCTCGGGCGCCGCGGCGCCTGCACTCGGCCCCGCCTCCGCGCTCGCCGGATTGTTCGGGTGCGTGGTCCAGTTCGCGTAGTCGCCCGCGTCGACGCGCTCCATCGTGATGCATTGCTCGACCGGACACACATGCATGCAAAGATTGCACCCGACGCACGCCGAATCGATCACTTCGAAGTGCCGCACGCCGTCCTTCGTCGCCGTGATCGCCTGATGCGACGTGTCCTCGCACGCGATATGGCACAGCCCGCACTGGATGCAGCGGTCCTGGTCGATGCGCGCCTTGATGTCGTACTTCAGGTTCAGGTATTTCCAGTCGGTCACGTTCGGCACCGCGCGGCCGCGAATGTCGTCGAGCGTCGCGTAGCCCTTCTCGTCCATCCAGTTCGACAAGCCGTCGACGAGATCCGACACGATCCGGAAGCCGTAATGCATCGCGGCGGTGCACACCTGCACGCTGCCGGCGCCGAGCACCATGAACTCGGCCGCGTCGCGCCACGACGAGATGCCGCCGATGCCCGAGATCGGCAGGTTCGGCGTTTCCGGATCGCGCGCGATCTCGGCGACCATGTTCAGCGCGATCGGCTTGACCGCCGGCCCGCAATAGCCGCCGTGCGTGCCCTTGCCGTCGACGGTCGGCATCGGCGCCATCTGGTCGAGATCGACCGCGACGATCGAGTTGATCGTGTTGATCAGCGACACGCCGTCTGCGCCGCCCTTGTACGCGGCGCGCGAGCCCATCCGGATGTCGCTGATGTTCGGCGTGAGCTTCACGAGGCACGGCAGCTTCGTGCCTTCCTTCACCCAGCGCGTGACCATCTCCACGTATTCGGGCACCTGCCCGACCGCCGCGCCCATCCCGCGCTCGCTCATCCCGTGCGGGCAGCCGAAGTTGAGTTCGACCGCGTCGGCGCCGGTATCCTCGACGAGCGGCAGAATCCATTTCCAGTCGCGCTCGTTGCACGGCACCATCAGCGACACGATCAGCGCGCGGTCCGGCCAGTCGCGCTTCACCTGCGCGATTTCTCTCAGGTTCACGTCGAGCGGACGGTCGGTGATCAGCTCGATGTTGTTCAGCCCCGCGATGCGCTGGCCGTTCCACTGCACCGCGCCGTAGCGCGAACTGACGTTGACGACGTGCGGATCGAGCCCGAGCGTCTTCCACACGACGCCGCCCCAGCCCGCCTCGAACGCGCGATTGACGTTGTAGGCCTTGTCGGTCGGCGGCGCGGACGCCAGCCAGAAGGGATTCGGAGAAGTAATGCCTGCGATGGTGCAGCGGAGATCGGCCATGTTCGGCTCCGTGAGAAGGGGGTCGTGTTCGGTGTGCGTGCGGTGCGTCGCGCGTTCAGGCCGCCTTCGCGTCGCGCGCCGCGAGCGTCGCGTCGATCGACGCGGCCGCGCGCTTGCCGTCCTGCACGGCCTGCACCGTGAGGTCGATGCCGCCCGTCGCCGCGCAGTCGCCGCCGGCCCATACGTCCGGCAGCGCCGTGCGCCCGTCCGCATCGACCGCGATACGCGAACCGTCCGCGGTCAGCAATTCCGCCGCGATGCCGTCCGGCACGAGCGTCTGGCCGATCGCCTTCAGCACCATGTCCGCGTCGACGCTGAAACGCTCGCCCGACGCGGCCTCGAATTCGACGCCCGTGACCTGCCCGTCCGTACCTGCGATACGCACCGGCTTCGCGTGCGTGACGAGCGTGACGCCGCTCTTCTGCGCGAACTCGCGCTCGGCCCACGTCGCGCTCATCGCATCCACGCCGCGCCGGTACACCATCGTCACGCGCTCGGCGCCGAGCTTGCGGCTCTGCACCGCCGCATCGATCGCCGTGTTGCCGCCGCCGATCACGACCACGCGCCGCCCGACCGGCACGTTCTCCAACCCGTCCGCCTGCCGCACCTGCTCGATGAAATCGACCGCGTTCATCACACCGCCCAGTTGCTCGCCGTCGATCGCGAGCGTGCGCACACCGCTGAGGCCCATCGCGAGAAATACCGCGTCATGCTGTTCGCGCAATGCGTCGAGCGTGACGTCGCGTCCGAGCGCCATACCCGTTTCCAGCGTGATGCCGCCCACCGACAGCAGCCATTCGACTTCGCGTTGCGCGAAATCGTCGACGGTCTTGTACGCGGCGATCCCGTATTCGTTGAGGCCGCCGGCCTTCGGCCGCGCGTCGAACAGTGTGACGCGGTGCCCGGCGAGCGCGAGCCGGTGCGCACAGGCGAGCCCGGCCGGCCCAGCGCCGACCACCGCCACGTGGCGGCCCGTCTCGGGCGCGCGCCGGAACTGAACTGCGCCGGTCTCCATCGCCCAGTCGGTCGCGTGCCGCTGCAACGCGCCGATCGCGACCGGCTGTGCATCCTGATGGTTGCGCACGCAAGCGCCTTCGCACAGGATCTCGGTCGGGCACACGCGGGCGCACATCCCGCCGAGCGGATTCGCGGACAGGATGTCGGTCGCCGCGCCTTTCAGGTTGCCGTTGCCGATCTTGCGGATGAAGCTCGGGATGTCGATCTGCGTCGGGCACGCGTGCACGCACGGCGCGTCGTAGCAGTAGTGGCAGCGGCTGGCGGCAGCCGCCGCGGCGGTCGGATCGAGCAGCGGCGCGATATCGGCGAATTCGCACGAGAGTTGCGTGAACGACAGGCGATGCGCGGCGATATCGCCGGTTGGCTGGGTGGTCATACGCGTTCCTTCGACTGGGTGGAGACAAAGCCGTCCCCGCCGGCTGCGAATGCACAGTCGGGGCGGTCATGCTTAGGAATGCTACGGTCTAACTGTGCGCGGTCTACTGGCCGCGCTATACCCGATCCGTCATGAAGCCGGCTCGCACGCACGCGACAGCATCGCGTGCAGCAGCACATTCGCGCCGGCCTCGATCCATGCGGGCGTCGCGTCCTCGATCTCGTTGTGGCTGATGCCGTCGATACAAGGCACGAACACCATCGACGTCGGCGCGACCTGCGCCAGATAGCACGCGTCGTGGCCCGCCCCCGACACGATGTCGCGATGCGAGTAGCCGAAGCGGTCGGCCGCATCACGCACGGCCGCCACGCAGGCGGGGTCGAACGCGACCGGCTTGTAGTAGAAAATCTGCTCGAGTTCGGTGTCGAGCCCGATGTCGCCCGCGATGCGCGCGACGCCGTCGCGCAGCGCCGCGTCCATCTTCGCGAGCACGGCATCGTCCGGATGACGGAAATCGACGGTGAAGAACACGCGGCCGGGAATCACGTTGCGCGAGTTCGGGTGGACCTGCATCATGCCGACCGTCGCGCAGCCGAACGGCGCATGATCGAGGCCGATCCGGTTGACGAGATCGACTACCCGCGACGCGCCGAGCAGCGCGTCGCGGCGGCGCGGCATCGGCGTCGGTCCCGCGTGCGCTTCCTGGCCGGTGAACGTGATCTCGTACCAGCGCTGCCCCTGCGCGTCGGTCACGACGCCGATCGTCTTGCACTCCGCTTCGAGAATCGGCCCCTGTTCGATATGCAGCTCGAACGCCGCGTGCAGCTTGCGCCCGCCGCACGGCACGTCGCCCGCGTAGCCGATGCGCGCGAGCTCCTCGCCGATCGTCTTGCCGTCGACGTCCTTGCGCGATAGCCCGTAGTCGAGCGTGAACACGCCCGCGAACACGCCCGACGCGACCATCGCCGGCGCGAAGCGCGAACCCTCCTCGTTGGTCCAGATCACGACCTCGACCGGATGCTCGGTCTCGATGCCGTGATCGTTCAGACTGCGAATCACCTCGAGGCCGCCGAGCACGCCGTAGATGCCGTCGAAACGCCCGCCGGTGGGCTGCGAATCCGCGTGCGAGCCCGTGACGACCGGCGCCGCGTCGGCCACGCGGCCCGCGCGGCGCATGAACACGTTGCCCATCGTATCGACCGTCACCGTGCAGCCAGCGGCCTTCGCCCAGCCGACGATCAGGTCACGGCCAGCCTTGTCGAGATCGGTCAGCGCGAGACGGCACACACCGCCCTTCGGGGTCGCACCGATTTTCGCGACTTCCATCAGGCTGTCCCACAACCGCCTGCCGTCGACCTTGATCGACGTGTCGAAAGCTGCCCGCTTCACTGTTTCCGATACCGCGTTCATTCGTATCGCTCCTGTGGGGTCGGTGATGTCGTCGGCCCGGTCTGTGCCGGTGCATGTGAGACCTGTTTCGGGGCACACCGCCCAGATGCCGTGCATGCCCTGTCGGTTCGCGAAACGCGTTAAATCCTGTCCGATTGGACAGGTTTTAGACGATCAAAATGACCAGCGCAACGTCTTTCTTGCGCGACGCACCGGAGCGAGAAACGTGCCATCGCAACGCAGCATCGCCGCGGCGTGGCGGCATCCATCTGCGTGCGCGCGACGCGAATCAGCGGCTAGAATGAAGCCCAACGCGGCATGGCCGCCGCGCGAGGGTAACGATGAGACATGACGAGGCGACGATCGAAGCCACCGACCGGGACGAAGCGC
The DNA here is from genome assembly GCF_018417615.1 of Burkholderia sp. LAS2. NCBI lineage: Bacteria > Pseudomonadati > Pseudomonadota > Betaproteobacteria > Burkholderiales > Burkholderiaceae > Burkholderia > Burkholderia sp. LAS2. Next base: position 1,069,592 of record NZ_CP071054.1, read on the forward strand.
CGGCGCCTTTGCGGCGACGCAAGGCGCACATCCGCGAGTCCAACGAAGCGCATCTGCTCGCGTGCGCGGAGGCCGTATTCGCGGAACGCGGGCTCGCCGGCGCGAGCACCGCGATGATCGCGGAGCGCGCGGGTCTGCCGAAGGCGAATGTGCACTACTACTTCCCGACCAAGCTCGCGCTGTACCGCCGTGTGCTCGACGACCTGTTCGAGGACTGGCATCGCGCGGCCGGCTCGTTCGAGGCCGGCGACGATCCGGTCGAGGCGATCGGCGGCTACGTGCGCGCGAAGATGGCGCTGTCGCAGCGACGCCCGCTCGGCTCGAAGGTGTGGGCCAACGAGATCATCCACGGCGCGGAGCACATGCAGGACATCCTGTCGCAACGCGTGAAGCCGTGGTTCGACACCCGCGTGAAGGTGATCGAAGGCTGGATCGCACGCGGGCTGCTTGCGCCGATCGACCCGCATGCACTGATGTACCTGATCTGGGCGACCACGCAGCACTATGCGGATTTCGATGCGCAGATTCGCGCGCTGAGCGGCAAGCGCGCGTTCACGAAGAAGGCGTTCGACGAAAAGACCGAGCAGGTCGTGCAGCTCGTGATTCGTGCGTGCGGCGCGGTGTCGCCGAACGCGAAGCCGTAGCGCGACACGACGATCCGCCGAATAAAAACGGGCGGCGCGCACCACACGGGATGTCCCGTGCGATACGCGCCGCCCGTGATGCCGCGAGCGTGCGAGCGTGCGAGCGTGCGAGCGTGCGATGCGATGCGTTACGCGATGTATTACGCGACCCGCTCGATCGCAACCGCCGTCGCTTCGCCGCCGCCGATGCACAGCGAGGCGATGCCGCGCGTCAGGCCGTACGTTTCGAGCGCGGCCAGCAGCGTCACCATCACGCGCGCGCCCGATGCGCCGATCGGATGCCCGAGCGCGCACGCGCCGCCGTGCACGTTCACCTTCTCGTGCGGCAGGTCGAGGTCGCGCATCGCGGCCATCGGCACCACCGCGAACGCTTCGTTGATCTCGAACAGATCGACGTCGCGCAGGCTCCAGCCGGTTTTCTCCGACAGCTTGCGCAGCGCGCCGATCGGCGCGGTCGCGAACAGGCCGGGCTTGTCCGCATAGGTCGAATGCCCGACGATCACGGCCTTCGGCGTGAGGCCGAGGCGCTCGGCTTCCGAGCGGCGCATCATCACGAGCGCGGCCGCGCCGTCCGAGATCGACGAGGCGTTCGCGGCCGTCACCGTGCCGCCGTCGCGGAACGCGGGCTTCAGTGTCGGGATCTTGTCGAGTTTCGCCTTGCCCGGCTGCTCGTCGATCGACACGACGCTTTCCGTCTTGCCCGCCTTCACGGCCACCGGCGCGATCTCCGACACGAAATGCCCTTCCGCGATCGCGCGCTGCGCGCGCGTCAGCGACGCAATCGCGAACGCATCCTGCGCTTCGCGCGTGAACTGGTAAGCCTGCGCGCAATCCTCGGCGAACGTGCCCATCAGGCGGCCTTTTTCATACGCATCCTCGAGCCCGTCGAGGAACATGTGGTCGAGCACCTGCCCGTGCCCCATTCGCATGCCCGCGCGCGCCTTCGGCAGCAGGTACGGCGCATTCGTCATGCTCTCCATCCCGCCCGCCACGGCCACGCCCGCCGAACCCGCCAGCAGCAGGTCGTGCGCGAACATCGCCGCCTTCATCCCGGAACCGCACATCTTGTTGACCGTGGTCGCGCCCGCCGCGAGCGGCAGCCCAGCCTTCAGCGCGGCCTGGCGCGCGGGCGCCTGACCCTGGCCGGCCGGCAGCACGCAGCCGAACACGATTTCATCGATGCGTTCGGCCGGCACGTTCGCGCGCTCGAGCGCCGCGCGAATCGCCACCGCGCCGAGGTCGCTGGCGCTGGCCGCCGCCAGGTCGCCCTGAAAACCACCCATCGGCGTGCGCGCCGCGCCCACGATTACGATCGGATCCTGAGTCGTCATGATTCGCTTCCTCCAGTGTCAGCGCGGTGCCATGCGCAACGCGCCATCGAGACGGATGACTTCGCCGTTCAGCATCGTGTTCTCGGCGATGTGGCGCACCAGCGCCGCAAATTCTTCCGGGCGGCCGAGCCGCGGCGGAAACGGCACGCTCTTGCCGAGCGCGTCCTGCACGTCCTGCGGCATGCCGGCCATCATCGGCGTCGCGAAGATGCCGGGCGCGACCGTCACGACGCGAATGCCGAAGCGCGCGAGCTCGCGTGCGATCGGCAACGTCATGCCGACCACGCCGCTCTTCGACGCCGCATACGCGGCCTGTCCGATCTGCCCGTCGAACGCCGCGACCGACGCGGTGTTGACGATCACCCCGCGCTCGCCTTCCGCGTCGGCGTCCTGCTTCGACATCGCTTCGGCGGCCAGCCGGATCATGTTGAACGTGCCGACCAGGTTGATCGATACCGCCCGTGCGAAGCGGTCGAGCGAATGCGGGCCGTCGCGGCCGACGACCTTCTCGCCCGGTGCGACGCCCGCGCAATTGACGAGCGCATCGACGCGGCCGAACGTGTCGCGTGCTGCCGCGACGGCCGCCTGACCGTCGGCTTCACTCGTCACGTCGGTCTTCACGAAGCGCGCGGCCGCGCCGAGTTCGTTGGCGAGACTCGCTCCCGCCTCGTCGTTGACGTCCAGCAGCACGGCCTTGCCGCCTTGCGCAACGACCATGCGCGCCACCGCGGCGCCGAGGCCGGAACCGGCGCCCGTAATCAGAAAAACGCGATCCTTGATATTCATTGGCAGTCCGTATTCAGGGTTGAGCGGCCTTCTCGGCTTCCATCTTGCGCAACACGAAGCGCTGGATCTTGCCGCTCGGGGTTTTCGGCAGCGCGTCGACGAAGTCGATCGCGCGCGGATAAGCGTGAGCGGACAGCCGCCGCTTCACGTGCAGACTCAATTCCTCGGCCAGTTCGGGCGTGCCGTCGAACCCTTTCGACAGGACGACGAACGCCTTCACGATTTCCGTGCGCTCCGGGTCGGGCACGCCGATCACGGCGGCCTCGCTGACGGCCGGATGCTCGATCAGCGCGCTCTCCACGTCGAACGGGCCGATCCGGTAACCGGACGACGTGATCACGTCGTCCGCGCGGCCGATGAAGCTCACGGCGCCGTCCGGCTCCAGCTCGACGTTGTCGCCGGTCCGGTAGTAACCGCCCGCGATCGCCGGCGTGTCCTGCTGCCAGTAGCCGCGGAACCACAGCAGCGGCGAGCGCCCGATGTCGATCGCGAGGTTGCCGGGCTCGCCGGGGCCGAGCTCGCGGCCCGCTTCGTCGAGCACCGCGACGCGATAGCCCGGCATCGCGAAGCCGGCTGAACCGACGTGCACCACGTGCGCGAGGCCGTGATGGTTGTTCACGACCATTCCGAGCTCGGTCTGGCCGTAGTGATCGTGGATCGGCGCACCGAGCGCCGCGTGGAACCAGCGCACGACTTCCGGATTCAGCGGTTCGCCCGCGCTGCTCACCACGCGCAGCTGGCCCTTCATGCGCGCGGCCGCTTCCGGCCCGGCCGCCATCAGCATCCGGAACGCGGTTGGCGAACCCGCGAGGCTCGTGATGCCGAGCCGTTCGATCACGTCATACGTGCTGTCGACCGTGAAGCTGCCCTCGTAGAGCGTCGTCGCATGGCCGAGGAGGAGCGGGCCGGTGATCGCGTAATAGAGGCCGTACGCCCAGCCCGGGTCGGCGATATTCCAGAACCGGTCAGTGGGGCGCAGATCGACCGCTTCGCGCATGTACGCGCCGAACGCAAGCAGCGCGTACAGCGGCACCGGCACGCCCTTCGGCAAGCCCGTCGTGCCCGACGTCGACATCATCATGAACAGGTCCGACCCCTTGCGCGGCACGGGCTCGAACGTATCGGACCGCGCGTCGAGCGCCGCGCGGAAATCGATGTCGTGCGCCGACAGCGTCTCGCCTGCTTCGCGCACCGTCGCCACTGGCGGGCACTCGGCAATTTCGTCGAGCTTCGCGCGATTCGCGACGTTGGTCACGATCAGCCGCGCATCGCTCATGCGCAATCGGTGCTCGATCGCCTTCGGGCCGAACGCGGTGAACAGCGGCTGATACACGGCGCCCGCGCGCCACGTGCCGAGGATCGTCGCGACGAGTTCCGGCGTGCGCGGCAGCAGCCCGGCCACCACGTCGCCCGGCTTCACGCCCTGCGCAACGAGCAGGTTCGCGACCCGGGCCGAGAGCGCCTGCATCTGCGCGAACGTGAAGCGATGGTGCTGCCCGCCGGCGTCGATCCAGTCGAGTGCGATAGCGTCCGACTTCGCGTGCCGGTCGCAGCATTCGATGCACGCGTTCAGGCCGCGCTCCAGGTCGCCGCTCAGTTGCGCGGCGGCGGTCTCGATACTGAATCGGGCCACGGCGTCGGCGTAAGCCGGCACCGCCCGGGCGGTAGCTCCTTCTGGCATGCGTGTCTCCTGTGCGTTATGGCCGCCGGCGAGCCAGGGGCGCGACGGGGATACATCGATAGTAGACAGCCCATACATTGCAATCAATGACAAACGGAATCTAGAATCGTGATCGTTTTTGCCATGTCGGGAGGACGCAGGAAAATGGGGCCGCAGATGATTTCGCCGGATTTCGTCGACGATGCGCTCGCGTGCCTGCGCCGGCACGACCTGCCGACGGCGCCCGTGCTGCGCACCGCCGGGCTGCCGGCCGTCGTGCGCGAGCCCGTCACGCCGCAGCAGTACGGCCGACTGTGGCTCGCGATCGCGGGCGTGCTCGACGACGAATTCTTCGGCCTCGCCGCGCGCCCGATGCGGCGCGGCAGTTTCACGCTGCTGTGCCACGCAGTACTGCATGCGGGCACGCTCGATAAGGCGCTGCGGCGCGCGCTGCAGTTCCTCCGGGTCGTGCTCGATGAACCGCACGGCGAGCTCGTCGTGGCCGACGGGCACGCGCAGATCGTGCTGGCGCAATCGGGCACGCCATACCCGGCGTTCGCATACCGGACGTTCTGGCTGATCCTGCTCGGCGTCGCGTGCTGGCTGATCGGCCGGCGCATCCCGCTGCAGCGCATCGATTTCGCGTGCCCGAGCCCCGGCCAGCGCAGCGACTATCACCAGTTCTTCGGCGTCCCCGTGCATTTCGACCGGCCCGACAGCCGGCTCGCATTCAACGCCGCCTATCTCGCGCTGCCGACGATCCGTTCGGAGCAGGCGCTGAAGACCTTCCTGCGCGGCGCGCCCGGCAACCTCCTCGTGCGCTACCGGCACGACACGGGCTGGGTCGCGAAGACGCGCGCGTACCTGAAGGCGCTGCCGGCCGCCGAGTGGCCCGACTTCGACACGCTGGCCGCGCGCCTCGACACGACGCCCGCGACGCTGCGGCGGCGTTTGCGCAGCGAAGGGCAAAGCTTCGCGGCGATCAAGGACGAGTTGCGCGGTGCGCTGGCCCAGTCGCTGCTGCGCGGGCACGCGCTCAGCGTCGCGGAGATCGCGGCCGAACTCGGCTTCACCGAGCCGAGCGCGTTTCATCGCGCGTTCCGGAAATGGACGGGCACGAGCCCCGGTGCATTTCGGCGCGACGTGCATGCGGCGAACGCGGAGTCTTGAGTGGCATGCAGGCGCGGAGCGTCTCGCCACGCGCCGCTGATACGATGCACCCACGTGGCTGCCGTCCGTTGTCCGCGGACCGCGGCGAACACCGATCTACCATCACCGCTCACGCTCCGATGCAAGCCACCCACTTTTCCGACACCGAACTGGCCGTTCTGCGCGCGCACGGTATCGTGCTGTTTGCCGGCCGCGTGATCTTCGACGCGCAACCGGCGATGGCGGCCGACCAGATCGCGGCCGTGCAGGCCTGCTGTCACGGCGACATTCCGCTCCCGTTGCTCGAGCTATGGCGCGTCACGGCCGGCGGCAGCCTCGACTACGACCTGACGCTGGAGATGAACGGCAATGTCGAAGCGATCAGCTGGAGCGAGTTGTTCTACAACGGCAGCGACGGTTACCGCGACCTGCAGGGCTGGATCGACCATGAACTCGAACTGGCCGAAGAAGCCGCGGAAGAGAACGCGCGCACGTGGAACGGCAAAATCGGTGCGCTGCCGTTCGGCGGCTTCGAATATTGCGACCGCATCTACGTCGTGACGGAGCCCGGCGCCCACGACTATGGCCATGTACTTGCGTGGAAACAGGGGTTGCCGCCCGCGTGGCGCGGCGCGATGCACGAGGACGGTGTCGCGACGATCGCCCCCGATCTGTACGCGGCATTCGGCGCGCTGCAGCTTCATGTCGACCCGCTGGCGCCCGGCGGCGAACCAGGCACCGGTGTCACGCTGCTCGAATACGTCGATGAACGCCGCGACGATCATGGCCTGTCGGCATCGCTGGCGGACAAGCTGATCGCGTTCTATCGACAAGCGGTGATCGACTGGCGCACGCCGCTCGCCGACGGCACACTCGGCGCGCAGCCGGTGCTCGCACGTCACGCATTGCGCCATGCGATCGATCACGACGATGCGGCACTCATCGCGCGATTGGCGCCGCTTGTCGCCGATCTCGGCGTGGCGCTCGCCGGCAGTTCGATTCCGACGGATTACGCGCTGCGACGCCAGAAGTTTTCCGCCGCCGCCGCGTTGCTCGCAGCGGGCGCACCGGTCGTGCCCGATGCGCTGGCATCCGTGTCCGGCGCCATACCCGCCATCCTGATGCGCATGCTGCTTGACGCCGGCGTGCAGCCGGATGCCGACGCAATGGCGCGTTGCGTCGCGGGCGGCGGCACCGATAGCGCACGGCTGATCGGCGCAGCGCTGTCGGCCCATGGCGTCGATACAGCAGCTGCCTACCGCGCGGCGAGCGAGAAACTGCTGGACAAGCTGCAGGCCGACATCCGCAAGGTTCGCGCCGGCAAGCTCAGCCACTATCTCGGGCTCGACGGGCTCGAAGAACACGCCGAGCGCCTGCGGACATTCGATTGCTGACGTCAAGCAGGCGCCGATGCGCCGTGGGTTTGCCTGCAGCATCGCCGTCCGGGTGCCGTTTGTTTGGATCGGATTTCTCCCACGTTCCGGTGCGAATCTGCATGAAGCTCGCCGCACCGCAGCGCGCGTATGACGTTGCACCCCGATCCGTCAGACCACATACTGGTCGGCCGGTCTGAACGAGGTTGCGCCGATGGTGAATGTCGATGGGAGCGCCGCTTCGATCTTCGGCGTGATCGGAACGGCCGTGTCGTTGCTGGCAGCGATCCCTTACGCGCTCGCGATCTACCGGCGCACCGTTCGCCCGCATCTGTTCACGTGGCTCGTGTGGTCGGTCGTCACGGCGATCGCGGCCGCCGGCCAGTTCGTCGCGGGCGCGGGGCCGTCCGCGTGGTGCACGGCGGCGATTGCCGTCACGTGCTTTTTGACGCTGATCGCCAGCCTGTTTCGCGGCGAGCGTGGCTGGACGGGCCTCGACTGGTTGTTCCTGTGCGTGGCACTGTCGGCCATTCCGCTGTGGATGCTGACCGACGATCCGACGGTGTCGATCTGTCTGGTCACGCTGATCGAGCTTGCCGGCCTTGGCCCGACCGTGCGCAAGACGATCCGCGATCCGTGGAGCGAGAGCTTCGCCTATTTCGCGCTGTGCGTGCTCAAGTACGCACTGGCGTTGCTGGCATTGAGCACGTGGAGTGTCGCGGTCGCGTTCTATCCGGTCGTCAATCTCATCGCGTCGATCGGCATCTGCCTGGTGATGCTGGTCCGACGTCAGTCGTTGTCAAATGCGCGGTAGGCTGCGTTTGTCGCCGCCGTGCCGCTTCCCTTCCGAAATGATGCGAGGTCTGACATGGATGCAATCCGTACCGTCATCGAACCCTGCGAAACCGCGCTCCGCGCAGCGATGCTGGCCAACGATGTCGAAGCGCTCGACGCGCTACTGGACGACGATCTGGTATTCACCGTCCCGACCGGCCAGATCATCTCGAAGGAGGACGACCTCACCGCGCATCGCGCGAAGCTTCTGCGTCTCGACGCACTCGACGTCCACGAAATGCGTGCATGCGCGATCGACGAGATGATCCTGACCACGACGCGAGCGAAGCTCGCAGGCCATTTCGATGGCGCGGCATTCGCCGGTACGTTTGCCTATACGCGACTTTGGCGTCGATCGGACGCCAAATGGCGGGTCGTTGCCGGACATGCATCGCAGGTCATGTCATTGCGCCGGCCGTGCGGGGATCAATAGTGTCGGGCAACGCCCCCGCGAGCATGCTGGCCATCAATCGGGCAATGCTACGCCGCGGTTCTGACGATGCACTGATGAAGACGCCGGCCGACGTGGTGTCGGCAGTGATGAGAGACGAAATGCACAACCTATTTGCCGTGCGTTCTGCGCGTGCCGCGGACGCGGACGAACTCGCGCGACTGGCGCGCCTGTCGAAAGCGCACTGGGGCTATCCAAAGGAATGGCTCGACTTGTGGCAAAAAGATCTTACGATTTCGCCGGAGACGATCGAAGGGGCGATTGGCTACGTCGCGGAATCAGGCGAGTCGATCATCGGGTTCTGGATCCGAGCATCATTGGATTCGGATCTGCCGACACCCGGATGGCTGTTCGTTCATCCCGATCATATGGGCCAGGGCATCGCCCGTGCTCTGTGGGAATCAGTTCGGACCGAAGCCGCCGCGAGAGGAATTAAGCGCTTTGTGATCGAAGCCGATCCCAATGCTGCACCGTTCTATCTGGCGTTGGGAGCCGAAAAAATCGGCGAAAAAGAATCGGGTGTCATCCCGGGTAGATTCTTTCCGATCTTGCGGATTCCGGTCTGATAGGAGCAGATGGCAGCAAGATCGCTCACCGCGTGCAATTGATGGGATTGAGCTACCGACTGCGGTAACAGAGGTTGCAGCGGAAACAGCGGAGTTGGATCAGTCCGGCCAGCGGGCCTGATAACGCCGTTTACGCCCCAGCTCGTGTCGCGAGGCACACCGAACATTTCCGCCGCCGAAATGCAAAAACCCCCGCCTTGTCGGGCGGGGGTTTCTGGCTAAGGGAGCCTGACGATTACCTACTTTCACGCGGGAATCCGCACTATCATCGGCGTAGAGTCGTTTCACGGTCCTGTTCGGGATGGGAAGGGGTGGGACCGACTCGCTATGGTCATCAGGCAAAGGGGGTTGTCGCGTTGCTTCGCAGCGCAACCAATCTTGGAAGAAGCAGTAATTTAGGTGGGTTGTGAGGTTGTATCTCACACATACGCGGTAGTTCAACCGTCGTACGTCGAGTGCCTCGCACTCGACGCTCGATGTCCGTAAGCGCTAAAGCGCTAACGGGCATCGAGACAGACTTGTTATAGGATCAAGCCTTACGGGCAATTAGTATCGGTTAGCTGAACGCATTACTGCGCTTACACACCCGACCTATCAACGTCCTGGTCTCGAACGACCCTTCAAGGGGATCTAGTCCCCAGGGATATCTCATCTTAAGGCGAGTTTCCCGCTTAGATGCTTTCAGCGGTTATCTCTTCCGAACATAGCTACCCGGCGATGCCACTGGCGTGACAACCGGTACACCAGAGGTTCGTCCACTCCGGTCCTCTCGTACTAGGAGCAGCCCCCTTCAAATATCCAACGCCCACGGCAGATAGGGACCAAACTGTCTCACGACGTTTTAAACCCAGCTCACGTACCTCTTTAAATGGCGAACAGCCATACCCTTGGGACCGGCTACAGCCCCAGGATGAGATGAGCCGACATCGAGGTGCCAAACACCGCCGTCGATATGAACTCTTGGGCGGTATCAGCCTGTTATCCCCAGAGTACCTTTTATCCGTTGAGCGATGGCCCTTCCATACAGAACCACCGGATCACTATGACCTGCTTTCGCACCTGCTCGACTTGTCGGTCTCGCAGTTAAGCACGCTTATGCCATTGCACTATCAGCACGATTTCCGACCGTACCTAGCGTACCTTCGTACTCCTCCGTTACGCTTTGGGAGGAGACCGCCCCAGTCAAACTGCCTACCATGCACTGTCCCCGACCCGGATCACGGGCCAAGGTTAGAACCTCAAACAAACCAGGGTGGTATTTCAAGGACGGCTCCACCGAAACTAGCGTTCCGGTTTCATAGCCTCCCACCTATCCTACACAGATCGGTTCAAAGTCCAATGCAAAGCTACAGTAAAGGTTCATGGGGTCTTTCCGTCTAGCCGCGGGTAGATTGCATCATCACAAACACTTCAACTTCGCTGAGTCTCGGGAGGAGACAGTGTGGCCATCGTTACGCCATTCGTGCAGGTCGGAACTTACCCGACAAGGAATTTCGCTACCTTAGGACCGTTATAGTTACGGCCGCCGTTTACCGGGACTTCAATCAAGAGCTTGCACCCCATCATTTAATCTTCCGGCACCGGGCAGGCGTCACACCCTATACGTCCACTTTCGTGTTTGCAGAGTGCTGTGTTTTTATTAAACAGTCGCAGCCACCAGTTTATTGCAACCCCTTCACCCTCCTGGCGCAGGCCAGTCAAGCTACAAGGGCGTACCTTATCCCGAAGTTACGGTACCAATTTGCCGAGTTCCTTCTCCCGAGTTCTCTCAAGCGCCTTAGAATACTCATCTCGCCCACCTGTGTCGGTTTGCGGTACGGTCATCGTTAGACTGAAGCTTAGAGGCTTTTCTTGGAACCACTTCCAATTGCTTCGCTCCCTAAGGAGCTCGCGCCACACCCTTGAATTGCGCGCCCGGATTTGCCTAAGCGCCTTCTCCAATGCAGCGACCGGGACTTCCAACACCCGGACAACCTTCCGCGATCCGTCCCCCCATCGCATCTAACAATGGTGCAGGAATATTGACCTGCTTCCCATCAGCTACGCATTTCTGCCTCGCCTTAGGGGCCGACTCACCCTACGCCGATGAACGTTGCGTAGGAAACCTTGGGCTTACGGCGAGGGGGCCTTTCACCCCCTTTATCGCTACTCATGTCAGCATTCGCACTTCCGATACCTCCAGCACCCTTTACAAGGCACCTTCGCAGGCTTACGGAACGCTCTCCTACCATGCGAGCAAGCTCGCATCCGCAGCTTCGGTATATAGCTTAGCCCCGTTACATCTTCCGCGCAGGACGACTCGATCAGTGAGCTATTACGCTTTCTTTAAAGGGTGGCTGCTTCTAAGCCAACCTCCTGACTGTTTTAGCCTTCCCACTTCGTTTCCCACTTAGCTATATTTGGGGACCTTAGCTGGCGGTCTGGGTTGTTTCCCTCTTGACACCGGACGTTAGCACCCGATGTCTGTCTCCCGTGATTGCACTCTTCGGTATTCGGAGTTTGCTATGGCGGGGTAATCTGCAATAGACCCCCCAACCATGACAGTGCTCTACCCCCGAAGGTGAGACACGAGGCACTACCTAAATAGTTTTCGGAGAGAACCAGCTATTTCCAGGTTTGTTTAGCCTTTCACCCCTATCCACAGCTCATCCCCTAACTTTTCAACGTTAGTGGGTTCGGACCTCCAGTACGTGTTACCGCACCTTCATCCTGGCCATGGATAGATCACCTGGTTTCGGGTCTACGCCCAGCAACTGAACGCCCTATTCGGACTCGCTTTCGCTACGCCTGCCCTATACGGTTAAGCTTGCTACTGAACGTAAGTCGCTGACCCATTATACAAAAGGTACGCCGTCACCCCTTGCGAGGCTCCGACTGTTTGTATGCATGCGGTTTCAGGATCTATTTCACTCCCCTCCCGGGGTTCTTTTCGCCTTTCCCTCACGGTACTGGTTCACTATCGGTCGATCACGAGTATTTAGCCTTGGAGGATGGTCCCCCCATCTTCAGACAGGATTTCACGTGTCCCGCCCTACTTGTCGCACACCTAGTTCTTTCATACTGTTTTCGCCTACAGGGCTATCACCTGCTATGGCCGCACTTTCCAGAGCGTTCGGCTAACAATACAAATAAAGAGTGCAAGGCTCATCCCATTTCGCTCGCCACTACTTTGGGAATCTCGGTTGATTTCTTTTCCTGCGGTTACTTAGATGTTTCAGTTCACCGCGTTCGCTTCACTGGACCTATGTATTCAGTCCAGGATGACCCAAAAGGGCCGGGTTTCCCCATTCGGACATCTACGGATCAAAGCTCGTTTGCCAGCTCCCCGTAGCTTTTCGCAGGCTACCGCGTCCTTCATCGCCTGTGATCGCCAAGGCATCCACCACATGCACTTGTTCGCTTGACCCTATAACGAGTCTGTCTCTCGACAGCCGCTACAGGTTGAGTTCTCGCGTTGTGCCGTATTCCAATTGAGTCGAACATAGAGTTCGAATCATCTTGAGATACATCGATACAATCACAACCCGGATAACTTCCACGTCCATCTCGAGACGCTTCCGCTATCCAAATTACTTACTTCTTCCAGATTGTTAAAGAACGACAGCCGATACATACTACGTATCACTCTGACTGGCTCAATCGCCAATGACAAAGACTCGAACAACGCTTCGTTCGAACGCTTGTCATTGAAGATTGGTGGAGGCAGACGGGATCGAACCGACGACCCCCTGCTTGCAAAGCAGGTGCTCTCCCAGCTGAGCTATGCCCCCATTGAGTACAGATGACCTCAGGTACTACAGCCTATCGGCATGGGCTGCTCGTAAGCGCTAAAGCGCTAACGATCACCGACACGTCAGACAATGGTGGGTCTGGTTGGATTCGAACCAACGACCCCCGCCTTATCAAGACGGTGCTCTAACCGACTGAGCTACAGACCCCTGAGTCTGTCTTTGATTTACAGCCGATAAGCGTGAGCGCTCAACTTCGCGAGATAGCTCTGGAAAGGAGGTGATCCAGCCGCACCTTCCGATACGGCTACCTTGTTACGACTTCACCCCAGTCATGAATCCTACCGTGGTGACCGTCCTCCTTGCGGTTAGACTAGCCACTTCTGGTAAAACCCACTCCCATGGTGTGACGGGCGGTGTGTACAAGACCCGGGAACGTATTCACCGCGGCATGCTGATCCGCGATTACTAGCGATTCCAGCTTCATGCACTCGAGTTGCAGAGTGCAATCCGGACTACGATCGGTTTTCTGGGATTAGCTCCCCCTCGCGGGTTGGCAACCCTCTGTTCCGACCATTGTATGACGTGTGAAGCCCTACCCATAAGGGCCATGAGGACTTGACGTCATCCCCACCTTCCTCCGGTTTGTCACCGGCAGTCTCCTTAGAGTGCTCTTGCGTAGCAACTAAGGACAAGGGTTGCGCTCGTTGCGGGACTTAACCCAACATCTCACGACACGAGCTGACGACAGCCATGCAGCACCTGTGCGCCGGTTCTCTTTCGAGCACTCCCGCCTCTCGGCAGGATTCCGACCATGTCAAGGGTAGGTAAGGTTTTTCGCGTTGCATCGAATTAATCCACATCATCCACCGCTTGTGCGGGTCCCCGTCAATTCCTTTGAGTTTTAATCTTGCGACCGTACTCCCCAGGCGGTCAACTTCACGCGTTAGCTACGTTACTAAGGAAATGAATCCCCAACAACTAGTTGACATCGTTTAGGGCGTGGACTACCAGGGTATCTAATCCTGTTTGCTCCCCACGCTTTCGTGCATGAGCGTCAGTATTGGCCCAGGGGGCTGCCTTCGCCATCGGTATTCCTCCACATCTCTACGCATTTCACTGCTACACGTGGAATTCTACCCCCCTCTGCCATACTCTAGCCTGCCAGTCACCAATGCAGTTCCCAGGTTGAGCCCGGGGATTTCACATCGGTCTTAGCAAACCGCCTGCGCACGCTTTACGCCCAGTAATTCCGATTAACGCTCGCACCCTACGTATTACCGCGGCTGCTGGCACGTAGTTAGCCGGTGCTTATTCTTCCGGTACCGTCATCCCCCGACTGTATTAGAGCCAAGGATTTCTTTCCGGACAAAAGTGCTTTACAACCCGAAGGCCTTCTTCACACACGCGGCATTGCTGGATCAGGCTTTCGCCCATTGTCCAAAATTCCCCACTGCTGCCTCCCGTAGGAGTCTGGGCCGTGTCTCAGTCCCAGTGTGGCTGGTCGTCCTCTCAGACCAGCTACTGATCGTCGCCTTGGTAGGCCTTTACCCCACCAACTAGCTAATCAGCCATCGGCCAACCCTATAGCGCGAGGCCCGAAGGTCCCCCGCTTTCATCCGTAGATCGTATGCGGTATTAATCCGGCTTTCGCCGGGCTATCCCCCACTACAGGACATGTTCCGATGTATTACTCACCCGTTCGCCACTCGCCACCAGGTGCAAGCACCCGTGCTGCCGTTCGACTTGCATGTGTAAGGCATGCCGCCAGCGTTCAATCTGAGCCAGGATCAAACTCTTCAGTTCAAACCTGTTACTGTTTTCGGTTCCGTAGAACCGGTCGCTCACTCAAAGCTGACAGGAATATGAATCACTTCATAAACCTGACTTACTTTAGTGTGAGACTCTTGATACTTTCGCTATCTGATCCGAGGATCAGCTCGCTTCCATCAAGCGCCCACACTTATCGGCTGTTAATTTTTAAAGAGCATTCTGCGAGGAACTTCGTGTTTCCCGGCAGCGCTGCGTTTTCAGCAGCAGAGAAGCGAGATTATGAACCGTGTTTCGCAGCTCGTCAACAACTTTTTACACTACATCGTTGCGACTGCGGGGCTCAACTTCCTGTACCGCCAAGGCTCGCTACGACCGAACCCCAACAGCACCGCTTTCCTTCCTCCCGCGCCGCGTTTCCGTTAGCGCGAAAGAGGCGTGATTCTAAGCACCTGCCCCCATCCGCGCAAGCCCTTTGTGAAGAAAGTTTGAAAAAGCCTCCGTGCGGTGGCGCGTACGGAGGCTTCTGGCTCGACGGACCGTAAAACGCAACGCCCGCCGCCCTCCAAAGATATGACGAAGGCGCCGCTTCCCTTCTATATAAGAGGACGCGGAACAAGCAAGGAAACGGGCGCGGTCGAGTATCATGCCGCGACCGAACCACGCACTCATATTGATGATGGACAGCACGACTCAATCCGGCGACAGCGACCTTCGCGACGAATATGCGGCACTGCGCGAACGCGCGATCCTGCTGGAAGAACAGGTGCCGCCGCTTCTGCAACGCATCTCGGACATGTTGCCGCGCATCAGCGGCGAATCCGAACTGGCCGACACGCATCGCGAGCGGCTCGTCGGCGCACGCAATGCGGCGCTGGTCTCGATCGAAAACTATCAGCAGGCCATTCCGTTCCTGCAGACGGCCGACTCGATCATCGAGCAGCTGGACAAGGCGCCCGAACGCGACGAAGACATCGAGTGGCGCGAATCGCTGCTGCAACGGCTGGACGAGCTGATCGACGTCGCGGTCGTGATGATCGACGATGCGGACAGCTACTTCGAACACGCGCAAGCCTGCGACCTGTCCAGCGTGCCGAAATCCATCCTCGATAATTGAGCAGGCTTACCCGAAATCGCGCGATGCAGAGGCGGCGCGCCACGCCCGCCGACAGTCGCTAGCTGACCTCTTCGTCGCCGGGCCTGCCGCATCCCCTCACGAAACGCCCCCTGCGATCGCCATCATCCCGCGCAGAGCAGCACGCCGCTCCTACGGCGAATCGAGCACGATCGATCGTCTCGCTCACCATCGGCACACGGATGTATCCGCCCGCCGCATCGCCGTACGCATGCGCGTTCCCGTCGATCACGTATTGCGCGGTCAACGCACACAGCGTCGCGTCGCGCGCATCGACGGAACGCAGCGTCGATACGTCGATGCCCAGCCGCTCCAGCAAGTGCCGGCGCTGGTTGCGCTTCTGCTTCGCCGACGCCACGGCCTTGCCCAGCATCGCGCAGGTAATCGCATACGGATAGGTTTCGAAGCTCACGCGTCCGCCCGCGTAGCGCGCGTCGGTCAGCAGCGGATAGGCGCCGGCGAGCGCGCGGTAGACGCGCTCGCCCATGAACATCCAGTCGAAGAAGCCTGACGTGCTCGCGACGGCCTGCGCCCGCGACGGTGTCGGAAAGCACGAGATCCGTTCACGCGCGAGCGCCTGTTCGGCCGCGCGGCGGCCGCTCCCCGCCCACCACAGGCTCGGCGCGTCGACGCCGATGGCGACGACATCATGAGCGAGGCACAGGGCGGGCAGCGACTCGGGCACGATCCGCGCTTCCCGGCAGACGACCGTCGACCCACGCAGGATCACGAGATCGCACAGCTTCCTGTCGCCGCCGACGTCGACGCCCGCCACGGCAGCCGCTTGCCGTGCGGCGGATCGGGCCGATCGCATAACGCGCGCGTCAGTCCGCCGGCCGCGCGGCGTACGCGGTGTCGAAGATCGCCTCGAGACCGGGATGAACGCCGCGCATCGGATCGACGACCGACTTCGCCCAGTCGAAGTACGCCTGCTTGCGTTCGAGCGGCCAGTCCGCGGGCGGATGCCGGGCGATGTCGCGCAGGTTGCAGATCTTGTCGGCCAGCTTCACGAGCTTCGCGCGCCGGCTGATGGTGGCCGCGTGTTCGACCTGCAGACGCTTGCGTTCTTCCTTAGGCAACGACTTGTCGTCGGTGACTTCCATCACGATGTCCGCCACGTCCTTGCCGAACAGCCGCAGCAATTCCTGCTCGGTCGTCTCCGTATCCTCGACCGTGTCGTGCAGCACCGCCGCGACGATCACGCGTTCGTCCTCGACGCCGGCTTCGTTGGCCAGCACGTCGGCGAGCGCGATCGGATGATTGATGTACGGCGACGCCTCTTCGTCCTTGCGCCGCTGATTGCGATGCTTGTCCGCCGCGAACGCAATCGCGGCTACCAGCTTCTTCATATTCCCCCCCTCGTGTGGCCAGACCCGCGACCGTTGAACCGGCCGCATGCGTTTCGGAACTACTCATACTACCTGTACGCGATGACCCTTCCCGCGCACCGACCCTCCGGCATACCGCGCATCACGCGCCGGCCGGCGCGCGCTGCAACTCGACCACGTTGACCCGCGCGCCGAATACGTCCCGCACGAGCGGCAGCAGGTGGTCGTGGTGCGTCAGGAACAGCACCTGGGTGCGCGTCGACAGATCGCGCAGCGCATCGAGCCCCGCCTTCGCGCGCGCATCGTCGAAATTGATGAACAGGTCGTCGGCGACGAACGGCAGTGCGGTGCGGCTGCCGAGCTGCAACTCCAGCGCCGCGATCCGCAGCGCGAGGAACAGCTGATCGCGCGTCCCTTCGCTCAGCCCGGCGACCTCGACCGACGTTCCCCTCGTGCGGCGCGCATACAGCGCGGGCGGCGCCCGCTCGGTATCGACGGTCAGCTTCGCGAATTCGCCCAGCGTGAGCCCCGCGAAAATCTCGCCCGCGCGCCGGAGCATCGGCCCCTGCTTCTGGTCGCGGTAGCGATCCGTCGCCCACTTCAGCAAGCGGCTCGCGGTGGCTGCCTCCAGATACTGTTCGGCCGTGTCGCCCATCGCCGCCAGCGCCTCCTGCCGTTTCGACTCGGCAACCGCCGCGTTCGCCTGGCCGTCGATCGCGCCGAACGCCTGGTCGGCCACGACCTGCTGCTGCGCCAGCTCGTTCAGCCGCTTGCCGACATCGCCGAGCGACTGCTTCACCGCTTCGAGATGCGCGGGCACGTCGGCAATGTCCTGTTCCGCCACCTCGGCCTCGACGGCGGACCGGGACAGCCCGTCGCCGTCGCGCACCAGCGCTTCATGCGCGGCATCGACCGCCTGCCGAAGCTGGCGCTGCCGATCCGAGCGCTCGGCCAACGGCAGCGCCGCGTCGATCGACGCGACGCCGGCCAGTTGCAGCAGCGGCTGGATCCGCGCATCGGCGCCCGCGACCGCGGCGGCCGCGTCCGCGACCTTGGCGTCGGCCTGCCGCACGGCCTCGTCGGCACGATCGATCGCCCGCGCGACTTCCCTGGCGGCCGCGAGGCGCATCGTCAGCCGGCGCGCCACGTCCGGCCAGTCGCCGCTCGCCAGCCATTCCGGCGCGAGCGCTTCGGCAAGCCGCCGCGCGCCGGCCTCGAGCGCGGCCAGCTCAGCGCGGATCGCGGCGATCCGGTTGCGCGGCGCGTCGGCATCGGCCAGTTCGGCCGTCACCGTGTTCGCGAGCCCGAGCGCGCCTTCCGCCGCGGCCAGCGTCGTCGCGCTCGCGGACAGTTTCGCGTCGGTCAGCGCGTCGCGCCATTGCGCTTGCCACGCGTCGTAAGCCGCTTGTGCAAGGTCGGCTCGCGACTGCGCGGTCGCGCACCCGCGTTCGGCTTCCCGCGCGCGATCGTCGAGACTGTCCTTTCGTGCGGCCGCTTTCTCGGCCGACTGGACGAAGGTCTCGGCAACGGCGACGAGCGCGGCCAGCCCGTCCGACTCGCCGCCTCGCGATACCGTCGACAGCGCCGCACGCAGCGCGGCTTCCGCGCCGGCGCGGGCAGCACGCATCGTGTCGAATTCGCGGCGCTGGCGATCGAGATCGGCCTGCGCGGCGAACACCGCGTCGCGCTTCGCCAGCCAGTCGCCCATCGCCGCCAGCGGCATGCCTGGCACCGCGGCCGCCGTCGCGAGCGCGGCCCAGGCGTCGCGATGCGCGGCGCGTTCGCGCTCGCGTTCGTCGAGCGCGGCCTGCCGGCGCGCCACGCCCGCACGCGCGGATTCGACCTGCTGACGCAGCGACTGCAGCGTCGCCGCGGCCTGGGTCGCGCCGAGCTGTGCATCGACGAGTTCGTCCGCGAGACGAATCGCGTCGTCGACCGCCGGTGCGCCCGTCACGAGATCGACGGCGCCGCGGCGGATATCGCCCCACGCGCCATCGCGACGCGCGCGTGCCGCCAGCACGTCGGCGGTCGTGACGACCTTGTGGTTCTCCGCGAAATGCCTTTCCTGCAATTCAAGCCGCTCGAGCTCTTCGAGCGCACCGTCCCGCGCGTCGCGCGCGGCAGCGACGGCGCTCGCGCGTTCGCTGTCTTCCTTGAGCAGCGCGGCAAGCCGCGCCGCCGACGGCACGTCGAGCGCACGCAGCGCGTCGACCGGCATGCGCCATTGGCCGAGTGCATCGAGCGCGCCGGACAGCGTGCGTTCGGCAGCCGCGATGTCGTGCGCGAGCGCCTGCTCGCGCGGGCCGCTGTTGCGAAAACCCTGCGCGTCGGCCAGCGCCGCGCGCAACGCTTCCGGCACGTCGACGGTCGACAGGCGCGCCTGTTGTTCGCGGACCTGCGCCAGTTCGCGCGTGCGTTCGTCGAGCGATTCGCGCGCGCCGGCAAGCGCCTGGTGCAGCGCGCCATGTTCGCGCAGCAGGTTCGCGACGGTCTTCAGCGACAGCGCCGTCGGCAACGCGGCGCGCAGCGACGCCTCGTCCGTCGGCCAGCCGAGCTGCGCGGCCGCCGACGACGCGGCGCACAGGTGCCGCTCGACGTCCGCGCCGAGCAGCAACAGATCCTGCGCGTGATTCATGCATGCGCCGCGCAGCCGATCGAGCGCCTCGATATCGGCTTCGAGCGCCAGCGCGTCGGCGTCCGCGGCGATCGCGTCGCGCGCCTGCCGCTTCGCGAGCAGGTCCGCACGCCGTTCCTCGAGCACCTTCCGCTCGGCCGCGAGATCGCCCTGCGCCTTCAGCAGATCCGCATACGCGGTCGGCGGCAACTCGACGACCGCGCCCAGTTCGGCCAGCGCCGCGTCCTTGACCGTCAGCTCCTTCAGGTACGGCGCGAGCCGCCGCACGCGTTCGAGCTTCGAGCGCAGCGCTTCGAGCCGGCGCTGTTCCGCGCGCGCCTGCTCGATCTGCTGCTCGACCGCTTCGCGCGCGTCCTTGCGATCGACCCAGTCGCGCGTGCGCACCTGGACCGTCTTCAGCTCGGCCACCGCTTCGTTGAATGCCGTTTCGGCCAGCGCGAACGCGCTACCGCTGCGACGCGGCGCCCACAATTCGAGCGCGCGCGCGTCGAGTTCCTCGCGCACCGGCCCGAGGCTGCCCACCCCGGCAGCCGATTCGAACAGCACCTGGCCGAGCTTGTCCGAGGCATCGAGAATGCTGCGGCCGCCATCGACCAGCCGCCCGTGATCGAGCCCGAACATCTGCTCGAAGAATTCGCGCGTCGCGCCATCGAGAATCGACGCCAGATAGTCGTCGGGCAGCTTGTCGTCGGCGGGCGTGCGCAACGGACTGCGCCCGCGCGCACGGTGGAACGCGAGTTCGCCCGTGCCGCTCTCCAGTACGCCGCCGATCCGCAACTCGGGCGTGCTGTGCAGGAAATCGAGCGGCGTCTGCAGCTTCATCCCGAACAGCAACTCGGACACGGCCGTGCGAATCGTCGACTTGCCGGCCTCGTTCGGCCCGACGATCACATGGAAATCCTCGGCGGCCGACGGGAACCGCAGCGTCTCGTCGGTGAACTTGCCGTACTTGATCAGATCGAGCTGACTGATGCGCATCGCTTATTCCCCCCTCGCGAGCCGCGCGAGCAACGCGGGCCCGACCTGCTCGACCAGCGCCGTCAGCTCGCCCGCCCGCGCCATCGTCAGCAACGGCACGTCCTCCTTCACGTCGCTGCGGACCTTGCCGACGAACGGCTTCAGGTCGCGCTCGAGCAGCGCGAGGAAATCCGGATCGTGCGCGGCATCGGCCAGGATCTGCTTCAGGTCCTCCAGCGCTTCAAGTTGCTCGCTCTCGCCCGGCTGATGATCGGCAGCGGACGTCGCGAGCCGGACCTTCTCGAGCCACAGCCGCTCGTTGCCGATGATGCCGATCTGGTTCAGCACTTCCGCACGCAACTGCGGCGCGCGGCCGAAAAAGAGGCCGTGCGCGGGCGTGCGCCCCGTGACGGTGACGCGCACCGCGCGCGGCACGTGGCCGTCGACGGTCAACAGCGCCTCCAGCGACTGGCCGATCTTTCGCGACAGATCGGCCACCGACAGGCAATCGGACGCATCGACCGACACGGCTTCCCAGCGCAGCACGTCGAGATACAGACGTTCGACCTGCGTCCTGCCTTGCTCGACCGTGACGAGCACCGCGCCGCGCCGGCCCGTCTCGCGGATATGACGTCCCTGCAGGTTGCCGGGAAACACGACGGTGGAGGAGCCCGTCCATTGCTGGAATTCGTGCACGTGGCCGAGCGCCCAGTAGTCGTAGCCTTTCGCGTGCAGTTCGGCCAGCGTGCATGGCGCGTAGTTCGGATGCGCCGCGTAGCCTTCAAGCGCCGTGTGCAGCACGCCGATGTTGTAGTGCCCGGGCACCGGGTCCGGATAGCCGATCGCGAGATTGTCGACGACGGCCTTGTCCTTGAAGCTCTGGCCGTGCAGCGCGACGTCGAATTCCGGCAGCCTGACGGTTTCCGGCTTGCGGTGGCCGAACACGGTGACGTTGTCGGGCAGCGTCAGCTTCTTCGTCATCTCGCTTTCGGCATCGTGGTTGCCGCCGAGGACGAACGCGCGGATGCCGGCCTTGCGCAGGCGCCCCATCTGCTGGCCGAAGAAGATGCCGGTGTTGTGATCCTTCCAGTCGCCGTCGTACAGGTCGCCCGCGATCACGAGGAACGCGACTTCCTCTTCGATCGCACGATCCACGAGTTGCCGCAACGCCTCGCGCGACGCGTTGCGCAACTGCGCGGCCGGCGCGTCGGGATACGCGCTCAGGCCGTGCAACGGGCTGTCAAGGTGAATGTCTGCCGCGTGGATGAACTTCACGAAGGTTCCTCTGTTTCATGGCGAACGGGCGACGCCGCTCGCACGGGCCGTGCCGTCATGCGTCGTCCCGGTAGCCGCCGGGCTTGCCGCCGCACATGCGACACGCGTCGGACCGGATCATGCTGCCCGCTGCAAGCGGGTCGGGATGGTACCTGAAAGCGGGTAACGACATGCGCTCTCCGTCGGTCGGGATGACGGGGAAGCACGCGATACCGATGCGAACCGACATTGTGCCGCAGCACGAGCGAGCGACGGCGATACCGCGCCGCTGAAGAACGGGCAGCGCACGACATGATGGCCGCGCGATCGCCCAATAGCGCGGACGCGCGCCGAATCGTGTGTCGGGCGAAACCAAACGGGAACGGCGTTGAACGGGCAGCAGGAAAGCACACAGGCTCGCCCCGCGTGCGTCACGATGCACGCGAGCGCCCGGCTACCTGCGCTCACTCGCCGCGCGGGACCGGCGGCGGCGCATAGCCGTTGTCGTTGCCGGGAAACGGATTCGCGCTGCGGCGCAGCGCGTCCTCGTCGCTCTCCTTCTGCGCGAACAGCGCGACGCCGATCACGCCGACGTTCGCGGCATCGCCGTACTTCGAATTCGCGACATAGCTGTCGGGCACGGCCGCGAAGCGGAACGCGGCAACTTCGTCGCGGCTCTTGCGGAAGCCCTCGATCGTCAGCGTGCGGCCCGGATACAGCACGTAGCCGCCGTTCGTATAGCTGCCCGGCCGCCCCGACCGCACGTCGAGCCCGTCGACCGTCGACACGACTTCGAACGCGCGCCGCCCCTGGTTGCGCAACACGATCATGTAGCGCGAGCCCTCGACGCCCGCCATGTGCCAGCGGCCGTC
The DNA here is from genome assembly GCF_018417615.1 of Burkholderia sp. LAS2. NCBI lineage: Bacteria > Pseudomonadati > Pseudomonadota > Betaproteobacteria > Burkholderiales > Burkholderiaceae > Burkholderia > Burkholderia sp. LAS2. The sequence continues at coordinate 1,092,065 of NZ_CP071054.1, forward strand.
GCGGCGCGCGAGTCGCAGCGGCGCGCCCTTCTCGTCGGTAAACGACAGCGCGATGTCGCCGTTCGCGAGCGCGACGCGGGTCGGCAGCCGACGCACCTGCGACGCGGGAAGATGGCCGGGCAGCACGTCGTTGTAGTAAACCGACGCGAGATCCGTCGGATTCGCCGGATCCGCGCGTTCGAATTCGACCTGCCGGGTTTCGGATCGCACCGACTCGCCCCACGCGGTGCCGAGCCCGCGGCGCTCGCTGGCATCCGGTGCGGGAGCGGACGCGGTGGTACTGGAAGGCGGCGGGGGCGGCGCCGCACAGGCGGCCAGCCACAGCGCGCAGGCGAGCGCGAGAAGACGGAACAGAATGGTCATGACGTGATGCCTCGGAATGTTATCGGACCGCGCCGGGCGCGCCGGAACGGTGTTTTTGTATCGTCTGTCGTCACGGTGTCGATCGGACATGCTGGCCCGTGCCGACCGGCGCTGCCATCGCGGCGACCGGCGGTCGGGAGCCCTGCTATTTAAGCATGGCGCGCGTGCATTGGGCAGGGGTCGGCCGTCGATCCGGGATTGATCGAGCGCGGCACTTCGGTGATGTTCGTTGGAGGTATTTTCTCACCGATGGGCGCGTTGCTGCCGGGCGACCCTGCGCGGGAGCATCGTCAAAGCTCGGCACTTCAACCGCTCGCGATCCGCCAATACAGTCGGCAGATAACGTTTCGATGCCGGCGCGACTTGCAACAAGGCAACGTATCGCTCTCGGGCAATGCGGTAACCGGGACGACGGTGAGCCCGCCTTCCCGGCATCGACTATTCGACGACGTCGGTCGTCGCGGTCCGACGGCGCCGACCTCGGATCATCGTCTCGCGCGCGGTCTCACCGGCGAACCGCCCCTCATGCGGTGACCAGCTTTTCATCCGGCTGCTGGAGAAAACCGTCTTCGTAGAAGTAATCGAAGAACGTGCGCAACCAGTCGTTGGCCGGACGCAGACTCGATGCGAGCACGTCGCCCGCGAGCCGCTTCAGTTGGGTGACGTCGATCGGAAGAATGCGCCCGACCGTCGGATCCGCAACGGGATTCAATTTCTTGAGCACCGGAATCAGCATCGAAAGCGGATGCGCCGGGTCCTGCCGCACATGCTCGGCCAATGCCGCGAGCCACGCGTCGTAGCTCACCCGCTCGATCGCGAAGCCTTCGTCTTCGATGAAATCGACCAGCGCGTCCAGCGAGTTCCAGCGCGGGTTGATCACATGTACGCCCTGCCCCGCGGCGGTCGGGTCGAGCGACGCGCGTACGATGATCCGGCTGACGACGTCGACCGGCAGGATGTTGTCGAACCCCACGTCGCGCGGCGCCTTTCCAAACAGGATGATGCCCTTGATCAATCGACAGAACAGATCGTCCAGGTTCATCCGCCCGCTCACCGCATGCCCGACGATCCGCGCCGGACGATAGACCGTGACGGGAACGCCGCGCGCGTGCGCCTGCGCGAGCAACTGCTCGGCGACCCATTTGCTCTGTTCATAGCCGCTCGTCAGGTGTTCGTGGAACGGCACCGCGAGCGTTTCCGGCAACGCATCCGAATAACGGTTCAGCGTGCCGACCGTGGACACGTAGTGAATCGGCGTCACGCGATGCAGGCTCGCCAGTCTGACGATGTCCTGAGTCGCCAGCACGTTGACCTGCTTCAGCGTTGCGTACGGATAAACGAAGTTGACCAGCGCGCCGTTGTGGTAGATCGCATCGATTTCACGTGCGAGCGCGTCGAATGCAGCCGCCGACAAGCCCAGGTTCGGTTCGCCGAGATCGCCCGGCACGGCGACGATCCGATCGCGGTGCTGCGCGTCCCACAAGCCGTGCGACTGCATCGCGGCCTCGATACGTCGCACGCCGGCGGCCGGATCGTCGGCGCGCACCACGCACATCACGCGTGCGTCGGTCGTCGCGAGCAGCGTATGAAGCAGGTGCACGCCGAGGAATCCGGTCGCGCCCGTGAGCAACACCGTCCGATACGGGCGCCATGCATACGGTTGCCGTGTCCCGATCGCCGGGTCGAGCCGCGCTTCGCCCGGCAAATCGACGGCCGGCGTATCGCGACGCACATCGCCATTCGCGATACTGGCGGCCAGGCCGGCGATCGTCGGCGCGGCCAGCAGCGTTTCCATGTCGATCGGGTGCTGAAGCCGCTCGCCGATCTGATACAGCATCACGGTGGCTTGCAGCGAATCCCCGCCGAGATCGAAGTAATTGTCGTGAATGCCGATACGCGGCTGCTTGAGCAACACGCACCAGATGTCGTGGATCGCCGTTTCCACCAGGTCGCGAGGCGCCGCATGGCGACCATGCCGGCGAACCTCGACGTCACCGGAAAGCAGCCGGACGCGGTCGATCCTGCCTTTCGCGGAACGCGGCAGGGCGGCGAGCGCGACGACTGCGCCGGCGGACAGTGCCGGCACGCCGCGCAGCCCGGCCAGTCGGCGCACGATGTCCGCGGCGTCGGCCGTCGCGTCCTGATGGAACAGCGCATGGTCCCATTGTCCGCTTTCGGCGATCCGCTCGACGAGCGCCACCTCATCGACGCCCGCCTGCCGTGCGACGTCGGCCTCGAAATCGAGCCAATCCGCCGTCGTCTCGTCGGAACACGCGCTTCGGTCGGGCAGCCACGTATGACAGCCATGCTCGGTGTGCCACGCGTCCAGCGTCGTGCGCAACCACGTACCGTTGCGCGTGACGGTCAGGCTGTCGCGGTCCGGCTTGCCGTTGCGCAACATCAGATCGGGCACCGAATGCCCCGACACGACGAGCGTACCGAGCGCGTCCCCACCCGCCGGGTTCAGATGGGTGTCGGCGACGAACACGGATTCATTGGCCGATACCACGCCCGATTCGACGCGATCGAATCCATCGGCCGACGACACCGCATGCGGGAGCGACCACGCAGGCCAGCACAATTGCCGGAAACGTTTCACGCCGGGTGCGAGCTCGGCGAGTCTCGCGGCGTCCGCACGCGTCAATGAGCGTGCATCGGCCATGACCCAGTCGGTGCGAAGCGCGCCGGCCGACAGCATCGACGCGGCGCGGACGATATGACGCGTCGCTTCCGGACTCAGGACGATACCGTGCCAGTGCGCATCCGGAGACGCCGCTCGCCGCAGAAACGCGGGATCGCCGGCGCTCGCGATCTGGTGCAGCGACAGCCCGGCACTCAGTGCGCCCAGTACCGTCCACAACGCCGTATGCGACAGCGGCCCGTCGCCGAGCGCAACATCCCGCGATGCACCGGCCGGTAACGTCGCGCCGAACGCGCGCGCGGCTTCGACAAGCTGGGCGTGCGTATAGCGCACGACATGCCAATCGCCATCGACATCGCGCCGCAGCAACGAACATGCGCCCTGTACCGGATCTGAACGATCGTCGAGCGCACCGTCGATTTGCCCGTACATCGGGTCCTGCTCGTCGAATACGTAACACATGACGCCGGTCAACGGCGTATGCTGCGCGGTCGTCACGCAGCTTCGCAGCGGTTCCGGCGACCAACTGCCGTCGACGAGCGCATCGAACGCGGCCGATGGCAGATTCGGATCGGTCATCGCGCAATCGACGCCATACGTCAGCCCGGACAGCAGCAAGACCAGCCCGGAGACGGGGTCGTCGCATGCAATCAGCACGCGCTCGCCCGGCCGATAGCCGAAACGCCGCCATTGATGAACGGCACGCTGCACGCGATCGGCCATCGTTCCATAGGTGACGCCGTGCGCGCCGCCCGGCGACTCGCGCCCGTCCAACCGGGCAAAGGCGATTCGATCCGGCGTGCGTGCGGCATGCGCGGCGATATGCGCCGACAACGTCGCGTCGCCCATCGATGCGTGTGCGGATGCGTCGGGCGCGCCGCCGGTACCCGTCGACGGTCGCGCATCGAGCATGAGATCGCGCACTTTTCGCGGGGTCGCGTCGGCCAGGATTTCGAGGAGCCCGCGGTACTGCGACGCCATGCGTTCAATGAACGCCGCGTCGAAGCGGGCCGTGTCGTAGGTCAACTGAAACGTCAGCGTATCCGTCGGCAATACGATCAGCGCCAGCGCATAGCTCGTTTCCTCGACGGCGCGCGGGTCGTCGATCCGCCACCCGCAACTCGCCGCGAGCCGGTCGAACGCATCCCGGCCCGGATAGTTCTCGAATACGTAAAGCGTGTCGAACAGCGATTGCTGGCGCGGCACTTCGCTGCATTTCAATACGTCCGCGAGTGCGCTGTGCGCATGCTGTTCCAGGCGCTGCGTATCGGCTTGCAAGCGTCGCAACCAGTCGGCCGTATCGAGCTCGCCGTCGAGCGTCGCACGCCACGGCAGCGTGTTGATGAACAGGCCGGCCATGCGTTCGATGCCGTCCACTTCTGCCGCACGTCCCGATACGACGATGCCGCCGACGACGTCGTCGCAACCGCCGTAGCGCGCAAGCAGCATCGCCCACGCACCCTGGCACAGCGTATTGAGTGTCACCCGGGCGACGCGGCACGCGCGGCCGGCCGCCTCCATCCATCCGGCCGGCATCGTGTCGGCCCGAACCGACAGCGTGCGGCGCGTGTCGGCGCCGCTTGTGGCACCGTTCGCCGGCGAAGGGCATACCGACGGCGCGAATCCTGCCGGCCTGCGATAGCCGCGCAACAGATCGCGCCAATAGTCGAGCGAACTGTCGCCATTGCGTGTGCGCAGCCACGCAACGTAGTCGCGATAGTCCCGCGCGATGGCAGGAAGCGGCGCGTCCGGGCGGGAATAACGCTGAAACACCTCGCCGAGCAGCAATGGCATCGACCAGCCGTCGAGGATCGCATGGTGATAGGTCCACAGGAACCGATGCCGCTCGTGACCGAGGTCGATCAGCGTGACGCGCATCAGCGGCGCGACGCTGAAATCGAAGCCGCGCGCGCGGTCGCTCGCGAGCAATCGATCGAATCGATCGGCTTGCTCGTCGGCCGCGTGATCGCGCCAGTCGATCACCTCGAACGGCAACCCGACCGTATGCCGGACGACCTGCAACGGATTCTCTTCGTGCAGGCGAATGAACAGCGTCTTGAGTGTGTCGTGGCGATGCACGACCGCTTCCCACGCGCCGCGGAATCGCTCGAGGTCCAGCGGGCCATGCAACACGCAGGAAAATTGCTCGACGTAGATGCCGGAGGCCGGATCGAGTCGCGAATGGTGAAGCATGCCTCGCTGCAGAGGCGTGAGCGGGTAAATGGTGTCGACGTTTCGGGTCATCCTGGATTCCTGGTGCGGTCATGCTCGACGAACGCGCGGTATCGCGTGCCGCCGCGTTCAGCGCTCGAGTGCGTCGATTTCTTCCAGCAGCGCGTCGAGCGCGTCCTGGTCGACATCGAGTTGAGGAACGTCGTCGGGTGTCAGACCGCCCACCCCGTCGGCGCTGCAATGGCGAATCAGCATCGTCAGCGCCTCTTCGACGCGGCACATCAGGCAGCCGATGCTCTCGTCGACGCCCGGCACCCCGAAGAAGCTGGACTCCACGGTCAGCCTGCCGCGCGACACGTACGCGACGACGTCCAGCAGGTGCGTGCGCCGCTGGCGCGGGCTGCGGATGCCCGGCGCCGGTTCGGGCGGCCCGCCGTACAGCGGCGACGACGGTCCCGACAATTGCTCCAGTTGACCGAGGTAGGTAAACAGGATCGGTGCGCGCGGAAACGACGTCAGCGCATCGGCGCCGGCCTGCGGTTTCGTGTCGAGATAGCGCAGCACGCCATAGCTCGCGCCCTTGCGCGGCACCTCGCGCAGTCGGGCCTTGACCGACTTGATGAGCGCCGACGGATCCGCGGCGGTGGCCGGCGTGTCGATCAGCACCGGATAGATCGACGTGAACCAGCCGACCGTGCGGCTCAGGTCGATCGCGTCGCCGAGGCCATCCCGGCCATGCCCCTCGACGTCCACCAGCAACGCATCGCTGCCGCTCCAGGCATGGAAACCCGCGTGCAGCGCGGCGATGAGCAGATCGTTCGCGTCGGTGCCGTAAGCACGCGGCGCCGTGGTTCGAAACGCGTGCGTCAGATCCGCATCGAGCGTGATCGCACAACTGAGCGACGATTCCTGATAAGCATGCTGAACGATCGAGGTCAGCCCGTGACGCATCAGCGCCACCCGCTTCGGCCCATCCAGCACGTCGCGCACCTGTGCGTTCACGTTGCGCCAGTAGAGACGGTCGTCGTCGAGCGCGTCGCCCTGCGCCAGCGCAAGCCACTGGTCCACCCAAGCCTTTACGGAGCTCGTCTTCGGCGGCAACGCCGCCGCCGTGCGGTCACGCAAGCGCAGATAGCAATCGGCCAGGTCCTGCAGCAGGATGCTCCAGGACACACCGTCGATCGCCATGTGATGAACGACGATCAGCAGCCGGCTGCTCGACACGCTGGTGCTCTCGAGCCACCTGACCGCGATGAGCCGGCCGCCCTCGAGGTCGAGGCTGCGCTGTGCGGCGTCGATCGCATCGCGCCACATGCGTTCGCAATGCCGGCCAGCCGAGTCGATACACGGGACGATCGCAAAATCGACGGCGTCGGCGCCGCCGTCGCCGGCAAACATGTGTCGCATTCCATCGCCGTGCGCGACGAACCGGGAACGCAGCACGTCGTGATGCCGCATGACGACGCGAATCGCCTCGGCCATGATGTTCGCGTCGGGCGTCTCGCCGAGCGGAACGAGCAGCGCCTGGTTGAAGTGCGAACGATCGACGTCGACGCGCTCGACGAACCATTGCGCCGCCGGACCCAGCACCGTCTCGCCCTGCACCGGCCCCTGATCGACATCGAGACCCGGCGTCTCGCGCACCACCGTCGACAGGTCCGCCACGGTCGTATGCAGGAAAATGTCCTGCGGCTTCAAATACATGCCGTCGAGCGCGGCCCGCGATACGATGACCGCGGCGAGAATCGAATCGCCGCCCAATTCGAAGAAATCCTGATCGACGCCGACCGACGGCTGGCCGAGGACGTCGGCCCAGATCGCCGCGAGTTTGCGCTCGATGTCGGTCGACGCGCGACGGTCGGCCCGCTCGCTTGCGCGAGGCAGCGGGAGCCCGCCTGCGTCGAGTGCGCCGCCCGCGTCGAGCGGCAGCCGGTCGAGCACCACGATCGCGTCGGGGTGCATCGCGTCCGGCAACGCATGCTTCAATGCCGAACGCACCGCGTTTTCGAGCGCATGCGCATCCACGTGGCCGTCATCCGCGACGAGATAGGCGACCAGCATTTCCTGCGTGTCGCGGACGACGCATGCACAGGCGACGGCGGCCACACCGGGGATCGCGGAGATCGCCTGTTCGACCGTGCCGATTTCGATCGGCACGGGCCGGTGACGCGCGACCCGTGACGAAGGATCGGCGCACAGCAGGTCGCCGCCACGGCGCACGACCGACACGCCAGTGGGTATCAGCGCCCTGTCCGGGGGCGCGGTTTCGAGTGCAGCTCCTGCAGCCGACGCGCGGATCGACGCGCCGTCGAAGAAATGCAGTTTTCCGGCCTGGCGATCATCGGCGAAACTTCCGGATGATCCGAGCGCGAATGCAACACGTCCGGGATACGACGGCGCCAGCAATTGCCAGCCGTCCGGACAGGCCGCGAACGCACACAGCGCCGAACCGATGTCCGCGCGCTGCACCGGGACGAAGTACGCCGCCGTGGGTATCCGGTTGGCCGCGGCGAGCGACTTCAACGGTTGCGGATGCTCGCCGTACGCGACAAGCGCGCGTGCCCGCTCCACGCCGGCGACGTCCGCACGTTGCAACAGAAGCGACGGCAGCAGGAGCGACGGGCCGTCCGCGAGCAACCGGTCGAGTGCCGCGTACGCGATGGTCGCGATTGCCGGGTCGCCGGAAGCGAGCGCGCCAATGGCGGCCTGCTCGGACAGTCGAGCCGTGCCGCCGACAAGCACGGCCTGCGCAAGCGCCGCTGCCGACAGCCAGTCATGCGCGCCGTGCGGAACGAGCACCGTTGCGTGGGCGTCGAGATGGAGCAATTGACCGACATAGTCGAGCAGCGGCTCGACCGCAGAAGCGCTGCCTGCGGCAACGCCGTCGCCGCGCGCGGCGTCATCGCGCGCCTGCACCACTTCTATCGCGTCGATCTCCCAGCCGGACCAACCGTCGCCACGACCGCTGCACACTGCGTCGGCCGTGTCGCCCGACACCGTATAGCACGCGCCGACGGCGCGGATCGCGAGCAACGCGACCGCGCGCTCGGCGACACTTTGCAGTCGGAGTTCGACTCGATTTCCGGCACCGATCCCGAGGGCGTCCAGTTGTGCACGGACGGCGCGAACCGCATCGCGGACCTCGCCATCGCTGATCGCGCGATGGTCGAATTGCCAGACCACGCGCGATGCATCTAGCTGCACCTCGGGTTCGGCATGGGCCGCGCGGCGCACGAATGCGTCGGCCGCGGCAATGCGGCTTCGCGCATCGTCGGTCGGTGCGGTCGCGAGTGTGTACTGGTGCAGCGAACGGCGAGTGTCAGCCACCACCTGCTCGACGAGATGCGCATACTGGCTCGCGAATCGCGCGATCGTTTCGTCGTCGAACAGATCCGTATTGAACGTCCAGGCGGTCAGGTATTCGTCACCGAGATCCTGTACGTTGAGCGTCAGATCGTGTGTCGCGCCGCGCGTACCGGTGCTCGATGCGGCGAGACGCTCACGATAGAACGGCACGCCGCTCCCGCCTTCGGCGGCGAAATCGCCGCGCGCCTGGTTCCAGTTGTACATCACCTGGTAGATCGGCGACCGGCTCGGATCGCGCGCCGGACGCAATGCATCGACCAGCAACGGAAACGGATAATCCTGGTGATCGAGCACGCGCAGCATCATTTCGCGCGTGCGCTGCAGCAGCGCGTCGAACGAATCGTCCGGTCGGACTTCGCACGCGAGCACGACCGTGTTCACGAAATGACCGACCACGCTCTCGCTGCCCGGCGCATTGCGCCCGGAAGTCGGTGCGCCGATCATCACCCGCGCCTGCCCGGTGTGAAGGTGAAGATGCAATTGATAGACCGCGAGCAGCAGCATGTACGGGGTCACGCGCAGCAGCCGGGCCGTGTCGCGCACCTGCTGCGATAGCGTCGCGCCGAGCGACCGATCGTAGACGCGTCCATGCTCGGTTTTGCGCGGCGGGCGCAACCGGTCGGTCGCGAGGATCAACACCGGAAATCCGTGTGCCAGCTCGCGCCGCCAGAACGCCGCGAGATGCTCGCCGTCCGCGCCGTCGAGCCGTGCGCGCTCGTGTTCGACGCAATCCTTGTACTGCACCGGCAGCGGCGGCAACTTCAGCGGCTCGCCCGCGCGGGCGAGACGGTAGAGCGTGCGAAGCTCGTTGAGCAAGATCTCGAGCGACCAGAAATCGGCGGCGATATGGTGAACGTTCAACAGCAGCACCACGCGAATCGCGTCGGCGCCGACGTGCTCGTTCAGCAGCAGCTTGAGCCGGATCGGCGATTGCGTCAGATCGAACGGGCGATTCGACTCTTCGTCGATCCACCGGCGGATCGCGGCTTCGTCGGCCGCGAACACGCGATCGACCGAGAACTGCGCGCGCGCTTGCGACCCCACCTGCTGACGCGGCTCGCCATCGATCACGCGGTACGCGGTGCGAAGGATCGGATGGCGTGCGATCAGATAGTCGACGCAGCGGCGCAGCGTGGATAGGTCGACATCGTCGTCGATGCGCGTCGCATACGTCACGTTGTATGCCGCGCTGTCGGGATTGAGCTGATGCAGCGACCAGAGCGATTTCTGCGCGAACGAGAGCGGGTAGGTGCCCGCCGTTCCCGCAAATTGCTCGAGCAGCGCGATGAGCGTCGCCTTGTGGGTCTTCAGCTCGTCGACGAGCGAAGGTGTGACCGCGCCCTTCGGCGCCTTGTATTGCAGCTTGCCGTCCTGGGTCCAGAGCTCGATGCCGCGCCCCGCCAGTTCGTTGATGAATTCGATCGAGCTCACAGCTCTCCTCCTTCCATTTCGACGCCGAACGTCGCTTCTCCTGACACCACGTCGATCCGGTCCGCCGCGCGCGATGGGGGTGTTCCGTCGGGCGCCCGCGACTCGCTGCGGTCGAGCGTCGTCACGATCGTGCGCACGACGTCGTCGACGGACGCGCCTTCGAGCAATCGCCCGAACGGAACATCGACGCCCAGCTCGCTGCGCAATGCATTGCGGAATTCCGCGGCCATCAGCGAATCGAGGCCGAGCTCGATCAGCGGAATATCCGGCGCGATCCGCTCGCTCGACGTATGCAGGGTCGCGGCGATGGCGTCGGTCAGGTGTCCGCGCAGCAATCGCATGCGCTCGTCGTCCGGCACCCCCGCGATGCGCTCGCGCAAGCCAGGGCCGGTACCGGCCGGGCGATGCGCCGGCGGCGCTGGCGGCACGAGTTCCGACAACAGCGCGCCCATCGCCCGGCTCGGGCTGCGCTTGATCAGCGTATCGACTTCCACGTTCCAGATCTGCGTCTGCCCGTCGGGTTCGGCGACCAGCGCGTCGAACACGCGCAATGCGACGTCCGGCTCGATCGGCTTGAGACCGAACGATGCGATGCGGCGCAGTTGCCGCGCGTCGAGCTGATCGACCATCCCGTTGCCGCCCCACAGGCCCCAGTTCATCGTGTGCCCAGGCAGGCCGTCCTGGTTGCGCACGGCCGTCAGCGCGTCCACATAGGCGTTCGCGGCGGCGTATGCACATTGCCCCGGGGAGCCGATGCAGGCCACGATCGACGAAAACGACACGAAGTGCCGCAGCGGCAGATGCGCGGTCGCGCGATGCAGATTCAACGTTCCCGCGACCTTCGGCGCGAGCACCTTCAATACGTCGGTCATCGGCTGGGTCGCGAACAGGCCGTCGTCAAGCGTGCCCGCCGCATGCAGGACGCCGACGAGAGGGTGCGCGGAATCCGCTTCGAGCGCATGGACGAGCGCGTCGATGTCGGCGGACGAGGCGACGTCGGCCGCCACGAATTCGACGATCGCGCCGTGCGCATCGGCGATCGACGCAAGTCGCGCGCGTTCGCTGTCGGCCGGGACCTGGCGGCTGGCCGACACGATCTTCGGCACGCCATTCCGGATCAACTGCTCGATCACCCGCGTGCCGATTGCACCGCGTCCGCCCGTCACCAGATAGGCGCCGTGCGCAAGCGGTTGCGCCGCGCCGGCGTCGCGTGCGACGAGCCGCGGAACGTATACGGTGTCGCCATGCGACACGAACTGCGTCTCGCCAGTCGTCGCGGCGCCCGCCACTGCGGTCAGCGCGCGCGCGCAAGACGTCGCATCGGGCGCCGGCAGATCGATCACGCACACCGGAATGTCGCCGCTCTCGTGCATCAGGCTGCGGGCGACGCCCCAGGCCGCCGCCTGAAACGGCGCTACGCGCACGTCGATGCCGGGCACGTGCTGCGCCGCGTGGGTCACGATGCAGACGGCCGGCGTGCCCTGCGGCCAGCGAGCCGACTGCACTTCGCGCCAGAGGTTCGCGAAGCGCCGGTAAGCTGCGCCGACTGCGGCGAGTTCATCTTCTGATTCCGCGTCGTCTCTCGACGGCCACACATAGAGCAGCACGGTACGTCGTGCATCCAGGCCGGCTAGTGCATCGTCGAGCGCAGCACGAATGCGCCGGGTACCTGCATCGTCGTCGAACCGGTCGTCCGCCGGCAGCGCCGCGATTGCACACGCGTTGCCAGCGTCTTCACATGCCTGCGCCAGCATCGCGTCCAGCGCGGACCCGTTGCCGATCAGCACGAAGTTCGCGCGCGCGTCGGCCGCCTCATGTTTGGCCGCAAACAGCCGCCAGACGAGCGTGTTCAGCGCGACAGGCTCCGCGACCCGCTGAAACCGTCGCGGATCGACGGCCATCAGCCGCAATCCGGAGACGACGGCGACGCAGCTGCCCGCGTCGTCGTATATCCAGAGATCCGCGGTAGCAACGCTGCGCTTCACCCGAGCCCGCACTGCACACCACACCGCCTGCACGCCACGTATCGGCATGCAAGCGATCCGTTCGATGCCGATCGGCACGAAGGCGGTGTTCAGCTCCGCATCCCATAGCGCGCCCGCGACGGTCTGAAACGCATTGTCGAGCAGCGCCGGATGAACGATGCGGACGAGGTCGTCCGTGCCGTCCGGCTCCATTTCGATTCGGGCCAGCGCCACGTCGTCGCCCCGCGACAGCGCGCGAATCGAGCGAAATGCACCGCCGTATTCGAGCCCGGTCGCTTGCAAGCGCGCGTAGAAACCGTCGACAGGCAACGCGTCGCCGCATTGCGCGCGCCATTCATCGAGCGCCGGCACGTCGGACACGTCGGCAACGCCATGCGTCGTCCCGATCTGCGCGGCGCACTGCAACGTCCATTCGGGTTGGGACGCGGCCGTGTCGTGGCAGGCGTGAATGTCGATCCGCACGCCTGCTTCGCCCGGATGCGAGGGGTCACTTGCGTGCACGACCGTGCCGAACGTCACCGCGTTGCCGGGCTCCAGCGTGAGCGCGTTATCGAACGACACCTCACGCGCGACCAGCCAGCGGCCGGCCGCGGATTCCGTATCGTCGCCATCGCGCCGCGATGCCGCGTCGAGCAGCGCCTCGACGAAGCCTGCCGCCGGAAAAACGAGTTGCCCGTGCACGCGGTGTCCGCCCAGAAACGGCAGATGCCGATCGGACACCTCGCTCTCGTAGCGAAGATGATCCGATGCCGGAATCGCGAGATGCCGGCCCAGCACGCCGCGACCGGCGGTCCGACGCGCGCCGGTTGCGCTCGTCAGCACGTTCGCCCGCTGCGCCGGCTCCCGCGCATTCACCCAGTAACGCTGCGCTTCGAGCGGATACGGCGGCAGCACGCCGCGGCGCGCGGCTTGCCGCATCGGCGCACCGGTTCGGGAGCGCTCGTACGCATGCCAGTCGACACGACGACCGCACATATAGACATGTGCCAATGCACGCAGCAACTGCTCGGTTTCGCGCCCGTCATTGCCCATCGACGGCAGCGCAATCACGTTGCGATGATCCGCCCGCTCCGCCGTGCACGCGGAGACGAGGCTCGAAAGCGTCTTGCCAGGCCCGATCTCGATGACCGTCGTCACCTTGTCGTCGAGCAGGGTGTCGACACCCGCACGGAAGGCTACGGTGGCCCGGACATGCTCGACCCAATACGCGGGATCGCACAGGCGTTCGGCCTCGAATCGGCCCGTCACGTTGGACACGATCGGAATCGCAGGCACGCGATAGCGCACGGTCGCGGCGACGGCGCCGAAATCGGCGAGCATCGGCTCCATCAGCGGCGAATGGAATGCGCGCGATACCGCCAGCGCCTTCGTCGCGATGCCGCGCGACGCGAACAGTCGCTCGATCGACTCGATTGCGTCCGGGTCGCCCGACACCAGCACGCTCTCCGGTGCGTTGTCCGCGGCGATGGCGACGCGCCCGGGGTAGTCGCGCACCGCATCGGCCACGTGACGCACGCTTGCGAACACCGCGAGCGCACGGCCCGGCGCGGTGAGCGTATCCATCAAACGTCCGCGCGCCGTCACGAGACGGCAGCCGTCCTCGATCGAGAACACGCCGGCAATGCACGCAGCCGCGTACTCGCCGATGCTGTGGCCCATCACGACCTCCGGCACGACGCCCCAGTGCATCCACAAGCGCGCGAGCGCGACCTCGAGCGCGAACATCGCCGGTTGCGTGTAACGCGTTTCGTTGATCCGGTCCTGATGGTCGCCCCACAGCACGTCCACGAGCGACAGTTCTCCTTGCGCCTCGATATGGCTGTCGCATGCGTCGAATACGTCGCGAAACGGCGCGAAATCCCGATAGAGCTGTCGAGCCATCCCGGCGCGCTGCGCGCCCTGTCCGGTAAACAGGAACGCAAGCCGGTCGCGGGCGCCGCCCGGCTGCCCGCTCCGGACCGTCATGGCCCGCGCCGCGTCCGACAGCGCATCGAGCAGCGTGTCGCGAGCATCCGCGACAATCGCCACGCGATGCCGATGGCTGTCGCGCGCGAGACGCAGCGCGCTGGCGACCGCGTCGGGCGCCAGCGACGCGTCTGCCCGCACGTGCGCCGCGCAGTCTTCGATCGCCTGTTTCAACATCGGCGCCGTGTGGGCGGACAACGGCCAGATATCGTGACGCGCGTGCCCGGCCAGCGCGACGTCCGCGTCGGGTTCCGCTGCGCGCGTCTCCTGCCATGCCTCAATGATCAGGTGTGCGTTCGTGCCGCTCATGCCGAACGAGCTGATCGCCGCGATACGCCGGCCCGGTCGGGACGACGGCCACGCCGCATGCTCGGTCGGCACGCGAATGCCGTTCGCATCCCAGTCGACGTGCGTGGTCGGCGTATCGAAATGCAGGTGCCGCGGCAATTCACCTTTCTGCAGCGCGCACACGACCTTCATCAGCCCGGCGACCGCGGCGGCCGATTCGAGATGCCCGATATTCGTCTTGATGCTGCCGACGTACAGGTCGCCGGTGCGATTCGTGTCGCGGCAATACACGTCCTCGAGCGCACGCAGCTCGATCGGATCGCCGAGCGGCGTACCGGTGCCGTGCGCCTCGACGTAGTCGACGTCGGCCGGCGACACGCCGGCATGCTCGAGCGCGTCGCGGATCACGTCGCGTTGCGCACGGCCATTCGGCGCCGTCATTCCGTTGCTGCGCCCGTCGTGATTGACGGCTGAGCCGCGGATCACCGCCCGGATCGGCCTGCCCTGCGCCCGCGCATCGGACAGCCGCATCAGCGCGACGACGCCGCAGCCTTCGCCGCGCACGTAACCGTCGGCGGCCGCGTCGAACGTCCGGCAGCGGCCGCTCGGCGACAGCGCCTGAAGCTCGCTCAGCGCGATCGTCATCTCCGGCGACAGCATCAGGTTGACACCACCCGCGAATGCGACATCGGACTCGCGGGTACGCAGGCTATGGCAAGCCAAATGGACGGCGACGAGCGACGACGAGCACGCGGTGTCGAGATGCAACGCCGGGCCATGAAACCCGAACAGATAGGAAATGCGTCCGGCCGCGAAGGGCCGCGCGGTACCGAGCGATGTCTGCGCATAGCTGAGCGCGTCACCCGCTACGCTCTCGCTGACGCGCGCGTAGTCGTCGACCGACGAACCGACGAACACGCCGGTTCGGTACGACGCGATCGTTTCCCGCGAAAAGCCGGCATCTTCCAGTGCACGCCACGTGCATTCGAGCAACAACCGCTGCTGCGGATCGATGTGCGGCGCCTCGCGCTCCGACACGCCGAAGAATCCCGCATCGAAACGATCGACGTCGTCGATGAACCCGCCATGCCGGCTGTAGCTCGTGTCGCGCCGGCCCGGCCGCGGATCGTAGATCGCATCGGTCCATCGGTCGGCCGGCACCGGGCCGACGGCGTCGGTCCCGTCCGCGAGCATCGACCAGAGCGCGTCGGCGGAATCCACGCCGCCGGGCAGGCGGCAGCCCATGCCGACGATGGCGATCGGTTCGCTCATCGCGCTGCGCGCTTCTGCCAGTTCGCGTTGCAGCGCGTCGATCTTCAGCAACGCTTGCTTCACGGGTGTAAGGGGCGCGGCGGCCGCGCGATTGGACTCGATCATGTGTACCACTCCAGACGTTCGCGGAACGAGACTGCCGGGGATCGGCTCAGCCCTGCAGCGCTTTCAGCAGCAGCGCTTCGGCCTGCGCGTCGGAGAGCGCCGCAAGCTGCTCCCGGGTAGGCGGCGCGTCGGCGCCGTCGACGACCGACGCGGAACGCGCGTGCGCGGCGGCCGGTGCGGGCGCGTCGCTCGATCGCAACGCATCGGCCGCGCCCTGCATGCGCGCCAGATGCGCGGCAAGCTGCTCGACGTTCGAACAGTCCCACAGCACGGCGGCGTCGAACGTCAGCCCGATCGTGTGCTGCACCTTCAACGAAAACTGGAGCGCGCTCATCGAGTCGAAACCCATCTCGACCCACGCGGCCGTGCGCGACACTTGCGCCTCGGCGATCTTGAGCCGCTCGGCGACGATCCGTACGATCCGGTCCGCGATTTCGCGCTCGATCAGCGTCGATTCGGAATGGGGCGCAACCTCGGCGACAGCCGGCGCCACCGCACCGTCACGCGCCGCGCCCGCATCCATCGCATAGGCGCCATCGGTCCAGCTGGCGACGGCCCGCAGTTCGCCTTGCAGATACGCACGACGACACAGCGCACGCGCGATCTTGCCGCTGGAAGTCTTTTCGATGGTTGCCGGCTCGACCAGCACGATCGCGTGCGGCGTGACCCCGAAGTCCTCGCCGATCGCGACCACCATCGCGCGCAGCGTGGCGTCGAGGTCCAGCGTGCGGCGCGCGGTGCGCCCGACTTCCTGGATGAGCACGAGCTTCTCTTCGCCGTCCGCCTGCACCGATACGGCGGCGCCGCACCCGCGGCGCAACGCCGGCACCGCGTCCTGCACGCACGCCTCGATATCCTGCGGATACAGGTTGCGCCCGCGAACGATCAGCATGTCCTTCACGCGGCCGGTCACGTACAGGCGGCCGTCGACGATCGCGCCCAGATCGCCGGTGCGCAGGAACGGACGGGCGCCAGGCTCGTCATCGACATGCGCGCCGAACGTCGACCGTGTCGCTTCGGGGTTGCCGTAGTAGCCCACGCCGATCGCGCCGCCGCGCACCCAAATTTCGCCGACGCCGTTCGGGTCGGCCACCGGGCAACCATCGGGCCCTGCGATCCGGATCTCGGTGCCGGGCGCCGTGCCGCCGCACGACACGAGGCTCTTCGCGTTCGCGGCGCCGGGCTGAACCGGTTCGACGATGCCTGCGGCAAGCTTCACGTTGTCGACGTCCAGATAATGGGCGCCTTCACCGTAAGGGACACCCGATACGATCAGGGTCGCCTCGGCCATCCCGTAGCACGGATAGAACGACCCAGGAGCGAAGCCGTGCGGGCTTGCGGCGTCGATAAAGTCGGTGACGGTCTGACGATGAATCGGCTCCGCGCCGCAGAACGCCACCCGCCAGCTGGACAGATCGAGCCGGCCGCCGTCGTCGCTTCCGTCGAGGGCGGCCGCGGCAAGCGCATACGCGAAATTCGGCCCGCCGGACGTCGTCGCACGGTGTGCGGCAATCGCGCGCAACCATCGCCCCGGCTGCTGGACGAACGCAACGGGCGACATCAGCACCACTGAAAGCCCGATCGACGCCAGTTGCAACGGCATCGACAGTCCCATGTCGTGATACAGCGGCAGCCACGACAGCATGCGCGTGTCGCGATCGTGCTGCATCAGCAGCGCGATCGACCGTTGGTTGTCGATGATGTTGCCGTGCGTGATCATCACGCCCTTCGGCGTGCCCGTCGATCCGGACGTGTATTGAAGAAACGCAAGATCGTCCAGCGCCGGCATGCGCGGCAACGCCGACGTGTCCTTCGCACCCGCGTCGACGAGCGCTTCGTACGTGACGAGCTGGCAGCCGGTGAACAGCTGCTGCGTCGCGCGCAGGGTCTCGATGGTCTCGACCGAGGTCGCCGGCGCGACGATCAGCGTGGCGCCGCAATTGTCGGCAATCGCGTGCAGCTTCGCCCATTGCGCGACCTTGCGCACCTGCTGCGGATGATAGGCCGGCACGGCGACGCGCCCCGATGCCAGGCATCCATAGAACGTGCAGACGAACTCGGCGCTCGTCGGCAACAGCAGCAGCACGCGAGCGCCCGGCTCGGTCAGTTGCGCGAGTCCGCGCGCCACGCGCATCATGCCGGCATGCAGATCGCCGAACGTGCTTTCGCTTTCGATCGCCTCGCCGTCGCGCAGGATGGTCAGCGCGACGCGGTCGGGGTCTCGCTCGGTGTGATGGGCGAGCGTCTCGATGATGGAGGTCGGTTCGACTTCCATCTGAAACACGTTCGGATTCGGATGCGTCGTCATGGTGTATCCAGAATGAGGTCCGTGCGCGCCGCCGCGCAAAGGCGGCGGCTTGCGCACGGGGGGTGATCTCATGCGTGTCGCAGGAACGCGTCCGCGATCGCGCGGCGATTGAGCTTGAGGTTGCGCGTGCGCAATCCGCCTTCGACGTCGAACGCGCGGTCGGTGAAAATCACCTTCACCAGTTGCCGTTGTGCGGGCAGCGTGCCGTTGACCGCGCGGACGAGTTCGCGCAGCGCGTCGGTGACGTCGGGATCGTCCGGCCGGCGTGTCGCGATGACGACGCTGAGCCCCGCTTGCGGGCCCGCCATCACGACGGCCACGTCGACGCGCGGATCGCGATACAACAGCGCCTCGATCGGCTCGGGATGGAATTTCTCGCCGTTGCTCGTGATGATCGCGTCCTTCTTGCGCCCGACGACGCGCAGAAAGCCGTCGCGGTCGAATTCGGCAATGTCGCCCGTCGCGACCGCATTCGGTGCGATGAATGTCGCGCGACTGTCCTCTTCCGGCGCATCGAAGTAGCCGAGCGACAGCAGGGCGTTCCGTGTGACGACGACTTCGCCGTCCTCCAGCAACGAGACGCTGCCCGGCTCCGCCGGCTGGCCGACCGTACCGACGCGTACCTGCCCGGGCTTGTTCCACGCAACCATGCCGGCCTCGGTGATCCCGAACGCCTCGTACAGCGCGATCCCGCAATCCCAGAAGAAATCGAGCGCCGCGCGCTTGATCGGCGCCATCCCGGTGACCATGTAGCGGATGTTGCCGCCGGTCAGCGCGCTCAGTCGCTCGGCGAGCGTCGACGGATCGCTGCCGGGCCCGGCAGCCGCGCGCGCCAGCGTATGCAGCGTCTCGTACAGCACCGGCGGTGCGATCACGAACGTCGGCTGGTGCCGCTTGAGCCCCGGAAAGAGTCCGTGGAACGGCACCGACACGAGATCGACCCCGTGATACAGGCAGAAGTAGTACGTCATCCGTTGCTGATAGTTCGCGAACGGCAAGAACGTCAGGAACCGCTCGCCCGGTGCGACGCCGAATGCGTCGCCATACAGACCGAGCAAGTGCGCGGTGCCGCGGCGGCTCATCACGAGCCCTTTGGTCCTGCCCGTCGTGCCCGAACTGAACACCAACGAATGGGTATCGGGCATATGCTCGACCCGCACCGGCTCGATGCGCGCGTGCGAATCGCCGCGGCTGGCGGGATCGATATCCACGACGCGCCCGGCGATCGTCTCGCCGGCATCGATCCATCGTGCGTCTACTGCCAGCACACTCAGCTGGTAGCGCTCGATCAACGCGTCGCACGTGTCGAGCAGGCCATCGTTCGGAAACGCGACCGAAACGCAGCCGAGCTCGATGCACGCCAGATCCCACACCATCCACGGATAGCCGTTCGGGGCCGCGATGCCGACGCGCGCCCCGGGTACGAGGCCGATTGTCTTGCCGCGCTCGACCGTGGCGAGCACGTCTTCGAACAGTTCGTGGAAGGTCCGGACGGTTTCGGCGCCCTTGTCGTCGACAAAGGTCAGCGTATGACTGCTGTCGCGCAAGCGCGCGACGAGATCGTCGAAGGTCATCATCGGCGTTGTCCCGTCACGCGTGCGCGACGCCCTCGGCGGACGCGTAGTACTTTTGCGCGGCGCTTTCATACATGTTCCAGAACAGCTTGCACGTGTGGCGCACCGCGAACAGCGCTTCCTGTTGCATCTCCACGGTCGTGCACAGGTCGGTCACGAGCGAGATGCCCTCGGCGACGTGCGCGACGTCCTCTTTCTGGTGAACCGAGAAGAATCGCGTGTCTTCCTCGGTGAGCCCGTAGCACTTCGCCAGAATCGAGTGGCGCGCGTCGCCCGCACGGGTTTCCAGGCTCTGCCCTTCGCTCGCGATCATCACCGCGGCGGCGCCGATATGGTAGGTACCCTCGCCCTTGCAGTTCTCGAGGCGATAGTCGATCAACTCGCGCGTGGCCGCGGACGGCGTCCACGCATCGCGCTCCTCGTCGCTGATGTTTTGCGCGCGAATGAAGTCTTCCATGAGCTCGACATGGTTCTTCGTTTTCGAGAAGCGCCCGGTTTCCTCTTCGAACAGGTTGTACAGCAGCCGGCGCTTGTGGTCGGGGAACGGGCAGCGGAAGTACAGGTTCTCGATGTACTCGAGAA
This sequence comes from Burkholderia sp. LAS2, assembly GCF_018417615.1. Lineage (NCBI taxonomy): Bacteria > Pseudomonadati > Pseudomonadota > Betaproteobacteria > Burkholderiales > Burkholderiaceae > Burkholderia > Burkholderia sp. LAS2. The sequence goes on from NZ_CP071054.1 coordinate 1,112,117, forward strand.
AGTACCGGGTGATCTGGTATCCCTCGAGCGAGATGATCTTCAGCAAGCGCCAGTTTTTCTGCGGCGTGAACAACTCCGCGAAGATCGGGTGATCGAGCGTGAGCTGCTCGTCCAGCGTTTCGCGCAGCGCGCGCGAAAACGTCGCTTTGTCCATCAGCACGGCTTCTTTGGTGAGGGTCATGATCGTTCCCTGTCGGTGAGGTAACCGGCAATGTAATGGCCGCTTTCAAGACTGAAACCTGTCCGTTCGGGCGAGTGTTTCCCTTGCTGCGCCAACCCTGTACGTCAGTGCAGGTAGGCAGTGCGGTGGCTTGACGCTATAAAGCGGAACCCCTACGGCACTTGGAGAATCCGATGGACGACCACGCGAACGTGTTCGCTACGCTTACCGAACTGATTCCGCAGATTGCTGCGCTCGATATTGCGCCGGACATGCTGACGCGGGAAACGTCGCTGACGTCGGATCTGATGCTCGATTCGATCTCGCTGCTGTCGCTGATGGCGCTGACCGAGGATCGGCTCGGCATCAGCTTCGCATCGCACACGGAACAGGTCGCGAACCTCGAAACCATCGGCGATGCGGTCGATCTGGTGGAAATGCTGTTGTCCGTGAAAGCGTAACGAGATGACGATGAACGATCATCCGCACGACGCATGCAGGATGCCGTCGGCCGGCGGCGACGACCGTATCTGCCTGCTGGATGCCGGCGACCTCGCCGCGCTGCGCGCAGCGGCCGATGCCGGCGATGCGACTACGGCACTCGGTGCGTACCCGCGCATCGCTCGGCTTCGCGACGCATTGAACGCGCCCGGTTCCGGGCAGCTCGCCGTCGTCGTCGACGATCCCGAGATTCGCCGCACGCGCGAATTCGCGTCCTTGCCCCGCCTCCTGTCGGCCGCGCTCGACGTTGCGTCCGCATCCGTTGCGAACGCATGCATCGTCGTGCTCGGCGACGCGCTCGCGGACGGCACGGCCGCCATCGGCGAAGCCGGTACGCTATCGCCGGCGTCACTCGACACGCTCGCCGACGCGGTCGCCGAAATCGTGTTCGAGGTACGCCGCCGCGTCGACACGTACTTCGAGCAAGAGCCGCTGGCGTTGCCTGCCGAAACAGCCGGCGCGGCTTGCCTGCTGACGGCTGAAGCGGTGCTGGCCTGGCTTGCGACGCAAGCGTCGCCCGGCCTTCACGTCGTGCATGGCGATCGGCGTATTGCTTGGCGCGAACTCGCCGAAAGCGTCGCGCAAAGGGCGCCCATTCCGACGCGAAGCGATGCCGACGAGGCCGGCTCCGACGCCGTTCTCGCGCTACTCGAAACGAATCTGAAGCACGCCGAGCACATGCTGGGATACGCGGATGACGCGCACGTTTCCCCGACCGACATCCGTTCTCACCGACTACGCTGCGACGGCTTCGACTGGCAAGCCCGGATCGCTTCACGCGTCGCCGCTCACGCGGCCCGGCACGAAAGGCGCGACGCGCCCCGGTTTGTCGACCTGCCGTCTGCGCGCCGGATCACGACCGGCAGCGGGCATCGGTATCTGAATGCGGGGCGCGGCTCGCGGGCCATGCTGCTCATCAACGCATTCGGCATCCCGCACGACGTGTGGCACGACTTCGCGGCCGGATTGGCGCCGGATTTTTCGCTCTATCTGGCGGACGACGCGAGCGATGCGTCAGCCGATGCAGGACTGACACGCGCGTACTATTCGAGCCCCGATGCGCCGGACCGCTACGCGCGCAGCGTGGCTGAATTGCTCGACGTCGAGGGGATCGACGCGATTCACGTCGCGAGCTGGTGCGGAGGCGCCCGATATGCGCTGGCGCTGGCGCGCGCACTGCCCGGCCGCATCGCGTCGATGAGCCTGATCGCGCCGTCGTTTGCCGGCGCGCAGGACTACGACGGCGCCGACAGCGCGTACGAAAACAATCTCAATACGATGTGCTCGCTCGTCGCGCGCATGCCGAAGGCCGCGGACAGCATGGCCAAATCGATGATCGGGCTCCTGGAGAAGCGGGCACGCAGCGACGCACGCGAAGGCGGCCACGCATCGATGTTCGCGCTACCCGATTCGGCGACCCGTCACTGGCTGCACGCGCCGTTCGTGTCGGCGGCGAACATGATCGAATACAGCCAGCAACTGCTGAATTTCCGCGCCCATCGGATCGAAGCCGAACGCGACGGATCGATCGCCGGCATCCCCGCGCTGCTCGTGACCGGCGAATACGACGAAATGACCTGCGCGATTCGTGCGCGAGCCATTACGTCGGCCCAGCTTCGCCCGATCCAGATCGAGCTCCAGGCCGGCAGTCATCACATGGTTCAGCAGAATGCGGCGCTGCTCGCGCAACTCGTCGGCGCGTTCGTCGGCGATCGGGCGCTGACACCCGACGCACTGCCGCATCCGAGACTGCGCGTCCTCCCTGCGGCCGACCGCGGCGAGAGGGAGAGGGAGACAGAGATGGAATCGGGCGAACTGTGACGCACGCGCCTTCCGATGCCCGTTCGGACAGTTACAGGCCCCGGGCATCGATCACTAAAGTCGCACTGTGAAGCAAGCCGGATCACACGCGGCCGATCGCGTCGTACAACTCGCAAACGACGCACAAGCCAACGCCAACCCGCTGGTCGGAGATGTCGAATGTACGCAAACAGCCTAGTCGAACTGATCGGCGATACGCCGCTGCTGTATCTGAAAAGCCTGTCGAATGAACACAGGCGAATCCGCGTGTATGGAAAGCTCGAGTGCTACAACCCCGGCAACAGCGTGAAGGACCGGAGCGCGCTGCAGTTGCTCCGCCAGGCCGAGCGCGACCATGGCCTCAAGCCGGGCTGGTCGATCGTCGAATCGACGTCGGGCAACATGGGGCACGCACTTGCGATGCTGTGCGCCACGCGCGGCTATCGCTTCATTTGCGTGCTCGATCCGAAGACGCCGAAGACGAATGCGAATCTCGTGCGCGCATTCGGCGGAGAGGTCGAGATGGTCGAACACCCCGACGAGACGGGCAGCTATCAGCGCAAGCGCATTGCGGTCGCGAAGGCGATTGCCGCGAGCGTGCCGAATTGCGTGAACCTCGATCAGTACAACAATCCGGCCGCGATCGACGCCCACTATTACTCCACCGGGCCCGAAATCGTCTCCCAGCTCGCCGACCGGCTCGACGCCGTGATCGTGTCCGCGAGCACCGGCAGCCATCTGAGCGGCATCGCACGCTATGTGAAGGAGCGCGACCCGGCCACCCGCGTGATCGGTGTCGAGCCCGACGGCTCGGTCGTGTTCGGCGGCACCTACCGGCCGCATCTGCAGAACGGCGCGGGGCTCAGTTTTCAGCCCGGCAACATCCTGATTCATCTCGTCGACGAAACGATGCGCATCGTCGATCGCGATGCGTTCGTCGGCTGTCGTCGCCTCGCGCTCGACGAAGGGTTGCTGCTCGGCGGTTCGTCCGGCGCCATCGCGCAGGCCGCGCGTCGCTACGTCGCCACCTTGCAAGGTCCGGCCAACATCGTGCTCGTCTTCCCCGATAGCGGCACCAAGTATCTCGACACGATCTACGACGATCAGTGGCTGGTCGATCATGGCCTCCAGGCCGTGCTCGACGACCTGTGCACCGACGCGCCCCCGCCACGCGCCGAAAGCGCCGTGGCCCTCGAAACCACGTGATCCAGGGACACCCATGAACGACTCCATCCGTACCTTGCTTGCCGACGGCGCGCAGTATCCGATCGCGTTGCCGAAGGCCAACGTCACGCACGTCACCTATCGCTGGACGAACGCCGTCGACGATACGTTGGGCGCGCAGATCGTCGAACTGATGCGGCGCACGAGCGAAAGCGCGCCGATCATCGGCTTCGCCGAAACGATCACGGACGCGGAAGCGAGCCGCTATCTCGACGAACTGCGCTCGAATCTCGCCGCGGAAAAGGTGCGCCTGCTGACGATCTTCGCGAACACCGGGCAGCTGATCGGCCTGTGCACGTTGCGCCGCAACCTGAACCCCAACAATCGCCATATCACCGATCTCGCGAAAGGCATGATCCACGACGCCTGTCGCGGCGGTGGCGTGCTGCCTGCCGCGTTCGTCGAGATCGCGCTGCAATGCGATCGGGACAATGTCGAACTGTTGACGCTCGACGTGCGAGACGGCACGCCCGCTCACCGCGTATGGGAACACTACGGTTTTCAGACGTGGGGCACGTTGCCGGACTATGCCCGCGCAAACGGGAAGATGCATGCCGGCCACTTCATGATGCAGCGCGTGGCCGACCTCAAGGAACGCGCGCTCGGCATGCTCACCGGTCGCGACGCCGACCGCACCGCCCCCGTCAAAGCAACGGCATGAGCCACGCCATCTACGACGGGCCGATCATCGACTCGCACTGCCACATCGCGTCGACGCGCTTCATCCCCACTGCGTTCCTCGAGGGATTCTGCGCCAACGTTCATGTCCGGCTCGTCGCCAACGGCGTACGGAAATCGCGATCGGAACTGCTCGATACCTATCTCGCGCAAAGCCAGGACCACTTCGGCGATGCACTGGTGGCCGACATGACGTCGGCCGGGATCGAGCAGGCCGTGGTGTTGCTGCCCGATTTCACGTACGTGATGAAAAGCGACCTCACGATCGCCGAGATGTATGCCGAGCATCATGCAATTCTGCAGCGTCACGGCGAGCGCTTTCACGTTTTCGGCGGCATGGATCCGCGTTGGGGCGCGGACGGTGTCGCGTTGTTCGAGAAAGGCGTGGTCGAGTACGGCTTCTCCGGATTGAAACTCTATCCGCCGTGCGGCTACAGCCCCAGCGACAAGCGCCTGTACCCGCTGTACGAAATCTGTCGCGCCCACCGGTTGCCGGTGCTTCTGCACGTGGGGCCGACCAGCCCGGCGCTCGAGTTTGCGTACTCGCACCCGGATCTGCTCGATCGCGCGGCGTTCGATTTTCCCGACGTGAACTTCATCCTCGCGCACGGCGCCGTCCATCACGTCGACGCTTGCGCGCGACAGTGCGCGTATCGACCCAACGTGTATCTCGACGTCAGCGCATTTCTCGGCTCGCAGCATCCGCAGGGGTGGTCGGTCGCGCTCGCGGAGCTGTTCCGCATGAACATCAATCACAAGATTCTGTTCGGCACCGACTGGCCGGTCTTTCGCAACTCGGGCGGCCACCGCAAGGTCATGGAGCAGTTCCTCGCCGCCGATGGCCCGCTCGCGGCGGTCGCGCCGGTGCAACGCAAGTGGTTGATGTCGGGCAATACGCGTGCGCTGCTGCCGGCATCGCGCACGATCGATGCGGTCGCGTGATTCCGGCCGTCGCATGCGACGGCCGTCCCGCACGCACTATGGGCTCGCCGCTGCGTCGATGATCGGCGCGCTGCTCGTCTGGACCGCATGGCCGGGGCATCGCGCCGACGCGATGGCGGAAACCGCCGACGCGCCGGACCACTGGCGCGCCGACGAACGGGCGCAGCTCGAATCGATGCGCCTGCCCGCGAACGTCGTCGTCAAAGTCGACCCGTCGAATCGCGTGGCCACGTCCGCACCGGCGGCGCAGCTTGGCAAGCGTTTGTTCTCCGATCCGCGGTTCAGCCGAAACGGCGCGATCGCCTGCGCAAGCTGCCACACCACCGATCGCCAGTTCGAAGACGGCCGACCGCTGGCAATCGGCCTGGGCATCGGCGTGCGTCGCACGATGCCCGTCGTCGGCATGACCGATGCGCCGTGGCTGTTCTGGGATGGCCGCAAGGATAGTATGTGGTCGCAGGCGATCGGGCCGATCGAGGATCACAACGAACACGGCGGCACCCGGCTGCGCGCCGCCCATGTGCTTGCCGAGCACTACCGCGACGCTTACGAGCCGCTGTTCGGACCGCTGCCCGACCTGAGCGCGCTGCCCCGTGACGGCGGCCCGCTCGGCACGGACGCGGAGAAAGCGGTGTGGCAGCGACTCGACGAACGCACCCGCACCGACGTGTCGCGCGTGTTCGCGAATCTCGGCAAGGCGATCGCGGCGTACGAAGCGACGCTTCAATACGGGCCTTCACGCTTCGATACCTATGTCGACGGCGTCCGGACCGGCGACCCGGCCAAGCTGGCCGCGCTGACGCCGACCGAGAAAGCAGGCCTGCGCCTGTTCGTGAACAAAGGCCAATGCATGACCTGCCACACCGGGCCCATGCTGAGCGACCGGCAGTTCCACAACATCGGCGTACCGCCACGTAGCGGAACGGCTGCCGATCCCGGTCGCGCGGCGGCGGTCGCCAAGGTGTTGCACGACGAATTCAACTGCATGGGGCCGTTCAGCGACGCGAAGCCCGAGCAGTGCGACGAGTTGCAGTTCATCTCGACCGACGATCCGCACATGCTCGGCGCGTTCAAGACGCCGAGCCTGCGCAACGTCGCGCTGCGGCCGCCGTACATGCACGCGGGTCAGTTCGCTTCGCTGGACGCGGTGATGCGCCACTACGCGGACGCGCCCGCGGCCGCGATCGGGCATAGCGAACTGAAAAGGATCGCGTTGTCGGATGACGAGCAACGGCAGCTCGTCGCGCTGCTCGGCGCGTTTTCCGGCCCCATCGTCGAGCGCTGATCGTCCGCGCCGTCGTGCGTCAGCGCGACGCGTCGCGAACGGCGACGCCCATCACCTTGACCTGGCCGCCAAACGGCAACGCAGCGGCCTGATAGACGGTTCGCGCCGGCCGGCGATCCGCGGGAAACAGGTCGGCATAAACCCCGTTCACGTCCGCGAGCGCACCGATGTCGGAGAACGCGATGTCGACGAACACGAGATCCCGCGGGCTGAATCCCGCCGCCTCGATCGCACGGAACAGGTTCGCGAACGCGCGCCGCGCTTCTTCGGCCGGCGTACCGGGCACATAGCGGCCGTCGGCATCCAGCGAAAGCTGGCCGCTGAGATAGCAGGTGTCGTTCGCGACCACCGCATGGCTGATCGGCGACGGCCACTGCGGCAGTTCATGGCCCGAGGTCACATAGTGTTTCATGCAGTGCTTCTCCTTGAAGCAGGTGGCGCTGCCGCGTCACAAATAGTGCTTGACGAGCAACTGGAAGAGATTCGACTGAGGCAGCGCGCCATATTCGGTCGACGACGCGCCCGCATTGATCTGCCATTGCAGCGCGACATCGGTTCTGGCGAAGCGATAACGCGCCTCGAGCCATGTGAGCCGGCTTCGATCGGCGAGGTTCAACCTGACGAAACCGGAGAGATCCAGACGCTGGATCCACGCGTCCTGCCACCTGATCATCGCGAAGAGCCCGTCGCGGGTCGTCGGGTCCTGCTGGGCGGCCGCCAGCGTTCGATACGCGGCGTAGCCGGCCGGCGGGCCATTGCGCAGTGCCTGCCAACCCGCACGGTCGAGCGCGGCGCCGTCCCGGTCGTATTCCAGCGTGACGGAAAGATTGCGCGACGTCGTGCAAGTCGCACCGGTTGCAAGTTTCCAGCGGAACGCGACATCGCTGTACGGCTGCCCAAGCGCACGCGCCAGCGTCGACGGCCCTCGCCCGCCCGACCACTCGACGTAGCCGACACACGCATTGTTGACGAGATGAACCAGGTTGACACCGAATTGCGGCGAACTGCCGGGCTTTCCGTCATCGTAGATCACGATCTGCGGCGACAGATCCGAGATGACGCGCTGGCTGAACTGAAGCATCCAGCGCGTGCGCTGATTCGTTGCGCCGAAGTCCGGCGAGAACGATGCGTCGGTGGCGCGATCCGCTATCCGCGGCGCGACGAGCGCACTGACGGAACCGTCTGCCCACAATTGCTGGCCGCGCAACATCACCGTACCGAGCCGGTTCTCGCGCAGGCTCGCGGGATCCACCGAGGTCACGGAACGAACCGCGTTGTCGCGGAAAAAGTCGGTGGGGTTGTAGCCGGTCGCAACGCCGAGCCGCACATTGACGCGACCGGCCTGCAGCAGCGTGCTGCCGCTGCCTACGCGGCCGTCCACATACAGTTCCTTCAGCGTGTTGATCGCGCCCGAGTCGCCATCGAAGCGCCACGGACCGTTCAGGTCGAGTCGGTCTGCAAGACTGATGCCCCAGCCGTTCGAGAATGCGTGACGCGCCGTCAGGTCGAGCGACAGCCGCGTGGCCGTCCGCGTGCCGCCCGGGCGCAAGGTGGCGAAGCGCAGGCCCGGTTCAAGACTGAACTGGTACTTGCCGTCGTCGACCTTCTGCACCGGCGTCGCGTCGGCCAGCGCCAGCCCGGCCTCTTCCGCGTCGTTGGCATGGCATACGCCCGCCATGCCGGCCAACGCGATACAGGCGATGCCGATGCGCGTCATCATTCAGGCTGGAAACGCGCCATGAAATCGGACTGGAACCAGGCATCCGGAATCTCCTTCGCCACGTAGTCCGCATATCGCATCACGGTCACGAGATTCGGATTGAGCCCGTCGATGATCACGATCTCGGTGGGCCGCAACGCACCGAGCTGCTGCTGAAAGCGCCGATAGAACGCGGTCTTGAGAAGCTTGCCGCTTTCGCTGAAGAACCGTGCCTTCACGGGGCGCGAGTCCGTCGTATCGATCCACATTTCAATCGAGTGATACGTCATGTCGGATACGCTCTGGACCAGCTTCAGCCGGTACGCACGGCGCATCTGGCGCTCGCCGTCCTGCACGTCCTCCTCCGCCTCGACCTGGGCACGATATCCCTGTGCGAAATTGACGGTGACCACGTCGCCGTTCGACGCCTGCCCGAGCAGCCGTTGCTGCGGCGAAATGCGGATCGTCGCCTTGCTTGCCGGATCGAAAAACCACAGATCGTTGCCGCTCTTGAGCATCAGCTTGTTCGCATCGCGCGCCGGCGCGGCGAATCGAATCAGGCTGCGAAACTGACCGCTCGTCGGGTTGATCCGCGAATAGGCGGTCAGTGCGTTCGAATCCGTTTGCTTGCCGTCGGTGTACTGGGTCAGCGTGACGTTCAGCGTGAACGGTTCGCTCGGGTTGCGAACGGCATCGCTCGCGGCGAGGATGCGTTGCGGATCGGGCGCGGCGTGTGCGGTACAGCAGGCGAGTGCGAGGATCGCGGCGGCGGACAGGCGCGCCATCGAATGCGTCTGCATCGGAATCTCCGGAGCAATTACGGAATGACAGGGACGAGTTCGGCTCCCACCCGAAAAACGGGTGGAAAACCGACAGGCTTGGGGAGGAACGGGGTAACGCTGCGGTGTGCCGCTCAGTAGCCCGGATACTGCATCTGCAGTGCGACCCATGCGGCCGTGCGCTTGCCGAATTCGGACGAGATCGCATTCAGCGATGCATCGAGCGCATGCAACGGATAGCGCGTGATCGGCGCGGACAACATCCGCGTCGGCGCGTCGACGCCGGCCACGCGGTCGGGAACGATCGTCAACCCGCGCCGGGTGCGCACGGGTTCGCGGTTCGCGGCCACCGTGTAGGCCGTCGAGCGGAACGTCGTGGAATACGCGTCGGCCTCGAGCACGAGCGCGATTTCGTCGACGCCCGGCGCGATCGGAATACCGAAATCCTCATGCGACCAGAACGACACGTAGTTGGTTGCGATCGTCGCCATCGCCGGCAAGCCGAGGTTGAAGCGGTCGCTCGCGATCTCGGACGACCATGCAGGGCGTCCGAGCCGCTCGGCGACCTGCAGCGCACGTTCGCGCCCCGCGAGCGCCTCGACGAGCGCAAGCGATACCGGAATCGTCGCGGTGACGCCGGTCGTCGTGACGACCTTGCCGTCGGCAACGTAACGCTTGCCGTCGACCCAGCGCGTATCGGCAAACTTCTTGCGGAGATCGTTCATCGAATACCAGTGCCCGGTTGCACGGCGGCCTTCCAGCAGCCCCGCACGGGCGACCACCCAGACGCCGTCGCACACGCCGATGATCGTCGCGCCCTTCTTCGCCTGCTCGGCCACCCACGCCAGCAGCGCCGGATCGCTGTCGCGATGCACGGCCGGCACGATCACATAGTCGGCCCCTTCGGGCACGCGCTGATCGAACTGGGCAGTGGTTTCGTCCGGAATGACGTTCATCGGTGCCGGGAACATCCGGATGGGGCCCGGTTTCGTCGCAAGCGCGACGAGATCCGCCGCGCCCGATTCGGCCACGATCCCATAGGGAACGACGTAATCGGTCAGCTCGGTATAGTAGTTTTCGCCGACGACGGCGACGATCGGGCGCGTGCGCCCGAAGCGCGGCTGATACGCGGGCAGCCGGTCCGCGCGTGCCGCCGCGGGCGCGGCGGCGGCCGGCGCCGACGCTTCGCTCGCCGGCCCCGCATGGGCCATGTTCGCGATACCCGATGCAAACGGCGCGAGCAGCACCATCATCCAGTACAACATGACTTTTCGCATTGAAGCCTCTCCGTGTATGGAACTCATCCAGTAATCGGGCATGGCGCCCGTGTCGACCGTCATGACGCCGCCGCCGGCGGCAACACGACGTTGAACGTCACGTCGTCGTCGCGCTGCGCGTCCCGGACCTTCAACGTGATCGTCCACCAGCCGGGCATGCTGAACTTCATCCCTTGCAGTCGATACGTCCCGTTCGCGTCGCCGTCGATCACGCGAGGGCGCGTCGGCAGACCGTGCCCGTGCTGAGGCATCCCGCCACCGACATCGATGCGCGCACCGCGCACGGGCTCGCCCGATGCACGCTTCACGATCACGGTCCATGCATGGATCCGGTTCAGCGGCGGCGGTGTCGTCGGCGGTTCGAGTGTCACGACGTACGCGCCCGACGCCGTCGCTTGCGTCAGCGACAAATTCAGACCCGCGGGCGCCGGCTGCTCGGCCGGTGCGCCACATGCGCCGAGCATCGCGATGCCACTCCCGGCGAAGGCTAACATGACAATCCGCCGACGAATCGATTTCATCGACATTTCATCGATGGCCGATCCGATCGTTCGATCACGCATAGCGGAGCGCATCGACGATCTCCATTCGCGACGCGCGGCGCGCGGGCAGCAACGCGGAAAGCATCGCCACCACGAGCAGGCCGATCGCGGTCCCGACGATCAGGTCGTTCTCGCCCCACACACGAATGATCAGCGGCACCGGCGAGCGGCCCGGCGGCGTCCACGTCAGACCGCTGACGTTGATGACGCCGGCGAGCAACGCCGCGCTGGCGACGCCCAGCACCGCGCCGATCACGCCGAGCAGCAACCCTTCGCACAGGAACAGGCGACGTACGCCCGCACGGCGCAATCCCATCGCGCGCAGCGTGCCGATTTCGACCGTGCGTTCGAACACCGCGGTGCTCATCGTGTTGCCGACGGTGAACAGCACGATCGCGGCGATCAGGAGCGCGACGAAACCGAACAGCGTCGCGAACATCGCAAGCGCTTGACCATAGAACGGGTTCAGCACCGTGTAGTCGACGACTTCCGTGTCCGTACCCGCGAATTTCGTTTTCAGCAGCGTCTCGATCCGCGCCTTCGCGGCCGGCAAATCCGACGTGTGGCGCAACTGGACGACGATCGCCGTCGCCATCGGCCGCTCGGTGCCGTAGACGAGTCGTTGCGCTTGCGCGAGATGCAGGCCGACGTACATGTCGTCGTATTCCTTGATGCCCTGTCGCTCCGCCTTCACGACCTGCAGTTCCGCCACGTTCGGCGCACCGCGCGCGGTCGCCGCAAGCAGTTCGATCCGCCGACCGTCCGCCGCGGCAACCGGCGCCGCACGCGTCCCCTCGGCAAGGGCCGCGATGTCGCCCGGAAGCGGCGAAGCCGGCGTGGTATCCGCGGGCTTCCCGGGCGGGTGGCAGTCGGGTACCTTGAGCGGCCCGCACAGTTCGAGCACGCGCGCGAGGCCCGTCCCGATCACGGCTGCGTCGCCGGTCGTGCCGGTCAGCGCCATCGGCGGGATCGTCACGGGGAACTGATAGTCGTTCCACGCTCGCATCCGGTTCTGGTCGTCGACGCGCACGCCGAGCGCGAGCGCGGTACGCGACAACCCCGCGTCGAAGTTGCCAGCGATACCCTGCAACTGCAGCGTGGGCGTCGCGACGAGCACCATCGTCGCCAGTTCCGGATCGGCCTTCACCGCATCGATGATCGCCTCGTAGTTGTCGATCCCGTACGCGGAAGGATTGCCGCTACCGAACTCGTAGAACCCCTTGCGTTCGATCTGCAGGTGGCCGCCGTACTTCACGTAATCGGTTTGCAGACCGTACGTGATGTTGCGCGTATAGCCGCCGAACAGCAGCACCGCGTGCGCGCCGACGATCATCGCGAGCAGGGTCGTGATCGAGCGGCGACGGTTGCGCAGCAGATTGCGGAGCGCGAGCGAAAAAGTCTTCATGCGAACGCCTCCTGGTCGTCGGTGCGTGTCACGTCGGACACGATCCCGTCGGCAATGTGAACGACGTCGTCGCCTGCCGCGATGACCTGCGGATCGTGCGACGAAATCACGAACGACACGCGCCGCTCCCGTTGCAACCGCCGCATCAGCGCGATGATTTGCTGACCGGTCTTGCTGTCCAGATTGGCGGTCGGCTCGTCCGCCAGCACGAGGTTCGGCGACGCAACGAGTGCGCGTGCGATCGCGACGCGTTGCCGCTGACCGCCGGACATCTGTCCCGGACGGTGATGCGCCTTGTCCGCGAGGCCGACCGCATCGAGCATGTCCCGCACCTTCAGTGCACGTTCGGACTCCGTCAATCGCGTGCCCGCGAGAAGCAGCGGATATTCGACGTTTTCGTGCGCCGTGAGCACCGGCAGCAGATTGAAGTTCTGGAAGACGAAACCGAGCCGTCGCGCACGAAAATCGGACAGTGCGTCGTCCGACAAACGACCGACGTCTTCGCCCGCCACGACGATGCGGCCGCGGTCGGGCCGGTCCACGCATCCGACGAGATTCAGCAACGTCGACTTCCCGCTACCGGAAGCACCGGCGATGACGGTCAGTTTTCCGTCGCGAATGTCGAGCGTGACGTCGCGCAGCGCGGTCACGTTGACGGAACCCATCAGATACGACTTTTCAACGGCTTCGAGTATTACGGCGTTCATGGTCTCGATGTACGAAGTTGGCGGGCCGCGACAGCACGGTGCAGGACGATCGCGCAGCGCAGAATACCAACTTGCGTGTAGGGAAAAACCTGTTCGTTGGGGCAGCATCCGGGCGCGAACCCGATGCCGGGATCGCATGTCGCGCCCCGCATTCGCGAACAATCACGGCCGGGAGGGATCGTCAACCTGTACCGTCGGACGGCACCCGTCGCCGGCCCTTGCGATTACGCTGCACCGTCATCGGCGCGCCGCCCCGGATCGGATCGCGGCTGCGACGCGTCACGACTTCCGCTCTCAATCGGCATGCCAGTCAAGATCACGCCCTGGTTCATCCTGCATCGCCCCCAACCCGCGGCCACGCACCGGCTGTTCTGCTTCCCGTACGCCGGTGCCGGCTCGCTGCTCTATCGGCGCTGGGCGCTCGAACTGCCCGACTGGATCGAAGTCGTGGCGGTCGAACTACCGGGACGCCAGACGCGCTTCTCGGAAGCGCCGCCCACGTCGCTGGATGCGATGACGGATGCATTGGCCACCGCCGCGCACGGGCTCCTCGACAAACCGTTCGGCACCTTCGGATACAGTTTCGGCAGTGTCGTCGGTATCGAATGGCTGAGGGAACTCGACCGACGACGGCTTCGCGAGCCCATTCACGCATTCTGCGCGGCGCACCGTGCGCCGCATGTCGTCCCTCGTCCGTTAGCGATTCATCGGTTGCCGGAACCGGACCTCATCGACTGGCTGAAGACGATGGGCGGCACACCGGATGCGTTGCTGTCGGAGCCGGACTGGCTTCGGCATTTCCTGCGTGCGCTGCGAGCCGATCTGGCGCTCGCCGAAGGCTATTGCACCGATACGCCTTTCGCGTTGCGCTGCGGGCTGACCGTATTTGGCGGCCTGCACGATCCGCATGTCGACATCGACGCGCTGCGCGAATGGCGCCGCTACAGCGGCGGGCCGTTCTCGCTTCATCGGTTCGACGGCGATCATTTCTTCATCCATGCCCGGGAGCGCGAGCTCCAGGATCACGTTGTCGCGACGCTGGCCGCGCACGCATAGTCTCGATACAGGGAACCGGTTGCGCCCGCCTTGTTTGCGAGGTCATTGCGTCACAGCATCACGCGCTCGATCCCGCCATGGTTCGCCCGTGCGACATAATCGGCCATCCAGTTCTCGCCGAGCACCTGGCGCGCGATTTCCACCACGATGTAGTCGGCCTCCAGGTTCGCGTCCTCGTTGTAGCGCGACAGCCCCTGCAGGCACGACGGGCAGCTCGTCAGGATCTTCACGTCCGGGCCGTTCGCGCCCGCGGCGGCCGGCGCCGGCGCATCGCCCGCCACCACCGGAATCGCACGCAGCTTCGCCGCGCCCTTGCGGATCTCCTCTTCCTTGCGGAAGCGCACCTGCGTCGACACGTCCGGCCGCGTGACCGCCAGCGTGCCCGACTCCCCGCAGCAGCGATCGTTCTTCTCGATCCTGTAGCCGTCCTTCTCCGCGCCCATCAGCTCGTTGACGAGCTTCACCGGGTCGATCGTCTTGATCGGCGTATGGCACGGGTCGTGATACATGTAGCGCGTGCCCGTCACCCCGTCGAGCTTCATCCCCTTCTCGAGCAGGAACTCGTGGATGTCGATGATCCGGCACCCCGGGAAGATCTTGTCGAATTCATACCCCGCCAGCTGGTCGTAGCACGTGCCGCACGACACCACCACCGTCTTGATGTCCAGATAGTTCAGCGTGTTCGCCACCCGGTGGAACAGCACGCGGTTGTCCGTGACGATCTTCTCGGCCTTGTCGTACTGCCCCGAGCCGCGCTGCGGATAGCCGCAGCACAGGTAGCCCGGCGGCAGCACCGTCTGCACGCCCGCTTCCCACAGCATCGCCTGCGTGGCCAGCCCCACCTGCGAGAACAGCCGTTCGGAGCCGCAGCCCGGGAAGTAGAACACCGCTTCCGAATCGACGGTCGTCGACTTCGGGTTGCGGATGATCGGCACGATCTTGTTGTCCTCGATGTCCAGCAGCGCCCGCGCCGTCTTCTTCGGCAGGTTGCCCGGCATCTTCTTGTTCACGAAGTGGATCACCTGCTCGACCGCCGGCGGCTTGCCCGTCGTCGCCGGCGGGTGCTGCGTCTGCTTCGTCACGACCTTCTTCAGCATGTCGTTCGCGAAGCGCTGCACCTTGTAGCCCACCCCCATCATCACGCCGCGCGCGAGGTTGATCGTCTGCGGATTGGTCGCGTTCAGGAAGAACATCCCCGCCGCGTTGCCCGCGTTGAACTTCTTCTTGCCCATCTTGCGCAACAGGTTGCGCATGTTCATCGTCACGTCGCCGAAGTCGATCTTCACCGGGCACGGCGTCGCGCACTTGTGGCACACCGTGCAGTGGTCGGCCACGTCGTTGAACTCGTCCCAGTGCTTGATCGACACGCCGCGGCGCGTCTGCTCCTCGTACAGAAACGCCTCGACCAGCAGCGACGTCGCGAGGATCTTGTTGCGCGGGCTGTACAGCAGGTTCGCGCGCGGCACGTGGGTCGCGCACACCGGCTTGCACTTGCCGCAGCGCAGGCAGTCCTTCACCGAATCGGCGATCGCGCCGATGTCGGACTGCTGCATGATCAGCGACTCGTAGCCCATCAGCCCGAAGCTGGGCGTGTATGCGTTGCGCAGATCGGCGCCGTCGAGCAGCTTGCCCTTGTTGAAACGGCCGTTCGGGTCGACGCGCTGCTTGTACGCGCGGAATTCGGCGATCTCGTCGTCGGTCAGGAACTCGAGCTTCGTGATGCCGATCCCGTGTTCGCCGGAGATCACGCCGTCGAGCGAACGCGCCAGCGTCATGATGCGGGCCACCGACGCGTGCGCGTCCTGCAGCATCTCGTAGTTGTCGGAGTTGACCGGGATGTTGGTGTGGACGTTGCCGTCGCCCGCATGCATGTGCAGCGCGACGAACACGCGGCCGCGCAGCACGCGCTTGTGGATCGCCTGCGCTTCGTCGAGGATCGGCTTGAACGCGCCGCCGTTGAAGATCGCGCGCAGCTCCGCGCGGATCTCCTGCTTCCACGAGATGCGGACCGTGCGATCCTGCGTGACGTGGAACACGGTCGCGCCCGGCTGCGCGTCCGCGCGATCGGCGAACTTCTCGGCGAGCGCCTCGTAACCGAGCTGCACCAGGTAGTGCTGCGCCTCGCGCAGCGGCTGGTCGAGCCGGTCGCGCACGAATTCCCAGCGCGCGCGCACGCGCTTGAGCAGCTCCAGCGCCTGCTGCACGCGGTCTTCCAGCAGCTCGGCGCTCGGGATCTCGTTCGCGTCGTCGGTCTTGCCGAGCGGCAGGTTGCCGCCCTTGAAGAACGCCTCGAGCGCGTCGACCAGCTGCAGCTTGTTCTTCAGCGACAGCTCGATGTTGATCCGCTCGATGCCGTCGGTGTACTCGCCCATCCGGTTCAGCGGGATCACGACGTCCTCGTTGATCTTGAACGCGTTCGTGTGCTTCGCGATCGCGGCCGTGCGGCTGCGGTCGAGCCAGAAGCGCTTGCGCGCCTCCGCGCTGACCGCGACGAAGCCTTCGCCGCTCTTGCCGTTCGCCATCCGGATCACTTCGGACGTCGCCTGCGCGACCGCATCGGCGTCGTCGCCGACGATGTCGCCGATCAGCACCATCTTCGGGAACGCGTTGCGCTTGCTCTTGGTCGCGTAGCCGACCGCGCGCAGGTAGCGCTCGTCGAGGTGCTCGAGGCCCGCGAGGATCGCGCCGCCCTGCTTCGACGTCTCGAACAGGTAGTCCTTGATCTCGACGATGCTCGGGATCGCCTCGCGCGCCTGGCCGAAGAATTCGAGGCAGACGGTGCGCGTATGCGCGGGCATCTTGTGCAGCACCCAGCGCGCGGACGTGATGAGCCCGTCGCAGCCTTCCTTCTGCACGCCCGGCAGGCCGGCGAGGAACTTGTCGGTCACGTCCTTGCCGAGCCCTTCCTTGCGGAACCGGCGACCCTCGATCTCGAGCATCTCGGTCTTGAGCAGCTTCTCGCCGGGCGCGTATGCGCCGTCGAACCACTTCAGCTCGAAGCGCGCGACCGCGATGTCGTGGATCTTGCCCTGGTTGTGCTCGTGGCGCGTGACTTCGAGCCAGTTGCCGTCCGGGTCGACCATTCGCCACCACGCGAGGTTGTCCAGCGCGGTGCCCCACAGCACGGCCTTCTTGCCGCCCGCGTTCATCGCGACGTTGCCGCCGATGCACGACGCGTCGAGCGAGGTCGGATCGACCGCGAACACGTAGCCGGCCGCTTCGGCCGCCTCGGTCACGCGGCGCGTGACGACGCCCGCGCCGGAGAAGATCGTCGGCACCTTGTGCGCGACGCCCGGCAGCTCGGTCAGTTCGACCGCGCCGAGCTGTTCGAGCTTCTCGGTGTTGATCACCGCGGAGAACGGCGTGAGCGGCACCGCGCCGCCCGTGTAGCCGGTGCCGCCGCCGCGCGGGATCACGGTCAGGCCGAGCTCGAAGCACGCCTTGATCAGCGCGGCGATCTCGGCTTCGGTATCCGGCGTCAGCACGACGAACGGGTATTCGACGCGCCAGTCGGTCGCGTCCGTCACGTGCGACACGCGCGACAGCCCGTCGAAGCGGATGTTGTCCTTCTGCGTGCAGCGGCCGAGCGCCTTGGTCGCGCGGCGACGCAGCTCGGCCATCTTGTCGAATTCGTCGGCGAATTCGTCGACCGCGCGCTGCGCGGCGGTTTCGAGCATCTCGACGCGCGACGCGCGTTCGCGGCCGGCGTCGTCGTACCATCCGCTCACACTCACCCGACGGCGCCTTGCAATTTCGGACAGCCGGTCATGCATCGTGGCGATCAGGAACCGGCGACGCCTTCGGTTATCGAGCAGGTCGTCCTGCAGGTACGGGTTGCGGCGCACGATCCAGAGGTCGCCGAGCACTTCGCAGAGCATCCGTGCCGAGCGGCCCGTGCGGCGCTCGGCGCGCAGTTCGTCGAGCACCGCCCACGCGTCCTCGCCGAGCAGGCGGATCACGATCTCGCGATCGGAAAACGACGTGTAGTTATACGGAATATTGCGCGACGGTTCATGCAATCCTGCTATTGCCCGAATACGCTCCAGCAATTGTACGGTTGGCAGTCGGGCATTCATTGGCGTCTATGAAATGAATGATGAAGCGATCGAGAACCACGCTCGGAAAAGCGGAATCGTATTCGGCAATCAGCAGGGAAACTAAACGGAAATGACGGTCCGGATCAAATCGAATGCGCCTTTCAGCATCATCGCCGTGGCGATACCGACCAACGGAGGCGCAAGCACGCCGGTCACGCACAGCAAGACACGGCCCGGGATCGGCAAGCCCGGTCGCTTCCATGCGATATAAAGTGCTGCCGGCGGCAGAAAGAGAATCGACAAAATATAGGCTTTGTACGTCAACCCGTGACGCGCGACAAATGCCTTGACCTTTTCCTTGAAAGACATTCCCGAACTCTCCTAGATCAATCCCAGACGGCTAACCTTCGCCACCGCTTGCGCTCTATTCGACACACGCAGCTTCTCATAGACGTTCGTCAGATGAAACTTGACCGTTCTTTCAGACATCGAAAGGATCCGGCCGATTTCCCACGCAGTCTTGCCTTCGACGACCCATTTGATTACATCGGATTCCTTTCTCGTGAACTGAATCCTGTTCGCGCTTTCGCAAGCATCCGGCTCGAGACCCGCTGCACACGGTTGCGCGCCTTCCCGGTTCTGCCTCGCAATCTTCTGGGTCAACGCTGCGTGCAAATGCATGGCGATGAGACTGACGAGCAACGCCGAATGCAACGTCGTGTCTTCGCACTTCAGCTGCAAAACGGTCCGAATGGCCGTCGAATCACCGGGTGGAGCGCCGATGCACGCGACCACACCCCGCCCGCGCATGTATGACGCGACATCGTTGACCTGCGCATCGCGTTGCGGCGCTTCCCCGTCGAGATCGCGCCAGCGAAACGTATGATCCTGACGATCGGACAACGCGAAGCAACTCAGATATCGATCGATATCGATCCCGGGACCAAACAAAGTCACGCCTCGCCGGGTTCCGGCGTCGCTCGCGGCCCCATAGCGATATATCAGCCCGTGAGAAGCCGTATCGCCGCTTCCGCCGTGCAAAATCAAACACTTGTCGAACGGAATCACGCGTCCGATTTTTTCCGCGAGTTGATCGATCCCCTCGGTCAAACCGTTGGGACGAAGAATCTCGCCAATGATGCGAGAAAAGGTCTCCAATTTTCTGGGCCCTTATTGAAAAGACAAGATTCGTATTCGTTGACATGCTCCGGCAGCCGAATATCTGCCAAGGCTTCAAGGCCGTACCGGACGGGCAATCCAACGCCGCTTGCTTTCTACGCGCCAGCACTGCGACAGTATCCGATGGCAACGTCTAGGCCGCCATCGTTCGCGAACCATGTTTTGATAACCAGTACTCACGAGGAATACAAACCAATTACGCAAGACCATTAACATCTGAATTATTTACTTTGCCAATGGCTGAAACAGTTCACTGTACGGGCCACCTGTCTAGATTCCGCGCTCTAAACTTGAAGCTGCGCAAGTATATCGGAGGACAGAAGACAGAAACATTACTTTCCGAAAAAAATATGTAATGAACCTTTCTTTTGTATTACGCGAAAAAATGGCGGTTTGATTGCATAAAAACTATTTTATATCGCATAATATTTCAACAATCCGGCGAAGTGCGGCATTTTGTCACAATTCCGACCCGAGGACGCCAGAAAACTTTACAAATCAGCCGACATCAATTTCACCCCCTCGTATAATGCGAGGCATTATTCACATCCCCCGAATCCACCGCAATCAATTACCGTTTCGATAATTCAAGAAATCCGGCCGATCAAATCATGTCTTTCAAATGCCGTTATATTTGTCGCGCTCTTGCGGCCATCGATCGGCCGAATTAGAAAAATTGGCAGACTACGCAAACTTTCCACCGACGCATCTCGTCGGCATACGATTAGCGCAATCATGAGCAGTGACCGTCACCGCTTGTGCGTCCCCAAAGCGGAATACGCCGTATGAGGCCGGTTACGACGACCATGCCGCGCACCGGGTACGGTTGCGGACAAAGATACGTCGACGTCCATCAACGACAACACCTGCGGGCAGTCGGGGATTCGGCCGGCATTCCGCCGCTGGCGAGACGAGCGGACGTGGCGCGTTCGATGCAATGCCGGCCGGTATTTCAGGAAATTCCGGTGCCCGATGTGCACCGGTGTGCGCATTGGAAGCTTCGTCGCGTTCACGAACGTCCGTCTTGCGTCCGCTTCGTCATCGCGCGAAGGCGGCCCTCGAACTTGTGCAGCAGCATCGATGCCGTGGCCGCAAGCCCGATGGCGAGTCCGCTCCAGATGCCGTAGATGCCGTATCCCAGCATCACACCGGCCGCCCAGGCGATCGGCAGACCAATCAACCAGTATCCGACGATCGATATCCGAAACGAACTCGTTACGTCACCGAGGCCCCGCAAAATGCCGACGCCGATGTTCTGGCTGCAATCGAAGATCTGCAGCAGCGCCGCGATCGTCAGCAGCCCACCGGCGAGGCGCAGGACTTCGGCACTCGCGGCCACGCCGTTATCGAGAAATGGCGCGAGCACGCGGGTGGGCGCAACGAGATACGGCAGCGCAACGATCAACATGGTCACGACGCCCAGCGCGAGCCCCGTATAGCCGAGTCGACGCGCACCGCGATAGTCGTGCCGCGCACACGCATGGCTGATGCTGATCGACGAAGCGTGAGACAAACCGACCGAAATCATGAACACGATGTAGATCACCTGATTCACGATCGTCTGGGCAGCCAGCGCATCGGCGCCGAGCGTCCCGATCACGAGCGTGAGGACGGTGAAGAACGCAGCTTCCGATCCATAGGTTGCCGCAATCGGCAAACCCATCCGCCACGTCCGCGCCAACGTATCGGCATCGGCGCGCCAGACGGCAAGCGACAAGTGTTCGGACAGTTCCGGCCGGCGCCTGGCGATCGTCAGAAACGCGATGAAGGAAAGCAGGTACACGCTGCTGGTTGCGCACGCAATACCGATCAGGCCGAGCTTCGGAAAGCCGAACCGGCCGAACATCAACGCGTAGTCGAGCGCCGCATTGACGACGATCGATACGATCGTGATCGCCAATAGCGGCCCGGGCTTGCGCAGTCCGACGGTATATTGTCGAAGCACCTGAAACCACAGACACGGCAATATGCCCGGTGCGGCCGCCGCAAGATAGAACGAGGCTTGCCGCGCAACGTCCGGATCCTGCCCGAGCCAGACAAGCGGCATTTCGATACACAGCATCATCAATGCAAACGCCAGTGCCGCGAGCGTCGACAGCGCAAAGCCGGAGCGCACCAGCCGCATGATGTCGGCATGCGCGTGTTGACCGTTCGCGAACGCGACGAGGTTGCCGGTTCCCGTCACCAGTCCGGTTCCCATCGTCCGGAACTGGTTGAAGATCGTCAGCGCGAGCCCCCCAGCGGCGATCTCGCGCGGGCCAAGCATCCCCATCATGACGATGTCGGTGGTCGTCAGCGCCACCTGGGCGAGCTGCGTAAGGATCAGAGGAGCGGCCAGCACGCCGATTTGCGCGGCATCGAGCCAGACTTGTCGATGAACTTTCATGCGGCGCGGGAAAATATCGATTCGAGTTCCTGATCAATCGACTCGTCGAGCAGATTTCGCGCTCGCATCCAGTCGTCGTCGAACACCGTGTCGAGGTATTTTTCGCCGCCGTCACAGACCAGGGCCACGAGCGTAGCACCCGCCGGCAGCGAATCGAACATCTTCAACGCGTGCCAGATGACGCTGCCCGCCGAGCCGCCGACGAGCAGCGACTTCTTGCGTGCGATATAGCGTGCCGTATTGAAGGCGGCCGCGTCCGTCACTTTGTGGCCTTCGTCGAGCAACGCATAGTCGACCAACGCGCCGATCTCGGCGCCGGGCGGCGTCCCGGTGCCGGACTGATAATACGATCCGCCTTCGCCGCCGAACACGATCGACCCGACGGGCTCGACACCAATGACGCGCGGCGCCGGGCCCGTCGCGAGCAGTTCTCGTGCAGTGCCGAACAGCGAGCCTCCGGTGCCAACCGACCCGACCAGAAAGTCGATTCGGTCGCCGAGGACGTCGCGCAGTTCATGTGCCAGCCCGCGGTAACCGTTACCGTTCGCGGGATTGTTGTGCTGCTCCGTCCAGATGCTGTCCGGATCGTCGGCTGCCATGCGCTTGGCAAGCGCGTCGCGGTCCGCCGTCGCGATCGTGTCGCCGTCGCTCACGCAAACGAGCTTTGCGCCGAATGCTTGCATCGCGCGCAGCTTGTCTTTCGACGCGTGACTGTCCACGATCGCGGTAAACCGATAGCCGCGCTCGGCCGACAACAGCGCCAGCCCCATGCCCGTATTGCCGGACGTCGATTCGATCACGTGTCCGGCCGGCCGCAGACTGCCGTCCTGTTCCGCTTCGTCGAGCATCTGCCTCGCCATCCGGATCTTGGCGCTGCCGGTCGGATTCGTCGATTCGAGTTTAAGCAGGATGCGCGCGCCGTTGGCGCCGCGAATCAATTCGAACAACGGCGTGCGGCCGACAAGATCCGATACCTTCGACACGATCGCAGGGACGGTGATCGTGGCTTGCTCACCCATAAAACGCACATTCATTGGTCAGGCTCCCGGAAGCTGGAAGAGGCGATCGACGCGCCAGCGTGGCCGCGCGCCGTCAAGTGTCAAGACAAGCTTGGGGGGAAGCGGCAGCTCGTGAAATGAAGATTCGTTCGAATCCATCTGATAGCCGGCCGTGTTCGGGTAGATCAGTAGATCGCCGGGTTCCGGGCGCTGCCCGAATGCGATCTTGCGCCAGGTCAGCATGTCCGAATCGAGGCAGCTCGCCCCGCCGACACAGGCGCGATAAGGCATGTCCGTGCGCGGCGATCGCGAAGGCTCGCGCACGACGCTCAGCAGTTCCGGATCGGGCAGGAATTCGCTGGCAAACCATTGCTCCGACACGCTGAAGCTCGTGCCGTTGACGGTCGCGATGCCATAGTCGCCGCAGTCCTTCACGCCTTGCACGGCAAACGCCGTGAACCCTGCCTGATCCAGCAGCGCCCGCCCCGGCTCCAGCATGATCGTCAGGCCGTGCTCGCGAAGCAGTTCGGCGAGCGATGCGGATTCCCCACCAGGCGTACCAGCCAGGATCGCATCGAGCATCTGCGCGCCGCTGCAGGCCGAGTGATATGGATAGAATCCGTCGAATACCTTGTTGGCGTGGTAATCGTCCGCCCGGTGCGCACGCTGGAATGCGTGCCAGTCGCGCTCGCTCGCGTACGACATCGCGAAGCCGCCACCGATGTTGATCGTGTGCGGCGCAAGACCGAGTTCGCGCGCAGCCAAGCACGCACGCATCGCGATCGCGGCCTGATTGCAGCGCTCCGTCGCGCTGTAACCGGACAGATGGAACGAGAACCCTTCAAGGACGAGCGACGCCCGCGTCGCGGCACAGGTCGATAGCGCAACGCGAAGTGCGTCGGCACTCAAACCGAATCGGCTATCGTTGCGTGCCGCCGGCGCCATCCGCAACAGAATGCGTGCAACCCGCTTCGCCTGTTCCGAGATCGCGATCAGCCGATTCAGTTCTTCGTCGCTGTCGATGGCGATCAACGCATCGTGCAAAACCGCGAGCCGCAGCAGCGCACGCGACTTCGACGGGCCGGATACACCGATATCGGCTCCGCACACCCCCGCAGCCAACGCTTCCGAGAACTCGCCCGTGCTTGCGACGTCGACGCCGATCCCGGATGCTGCCGCCGCATGCGCAAAGCATCGCGCCTTGTTCGCCTTCTTCGCGTAGTAAATGCGCCCGGACACCTGGCGATCGTCCAGTACGCGCCGAAATTCGGCGACATTGTGCGCGAAACGTTCGGGAAACAGGAAATGAACGGGCGCGTCGAAGCCATGGACAAGATCGTGGATCATCGCCTGATGCTCGTCCACGAAATCCCGCAGTAGCGGATCCCACAACGCCGGCAGTCGCGGAATATCCGTCACCATAGCTCGACTTCCCGGCCAAGCCCTTTCGTCAGCGCGGCGTCGGCCAGCACGCGCCCCAGCGCGATGTCGGTCACGATCATGCCGCTGTTGAACGCGTAAACGATATCGGCATCGTTGCGCCGCGCAGGCTTGCGGCCAAGCAGTATGTCCGGAAACTCCGCATCGACGGCAGGCAGTTTTCCGGCTTCGTCCGCGAGATCGGCACCGGTCACCTGCATTTGGGCCTCGCTCGTCGCGATGCGGTAATCGGCGCCATGCAGCGCGTCGGCGTGAATGCCGTATCCGACCAGAAGCGCGAGCGCCCCCGGCTTCAACGCCGCGTGCCGCACGCTCTCCGATACGCCGACGCCGGCCACCCCGAGCACGATGTCCGCTGCGTTCGCGGAGGCGGCGAGATCCTTCGATACTTCGATGTCACGGCCCGGATGAAAGCGCTTCAACGTCTTGCGGACAGCATCGATTCCCGACTCATAGTGGCCGTGTACGATCACGCGCTCGATGTCCGGCAATGCGGTCAGCAGGAACGGCGCCGCCATCCGCCCCTGCGTCCCCGTGCCGACGACGAGCGCCGTTCGAGCCCGCGGCGCGGCCGCACGCGCGATCAGGGCGGACACCGCCGGCGTGCGCAGCGATCCGACAAGGCTGCCGTCCATCAATGCGACAGGCATGCCGGTTTCGTCGTCGAACAGCAACAACGTCGTGTAGTACTTCTGCAGTTCGCGGTTGTGTTCCGGATCGAACTTATACGACGTCTTGAAACCGACCGTTCTGCGTCCACCGTCTCGACCCAGCATCGAGTACGCGACGGAATGCTTGTCCGCGGGCTGGCTCATCAGCTTGCGCGGATTGTCGGATTCGCCGGTACCGAGGCCAAGGTATGCCCGTTCGACGGCATCGAGCACCATCGACGGGTCGTAGTCGAGCTCGTCGATCGTGCGCTTGCCAAGCACAAGGAGTCTCGAGGGTTGCGTTGCGAGCCGCGGTCGAACGTCCGCGTCGGGTTCAGCGCCATCAGCCATCGTGGATATCATCGTATTCACTTGTGTCTCACCGGATTTCACGTATCGAACGGGCCTGCCGCGCACGTCGTGCAGGTTGACTTGAAGATTGACGTGCCGCGACCGGCACCGACGCGCCAGATCGCACATGCTTGTTCGGCTGCGTTGCCACTGCGAATCGCGCGCTCGACATGAGGGCGGATGCGCCGGGAGGCTGGCGGCACGTTCAATTACTGCGGGTGCTTCATGCCTGCAGCGTATTGATCATGGAATCTTTCCTTCCGAAATGCAGATCACGGAGCAAAATATTGGATCGGCAATCATTTCTTTTTTTATTACATACAATTCCATCATTATGCAATCCGAATCAAATTGATTAAAAAAGCCACATTAATATCATCGAGAACCACAATATGGCTCGCGATTGACGCCGATCAGATAATCAGCATTTCGATAACGAAAATGCCGTGTGCCGCCTGATATTCACCAGGCGCGGGCTGACGAGTTCAGCAATTTCGACGGGATTCCCTCACGTCGGCATAGCTGCCTGGCAGGCGCATTCATGTCGCGACAACGCGCGCACATGATGAGGCGCAGCGAACCGTGTCACGACCATCTGGGCGTTCCGTCACCGTCGATGGTTGCGACCGGTAGAGAAAATACAAATCGCTCGTATTTATAAACTAGCTTCCACTTTCCTTGCAAATACTTTATTTCATTATTGCGAATGCATTTACGGCGGCCGTCATTGAATCATGAAAGTGAAATTGAGGCCGCTAGCCGCTCGATGGCGGTATAGAAAAGCAAAATCGGTTTGTTGAGGGAGAAAAAATGCCCTGCATCGGGGGCTGCCGAAACGTTCGGGGGAGATATGTCGTTACGGTGCCGGGCTTTCCGCGGTAGGCGGTTTGGGGAACCGCCTGCGGGCCGCATTGCGTGCCAGTTCAGTCGACCAGCCGCTTATTATTCTTCGCAATCCACATCAATATCGATGCATCGTTTCCCCGCGTTTCGACATGAGGCTCCGTGCGCGACGTATCGCGTTCCTCAATAGAAAAACCCGGCCCGCAACGAAGCGGGCCGGGCCGTGACGGGATGCGTGCTGCTTGTTACAGCGCGCCGCCTTGCGCCGACGCCGAGCCCTTCACGCCGACCGACGCACCGCCCTGCACCGAATTCGTCGCGCCTTCGAGCGCTTCGCCGGCCTTCGCCTTCGCGCCGCCCGCGACGTCGCCTGCGGTCGACACCGCGCCTTGGGCATGGCTCTTCGCCGAGGCGGCGACGTGCTTCACGTGCGACTTCGTCGTGTGCACGGCCGATGCCGCCGCATCCTTCGTCGCGCCGGCCGCCGAACCGACCGCCTGCGTCGCGCCGCCCACCGCCGTCCCGGCTGCCGAGCCCACGCCGCCGACCGTCTGGCCGACGCCGTTCAGCGCGCCGCCGACGACATTGCCCGCGCCCGAACCCGAGCCTGCCGCATTCGCACCGGCGCCAGCCTGCACACCGACGCCGCCGCCGAGCAGCGGCGTCTGGACCTGCGCGCCGACGCCTGCGGAACCCTGGGCGCCGGTCTGGGCCGTCTGTGCAAATGCAGCCGACGTCGCCATCGCCGTCAGAGCGGCACCCAGCAGAATCGTACGAATCTTGTTCATGGTCATTCTCCCCAAAGACGTTGTTGCTGCGGGCCGCGTTCGTGCGGCTGGTCGCATGCCTTGCCGCGACATGCGGCAGGTGGAGCTAATGTAGCGGCGCCGGCGAGCAAAACGACTGAATTGCGGGGACTGTTACTTCCGTTGCAAATGCTGACGATTGACTCACACTGTTTGACAATCGGAGGTTTGTGGCGGGGTGGCCGCTGCATTTGACGACGGACGGCCGCGGCCCGGGCCGGCAGACGTGCTTCATTCAGACGCCTTCATCTGCATTCCGAATTATTGGGGATTGCGCGGCCGTCGATGCGACCTCGTCATGATGCACGGCCCCGGCCGCCAGCAAGCGAACCGGGGCCGTGCGCACGCTGCGCGGTTACGGCCGGAACGTATCGCCCAGCACGACGCCTTCGCGACGCGGATCGGTGCCGCCCTGCAACGCCGGCGACTGGCCGACCGTCACGCGCATCACCGTATTGACGCCGCTCGCCTGCGCGGACGTCGACACCTTGTGCCCCAGCGCGAGCAGCCCCGTGATCAGTGGATCGTTCGCACCGTTGTTCGCCGCGTTGACGTTCGGATGCTCGCCGCCGATCGTGGTCGTCGGGCTGTTGCTCGCGCCGAAGTCGACGAGCCCCGCCGACTGCTGCGCGTCGAGCCCCCAGTCGAGCGCGCCGACCAGGGTCTTGACCACGTATTGCGGAATCGTGCCGCCGCCCGGCGAACCGGTCGCCATCACGAAGTCGCCGCGCGAGCCGTCGGCGGCCCGCCCGAACACGATCGTCGGCGCCATCGAGCTGCGCGGCCGCTTGCCTGGCTGCAGGCGGTTCGCCACCGGATTGCCGGACGCGTCGAGCGGGTTCGCGGAAAAGTCGGTCAACTGGTTGTTCAGCAGGAAACCGTTGGTCATGTGGAACGAGCCCATGCTCGACTCGACCGTCGTCGTCGCGCTGAGCACGTTGCCGTCGCCGTCCACGATCGTGAACTGGTTCGTGCCGTGCTCGATCAGCGTCGTGTCGACGCCGAGCGGCACCGCACCGAGATTGCCGGGCTGCGCGGTGCCCATGCTTTTGGTCGTGTCGATCAGCGCCGCGCGCGATTTCAGGTACGGCTTGTTCAGCAGCGTGTCCCACGTGCCGCCCGGCAGCGGCACGAAGTCGGTGTCGGCCACGTACTTGTCGCGGTCGGCATACGCGAGCCGTTCGGCTTCGGTGATGAGGTGGACGCCCGCGACGGTCGGCTTGCCGCCTTCGAGATCGATCGCCGTCGGCTTCAACGATTTCAAGTCGTAATTCTCGAGAATGCCGAGCGCGGATGCGACCGCGATGCCGCCCGACGACGGCGGCGGCATCCCGCAGACCCAGTAGCTGCGATAAGTCGTGCACACCGGTTCGCGGCGCTTCGCCTGATACGCGGCCAGATCGGCGACGGTCGTCTTGCCCGGCGTGAGCGTCGAGCCGTCCGCGCCCTTCGTCACCGCGATCTTCGCGACGATGTCCTGCGCGATCTGCCCCGTGTACAGCGCATTCGCGCCCGACCGCGCCATCAGCGACAGCGTGCGCGCGTAGGCCGGATTCTTCAGTACGGTGCCGAGCGGCTTCGGCGAACCGTCGGCGTTCAGGAAATACGCGGCGGCTTCGGGGTCGCGCTTCAGGTTCGCGGCGTTCGCCGCGATCGCGTCGGCCAGCCGGCCGCCGATCGGGAAACCGTTGGTCGCGAGCGTGATCGCGTCGCCAAACAGGCTCTGCCACGGCAAGCGGCCATGATCCTGTTGCAGCGCCTCGATGAGCCGCGGCACGCCGATCGTGCCGATCGAGCGGCCGCTCGCACGCGCGTTCGGCAGCGGCAACGAATGGTCGGTGGCGTCATCGACATAGCGCAGATAGTTCTCCGTCGCGGCGGCCGGCGCGGTTTCGCGGCCGTCGTACGCCTGCAGCGTCTTGCCGCGCGCATCGTAGTAGAGCAGCACGCCGCCCGACCCGAGGCCCGTGGCCTCCGGCACCGTCAGGCCGAGCACGGCTTGCACGGCGACCGCCGCGTCGGCGGCCGTGCCGCCCTTCTTCAGCACCGCGCACCCGGCCGCGCTCGCGTACGCGTTCGACGTGGCCACCAGGTACGTTTTCGCATAGACGGGCTTCATCCCGGTGCGATAGCCCGACGACGCTTCCGGCAGCGACGGGTCGCCCGGCTGGTTCGAACCCACCACGACCGTCGCGCCGCTGTTGTCGACCGCGAGACAACTCGTATCGGTGGAAGGTGCGGTCGTGCGGCCCGCCTCGTTCTCGACGTCGCCGCCGCATGCGGTCAACAACGCAGCCGCGAGCAACGCGGACGCATACGGAAAAATCGCTGTTCTGTTCATTGTCTGCCGATGTGCTGGTCGTTGCGATGGACATCCCGTCGCCAGCGACCCCCTCGGTGCGCAGGCGATGCGTCCGATAGTCCCATGAACAGAATTTTTTTCGCAATCGGGAAATGACGTCATGCAACCGGACGTTGTGTGCGCAACGTCACCGAACCGGCATGCGGTTTCATCTGCTGCATTGCAGCGCATGGGCGTATCGTAACGTCGGTACCTTTTCCCCCGGCGACGCGTGCCGGCCCCGTGCTCCATCGCGCCGATCGCCTCGGAAAAGAATGCGAGACACATCGTCATCGCGACCGTCGCGCTCGTGTCCGCCCGCTGGTAGATGCAACTGAACGAGCGCGCGACGCATGACGGCAGCGGCGCGCCGCTGGATGACGCCTGCGGTTCGATCGACAATCGCCGCCCCCTCCTGCGCGGGCACTCGATCCAGCCGGCGCGTGCGTCTTCTCGACGCCGCATTTCGCCCGCCCATTCATTTCGGAATCCGTGATGATTATTTGTCTCTTCCTGGACAGCCATGCATAGACGACACCCGGGCCGCGGCCTGACGCGCCGGCTTCGTCGCGCGCCGGCGACCGGCCATCGGGACGATTGCCGGCGTCGCCGCGTCCGGCTATAAAGCGGGGATGGACACGAATCGCTGGATTCACGACCCCGTCGGCGCGTTTCGCGCCTGGCAGGAAACCGCCGCGACCGGCGCCGGCCGACGGCCGTTCGCGCCGCGTTCGATCGTCCAGCATGTCGCGATGTTCGAGCGATTCCTGCGTCACCTGAGCGCACGGCACGTGTCGCTCGTGACGTTCGGGCCCGACCACGTCGCGTCCTTCCTCGCGGAACTCGACCGCACCTGCGCGCCCGGCACGTCGACACGCGTGCGCTATGCGAAGCTGATCGACCGGCTCGGCCGGCATCTGGTCGATGCCGGTGTGCGGACGATTCATCCGGCCGGCCGATCGACGCACCATCTCGCATGGCCGGACGGCGAGCCCGAGCCGTGCTACCTGCCGCCCGACGCCGACGCGGCGCTGCAGCGCCATGTGCAGCCTCGGGCGGACGACACGCCCGCCGACTGCCGGAATCGCGCGATCGTCGCGCTGCTGCTCGCGAGCGGCATCACGTCGGCCGAGATTCGCGCGGCGACAGGCGACGCACTCGATCTCGACGCGCGGCCAGCGGCGTTGTCGGTGCCGCGCGATCGCGCGCGGCCGGCGCGCCGGATCGCGCTCGCCGCATTCGCGCTGGCGCCGCTCGCCGCCTGGCGTGCGCGCTCGGACGTGCCGCCGTCGGCGCGGCTGTTTCCCGCGCCGCGCGGGGGCGCAATGAACGACATGTTCCTGCTGCTCGTCGTGCGCGATGCGCTGAACGCGATCGGCTTTCACGCAGCGGACATGAGCCCGCGCGTGCTGCGCAATACATATGCGCGCCGCCAGTTGCTCGCCGGCCATGCGCATGCCGATGTCACGGCGATGCTCGGTCTCGCTAGCCCGCGAACGGTCACGCGCATTCGGCAAACGCTGCCGCCCGATGCGGCCGCGGATCGCGCTGCCCACGAGCGGTGATCGCGCGCCGCCGGCGCGAACCGCGTTCCCCCGCTGCGCTATTCGCCCGGCTTCGGCTGGACCAGCCGCAGAATCCGCGTGTCGTACGGCGACTGCATCACTTCCGCGATGCGGATGTCGGAGGCGGCCGGATGCAGCGGGTTCAACAGGAAGTTATGGGCGTGCGGCACGACGACGCTTGGCACGCGCAGCAGCGCGCTCGGCTGCGTGTCCAGCCACTCGGTGCCCGCGCTGCGGGTCCAGTCGACGTTCGTGCGCCAGTCGTCCGGCGCATCGCCTTCCGCGATTTCGGCGACGTCCACCGAATCGGGCACCTCGATACGCAGCAACTGATATCCGCTCGGCAATTGCGCGACGGCGGCGATTTCGAAATGAACCAGCGTCTCGAGCAACGCAAGCGCCGGATGTTCGGCGAGATACACGACGGGCTGCCCGGCGAAATGCCAGCGCCCGCCGGCCCGCAACCCGCCGATGCCTTTCAGATCGGCGTAATTGCTGATCCGCCACAGCGTCGTCAAGCGAAGTACCCCTCGTCGATCTGCGTGAGGGCCTCTTCGACGAGCCGAGCGCCATGCTCAGTGCTCGCCATATCGAGCGACGTGCGGCCGCCGAAGCGCTGGAGCCCGTTGCGCAGCCACGCCATCGCCTTGTCCTGGTCGCCGAACGTGGCCGCCGCCTGCGCGACGATGCGCGCGAGACGGATCGCCTTGTCCGACTCTTCCGGCGACAGGCGCTCGTGCGCCTGCCGACGATGACTCAGCGTGCGGCGCGGAATGATGAACGCCAGCTCGTCCGATTTCAGCCCGCGCTCCGACAACCGGTCGATCACCGACACGTCGACGCGCGCGCTCGCCAGCTCGGCCAGATCGGCGCCCGACCGGACGCGGATCGCCAGCAGCTGCTCGAGAATCGTGAATTCGGCCTGACGCGGATGCGCGACGCCCGAAGGATGAAAAGCGATGGTGCTCATGACCTCTCTCCGGCAATTTGCCCAATCATTATAGGCGTTTTGCCGAATACTTGCGGGTGGTGGAGCGGCAGGCTTTACCTCGTTGGGCTGGCAGACCGGTATTGGGGGTACGCGAATCGGAGATTCGCCTCGGGGACGTGGCACGGAAATTCAGTATATAAAGTTCCTGTTCGCGATGATCTGAAGTTGTCACGTAACAATTTCGAACGGTAATACGCGAGTGGCGGGAATCCCCGCTTTCCCTGTGTACACGCCGGCGGACGATCACCGTCGGCTGATGCGCAACCGACCGTCCAAGGTCAACCGGCCCATGCGGACGACCGGATCACGCTGCAGAAATTGCCCGCATGGAAATGCGGCTCCTTGTCCGCGAGCACGTCGGCCTTCACGTTGCCGAACGTCGTGCCGGGCTTGTGCTTGATGCCGTCATAGAACGCCTGAATGATGTCTTCCTTGAAATGCGGCGTGCGCGGATGCGCGCGCACGACCGCTTCCCGCCCGATGTCACTGTATTCCGGGTAAGCGAGGCCCAGTACGTCCATCTCGACGCCCGCCGTGACCAGCGCGACGACCGGATGCATGTGCTGCGGAATACCGGGCGTGGTATGCAGTGCGATCGAGGTCCACACGACATCGATGTCCTGCTGCGAGACTCCCTTTGCCTTCAGAAAATCGCGGGCGGCATTGGCGCCGTCCACTTCGAAGCGCTCGCATGCGCTGCTGTACCGGTGCGTCAGTCCCATATCGTGGAACATGCAGCCGCAATAGAGCAGCTCGGGGTCGTACTCGAGCCCGCGGCGCCGGCCCGCCAGCGCCGCGAAATAGAACACGCGGCTCGAGTGATGGAACAGCAGTTCGGATTCGGTATCGCGCACGAGTTCGGTGATCTCGCGCGTCAGTCGAGTATCGGGAAGGGTGATGCCGGCAACGTTCACAGTCATGATCGACCTCCATGGAAGACACGCTCGATTCTCCGCAGCCCGACAGGTGTCCGAAATAGGCTGGTTACGACGAATCCTGCCATTTCGCGCGACGAACGGACACGGTGCCTGCATGGTGAAAGAAGCGCCCCTATACTGCTGCGCATCACGTTCGATACGACACGCAACCGATCATGCCGAAGGTCGTGGGTATTTTTGCCGTTCCGGGCGTTCAACTGCTCGACGTCTCCGCGCCGCTCGACGTGTTCGCGCAAGCGAACGTCGAATGCGGGAAGCCGTTCTATGTGTCGCGGATCATCGCGAGCGGGGCCGGTGCGATCCGCAGCTCGTCCGGCGCACGGTTGCTGCCCGACTGGATCGCCCCCGACATCCCCGAGCGCATCGACACGCTGCTGGTCGCCGGCGCGCCGAACGCCGGCCAGATCGCGCTGCGCACCGACGTCCTCGCTTGGTTGCGCGCGGCGGCCGTGCACAGCAGACGCTACGGGTCGATCTGCACCGGGGCATTCATCCTCGCCGCCACCGGGCTGCTGAAAGGACGTCACCTGACCACGCACTGGGCCGCCGCCGATGCACTCGGCGAAGCCTATCCGTCGCTCGTCGTCGACGCCGACGCGCTGTACGTGCGCGACGGCAAGCTGCGCACCGGCGCCGGCGTCACGGCCGGGCTCGATCTC
This sequence comes from Burkholderia sp. LAS2, assembly GCF_018417615.1. Taxonomy (NCBI): domain Bacteria; kingdom Pseudomonadati; phylum Pseudomonadota; class Betaproteobacteria; order Burkholderiales; family Burkholderiaceae; genus Burkholderia; species Burkholderia sp. LAS2. Next base: position 1,145,356 of record NZ_CP071054.1, read on the forward strand.
GCGCTCGCGCTGGTCGAAGAAGATCTCGGCCGCGAGATCGCACGGCGCGTCGCCGCGCAACTGGTGATGTTTTTCAAGCGCCCGGGCGGACAGCTCCAGTTCAGCCGCAAGGGCGAAGCCCGCCCCGCCGGACGTTCGGTGCTGCAGGAAGTGCAGCGCTGGGTCGCGGCCCATCCGGATCTCGAACATTCGGTGGCCGAGATGGCCAAACATGCAGGCATGAGCCCGCGCCATTTCGCGCGGCTGTTCCGCGCGGAAGTCGGCATGACGCCGGCCGCATGGGTCGAGGCGACCCGCATCTCTGCCGCCCGCCAGTTGCTCGAGAACGGCCATGACACGCCGAAGCAGGTCGCCGCGAAATGCGGCTTCGCAAACGTCGATACGCTCAGGCGAGCGTTCACCCGGCATGTCGGCGTCACGCCGGCCGAATATCGGAAACGGCAGGTGATCCTGGCTGCGTGAGGCGGAACGAGCGGCGCCGAATGAATGACGCCGGCGGCCTCGCGAAAATACTTCGGAATGCGATTCAATGGTTTGACCCGCTTCTTCCGCGCCGATCGACCCGCCGCTCCTTACCCACGCTCCAGCTCCCCGGCAATCTTCAGATGAAATTGCGTACCGCACGAATCGTTTACCCAGTTGCAATAATGATTCGCTCCAACGCGTATTTCCGACCGGGAACGCGCTCGTTACGATGCAATCAACCGCTGAACGCAACGAGCGAAGCGCGAAATCAACAGAACCGGAGGTCACCATGAAGTCGTTCATCACCGCTGTCGTCGCCGCAACCGCGTTGTCCGCGTCGTACGGCGCATTCGCGCAATCGAACCCGTCGGGTCAGCTCACGCGTGCCCAGGTGCGTGCGGAACTCGTCCAGCTCGAACAGGCCGGCTACAAGCCCGAAGTCTCCGATCAGTATTACCCGCGTGCGCTGCAGGCCGCGCAGGCCCGCGTGACGAACGCCGACGTAGCCGGCTACGGTGCGCAAGCGGCCGCCGGTGCGCGTGCAGGCCGCACGATCGCAGTCAAGCAGGAAGGCCGCAACTCGATCTACTTCGGTCAGTAAGCCGGATACCCGCCGGCGTATTGCCGGCGTATTCCGGATACGCCCCGCCGTACACGCGACACCCCGCTCCCGTTCATCGGGGCGGGGTGTTCGTTTTCCGGTCGTCCGCTCCCTTCGCGGCTCGCGTGCCGTGCGGCGCCGTTCACGCAAGCGTCCGGTGTTTGCGCATAGAATGGCCGCGTGGTCGGCGTCGGCCAGCACGAACGCGGGCGGTATCACGACACCCGCTGGCCGGCCCGATGTCGCACTCGGCGCATTTTTCGAAAAGGAGCGGTTTCATGTCTCAAACATCCGGTTCCACGATCACGTTTCGCCGCCCGGACGGCCAGGAACTGCAAGGCTATCTCGCCACGCCGGCACGCACCGAAGGCGCGCCCGCGGTCGTCGTCATCCAGGAATGGTGGGGGCTGAACGACCAGATCCGCGGCGTCGCGGATCGCCTCGCGCGCTGCGGTTACTTCGCGCTCGTGCCCGACCTGTATCGCGGCAAGTCGACGGTCGAGGAGGAGGAAGCGCACCACCTGATGACCGGCCTCGATTTCGGCGACGCCGCGTCGCAGGACATTCCCGGCGCGGTCGCATACCTGAAGACGCTGTCGCCGCGGGTCGCGGTGACGGGCTACTGCATGGGTGGCGCCCTCACGCTGCTGTCGCTGCAGTACGCCGACGCAGATGCCGGCGTCATGTGGTACGGCCTCCCGCCGCTCGATTACATCGATCCGGCCAAGCTCAAGGTACCGCTGATGGGTCATTGGGCGACGCAGGATGCGTTCTTCACGATCGACCAGGTCGACGCACTGGAAAAGAAGCTGACCGATGCGAACGTCGGCTTCGAATTCCATCGCTATCTCGCGCACCATGCGTTCGCGAACGAAACGGCCGTCGGCCCCGGCCGCATCGCCGGCACGCAGTTCGATCCGGTGTGGTCGGAAACGGCGTGGGACCGCACGCTCACGTTCTTTGGCCGAACGCTCTGGACGAAGCACGCGTAACGTAATGCCGCTTCCCGCGCGGCGACGGTACAAAGGAAAACGCCACGGATTTGCGTCCGTGGCGTTTTCGTTTTCACACTCCTTCGGTTCGGTGGACAGGCGCGGCTTTCCGCTCCTGCCATGTGCCATGCTTACCCGGTCGTTGCCGTCTGATCGTCGACCGGCGCATCCGGCGCGCGCGGCGCTTCGCCGGCGCGCTGGATCCACCCGCCGCCGAGTGCGCGGTACAGATCGACCAGGTTCGTCCAGCGCGCCAGGCGCGCGCTGATCAGCGACTGCTGCGCGGAGTACAGATCCGTCTGCGCGGTCAGCACCGACAGATAGCTGTCCACACCGTTCTTGTAACGCAGGTCCGACAGATCGAAGCGACGCTGCTGCGCGTGCTCGTTGCGCTCCAATGCCGCGATCTGCTGATCGTACGTGCCGCGTGCGGCAAGCCCGTCCGACACTTCGCGGAACGCCGACTGGATCGCCTTCTCGTAGTTCGCGATCTCGATGCGCTTCTGCACATGCGCGAGATTCAGGTTCGCGATGTTCTGACCGCCTTCGAAGATCGGCATCGTGATCTGCGGCGCGAACGACCACGCCGCCGTGCCGGCCTTGAACAGGCCGCCCAGCGTCGGGCTGCCGGTGCCGAACGCGCCCGTCAGCGAGATCTTCGGGAAGAACGCCGCGCGCGCCGCGCCGATGTTCGCGTTCGCGGCCAGCAGCGTCTGCTCGGCCTGCATCACGTCCGGACGACGCGTCAGCAGATCCGACGGCAACCCGGCCGGCACGTCCGTCAGCAGGTTCTGCGCGTCGAGCGGCATGCCCGCCGGCAGATCGTCCGGCAGCGGCTCGCCGATCAGCAGCACCAGCGCGTTCAGCGCCTGTGCGCGCGCACGCGCCTGCGCCTGCTGGTTCGCGAGCGCCGTCTCGACTACCGTCTGCGCCTGACGCAGCTCGAGCTCGGAGCCCGTGCCGTTGTCGAATTGCAGCTTGGTCAGGTCGTACGACGCCTGAGCAGTCTTCAGCGTGTCCTCCGTGACCTTCAGCAGGTCATCGGTCGACAGCAGCGTCAGGTACTGATCCGCCACCTGCGACACCAGCGAGATCTCCGACGCCTGCCGCGCGTACGACGTCGACAGGTACTGCGCGAGCGCCTGGTCCTTCAGGCTCTGCACGCGACCGAACAGGTCGAGCTCCCACGACGCCGACAGGCCGACGTTGTAGGTGCGCGAAATCAGCGGCTGGCCCGTCTGCGATACACCTGCCGGGAAACGCTGGATGCTGCCCGTGCCCGTACCGTCGAGCGTCGGGAACAAGCCCGCACGCGTGATCTGGTACTGCGCACGCGCGGCCTCGATATTGAGCACCGACACGCGCAGGTCGCGGTTGTTTTTCAGCGCGATCTCGATCAGCCGCTGCAGGCGTGGATCGACGAAGAATTCGCGCCAGCCGATGGCAGTCGCCGCCTGGCCGTTCGCGCTGCGCGCGCCGGCCGCGCCCGGCTGCGTCGCGTAGACGCCGCCGGCTGGGTACGCCTGCGCGACGGGCGCGTCGGGCCGCGTGTAATGCGGCGCCATCGTGCAGCCCGCGGCAAACAGCGCGGCAGCCAGTGCGGCCGCGGTGGCAGTCAAAACATGTTTTTGCATCGTTACTGCCCCTTCGAATCGTGTGCGTCGTCGCGACCGCGCTGCAGGTCGCCCTGCACGAGACGCCATGCGTCGTCGACGTTTTCCGTTTCGCCGCTGAAGATCGCACGAACCCGCACGAAGAACATCGGGATCATGAAAATGGCGAGGAACGTCGCGGTGACCATCCCGCCGATCACGCCCGTGCCGATCGCGTGCTGGCTCGCCGAGCCCGCGCCGTTGCTGATCGCGAGCGGCAGCACGCCGAGCATGAACGCGAGCGACGTCATCAGGATCGGACGCAGCCGCAGGCGCGCCGCCTCGATCGCCGCGCGCACCGGCCCCATGTTCCCGCCCGCCTGCAGTTCGCGTGCGAACTCGACGATCAGGATCGCGTTCTTCGCGGACAAACCGACGGTCGTCAGCAGGCCGACCTGGAAGAACACGTCGTTCTCGAGGCCGCGCAGCATCGTCGCGAGCAGTGCGCCGACCACGCCGAGCGGCACGACCATGATCACCGAGAACGGGATCGACCAGCTTTCATACAGCGCCGCGAGACACAGGAACACGACGAGAATCGAGATCGCGTACAGGATCGGCGCCTGCGAGCCGGACTGGATTTCCTGGAACGACAGCCCCGTCCACGAATAGCCGATGCCTTCCGGCAGCCTGCTCGCGAGCGCTTCCATCGCGGCCATCGCCTGCCCCGTCGACTTGCCTTCCGCGGCCTGCCCCTGGATCTCGATCGACGACACGCCGTTGTAACGCTCGAGCTTCGGCGACCCGTAGATCCAGTGGCCGGTCGAGAACGCGCTGAACGGCACCATCCCGCCCGCGCTGTTGCGCACGTACCAGATGTTCATGTCTTCGGGCGTCATCCGGAACGGCGCGTCCGACTGTACGTACACCTTCTTGATCCGGCCGTCGGTATCGAGGAAGTTGTTCACGTACTGCGACGCCCACGCGATCGAAAACGTCTGGTCGATCGCCGCGGCCGTCACGCCGAGCGCGTTCGCCTTCTCGCGATCGATGTCGACCTTGTACTGCGGCGTATCGTTCAGGCCGTTCGGACGCACGAGCGCCAGCGCCGGATCCTTCGCTGCCATCCCGAGCAACTGGCCGCGCGCGGCCATCAGCGCTTCGTGACCGAGGCCCGCGTTGTCCGTCAGCTCGAAGTCGAAGCCCGCAGCGGTACCGAGTTCGGGAATCGACGGCGGGTTGAACGGAATCACCATCCCGTCCTTATACGTCGAATAGTGCGCGAAGGTCCGGCCGATCAGCGCCTGCACCTTCTGGTCCGAACGCTGGCGCTGCTCGTACGGTTTCAGCTTCACGAACACGAGGCCCGCATTCTGGCCGCGGCCCGCGAAGCTGAAGCCGTTGACCGTGAACACCGAGTCGACCACCTCCTTCTCGGCGGTGGTCAGGTACGTGTTGATGTTGTCGAGCGTCTTGCCGGTCGTTTCCTGCGTGGAGCCGGACGGCGTCTGCACGATCATGAACATGTAGCCCTGGTCTTCATCGGGCAGGAACGACTTCGGCAGCCGCGCGAACATCACGCCGACCGCGAGGAACACGGCCAGGTAGATCACGAGCCAGCGGCCGGAGCGCTTGATCACATGGTTCACGCCGCTCGTATAGCGATCGCGGCTGCGATCGAACGTCCGGTTAAACCACCCGAAGAAGCCCTTCTTCTCTTCGTGATGCCCCTTCTCGATCGGCTTCAGGATCGTCGCGCACAGTGCCGGCGTCAGGATCAACGCGACGAGCACCGACAACACCATCGCCGACACGATCGTCAGCGAGAACTGACGATAGATCGCGCCGACCGAGCCGCCCGAGAACGCCACCGGCACGAACACCGCCGACAGCACGAGCGCGACGCCGACGAGTGCGCCGGTGATCTGGCTCATCGCCTTGCGGGTCGCCTCCTTCGGCGACAGCCCTTCTTCGGCCATCACGCGCTCGACGTTCTCGACCACCACGATCGCATCGTCGACCAGCAGGCCGATCGCGAGCACGAGCCCGAACATCGACAACGTGTTGATCGAGAAGCCGGCGAGACCCATGATCGCGAACGTGCCGAGCAGCACGACCGGCACCGCGATCGTCGGGATGATCGTCGCCCGCAGGTTCTGCAGGAACAGGTACATCACGAGGAACACGAGCACGATGCCCTCGATCAGCGTCTTGACCACTTCCTCGATCGACAGGCGCACGAACGGCGTCGTGTCGTACGGGTAGTGCACGACGAGGCCATGCGGGAAGTACTTCGACAGCTCGTCGATCTTGGCCCGCAGCGCGTTCGCGGTCGCCAGCGCGTTCGCGCCGGTCGCGAGCTGGATGCCGAGGCCGGCCGTCGGTTGCCCCATGTACTTCGTGTCGAACGTGTAGTTCTCCGAACCGAGCGCCGCGCGGCCGACGTCCTTCAAGCGAACCTGCGAGCCGTCCTGGTTGACCTTCAGCAGGATGTTGCCGAACTGCTCGGGCGTGCGCAGCAGCGTCGATTCGGTGATCGTCGCCTGCAGCACGGTGCCTGGCTTCGCCGGCGTGCCGCCGATCTGGCCGCCCGCGATCTGCACGTTCTGCTGCGTGATCGCGGCCGTCACGTCGGTCGGCGTGAGGCTGTAGTTGGTCAGCTTGACGGGGTCGAGCCAGATCCGCATCGAGAACTGCGAACCGAGCAGCAGCGTCTGGCCGACGCCGTTCACGCGGCTCAGCGGATCGAGCACGTGCGAGGCCACGTAGTTCGTCAGGTCCTCCTTCGACATCCGGCCGTCCTCGGAGTTGAACGCGAACCACATCAGCCAGTTGCTGCTCGACTTCGTGACCTGCATGCCGAGCTGCTGCACGACCTGCGGCAGGTTCGGCGTCGCGAGCGACAGCTTGTTCTGCACCTGCACCTGCGCGACGTCCGGATTCGTGCCCGGCGAGAAGGTCAGCGTGATCGTCGCGTTGCCCGAGTCGTCGCTCGTCGACGACATGTAAAGGAAGTTGTCGAGCCCGCTCATCTGCTGCTCGATCACCTGCGTCACCGTGTCTTCCACCGTCTTCGCGGAAGCGCCCGGGTAGTTCGCCTGGATCTGGATCGTCGGCGGTGCGATCGTCGGATACTGCGCGATCGGCATCTTGAAGATCGATGCGACGCCGGCCAGCATCAGCACGATCGCGATCACCCACGCGAAGATCGGGCGATCGATAAAGAACTTGGCCATGAAACGGACTCCCTGTTATTGCGCGCTCGACGCGGCGGCCGAACTCGCTGCGGCACTGGCCGCGGTAGTTGCCGCGGTAGTCGCCGGCGCGGCGCTTGCCGAGGTGGCGGATGCGGCATCCGGCGCCGGGGCGAGCTGCGCGGCGACGGTCTTCACCGTCGCGCCCGGGCGCACCTTGTCGACGCCTTGCACGATCACGTGATCTCCTGCCTGCAGACCGCCTTCGACGACCCAGTTCTGGCCGTACGTGCCGGTCGTCGTCAACGGACGCATCTCGACCTTGTTGGCCGCGGTCACGACCAGTGCGATCGCCTGCCCCTTCTGGTCGTGCGTGACGCCGATCTGCGGCACCAGGAACGCGTTCTCGTTCACGCCTTCCTCGATCCGTGCGCGCACGAACATCCCCGGCAGCAGCACGCGGCCGGGGTTCGGGAACACCGCGCGGATCGTCACCGAGCCGGTGGTCTGGTCGACCGTCACGTCCGAGAACTGCAGCTTGCCGGCTTCCGAATAGGTCTTGCCGTCTTCGAGGATCAGCGACACCTTCGCCGCGCCCGGGCCGCTCGTCTTCAGGCGGCCGCTCTGCACGTCCTGACGCAGCTTCAGCCCTTCGAGGCTCGACTGCGTGAGGTCGACGTACACCGGATCGAGCTGCTGCACCGTCGACATCAGCGTCGCCTGGCTCGCCTGCACGTATGCGCCCGGCGTCACCTGCGAGATGCCGACGCGGCCGCTGATCGGCGACACGACGTCCGTATAGCCGAGGTTGATCTGCGCGGTGTCGACCGCCGCCTTGCCGGCCGCGACGTCCGCCGCGGCCTGGCCTTGCGTGGCGACCGCGTTGTCGTAGTCCTGCTTGCTGACCGCGTTCGCCGCGACCAGCACCTTGTAGCGCGCGACCAGCGCGTTCTGCGTGACGAGGTTCGCCTGCGCCTTCGCGAGCGTCGCCTTCGCGCTGTTCAGCGCGGCGATGTACGGCGCCGGATCGATCTTGTAGAGACGCTGACCGGCCTTGACGTCGGTGCCTTCGGTGAATTCGCGGCGCAGCACGATGCCGTCGACCCGCGCGCGGACCTGCGCGACGAGGAATGCACTGGTGCGGCCCGGCAGCTCGGTCACCGCGGGCACGGCTTGCGGCTGGACGGTGACGACGCCGACTTCCGGCGTTGGCGGCGGCGGCGCCGCTTCTTTTTTCCCGCACGCGGCCAGGAAAACGGCAGCCGTTGCGGCAGTGATTAAGCGGTATGGAACCCGTTCGACGCGCATGGAGCGACCTCTCACAATTAGACGACCTTCAATGGGAATCACCAGATCTCCTCATGGCCCTGACGCGCGGCGAACCTGAAGGGTCCTGTCCGCCGCGGATGCGGACACGTGTTGCGGGTGTGCGTTGCACCCGGCGGAGCGTTCGTTCGCCGAACTGCTTCCGAAAAAGAACGGCGAGCCCGCTGCCTCGGCGGGATCGCGTTGCCATGGGTTCTGCCAGACTGCTAGCGCGCGGGTCGGAATGCAGCGCCGGCGAATTCGATGAACGCGCGCGCGGCGGCCGGCAGACGTGCGGCACGCGCATGCGCAAGCTTCAACGTGACGGGCGCGAGCAGATGGAGCGGGGCCACGCGCACCAGCGTGCCGGCCGCCAGATCGGCGTCGACGAGATACGCGGGCAGCACCGCCGCGCCCATGCCGGCCACGGCCAGCCGCCGTGCCATCTCGAGATGGCCGACGCCCGTATTGCCGGGCGCGACGCCGGATCGAATCCCGGCCGCGTGGTCGTCGTCGGCCGCCGGCAACTCGAGCCGCACGGTCGCGATGTCCGGCCAGTCGCCGGACGCAGCCGCGCCGCCGTGCGCGGCGACATAATCGGGCGCCGCGACGCGCACGGATTCGTACGCGGCCAGCGTATGCAATGCGTGCGCGCCGGACACTGGCATCCCGTCGGTCAGGAACGCGACGTCGATGTCTTCGGTAGTCAGGTCGACGTGGGCATCGGTCAGCGTCACGGTCGGCCGCACGTCCGGAAACCGGTGCACGAAACGATCGAGCAGCGCGCTCAGCTGGCTGAGCCCGAACGCGACCGGCGCGGCCACGCGCAATACGCCTTCCGGCTTGCTGCCCATCGCGACGAAACGGCCGTCGATCTCGTCGATCGCACCGAGAATCCGCTCGACGCGCGCGAGATACAGCTCGCCGATTTCCGTCAGCGACTGGTGGCTCGTGCTGCGTTGAAGCAGGCGCGCGCCGAGGCGCGTCTCGAGCGCATCGACCAGTCGGCTGGCCATCGCCGTCGACACGCGCAACCGCGTCGCCGCCCGGCGAAACCCGCCTTCCCTTGCCACCGTCACGAATGCCCGAATCGATTGAAGTTGGTCCATTTGTCCGGATTTCCCTGCGCGGACGACTGCCCGTCCATCTGCACCCGACGCCGCGCCACAGCCGGCCCGCATCGGCCCGGCCAATGCGGCGGCCCCGACACCGGCTCCGCCGGGTCGGTCGACACGCTCGCGACGAGCACGCGTCGGCTTGCAACGGACGCAAGCCGGCCTCGGCAAGCCCGATGCACGATCGTTCAATAGCAGTCCTGAGTCTTTCCCGGCGATTCGCGGCGGCAACGCGCGCGGCAAGGCCGGCGGCGTCCGCGCATCACGCGGACGGTGTTGCCCGTATCGTCCGGGCACGCTGAATCGCATTTCCTTCAGCAGGTGCAATGGTAGGGAAACCGCCGGAAAATGGCTTGCCCGATCCTGCGATTGTTTTGCCTTAATTTCCGAATTTGTGCGTCGCACACCCTGCCACGACAGGCGACGCGGCCGCCGATCATGCAGGTCCGGATGATCGGGCTAATTTCGGACAGTTTTAGGCAATCCCGCGCACGCAACTGGCCGTACGATGTGACCGCCATGCCTGCACGCCGGCAGCGAATCGCAGCGCACGCACGGCATCGCCCGCTCCGCCAACCGCTCACGCAACATGGAAATCGACGCCCGAACGCCGACCCAACCGCGCCATCCACCGGATCACGATGCCCGGTCGCCAGCCCGATCGCCCGCTGCCCGGCTGGCGGCGCTGATCGCCGTGTACGCGCCGCACGACGGCATGTTCGACCTTCCGCTGCGCGGCATGCGTGTCGCGCGCGCGTCCGCGCTGCCGCCGCAGTGGAACCACGGCGTGCACCACGCGTGCCTGAGCATCGTCGGGCAAGGCGCGAAGTCGATGCGGGTCGGCGACGATACCTACACGATCGACGAATCGCGGATGCTGGTCGCCACCGCCGACCTCCCCGTGACCGGACGCGTGACGCGCGCGAACCCCGCCGAGCCGTTCCTTTACGCGCAACTCGCACTCGATCCGCACCGCATCGCGGCGCTCACGCCCGTCGTCTTTCCGCGCGGGCTGCCGAAAGCCGTCGACTACCGCGCGCTCGACACGCTCGACGCGACGCCCGAAATCGTCGACGCCGTCGCGCGGCTGATGCAACTGATCGCACAACCGGACGACCTCGACCTCCTCGCACCGCTGATCGTCGACGAAATCCTCATCCGGCTGCTGCGCGGCCCGTCGGGCGCGCGCATCGCGCAGATCGGCGACGCCGGTTCGACGACCCAGCGCATCTCGCGCGCCGTCGCATGGATTCGCGATCACTATCTCGATCCGATGGCGGTCGACACGCTCGCGCGACGGGTGGAGATGAGCCCGTCGACCTTCCACCATCATTTCCGTGCGGTCACGTCGATGAGTCCGTTGCAATGCCAGAAGGTGCTGCGGCTGCAGGAGGCGCGCCGCCTGATGTGCGTGTCGGCGATGGATGCGCGGCAGGCGTGCCGCAGCGTCGGCTACGTGAGCGCGTCGCAGTTCAGCCGTGAATACGCACGGCTGTTCGGCGACGCACCGGGCCGCGACGTCGCTCGGCTGCGCGGCGAAGCGGTGCCGCTGTCGCGCGTCGCACCATGAACGCGAATCGCAAGAAAACGCTTTCATAAGGACGTGCCGGGAACACGGGCATCATTGTCCAACCGGTCCGCGCACATGCATGCGTCGCCTGCCTTTAATGCAGGACTGCGAATTATTTCAGTTGACCCGAAAGACAGTGCGCGGTACTCACGTATCGATCATGCGTGAATCAGGACTGACGAGACGCGCAGCAAGCGTTCAACGCGGCCTCGTCGGCGGCCAGCATCTCGGGCACGCATTCCCGCAGGAAATCGACGAACGTGCGGATCTTCGCATCGAGATACTGACGCGACGCATACAGCGTATAGACCGTCAGCTTCTGCAACCGGTAATCGGGCAGCACGCGCACCAGCGCGCCGCTCGCGAGCGCGGGCAGCGCAGCCGACATCGGCAGCGGGCCGATCCCGAGCCCCGCGCGCAGCGCGGCGCCGAGCGCATCGGCGATATTCACCTGGAAATCGGGCACCGACAGTTCGAACGTTTCGCGGCCGTTCGGGCCGTCGAGATGCCAGCGGTCGCGCGGAAACAACGACGTGACGAGCCGCAGGCACGCATGCCCGGCGAGATCGCTCACCGCACGCGGCGTGCCGCGCGCCTTCAGGTAGGCAGGCGACGCGCACAGCACGCTGCCCACGTCGCCGAGCCGCTGCGATACCAGCCCGGAATCGGGCAGCTCCGTCGTGCTCAACTGCAGCGACACGTCGTAGCCTTCGTCGATGATGTCAGGCACGTGCTGCGACAGCGTCAGCTCGACCGCGACCGACGGATAGCGTTCGCGGTAGCGCACGACCGCGGGCACCACGTAGGACTGGCCGAAACTCGTCGTCGCGTGGACGTGCAGCCGTCCGGACGGCTTCACCTGTGCATCGGCCGCCTCGGCTTCCGCTTCGTCGATATAGCCGAGGATGCGCTGGCAGCGGTCGAGATAGCGCTGCCCGGCGTCGGTCAGTGCGATGCGGCGCGTGCTGCGGTTCAGCAGGCGCGTGCGCAGATGCGTTTCGAGTTGCGCGACCGAACGCGACGCGTAGGCCGTCGTGATGTCCAGGCGCTGGGCCGCGCTCGTGAAGCTGCCCTCTTCCGCGACCCGGACGAAAATGCGCATCATCTGTAACGTGTCCATCGACCTGTCCCCGCGATTGTCACGTCGCGCCGTCGTGCGGCCAGAGTGCCGGCAGCGCCGGCACACGCCGGTCTGGCGCGAATTGTGCGGAACAGTACAGCAGCGGTGCAGGCGTGTCCAGTTCGCCGTAGGCGGCACGATCCGGATGCCGAATCGTGCTGCGAAGCCGCTCACCGAGCGGCATCCGGGCCGGGCGGACATGCGTATGGAGGGACCGACAGGCCAACCGCAGCGATCGGAAAAAGCTACCCGCCGACCACGATCGCGCTCTCGATCGACACCCTGTGCATCCCGCGCATTACGCGGCGGCCACCGCATCGAACGGATTGCGCAACACGATCGTGTCGTCGCGCTCCGCGCCCGTCGTGATCATCGACACCGGCGCGCCCGCCACGGCTTCGATGCGCGCGATGAAAGCCTGCGCGGCCCGCGGCAGCGCCGCACGCTCGCGCACGCCCTGCACGGAGCCTTGCCAGCCTTCGAACCGTTCGTAGAGCGGCTTCGCGCGCGACTGCGCATCGAGGCTCGCGGGCAAATGATCGACGCGCACGCCGTCGAATTCGTAACCGACGCACAGCGCGATCGACTCGAAACCATCGAGCACGTCGAGCTTGGTCAGCGCCAGCGACTCGATGCCCGAGATCCTGACGGCCTGGCGCAGTTGCGCGGCATCGAGCCATCCGCAGCGTCGCGGCCGGCCGGTGTTGACGCCGAACTCCTGTCCGCGCGTACGCAGCGTTTCGCCGGTCGCGTCAGTCAGCTCGGTGAGGAACGGGCCGCCGCCGACCCGCGTCGCATACGCCTTCGTCACGCCCAGCACGTGGCCGAGCTTCGCTGCCCCGAGCCCGGTGCCGGCCGCCGCGGCCGATGCCACGGTGCCCGACGACGTCACGAACGGATAGGTGCCCCAGTCGATGTCCAGCATCACGGCCTGAGAGCCCTCGAACAGGATGCGCTCGCCGCGATCGGTCGCGTCGTTGAGGTCGGCCCAGACCGGACGCACGAACGGCAGGATCTTCGGCGCAAGCGCAACCAGCGTCGCCAGCATCGCGTCGCGATCGTACTCGTCGAGCCCCAGGCCGCGGAACCACGCGTTGTGATGGTCGACGAGCACGTCGAGTTTGGCGGCGAGCCCGCCCGGTTCGGCGAGATCGCCGACGCGCAGCCCGCGACGCCCGACCTTGTCCTCGTAGGCCGGCCCGATCCCGCGCAGCGTGGTGCCGATGGGTTCGCGGCGCAAACGCTCCTGCGCCTCGTCGATCGCGCGGTGGATCGGCAGCACCAGCGTCGCGTTCTCGGCGATCGACAGGTTGTCCGGCGTCACCGACAGCCCGAGTTCGGCCATCCGCCCGGTTTCCGCGAGCAGCGCTTCCGGATCGAGCGCCACGCCGTTGCCGATCACGCCGCGCTTGCCGCGCACGATGCCGCTCGGCAGCAGTGCCAGCTTGTACGTGTTGCCGCCGACGACCAGCGTGTGGCCCGCGTTGTGGCCGCCGTTGTAGCGTGCGACGACATCGGCCTGCGCCGCCAACCAGTCCACGACGCGCCCCTTGCCTTCGTCGCCCCATTGGGCGCCCACGACCACCACGTTCGGCATGCTCCGTACTCCATGTGAGAAATTCAGACACTCGGTCGGCCCGGTTGGCCGTTTGTGTGCCATATTGACGGAGCCGAATCACCCGATCAAACGATTAAACCTGAACCATCGTGTGAGTAAATTTCACGCGAAACGATGCAATGGCCCGACGACTCCCTCCGTTGAATTCGCTGCGCGCGTTCGAAGCCGCCGCGCGGCTCGGCAGCTTCACGCTGGCCGCCGACGAGCTGTGCGTCACGCACGGCGCGATCAGCCGGCACGTGCAACAACTGGAAGCGTGGCTCGGGCGGCCGCTGTTCGAACGCCACAACCGGCGCGTCGAACTGACCGCGGCCGGCCGCGCGTACCTCGCCGAGGTCGGCGCTTCGTTCGACCGGATCGCACTTGCCACCGCGCAGCATTTCGGCCACGCGCAGCAGCGCGTGCTGCGCGTCAGCGCGCCCGCGACGTTCTCGCTGCGCTGGCTCGTCCCGAAGCTGTCGTCGTTCCAGGTCGGGCATCCGGCCATCGAGGTGCGGCTGTCGACGTCGAACGAGCCGATCGACAAGCTGCGCGACAAGGTCGACCTGATCGTTCGCGGCGGCCCGCAGGCCATCGACGGGTACGTTGCGGAGGAATTCCTGTCCGAAGTCCGGCTGCCGGTGTGTGCGCCGAAGTTGCTGGAGGGCCGGTCGCTCGAGACGCCTGCCGATCTCGCCGGCTTCACGCTGCTGCACGCGGCAACCTATCCGGGCATGTGGCCGGAATGGCTCGCGGCGGCCGGGCACCCGAACCTCGTCCCGCGGCACTCGCTCACGCTCGAGCATTTCTACCTGACGCTGCAAGGCGCGCTCGACGGGCTCGGCGTCGCGATGGGCCCGATCGCGCTGGTCGCCGACGACATCGCCGAAGGCCGGCTCGTGCAGCCGTTCAGCGAACCGGCGCTGCCGCCGTGGCGCTACTTTACATATGTGGCGTCCGCGCGAGCGGACGACGACGCCGTACGCGCGTTCAAGGACTGGCTAAAGGCAACGGGAAGCGCGACTGCGTCGGGCGAGCGGCGCTGAGCGCCCGCGCCTGTGTGTCGTGCATCTTCACGACATGCAGGATTCCGAATCGAATTGAATAAACGTGCGGAACGTGTTTGCCTTCGTGCATCGCGCGATCGCGACGCACGCGGCAAGCCGCGGACCGAATCGCGGCTTGCCGCCGGACGACGCTTACTGGCTTGCGGCGCCGGCCTTCTTCTCCGCGTTCTGCAGGTTCTGCGGATAGTTCGGATCATTGGCCGCCGGCTTGTAACCGGCGTCTTCGAGTTTCTTCAGCTCGGCGGTGTTCTTCGCACGCGCAGCCTTGCGCTCGGCTTTGCGTTTGGCCTTGGCCGCCTTGCGCGCTTCGCTCTTCGCGGCCTTGGCGTCCTGTGCAGCCGGCGCGCTTGCGGTTTCCTGTGCAAAGGCCGGAACGGCCGAGCCGAACAGGAAAGCGGCTGCGGTAGCAGCCAGCGTGAGTTTTCTGATCTGGATTCGCATCGCTGAACTCTCTTTTTTGATGACCATCACGGTTTGAAAAACCATCGAGATACCGCCCCTGCCCTGACCAGTCGTCATGTCGCGGTCAGGACTTGAGCATCATAACCGTGTCGCAGAAATTGTGGCGTCAACGTGCTGACGGAATTGGGGATACACGTATGGGAGACAACGCGATTGGTGCGCTCGAGGTCGGGCGCCGCGGTACTCGACGCGGTGCGAGGCGCCGACGCGTGTTTCACTGGTGGCGATATCGATACGCTCATGCACTCATGCGCGACGTGAGGATCGTCGTGCTTGCACGATCACCGCAGCAGCAGTCGATCCATGCGTCACGTTATCGTTCGATGCGGCTCGAGCGACGGTTCCTCCCATAAACGACCACGATTCGTTTCTTCGGCGGTCAGGAGGGTTACGTTGCGTCGTTGCGGCGTGCGGTGATCTGTTCGGTACCGCTTGCCGCACTGTGATGCAGAAGGTTGTCTGTGTGTGGAGGCAAAGCGGGTTGTCGATCCGTAGGTCTGACAAAAAAGGCGGGGCGGCGCAAGCGGTGAAGACGTCGGCCCGATGGACTGCACGAATGCGCTGAAACTGATCATGAGCGAGCAGCGCTCGTCGGGTGGATATGCCCATGGCCGTGAAGCCTATCCGTCTGTGCAACCGTGCTTGCCGACGCTGAAGCGCCACACAAGGATGCCGATCGTTTCCCGTTTGCTCCCATCGATGGTTCCTTATGTGGATGAGGCTGCGATCTACACAGCTTGCTTATACCTGTGCCACCGCCTATCGGTGAGCTTTTACGGGACTCTGCTTTTTCGGAAGGTGAGCATATTCGGGAGCATCGGGGAATTCGATTGCGGTGAGCTGCGGCACCGACAGCACCTTCACGTTGGTTCGCAACGATGTCGACGGACACAGCATGGCTTGCCGGGCGGCACTCCAAAGGTAGAAAAACTGACCGGACGTGGGATGGAAACAGCCGGGATCGGATTCCGTCGGGCACAGTCCACAGGCTAAATTTGGCGAGCGGCATCACAGGCGATCGACAAAAACTTGTCCATAGACGGGGCAGCGCGAGTACAAAAAACCATTCACGGGCAGTCCAGGATGATTTCGAACTGCTGTGGACGAAGCGACGCGATTCGCTGCGCTCGTCAGTCATGGTGCCGAGGGTGCCATGGGGCACATTTTTGGGTCCCATAAACGGGAACCTCTACGCCGAAACTACGCATTTCCTCCCATAAGTTTCTACGTTTCGGCGTTTGTGAGTGGGTACTCACCTCTTCGGGAGGCCTTGTCAGGCCTGGAGCCTTCCTGGAACGGTGTGTCAAACAGAGCCGAGTCGGCCTGGATCGCAGGATCTGAACGCCTTGCGTCCCACAGACGACTCCCATTGGTAGCGGTTTATGGGGTTCGTCTTTCTGTGCAAGCACACGTGTGTTTACATCTTTGGTAAACCACGTTTACTTCTTTAACTACTTTTAGACGGCTCACAGCCTTGTCTGGCAAGGGTTTGAGGGGTGTTCGGTACCCATTTATGGGAGCACAGGTGGAAGGGTTTGGGGTTTCAGGTCTGTGGATTTGGGGGTTGGGGTACCGTGTTGTGGGGAATCCGGGTTGTGGATATGGGGCGAACGTATCCGGTTATGGGAAATCGACCGTCAATCGCGCTCGGTAGTCGTCTATGGGAACACAGGAAGGTAGCCTTTTATGGGGGGCTTTTCTCGGTTGGTAGTCCGATGCGTGCACAGTGATTTTCTTCGGGTAGCCGGTTATGGGAAATCTGAAAGGTACCTATTTATGGGAGTCGGTCTCAGTCAATTTGCTGCCCTTTGCTCGGGGACGCCGTGAAGCTTTCCCATAGACAGGGCTAAGGCCACGGACAGGTTACCGTCTATGGGGAAAACGAATGGTTGCCGTTTATGGGAGCGATTTCCACCTTCAATCCGGAAAGCAGCTGCGTCGACCCCGGTGACAGGTAGCCTCCTATGGGAAACGACAAAGGTAGCCTGTTATGGGAGAAAAAGGCGGCTGTGTTGCGGGGCACCACAAATCTTCCCGGCGATCTCGATTCCGTCCGTTTGCCCCCATGGATGGGTACCTTCGTATGGCAATTCTTGTGCCGGGTTGCCCTGTCGAGCCAGGAAAGGTAGCGGCTTTTGGGAGGTATTTTGATCAAAAGGTAGACGGATATGGGGCTCTGAACAAATCGTGAAACACGGATTTCTCATTACGTGTCAGATAGTTAGCTCATATAGTGAAAGTGATGCTTGAGCAAGGGCGTTGCTCCGTGGCGCGAAAAGGTATAAAGTCCGCTCTCAATAAGGCAACCTTACCCGGACACCACGATGCCGCGCAAGCCCGCAAGCAAAGGCTCAGACAAACAGGTTTCGCTGTTTCAGACACCCGAGCCGCCCGACTTGCTGCGCAAGGCGGTCCAGGCGATTCATATCGCACCGAAGTCGGGAAAGATCGGTCTGCAGCAGCGCAAGATGTTCAGCTCGTTGATCAAGAACGCACTTCGGCAGGAGGCGTTCGAACCGGGCCGGACGAGCTTCTCGATCTCGATCGCGTCGCTGTCGCACGAGAGCGGGCTGAACAGCAACAACACGAAGTACGTGAAGGATACGGTCAACTCGCTGATCAGTACCGTCGTCAACTGGGACTACCTGGCCGCGGACCGTTCGACGGTCTGGAAAGCATCGGGCCTGCTCGCCGGCGCGGAGCTCGAGCAATCGGTGCTGAAGTACAGCTTCTCCGACCAGATTCGCAGCGAACTGCTCAATCCCGAGATCTACGCGCTGATCGATATGCGGATCGCTCGCGAGTTCCGGCGATCGCACTCGCTCGCGCTGTGGGAAAACACGGTGCGCTACGAAGGGATCGGCATCACCGCGAAGATTCCGCTGCCGAAATTCCGTGACCTCATTCTCGGCCAGGACAAGGCGTCGCAGTCGTACAAGGAATACAAGCTGTTCAAGAGCAAGGTCCTGGTGCCGTGCATTCAGGAGGTGAACGAAGTATCGGATCACACGCTCGAGCTGATCGAACACAAATCCGGCCGCAGCGTGGAAGCCGTGCAGTTCAAGGTGACACGCAAGCAGAGCACCGATACGGTCGAAGACGGCGACGTCAAGAACGAAGCGCTGGTCGAGGAGGTCGCGAAGTTCGGCATTCCGCGTTCGGAGGCGCGCCGGCTGATCACGCAATACGGCGTGCAGCGCATCAAGGCGGCGATCGCCTATACGCTCAATCGGACCACGAAGAAAAATGCGGCGCCGGTCGACAACGTCGCCGCGTATTTCCGCAAGGCGCTGACGCACGGTTACACGCTGGCCGACGGGCAGGGAACCGAAGCGGCCGCACCGGCGAAGGAATCCGCGCAGAGCAAGCAGGAACAGATTCGCGACAAGTATCTGGCGGCGAAGGTCGAGGAAGCCGGCGCGTATTTCCGCGAGCTGGAGATCGACGACCAGACCAGGCTGATCGAGCGTTACAACGAGACGGTGGCGGGTTCGAAGGATCTGACGCTGTCGCCGAAGAAGAAGGCGAGCAAGCTCGCGCAGACCAGCTTCTTCCGCTGGCTGGCGCTCGATACGTGGGGCGAGCCGACCTCGGATGACCTGCTGGAATTCCTGCTGAAAAGCAGTCTCGCGGGCAACTGAAAGAGGCCTCGCCGTCGTGCGCGCCGTGCGCCGGACCCTGTTGTGGTCCGGCTGCGCGGCGCAGCGCGAAGGCGAGGCCTTTTGCCGGTGGCGCGTTACTTTGGCGTTGCCGCCGCCAGATCGGCGACGTACGCGTCGATGACGGTCTTGAGCTTGTCGGCAAGCGCTTCCTGGTGGGATGCGTCGACGCCCTTGAGCTGCAGATCCAGACGTCCGTCCGGATAAGTCTTCAACTGACCGATTGCGCGCGATTCGAGTGCGAAGTCATGACGGACGCTATAGCGCGTCCGTCCGGGCTTCTTGGCGCCGTCGCTTTGCGCACGCAGGAAATTCTCGAGATCGCGGACGGATTTTTTCCGGTCGATCACGGCCGTCAGCAGCCGGTCGGCCGTCGGCTCGCCCAGGCGTTCGAAGATCAGCTTCAGAAAGTACGCGGCCTGCAGACCGACCACGTCGTTCGCACTCGCCATCCGCTCCAGCAGCGTGTTCGGCAGCGCGTTCAGCGACAGCGTCTTGCTGATCGATGCCTTGTCCTTGCCGATTTTCTCCGCCAGCGTGTTCTGGTCGGCAAAGACCTTCTCGTCGAGCAGACGTTTCCACGCGACCGCATCGTCGAAGATCGTCTGGCGTTCGTGATCGTGGTTCGCGCGGTACGCGATCGTATAGAGCTGCTCGGGCGTGTGATCGGTGCGGAACGTCGCATTGATCGTCTCGTCGCCGTTGATGCTCGTCGCACGCAGCCGGCGTTGCCCGTCGATCACGACGAGCTTGCCGGGAAATTCGGGGAGCCGCGTGACCTTGATCGGCTCGATCTGCCCTTCCCGTTTCAACGTCAGTGCGAGTTCGTGCAGGCTCGACTCCGAGTAGAACACGCGCGGGTTGAACGGGTTCGGAATGCAGTCCTTGACCAGTACTTTCTGCGGCGCGCCCAGATCGGGCGCACCGGCGGGCGCGGTTGCGGCCGGCGCACTGGTGGGCGCCGCTTCGACGACGGCAGCCGGTGCGGCCGCCGGCTCGGGCAGCCGCGTTTCGAGTGCCGCGTTTTCCTGCGCGAGTCCGCGCAACAGGCCGGCTGCCAGATGCAGGTTGCCGGTCGGCTTCTTGTCTTTCGAGGTGTCCTTAGCCATGGGCGGCTCCGGTAGCGCGCGTCGACGCGATGTATTGGGCCATTTCCGTGACCAGTTTTTCGATTTCCGCGCGGGCTTCCTTCAGGCCCTTCAGGTATCGATTATGGTGATGGATCGTGGTGCCGAGCGCGAACGTCTGACGATAGACCTCGCGTTGCGCGATCTGGCTGTCGAGCAGATGCTCCCCTATTTCTTCAGCTCGTAAAATTTTTAAAATTTCTTCACGCATTTTAGTTTTTCCATTGACGCTATTCAGCATTAATGCGGAAGAAAGTTGAGGATTTCGAACGGCGCGCATCGACTCGATCATGCGGATCATTGCAACCGTGCTGTACAGATCGGCCGGCGACGGCGAAAGCGGCACCAGGCAGAAGTCCGCCACTTCGAGGACGGATGCAATACGTGGATCTTCGAGGTTGCCGGGGCAGTCGACGACGATCACGTCGAAGTTCGCGTCCTGTTTCTTGATTTCGCCGCCGATGCCGCGGCCGGCAGGCGCCAGCGACAGGACCGTCATCGGGAGCGTGTTCTCGCCACTTGTGACCCACCGGACGGAAGTGCCTTGAGGGTCGGCATCGATCAGCGCGACCTTATTGCCGCCGGCTTCGAATGCCGCCGCGATGTTGACGGAGATGGTTGTCTTTCCAGTTCCACCTTTTTGATTACTGACGGCGATCTTGAAAGCCATTGAATTCCTCCTAGGAGTTTTACGTAATATAGGCAGTTATTCATAGGTTGTCTACAAAAGTGTTCAATGCTATGGATGTTTTATTGGTCGTTGTGGTTGTTACGTGACAAGTAGGCCGAATAGCTAAGCGTTATTCGAGAGTAGCGATTCGATAAAAAACCATCGATCTCGGTTGCAAAAGAACGAACGACAAATGTGAGGGAAGCCGACGGTCTTTGGGGTCCATAACGAGATCTTGTGGAGAGACTTGGCGTTTTGGCGTGCGTAGATCTCATTCGAAATTCGATACGAATCCATGTCGGTGATGATGTTGGTCACGGGGAAACAAATGGTTGTCACGTGACAAGTCGCTGGATCTCCGATTTCTCTTGGGCCGTACGTCGTGAGGAACTGTTCCATACGCGGCGTCTCGGATTCCGCAGGAACGTCAGAAAGTTCCTTACTTCAATTGTCGATGCGCGCGGCGCGTGACCATATACCTCTCGTCGGTAACGAGGTGAGTTGTCACGTGACAAATGAATTCCGACGCATCTCCTAACGGGCACTCCGCGATCATCAGGGAGTCGTCGTGGTTGGCGTGTGCTCGTGGCGTACAGGGCTTATTGCTAAGGAGGAACGGCATCGTCGACAGTTTTCGGTCTCGGCTCGTCACTGAATCGCTAGCGAGTTGTCACGTGACAACAGGAGCCGGTGTCTGGAAGACTCGTGCGGCGGGCGGGCTGTATATGAAGGGAAGAGTCCCACGCGAGGGTTACAAACGAGCGTCTCGGTAGCGTGGTCCGGACATCATCAGGCCGTTGATTCCGCTATCGTCGCGTGGACGCTCACGTGTCGAAGCTATGCGTCAGAACAACTGCTGAGGTGCGCCCCCACGACGATATCGTGGCGACTATGATGTGTCCCCATTTACACGATGGAGCGAAATTAGTGTTGCTGCTCGTGTCGGCCAACAGGGGAGGGCTGTCTCGTGGCAAGTATCAATTCACCGTGCCCTGGAGAGGTTCGACGTGCGCGAGATCGCCGCGTATACCGGCCGCAATGGGTGATGAATCCATGTGGCACGGACATGTGACAACCCGAACGGATCGGGTCGTGAAACATTCGCCGAAAATCGATGCTCGCCGGAAATCCTTGTGTGGCAATGGCTTGCGCCACATTCTTCATCCTGTTTCACGCGAAATGAGCGCGAAAAAGCTTGGAAATGGGGGCGTATGCTATTTCAGTGCGACGGCGTTGGGGAACGGCCCAATCGCAGGTAGATTCGTCTTGATCGATACGTGATTTGTAGTTTATGAGACGTTTTGTGGCGGGGCGCAGCTAGAGGTTGTCGACGTGTCGGAGGATCCCTCCACCACTGCGTGGCATCGAGCCGCCAATTCGGCATCAAGTGGGCTTGGTATTTAGCGCCGGTTGTCACGTGACAACGCATGTGCCGAGCCCCAGATTCGTGAAATCGCGAAATATGGAACGGAGAAGCTGAGGCCGGGGAGTCGTCGAGCAGGACTCTGGAGCGCCGCCGGTACAACATGATCTTACAGAGTGGCGCGCGTCCCCTTAAACTGCATGCGACAAATCCAGCCCCGTACTTTGCGAATCCCATCGAAGCCCGTACATCGCTACCGTCCGCGCTCGCGATCAATAACTCGCCACGATCGACAGAGCGACGTCCGCGCCACCTCGCAGGCTATCGATATCCCGTCGCGGAGAATTACCGAACAGCCGACTATATTCCCGATTGAACTGCGTTGGGCTCGCGTACCCGACCCTGAACGCCGCCGACGCTGCATCGAGGCGCTCCGCCAGCATCAGCCGACGCGCCTCGTTGAGCCGTATCCATTTCTGATACTGCAACGGACTCATGCCGGTGAGCTGACGGAAGTGATGATGGAAGGTCGAACTGCTCATCTGAACTTGCGCAGCGAGATCATCGACGCGCAACGATTCGTCGTAGTGAGCGCGCAACCACCGGATCGCGCGCGACACGCGGTTGCACTGACTGCCGGTGGACGCAATCTGGCGCAGGCGCGCGCCCTGGTCGCTCGTCAGCAACCGATAGTAGATTTCCCGCTCGATATACGGTGCGAGAACGGCAATCGCGATCGGGTCGTCCAGCAGCGCGAGCAGCCGGTTCAGCGCGTCGTACAGCGGTTCGGTCATGTCGCCGACGACGAGTCCGCGGCCAGCCGGCGCATCGTCGTGATCCGGCGCGACTTGCATCATCAGTTCGGCCATGACGCGGAAATCGAGCTTGAGGCCGAGCCCGAGAAACGGTTTGTCGGGACTGGCCTCGATGATTTGCGTCGAACCGGGCAGATCGAGCGACGTGATCAGAAAGCGGTTGGCGTCATAGATATACGCATCCCCGCTCTGTATGACCCGCTTCGCGCCCTGAACGACGAGGCCGAAGCTCGGCTCGACCATGCATTCCATCGGCAGCGTCGGCGCTTCCCTTCGATGAAAGCTCAGATTGGGAATGGCCGTGTTGAGGTGATCGACACCTTCGGTCCATCTCGCGACGCGCTCTGCGAGCGCCTGCCGCAATTCGTTCTCGCGGCTGCGGCGGGTCGAACGGTGGCCTGCCTGGTCGAATGCCGTGATGGCGACATCATCGTCTCGTTGGCCGGGCATGTATCGGACGGGTACCGGATGCATGACTTCTCTACTCAGGTAATCGGGTCGACAGGCAGCCGTCGACGTGCAGGGGAGGCCGGCAACGCATTCACCACCCGGAATCGCGGCACGGTCATCTTCTCGGCAGGCACGCGCAGCGACTGGCGGACTACTTCGTCGCCTGCGATGCGCAAAGCTGCCAGCGTCGCGATTTCGCCGCCGGCGCTGCCGCGCGCTCGTCGACCGCGCGCCACCAGCGCTCGCCACGATGCGGCGCGTCGAGATCGAGGTGTTCGCCCATTCTCGGTGTTGACAGTTCGATGCCGCGTACGAGCGCCAACGCCGTGACACGCTCGAACGGCTCCTGCCAGCGATGCATGGCGAGGTCGAACGTGCCGTTGTGGATCGGGACTAGCCAGCGTCCGCGCAAATCGATGTGCGCCTGCACGGTTTCTTCCGGCTGCATGTGCACGTACGGCCATTGCGCATCATAGGCGCCTGTTTCGATCAGCGTGACGTCGAACGGCCCGAGGCGCTCGCCGATCTCCCGGAAGCCATCGAAATAACCCGTATCGCCGCTGAAGAATACGCGCAGGTCGTCGTCGACGATCACCCACGACGCCCACAGCGTACTGTTACCGTCGAACAGGCTACGCCCGGAGAAGTGCTGGGCGGGCGTAGCCGTCAGCGTCAGCCCGGCCACGTCCGCGCTTTGCCACCAGTCGAGCTGGCGAACCTTGTCCGCGTCGACGCCCCATTCGATCAACCGATCGCCGACACCCAGCGTCGTCACGAACACGCCGGTGGTGGCGGCAATCGCGAGCACCGTGTCGCGATCGAGGTGATCGTAATGATCGTGCGACAGGATCACGCCGCGCAGCGGCGGAAGATCTTCCAACGCGATCGGCGGCGCATGAAAGCGCTTGGGGCCGATGCGCCGAAACGGCGACGCGCGCTCGGCGAACACCGGATCGGTCAGCCAGAATTCGCCGCGCAGCTTCAGCAACAGCGTCGAATGGCCGAGCCGGTACAGGCTGCGATCGGGCGCCGCGTCGAGTTCCGCGCGGGTCAGCGAATCGACGGGGAGGGCGCCGGCCGGCACGGTATGACGCGGCTTGTTGACCAGCATGTTCCATGCGATGCCCAGCGTCTTGCCCAATCCTTCGGCGGGCCGCGGCGCGACATTGGCAAAGCGCTCGCCGTTGTGCTGCGGCGAACCGCCGGACAGCGTCCGGCCGCGGCGGGCCGCCGCAAAGCCCAGAATGCGGTGAATCAAAACGAGAGGCGATGCCATGTCCGGTTCGTCCGAAGAATAAAGTACACTAAACAGTGTAGTTTATTTTTGAGATAAGTAAACTGCCCGGTGTAAAATTTCCGTATGGATACCAGCACTTGCCCTCAGCGCCTGACCGACCGAAAGCGCGCGGCCATCGTCGATGCGGCGATCGAGGAATTTCTCGCGGCCGGCTACGATGCGACGAGCATGGATCGTATCGCCGCGCGCGCGGATGTGTCGAAACGCACGGTCTATAACCACTTTCCGAGCAAGGAGACGCTATTCGCCGCGATCTTGAACAAGCTGTGGGATGCGACCCGGACCGGCAACTTGCCGACCTATCGCGCCGACGTGCCGCTGCGCGAGCAACTGCTCGCGCTGCTCGAGCGCAAATTGCGGTTGATGAACGACGAAGCGTTTCTCGCGCTGGCGCGCGTCGCGATCGGCGCCGCCATCCATTCGCCGGAACGCGCGCGCGACATGGTCGAACGTCTCGGCGAGCGTGAGGAAGACGTCACGGTCTGGGTGCGTGCGGCCGCGGCGGCCGGCCGGCTGGCGGTCACCGATCCGGTGTTCGCCGCGCATCAGTTGCATGGCGCGATGAAGGCATTCGCGTTCTGGCCGCAGATCACGATGGGCCAGCCGCCGCTGACGGCGCAGGAGCAGCAGAAAGTGGCGGAATCGGCCGCCGACATGTTCCTCGCGTACTACGCGCGACTGGACGACGGCGCCGCGTCGCATCGCACGCAGGATTGAACGCGCATCCGCGGGCATCCGGTAGCGCGGACCAGTCGAAATCGTTGCGATGCGCGAAACCCGCCAATCCGGAGAAGCCGAACGCACAATCGCACCTACCCGTGTCGACCAGCCAGCCGGCCCAAACCCGGCGATACGTCCGCGCACCCGAAACCGACTGCGAGCAACGACCCATGAAAACGCTGTTGATCGTCTATCACACGATGACCGGAGGCACGCAGCAGATGGCCGAAGCGGCTGCCGGTGCGGCTCGCGAGCAGCCCGGCGTCGACGTCAGGCTACAGCGCGCGGACGCGACGAGCGCCGACGACGTGCTGGCAGCCGACGCGTACCTGTTCGCGACGCCGGAGAATTTAGCGGCGATGTCCGGGCTGATGAAGGATTTCTTCGATCGCTGCTACTACGCGGCGCTCGATCGCGTGAACGGTCGTCCGTATGCGGCGATGATCTGCGCGGGCAGCGACGGACAGAACGCATTGCGGCAGATCGACCGGATTGCGACCGGATGGCGGCTGAAGAACGTCGCACCCGGGCTGATCGTCTGCACACATGCGCAGACGCCGGAGCGTATTCTCGCGACGAAGACGATCGACGAAGACGCGCTCGCGCGCTGTGCCGAACTGGGTGCGGGGCTTGCCGCGGGGCTGGCACTGGGCGTGTTCTGAGGACGGATACGGCAGCGCCGATCTGCCGAATCGACACAGGCGGGATCTGCAGTCGTTCGCGCAATACCGGTTTCGCAAACAACGCCGGACCGCCGCGTGCCGGGGCTTCAGCCGCCCTTCGCAGTGCCCGAAGGCCGGTGATGTTCGGGCCAAAGACGTTTGACGAGATCGCGCGATGCGCCGTACGCGTAGCAACTGTCGATCTTGAGCGGCTTGCCTTCGCTGTCGCGGTAATCGAGCGACGATCGCCGCATGCCGACCATCGTCTGATAGGCCGTCGTCGCGATCGGGCCGAGCAATTCCTTCAGGTGCGTGCACGTATCGCAAGACGGCAGGCGCTTGCGCACCTCGCTGTTCCAGCCCGCGCCGATGGTCAATCCGACGAGCGCCTGCAGCGAGTCGCCGCCGCCCGGACATTGCGCATACGGATGCGAACGGATGAACGTGGATACGGCGCGCACGACCATGTCGACGTCGAAGACGAGCGTCACGCCAAGCTCGTGGAGCGGCGTCAGCGCCGCGACCGTCCGCGCACCGCCGGGCGGCGTGAAATCGCTGGTCTTGCGGTCCGCGAGGCAGGCCGTTACTTCGAACAGGCCGTCGCTGCGCCGATAGCCGCGCATGTCGATCTGCCGATGGTGGATCTCGTCGCGCGTGATGCCGTCGTGCGGGGTGTCGTCTTGGGAAACCATGCATCCGCTCCGTCTCTTGAAACCGGGTCTTTTCGCAGGCAACGGGATCGCGCACGGCCGATCGGGCGTACGGTGAAAAGCCGGCGGGACGTGCTGCCAACGAAGTCGATTCGGCCATACTACGCACTTTCCGATATTTTCGTCCGCGACGCGTTCGATGCGGACGCAACCAATCGGCCGCCGATGCCGGCGCAAGCGAGGGTCGGGCGGGCGTGTCGGGCGACGTCGGGGGCCATGCAATGCAACGCTTTGCCGACGCGGCACGACGCTGTTCGACGGCTGTCGCGCGGAAGATCGCATATTCAGTCGAGCGTCCGCCCGGCCCGATTTCCGGCCGGGCCGCGAATGGCGTGACATCCGGAAACGTATCCATATAATGCGCAACACGACCACGCGGACGCATTTTCGGCGCCGCGGCTCGGGCAAATGCGGACCGGCGAGTCAACCGACCGTCCCGCGTACCGGTATACTTCCACTCCTGCCTTGTCCGGCATCGAGGCCGGGTGCCTGAAAACAGAGTGGCGTGCGCGATGCGGCCCCGTAGTGTTCCGCACCGGCGGCAGGCCGGCCGCACGCATGGCGGCGATGCTTTTGCGCCGCGCGGCATGGCCGCACGAACCACACCTTATATTCCTGGTGGATTGAATTTATGGGTTTTGAACAACTTGCCGAATTGCGGGCGCAGCTCGCAGCGAAGGCCAAGCAGGAGCGCAACGCGAAGCGGCCGGCGGCGCCGACGGACGCCGGCGCGAAGCCGAAGTCCGGCGACCAGCCGTCCCGCGGCGCCAAGCCGGGCGCCGGCGCGAAGGCGCAGCAGCGGGCGAAGCCTGCTCCGACGAAGCCGTCGGCGCCGGTCGATCCGGTCATCGTCGCGATCGGCAAACTGCAGCGGAAGTTTCCGCGCGCGTTCCCGAAGAATCCGGCCCCTAAAGTGCCGCTCAAGGTTGGCATCTGGGACGATCTCGCCCGCGAAGCGCAGGCCGTGGGCCTCAGCGAAGCGGAACTGCGCGAGGCAATGTCGACGTGGTGCCGCGGCAACCGCTACTGGTCTTGCCTCGTCGAAGACGCGGTGCGCGTCGACCTGCAGGGTAACGAAGCCGGGCGCGTGACGCACGACGACGCGGCGCGTGCGCGCCGTCTGAAGGCTCGTCGCCCCGGCGGCAAGGGCGCGGCACAATCGGCCAAGGGTGCGCCGCAGCAGCCGAAGGCCGAGCAGCAGGCCGAGGTCGCTGCTGCACTGCAACCGGCGCAAGCCGAAGCCGAAGCGAAGGTGCAGACCGATGCCGCGCCGCATGTCGAAGCGGAAGCGAAGGTGCAGACCGGCGCCGCACCGCAGGTCGAACAGCAAGCGGCCGGCAACGAGTAATCCACATCGCGCGCCGCGTACCCGCTGCAAGCCGCGGCGGCGCATGACACGACAGACCGACCTGCGTCGACAGACGTAGGTCGGGACTGCCTCTACCGGCGCTGAACCTGCCGGTCCATCTCCTCCCCGTCGAACAGACAACGCGACCGGACGACTCATATTCGTCGATCGGGCTCGACACGCGCGCGATCTTGATTGTTCCGCTGACGTTCAGATAATTCGCATCCCTGAGTAATTGGCGAGCCGACCGGATAATGCGCGTTACGAAATGATGAAGCGAAACGCGTCGATCGACACGCGAGCGATCCCGCCTGCTCGTCGCGATAAAAATTGCGCGCGATAATCACGACTGGATCATCAGCCCGCGGGCAAGCCGATTGCCGCGATACAACCGTCATTCGAAAAATAAGGCAGGCCTGGCTCGATCCAAAGCCATGCCCAGCGTCGTTAACGCCAACTCAACCCGGACCATGAACCCGAGACGTTCCGCGATTTTCGTCGCGCTCGCCGCTGCCGCGCTGTTCGGCGCCGCGACACCGCTCGCCAAGGCGCTGATCGGCGCGATGTCGCCGTTCATGGTCGCTGGCCTCTTCTATCTCGGCAGTGGCGTCGGACTCGGCATCGGGATGCTGCTGCGCGGCTGGCACGGCCGTCACGCACCGGCCGCGGACGCCGCGCCGTTGCAGCGCGCCGATCTGCCGTGGCTGGCCGGGGCGATCGCGGCGGGCGGCGTGGCTGGCCCGGCTCTGTTGATGCTCGGCCTATCGAGCACGCCGGCGGCGACGAGCGCGCTGCTGCTCAATCTCGAGGGCGTGCTGACGGCCGTGATTGCGTGGGTCGTGTTTCGCGAGAACGTGGATACGCAGGTATTTCTCGGCATGGTGGCGATCGTCGCCGGCGGCACGCTGTTGTCGTGGACGCCGGGTCGGGCCGGCGTGCCGGTCGGCGCGCTGCTGATCGTCGGCGCATGCCTGTGCTGGGCGATCGACAACAACCTGACCCGCAAGGTGGCCGCCAACGACGCGATGGTGATCGCGTGCGTGAAAGGGCTGATCGCGGGGCCGGTGAACATCGGCATCGCGCTGGCGACCGGCGCGACGCTGCCTGCGATACCGGTCACGGCGGAGGCGATGCTGACGGGGCTCGGCGGCTACGGGATCAGCCTCGTGCTGTTCGTCGTCGCGCTGCGTCATCTCGGCAGCGCGCGCACCGGCGCGTACTTTTCGATTGCCCCGCTGTTCGGGGTCGTGCTGTCGCTGCTGATCTGGCCCGCGTTGCCGCCCGCGACGTTCTGGATCGCGGCCGCGCTGATGGCGCTCGGCATCTGGCTGCACGTGCGCGAACGGCACGAACACACGCATGCGCACGAGCGGCTCGAGCATACGCATCGGCATCGGCACGACGACCATCACCAGCACGCGCACGACTTCCCGTATGACGGCGATGAACCGCACACGCATCCGCACGTGCATCTGCCGATCACGCACAGTCATGCGCATTTTCCGGATATTCATCACCGGCATCGACACTGACCGCGTCGTGAGCGACGGGCGCTGCGCATTGCAAGGTGGCCGTTTATGGGAACGCTAACAGCCGATCGTTGGTTCCGGAATGCTGGTTGCCCGCACATTGCGTGCGATCGTCACGCGATCACTCGACGCCGACGATCACGCTCGATGCCTTGAAGACCGCGGATGCGGCGGCGCCGCTCGCGAGCCCGAGACGACCGACGCTGTCGTTGGTGACGATCGCGACGATTTCCGCACCGCTCGCCGCCTTGATCACGACCTCCGAATTGACCGCGCCCTTCGCGACCGACGCGACGGTGCCCGCGACGCAGTTGCGAGCCGACACCTTGCTGCTGTCGACGTCGACCATCACGATGACCGACGACGCCTTGACGAGCGCGAACGCGTTCGTGCCGGCCGCGAGGCCCAGCGACGCCGCGCTGCCATGGGTGATCACGGCGACGATCTCGAGGCCGTCCTGCGTGCGCAGCGTGATTTCGTCGTTGACGGCACCGGGCTTGACGGCGCTGATCTCGCCGGCGAATTGGTTGCGGGCGCTCGTTCGCATGATGACTCTCCGGGTGGTTGCCGCGGCAGAGCCGGCTGCGGCAAAAGGTGATTGGAAATGCATCGGCCAGTGTACCGTCAACGCCGGCCCTGCGAGTGCCATCGCGCGAATCGGTACAACCCGTTGCCGCGGGGCGTGTCGTCACGCATGCGATATAGCCGATGTCGCTACGGCGCCGACGGGCCGGCCGCGGGTGCCGCGGCCGCGGAGCCGGCGTCCGCGGCGGCTGCCGCACCGTCGCCGTCCCAACCGCCGCCGAGCGCGAGGAAGAGCCGCACCTGGTCGGCCGCGACCTGCCCTTCGGCCGCCGCGACCTGCGCCCGCACGCTCGTCAACGTGCGCGTCGCGTCGAGATCGGCGATGAACGATTCGCGACCGGCCGCATAGAGACGATGCGTTTCGGCGGCGGAACTGCGGGCCGATTCGTACGCGGTGCGCAGCGCATCCGTGCGTTGCACGTCGGCTGCATAGGTCGCGAGGCTCGACTGCGTTTCGCGCAGCGCGTTCAGCACGACGCCGTCGAAGTGCGCGAGTGCGCCGCCCGTCGCGGCTTCGGCTTCGCGCACGCGCGCACGCTGGCCGTTCACGGGGAACGACCAGCTGATCAGCGGTCCGAACGACCAGCGATTCGTGGTGGACGAGAACAGGTCGGCGGCGACGCCGACCGAGCCGGCCGATGCGCCGATGCTGACCGACGGGTACAGCGCGGCGGTTGCCACGCCGATCCGCGCGGTCGCGGCGGCGAGCTGACGCTCGGCTTCGCGCACGTCGGGGCGGCGGCGCAGCAGCGCGGCGCCGTCGCCGATCGGAATCGGCTGACGCAGTTTCGGCAGGCGTTCGCATTCGGCGGCGGCTTTCGGCAGGTCGGCCGGCGCGCGCGCGAGCAGCGCGGCGAGCTGGTACTGCGCGATCTTGCGGCGGCCTTCGAAGCGCGGAATGTCGGCGGACAGCGTGCGCACCTGCGTCACGCCGCGCGTCACGTCGGTCTGGTTCCCGCGCCCCGCGTCGCGCAGCCGCTGCGACAGCGCGACGCGCTGTTGCTGCAGCGCGAGCGACTGCTTCGCGATCGCCAGTTCGTCGCCGGCCGAGCACGCTTCGACATACGCGCGTACGACGTCGGCCACGACCGTGATGCGCGCGAGGTCGCCGGCCGCCTTGACGGCCTCGCTGTCCGCGCGCGCGGCTTCGACGCCGCGCCGCAGCTTGCCGAACAGGTCGAGCTCGTACGACACGTTGATGCCGACCGTGCCTTCGTTGACGACCGGCAGCTTGTTTTCGAGCAGGTATTGCTCGGCCGATTCCTGCGCGCGCTGCACGGCCGCTTCGGCTTTGCCGGAGAAGCCGCCCTGTTCGTTCGCGACCACCAGCGCCGCGCGCGAGCGGGCGAGGTTCGCCGCGGCGACGCGCAGGTCGGTGTTCGACTTCAGCGCATCGCGCACGAGCCCATTGAGTACCGGGTCGTCGTACAGTTGCCACCAGTTGCCGGGCACCGCGTCGCGCGACACCAGCGTGCCGTTCGCGTCGTCGAGCGCATGGTTCGCGAGCGGCGCGTTGACGTACGCCTGTTGCGGCAGCGTGTAGTCGGGGCCGACCGACTTGCACGCACCGAGTGCGAGCGCAAGCGGGGCGAGCGTCGCCGCGACGCGCAGACCATGCCGCTTCATTGCGAGGCTCCCGCGGCGCTGGCGGCCGTACCTGACGTAGCCGAAACCGGCGCGGCCGCCGATGCGGTGCCGGTGCCCACCGGCTTCGCGTCGTCGTTGCGGTGCGTGTCGGCGCCGCGCATCGATACGGTCGCGGTACGGCCCGCGATCATCCGGAAATCGTCGGGCACCTCGTCGAGCACGACGCGCACCGGCACGCGCTGCGCGAGCCGCACCCAGCTGAACGCCGGGTTCACGTTCGGCAGCAGGTTCGCGCCTTGCGTGCGGTCGCGATCCTCGATCGCGGCGACGATGCTCTGCACGTGGCCGCGCAGCGCATGCGGCTCGCCCATCACGATGATGTCGACCGGCTGGCCGATATGGATGCCGCGCAGCTTGGTTTCCTCGAAGTAGCCGTCGACGCGGAACGAGTTGCGGTCGACGACCGACAGCACCGCGCGGCCGGCCGGCACGTATTCGCCGACGCGCGGGGCGCGGTCGTTCAGGTAGCCGTCCACGGGACTGACGATCGTCGTGCGCTGCAGGTTCAGCTTCGCGGTGTCGAGCGACACCTGCGCATCGGCGACGCTGGCTTCGCCTTGCTCGACGCGCGTGCGGCTTTCCTCGACCTGTTCGCTCGCGACCAGGTTGCCGAGCTGCAGGTTGCGCGCGTATTCGCGCTTCGCCTGCGCCAGCGTCGCGCGGCGCTGCGCGAGCGTCGCTTCGGCGAGCCGTTCCGCGAGCGCGTAGCGCGCCTGGTCGATCACGAACAGCACCTGGCCGCGCTTGACCTCCTGGTTGTCGGCGACCTGCACCGACGTGATGAGGCCCGACACGTCCGGCGCGACCTGGATCACGTCGGCCCGCACGTGCCCGTCGCGCGTCCACGGCGAGAACATGTAGTAGTTGATGATGCGCCACAGCACGAGGCCGGCTACGACGACGACGATCAGGGTGAGCAGGACTTGCCCTGCCGAGAGCCAGGTTTTTTTCACGTTAGGTAGCCACGAGTTGGTGGGACACGATCACGACGGCGGCCAGCACGAACACGTAGATGCCGAGGTCGAAGATCGAACGGTGCCAGACGAGGCGGTAGAAGCCGACGCGCTCGAGCACCGCGCGCACGACGATGTTGATCAGGTACGCGATCAACATCAGTACGAGCGGGGCCGGCACGAACACGCCGAAGATATCGATTTCGCCGATCATGGTCGCGGTCGGAAGGACAAGGTGGAAAGCCGGCTCATGCGCGTGCTCCGTCCGGCGTCTGTGGCGCTTGCGCGGCCGCGGCCGGATACAGCGACAGGCGCAGGCCGACAAGCGCATGCAGCGTGTCGCGCAGCCGGCGGTGCGTGACCGGCGCCGCGGGCGTGGCGGTGCCGTCGGCCGGCGCGGCGCCCGGCAGGTTGCGGCTGGCCACGCGCCGCAGCGCGTCGTCGATCGTCGCGAGCAGGGCGGGCGGCGCGGGCTGGCGCGCGTTCGCGGCCGCGCAGCGCGCGTAGTGATCGGTGACGCCGGCCAGCACGCGATCGATCGCGTCGGGCACGTCGCCCGACAGCCGGCGCCGCGAGCGGCGCAGGTCGAGCGCGTTCAGCGCGATGCGCAGGTCGCGGAAGCTTTCGATCGACGGGTGGCGGTGGTCGTCGGACGCGCCGAGGCGCGGCAGCAGTTGCGTGACGCGATCGAGCATCCGCGATGCGTGGTTGCGCTGATCGTCGAGCGGTTGCGTCGACGCGGAGCGCGCGACGTCCTCCCAGCCCGAGCGTAGCAGGCGCCGTACCGCGAGTTCCGCGCCGAACGGCCGCGTCGCGCGCGTCCACACGTACGCGAACAGCAGCCCGGCGACGCCCGCGAGATTACTGTTCAGGAACACGAAGAAATCGGCCTCGTACGCGCTCTGGATGCTGATGAAGGTGGCCGTGTTGACCGCGACGAGCATCGTCACCATGTTGAACTGCGGGCGCGGCAGCAGCGTGCCGATCAGGATGAACGGCCCCGCGAACATCAGCACGAGCATCGCGAAATCGTGCACGTGCGGCAGCACGACGAACAGGTACAGGCCCGCGAACACGACGCTCGCGGCGGTCGACAGGAAGAACTTGAACACCAGCGGCGCGGGCTCGTCGAGCGCGGCGAAGAAGCTGCACGACACGGCCACGAGCGTGACGGCGGCCGCGCCGTCGTGCCAGCCGGACGAGATCCACAGCCAGCACGCGAACACGATCGCGAACACGACGGTCAGCGTCGAGAACAGCATCATCCCGCGATCGAAGAAGCGCTCGGTGCCGCCGAGCCGCCAGTGCCGGTAGCGCGGCTGCCACACGCCCGACTCGTTCGCGATCAGCGCGCGCAGCGAGCGGCAGTCCTGCCAGATGTCGATGACCTGGCGCAGCCGCCACAGCGCATTCGACAGCAACGCGCCGTCCCAGCTCGCCAGCGCGCTGTCGGGAGGCTGCAGCGCGGCGATGCGCGCGCGCAGGTCGTCCGCGACCGGATCGTGCGCCATATCGCCGTCGGAACCGGTCTTCACGGCCGGCAGCGGCGCGTCGAACCATTTCGCGGCGTCGGCCAGCAGCGCGTCGAGCGCGGGCGGGCGCACGTGCAGGTCGCGCATCAGCGCGATCAGCGGGTCGGCGAGCGACGACATCAGCGGCAGGAACAGCTGCATCCGGCCCGCGAGCGCCTGCGCGCGCGCAAGCACGCGCGGATGCGCATGGTCGTAGCCCAGCTGGCTCAGCAGGAATTCGAGGCCGGTGATCGTCGCGGCGAGCCGCTGCCGGCATGCGGACAGCGCCTTGCCGGCCAGGTGCCCGGACAGCGTTTCGCGGCCGTAGAACGCGGCGTCCTTGAACCACGCGTCGGTGCGCTCGATCAGCGTCGGCGCGAGCCGGTTCGGGAACACGGCGCTGCCGACCACGCTCGCGCACACGATGCCGAGCACGATTTCCTCGGTGCGCGCGATCGCAACGTCGAATATCGTGGACGGATCGGTGACGGTCGGCAGCGCGACCAGCGGCATCGTATAGCCGGCTAGCATGAACACGTAGCTGCGCGCGGTGCGGTCGGAGATCGCGAGGTACAGCAGCGTGCCGCACCAGGTCGCGACGATGATGCTGAACAGGAGCGGCGTCTCGACGAACGGCGGCACGAAGAAGATCGCGGCGGCCGCGCCGAGCGCGGTACCGAGCGCGCGGTACAGCGCCTTCGAGCGCGTCGCGCCGACGAACGGGTTCGACACGATGTAGACGCTCGCCATCGCCCAGTACGGGCGCGGCAACTGGAAATACAGGCCGAGGTACAGCGCCAGCATCGACGCGGCGAACGTCTTGCCCGAGAACAGCCAGTCGCGAAGGCTCGGATAGGTCATGACGCGGAATCGGCGGGGTGGGACGCGTGCGACGCCGGAGGATGCGCGTCGGCGGCGTTGAACGCGTTCAGCACGCGCAGCGTCGCTTCGAGATCGGCGCGCGACACGCCCTTGAGCACCTGGGCGCGCAGCGCGCGCAGGTCTTCCTCCATCTTCGCGGTGACCGCGCGGCCGGCGGCCGTCAGCGAGATCGTTTTCGCGCGGCGATCGTGCGGATCCTCGTCGCGGCGTGCGAGGCCGGCCGCGCACAGCTGGTCGAGCAGGCGCACCAGCGACGGCCCTTCGATGCCCACGTGCTCGGCGAGCGTGCCTTGCCGCACGCCTTCGCCGAGACGCCCGGCGATCAAGAGCGGCGTCGCGCAGGCCTCGGATACGTTGTACGCGGTCAGCACGCCGTCGCTGGTGCGGCGCCACTTGCGCGCGGTGAGCACGAGCAGGCTGCTGACGGCGAGGCGGAGGTCGTGCAGATTGGTCATGGGCGAGATGATAGGGGCAAAAATATTCGATAGCAAACTATCGTTTTCGTCGCCGGGATGACACGTCGCATGGGGCGCGGCGACGATATTGAATTGTCAGACGACCACTGTTCGACCACACGAGCACGGCCGTGCATGTGAAGCAAATTCCAAGCCCGCGCGCCGCCCGCTGGGCGGGTAGGTAGCCCGCGACTTTCGACCGACCGGAAAATGTGCGGGCCGCGGTCGCTCGGGCACGCCGATTGCACCGCGCGATTCGCCCACGACGTCCTGCTTTCGAACGCGATTGCACTAGGACAATATTTTCGGGGTGTCTTTCTGAGCGACCATGCGGAAGCCACGACGGAGACATCGAGATGGGACGGACCGAGGTATCGGCAGGCTGGCGCGACGCGCTCGGCGCGGTGCACGGCATCGAGTCGAAATACAAGCGGCTCGTGAAGGCGATCGCCAGCGACATCGAGAACGGCGCGCTCGCGCCGGGCGCGCGGCTCGCGCCGCAGCGCGACGTCGCGTCGAGCCTCGGTGTCAGCGTGCAGACCGTCACCAACGCGTACAAGGAGCTGGAGCGTCAGGGGCTGATCCGCTGCGAGGTCGGCCGCGGCAGCTTCGTGGCCGCGCGCGTGACCGAATCGATGTCGAACTACATCCTCGATACGACCGAGCGCGAACTCGTCGACTTCTCGATCGCCCGCATCGTGCACACGCCGGAGCACGACGCGGCATGGCGCAGCGTGTGCACGGCGCTGGCCGGCACCGACGATCAGCCGTGGATCCGTTCGTTCCGGCCGATCGCCGGCCTCGATGCGCATCGCGACGCCGGCGCGGCTTGGCTCGCGTCGCTGAACATGCCGGTGCACCGCGAATCGCTGCTGGTGACGAACGGCGCGGCGCACGGGATCTTTCTCGCGCTCGCGTCGATCGTCGGGCCGGGCGACACCGTGTTGTGCGAGAGCCTGACCGATCACGGCGTGATCGGCTCCGCGAACGTGCTCGGGTTTACGCTGAAAGGGCTCGAGATGGACGAGCACGGCATCCGTCCCGAACATTTCGAGGAGATGTGCGATGGCGAGCGGATCAGCGCGCTCGTCTGCACGCCGACCCTCAATAACCCGACCGTGTCGCTGATGACCGATTCGCGGCGCCGCTCGATCGCGCGCATCGCGACGCGCTACGGCGTATACGTGATCGAGGACGACGTGTACGGTCCGCTGCTCGAGAAGACGGGCACGCCGATCGCCAGCCTGATTCCGGAGCTCGGCTTCTACTGCACGAGCATGACGAAATCGGTACTGACGGGGTTGCGCACCGGCTATCTCGCGATGCCGCGACGGCTCGCGTTGCGCGTCGAGAGCGTGCTGCGCGTGAGCAGCTGGATGGCGACGTCGCCGATCGCCGAAATCGCGACGCGCTGGATCGTCGACGACACCGCGCGGCGGCTCGTCGAACTGCAGCGCCAGCGGCTCGCCGTGCGTCAGCAGATGGTGCGGGCCGCACTGGGGCCGTATGTGCTCGGTGCGCATCCCAACGCGCTGTCGGCATGGCTGCGCGTGCCCGACTACTGGCAAGCCGAGCGGATCGTGCGTGAACTGCGCACGCGCAAGATCGCGGTGACGTCACCCGATCCGTTTCTCGTCGGCGGCACGGAGCGACCGAACGCGGTGCGCGTGTGCATCGGCGCCGAAACCTCCGATGCGGCGTGCAATGCAGCGCTCGAGACGATCGCGGGTGTGTTCGAACAGTATCCGCACCTGAACGACTTCCACTGAACCGGCGGCGCTGCCGCGACATCGCGCGCAATGTATCAGGACATTCGAAAGCGCGATTTGGAACATTAGACTGGATCGCATCACATTCGTCGCGAGGCGCGCATTCCATGTCTTCCCTGTCGCTGTCCGACGTCAACCGCGCGCGCCGCCGTCTCGCCGGGCGCGCCGACGGTACGCCACTCGTCGCGTCCGCCGCGCTGTCCGCGCGTGTCGGCGCCCCGGTCTACCTGAAGCTCGAAACGCTGCAGCCGACCGGCAGCTTCAAGCTGCGCGGCGCGACCAACGCGCTAGCGGAACTTGCGGCGCAGCGCGTGACGCGCGTGGTCACCGCATCGACCGGGAATCATGGCCGCGCGGTCGCGCATGCGGCACGCGCGCTCGGCATCGATGCGGCCGTCTGCATGTCGTCGCTCGTGCCGGACAACAAGGTCGAGGCGGTCGCGGCGCTCGGCGCGCGCGTGGTGATCGTCGGCGACAGCCAGGACGACGCGCAGGTGGAAGCGCGGCGGCTGGTGCGCGACGAAGGTTATGCATACGTGCCGCCGTTCGACGATCCGCGCATCATCGCGGGCCAGGCGACGATCGGCGTCGAGATACTCGAAGCGCTGCCCGATACGGCGACGCTGGTCGTGCCGCTGTCGGGCGGCGGCCTGTTCAGCGGCGTCGCGTTTGCCGCGAAGGCGATCCGGCCGCCGATCGAGATGATCGGCGTATCGATGACGCGCGGCGCCGCGATGCACGCGAGCCTCGCGGCCGGTCGCCCGGTCGACGTCGACGAACAGCCGACGCTGGCCGATTCGCTCGGCGGCGGCATCGGCCTCGACAACCGCTACACGTTCGACATGACGCGCGCGCTGGCCGACGACGTCGTGCTGCTCGACGAGCCGTCGATCGCGCGCGGCATCGCGCATGCGTATCGGGAAGAGCGGCTCGTCGTCGAAGGCGCCGGCGCGGTCGGCCTCGCCGCCCTGCTGGATGAACGGATCGCACGCCGCGATCGCAGCGGCCCGATCGTGGTCGTCGTGAGCGGTGCGAACATCGACATGGCCGTGCATCGCAGGCTCGTTTCGGAGAACTGACATGGCCCATCCCGTCACGTTGCTTGGCCACGCGCAACTGCGTGCGCTGGTGCCACTCGATCTCGCCGCGATCGACCAGGTCGAGGCCGCGTTCGCGTCGCTCGCGACCGACGCCGTCGTGATGCCGCCGATCCTGAATCTTGCGCTGCCCGAGCGCCACGCCGAAGTGGACGTGAAGACGGCGTACCTGCCGCGCTTCGACAGCTTCGCGATCAAGGTCAGCCCCGGTTTCTTCGACAACCCGTCGCTCGGGCTGCCGAGCCTGAACGGGCTGATGCTCGTGCTGTCCGCGCGCACCGGCCTGACCGAGGCCGTGCTGCTCGACAACGGTTACTTGACAGCCGTGCGCACCGCGGCCGCCGGCGCCGTGGCCGCGCGCCGGCTCGCGCGCGCCGATGCGCGCCGCGCGGCGATCGTCGGCGCGGGCGAACAGGCGCGGTTGCAGCTTGCCGCGCTGATGCTCGTGCGCGACATCACGCACGTGACGGTGTGGGCGCGCGATGCCGAACGTGCCGCGCGATTCGCGGCCGACGTGCGTGCCGCGCACGGGATCGACGCGGTCGTCGCGCGCTCGGTGCACGCGGCGCTCGCCGACGCGGACATCGCGGTGACGACCACGCCGAGCCGTGCGCCGCTCGTGCACGCGGAAGATCTGCACCCCGGGCTGCACGTGACGGCGATGGGTTCGGATGCGGATTACAAGACCGAACTCGCGCCGTCGGTCTTCGGCGCCGCGCGCTACTTCTGCGACCGGCTGCGGCAGACCCGCGTGGCCGGCGAGCTCGCGCATGCGATCGCGGCCGGCGCCGTTGCAGCCGACGCGGTGTTTCCCGAACTTGGCGAAGTGATCGCCGGCCGCCGAGACGGCCGCACGCATCGCGACGACATCACGATCTGCGACCTGACCGGCACCGGCGCGCAGGACACCGCGATTGCCGTGCTCGCGCTGCAACGCGCCCGCGCGGCGGAAGTGGGCACGATTTTTCACAACGACCTCACGACTTGAGAGGAGACAGATGTCCGCAGTCATCGAAACCCAGACAGCCGCGCCGCGGCTCGCGTTCGCGCGCAGCGAATATGCCGCGCGCATCGCGAAGACACGCGCGGCGATGGAGCGGGCCGGCATCGACCTGCTGATCGTCACCGACCCGACCAACATGGGCTGGCTCACCGGCTATGACGGCTGGTCGTTCTACGTGCACCAGTGCGTACTGCTCGCGCTGGACGGCGAACCCGTGTGGTTCGGCCGCGGCCAGGACGCGAACGGCGCGAAGCGCACCGCGTTCATGGCGCACGAGAACATCGTCGGCTATCCCGATCATTACGTGCAGTCGACCGCGCGCCACCCGATGGACTACCTGTCCACCGAAGTCATCGCCGCGCGCGGCTGGAGCGCGCTGCGCATCGGCGTCGAACTCGACAACTACTACTTCAGCGCAGCGGCATACGCGTCGTTGCAGAAGCATCTGCCGGCCGCGCGCTGGGTCGATGCGACCGCGCTCGTCAACTGGCAGCGCGCGGTGAAGTCGCCGCGCGAGATCGAGTACATGCGCGTGGCCGCGCGCATCGTCGAGCGGATGCATGCGCACATCGTCGAGACGATCGAGCCGGGCATGAAGAAAAGCGACCTGGTCGCGCAGATCTATGCGACCGGGATCGGCGGTGCGGGAGGCTTCGGCGGCGACTACCCGGCGATCGTGCCGCTGCTGCCGACCGGCGCCGACGCGGCCGCGCCGCACCTGACGTGGGACGACTCGACGTTCGCGCGCGGCGCCGGCACGTTCTTCGAGATCGCCGGTTGCTACCGCCGTTATCACTGCCCGCTGTCGCGCACCGTCTATCTCGGCAAGCCGCCCGCGCACTTCATCGAAGGCGAGCGCGCGGTGGTCGAAGGGATCGAGGCCGGGCTCGCGGCCGCGAAGCCGGGCAACGTATGCGAGGACATCGCGAACGCGTTCTTCGCGGTGCTGCGCCGCGCGGGCATCGACAAGGACAGCCGCTGCGGCTACCCGATCGGCGCGAGCTATCCGCCCGACTGGGGCGAGCGCACGATGAGCCTGCGCCCGGGCGACCGGACGGTGCTGGAACCCGGCATGACGTTCCATTTCATGCCCGGGCTGTGGCTCGACGACTGGGGGCTGGAGATCACGGAGAGCATCCTGATCACCGAGACCGGCGTCGAGACGTTCTGCAACGCACCGCGCAAGCTGTTCGTAAAGGAGTAGGGCGATGCGTGCTTCCCCGATCACGCCGACCGTCGATTTCGACGCGGACGGCGAACAGCACGGCTTCCTGAAGCTGCCTTACTCGCGCGACGATTCCGCGTGGGGCGCGATCATGATTCCGGTGACCGTCGTGAAGCGCGGCGACGGGCCGACGGTGTTGCTGACCGGCGGCAATCACGGCGACGAATACGAAGGGCCGGTCGCGCTGTCGAAGCTCGCCGGCTCGCTGAAGGCGGCCGACGTGACCGGCCGCGTGATCGTCGTGCCGTTCATGAACTACCCGGCGTTCCGCGCCGGTTGCCGCACGTCGCCGATCGATGCGGGCAACCTCAATCGCAGCTTCCCGGGCCGACCGGACGG
Organism: Burkholderia sp. LAS2; assembly: GCF_018417615.1. Taxonomy (NCBI): domain Bacteria; kingdom Pseudomonadati; phylum Pseudomonadota; class Betaproteobacteria; order Burkholderiales; family Burkholderiaceae; genus Burkholderia; species Burkholderia sp. LAS2. The sequence goes on from NZ_CP071054.1 coordinate 1,186,252, forward strand.
CACGGTGACCGAGAAGATCGCCGACTACTTCCAGCGCCACCTGCTGCCGCTCGCGACGCACGTGCTCGACATTCACGCGGGCGGGCGCACGCTCGACTTCGTGCCGTTCGCGGCGATTCACGTGCTGCAGGATCGCGACCAGGAAGCGCGCTGCGAGCGCGCGATGCGTGCGTTCGGCGCGCCGTATTCGATGCGCATGCTGGAACTCGACAGCGTCGGCCTGTACGACAGCGCGGCCGAGGAAGCCGGCAAGGTGTTCGTGTCGACCGAGCTCGGTGGCGGCGGCACGTCGACGGCGGCGAGCGTCGCGATCGCCGAGCGCGGCGTGTATGGATTGCTTGCGCATGCGGGCGTGATAGCCAAGGACGTCATCGATGGCAACGCGCCGCGTACGACGACGCTGCTCGACATGCCGGACGGCTCTTGCTACACGACGAGCGAGCATCACGGGCTGCTCGAGATGTGCCGCGATCTCGGCAGCGAGGTCGAGGCCGGCGACGTGCTCGCGCGCGTGCACGACATCGACCGCACGGGCGTCACGCCCATCGAGTACGTCGCACGGCGGCGCGGGCTGCTCGCGGCCCGGCACTTCCCGGGCATCGTGCAACCGGGCGACACGATCGCGGTGGTCGCCGACATCGTCGAGCGCAACATCCCGGTCGCCGTATAAGGACGCGCACGACGTGATCAAGCTCGACCGATACGACCTCGCGATCCTGCGCTTGCTCGAGCGCGACGGGCGCATCACGAAGTCGAAGCTCGCGGAAGCCGTGAACCTGTCGATTTCGCCCGCATGGGAGCGCGTGCGCAAGCTCGAGGAAAGCGGCGTGATCCGCGGCTATCGCGCGGACGTCGACTGGATCGGCGCGTTCTCCGGCAGCCGCATCGTCGTCGAAGTGACGCTGTCGCGGCACACCGCGCCCGACATGCGGCGCTTCGAGGATCGCGTGGCCGCCGCGCCCGAAGTCGCGCAGTGCTATGCGACGGGCGGTGGCGTCGACTACGTGCTGCACGTGGTCGCGCGCGACATCGACCATTACCAGCGCTTCATCGATGCGTTGCTGATGGAAGACCTCGGCATCGAGCGCTACTTCACGTACATCGTGACGAAGGTCGTGAAGTGCGGCTCCGGCGGCGCGCCGGACTGGCTGTAAAAGTTCGCGCCGGCGCGCGGCAATACGGAAAAAGCCGGCATTTCCCGCCGTGCAAACCGAAATTTCCGCATGCGCGGGCGCGACACAATGAAGTTCGTGCCCACCAACCAGGAGACGCAGCATGCTGCCCGGACACCCCGTTCTGTTCAAGTCGACCTGCTACGTCGATGGTCGCTGGATCCACAGCGACAGTGCCGCGACGGTCGCCGTCGTGAACCCCGCCGATCAGGCCGTGATCGGCCACGTGCCGATGCTCGAACGCGCGCAAATCGTCGGTGCCGTCGACGCCGCGCAGCGCGCGTACGACACGTGGCGCTGGACGCCGCAGGCCGCACGCAGCGCGGCATTGCTGCGCTGGCATGCGCTGATCCTGCGTCACGTCGACGATCTGGCCGCGCTGCTGTCGCTGGAACAGGGCAAGCCGCTGGCCGAAGCGCGCGGCGAGATCCGCTATGCGGCGAGCTTCGTCGAATGGTTCGCGAACGAGGCGAAACGTGTCGCGGGCCGCACGATTCCGACGCATATCGACGGCGCGCATCTCGGCACCGTGATGGAGCCGGTCGGCGTCGCGGCGCTGATCACGCCGTGGAATTTCCCGGCCGCGATGATCACGCGCAAGGCGGCGGCCGCGATCGCGGTCGGTTGTACCGTGGTCGTGAAGCCCGCGCACGAAACGCCGTTCTCGGCGCTCGCGCTCGCGCAGCTCGCCGACGAGGCCGGCTTTCCGGCCGGCGTGTTCAACGTCGTGCTCGGCGAGCCGCAGATGGCGATGGAAACGCTGGTCGGCGATACGCGTGTGCGTGCGGTGAGCTTCACCGGCTCGACACGCGTCGGGCGGCTCGTGACCGAAACCGCCGCGAAGGCCGGCATCCGCAAGATCGCGCTCGAACTGGGCGGCAACGCGCCGTTCATCGTGACCGAGGATGCGGATCTCGACCAGGCGGTGCGGATTGCCGTCGGCGCGAAGTTCCAGACGTCCGGCCAGGACTGCTGCGCGGCGAACCGGATTCTCGTCGCGCGACCGCTGTACGACGCGTTCGTCGAACGGTATGCGAACGCGGTGCGCGCGCTGAGGACGGGGCCTGCGTTCGAGCAAGGCGTCGACGTCGGTCCGCTGATGCATCAGGCCGCGTTCGACGCGACCGTCGCACGCGTCGACGATGCGCGGGCACGCGGCGCGCGCATCGTCGCGGGCGGCCGGCCGCACGCGCTCGGCGGCTGGTTCTACGAGCCGACCGTGATCGCGGATGCCGCGCCGGGCATGCGCGTGGTCGACGAGGAAAACTTCGCGCCGATCTCGGCCGTCTGCGCGTTCGACACGCTCGACGAAGCGGTAAAAACGGCCAACGACACCGAGTACGGGCTCGCCGCGTACGTATGCGCGACGCGCATCGACACGATCTTCCAGCTCGTGCGGCGGCTCGATTTCGCGATGGTGTCGGTCAACGGCGTGAAATTCACCGGCGCGCCGATCCCGTTCGGCGGGATGAAGGCGTCGGGACTCGGGCGCGAAGGCGGCGCCGAAGGCTTCGAGCCGTTCACCGAAACCAAGTACTTCTGCCTCGGCAATCTCGGCCTGCCTGTCGCGGCGACGGCCTGACCCATTCAAAGGAGCACATCATGACAAAATCGATCGACGTACTGCTGCGCGAGGACCGCGCCCACTTCATGCACCCGTCGACGCACGCGTACGACCACGAGACCGGCGCGCTGCCGGGCAAGATCGTGCGCGGCGGCGAAGGCATCCGCATCGAGGATCACCAGGGCAAGCAATATATCGACGCGTTCGCCGGCCTCTACTGCGTGAACATCGGCTACGGCCACACCGAAGTGGCCGACGCGATGCATGAGCAGGCGAAGCAGCTCGCGTACTACCACACGTACGTCGGCCATGCGTCGGACGCGATCATCGAGCTGTCGTCGCGCATCATCGACTGGTCGCCGGCCGGGATGAAGAAGGTCTATTACGGGATGTCGGGTTCCGATGCGAACGAAACGCAGGTCAAGATCGTCTGGTACTACAACAACGTGCTCGGCCGCCCGAACAAGAAGAAGATCATCTCGCGCGAGCGCGGCTATCACGGCTCGGGCATCGTGACGGGCAGCCTCACGGGCCTGCCGAGCTTCCATCAGCATTTCGACCTGCCGATCGACCGCGTGAAGCATACGGTGTGCCCGCACTGGTATCGCAAGGCGCCGGCCGGCATGAACGAAGCGCAGTTCGTCGCGTACTGCGTCGACGAACTCGAGCAGCTGATCGCGCGCGAGGGCGCCGACACGGTCGCCGCGTTCATCGCGGAGCCGGTGATGGGCACGGGCGGCATCATCGAACCGCCGGCCGGCTACTGGCCCGCGATCCAGGCCGTGCTGCGCAAGCACGACATCCTGCTGATCTCGGACGAAGTCGTGTGCGGGTTCGGGCGTCTCGGCTCGAAGATGGGCGCACAGCACTTCGGGATCGAGCCCGACCTGATCACGGTCGCGAAGGGGCTGACGAGCGCGTATGCGCCGCTGTCGGGCGTGATCGTCGGCGAGAAGGTGTGGGACGTGATCGCGCGCGGCTCGCAGGAACACGGGCCGATGGGGCACGGCTGGACGTATTCGGGGCACCCGGTGTGCGCGGCCGCCGCGCTCGCGAACCTTGCGATCCTGGAGCGCGAGAACCTCGTTGGCAACGCTGCGGAAGTGGGCGCGTATTTCGGCGCGAAGCTGCGCGATGCATTCGGCGCGCATCCGCTCGTCGGCGAGGTGCGCAGCGTCGGCATGCTGGCCGCGCTCGAGTTCATGGCCGACAAGGACGCGCGCACGCCGTTCGATCCCGCGCTGAAGATCGGTGCGCAGGTGTCGGCTGCCGCGTTGCAGCGCGGCGTGATCGCGCGGGCGATGCCGCATGGCGACATTCTCGGGTTTGCGCCGCCGCTCGTGATGACGCGTGCTGAAGCCGACGAGATCGTCGGCATCGTGAAGGATGCGGTGGACGAGGTCGCGGAGCGGAATCTTTCGACCGTCGCTTGATTATCAAGCGGTGCTGATGCGCGCTCCGGCGCGTGAGGTGACGCCGCCGCATGCGAGTGCGGCGGCGTCTTTTTTGCCGGTATGGTTCGCGGAACCCGTCAGCGCATCGCCTGCGGTGCGCGTCGGCTACCGGTCGTCACTCAGTAATCCCACACGACCGGAACGAAACGGAACCCGTCGCCGTGCCGCGCAACGTGCCCGATGGACGGGAACGCGACATGGGCCGCGGCCAGCAGCGCGCCGGTGTCGGCGGCTTCGTTGAACAGTGCGAGACGCACGTCGACCGCCGCGTCCGGATCGTGTTCGAAGCCGTTTTGCCAGTCGGGATTGTCGAAGTTGACTTCGAAAATCGCGTCGCCCGCGAACGTCAGCTTCTCCCCTTTCGATGCGATGTCGACCACGCAGTGGCCCGGCGTATGGCCGCCCGTCACCCGCGCCGACACGCCCGCCGCGACTTCCACGGTCCGGTCGAACGGCACGATGTTTTCGCCATGGAGTTCCACGAACGTCGCGGCCGCCTTGCGCAGCGCGGGCGGAACGGTTTCCGGCATCACCGTCTTGCTGAAGTCCGGATTTTTCCAGAACGCCACTTCCGCGGCCGATACGTGAATGCGTACGTCGGGGCGCAGCTTCGCCTTGACGCCGTCGACGTTCAGCCCGCCGACGTGATCCATGTGCATGTGCGTGATCACGATATCGGTGATCGCAGCCAGGTCGATGCCGGCCGATTCCAGACGCATCACCGAGCGCCCGGCGCGCGTGAAGTATTCGAAGCCGTCGCCCACGCCCGAATCGATCAGGATCAGGCGATCGCCGCTGCGCACGAGCGCGATGTTGAGCGCCCAGTCGAACATGTCGCGTTGCAGGAAACGGCCGTCGAACCATGCGTTGCGATCCGCTTCGCTCACATTGGTGGACATGGTGGAAGTCGGCAGCGGCAGCACGCCGTCGCTGATCAGCACGACATCGACATCGCCGATGCGTACGGCGTAGCGGGACGGAACGAGCTCGCCCGAAGCTTCGTTGCCCAGGGGTTCGATGACCGGCTGGACGTTGCGGATGGGTGCGTTCATGTTCAGTAATCCTGTTCGTCGAGTGAGGTAATCCGCACTGCGCGGCGCAGCGCGGTTCGCGAGCGCGATCGTGAAGATCGCGCTTCGGTTCGCCCGGATTCCGGTTGAGGGTGAGCGTGTGAGCGATTGTAGTGACGGCCGATACATGCCGACAGCGCCGCAGGTGCGCACATCGTGTTGTCCGGACGACAACAATCCGGCGGCGGCTTCAGCCGCCCGAAATGCACATCGCCCGCCATCCGTTGCCGGACGGCGGGCGATGCAATGGATGCCGTTTATGGGAAGCCGGGCGCCGCCGGGGCGCGGGTCAGCCCGGCTGGCCGGGGAGGGTGTCGCCGCGCAGCGAACACCCGCGCGTCTCGATCACCGCCAGCAGCGCGATCAGCCCGACCGCACAGGCGGCCATCATGTAGTACGCGGGAATCAGCGCGTTGCCGGTCTTGCCGATCAGCCAGTCGTTGACGATCGGCGCGGTGCCGCCGAACAACGACGTCGACACGTTGTACGCGATCGCCATGCCCGCATACCGGACGTGGGTCGGGAACATCGCCGGGAACATCGCGGAAATGGTGGCGAGCTGCGGCACGTAGAGCACGCCGAGCACCGCGAAGCCGATGAAGGCGCCGAGCGGACCGTGCGTCATCAGCGTGAACATCGGCACGGCCGCGACGAACAGCCCGACCAGCGAGAACCACCACATCGTCTTGCGACCGACGCGATCCGACAGCCAGCCGGCGAACGGCAGCAGCACCATCATCGCGAGCATGCCGATCAACGGAATCAGCAGCGACATGTTCTCGCTGACGCCGAGTTCCTTGTGCATGTAGGTCGGCATGTACGCGAGCAGCACGTAGTTGACGACGTTCAATGCGACGACGAGCCCGCCGAGCAGCAGCAGCGGCTTCGCATAGCGCACCAGCAGCAGCCGGATCGGCAGCGCGGCGGCGACGCTTTTCTCGCGGCGGTGCGCCTGTTCCTCGAGCTCGCGGAACACCGGCGTTTCCTCAAGGCGCGAGCGCAGGTAGAAGCCGATCAGGCCGAGCGGCGCGGCGACCAGGAACGGCAGGCGCCAGCCCCACGCATGCATCGCCGAATCGCCGAGCAGCAGCGCGAAGCCGAGCATCAGGAACGCACCGAGCGAGAAGCCCGCGAGCGTCGCGAATTCGAGGAAGCTGCCGCACAGGCCGCGCCGCGAATCGGGCGCGTATTCGGCGATGAAGGTGGCTGCGCCGCCGTATTCGCCGCCGGTCGAGAAGCCCTGCACCATGCGCAGCACGATCAGTGCGGCCGGCGCGAGCCAGCCGGCCGTCGCATAGCTCGGCAGCACGCCGACGAGCAAGGTGGCGCCCGACATCGTCAGGACGGTCAGCGCGAGCACGCGCTTGCGGCCGAGCCGGTCGCCGAGCGGGCCCCAGAACAGGCCGCCGAGCGGGCGGATCAGGAACGAGATCGCGAACGTGCCGAGCGCGAACAGCGTCGCGCTGGCCGTGTTGCCGGGAAACAGCGCGGCGGAAATATACGCGAGGCCGTACGCGTAAATGCCGTAATCGAACCATTCGGTCGCGTTACCGAGCGCGGCGGCCGTGATCGCGACCCGCGGCAGGCTGTGCGGCTCGTCGCCGCGGGAAGCCGTCTCGTCCGGAACGGACGCGGCGGCGGAAACGGAAGTCCACGATGGCACGTATCGCATGAGGGGTCCTCGCTATCAGCGTGCGCCCGGGCGGGCGCCGACGAGGATCAAAGTAATCCCGCCAATTAGCGCTGCCGGATGTCATAGGACGATGTGGAGATCGGGGTTTTCCCGCGCCGTGGCGGGCGGCCCGCGGAGGCCGTGGCCGGCTCGGCGCGGCGCCGGTCGGCGAACGGCGGTAAGCTGCGCGCTGCCACGCGGGATTTCTCGGACTGTGCCGCGCGTGGCGTCCCTTTTTTCACCCTTGATCAGGAGCGCATATCGTGGCGACCTACATCGTCTTTACACGGGAAAGCACGCAGAACCAGCAGGAGCTCGACCTCTACTCGAGCCAGGTCGGCGCGACCCTTGCCGGCCATCCGGTGAAGGTGCTCGCCGCCTATGGGCCGCAGGAAATCCTCGAGGGTGAAGGCCCGGAAGGCGTCGTGATCGTCGAGTTCCCGTCGAAGGAGGCCGCGCACGCGTGGTATCACGGCCCCGAATACCAGGCGGTCGTCCAGCACCGCTTCAACGGCGCGCGCTATCGCGCGGTGCTGGTCGAAGGCGTCTGAACGCGGCCGCGCGCGCCCGTTACCGCACGTGCGGCAGCAGCGCGCGCAGCCAGTACGCGACGGCCACCGCACCGCCATCCGGCGTGCCGATCGCACGCTCGCCGAGATAGCTGGCCCGTCCCGCGCGCGGCGTCATGCGCGTCGTTTTCTCCGCGCCTCGCTCGGCCGCGTCGACGGCCGCCGTCCATGCGCTCGCGGGATCGCGATCGCTGTCGAGCGCGCGGCCGAATGCGTCGACGGCCGGCGCCAGCGCATCGAGCATCGTCCGGTCGCCGGCCTGCGCGCCGCCGAGTTCGCCGATCGAATCCACCGCCGCGCGGAACGCCGCAGCCCAGTCGCGCGGCGACGGCTCGGCGATATCGGCCAGCCGGCGCGACGCGCGCAGCAGCGCGGTCGCATAGAACGGCCCGGAGCTGCCGGCGATCGCGCGGCGCAACGCGGCGCCGAGCGCTGCCAATGCACCCGACGGCGTACCGTACGCGGTGTCGGGCAGTTCGAGGATCGCCTGCGCGGCGCGGCGCATGCTCGCGCCGAGATCGCCGTCGCCGGCTGCCGCATCGAGATCCGTCAACGTCTGCTCGTGATCGATCAGCGTTTGCGCGACCGCGCGCAGCGCCGGTTGCAGGCGCGCGGCCCATGCGCGGCCGGCCGCATCGAGCGGCGGCGGCGGCGCGTCCTGCGACGCGGCCGCGGCCACGCGAATCTGCGTGTTCACGAGGCCGCCGCCCGGCCATGCGCGCGCCTGCGTCGGCGCGTCGAGCAGCGCCGCGCGCTCGTCGTTCAGCCGCAGCACCGAGATCGAGCAGCCCGGCATGTTCAGCGCGGACAGGAACGTGCCGGCCCACGCGCGCGCGACGACGATGCCGCGCCGGGTCAGGTTGTCGAATGCGGCGCGCAGCACGATCGCGAGTTCCATGTCCGGCGTCGCGCCGAGGCCGTTGACGAACAGCGCGACGCGCTCGTCGCGCTCGAGCACGAGATCGGCGACGATGCTCGACAGCAGCGTGTCGGCCAGCGCGTCGGCCGGTAACGGCGCGCGACGCTCGACGCCTTTCTCGCCATGGATGCCGAGGCCCAGCTCGATTTCGTGATCGGCGAGGCTGAAGCCCGACTTGTCGGCGCCCGGGATCGTGCAGCCGTCGAGCGCGACGCCCATCGTGCCGAGCTCGGCCGCCGCGTCGCGCGCGATGCTCGCGACGCGGGCAAGCGGCAGCCCGCGCGCGGCGGCGGCGCCCGCTAGCTTGTGGATCAGCACGGTGCCGGCGATCCCGCGTCGCTGGCCGCGTTCGACGCGGCCGCGCAGCGATACGTCGTCGGCGACGATGACGGTTTCGACCGGAATGCCTTCCGCACGCGCGAGCTCGGCGGCGAGCCCGAAATTGAGCCGGTCGCCGGTGTAGTTCTTCACGATCAGCAGCGCGCCGTTCGGGCCGGCGCTCGCGCGGATCGCGGCGAGCACGGCGTCGGTCGACGGCGACGTGAACACTTCGCCGCACACGGCCGCGCTCAGCATCCCTTCGCCGACATAGCCGCCGTGCGCGGGCTCGTGGCCGCTGCCGCCGCCTGACAGGATCGCGACCGGCCGCTGCGACGGCTCGGCCAGCGGCTGGCGCACGAGCACGTGCTCGTCGCCGAGGATCGCGAGATGCGGCGATTGCCGCGCGATGCCTTCCAGCATTTCTCGCACGACGTCGGACGGGCGGTTCACAAGCTTTTTCATGGCGACGGTTCCGGACGGGTGAACGGGGCTCGGCCGGACACGCACGGGGCGCCGGACGGCTTTCGTGTTGCGGAGGATCGTGCGTGTGCTGTTGCCGGTCACGGGCGGTCGTATACGGCGACCTGGTGCGGCGCGGGCAACGAAGCGTACGCTTCGCGCCACGATACATCAGGTTCGGATGTTGCGACACGGATCGCGGCGCGATGGCGTCATGGCGCCATGGCGTCGGGGCGCGCGCCGGATGCCGCTATTTCAGCGCGGCGATCGCCTTCGCGCGAATCAGCCGCGCACGCAGCACGTTACGACTGACGCCGAGCAACTGCGCGGCGCGGATCTGGTTGCGATGGCTGAATTCGAACGCGACGCGCATCACGGTGTCCTCGATGCGTTCGAAGAGATTGCCGTGCCCGTCGTCGAACAGGTCGCGCAGCGCGTGTTCGAGCGCCGCCTGTGCATCGGCGGACGACTCGGCCACAGGCGCGGCAACGGCCGGCAGGCACGGCGTCGCGATCTGCAGGTCGGTGTCCTGCAGCGCATCGTGACGGCTTACGAGCAGCGCGTGATGGATCACGTTTTCCAGTTCGCGGATATTGCCGGGCCAGCCGTGGGCCTCGAGCCGGCGCTCGGCACGCGGATCGATGCGGCGCGGCCCGCCGCCGAGCCGATCACGGTACATGTCGAAGAAGTGGCGCGCGAGCGGCAGGATGTCGCCCGGCCGGTCGCGCAGCGGCGGCACCGCGAGCTGCACGACGTTGAGCCGGTAGAACAGGTCGCCACGAAATTGCCCGGCCGCGACCGCTTGCTGCAAGTCGACGTTGGTCGCCGCGACCACGCGCACGTCGACCGGAATGCCCGTGCGTGACCCGAGCCGCACGACCTCGCGTTCCTGCAGCACGCGCAGCAGCTTGACCTGCATCGCGAGCGGCAGGTCGCCGATTTCGTCGAGGAACAGCGTGCCGCCGTGCGCGGCTTCGAACCAGCCGGGCTTCGCGCTGAATGCGCCGGTAAACGCGCCTTTCTCGTGACCGAACAGCTCGCTGTCGACGAGCGTTTCGGAGAAGGCGCCGCAGTTCACCGCGACGAACGGCCCCTCGCGCCGGGCGCCGAGATCGTGCACGCGGCGTGCGATCAATTCCTTGCCGGTGCCGGTCTCGCCGACGATCAGCACGTTCGCGTCGCTCGGCGCGACGCGGCGAACCTGTTCGAGCAGCGCGAGCGAGCGCGGATCGGCGAACACCTGCGCGTGCGCGCGTGACGGCGCGTAACGTTCGGGCTGCGTGAGCACGGGCGCCGCGGCCTGAAGCGCGGCCGGGTCGCGGGAAGCGTTGACGACACGAAGATTGAGCGGGCGCGGCGATGCGGAAATGGAAGTCATGGCGATGAACCGTTGGATGGCCGGGCAATGCGGGCCGGCTGCTGCGTGGTCAGCAGAGTGTTGAACGTTTCGCCGCGCGCGAAAAGCATCGATTTCTGATAACCAAAGCGCGATTGCTGCGGAACCCGCAATGGCGCGGACGAGCGGCGGTGTCGTGACGCCTTGTCGTCGAATTCGGTGCTATCGCGTGCGATGCGCTGCTGCCTGATCAGCAGCGCATCAGCAGGCCCGCTGCATGGTGTTCATCGCGTGACGGAATATCGATGTGACGCACGAACGGGAACGCTTGTCACTGTCGCGCATGAGGCCGAGCGCCATTTCTGCTGGGCGATGGCGAAAAATTTCGGGATCCAGATGACCTTTCCGTCACGCACCCGAACCGATGGCACGCTCCTTGCTGACCCGAACCGGTATCGCCGCACGGCACGCGGCTTCACCACGGGAACGCATTGCATGAGCCACACCCTGAACGTCGTCGCGATATCGGGCAGCCTGCAGCGGCCGTCGCGCACCTTGGCGCTGACCGACGCGATCGTCGCGGCGCTCGGCGCCGCGCTGCCGATCGAGACGCGGCTGATCGAACTCGGCGAGATCGGCAGCCGGCTGGCCGGCGCGCTCACGCGCGCGCAGGTGCCGGCCGATCTCGATGCGCTGATCCGCGCGATCGAGACGGCGGACGCGCTCGTCGTCGCGAGCCCGGTGTATCGCGCGTCGTACACGGGCCTCTTCAAGCACCTGTTCGACCTCGTGCGCCACGACGCGCTCATCGACGTGCCCGTGCTGCTCGCGGCCACCGGCGGCAGCGAGCGTCATGCGCTCGTGATCGACCATCAGCTGCGCCCGCTGTTCAGCTTCTTCCAGGCGCGCACGCTGCCGATCGGCGTGTACGCGTCCGAAAGCGATTTCGATCGGTACCAGATCGCGAACCCGGCGTTGCGCGAGCGCATCGCGCTCGCCGTGGCGCGCGCGGCGCCGCAACTGCGCCCGCACGCGCTTTCCGCCGCGGCTGCGTAAGCCGCTTTTTCGTTCCCCCTTCGACCAGGACACCTTCATGAGCCTTCCCGACCCTTCCGCCGACGGCGTCAAATTCGCATACTGGGTGCCGAACGTCAGCGGCGGCCTCGTCGTCAGCACGATCGAGCAGCGCACCGACTGGAGCCTCGAATACAACCAGAAGCTTGCACGCACGGCCGAGGCGGCCGGCTTCGACTACGCGCTGAGCCAGATCCGCTTCACGGCCGGCTACGGCGCCGAATACCAGCACGAGTCGGTGTCGTTCAGCCAGGCGCTGCTGCATGCGACGACGAAGCTCAAGGTGCTCGCCGCGATCCTGCCGGGGCCGTGGCATCCGGCCGTGGTCGCGAAGCAGCTCGCGACGATCGACCACATCTCGAACGGGCGCATCGCGATCAACGTCGTGAGCGGCTGGTTCAAGGGCGAATTCACCGCGATCGGCGAGCCGTGGCTCGAGCACGACGAACGCTATCGACGTTCGAAGGAATTCATCCAGGCGCTGAAGGGCATCTGGACGCAGGACAATTTCACGTTCAAGGGCGACTTCTACCGCTTCAACGATTACACGCTGAGCCCGAAGCCGGTGCAGAAGCCGCATCCGGAAATCTTCCAGGGTGGCAGCTCGCGCGCGGCGCGCGACAACGCGGCGAGCGTGTCGGACTGGTATTTCACGAACGGCAATACGCCGGAGAACCTGAAGGCGCAGATCGACGACATTCGCGCGAAGGCGGCCGCGAACGACCATCGCGTGCGGATCGGCGTCAATGCATTCGTGATCGCGCGCGACACCGAGGAAGAGGCGAAGGCCGTGCTCGACGACATCATCCGGCACGCGCACGTCGAGGCCGTGCACGCGTTCGGCGATGCGGTGAAGCAGGCCGGCAAGGCGTCGCCCGAAGGCGAGGGCAACTGGGCGAAATCGACGTTCGAGGATCTCGTGCAGTACAACGACGGCTTCCGCACGAACCTGATCGGCACGCCGCAGCAGATCGCCGAGCGGATCGTCGCGCTGAAGGCGATCGGCGTCGATCTCGTGCTGGCCGGGTTCCTGCATTTCATCGAGGAAGTCGAGTACTTCGGCAAGCGCGTGTTGCCGCTCGTGCGCGAACTCGAGGCACAGCGGCAGGCCATCGCTGCGTGACGCCGCCCGCCGCCGGCGCGTGGCCCGCGATCGTGCGGACGCGCGCGGCGGCACGACGCTTACGCGATTCCCGCCAACTTCGACGCGTCGATCATCATCTCCACGCCGAGGCCGCCGAGCACCGCGCCCATCGCCCAGCGCTGCGCGAGCAGCAGCGTCGGGCGGCCATGCAGGAACTTCGCGAGGCTGCCCGAGCAGATCGCGACCATCCCATTGGCCGACGCGAACGCGGCGATCAGCAGCGAGCCGAGAAACAGCGACTGGCCGAACACGCTGCCTTGCCCGTAGTCGATGAACTGCGGCAGCAGCGACACGAACAGCATCGCGAGCTTCGGGTTCAGCACGCTGGTCGTCGCGCCCATCGCGAGCAGCCGCAGCGGCTGCTCGTTCGGCAGCGTCTTCACTTCGAACGGCGAGCGGCCGCCCGGCCGCACCGCCTGCCACGCAAGGTACAGCAGATAGGTCGCGCCGACCGCGCCCAGCACGCTGCCCGCGTAGGGCACGCTCATGAACAGCGTCGTGATGCCGAACGCCGCGGCGAACATGTAGAACAGGTAACCGAGCATCACGCCGGCGAGCGACACCAGCCCGGCCGCCCGCCCTTGCGCGATCGAGCGCGACATCACGTAGACCATGTTCGGCCCCGGCGTGACCGCGAGCATGCCGCCGATGACGAGAAACCCGTAGAGCGATCCGGACGTGTGCATGTTTTCCGCTTCCTGCATCGAATGAGTGCTGACGGAGTTCATTGTCCGGCGCTGGAAGCGAACAGTAAAACGGGATAAACTGAATCGATTGATCAGTTTTTCTGAATCGACATGAAGAAGCTCGACCTCGATGTGCTCGCGATGGTGGTGGCCGTTGCGGAATCCGGATCGTTCGCGCAGGGCGCGCAAGTCGTGCACCGGTCGCCGTCGGCGGTGAGCATGCAGATCAAGACGCTGGAGGACGCGCTCGGCAAGCCGCTGTTCATTCGCGACACGCGCAACGTGACGGCGACCGACGACGGCAGGATGCTGGCCGACTACGGCCGCCGGATGCTCGCGATGCGCGACGAGGCATGGGCGTCGGTCGTGCGTCCGGAGATCCGCGGCCGCGTGACGATCGGCGTGCCCGACGATTACATCTCGTCGCTGCTGCCGCAGGTGCTCGGCAAGTTCGCCGCGATGCATCCGCGCGTGGAGGTGCGCGTGATCGGCCAGCCGAGCAGCGCGCTCGTGCCGATGCTGAAGGACAACACGGTCGACCTCGCATGCCTGACCCGCGTCAAGGGCGTGTCCGGCGAGCTGATCCGGCTCGAGCCGATCATCTGGACGGGATCGGCGAAACGGAACGTATGGGAAGAGCGGCCGCTGCCGGTCGCGCTGTTCTCGCACGGCAGCATGGCGCGCGATCATGCGATCAAGGCGCTGAACCGGCGGAAGATTCCGTTCCGGATGTCGTATGAAAGCCCGAGCTTTCTCGGGCTGCTCAGCATGGTCGAGGCCGGCCTCGCGATCGCGCCGCTCGCACGCTGCTGCGTGCCCGATCACCTGTTGCAGCTGTCGGAGAGCCACGGGCTGCCGTCGCTCGGCGAACTCGAGGTCGTGCTTGCACGCAGCGCGCAGTCCGCGCGGCCGCCGTGCGACTACCTCGCCGAGCAGATTCTCGGTGAATGGCGCGCCTGAGGTCCGCCTACTGGCAGCGCGTCAGCACGACGCCAGCAGCCATTCCCGGAAGGCGACCAGCGACGGCAGCGTGTCGTTGCCCGGCGGGTAGACGAGGTAATAGCTGCGCTGGCTGGTAATCGCGTCGCCGATCGACACGAGCTCGCCGCGGCTCAATTCGTCCTCCACGAGCACCTTCGGCACCAGCCCGATCCCCATTCCCGCGCGCACGGCCTGGATCAGGTGCGACGTCAGCTCGAAGCTCGGGCCGACGCGCATCTGGCGATGATCGAGCCGATAGTGCGAGAACCACTCGACCCAGGCCTGCTGATTGCTCGTCACGCCCAGCAGCGTCTGCTTCGCGGCCCAGGCCGGCGTGCGCGCGTCGGCCTGGCGGCCGCGGCCCGTGTCGGGCGGCGCGATCGCGACCAGGAACTCGTTGTACAGCCGGTGCGCGTGCAGGCCCGGCCAGTCGCCCGCGCCGACGGTGATCGCCGCATCGAGATCGTCGTTGAGGAAATCGATCGCGCCGATCCGTGAATGCAGGTGCACGGTCACGCCCGGATGCGCGGCGTAGAAGCCGTGCAGGTGCGGCAGCAGCCATTTCGAGCCGAAGGTCGGCAGCGTGGCCAGCCGCAGCGAGCCGGCGCCCGCCTGATGCGACATCGCCTGCAGCGTCGCGCCGCGAATGCGCCCGAGCGCGCCGCTCAGCTCGGCGAAGTAGCGGCGGCCGACTTCGGTCAGCTTGACCGAGCGGCCCTCGCGCCGGAACAGCGGCACGCCGAGTTGATCCTCGAGCGTCTGCACTTGCCGGCTGATCGCGCTCTGGCTCAGCGACAGCTCGTCGGCCGCGCGCGTGTAGCTTTCATGCCGCGCGGCGGCCTCGAATACGAGCAGCAGCGACATCGACGGGGTGAGGCGACGGTAATTCATGAGTTTTATGCAAGTTTCGCAGGGCGAGAATTCGTTTGTTTCTGGCGGAATGTCCAAAGATACTGGAATTCCCGGTTGTGCGGAAACTTGCCAAAAAATCATGTTTTGGCGCGCGAACCGGCTGGCTCCACCTACATTGCGCTTTTGCCCCATGTCGATCGTCCCGTTGCCCCGTCCCGTCAGCCCGTCCGCGAACGTTTACCGCGATTTTCTCGCCGCGCTGCAGGCGGCCGGCTTCGCCGGCGAAATCCATGCGGACCACGCGAACCGGACCGTGCAGGCCACCGACAACTCGATCTACCAGCGCCTGCCGCAGGCAGTGGTCTGCCCCGCGCATGCGGAAGATGTCCAACTGCTGGCCCGGCTGCTGGCCGAGCCCGCGCATCGTGACGTCGCGGTGGCCGCGCGCGGCGGCGGCACCGGCACCAACGGGCAGTCGCTGACCGACGGCATCGTCGTCGATCTGTCGCGCAACATGAACCGGATCCTCGAAATCAACGCCGAAGAGCGATGGGTGCGCGTGCAGGCCGGTGTCGTCAAGGATCAGCTGAATGCCGCGCTGAAGCCGCACGGGCTCTTCTTCGCGCCGGAGCTGTCGACGTCGAACCGCGCGACCGTCGGCGGGATGATCAACACCGACGCGAGCGGACAGGGTAGCTGCACGTACGGCAAGACGCGCGACCACGTGCTCGAACTCGATGTCGTGCTGATGGGCGGCGAGCGGCTGCACAGCGACGCGCTCGACGATGAGGAACTGGAACGCCGCTGCGCGCGGCAGGACCGCGTCGGCAAGGTGTATCGCACCGCGCGGCGCATCAGCGACGACAAGGCCGCGCTGATCGACGCGAAATTTCCGAAGCTCAACCGCTGCCTGACCGGCTATGACCTCGCGCACCTGCGCGAAGCGGACGGCCGCTTCAACCTGAACAGCGTGCTGTGCGGCGCGGAAGGCTCGCTCGGCTTCGTCGTCGAGGCGAAGCTCAACGTGCTGCCGATCCCGAAGTTCTCGGTGCTGGTCAACGTGCGTTACGCGGGCTTCATGGACGCGCTGCGCGACGCACGCACGCTGCTCGAACTCAAGCCGCTGTCGATCGAGACGGTCGACTCGAAGGTGCTGATGCTCGCGATGAAGGACTTCGTGTGGAGCAGCGTGGCCGAGTATTTCCCGCAGGACGACGCGCGTCCGACGCTCGGCATCAACCTGATCGAATTCAGCGGCGACGACGAACACGACGTCGATGCACGCGTGCGCGCGTTCGTCGAGCATTTGCGCACCGATACGAGCGTCGAGCGTCTCGGCCATACGCTCGCGACCGGCGACGATGCAGTCAAGCGCGTGTATGCGATGCGCAAGCGTGCGGTCGGGCTACTCGGCAACGTGCAGGGCGAGGCGCGTCCGCAGCCGTTCGTCGAGGACACCGCGGTGCCGCCCGAGAACCTCGCCGCGTACATCGCCGAATTCCGCGCGCTGCTCGACGGCCACGGGTTGCAGTACGGGATGTTCGGCCACGTCGATGCGGGCGTGCTGCACGTGCGTCCGGCGCTCGACATGAAGGACCCGAAGCAGGCCGCGCTGGTGCGGCCGGTGTCGGACGCGGTGGCCGAACTCACGCAGCGCCATGGTGGCCTTTTATGGGGCGAGCATGGCAAGGGCGTGCGTTCCGAATATGCGCCGGCGTTTTTCGGCGAGCTGTATCCGTCGCTGCAGCAACTGAAGGCCGCGTTCGATCCGCACAACCAGTTCAACCCGGGCAAGATCGCGACGCCGCCGGACTCGACGCTGCGGCTGCTGAAGATCGACGAGGTGCCGACGCGCGGCGACCACGACCGGCAGATCGACGAGCGCGTGTGGCAGAGCTACGGCACCGCGATGCATTGCAACGGCAACGGCGCGTGCTACAACTTCGATCCGGACGACGCGATGTGCCCGTCGTGGAAGGCGACGCGCGAACGCGTGCAGTCGCCGAAGGGGCGCGCGTCGCTGATGCGCGAATGGTTGCGTCTGCAAGGACAGGCCGGCGTCGACGTCGTCGCGGCGGGGCGCAAACGTCAGCCGTGGCTGCGCGGGCTGGTCGAGCGCTGGCGCAACAGCCGCCACGCGCGTCATGGCGACGCCGATTTCTCGCACGAGGTGTACGACGCGATGGCCGGCTGCCTCGCATGCAAGTCGTGCGCCGGGCAGTGCCCGGTCAAGGTGAACGTGCCCGAGTTCCGCTCGCGCTTTCTCGAGCTGTATCACCAGCGTTATCTGCGGCCGTTGCGCGACTACCTGATCGGTTCGCTCGAATTCACGATGCCGTGGATGGCGCGCGTGCCCACGCTGTACAACGGGCTGATGGGCGCCGGCTGGGTGCGGACGCTGCTCGAGCGCCACGTCGGCATGGTCGACAGCCCGCTGCTGAGCCGCTTCGATCTCGCAGCCGTGATCCGCTCATGGAACGTGAAGCCGGCCGATCCGCACGCGCTGGCCGCGCTGAGCGATGCGCAGCGCGCGTGCAGCGTCGTCATCGTGCAGGACACGTTCACGCGCTATTTCGATACCGACCAATTGGCGACGCTGATCGAGCTGGCGGCGCGCCTGGGCTTTCAGGTGTGGCTCGCGCCGCTCGCGCCGAACGGCAAGGCGCTGCACGTGCAGGGCTTTCTTCGCGCATTCGAACAGGCCGCGATCCGCAACGCGACGCAACTTGCGGCGCTGGCGCGCTCGGGTGTCGCGCTGGTCGGCCTCGATCCGGCAATGACGCTCACGTATCGGCAGGAATACCTGAAGGTGACGGGGCTCGCCGACGTACCGAAGGTCGCGCTGCCGCAGGAATGGCTGCTGGATGTGCTGCCCGAAGCCGGTGCGGGCGGGCCGACGGTTTCATATCGGTTGCTGCCGCACTGCACCGAGAAAACCAATGCGCCGGACAGCGGCAAGCAATGGACGCAGGTGTTCGCGCGTCGCGGGCTGCGCTTGCAGGTTCAGGCGGCCGGGTGCTGCGGGATGTCGGGCACGTACGGACACGAGGCGCGCAATCTCGCGACGTCGAAGACGATCTATGCGCAGTCGTGGGCCGCGCACGTCGACGGGATGGAGCAGGAAGGCGAGGCGCTGGCGACCGGGTATTCGTGTCGCAGCCAGGTGAAGCGCCTGTCGTCGAAGCAACTGCGCCATCCGTTGCAGGCGCTGCTCGATCACGTGCGGGCGGTGGGGTGACGACGGGGCGGTGCGGGACGCACGGCCGTATCGGGGCGTCGATCGCGTGTCGAGCGGCCGTCCCCGTGCCGCTGTCGACCTTCGCCGGCGCGGGTCAGGCGTCGGCTTTCGCTGCTTTCCGCGCCCGCGGTTTTTCGGCCGCGGGGAACACGCCGACGCCGCGCGGCCGTTTCGGCTCGATCCGCATTTGCCGGATCACGCGCCGGAAGTCGATTTCGTGCGCGGCCAGCGTGCCGATCAGTTTCGCGATGACCGCGAGGTGGGAAGGGACGGTGCCCTTGCTCGAATAGTTGGTGATCGAACTTTCGTTCATCCGGATCAGCCGGGCGAACTCGCGCGCCGTCAACTGCGCCTTCTTCAACTCCTGTTGGAATTCCGCATACGCCATTGCACACATGATGCTTCGTCTCCGTGAATCAGCATTCGGCCCGCGCGGCGCCGGCGCCGACGAGTGGCGTTCCCGTCGTGCCGGCGCCGCGTCGGGTTACATCTTCACCTGGTCGAGGAAGGTCTTCTTGCCGCTCTTGTAGCCGTAGATCGAGATGATCCCGTGCGTCAGGTCGCCCTTCGCGTCGAACGTCGTCGTGCCGATCACGCCGTCGTATTTCGTCGCCGGCATCGCCGCGAGGATCTTCGCCGGGTCGGTGGAGTTCGCGCGCTTCATCGCGTCGACCGCGATGTAGACCGCGTCATACGCGAACGGCGCATCGAACTTGATGCCCTGGTTGAAACGCTTCTGGTACTTCGCGAGGAAGTCCGCGCCGCCCGGCATCTTCTCGAGCGCAGCGCCTGCCTGCGAGCACAGCACGTTGTCGGCCGCCGGGCCGGCCAGCTGGGCCAGCGAGTCGGTGCACACGCCGTCGCCGGACAGGATCTTCGCGCGCAGGCCGAGTTGCTTTGCCTGCTTCGCGAGCGGGCCGCCGGTGGCGTCCATGCCGCCGTACATGATCGCGTCGGGGTTCTCGCCCTTGATCTTCGTCAGGATCGCGCGGAAGTCGACCGCCTTGTCGTTGGTCGCGTCGTGCGACAGCACCTTCAGGCCGAGCGCCTTCGCCTTCTTCTCGAACTCGTTCGCGAGGCCCTGGCCGTACGCGGTCGAATCGTCGATCACCGCGACGCTCTTCACGCCCTTCGACTGCGCATAGCTCGCGAGCGCCGGGCCCTGCTGCGCATCGGTCGCGACCACGCGGTAGGTCGTCTTGAAGCCTTGCTGCGTGTAGGTCGGGTTCGTGGCCGACGGCGAGATCTGCACGATGCCCGCGTCGCTGTAGATCTTCGACGCCGGAATCGACGTGCCCGAGTTCAGGTGGCCGATGACGGCGACGACCTTGTCGTCGACGAGCTTCTGCGCCACCTGCGTCGCCTGGCGCGGGTCGGCCGCGTCGTCCTGCGCGTCGAGCTGCAGCGTGATCTTCTTGCCGCCGATCGTCAGGCCCTTCGCATTGATTTCCTCGACCGCGAGGCGCGCGCCGTTTTCATTGTCCTTGCCGAGGTGCGAAATGCCACCCGTCGTCGGTTCGACGCTGCCGATCTTCACGACCTGGTCGGCCATCGCGCTCGACGCGGCCGCGAACGCGGCGGCAGCCAGTGCAACGGTGATCAGGGATTTGCAGCGCATGCCGACAGTGCTTCGTTCCATCTGCCATCTCCGAATTGAATGTCTTTCTATTGACGTCTCGACCGGCCGGCCGGGGGCCGGGGCGATCGGACGGTTTTCGCTACCCGTCATGGGCGTCGCTTGCATGGCGTCGGGCCGGGTGACTTGCCGCCCGGCCGAGGGAGCGAGCGCCTGACGCCATGCAATTCGTATGAATATATCGGAACCCGCTTCCGTGTGCTGCGGCGCGCCGCGGCGGCCCGCGGATTGCGGTTCGCTGTCGTGGGCCTTACGGCTGCATCCATTATTCGACCGGTCGCCACGGCGAAGCCATGGACACTGATGGGCGGTCAATCCGGAACTGTTCGGTCGATTTGTCTGCACAGTTTGGTCGGTTGCGCATCGCGTAGCCGGTTTCATGGTCGCGCTTCGTCAAGCGTGATTGCTGATCAATGCAACTAACGGTCAAGTTCGGTGGCGCCCGCGAATGGGTGCCGATTGCACGGGCCGAACCGCGCATCCGGATCGACAAAGCCTGGGGCGTTTTTGGGGCCGGCGTCGCTTCTACATTCGGATCGTCGCGTCGGCCACGCAATTCGCTGCACTCTCACGCTACGACCGCCCGCGCAACGCGACGACGACCACCCCCGCGATCGCCAGCAGGCCGCCGCACGCCGTCGCGATGCCGGGCCGCTCGCCCGTCAGCACCACCGACAGCAGCGTCGCGACCGCCGGTGTCAAATAGAGAAAGCTGGCCGCGCGCGCCGCGCCGAAGTAGCCGAGCGCGAAGGTCCAGGTCGCGTAACCGAGCGCGGCGGGAAAGACGCCGAGTACGACGACGGCCCACGCCGTGTCGCGCGACCCGCCGCCGAGCGACACGAGCGCGCCGGGCAGCCACGGCGCGAGCAGCACCGCGCCGGCCAGCAGCGTGTACGCGGTGCACGGCAGCGCGCCGTACACGGGAATCAGCCGCCGCTGCAACACGAAATAGCTGGCCGAACACAGCGCCGCGCCGAGGATCAGCGTGCTCCCCGAGCCGAGCACGACGCCGCCGGGCTGCCCTTGTGCGATCACCGCGATGCCGGCCAGGCTGATCAGCGACCCGAGCCAGCCCCAGCGATTGAAGCGCTCGCGCAGAAACACGGCGGCCAGCAACGCGGTGAAGATCGGCAACGTGTTCACGATGAAGCTCGCCGCGCCGGCCGACACGGTCTGTTCGCCGGTATTGAGCAGCGCGTTGTAGAGTGCGATGCCGAGCAGGCCGCACGCGAGAAAGCGCCTCGCGTCGGCTTTCGTCGGCAGCGGCGGCCGTCGCCATGCGAGCCACGCGATCACGAGCAACGCGGCGGTCGCGAAGCGCGCGGCCGCGAGCTGCAGTGGCGCGAGGCCGTGCAGGCCGATCCGGATGAACGGGAACGCGGACGCCCACGAGACGATCGTGAACGCGACCGCCGCTGCCGCGATGAGCGGTTGTCGCGCGCCGCGCGACGTCGGTGACGAAAGTGTATTCATGAAGCCATGGTGCGGCGTCGCGAGATGCTAAGCTAGCGCACAGATCAACACCCGGATATGAATATGGCTCACAGCTCGGGGGCGCGGCGGGCCGACGGTCCGGCGCCGGTGCGCCCGGTGGCCGCCGCGCCGATGCCGGCCCCGCGGCCGCCGCTCGCGAGCCTCGAGACGGTCTGCACGGTGGCGCGCGAAGGTTCGTTTCTCGCGGCCGCCGACGTCTCTGGCGTCACGCACGGCGCGATCAGCCGACGGGTGGCCGCCGTGGAAAACTGGCTCGGGATGGCGCTGTTCGAGCGGCATGCGCGCGGCGTGCGCCTGACGCCGGACGGGCAGCGCTTCGTCGGCCGGATCGAGCAGGCGTTTGCGATCATCGACAGCGCGGCCGATCAGTGGCGCTCGCCGCGCACGCCGCGGCTGGTCCGGATGAGCGTGGTGCCCGCGTTCGCGCAGCTGTGGCTGCTGGAGCGGCAGCAGATGCTCGAGCGTGAAGCGCCCGCGTTGCGCATCGAGCTCGGTATCGAGCTGCGCAACGTGGATATCGCCGGCGGTGAAGCGGATCTGTCGATCCGGTACGGGCGCGGCAACTGGCGTCGGCTCGACACCCGGCCGTTCATGCCGGAACGGCTGTATCCGGTCGCCCATCCGCGGCTCGCCGCGCAACTGGCCAGGATGCGCCGCGCAACGGGCGACGCCGCGCTGCTCGACATGCCGTTGCTGCACGATTCCGACGTGACCGGCTGGCGCACGTGGTTCGACGCGCTCGGCATTCCGTTCAAGCCGCGTGCGCAGGATCGCCGGTTCGAGGATTACAACCTCGTGCTCGCGGCGGCCGAAGCGGGGCTGGGCGTGGCGCTTGCGCGAACGCCGTTGGCGGATGCGTATCTGCAGCGCAGTGCGCTCGTGCGCGTGAGCCGCCACGAGGTCGATTCGCTGCTCAGCTATCACTTCGTGCATGCGAAGGGCGAGAGTCGGCCGGAGGTGCTCGCGTTGATGGAGCGGATGGTGAAGGCGCTGCGGTAGCGCGCACCCGGCGGTTCGCGCAGGCGACCGCTTCGGCACGCACGTCACGCGTGTGGCGGGCCGCCTGTCACGTTCGCTCGGCCGCGGCCGCCGAATCGTTACAATGCAGCCGCGGAATACGGCGAGATCGCCGCAGTGAAGCGGAATCGAGCCTTTGCCCGACGGCAGGGCAATCACCAACCATGACAGTACGGGTTCAAATTTGCACAAAAGGGAACCGATGAATAGACCAGACAAATCGTCGAAAGCGCGTGCGGCGCTGGATCAACTTTTTTCCGGCCTGGCGCCCACGGACGCGAAGCGCGAATCGCCGCGTCCGGGCAATCCGTTCGCAACGGACGACGAGGTGTCGAGCGCATCCGGCGGTCGCGGCGGGGTGGAAGTCACGCTGTCGACCCGCATCCAGCTGCGCGGTTATCCGAGCGCCGACGCGTTCATGAAGCGCATGGCCGAAGCGTGGGGCCTCGAGTGGGGCGCGTACGACAGCGTCCGCGCGGTGGCGACGCTGCCGGCCGGATGGCGCTCGCGCCGGCTTCCGGAAGTCACGCAGATCGTCGACGAACGCGACGTGCTGCGCGCCGAGAGCAGCCTGCAGGGCGGCGAGATGTCGTATCTGAAGGTGCATCCGCGCTACTACATCGATGCGCGCAAGCGTTTCGGCTGGAGCAAGTCGTCGAAGGCATCCGACGATCCGGATCTCGACGGCCCCGACTGGAACTGCTTCGTGATCGATCGGGAAAAGTCCGTCGAAGTGCACGAACTGACGACGTCGTCGTTGAAGGCCGACATGGACAATGCCCGCGCGACGCTGCTGAAATGGCTGGACGAGCACTATCCGAAACATCGCGACCCGTTTGCGTACTGGTCGGACTGCGAAGGGGCGTAGTACGCCGGTTTGCACGGCGGTTCGCTTGATGCATCGATCGGGCCGCCATGAGGACGAGCATTGAAGCAAGCGCGTGTGGTGTCGATTCTCTGGGCAGCGTTTGGCGCGGCGGTCGGATCGACCGTCATCGAATTGCTGCTCTGGGCAATCGCCGGCGATGACGCCATCCAGAATCTGTTCCGCGACGCGCGCCTCACGACCGCGATCGTGATGGGGCGAAGCGTGCTCGGGCCGTCCGGCGGCTTCGATCCGCTGGTGATGGGCGTGGCGACGCTCGTGCATGCGATGCTTTCGCTGGTCTATGCGGCCGTGCTGGCACGGCTGGTTCGCAGTCCGTCGTGCGTGGCCGCGCTGTTCGCGGGCGGCGCGTTCGGGCTTCTCCTGTACGGCGTGAACCTGTACGGGTTCACGGCGATCTTTCCGTGGTTCATCCCGGTTCGCGGTGCGATCACGCTGGTCGCTCATCTGGTATTCGGGATCACGGCAGCGGCGGTGTACTACGTTGCCCGGCGCGACTAACCGTTAACACCCTGTACGAACGAGCGGCGAGAGCCGATGCGTCTACAGAATCGACGCGAGCCTCGGCACGCGAAGCAGAAGGCCGGCAATCAGATAGCACGCGACGCAGGCGATGCTACCGGTCACGGCGAATTTCAGGAACGGGGACGCCGGCACGTTTCGCCACGCGAGGGCGACCGCGACGAGCACGGGCGGATGGATGATGTAGATGGCGTACGCGCGTCGCGACAGCGGCCGCCACGCGCCCTTCAATCTGTCGAAGCTTTGCTGAAAACGGTCGACGAGAAACAGGATCGTGCCCCATGCGACCAACGGCTCCCAGAATGCGTAGATCACGTCCTGCGGACGGCCGCGCAGCGCGGGAACGTGCTTCGCGATCAGGTAGGCGAGCGGGAGGACGGGCAGCGCCAGCAGCGCGATGCGTGACCACAGCCGGACCTGCGGTGCCGGCAGATGCACGATCCAGTGCGCGTGCGCTGTCCGGCAACCGGCTGCGTACAGCACGACGTAGCTCGCGAAGTAGCCGAGCTGCAGCCCCCATACGTTGATACCTACCGGCCATCGCGACCGCAACGCCAGTGCCGCGATACCGGTGAGCAGTGCCGCGGCGGCCAGCGTCGTGTCGGAAGGGGCGCGCGCGACGCGGTTCGTGCCGCGCGCCACGGTGCGCGGGAAGGCGATATGCAGGAGTGCCGCCGCCGTGCTGAAAATCAGCAACGCCTCGGCGAACCACATCGGTCCGTTTTCAAACGTGCCTTTTCGCCACAGACGTTCCAGCGTTTGCGCAAACGGATGGTCCGCACCCGACTGAGCCAGCGCAATCGTCGCGGGGCCGATCAACAAGCCGTAGATGAGCAACGGCAGGCCAAGCCGGAGAAACCGGTCCGCGAGGAAGCGGCTGACGCCCTTGCGATCGATGGACGGCGGCGTGTAATAGCCCGCGAGGAAGAAGAACAGGCCCATGAAAAATGCCTGGTTGATCGCGCAGAAGAGCGTCAGCAGCGCGGATTCCACTGACGGGCCCGCGGCCACTTCGTGGTAATACCACCCGCCGAGTGCGCCGTACGTGATCGCGCAGTGGTGAAAGACCACCAGCAATGTCAGGCAGGCCCGTAATGCGTCTAGGCCGGCGTTTCGATGCACGGCATCTGCCTCGTCTTGCTGAAACGCCAAGTTGACCGGAACGTCGTGAGCGCTCATTGCCTTGCCTGCGTGTTGGGTCCGTCATGACCCGCCCGACGACGCATACGCATCCGGCGGGCGTACCGGTCGGCACGATACGCCGTTGTGCTTACAACCATCCAACAAGCCGCTCCGCGGCCGGCTTCACATCCGCTCAGCCGAGCTTTCCACGCAGATCCTCGAACGGAATCATCACATTCGTGCGATACGCGGGCCGGGCCTTCAATCGTTCGTACCACGCCACGACATGCGGCACGTCGGGCCGCGCGATATCGAGTTCGAAATACCGGTAAAGGTGCGTGCCGGCCGCGATGTCGGCAAGCGTGATCGCATCGCCGGCAAGAAACGGCTGCCCGGCCAGCACGGTATCGAGCAGCCGGAAATACTGCGCGCATTGCGCGATGCTCTGCTCGACGCGTACGGTATCGCGCTGCTCGGGCGGCGTGCGGTAATAGTCGCGGAACACGCCGTTGAGGAACGCCGGCTGCAGGGTCGTTTGCGCCCAGTCCATCCAGCGGTCGGCGCGCGATTGCTCGGCCGGATTGTCGCGCCAGAAGCCGGGGCGTCCGTGGCGCGCGGCAAGGTAGCGCAGGATGCTGTGCGATTCCCATACGACGGTACCGTCGTCGTCGATCACCGGGATGCGTCCGTGCGGGTTCATCGCGAGAAATTCCGGCGTATCGAGCACGCCGAACTGGCCGCCGGCCGGCACGTGCCGGTGGGCGAGCGCGAGCTCGTCGACGAGCCACATCACCTTTTGGACATTGAACGCGTTGCGTCGTCCCCATACCGTCAGCATGCCGGGCTCCCTCTGTCGTGACGAACGTGAAGATGGACAGTGTAAACGCGGCAGGCGCGCACCGCGGTGCGCGCCTGCCGGCGATCGTCGTGCAACGGGACGATCAGAACTTGTGGCGGATGCCGACGATCGCGAGTTCCTGCGTATCGGTGCCCGAGTTCACGCCGTATGAGCCGACCGACGCGGCCGCTTTCACGGTCGCCCCGCTCGCGTTGAGCGTGTTGCCGCTCGCTTTCTGATAGCCGAACAGCGCATACAGGTCGGTGCGCTTCGACAGCGCGTAATCCGCGCCGAGGTTGACCTGGTTGTAGTGCGCGGAAGCCGGGCCCGTCAGCGACGTGTAGTTGTAGCCGACGCCCGCGCGCAGCGCCGGCGAGAACTGCCAGTTGAAGAACGCCGAGCCGTTGTTGAACTTCGCGTTCTGGCTGAATGCCGACAGCGTGTCCGCGCCGTACTGCGTGTTCGAATACGCGAGGCCGAAGGTCGCCGGCCCGGCCACGTACTGGCCGGCCACGCGCACGATCTGGATCGACTTCGCGCTCGAGAAGCCCTGGTTGATCACGGTGTTGAAGAGCGTGTCCGAGCTGCTCGACCACGTGCGCACGCCGTTCGCGACCGTCGTGCCGCCGTTCGCGTAGAAGAAGCCGGCGCCGAGCGACAGCGGGCCGTTCGCGTAGCTCGCGCCGAAGCTGTACGTGCGGCCGCTGCCGGTCGCGCCCGCGACGCCGCCGAAGCCGTACAGCGCCGCGAACTGGAAGCCGGAGATCAGCGGGCTCGTGTATTTCACCGAGTTGCTGACGCGCAGGCTGTTGTCGTAGTTGTCGAGATCGCCCGGCGTCGCGAACACGCCGCCGAAGTAGTTGTCCTGCGTGAGGCCCTGCACGAGATCGACGACCGGATCGTACTGGCGGCCGAGCGTCACGGTGCCGTACGTGCTGCTCGCGAGACCGACGACGGCCTTGCGGCCGAATTCGCGCTGGCCCTGGCCGAGCGCGCCGGTGCCGATGTTGAAGCCGTTCTCGAGCTGGAACAGCGCGGACAGGCCGCTGCCGAGATCCTCGATGCCGCGCAGCCCCCAGCGGCTGCCCGACAGGTTGCCGCTGCTGAACTTCACGAGGCTCGACGCGTTGCTGCCGTTCGCGTTCTGCGCGTTGTGGACGTACGCGATGCCCGCGTCGGCGATGCCGTACAGCGTGACGCTGCTTTGTGCGTGGGCGCCGGCGGCGACGAGCGCGGCCGGCAGGGCGAACAGCGCGAATGACCGGATCTGTTTCATGGTTGGATTCCCCCGTTGGTCGATTGGTCTGACGAATCGGTGAACGATACGGACGGCGTATCGGCGAGGGAACCAATAAATTGTCGGATCGTTATGAGGTGGCGCGGCGATGGGTGTGCGCGCAACGAGCCGGCGCCTCGCGCGGGCGCCGGCGCGTCGTGGCGTTTCGCATCCGGGCATCCGCTCGATCCGTCGGAGACGATCGATGCGATCGCCGATCGCGCGCAACTCGATCGCGCGGTGGGGTATATCGGGCTCGGGCGAGATGAAGGCCGCCGGCACGCGCCTGCCGGCAGTCGTCGTGCGACGGGCCGGCCCGAACGCGCGGCCATGTGCGCAGCATGGCCATTCTTTCCTGTCTCGAAAATCTTGTAGCATCGCCGGAGTGCCGGTTGGCATGCCGCGATCACAGCCGCATGCCCGCTTTTCCGTTTGTTGTGAACCCGCCGCCATGCGCCGGCGGGGTCGATTCGCATGAGGTCAATATGCGTCGCATTGGGCTTGTCCTCGTTCCTCAGTTTCAGGTAATGAGCCTGCTCGCGTTGTCCGTGTTCGACATCGCCAATCTCCGCGCGGGCCGCTCGCTCTATGAAGTGAGCGTGATCTCGGAGGATGGCGGCCCCGTGGAGGCGTCGTTCGGCATGTACGCATCAACGCAACCGGCGCGGCTGTCGGAATTGCACACGGTATTCGTCGGCGCTTCACTGTCGACGCCGCCGCTCACGGACCGCATGCGCGAACTGCTGGTCGATCTGTCCGGCAAGGTCGAACGCATGGCGTCGATCTGCCTCGGTGCGTTTCTGCTGGCCGAGGCGGGCCTGCTGAACGGGCGCCGCGCAACGACGCATTGGGCGTTTCTCGATCGGTTCAGGGATCGCTATCCCGCGGTATCGGTGGAGAAGGATTGCATCTTCGTGCGCGACGGCACGCTGTGGAGTTCGGCAGGAATGAGCACGGCCATGGACATGGCGCTCGCGATGCTCGAAGAGGATCTCGGCCCGGACGCCGCATTGCAGGTCGCGAAAGACCTGGTGCTCGAGCGCTGGAGGCGCTCGGGGTCGCAGCCGCAGTCGTCCGTGCTGATCGACCACCCCGCACGCAGCAATCGGATCCACGACGTCATCACGCACATCCGGGCGAATCTCGGCACCGATCTGACCGTCGACAAGCTCGCCGACGTGGCGAGGATGAGCAAGCGGCAGTTTACGCGCCGCTTCAAGGATGAAACCGGCCTGACGCCTGCAAAGGCAGTCGAGCGCATCCGGCTCGAAACGGCCCGGGATTTCGTGACGAGTTCGTCGTGGACCATCGACACGATCGCACGGGAAACCGGTTATGCGGATACCGAGCGGATGAGGCGGTCGTTCGTGCGTGCTTTTGGCCATCCGCCACAGGTCTTGCGGCGGCAGCGCAAGCCGGAACACGCGGACACCGACTGAGCGCGGCCGGCCGATACCGGGTCCCGCGCTGCAACATCATGGCACGAAAGGAGGGAACTGCGTCCCTCTATGCGCGCCCATCGTCAATAGAATGTTCTTCGGGCGGTACCTGCTCGGGTAAGCCGAACCGAAGACTCGTCGACAGCGGACCGCACGCTCGTCCGCCCGCGGTTTTGCGAACCGTCCCTTGCAGCCCGCGTCATGTCGCCAGGCTGGAACCGTCCGTGTGTGCCGCACGGACGCGCCCGGTCGCCGATTGCGTTGCCGCACGTGCGAAGCGTGTCCGGCATGTGCAGGCACGCCGTGCCGGCGCGCCGCGCGACGCGAATGACGCAACCGCCGAAGTGGCGTGGAACGGCGAAGCGCTGCGTGGGTGGCGGTCGGCCTCGCGGGTGGCCGGGACGGCGCGCGTCGTCGGCGCCGTGTCGGGCGACACGCGGTTCGCGATGATGAAAACTGAACGGACGGTTGGGGCGCAGGATATGTCAGATGCAGCGATGAAAGACGACTCGTCGGCTGTTGTATATGTCGTCGACGACGATCCGGCCATACGCGCATCGCTCGATACGTTGTTGCGATCGCTGGGCCTGCGCGTCGTGACCTTCGCGAGTACCGCGGAGCTGCGCGCGACGCACCGGGAGAATGTCACGAGCTGCCTGTTGCTCGATGTGCGACTGCGCGGGGAGAGCGGGCTGGTGTTTCAGCAGGCGTCGGACCGGCCGTCGATCCCGATCGTCGTCATCACGGGGTTCGCGGACGTCGAAGTGTGTCGCAAGGCGCTGAAGGGCGGCGCGGTCGATTTTCTCGTGAAGCCGTTCACCGACCACGAGTTGATCGACGCCGTGAACCTCGCGCTGTCGCTGGATGCGGCACGGCGAGTCCGCAACGACACGCACGACGAGTTGCGGCAGTCGTTCGAGTTGCTCACGCGCCGCGAGCGCGAAGTGCTTGCGTACGTCGTCAGCGGCGCGCTGAACAAGCAGATCGCGTCGCATCTCGGATTGAGCCTGATTACCATCAAGCAGCATCGCGCAGCGGTGATGCGCAAGATGAATGCGTCGTCGCTTGCGGATCTCGTGCGCAAGTCCGAGGCGATCGGCGTGCAACTGGCGACATGACGCCGCGCGCCGCGAGCGTCATGCGGCCGGGTCGGTCGTGCGCGGGTGGGCCGGCAGTGTGAACGAGAAGCAGCAGCCGGCGCCCGGTTCGCCGCGTGCCCAGATGCGCCCGTGATGGGCGTCGACGATCGAGCGTGCGACCGTGAGACCCATTCCCATGCCGTCGGATTTGCTCGTAAAAAACGGATCGAAAAGCCGATCGATCGATTGCTGTTCGATACCCGGCCCCGTGTCGCATACGTCGAACACGACTTCGGCGTCGCTCAGCCTGGCCGAGACCGTCAGCGTGCGCGCGTGCGACGGGCCGCTTTCGATCGCCTGGATGCCGTTCATCATCAGGTTCGCGAGCACCTGCTGGACCTGCACGGGATCGGCGAACAGGCGCGCGTCGGCATCGATGTCGCTGTCGACGCGAACGTTGCGTGCAGCGGCTTCCGGCGCGATCAGGAACAGCGCAGCGTGCACGGCGTCGGCGGCCGCGAAGTCGACGCACTTCGCCGGCGCCTTGCCGATGAAGCCGCGAATCTTGCGGCAGATTTCCGTCGCATCGCGCGCCCACCGGACGGCCTGCGTGATCGCGGCAGCGGCTTCGGCGACGTCGGGCTCGTCGCGCTCGAGCCAGCGCAGCGCCGCTTCGGCCGACGAACCGACGGCCGACAGCGGCTGGCTGACCTCATGCAGGATCGAGGCCGACATCTCCGCAAACAGCGACACGCGGGCCGCGCGTGCGGCTTCCGCGCGCAATACCGTGAGCCGGTCGCTGTTCTCCTTCTGCTCGGTCACGTCGAACGCATAGAAATGCAGGCGCCGGTAGCCGTCCTCGTGCTTCGGCAGCGAGCAGCGCCATACGATCGGTACGCGGCGCCCCTTGAACGTCACGAGCGTGCGCTCGCCCTGGCAGGCGGTCCGGTTTTCGTAGATCGCGCGCAGCACCGCGCTGTTGCTGAGCCGGTCGGCCGGCAACAGGATCTCCGCGTGCTGCAGGAAATGCTCTTTCGATTCGGCGTCGAAGAGTTGCACCACCGCGTCGTTGGCCGCCACGAACGCATGCAGCGCGCGCAGCCGGGCGACGGCCTGCGGATGCTCGTCGAAATAGCGGTCGATATCCGAGACCCCGGCCATCTTCAGTTCCTTCACCGCGCGATAAACGCGTGACCAGTCTTCGATCAGGATCGGTATCGGCGCCGACAGGAAGAGCTCGCTATCCGCTGGATGAGGGTCGTCAGGCGGGGCGATCGTCGGGGCTGCGGACGTGGACATGGGGACGTGGTGCTCGCTGAGGTTCGCGCGCGGCGCGAAACCGGATGACCGGAAGTGACGCATCGGGACGATGAACGACGTGCGCGTCCGACCTCGATGTAGCTGCAACTATAAAGCAGATTGCCGCGTGCTGCTGACCGCGACCGCGGGCGGATGCAGGCCGGCGCGACGGTCAGACTTTGGTATGGGAAGGCATCGACCACGGTCTGATGGATCGAAAAAAACCGTTCCTCTAGACTCGATTCCAACGTGAGTGAAGCGCGCGGCGCGGCCGATGGCGAAGCGGCGATGTTCGCGATGCGTCGGTGCGGCGGATTGATCGCGCGAGCCGCGCATGCGCATTCAATGCGAGGGGAACGGTAGAGATGACGCAGCCAACGTGTGCATACGACGATGTATTCGAACGCGCGCTGATGGGCCTGCTGGATCCGTCGAGAACGGCGGGCGTGCCCGGCTCGCACCGGCGGCGCGTGCGCGGCAAGCGCAATGACGGCGCGGGCGAGACCGGCGCGCCGGTGGCCTCGCGGATCAGGATCGTCGAGATTCTGTCGGATACCGCTGTCAGCGTGCGCTGGAGCGACCCGAGGTACGGGCATTTCGGCGAACAGCTGTGGCATTGCGTGACCGCGAGAACGGCGTCGCGCTGCGTGCTGACCGGTGCGCCGATCAAGCCGGGCGATCGCGTGTATCGGCCGCGGGGGCGCGGCCGCACCGTTCCGTGCAACTGGGACAGGATGATCCATGCCGCGGCAGTCGCGCCGGCGCCGTCCGCCGGCGCGGACGGCCGGTGACGCGCGAGCGGGTACGGTCGGTATCGGCCCCACCATACCTCGGCATGATTGTCGGCACCGGGGGCGGTCGGTACGCTGTCCGAAATCCGGTTGCGTTCCCGGCCCTGCCAGCGAGCGTGGCGTCACGCGAGACACTCTGTGCACGACAAGACGGTTTGCATCATCGACGATGAATTGGCGATGAGACAGTCGCTGGAATCGCTCGTGCGCTCGATGGGCGTGCGCGCGAGGCTGTACGCATCGGCCGAGGCGTTTCTCGAACATGGCGCGAGCGGGACGTCGCACTGCATCGTGTGCGATATCCAGATGGCCGGGATGTCGGGTATCGAGCTGCTCGCCGTGCTGCGAGGGGGGTGTTGCGACGTGCCGATCATCTTCGTGACCGCGCACCCGAGCGCGCGCCGGGTGCTCGAGGCGAGACGGCTCGGCGCATTGTGCGTGCTGGAGAAGCCCTTCGATCCGCGCGAACTTGTGCAGTGGGTGATGCGCGCGCTCACGGGATGCTGAAGGGGCGGCACGATGGCCAAGGGCGCAGCGACGCTGCGTTCGTGCCGCGTCATCGCGACCGGGCATGTCCATTACGCGGTTTTGTATAGAACGACAGGATAACTTATGGAAAACGACAGTCCGAGTCTCGGCGCCAGCACGCAGTTCGTCGACGTCGACGGTCGGCGTCTCGCGTATCGCACATTCGGCAGCGGTACGCCGCTCGTGTTGTGCGTGCGCTTTCGCGGCACCATGGACACCTGGGATCCGCTGTTCCTCGACACGCTCGTCGAACAGGGCTTCCAGGTCACGATCTTCGATTACAGCGGACTCGGGCAGTCGAGCGGCGAGCGAACCTATCATCCTGCGTCGCTCGCCAAGGACGCGATCGACCTGATCGTCGCGCTCGAGCTCGGCAAGGCGGTGATCGGCGGCTGGTCGGTCGGCGGAATGGCCGCGCAGATCGTGCTCGCAAAGGCGCCGCAGCTCGTCACGCACGCAGTGCTGATCGCGACCACGCCGCCGGGCCAGTTGGTCAGGGCCGGCGAACCGCTGTTCTACACGATGGCGAAGCGCGAAAACGACTTCGAGGATTTCGTCACGCTGTTCTTCGAGCCGGCCTCCGCGGCGAGCCGCGCGGCGGCCGAGCTTGCGGCCGCGCGTGTCGCGCAGCGCAAGGTCGACCTGAGCCCGGCGGTACCGGTCGCGTGGGCCGGCGAGCAGGTCGGAGACGCCCCGCGGAACCCGGCCTTCCCGGTCGATGCCGTGCTCGATGCGCTGCGCTCGACGTCGATTCCGGTTCTTCATGTTGGCGGCGATCACGACATCGTGTTCCCGGTGGAGAACTGGTATGCGCTCAACGGCCAGCTGCCGACGCTGCATCTCGTGACGCTGCCGCGTACCGGGCACGGGCCGCAACTCGAGTATCCGGTGGCTTGCGCGAGGCACATCGCGGCGTTCGTCGGCGTGCACGCTGGCTAATCGCGCGCGCCGCCGCCCGGGCCGCGCGGCAGAAGAACGAGGAAGACGTTTCATATCGTTTAGGATGACAAATGGAAGATCTGGTTGATTTGGCGATTCGCGCCGCAGGGGGAATGGAGCGCTTCAAGCGCTTTCGCAGCGTATCGGCGCAGTTGCATCACATGGGCGCGATCTGGGCGCTGAAGCAGCGCGACGGCGTGCTCACCGATTCGCGCGTGACGGTGCAGCTGCACGAGCAGCATGTCTCGCATGCCCCCTTCGCCCCAACGACGGATCACTCCGTCTACACGCCCGCGCGCGTCGAGATCCGCCGTGACGACGGTACCGTGGTGGATACGCTCGACGCCCCTCGCGCGTCGTTCGACGGCTACGAAATGGAGACGCCGTGGTCCAACGCACAGCTGGCGTACTTCGCCGGCTACACGATGTGGACGTATCTGACGTCGCCGTTCCTGCTGCGCCACGGCGGCGTTCGCAGCCGCGAAATCAAGCCATGGATCGTCGACGGGCTGCCGTGGCGGCGCCTGCATGTCGAGTTTGCGCCGGAGATCGCGACGCATAGCGCCGTGCAGACGTTCTACTTCGACGCGGACGGGCTGCTGCGCCGGCACGACTACGAGGTCGACATCCAGGGGCGCAACGCGGCTGCGCGGTACATCAGCGACTACGTCGACGTGCAAGGCATCCGGATGCCGACGCGCTTCCGGATTTATCCGCGCACCGACGCGAACGTGGCGCTGCCCGCCCCGTTGATCGTCGGTGTCGATCTGTCGAACTTCCGTTTCGAGTAACGAGGCAATCATGACGAATCAAGCGACTTACCGCGCGGCGGTAGTCAAGGCGCCTGGGCAACTGGAACTGGTCGAGCGGCCGATTCCCGCGCCGGCGCAGGGGCAGGTGCGCATTCGCGTCGAAGCCTGCGGCGTATGCCATTCCGACAGCGCAACCGTGGAGCGCGAAGCGCCTGACGGCGCGCCGCCGCGCGTACCGGGGCATGAAGTCGTCGGCCGAATCGACGCGCTCGGCGAAGAGGTGTCCGGCTGGCGGCTCGGCGAACGTGTCGGCGTCGGCTTTCTCGCCGGCGAAGATCGCACGTGCCCGTCGTGCCGGCACGGCGATGTCGTGAACTGCGAGAACCCGGTCATCACCGGGATGACGACGGACGGCGGCTATGCGGAAATCATGCTGGCCGAAGCTCGCGGGCTCGTGCGCGTGCCGGACGATCTCGACGCGGCCGAGGCTGCGCCGCTGTTGTGCGCGGGGCTCACCACGTTCAACGCGCTGCGCAATGCCGGCGCGCGGGCCGGCGACGTGGTCGCCATCCATGGCCTCGGCGGGCTCGGCCATCTCGCCGTGCAGTTCGCGAACAAGATGGGTTTTCACACCGTCGCGATCGCCCGCGGAGCCGACAAGGCCGCGCTTGCCGCGCAGCTCGGCGCGCATCGCTACATCGACGCGCGGACCGAGGACGTCGCCGCCGCGCTGCGCGCGCTCGGCGGCGCGAAGGTCGTGCTCGGCACGGCGCCGACCGGCTCGGCCATGGCCGACACCGTCGCGGGCCTGTCCGCGCGTGGCAAGCTGATCGTCGTTGCCGTGCCGGGCGAGCCGATCGCCGTGAATGCGGTCGATCTCGTGTTCGGCGGCCGCTCCGTGGTCGGCGCATTGACGGGAACGGTGACGGACAACGAAGAGACGCTCGCGTTCGCGCGGCTGCAGAACGTGCGGCCGATGATCGAAACGTTTCCGCTCGAGCAGGCGCAGGCGGCATACGACCGCATGATGCGCGCGGACGTCCGGTTCCGCGCGGTACTGACCATGAACTACGTACCCAACGGAGCTTCCGCATGAACGCAATCGCCCAATCCATCCTCGACGCCCACGGCGGGCTCGCACAGTGGCGCAAGTTTCGGCAGGTGCGCGCGCGCCTCGTACAAGGCGGTGCGCTGTGGGGCCTCAAAGGTCACGCCGGCGTGCTCGACGACACCACGGTCACCGTCGCGACGGATCGCCAATGGGCATCGCATGCGCCGTTCGGTGCGCTGGCCGCGCGCAGCGAATTCACCGGCGAGCGCATTGCGCTGCTCGATTCGGCCGGGCACGTGCTCGCGGCGCGCGAGCAGCCGCGCGGGTCGTTCGACGGGCATACGCTCGAGACGCCGTGGGACGAACTTCAACTGGCGTTTTTCGCCGGATGCGCGATGTGGACGTACCTGAACGCGCCGTTCGTGCTTGCATGGGACGGTGTGCATTGCGAAGAAGACGGCGTCTGGAACGAACGGGGCGAAGCATGGCGCCGGATTCGCGTTCACTACCCCGACACGCTCGAAGTGTTCAGCAAAGCGCAGACCATCTACGTCGGGCCGGACGGTTTCGTGCGCCGGCTCGACTACGACGTCGAAATCGCAGGCAACACGCCGGGCGCGCATTACGTCAGCGACTATGTGACCGTGTCGGGGATCCGCTTCCCGACGAAGCGGCGCATCTACCCGCGTGCAGCCGATGGGCAGGCCGTGCCGGAACCGCTCGTCGTCTCGATCGACCTGCACGACATCGCGCTGAGCTGAGCGCGAACCACGGCGCGCGTCGCGCGCCCA
This sequence comes from Burkholderia sp. LAS2, assembly GCF_018417615.1. Classification (NCBI taxonomy): domain Bacteria; kingdom Pseudomonadati; phylum Pseudomonadota; class Betaproteobacteria; order Burkholderiales; family Burkholderiaceae; genus Burkholderia; species Burkholderia sp. LAS2. The sequence continues at coordinate 1,222,223 of NZ_CP071054.1, forward strand.
TCGAGGGAACTCATCATGACGCAATCTGCATCATCCGCCGCTCCGACCCGCTACGTCGATGCAGCCGGCGTGCGCTACGCGTATCGCCGCTTCGGCAACGAAAAGGGTAAGCGGCCGCTTCTGTGCCTTCAGCACTTCACCGGCACGCTGGACAACTGGGATCCGGCGATCGTCGACGTGCTGGCCCGCGATCGCGAAATCATCCTGTTCGACAACGCCGGCGTCGGCCGCTCCGGCGGACAGGTTCCGACGTCGATCGCGCACATGGCGCAGCACGTGCTGCACTTCGTCGACGCGCTGTCGATCGACCGGCTGCATATCCTCGGGTTTTCGCTCGGCGGCTTTCTCGCGCAGGACATTGCGATCGCGCGACCGGAGCTGGTCGAGCGGATGATCCTGTCCGGCACCGCGCCTGAAGGTGGCGAAGGCGCGGGGATGGACCGGCCGGAACTGCTCGCGATCTACACGGACGGCGAGATGCCGATGAGCGAAAAGCTCAAGCGGCTGTTTTTCCCGGCAACGCCCGCAGGCCAGACGGCCGCCGCCGCATTCGTCGACCGCCTCGCCGCGCGCACCGCCGAGCCCGATTTGCCGGCCGGCCCCGAAGTCGCGTCCGCCCAGCTGCAGGCGATGATCGCGTGGGCGAACTGGAGCGGTGACGTGGCAGGCAAGCTGGGCGGGATCAAGCAGCCGGCCCTCGTCACCAACGGCAACGACGACCGCATGATCCCCACCGCGAACAGCTTCGTGCTCGCGCAGGGGTTGCCGAATGCGACGCTGATCGTCTATCCGGATTCAGGCCACGGCGCGCTGTTCCAGCATGCGAGTGCGTATGTCGCGCACGTCGCGGAATTCCTGCGCGGCGCGTGAACGCGTCGCCGACCCCTTCAAGGAGCTCACCATGAAAGCCATCGTATATGCAAAGGCCGGCGTACCGATCGACGATCCGACGTCGCTGTACGACACGGAGCTGCCCGTGCCGACACCTGGCCCGCGCGATCTGCTCGTGCGGATCGACGCGATTGCCGTCAACCCGGTCGATTCGAAGCTGCGGCTCGGCGTGCAGCCGAGCGGCCCGCGCGTTCTCGGCTGGGACGCGGCCGGAACGGTCGAGGCGGTCGGCGCCGACGTCGAGCTGTTCGCGCCGGGCGACAAGGTCTGGTATGCGGGCGACATCACGCGGCCCGGCAGCTACGCGGAATATGGTCTCGTCGACGAGCGGATTGCGAGCCGCCGCCCGACGACACTGGGCGCTGCCGACGCCGCGGCCCTGCCGTTGACTGCGATTACCGCGTGGGAACTGCTGTTCGACCGGCTGAAGATCACCGAGCGCGGCGGCGCCGGGCAGAGCGTGCTGGTGATCGGCGCGGGCGGCGGCGTCGGGTCCATTCTCGTGCAACTCGCGCGCCGGCTGACCGAGCTGACGGTGATCGGCACGGCGTCGCGGCCGGCCACGCACGCGTGGGTCGCCGAGCTCGGCGCGCACCACGTGATCGATCACGGCCAGCCGTTGCAACCGCAACTGAAGTCACTGGGCATCGACTACGTGGACCACGTGATCAGCCTCACGCATACCGACGCGTACTACGCGCAGATCGTCGACGTACTGAAGCCGCAGGGCCAGCTGGCGCTGATCGACGATCCGGACACGCTCGATGCGATGCCGCTCAAACGCAAGGCCATCTCGCTGCATTGGGAATTCATGTTCACGCGCTCGATGTTCCGCACGCCCGACATGGACCGTCAGCACGCGCTGCTCGCGCGCGTGGCGACGCTGATCGACGACGGCGTGCTCAAGAGCACCGTCGGCGAGCACCTCGGCAAGATCGACGCGGAGAACCTGCGGCGCGCGCATGCGCTGCTGGAAGGCGGCCGCGCGAAGGGCAAGATCGTGCTCGAAGGCTTCTGAGCGCACACCGCTACCATTCCAACGGAATCACCATGACCACCATCACCACGCACGACGGCACCCGGATTTTCTACAAGGACTGGGGCGTCGGTCGCCCGGTCGTGTTCTCGCACGGCTGGCCGCTGAACGCCGATGCATGGGACGCACAGATGCTGTTCCTCGTGCAGCACGGCTACCGCGTGATCGCGCACGACAGGCGCGGTCACGGCCGTTCGGGGCAACCGTTCGCCGGCAACGACATGAACACGTATGCAGACGATCTCGCGGCACTCCTCGACACGCTCGACGTGCGCGAGGCCACGCTGGTCGGCCATTCGACGGGCGGCGGCGAGGTCGCGCGTTACATCGGCCGTCACGGGACGAAACGAGTCGCGAAGGCCGTGCTGATCGGCGCCGTGCCGCCGATCATGCTGAAGACCGATGCGTATCCGGGCGGCTTGCCGCTGGACGTGTTCGACGGCATTCGACGCGGCGTGGCCGCCAACCGGTCCCAGTTCTATCGCGATCTCGCGGTGCCGTTCTTCGGCTTCAACCGGCCGGGCGCGACCGTGTCGGCGGGCACCGTCGACGCATTCTGGGCGCAGGGGATGACGGGCGGCATCCACGGCCAGTACCAGTGCATCCGCGAATTCTCCGAAGTCGACTACACGGATGATCTGAAGAAGATCGACGTGCCCACGCTGATCCTGCACGGCGACGACGACCAGATCGTGCCGATCGACAATGCAGGCCGGCTGTCCGCGCAGATCGTGAAGCACGCGACGCTGAAGGTGTATGAGCGCGCATCGCATGGCATGTGCGTCGTCGATGCCGATCGCGTCAATGCGGATCTGCTCGCCTTTTTGCAGTCTTGACGCGGGAACTTGCGCGACTCACACAATTCGAGCGGGACGAACGGAACCTGGAGAGCAGCATGGCAGAGGTCAAACGGGTCGAATACCTGTTTCTGGGCGGCGGCAAGGGCGGGAAATCGCTTGCGATGGAGATGGCCCGGCAAGGCAAGCGCGTCGCGGTGATCGAGCGCGGGATGATCGGCGGCTCGTGCATCAACGTCGCATGCATCCCGAGCAAGGCACTGATACGCCGTGCGCGCGCGACGCATGCGTGGCGGGATGCGGTGCAACGGGAAGACGTGATGGCCGACATGGCGGGCGTTTCCGCGTATGTCGCGTCGGTCGTGAACGGGATGGTCGACGTCAATCGCCGCGCATTCGAGCAGTCGGGACTCGAACTCGTGATCGGGACGGGGCGGTTCGTCGC
>NZ_CP071055.1:0-47441 GCF_018417615.1 Burkholderia sp. LAS2
ACGCTGAACGGACTGGTACTCGAGATCCTCGAGGAAATTCCGGAAGACGACGTGTGCCTGAAAATCGGCGACGTGATGCTCGAGGTGATGCGCAGCGACGATCAGGCAGTACGCACCGTCAAGCTCTTCAAGCCGCGCGGCACGCGCACCGTGCGCGCCGCCTCGCGCTAGGGCCGGTTCACGCTAATAACGGGCTAGCGCTAGCCGAACGGCCGACTGCCGGCGCTGGCCGCGACGCGCGATGATCTGCGCATCACGGTCAACTGGCGGCCAGCGTGCCGGCTCACATGCACTTTCCTTCCTCCGCGGCGTCGCTACACGCGCGGTCGGCGCCCGCGCACGCCGACGCGCCGCCCGCCGACACGCCCCATGCACTCGATGCGGCCCAGCTCGACGATGCCCCCGCCGTACGGCTGCTGACGGACACGCTGCACGCGGCGCGCGTGCGCGACGCGTCGGACATCCACGTCGAGCCGTTCGAAGCCGGCTGGCGCATCCGTCTGCGCATCGACGGCGTGCTGCATGAACACGCGCGACCGCCGCTGCACCTGCGCGATGCGCTCGTCACGCGGATCAAGGTGCTCTCGCGCATGGACATCGCCGAGCGGCGGCTTCCGCAGGACGGCCGGCTGCGCATCGCGATCGACGGCGGCACGCGCGGCGACTATCGTGTCAGTTCGCTGCCCACGCTGTTCGGCGAAAAGCTCGTGCTGCGGCGGCTCGAAACGCTGCCGCCCGATCTCACGCTGGCCAACCTCGGCTTCGATGCGCGGCAGGCGGCCGCGATGGAGGCCGCGATCCGCGCGCCGCATGGCCTCGTGCTCGTCACGGGCCCGACCGGCAGCGGCAAGACGCTGTCGCTCTACTGCGCGCTGCAAATGCTCGATCGCGACGCGCACAACGTCTGCACGGTCGAGGATCCCGCCGAGATCCAGCTCGACGGAATCAATCAGGTCGGCGTCGCCGACAAGGCGGGGCTCACGTTCGCGACGGCGCTGCGCGCGCTGTTGCGACAGGACCCGGACGTCATCATGGTCGGCGAGATTCGCGATGCGGAGACGGCCGACGTCGCGATCAAGGCCGCGCAGACCGGCCATCTCGTGTTGTCGACGCTGCACACGAACGACGCGCCGGCAGCCGTCGCGCGGCTGCTCGACATCGGCGTCGCGCCGTACAACCTCGCCGCCGCGCTGCACCTCGTCACCGCGCAACGCCTCGTCCGGCGCCTGTGCGTTCACTGCCGCGCGCCTTCGGACGCATCGGCGCGCGCGCTGCGGGAATCCGGCTGCGACCCGGCGGCGCTGGCGGCCGGCTGGCGGCCGTTCGTCGCGCGCGGCTGTTCCGCCTGTCACGGGATCGGCTATCGCGGCCGCATCGGCCTGCATCAGACGATGCCGGTCTCGCCCGCGCTGGCCGAGCGCATCGTCGCGCGGGCGAGCGTCGGCGAACTCGCGCACTGCGTGGCGGCCGAAGGCGTGCGCACGCTACGCGACGCGGCATTCGCGCGCGTCATGGACGGCACGACGAGCCTCGCGGAAGCCGTCGCCGCCACCCCCGCCGCGTGAACGTGCGCACGCCGCCGCGCGAAACCCGCTTCGCATGGCGCGGCCGCCATCGCGACGGCTCTCCACGCCGCGGGATCGTCATCGCGTTCGACGCCTCGGCCGCGCGCGCCACGCTCGCGCGCGACGGCATCGCGGTACTGTCGCTCGACGTCCGCGGGCCGGCCCGTCCGCCTACGGCGGCCGCGCGCGACATCACGCGCTTCACGCGCCAGCTCGCGAGCCTGCTGCAGGCCGGCCTGCCGCTCGCGCCGTCGCTCGAGATGCTCGCGCGCACCCGCACGCGCGACGGCGTGCCGCGCATTGCCGCGGGTCTCGCCCGCGAGATCGTCGGCGGCCGGCGCTTCGCCGATGCGCTCGCACGCTATCCATCGCAATTCGGCACGCTGTATCGTCAGTTGATCGAGGTCGGCGAAGCGTCCGGTTCGCTCGGCGTCGTGCTGACACGGGTCGCGGAACACCGCGAGCGCGCCGATGCGCAATGGCGCAAGCTGCGCGCCGCACTCGCGTATCCGGCCGCCGTCATCCTGTTCGGGCTCGCGATCTCCGCTGCATTGATGATGTGGGTCGTGCCGACCTTCCGGCAGATCTTCGACGGTTTCGGGGCCGCGCTGCCCGCGCCGACCCGCGCGCTGCTCGCGCTGTCCTCCGCGCTGTCGGCGTGGGGCGGCGTACTCCTGGCCGGCGCGGCCGCCACGGGCCTTGCCGCGCGGCACGCGCTGCGGCGCTCGGCCGCGCTGCGTCACGCGCTCGCGCGGCGCCTGCTGCGCGCTCCGCTCGCAGGCAGCGCGCTCGAGCGATACGCTGCCGCACGCTGGTGCCGCTCGCTGGCGACCCTGCTCGGCGCCGGCGTGCCGCTCGCCGATGCGCTCGCCACGCTGGAGCGCACGGCCGGCCACCCGGTGTTCGCGCACGCCACCGCGCACATCGCCGCACGCGTGTTGCGCGGCGTACGTCTGGCCGATGCGATGCATTCGGCCGGCTGCTTTCCGGACGACGTCGTGCAGCCGATCGCCGTCGCCGAGGAAACCGGTGCGCTCGACACGATGCTTGCCGACATCGCCGCGCTGTGCGAACGCCAGCTGGACGCGCGCCTCGATGCGCTCGCGGCGCTCGGCGAACCGTTGATCGTGATCGTGCTGGGCGCACTCGTCGGCGGTCTCGTGATCGCGATGTATCTGCCGATCCTTCAACTCGGCAACGTGGTGTAGCATCGCAACCGATTCTGTCGCCTTTTAAGTCCGAACCTTGAGCCTCATGACGCCCGCGCCCCTGTCCGCCGTTTCCGATTCGCCCGAGAGCACGCTGCTCGCGCTGGCGATGCTGCCGCCCGCGCTGCAGTATGCGTTCGCGGTCGTCGTCGGCCTTTGCATCGGCAGCTTCCTGAACGTGGTCGTGCACCGGTTGCCCGTGATGATGCAGCGCGCATGGCAGGCCGAGATCGCCGAGGCGACGGGCACCGCGAGCGCCCCGCCCGACGACGGTTATCCGCCGCGCTACGATCTGTGGCGCCCGCGCAGTGCCTGCCCGCATTGCGGCCACGTATTGCGCGCGTGGGAAAACATCCCGCTCGTCAGCTACCTGATGCTGCGCGGGCGCTGCCGGCGCTGCGGCCATGCGATCGGCATCCGCTACGTGCTCGTCGAGATCGCGTGCGCAGGGCTCGCCGCCGGCTCGCTCGCGGCGTTCGGCCCGACCGTCGCCGCGCTTGCCGCGTTCGCGTTGTGCGCGGCGCTGCTCTCGATGAGCGCGATCGATATCCGGACCGGCTACCTGCCCGACTCGATGACGCTGCCGCTGCTGTGGGCAGGGCTCGTGCTGAACCTCGGCGGCACCTTCACGTCGCTGCGCTCGGCCGTGATCGGCGCGATGGCCGGCTACCTGTTCCTGTGGTCGATCTACTGGCTGTTCAAATGGCTGCGCGGCATCGAGGGCATCGGTTTCGGCGACCTGAAGCTGCTTGCCGCGCTCGGCGCATGGATGGGCTGGGCCGCGCTGCCGCAGGTCGTGCTGTTCGCGGCGGTGACCGGCGCGATCGTCGGGCTCGTCGCAACCTGGCGCGGCCGCATGCGCTTCGAGGAGCCGATTCCGTTCGGCCCGTTCCTCGCGGCCGGCGGCGTCGCCACGCTGTTTTTCGGCACCCCTTTCTATGCGGCGCTCGGAGGCTGACATGTTTTCCGTAGGACTCACGGGCGGCATCGGCAGCGGCAAGACGACCGTTGCCGACCTGTTCGGCGCCCGTGGCGCATCGCTCGTCGATACCGACCTGATTGCCCACCGCATCACCGCGCCGGGCGGCCTCGCGATGCCCGCGATCGAGCAGGCTTTCGGTCGCGACTTCGTGGCCGCCGACGGCTCGCTCGATCGCGCGAAGATGCGCACGCTGATCTTCAGCGACGACGCCGCGCGCCGGCGCCTCGAAGCGATCACGCATCCGCTGATCCGCGCGGAGACCGATCGCGACGCGCGCAAAGCGCGGGGTCCGTACGTAATGTTCGTCGTGCCGCTGCTCGTCGAGTCGGGCACCTGGAAGGCGCGCAGCGATCGCGTGCTCGTCGTCGACTGCCCGGTCGAAACGCAGATCGCGCGCGTGATGCGGCGCAACGGTTTCACGCGCGAACAGGTCGAAGCGATCATCGCGCGACAGGCGTCGCGCGAAGCCCGCCTCGCGGCGGCCGACGACGTGATCGTCAACGACGCGCTCACGCCCGACGCGCTCGCCGCGCAGGTCGATGCACTGCACCAACGCTATGTCGAATTCGCGGCCGCCGCGCACTGAGCATCGCGCGCAATCGTGATGGTGTACGAAATTGGCGCGTTGCTAGGGTAGAGAGGGGGCATTAGAATGTCCTTCATTGTTTCAATCCCTACCCAAGAGGCGAGCGCGCTTGATTCTTTACGAGTATCCGTTCAACGAGCGAATTCGCACGCTGTTGCGTCTCGAAGATCTGTTCGAGCGCTTCACGTTCTTTTTGGCTCAGGAGGACCCGCGTGAACACCACGTCGCGCTGACGACGCTGTTCGAAATCGCCGAGGTAACGGGCCGCGCGGACCTGAAATCGGATCTGATGAAGGAGCTCGAACGTCAACGCCAGACGCTCGCCCCCTTTCGCGGCAATCCGGGCATCGAGCAGAACGCGCTCGAGGCCGTGCTCGGCGAAATCGAGCAGACGCTCGCGAATCTCGCGCAGATGCAGGGCAAGACCGGCCAGCACCTCGTCGACAACGAGTGGCTCGCCAGCATCCGCAGCCGCGCGGTGATTCCGGGCGGTACCTGCAAGTTCGACCTGCCGTCGTACTACGCGTGGCAGCAATGGCCTGCGGAGCAGCGGCGCCAGGACATCGCGAAGTGGGTCCTGCCGATGCTGCCGTTGCGCGACGCCGCGGCGATCGTGCTGCGGCTCGCGCGCGAATCGGGTCAGGCGTCGAAGGTCATGGCGATGCAGGGCAGCTACCAGCAGATGCTGTCCGGCCGCACCTACCAGCTGATGCAGGTACGGGTGCCGCCGGAGCTGCGCGTCATTCCCGAGGCGAGCGCCAACAAATACATGCTGTGGGTGCGGTTCACCATGCAGGACGGCGATGTACGGCCGCGCGCGGTGGACATCGACGTGCCGTTCCATCTGACACTGTGTAATCTGTAACGGCCACGTGCCGGATCGATGCTTTCGTATGACTACCGTTGTGAAATGTCCTTCGTGCGGCGCCGAAGTGCGCTGGACGCCTGAAAACAAGTTCCGTCCCTTCTGTTCGGCCCGCTGCAAGCAGCTCGACCTCGGCGCATGGGCCGCGGAAAAGTATCGGATCGGCGGCGCCTCCGACGAGGGTCCGTCGTCGGAAGAAGACGGCACGGACAACCGCCGCGACAGCTGAGCGGCGCGCGACGCCGCCGTCCGCTGATATGGCCCGCGTTTCAGGCGGGCCGCGGGGGGGGGGGGGGGGGGGCCCGGGGGGGGGGGGGCGGGGCGCGGCCCCCCCCCCCCCCCCCCCCCCCCACCACCCCCCCCCCCCCCCCCCCCCCCCCGGGGGCGCGGCGCCCCCCCCCGGGCCGCTTACTTCGACGCGAGCCCCATCTCCTCGCGCACCTTCGACACGTTGTCGCGCGTCGCGAGCATGCCCGTCGTCAGCGTCAACGGCGGCGGCGCCTTGCCCTGCGTGATCCACGTGTACATCAGGTCCGAGGTTTCCTCGCCGTGGCGCTTCGGGCTGATGATCACGGTGCCGTAGAAGCCCGTCGGCTGCGGCTTCTTGAACTCGTTCAACGCCGAATCGGAACCGCCGATGCCGATGCCGATCATGTTGTCGGCCTTGAAGCCGCGCCCTTCGGCCGCGCGCACCGCGCCGAGCACGGCCTCGTCGTTCAGGCCGTACGCGACCCAGTGCTTGAACTGCGGGTTCTTCGTGAGCGCGATGTTCGCCGCGTTGAACGCGTTCTCGGTATCGGTCTTCGCCTGCGGCGCCGCGATCACGTTCGCCTTCGGGAAGCCCGCGGCGACCAGCGCGTCGGTCGCGCCGCTCGTGCGGTCGTGCGCGGTCGGCAGCTGCTCGTAGGTGATGTCGATCGCGCCGACGTCCTTCATGTCCCAGCCGCGCTTCTTGATCTCGGCCGCGATGCCGTCGCCGACCTGCTTGCCGATGTTGTACGCGGAAATTCCCATGTGCGGCACCGCGTCGATCGGCTTGCCCGCGCCGTCGACGAGGCGGTCGTCGACCGTCATCATCTTCAGGTTGTGCGACTTCGCCTTCGCGACGATGCCCGGCCCGAGTTTCACGTCGGGCGTGCAGATGATGAAGCCCTGCGCCTTCTGCGCGGACAGGTTGTCGATCGCGCTCATCACCTTCTCGCCGGACGGCGCGCCGATCTTCACGAGCGTGAAGCCCTTCTGCTTCGCGGCGATCTCGGCGAATTTCCACTCGTCCTGGAACCACGGCTCTTCCGGCTGCTTCACCAGGAAGCCGATCTTGACCGGGTCGGCCGCGTGCGCGACCGGGCTGCCCATCACCACCGCGGCCGCGGCGGCCAGCGTTACGAACGTTCTGCGTTTCATCTCCAGTGTCTCCTTGTTTTCATCGAACAGGATGCAGCCGCTTGTTGGTTTCGACGCAGCGTGCGCGCGGCCGTCGCACGTGCGGTCTTTCGAATCGTTGCGTCAATCGTGTCAGTCGTGATACAGCGCCGCGCGCCCGCCATCGACGGTGATGCACGCGGCATTGATGAACGGCGCCTCGTCGGACGCGAGGAACACGGCCGTCATCGCGACCTCCTCCGGTTTTCCGATGCGCTTCATCGGCTGCAGCGCGAGCGTATCGGCGCGCGCGGCGGCCGGATCGGGTTGCGCGTCCCACCAGTCGCGCGTCAGTTGCGTCTCGATGTAGCCCGGCGCGATCGCGTTCACGCGTACGTTGCGCGCCGCGTATTCGATGCCGAGCGCACGCGTCAAGCCGAGCACGCCGTGCTTCGCGACCGGGTACGGAAAGCAGCCCGGGATGATCCTGAATGCATGCGTCGACGCGATGTTCACGATGCTGCCGCGACCGCGCTCGACCATGCCCTCCAGCGCCGCGCGGCAGCCGTGCCACACGCCGTCGAGATCGACCGCGAAGCAGCGGCGCCAATCGTCGTCGGTCATCGTCAGCGGATCGGCGAACACGTTGATGCCCGCGTTGTTCACGAGCACGTCGAGCGGGCCGAACGCCGCTTCCGTCTGCGCGAGCGCGTCGCGCACCGCCTGCTGCCGCGCGACGTCCGCCTGCAGCGGCAGCACGCGCGCGCCGTCGCATTCGCGTGCGATCGCGGCGGCCGTGTGCTGCGCCTGCGGGAAGTCGAGATCGACGAGCGCGACGGCCGCGCCTTCGCGCACGAACGCACGCGCGATCGCGGCGCCGATGCCACGGCCCGCACCCGTCACCATCGCGACCTTGCCCGCGAGGCGGCCCATCATGCGGCTCCGCCGCGCGCGATGCGCAAGCCGGCCTGGAACGCGCGCGCATTCGCCGCGGTCGCATCCGCCGACTGGCCGGGACGGTACAGCGCCGAGCCGAGCCCGAAGCCGTTCGCGCCGGCGTCGAGGAACGGCTGCATGTTGTCCGGCGCGATCCCGCCGACCGGAATCAGCGGCACCGCACGGTCGATCACCGCGCGCCAGGCCTTCACGACCGTCACGCCGAGCTGCTCGGCCGGGAACATCTTCAGCACGTCGGCGCCATTCGTCAGCGCCGCGAACGCTTCGGTCGGCGTCGCGACGCCCGGCGCGCTCGCGAGCCCGCGCTCGCGCGCGCGGCGGATCACGGCCGCGTCGCTGTGCGGCATCACGATCAGCGCGCCGCCCGCGTCCTGCACGCGGTCGACGTACTCGGCGCGCAGCACGGTGCCCGCGCCGACGATCATGTCGTCGGGCAGCGCACGCCGCAGCGCAGCGATGCTGTCGAACGGCTCCGGCGAGTTGAGCGGCACCTCGACGATCCGGAAGCCGGCTTCGTACAGCGCACGGCCATGGTCGGCCGCTTCGGCAGGCGTGATGCCGCGCATGATCGCGATCAGCGGACACGCGTCGAACGCACGCATCAATGCGGCGTGGGGCATGTACGGTGCGGGCAAGGTCAGGTCGGACGGCATCGGCAATTCCTCTTCAAGCAGTTCACTGGTCGGCACAGACGGGCTCGCCGTCCGCGCGCACGAGCCCGGCGCGCGACGCGATCCGCCACAGGCCGCGCTCGGTCGCATGCGGGGCGACACGCGCATGCATATGGCCGAATACCCGGAGCGCATCGACGTAGCGCGAACACAAAGCGTCGTCGCCGATCAGCAGCAGCGGCTGGTCCGCGAGCGCGATGCCGCGCTCCGCGAGCATCGCGTCGAGCGCGTTCAGCTCATGGCCGATCAGCAAGCCGGACAGATAGTCGCCCTGCGCATCGGGGGCGAGCCGGTCGGTCAGCCCCAGCGTGCGCGTGCTGAAAATCGTCGCGAGCAGGCCCGTGCGCTGCGCGCCGCGGGCGACTGCCACGCCGCGCAAGAACGCCGCGCGATCGGGTGATTCGCCCGCGCGCATCGTGCGGCCGAGGATCGTGTGGTCGCGCAATACCGCGAACAGCTCGCCGGTCATGAAGGTCTGGAAGCGTTCGATCAGGCCGTCCTTCACCCACGCCCATTTCGCATGCGTGCCCGGCAGGCCGATCAGTACCCCTGAACGATCAGCGCCAAGCGTGGGATCGCTCGCAAGCGCGCCGACGATCTGCGTTTCTTCGCCGCGCATCACGTCGGGCAATTCGCCCGTCGCGATCACGCCCGGCACGATCGAAACCGTCGTGCCGCGCGCCGTCGTCACGGTGATGAGACCTGCGACGAGCGCGTCGGCGCCGGCCGGCACCGCGACGTACGGCGCTTCGCGCCAGCCCTGCGCGCTGCCGACCATCCCGGCGGCGAGCACCGGCAGGCCGGGCGTGCGGTCGAGCCAGTCGCCGCACGCTTCCTCGAACACCGCGTCGAACGCACGCGCGCCGCCGCCCGGCACGTGCATCACGCCGGCCGCCCGGCTGCGCGTGTCGATCGGCACGCCGTGCGCGTCGTACAGATACGCGCGCAGCGACGTGGTGCCCCAGTCGAGCGCGATCAGCGACGGGGAGGCGGAACTGGCATCCGGAACGGGCCGGGTCGAAGTCGTCATCGTTTGATCCTGCGGGTACCCTGCGGCGGGCTCCAGCCCAGCTCCGCGGAAATGGCTCGCGCTTCGCGCTGCACGAGCGGAATCAGTTCGTCCATGCGGTCGTGCGGCATGTACGGAATCGTGCTCGCGACCGACACCGCCGCGACGATCGCACCCGATGCGTCGCGGATCGGCGCGGCCACGCAGCGGATCGACGCCTCGTTTTCCTCGAGATCGAACGTATAGCCGCCGGCCGCGTAATGGGCCATGCGCTGCAGGAACGCGCTCGTCTCGGGCCGGTTGTCGGGCTTGAAGTTGACGCCGGCCAGCGCGCGCCGCGCGGCTTCGAACAGCGAGCGCCACAGATCCGGATCGAGGTCGAGCATCATCGCCTTGCCGATGCCGGTCGACGCGAGCGGCATCCGGTGGCCGACGCGCGAGCGCATCTCAAGGCCGCGCGTGCCGGGAATCTTGTCGATGTACAGCACGTCGTCGCCGTCGCGCACGCCGAGATGGATCGTGTCGAGCGTCGCTTCCGCGAGTGCTTCCAGATGCGGGCGCGCCACCGCGGTCAGCGGCATCTGCTCGAGCGCGATCGTGCCGAGCTCGATCAGCTTCGGGCCGAGCAGGTAGCCGCCCTGCACCTGGCGCAGATAGCGCGCCTGCACGAGGCTGCTGACGAGACGGTGCGTCGTGCTGCGCGTCGTGCCGAGCGCGGCGCCGATCGCGCGCATGTCGCGCGCACCGTTCGCGATCGCCTCGAGGATCGCGAGGCCGCGCAGCAGCGTCTGCGTGCCGGCCTGCTGCGCGGCGAGGTCGAGCGGCGTGCTGGTCGCGCCGATGCTGTCGGTCAGCGACGGTTCGGCCGGCATCGCACGCCGGGCGTCGAGGGCAAGAGAGTCTGGCATCTTGGTCATGGAACGGGGCGTCTTCAACGGAATCGGTGAAGCCGCTCGCGCGGCGCCGGAACTGCGTCCGGTGCGGCGGCGTGGCGGCGGTCGATGCACCGAGTAAAGCGCCCGGCGAACTTCATGGAAGGTGTCTCCGTGTGCGACGGGCGCCGCGCGATGCGTGGGTCCGAAGCTGTCGATGTGCTTCGGATTGTAGGAGCGCACGCACTCGTCTCCAATATTTGAGTGCGTTGTCCAGATAATGAGAATTCAGGCGGGATAGGCAGCGGGCTCGCTGCGCCGGCCGCGCCATGCATACGGGGGCGGGACCTGCCGTGTCGCAGGTTCCGCCCCCGTTTGTTCATGCCGTACCGCGCTTACTGCTGGCTCGTGCTGCGCGCCTGCATGTAGCGCTGGACGTCGGCGAACGACACACGGCCGCTGCCGCCCGCGTCGATCTGCCGGAAGTGGTTCGCGACATAGCCGAGGCCGGCCGCGCGCGCCTGCGACTCGGTGATCGAACCCGTGTTCTGCGTGTCGGCCGCGCTGAACTGCCGCGCGAGCTTGCGCACCACCTGCGCATGCAGCGCGGCGCCGGTGGTCTGCGTGCCGGCGGTCGCGTGGCGCGCGGCCGGCGGCACGTACGGATCGCCGAGCTGCGCCTGGCGCGCACGCGCCGGTGCGGCAGCGGCGTCGCTCGCCTGCGCGAACGCGGAAACGGATGCGGCGGCGCCGACGCATGCGAGCGCCGCGGCAACGACGATGAAACGATTCTTCATGTCAGGCTCCAGTCTGGAATGAGGTCGTCGACTGCCGGCGAGCGGCGCCGCCGAGGGCGCCCGTCGCCGGCGTGGCGCAATCAGTGCGCGGCCACGTTGTAGAAGGTCACGAGGTCGGCTTTCTCCTGCGGACGCGACGTATCGTCGAGATAGACCATGTGCCCGCCCTGATAGTCCTTGATCGTCAGGTTCGGTTGCGTGCCGAGCCGCGCGAGGTCGAGCTCGGTCTGGTAGAACGGCGTCGCGATGTCGTGATAGCCGTTCAGCGACAGCACCTTCAGCGCCGGGTTCAGCGTCAGCGCCGCGGCCAGATCGGGGATCGTGTCGGGCATCGCGAGGCCGTCGTGCGTCCAGTCCCACGTGTTGATCGCATTGCTGCTCACCGAGTAGGCCGACTGCGCGGTGTACTTCAGCTCGTTCGGCAGGTAGCTGCCGATCGTGTCGGTGAACGGCTTCGTGATGAACGAGCTGGACGGATCGCCGTCGGCCGCGAGCGGGCTCGACACGGGCACGTTCACGCGTGCGTCATAGCGGCCGATCAGCGTGCCCGGCACCAGCGACAGCTGGAAGCTGTTGTCGAAGAAGGTCGGGACCACGTTGAAGTCCGCATTCCACAACGCCTGCTTCACGCCGGTCGAATTCGCCATCGTCGTGACGAGATTCGGCGGCGGCGGCGTATGGCTCGCGAGGTACGCGTTCACGGCGGGCGCGTAGCTGCCGGCCGTCAGCAGCCGCATCTGGTCCGCATACTGCGGCAGGTTCGACGGGTTCGGGTTGTCGAGCTGGTAATACGCGCCGACCGTGCCATACGACGGCACGAAGCCCGCGCAACTCACCGGGCTCGCGCCGTTGTTCGAGTTGCCGACATAGTCGCTCGCCATGTCGCAGTTCGTGTTGTAGTTCAGGATCGACGACTGCAGCACGATGCCGTCGAGCTTCACGCCGGCCGTCTCGAGCAGGTTCGCGAGCACGTCGGTGCGCGGCGTCCCGTACGATTCGCCGAACAGGTATTTCGGCGAATCGTTGCGCTGGTTCACGCTCAGGTAGCGCGTCACGAAATCGCGGAACGCGCCGGCGTCCTGGTCGACGCCCCAGAACGTCTGGTTCGTGTTCGGCGCGACCGCTTCCGAGAAGCCGGTGCCGATCGCATCGACGAACACGAGGTCGGTCGTGTCGAGCAGGGTTTCCTGGTTGTCGACGAACGGGAACGTCGACGCGTTCGCGTTCGGGTCGCCGGTCTGGATCCGGCGCGGGCCGAACGAGCCGAGGTGCAGCCACACCGACGCCGAGCCGGGGCCGCCGTTGTACAGGAACGTGACGGGCCGCTTCGCCGCGGGCTGGTTGTCGGCCGTGTACGCGACGTAGAAGAACGAGGCCTCGGGCGCGCCCGTCTGCGGATTGCGTGCGACGAGGTGGCCGGCCGTGGCCGTGTACCGGATCGTCTTGCCGTTCAGCGTGATCTGATGGTGCGTGACGGCGGCCTTTTCGACCGCGGTGGAGGCATCGAGCGACGCGTTCGCGCTCGACGAATAACTGTTTGGATCGTTGTACGCGCGGTCGACCTGACCGGCAGGGTCGGCTGAATTGGCGGCGCTCGCTGCAGACGACGACGTCACGTCGTCATTGCAGGCCGTCAGTATCAGCGAAGAACACACCACTCCCAACAACAGCTTCGCTTTGCTCGCTGGCATCGTTGCGTCCCTTCTCGCATGTTTTTTTGTCGAGCAGCCGGATAAGCCGCCCCCCGCCTCGATTGCGGCCGATGAGCCGAGGCGCCGGCCAATATACGCGAGCCCGCCGGCTTTGAAAAATTTGGAAATATTCGGCGCGCAAGCAGTGCAGCGCACACCTTTCAGGAATGCTTCGATTCGCGAAACGTTGCATTTCACGTCGCTTTCATCGACTTTCGCGTTTACTGGTAACGACTAAAAAAGCACCCGTTTCGTGCGATGACGCTCAACAAAAACATGCACTCGCCGATATTGCTCAGCAAAGCGAAATAGACGAATTCGTCTAAAGGATGCGGCCCGAAAGGGTGATGACACGAATGCGCTGCAACGCAGCAATCCTGCGCGAACGGCAGAACGGACAACGCAGCGATGCGGGCGCGCCGCTTACTCGGATTGCGGCAGCTCGGCCGCGCCCATCCGGCGTGCGATGATCGCCGCACGCTGCGCCTGGTAGGCCGAGCCGCGATGCGCATCGAACCAGCGCGGCTTCGGCAGCATCACCGCGAGACGCGCCGACTGCCACGCGCCGAGCCGGCTCGCGGGAATCTTGTAGTAATAGCGGGCGGCCGCTTCCGCGCCGTACACGCCGCGCCCCCATTCGACCGAATTCAGGTAGATCTCGAAAATGCGCTCCTTGTCGAGCACCGTTTCGAGCATCCACGTGATGATCAGCTCCTGCCCCTTGCGGATGTAGCTTTTCTCGCGCGACAGGAACAGGTTGCGTGCGAGCTGCTGCGTGATCGTCGAGCCGCCCGCGACGATCCTGCCGCGCGCCTTGTTCTTCTCCCACGCCTGCAGGATCGCGTCGACGTCGTAGCCGTTGTTGGTCGCGAAGGTCGAATCTTCGGACGCGATCAGCGCGCGCTTCAGGTTGCGCGAGATCTGGTCGTACGGCACCCACTGGTGCCGGATCTGCGCGGGCGGCGTGTCGCGCGACAGCCACCACGCGTCGGTGCGCATGAACGCGGTCGAGCCGGGATTCACGAACGACCACAGCGCGATCTGCGCGAGATAGAACAGCTGCGTCGCGAGCCACGCGAGCGCGAACACCGATCCCGCATAGACGATCCAGCGCGCGATGCTCACCGTCCGCGTGCGCTGCGTGCCGCTCACCGCCGCCACGTGCCGCGCTCCGTTCAGCTCGCCGCGAGCGCCTGGCGCAGCGCGGCCAGCACCGGTGCGCCGTCCGGCCGCACGCCGCGCCAGATGAAGAACGATTCGGCCGCCTGCTCGACCAGCATCCCGAGCCCGTCGGCCGTGCGCGCGCCGAGCGACGCCGCGTGCTGCATGAACACGGTCGGCTGCGCGCCGTACATCATGTCGTACGCGAGCGTGCCGGCGCCGAACGCGGCCGCGTCGCATTCCGGCAGCGCGGCATCGAGGCTGCCGGCCGTCGCATTGATCACCACGTCGTACGGCTCGGCCCGCACGACGCCGGGCCCGCCGCCCGCGAGCATGCAGCCCGCATCGTGCGCGGCCTGCATGAACTGGCCGACGAGCGCCTCGGCCTTGCTCGCGGTGCGATTGACGATTCCGATCGACAGCGGCGCGCGGTCGAGCAGCGGCAGCACGACACCGCGCGCGGCGCCGCCCGCGCCGAGCAGCAGGATGCGCGCACCCGCGAGCGACACGCCGAGATTCGCTTCGATGTCGCGCACGAGGCCCACGCCGTCGGTGTTGTCGCCGTAAAGGCGGCCGTCGGCGTCGATGCGCAGCGTGTTCACCGCGCCTGCCGCCGCCGCGCGCGGCGACAGCGTGTCGGCGAGCGCATGCGCGTCGAGCTTGAACGGCACCGTCACGTTCGCGCCGCGACCGCCTTCGGCGACGAACGCGCGCACGGCGGCCTCGAATCCGTCGACCGGCGCGAGCCGGTGCGCGTACTCGATCGGCTCGCCGGTCTGGGCGGCGAACTGCGCGTGGATGAACGGCGACTTGCTGTGCGCCACCGGGTTGCCGAACACGACATAGCGGTCCGTGCCGCTCGTCGACGCAACTGCGTTCATGATGCGCGTCCCTCTTCGCCGTCGTTGCCGCTCGCGGCTTCGCCGCCCTGTGCCGCCGCGTCGCCCGATTCGGCCAGCGCTTCGGCCTCGGTTTGCGCCGACGCGTCTTCCGCGTCGACCAGCGTGTCGTCGCCGCCTTCGGCATCATCCTCTTCGTCGGCCTCGGCCGTATCGCCGCTCGTCACGGTCGGCGCGTCGAGCACGTTCAGCAGACGCACCGACGCCTCGATCGTCAGTTCGTCGAGCGACATCACGTCGAGCAGCACGCGCGTGCCGCGCGCATGCACGCCGAGTCCCGGCACGTGCAGCAGCAGCGGGATTTCCTCGAGGCGCACGAGATCGCCCTTGACGACGCTCGCGACGACCTGCTTCTTCTGCTCCTGCTTGAGCCAGCGCAGGCACCAGAAGTACTCCATCCGGCGCTGGTAGTCGGCGTAGGCCGTGTACGTATCGTCGAAGCCCTGCACGACCGCGTAGAGATCGGCGTCCTTCGGCTTGAACGGCGCGGCGAGCTTCGCGGTGACGCCGTGCTGCACGCACGCGAGCAGTTGCCACTGGTTCACGAGGTCGACGTAGCGGCGCAGCGGCGACGTGCTCCACGCGTACTGCGCGACGCCGAGGCCTTCGTGCGGCGCGGCCGTCGTCTGCATCCGCGTGCGCTTCGGGCCCGGCGCGCCGAAGCCGCGCTGGGACCGGTAGATGCCGGGCACCGTGTGATCGTGCAGGAACGCGCCCCAGGTCGAGTTCGCGAGGATCGCGAGCTCCGACACGATCAGGTCGAGCGGCGAGCCGCGGCGGCGCGGCGTGATCGTCACGTGCTCGCCTTCGACGTAGAAGTTGTAGTCGGTGTTGCGCTGCACTTCGCGCTTCAGGCCGTAGCCCGCGCGCGCGACCTGGCGCTTCTCGAACAGCGCCTGCGCGAGCGGCCACAGCACGGCGATGTCGTCCTTGTGCGGGTAGTCGCCGGTGCCGGCCGCGAGCGTCTCTTCGTTGACGAGCTCGTCGAGCGTGTTGTGGCGCAGGTTGTTCTTCACGAACACGAGCTCGGCGCGGGTCTCGTTCGCGACGATGTCCTGCGTGTCGCGGTTCACGATGATGTACAGCGACAGCGCCGGCCGGTAATCGCCCTCTTTCAGCGTGAACACGTCGACGACGTCGTCCGGCAGCATCGTGATCTTGTCGCCCGGCATGTAGACGGTCGACAGCCGCGCGCGCGCGATCGCGTCGACCGGATCGCCGCGCACGATGCCGAGCGCCGGCGCCGCGATGTGCACGCCGATCCGCACCCGGCCGTCGGCCAGGTGCTCGACCGAGAAAGCGTCGTCGATTTCGGTCGTCGTGATGTCGTCGATCGAGAACGCCTCGACGTTCGCGCGCGGCAGGTCGTCCGGCAGCGGGCCGACCGTGACGGGCGGAAAGCCGGTGCCGTGCGGGAAAAATTCCGCGAGGAAGCGCGCTTCGTGCAGCGCACGCGGCGACTCGATGCCGCCGCAGTCGAGCATCAGCCGCGCCGGCGACACGCCGCGCGCGCCGGCCGCCGCTTCCATCGCCTTGTATTCGATCGAATTCTTGTCCGGCCGCGTCAGCAGCCCGAGCACCTTGCCCGCGAACGCTTCCGGCAGCTTGCCCGCCTTCAGCTCTTCTTCATACTGCGCCTGCACGAGCGCCTGCTGGCGCTTGCGCTCGAGCGACGCGAGCGCCATCTTGAGCTGCTCTTCCGGCGCGCGCTGGTACTGGCCGCGCCCCTTGCGGCGGAAATAGACGGGCGAGCCGTGCAGCCGCAGCACCAGCGCCGCGCGCTCGACCGGGCCGTACGTCGCGCCGAAGTATTCGGCGGCGAGCGCCGTATACGCGAACTCGTCGGCCGGCGCGCATTCCCACAGGAAGTCCAGATCGATCTGCTGCGCGGCCGTGTCGGCCTCCTGCATCAGTTCGCCTGCAGCCGGCTTGTCGAATTCGATCAGCACGTCTTTCGCGCGCACCTTCGCGCGCCGCCCGCCGGGCAACTCGACCTGAAATGCGTCGCCCTGGCGCGACAGCACGCTGCCCGCCTTGAAACTGCCCGATTCCTCGAAGAAAACGTTCACTCAGTACTCTCGTTCAGACTGCCGGGCGCCGCGTCGGCGGCGCCGCATGATGATGGGAATTCGATTGGCACGTGGCCGGTTTATGACGTCTTTCCGTCGCAAAACGCGAGAACGTCGTCGACATAGTCGGCAAATTCGCTGATTCCGTGGTCGCTGCCGTCGATCACGCGGGTTTTCGCGCCCGGGTAATGGGCGAGCATCTCGCGGTAATCGAGCACTTCGTCGCCGGTCGCCGCGAACAGATAGTAGCGGTCGGCGCGCGTGATCGCCGGCACGCGCAGCGCGTCGAGTTCGTGCAGGTGGCGGCGCTCGACGACGATCGTGCCGCCGCCGTGCCACAGCGGCTGCTCGCCCAGATGTTGTTCCAGATCCCGCTGCGGCACGATCGCCGGATTCAGCAGCACGGCTTTCCAGCCATGCTTTTCGGCGAGCCACGTCGCGTAATACCCGCCGAGCGAGCTGCCGATCACGGTCACGTCGCGTGCGCCCGCGACCTCGGCTTCCGCCACCGCGATCGCCTCCAGCGGCGACACCGACAGCGACGGGCACCGCCACTCGTCGGCGCGGCCGAGTTCGGCCATCCGCGCGGCGAGCAGCCGCGACTTCTGCGATTCCGGCGACGACCGGAAGCCGTGCAGATACAGGATCACGGGCGGCTCCCGAGCGCGTCGAGCAGCTTCTGGTGCACGCCGCCGAAGCCGCCGTTGCTCATCACGAGCACGTGGTCGCCCGGACGCGCGGCCTCGACCACCGCCTTCACCAGCAGATGCAGATCGTCGAATGCGCGCGCGCGCTCGCCGAGCGGCGCGAGCGCCTCGGCGAGATTCCAGCCGAGCGCATCGCGCCCGGTCGGCGCGCCGTAGCCGAACACGAGATCGGCATCGGCCAGGCTCGCCGGCAGTTGCGACTTCATCACGCCGAGCTTCATCGTGTTCGAGCGCGGCTCGAGCACGGCGAGGATGCGGGCATTCTGGCGGCCGATGCGCGCACGAAGACCGGCGATCGTGGTATCGATCGCGGTCGGATGGTGCGCGAAATCGTCGTAGACGGTCACGCCGTCCACGCTGCCGCGCACTTCCATGCGGCGCTTCACGTTGCGGAACGACGCGAGGGAAACCGCAGCCTGCGCCGGCGGCACGCCGACGTGGCGCGCGGCGGCGATCGCCGCGAGCGCGTTCATCCGGTTGTGGTCGCCCTGCACCTGCCACGCGACTTCGCCGACGCGCTCGGCTTGGCGATACACCGCGAAGCGTTCGTCGACCGGCACGCCGTCCTCGGCCGGCAGCGCCTGCCAGCCGCCGTCGACGCCGAAACGCTCGACCTCGCTCCAGCAGCCGCGCGCGAGCACGCGCTCGAGCGCATCCGAGCGGCCGTTCGTGACGATCCGCCCGACGCCCGGCACGGTGCGCACGAGATGGTGGAATTGCGTCTCGATCGCGGCGAGATCGGGGAAGATGTCGGCGTGATCGAATTCGAGGTTGTTCAGTACCGCGGTGCGCGGCCGGTAGTGCACGAACTTCGAGCGCTTGTCGAAGAATGCCGTGTCGTACTCGTCGGCTTCGATCACGAAGAAGCTCGAATCGGTGAGCCGCGCGGACACGCCGAAGTTCAGCGGCACACCGCCGATCAGGAAGCCCGGGTTCAGGCCGGCATCTTCCAGCAGCCATGCGAGCATCGACGACGTGGTCGTCTTGCCGTGCGTGCCCGCGACCGCGAGCACCCACTTGCCGGCGAGCACGTGCTCGCCGAGCCACTGCGGACCCGACACGTAAGGCAGGCCGCGATCGAGGATTGCCTCCATCAGCGGATTGCCGCGCGTGACGACGTTGCCGATCACGAACAGGTCCGGTTTCAGGTCGATCTGCTCGGCGCCGTAGCCCTCGATCAGCGTGATGCCCTGCGCCTCGAGCTGCGTGCTCATCGGCGGATAGACGCCCGCGTCGCAACCCGTCACCGTGTGGCCCGCCTCGCGTGCGAGTACGGCGAGACCGCCCATGAAGGTGCCGCAGATGCCAAGAATGTGGATGTGCATAGAGGAATGCTTTCGCGCCGCCGGGCGCCGTCGATTCGGAAAGGATGCGTGTGCGGCGCGCCGGCGAGGCCGTCCGGCCGGCGCCCGGCCAACGACCTGGCCGCGACACAAAGAGCAGTATTGTAACTGACGGCCTGCGATGCCCGGCGGCCCGAACGATGCGCGCGAGCAGCGCCGACGCCCTCGGACGGCGGGCCGCCGCACCCGCGCTCGGGCGCCGTGGCGATCGAGTATGATTGCCGGATCATGTCTCGCAAACCTCTTGTCGACCCGCGGCGCGTCCGCGAGGAAATCGCCCAGTCCGCCGCCCGCCTGATCGCGGAGGACGGCCAGGACTATGCCGGCGCGAAGCGCAAGGCCGCGCGCCAGTTACTGGGCGATTCGCGCGTTGCCGGCGAATGGCTGCCGGATAACGACCAGATCGAGGAAGAACTGCGCGAGTACCTCGCGCTGTTCCAGAGCGACACGCAGCCGGACGAACTGCGCCGCCTGCGTGAAATCGCGCTCGACTGGATGGGCCGGCTCGCCGAGTTCCATCCTTATGTGACGGGCGCCGTGCTGAACGGCACTGCGAACGCGCATTCGGATATCCATTTGCAGGCCTTCACCGACAACCCGAAGGACGTCGCGATCTACCTGCTGAACCAGAACGTCCAGTACGACGTGTCCGAGACGCGGCATTTCGCGGGCCGCGGCGACGTCGAGACGCTCAGTTTCCTGTGGCGCCCGCGGCGCGACGTGGATGCGATCGGCATCCATCTTGCGCTGTATGCGAGCGACGACCTGCGCGGCGCGGTGAAGGCCGACGCGCGCGGCCGCGTCGCCCGCGCGGACGCCGCGGCGCTGCGCGCGCTCGTCGATGCAGGCCAGGCTCCTTCCGAACCGGAATGATTCAACGATGATGATGAAACGCATGTTGGCGCTCGCGGTGGTCGCGGCCGCCGCCATCGCCGGCGGGCTCGCCGCCGGCCACTGGTTCCGCGGCGGCAGCGCCGACGACGGTGTCGCCGTCGCCGCGCCGGCCGCCCACGGCAATCCGGTCGACCAGCTGTGGGCGTCGTCGCTGACCGGCGTCGACGGCAAGCCGGCGTCGCTCGCTTCCTTCAAGGGCCAGAAGGTTGTGGTCAATTTCTGGGCGTCGTGGTGCGGCCCGTGCGTCGAGGAAATGCCCGAGCTCGTCGCGCTGTCACATCAGTACAAGCAGAAAGGCATCCGTTTCGTCGGAATCGGCGTCGATTCCGGGCAGAACGTGAAGAACTTCCTGCAGAAGGTGAAGGTCGACTATCCAGTCTTCGTCAGCGGCTACGCAGGCGCCGATCTGGCCCGAAATTTCGGAAATACCGCCGGCGCGCTGCCGTTTACCGTCGTCATCGACGAAACCGGCAAGATTCGCGAGACAAAATTGGGACAAATCCAACCGGCCGAGCTGAAAAAGACGCTCGACGCACTGTAATCGGTCCGAACGGCAGCCCGCACGTTGGCGGCGATTTGCAGGTCGATCGCGGCAATTTCGCGTGAATTCGCGGATACTTTGCGCCCGCGCCGGTAATTCTTGCAGGTCCGGCGCGCCTGGCCGTTCGGCAAAACTAGACAAATTTCTCTAAATAGCGCTAAAGTTCGCGCAATTCCGCAGAAATAGAAGCGACCATGACACGATTGCTGGTGTTGCACGGCCCCAACCTGAACCTTCTCGGCACCCGGGAACCGGAGGTGTACGGCCGCGTCACGCTCGCGCAGATCGATCAGGCGCTTGCCGCGCGCGCCCGGGAAGCCGGCGCCGAACTGTCGTCGTTCCAGAGCAACCATGAAGGCGCGCTGGTCGACCGCATCCAGGCCGCGCGGGAGGAACAGACCGATTTCATCCTGATCAATCCGGCCGCGTATACGCACACGAGCGTTGCGATCCGGGACGCGATCGCCGGTGTCGGCATCCCGTTCGTCGAGGTTCACTTGTCGAACGTGCATCGCCGCGAAGCGTTCAGGCACCACTCCTACTTTTCCGACCAGGCCGAAGGCGTGATCTGCGGGCTCGGCTGGAAAGGTTATCTGTACGCGCTCGAGTACGCGCTGGACAAGCTGCAAGGCGCGTCGCGCGGCTGATTTCGCGATCTAGATTCAGCGCCGGCCCCTCACCGGCGCTTTCACGTATTGAAAGGGGAATTCCCGATGGATCTTCGTAAGCTGAAAACTCTGATCGACCTCGTTTCCGAATCCGGCATCTCCGAGCTGGAAGTGACGGAAGGCGAAGGCAAGGTGCGCATCGTCAAGAACGCGCCGCCGGTCTACGTGCAGCCGACGGCTGGGTATGCCCCGCAAGCCCGCGCGCCGGCCCCGGCGGCCGCGCTGCCGACCGACGGCGCGGCGCCGGCCGCCGGCGCAGCCGCCGCACCGGCCGTCCCGCAGGGACACGTCGTGACGTCGCCGATGGTCGGCACGTTCTATCGCGCGCCGTCGCCGGGCGCCGACCCGTTCGTGCAGGCCGGCGACACGGTCAAGGAAGGCCAGACGATCTGCATCATCGAAGCGATGAAGCTGCTCAACGAGATCGAGTCGGACAAGGCCGGCGTGATCAAGGAAATCCTCGTCGAGAACGGCCAGGCCGTCGAATACGGCCAGCCGCTTTTCGTGATCGGCTAAGCCCGCCGCGCGGCCCTGCCGGCCGCGCGCCGCCGAGATGCTCGCCAGGCGCCGTTCGCGCGCCCCTCGAAGAGACGAATACTCGCTATGTTTGAAAAAATCCTCATTGCCAACCGCGGTGAAATCGCGCTGCGCATCCAGCGCGCGTGCCGCGAACTCGGCGTCAAGACGGTGGTCGTGTACTCGGAAGCCGACAAGGAAGCCAAGTACGTGCGCCTCGCCGACGAAGCCGTCTGTATCGGCCCGGCCCCGTCGAACCTGAGCTACCTGAACATGCCGGCGCTGATCAGCGCCGCGGAAGTCACCGACGCCGAGGCGATCCACCCCGGCTACGGCTTCCTGTCCGAGAACGCCGATTTCGCGGAGCGCGTCGAGCAGTCGGGCTTCACGTTCATCGGCCCGCGCCCGGAAACGATCCGCATGATGGGCGACAAGGTCACCGCGAAGCAGACGATGATCAAGACCGGCGTGCCGTGCGTGCCGGGCTCGGAAGGCGCGTTGCCGGACGATCCGAAGGAGATCGTCAAGATTGCGCGCGCGATCGGCTATCCGGTCATCATCAAGGCGGCGGGTGGCGGCGGCGGGCGCGGGATGCGGGTCGTGCACACCGAAGCCGCGCTCGTCAACGCGGTCAACATGACCCGCGAGGAAGCCGGCCGTGCGTTCGGCAACCCGCAGGTGTACATGGAGAAGTTTCTCGAGAACCCGCGCCATATCGAGATCCAGGTGCTGTCGGACGCGCACAAGAACGCGATCTGGCTCGGCGAGCGCGACTGCTCGATGCAGCGCCGCCACCAGAAGGTGATCGAGGAAGCGCCGGCGCCCGGCATTCCGCGCCGCCTGATCGACCGCATCGGCGATCGCTGCGCGGACGCATGCAAGAAGATGGGCTACCTCGGCGCGGGCACGTTCGAATTCCTGTACGAAAACGGCGAGTTCTACTTCATCGAGATGAACACGCGCGTGCAGGTCGAGCACCCGGTATCGGAACTGATCACCGGCGTCGACATCGTGCAGGAACAGATCCGCATCGCGGCCGGCGAGAAGCTCACGCTGCGCCAGCGCGACATCCAGTTCCGCGGACATGCGATCGAATGCCGGATCAACGCCGAAGATCCGTTCAAGTTCACGCCTTCGCCGGGCCGGATCACGTCGTGGCATACGCCGGGCGGCCCCGGCGTGCGCGTCGATTCGCACGCCTACAATGGCTATTTCGTGCCGCCGAACTATGATTCGATGATCGGCAAGCTGATCACCTACGGCGCGACACGCGAGCAGGCGATCCGCCGGATGCGCATCGCGCTGTCGGAAATGGTCGTCGAAGGCATCCAGACCAACATCCCGCTGCACCGCGAGCTGATGATCGACGCGAAGTTCGTCGAAGGCGGCACCAGCATCCATTACCTCGAAAACCGGCTCGCGCAGAAGCAGCAGGTCGCACCGGAAGAAGCGTAAGCATGAGTTATCGCGAACTCGTCGTCGAACTGGCCCGCGAGCATGCGGAGGCCCTGTCCGACGCACTGCTCGATCTCGGCGCGCTGTCGGTGTCCGTCGAGGACGCCGACGCCGACACGCCCGACGAACAGCCGCTCTTCGGCGAGCCGGGCCTCGTGCCCGATCGCACCGCGTGGCAGCACTCGCGCGTGGTCGCGCTGCTGTCGGCCGATCACGAGCCGGCCGTGCTGCTCGCGGCGGCCGCGAACGAGATCGGCCTCGCCGAGACGCCCCGGTTCGTCGTGCGCGAAGTCGAGGAGCAGGACTGGGTGCGGCTCACGCAGTCGCAGTTCGAGCCGATTCCGATCGGCGAGCGGATCTGGGTCGTGCCGTCGTGGCACGACGCGCCCGATCCCGATGCGCTCGTCCTCGAGCTCGACCCCGGCCTCGCATTCGGCACCGGCAGCCATCCGACGACCCGTCTGTGCATGGAGTGGCTCGAGCAGTCGGTGAAGCCCGGTCAGTCGGTGCTCGACTACGGCTGCGGCTCGGGCATTCTCGCGATCCTCGCGAAGAAATGCGGGGCGAACCCCGTGATCGGCATCGACATCGATCCGCAGGCAGTCGAATCGGCGCGCCAGAACAGCGAACGCAACCGGGCGGAAGTTACGTACGGGCTGCCCGATGCGTGCCCGGACGGCGAATTCGACATCGTCGTCGCGAACATCCTGTCGAATCCGCTGAAGCTGATGGCGTCGATGCTCGCATCGAAGGTCAAGCCGGGCGGGCGCATCGCGCTGTCGGGCGTGCTCGCGCGCCAGGCGGACGAAGTCGCGGCCGTTTATGCGCGCTACGTCGACATTTCGGTCTGGCGCGAACACGAAGGCTGGGTATGCCTTGCCGGAACGCGCCGCGAAAGCCATTAGAATAGCGCTGTCCTTCACTCTGGCCAGCAGGCCGCCCGGCTCGACATGCTTCTTGCGACGCGCTGCCCTCATTGCGAAACCGTCTTCCGGCTGCAGCAGGAACAGCTCTCGCTGCATCAGGGGCTCGTGCGCTGCGGCCATTGCCACGAAGTCTTCAACGCCGCCGAATCGCTCGTTCCCGAGTACGCGCCGCAGCCCGAGCCGGCATTAACCGAGCCGGCTGCCGCGCCGCACGGCGGCGACGCGCATCCGCAGCAGGCCGCCCCGGCCCGGCTGTTCACCGCCGACGCGCCGCCCGAATTGCCGACCGGCGCCGATTACAAGCCGGAAGGCTGGGACATGTGGGCGCCGTGGCTCGACGCCGGCGTCGATCCGTCGCTGCAGCACAGCGTCGAGACCGTGCGAACCGAGCCGTTGATACCGCTCGCGCTGCCGTCCACGGAAGCGGGCGTCGTCCACCTGTCGGGTACGCCCGAGCCGTTCGCGTCGTCGCCGGCCGAGCTCGATGCTTCGGCTGCCGTCGAGCAACCGGCCGAACCGCATTCGCCGCAGACGCGGCACGAACCGCACGAAACCGAAGAAGCCGCGCCGTCGCCCGTACCCATCGCGCCCGTCGAGCGCGATCCGCGCGAGCCCCGCTTCGTCGCTCACGTTCCGTCCGACACGGAAACCGCCGCCGGACCGGTCGAACCCGCGCCGATCGAACCCGTCGTCCCCGCGCACTTCGTGGCGCCGGACGACGAACGCGCGCCGCGCGAACCCCGTTTCGCGTTCACGCCCGCACCGGCCTTCACCGAAGCCGAGACCGCATCGGAACCCGGCACCTTCACCCGGCACGACAACGCGTCGACCGCGGCGGCAACCGATGAACCAGTCGCCCGGACGGTCACCCAACCGCCGGCCCAGCCCGACGTCCAACCGGTCGCCCAGCCGGTCGCCCAGCCGGTCGCCCCCTTCCCCGCCGCCCTGACCGACGACGATCGCCCGCACTTCGCCGTCACGCGCGAGACGCGCGCGCCGCAGCGACGCGGGATGCTCGGCGGCTTTTTCGGCGGCCTCGTCGCGGCCGCGCTGGTCGGGCTGCTCGTCGCGCAACTGGCGTGGTGGCAGCGCGAGACGCTGATGATCTACTGGCCCGTCACACAGGGCTGGTTCCGGCAGGCGTGCGCGCCGCTCGGCTGCACGGTCACGCCGCCGCGCGCGATCGACGGGCTGCGGCTCGACCCGACCGACCTGCGCCAGCTCGACGGCCCGCGCGAGCTCGAACTGAAGGTGCCGCTGACGAACCGCTACCGCGTCGCGCTCGCATACCCGTCGCTCGAACTCACGCTGCTCGACGACACCAATCACGTCACCGTGCGCCGCGTGCTCGCGCCGCGCGACTACGTGCGCCCGGGCACGCCGATCGACGCCGGGCTGCCGCCCGGCACGACGCAGACGATGGTCGTCCGCCTCGAAACGAACGGCACGCCCGCCTCGAATTTCCGCGTCCAGATCTTCTATCCGTGACGCGCCGCGGCGCGCTTGCGCGCCCGTCTCAACCCGCGCGCCCGAGCGGCGCGCTATTTCGGAGCACGAACATGAGCAAAGTTACGCTGGGTGGCAACCCGATCGATCTCGCCGGCACGTTCCCGGCCGTCGGCGCGCAAGCCGCCGATTTCAAGCTGGTCGGCAAGGATCTCGCCGATCTGACGCTTGCCAGCTTCGCCGGCAAGCGCAAGGTGCTGAACATCGTGCCGAGCCTCGACACGCCGACCTGCGCGACGTCGACCCGCAAGTTCAACGAAGCCGCGTCGTCGCTCGACAACACGGTCGTGATCGTCGTGTCCGCCGACCTGCCGTTCGCCGCCACGCGCTTCTGCACGACCGAAGGCCTCGCGAACGTCGTGACGGCATCGACGTTCCGCACCGGCCGCGCGTTCGCGAACGCCTACGGCGTCGACGTGACGAGCGGCCCGCTGAACGGCCTGACCGCACGCGCGGTGGTCGTGCTCGACGCGCAGGACAAGGTGATCCATGCGGAACTCGTCGGCGAAATCAAGGACGAGCCGAACTACGATGCAGCGCTCGCCGCACTGAAGTAAGCTTTCTTCCGCTTTCCCCTGCCGCGCCGCGCCCTTCGCGCGGCGTTGTCGCGCAGGGCCCCTCATTTCTACAGGAACGCACACCTTGGCTACGCTGATTTGCGGCTCGATCGCCTACGACTCCATCATGACCTTCGAAGGGCGGTTCCGCGAGCACATCCTGCCCGACCAGGTGCACCTCATCAACCTGAGCTTCCTCGTGCCGACGATGCGCCGCGAATTCGGCGGCTGCGCGGGCAACATCGCCTACGCGCTGCACCTGCTCGGCGGCGATGCGCGCATCATGGCCACGATGGGCGCGTTCGACGCGCAGCCGTATCTCGATCGGTTCGACCAGCTCGGCCTGCGCCGCGATCACGTTCGCGTGCTACCCGATACGTACACCGCGCAAGCGATGATCACGACCGATCTCGACAACAACCAGATCACCGCGTTCCACCCGGGCGCGATGATGCAGTCGCACCTGAACCACGCGGGCGACGCGCCGGACATCAAGCTGGCGATCGTCGGTCCGGACGGCTTCGACGGGATGGTGCAGCACGTGGAAGAGCTCGCCAAGGCCGGTGTGCCGTTCGTGTTCGATCCGGGCCAGGGCCTGCCGCTGTTCGACGGTGCGACGCTGCGCCGCAGCATTGAACTTGCGACCTATGTCGCGGTCAACGACTACGAGGCCAAGCTGGTGAGCGACAAGACGGGATGGTCCGAAGATGAAATCGCCAGCCGGGTCGACGCGCTCGTCATCACGCGTGGCGAGCACGGCGCGACCATCCGCCACAAGCAGGGTGCGGAGCAGATTCCGGTCGTGCCGGCCGAGCGCATCGCCGATCCGACCGGCTGCGGCGACGCCTTCCGGGGCGGCCTGCTGTACGGCATCGAGCACGGCCTCGACTGGGCAACCACCGGCCGCCTCGCGAGCCTGATGGGCTCCGTCAAGATCGCCCATCAAGGGCCCCAGACTTACGACCTGACGCGCGCCGAAATCGACGCACGCTTCGAGACTGCGTTCGGTTACAGTCTCAAATGAATATTGTGGGAGAGCAAAGATGTTGACGAAAAAAACCCTCACGCTCGCGGCCATGCTGGCGGCCACGCTGACTCTCGCCGGCTGCTTCACGGCACCCGGTTCGGCGGATGTCTATAGCGTCGGCCAGGCGCAGCGCGAACAGACGGTCCGCATGGGCACGGTCGAAAGCGTCCGTGCGGTGCGCATCCAGTCCGACGGCGGCGGCAGCGCGATCGGCACGCTCGGCGGCGGCGCGCTCGGCGCGGTCGCGGGCAGCGCGATCGGCGGCGGCAAAGGCTCGATCCTGACGGCGATCGCCGGCGGCCTCGTCGGCGCGGTCGCGGGTAACGCGGTCGGCGAAAACCTCAGCACGGCGAACGGTGTCGAAATTACCGTGCGCCTCGACAACGGCGATCTGCGCTCGATCACGCAGGCAGCCAGCGGCGAAGCGTTCCGCGCCGGCGAGCGCGTACGCCTGCTGTCGAGCGGCGGCGTCACGCGCGTCACGCACTAACCGGTATCCTCAGCGCGCGGCGCAAGCCGCGGTCGAACGCATGTGCGAAGCCGCACATGCGTTTTTTTTCGTCCATGCGCTTTCGTCCACGTTCGCGTCGGCCGGCCGATCGACGACCCATGCGGACGAAAAAAATCCCGCCATCTGAGCCAGATGGCGGGATTGATTGAGTAGCGCTACTCAACCCACGGACACCACGTGCGTGTCCGGGTGATGCTGCTCAGCCGCGATTACGGACGGCTGCCGGTCGGGAACGGCCATGCGGCTGCCGGGTTGAGCGCGGTCTTCACGCCCGATGCCGGCGCAACCGATGCGGTCGACGCGGTCGTTGCCGGCGCAGCCTTCTTCACGACGGCCTTCTTCGGCGCAGCAGCCTTCTTCGCCGGTGCGGCAGCCGTCTTCGCAGGGGCAGCCTTCTTGGCGGGCGCAGCCTTCTTCGCGGCAGCCTTCTTCGCAGGCGCGGCCTTCTTGGCAGCAGCCTTCTTCGCCGGCGCAGCCTTCTTCGCAGCAGCCTTCTTCGCCGGTGCGGCCTTCTTGGCGGCAGCCTTCTTCGCCGGTGCCGCCTTCTTCGCGGCAACCTTCTTCACTGCGACTTTCTTGGCTGCAACCTTCTTCGCAGCGGCCTTCTTGGCCGGTGCCGCCTTCTTCGCTGCGACCTTCTTGGCTGCAACCTTCTTCGTTGCGACCTTCTTTGCAGCGACCTTCTTTGCAGCGGCCTTCTTCGCCGGTGCTGCCTTCTTCGCGGCAACCTTCTTCACCGCGACCTTCTTCGCAGCAACCTTCTTCACTGCGGCCTTCTTCGCCGGCGCAGCAGCCTTCTTCGCAACGGTCTTCTTGGCAGCAACCTTCTTAGCAGCCGGTTTCTTCTTGGCAGTAGCCATGTTGTTCTCCTTCAGGTTCAGATGAGAGTCAGTTCAAACTACACCCTTCGTCAAAACCCGCTTCCCGCGGACGCTGTTCAGGACGTGCGCTTCGAAGCGGGCTATTCATCGGCGTACGCAGATACCGCGCGCTTACGCTAATGAATACGGTATGGCGCGCGTGACCCCATGGCCTCGCACGCCAAATCAAGTCGGTAGCCGGCGCACCTCGCGCCGCTACCCCTAATCGCTTGATCAAGCGGACCGCCACACGGCCGTCCGCTTTTTCCGGAGGGAAGTTTGCCCATCCCACTGAAGGGTTCGCAAAGTGCCTGTCGTATCGTTGGGCCGTTAAGGCACCGGGCATGCTTTGCATCAGGCGTTCTTGCTCCTAAACCTTGGGCCAGGGCCGAGAGGCCACCGGCTGCTCCATCATGTAACGGGTTCGCTGCTGCGGGTTATTCCCAGGACAGCGCGCCCCCCGTCTGATACTCGATCACACGCGTCTCGAAGAAGTTGCGTTCCTTCTTCAGGTCGATCATCTCGCTCATCCACGGGAACGGGTTTTCCTCGTTCGGATACAGCGGGTCGAGGCCGATCTGCTGGCAACGGCGGTTGCTGATGAAGCGCAGATAGCTCTTGAACATCGACGCGTTCAAACCCAGCACGCCGCGTGGCATCGTGTCCTCGGCGTAGCGGTATTCGAGTTCGACAGCCTGCTTGAACAGCTCGCGGATCTCGGCGCGGAATTCCGCGGTCCACAGATGCGGGTTCTCGAGCTTGATCTGGTTGATCAGGTCGATGCCGAAGTTGCAGTGCATCGACTCGTCACGCAGGATGTACTGGTATTGCTCTGCAGCACCCGTCATCTTGTTCTGGCGGCCGAGTGCGAGGATCTGCGTAAACCCGACATAGAAGAACAGGCCTTCCATGATGCAGGCGAACACGATCAGCGACTTCAGCAGCTTCTGATCCGCTTCGAGCGTGCCGGTCTTGAAGGCCGGGTCCGTCAGCGTATGAATGAACGGGATCAGGAATTCGTCCTTCGCGCGGATCGACGTGACCTCGTGATACGCGTTGAAGATCTCGCCTTCGTCGAGGCCGAGCGATTCGACGATGTATTGGTACGCGTGCGTGTGGATCGCTTCCTCGAACGCCTGGCGCAGCAGGAACTGCCGGCACTCCGGCGCCGTGATGTGGCGGTACGTGCCGAGCACGATGTTGTTCGCCGCGAGCGAATCGGCCGTCACGAAGAAGCCGAGGTTGCGCTTCACGATGCGGCGCTCGTCCTCGGTCAGACCGTTCGGGTCCTTCCACAGTGCGATGTCGCGGGACATGTTGATTTCCTGCGGCATCCAGTGGTTCGCGCAACCGGCCAGATACTTTTCCCACGCCCACTTGTACTTGAACGGCACCAGCTGATTGACGTCAGTCTGGCCGTTGATGATGCGCTTGTCGGCGACATTGACCCGCGCTTCCGACCCGCCGGCGGGAACAGCCGATGCTTGCGGCGGCACCGCAAGATCGCCTTCGAAAATGTCGCGGACCTGATGGGCGGCAGGCGTTGCAGCCTGCATTCCGACAGCCATCCCGGCGGAGGTGCGCATCGCGTTTTGCTGCGCTCCGCTCGCGGGGGTTACGGCAGTCTTCTCGTCATCCCAGTTGAGCATAAATTCTCACCATCAATTTAGAACGGTTTGTACCATCTTTTCCTGAGCGATAAAAGGGTTCGCTCACGAAAAATCCTTTTTTCGATTCGCGTTGCGACCTCGATACAACACTTTGAGCAACGCATCGTCGTTCATGCAGCGCGCGATGTGAGTCGCGCGTGTATCGCGAGGTGCGCTCGACGCATCGAACGCCGATCGAAACGCGACGCCGTCGGAGATGTTTCGATCGCTTGTCATTGCCTGCAACGCAGGTGTCGCGTTACAGATTCCTTATCATTTTTTTAGTTGAGCGCGGCGCACACTTCAACCTCGATCGGTCGTCGTGTGCGCCGCGCAGGCCTGCTTCTCAGGTCAGGCGCACTGCGTTACTGGCACGCTTCGCACTCGTCGAAGCCGGGGTCGCCCGGACGCATCGTGCACACCGGACCATCCGCTTCGACCGGCGCGAGTGCCGGCGCCGCGTTGACCGCGCCCGACGACGCACCGCCGCCCGCCGCACCGAAGCCGCCCGCCGCGCCTTGCGCGCCGCCGCTGCTCGAGCCGCCACCCGCACCGCCCGTCGGCACTGCGTTCAGCGCGCCGTGTGCGACCGTCGACTTCTCGACGTGCGTCGCCGCCATCGTGCGGAGGTAGTAGGTCGTCTTCAGGCCGCGCAGCCATGCGAGCTTGTAGGTCTCGTCGAGCTTCTTGCCCGACGCGCCGCCCATGTAGATGTTCAGCGACTGCGCCTGGTCGATCCACTTCTGGCGACGCGATGCCGCTTCGACCAGCCACGTCGGGTCGACCTCGAACGCGGTCGCGTAGATCGCGCGCAGGTCGGCCGGGATGCGGTCGATGCGCGACAGCATGCCGTCGAAATACTTCAGGTCGGCGACCATCACTTCGTCCCACAGGCCGCGTTCCTTCAGATCGCGGACGAGGTACTCGTTCACCACCGTGAATTCGCCCGACAGGTTCGACTTCACGTACAGGTTCTGGAAGGTCGGCTCGATACAGGCCGACACGCCGATGATGTTCGAGATCGTCGCCGTCGGCGCGATCGCGACGCAGTTCGAGTTGCGCATGCCGTGCGCGGCGATCCGCGAACGCAGCGTCGTCCAGTCGAGCGATTCCGACGTGTCGACCTCGACGTAGCCGCCGCGCGCCTCCGTCAGCAGCTTCAGCGTGTCCTGCGGGAGGATGCCGCGATCCCACAGCGAGCCGCGGTAGCTCGAGTAGCGGCCGCGCTCTTCGGCCAGCTCGGTCGACGCGTAGTACGCGTAGTAGCAGACGGCTTCCATCGAACGGTCGGCGAACTCGACCGCCTCTTGCGACGCGTACGGCGTGCGCAGCAGGTGCAGGCAGTCCTGGAAGCCCATGATGCCCATGCCGACCGGGCGGTGCTTCAGGTTCGAGTTACGCGCCTTCGGCACCGCGTAGTAGTTGATGTCGATCACGTTGTCGAGCATGCGCATCGCGACGCTGATCGTGCGCTTGAGCTTGTCGTGGTCGAGCGCGTAGCTGCCGTCGGCCTGCTTCACCAGGTGGGCGACGAGGTTCACCGAGCCCAGGTTGCACACCGCGATTTCGGTGTCGCTCGTATTCAGCGTGATTTCCGTGCACAGGTTCGACGAATGGACGACGCCGACGTGCTGCTGCGGCGAGCGCACGTTGCACGGATCCTTGAACGTGATCCACGGGTGGCCCGTCTCGAACAGCATGCCGAGCATCTTGCGCCACAGCTGCTGCGCCGGGATCTTCTTGAACAGCTTGATCTCGCCGCGCGCGACCTTGTCTTCGTAAGCCGTGTAAGCCTTCTCGAATTCGGCGCCGAACTTGTCGTGCAGGTCCGGGCAGGTCGACGGCGAGAACAGCGTCCAGTCGGCGCCTTCCATCACGCGCTTCATGAACAGGTCGGGAATCCAGTTCGCCGTGTTCATGTCGTGCGTACGGCGACGGTCGTCACCGGTGTTCTTGCGCAACTCCAGGAACTCCTCGATGTCGAGGTGCCACGATTCGAGGTACGCGCAGACCGCGCCCTTGCGCTTGCCGCCCTGGTTCACCGCGACGGCCGTGTCGTTCACGACCTTCAGGAACGGCACCACGCCTTGCGACTTGCCGTTCGTGCCCTTGATATGCGAGCCGAGGGCGCGCACGCGCGTCCAGTCGTTGCCGAGGCCGCCGGCGAACTTCGACAGCAGCGCGTTTTCCTTCAGCGCTTCGTAGATGCCGTCGAGATCGTCCGCGACCGTCGTCAGGTAGCACGACGACAGCTGCGAGCGGTGCGTGCCCGAGTTGAACAGCGTCGGCGTCGAGCTCATGAAGTCGAAGCTCGACAGCACGTTGTAGAACTCGATCGCGCGCGTTTCGCGGTCGATCTCGTTCAGCGACAGGCCCATCGCGACGCGCATGAAGAATGCCTGCGGCATTTCGATGCGGGTGCCTTCGACGTGCAGGAAGTAGCGGTCGTACAGCGTCTGCAGGCCGAGGTAGCCGAACTGCAGGTCGCGGTTCGCGTCGAGCGCTTCGCCGAGGCGCTTCAGGTCGAACTGCAGCAGCTTGTCGTCGAGCAGGCCGGCGTCGACGCCGCGCTTCAGGAACTGCGGGAAGTATTCGGCGTAGCGGGTCGACATCTCGGCCTGCACGACTTCCTCGCCGAGAATCTCGCGACGGATCGTGTGCAGCAGGATGCGGGCCGTGACCTGGCTGTACGCCGGGTCCTTTTCGATCATCGTGCGCGCCGCGAGGATCGCCGAGTCGTAGACCTGGCTCATCGGCACGCCGTCGTACAGGTTCTTCACCGTCTCCGCGACGATCGGGTCAGGGTTAACCGCAGCGCCGAGGCCGTCGCACGCCGACACGATCAGCGCGCGCAGCGCGTTCAGGTCGAGCGGGCGCGTGACGCCGTTGTCGACGACGTTGATGCCGGTGGTCGACTCGCCGCCCGCTGCCGCCGCTTCCTCGCCCGCATGCTGGCGCTCGAGGTGACGCTTCTCGCGATACAGCACGTACGCACGCGCGACGTTGTGCTCGCCGCCGCGCATCAGCGCGAGTTCGACCTGGTCCTGGATGTCTTCGATATGGAACGTACCGCCGTTCGGGCGGCTGCGCACGAGCGCGCGAACGACGTTGTGCGTCAGTTGTTCGACCTGCTCGCGCACGCGCGCCGATGCCGCGCCCTGCCCGCCATTGACGGCCAGGAAAGCCTTGGTCACCGCGATCGCGATCTTCGAAGGTTCGAACGACACCACGCTGCCGTTGCGGCGGATCACCTTGTAGTCGGCGAACGTGGCCTGCGGCGCGAGCGCCTTCGCGCCCTGTTCGGTCCCGCCGAGCGGACGGCTCGAGGCGCTCTCGTACTGGGACGTCGCGTTGTCGGTGGTTTGCATGTGCAAAGCTCCTGGTGTTGGATGGTGCGGAGAGAACCGCGGATTAAAACGAACGCTGCGCAATGCGGTGCGCGAGCGGTAAGAGGCGAGCGATGCGCCGGGGAAGCCGGTTCGGTCGATGCGCGACAACCCAGCCGGTCGTGTGCTTCGTCATGTGTACCCTGCCCCGTCGATGTTCGCTGCGCTGGTCGCGACGCCCGGACCGCCCGGCCTGACGCGCCGCCGTGAGAACCCTGTCCGCCGACGTTGCCCGCCGGCCGGTGCCGCTCGGGTTTTCCCCTGCGACACACACTATATCTAGTACAGAACTACTCAACTGGCACCAAGTATAGTGGACATTCGGAGGACGTCCAAACGGATAATTTGCGGCGAAGGTCTTGACATCGCTCGCGCGCAGACACGGCAAGGCATTGGTCGGAGAAAAAACTTTCTCCGCTCAAAAAACCCCGCGATCAGTGCTGACGGAAAGGAAAGTATTCGGCGGAAAAACCGGCATCGCTCGCGAAGCGTTGCCAATCGAAGTGCGGGCCCGGGTCGGTCTTGCGGCCCGGCGCGACGTCCGAGTGACCCGCGAACGCGTCGACCGGATAGTGCGCGGCGAGCGCGCGGGAGAGCGCGGCGAGCACCGCGTATTGCGCATCGTCGAACGGGACGTCGTCCGCGCCCTCGAGCTCGATGCCGATCGAGAAATCGTTGCAGCGGGTGCGGCCGAAGAACTCGGACGAGCCCGCGTGCCACGCGCGCTCGTCGCACGACACGAACTGCACGAGTTCGCCGCCGCGGCGGATCAGGAAATGGGCGGACACGCGCACGCCGCGCAGGTGGCGCTGGTAATAGGGGTGCGCATCGCAGTCGAGGCGATTCAGGAACAGCGCCTCGATCGCGTCGCCGCCGAATTCGCCGGGCGGCAGGCTGATGTTGTGGACGACCACGAGCGTCGGCGCCGCACCCGCGGGCCGCGCCTCGAAGTTCGGCGACGGCGCATGGCGCGCTTCGCGCACCCAGCCGTTCGCGTCGACCGACAACACCGGCGCGTCGCTCATCGCGCGTCGCGGCCGTTCACGCGCGTGGCGTGGCGCTGCGCATGCTCGGCGCTGCAGAAGTATTCGCCGCTCGCGGCGACGGCGTCGCCCTTCGGCGCGTGCACGCCGCATTCGGCGCAACGCACCATCGGCTCGGGCAGCGACCGCGCGTCGCCGTTCGGGCGCGCGGCGCCACCACCGACACCGGCACCAGGCGCGCCGTCGTAACCGGCGCCGCGGCCGGTGCGCGCCTGCGCCTGTTCCTGCGCGTGGCGCAGCTTGCGCGCGAGCCAAGAACCGGCGAAGAAGAGAAGGATCAGGAGAAGAATCTGTCGCATCGGAAACCTGCGGTCAAACCACGGAGCGGTGCAGCAGCACCTCGAACACGAATCGGCTGCCGACATACGCGAGCAGCAGCGCGGCGAACGACACGAGCACCCAGCGCGCGGCGCCGCGGCCGCGCCAGCCCGACGTCTTGCGGGCGACCAGCAGGCCGCCGAACATCAGCCACGACAGGATCGCGAACACCGTCTTGTGGTCGAGCCGCAACGCGCGCGCGTCGACCTGTTCGCTGAACAGGATGCCCGACGCGAGCGTCAGCGTCAGCAGCACGAAGCCGGCGCCGATCAGGCGGAACAGCAGCTTCTCGAGCGTGAGCAGCGGCGGCAGCGTTTCGAGCCAGCTCGCGATCCAGCCGGTCGAGCCGTCGCGCCCGCCGTGCCGCAGCGACTGCAGGCGCCGCTCGACCATCAGCATCAGGATCGCGTGCAGCGCGGCGATCGCGAAAAGGCCGTACGCGATGTTCGCGATCAGGAAATGCAGCTTGAACAGCGGCGCTGCGGCATAAGGCAGCACCCGCACGCCGCCGAACACGAGCGGCAGCAGCGACGCGCCGCACGCGAGCGGCAGCACCAGCAGGCGCAGGCTGTCGAGCGGGAAGAAGAAGCTCTCGATCCAGTAGATGCCGGCGCCGAGCCAGAACATCGCGGACAGCGCGAACGCGAAGCCGAACACCATCGCGTCGTTCGGAAAGATCGTCATGTGGAGCAGCACGCCGTGCGCGAGCAGCGCGGCGAACAGCAGCGCGCGACCGGCCCCGCTCATCCCGGACGCGGCCGATGCAGGGACCGGCACGGCCGGCACGCTCGCGACGAGCGGCGTCGCGCCCTGGCGATGCGTGCGCCAGCCTGCGACGGCGAGGCCGCCGTACAGGAATGCGGTGAGGGCATACAGTACAATATCCATGTTCGAAGTTTACACTAGGCCCCCTTCCCGCGACGGCTCCCTTTGTTCGGTTCCGCCGCGCCTTCGGGCCCCACTGTCCATCGCTCCCCATGCTCGACAATCTCACTCAACGGATGGCGCGCGTCGTCAAGACGCTGCGCGGCGAGGCCCGGCTCACCGAGGCGAACACGCAGGAGATGCTCCGCGAGGTGCGTCTCGCGCTGCTGGAAGCCGACGTGTCGCTGCCGGTCGTCCGCGAATTCATCGCCAAGGTCAAGGAAAAGGCGCTCGGCGAAGAAGTGATCAGCAGCCTGTCGCCGGGCCAGGCGCTCGTCGGCGTGGTCCAGAAGGAACTGACCGCCGTGATCGGCGGCGACTACGAAGGCAAGGCCGCCGAGCTGAACCTCGCGGTCACACCGCCCGCCGTGGTCCTGATGGCCGGCCTGCAGGGCGCGGGCAAGACTACGACCGTCGGCAAGCTCGCGAAGCTGCTGCGCGAGAAGTACAAGAAGAAGGTGCTCACGGTGTCGTGCGACGTGTATCGGCCGGCCGCGATCATGCAGCTGAAAACGGTGACCGAGCAGGTCGGCGCCGACTTCTTCCCGTCCACGCCGGACCAGAAGCCCGTCGACATCGCGCTCGCGGCCGTCGACTGGGCGAAGCGCCACTACCATGACGTGCTGCTCGTCGACACGGCCGGCCGCCTCGGCATCGACGAAGCGATGATGCAGGAAATCGCCGCGCTGCACGGCGCGCTGAAGCCGGCCGAAACGCTGTTCGTCGTCGACGCGATGCTCGGCCAGGATGCCGTCAACACCGCGAAGGCGTTCAACGACACGCTGCCGCTCACCGGCGTCGTGCTGACCAAGCTCGACGGCGATTCGCGCGGCGGCGCCGCGCTGTCGGTGCGTCACGTCACGGGCAAGCCGATCAAGTTCGTCGGCGTCGCCGAGAAGCTCGACGGCCTCGAGGTGTTCCACCCCGACCGGATGGCGAACCGGATCCTCGGCATGGGCGACATCCTCGCGCTCGTCGAGGAAGCGCAGCGCGGCGTCGATGTCCAGGCCGCGCAGAAGCTCGCCGACAAGGTCAAGAAAGGCGGCGATTTCGACTTGAACGATTTCCGCGCGCAGATCTCGCAGATGAAGAACATGGGCGGTTTGTCGTCGCTGATGGACAAACTCCCCGCGCAATTCCAGCAGGCGGCTGCCGGCGCCGACATGGGCCAGGCCGAGAAGTCGATCCGCCGGATGGAAGGCATCATCAGCTCGATGACGCCCGCCGAGCGCGCGAAACCCGAAATCATCAAGGCGACGCGCAAGCGCCGCATTGCGGCCGGCGCGGGCGTGCCGGTGCAGGAAGTCAACCGGATGCTGAACCAGTACGACCAGATGCGTACGATGATGAAGAAGCTGAAGGGCGGCAACATGCAGAAGATGATGCGCGGCCTGAAAGGCATGATGCCCGGCATGCGCTGATTACGTCCGTCGGCCGGCGCGCGGGTTTTTGCCGTAGCGCGCGCCTGCCGTTCTGCTTCATCCTTATTTGTATACCGACTGCCCGCCAGAACACATGAACCGCGAAGAAGCCCTCCACATTTTCGACCACTCCGAAGAGATCGTCTCGGCCGACGCCGTCAATGCGTCGATCTCGAAGATGGCCGACGCGATCCGCGCCGAGATCGGCGACGCGTTCCCGCTCGTTCTCTCGGTGATGGGCGGCGCTGCGGTGTTTACCGGGATGCTGCTGCCGCATCTCGATTTCCCGCTCGAATTCGACTACATCCACCTGACCCGCTACCGCAACACGACGCAGGGCAGCCCGGAGATGCACTGGCGCGTCGCGCCGCGCGAATCGGTGAAGGACCGCATCGTGCTCGTACTCGACGACATCCTCGACGAAGGCGAGACGATGGCCGCGATCCGCGACCGCATCCTCGACATGGGCGCGAAGCGCTTCATGTCGGCCGTGCTGTGCGAGAAGACGCTCGCGAAGGCGAAACCGCTGCACCCCGACTTCTGCGGCTTCTCGGTGCCGGACCGCTACGTGTTCGGCTGCGGGATGGACGCGAAGGGCTACTGGCGCAACCTGCCGACGATCCGCGCGCTGACCGCGAACGTCTGATCGCCGCGCTGTCCGCTATATAAATAGAAAGCGGCGCTCCGGTTGCCCGGAGCGCCGCTTTTTTTTCGTCGGCCCGCCGCGCCGCCCGCGCTACGGCTGCAACTGGTGCACGAACGCGCGAATGCCCGCGAGCAGCATCTCGACCGAGATCGCGACAAGCACGAGGCCCATCAGCCGCTCGAACGCGGCGACGGTCCGCTCGCCGAGCCACGCCTGAATCCGTTCGGCCAGCACCAGCGTGATCGCGCAGACGATCATCGTGACCGTCAGCGCGCCGACCCACTCGAGCATTTTGCCGGGCGCCTGCGACGTCAGCAGCATCACCGTCGCGAGCGCGGACGGCCCGGCCAGCGCCGGAATCGCGAGCGGCACGATGAACGGCTCGCCGCCCGCGCGCGGATCGCTGCCGAGCGCGCCGTCCGGATGCGGGAAGATCATCCGCAGCGCGATCAGGAACAGCACGATCCCGCCGCCGAGCCGCAGCGACAGGTCGGTGAGGCTCATCATCCGCAGGAAGCGGTCGCCGACCAGCATGAAGAACAGCAGGATCACGAACGCGATCCCCACTTCGCGCAGGATCAGCTTCACGCGCCGCTCGCGCGGCACATCCCGCATCGCCGTGATGAACAGCGGGATGTTGCCGAGCGGATCCGTGATCAGCACGAGGAGCACGGTGGCCGACAGGAACGTGTATTCCATCGTGTCCCCCGGTCGCCGCGCTTAGTGCGCGAGCGCGGCGCGGATCTTTTCGGCGACCGTCGCCGCGGCCGTGTCGGCCGGCAGCAGCGTCGCTTCGGCGTCGCGGCGGCCCTGGTACTCGATCTTGCCTTCCTTCAGGCCGCGCTCGCCGATCACGAGACGATGCGGCACGCCGATCAGCTCCCAGTCGGCAAACATCACGCCCGGGCGCTCGCCGCGATCGTCGAGGATCACGTCGATGCCGGCCGCGACGAGTTCCGCGTACAGCTTGTCGGCCGTCTCGCGCACCATGTCGCTGCGGTCATAGCCCATCGGGCACAGCACGACCTCGAACGGCGCGATCGACTCGGGCCAGATGATCCCGCGGTCGTCGAAGTTCTGTTCGATCGCCG
This sequence comes from Burkholderia sp. LAS2, assembly GCF_018417615.1. NCBI lineage: Bacteria > Pseudomonadati > Pseudomonadota > Betaproteobacteria > Burkholderiales > Burkholderiaceae > Burkholderia > Burkholderia sp. LAS2. Next base: position 38,684 of record NZ_CP071055.1, read on the forward strand.
CGCCGAGAATGCGCGTGATGCCCACGCCGTAGCAGCCCATCAGCATCGGCTGCGGCTTGCCCGACTCGTCGAGGAACGTCGCGCCCATCGCTTCCGAGTACTTGGTGCCGAGCTGGAACACGTGGCCGACTTCGATGCCGCGGCAGATGTCGATCGCGCCCTTGCCGTCCGGCGACGGATCGCCCTTCTTCACGTTGCGCACGTCGGCGACGTCCGGCTCCGGCAGGTCGCGGCCCCAGTTCACGCCCGCGATGTGATAGTCGACCTCGTTCGCACCGACGACGAAATCGCTCATGTTCGCGACCGTACGGTCGGCGATCACCTTCACCGGCTTCTTCGTGCCGACCGGGCCGAGATAGCCCGGCGGCGTGCCGAACCACTCGACGATTTCCTGCTCGGTCGCGAAGCGGTGGTTCTTCAGGCCCGGCAGCTTCGACACCTTGATCTCGTTCAGGTCGTGATCGCCGCGCAGCATCACGAGCCAGATGGTCGGCTCGGCGCCTTCGTTGTCGGTCGCGAGCACGATCGACTTGATCGTGCGCTCGAGCGGGATCGCCAGCAGTTCGGCGACGGCCTCGCACTTCGCCTTGCCGGGCGTCGCGACCTTTTCCATCGCTTCGGCCGGCGCCGCGCGCTCAGGCGTCAGCGGCAGCGCTTCGGCCGCCTCGACGTTCGCCGCGAATTCGGACGTCGGGCAGTACGCGATCGCGTCCTCGCCGGTATCGGCGATCACGTGGAACTCGTGCGAGAAGTTGCCGCCGATCGAGCCGCTGTCGGCCGCGACCGCGCGGAACTCGAGGCCCAGGCGCGTGAAGATGCGCACGTACGCGTCGTACATCTTGCGGTACGACTCGTTCAGGCCGGCCGCATCCTTGTCGAACGAATACGCGTCCTTCATGATGAATTCGCGGCCGCGCATCACGCCGAAGCGCGGGCGGATCTCGTCGCGGAACTTCGTCTGGATCTGGTAGAAGTTCACCGGCATCTGCCGGTAGCTCTTGATCTGGTTGCGCGCGATGTCGGTGACGACTTCCTCGTGCGTCGGCCCGATCACGAAATCGTTGTCCTTGCGGTCCTTGAAGCGCAGCAGCTCGGGGCCGTACTGCTCCCAGCGGCCCGACTCCTGCCACAGCTCGGCCGGCTGCACGGCCGGCATCAGCAGCTCGATGGCGCCCGCCCGGTTCATTTCCTCGCGCACGATCGCCTCGACCTTGCGAATCGAACGCAGGCCGACCGGCAGGTAGTTGTAGATGCCGCCGGCGACGCGACGGATCATGCCGGCGCGGACCATCAGCTTGTGGCTGACGATCTCTGCGTCGGCGGGTGCCTCTTTCAGGGTGCCGATAAAGAAACGGGAAGCTTTCATGCGGACGGTTCCAAAAACGGCGCCCCCAGGCGGGGCGCCCGAAAAAGTTTCAAGGTGAAAAAGCGGCGCGCCGCGAACGACGATGGCGCAGATGACGTAGCAGACTAATCAGGGACAATTCAGCCGGTGTGCCCCGCGCGGATTCGCTCCGTCACGGTGCGCAGCGCCCGTTATCTGTTTATAATCAAAGCAATTTTAAAGGATTCGAAGGTGGTTGTATGCTGGATCGTGAAGGCTTTCGCCCGAACGTCGGCATCATCCTCTTGAACGCGCGCAACGAGGTGTTTTGGGGCAAGCGGCTCCGCGAGCATTCCTGGCAGTTTCCTCAAGGTGGGATCAAGTACGGCGAGACCCCCATGCAGGCGATGTACCGGGAACTGCACGAGGAAACGGGCCTGCATCCGGAACACGTCAAGATAATCGGCCGCACCCGCGACTGGTTGCGTTACGAGGTGCCTGACAAGTTCATCAAACGCGAAGTACGCGGTCATTACCGCGGCCAGAAGCAGATCTGGTTCCTGCTGCGGATGGTTGGACGCGATTGCGACATTTGCTTGCGCGCGACCGACCACCCGGAGTTCGATGCGTGGCGCTGGAACGAGTATTGGGTACCGCTCGATGCGGTGATCGAGTTCAAGCGGGATGTCTATCAGTTGGCGCTGACGGAACTGTCGCGCTTCCTGCGCCGCCCGGCGCAGCGAGCCGAGAAGCCGCGCGGGCCGCGTGTGTCGCGCTATCCGCGCGTCATTGGCGCACAGGCTCAAACGCTGACGATTGTCGACGCATCGGTGGTTTGTTCGGAGATCGAAGTGGAAGCGAGCACGCTCGACGAGATGCCGCCCCACGTGATCGTCGGCAAGTGACGAGTCGGACTGCATGACCGGGCGCGACCTTGGTGTCGCGCCCTTTTTTTACGAGGAATGCATATTGAAAGCGATTGCTCTCGCGCTCGCATCGATCGCCGCGATGGCCGCCCTGGCCGGCTGCGCGAACTCGAAAGCGCCGTCCAACAAGGATGACAGCGAGTTCGTGTACCTGCTCGACCGTCAGGGAACCTGGAAGGAAAACGCCGTCGACACGCTGCCGCCGCTGCCGCAAACGGGCGATCTGCTGCCGTTCAACGTGTCGCAGAACACACCGCTGAAGTTCTTCGTCGATGCGAAGTCCCTCGAGGTCGGCAGCGACGGCGTCGTGCGCTACGCAGTCGTCGTCACGAGCCCGGCCGGTGCGCGCAACGTGAACTACGAAGGCATCCGCTGCGACACCTACGAATGGCGCCAGTACGCCGGCCTGAACTCGGACCACAACGGCTGGGATCGCACCGTCGAGAACGACTGGCGGCGCATCGAGAACGGCGAGCTGAACGCCTACCACTCCGCGCTCTACCAGGACTACTTCTGCGCGAACAAGATGCCGCAGGGCTCGACCCGGCAGATCCTCGAAAACATCCGGTTCCACCGCACCGCGATGACGCAGTTGCGCTGACGGCACGCGATGCGGGTCGTCCGCATCGCCCTCCCGCCGGACAAAAAAGCCCGCATCGCGCGGGCTTTTTCATTTGAACGGCGGCATTTGGCCGGCGCTCACACCAGCACGAGGTTGTCGCGATGAATCAGTTCGGGCTCCAGCATGTAGCCGAGCACGGTCTCGATCTCGCCGCTCGGCTTGCGGTGAATCAGCTTCGTTTCCGCGCTGCTGTAGTTCGTGAGCCCGCGCGCCACCTCGCGCCCGTCCGGGCCGACGCACGCGATCACCTCGCCGCGCGCGAACGCGCCCTGCACGTCGATCACGCCGATCGGCAGCAGGCTCTTGCCGCCGGCCGTCAGCTTCTCGACCGCGCCCGCGTCGATCACGACATGGCCGCGCACCTGCAGATGGTCGGCCATCCATTGCTTGCGTGCCGCCATCCGCGCGGTACGGGCGATCAGTTGCGTGCCGATCGCCTCGCCGGCCGCCAGGCGCACGAGCACGTCGGACTCCCGGCCGCTCGCGATCACGGTATTCGCGCCGCTGTGGGCCGCACGCTTCGCCGCGAGGATCTTCGTCAGCATCCCGCCGCGACCGAGGCTCGAACCGGCCCCGCCCGCCATCGCCTCGAGCTCCGGTGCGCCCGCATTGGCCTCGCCGACGAGCGTCGCATTCGGGTCCTTGCGCGGATCGGCCGTGAACAGCCCCGACTGGTCGGTGAGGATGATCAGCGCATCGCCTTCGATCAGGTTCGCGACGAGCGCGCCGAGCGTGTCGTTGTCGCCGAACTTGATTTCGTCGGTCACGACCGTGTCGTTTTCGTTGATGATCGGCACGACGCCGAGCCGCAGCAGCGTGAGCAGCGTCGAGCGCGCATTCAGGTAGCGCTCGCGGTCCGCCAGATCGGCGTGCGTGAGCAGGATCTGCGCAGTGCGGATGCCGTGCTCGGTGAAGCGGCTCTCGTAGACTTGCGCGAGCCCCATCTGGCCGACCGCGGCAGCGGCCTGCAGCTCGTCGATTTCCCGCGGCCGCTTGCTCCAGCCGAGCCGCTGCATGCCTTCGGCAATCGCGCCCGAACTGACGAGCACGACTTCCTTGCCCTGCGCACGCAACGCGGCGATCTGGGCTGCCCAGCGGCCGATTGCAGCATGATCGAGCCCCTTGCCGTCGTTGGTCACGAGGCTGGAACCCACTTTCACCACCAATCGCTTCGAATCCGCGATGATCGAACGCATCCTGCACTGTCTCCTGTATCTGATGCCGGCCCGCCGGGCGCGATGGAACGCCGACGCCGGGCGGCACGCCCGGCGCGTGATCTGACCGCCTGACCGTTCAGGCGTCGTCGCCCGGGGCCGCGCCGCCCTTCGCCGGCGGCGCATCGCGGAAACGCACGTCCGCCGCGAGATCCTCCGCCTCCGCCGCGCGATGCGCGTCCGAATGTTCGGAGAGGTAGTCGTAGATCGCGTAGCACAGTGCTTCGCAGCCCTGGCCCGTCAGCGCCGAGATCTCGAACACCGGGCCGTCCCAGCCGAAACGGTCGAGGAAATCCGCGACGCGCGCCTCGCGCTCGTCTTCCGGCACCATGTCCAGCTTGTTGAGCACGAGCCAGCGCGGCTTCTCGTAGAGCGCCTCGTCATACTTGCGCAGTTCGCCGACGATCGCCGTCGCTTCCGCGACCGGATCGACGCTTTCGTCGAACGGCGCGAGATCGACCAGATGCAGCAGCACGCCGGTACGCTGCAGGTGACGCAGGAATTGATGCCCGAGGCCCGCGCCTTCGGCCGCCCCTTCGATCAGCCCCGGGATATCGGCGATCACGAAGCTCTTGCTCGGGCCGACCCGCACCACGCCGAGATTCGGCGCAAGCGTCGTGAACGGGTAGTCGGCGATCTTCGGCTTCGCATTCGACACCGACGAGATGAAGGTCGACTTCCCCGCGTTCGGCATGCCGAGCAGGCCGACGTCGGCGAGCACCTTCAGCTCGAGCTTCAGCATGCGCCGCTCGCCCGGCTTGCCGTCCGTCTTCTGGCGCGGCGCGCGGTTCGTGCTCGACTTGAAATGCAGGTTGCCGAGACCGCCGGCGCCGCCCTGCGCGAGCATCACCTGCTGGTCGTGCTCGGTCAGGTCGGCGATCAGCTCGCCCGTTTCCATGTCGCTGATGATCGTGCCGACCGGCATGCGCAGCGTGACGTCGTCGCCGCCCTTGCCGTAGCAATCCGAGCCGCGACCGTTTTCGCCGTTGCGCGCGAGGTGCTTCTTCGCGTAACGGTAGTCGATCAGCGTGTTGATGTTGCGGTCGGCGATCGCGTAAACGCTGCCGCCCCGGCCGCCGTCGCCGCCGTCCGGCCCGCCGAACGGGACGAATTTCTCGCGGCGCATCGACGCGCTGCCATCGCCTCCGTCGCCGGCGATGACTTCGATTCGTGCTTCGTCAATGAACTTCATTCGTCACTCCGCCCAGTATTTCCGCTATTGTGCCGCGCGCCGGCACGCTTGAACAATCTGCCGTTCGGCCGATCGACCGCCGGTTGCGCGAGGGTCGCCGGTCCGCACTGGCGGGCGGCGACCCAATAAAAAAGGCCCCGCGAAGACTGCGGGGCCTTTCGGCTACGAAGCCCGTGGGTGCCTGACTTAGGCAGCCGCCGGGACGACGATGACCAGATGCTTCTTGTCCGCGCCCTTCGTCGCGAACTTGACGTGACCGTCGACCAGCGCGAACAGGGTGTGATCCTTGCCCATGCCGACGTTCTCGCCAGCGTGCATGCGCGTGCCGCGCTGACGCACGATGATGCCGCCAGCGTTGATTGCCTGGCCGCCGTACACTTTCACGCCGAGACGTTTCGACTCGGAGTCGCGGCCGTTCCGGGAAGAGCCGCCTGCCTTTTTGTGTGCCATCTGATTGCTCCTTTACCGAGGCGCTTACGCGTTGATCGCGTCGATGCGCAGCTCAGTGTAGTTCTGGCGGTGGCCGCCGTGCTTTTGGTAGTGCTTCCGGCGACGCATCTTGAAGATGGTGACCTTGGCATGACGACCGTGCGACACAACGGTGGCCTTGACGGAAGCCCCACTGACCAGCGGCGTACCGAACTGAATCGATTCGCCTTCGCCCACTGCGAGAACCTGGTCGAGCGTGATTTCAGCGTCAATGTCAGCCGGTATCTGTTCTACTTTGAGTTTTTCGCCAACGGCAACCTTGTACTGCTTGCCGCCGGTTTTTATGACCGCGTACATTGAGAACCTCACTCTGGATCCAATTTTTCCGCACACCACGCGCGGAAAACACGTGATTATACATGGGCTTAGCATCCAAGTCAAAGCCGATCGACGATTGCCGCGCGCGGGCTTCGGCCGGACGGCCAAAATCGCGCCGCTGGTACGTCTGACAGACCGGCATATCGCGGATTCGACTTATAATCCGCCGCATCACCCAATTCCATCATCATGTCGTCGTCCACCGCCTCCCCCACCCTCAGCGCCGCCCACCTGCTCGCCCCGATCACCAGCGACATGGAGCAGGTGAATCGCGTTATCCGGCAAAGCCTCGCGTCCGACGTGCTGCTGATCAACCAGATCGCCGAATACATCATCGGCGCGGGCGGCAAGCGGCTGCGTCCGGCGTTGCTGCTGCTCGTCGCCGGCGCGCTCGGCGAAACGTCGCACCAGCGGCACGTGCTGGCCGCCGTCGTCGAGTTCATCCACACGGCCACGCTGCTGCATGACGACGTCGTCGACGAATCCGAGCTGCGCCGCGGCCGCCAGACGGCCAATGCGCTGTTCGGCAACGCGGCGAGCGTGCTGGTAGGCGACTACCTCTACTCGCGCTCGTTCGAGATGATGGTCGGCGTCGGCAAGATGCGCGTGATGGAGATCCTGTCCGAAGCGACGACGATCATTTCGGAAGGCGAGGTGCTGCAGCTCCTCAACATGCACGACGCGGACGTCGACGAAACGCGCTACATGCAGGTGATCCGCTACAAGACGGCGAAGCTGTTCGAGGCGTCGGCGCGCCTGGGCGCGGTGCTCGCGGGCGCCGATGCGCCGACCGAGGCCGCCGCCGCCGAATACGGCCGCCGGATCGGCACCGCGTTCCAGATCATGGACGACTGGCTCGACTATGCGGGCACCGCCGAGGCAATGGGCAAGAATGCCGGCGACGACCTGCGCGAAGGCAAGCCGACGCTGCCGCTCATCTATCTGATCGAGCGCGGCACGCCCGAACAGTCGGCGCTCGCACGCGAGGCGATCGAACACGGCGGCACCGATCGCTTCGACACGATTTTCGAAGCGATCACGCGCTCGGGCGCGCTCGATCACACGCTTGAATGCGCACGCCAGGAAGCGCAGGCGGCCGCCGCGGCGATTGCCGCGTTCCCCGATTCGATCTACAAGGAAAGCCTGCTCGGGTTGTGCTCATACTCGACGTCGCGGCAATCGTAAACACGCCGCGAACGCGAAGCGATGCGTTGTCTCGAAAATTTTCTTCATCAAAGTATTCCCTTTTAGAAAAAACATCGTTATAGTTACGTTCTTGCTTGTGACGACGCAGCGATTCTTAACGAAGACGGCGAAGTCAGAAGAGCAAAAATCGGGGTGTAGCTTAGCCTGGTAGAGCGCTACGTTCGGGACGTAGAGGCCGGAGGTTCGAATCCTCTCACCCCGACCAGATTTAAAAAAACCGTGCACCGCGTGCACGGTTTTTTTTCGTCCGGCCGCCGCGGGCCCTCGTGTCGCGCGCGACACATCGCGGTCGCCGGCCTCTGCTATATTTCCCCCATCCCTGTCCTTCACTGCCCTTTCCAACGCGTGGACCAAATTCCCTTATGGGCGCAAATCGGCGCCGTCTTCCTGCTTCTTCTCTGTTCCAGCTTCTTTTCCATTTCCGAGACCGCGATGATGGCGCTCAACCGCCATCGGCTGAAGCATCTCGCAGGTCAAGGCGCACTCGGCGCGAAAACCACGCAGGGGCTTCTCACGCGCACTGACTTGCTGCTCAGCGTGATCCTGATCGGCAACAACCTGTTCAACACGATCATCCCGGTCCTCACGACGTCGCTCGCGCTCCATACGTTCGGCCGCAACAACCTCGCGCTGTCGATCGCCACCGGCGTCGTCGCGTTCCTGATCATCGTGTTCGCGGAAATCGCGCCGAAGATCGTCGGCGCGACGTTCCCCGAACGCATCGCGCTGCCCGCGAGCCTCGTGATCGCCCCGCTGATGCGCGTGTTCAAGCCGGTCGTGTGGTTCGTCAACGCGCTCGCGAACGGCGTGCTGTGGGTACTGCGCATCAACACGAAGACGGGCCGCGACCAGCGGATGTCGGCCGACGAGCTGCGCGCCATCGTGCTCGAATCGAGCAGTTTCATGCCGACCAAGCACCGCAGCATCCTGCTCAACCTGTTCGACCTCGAGAACATCACGGTCGACGACGTGATGGTCCCGCGCCGCCAGATCGAGTCGCTCAACTTCTACGCGCCGCTCGACGACATCCTGCATCAGCTCGAAACCTGCTATCACAACCGGCTGGTCGTCTACGAAGGCGACATCGACAAGGTGCTCGGCGTGCTGCACGTGCGCAAGACGCTCACCGGGCTGCACAACCAGGATTTCGACCGCGAGACGCTCCGCGCGCTGCTCGCCGAACCGTACTACGTGCCGTCCGGCACGCCGGTGGTCCAGCAGCTCCAGTTCTTCCAGGAAACCCGGCAGCGCACCGCGCTCGTCGTCAACGAGTACGGCGAACTCGAAGGGCTCGTCACGCCCGAGGACATCATCGAGGAACTGATCGGCGAATTCACGACGTCGATGCCGCGCAGCGAACGCGCGGGCGGCTGGGACGAGAACGGCGAATGCATCGTGTCGGCCAGCATGCCGCTGCGCGAGCTGAACCGCTGGCTGCACCTGAAACTGCCGACCGACGGGCCGAAG
>NZ_CP071056.1:0-2849 GCF_018417615.1 Burkholderia sp. LAS2
CAACCCCGCACGCAGCAGGCGCTCGCGCGTGGGCCGCCGCGCGCGCTTCTCGGCTTCCGCGCGGCCGATGTCGAGCAGCGTGTGATAGCGCACGCCGGACGGGCAGGTCGTTTCGCAGTTGCGGCACGTCAGGCAACGGTCGAGATGTTGTTGCGTGCGTTCGCCGCACGGCTCGCCTTCGAGCAGCTGCTTGATCAGGTAGATGCGGCCGCGCGGCCCGTCGAGCTCGTTGCCGAGCACCTGGTAGGTCGGGCAGGTCGCATTGCAGAAGCCGCAGTGCACGCAGGCGCGCAGGATCGCTTCCGCTTCGTCGGCCCGGGCGAGGGCCTTGCTTGCTTCGCTGAGGTTGGTTTGCATCGGCGGGTCGAAGTCGGGTTCGCGTCAGAAGTCGGCGTAGAGCCGGCCGGGATTGAAAATCGTGTGCGGGTCGAGCTGCGCCTTGAGTTGCCGGTGCACGCGCAGCAGCGCGGGCGGCAGCGGCTGGAACGGCTCCGCTGTCGTGCCCGGCGTGTAGCAGGTCGCGTGGCCGCCGCACTGCGCGGCGAAGCGCTGCACGTCGGCCGGCGCGGCGTCGGTCTTCAGCCAGCGCTGCGCGCCGCCCCAGTCGACGAGCTGCGCGCCCGCGAGCGCGTCGAGCGGCGCGGCGGCCGGCACCGATACGCGCCACAGCGGCCGCGGATCGTCGAAGAACGGCAGCGACAGGTCGCGCAGATGTGCCCAGAACGCGTCGTCGCGGTCGTCCATCCGGTCGCCGCCGATCGTGTCGCGCGCGGCCTTCACCGAGCCGTCGCCGCCTTCGAGCCGCACGCGCAGCACGCCGTCCGCGTGGCACGCGCCCGCGAGCGGCAGCCCCGCGCGACGCCACGCGGCGACGCGTTGCACGGCTTCGCTCGCCGTGAGCGTCAACGCGAGATCGCCGGTCGCGCGCGGCTTCGGCAGCACCTTCAGCGACACTTCGGTCACGACGCCGAGGCAGCCGAAACTGCCGGCGAGCAGCCGCGACACGTCGTAGCCCGCGACGTTCTTCATCACCTCGCCGCCGAAGCGCAGATGCTTCGCGTGGCCGGTGATCACGCGGCAGCCGAGCACGAAGTCGCGCACCGCGCCGGCCCACGGGCGGCGCGGGCCCGACAGCGCCGCCGCGAACATGCCGCCGACCGTCGCCGCGCCGCCGAACGACGGCGGCTCGCATGGCAGCATCTGGCCGGCCGCGTCGAGCATCGCATCGAGATCGGCGAGCGGCGTGCCCGCGCGCGCGGTGATGACGAGTTCGGTCGGGTCGTACGACACGACGCCGCGATGCGTGCGCACGTCGAGCGTGCGGCCTTCGACCGGCCGGCAGACGAACGCCTTCGTGCCGGCGCCGCGGATGTGCAGCGGCTGGCGAGCGTGGATCGCCGCGTCGACCTGCGCGACGAGCGCCGCGCTGTCGTCGATGGACTCGATGGATTCGATGTCGCGTCGCATCAGAAGCGCTCCAGTTCGGGAAACGGCAGCTTGCCGTGATGGACGTGCATCGCGCCGAATTCGGCGCAGCGGTGCAGCGTCGGGATGTTCTTGCCGGGATTGAGCAGGCGCTGCGGATCGAACGCGGCCTTCACCGCGTGGAAGAACGTGATTTCATCGGCGTTGAACTGCACGCACATCTGGTTGATCTTTTCGCGCCCGACGCCGTGTTCGCCGGTAATGCTGCCGCCCACGGCGACGCACAGCGCGAGGATCTTGCCGCCGAGCGCTTCCGCGCGGTCGAGCTCGCCCTGCCGGTTCGCATCGAACAGGATCAGCGGATGCAGGTTGCCGTCGCCCGCGTGGAACACGTTCGCGACCGGCAGCCCGTATTCGGCGGACAGCGCGGCGATCCCTTCGAGCACGCGCGGCAGCTCGCGGCGCGGGATCGTGCCGTCCATGCAGTAGTAGTCGGGCGACATCCGGCCGACCGCCGGGAACGCGTTCTTGCGGCCGGCCCAGAAGCGCTGGCGTTCGGTTTCGTCGCGCGCGACGCGAATCTCGCTTGCGCCCGCGTCGCGCAGCAGCGCGGCGACGCGTTCGGCATCTTCTTCGACATCGCTGGCCGCGCCGTCGAGCTCGCACAGCAGGATCGCCTGCGCGTCGACCGGATAGCCGGCGTGGATGAAATCCTCGGCCGCGCGGATCGCGAGGTTGTCCATCATCTCGAGGCCGCCTGGGATCACGCCCGCGCCGATGATCCGCGCGACCGCGGCGCCGGCCTCGGCGACGTCGTCGAAGCTCGCCATCAGCACCTTCACGCTCGGCGGCAACGGCAGCAGCTTCACGGTCACTTCGGTGACGATCCCGAGCATCCCCTCGGAGCCGGTGAACAGCGCGAGCAGGTCGAAGCCAGGTGCGTCGAGCGCGTCGGCGCCGAGCGTGAGCGTGTCGCCGTCGATCGTCAGGATCTCGACCTTCAGGATGTTGTGTACCGTGAGCCCGTATTTCAGGCAATGCACGCCGCCCGCATTCTCGGCGACGTTGCCGCCGATCGAGCACGCGATCTGCGACGACGGGTCGGGCGCGTAGTAAAGGCCGTGCGGCGCGGCAGCCTGCGAAATCGCGAGGTTGCGCACGCCGGGCTGCACGCGCGCAATGCCGGCATCGGGGTCGATGTCGAGCATCCGGTTGAACTTCGCCATCACCAGCAGGATGCCTTTTTCGAGCGGCATCGCGCCGCCCGACAGCCCCGGGCCGGCGCCGCGCGCGACGACCGGCACGCGGTGCGCGGCCGCGACGCGCAGCACCGCGCGCACCTGGTCGACCGTATCGGGCAGCACGACCGCGAGCGGCACCGTGCGGTACGCGGCGAGGCCATCGCATTCGAACGGCTTCAACGC